>CAWDCH010000001.1:0-42926 GCA_963800785.1 Vicinamibacteria bacterium
GACCCCCGCTACTACCAACGCCGCGAGCCGCTGCCCCATTGACCACCTCCGGGTTCGGGGCGGCACCGAGCCGCGGCTCGATCAATTAGGGCGATGACGGCGAGAAAGTCTTTGGAGGGGTGTGAGAACTGCTGTGGATTTTTCTGAGAACCGATTGAGAGTCTTCTCAGCGCGAAAAGGCGCCAGAAAACGCGAACTGCTACTCCTTCGCCACGGCGAGCCGGTGTCGCTCACGCCGAAAGCGTTCGACCCTGCTGGTTATCTGGTGGAAGGGTGTTGCGGAAGGCGCCGAGCTATGTCCAATTGATAAGTAGCGTCCGCCAGCGAGACCGGATAAGCTCATCCACACCGCGCACTGCGCCGCGACCTTCTGCTCAGTGACAGCTCTATGCAATCTCGAGACAACCTACCGACAATCGGCGATCTGCGCGTTGTCGTCCGCGACCGCTCCCGGACACCGCAGGCAGATGTCCTGGACTTCGTGCTCTGCCTTGGCTTGCTCCTTCTCGCGGGCCTGATCCTCGGATGGCTCTAGTGGCCGAGATGACAGATTCGATTCAACCCAATGACGCGCCCGACCGGCAGAGGTACCGCTCCCGCAAAATCCGGCTGTGATGCGCCACGTGCCCGGCGGTGATGTAGGCAAGGGCGCGGACGGTGAACGGATTGCCGCTCGCCACGCCGCGGCGCATCCACGCCTCTTCGGGCAGATTGCGAAACAGTACCAGCGACGCCGCGCGAATCGCCGCGAACTCGTCGCGATGGCTCTTCAGCGATCGCGCGTCGGCGCCAGCTGACGCTACCGCGACGTCCTGATCGAAACTTGGAAGCGGTGAATCGAACTTGCGCGCGAACCAAAGCGCGCGGTACGTGAACACGCGCTCGGCGTCGTTCACGTGGCTGACCAGTTCGCGAATCGTCCACTTGCCCGGCGCATAGCGATCCAGGGATCGCGCTTCGGAAATCCCATCGAGGAGCGTAAGTGTCTCCGTCAACTGATCCGCAAGCAGGTTGCGGACGTCACCCTCCGCTACCTGATCGATATACGTGAAGTAGTACTCGCTTGCCTCCGTCCGATCCGGTCGTTCGATCATCTTCGTGAACCTCATCGGCGATAACGCTTGCGCTGGCCGAGAATTCCTCGGTGGCCGGGTTACTCCGATCGAAGAGCAATCACTGGATCGATGCGGCTCGCACGGCGCGCCGGCACGTACGCGGCGATAATTGCGACCGCTGCGAGCACGATCGTCACCGAAAGGAGCGCGGCCGGGTCGCCGGGCTCTGTGCCGACGAGCACACTGGCCATGACGCGGCCGAGCGCCAGCGCGCCGGCGAGACCGATCGCCGCTCCGACGATCACGAGCCGGGCAACCTGTCCGACAACCATCCGCACGACACTCCGCCCCTGGGCGCCGAGCGCGATGCGAATGCCAATCTCCTGCGTGCGCGCGACGACTGCATAGGACATGACAGCGTAGATTCCTACCGCCGCCAGCGTCAGTGCCAGTGCGGCAAAGATCCCCAGGAGGGTCATCAGCGATCGCTGCACGAAGACATCCGCCGCGAAAGCCTCCTCCAATGTCTGGATCGCGTACGCCGGCTGATCGCGATCGACGGCCGTGATCTCGCGCCGCACTGCCGGGACCATCGCGAGCGGGTCGCCATCGGTGCGCACCAGCAGAAACAGCTGGTTCCAGTCGCCGTCCATTTGCGCGACCGGGAAATAGATCTCTTCACGTGGCGGCTGCAGCAGGCCATGCCCTCTCGTGTCGGCGACGACGCCGGTGATCGTGATCCAGGGCGACGCCGGATCGTTGCCAAGTGCGACGCGAGACCCGATCGGCGAGCGGTCGCGGTAGTAGCGGCGGGCGAACGCTTCGTTGATAACTGCCACGCGTGGCGCCGTCGCCGTGTCCGCCGGTGTAAATGTCCGGCCGGCGCGCAACGGGATTCCTAGCGTCTGAAAGAAGCCCGGAGTTGCCAGCGTGGTATCGGCCTGGTCCAGCGTTCCGCCAGCCTGGCTCGGGCGCCCCTCGAATCGCAGCCCGCCGCTGAAGACCGTCCCCGGCGGAAACTGCGAGGCTGCGGCCACCGCGTGGACGCCGGGCGCACCGTCCAGCCGATCGACGAGCGCATCGAAGAACGCGACGATCTTCTGACGCCCCGGATACTTCTCGAACGGCAAGGTCAGCCTCATCGTCAGCACGTTCTTCGTGGTAATGCCGGGATCGACGCGAGACAACTCGCGCATGGTGCGCAGCAGCAGCCCGGCCCCGACCAGCAGGATCGTGGCGAGCGCGATCTCCGAGACGATGAGGCCGAATCGCAGGCGAAGCGCAATTGGACCGGCGCTGGCGTGACGGCCCTCGCTCTTCAGCGCGTCGAACGTGTTCGATCGTCGCGCGCGCAGCGACGGCAGCACGCCGACGAGCACGCCGGCGGCCAGGCTGGCGAGGATGCCGACAATCAGCACGCGTCCGCCGAGCTCGATGCGGGGCCCGAGCGACGCGATGCGTGCCGGCAGCAGCGCGAGCGATGCACGGAGTCCGGCACCGGCGAACACGAAGCCAAGGATCGATCCGGCGCCCGCGATCAGCAGGCTCTCGATCAGCAATTGCCGGGCGACGCGCCACTGCCCCGCGCCGAGGGCGATCCGGATGGCGATCTCGCGTTGCCGCGTCGAGGCGCGGGCCGCCTGGAGGTTGGCGATGTTCACGCAGACGATGAGCAGCACCAGGCCGATGGCGCCGAGGAGCAGGAATGCGGCCGGCTGCAGCGATCGCGTCAGCGCCGCCGCCCATGGGACGGCCGTCAGGCGCCAGCCCTCGTACTCGGCGAACTGCTTTCCGAAGGCGGCTGCCGTGCGCGCGGCGACGAAGGCGAGCTCGGCACTGGCCGTCTCGAGCGATGCACCCGGCGCGAGGCGCGCGAGGACCGTGAACTGTCGGGCGTTTCGCGGCCAGTCGGACGGCGCGGCCCGAAGCGGCAGCCAGAGATCGGTCCCCAGCACCAGGAGCTCCGGTGGCATGACGCCGACGATTGGCGTGGCGACGCCGTTGACGCGAACCGTGCGGCCGACGAGCGCCGGGTCGCCGCCAAAGCGGCTGAGCCAGATGCGATGACTGACGATGGCCGCACGAGGGCCGTTGGGGCCGAGCTCGTCTCGAGTGAAGCCGCGGCCAAGGTACGGGGCGACTCCGGCCGTGTCGAACAGGTTCGAGAACACGAGCGCCGTGAACAGGCGCTCCGGTTGGTCGCCGCCGGACACGTGGCGGTTGCCGAGATTGAACGCAGCCACGTGTGTGAGACTCTGCGTCTTGCGAAGGTCCAGGTACTCGGCCGGCGACAGGACCTCGATGAACTGGCTGTCGCGGCCGTGGAGCTTCGGGAAGCCCACCTCGATCGTGACGAGGCGATCGGGATCGGGCAGGTCGAACGGCTTGAGCACCAACCCGTCGACGAGCCCGAAGATCAGGCTGGTGCCGCCGAGCCCGAGGGCCAGCGAGAAGACTGCAATCGCAGTGAATCCGGGCTGCCGCGCGAGAAGGCGAAGGCTGTAGCGCACGTCGTGCAGCATGATGTCCACCAGGCTTCTTTGCCGCCGCTCACGTGTTCGCGCAAAACACACTCTGGCTGCCGAGCGCGCGAGGTCGGTCGGGATGTCGATCCAGAACGTGACTGCGCCAGGTAGTGTCCGGGCGTTCCAGCAGACGCGAACGTCAGGCGGGCGTTCGCCGCAGCCGGTGCTTGAGGACGTGCATTTCGCGACGGATGCTCTGGAGCTGCGCGCTGTCGTGTACGGTGATCGCCTTGTCGCGGGCGGTCTTCAGCGCGCGAAGCCGCGCCTTGGCGGATGTCCGGTCGAAGCCGGCCGAGATGCCGCGGCTGCCGTGCGCGTGATGGTGCGTATCGATGCCGAGGGCAGCGCAGATGTTCGGCAGAAGGTGTTCCTTGTTCATCTGCGTGTAGCCCTGAACGGAAGGTGATTCGATCGTGCTGGCGATGTCTCTCAGCTGCGCAACCGTCATCCCCTTGAGGTCGTCGTACGTGTAAGCCATAGCGCCTCCTGAGTGAAGCCATTTTACGCTTCGGACGCGCGGTGATGGCCGACTAAAGTCGGGCCCTACTGCTGTCGCTGCAGCAGGGCCGACTTCGGGGCCCTCTCCAACCATCGCCGCTGACTGTTCACGTGGGATCCACGTGTAGCATTCGCCAACAGGTGGACACTCTGATGCGTATTGGCGGTGGCCGGTGCCCTATGCGCTCGTCGACGTGCGTCGGCGCCTCTGCCGTGTGCGTGCTGCCTTCCGCGCGGCCTGACGACGCTCCTCTGGCCCTTTGGTCCGCACGGCCTTTCGCGCCGCTGCCTTGCGCGCGGAGGCAGGCCGCCGGCGTGCGGCGGATTTTGCCTGGCGGGCCAGTGCCGGCGACGAAGCGACCGACTGCGGCTCGCGCTTCAGCGCACGCGTCGCTGCCCGGGACCGCCGCGCCGAGGGCTTTCGCGCGCCCTTCCGCCCCGCTTTCGCCGCAGACGCGGCGCTCTGTTTCGTCCGCTCGCTCGCGCTCGGCGGCGGCGACTGCAGCTTGACGCCGGCGCGACGCGCCTTCGAGAGGCCGATCGCGATTGCCTGCTTCGCCGATCGCGCGCCGTGCTTCCCTTCGCGAATGTGATGGATCTCTTCGCGTACAAACTCGCCAGCCTGTGTCGTGGGCGCCTTGCCGGCACGCTTTGCCTGGCGGGCGCGTTGGACAGTCGCTTTTTCAGGCATGTGTTCCTCCGACGTCCGATATCGGTGCAACGTCGGTGCCACTTTCGTCGGGGGACTCTTCTATTCGATGGGTCAGGGGTCAGGGGTCAGGCACCTCGCGATCGAGCTCTTCGAGCCATGCATCGGCATGCCCGTCGCTCGGCGCGCGCCAATCGCTCCGCGGTGACAGCGATCCGCCCGAGCCGACCTTCGGCGCATTGGGCAGCGCCGATCGCTTGAATTGGCTGGTTGCGAAAAACCGCTGGAGGAAGACCTTCAGCCAGCGTTTGATGGCGGGCCGATCGTACTCGCGCCGATCCACATCCGCGACGTCGTCCGGCCACGTCCCTGACGTGCGATTACCCCATGCGTGCTCCGCGAGAAACACGACACGACTCGGTCGATAGCCGAAGCGACTGATGTAATAGAGAAAGAAGTCTTGAAGCGCGAACGGCCCGATGATTGTTTCGCTTGCCTGGCCCGACGCCGTCGCGTCGTCTCCAGGGACGAGCTCTGGAGAAATTTCGGTCTCGAGGATCGACTGCAGCACCTCGCTCGCCGAGGCGCCGAACTGCTGCGTGCGAATCACCCAGCGAATGAGGTGCTGGATCAGCGTCTTTGGCACCGACGCGTTCACGCCGTAGTGCGCCATCTGATCGCCGACCCCGTAAGTGCACCATCCCAGCGCCAGCTCACTCAGGTCGCCGGTGCCGACAACGAGGCCGCCGTGATGATTGGCGAGGCGGAAGAGGTGCGAAGTGCGCTCCCCGGCCTGCACGTTCTCGAACGTGACGTCGTACACGGGCTTACCGCTCGCAAAGGGATGGCCGAGGTCCTTCAGCATCTGCAGGCATGAAGGGCGGATATCGATCTCGTTTGCCGTGACGCCAAGCGCATGCATTAACGCCATCGCATTGCCCCGCGTACGCTCGCCGGTGGCAAAACCGGGCATCGAATAGGCCAGCACGTTGGCACGCGGCAGGCCGAGCCGATCGATGGCGCGCGCCGCGACGATGAGCGCGTGCGCCGAATCCAGTCCACCGGAGACACCGATTACGGCTTTCTGGATGCCCGTGCTTGCCAGTCGCGACGAGAGCCCCTGCACCTGGATGTTGTACGCCTCGTGGCATCGCTCATCGCGCGCCGCAGGATCGCTCGGCACGTACGGAAATCGTTCGATGCGACGTCCGAATGCCACTCTCAGATCCGGTACCTTGAAGTCGACGGGAACATGGCGCATCGCCGCCGCCCTCGCGCGCAGCTGGTCGCTCGCGTCGTTGAAGCTCGTCATTCTGACGCGCTCCTGGACCAGCCGATCGAGGTCGATGTCCGCGAGAATCAGCTGTTCGTCGTCGGCAAATCGCTCCGTTTCCGCCAGACGTTCACCGTTCTCATAGACGATGCCATGGCCGTCCCAGGCGAGATCGGTCGTCGATTCGCCGGATCCGGCGGCGGCATAGGCGTAGGCGGCGATACAGCGCGCCGAGTGCGCCGCACACAACAGCCGCCGATAGTCGGCCTTGCCGATCGTGATGTTGCTGGCCGACAGGTTCATCAGCAGCGTTGCGCCGGCAAGCGCCGCGTACGTGCTTGGAGGAACGGGTACCCAGACGTCTTCGCAGATCTCGACGTGCACGGCGCAATCTGGCAGCGATGTGATGTCGTAGACGAGATCGTTGCCGAAGGGGACCTTCGAGCCCAGGAGCGTGACGTCTCGCGACACTGCGAGATCACCCGGCGTGAATTGGCGGCGCTCGTAGAACTCGCGGTAGTTCGGCAGGTATGTCTTCGGGGTTACGCCGAGAATCGCCCCTCCGTGGACGGCGACGGCACAGTTGAACAGCTTCTGTTCGAATCGAAGCGGGACCCCGACCACGAGCAGCAATCCAAGCGTGCGGCTCGCCTCGACAACGCGTTGGAGGGCTGCAACGGTCGCGTCGAGCAGCGCATCCTGGTGGAAGAGGTCCTCGTTCGAGTACGCCGACAGGCCGAGCTCCGGAAAGATCGCGACCGTCGCGTGGGCGTCATTGGCGCGGCGAGCCAGCGCGATCGTGCGCGCAGCGTTGTCGCCGGGGTTGCCGAGACGAACGAAAGGAATGCAGACGGCAACCCGCGCAAAGCTGTGGCGGTAGATCGACTCGAATGGCGGACGGCCCATCTCGACCGATTCTATCGAACCGACTGCCTTTCCATTTTCGCCTCGGCGTCCAGGCTCGCTTTGTCGCGCCCGACGGTGGCCACCGCCAGCGCACGACCCTTGTTTCGGTAGGTCACCGTGCAGTCCTGCGCGTCCAGGCTACCGTCGATGTCGATCGCATCCCACTTCTCGGCATGCCCGACGTAGTTGATGACGACGTCGTAGTGCTGGCTCCAGAAGAACGGCACGGCATCGAACCGTTCGCGACGACCGAGGATGTTCTTCGCCGCTGTCTGACCCTGGCGCTCTGCCACGACCCAGTGCTCGACACGAATGCGGTCGCCGGTGTGCGGATCGGGCCAGCGGGCAACGTCGCCCGCGGCAAACACGCCGGCCGCGCTCGTCTCGAGGTACTCGTTGACGGCGATGCCGCGATCGATCTGGAGACCGGCCTGTTCGACCCATGCAATCGCTGGCCGCACGCCGACGCCCGCGACGATCAGATCGACATCGACGCTACTGCCGTCGCCCAGCGTTACCGCTTTACCGGCGACGCGTTTGATGGTCGTCCCCAGATGAAACGTGACGCCGTGCCCTTCGTGAACCTTGCGGATGAACTGGCCCACGTCCCCACCCATGACACGCTCCAACGGCTGGCTGTCGGGCGCGACGACGTGGACGTCGACATTGCGCGCTCGGAGCGACGCCGCGACTTCGAGTCCGATGAAGCTGGCGCCGACCACCAGGACGCGCTTCGCGGACGACGCGGCGGCGACAATGGCCTTGCTGTCGGCGAACGTCCGGAGGTAGCGGACCTGTCCCCCGGTCGCGCCGGGAATATCGAGATGCACAGGATCGGCGCCGGTCGCGATGAGGAGCGTACCGAACTGGTAGGTCCGTCCGCCCTCGACCACGACCTCCTTTTTCCCGAGATCGAGCCGGGACACGCGCGCCCCGAGCACGAGATCGATTCGCTGCTCGCTATAGAACTCCGGTGGCCGCAACGGAATCCAATCCTCCTGCGCGGTCCCGGCGAGGAAATCCTTTGACAAGTTCGGCCGATCGGTCGGTGGCGAATCGTCGGCGCTGATCATCGTCAGACTGCCGTCGTACCCCTCGCGACGCAGCATGTCCGCGGCCGCCAGCCCGGAAGCGCCGCCACCGACGATCACGATAGAGCTTGGCCTAACAGGAGGACGACGCCTCGCGTGATCCGCGACCTTCTCGCGCACGAACACGGTGTCGCCAACCCGCTCGACGCGCCAGCACGGAATTGAATCGAGTGCCGGAGCACGCAACGCCTCTCCCGATCGCAGGCTGAAACACGCGTGATGCCAGGGGCACCGCAGCGTGTCGCCGACAACCAGTCCTTCTGCCAGCGGACCGTGGTAATGCGTGCAGTGTGCGCCGACCGCGAAGAGCTCCTGGCCCTGTCGCACGACGACGACGTCATCGTCATCGACGCGGCCGGCGACAGGCGTACCGTCAGGAAGATCGCGGAATGGAAGACCTTGTCTGAAGTCGGGTTTCGTTTCGGCCATGCAGGCGGCTCCCGCTCGTCATGGTCCTCGATCGTAGGCCTCGAGGGAACCCCCTGGTCTCGTCTTCGTATACCTGTTTACGATATGTTGCAGTCAAGAATATGACGACCGCCTCTCGCGACGATCGGGAATGGAAGAAGGGTTCTGCCGAGCTGCTGATTCTCTCGTTGCTCGAGGACCGGGCGCGGCACGGCTACGAAATCGCCAAGCTCATCGAGGCGAGATCGGGCGGTGCGCTCCGCTTTCGGGTGACATCGCTCTATCCACTGCTCTACCGGCTGGAGGAGCGCGGCCTGATCGAGGGGCGATGGATCGAAAAGGCGGCACAGCGACGGCGGCGCCATTACAAGCTAACGGGCGCCGGCCGCGCCCTGCTCGATCAGCAGCGGCAAAGCTGGAAAGCGTTCGTCGACGCCGTCCGCCGGGTCACGGGAATCGACTATGCCTGACTGGAAAAGTCTTGTCAGCCGCCGGCTGGAGCACGTGTGGCCGGAAGGGCATGCAGATACGGAAGTCATCGAGGAGCTGACCGCGCATCTACAGGACCGATACGAGGAGCTTCGCGCCGCGGGACTGAGCGAGGACGAGGCGGTCGATGCGACGTTCGGCGAAATGACCGACAGCGATCAGTTCGACGTCGGCCGATTGAAGCGCAAGCAGCAGGCACGGCGAGCGTCCGCCGGCGCTCCTGCGCCAGGGGGGAACGTGTTCGTCGACCTCTGGCGCGACCTGCGATGCGGAGCGCGGTTGCTCTCTCGTGCGCCAGGATTTGCGGGCACGATAGTGCTGACGCTGGCGTTTGGCATCGCCGCGAACACTCTCGCGTTCACCGTCATCAACAGCCTGCTCATCAGCCCGCTCCCAGTCGTAAATGCTGAGGAGCTGGTCAAAGTATCGACACGCGATTCCTCGGATCCTGCCAACGCGCGAGCAGAGAGTCCGCTCTCGCATCCCAACCTGCTGGATCTTCAGGCACGCACTCGCGTCTTCAGCAGCGTTGCGGGCTACGCGGGTCCCTTCGGGATCACGCTGACAGGTCCGGGAAGACCCGAGCGCATCTTCGCCGAGCTCGTCACCGCGAACTACTTCGACACGCTGGGGCTTCGACCATTCATGGGCCGGTTCTTCCTGCCCGACGAAGACCGCACGCCCGGCGCTGCTGCTGTGCTCGTACTCGGCTACGGGCCCTGGCAGACGCGGTTTGGCGGCCGCGCGGACATCGTCGGGCACACCATTGAAATCAATCGGATTGCGTTCACCGTCGTCGGCGTGGCGCCGCCCGGATTCAAGGGACTCGATCCGGTGTTCGGTCCCGATCTCTGGGTGCCGGCGATGATGACCGAACAAATCGTTCCGGCCGAGCATCGCGACTGGCTGCGCGATCGAGCCGCGTCCGGATTCAACGTCGCGGGACGACTGCGCAGCGGCGTGACGCTCGCGCAGGCAGAGGCCAACGTGTCGGCCATCGCGGCGCAGCTGGTGCGCGAGCACCCTGCGGTCAACCGTGGCCGTGGGCTGTCGGTCGCGCCGCTGTCGCGGGCAACACTCCTCGGCGTGGGGCCCGAGCTCGCGTTCCTCGGCAGCGTCGCCGCGCTCGCTATTCCGGGTCTGGTTCTCCTGATTGCCTGCTCGAATGTCGCCAACCTCTTGCTGGCGCGCGCCACCGCTCGGCGGCAGGAAATCGCGCTGCGACTCGCGCTCGGTGCCGGCCGCTCCCGTATCATCCGACAGCTCCTCACCGAAAGTGCGCTTCTCGGCCTCATCAGCGGCATCGTCGGCCTTGCCGCGGCGTCGGCTGGCGCACGTCTCCTCTGGTCGTTCCGTCCGGCGGAATATGCACAGAACCTGGTGGATGTGGCGCTCGATCTCAACGTCGTGCTCTTCGCGATTCTTCTCTCGGCGATCACCACCGCCGTGTTCGGGCTTGCGCCGGCGCTCACTGCCTCGCGGGCGAGTCTGGTGACGGCGTTGAACGACGAGGCGCGGACGGCGGGTCAACAGAAGCGGTCCATCGGCATACGCCACGTGCTGCTGACGGGCCAGGTGGCGCTGTCGCTGATGGCACTCGTCACCGCCGGCCTGTTCCTGCGCAGCATCCAGCGCGCGTACGCGGTCGATCCGGGATTCGAGCGCCAGCACCTCGGAGTGTTGATGCTGAACCCCGGGCAGGCCGGTTACGATCGGGCCCGCGTCGAGCAGCTCTATCGCACCGTGAAAGATCGTACTGGCGCCCTGCCCGGAGTGGTGTCGGTGTCGTGGGCCAGCAATCTTCCTCTCTTCAGCTCGCCGTCGCGCAAGCTTTCGATCGCAGGGCTCACCGACCGCGGCGACGGGGCGGGCGCGCTGACTGTCGTGAACACCGTGGATGCTGGCTACTTCGCCACGAGCGGTATTGCGATCAACCGCGGGCGGCCCTTTACGGAGGGCGATCGCGCATCCGCGATGCCAGTGGCCCTCATCAACGAAACGCTGGCACGGCGATACTGGCCCGGTCGCGATCCCATCGGCCAGGAGGTGTCGTTCGTTGGCGATACCGTCAGGCGACAGATTGTCGGCGTGACCGAGACCGTCAACTACGACGAGATCGGCGAGGCGCCGCAGCCGTGTGTCTATCTGCCTTTGGCTCAGAACTTCACAGACCTCGTCGTCTTTCACGTCCGGACCCGGGCCGATCCGGCTCCTGTGATGGGAGCGGTACAGCGCGAGGTGCGGAACATCGACGATCGTCTCGACGTTGGTGATGTCCGCACGATTCAAAAGGTGATCGATCAGGCCCTGTTCGGCGCGACGATGAGCGGCGGGCTGCTCGGCGTATTCGGCCTGCTCGCGTTGGGTCTCGCCAGCCTCGGGATGTACGGCGTGATGGCATACACTGTCAGTCTTCGACGACGTGAGATGGGAGTCCGGCTGGCGCTCGGTGCCGACGCGCGAACGGTCATGAGGCTGATACTGCGGGACGGCCTCACGCTCGTGGGTATCGGCCTCGTGCTCGGGACACTGGGAGCGGTCGTCATCGCCATGATGCTCGCGCGCTTTCTGTATGGGCTCAGCTCGCTGGATCCGGCAAGCTTTGCCGGCGCCGCGTTGGTGCTGATGGTGGTGGCTGCGGCCGCCTGCTACTTCCCCGCCCGACGTGCCAGCCGTCTCGACCCGTTGACTGTGCTGCGATCCCAGTAGTGTTCCTCGTCCTCGCCCTTGCGTCCGCGTTCACGTATGGCGCCGCCGACTTCCTCGGCGGCCTCGCCTCTCGACGCGCCAGCACCATTGCGGTCGTAGTGGTTTCGCAGGCCGCCGGCATGCTGATGGTCGCGCTCCTCCTGCCGATGCTGACGTCGGCAGCTCCTGAGCGAAGCGACTGGATCTGGGGCGGAATTGCCGGACTCTCCGGAGGGGTTGGTGTCGGGCTGCTCTATCGGGCGCTCGCGGTCGGCATCATGGCGGTAGTGGCGCCGACCACGGCGGTCTGTGCGGTGCTCGTGCCTGTCGTGGTCGCGATCGCGCTCGGCGAGCGTCCGGGCGCACGTGAATCTGCCGGGATTGTGCTGGCTGTCGTCGCGATCGTCCTCGTCAGCCTGTCAGCATCGGGCGACCGCCCTGGCGATCCGGCGCAACAGCCGACCGGGCTTGGCCTGGCACTGGCATCAGGGGTCCTGATCGGGCTCTTTTTCCTCGCCCTGGCCCGCACCAACGCCGGCGCGGGGCTCTGGCCGCTCCTGGCGGCGCGCGCCGTTTCGGTTTCGCTGTTCGGCGCAATCGCCCTGGCATCGCACGTGCCCCTCGGAATGCCGCCACCCGTTCTGGCCATCGCGATCGCTGGCGGCCTCGTCGACATGCTCGCGAATCTCCTCTTTCTCCTTGCCTCGCGCGAGGGACCGCTGACGCTGACCGTCACGCTGACGTCGCTCTACCCCGCGAGCACCGTGCTGCTGGCGCGAGTCGTCGTCGGCGAGCGCCTGGCCCCGCGTCAATGGGCGGGGGTTGCGTGTGCGCTGGTAGCAATCGTGACGATCGTCGGCGCGGCGACGCATCGCCCGTAGCCTCATCCCGCTACTTTGACCGGTACAGGTCGCGTCATCAAGTCGACATACAGCTTGTAGAACCGATCGTTGTCGAAGCGCCGGACGACCTTGGCCTTCTGGAGAATCTTCGCCGGCGGTTCCTCTTCATACCCGAGCGTGCGACCGTAGCTCGGCCCCCAGTTGCAGTCGACGTCCACCCACAGCTCCTTTACGTCGCTGGCGTAGGAGGGGTCGATGAGGTACGCGAGCGCCAGCGTGTCGTAGATGTACGAGATTGCAGTTGGGTCTTCGCTGAACCGCCTCGCGAGACCCGAGCTCGCCAAGAGCTTCGCCACTGGCGTTTCCGGCGCTGCGGTCAATTGCTCGAAGATCGCTTTCGTCATCGGAACCGTGTTGGTAACGTCGAGCGGGATGAAGGCCTGCTCGATTGGCTGCCGGACGACGATTCGAGCCGCTTCCGGATCGTACCAGACGTTCATCTCGGCAGATGGCGTCGTGTTGCCAGGTACCTCGAACGCGCCGGCCATGAAAATGATGCGCTTGATCAGCGGGACGATCTCAGGGTTCATGCGGATAGCGAGCGCGATGTTCGTCATCGGCCCGATCACCAGCAACGTGACTTCGCGGGGGTGCGCCTTGATCGTATCGATGATGAAGTTGACGGCATGCTGCGGACGAACCTGCGTCTGTGTCGCGAAGCCGTCGAACGGCGCGATCAGCTGGTCGTCTGGCGGCTCAGGCCGCCGATACCATGACCCGCCGACGCCCCACAGCGCGCGTTCCTGCGCCAGGTTCTTGTAGTCGTGAACGAGTGGATACCGCGCGCCGGCGTAGACGCCGACGTCGTCCGCAATTCCCATTCGCTCCACCGCGCGGAGCGCCTCGGCGACCTCTTGCGGCAACCATTCATTTCCAGCGACGACGGTGATCCCCAGCAGCTGGATGACACGGGCAGCGTGTAGCTGCGCTGCCATGATGCCCACCTGTCCGTCGTCGCCGGCGGTCGTGAAGTCGGTGTCGACAATCACTTTTTCCATCGCGTGCGCGGCGGTTGCCGCGAGGATCAGCGCTAGAGTCCCGGCAACCATACTCCTCATCGAGGCGCTCCTGGAAATCGGTTGAGTCTCCTGCAGAAGCATACCGAACGATATAGAAGTGGTAGCGCGTCGATCGACGCCGGCGAGTGCGCGAAAAAACTACGCGCCGTGTGTTATGAGGCAATCGACACAGCCGCCTGTCCCTGCATTTCTGAGGAAAACGCCTCGCTTTCGCCTGGCATCGCCGTTGCGTCTGGCTCGGAGCGAGGCACACCATGCATGGAACGGCGGCAACGCTTCGTTACCTCGACGCGACGGCCGTGCTCAGTCCTGCGGGAGAGTTGCGGGACTTCCACGTCAGCGACATCAAGGGAATGTCACTCGGCAAGTTGACGGGGTTTGTCGTCGATCCCGCCGCTCGTCGACTCCGCTATTTCGTCGTGGAAGTGGCCCGCTGGCTTTCCACGCGTCGCTACCTCGTCCCCCTTTGCGCGGCGACACTCGAGCCGGAGCGTCAGACGGTGAGGCTTGATTGCGACCCCTCCGCCAAGAAAGACTGGCGCGAGTTCGACGATCGGCTCTTCTCGCATTTTTCGGATGAAGACCTGCTCGATACGCTCTTTGGCCAGACGCGAAAGGACGGTGCTCCCACCTAAGCGATGGTTGAGCCCTCGGTTTCGACCTCCAGCTGAGTTCGACCAGAGATCTGCCTCGTCACCCTATCCGCCTATCCGCGCTTCCCTGATCGGCCAACTTCTTAACCACAAAGGGAAGGCGAAAGTCAGAAACGTCGGCTTTTTCGGCACCTTTGTTCTTGCAGTGAGACGGTCTTCTGCCGTAAATTGGCACTCCTTTCGACCTCAGCAAGCACTGCCGGCTGGACAGGGACGGCGGCGGGTCTTTTGAACACCCTGCATTTGTACAACTGAAGGAGCTCCCCATGAGTCCGATTCGTCCCTGGATTGGCCCGATTCGTCCTTGGATTGGGTTGACGGTTTTTCTCTCCGTGACCCTGATTCCGGCCGTCCTTCGTGCCGCGCCACAGGAGTGGGCGAGCCACGCAGCCACCGGCGATGTGTTTCAGGGCACACACACTGCGACCGGCTTGCCGCTGATCAAGGTCTTCCCGCATGGAGGCGGCAGCGCAACGGACCAAATCATTCTGGGGACGGTTGCGGCCTCGATAACGAGCTTCGCCTTCGATGCCGAGAACAACCTGTTTGTCGCGACTAGCGCCGGCACAATTTTCAAGGTGGATCACAATGGCCCTCCGTCGCCTGGACCGGCACACCAGTACGTCGCCCTGACCAACGTTTTCCCGACAGACATTAGTACCGATCAGGATTGATCAGAACGGCAAGTTGTACGTCAGCTTTGCCTCTCCCACAAGGATCGAGAGGTACTCGCTAGCAACATCGCCGACCCTTCAAGTCACAGCGACGCGCGAGGTCACTCACCTCGTGCCATGTGACGTGACCCCGGCGCCAGGCCTCTGGTTTGATCTCTCGGCCCGCACGCTGTCGGCGACACCGAAACAGTTTGCCGTGTACGCTTGTAACACCCAAGTGATCCGTTCCGTCGACGTTCTGTCCACCCCACCTCCGATGGGGAATACTCCGACGACGCTCTATGCGACACTTCCCGATGTGAACGGTGGCGGTAACACAGAAGCGGTCAGGGATCTCAAGTTACTCGCGCCGACCGCAAATGACCCCCTCAGCAACGATCCCCCCACCAACGAATTACAATTAGACACGGTCCGTGGAGTCCAAGGTGGAGCGGCCATCGCGTTCAACACGAACATCCAGTGGGTGAATCGATTCGGCGTGATCATCAGGAGCTTCATCGACGATGGGCCCGCGTCGCAGAACTCATGGTGCTGTGTTGCAGTCCATCCAACGGGGGCAGCCGTGTTAGGCGGGCAGACTAATAGCTCGGCGTTGCATCGTTTCCGGCTGAGTACCGGCTTTTCTCCTCAGCCAGAGCTCAGTTTTGATACGTCGAGCGTCCTGGTTACCGCGCTCGCAATAAATGGCCAGCCGGACCTCGCGCAACGGATGCAACTGACCAAGATCAATGGGACGCCGGCCACTTTTCTGACGGGAACGAAGTGGTTTCACTCGTTTGGCGTCCAGGCTGCCTCCTCGCTGTCGAACGTTCAATTGGCAGTGACCAGCTTCGAGGCGCGGACCGGCGGGGCTGCGGATATCGATATTGGGGGGCGCTTCGTCAACTTCCCTGGGACGACAGCGGTGACGACCTCCAGAGGCCGGAACAACTTCTTCCGCGTCATCAAGCAGTCGACTCAGGACATATCAACCGCCCCAACGACGATGGCGATTGAGTACACCCATGACCCATTCAATCCAAACACAGATTCTCTCATTACCGGGCTGTATGACGACGCGAACCACAGCCACAGGGGATTCCGTACGGACTCAAATCAAGTCGATCAAACCGACTTCAATATTAAGGTCGAGTGGTTCAAGACGGACTCCCTGGTTCGAGGAAAAACCGCCGGCACCAATGATTTCATTGTGGCAACACAGACTGGCTCGCCCGTGACAGTCTCGGGTAAAAAGTCAGTCGAGCTCGGCGGCGTGATGCCGATCAAGGCCAGCTACACGTTTATGACCAACGCCACATTCTGCGCAAAGCTGGCGCTAACGGTTGTTCGTCAGGATAGTCCCGGGCCTGGCGTAATCGTTGGTAGCTCCATCACGACTTTGAACGATACTGGCTTGGGGAACCCATTCTTCACGCCGTCCAGTACCGAGCTGTTCTGCACAACTAAACGTCGAGCCGAATCAATCCGAGGGCTGCGACCCGAATCAACCCGAGGACTGCGATTTCGCGGCCGGGCGAACTTACAACTACTGCGTGGTTGTGCAGAATCCTCCTGCCGTGAATCCGCCGTCTGACGCGTGTGGCGTGTTTTCAGTTAAGTAGTAAGCGCCTAGCAATCGCAACACGGGGCGCAGCTGGCGCTGCGCCCCGGGCACCTACTCGGCGGGCTCCGCGATCAGCGCTTTCAGGTCGGCTCGTTTGAGAACGTCATCGGTCCGAGCTTCACGGCGTATTTGCTCGAGCACCCTTCGCGCGCTTTCAAGGTGACGGCGGGCGTCAGCTGTTTTACCGGACGCCTCCTCTGACAGAGCGAGCAGCCGATGCGCCTTGGCCATGAGGACGAGGGCGCCAAGCCGTTCGGCCTGCGAGAAAGCCGTGTTCAGCTGCTCTTCCGCTGCTCCGTGACGACCCAACCTCGAGAGTGCCTCGCCAAGATACAGGCCGCATTCTGCGGCAAAATAGGCAAGGCCTCCCTGGTTGCCCTCCCGTAACATTTTTTGCAAGGCGGGCACGGCCGACTGCGGTCGCCCTTCCGCGATGTCGACCTTTGCCAGAGCGAGTCGGGACGAGAGCTCAAACATCCTTATCTTGCCTTTGGTTGCGACTTCCAGAACGTGCTGAAATCGTGTGCGCGCGCCCTTGAAGTCCCCACGGTAGAAAAGCTCCTCGGCCAACACCGTGTGAAGCTGCGCCGTCAGGTCTGCATTCTGAAGTTGGTTCGCATAGCCCTGCGCCTCGTCGAGCAGGGGCTTAGCGTCGTTCGGCTGTCCCGAGGCGATCAAGACGCTCGCCTGGGCCGTGAGAAGCCTCGCTAGCCAGATTCCGCGTTCCCCGGTCTCGCGGTAGAACTTGACGGCTTCCGCCTTCGAATCGCGAGCCGCACCATAGCGTCCCTGGTACTCGGTACAGGGTTCCGATGCTGTGCAGTTCGATAGCGGTGCCGGCTTTGTCGCCGATCTGACGTCGAAGATCCAGCGCCTTCAGGTAATGGCCGAGCGCCGTGTCGTAGGCCCCGGTCCTGAAATAGTTCTCGGCCAGATTGTGGAGCGAGTCGGCGACGTCGCGAGGTGAGTTGACTTTCTGTCGCAGTGTCAGCGCACGCTCCAGATAGGTGCGCGCCTCCTCGAACTCTCCTCTGGCCTGGTACATGTCGGCGAGGTTATTGAGCGCAAGCGCCTCGAGCGGCTCATTCCCGAGGCTGCGCTGGATCTGCAATGCCTCTCTGAGCTTAATCAGCGCCTCGTCATAGGCGCCCCCGTCGGCGTGGAAGTTCGCCATGTCGATCAGGATATTGCCCAGTCCCTGGCGGTCACCGATCTGGCGTCTCAGTTCTATGGCTTCGCGATAGTTTTTGAGAGCGTCGGATCTCCGTCCCAGCGCGTTTTGGGCATCCGCCAGGTAGTGAAGGTTATCCGCAATTCCTCGCTGGTGTCCGAGCTTTCGATTGATAGTCAGCGCCTCCGCGTAATAGCGAAGTGCTTCTTCGGGCTTCTCAAGAACGCGATAACTGATGCCAAACGCAAACAGCACGCCTGCCCGTGCCTCATCGTTTCCGACCTGCATCGTTAATGTAAGAGCCCGATTCAGGTAATCGAGCGCTTTGTTCGCGTTGCCGCTCTTGATCTCTACCCACGCCGCACCACTGAGAGCGTCAACGCGCTTTTCGTCGCGTGCAAGAAGGCGCGCGAAGCGATCGCGCGCCTTGTCGAACGCGCCATTCTCTGAGTAGAGGGTCGCCAGTGTAAAGAGGACCTCGTCGTTGTCGCGCAATACCTTCTCGAGATTCTCGTAGTACTCAATGGCCTTCTGTTTGTCGTTCAGAATATGCGCGTGAGTTCCCAGAATGAGGTACTTTTCCTGAGGCGGAAGCGCATCGGAAAGGCTAGCAGCAGTCCGCGAGAACTTCTCCGCCTCGCTGTTGCGGCCGAGCGTGGCATAAGTCTGTCCGAGTTTCGAATAAGCCAGGGCGAATCGACTGTCTTCCTGCGTCGACGCCTCGAACTTTTTCAGCGCATCGAGGTATTTACCTTGGCGGTCCAACACCAGGCCATCGTTGTAATACCGGAGCGCCATCACGCTATTGGTAGACGGCTTGAATGCGGCTGCCGCCAACTCCTTCATGGCGTTGTCAGAGAGCGACAGGTTTTCACGAACGGAGACGGCAAGCCGTTCAATGGCTCCTAGAACATCGCTCTGGTCGACGGCCTGGGCCTTCAATGGGATCGTTCGTTGACGCTTCACATCCTGGAGCGTGGCGTCGATGCGGATCTCGTTGCCGAACTTCACATACTGGCCCCACATCACGATGTCGGCGCTGCTGAATTCTGCGAGTCGGTTCAGCGTGGCGGGATCGAGCGCGGAATCCGGCGAGATCTTCAAGTCACTCAGAATCTGCGCGACCCGCCCCGATGCCACGGTCCTCAACGATGCCGATTGGCCCACTTCTGTTGCTAGGGTATCGGCCAAGGTTCTACCCAGCGAGTCGAGCGAGCTGTCGCCGGATGCGTTCCGGAACGGGAGGATGGCGAGCGACACCTGCTGGGCAGGCCCAGCCGCGACCGGCGCTGGTGATGAAGGCATAAACCGATCGCGCAGCAGGAATCCAACCGCGCCGACTGCGACCACGAGGGCGATCGCTGCCATCACGAGCGACGATGGAATGCGACGCGCTGGCGCAGCAGGCGGCGCGTCGACAACGACCGGCGGCGCGTGCACCGGTGGCGGTCCGGCCGGCACCGCATGCGGCGCGTTCATCGTCAGCTTGGAGGTGCGCGTCGTGGCACGCGGGCCCGCCACGTCATCGAGCTCTGCCGCAAGCTCCTGGGTCGTCTGATATCTGCGCGCCGGATCGGGGTCGACACAACGGCCGATGAGCTCGTCGACCGCTTCAGGGATCGACGGATCGATTGAGCGGACTGGATCCGGCGCCTTCGACATGCGCGCGAAGAGCTCCGCCATCGCACTTTCGGTGTGAGCCTGCGGGCGCCGGCCGACCAGCATGTCCATGAGGATCAGGCCGAACGCGTAGATGTCGGCGCGATGATCGACCGTGGCGCCCTGCGCCTGCTCGGGCGCCATGTACTCGAGCGTGCCGACGATCGTGCCGGCGATCGTGCCCCCGCCAGCGCCGGTCATCGAGCGCGCAATCCCGAAGTCGGTGATGAGGGCGTGCTCCTCGTCGTCAAGCAGGATGTTTCCAGGCTTCAGATCGCGGTGGACGATCCCGGCTTCGTGCGCGGCCACCAGGCCAGCGACGATCTGACGTGCGATGTTCAGGGCCCGCGGCACGGCGAGCCGCCCCTCGGCGGCGATCAGTCTCGAGAGATCGCCGCCGTGCACGTACGGCATCGTGATGTACTTCACGCCGTCGATCTCGCCGAGATCGTGAATGCGCACGACGTTCTTGTGCGTGACGTTCCGTGCGAGCAGCAGCTCCCGCTTGAACCGGCGCTCGAGATCGCGCGCGGCCGCCGGGTCCTTCAGCGACTCGGGGCGAATCACCTTGATCGCGACGACGACGGCGAGCTCTTCGTCCCAGGCCTGGAACACCGCGCCCATGCCGCCTTCGCCGAGCGAACGAATAAGGTGATAGCGCCGCCCGAATCGCATCCCCGGCTGGAGGGCCGTCGTCGCCGGGCCCGGTCCGGTCGCGCCCAGTCCGGTGGCGCCCGCTCCCCGGCGGCCGTCGAACGTGGCGGCGTCCTCCGGCGGCGCGGGAGCCATGGTCGCGGCGATCGCGGGATCGTCGGCTACAGGTGGAGTGTTGGAGACCGGCGGGGTCGAAGGAGCGATCGTCGCGCTCGTCGCGGGATCAACCGGAAGACGTGTCGCGTTCGTCGCAACGTCAACCGGCGGCGGGGTCAGTGTCGCAACCGTGACGTCGCCAGGCCCCGGAAGGGACTTGCCGCAGGTGCCGCAAAAGCGCTGCGATGCCAGGATTGGGCCACCGCAGCTCGGACATATCATTTTCGGTTCCAGACGGCTCCGTTTGGATACGCGATGTCATTATGGGCCTAACCTCGAGCAGACACAACGCAGAATCTGCGCCAGTCTGCCTCAGGTCTGGCTTACCCCGTTGAACCGTCCCTTCGATAACGGGCCCGACGCCGCGAGCGAACATCGACGCCGGTTCGCCGTCGAGCTGGATTACGGCAGAATAGGCGGTCCAACCACAGGAGTCGGCGATGAAGTGTCCGGGATGTCAGCAGCAGATGGAGGCGTCACCCCTCGAAGGCACGTATCGCGGCCCGATGACGATCGACGTGTGCACAGCGTGCCGTGGCTTCTGGTTCGATGCCGGCGAGCAGTTCCGGCTGACCCCCGCGACCACACTGGCGCTGGTTCGGCGGGTCGGGACCAGCCGCGAAGTACCGCGGCAGCGCATGGGGACGCGACTGCCGTGCCCGCGCTGCAATCTCGCGCTCTCCCTCACCTACGATCTGGTTCGCGACGACAAGTACCGGTTCTACCGGTGCCCGGCCCAGCACGGCGTGTTCATGCCGTTCTTCGAGTTCCTGCGCAGCCAGAATCTGGTGCGGGGGCTGACGCCACAGGAACTCGACGCGTTGAAGAAAAAGTTGGTGTCGATCACCTGCTCCAGCTGCGGTGCACCAATCGATCTGCAAACCCAGACGCGCTGCGACAGCTGCAGGAGCGGCCTGGCGATCGTCGATCTCGATCATCTCGGCGACGCGCTGCGTCAACTGGACGCCGATGCGCGGAGCGCCGCGCCGCCGGCCGGTGCCCCGCCGCCGATTCCGCCGGACGAGATCATTGCCGACTGGCGCGCCGATCAGGAAGCGCGGCGACGCCTGGACGAGGGCGACGACGACCGCGAGATGGAGCGACAGGTCGATCTGCTCGACGTGGGGGCGACGCTGCTGTCGCGGCTACTGGGCAAGTGAGCTTTGCCACAGGGCCACAGAGTTGCCACAGAGCAGCCATGCCACAGAGGCACAGAGTCGGCACAGAGACACAGAGGGACGATATGTGGTCGGCGGTCGCGGCGAAGCCGCGACGGCGAAGACAAGGAAGCCACAGGAACGAGAAGCTCTGAGTCCCATCAGCTTTTCGTTCCTGTGACTTCCTCGTCTTCGCAGCCGGCCGCTATGCGGCCGGCCGCCGACCGCAGATTCCAGTCGCCGGACGATGCTCTATAGAGTGTACCGCTGTACGCCATTGGTCAGCAGGTGCGTGTTGAAGTTGATGAGCAAACCGAGATGCAAACCTGTGGCGCGAAGATACGCTAGTATCTGCGCTTCGAAGATCGGGTGGAAGTGTTCGACGCTCTTCACTTCGACGACCACCTGGCGTTCGACTATGAAGTCGACCTGGTAGTGGCCGACCCAGTGCCCTTTGTACAGAACTGGCACTGACACCTGACGCTCGAACGCCACTCGCCGCTCCGGGAATTCGATCGCCAGCGCTTCTTCATAGGTGGTCTCACGTAACTTTGGACCGAGGATTTTGTGGACGGTAATCGCACACCCGATCACCCGCCCGGTCACGATCGACTTGTTCTCCATTTGCCAGGTCATCGCAAATCGCGCGCCGAATACCGGCAACACTCGCCGACGACCTAAATCGAGCCTCTGTGCCTCTGTGCCAGCCTTCTCTGTGCCTCTGTGGCAGCTTTCTGCTCTGTGGCAAGTTCTGCAACCCGCGCAACCTGCCAACGTTGCAGAAATCGCCGACTGTGGCTAAAGCGACTTCGTTTTCCACTTCCCTTGCCTGAACACGATGGCGCTCACGACGGCGAGCAGCGAGTAGCACGTCGCCATTGCGATGAAGACGCCGCGCGCCTCGAGGCCACCACCGTGAGACAGCACCCAGGCGAGCGGCAGTTCGATCACCCAGAAGACCAGCAGGTTGATCAATGTCGGCGTCCAGGTATCGCCCGCACCGTTGAACGACTGCGTCAGCACCATGCCGTACGCGTAGAAGACGAAGCCGAGGCTGACGATGCGCAGACACGAGACGGCGTATGACGCCACGGTCGCTTCGCTGGTGAAGAACGAAACGATGGCGCGTGCGCCGACGACAAAGATCACCCCGACAGCGCCAAGGAAGATGAAGTTGTAGAAGGCCGCTGTCCACACCGCGCGCTCTGCGCGGTCCGGCTTCTTCGCGCCGAGGTTCTGCCCCACCATCGTGGCGGCGGCGTTGCTGATCCCGAACGACGGCAGGAGCGCGAAGATGATCAGCCGGATGCCGATGGTGTATCCGGCGAGCGCGGCGCTGCCGAAGTGGGACAGGATCCTGACGAGTGCGACGTAGCTGGCCGTGGCGATCAAAATCTGCACCGTGCCCGAGCCCGACAGACGCAGAACCGTGCCCATCGCCGACGGATCGATGCCCATGTGACGCCGCGCCACGCGGACGCGGGTGCTCCACCGGGTAAGCGTCAGAAGCTGGATGACGACGGCGGTGCCACGCCCGATGTTGGTCGCGACGGCGGCGCCCGTCACGCCCAGCGCCGGCAGAGGCCCTAAGCCGAAAATGAGGCAGGGTCCGAGAATGATGTTGATCGCGTTGCCGATCCAGAGCACGCGCATCGCGATGGCCGCGTCGCCGGCACCCCGAAACACGGCGTTGATCAGGAAGAGCAGCACGATCGTCGCGTTGCCGCCCATCATGACGCGCGTGTAACTGCTGCCGGTGGCCACCACCTCGTCCGAGGCGCCCATCAGCCGCAGCAGCTGCGGAGCGTTCCACGCGCCGACGACAGCGATGAGCAGCGAAACGATCACGCCGAGCACGATGGCCTGGACGCCCGCGCGGGCCGCGCCTTCCGGGTCGCCTTCGCCAATCCGTCGCGCGACCAGGGCCATCGCACCAATCGACAGCCCCATCGCCATCGAATAGATCAGCGTGAGCATCGATTCGGTGAGACCGACCGTCGCTACCGCATTGGCGCCAAGGTGCGCCACCCAGAACACATCGGCGACGACGAAGATCGACTCCATGGCCATCTCCATGACCATGGGCACGGCGAGCATGACGATGGACCGGCCTATCGGCGCGCTCGTGTAGTCGAGCGACGATCCGCGAATCGCTTCGCGGATGGTGGACCAAACGGAGCGTCCTGTCAGCGACTCGCGTGCCGGGTTGGGCACGATGGGCTCGTTGATTGTCGACATGAGAATGCGGCGACGCAGTAGGTCCGACTGCAGCAGGGCCCGACTTCAGTGGGGCCCCCGTACGATACCGCAATCGTGACGGTTCCTTAGGCCGATTGGTGGTACGATCTCGCCGTGCCTACGCGGCCACGAGCATTATTCAACGCCACGTCGGCGACGACGCGCGCGACGCAATCGCTGGAGCGATTCGCGCGGCAGGCGCAGTACCTCCTCGTCCCGAAACAGGTGATCACGAGCCCCGAGAGCGGGCTGCAGTACCGAATCGAACGTCTGTTGGGCCAGGGCGGGTTCGGGCAGGTGTTCCTTGCTTCTCGTCACGGCCGTTCCGACCGCGTGCCCGACATCGTCTGCATCAAGGTCAGCAGCCGCATCGACGGGTGGCTGCGCGAAGCCTACTTCGGTGAGCTCCTGGACGCGCACCCGCGTGCGATTCGCGTGTACGACGCGTTCCCCCTGTTCGGTCACGGACAGGTGCTTTACTGCCTGGCAATGGAGTACGCGGCGCACGGCGATCTGAGCGCGCACCTCGAGCGCTCAGAGAAGGCCTTCTCGGAACAATCGGCGCGTCGCGAGATTGCCGGCATCCTGCAGGTGCTGGACAAGCTGCACAGCGGCCAGATGCTGCACCGAGACCTGACGCCGGTGAACGTCTTCGTGTGTGACAACCGCCGACTGAAGCTCGGCGATTTCGGCATCGCGCGCCAGCAGAGCGACCAGCGCGGCATCACGGCACGGACGCTGAACGCTTTCACTGCGCCGAGCGACATCATCAATGGCGCCGTGCCGAAGTGGCGGGCGCGTGACGACGTCTATCAAGTGGGTCAGCTGCTCGGCATGCTGGTCAAGGGCAGCGCCAAGGCGCGCCTCCGAGCCAAGGACGTTCGCCATCTGAGCTGTAGCGATCACCTGAAGGAGATCATCTATCGCTGCATCGGCGAGCGGCGAAAGCGCTACGAGAGCGCCGAAGAGCTGATCGCCGCGTTGAATACCCCGCCGGTCTCTCTGCGGTCGGGCGTGCTTCGCACGCTGAAGGGCGCGCACCTCGCGTTCACAGGCGTGTTGACCGAGACGCGGAAGGTGGCGACCCGTGCCGCCGCGCGCGCCGGCGCCGTGGTGCACGGCCACCCATCCGCGACGACCACCGTGGTCGTGCGCGGCCGTCCGAATCCGCTGCAGGCGGCAGGCCGCGACGGCGGCCGAAAGCTGCTGGAGATCAAGCGGCTGCGTGAAAAAGGCTACCGCATCACCATCCTCAACGAGCAGCAGTTCTGGAAGCTCGTCGGCCGAAAGCCGTAGCGCCCTCTCACGGAGATCACGTGAAGCCGAGTCACTCGTGTGCCGCCGCGCTCGTCGCTCTGTCGCTGCTCGCATCTCCGCTGACCGCGCAGGACGCCCGCGGCGTCAACGGACCCGTCCGCGTCAGCGGAGACGGCCGCTACTTCGTCGACAAGGACGGAAAGCCCTTCTTCTGGCTCGGAGATACGGCGTGGCCGCTGTTTGTCGAATACACGCCGGCGCTGGCAGAAGCCTATCTGACCAACCGCGGGAAGAAGGGCTTCACCGTCGTGCAAGCCGTGCTGGCGTGGGGCCGTGGCTCCGGCTTCGAGATGAAGACGCCGCTGGCGAACACGAACGGCAACAAACCGTGGGTGAACGACGATCCGTCGACGCCGAATGAAGCCTACTTCAAAGATGTCGAGCGGCTCGTCGAGTTCGCGAACAGGCAAGGCCTGATCCTCGCCATGCTGCCGACCTGGGGCTATTACGTCAACGACCAGCCGACCATCACCGCGAAGAACGCGCGCATCTACGGGAAGTGGCTGGGCGCCCGGTTCAAGAACGCACCGAACATCATCTGGGTGAACGGCGGCGATCGCGTTGCAACCGGCGTGGAGGAGGTGTATCGCGAGCTCGCGCTCGGGCTGCGCGAAGGCGACGGCGGCGCTCACCTCATCACCTATCACCCTTGTGGCTGGCGCTCGTCGTCGCAGTACTTCCACAACGACGACTGGCTCGGCTTCAACATGATCGAGACCTGGACTGAATGGTCGAAGATCTATCCGGCGGTCGTCTCCGACAGCCTGCTGACCCCTCGTAAGCCCGTGGTGCTCGGCGAAGGCGCCTATGAGAACGGGCCTGAGTACCCGCAAGGCCCGATCACGCCGCTGATCGTTCGGCGTCAGGCGTGGTGGAGCGTGATGGCCGGCGGGTTCCACACCTACGGCCAGAACCAGATGTGGCGCATGGAGCCGGGCTGGGAGTCGACGTTCGATACCCCAGGTGCCGACCAGGTAACCAGGATGAAGGAGATCATGACCTCCATGCCGTGGTGGGACATGGTCCCGGATCAGGGCCTGTTTTCGACCGGCATCGGCAGCGAGCGGACCCTCAACACGGCGCTTCGATCGCGTGATGGACAACGCGCGCTGGCGTATCTCTCGAGCCAGACGACCGTGGTGCTCCACCTCGACAAGATTGCGACGAAGAACGTGAAGGTCACGTGGATCAGCCCGGTGACCGGCGAGAGGAAGGACGCGGGGACGTACCTGACTGGCAATCTGAACGGGAAGACGTTCCCCGAGAGCAAAACCCAGATGTTTGCCGTGCCCGGACATTGGGAGGATGCGGTGTTGTTGCTCGAAGCGGTGGGGAGATAGGGGCCAGGATCAGGGATCAGGGATCAGGGATCAGGGTCGCAGAGGTTGCAGCGCTACGAAGGCCACGAGGCCGCTGTTTCTGACAATTCTGAACCCGCGGCGTGGTGTTTCAGCGATTTGCTCTGATCGATTCTTGCAGGGACGTCGGCGCTGCGGATCAGTCGTTCCGAGAGTTGGAGGCCGGAAGCTCTCGATGGCCTTAGTGATCGAGGTCTACGACTTCACCGTTCGCTTTCACCGGAGGAACGTTTTGGCTTGACGCTAGCTTCGGCGCGCGGCTGCGTCCGATGCCCTAACCTCGCAGAAGGGAACCCTCGCGTCCAAGGCCTATCGTCACTTCCTTGCGAACAACGGAAGTCTCGCGGAGTTGAACTCAAATCGAGCTCGGCCAAGGCTTCGATTCGTTACTGCAGATGCCGTCGCGCCGCTCTTTGCACAACGTCCGAACTGCGGCGAGGACTCCACGGCCTTGATAGGTCGCTGGCCCGCCGCATCCGCGAACGTCAGCAGATCATGCTCCCTGACCCTGACCCCTGACCCCAACCCCGTCCCCTTGCATCCCTCCCCCCAGCGTCACAATCTGCGTCGAATCGACGTTCCAAGGAGGTCGTGATGAGGTGTGTGCCCGCGCTTCTGTCGTCTCTCGCCTGTAGCCTGGTGCTGTCGTCCGCCGCGGCGGCGCAGGACATGCCGCCTATGCCCAAGCCCGGTCCGGAGCACGAGCTCCTCAAGATGGAAGCGGGCACCTGGGACGCCGTGATCGAGATGTCGCCGCCCGGAGCGCCGGCCATGACCTCGAAAGGCACCGAAGTCGTCACGCTCGGCTGCGGCGGGTTGTGTCTGATCACCAAGTTCGACAGCGACATGATGGGCATGCCCTTCCAGGGGAACGGTCTGACCACTTACGACGCCGGCAAGAAGAAGTATGTCGGCAGCTGGACGGACTCGATGTCAGCAGGCATGTTGGCGAGCGAAGGTACGTCACGATGCCGCGACGAAGGTCATGACCACCTGGATGGAAGGCCCCGATCCGACCGGCGCGACGGTGAAGACCAAGGCGACGAGCAGCTACACCGACCCCGACCACCGGACGATGACGATGTTCATGAACGGACCGGACGGGAAAGAAGTGCAGACGATGAAGATCTCGTATACCCGCCGGAAGTAGCGGCTCGGTGCCGGTCAGGATTTGTCCAGTGGCGGCGACAAGTGAACCCACGCCACGCGCGGTCCGTCGACGGCCTCGACTCGCAATACATGCCCTTCCACCTCGACGCGATCGCCGACGTCAGGGCGATGCCCGATCCGGCCGAGGACGTAGCCGCCCACGGTCGTGAACACGGTTTCGTCAATGTGCAAGCCGAAGCGCTGATTCAAGTCGGTGACCAGCATCAGGCCATCGATCAGCGCCGATCCATCGGCAAGCGTGGTCATGCGCAGGGCCTTGAGGTCCTCGTGTCCCGCGGCGCTGCCGACGATGCGCTCCATCAGATCGTCGAAGGTGACGAGGCCCGCCGTCCCGCCGTACTCGTCGACGACGATCATGTGGTGCGTGATCGCCCGCCGCATCTGTGTGAGCAACTCTCCGGCGGGCGTTTGTTTGGGCACCGAGGGAATCTCCTGAACGTGGTCCATCAGGTTCAGCGATTCCGGGTGCGAGTACAGCGGGCCCACGAGATGCCGCAAGTACCACCACGCCGACGATGTCATCGAGGCTGCTGCGGTAGACCGGCAGGACGTCGGCAGGGCTCCTCGTGATTCTCTCGACGACGGTGGCGATGTCGGCATCTGCCGGAAGCGCCACCAGCGCCGTGCGTGGCACCATGACGTGCGCGGCCGTCAAGTCGGCAAAGCCGAACACCCGGTGCAGCATCTGCTCTTCCTGCTCCTCGATGACACCCGCCTCCTGGCTGGCCGTGACCAGCATCTTCAGTTCTTCTTCCGAGTGCACCATCGAATGGCCGCTGAATTGTTTCAATCCGAGGCCGGCTAGCAGGATATTCGTCATTCGATTGAGACCCGTGATCAACGGCCAGCATGCCTTCATGAACAGCTCAGTGACCTTTGTGGTGTAGAGCGCGACGGGTTCCGAATACTGCAACGCCATGATCTTCGGCATCTGCTCGCCAAGCACGATGTGCATCGACGTGATCACGAGAAATGCAATCGCGACCGCGACGGAATGCGCGCTGATTACGCGCACCGTATCGGGTAGGCTCAGGAACGCCGGCTCGATCACGCGGGCAAGGGCCGGCTCACCGATCCAGCCAAGCGCGAGGCTGGCCATCGTGATGCCGAGCTGCGCCGCGGCGAGATACTTGTCAGGCTGGGTGAGCGCGCGACGGACCGTTCGCGCCTGGCCGTGCCCCTGGGCCACGAGCTGGTCCATCCGTGTCTTGCGCACGGTCACGAGCGCAAATTCCGAGGCAACGAAGAACGCGTTGACGAACACCAGGAAGAGCACGGCAACGAGTCGAAGCGCGGCGTCGCCGAATGCGAGGTCCATCACATCCTCCGGCAGCGGAGTTTCGCGTCAAGCGGCTGGTCGACACTCGAGCACGCTAACACAGGAACCCTGAGAGACTCATGAAGGTCGACCTCCCGGCGTATCATCACCAGTGATGAACAGGCCGGCGCGAGACGCGGCACACCTGGCCGCGAGCCTGATCGCGGTCGCCGGCGTCACCTTCGTGTACGTCAGGTGGCTCGGTGTCTCGAATGCCGCCACCGTATCGACCACGTTCCTGCTGGTCGTCGTCGTCGCCGCGACCATGTCGCGCCTCTTTGTCGCCGTGGCGACCTCGGTCGCGGCGATGCTGTGCTTGAACTTCTTCTTCCTGCCGCCCCTGCACACGTTCACCATCGCCGATCCGCAGCACTGGATTGCCCTGTTCTCATTCCTCGCCGTAAGCCTGGTTGCCAGCAATCTGACCGCCATTGCCCGCACCCGCACGCAGGAGGCCGTCGTCCGCCGTGACGAGCTGGCGCGGCTCTTCGACCTCAGTCGCGACGTGCTGTTGATGACCGACAGTCGCGAGGCGATCTCGACGCTGGCCCGGTCGATTGCCAGGCGCTTCGATTTGGAGTTCGTCGCCATCGCGCTGCCGAGGGGATCGAGCTGGGATCTGTTCGAAGCGGGCGCCGAGACCATCGTGCTCGACAAGACCCAGCTTGCTCGCGTGTTTGCGGCCGCCCAGACGACGCTCGAGTTCGACGCGGTGGCGAGAACCTATGCAGGCCATCGCTCGACCAGCGTCGACGGCCAGAACGTGCGGCTCGTCCCGTTGCGTGTCGGCACGAAACCGATCGGCCTGCTGGCGGCGGCAGGGCGCCCCGTGGAGCCTGGCACCCTCGATGCGCTGGGGGGCGTCGTGGCGATTGCGATCGAACGCGCCCAGTTTCTCGAGGAGCGCAAGACGGCGGAACTGACCCGTCAAAGCGAGGAACTGAAAACCGCGCTGCTGGCTTCCCTGGGACATGACCTGCGGACACCTTTGACGGCCATTCGGGTCGCAGCCAGCAACATGAAGGCGTCGTGGCTGCTCCCCGAACAGCGCGCCGAGCAATCCGACGTGATCCTGATCGAAACCGAGCGGCTGACCCGCCTGTTTCAGAACATCCTCGAGATGGCGCGCATCGATGCCGGGGCGATCGCGACCGAGTCGCGATGGACGCACCCGTCCGAGATCATCGCCGCGGCGCGCGATCACGTCGAGCACACGCTGCGCGGTCACAACCTGGCCGTCCACATCGAGACTGACGACCTGGTGCGACTGGATCCGCGACTGACGGCGACGGCTCTGGCGCACCTGCTGGAGAATGCAGCACAGTACACGCCGGAGAAGTCCGCCATCGAGGTTTGCGCCCGCGTCGATGCCGACGATTTCATCGTGGAGGTTCAGGATCACGGGCCGGGGCTCGCCGCTGCCGATTTGCCGCATCTCTTCGAGCGCTACTACCGCGGCCAGTCCGCAACCGGCCGCACGTCCGGCACGGGCCTCGGGCTCTCCATCGCCCGGGGACTTCTGGCGACAGAGCGGGGCCGCATCTGGGCCGAGAACGCTCCGGGCGGCGGCGCCCGTTTCACCATCGCCGTGCCCGCAGAGACCAAGGCTCCTGCAGCGATGCAGTCGCCCACCGCATGACTCAGGAACCTCGCATCCTGCTCGTCGACGACGAGGCGTCCATTCAACGTGCGGTCGGACCGTTGCTGCGATCGCGCGGCTACCACGTGGAAATTGCCGGCACCGGCGCGGAAGCGCTCACCCTGGCCGGGGAGCGTACGCCCGATCTGATCGTGCTCGACCTCGGCTTGCCGGATATGGAAGGCACGGAGGTCTGCCGGCGCATTCGCAAGCAGTCGAAGGTCCCGATCGTGGTGCTGTCGGCGCGAGGGGCCGAAGCCGACAAAGTAAACGCGTTGGATCTCGGCGCGGACGACTATGTCACCAAACCGTTCGGCCCCGAAGAGCTGCTGGCGCGTATTCGCGTGGCCCTTCGCCGCGTCAATACCGATGACCAGGGTGACACCGGTCAGTTCAAGGCCGGCGATCTGACCATCGACTACGACCGCCATCGCGTCCTCCGCAGCAACACAGAGATTCGACTCACGCCGAAGGAATTCGAGCTGCTGTCGCTGCTGGCCCGCAACCACGATCGCGTCCTCACGCACCGGGCGATTCTGAAAGCGATCTGGGGCGCAAACGCCGTCGAGCAACCCGAACACCTGTGGACGCTCATCGCGCAGCTGCGGAAGAAGATCGAGCCGGACCCCTCCAATCCGCGATATCTGCTCAGCGAGCCGTGGGTCGGCTATCGGTTTGCCGCCGACGATCCTCCTCACTCGCAGTGACCCCAGGGCTCACGGTCAAGACACCCTCGTGGCGGTGCCGCCCGATACACTGTCTGCGTTCGCAGTCCGGATGACCCGCTCGCACACCCGCAGATAATCCGCCGCCATCCGGACTGGCATCGAACCGCCGCTCGAATGCCTGGCGGCACCCAATTCGACTCACGGAGTCGATCCGCTTCACGGCATCAACGGCGTCCACGATGTTGTCGACGATGTAGCCGGTGACGCCATGGTCGATCACTTCCGGGACGGATCCGCGACGCCAGCCAATGACCGGCGTCCCGCAGGCGAGCGCCTCGATCATCACGAGACCGAATGGTTCCGGCCAATCGATCGGAAAGACCAGCGCGGACGCGTTCCCGAGGAGCGCGTTCCGGTCTCGATCGGTGATTTCCCCCACGAACTCGACGAGCCCGGTGGTCTGCCGCAGCAGGGGCGCGATCCGCGCGAAGCGCCTTCAGGCATTTCTCAGGTACTTCTTGGGCCGCTTTCAGGCCAGCGTTCCTATCCTGAAGGCATGAGCGAGCGAGTGGTCACCAGCAGTGACGGGCGGGCCAGTCGGGTCTGCACCGATGTCGGTGTACTGCTCTGCTCGTGCCGCGGCGCTCGTCGTCGCTGGCATTCGAGGCTGGGGCCGGCTGGTCACGCGTCGCTGAGGGGCATCGCGCGGTGCTCAGGAATGTCGGCCTGGACGCGAGCGTGCACCTTGAGGAGCTTTTCAGGAACTCTTTGGGTGAGCTGCCGCGCCATCGTTCGAAGACAACACAATCGGCTACTTCAGCATCGCCGGGCTGGTGACGGTACCGCTCGGCCTTCAACGGCGGCGACAGTTTCGCGTGTCATCGGATCCGTTGGCGTGGGTTTCAGCTACTGAGTGCCCGAGCTAAAGCTCGGGCCTACGTACGAAGAGAACTGCTGCCCGAGCTGAAGCTCGGGCCTACGTACAGAACTACTGCCCGAGCTAAAGCTCGGGCCTACGTACGAAAGAAAGGACGAACGATGCTGCTCGCACTTGGAATGGTCGTGCTCGGACTGGTCACGTTCGCGGCGATGCTCGGATTCGTCATCCTTTGTGACCGCGTCTAGGTGAGGTCATGACGCTATTGTCCTTGTTTCTGAGTATCGCGGCGTTCGTGTACCTCGTGTACGCGATGCTGCGCCCCGAGAAGTTCTGAGGCTCCGATGGCCACCGAATACGTCGCGATCGTCTTCACCGTTCTCTTCACGATAGCCACGAGCGGGCTGCTCGGCCGGTACATGTACCACGTGTTCACCGGCAAACGCACCTGGCTCGATCCGATCCTCGTGCCACTCGAGCGCCTCGTGCTGCGCGTGACCGGGGTGAATCCGGATGAACAGCAGGACTGGAAGCAGTACTCCGTATCCATGCTGATCTCGAACGTCTTCATGTGGCTGGCGACCTGGACCATCGTCACGCTCCAGAATTTTCTGCCGCTCAACCCAGACGGCATCGGCAACATGGAGCCGACGCTCGCGTTCAACACGATCTCGAGCTTCACCACCAACACCAACCTGCAGCACTACAGCGGCGAGACGGGGCTGTCGTACTTCTCGCAGATGTTCACGATCTCCTTCCTGCAGTTCGTGACCGCGGCCACCGGAGTGGCAGCCGCTGTAGCCATCATCCGCGGGCTCGGCGGAAACCGCCTGAAACAGCTTGGCAACTTCTACGTCGATATCACGCGCGCGACGATTCGCCTGTTCCTGCCCCTTTCGGTGCTGGTCGCCGTGCTGATGCTCTGGCAGGGGACGCCGATGACGTTCGAGCCGGCGGCGAAGGCAACGACGGTCGAGGGGCAGGAACAGACCATCGCCCGCGGCGTGACCGCGGGCGTCGTCGCGATCAAGCAGCTGGGCACGAACGGCGGCGGTTACTTCGGGCCGAACTCGACCCACCCGTTCGAGAATCCCACGCCGCTCTCCAATTTCATCGAGACGTGGTCGATCACCATCATCCCGATGTCGATGGTCGTGATGCTGGGCTACATGGTGAACCGCCGGCGGCTGGCGACGGTGATCTTCGCGACGATGCTCGCGATCTACATCCCGATGGTGATCTTTGGTGTCGCCATGGAAGCCGGCGGCAACCCGGCCATCACGCGCATGGGCGTGGATCAGTCGACCGGCTCGATGGAGGGCAAAGAGGTTCGCTTCGGCGCCGGGCTTTCGGCGCTGTGGATGGTGACTACGACGGTCACTTCAAACGGCTCCGTGAACTCGATGCACGATTCAGCGACGCCGCTCGGCGGGCTGATGCCGATGATTGGCATGTGGCTGAACAACATCTTCGGCGGCGTCGGTGTCGGCTTCATCAACATGCTGATTTTCGTCATCGTCGCGGTGTTCGTGGCGGGGATGATGGTCGGCCGGACCCCCGAGTTCCTGGGCAAGAAGGTCGAGGCCAAGGAAGTGAAGCTGGCCAGCCTCGCGCTGCTGTGGCACCCGCTGGCGATTCTCGTCGGCACGGCGATCGCGTGTTACGTCTGGGCGACGACGAGCGATCCCGGCACGACGTTGGCCTGGTTGAAGAATCCAGGGGCCCACGGCTTCTCCGAGATGATGTACGAGTTCACGTCGTCGGCGGCGAACAACGGGTCCGGCTTCGAGGGCCTCGGCGACAACACGCCGTTCTGGAATATCTCGTGCGGACTGGTAATGCTGCTTTCCCGCTACATCCCGATCATCGCCCCGCTGGCGCTGGCCGGCGTGTTGGCCGCGAAGCCGGCCGCGCCGGAAACGGCAGGGTCACTGCAGGCCGACAGCGGCACTTTCGGTGTGACGCTGTGGGCCGTGATCGTAATCCTCGGGCTGCTGATGTTCATGCCGGTCGCCGTGCTCGGACCGATTGCCGAGCATCTGGCGCTGCGATAGGGACCTCGTCATGTTGATCAAGGAAATCAGGCAAGGCGTCCTCTTCACTGTTGTCACGATGGTGCTGCTCGGCGGCGGTTACAACGTCCTGGTCTGGGCGATCGGCCGGGTCGCGTTCCCGGAGCAGGCTGAAGGCAGCCTGATTCGCCGTCCCGACGGCACCGTCATCGGATCTCGACTCATCGCGCAAAAGTTCGTCAGGCCGGATTACTTCCATCCCCGCCCGTCCGCCGTGGACTACAACGCGGCATCAACCGGCGGATCGAACTATGGGCCTTCGAACCCTGATCATCTCAAGGCCGTGCAGGAGCGGCTCGACGCCGTGATGAAAGAGGACGGCGTGACGGCGCATGAGGTGCCTTCCGAGATGGTCACCGCAAGCGGCGGCGGCATGGATCCTCACATCCCGCCGGCGGCGGCGGACCTGCAGGCGGCGCGCGTTGCGCGGGCCCGCGGCGTACCGGTGGAGCGCGTCAGAGATCTCGTTCGGGGCCACACGGCACCGCCGACACTCGGCTTTCTCGGTCGAGCGCGCGTCAACGTGCTGGAGCTGAATCTCGCGCTTGACCAGACACTCGGAGCGCCGGCCGCGCCGGTCATCCGCTAGAGGCGGACTACTCACATGGCAGAACTTGCACAGGCGACCCTGCCCCGTCAGGACTTCAGCGAGGTCCCGCCGAAGCTCAGTGAGCGAAAGCGGATCTCGATTTGGGACCCGGGCATCATCCAGCACGCGATCATCGACTCCATCTGGAAGCTCGACCCGCGGATTCAGATCAAGAACCCGGTGATGTTCATCGTCGAGGTGGGCAGTCTCCTGACGACGATCATCTTCGTTCAGGAAGCTGGCCGCCGGAACGGGGCGGCCGCTGTTCACCGGCCAGGTCGCCTTCTGGCTCTGGTTCACGGTTATCTTCGCGAACTTCGCCGAGGCGATGGCCGAAGGGCGTGGCAAGGCGCAAGCCGATACGCTTCGGAAGGCGCGGACCGAAACGATCGCCAACCGCATCGTCGGCGATCGAACTGAAAAAGTGCCTGCGGCGAGCCTGCGTAAGGGCGACGTCGTGATGGTGCGCGTCGGCGAGTTCATTCCCGCCGACGGTGAGATCATCGAGGGCGTGGCCTCGGTCGACGAGTCGGCCATCACGGGTGAATCCGCGCCGGTCATTCGCGAGTCGGGCGGCGACCGATCCGCCGTCACCGGCGGCACGCGCGTCATCTCTGACTGGATCAAGGTGCGGGTGACATCCGACCCAGGTCACACGTTCCTGGATCGGATGATCGCACTCGTCGAGGGCGCGGAACGGCAGAAGACGCCGAACGAAATCGCGCTGAACATTCTGCTGGCCGTGCTCACGCTGATATTCCTGCTGGTCGTGGTCACGCTGCAGCCGTTCGCGTACTACGCCGGCACCGAGATCCCGATTCCGGTGCTGATTTCGCTCCTGGTCTGCCTGATTCCGACGACGATCGGCGCGTTGATCTCGGCGATTGGCATCGCCGGCATGGACCGTCTGGTGCAGCACAACGTCCTCGCGATGTCCGGCCGCGCGGTGGAAGCGGCGGGCGACGTGGATACGCTGCTGCTCGACAAGACGGGCACAATCACACTCGGCAACCGGCAGGCCACCGAGTTCCTGCCGCTGAGCGGCATCACCGCTATGCAGGTAGCGGACGCCGCACAGCTGGCCTCGCTCGCCGACGAGACGCCCGAGGGCCGTTCGATCGTCGTGCTCGCTAAGGAGAAGTACCAGATTCGCGGACGGGAGCTCTCGGACAAGGCCGCCGCGTTCGTGCCGTTCTCGGCGCAGACGCGCATGTCGGGGATCAATCTCGACGGGCGCGAGATCCGCAAAGGTGCGGCCGACGCGATTGCGAAATACGTCTCGACGAATGGCGGTGCGGTGCCGTCGGAGCTTCAATCGATCGTGGATCGGGTCGCACGGTCGGGTGGCACGCCGCTCGTCGTCGCCGAGCGTTCGCGGGCCCTTGGCGTCATCCACCTGAAAGACATCGTCAAGGGCGGCATGCGCCAGCGGTTTGATGCGCTGCGGGCGATGGGCATCAAAACGGTGATGATCACCGGCGACAACCCTCTGACCGCGGCATCGATCGCCAATGAAGCGGGCGTCGACGATTTTCTCGCCGAAGCCAAGCCCGAAGACAAGATGGCGCTGATCAAGCGCGAGCAGCGCGAGGGCAAGCTCGTTGCGATGACGGGTGACGGCACGAACGATGCCCCGGCCTTGGCGCAGGCCGATGTCGGCGTCGCGATGAACACCGGCACTAGCGCGGCCAAAGAGGCCGGCAACATGGTAGACCTCGACTCGAATCCGACAAAGTTGATCGAGATCGTCGAGATCGGCAAGCAGCTGCTGATGACGCGCGGCGCCCTGACTACGTTCTCGATAGCCAACGACGTGGCGAAGTATTTCGCCATCATCCCGGCGATGTTCATCCTCGCGTTCCCGCAATTGAGCGTGCTGAACGTCATGCGGCTGGCGACACCGGAGTCGGCCATCCTGTCGGCCGTCATCTTCAACGCGGTGGTCATCATCGCGCTGATCCCGCTGGCGCTGAGGGGCATCGCCTACAAGCCGCTCGGCGCGGCGGCGATTCTCCGACGCAACTTGCTAGTCTATGGGGTGGGAGGCGTGATCGTGCCGTTCGTCGGCATCAAGGCCATCGACATCGTGCTGGCGGCAATCGGTCTGGCGTAGACACGCACGCATGGTGTCGATGCCAGACGTGCGTCCGACTGCCGACGCGCTGCTCGCGCGGATCAAGGAGAAGGACCGGGCGCGGCTACGCATTTATATTGGAGCCGCACCGGGCGTCGGCAAGACCTACGAGATGTTGCAGGAAGCCCACGCCCTTCGTGCCCGGGGCCTCGACGTCGTCGTGGGATTCGTCGAGACCTACGGGCGCCGCGACACCGAGGCCCAAATCAAGGACCTCGAAATCATCCCGCGCCGCAGCGTCGAGTATCGGGGCGTGTCGATGGAAGAGATGGACGTTGACGCCATCATCCATCGCAAGCCACAGGTCGCGGTGGTCGACGAGCTCGCGCACACGAACGTGCCGGGGAGCCGGAACGCGAAACGGCATCAGGACGTCGCCGAGATTCTCGATGCCGGCATTCACGTGATGACCGCCGTCAACATCCAGCATCTGGAAACGCTGAACGATGCCGTGGCGCGCGCCACCGGCGTGCGCGTCCGCGAGACGGTGCCCGACACCTTCCTCGATCGCGCCGACGAAGTGATCAACGTGGACGTCACCGTCGAGGAGCTCCGGAATCGCCTGCGCGAAGGCAAGATTTATCGGCCGGAGAAGGTCGAGCAGGCCCTGACGAACTTCTTTCGGAAGGGCAATCTCTCGACGTTGCGCGAGCTGGCACTCCGAGCGGTGGCGGACGAGGTCGGCGAGAAGGCGGCGAGCTATCGCGCCCGGGAGGGGCTCGAGCCGGCGCTGATTCCCGAGCGCGTGATGGTGTGTATGAGCTCGAGTACGCTGGCGCCGAGGGTGATCCGGGCGGGAGCGCGGATCGCCGGTCGCCTCGGCTCGAGATGGTACGCCGTGTACGTCGAGATTCCCCGCGAACGCCCGGGTCGCATCAGCGGCCGCGACGCCGAGGCGCTCGAGCAGAACATCCGCCTCGCCGAGAGCCTCGGCGCGACGGTCGTCCGCGTCAAGGCAGATCGGGCGGCCGACGGCCTCGTCGCCTTTGCCCAGCGCGAAGGGGTGACGCACGTCATCTTCGGTCAAAGCGCGCGGACCCGGTGGGAAGTGCTGTGGCACGGCTCGACGCTCAACCGGTTTCTCAGTGCCGTCCCGGATGCGGCCGTGCAGGTGGTGCCCCTGAGGGAGGGCTGATGGCCTCCCACGACCTCGAATCGGATCGCCCAGACGCCGAGGCGCTCCTCCGCCAGATTCAGGCCGCCGAACGCGCCGCAGAGCGCGGCCAGCTCAAGATCTTTCTCGGCTACACATCCGGCGTTGGCAAGTCGTTCAGGCTGTTCGACGAGGGCCGCCGCCGGCGCATGCGCGGCGAGGATGTCGTGGTCGCGGCCATGCAACCACGCGTCGACGAGGACGTGGCCAGGGTGATGGCGGGCCTGGAGGTCGTCCCGGTCAAAGTCGCGGATGGCATTCCCGTCATCGACGTCGATGCCGTGCTCACTCGGAGGCCGAAGGTGGCTCTTGTGGATGGCGTCGCCTACGACAACCCTCCAGGCAGCCGACACGGCAAGCGCTACGAAGACGTCCTGGAAATCCTCGCGAACGGCATCTCGGTGCTGACCTCGCTCAACCTCGAGTACATCGAGGAGCAGCAGGCCTTCGTGCTCCGTATCACGGGCCGTGTGCCCGCCGAGACGGTCCCACAATCCTTTGTTGCCGCTGCCGACGAAGTGGTCGTCGTGGATGCCCCACCGGAGATGGTCCTCGCGGAGCGAGGCGACGATGGTGTGACCGTGCGCGCGGGCCTGGCGGAACAACTGTCGCAGCTCCGTGGTCGGGCCCTGCTGCTGACCGCCGATGTCGTGGACCAGCAGCTCGAGGCGTATCTCGAGCTCCACGGGATTCACTCTTCCTGGGGCACGCAGGAGCGAATTCTCGTTTGTATGACCCCTCGGGCTGACGCGGCGGCGATGCTCGCCAGCGGCCGGCGGAATGCCGATCGCTTTCATGGCGAGCTGTTCGCCATTTACGTGAACCAGCCGAACCTCACTCCGCAGGACCGCATCGCCAACGAACGGAATGTCAGCCTGGCGCGGGCCGAGCGCGCCACAATCGATATTCTGCACGGGACCGACGCCGTGCAGACGATTCTCGACTACGCCCGTGGCCACGGCATCACGCAGATCTTTCTCGGGCACAACATCCGGAGAGACTGGCGCGCCCGGCTTCGCGGGAGCCCGCTCGATCGCTTGATCCGCGGCGCCGAAGGCATCGACGTTCGCGTATTCCCGCACCGAACGTGACGACAGGATTGAAACGCGGGCGCCTCAAGATCTTCCTGGGGTACGCCGCCGGTGTCGGGAAGACCTTTCAGATGTTGACCGAAGCGCACGAGCTGAGGGCGCGCGGGATCGACGTCGTCATCGGGTACTTCGAACCTCACGGCCGCAAGGAGACCATTACGCTGGTCGAGGGCCTCGAAACGATTCCGCGCCGAAAGGTCGAGTACCGCGGATCGCTCTTCGAGGAGATGGACACCGAGGCCGTCGTCCGGCGCCAACCTGCCGTTGCGCTGGTCGACGAGTTTCCACATACGAACGTCCCGGGCTCGCCGCGGGACAAACGCTGGAAGGACGTGCATCTGCTGCTCGACCTCGGCATCGATGTCCTCACCACGATGAACATTCAGCACCTCGAGAGCCTGAACGACCAGATCTGGCAGAGCACGGGCGTGCGGGTCCGGGAGACGATTCCCGACTGGGTGGTGAAGCAGGCGGACGAGGTGGTCATGGTCGATTTGACGCCGGGCGCCCTGCTCAATCGGCTGGAACGCGGCGTCGTCTATCCGCCAGACCGGGCACGTGCGGCGCTGCAGAACTTCTTCAGGGAGCCGACGCTGGTCGCGCTTCGTGAGCTGGCCATGCGTCAGACCGCACACGCGGTCGAAAGCCGCGACCAGGGAGAGCACTCGACAACAACGGCGGACGCGGCGCCGCAGGGGGCCGGTGATCGACTGCTTCTCTTGATCGAGCCCGATCCGGCGAGCGCAGCGTTGATTCGAAGGGGTCGTCGGGTCGCCGACTACTTGCGCGCCGACTGCCTGGCCGTCTACGTCTCTCCCACGGCGGACCGCAGCCACCTGAATGCCGAGGAGCGCACTCACCTGCAGCGCCATCTCAGTTTTGCGAGGGGCCTTCACATCGACACGCATGTCCTCGACGGCACCGACGTGGCCGAAACGCTCGCCCGCTTCGCCCGGGACAAGGGGGTGACGCAGATCTTCGTCGCGAGACAGCGCGAGCGCACTCTCCGCTCGTGGTTCAGCGAGGGGCTGGTCCAGCAGATCGTGAACCACGCGCAGGACATGGAGGTCACTGTCGTCGCGGACCGCTCGATCCGGAATGGGCGCCGAGCCTGACGCGCCGCCTTTGACGGCCGACTCGCCTCCGGGCCAAAGGCCGAAGTAAACTGCAGCTGATACGTCGCCTGCAGGCTTTTCTTCTTTATGGTGGCTCATGAAGTCTGAACGTCTTCGCGCGCTGTCCGTCACAACCTCGTCCGAGCTGACGCTGCATGCTCCTCGCGGCTCGATCACTGGGCGCTGAGCCGCATCCAGCAGGCGGTCGCGCCCGCACCGCTTCGCTTCGTGCTGTGGGACGGATATGCGACGGGACCGGACCAGACGCCTATTGCGACGATCACAATCAAGAACCGGACGGCGCTTTACAGGTGGCTGTGGAATCCCGACCTGAACTTCGGCGAGGGGTACATGTCGGGAGCGGTCGACGTGCGCGGGGATCTCGTGGAGATGCTCGAGGCGGTGTACCGGGCGATGGGCGACTCGGCGCCCCGCCCATGGTGGATGCCCGAGCCGGGCAACTCGGTCAACGCCTCGCGCGAGAATGTCCACCATCACTACGACATCGGCAACGAGTTCTACCGGCTCTGGCTCGATGACAGATGCTGTACACCTGCGCGTATTTCCCGACGCCCGACGCAACGCTTGAAGAGGCGCAGATCGCCAAGATGGCGCTCGTCGCTCGCAAGCTGAGGCTGAAGCCCGGTGAGCGCGTCGTCGAGGCCGGCTGTGGCTGGGGATCGCTTGCGCTGTTCATGGCCCGCGAGCACGGCGTCCGTGTAACCGCCTTCAACATCTCGCGTGAGCAGATTGCCTACGCGCGCGAACAGGCCAGAGCGCAGGGAATCGCGGACCGTGTCGAGTTCATCGAGGACGACTACCGGAACGTCCGCGGCACGTGCGACGCCTTCGTTTCCGTGGGCATGCTCGAGCACGTAGGCCTGCCGGATTACGCCACGCTTGGCACCGTCATGGATCGCGTGCTTAGGGACGACGGCCGGGGCCTGCTCCATTTCATCGGCCGCAACAAGCCGGCGCCGCTGAACCCCTGGATCACGAAGCGCATCTTCCCCGGCGTGTACCCGCCGACCCTGGTCGAGGTGTTCGAACGCATCCTCCAGCCGCCCAGCTTCTCGGTCCTCGACGTCGAAAACCTTCGGCTGCATTACGCCAAGACGCTCGAGCACTGGCGCGCGCGATTCCTCCGCGCCGCTGATCGCGTCACCGAGATGTTCGACGAGGCCTTCGTGCGAGCATGGGATCTCTACCTCGCCGGATCGGAGGTCGCATTCATCACCGGCTCGCTGCAACTGTTCCAGGTGGTCTTCGCCCGCGCCGGGACCAACGCGATCCCCTGGACGCGCACGAGTGATTAGGAGCGGCCCTTCTTCGGATGGAGACCTGTGACGTCCTGGTAGTCGGCGGCGGACCCGCCGGATCCACCTGCGCGTGGACGCTACGGCAGGCGGGCGCCGACGTCGTCGTCATCGACCAAGCCACATTTCCGCGCGACAAGGTGTGCGCCGGCTGGATCACGCCGCCGGTCATTGAAACGCTGCGGCTCGATACGCAGGTGTACGCGGCCGGCCGCACATTTCAGCCGATCACGTCGTTTACCACCGGCGTCATCGGGGCCGACCGCGACATTCGCACGCGCTACGACCAGCCGGTCAGCTACGGGATTCGTCGCTGCGAGTTCGACGATTATCTGCTGCGCCGATCGGGAGCCCGGCTTCAGCTGGGGACACCGGTAAAGACTACGGTCCGTCAGGACGGGCGCTGGGTGATCAACGGCACGATCAGCGCGGCCGTAGTGGTCGGCGCCGGCGGGCACTTCTGCCCGATCGGCCGACAGCTGAACGGTCAGCCATCGCAGGCCGCCCTCGTGCGAGCACAGGAGGCCGAGTTCCCGATCGGGAAGGGCGACGCCGAGGCGTTCGGCATCGATCCGGAACGACCGGAACTGTATTTCTCGTCCGATCTTCGCGGCTACGGCTGGTGCTTCCGCAAGCAGGGCTACATGAACATCGGAATTGGCCGACTGGGTCACGACCCGCTGCCCAAGGCATACGTCGATTTCATCGATTTTCTCCGCGAGCGCCGAAAGGTGCCGGCATCCGGATCCTGGCGGCCGCGTGGCCATGCGTATCTGCTGTACGACAAACGCGCGCGACGGATCGTCGACGACCAGGTCCTGCTCGCTGGCGATGCCGCGGGACTGGCAGTGCCGCAAAGCGGCGAGGGAATCCGGCCTGCGATTGAATCAGGGATGATGGCAGCCGAGGCGCTGATCGCGGCCGCGGGCGACTACTCGATGTCCAAACTGCAGGGGTACGAGACACGCCTTCGGGCGCGTGCCACCGCCTCCATCACGCCGACCCCCGCACCAGCCATCGAGCGACTGTCCCAGCGAGTGGGCATGTGGCTCCTCGGCCGCCCGTGGTTCGTGCGTCGCGTCGTCCTGGACCGGTGGTTCCTGGGGCGGCACCAGGGCTCGACTTTCTAGGCCAACCGTGACAAAATCAAGCACATACGAGCTTCGGCGAAGCACCGCGACTGACGCTCCGGCCGGAGGAACGGCCGAACGTCCTTCCCGCCGTTCGACTGCCGGAATTCTTGGACCACAGTTCGCCCGCTTCTCAGGGAGCGCCGCAGCCGGCGGATGTTCGCCGTGAGACGCGCGCGCGGCGCGAGGCGCCAGTGAGGAGACCTGATGCGTATCTACGCGATTGGTGACAGAGTAGCGCAAACACAGTACGGCCCTGGAACGGTGACCGATGCCAACGAGCGGTACACGGTCATCGATTTCGACAACCACGGCATTCACCGGTTCGTCACCTCGGTTGTCCGCCTGGAGTCGACGACGGAACCGGCCCCGCCACGCGCCGCGAAGAAGCGCGCCTCGCGGAAGAAGGTAATTGCCGCGTCATAGCCCGCCGCTGGTGAACCTTCATCAGAGGAGTCTCTATGGTGAATAAGATCCCGCCCGACGCAGTTGAAGCGACAGCGAGAACGCA
>CAWDCH010000002.1:0-45768 GCA_963800785.1 Vicinamibacteria bacterium
GGCCCTCGGCTCTTCAGCGCGTCGAACGTGTTCGATCGTCCGCGCGCAGCGACGGCAGCACGCCGACGAGCACGCCGGCGGCCAGGCTGGCGAGGATGCCGACAATCAGCACGCGTCCGCCGAGCTCGATGCGGGGCCCGAGCGACGCGATGCGTGCCGGCAGCAGCGCGAGCGATGCACGGAGTCCGGCACCGGCGAACACGAACCCGAGGATCGATCCGGCGCCCGCGATCAGCAGGCTCTCGATCAGCAATTGCCGGGCGACGCGCCACTGCCCCGCGCCGAGGGCGATCCGGATGGCGATCTCGCGTTGCCGCGTCGAGGCGCGGGCCGCCTGGAGGTTGGCGATGTTCACGCAGACGATGAGCAGCACCAGGCCGATACCGCCGAGGAGCAGGAATGCGGCCGGCTGCAGCGATCGCGTCAGCGCCGCCGCCCATGGGACGGCCGTCAGGCGCCAGCCCTCGTACTCGGCGAACTGCTTTCCGAAGGCGGCTGCCGTGCGCGCGGCGACGAAGGCGAGCTCGGCACTGGCCGTCTCGAGCCGTTCACCCGGCGCGAGGCGCGCGAGGACCGTGAACTGTCGGGCGTTTCGCGGCCAGTCGGACGGCGCGGCCCGAAGCGGCAGCCAGAGATCGGTCCCCAGCACCAGGAGCTCCGGTGGCATGACGCCGACGATTGGCGTGGCGACGCCGTTGACGCGAACCGTGCGGCCGACGAGCGCCGGGTCGCCGCCAAAGCGGCTGAGCCAGATGCGATGACTGATGATGGCCGCACGAGGGCCGTTGGGGCCGAGCTCGTCTCGAGTGAAGCCGCGGCCCAGATACGGAGCGACGCCGAACGTGTCGAACAGGTTCGAGAACACGAGCGCCGTGAACAGGCGCTCCGGTTGGTCGCCGCCGGAGACGTGACGGTTGCCGAGATCGAACGCAGCCACGTGCGTGAGACTCTGCGTCTTGCGAAGGTCCAGGGTCCTCGGCCGGCGACAGGACCTCGATGAACTGGCTGTCGCGGCCGTGGAGCTTCGGGAAGCCCACCTCGATCGTGACGAGGCGATCGCATCGGGCAGGTCGAACGGCTTGAGCACCAACCCGTCGACGAGCCCGAAGATCAGGCTGGTGCCGCCGAGCCCGAGGGCCAGCGAGAAGACTGCAATCGCAGTGAATCCGGGCTGCCGCGCGAGAAGGCGAAGGCTGTAGCGCACGTCGTGCAGCATGATGTCCACCAGGCTTCTTTGCCGCCGCTCACGTGTTCGCGCAAAACACACTCTGGCTGCCGAGCGCGCGAGGTCGGTCGGGATGTCGATCCAGAACGTGACTGCGCCAGCTAGTGTCCGGGCGTTCCAGCAGACGCGAACGTCAGGCGGGCGTTCGCCGCAGCCGGTGCTTGAGGACGTGCATTTCGCGACGGATGCTCTGGAGCTGCGCGCTGTCGTGTACGGTGATCGCCTTGTCGCGGGCGGTCTTCAGCGCGCGAAGCCGCGCCTTGGCGGATGTCCGGTCGAAGCCGGCCGAGATGCCGCGGCTGCCGTGCGCGTGATGGTGCGTATCGATGCCGAGGGCAGCGCAGATGTTCGGCAGAAGGTGTTCCTTGTTCATCTGCGTGTAGCCCTGAACGGAAGGTGATTCGATCGTGCTGGCGATGTCTCTCAGCTGCGCAACCGTCATCCCCTTGAGGTCGTCGTACGTGTAAGCCATAGCGCCCTCCTGAGTGAAGCCATTTTACGCTTCGGACGCGCGGTGATGGCGCGACTCGGTGATGGGCCGACTTCGGGGCGGTCTCCAACCATCGCCGCTGACTGTTCACGTGGGATCCACGTGTAGCATTCGCCAACAGGTGGACACTCTGACGGGCGTATCGGCGGTGGCCGGTGCGCTATGCGCTCGTCGACGTGCGTCGGCGCCTCTGCCGTGTGCGTGCTGCCTTCCGCGCGGCCTGACGACGCTCCTGTGGCCCTTTGGTCCGCACGGCCTTTCGCGCCGCTGCCTTGCGCGCGGAGGCAGGCCGCCGGCGTGCGGCGGATTTTGCCTGGCGGGCCAGTGCCGGCGACGAAGCGACCGACTGCGGCTCGCGCTTCAGCGCACGCGTCGCTGCCCGGGACCGCCGCGCCGAGGGCTTTCGCGCGCCCTTCCGCCCCGCTTTCGCCGCAGACGCGGCGCTCTGTTTCGTCCGCTCGCTCGCGCTCGGCGGCGGCGACTGCAGCTTGACCCCGGCGCGACGCGCCTTCGAGAGGCCGATCGCGATCGCCTGCTTCGTCGATCGCGCGCCGTGCTTCCCTTCGCGAATGTGATGGATCTCTTCTCGTACGAACTCGCCAGCCTGTGTCGTGGGCGCCTTGCCGGCACGCTTTGCCTGGCGGGCGCGTTGGACAGTCGCTTTTTCAGGCATGTGTTCCTCCGACGTCCGATATCGGTGCAACGTCGGTGCCACTTTTGTCGGGGACTCTTCTATTCGATGGGTCAGGGGTCAGGGGTCAGGCACCTCGCGATCGAGCTCTTCGAGCCATGCATCGGCATGCCCGTCGCTCGGCGCGCGCCAATCGCTCCGCGGTGACAGCGATCCGCCCGAGCCGACCTTCGGCGCATTGGGCAGCGCCGATCGCTTGAATTGGCTGGTTGCGAAAAACCGCTGGAGGAAGACCTTCAGCCAGCGTTTGATGGCGGCCCGATCGTACTCGCGCCGATCCGCATCCGCGACGTCGTCCGGCCACGTCCCTGACGTGCGATTACCCCATGCGTGCTCCGCGAGAAACACGACACGACTGGGTCGATAGCCGAAGCGACTGATGTAATAGAGAAAGAAGTCCTGAAGCGCGAACGGCCCGATGATTGTTTCGCTTGCCTGGCCCGACGCCGTCGCGTCGTCTCCAGGGACGAGCTCTGGAGAAATTTCGGTCTCGAGGATCGACTGCAGCACCTCGCTCGCCGAGGCGCCGAACTGCTGCGTGCGAATCACCCAGCGAATGAGGTGCTGGATCAGCGTCTTTGGCACCGACGCGTTCACGCCGTAGTGCGCCATCTGATCGCCGACCCCGTAAGTGCACCATCCCAGCGCCAGCTCACTCAGGTCGCCGGTGCCGACAACGAGGCCGCCGTGATGATTGGCGAGGCGGAAGAGGTGCGAAGTGCGCTCCCCGGCCTGCACGTTCTCGAACGTGACGTCGTACACGGGCTGACCGCTCGCAAAGGGATGGCCGAGGTCCTTCAGCATCTGCAGGCATGAAGGGCGGATATCGATCTCGTTTGCCGTGACGCCAAGCGCATGCATTAACGCCATCGCATTGCCCCGCGTACGCTCGCCGGTGGCAAAGCCGGGCATCGAATAGGCCAGCACGTTGGCACGTGGCAGGCCGAGCCGATCCATGGCGCGCGCCGCGACGATGAGCGCGTGCGCCGAATCCAGTCCACCTGAGACACCGATTACGGCTTTCTGGATGCCCGTGCTGGCCAGTCGCGACGAGAGCCCCTGCACCTGGATGTTGTACGCCTCGTGGCATCGCTCATCGCGCGCCGCAGGATCGCTCGGCACGTACGGAAATCGTTCGATGCGACGCCCGAATGCCACTCTCAGATCCGGCACCTTGAAGTCGACGGGAACATGGCGCATCGCCGCCGCCCTCGCGCGCAGCTGGTCGCTCGCGTCGTTGAAGCTCGTCATCCGGACGCGCTCCTGGACCAGCCGATCGAGGTCGATGTCCGCGAGAATCAGCTGTTCGTCGTCGGCAAATCGCTCCGTTTCCGCCAGACGTTCACCGTTCTCATAGACGATGCCATGGCCGTCCCAGGCGAGATCGGTCGTCGATTCGCCGGATCCGGCGGCGGCATAGGCGTAGGCGGCGATACAGCGCGCCGAGTGCGCCGCACACAACAGCCGCCGATAGTCGGCCTTGCCGATCGTGATGTTACTGGCCGACAGGTTCATCAGCAGCGTTGCGCCGGCAAGCGCCGCGTACGTGCTTGGAGGAACGGGTACCCAGACGTCTTCGCAGATCTCGACGTGCACGGCGCAATCTGGCAGCGATGTGATGTCGTAGACGAGATCGTTGCCGAAGGGGACCTTCGAGCCCAGGAGCGTGACGTCCCGGTACACTGCGAGATCACCCGGCGTGAATTGGCGGCGCTCGTAGAACTCGCGGTAGTTCGGCAGGTATGTCTTCGGGGTTACGCCGAGAATCTCCCCACCGTGGACGGCGACGGCACAGTTGAACAGCTTCTGTTCGAATCGAAGCGGGACCCCGACCACGAGCAGCAATCCAAGCGTGCGGCTCGCCTCGACAACACGTTGGAGGGCTGCAACGGTCGCGTCGAGCAGCGCATCCTGGTGGAAGAGATCCTCGTTCGAGTACGCCGACAGGCCGAGCTCCGGAAAGATCGCGACCGTCGCGTGGGCGTCATTGGCGCGGCGAGCCAGCGCGATCGTGCGCGCAGCGTTGTCGCCGGGGTTGCCGAGACGAACGAAAGGAATGCAGACGGCAACCCGCGCAAAGCGGTGGCGGTAGATCGACTCGAATGGCGGACGGCCCATCTGGACCGATTCTATCGAACCGACTGCCTTTCCATTTTCGCCTCGGCGTCCAGGCTCGCTTTGTCGCGCCCGACGGTGGCCACCGCCAGCGCACGACCCTTGTTTCGGTAGGTCACCGTGCAGTCCTGCGCGTCCAGGCTACCGTCGATATCGATCGCATCCCACTTCTCGGCATGCCCGACGTAGTTGATGGCGACGTCGTAGTGCTGGCTCCAGAAGAACGGCACGGCATCGAACCGCTCGCGACGACCGAGCATGTTCTTCGCCGCTGTCTGACCCTGGCGCTCTGCCACGACCCAGTGCTCGACACGAATGCGGTCGCCGGTGTGCGGATCGGGCCAGCGGGCAACGTCGCCCGCGGCAAACACGCCGGCCGCGCTCGTCTCGAGGTACTCGTTGACGGCGATGCCGCGATCGATCTGGAGACCGGCCTGTTCGACCCATGCAATCTCTGGCCGCACGCCGACGCCTGCGACGATCAGATCGACATCGACGCTACTGCCGTCGCCCAGCGTTACCGCTTTACCGGCGACACGTTTGACGGTCGTCCCCAGATGAAACGTGACGCCGTGCCCTTCGTGAACCTTGCGGATGAACTGGCCCACGTCCTCACCCATGACTCGCTCCAACGGCTGGCTGTCGGGCGCGACGACGTGGACGTCGACATTGCGCGCTCGGAGCGACGCCGCGACTTCGAGTCCGATGAAGCTGGCGCCGACCACCAGGACGCGCTTCGCGGACGACGCCGCGGCGACAATGGCCTTGCTGTCGGCGAACGTCCGGAGGTAGCGGACCTGTCCCGCGGTCGCGCCGGGAATATCGAGATGCACAGGATCGGCGCCGGTCGCGATGAGGAGCGTACCGAACTGGTAGGTCCGTCCGCCCTCGACCACGACCTCCTTTTTCCCGAGATCGAGCCGGGACACGCGCGCCCCGAGCACGAGATCGATTCGCTGCTCGCTATAGAACTCCGGTGGCCGCAACGGAATCCAATCCTCCTGCGCGGTCCCGGCGAGGAAATCCTTTGACAAGTTCGGCCGATCGGTCGGTGGCGAATCGTCGGCGCTGATCATCGTCAGACTGCCGTCGTACCCCTCGCGACGCAGCATGTCCGCGGCCGCCAGCCCGGAAGCGCCGCCACCGACGATCACGATAGAGCTTGGCGTAACAGGAGGACGACGCCTCGCGTGATCCGCGACCTTCTCGCGCACGAACACGGTGTCGCCAACCCGCTCGACGCGCCAGCACGGAATTGAATCGAGTGCCGGGGCACGCAACGGCTCTCCCGATCGCAGGCTGAAACACGCGTGATGCCAGGGGCACCGCAGCGTGTCGCCGACAACCAGTCCTTCTGCCAGCGGACCGTGGTAATGCGTGCAGTGTGCGCCGACCGCGAAGAGCTCCTGGCCCTGTCGCACGACGACGACGTCATCGTCATCGACGCGGCCGGCGACAGGCGTACCGTCAGGAAGATCGCGGAATGGAAGACCTTGTCTGAAGTCGGGTTTCGTTTCGGCCATGCAGGCGGCTCCCGCTCGTCATCGTCCTCGATCGTAGGCCTCGAGGGAACCCCCTGGTCTCGTCTTCGTATACCTGTTTACGATATGTTGCAGTCAAGAATATGACGACCGCCTCTCGCGACGATCGGGAATGGAAGAAGGGTTCTGCCGAGCTGCTGATTCTCTCGTTGCTCGAGGACCGGGCTCGGCACGGCTACGAAATCGCCAAGCTCATCGAGGCGAGATCGGGCGGTGCGCTCCGCTTCCGGGTGACATCGCTCTATCCACTGCTCTACCGGCTGGAGGAGCGCGGCCTGATCGAGGGGCGATGGATCGAAAAGGCGGCACAGCGTCGGCGGCGCCATTACAAGCTGACGGGCGCCGGCCGCGCCCTGCTCGATCAGCAGCGGCAAAGCTGGAAAGCGTTCGTCGACGCCGTCCGCCGGGTCACGGGAATCGACTATGCCTGACTGGAAAAGTCTTGTCAGCCGCCGGCTGGAGCACGTGTGGCCGGAAGGGCATGCAGATACGGAAGTCATCGAGGAGCTGACCGCACATCTACAGGACCGATACGAAGAGCTTCGCGCCGCGGGACTGAGCGAGGACGAGGCGGTCGATGCGACGCTCGGCGAAATGGCCGACAGCGATCAGTTCGACGTCGGCCGATTGAAGCGCAAGCAGCAGGCACGGCGAGCGTCCGCTGGCGCTCCTGCGCCAGGGGGGAACGTGTTCGTCGACCTCTGGCGCGACCTGCGATACGGAGCGCGGTTGCTCTCTCGTGCGCCAGGATTTGCGGGCACGATAGTGCTGACGCTGGCGTTTGGCATCGCCGCGAACACTCTCGCGTTCACCGTCATCAACAGCCTGCTCCTCAGCCCGCTCCCAGTCGTAAATGCTGAGGAGCTGGTCAAAGTATCGACACGCGATTCGTCGGATCCTGCCAACGCGCGAGCAGAGAGCCCGCTCTCGCATCCCAACTTGCTGGATCTTCAGGCACGCACTAGCGTCTTCAGCAGCGTTGCGGGCTACGCGGGTCCCTTCGGGATCACGCTGACAGGTCCGGGAAGACCCGAGCGCATCTTCGCCGAGCTCGTCACCGCGAACTACTTCGACACGCTGGGGCTTCGACCATTCATGGGCCGGTTCTTCCTGCCCGACGAAGACCGCACGCCCGGCGCGGCTGCTGTGCTCGTACTCGCCTACGGGCCCTGGCAGACGCGGTTTGGCGGCCGCGCGGACATCGTCGGGCACACCATTGAAATCAATCGGATTGCGTTCACCGTCGTCGGCGTGGCGCCGCCCGGATTCAAGGGACTCGATCCGGTGTTCGGTCCCGATCTCTGGGTGCCGGCGATGATGACCGAACAAATCGTTCCGGCCGAGCATCGCGACTGGCTGCGCGATCGAGCCGCGTCCGGATTCAACGTCGCGGGACGACTGCGCAGCGGCGTGACGCTCGCGCAGGCAGAGGCCAACGTGTCGGCCATCGCGGCGCAGCTGGTGCGCGAGCACCCTGCGGTCAACCGTGGCCGTGGGCTGTCGGTCGCGCCGCTGTCGCGGGCAACGCTCCTCGGCGTGGGGCCCGAGCTCGCGTTCCTCGGCAGCGTCGCCGCGCTCGCTATTCCGGGGCTGGTTCTCCTGATTGCCTGCTCGAATGTCGCCAACCTCTTGCTGGCGCGCGCCACCGCTCGGCGGCAGGAAGTCGCGCTGCGACTCGCGCTCGGCGCCGGCCGATCCCGTATCATCCGACAGCTCCTCACCGAAAGCGCGCTTCTCGGCCTCATCAGCGGCATCGCCGGCCTTGCAACGGCATCAGCGGGCGCACGTCTCCTCTGGTCGTTCCGTCCGGCGGAATATGCACAGAACCTGGTAGATGTGGCGCTCGATCTCAACGTCGTGCTCTTCGCGATTCTTCTCTCGGCGATCACCACCGCCGTGTTCGGGCTTGCGCCGGCGCTCACTGCCTCGCGGGCGAGTCTGGTGACGGCGTTGAACGACGAGGCGCGGACGGCGGGTCAACGGAAGCGGTCCATCGGCATACGCCACGTGCTGCTGACGGGCCAGGTGGCACTGTCGCTGATGGCACTCGTCACGGCCGGCCTGTTCCTGCGCAGCATCCAGCGCGCGTACGCGGTCGATCCGGGATTCGAGCGCCAGCACCTCGGAGTGTTGATGCTGAACCCCGGGCAGGCCGGTTACGATCGGGCCCGCGTCGAGCAGCTCTATCGCACCGTGAAAGATCGTACTGGCGCCCTGCCCGGAGTGGTGTCGGTGTCGTGGGCCAGCAATCTTCCTCTCTTCAGCTCGCCGTCGCGCAAGCTTTCGATCGCAGGGCTCACCGACCGCGGCGACGGGGCGGGCGCGCTGACTGTCGTGAACACCGTGGATGCTGGCTACTTCGCCACGAGCGGTATTGCGATCAACCGCGGGCGGCCCTTTACGGAGGGCGATCGCGCATCCGCGATGCCAGTGGCCCTCATCAACGAAACGCTGGCACGGCGATACTGGCCCGGTCGCGATCCCATCGGCCAGGAGGTGTCGTTCGTTGGCGATACCGTCAGGCGACAGATTGTCGGCGTGACCGAGACCGTCCACTACGACGAGATCGGCGAGGCGCCGCAGCCGTGTGTCTATCTGCCTTTGGCTCAGAACTTCACAGACCTCGTCGTCCTTCACGTCCGGACCCGGGCCGATCCGGCTCCTGTGATGGGAGCCGTACAGCGCGAGGTGCAGAACATCGACGATCGTCTCGACGTTGGTGATGTCCGCACGATTCAAAAGGTGATCGATCAGGCCCTGTTCGGCGCGACGATGAGCGGCGGGCTGCTCGGCGTATTCGGCCTGCTCGCGTTGGGTCTCGCCAGCCTCGGGATGTACGGCGTGATGGCATACACTGTCAGTCTTCGACGACGTGAGATGGGAGTCCGGCTGGCGCTCGGTGCCGACGCGCGAACGGTCATGAGGCTGATACTGCGGGACGGCCTCACGCTCGTGGGTATCGGCCTCGTGCTCGGGACACTGGGAGCGGTCGTCATCGCCATGATGCTCGCGCGCTTTCTGTATGGGCTCAGCGCGCTGGATCCGGCAAGCTTTGCCGGCGCCGCGCTGGTGCTGATGGTGGTGGCTGCGGCCGCCTGCTACTTCCCCGCCCGACGTGCCAGCCGTCTCGACCCGTTGACTGTGCTGCGATCCCAGTAGTGTTCCTCGTCCTCGCCCTTGCGTCCGCGTTCACGTATGGCGCCGCCGACTTCCTCGGCGGCCTCGCCTCTCGACGCGCCAGCACCATTGCGGTCGTAGTGATTTCGCAGGCCGCCGGCATGCTGATGGTCGCGCTCCTCCTGCCGATGCTGACGTCGGCAGCTCCTGAGCGAAGCGACTGGATCTGGGGCGGAATTGCCGGACTCTCCGGAGGGGTTGGTGTCGGGCTGCTCTATCGGGCGCTCGCGGTCGGCATCATGGCGGTAGTGGCGCCGACCACGGCGGTCTGTGCGGTGCTCGTGCCTGTCGTGGTCGCGATCGCGCTCGGCGAGCGTCCGGGCGCACGTGAATCTGCCGGGATTGTGCTGGCTGTCGTCGCGATCGTCCTCGTCAGCCAGTCAGCATCGGGCGACCACCCTGGCGATCCGGCGCAACAGCCGACCGGGCTTGGCCTGGCACTGGCATCAGGGGTCCTGATCGGGCTCTTTTTCCTCGCCCTGGCCCGCACCAACGCCGGCGCGGGGCTCTGGCCGCTCCTGGCGGCGCGCGCCGTTTCGGTTTCGCTGTTCGGCGCGATCGCCCTGGCATCGCACGTGCCCCTCGGAATGCCGCCACCCGTTCTGGCCATCGCGATCGCTGGCGGCCTCGTCGACATGCTCGCGAATCTCCTGTATCTCCTTGCCTCGCGCGAGGGACCGCTGACGCTGACCGTCACGCTGACGTCGCTCTACCCCGCGAGCACCGTGCTGCTGGCGCGAGTGGTGGTCGGCGAGCGCCTTGCCCCGCGTCAATGGGCCGGGGTTGCGTGTGCGCTGGTGGCAATCGTGACGATCGTCGGCGCGGCCACGCATCGCCCGTAGCCTCATCCCGCTACCTTGACCGGTACAGGTCGCGTCATCAAGTCGACATACAGCTTGTAGAACCGATCGTTGTCGAAGCGCCGGACGACCTTGGCCTTCTGGAGAATCTTCGCCGGCGGTTCCTCTTCATACCCGAGCGTGCGACCGTAGCTCGGCCCCCAATTGCAGTCGACGTCCACCCACAGCTCCTTTACGTCGCTGGCGTAGGAGGGGTCGATGAGGTACGCGAGCGCCAGCGTGTCGTAGATGTACGAGATTGCAGTTGGGTCTTCGCTGAACCGCCTCGCGAGACCCGAGCTGGCCAAGAGCTTCGCCACTGGCGTTTCCGGCGCTGCGGTCAATTGCTCGAAGATCGCTTTCGTCATCGGAACCGTGTTGGTAACGTCGAGCGGGATGAAGGCCTGCTCGATTGGCTGCCGGACGACGATTCGAGCCGCTTCCGGATCGTACCAGACGTTCATCTCGGCAGATGGCGTCGTGTTGCCGGGTACCTCGAACGCGCCGGCCATGAAAACGATGCGCTTGATCAGCGGGACGATCTCGGGGTTCATGCGGATAGCGAGCGCGATGTTCGTCATCGGTCCGATCACCAGCAACGTGACTTCGCGGGGGTGCGCCATGATCGTGTCGATGATGAAGTTCACCGCATGCTGTGGACGCACGCGGGTCCGGGTGGCCAATCCATCGAACGGCGCGATCAGCTGGTCGTCTGGCGGCTCGGGCCGCCGATACCATGACCCGCCGACGCCCCACAGCGCGCGTTCCTGCGCCAGGTTCTTGTAGTCGTGAACGAGTGGATACCGCGCGCCGGCGTAGACGCCGACGTCGTCCGCAATTCCCAGCCGCTCCACGGCCCGCAGCGCCTCGGCGACCTCTTGCGGCAACCATTCATTTCCAGCGACGACGGTGATCCCCAGCAGCTCGATGACGCGGGCAGCGTGTAGCTGCGCTGCCATGATCCCCACCTGTCCGTCGTCGCCGGCCGTCGTGAAGTCGGTGTCGAGAATGACTTTTTCCTGAGCGTCGGCAACCGTGCCCGCCAGCGCGAAGGCAAGCGAGAGGACGAGCTCCTGAGTCATAACGTCGCCCACGATATACGAACTCAGGTGACGGCACGCCGCGGGCCTTCTTCAAGCTGGTGTGTGTCGCTCGAACTCGCACTGCGTGCATTACGACCGAATGGGACATGCAGTCGCACGAAAAAATTACGCGTCGCGTCTGTCGTTGTGGCACCCTACAAGGCGCCAATCGTCAGTTTTCCTCAGAAATGAGCTGAGTTCTGGATGGCACCGCTGTTGCGATTCGCCTTTGCAGCGAGGCACATCATGGGTGGAACAGCGGCAACGCTTCGTTACCTCGACGCGACGGCTGTGCTCAGTCCGGCTGGAGAGCTCCGGGACTTCCATGTCAGCGACACCGGTGGCTTTTCGCTTGGCACGCTGCGCGGCTTCATCGTTGACCCCGCGGCACGCCAGTTGCGCTACTTCGTGGTCGAGGTCGCCCGCTGGCTCTCCACCCGCCGATACTTGATCCCACTCTGTCCGGCGACCCTCGAACCGCAGCATCGCACGGTGCGGCTCGAGTGCGATGCCCCCGCCAAGACCCAATGGCGCGAATTTGACGACCATCAGTTCTCGCGCTTTTCGGATGACGACCTGCTCGAGGCGCTCTTTGGCGACGCCCGACGGAGCGGCCGGCAGTCCGATAGCACAGGTTAAGCCGCAAAAATCGTCGGTTTCACAACTTTTTTTCTTGCCGGGACCAGCACCGCTGCCATAAAGTGTGGACTCCTGGTCAACCCCATCTGTTTCCAAACCGTCGCTGTCGCCCGCGCTGATTGACACGACGTGTGTTGGAGGAGCTCCCCATGCCTTGGCAGACTCGCTCGAGCGTTTGGATCGTCGCGGCGGCAATCGTGTTGGTTTCTGGTGTCTCCCTCCGCGCCGTTACGAGCTGGCTCACGGCCGCCGCGCTCGGAGATGTGGCCGTTAGCTTCGACGGCTCGGTGCAGGTGTTCGACAACGCAAACGTCGGGGCGGCAGAGACCATTACTGGCGGCCTCACGGGTGTCAACGGTGGCCTCATCTTCGATGCATCACTAAATCTGTTGGTAGCGAATACCGACGGTGATCGACTCGTGAAGTTCGCACCTCAGACGACGGATCCAAACGATCCGATCCGACCGTTCGTCCCTATTACGACCCAGGACGCCCCTTCGACCATCGCGATCGCTGCTGACGGGACGATTTACGTCGCAAGTGCCGGGGTTTTCGACCCAATTACCAACAGTACAATTGCGAGCGTTCGCCGAATCGGTGGTGTGAACGGTACGGCAACCTTTTCGGTGCCAGCCGATTCGATAACGTGCATCGGCATCGATCTGGCCCCCGATCAGAAGACTCTGTATTTGGCCACTGGCGGCCGGACCGTCAAGTTCGTCGACAACGTGGACACGTTGAGCGACGGGGCAACGGCGACAGCGACGCTCTTCGCGACACTGTCGGGAAACGGAGCTGCGTGCGGGCTCCGGCTGCTCGCGCCTGTGGACGCACGCACCATTCCGGCGCCGACAACGCCAACTCCGCTCGTCGGCGGTGTGGTCGTCGCAGACAAAAACAATGTCAGGCTCGTAAGAGGGTCTAGCCAGACCACTTTTGATACTGGCCCGGGAACCAAGAACTGGATTGACGTGGCGGTGGATCCAGATACGGGAGCCAGCCCGAGCGTTGTTGATTTCTGGGGAGTGAACGCGGGTGGATCCCCAAGTCTCGTCAAGTTCCGTATAGGCGGTGCCACTCAGCTCTCAGTTGCCTTGTCAGGGACGCCCCGTGGGGTTGCCGTCAATGGCGAGCTGCGGGTCGCTCAGACGGTTCTGCCGGTCGAGTTCAGTAACACTGTGGAGGCGACCGCGACGTTCCTGCAAGGCACACCGTTCCAGCATTCCTGGAAAGGCTTGAACATCGACACGGTCTTCCCCGGCACAGTGCACCTCGCGATCCAGGCGATCGAGGTCGCGCACACAAACAACGAGTTACCGTGCGGTCCGCTGAACGTCGATTGCCGTTTGGTAAATTTCCTGAAGGCGACGCCCAAGACCTACTCCCGGGGACGCGGCGTCGTGTATCGCGAGATTTGGCGCGACGCGGTTCCGCCAAATCCCTCTCAGTTCCCGCTGCTTCGCATCGGCATCTATTTCCCGGGTCCAACGGATCTCTCGGCGGGAACCGTCTGCACGGTCAACGGCACACCGAGATCGGGCACGACGATTCTCCGGGATCCGTGGCCGCACGCGTTGTTCACCGCCGATTTGATGGTGGCGTTCTACGGCGGTGACGACGGCGGGATTATCCGGACGAAAACCAACGACTCGATCGTCGTTGACCGCTCGGACGCACAGTACTTCCTCCGCGTCATCAAGCCGTCGCAGGGGGTCCAGGCTCAGCTCGGGCGAAGCCTGCAGATCGCCGTCGAGGTGCGCGATCCCCAGGACGGTTGCGCCACAGTGGCTGGCCTCAACGAGGAGCTGGTGCTCACGGTAACGGACATCACCCCCCAGAGTCTGGACAAGGGCAAAATCATCGGAGACAGCTTGGGCATTCTCGGCGTCCTCAACGGAAACGGGCTGACGTGGGCGTCAACGGCCAACCAGTACCGGACGAACCTCGACGTAAGCCCGTCGTTGTTCATCGCCGAGCACAAGTATCGTGCGTGCGTGATGTCTCCCGCAGTCTTCGACCCGACGACGCAGCTCCCGATCGTGGGCGAGGCCTGCGTGGACTTCTTTGCGAAGAGCTGACCTGTGGTGAGGGGCGGGCCGGCGTTCTGCCGGCCCGCTCTTACTTGGTCTGCTCGAGAATTGCCTTGAAGTCAGCCCGCTGCAGGACCTCTGGGCGCGCATCCTTGCGGATGGCGTCCAGCACCTGACGGGCCGTTTCCGAGTGCCGGCGCGCCTCCGGTTGATTGCCCTCGGCGGCGTAGATCAGTGATAGCTGATGATGGGTCTGTGCCACCAGCGACCTCGCCGCCAGACGGTCGGCCTGCGCGAGCGTAGACTCGAGGCTATCGCGCGCGGCCGCGAAGCGCTTGGCTCGACGCTCGGCGTCGCCCGCCAGCAGCGAACAATAGACCGATTCGAACTTCAGGCCGAGCCGTTCCGCGTCGACGCCAAGTGTCCCCAGCGCTGCCGCCGAAACCGGGGCGCGACCTTCCAAGGCGTTCAGCTTCGCCAGATTCAGCCTCACGACGAGCAGTACCGGAGCCAGTTTGGCACGCCCGGCAATTGCGGCCGACTGCTCGTACTGGCGTCTGGCGCTGGCGAAGTCTCCCTGATAGTAGAACGCGTCCCCCTGAGTGCTCAGGATGCGGGCGATCAGTTCGTCGTTCTTCAGATCGCGCGCCAGCGGCAGCGCCTCAGCGAGAATCTTCTGCGCCTCGGCTCCTTGGCCGATCTGACTGAGCGCGCTGCCGTATGAGGCGAGCACTTTCGGCAGCCACGCGCCCTTGTCGCCAATCTCTTTGAAAATCTTGACCGCGTCGGCTTTGGAATCAACCGCCGCGTTGTACCGCGCCTGATACTCGAAGACATCTCCGAGATTGTAGAGCTCGATGGCTTCGGCCCGCTTGTTCCCAACCTTGCGCCACAGATCGAGCGCCTTGAGATACTGTCCCTGGGCCGCCTCATACGCCCCGGTCTTCACGGAGATTTCGGCAAGGCTGTGCAGTGTGTCGGCGGCGTCGCCGGGAAGATTCATGCGCTCGCGAATCGCGGCGGATTGCTGCAAGTACGTCTGCGCCTCGTCGTAACTCCCGCGCCAGAGATAAATCGTACCGACGTTGTTCAACGCGGCGGCCTCGTAGACCGGATTGCGCACTTCGCGTTGAATCTGCAGCGCCGCCTTGAATTGGACCAACGCCTCGTCGTACTGATTGCGGGCGGCGAAGTGGCTCCCCAGGTCGTTGAGCACGTTCCCGACGCCTTGCTTGTCGCCGATTTTCCGGCGCAATTCCAGCGCTTCCCGGTAGGTCTTCAACGCCTCGGGCTGCCCGGCATCGTCCTGCATCTGCGCGATCGTGTGCAGGCTGTCGGCGATGCCGGACGGACGGCCGAGCCGACGTTCGATCTCCAGTGAGTCCCGTCCGTACCGGAGTCCCTCCGTCGACTTGTTCATCGCGCCATACGTCGAGCCCAGCGTTCTGAGCACGCTGGCGCGTGCTTCTTCATTGCCTCGCTGGATCGTGAGCGCGAGGGCGCGATTCAGGTAATCCAGTGCTTCGCTGCCGTTGCCGTTCCAGCTCTCGACCTGGCCGGCGCCAAGCAACGCCTCAATGTACTTCGGATCGCGCTCCAACAGCTGCTTGAAGCGTTTGCGGGCATCGTCGTACGCGCCCACATCCTTGTACAACGTCGCCAACGCAAGCTGTACCTCGTCGCTGCCCGGCATGATCTTGTCGAGCTTTTCGTAGTACTCGATGGCTTTCTGATTGTCGTACTGGATCCGGGCGCGAGCGGCGAGCAGGAGGAACTTCTCCTGCTCCGGCAGCGTGTCGCCGAGGCTGACCGCCTTCAGAGAAGCGCGCTCGGCACCGCTCGGATCACCATTTGCCGAATACGCCTCCGCTAGCCGCGAGTACGCGAGAGCGAAATTCGCGTCTTCCTGCGTCGATGCCTCGAACCTTTTCGCCGCCTCCAGGTACTTGCCCTGGCGGCTCAAGTCGAGGCCCTCACCGTAGTACCGCAATGCCCGGACCGACTTCGAGGAGGGCTTGAAGGCCGCCGCCGCCAACGCCTTGACGGCACCCGGTGGCAACGCAAGATTCTCTCGAACCAACGACGCGAGCCGTCCCACGGCATCGGGCAGGTCGGCCTCTCTCGAGGCCTGTTCCTTCAGCGCGACTCTGCGCCCGGTGGTGGTGTCCTCGAGCGTGGCATCGATGCGAATTTCGTCACCGAACTGAACGTACTGGCCCCACAAGACCGTGTCTGCGCTGCTGAACTGCGCCAGCGTATTCAAGGTCTTCGGCGTCAGGTTGGTATCCTCCGCAATTTTCAGGTCCGACAGAATCTGCGCAACGCGGTCACCCGGCACAGTTCTCAATGCTGCCGACTGCCCGACCTCGGTGCGCAGCATGTCGGCCAGCGAGCGGCCGAGCCAATCGAGCGACGCGTTTCCTGAGGCATTCCGAAACGGGACAATCAGCAGCGACGCCGACCGCGCCGGAACGGACGCGGTTGGCGGGGTTGTCGGGGCGGGCCGTCCCGTCAGGCGGTCGCGGAACACGAACAGGCCGGCGCCGAGCGCGAGCACGAGGGCGATCGCTGCCATCGCGCGCGACGATGGGATGCGACCCCCTGGCGCGACAGACGGCGCCGCGACAACGACCGGTGGCGCGTGCACCGGTGGCGGTACGGCCGGCACCGCATGCGGCGCGTTCATCGACAGCCTGGAGGTACGCGTGGTGGCACGCGGGCCCGCCACCTCATCGAGCTCCGCCGCAAGCTCCTGGGTCGTCTGATATCTGCGCGCCGGATCGGGGTCGACACAACGGCCAATGAGCTCATCGACCGCTTCAGGGATCGACGGATCGATTGAGCGGACGGGATCCGGCGCCTTCGACATGCGCGCGAAGAGCTCCGCCATCGCACTTTCGGTGTGCGCCTGCGGGCGCCGGCCCACCAGCATGTCCATGAGGATGAGGCCGAACGCGTAGATGTCGGCGCGATGATCGACCGCGACGCCCTGCGCCTGCTCGGGCGCCATGTACTCGAGCGTGCCGACGATCGTGCCGGCGATCGTGCCACCGCCAGCGCCGGTCACCGAGCGCGCAATCCCGAAGTCGGTGATGAGGGCGTGCTCTTCGTCGTCGAGCAGGATGTTTCCAGGCTTCAGATCGCGGTGGACGATCCCGGCTTCGTGCGCGGCCACCAGGCCAGCGACGATCTGACGTGCGATGTTCAGGGCCCGCGGCACTGCGAGCCGCCCCTCGGCGGCGATCAGTCTCGAGAGATCGCCGCCGTGCACGTACGGCATCGTGATGTACTTCACGCCGTCGATCTCGCCGAGATCGTGAATGCGCACGACGTTCTTGTGCGTGACGTTCCGTGCGAGCAGGAGCTCCCGCTTGAACCGGCGCTCGAGATCGCGCGCCGCCGCGGGGTCCTTCAGCGCTTCGGGGCGAATCACCTTGATCGCGACGACCACGGCGAGCTCTTCGTCCCAGGCCTGGAACACCGCGCCCATCCCACCCACACCAAGTGAGCGAATCAGGTGGTAGCGCCGGCCGAATCGCATCCCCGGCTGGAGGGCCGTCGTCGCAGGGCCCGGTCCGGTCGCGCCCAGTCCGGTGGCGCCCGCTCCCCGGCGGCCGTCGAACGTGGCAGCGTCCTCCGGCGGCGCGGGAGCCATGGTCGCGGCGATGGTGGGATCGTCGGCTACAGGTGGTGTGTTGGAGACCGGCGGGGTCGAAGGAGCGATCGTCGCGCTCGTCGCGGGATCAACCGGAAGACGTGTCGCGTTCGTCGCAACGTCAACCGGCGGCGGGGTCAGTGTCGCAACCGTGACGTCGCCAGGCCCCGGAAGGGACTTGCCGCAGGTGCCGCAAAAGCGCTGCGATGCCAGGATTGGGCCACCGCAGCTCGGACATATCATTTTCGGTTCCAGACGGCTCCGTTTGGATACGCGATGTCATTATGGGCCTAACCTCGAGCAGACACAACGCAGAATCTGCGCCAGTCTGCCTCAGGTCTGGCTTACCCCGTTGAACCGTCCCTTCGATAACGGGCCCGACGCCGCGAGCGAACATCGACGCCGGTTCGCCGTCGAGCCGGTTGAACTCCTTAGACAGGTATGGCATGAACGTACCGGCCGGAACCCCGACCGGACCGCCGCGTACAATCATGCCCTGATCATCGGCAATGCCGTGCCCCTTTCCATGACGAACTTCGTTCCGGGCCGCGGGTCGGCCGGCATAATGGGTTCGTCGAGGCCAACGAGAAGCCGTCTGGTGGCTGGGCGAGGTCTGCCAGGACGCCCTGACCAAGTAGGAAATCACAGTCACTCGAGCGAGCCGGTGCGCGCCGGCCCGGTCACTGAGTGAAATTCTCGAGAATCGGTTTCAGGTCCGATCGCTGGAGGATCTGGTCGTCGCGCGCGTCCTTGCGGATGGCGTCGAGCATTTGGCGCGCCGTCAGCGCGTGGCGTCGTGCTTCCGCCGTCTGGCCAGTCGCCGCGCAAATCAGGCCAAGGAGATGGTGCGAGCGGGCCACGAGGGCGCGCGCGCCGAGCTGATCGGCCCGGTCCGCGGCCGACTCGACCAGCGCACGGGCCGGTTCGTATCGCTTCGAACGGATCTCCGCTTCTCCGGCAAGGAGCGAGTACTCCACCGACTCGAATTTCAGCCCTCGCCGATCCGACTCCGAGCTCAGCTGGTTCAGCGCAGCGGAAGTCGGTGCCGATTGTCCGTCCCTCATCGCGACTTTGGCGAGCTTCAAACGTGCGGCCGACTCCTCCTCTGTCAGCTTCGCTCGAGCGATGACCGGCAGTGCCTCCTGATACTCCTTTCGCGCACCGGCGTAGTCGCCCTCGTAATACAGCACGTCGCCTTGGCTGGTGACGATTCGAGCGACCAGCCCCTCGTTCTTCATCGTCCGGGCGATGGGCAGTGCCTCGGCCAGCATCTGCTGCGCCTGGTCGAATCGGCCGGCCTGGGCCAGCGCGCTCCCGTACGACGCCAGCAGCTTTGGCAGCCAAACGCTGCGCTCGTCAATCTCCCTGAAGATCTTGACGGCATCCACCTTGGAACCGACCGCTGCTCCGTATCGCCCCTGGTACTCGAACACCGTACCAAGGTGATACAGCTCGATGGCTTCCGTCCGCTTGTCGCCAACCTGGCGCCGAAGCTCCAGCGCCTTCAAGTATTGGCTCACCGCGGTGTCGTACGCGCCAGTCTTCACCGACACTTCCGCGAGATTGTGCAAGGTATCGGCGATATCACTCGGGACGTTGATTCGCTCACGGATCTTCACTGCCTGCTGGAAATAGGTTTGGGCCTCATCGTAACTGCCAAGCGACAGATATATCGTGCCGATATTGTTGAGCGTGATGGCCTCGTCCGTGCGGTTGCGCACCTCACGTTGGACTTGCAGCGCATCTTTGAATTGCGTGAGGGCGTCGGTATAGCGGCCCCGGGCGTTGTAGAAGTTCCCCAAGTCAATGAGGACACCACCGATGCCCGGCTTGTCGCCGGCCTGTCGTCGCAGGTCGAGCGCTTCGCGAAAATTCTTCAGGGCCGCGTCAGATTGCCCCGACTCGTCCTGGGTCTGGGCTATTCCCTCCAGACTGTCCGCAACGCCGGATGTCCGGCCGAGTCGCCGTTCGATTTCCAGGGATTCCTGATAGTAGCGAAATGCATCCTTCGGTTTGCCGAGGACGCGATAGTTGAGCCCCAGCATGCGTAGAACGCGCGCTCGAGCCTCGTCGTTTCCCCGTTGGATCGCAGTCGTGAGCGCACGATTGAAGTAGTCCAACGCGTCATTGGCCTTCCCCATTCGAATCTCAATCCGCCCAGCGCCGAGCAACGCATCGATGTACTTCGGATCGCGCTCCAGCAACTTCGCAAAGCGCGTGCGAGCCTTGTCGTATGCGCCCGTGTCCTCGTACAGGTCTGCCAGCGCGAACACCACATCCTCACTACCTGGCATGGCCTTGTCGAGGTGTTCGTAATACTCGATCGCCTTCTGATTCTCGTTCAGAATATTGGCGCGAGTCGCCAGGATCAGGTACTTCTCCTTCGGCGGAAGCGCGTCACTCAGGCTGACTGCCTTCATCGAAAACTTGTCCGCGTCGCTCGTATGGCCGAGGGTCGCGTAGGCTTGCCCCAGTTTTGAATAAGCGAGGCCGAAGTTCGGATCTTCCTCGGTCGATGCCTCGAACTTCTTCACGGCTTCTAGCGGCTTGCCCTGCCGCGCGAGCTCCGAGCCCTCGTAGTAGTACCTCAATGCCTGGACGGACTTCGATGACGGCTTGAACGAGGCAGCTGCCAACTGCTTGACGACTTCCGCCGGAAGGGCAAGATTCTCCCGAACCAACGCCGCGAGTCGTCCCACCGCGTCTGGAAGGTCGGCCTCTTTCGACGCCCGTTCTTTCAGGGCGACTCTCCGCCCGCTCGTTGTGTCCTCGAGTGTCGCGTCGATGCGGGTTTCGTCGCCGAACTGGACGTACTGGCCCCACAAGACCGTGTCCGCGCTGCTGAACTGCGCCAGGCTGTTCAGCGTCGTCGGGGTCAGGTTGGTGTCCTCCGCAATCTTCAGGTCCGACAGAATCTGCGTAACGCGGTCACCCGGCACAGTTCTCAGTGCTGCCGACTGCCCGACCTCGGTGCGCAGCATGTTGGCCAGAGAGAGTCCGAGCCAATCAAGCGACGCGTTTCCTGAGGCATTCCGAAACGGGACAATCAACAGCGATACCGACCGCGCGGGAACGGACGCAGTTGTCGGAGCGGGACGTCCCGTCAGGCGGTCGCGGAACACGAACACGCCGGCGCCGACCGCGAGCACAAGGGCGAGGGCGATCGCTGCCATCGAGCGGCGCGATGGCATGCGACGTGCTGGCGCGGTCGGCGGCGCCGCGACTGCGACAGGCGGAGCGTGCAGTGGTGGTAGGACAGCCGGCACCGCATGTGGCGGGTTCATCGACAGCCTGGAGGTGCGCGTGGTGGCACGCGGGCCCGCCACGTCATCGAGCTCTGCCGCAAGCTCCTGCGTCGTCTGATATCTGCGCGCCGGATCGGGGTCGACACAACGGCCGATGAGCTCATCGACCGCTTCAGGGATCGACGGATCGACTGAGCGGACCGGATCCGGCGCCTTCGACATGCGCGCGAAGAGCTCCGCCATCGCACTTTCGGTGTGCGCCTGCGGGCGCCGGCCCACCAGCATGTCCATCAGGATGAGGCCGAACGCGTAGATGTCGGCGCGATGATCGACCGTGGCGCCCTGCGCCTGTTCGGGCGCCATGTACTCGAGCGTGCCGACGATCGTGCCGGCGATCGTGCCACCGCAAGCGCCGGTCACTGAGCGCGCAATTCCGAAGTCGGTGATGAGGGCGTGCTCCTCGTCGTCGAGCAGGATGTTTCCAGGCTTCAGATCGCGGTGGACGATCCCGGCTTCGTGCGCGGCTACCAGGCCAGCGACGATCTGACGTGCGATGTTCAGGGCCCGCGGCACTGCGAGCCGCCCCTCGGCGGCGATCAGTCTCGAGAGATCGCCGCCGTGCACGTACGGCATCGTGATGTACTTCACGCCGTCGATCTCGCCGAGATCGTGAATGCGCACGACGTTCTTGTGCGTGACGTTCCTGGCGAGCAGCAGCTCCCGCTTGAACCGGCGCTCGAGATCGCGCGCGGCCGCCGGGTCCTTCAGCGACTCGGGGCGAATCACCTTGATCGCGACCACGACGGCGAGCTCTTCGTCCCAGGCCTGGAACACCGCGCCCATGCCGCCTTCGCCCAGCGAACGAATCAGGTGATAGCGCCGCCCGAATCGCATCCCCGGCTGGAGGGCCGTCGTCGCAGGGCCCGGTCCGGTCGCGCCCAGTCCGGTGGCGCCCGCTCCCCGGCGGCCGTCGAACGTGGCAGCGTCCTCCGGCGGCGCGGGAGCCATGGTCGCGGCGATCGTGGGATCGTCGGCTACAGGTGGAGTGTTGGAGACCGGCGGGGTCGAAGGGAAGACTCTCGCGTTCGTCGCAACGTCAACCGGCGGCGGGGTCAGTGTCGCAACCGTGACGTCGCCAGGCCCCGGAAGGGCCTCGCCGCAGATGCCGCAAACGCGCCGCGAGGCGAGGATTGGGCCCCCGCAGCTCGGACATATCACATTTTCGGTTCCAGACGGCTCCGTTTGGATGCGTCATTATGGGCCCCAACCTCGAGCAGACACAACGCGGAATCTGCGCCAGTCTTTTGAACTCCTTGTTCGACGCCATCGAGCTGGATTACGGCAGAATAGGCGGCCCAACCACAGGAGTCGTTCCGATGAAGTGTCCGGGATGTCTGCAGCAGATGGACGCGTTACCCCTCGAAGGCACATATCGCGGCCCGATGACGATCGACGTGTGCACAGCCTGCCGTGGCTTCTGGTTCGATGCCGGCGAGCAGTTCCGGCTGACCCCCGCGACCACACTGGCGCTGGTTCGGCGGGTCGGGACCAGCCGCGAAGTACCGCGGCAGCGCATGGGGACGCGACTGCCGTGCCCGCGCTGCAATCTCGCGCTCTCCCTCACCTACGATCTGGTTCGCGACGACAAGTACCGGTTCTACCGGTGCCCTTCCCAGCACGGCGTGTTCATGCCGTTCTTCGAGTTCCTGCGCAGCCAGGATCTGGTGCGGGGGCTGACGCCACAGGAAGTCGACGGGCTGAAGAAGAAGTTGGTGTCGATCACCTGCTCGAGCTGCGGTGCACCAATCGATCTGCAAACCCAGACGCGCTGCGACAGCTGCGGGAGCGGCCTGGCGATCGTCGATCTCGATCATCTCGGCGACGCGCTGCGTCAACTGGACGCCGATGCGCGGAGCTCCGCGCCGCCAGGCGGTGCCCCGCCGCCGATTCCGCCGGACGAGATCATTGCCGACTGGCGCGCCGATCAGGAAGCGCGGCGACGCCTGGACGAGGGCGACGACGACCGTGAGGTGGAGCGACAGGTCGATCTGCTCGACGTGGGGGTGACGCTGCTGTCGCGGCTACTGGGCAAGTGAGCTTTGCCACGGGGCCACAGAGTTGCCACAGAGCAGCCATGCCACAGAGGCACAGAGTCGGCACAGAGACACAGAGGGACGATATGTGGTCGGCGGTCGCGGCGAAGCCGCGACAGCGAGGACAAGGAAGCCAGAGGAACGAGAAGCTCTGAGTCCCATCAGCTTTTCGTTCCTGTGACTTCCTCGTCTTCGCAGCCGGCCGCTATGCGGCCGGCCGCCGACCGCAGATTCCAGTCGCCGGAAGATGCTCTATAGAGCGTACCGCTGTACGCCATTGGTCAGCAGGTGCGTGTTGAAGTTGATGAGCAAACCGAGATGCAAACCTGTGGCGCGAAGATACGCCAGTATCTGCGCTTCGAAGATCGGGTGGAAGTGTTCGACGCTCTTCACTTCGACGACCACCTGGCGTTCGACGATGAAGTCGACCTGGTAGTGGCCGACCCAGTGCCCTTTGTACTGAACTGGCACCGACACCTGACGCTCGAACGCCACTCGCTGCTCCAGGAATTCGATCGCCAGCGCTTCTTCATAGGTGGTCTCACGTAACTTGGGACCGAGGATTTTGTGGACGGTAATTGCACACCCGATCACCCGCCCGGTCACGATCGACTTGTTCTCCATTTGCCAGGTCATCGCAAATCGTGCGCCGAATACCCGCAACACTCGCCGACGATCTAAATCGAGCCTCTGTGCCTCTGTGCCAGCCTTCTCTGTGCCTCTGTGGCGCTCTTCTCCGTGCCTCTGTGGCAAGTTCTCTGTGGCAAGTTGTGCAACCCGCGCAACCTGCCAACGTTGCAGAAATTACCGACTGTGGCTAAAGCGACTTCGTTTTCCACTTCCCTTGCCTGAACACGATGGCGCTCACGACGGCGAGCAGCGAGTAGCACGTCGCCATTGCGATGAAGACGCCGCGCGCCTCGAGGCCACCACCGTGAGACAGCACCCATGCGAGCGGCAATTCGATCACCCAGAAGACCAGCAGGTTGATCAATGTCGGCGTCCAGGTATCGCCCGCACCGTTGAACGACTGCGTCAGCACCATGCCGTACGCGTAGAAGACGAAGCCGAGGCTGACGATGCGCAGACACGAGACGGCGTATGACGCCACGGTCGCGTCGCTGGTGAAAAACGAAACGATGGCGCGTGCGCCGACGACAAAGATCACCCCGACGGCGCCAAGGAAGATGAAGTTGTAGAAGGCCGCTGTCCACACCGCGCGCTCTGCGCGGTCCGGCTTCTTCGCGCCGAGGTTCTGCCCCACCATCGTCGCGGCGGCATTGCTGATGCCGAACGACGGCAGGAGCGCGAAGATGATCAGCCGGATGCCGATGGTGTATCCGGCGAGCGCGGCGCTGCCGAAGTGGGACAGGATCCTGACGAGTGCGACGTAGCTGGCCGTGGCGATCAAAATCTGCACGGTGCCCGAGCCCGACAGACGCAGAACCGTGCCCATCGCCGATGGATCGATGCCCATGTGACGCCGCGCCACGCGGACGCGGGTGCTCCACCGGGTAAGCGTCAGAAGCTGGATGACGACGGCGGTGCCACGCCCGATGTTGGTCGCGACGGCGGCGCCCGTCACGCCCAGCGCCGGCAGAGGCCCTAAGCCGAAAATGAGGCAGGGTCCGAGAATGATGTTGATCGCGTTGCCGATCCAGAGCACGCGCATCGCGATGGCCGCGTCGCCGGCACCCCGAAACACGGCGTTGATCAGGAAGAGCAGCACGATCGTGGCGTTGCCGCCCATCATGACGCGCGTGTAACTGCTGCCGGTGGCCACCACCTCGTCCGAGGCGCCCATCAGCCGCAGCAGCTGCGGAGCGTTCCACGCGCCGACGACAGCGATGAGCAGCGAAACGATCACGCCGAGCACGATGGCCTGGACGCCCGCGCGGGCCGCGCCTTCCGGGTCGCCTTCGCCAATCCGTCGCGCGACCAGGGCCATCGCACCAATCGACAGCCCCATCGCCATCGAATAGATCAGCGTGAGCATCGATTCGGTGAGACCGACCGTCGCTACCGCATTGGCGCCAAGGTGCGCCACCCAGAACACATCGGCGACGACGAAGATCGACTCCATGGCCATCTCCATGACCATGGGCACGGCGAGCATGACGATGGACCGGCCTATCGGCGCGCTCGTGTAGTCGAGCGACGATCCGCGAATCGCTTCGCGGATGGTGGACCAATTGGAGCGTCCTGTCAGCGACTCGCGCGCCGGGTTGGGCACGATGGGCTCGTTGATTGTCGACATGAGAATGCGGCGACGCAGTAGGTCCGACTGCAGCAGGGCCCGACTTCAGTGGGGCCCCCGTACGATACCGCAATCGTGACGGTTCCTTAGGCCGATTGGTGGTACGATCTCGCCGTGCCTACGCGGCCACGAGCATTATTCAACGCCACGTCGGCGACGACGCGCGCGACGGAATCGCTGGAGCGATTCGCGCGACAGGCACAGTACCTCCTCGTCCCGAAACAGGTGATCACGAGCCCCGAGAGCGGGCTGCAGTACCGAATCGAACGTCTGCTGGGCCAAGGCGGGTTCGGGCAGGTATTCCTTGTCTCTCGTCACGGCCGTTCCGACCGCGTGCCCGACATCGTCTGCATCAAGGTCAGCAGCCGCATCGACGGGTGGCTGCGCGAAGCCTACTTCGGTGAGCTCCTCGACGCGCACCCGCGCGCGATTCGCGTGTACGACGCGTTCCCCCTGTTCGGCCATGGACAGGTGCTTTACTGCCTGGCGATGGAGTACGCGGCGCACGGCGATCTGAGCGCGCACCTCGAGCGCTCAGAGAAGGCCTTCTCGGAACAATCGGCGCGTCGCGAGATTGCCGGCATCCTGCAGGTGCTGGACAAGCTGCACAGCGGCCAGATGCTGCACCGAGACCTGACGCCGGTGAACGTCTTCGTGTGTGACAACCGCCGACTGAAGCTCGGCGATTTCGGCATCGCGCGCCAGCAGAGCGACCAGCGCGGCATCACGGCACGGACGCTGAACGCTTTCACTGCGCCGAGCGACATCATCAATGGCGCCGTGCCGAAGTGGCGGGCGCGTGACGACGTCTATCAAGTGGGTCAGCTGCTCGGCATGTTGGTCAAGGGCAGCGCCAAGGCGCGCCTCCGAGCCAAGGACGTTCGCCATCTGAGCTGTAGCGATCACCTGAAGGAGATCATCTATCGCTGCATCGGCGAGCGGCGAAAGCGCTACGAGAGCGCCGAAGAGCTGATCGCCGCGTTGAATACCCCGCCGGTCTCTCTGCGGTCGGGCGTGCTTCGCACGCTGAAGGGCGCGCACCTCGCGTTCACAGGCGTGTTGACCGAGACTCGGAAGGTGGCGACCCGTGCCGCCGCGCGCGCCGGCGCCGTGGTGCACGGCCACCCATCCGCGACGACCACCGTGGTCGTGCGCGGCCGTCCGAATCCGCTGCAGGCGGCAGGCCGCGACGGCGGCCGAAAGCTGCTGGAGATCAAGCGGCTGCGTGAAAAAGGCTACCGCATCACCATCCTCAACGAGCAGCAGTTCTGGAAGCTCGTCGGCCGAAAGCCGTAGCGCCCTCTCACGGAGATCACGTGAAGCCGAGTCACTCGTGTGCCGCCGCGCTCGTCGCTCTGTCGCTGCTCGCATCTCCGCTGACCGCGCAGGACGCCCGCGGCGTCAACGGACCCGTCCGCGTCAGCGGAGACGGCCGCTACTTCGTCGACAAGGACGGAAAGCCCTTCTTCTGGCTCGGAGATACGGCGTGGCCGCTGTTTGTCGAGTACACGCCGGCGCAGGCAGAGGCCTATCTGACCAACCGAGGGAAGAAGGGCTTCACCGTCGTGCAAGCCGTGCTGGCATGGGGCCGTGGCTCCGGCTTCGAGATGAAGACGCCGCTGGCGAACACGAACGGCAACAAACCGTGGGTGAACGACGATCCGTCGACGCCCAATGAAGCCTACTTCAAAGATGTCGAGCGGGTCGTCGAGTTCGCGAACAGGCAAGGCCTGATCCTCGCCATGCTGCCGGCCTGGGGCTATTACGTCAACGACCAGCCGACCATCACCGCGAAGAACGCGCGCATCTACGGGAAGTGGCTGGGCGCCCGGTTCAAGAACGCGCCGAACATCATCTGGGTGAACGGCGGCGATCGCGTTGCAACCGGCGTGGAGGAGGTGTATCGCGAGCTCGCGCTCGGGCTGCGCGAAGGCGACGGCGGCGCTCACCTCATCACCTATCACCCTTGTGGCTGGCGCTCGTCGTCGCAGTACTTCCACAACGACGACTGGCTCGGCTTCAACATGATCGAGACCTGGACTGAATGGTCGAAGATCTATCCGGCGGTCGTCTCCGACAGCCTGCTGACCCCTCGTAAGCCCGTGGTGCTCGGCGAAGGCGCGTATGAGAACGGGCCTGAGTACCCGCAAGGCCCGATCACGCCGCTGATCGTTCGGCGTCAGGCGTGGTGGAGCGTGATGGCCGGCGGGTTCCACACCTACGGCCAGAACCAGATGTGGCGCATGGAGCCGGGCTGGGAGTCGACGTTCGATACCCCAGGTGCCGACCAGGTAACCAGGATGAAGGAGATCATGACCTCCATGCCGTGGTGGGACATGGTCCCGGATCAGGGCCTGTTTTCGGCCGGCATCGGCAGCGAGCGGACCCTCAACACGGCGCTTCGATCGCGTGATGGACAACGCGCGCTGGCGTATCTCTCGAGCCAGACGACCGTGGTGCTCCACCTCGACAAGATTGCGACGAAGAACGTGAAGGTCACGTGGATCAGCCCGGTGACCGGCGAGAGGAAGGACGCGGGGACGTACCTGACTGGCAATCTGAACGGGAAGACGTTCCCCGAGAGCAAAACCCAGATGTTTGCCGTGCCCGGACATTGGGAGGATGCGGTGTTGTTGCTGGAGGGGGTGGGGAGCTAGGGGCCAGGATCAGGGATCAGGGATCAGGGATCAGGGTCGCAGAGGTTGCAGCGCTACGAAGGCCACGAGGCCGCTGTTTCTGACAATTCTCGAACCCGCAGCGTGGTGTTTCCAGCGATTTGCTTCTGCTCGATTCTTGCAGGGACGTCGGCGCATGCGGATTCAGTCGTTCCGAGAGTTGGAGGCCTGGAAGCTCTCGATGGCCTTAGTGATCGAAGTCTACGACTTCACCGTTCGCTTTCCACCGGAGGAACGTTTTGGCTTGACCGCTCAGCTTCGGCGGGCGGCTGTGTCAGTGCCGTCTAACCTCGCAGAAGGGCACCAGCTCGGGTCCTAAGGCCTATCGACACTTCGTGCGAATTTCAATCGGAAGTCTCGCGGAAGTTGAAACTCAAATCGAGCTCGGCCAAAGGCTTCGATTCGTTACTGCAGATGCCGTCGCGCCGCTCTTTGCCACAACGTCCGAACTGCGGCGAGTACTCCACGGCCTTGATAGGTCGCTGGCCCGCCGCATCCGCGAACGTCAGCACCTGATCCCTGATCCCTGATCCCTGACCCCTGATCCCTGATCCCTGACCCCTGACCCCTACCCCTGACCCGTCCCCTTGCATCCCTCCCCCCTCAGCGTCACAATGCGCCTCGATTCGACGGTCCAAGGAGGTAGTAATGACGTGTGTGCCCGCGCTTCTGTCGTCTCTCGCCTGTAGCCTGGTGCTGTCGTCCGCCGCGGCGGCGCAGGACATGCCGCCTATGCCCAAGCCCGGTCCGGAGCACGAGCTCCTCAAGATGGAAGCGGGCACCTGGGACGCCGTGATCGAGATGTCGCCGCCCGGAGCGCCGGCCATGACCTCGAAAGGCACCGAAGTCGTCACGCTCGGCTGCGGCGGGTTGTGTCTGATCACCAAGTTCGACAGCGACATGATGGGCATGCCCTTCCAGGGGAACGGCCTGACCACTTACGACGCCGGCAAGAAGAAGTATGTCGGCAGCTGGACGGACTCGATGTCAGCAGGCATGTTGGCGAGCGAAGGTACGTACGATGCCGCGACGAAGGTCATGACCACCTGGATGGAAGGCCCCGATCCGACCGGCGCGACGGTGAAGACCAAGGCGACGAGCAGCTACACCGACCCCGACCACCGGACGATGACGATGTTCATGAACGGACCGGACGGGAAAGAAGTGCAGACGATGAAGATCTCGTATACCCGCCGGAAGTAGCGGCTCGGTGCCGATCAGGATTTATCCAGTGGCGGCGACAAGTGAACCCACGCCACGCGCGGTCCGTCGACGGCCTCGACTCGCAATACATGCCCTTCCACCTCGACGCGATCGCCGACGTCAGGGCGATGCCCGATCCGGCCGAGGACGTAGCCGCCCACGGTCGTGAACACGGTTTCGTCAATGTGCAAGCCGAAGCGCTGATTCAAGTCGGTGACCAGCATCAGGCCATCGATCAGCGCCGATCCATCGGCAAGCGTGGTCATGCGCAGGGCCTTGAGGTCCTCGTGTCCCGCGGCGCTGCCGACGATGCGCTCCATCAGATCGTCGAAGGTGACGAGGCCCGCCGTCCCGCCGTACTCGTCGACGACGATCATGTGGTGCGTGATCGCCCGCCGCATCTGTGTGAGCAACTCTCCGGCGGGCGTTTGTTTGGGCACCGAGGGAATCTCCTGAACGTGGTCCATCAGGTTCAGCGATTCCGGGTGCGAGTACCAGTGGGGCCACGAGATGCCGCAAGTACACCACGCCGACGATGTCATCGAGGCTGCTGCGGTAGACCGGCAGGACGTCGGCAGGGCTCCTCGTGATTCTCTCGACGACGGTGGCGATGTCGGCATCTGCCGGAAGCGCCACCAGCGCCGTGCGTGGCACCATGACGTGCGCGGCCGTCAAGTCGGCAAAGCCGAACACCCGGTGCAGCATCTGCTCTTCCTGCTCCTCGATGACACCCGCCTCCTGGCTGGCCGTGACCAGCATCTTCAGTTCTTCTTCCGAGTGCACCATCGAATGGCCGCTGAATTGTTTCAATCCGAGGCCGGCTAGCAGGATATTCGTCATTCGATTGAGACCCGTGATCAACGGCCAGCATGCCTTCATGAACAGCTCAGTGACCTTTGTGGTGTAGAGCGCGACGGGTTCCGAATACTGCAACGCCATGATCTTCGGCATCTGCTCGCCAAGCACGATGTGCATCGACGTGATCACGAGAAATGCAATCGCGACCGCGACGGAATGCGCGCTGATTACGCGCACCGTATCGGGTAGGCTCAGGAACGCCGGCTCGATCACGCGGGCAAGGGCCGGCTCACCGATCCAGCCAAGCGCGAGGCTGGCCATTGTGATGCCGAGCTGCGCCGCGGCGAGATACTTGTCAGGCTGGGTGAGCGCGCGACGGACCGTTCGCGCCTGGCCGTGCCCCTGGGCCACGAGCTGGTCCATCCGTGTCTTGCGCACAGTAACCAGTGCAAATTCCGAGGCAACGAAGAAGGCGTTGACAAATACCAGGAAGAGTACCGCGACGAGGCGCAGCGCGGCGTCGCCGAATGCGAGGTCCATCACATCCTCCGGCAGCGGAGTTTCGCGTCGAGCGGCTGGTCGACACTCGAGCACGCTAACACAGGAGCCCTGAGAGACTCATGAAGGTCGACCTCCCGGCGTATCATCACCAGTGATGAACAGGCCGGCGCGAGACGCGGCACACCTGGCCGCGAGCCTGATCGCGGTAGCCGGCGTCACCTTCGTGTACGTCAGGTGGCTCGGTGTCTCGAATGCCGCCACCGTATCGACCACGTTCCTGCTGGTCGTCGTCGTCGCTGCGACCGTGTCGCGCCTCTTTGTCGCCGTGGCGACCTCGGTCGCGGCGATGCTGTGCTTGAACTTCTTCTTCCTGCCGCCCCTGCACACGTTCACCATCGCCGATCCGCAGCACTGGATTGCCCTGTTCTCATTCCTCGCCGTAAGCCTGGTTGCCAGCAATCTGACCGCCATTGCCCGCACCCGCACGCAGGAGGCCGTCGTCCGCCGTGACGAGCTGGCGCGGCTCTTCGACCTCAGTCGCGACGTGCTGTTGATGACCGACAGTCGCGAGGCGATCTCGACGCTGGCCCGGTCGATTGCCAGGCGCTTCGATTTGGAGTTCGTCGCCGTCGCGCTGCCGAGGGGATCGAGCTGGGATCTGTTCGAAGCGGGCGCCGAGACCATCGTGCTCGACAAGACCCAGCTTGCTCGCGTGTTTGCGGCCGCCCAGACGACGCTCGAGTTCGACGCGGTGGCGAGAACCTATGCAGGCCATCGCTCGACCAGCGTCGACGGCCAGAACGTGCGGCTCGTCCCGTTGCGTGTCGGCACGAAACCGATCGGCCTGCTGGCGGCGGCAGGGCGCCCCGTGGAGCCTGGCACCCTCGATGCGCTGGGGGGCGTCGTGGCGATTGCGATCGAACGCGCCCAGTTTCTCGAGGAGCGCAAGACGGCGGAACTGACCCGTCAAAGCGAGGAACTGAAAACCGCGCTGCTGGCTTCCCTGGGACATGACCTGCGGACACCTTTGACGGCCATTCGGGTCGCAGCCAGCAACATGAAGGCGTCGTGGCTGCTCCCCGAACAGCGTGCCGAGCAATCCGACGTGATCCTGATCGAAACCGAGCGGCTGACCCGACTGTTTCAGAACATCCTCGAGATGGCGCGCATCGATGCCGGGGCGATCGCGACCGAGTCGCGATGGACGCACCCGTCCGAGATCATCGCCGCGGCGCGCGATCACGTCGAGCACACGCTGCGCGGTCACAACCTGGCCGTCCACATCGAGACTGACGACCTGGTGCGACTGGATCCGCGACTGACGGCGACGGCTCTGGCGCACCTGCTGGAGAATGCAGCACAGTACACGCCGCAGAAGTCCGCCATCGAGGTTTGCGCCCGTGTCGATGCCGACGATTTCATCGTGGAGGTTCAGGATCACGGGCCGGGGCTCGCCGCTGCCGATTTGCCGCATCTCTTCGAGCGCTTCTACCGCGGCCAGTCCGCAACCGGCCGCACGTCCGGCACGGGCCTCGGGCTCTCCATCGCCCGGGGACTTCTGGCGACAGAGCGGGGCCGCATCTGGGCCGAGAACGCTTCGGGCGGCGGCGCCCGTTTCACCATCGCCGTGCCCGCAGAGACCAAGGCCCCTGCAGCGATGCAGTCGCCCACCGCATGACTCAGGAACCTCGCATCCTGCTCGTCGACGACGAGGCGTCCATTCAACGTGCGGTCGGACCGTTGCTGCGATCGCGTGGCTACCACGTGGAAATTGCCGGCACCGGCGCGGAAGCGCTCACCCTGGCCGGGGAGCGTACGCCCGATCTGATCGTGCTCGACCTCGGCTTGCCGGATATGGAAGGCACGGAGGTCTGCCGGCGCATTCGCAAGCAGTCGAAGGTCCCGATCGTGGTGCTGTCGGCGCGAGGGGCCGAAGCCGACAAAGTAAACGCGTTGGATCTCGGCGCGGACGACTATGTCACCAAACCGTTCGGCCCCGAAGAGCTGCTGGCGCGTATTCGCGTGGCCCTTCGCCGCGTCAATTCCGATGACCAGGGTGACACCGGTCAGTTCAAGGCCGGCGATCTGACCATCGACTACGACCGCCATCGCGTCCTCCGCAGCAACACAGAGATTCGACTCACGCCGAAGGAATTCGAGCTGCTGTCGCTGCTGGCCCGCAACCACGATCGCGTCCTCACGCACAGGGCGATTCTGAAAGCGATCTGGGGCGCAAACGCCGTCGAGCAACCCGAACACCTGTGGACGCTCATCGCGCAGCTGCGGAAGAAGATCGAGCCGGACCCCTCCAATCCGCGATATCTGCTCAGCGAGCCGTGGGTCGGCTACCGCTTTGCCGCCGACGATCCTCCTCACTCGCAGTGACCCCAGGGCTCACGGTCAAGACACCCTCGTGGCGGTGCCGCCCGATACACTGTCTGCGTTCGCAGTCCGGATGACCCGCTCGGTACACCCGCAGATAATCCGCCGCCATCCGGGACTGGCATCGAACCGCCGCTCGAATGCCTGGCGGCACCCCATTCGACTCACGGAGTCGATCCGCTTCACGGCATCAACGGCGTCCACGATGTTGTCGACGATGTAGCCGGTGACGCCATGGTCGATCACTTCCGGGACGGATCCGCGACGCCAGCCAATGACCGGCGTCCCGCAGGCGAGCGCCTCGATCATCACGAGACCGAATGGTTCCGGCCAATCGATCGGAAAGACCAGCGCGGACGTGTTCCCGAGGAGCGCGTTCCGGTCTCGATCGGTGATTTCCCCCACGAACTCGACGAGCCCGGTGGTCTGCCGCAGCAGGGGCGCGATCCGCGCGAAGCGCCTTCAGGCATTTCTCAGGTACTTCTTGGGCCGCTTTCAGGCCAGCGTTCCTATCCTGAAGGCATGAGCGGTCACCAGCATGACGGGCTGGCCAGTCGGGTCTGCACCGATGTCGATGTATGTGCTCGGCTCGAAAATCGAGGGCACATGGTGCGCCTTGATGACCGCCAGGCGTCTGACCAGCGGCAGGGACGCACGAGTCACGCTGCTCGTGCCGCGGCGAGACGCGACCGTGCACATCTGTGTGTACCGTCGCCTCGACGACGCGGTGCATGAGGTGATTGGCCGATCGTCGCTGCTGATCCTCGGCGGGCGCCGAGGGGCGCTGTGGCCGACCCGCGACGAGCGGCTCGCGCGCCGCCTGATCGATCGTGGCTACCCCGTCGTCTTCGCGCAGGTCGGCGCCGATCGTGAAACAACGTGGACGGCGTCCGCGCGCCTTGAGGAGCTTTTCAGGAACTCTTTGGGTGAGCCTGAGGCCGCGGCCCCTATTGTGTCTGAAGCAGCCGAAGTTATGGACACTGATGTTGTCAAGATCGCCGGATGCCCGCTGCCGGACGAGTCGACGCGGCATTGGACGCTCGCGGGCCTCGCTTTTGTCGTATTTCTGGCCATCCTGAGCATCTGGGCCTGGGCGACGCGACCGCCGAGCGATCGACACGTCGCTTCCCCTGTTGCCGCAGTGCACCACACCTACTAGCTAACTGCAGAGAGAGGACTCATTTTTCATGTGCAGCGTCAAGAGCGCTCGCCTGCTGACAGTGGCGAGCGTCATTTCCATACTGGTGATCGCGAGCGACGCCGCGGCTCAGACGTCAACCACGCCGCCAGATCCCAATCCCGGGGCCATGACCCTCACTGGGAGCTTCGATGGGGTGAGCACTTACATGTTCCGTGGGATCCGCCAGAACTCCACCGGCATCGCGTTGTGGCCCGTTGCCGATCTAGGCCTCGCGATTTACTCCGGCGATGGGCAGCTGAAGAGCGTCGGCGTGAACATCGGATCGTGGAACAGCCTGCACACCGGAGATACGGGCCAGGATGGCCCGACCGGAAGGCTGTGGTACGAATCGGACTTCTACTCGACGCTGGGCCTGGGATTCAGCCACGGCGTCAGCGTCGCCACCACGTACACGGCATACACGAGCCCGAACAACGCGTTTACGACGGTCAAGGAAATCGCGTTCAAGGTCGCGTTCGACGACAGCAGTTCTCTGGGCAAAGCGTCGCTCAAGCCGTACGGCCTCGTCGCGTTCGAGTTCGATACCGATCCCGGCCGCGGCCAGGCGGATGGCGGGGCGAAGGCAGGGCGCTATCTCGAGCTCGGCGTATCGCCGGGCTATGCGTGGCCGAAGGCATCGGTGACCGTTCCGGTGAAAGTCGGACTCAGCCTCGCCAACTACTACGAGCTGAACACCGGTACGGCTGCCGCTCCGTCGTTCGAAGACAACACGTTCGGCTACTTCAGCATCGCCGGGCTGGTGACGGTACCGCTCGCCGGGACGACGCGCTTCGGCGCCTGGAATCTTCACGGTGGCGTCGAAGTTCAGGCGCTGGGCGACACGACGAAGGCCTTCAACGGCGGCGACAGTTCGCGTGTCATCGGATCCGTTGGCGTGGGTTTCAGCTACTGAGTGCCCGAGCTAAAGCTCGGGCCTACGAACAAAAAGAACTACTGCCCGAGCTAAAGCTCGGGCCTACGTACGAAAGAAAGGACGAACGATGCTGCTCGCGCTTGGAATGGTCGTGCTCGGACTGGTCACGTTCGCGGCGATGCTCGGATTCGTCATCCTTTGTGACCGCGTCTAGGTGAGGTCATGACTCTATTGTCCTTGTTTCTGAGTATCGCGGCGTTCGTGTACCTCGTGTACGCGATGCTGCGCCCCGAGAAGTTCTGAGGCTCCGATGGCCACCGAATACGTCGCGATCGTCTTCACCGTTCTCTTCACGATAGCCACGAGCGGGCTGCTCGGCCGGTACATGTACCACGTGTTCACCGGCAAACGCACCTGGCTCGATCCGATCCTCGTGCCACTCGAGCGCCTCGTGCTGCGCGTGACCGGGGTGAATCCGGATGAACAGCAGGACTGGAAGCAGTACTCCGTATCCATGCTGGTCTCGAACGTCTTCATGTGGCTGGCGACCTGGACCATCGTCACGCTCCAGAATTTTCTGCCGCTCAACCCAGACGGCATCGGCAACATGGAGCCGACGCTCGCGTTCAACACGATCTCGAGCTTCACGACCAACACCAACCTGCAGCATTACAGCGGCGAGACCAGCCTGTCGTACTTCTCGCAGATGTTCACGATCTCCTTCCTGCAGTTCGTGACCGCGGCCACCGGAGTGGCAGCCGCTGTAGCCATCATCCGCGGGCTCGGCGGAAACCGCCTGAAACAGCTTGGCAACTTCTACGTCGATATCACGCGCGCGACGATTCGCCTGTTCCTGCCCCTTTCGGTGCTGGTCGCCGTGCTGATGCTCTGGCAGGGGACGCCGATGACGTTCGAGCCGGCGGCGAAGGCAACGACGGTCGAGGGACAGGAACAGACCATCGCCCGCGGCGTCACCGCGGGCGTCGTCGCGATCAAGCAGCTGGGCACGAACGGCGGCGGCTACTTCGGGCCGAACTCGACCCACCCGTTCGAGAATCCCACGCCGCTCTCCAATTTCATCGAGACCTGGTCGATCACCATCATCCCGATGTCGATGGTCGTGATGCTGGGCTACATGGTGAACCGCCGGCGGCTGGCGACGGTGATCTTCGCGACGATGCTCGCAATCTACATCCCGATGGTGATCTTTGGTGTCGCCATGGAAGCCGGCGGCAACCCGGCCATCACGCCCATGGGCGTGGATCAGTCGACCGGCTCGATGGAGGGCAAAGAGGTTCGCTTCGGCGCCGGGCTGTCGGCGCTGTGGATGGTGACTACGACGGTCACTTCAAACGGCTCCGTGAACTCGATGCACGATTCAGCGACACCGCTCGGCGGCCTGATGCCGATGATTGGCATGTGGCTGAACAACATCTTCGGCGGCGTCGGTGTCGGCTTCATCAACATGCTGATTTTCGTCATCGTCGCGGTGTTCGTGGCGGGGATGATGGTCGGCCGGACCCCCGAGTTCCTGGGCAAGAAGGTCGAGGCCAAGGAAGTGAAGCTGGCAAGTCTCGCGCTGCTGTGGCACCCGCTGGCGATTCTCGTTGGCACGGCGATCGCGTGTTACGTCTGGGCGACGACGAGCGATCCCGGCACGACGTTGGCCTGGTTGAAGAATCCAGGGGCCCACGGCTTCTCCGAGATGATGTACGAGTTCACGTCGTCGGCGGCGAACAACGGGTCCGGCTTCGAGGGCCTCGGCGACAACACGCCGTTCTGGAATATCTCGTGCGGACTGGTAATGCTGCTTTCCCGCTACATCCCGATCATCGCCCCGCTGGCGCTGGCCGGCGTGTTGGCCGCGAAGCCGGCCGCGCCGGAAACGGCAGGGTCACTGCAGGCCGACAGCGGCACTTTCGGTGTGACGCTGTGGGCCGTGATCGTAATCCTCGGGCTGCTGATGTTCATGCCGGTCGCCGTGCTCGGACCGATTGCCGAGCATCTGGCGCTGCGATAGGGACCTCGTCATGTTGATCAAGGAAATCAGGCAAGGCGTCCTCTTCACTGTTGTCACGATGGTGCTGCTCGGCGGCGGTTACAACGTCCTGGTCTGGGCGGTCGGCCGGGTCGCGTTCCCGGAGCAGGCTGAAGGCAGCCTGATTCGCCGTCCCGACGGCACCGTCATCGGATCTCGACTCATCGCGCAAAAGTTCGTCAGGCCGGAGTACTTCCATCCCCGCCCGTCCGCCGTGGACTACAACGCGGCATCAACCGGCGGATCGAACTATGGGCCTTCGAACCCTGGTCATCTCAAGGCCGTGCAGGAGCGGCTCGACGCCGTGATGAAAGAGGACGGCGTGACGGCGCATGAGGTGCCTTCCGAGATGGTCACCGCAAGCGGCGGCGGCATGGATCCTCACATCCCGCCGGCGGCGGCGGACCTGCAGGCGGCGCGCGTTGCGCGGGCCCGCGGCGTACTGGTGGAGCGCGTCAGAGATCTCGTTCGGGGCCACACGGAACCGCCGACACTCGGCTTTCTCGGTCGAGCGCGCGTCAACGTGCTGGAGCTGAATCTCGCGCTTGACCAGACACTCGGAGCGCCGGCCGCGCCGGTCATCCGCTAGAGGCGGACTACTCACATGGCAGAACTTGCACAGGCGACCCTGCCCCGTCAGGACTTCAGCGAGGTCCCGCCGAAGCTCAGTGAGCGAAAGCGGATCTCGATTTGGGACCCGGGCATCATCCAGCACGCGATCATCGACTCCATCTGGAAGCTCGACCCGCGGATTCAGATCAAGAACCCGGTGATGTTCATCGTCGAGGTGGGCAGTCTCCTGACGACGATCATCTTCGTTCAGGAGCTGGCCGCCGGAACGGGGCGGCCGCTCTTCACGGGCCAGGTCGCCTTCTGGCTCTGGTTCACTGTCATCTTCGCGAACTTCGCCGAGGCGATGGCCGAAGGGCGTGGCAAGGCGCAAGCCGATACGCTTCGGAAGGCGCGGACCGAAACGATCGCGAACCGCATCGTCGGCGATCGAACTGAAAAAGTGCCTGCGGCGAGCCTGCGTAAGGGCGACGTCGTGATGGTGCGCGTCGGCGAGTTCATTCCCGCCGACGGTGAGATCATCGAGGGCGTGGCCTCGGTCGACGAGTCGGCAATCACGGGTGAATCGGCGCCGGTCATTCGCGAATCGGGCGGCGACCGATCCGCCGTCACCGGCGGCACGCGCGTCATCTCCGACTGGATCAAGGTGCGGGTGACATCCGACCCAGGCCACACGTTCCTGGATCGGATGATCGCACTCGTCGAGGGCGCGGAACGGCAGAAGACGCCGAACGAAATCGCGCTGAACATTCTGCTGGCCGTGCTCACGCTGATATTCCTGCTGGTCGTGGTCACGCTGCAGCCGTTCGCGTACTACGCCGGCACCGAGATCCCGATTCCGGTGCTGATTTCGCTCCTGGTCTGCCTGATTCCGACGACGATTGGCGCGTTGATCTCGGCCATTGGCATCGCCGGCATGGACCGTCTGGTGCAGCACAACGTCCTCGCGATGTCCGGCCGCGCGGTGGAAGCGGCGGGCGACGTGGATACGCTGCTGCTCGACAAGACGGGCACAATCACACTCGGCAACCGGCAGGCCACGGAGTTCCTGCCGCTGAGCGGCATCACCGCTATGGACGTAGCGGACGCCGCACAGCTGGCCTCGCTCGCCGACGAGACCCCCGAGGGCCGTTCGATCGTCGTGCTCGCGAAGGAGAAGTACCAGATTCGCGGACGGGAGCTCTCGGACAAGGCCGCCGCGTTCGTGCCGTTCTCGGCGCAGACGCGCATGTCGGGGATCAATCTCGACGGGCGCGAGATCCGCAAAGGTGCGGCCGGCGCGATTGCGAAATACGTCTCGACGAATGGCGGTGCGGTGCCGTCGGAGCTTCAATCGATCGTGGATCGGGTCGCCCGGTCGGGTGGCACGCCGCTCGTCGTCGCCGAGCGTTCGCGGGCCCTTGGCGTCATCCACCTGAAAGACATCGTCAAGGGCGGCATGCGCCAGCGGTTTGATGCGCTGCGGGCGATGGGCATCAAAACGGTGATGATCACCGGCGACAACCCTCTGACCGCGGCATCGATCGCCAATGAAGCGGGCGTCGACGACTTTCTGGCCGAAGCCAAGCCCGAAGACAAGATGGCGCTGATCAAGCGCGAGCAGCGCGAGGGCAAGCTCGTTGCGATGACGGGTGACGGCACCAACGATGCCCCGGCCCTGGCGCAGGCCGATGTCGGCGTCGCGATGAACACCGGCACTAGCGCGGCCAAAGAGGCCGGCAACATGGTAGACCTCGACTCGAATCCGACAAAGTTGATCGAGATCGTCGAGATCGGCAAGCAGCTGCTGATGACGCGCGGCGCCCTGACTACGTTCTCGATAACCAACGACGTGGCGAAGTATTTCGCCATCATCCCGGCGATGTTCATCCTCGCGTTCCCGCAATTGAGCGTGCTGAACGTCATGCGGCTGGCGACACCGGAGTCGGCCATCCTGTCGGCCGTCATCTTCAACGCGGTGGTCATCATCGCGCTGATCCCGCTGGCGCTGAGGGGCATCGCCTACAAGCCGCTCGGCGCGGCGGCGATTCTCCGACGCAACTTGCTAGTCTATGGGGTGGGAGGCGTGATCGTGCCGTTCGTCGGCATCAAGGCCATCGACATCGTGCTGGCGGCAATCGGTCTGGCGTAGACACGCACGCATGGTGTCGATGCCAGACGTGCGTCCGACTGCCGACGCGCTGCTCGCGCGGATCAAGGAGAAGGACCGGGCGCGGCTACGCATTTATATTGGAGCCGCACCGGGCGTCGGCAAGACCTACGAGATGTTGCAGGAAGCCCACGCCCTTCGTGCCCGGGGCCTCGACGTCGTTGTGGGATTCGTCGAGACCTACGGGCGCCGCGACACCGAGGCCCAAATCAAGGACCTCGATATCATCCCGCGCCGCAGCGTCGAGTATCGGGGCGTGTCGATGGAAGAGATGGACGTTGACGCCATCATCCATCGCAAGCCACAGGTCGCGGTGGTCGACGAGCTCGCGCACACGAACGTGCCGGGGAGCCGGAACGCGAAACGGCATCAGGACGTCGCCGAGATTCTCGATGCCGGCATTCACGTGATGACCGCCGTCAACATCCAGCATCTGGAAACGCTGAACGATGCCGTGGCGCGCGCCACCGGCGTGCGCGTCCGCGAGACGGTGCCCGACACCTTCCTCGATCGCGCCGACGAAGTGATCAACGTGGATGTCACCGTCGAGGAGCTCCGGAATCGCCTGCGCGAAGGCAAGATTTATCGGCCGGAGAAGGTCGAGCAGGCCCTGACGAACTTCTTTCGGAAGGGCAATCTCTCGACGTTGCGCGAGCTGGCACTCCGAGCGGTGGCGGACGAGGTCGGCGAGAAGGCGGCGAGCTATCGCGCCCGGGAGGGGCTCGAGCCGGCGCTGATTCCCGAGCGCGTGATGGTGTGTATGAGCTCGAGTACGCTGGCGCCGAGGGTGATCCGGGCGGGAGCGCGGATCGCCGGTCGCCTCGGCTCGAGATGGTACGCCGTGTACGTCGAGATTCCCCGCGAACGCCCGGGTCGCATCAGCGGCCGCGACGCCGAGGCGCTCGAGCAGAACATCCGCCTCGCCGAGAGCCTCGGCGCGACGGTCGTCCGCGTCAAGGCAGATCGGGCGGCCGACGGCCTCGTCGCCTTTGCCCAGCGCGAAGGGGTGACGCACGTCATCTTCGGTCAAAGCGCGCGGACCCGGTGGGAAGTGCTGTGGCACGGCTCGACGCTCAACCGGTTTCTCAGTGCCGTCCCGGATGCGGCCGTGCAGGTGGTGCCCCTGAGGGAGGGCTGATGGCCTCCCACGACCTCGAATCGGATCGCCCAGACGCCGAGGCGCTCCTCCGCCAGATTCAGGCCGCCGAACGCGCCGCAGAGCGCGGCCAGCTCAAGATTTTTCTCGGCTACACATCCGGCGTTGGCAAGTCGTTCAGGCTGTTCGACGAGGGCCGCCGCCGGCGCATGCGCGGCGAGGATGTCGTGGTCGCGGCCATGCAACCACGCGTCGACGAGGACGTGGCCAGGGTGATGGCGGGCCTGGAGGTCGTCCCGGTCAAAGTCGCGGATCGCATTCCCGTCATCGACGTCGATGCCGTGCTCACTCGGAGGCCGAAGGTGGCTCTTGTGGATGGCGTCGCCTACGACAACCCTCCAGGCAGCCGACACGGCAAGCGCTACGAAGACGTCCTGGAAATCCTCGCGAACGGCATCTCGGTGCTGACCTCGCTCAACCTCGAATACATCGAGGAGCAGCAGGCCTTCGTGCTCCGTATCACGGGCCGTGTGCCCGCCGAGACAGTCCCACAATCCTTTGTTGCCGCTGCCGACGAAGTGGTCGTCGTGGATGCCCCACCGGAGATGGTCCTCGCGGAGCGAGGCGACGATGGTGTGACCGTGCGCGCGGGCCTGGCGGGACAACTGTCGCAGCTCCGTGGTCGGGCCCTGCTGCTGACCGCCGATGTCGTGGACCAGCAGCTCGAGGCGTATCTCGAGCTCCACGGGATTCACTCTTCCTGGGGCACGCAGGAGCGAATTCTCGTTTGTATGACCCCTCGGGCTGACGCGGCGGCGATGCTCGCCAGCGGCCGACGGAATGCCGATCGCTTTCATGGCGAGCTGTTCGCCATTTACGTGAACCAGCCGAACCTCACTCCGCAGGACCGCATCGCCAACGAACGGAATGTCAGCCTGGCGCGGGCCGAGCGCGCCACAATCGATATTCTGCACGGGACCGACGCCGTGCAGACGATTCTCGACTACGCCCGTGGCCACGGCATCACGCAGATCTTTCTCGGGCACAACATCCGGAGAGATTGGCGCGCCCGGCTTCGCGGGAGCCCGCTCGATCGCTTGATCCGCGGCGCCGAAGGCATCGACGTTCGCGTATTCCCGCACCGAACGTGACGACAGGATTGAAACGCGGGCGCCTCAAGATCTTCCTGGGGTACGCCGCCGGTGTCGGGAAGACCTTTCAGATGTTGACCGAAGCGCACGAGCTGAGGGCGCGCGGGATCAACGTCGTCATCGGGTACTTCGAACCTCACGGCCGCAAGGAGACCAGTACGCTGGTCGAGGGCCTCGAAACGATTCCGCGCCGAAAGGTCGAGTACCGCGGATCGCTCTTCGAGGAGATGGACACCGAGGCCGTCGTCCGGCGCCAACCTGCCGTTGCGCTGGTCGACGAGTTTCCACATACGAACGTCCCGGGCTCGCCGCGGGACAAACGCTGGAAGGACGTGCATCTGCTTCTCGACCTCGGCATCGATGTCCTCACCACGATGAACATTCAGCACCTCGAGAGCCTGAACGACCAGATCTGGCAGAGCACGGGCGTGCGGGTCCGGGAGACGATTCCCGACTGGGTGGTGAAGCAGGCGGACGAGGTGGTCATGGTCGATTTGACGCCGGGCGCCCTGCTCAATCGGCTGGAACGCGGCGTCGTCTATCCGCCAGACCGGGCACGTGCGGCGCTCCAGAACTTCTTCAGGGAGCCCACGCTGGTCGCGCTTCGTGAGCTGGCCATGCGTCAGACCGCACACGCGGTCGAAAGCCGCGGCCCGGGAGAGCACTCGACAACAACGGCGGACGCGGCGCCGCAGGGGCCCGGTGATCGACTGCTTCTCTTGATCCAGCCCGATCCGGCGAGCGCGGCGTTGATTCGAAGGGGTCGTCGGATCGCCGACTACTTGCGCGCCGACTGCCTGGCCGTCTACGTCTCTCCCACGGCGGACCGCAGCCACCTGAATGCCGAGGAGCGCACTCACCTGCAGCGCCATCTCAGTTTTGCGAGGGGCCTTCACATCGACACGCATGTCCTCGACGGCACCGACGTGGCCGAAACGCTCGCCCGCTTCGCCCGGGACAAGGGGGTTACGCAGATCTTCGTCGCGAGACAGCGCGAGCGCACTCTCCGCTCGTGGTTCAGCGAGGGGCTGGTCCAGCAGATCGTGAACCACGCGCAGGACATGCAGGTCACTGTGGTGGCCGACCACTCGATCCGGATCGGGCGCCGGGCCTGAGGATCGCCGCCTCTGACGGCCGACTCGCCTCCCGGCCGACGGCCGAAGTAAACTGCAGCTGATACGTCGGCCGGCAGGCTGCTTCCATTACGGTGGCTCATGAAGTCTGAACGCCTTCGCGCGCTGTCCGTTTCTACCCCGTCCGAGCTGACGCTGCGAGGCTCGTCGCGCTTCGACCACTGGGCGCTGAGCCGCATTCAGCAGGCCGTCTCCCCCGCAACGCTCCGCTTTGTCCTGTGGGACGGCTATGCGACGGGACCGGACGACACGCCTATCGCGACGCTCACAATCAAGAACCGGACCGCTCTTTACCGGTGGCTGTGGAATCCCGACCTCAACTTCGGCGAGGGCTACATGTCGGGAGCGGTCGAGGTCCGCGGCGATCTGGTCCAGATGCTCAAGGCCGTGTACCGCGCCATGGGCGACTCGGCGCCTCGCCCGTGGTGGATGCCGGAGCCGGGCAATTCGGTCCACGCGTCGCGCGAGAACGTCCACCATCACTACGACATCGGCAACGAGTTCTACCGGCTCTGGCTCGATCGACAGATGCTGTACACCTGCGCCTATTTCCCGACGCCCGACGCGACGCTGGAAGACGCGCAGATCGCCAAGATGGCGCTCGTCGCTCGCAAGCTGAGGCTGAAGCCCGGTGAGCGCGTCGTCGAGGCCGGCTGTGGCTGGGGATCGCTTGCGCTGTTCATGGCCCGCGAGCACGGCGTCCGTGTGACCGCCTTCAACATCTCGCGCGAGCAGATTGCCTACGCGCGCGAACAGGCCAGAGCGCAGGGAATCGCGGACCGTGTCGAGTTCATCGAGGACGACTACCGGAACGTCCGCGGCACGTGCGACGCCTTCGTTTCCGTGGGCATGCTCGAGCACGTAGGCCTGCCGGATTACGCCACGCTTGGCACCGTCATGGATCGCGTGCTTAGGGACGACGGCCGGGGCCTGCTCCATTTCATCGGCCGCAACAAGCCGGCGCCGCTGAACCCCTGGATCACGAAGCGCATCTTCCCCGGCGCGTACCCGCCGACCCTGGTCGAGGTGTTCGAACGCATCCTCCAGCCGCCCAGCTTCTCGGTCCTCGACGTCGAAAACCTTCGGCTGCATTACGCCAAGACGCTCGAGCACTGGCGCGCGCGATTCCTCCGCGCGGCTGATCGCATCACCGAGATGTTCGACGAGGCCTTCGTGCGAGCATGGGATCTCTACCTCGCCGGATCGGAGGTCGCATTCATCACCGGCTCGCTGCAACTGTTCCAGGTGGTCTTCGCCCGCGCCGGGACCAACGCGATCCCCTGGACGCGCACGAGTGATTAGGAGCGGCCCTTCTTCGGATGGAGACCTGTGACGTCCTGGTAGTCGGCGGCGGACCCGCCGGATCCACCTGCGCGTGGACGCTACGGCAGGCGGGTGCCGACGTCGTCGTCATCGACCAAGCCACATTTCCGCGCGACAAGGTGTGCGCCGGCTGGATCACGCCGCCGGTCATTGAAACGCTGCGGCTCGATACACAGGCGTACGCGGCCGGCCGCACATTTCAGCCGATCACGTCGTTTACCACCGGCGTCATCGGGGCCGACCGCGACGTTCGCACGCGCTACGACCAGCCGGTCAGCTACGGGATTCGTCGCTGCGAGTTCGACGATTATCTGCTGCGCCGATCGGGAGCCCGGCTTCAGCTGGGGACACCGGTAAAGACTACGGTCCGTCAGGACGGGCGCTGGGTGATCAACGGCACGATCAGCGCGGCCGTAGTGGTCGGCGCCGGCGGGCACTTCTGCCCGATCGGCCGACAGCTGAACGGTCAGCCATCGCAAGCCGCCCTCGTGCGGGCACAGGAGGCCGAGTTTCCGATCGGGAAGGGCGACGCCGAGGCGTTCGGCATCGATCCGGAACGACCGGAACTGTATTTCTCGTCCGATCTTCGCGGCTACGGCTGGTGCTTCCGCAAGCAGGGCTACATGAACATCGGAATTGGCCGATTGGGTCACGACCCGCTGCCCCAGGCATACGCCGATTTCATTGATTTTCTCCGCGAGCGCCGAAAGGTGCCGGCATCCGGATCCTGGCGGCCGCGTGGCCATGCATACCTGCTGTACCAGAAATGCGCGCGACGGATCGTCGACGACCAGGTCCTGCTCGCAGGCGATGCCGCGGGACTGGCAGTGCCGCAAAGCGGTGAGGGGATCCGGCCTGCGATTGAATCAGGGATGATGGCAGCCGAGGCGCTGATCGCGGCCGCGGGCGACTACTCGATGTCCAAACTGCAGGGGGACCAGACACGCCTTCGGGCGCGTGCCACCGCCTCCATCACGCCGACCCCCGCAGCCATCGAGCGACTGTCCCAGCGACTGGGCATGTGGCTCCTCGGCCGTCCGTGGTTCGTGCGTCGCGTCGTCCTGGACCGGTGGTTCCTGGGGCGGCACCAGGGCTCGACTTTCTAGGCCAACCGTGACAAAATCAAGCACATACGAGCTTCGGCGAAGCACCGCGACTGACGCTCCGGCCGGAGGAACGGCCGAACGTCCTTCCCGCCGTTCGACTGCCGGAATTCTTGGACCACAGTTCGCCCGCTTCTCAGGGAGCGCCGCAGCCGGCGGATGTTCGCCGTGAGACGCGCGCGCGGCGCGAGGCGCCAGTGAGGAGACCTGATGCGTATCTACGCGATCGGTGACAGAGTAGCGCAAACACAGTACGGCCCTGGAACGGTGACCGATGCCAACGAGCGGTACACGGTCATCGATTTCGACAACCACGGCATTCACCGGTTCGTCACCTCGGTTGTCCGCCTGGAGTCGACGACGGAACCGGCCCCACCACGCGCCGCGAAGAAGCGCGCCTCGCGGAAGAAGGTAATTGCCGCGTCGTAGCCCGCCGCTGGTGAACCGTCATCAGAGGAGTCTCTATGGTGATAGAATCCCGCCCGACGCAGTTGAAGCGACAGCGAGAACGCA
>CAWDCH010000003.1:0-43866 GCA_963800785.1 Vicinamibacteria bacterium
GGATGTCACCGTCGAGGAGCTCCGGAATCGCCTGCGCGAAGGCAAGATTTATCGGCCGGAGAAGGTCGAGCAGGCCCTGACGAACTTCTTTCGGAAGGGCAATCTCTCGACGTTGCGCGAGCTGGCACTCCGAGCGGTGGCGGACGAGGTCGGCGAGAAGGCGGCGAGCTATCGCGCCCGGGAGGGGCTCGAGCCGGCGCTGATTCCCGAGCGCGTGATGGTGTGTATGAGCTCGAGTACACTGGCGCCGAGGGTGATCCGGGCGGGAGCGCGGATCGCCGGTCGCCTCGGCTCGAGATGGTACACCGTGTACGTCGAGATTCCCCGCGAACGCCCGGGTCGCATCAGCGGCCGCGACGCCGAGGCGCTCGAGCAGAACATCCGCCTCGCCGAGAGCCTCGGCGCGACGGTCGTCCGCGTCAAGGCAAATCGGGCGGCCGACGGCCTCGTCGCCTTTGCCCAGCGCGAAGGGGTGACGCACGTCATCTTCGGTCAAAGCGCGCGGACCCGGTGGGAAGTGCTGTGGCACGGCTCGACGCTCAACCGGTTTCTCAGTGCCGTCCCGGATGCGGCCGTGCAGGTGGTGCCCCGCGAGGGAGGGCTGATGGCCTCCCACGACCTCGAATCCGATTCCCGCCGATATGCTGAGGCGCTCCTCCGCCAGATTCAGGCCGCCGAACGCGCCGCAGAGCGCGGCCAGCTCAAGATTTTTCTTGGCTACACATCCGGCGTTGGCAAGTCGTTCAGGCTGTTCGACGAGGGCCGCCGCCGGCGCATGCGCGGCGAGGATGTCGTGGTCGCGGCCATGCAACCACGCGTCGACGAGGACGTGGCCAGGGTGATGGCGGGCCTGGAGGTCGTCCCGGTCAAAGTCGCGGATTGCATTCCCGTCATCGACGTCGATGCCGTGCTCACTCGGAGGCCGAAGGTGGCTCTTGTGGATGGCGTCGCCTACGACAACCCTCCAGGCAGCCGACACGGCAAGCGCTACGAAGACGTCCTGGAAATCCTCGCGAACGGCATCTCGGTGCTGACCTCGCTCAACCTCGAATACATCGAGGAGCAGCAGGCCTTCGTGCTCCGTATCACGGGCCGTGTGCCCGCCGAGACAGTCCCACAATCCTTTGTTGCCGCTGCCGACGAAGTGGTCGTCGTGGATGCCCCACCGGAGATGGTCCTCGCGGAGCGAGGCGACGATGGTGTGACCGTGCGCGCGGGCCTGGCGGACAACTGTCGCAGCTCCGTGGTCGGGCCCTGCTGCTGACCGCCGATGTCGTGGACCAGCAGCTCGAGGCGTATCTCGAGCTCCACGGGATTCACTCTTCCTGGGGCACGCAGGAGCGAATTCTCGTTTGTATGACCCCTCGGGCTGACGCGGCGGCGATGCTCGCCAGCGGCCGACGGAATGCCGATCGCTTTCATGGCGAGCTGTTCGCCATTTACGTGAACCAGCCGAACCTCACTCCGCAGGCCGCATCGCCAACGAACGGAATGTCAGCCTGGCGCGGGCCGAGCGCGCCACAATCGATATTCTGCACGGGACCGACGCCGTGCAGACGATTCTCGACTACGCCCGTGGCCACGGCATCACGCAGATCTTTCTCGGGCACAACATCCGGAGAGACTGGCGCGCCCGGCTTCGCGGGAGCCCGCTCGATCGCTTGATCCGCGGCGCCGAAGGCATCGACGTTCGCGTATTCCCGCACCGAACGTGACGACAGGATTGAAACGCGGCGCCTCAAGATCTTCCTGGGGTACGCCGCCGGTGTCGGGAAGACCTTTCAGATGTTGACCGAAGCGCACGAGCTGAGGGCGCGCGGGATCGACGTCGTCATCGGGTACTTCGAACGTCACGGCCGCAAGGAGACCGTACGCTGGTCGAGGGCCTCGAAACGATTCCGCGCCGAAAGGTCGAGTACCGCGATCGCTCTTCGAGGAGATGGACACCGAGGCCGTCGTCCGGCGCCAACCTGCCGTTGCGCTGGTCGACGAGTTTCCACATACGAACGTCCCGGGCTCGCCGCGGGACAAACGCTGGAAGGACGTGCATCTGCTTCTCGACCTCGGCATCGATGTCCTCACCACGATGAACATTCAGCACCTCGAGAGCCTGAACGACCAGATCTGGCAGAGCACGGGCGTGCGGGTCCGGGAGACGATTCCCGACTGGGTGGTGAAGCAGGCGGACGAGGTGGTCATGGTCGATTTGACGCCGGGCGCCCTGCTCAATCGGCTGGAACGCGGCGTCGTCTATCCGCCAGACCGGGCACGTGCGGCGCTCCAGAACTTCTTCAGGGAGCCCACGCTGGTCGCGCTTCGTGAGCTGGCCATGCGTCAGACCGCACACGCGGTCGAAAGCCGCGGCCCGGGAGAGCACTCGACAACAACGGCGGACGCGGCGCCGCAGGGGCCCGGTGATCGACTGCTTCTCTTGATCGAGCCCGATCCGGCGAGCGCGGCGTTGATTCGAAGGGGTCGTCGGATCGCCGACTACTTGCGCGCCGACTGCCTGGCCGTCTACGTCTCTCCCACGGCGGACCGCAGCCACCTGAATGCCGAGGAGCGCACTCACCTGCAGCGCCATCTCAGTTTTGCGAGGGGCCTTCACATCGACACGCATGTCCTCGACGGCACCGACGTGGCCGAAACGCTCGCCCGCTTCGCCCGGGACAAGGGGGTGACGCAAATCTCGTCGCGAGACAGCGCGAGCGCACTCTCCGCTCGTGGTTCAGCGAGGGGCTGGTCCAGCAGATCGTGAACCACGCGCAGGACATGCAGGTCACTGTGGTGGCCGACCACTCGATCCGGATCGGGCGCCGGGCCTGAGGATCGCCGCCTCTGACGGCCGACTCGCCTCCCGGCCGACGGCCGAAGTAAACTGCAGCTGATACGTCGGCCGGCAGGCTGCTTCCATTACGGTGGCTCATGAAGTCTGAACGCCTTCGCGCGCTGTCCGTTTCTACCCCGTCCGAGCTGACGCTGCGAGGCTCGTCGCGCTTCGACCACTGGGCGCTGAGCCGCATTCAGCAGGCCGTCTCCCCCGCAACGCTCCGCTTTGTCCTGTGGGACGGCTATGCGACGGGACCGGACGACACGCCTATCGCGACGCTCACAATCAAGAACCGGACCGCTCTTTACCGGTGGCTGTGGAATCCCGACCTCAACTTCGGCGAGGGCTACATGTCGGGAGCGGTCGAGGTCCGCGGCGATCTGGTCCAGATGCTCAAGGCCGTGTACCGCGCCATGGGCGACTCGGCGCCTCGCCCGTGGTGGATGCCGGAGCCGGGCAATTCGGTCCACGCGTCGCGCGAGAACGTCCACCATCACTACGACATCGGCAACGAGTTCTACCGGCTCTGGCTCGATCGACAGATGCTGTACACCTGCGCCTATTTCCCGACGCCCGACGCGACGCTGGAAGACGCGCAGATCGCCAAGATGGCGCTCGTCGCTCGCAAGCTGAGGCTGAAGCCCGGTGAGCGCGTCGTCGAGGCCGGCTGTGGCTGGGGATCGCTTGCGCTGTTCATGGCCCGCGAGCACGGCGTCCGTGTGACCGCCTTCAACATCTCGCGCGAGCAGATTGCCTACGCGCGCGAACAGGCCAGAGCGCAGGGAATCGCGGACCGTGTCGAGTTCATCGAGGACGACTACCGGAACGTCCGCGGCACGTGCGACGCCTTCGTTTCCGTGGGCATGCTCGAGCACGTAGGCCTGCCGGATTACGCCACGCTTGGCACCGTCATGGATCGCGTGCTTAAGGACGACGGCCGGGGCCTGCTCCATTTCATCGGCCGCAACAAGCCGGCGCCGCTGAACCCCTGGATCACGAAGCGCATCTTCCCCGGCGCGTACCGCCGACCCTGGTCGAGGTGTTCGAACGCATCCTCCAGCCGCCCAGCTTCTCGGTCCTCGACGTCGAAAACCTTCGGCTGCATTACGCCAAGACGCTCGAGCACTGGCGCGCGCGATTCCTCCGCGCGGCTGATCGCGTCACCGAGATGTTCGACGAGGCCTTCGTGCAGCATGGGATCTCTACCTCGCCGGATCGGAGGTCGCATTCATCACCGGCTCGCTGCAACTGTTCCAGGTGGTCTTCGCCCGCGCCGGGACCAACGCGATCCCCTGGACGCGCACGAGTGATTAGGAGCGGCCCTTCTTCGGATGGAGACCTGTGACGTCCTGGTAGTCGGCGGCGGACCCGCCGGATTCCACCTGCGCGTGGACGCTACGGCAGGCGGGTGCCGACGTCGTCGTCATCGACCAAGCCACATTTCCGCGCGACAAGGTGTGCGCCGGCTGGATCACGCCGCCGGTCATTGAAACGCTGCGGCTCGATACACAGGTGTACGCGGCCGGCCGCACATTTCAGCCGATCACGTCGTTTACCACCGGCGTCATCGGGGCCGACCGCGACGTTCGCACGCGCTACGACCAGCCGGTCAGCTACGGGATCTGTCGCTGCGAGTTCGACGATTATCTGCTGCGCCGATCGGGAGCCCGGCTTCAGCTGGGGACACCGGTCAAGACTACGGTCCGTCAGGACGGGCGCTGGGTGATCAACGGCACGATCAGCGCGGCCGTAGTGGTCGGCGCCGGCGGGCACTTCTGCCCGATCGGCCGACAGCTGAACGGTCAGCCATCGCAAGCCGCCCTCGTGCGGGCACAGGAGGCCGAGTTTCCGATCGGGAAGGGCGACGCCGAGGCGTTCGGCATCGATCCGGAACGACCGGAACTGTATTTCTCGTCCGATCTTCGCGGCTACGGCTGGTGCTTCCGCAAGCAGGGCTACATGAACATCGGAATTGGCCGATTGGGTCACGACCCGCTGCCCCAGGCATACGCCGATTTCATTGATTTCCTCCGCGAGCGCCGAAAGGTGCCGGCATCCGGATCCTGGCGGCCGCGTGGCCATGCATACCTGCTGTACGAGAAATGCGCGCGACGGATCGTCGACGACCAGGTCCTGCTCGCAGGCGATGCCGCGGGACTGGCAGTGCCGCAAAGCGGTGAGGGGATCCGGCCTGCGATTGAATCAGGGATGATGGCAGCCGAGGCGCTGATCGCGGCCGCGGGCGACTACTCGATGTCCAAACTGCAGGGGTACGAGACACGCCTTCGGGCGCGTGCCACCGCCTCCATCACGCCGACCCCCGCACGCCATCGAGCGACTGTCCCAGCGACTGGGCATGTGGCTCCTCGGCCGTCCGTGGTTCGTGCGTCGCGTCGTCCTGGACCGGTGGTTCCTGGGGCGGCACCAGGGCTCGACTTTCTAGGCCAACCGTGACAAAATCAAGCACATACGAGCTTCGGCGAAGCACCGCGACTGACGCTCCGGCCGGAGGAACGGCCGAACGTCCTTCCCGCCGTTCGACTGCCGGAATTCTTGGACCACAGTTCGCCCGCTTCTCAGGGAGCGCCGCAGCCGGCGGATGTTCGCCGTGAGACGCGCGCGCGGCGCGAGGCGCCAGTGAGGAGACCTGATGCGTATCTACGCGATCGGTGACAGAGTAGCGCAAACACAGTACGGCCCTGGAACGGTGACCGATGCCAACGAGCGGTACACGGTCATCGATTTCGACAACCACGGCATTCACCGGTTCGTCACCTCGGTTGTCCGCCTGGAGTCGACGACGGAACCGGCCCCACCACGCGCCGCGAAGAAGCGCGCCTCGCGGAAGAAGGTAATTGCCGCGTCGTAGCCCGCCGCTGGTGAACCGTCATCAGAGGAGTCTCTATGGTGAATAGATCCCGCCCGACGCAGTTGAAGCGACAGCGAGAACTCAACGTGGACGTCACCGTCGAGGAGCTCCGGAATCGCCTGCGCGAAGGCAAGATTTATCGGCCGGAGAAGGTCGAGCAGGCCCTGACGAACTTCTTTCGGAAGGGCAATCTCTCGACGTTGCGCGAGCTGGCACTCCGAGCGGTGGCGGACGAGGTCGGCGAGAAGGCGGCGAGCTATCGCGCCCGGGAGGGGCTCGAGCCGGCGCTGATTCCCGAGCGCGTGATGGTGTGTATGAGCTCGAGTACGCTGGCGCCGAGGGTGATCCGGGCGGGAGCGCGGATCGCCGGTCGCCTCGGCTCGAGATGGTACGCCGTGTACGTCGAGATTCCCCGCGAACGCCCGGGTCGCATCAGCGGCCGCGACGCCGAGGCGCTCGAGCAGAACATCCGCCTCGCCGAGAGCCTCGGCGCGACGGTCGTCCGCGTCAAGGCCAATCGGGCGGCCGACGGCCTCGTCGCCTTTGCCCAGCGCGAAGGGGTGACGCACGTCATCTTCGGTCAAAGCGCGCGGACCCGGTGGGAAGTGCTGTGGCACGGCTCGACGCTCAACCGGTTTCTCAGTGCCGTCCCGGATGCGGCCGTGCAGGTGGTGCCCCTGAGGGAGGGCTGATGGCCTCCCACGACCTCGAATCGGATCGCCCAGACGCCGAGGCGCTCCTCCGCCAGATTCAGGCCGCCGAACGCGCCGCAGAGCGCGGCCAGCTCAAGATCTTTCTCGGCTACACATCCGGCGTTGGCAAGTCGTTCAGGCTGTTCGACGAGGGCCGCCGCCGGCGCATGCGCGGCGAGGATGTCGTGGTCGCGGCCATGCAACCACGCGTCGACGAGGACGTGGCCAGGGTGATGGCGGGCCTGGAGGTCGTCCCGGTCAAAGTCGCGGATGGCATTCCCGTCATCGACGTCGATGCCGTGCTCACTCGGAGGCCGAAGGTGGCTCTTGTGGATGGCGTCGCCTACGACAACCCTCCAGGCAGCCGACACGGCAAGCGCTACGAAGACGTCCTGGAAATCCTCGCGAACGGCATCTCGGTGCTGACCTCGCTCAACCTCGAGTACATCGAGGAGCAGCAGGCCTTCGTGCTCCGTATCACGGGCCGTGTGCCCGCCGAGACGGTCCCACAATCCTTTGTTGCCGCTGCCGACGAAGTGGTCGTCGTGGATGCCCCACCGGAGATGGTCCTCGCGGAGCGAGGCGACGATGGCGTGACCGTGCGCGCGGGCCTGGCGGAACAACTGTCGCAGCTCCGTGGTCGGGCCCTGCTGCTGACCGCCGATGTCGTGGACCAGCAGCTCGAGGCGTATCTCGAGCTCCACGGGATTCACTCTTCCTGGGGCACGCAGGAGCGAATTCTCGTTTGTATGACCCCTCGGGCTGACGCGGCGGCGATGCTCGCCAGCGGCCGACGGAATGCCGATCGCTTTCATGGCGAGCTGTTCGCCATTTACGTGAACCAGCCGAACCTCACTCCGCAGGACCGCATCGCCAACGAACGGAATGTCAGCCTGGCGCGGGCCGAGCGCGCCACAATCGATATTCTGCACGGGACCGACGCCGTGCAGACGATTCTCGACTACGCCCGTGGCCACGGCATCACGCAGATCTTTCTCGGGCACAACATCCGGAGAGACTGGCGCGCCCGGCTTCGCGGGAGCCCGCTCGATCGCTTGATCCGCGGCGCCGAAGGCATCGACGTTCGCGTATTCCCGCACCGAACGTGACGACAGGATTGAAACGCGGGCGCCTCAAGATCTTCCTGGGGTACGCCGCCGGTGTCGGGAAGACCTTTCAGATGTTGACCGAAGCGCACGAGCTGAGGGCGCGCGGGATCGACGTCGTCATCGGGTACTTCGAACCTCACGGCCGCAAGGAGACCATTACGCTGGTCGAGGGCCTCGAAACGATTCCGCGCCGAAAGGTCGAGTACCGCGGATCGCTCTTCGAGGAGATGGACACCGAGGCCGTCGTCCGGCGCCAACCTGCCGTTGCGCTGGTCGACGAGTTTCCACATACGAACGTCCCGGGCTCGCCGCGGGACAAACGCTGGAAGGACGTGCATCTGCTTCTCGACCTCGGCATCGATGTCCTCACCACGATGAACATTCAGCACCTCGAGAGCCTGAACGACCAGATCTGGCAGAGCACGGGCGTGCGGGTCCGGGAGACGATTCCCGACTGGGTGGTGAAGCAGGCGGACGAGGTGGTCATGGTCGATTTGACGCCGGGCGCCCTGCTCAATCGGCTGGAACGCGGCGTCGTCTATCCGCCAGACCGGGCACGTGCGGCGCTCCAGAACTTCTTCAGGGAGCCCACGCTGGTCGCGCTTCGTGAGCTGGCCATGCGTCAGACCGCACACGCGGTCGAAAGCCGCGGCCCGGGAGAGCACTCGACAACAACGGCGGACGCGGCGCCGCAGGGGCCCGGTGATCGACTGCTTCTCTTGATCGAGCCCGATCCGGCGAGCGCGGCGTTGATTCGAAGGGGTCGTCGGGTCGCCGACTACTTGCGCGCCGACTGCCTGGCCGTCTACGTCTCTCCCACGGCGGACCGCAGCCACCTGAATGCCGAGGAGCGCACTCACCTGCAGCGCCATCTCAGTTTTGCGAGGGGCCTTCACATCGACACGCATGTCCTCGACGGCACCGACGTGGCCGAAACGCTCGCCCGCTTCGCCCGGGACAAGGGGGTGACGCAGATCTTCGTCGCGAGACAGCGCGAGCGCACTCTCCGCTCGTGGTTCAGCGAGGGGCTGGTCCAGCAGATCGTGAACCACGCGCAGGACATGCAGGTCACTGTGGTGGCCGACCACTCGATCCGGATCGGGCGCCGGGCCTGAGGATCGCCGCCTCTGACGGCCGACTCGCCTCCCGGCCGACGGCCGAAGTAAACTGCAGCTGATACGTCGGCCGGCAGGCTGCTTCCATTACGGTGGCTCATGAAGTCTGAACGCCTTCGCGCGCTGTCCGTTTCTACCCCGTCCGAGCTGACGCTGCGAGGCTCGTCGCGCTTCGACCACTGGGCGCTGAGCCGCATTCAGCAGGCCGTCTCCCCCGCAACGCTCCGCTTTGTCCTGTGGGACGGCTATGCGACGGGACCGGACGACACGCCTATCGCGACGCTCACAATCAAGAACCGGACCGCTCTTTACCGGTGGCTGTGGAATCCCGACCTCAACTTCGGCGAGGGCTACATGTCGGGAGCGGTCGAGGTCCGCGGCGATCTGGTCCAGATGCTCAAGGCCGTGTACCGCGCCATGGGCGACTCGGCGCCTCGCCCGTGGTGGATGCCGGAGCCGGGCAATTCGGTCCACGCGTCGCGCGAGAACGTCCACCATCACTACGACATCGGCAACGAGTTCTACCGGCTCTGGCTCGATCGACAGATGCTGTACACCTGCGCCTATTTCCCGACGCCCGACGCGACGCTGGAAGACGCGCAGATCGCCAAGATGGCGCTCGTCGCTCGCAAGCTGAGGCTGAAGCCCGGTGAGCGCGTCGTCGAGGCCGGCTGTGGCTGGGGATCGCTTGCGCTGTTCATGGCCCGCGAGCACGGCGTCCGTGTGACCGCCTTCAACATCTCGCGCGAGCAGATTGCCTACGCGCGCGAACAGGCCAGAGCGCAGGGAATCGCGGACCGTGTCGAGTTCATCGAGGACGACTACCGGAACGTCCGCGGCACGTGCGACGCCTTCGTTTCCGTGGGCATGCTCGAGCACGTAGGCCTGCCGGATTACGCCACGCTTGGCACCGTCATGGATCGCGTGCTTAGGGACGACGGCCGGGGCCTGCTCCATTTCATCGGCCGCAACAAGCCGGCGCCGCTGAACCCCTGGATCACGAAGCGCATCTTCCCCGGCGCGTACCCGCCGACCCTGGTCGAGGTGTTCGAACGCATCCTCCAGCCGCCCAGCTTCTCGGTCCTCGACGTCGAAAACCTTCGGCTGCATTACGCCAAGACGCTCGAGCACTGGCGCGCGCGATTCCTCCGCGCGGCTGATCGCGTCACCGAGATGTTCGACGAGGCCTTCGTGCGAGCATGGGATCTCTACCTCGCCGGATCGGAGGTCGCATTCATCACCGGCTCGCTGCAACTGTTCCAGGTGGTCTTCGCCCGCGCCGGGACCAACGCGATCCCCTGGACGCGCACGAGTGATTAGGAGCGGCCCTTCTTCGGATGGAGACCTGTGACGTCCTGGTAGTCGGCGGCGGACCCGCCGGATCCACCTGCGCGTGGACGCTACGGCAGGCGGGTGCCGACGTCGTCGTCATCGACCAAGCCACATTTCCGCGCGACAAGGTGTGCGCCGGCTGGATCACGCCGCCGGTCATTGAAACGCTGCGGCTCGATACACAGGCGTACGCGGCCGGCCGCACATTTCAGCCGATCACGTCGTTTACCACCGGCGTCATCGGGGCCGACCGCGACGTTCGCACGCGCTACGACCAGCCGGTCAGCTACGGGATTCGTCGCTGCGAGTTCGACGATTATCTGCTGCGCCGATCGGGAGCCCGGCTTCAGCTGGGGACACCGGTAAAGACTACGGTCCGTCAGGACGGGCGCTGGGTGATCAACGGCACGATCAGCGCGGCCGTAGTGGTCGGCGCCGGCGGGCACTTCTGCCCGATCGGCCGACAGCTGAACGGTCAGCCATCGCAGGCCGCCCTCGTGCGGGCACAGGAGGCCGAGTTTCCGATCGGGAAGGGCGACGCCGAGGCGTTCGGCATCGATCCGGAACGACCGGAACTGTATTTCTCGTCCGATCTTCGCGGCTACGGCTGGTGCTTCCGCAAGCAGGGCTACATGAACATCGGAATTGGCCGATTGGGTCACGACCCGCTGCCCCAGGCATACGCCGATTTCATCGATTTTCTCCGCGAGCGCCGAAAGGTGCCGGCATCCGGATCCTGGCGGCCGCGTGGCCATGCATACCTGCTGTACGAGAAATGCGCGCGACGGATCGTCGACGACCAGGTCCTGCTCGCAGGCGATGCCGCGGGACTGGCAGTGCCGCAAAGCGGTGAGGGGATCCGGCCTGCGATTGAATCAGGGATGATGGCAGCCGAGGCGCTGATCGCGGCCGCGGGCGACTACTCGATGTCCAAACTGCAGGGGTACGAGACACGCCTTCGGGCGCGTGCCACCGCCTCCATCACGCCGACCCCCGCAGCCATCGAGCGACTGTCCCAGCGACTGGGCATGTGGCTCCTCGGCCGTCCGTGGTTCGTGCGTCGCGTCGTCCTGGACCGGTGGTTCCTGGGGCGGCACCAGGGCTCGACTTTCTAGGCCAACCGTGACAAAATCAAGCACATACGAGCTTCGGCGAAGCACCGCGACTGACGCTCCGGCCGGAGGAACGGCCGAACGTCCTTCCCGCCGTTCGACTGCCGGAATTCTTGGACCACAGTTCGCCCGCTTCTCAGGGAGCGCCGCAGCCGGCGGATGTTCGCCGTGAGACGCGCGCGCGGCGCGAGGCGCCAGTGAGGAGACCTGATGCGTATCTACGCGATCGGTGACAGAGTAGCGCAAACACAGGTACGGCCCTGGAACGGTGACCGATGCCAACGAGCGGTACACGGTCATCGATTTCGACAACCACGGCATTCACCGGTTCGTCACCTCGGTTGTCCGCCTGGAGTCGACGACGGAACCGGCCCCACCACGCGCCGCGAAGAAGCGCGCCTCGCGGAAGAAGGTAATTGCCGCGTCGTAGCCCGCCGCTGGTGAACCGTCATCAGAGGAGTCTCTATGGTGAATAGATCCCGCCCGACGCAGTTGAAGCGACAGCGAGAACGCAACCTGGCCGAGAAGCGCACCCAGAAGGTGGCGCGCCGCGAAGAGGCCAAGGCACGCCGCGCCGCCGCGCCGGCGCGTCCGACCGACGAGGATCCGGATATCGCCGGCATCCAGCCGGGACCGCAGCCGCGCCTGTACGACATCGATACTCCCGAATGAGCGCGCGAGCCGGCGGAGACGCGCCGGCACCGGCCGCCCCGCGCGAGTGGAACGCGGATGTCTATCACCGCGTCTCCGACCCCCAGCGCACGTGGGGAGCCGCGGTGCTCACGCGCCTACCCCTGACCGGCACCGAACTGGTGCTGGACGTCGGCTGCGGCACGGGCCGACTGACCGCTGAACTACTCCATGCGCTTGCCGCGCGGTCGCGCCATCGGCGTCGACCTCTCCGAAAATATGATCGCGACGGCGGGACGGCACCTGGTTCCCGCCTTTCCTTCCCGGGTTGCCTTCGTGCGCGCGGACGCCGAGGCCCTGCCGTTCACCGCCGTCGCCGACGCCATCTTCAGCACGGCAACCTTTCATTGGGTCCGCGATCACGATCGGCTCTTTGCCAGCCTGTTCGACGCACTGAAGCCAGGTGGCCAGCTCGTGGCCCAGTGCGGCGGCGCCGGCAACCTTCACCGCCTGCACGGACGCTGCGACGCCCTGATGGCGGAGTCCCGCTTCGCGCAGTATTACGCCGGTTGGGAGGAGCCGTGGGAGTTCGCAGATGCCGAGACGACCACGGCGCGGCTGACGCGAGCGGGCTTCATCGACGTCCGCGCCAGCCTCGAGCCCTCGCCAATCGTGCAACCGACCTGCGACGCCTTCGTCGAGTTCGTCTCCCATGTCATCTGCCGTCCGCACCTGGCGAGGCTGCCGGACGCCGAGACACGCGACGCCTTCATGGACGCGCTGGCAACGCGTGCGGCCGACGACACTCCCGCGTTCGAACTCGACTACTGGCGACTGAATGTCGAGGGGAGGAAGGCGCTCTAGTCCAGTGCTAAGTGCCAAGTGCTAAGTGCCAAGTGGAGTGGAAAGTGGCCAGTTTGAAGTGGTGGCTCAATCGGTCCGATCGCCGCAGGTACTCAGGTGGAGCTGATTAGCAACCTCTGGTCACTTATTACTTCCCACTCCACTTGGCACGTGGACTGTGCAAGTGCCGTACAGAAATTGGGGCGGCGAACCTGCCCAAGCCCGCCGCCCCCTGACGCGACCACCCCTGAGGAGATCCACGTCAGAATCCGCTCAAACGAATAATTAGAGCAATTAATTAAGTCGTATTATGAACAGCGCCCGCCTGGTGTCAAGAGGCGCGGGCCAAACCGCGTGTAAACGATTCCAGGTCGTCATCACGGGTCGACGATCTACGGCCACACGACCGCCGCGGGATCAGAACAATGGCACGGCACGAACGCGGCAGACCTGGCGCGAGTTACGAGCCTACGCCCACGTGAGTACGTGACGTCCTTGATTGAGATCCGTGTCGATCCGTGGAAGTCCGTGACCCCAAACACCCAGCCTACGCCCAGGTGAGTGCGTGACGTCCTTGATTGAGGATCCGTGTCGATCCGTGGAAGTCCGTGACTCCAAGCACCCGAGCCTACGCCGCGTGGGTACGTTGACGTCCTTGGCTGAAGATCCGTGTCGATCCGTGGAAGTCCGTGACTCCAAACACCCGAGCCTACGCCGCGTGCGTACGGGACGTCCTTGGCTGAAGATCCGTGTCGATCCGTGGAAGTCCGTGACCCCAAACACCCGAGCCTACGCCACGTGCGTACGTGACGTCCTTGACTGAAGATCCGTGTCGTCGATCCGCGGAAGTCCGTGACGCACAAATTCCGTGTGACCAGAGATCCGCGAGAGTCCGTGACAGCGGTCAGCGACCGTTCTTCAACTGCGTCCGCAGGCGCTGACGCGCTTCGCTCATGGCGAGCAGGACGCTGCCCCAGAGCGGCGCGGACTCGCCGAGCGTGGACTGCATGATGCCGCTCGGCGTCAGCACGATGCGCGCGACGATGCGGCGGATCTCGTCGATGGTGTGGGGGGCCTGCGTGATGAAGGCGCCGCCAAGAACGATGAGCGAGGGATCCAGCGTCAGCGTCAGGTTCGCGGCGGCGATGCCGATGAGCGTCACGGTCTCGTCGAGGATGCTGCGCGCCTTTCGATCGCCGGCCTGCGCCGCTTCGATGAGCCCCTTCGCGCCGGGCTCCCCTTCGCTGGAGGCGTGCCGCGTCCATCGCGCTTCGAGCGCCTTCAGCCCGACCAGCGTTTCGAGACAGCCGCGCGCGCCGAAGTCGCTCTCGACGAACTGCGGCCCCATACACATCAGCGCGATCTCGCCGGCCTGGAAGTGATAGCCGTGATGCAGCTCGCCCTTGACGATGATCCCCGCACCGATGCCGGTTCCGACGGTAATGAAGGCGCAGGTGTCATGGCCGCGCGCGACGCCCTTCCACCGCTCGCCGAGGATCGCCAGGTTGACGTCGTTGTCGACGAAGACCGGGGCGCCGACGGCGCGCCGCAGGAGTGACGCCACAGGCACTTCATTCCAGCCCTTGAGGTTTGGCGCCAAGGCCTTGACCACACCGTGCGCCGGATCGACGGCGCCTGGCGCGCCGACGCCCACCGCGAGCAGCCGGCTGACCGGCACGCGGGCCTGCCGGAGCAGCCCTCGCAGCTCGGCCACGACCTGCGCCAACAGTCCCGTCGGCCCGCGATCGACCGGCGTCGGGATCATCCGCTGCGCGATCATCTCGCCCCGGAGATCCGCCACCGCCAGCGACGTGTTCGACGAGGCGACGTGAAGACCGGCGACGAAGCCGTACCGGCCGTTGAACTCCATGAACGAGGGCCGTCGCCCGCCGCGGGACGGCCCCGTTCCGAGGTCACGGAGCAGCCCTCGGCCAATCAGGTCGGACGCCAGGCTGCCGACCGTCGGCGCGGAGAGGTTGGTGTCGCGGATGATCTCGGCACGGGTGAACGGTCCCTGGCGCTCCATCGCCACGAGCAGCACCCGTTCGAGATTGAGGCCTCGCAGGTGCGCCGCGTGTCGCGCCCCGTCCCCCGTCATTGATCGTGCGCGCGCCGCGCGCCGTTCGCTCTGCATGCCCGTAGCGACTCTATGGGAGTCTCGGGGGTGATGGCAAGGAATGGCTTTTTGGGCGGGGGAGGTGCGGCAGGGTGCAGTGTGGTGCGACGGGGTGCGGAAGGGTGAAACAGGTGCGGAGGGTGCGACAGGTGCGGAAGGGTGCGGGGTGCATAGGTGCTCTACGGTGCTGGTGCGAGGTGCCAGCGGTGCGGATACTGCACGACCAGAGCGTGGGCACGCCGCGCACCCACAGCACCTTCTCGCACCCACCCCTGCCGCACTCTGCCGCACCCACCGCACCCCTGCCCGCACCCCTGCCGCACCCTGCCGCACCATCCCAAACCGACGATCATTTGCCAGCGTACCTTTTCGCCCGTTCGCTCAGTTGATCGAGCCACGCGGCTTCGCGGAGCAGTCCGTCCTTCAGCCACCCGTACTCGCTCATGATCGTCGGCATGTGGGCGCCCCAGTCGGGGCGGCTGCCGTCGGCGTCGGTAAGGCCGTACTCCTTCGCCAGCCCCCACGAGCTCGTGACCTGCCCCGTCCGCGCCAACTTGTCAGAGTCAGCGGCGAGGGCAGCAACGGCACGGCCGACGAAGAGCGGCGTTTCGGAGATCAGGAAATTGCGGTCCTTCTTCGCGCCGTCGCGCCAGTTCGCCTCCGTCACTTTGAAGTGCTCGAGCATCGATTCGGAACGCAAAAAGCCCGGCGTGATCGAGACGACGGTCACCTTGTGCTTGCGGAGCTCGTCGGCCATGGTGAACGCCAGCTGCTTCAAGGCGCTCTTGACCAGGTGATGCAGGAGCGACACGCCACCCGAGAGCGTGTCGCCTTCCGTCACCTCCACGATTAGGCCGCTGCGGCGCTTGATCATCAGCGGCGCCGCATGTTTGGCCGCGCACACGTGCGAGAGTACCGACTGCTGGAACATCCGCAGACCGAGCGTGATGTCGATCTTCGGGAGCGGCTGCTGCCACGGCACGCCGGGATCCTCACCCGCGATGCTGGAGACCAGCACGTCCAGCCTGCCCTTCTGTTCGCGACGCACCCGCGCCAGCAGATCGTGGACCTGTTCTTCGATGGTGTGGTCGACGCGGACGGCGATTCCGGTTCCGCCGGCGGCCGTGACGAGCTCCGCAGTCTCTTCGATCGTCTCGGGACGTTTGTACGGCGACGGTGTGCCGCGCACGCTGCGGCCGGTGCAGTAGACGGTCGCGCCGGCTTCGCCGAGCCCGCGCGCGATGCCGCGGCCGGCGCCGCGGGTGGCGCCAGCGACAATCGCAACCGCACCGTCGAGCCTGCGAGACGCGGACGCCGGCGACGGGGCGCGGCGGGATCGAGAGGCGGCGCGCTTGGTCATAGGCACCTCCGCCCATATAATAAGTAAATGTTCATTCACAAATCCAGTCCCTGCGAGGATGACGGCGGATGACCCCACGCCCGCGGCTGGCGAGCGATGCCGAGATCCTGGCCGGCGCGCTGCGCGCGATCACCCGGCTCGGCCCGGTCAAGCTGACGCTGGCCGACGTCGCCCGCGAGGTCGGCCTCTCGCCCGCGGCGCTGGTCCAGCGGTTCGGATCGAAGCGGCAGCTCCTGCTCGCGCTGGCGGCGCAGGCGCCGGAGGGCAATGACGCGCTGTTTCAGGCGTTACGCGACGGGAATCCGTCGCACGTGCAGGCCCTGCTGGCGATGGCCGACTGCATGGCGCAGATGGGATCGACGCCGGAGGAAATCTCGAACACGCTGGCGTTCCTCCAGATCGATCTGACCGATCCGGAGTTCCATCGCCTGGCCCTTCAGAGCTCGGGCGCGGTGCACGCCGGCATCCGGGCGCTCGTGAGAGACGCGGTGCGCTCCGGAGAGCTGACGCGCTGCAACGCCGGACGGCTCGCGCACGCCCTGCAGGCCGCGATGAACGGTTCGCTCCTCAACTGGGCGATCCATCGCAAAGGCAGCGTGCAGTCCTGGATACGACGGGACATCGAAACCGTGCTCGAGCCGTATGTTCTCCGGAGGAGAAGAGTGAAGAAGAAGGAGTAGGGACTGGGGTGCGGCGCGGTGCGGCGGGGTGCGGAGAGGTGCGGTGCGGCACGGTGCGGCAAGGTGCGAAGGCGCTTGGTGCGACACCGCACCTCAGCACCACGACGCACCCTGCCGCACCGTCGCCTCCGCACCCCTCCGCACCCTGCCGCACCCCTCCGCACCGCCCCCAGCCTTTCTTACCTCCAGCTGAATCGATACTGTCCGGAACCGACGTCGATGACGGCGCTGTCGCCGTCCTGCCGGGACGCGCTGATGCCCGCAAGGCCTTGAACGGGCTTGCCACCTTCGCCGACGGCGTCCAGCTTTGTCCGTGGCAGGCGAATCGTGGCCGTGGCATTCGCTGGAATTTCCACGTCCAGCGCGAACCCGTCAGCGGTCTTCGTCCAGTGCGATCGCGCCCGGCCGTACGGGGTGTCGTGGCTCGCGTTCACCTCCGTGAACGCACCGCCAGGCTGCGGCGCGATCAGGATGTGCTTGTAGCCGGGCGCGGCTTCGTCGATGTCGAGGCCGGCCATCACGCGGTACATCCACTCGCCCACCGCGCCGTAGGCATAGTGGTTGAAGGAATTCATGCCCGCGTCCTGAAAGGAGCCGTCAGCCTTGATGCCGTCCCAGCGCTCCCAGATGGTCGTGGCGCCCTTGGTCACCGGATACAGCCACGACGGATATTCCTTCCGCTGCAGGAGCATGTACGCGTCGTCGAGATAGCCGTAGTCACTCAGCACGTGAAGCAGGTACGGCGTGCCGAGAAAGCCGGTGGTCAGGTGCTTGCGCTCACGGATTTCCGCCACCAGCCGTTCTGCCGCGCGGGGCCGCAACTCCTTGGGCAAGAGATCGAATTGCAGCGCCAGCACGTAGGCGGTCTGCGTGTTCTCGCCGACACGTCCTTCCGGCGTCACGAACTCCTTCACGAACGCGGCCTTGATCTTCTCGAGGAGCGCTTCGTACTTGGCGCGATCGTCCGCTTTGCCGAGGACCGCGGCGGTGCGCGCCAGCAGATCCGTCGAGTGCGCGAAGAAGGCCGTCGCGATCAGATCCTTCCCCGTCGTCGCGCCGGGATAGTCGGAGCGCGTGGTCGCGTACGCGAGCCAGTCGCCGAACGTGAAGTCCTCCGTCCACAAGTAGTCGTCGCCCGCACGTCGCTGCATGTATTCGACCCATTTCGTCATGCTCGGATACTGGGTCTCGAGCACGCGCCGGTCGCCGTAGCTCAGATACATGTTCCAGGGAATGATCACGGCGGCGTCGGCCCATCCCGCCGATGCGGCCGCAGGTCGCTCTGGTCGCGTCAGCACATCCGGCACGACGTGGGGCACGGCGCCAGAATCGAGCTGATCGGCGGCCACATCTTTCAGCCACTTGGTGAAAAATCCCGCGACGTTCATGTTGAACGCCGCCGTCCGCGAGAATGCCTGCGCGTCGCCGGTCCAGCCAAGACGCTCGTCTCGTTGCGGACAGTCCGTCGGAACGTCGACGAAGTTGCCCTTCTGGCCCCAGCGGATGTTGTGCTGCAGCTGGTTGATCAGCGTGTCGGATGTGGAGAACTCGCTCGCCGGCGTCACGTCCGAGTGCACGACGATGCCCTTGAGATTGTCGAGGGCGAGCGTGCCCGGGAAGCCCTCGACGAGGACGTAGCGGAATCCCTGGAACGTGAAGCGCGGCTCGAAGACCTCGGGCCCGCCGCCTTTCAGCGTGTAGACCACCTGCTGTGCGGCAGCACGCAGATTCTCGGTGTAGAAGTTGCCTTTCTGATCGAGCACTTCGGCATGGCGCAGCGTCACGGCCGTCCCGGCGGGCCCGGTCACGGACAGGCGCACCCAGCCCACCATGTTCTGCCCTATGTCGACGATCGTTTGGCCGGATGGTGAGCTGAGGATCTTCACCGGCGTCAGCTCTTCGATGCGGCGCACGGGCGGCCCTTCGGGAGCGATCAAGTTGTCATTCGGATAACTGGCGACGCGCACGCTTTTCCAGCTCGTATCGTCGAACCCAGGCGCGTCCCATCCCGCTTTCTCCAGACGCGCGTCGTAGGTCTCGCCGCCGTAGATTTCAGCCAGCTGAATGGGACCAGCCGTCGACTTCCACTGCGCATCCGATCCAATCGTTTCGCGGGTGCCATCCGCGTACGTCACCTCGAGCTGCGCGAGGAGCGCGAGGCGATCGCCGTAATGGTTGCGATGCTTCTGGAAGCCAATCTGTCCGCGGTACCAGCCGCTGCCGAGGAGCGCGCCGAGGACATTGTCTCCACGGCGCAGCAGGCTGGTCACGTCGTACGTTTGATACTGCAGGCGCGTCGCGTAGCTCGTCCATCCCGGCGTCAGCACGTCCTCGCCCACCCGCTTGCCGTTGATCGACAGCTCGTAGAGTCCGCGGCTGGTCACGTAGACGCGCGCTGATCGGACGGCGCGCTTCAGCGCGAACGCGCGTCTGAACATCGGCGAGGGTTGCGGCATCGAGGGGTCGTCCGGCGGATCCACCTCGATCCACTGCGCCGTCCAGTCGGCTGGCGCGAGCAGGCCCATTTCCCACCAGGCGGGGGCACTCCACCCGGAGGCCCGGCCTTTGGTGTCCCAGACCCGAACGCGCCAGTAGTAGCGCTGACGAGGTTCGACCGCCGGTCCCTCGTACGGGCGCAGCGTCGACTCGCTCGACTTCACCCGCGTCGAATCCCAGATCAGCCGTTTTCCACGCGCAAGGTCGTCGGCCGAGCGCGCCACCTGCACCTGATATTCCGCCTGTGCAATGCCGCGGCCGTCGCCATGAATCCACCAGCCGAGTCGCGGCGCCCGCGCACCGAGACCGAGCGGATTTTCGAAGTGCTCGACGCGCAGGCGATCCACGGTCAACGCCGTCACAGACTTTTCCTGCGCAGCGAGCGTCCCATGACCAGGGGCGAGCGTGGTCAGGCCTATCGACAACACTATCAGGGCCGCATGCCCGCGCACCGCGGCCGCGAGCGTCCAACGTCGTTGCATGTGCCGTTGTCTCCTCGTGAAGATCGTCAGGGCGGCCAGATAATACTTCTGAACGTACGCTTTTGGTGCGGAGGGGTGCGGCAGGGTGCGGAGGGGTGCGGCGGGTGCGGTGGTGCGAACAGTGCCATCGGTGCGAGCAGTGCACGCTAGCACCCCGTCGCACCAATGGCACAGCTCGCACCTGACGCACCCTGCCGCACCCGCCGCACCGACAATGCTCTTATGACCGATTATTTAGATCGCGACCTCGATGCCGACTTTCCCACGCGACGCCCGCAATTGCCGCCGCCGCGGCGGTCTCGCGGCGGATGGGTGTGGATTGCGCTGCTCGTTGCCCTGATCGGTGCCGGATTCTACTACTTTCTCCAGCGACGGCCGGCGCCCACGAAGGTCGCCCCAGCGCCAGCGGCAACGAAGGAGACCGCCCCCCCGGCCCCGCCACGGCGTGCGCTTGGCATCGAAGGCGAAAACGTCGATCTGCCGCCCCTCGATGAAACCGACCCGATCGTGCGCGAACAGGTCGGCGTGCTTTCCAGCGATTCGACGATTGCCAGGTGGCTGACCACGAACGATCTGGTGCGCAACGTCACGCGGGTCGTGCAGGCGATCGCCGAGGATCGCGGTGTGGCACGCCATCTGGAAGTGCTCCGGCCGTCGCAGCCGTTCGCGGTGAAGTCGTCGGAAGGGCGGTTGACGATTGATCCACGCAGCTATCGCCGCTATGACGCCATCGCAGCGGCAGTGGGCTCACTCGACGCACGCGCGAGCGCAAGGGTTTATTCCATCTTCCGTCCGCGCCTTGGCGAGGCCTACGCCGAGCTCGGCTTCCCGAACACACCATTCGATGCCACGCTCGAAGACGCGCTGGTCACTCTCGTCGCCACGCCCGTGCCTGACGGCCCGATCGAGGTGGTCCCGCGCGGCGGCACATACGCCTTCGCCGATCCGCAGTTCGAGGCCCTCGCTCCTGCGCAGAAACAGCTGCTGCGCATGGGACCCGAGAACGCACGCGCAGTGAAGGCCAAGCTGCGCGAGATCGCGATCGCCCTGGGAATCGACGAGAGTCGGCTCAGGGGGTGACGCGAAATTGCGATGCGGATTGCGGATTGCGGATTGCGGATTTGATTGCGGATTGGTGAGGGATTGCGGATTGGAGGCGTCACGAGCGGGGACGAGCCCCAGCTGAGGATTGGCCCCCCACTTCCTGTTTCTCACTATCCACTCCACTTTGCACTTGGCACTTAGCACTTGGCACTGCACGCGCCAGTCCCCCGATTCCTGCCTCGACGAGGACCCGGCGGGCGTGTTCGCGGTCGGTGCTCCGTGCGGCGGCAGGCGTCCCAGTGGGAATCGAGGAAAGTCGGCTCAGGGGGGACGCGAAATCGCGGATTGCGGATTGCGGATTGCGGATTTTATTGCGGATTGGTGAGGGATTACGGATTGGAGGCGTCACGAGCGGGGACGAGCCCCAGCTGAGGATTGGCCCCCCACTTCCTGTTTCTCACTGTCCACTCCACTTTGCACTTGGCACTTAGCACTTGGCACTGCACGCGCCAGTCCCCCGATTCCTGTCTCGACGAGGACCCGGCGGGCGTGTTCGCGGTCGGTGGTCCGTGCGGCGGTCGCCAGGGTCCACACCAGGCGTCCCAGACCGACGCCTAGTCGGTACGCAGCGACGTCGTCTCCCACAACTACAAGGGCGATGTAGAGCTCGCCACGTTGACGCACGACGCGCACGTCTGCGCCGATGCGCATGACCTCCTCGATGTTGCTCGAATCGTCCGTCGCGCTAACACTAGCGTTCGACGTGTCGTCCGCGGTCAAGAGGCGCTGCACCAGGGCGGCGAGCGCGTCGTCTTCGGAGGGGGATGAGATGCTCATTCGCTCGCGACAGAAAACGAGCGGCGCGAACAAATCGGACATCGCGTACGTCGGGTCACCGCACGAACGGCTGTAATCGGTTGCTTCCGCTTTCATTGACGCAGTAGCGTGACGTCCATGTCGTCTGATCAGTTCTTCCATTCGGTCCAGCTCGACCGGGTAACGCTGCGCGTCAGGCATCTGGATCGGGCGCGCGACTTCTACCAGAACATGCTCGGCCTCTACCCATCGATAGAGGGTGACGGCACAGTCACCTTTTCGTCCGGACCCGACGAGCCCGCGTTGTTCGAGCTGGAAGAGTCGTCGACCGCTCCGCCTCGGCCACCTGCCGCGGCAGGCCTGTTCCACGTGGCGCTGCTCTTTCCGACACGCGAGTCGCTCGGTCGCATGCTCACCCGTCTGATACGCGCCGGCGTGCGGCTCGGATCCGCGGATCACGGCGTCAGCGAAGCGCTGTATCTCGCGGACCCCGAGGGCAATGGCCTCGAGCTGTACGTCGATCGGCCGGCGAGCGCGTGGCCCACTGGCGAGGCGAATGGCGGGGTGACGATGTTCACCGATCCGCTCGACCTCGGATCCTTGGCAGCAGCGGGTCGTCAGGAGTCGGGCCCTGCGCTGCCATCCGGCGTCCGGATCGGGCACATGCATCTCTCGGTCTCGTCACTGGATCGCGCTGAACACTTCTATGGCACCCAGCTCGGATTCGCCGTGCGTCAACGGTCGTATCCGGGCGCGCTGTTTCTCGCCCGCGACGGATATCACCACCATCTCGGCGTCAACACCTGGCGGAGCGGGACCGGCGCTCTGCCCGGCAGCCTGGGACTCGTGCGATTCGGCGTCCGCCTCGCCGATCGCGAAGACCACGAGCGAATCCTTCACCAGACACGGGAACACACAGTCGGGCCCGGCCCACGCGGTGGCACACTGCTGCGCGATTTCGACGGATTGGAGATTGAGCTGCTAGAGTCGGTTCGTGATCAACGCGGCTGATGTCGTTGGTGCTCTCCTGGGCACCCTCTTCCTCACGCTCGGACTCGCCGCGATTGGCGGCGCCCACCTTCGCTCAGACCGCCGCGATCCCTCGCTGATCTGGTTTGGCGTCTTCACGTTGCTGTATGGCGCACGCCTTCTGGCGCGAAGCGCCGTCATCGATGCGACGCTTGGCTTCAATCAAGCCGTCTTGCACTACATCGATGCGTTCATCACCTACGCGATCTTCATCCCGGCCGTGCGGATGATTCTGGCCACGTTCGGGCCCGGTCCGCGCGGCGTTCTCCACCATCTCTGGAAGGCCGATCTCGTATTCGCGGCTCTCGCGATCACGTGGGACCTGAGCGCGACGCGGCCTGGCCGCGCGATGTTTCTGAACCCGTGGATGGTCTTTGGCAACGTCGCGATACTGATCGCCACGCTGGCGCCGCGGGCGCATCCGAGGACCTGGTCGCGCGACGCGTGGCTCGTCATCGGCGGGCTCGCAATCTTCACGCTGACGGCCCTCTACGAAACGGTCCGTGGCGGCATGTTCGGCCGCTGGAACGCCGAGCCCTTCGCGATGCTCGTCCTCATCGTCTGCCTCGGCTTCGCGGCGGCCAATCGTGTGTTCGCCAACGAGCGCCGCGTGGCGGCCGTTACCCGCGAGCTGGAAACCGCGCGGCGGATACAGCAGTCGATTCTTCCAAAGGACAACCCGACCGTGAAGGGGCTGCGAGTGGCCTCGCACTACGAGCCGATGACGGAAGTGGCTGGGGATCTCTTCGACTTTGTGGTGACCAGCTCCGGACAGCTCGGCGTTCTGGTGGCGGACGTGTCCGGACACGGAGTTCCCGCCGCGATCATCGCGTCGATGGTGAAGATCGGCCTGGCGACGCAGCGCGAGGACATCCACGATCCAGGGGCGGTGTTGAGCCAACTCAATCGGGCGCTGTACGGACAGTTCGAGCTCGCCTACGTGACTGCGACGTTCCTGCTGCTGGACCCTGCAGCGGGGCGACTTGCCTACGCATCAGCGGGCCACCCGCCATCCGTCCTCGCGCGCCGGTCCGGCACGCTCGCGCGCCTCGATCGCGGCGGAATGGTACTCGGTTTCATGCCTGAGATGCAGTATGCGACGACGGTCGTGGACGGTCTCGCACCGGGGGATCGCATCCTGCTCTATACGGACGGCCTGACCGAGGCCACGCGCGATGGCGGCGAGTTCTTCGGCGATCGCCAGCTCGATCTGTCGCTCACGGCCTTTCGCGATCTTCCGCTCGATCAGTTCACGCCACGTCTCGTCGACGCCGCCCGCCGCTGGGCCGGCGTGCCCACGGGCGCTCTCAACGACGACGTCACGATCGTCGTCGTCGAAATGACGGAATGACGGGGACTACTGGGTGCGGAGCGTGCGGCAAGGTGCGGAGGGGTGCGGCAGGGGTGCGGTGGTGCGATAGGTGCTCGGCCGCACCAGGCGCCTCCGCACCAGGCACCTCCGCACCAGCACCTAGCACCATCGCACCTCTCCGCACCACTTCGCACCTCTCCGCACCACTTCGCACCTCCCCGCACCCGTCCGCACCTTGCTGTGCTTTCCCCCCGATGAATTGACACCTGTATTTCATCGACATATATTTTGTCGCAACATATCGTGACGATGTTCAGTCCGGAAGTGAAGAAAGGAAGCGCGGCATTGCTGGTGCTGGCGCTGGTGGAGGAGCGGCCGCGGCATGGCTACGAGATCAGCAAACTGATCGAGTCGCGGTCCAATGGCGCCCTCACCTTCCGCGTCGCCTCGCTCTATCCCATGCTGTATCGCCTCGAGAAGCGCGGCTGGGTCGAAGGCCGATGGGTCGAGAAGGCCGGCCAGCGGCGGCGCCGGTATTACAAGCTGACGCGCGAGGGCCGGCGCGTGCTGTCGCGGCAACGATCGATCTGGCAGCAGTTCATGAGCGCGCTGGACCAGGTGGCGCGCCTGAGAGAGGCATAGTCGTCCATGGATTGGCGGTCGCTCGTCCGCGACGAGCTGAAAGCGCTCACCGGAGATGCGGCCCACGACGCCGAAATCGTCGAGGAGCTCGCCGACGATCTCGCCCAGCGGTTCGACGAGCGGCGGGTGATCGGCGCCAGCGAGCGCGACGTGCGAGCGTACGTGCGCGCGGAGCTTGGTGATGCTGAACAGCTCGCCGCACGGCTCCGACGGCTGCATCCCGCGCGCTCGCGGCCACCAGCGCCGCCGCCTCGCACGCCTCCGGGCGGTCTGCTCAGCGGGCTCGGTCAGGACCTGCGTTACGCGGCGCGCGTGCTGTGGCGCAGCCCTGGGTTCGCCCTGCCGGCCATCCTCACGTTGGCCATTGGCCTTGGGGCGTCCACGGCGATCTTCAGCGTGATCGACGCGGTACTGCTGAAGCCGGTGCCGTACCCCGAGCCCGAACGGCTCGTGGCGGTCTGGGAAACGGACCGGGACAGCAGCACGGTCCGCGAACCGGCATCGCTGCCGGACCTCCTCGATTTCGAACGGCGCGCCCGGCGGATCGAACGGTTCGGCGCGATCGTTGCCGACGAGCTCAATCTCACGCCGACCCGCGGGGAGCCGACACGGCTGGCGGCTCTGCACGTCACCGCCGGTCTCTTCGACCTGCTGGGCGTTCACGCCACCGCCGGCAGGCGCTTCTCCGACGTCGAACATCGCACGGCGAACGCCGACGTCGTCCTCATTTCGGAGCGGCTGTGGGCGCGGCTGTTCCATCGTGACCCTGGAATCGTGGGGCGGACCATCCGACTGGACGATCGTCCCCGGACGATCGTTGGCGTCCTCCCCGACACCGCCGACCTCGGCGTTCTGCAATGGCTGCTCGCCGCCGACTACAGCCGCGGCTTCGCCGATCGCGATGCGCGCAGCCGCGTTGATGCGTGGGTGCCGCTGGCTCTCGACCCCAACGCCTTGCCGCGCAGTACACATCCCCTTCTGGTGGTCGGCCGCATGGCGCCCGGCGTGGCGCTCCAGTCGGCGCAGGACGAGATGGCTTCGTTGATGGCGGCCCTCGAGCGGGAATTCCCGGACGACAACAAGGCACGCAGCGCGCACGTCGAGCCGCTGATGGCTGTCATCTTCGGATCCGTGCGTCCCGCGCTCGGCGTCCTGGCCGTCGCCGTGGCCCTCGTGCTTCTGCTGGCGGCAGCCAACGTCGCGAACCTCGTGCTGGTGCGCGCCACGACTCGTTCCCGCGAAGTGGCGCTCCGCTCCGTTCTTGGGGCTACACCTGCCCGTCTCGCCCGTCAGTTCGTCGTCGAGACGTCGCTCGTCGCCGCGACGGCGGCGGTCGTCGGGATCGCGATCGCGGCTGCCGTGCTCCGCGTGCTCGTGCTGATCGCACCGGCGGACGTGCCGCGTATCGCCACCGTCGGGTTCGATGCCAGCCTGTTTGCGGTGGCGTTCGCTCTCGCGACGCTGCTTGCCCTGGTCTTCGGGGCGCTGCCGGCACTGCACGCGCGCCGGCTCGCGCTCTCGCGCGCCCTCGCAGCCGATGACGCGCGCACCGGTACCAGCGGTCGACACTCCCGCTCGCTCCGCGCCTTCCTGATCGTTGGTGAAATTGCCCTCGCGGTGGTGCTCACCGTGGCGGCGGGGCTCCTGATCCGAAGCTTGTGGAGTCTGGAGGCGGTCGACCCCGGGTTCCGCGCGGATGGCATCCTCAAAGCTGAGTTCCAGTTGCCACAGAGCCGGTACCCGCAGGACTTCCGCCGGTGGCCGAACTTCACTGAGATCCACCGCTTCAACGACGCGCTGCTGCGCTCGGCGACAAGCCTGCCCGGCATCGATTCCGTGGCGCTGGCAGCGCAGCATCCCCTCGATGCCGGCTTTACGAATTCGTTCACGGTTGTGGGCCGCGAAGCTGAGGCGCACGACTGGCCCGAGATTGCGCTGCGGCGTGTGAGTCCCGGCTACTTCGGGACAATGAAAGTCCCGCTCGTCGAGGGCCGTCTCTTCACGGACGGTGACACGGCTCAGGCTGGCATGGTCGTGCTCGTGAACGAAGCCGCCGCATCGCGGTTCTTCCCCGGTCGATCGCCAGTTGGTCAGCACATTGGCTTCTGGGGCACGACGCGGCTCGTCGTCGGCGTCGTGGGCAACGAGCGCTTCCACGGTCTTGCCGAGGCTGCCCCACCCGCGACCTATGCCCCGCTGGCGCAGGCTCCCTCGGCATCGGAAGTACTGCTGGTGCGGTCTTCGGATCCTATGGCCATGGCAGGTGCGGTACGTGCCGCAATCGCAAAAGAGGATCCGGGGCTTGCGCTGTTTGGGGTCGAGCCGTTGCGCGCGACCCTCGCCGAATCACTCGGCCGGCGGCGGTTCGTGATGCTTCTGCTGGCGGCGTTCGCCGGGTTGGCGATGCTGCTCGCGGCGATTGGGATTCACGCCGTCCTGAGCTACGACGTGTCACAGCGGACTCGGGAGATCGGCATCCGCATGGCGCTCGGGGCGATGCCGGGCCGAGTCATTCGCGAGATTGTCGGCTACAGCGCCAGACTGACCGCGCTCGGGCTTGTGATCGGACTCGTGGCCTCTCTCGCGCTGGCGCGTTTCCTCGCCAGCCTGCTCTTCCGCGTCACGCCGATCGATCCGCCTGCGTTCGTTGTCGCCACACTCGCGCTAGGGACCATTGCGTTTGCCGCCAGCTATCTTCCAGCGCGACGCGCGATCGGAACGAATCCGGTGACAGCGATGCGCGACGAGTAGCCGAGCGCTCCCCGCGGCGCTCGACGTATGATTCTCCTTCGGAGAATCATCCGTGATCTCACGTCATTCCCTCCTGGTCGTCTTGATCGCGAGTGTCGGCGTTGCAGGCTCCGGAGCCCCGGATCAGAAAGCCGTGACGCCAGTGGCGCCGCGTGTCCCCGACAAGATCGAACACTCCGCGCGGCCGTTCCCGCCGGAAGCGGTGCGACTGCTCGACGGGCCGTTCAAGGAAGCCCTTTCCCGCGATCAGGCCTACCTGCTCTCGCTCGATCCCGATCGGTTGTTGCACAACTTTCGGGTGAACGCCGGCCTGCCGTCGACGGCACAACCCCTCGGCGGATGGGAAGCACCGGACGTCGAGCTGCGGGGCCACAGCGTCGGCCACTACCTGTCGGCACTGGCGCTGATGTACGCCGGCACGGGCGATGTGCGCTTCACGACACGCGCCGAGCTCATCGTCGCCGAGCTCGCCAAGGTGCAGCAGGCGCTGACACAGAAGGGGGCTGGCATCGGATACCTGTCCGCGTTTCCCGAGGAATTCATCGAACGGGTCGAAGCGCGGAAGCCCGTCTGGGCGCCCTACTACACGCTGCACAAGATCATGGCCGGCTTGCTCGACGTCTACGTGCACTGCGGGACCCAGCAAGCACTCGACGTGCTGCAACGACAGGCGGACTGGGTGAAACGGCGCGTCGACGCGTTGTCGTTCGATCAGCAGCAGGCCATGCTCGGCACCGAGTTCGGCGGCATGAACGAGGTCTTCGCCAACCTGTATGCGATGACAGCAAACGCCGAATATCTACGGCTCGCCCAGACATTCGATCATCGCGCCGTCTTCGATCCGCTGGCCAAACGACGCGACACGCTGGACGGTCTGCACGCGAACACCCAGATCCCGAAGATCATCGGCGCCGCACGCGAGTTCGAGCTGACGGGCGAGCCGCAATACCGCACCATCGCCACCACCTTCTGGACACGCGTAGCGAAATACCGTTCCTACGCGAACGGCGGGCACAGCGACGAAGAGAATTTCTTTCCAATCGATCAGTTCCCCGTGCATCTGGGTGCCGAGTCGTCGGAGACGTGCAACACCTACAACATGCTGAAACTGACCCGCCATCTGTTCGGGTGGATCCCTTCAGTGGACCTGATGGACTTCTACGAGCGTGGCCTCTACAACCACATTCTCGCATCGCAGGACTCGGCGACCGGCGGCGTCATCTATTACTGCCCGCTGAAGCCAGGCGCGTTCAAAACGTTCTCGACGCCCAACGACGCGTTCTGGTGCTGTGTGGGCACGGGAATGGAGAACCCTGCCCGCTACACGGACGCCATCTACTTCGCCGGAGACCAATCCCTCTTCGTCAACCTGTTCATTCCGTCCGAGCTGACGTGGCGAGACCAGGACCTCGTGCTGCGACAGGAGACGCGATTCCCCGAGCAGGACTCGATCCGTCTGTCGCTCACGCTCAAACAACCGGTGCGGCTTTCGATGCGGATCCGCTATCCGTCATGGGCACGTGATGGGATGACCTTTGCCATCAACGGGAAGGGAGAAGCCTACGAAGGTACGCCGGGATCTTTTGCGACGCTCTCCCGTCACTGGCAGAACGGTGACGTGATCGACATCCGCGTGCCGATGCGACTCCGGTCCGAGCCGCTGCCCGGCGATCCCCGCACGGTCGCCCTGTTCTACGGTCCCGTGCTGCTGGCCGGCGATCTTGGCCACGAGGGCCTCAGTGAAAAGACGCGGTACGGCATGACCGCACCGGAGCTGGCGAAGCTGCCGCCGGTGACGATTCCGGGTCTTGTCGTTGCGGATGGCGATCCGATCGCACGCATTCGCGCCGTCGATGGTCAACCGTTGACCTTCCGTACCGAGGGACTGGCGCAGCCGCAGGACGTAAGGCTCCGGCCGTTCTTTCGCGTCACCGACGCGCGCTACACGGTCTACTGGCGCCTCTATTCGCCCGCCGAGTGGACGGCCCACACCGCGGCGATCGATGCCGCAACCGCTCGCCGGCGCGACCTCGAACGCCGCACCGTCGACCTCGTGAACGCGGACAGTGCCGACAGCGAGCGCGATCATGCCGGGGAAGGCCTGATCGATCAGCGGCGCCCCTGGTTCGAGGGGCGTTCGGGCCGCGAGTCGAAGGCAGCGCCATTCAGCTATCAGTTGAAGCTGCCACCGGCAGGCGCGGCCAGTATCGTGGTGACGTACCGCGGCGCGTCGAACCAGTCGCGTGTGTTCGATGTGCTCGTCGACGGCGAGGCGGTGGCGCGCGAGACCTTGCCGGTGAAACCGGCTGAGCTCATCGACATCGAGCACGCCGTGCCCGCCGCCCTGACGAAGGGTAAGTCGACGATCCGTGTCGGGTTCCGCCCAGCCTCCGACGCCACTACCGGCGCGGTGTTCGAGGTTCGCACCGTGAGCGCTCGCTAGGCAGGGTCCTCCCGCATCATTCCGCTCTCAGCGCGTTGATCACGTCCACGCGCAGGGCGCGCGTGGCCGGCACGAGGCACGCGACGATGCCGGCGGCGACGATGACCCCGGCAACCGCGGCATAGGTCAGCGGGTCGGTTGGCGTCACGTCGAACAGGAGCGTCGTCATCAGCCGCGACAGGATGGCCGCCGCCACGAGGCCGACGACAAGGCCGGCGATCACCGGCCGCATCCCCTGCGAGACAATCAGCCGGAGCACGCCTGCGGCGGTTGCGCCGAGCGCCACGCGTATGCCGATCTCCCCGGTGCGTCGGGCGACGTTGTACGCGAGCACGCCGTGAATGCCGCCGAGCGCGAGCACGAAGGCCAGGGCCGCAAACGCCGTCAACAGCACCAGCGTGAATCGGCGTGACGCCATCGATTCCGCGACGAGCTCCTCGAACGTCCGAACATCGGAGATCGGCACCGCGCGATCGATGTCGGCCAGGAGCGCACGCAGGCTCGGGACGAGCGCGCCCGGGCTGGCGGTCGCGTTCAGCACGAACTGCAGCGATTGCCAGGCGACGCCACGCGCGGGGAGATACACGGCCAGCGTCGGCTCGCTCGACAGCCCGCGCTCGCGCATGTTGCCGACGATGCCAACGATGCGGCCGCGCGAATCGCCCTGGCCCTTCCACAGCACAATCTCGCGGCCGATGGGGTCCACGTCCGGATAGAGCAGCCTGGCCACTCGATCGCTGACGACCACGGGCATCGGTGTTTTCGCTTTCTGCCACTGCGACCACCCGTTCTCTTCACCCTCCTCGAAGGTTCGCCCTCTGAGCAGCGGCACGCCGATCGTCTGGAAGTAGTTCGGCGTGACCAGGCGCCACGAGGCCCATGGAATGGTGCCGCCCGTGCTGTTGTCCGCGGGGTTGCCGATGCCAAGACCCGTGTTGGAATTGCCGAGCGGCCGCGCGCTGACCGCGGCGACCGACCTGACGCCGGCGATGGCCTGCGCCCGCTCGCGGAAGGTCTCGATCAACTGCCAGGTGCGAGGAGCGTCGTATGTCCCGGGCAGGCTCATCTCGAGCAGGATGCGGTGCTCGGTCTGGAAGCCACGATCGGCGCTCAACACCGCGCCAAAGCTGCGCAGCAACAAGCCCGCGCCGACGAGCAGTGTCAACGAGAGTGCGACTTCCGCGGCCACCAGCAACTGGCGGACGCGCTGCTGACGCGGGGAGCCGCCGGCGCCCCGCTCGCCCTCGCGCAGCGAAGGCACCAGGGCGACCTGGGAGGTCTGGAACGCGGCGATGATCCCGGTGATGAGACTCGTCAGCACGCCGACCAGGATTGTGAAGATGAGGACGCGCGAGTCCACGGCGACAAAGGCCAGGCGAGCGATTCCGGTGTCGGCGGTTCGGACCAAGCCGACAATCCAATAAGCGAGACTCAGGCCCAGGACGGAGCCGATGCCGCCCAGCAGCAGCGATTCCACCACGAGCTGGCGGACCACACGTGCGCGGCTCGCCCCCAGCGCTGAACGCAACGCGACCTCACGCGCGCGGCCGGTGGCCTGTGCGAGCAGCAGATTGACCAGGTTCACCGCCGCGATCAGGAGCAGGCACGCGACCGCTCCCATCAGAATCCACAGCGCTCGCCGCGTCGTATCGCTGGCCACCCATTGGCTGGAGGGCGTCGAGACGATGTCGAAGCCCTCGTTGACGTCAGGGAAGCGTTCGCGGAGCAGCCGCGCGACGCGCGACAGATCGGCCCTGCCATGCGCCTCAGAGACGCCAGGCCGCAGCCGGCCAATCGCGTTGACCTCCATGCTTCCGCGATCCTCCTTCGCCGTCCTCACCAGCGGCACGAAAATGTCGCCGGCGTCGAGCCAGGGAGTTCCGGGCGGCAGTACGCCCACGATCACGCGTGGCGTTCCGTCCAGCGTCAGGGAACGTCCAATGACCGCGGCGTCGCCGCCGAAATGCGTTTGCCACATGCGGTGCGTCAGGATGACGACGGCGTTGTCGTGACCGGCCTGATCCTCGCCCGGAGCAAACAGGCGTCCGGTGATCGGTGTGACGCCGAGCGCGCGCAGGAAGCCGGCCGAGACCTGCAGCGCGCTGAGGCGCTCGGGCGCCTCGTGGCCGGTGAGATTGAAGCCCGTGAACGTGACGCCGCCGATGTCGGTGAAGTTGCGCGCGAGGTCGGTGAGGTCCCAGAAATTGGCGTGCGACAGCGAGTTCTGCTCCCAGCCCGCGTCGGTCCGTGCGCCTGAGATTTCGACGAGCCGCTCCGAGTCAGGGAACGGCATAGGCACGATCAGAACTGCGTTGAGCACGCTGAACATCGCGGTGCTCGCGCCGATGCCGAGCGTGAGCGTCAGGATCGCCAATGTCGTGAACAGCGGGCTCTTGCGCAGCGTGCGAAGCCCGTAGCGAAGGTCCTGCCATGCGTCTGCCAGGAAGGAACCGCGAGAGGCGCCGAGCGCCGGTATCGGCGACGGCGTTCGAGGGATCGCTCGCAGCCGCTCGGCGATCGCAGTCTCGTCCAGATCACCAAGGATCTGCGTCGCCGCATCGTCCGGCGACACGCCCCTCAGAATGAGCGCCGCGTGCCGATCCTCGGCGTCCTGGGCCAGCTCCTCGATGATGGCCGCCTCCTGCACAGCCGGCAAGCCGAGCGGCGCGAGGCGCGCCCGGATTTCTCTTCGCCAGTTACGCATGACTGCCTCCCGTCACGCGGGCAATGGCCGCGGCAAATGCGTCCCAGGTGGTGCGCTGCGCGGCGAGCACCTTTCGACCGTCGGCCGTGAGGCGGTAATAGCGCCGTCGCCGCTGGCCCGTCTTCTCGACCCAGCGCCCCTGAATCCAGCCTCGCGCCTCGAGGCGATACAGCAGGGGATACAGCGAGGCGACCTTGAACTGGATCACGCCGTCGGATCGCGCCTCGATCAACTGCGCGATGTCGTAGCCGTGCCGCGGGGTGTGCTCGATGAGCGAGAGAATCAACAGCTCCGCGCTCCCCTTCTTGAGCTCGCGATCGAACATCCGCGACAGGTTATGTGACATAGCGACATATCATATAACGACACACTACCGGCGCAGGTTCCCCAGATTGCCCGGGTTGCCCAGGGTGTGGGCGCACGGTTTCTCGAGTTCTATTCCGAGCGGAGCGCCACCACTGGGTCGATTCGCGTGGCGCGTCGGGCCGGCAGGTAGCTCGCCACGAGCGCGATGGTGGCCAGGAGCGCGCAGACGGCGGCGAGAGTCGCGGGATCGGTCGGGCTGAGATCGAAGAGCAGACTGGCCAGGGCGCGGCCGGTGAGTAGCGCGACGCCGAGGCCAATCGCGAGGCCGGCGATCACCAGGAGCGCCGCCCGACGCAGCACCATGCGGACGACATGCTCGCGGTCGGCGCCGAGCGCCATCCGGATGCCGATCTCGCGTGTCTGCTGCGTGACGGCGTACGACATGACGCCAAAGATGCCGATCGCCGCCAGTGCAAGCGCGACGGCCGCGAAGAGCGTCAGCAACAACACGTAGAAGCGACGGCCCGAGACGGACGCCGTGCGCACTTCGTCCAGCGTCTTCAGGTTCGCCATCGGCAGATCGGGATCCAGCTCGCGAAGCGCGGCCTCGACCGTGCGCGCGAGCGCCGTCGGAGGCAGGGCGCCACGCACGACGACCGCCATGTCGGAGATGCCGATCTGCGCGTGTGGAATGTAGATCTCGGGAGGCGACGGCTCGTCGAGCCCGGCGTCCTTCACGTCGCCAACGATGCCGACGACCTTACCGCCCGCCTGCTTGCCCTCGTCGAAGTGCCAGCCGATCTCGATCGTCTTTCCGAGGGGATCCTGGTTCGGGAAGTAGCACTTCACCGCCGACTCGCTCAGGAGGACGACCTGCGGCGCCGCCATGACGTCGGAGCTCGTGAAGAGTCGGCCCCGCTTCAGCGGAATGCCAATCGCGCGGAAGTAATCGGACGAGGCGACGCGCACTTCCATCCCTGGCTCCTGCCCTGAAGGCGCCTCCGGACGGCCCTTCACGTGGAACGAGATGGTGAAGTTGAGGCCGCTGAGCGGCAGACCCACCACCGCACCCGCCGAGTGCACGCCCGGCAACGCGCTCAGTCGCATCAGCAGACGTTCGTAGAACGCAATGCGCTGCGGACGCTCGGCGTATGTCGCTTCCGGCAGCGAGACCCGGAACGAGAGCGCCTGATCCGCGCTGAACCCGGGATGAACCTGTTGTACGCGTACGAAGCTGTTGATGAGCAGACCCGCGCCGGCGAGAAGGGCGACCGCAAGCGCCAGTTCCCCGACCACCAGCGCGCTCCTGACGCGCACGCTGCGGCGTCCCGTGAGGGCACCGCGCCCGCCTTCTTTCAGAGCGCCAACCAGTCCGACGCGCGTCACCTGCAGCGCAGGGATGCTCCCGAACAGGAGGCCAGTTGTCACCGCCGCGATCGCGGCAAATCCGATCACGGTTCCGTCGATTCCCACTTCCCCAAGACGCGGAATCCCGGCGGGCTGGAGCCCGACGAGCGCGTCGCTGCCCCACCACGCGAGAAGCAGTCCGCACACACCGCCGATGAGCGAGAGCAGGAGACTTTCCGTCAGCAGCTGCCGGACCAGCCGACCACGCCCGGCGCCGAGCGCAGTGCGAACTGCCAGTTCTCCCTCCCGGGCGGCCGCGCGGGCCAGCGTCAGGTTCGCTACGTTCGCGCAGGCGATCAGGAGCACGAATCCGACGGCGCCGAGCAGGAGCAGCAATGACGTGCGCGTACCCTCGACTATCCACCCGTGCAGGGGCTCGGCGGTCATCTCGAGGTCGGTGTTCGACTTCGGGTACTGGCGCTCCAGGCGCCGCGCGATTCCCGCCACGTCTCTCGCAGCGTCAGTCGCTGTGACGCCCGGCTTCAGCCGGGCTATCACGTCCAGATACCACGCCCCGCGATTGGAAACGCGAAACGACTCGTCGGTACTCGAATGGCACCCAGAGCGCGCGGCCCTCGGGGTACGAAAAGCCTGCCGGCATGACGCCCACGACCGTGTGGGGCGCCGAGTCGATCGTGATGGTGCGGCCGACGACATCGCGGTTGCCGCCAAACCGCTGCAGCCAGAGTGCGTGGCTCAGGACGACGACGTGGTGCTTGCCCGGCTCGTTCTCTTCGGCGTGGAACCGGCGTCCGAGGATCGGGCTCACGCGTAACACGTCGAACAGGCTCGCGCTGACCTGCGCGCCATCGACCCGAACCGGCGTGCCCGTGCCCGTGATCGTAAAGCTGGACGTGTTCACCGCGGCGACATCGGCGAGCGCGCGGGTCTGCGTCCGCACGTCGATGAAGTTGGGCGGCGACAAGGTCGAGAGATCGCTCGTGCCGCGCATCCGATGGAAGACGCCAACCAGCTGCTCCGGGTGGTCGTAGGGCAGCGGCTTCAGGATGATCGCGTTGACGACCGTGAAGATGGCCGTGTTGGCGCCGATGCCGAGCGCCAAGGTCAAGAGCGCGACGATCGTGAATCCAGGCGAGCGGGCAAGCCGGCGAAGACCGTGCCGAATGTCCTGGCGGAGCGCGTCCATGCGCGGGATCTTCTTGCGATCGCTGTGCCCGATTGGCAGGCAGGCGATGGGGTCGGGATGAATTTCACTTTTTGCCTGCGAATTGGCCTGGCAAAAAATGAAATTCATCCCCGACCTCGTCGCGGCCACGGCGCGAGAGTGTTCGGAGCTGGGAATGGCAGTCCCGGACCCGAACAGTGGTCAGCTCTCCGCGTCATCACCCGTCTCGCATACCAGACGACGCCGTTGGGCGCGACGGCAATCGCGTACGGTCGGCTCTCGCCGCCGCCCGGCGACGGGTATTCCTCCACGTTGCCGGTGTCTGGATGCAACCGTCCGAGCATGCCACGCGCGTAGTCGGTGTAGTAGACCGTGTCGTCGGGCGCGATCGCGATGCGCCACGGTCGGGCATTCGGATCGGGCAGCGGGTACTCGGTGATCTTCATCGTCTTTGGATCGATGCTGCCGATCTTGTTTACGCCGAACAGATCGAAGAACGGCACGCCCTTCGAGTTCACCTTGATGCCGTAGGTCGCGAATTCGCCGTGGGCGTCGCGCTGCTTACGCTGCCGCTGGCCGCGTCGCGTTCAAAGAGGGGCCGCTGCCGAACATGACCGGTGGATTCGGCGAGCCGTCTTGCCATTCCTGCCATCTCGACAACCCGGTCAATGCGCCAGGCGGCCGGATTCAGATGATGGGTGTACCGCCCCGATTCGAGCCGGGCCGCCGGTACGCGATCACCGTCGAGCTCACGCGAGCCAACCTCCACCGCGGCGGGTTCAAGCTCTCGGCGCGCTTTGGGAGCGGCACGTTGCGCGGCCGCTGAGCATCACCCGCCGTAAGCCCTTTTCGCCCGACGTAACCTGCAGCGCTTCCTACCCGGCCCAATTGCGCCCCTTTCCGGAAGGTCGATTATGGCCGCCAACTTGCCCGGGCGATGCGGCGATAGGAGGCCCAATGCTTTTGCGCAAAGATGTGGTCGTCGCTGGATTCGTATTCGTCATGGCGCTCGTGGCTGTGCCGGCTCGGGCACAGTTCTACGAGCAGAACAATCTCGTCTCGGACAGCACAGATGCAAACCTCATCAATCCATGGGGACTCGTCTCGAGCGCGTCAAGTCCGTGGTGGGTGGCCGACAACGGCACCGCGAAGTCGACGCTGTACAACGGCGCGGGAGCACCGTTTCCTCCACCGCCGAACGGCCCGCTGATCGTCAACGTGCAGGGCGCGCCGACGGGCATCGTGTTCAACATCGACAACGATCCGGCGCTGTTCAACATCAACGCCGGTGGCAAGACCGGGCGGGCGATCTTCATGTTCGACAGTGAGGACGGCACGATCTCGGCCTGGAATCCCTCCGGCGACCCCACACAGGCCGCTGTCGTTTTCACTTCGCCCGACAGCGCCATCTACAAGGGGCTGGCGATCGCGGAAACTGCCGCGGGACCGCGCTTGTTCGCGACGAACTTCAAGGCGGCTACGGTCGAAGTGTTCGACGGGACTTTTACGCCCGTCGTGCCCGGTGGATTCGAGGATTCGACCATTCCCTCCGGCTTCGCGCCGTTCGGCATCCAGACGATTGGCGACGTCGTGTACGTCACCTACGCCAAGCAGGACGAAGACCAGGAGGACGATGTCGCCGGCAAGGGCCTCGGCTTCGTCAACGCCTTCGACACCGCCGGTCATCTGTTGGGACGCGTGGCCTCACAAGGGCAGCTCAACGCGCCGTGGGGCATCGCGTGGGCGCCCGATGGCTTCGGGAAATTCTCCGGACATCTGCTCATCGGCAATTTCGGCGATGGGCGCATCCTCGCGTTCGACCCTGACAAGCCGCTCGGCAACGGCCGCTTCGAGTACAAGGGTTTCCTGCATTCGACCAGCGGCGCGCCGCTCGCGATCGAGGGCCTCTGGGCGATTCAATTCGGCCACGGCAACACCAACTCGGGCGACTCCAACTCGCTCTACTTCACGGCGGGTCCGGACGATGAGGAAGGCGGGCTATTCGGGTTCCTGAAACCGGCAGACCATCCGAACAGCGAATCGAATTAGCAATCGGCCGCGACGTCGCTCACGCGCTGTGAGCGACGTCGTGGAAGTCGCGCTGGTGCAGATCGCGAGGCCGGTTCCGCACGAGCAACGGACGCACGACGGCCATGATCGCGAGCACGATTCCGAACGTGCAGACGATCGTGGCGCCGGTCGGCAGATCCAGCGCCACCGACAGGTAGACGCCAAGCGCCGACACGATCGTCCCCATCGCCCAGCCAATGGCAAGCCGTCGCCCGATGTCGTCGGCATACAGCATCGCCGCCACCGAGGGGACGATCAAATAGCAGAAGACGAGGAGCACGCCGGCTATCGAGACAGACGACGTGACGACGAATCCGAAGGAGGCGTAGAAGAGGAAATCCCACAGGCGAATCGAGAGCCCGGAGGCCTCGGCACGTTTCGGATCCATCGAGATGGCAAGAAACTGCTTGCGGAACACGAAGTGGAACAGCCCGACGCCGCCATAGAGCATCGCGGTCTTCCAGACGTCGTGCCAGGAGACCGACAGGATATTCCCCACCAGCATGTCGTTCAGGTGCTCGGCCTGCGACGTCGCCTTGCTCATCGCCAGAATCGCCGCCGCGGAGGCAACGGCGTAGCAGATGCCGATGATCGCTTCCTGCGGAATGCGCGCGCGCTTGCTGCGGATCGTCGAGAAGACTGCTGCGCCAATGAAGGTGAAGGCAAGGCTGATCCAGTAGACGACTGGTGCGTGCGGGTCGCCGCCGGATATTGGCAGGAGCACCGCAATCGTCGCGCCGAGCGCAGCGATCTGTGCCAGCGAGAGGTCGACGAAGATGACGCCGCGCTCGACGACGTGGACGCCGAGGTAGGCATGGATCCCCGTGAGAATCAGGCTCGCGACGAAGGGCGCGGCGAGAAATTCGAGAACGATTCTCAGGTCCACGGCTATTTGGCTCCTGTCCGCTTGATGGCGGCGACCAGCGTGTTGACGTCGTAATCGAACAGCGCGATGTAGTCAGTGGCGTCCTTGACCCCGCCAACCGATGGCGGCATCACGAGAACCTCCGCGCCCGTTGCGCGGGCAATCGACTGCGGTGTTTTCAGATCGAAGTAAGGCTCGACCAGAATCAGCTTGACGTTCTGGCGCTTCATCTCCTGAATGACGTCGAGTGTGTGTGACGGCGTCGGCGGGATGCCAGGCTTCGGCTCGACGTAGCCGATCACGTCAAGGCCAAAGCGGTCGACGAAGTTCGCCCAGGACCGATGGTAAGTGACCACCTTGATTCCCTTGTACGGCGCCATCGCGGCCGTCCACCGCTTCTGTCCCTCGCCGAGGCGGCGATCGAAGTCAGCGTACCGCTGCGCGAAGTACGAAGCGTCCGACGGGCTGATCGCCGACAGTTTCGCCTGTACCGCCTGCGCGATCTTGCGTCCGTTTTCCGGATCCAGCCAATAGTGCGGATTGCCCTGCGGGTGCACATCACCCATCGCCCGCGTGATCTGGCCCGTCGGGATCTCGAGGATCCGGACGTTCTGCGACGCATCGAGATACCCCTCGCCTCCGGGTTGCACCCTGGCATTGCGCGCCTGCTGCGTCAGGGGCGGCAGCCAGCCGATCTCGAGCTCTCGGCCCACGAGTACCAGCAGCGATGCGCCATGGAGCTTCAGGATGAAGCTCGGTTTCGGCTCGACGAAGTGCGGGTCCTGGTAGCCGCGGGCGATGGCCTCCACCTTGACCTTGTCGCCGCCGACCTCCTTCACGATCGACGCAAGGTCTTCGGTCGAGGCGACGACATCGATTGCCGCCGCGGCGCGCGCCGCCGTGACGGACGACGCCAGTGCCACGAGGCCGAGAAGACGAAGTGAGCGTTTCAGCATGATGCGGCCTCAGAAGGTGTGGGCGCCGTGTGCGCCAATCGCAAACAGGAACTGGAAGAGGAATTCGTTGGCGGTGTTGCCCTCAGCGTAGGTGGTCCGGCGGTACTGGCCACGGATCTGGCTGAACTCGCTGGGCCAGAATGTCAGCAGCACCGACGGGCCGCGATCGTGCAGATCGGCGTTCGTGGCCCGCTCGGACCAGTCCCACCGGAGACCACTGAACCATCGCCGCGCGAACTGGTACTCGCCGCTGGCGTAGTAGCCGAATGCTTTGCTGGTGAAGTCGGGTTCCGGCTGGTCGCGGCGGCTCCAGACGAGCTCGCTGCGCCCGATGAAGCGCCGGTAGATCGCCCGCCGCAGCGGCCGATAACGGAAGGTCGCGTCGATGCCGAAGAGCCGCGTCGCACTGTCGTCGGACGCATCGTTGTGACCGTAGGCAAACGACGTCCCGAGATCGAGGTTCATGCTCTCGGAGATGTCGTGGTAGCCGCGCACGTGCCCGACGTATGTGAGGTCGCTGCGCGTGGGGGCATGAAAGACCTCGGACTCGCCGCGATACACCTCGCCGGTGGCCTCGAGAAAGAACCACGGGTTCAGGATCAGCTTCGACACCGAGATCCCGCTGTCGGCGATGCCTTCCTCGCCTCCGAGCAGGTTGCGCGACACCAGCGGCCGATCGGTCCAGGGCAGGACGTGCGTGTGCATCTGATTGACCTTGCCGAAGGCGCTCCGCATCTTGCCGACCTTCATCAACAGGCCGGCTGGCAGTGAGGTCAGCGTCAGGTAGCCTTCCTCGAGCTCCGCGCCTTCAGGGCCATAGGCGACGAAGAAGTCCGCCTTCGCATAGGGGTCAACTACTGCCTGGAACGACGCCTCGGCCTCGTTGAGCTCCAGCGAAGGCGTCGGCTCGATGTCGTTCCTGCCGACCGCGCCGAGGAAATTGCCGATGACGGCGATGTCGGGGTTGAAGATCTTCGACATCGCAGTCGCGTTGCCGTAGACCGGGAGGCTGCCCTCGGGTCCGCCGGCGCTGGCCGCGCCTGACGGCACCTGTGCTTCCGCCGGAGCGGCCGCGGTTTGCGGCGCTGGTGCCTGAGGCGTGGGCGTGGCCGGCGTTTCCGCGGGCGGTGTTTCTGCCGGCGGTGCTGCGGCCGCGTTCTGTGGAGGCGGCACCGGCATGGATGGCGCGGCTCCCGGCAGCGTCGCCAGCCGTCCCTCGAGCGCGGCCAGCCGCGCGTCGTACTGTTGACGCACCTGCTCGAACTCGTCACGCAGCTTGGCCACTTCGTCGCGAATCGCCTGCGCCTCCGACGCGGAGCCCTGGGCCGGCTGCTGTGGCGGAGGCGACGGCGTCTGCGCAGCGGCGGTCGCGGCGACGACCTGCAGAGTGACGACGAGCAAGACGGGGCGTGCGTAGAACTTTCCCGACATAGGCTTCCCTCTCGAAACGCTCGACCCGCGCGCCAATCAACGGCGTCGCGCGCGGTGTTCGGCACGCCCTGTACACCTGTGCATAGCGCACAGCGTCCAGATCGCGGCAAAACAGACTTCTGTGATTCGGTGGGCTAGAGCGTCGGGAATGAGGGCGGAGAGCTGTCGGTGCCGAAGAAGATCGTGACGGAATGAAAGTCGACGGGATGTTCGGCTGCGACTGCGACCGTATCCGGCGCCGGGAGGAACGGCACCGGCAGGGACGTGGCGACGCCGGCGGACCCCTGCGAGAACACGCAGCTGGTGCAGTGCGTCCGTGACTTCAGCTCACATTTGAGGTCGTGGTGGGCGAAGGCCGCGCCAACGAGGACGAACGCGTACAGAAACGCGAGCACCAGCGCACCGGGCGTGTGGCGCCGCGCGCGGTCCGTCCTTGGCATCGATTCATATTAGGGGGCGCAGAGTCTCAGAGTCAAAGAGTCTCAAGAGACTTGTATGATTCCCGGTCATGGTTCCTGCCGACACTGCTGGCTGGGGCGGCCACCCGCGCGGCCTGTCCACCCTCTTCTTCATCGAGATGTGGGAGCGCTTCAGCTACTACGGGATGCGCGCCTTTCTCATCCTCTACATGGTGGCGCCCCTTGCGTCGGGTGGGCTCGGATTCAGCGACAAGGACGCGGCGTCGATTTACGGTACCTATACCGGCAGCGTCTGGGGCATGGCGATCCTCGGTGGGATCGTCGCCGATCGATTCCTCGGCCAGTTCAACGCCGTCCTCGTTGGCGGGACGGTCATCGCGCTCGGACACTTCACGCTGGCGTTCAAAACTCTGCCCTCGTTCTACGCCGGTCTCGTCCTGATCGTCATCGGCACCGGCCTGCTCAAGCCGAACGCGAGCACTCTCGTCGGATCGCTCTATGAGCCCGGCGATCGGCGCCGCGACGCTGGCTTCTCGATCTTCTACATGGGCATCAACAGCGGTGCGTTCCTGGGCCCGATCATCGCGGGCTACCTGGCGCAGCGCGTCGATTGGCACGCCGGCTTTGCGGCCGCGGGCGTCGGGATGGCCATTGGCCTGGTGCAGGTACCTGGTTCGGGCGCGAGCGGCTGGCACCTGGCCTCGCGCGAATCGCGGCCGAGAAGCCGGCGCGACGCACGGACGCCGAGGCCGTGGTGACGCCGCCGCTGACAAAGGACGACTGGAAGCGAATTGGCGCGATTGTCATCTTCTTCATCTTCGCCACAATCTTCTGGGGCGCCTACGAGCAGGCCGGCTCGACGCTGAACCTGTTCGCCGACCGCTACACGCGCCTGTCGATTGCAGGCTTCTCGTTCCCCTCTTCCTGGTTTCAGTCTGTGCAGCCAATCTTCGTCATCCTGCTGGCACCGGTGTTCGCCTGGCTGTGGCTGCGCCTCGGAGATCGTGAGCCGTCGAGCCCGGCGAAGCTGGCGCTGGGACTGTTCTTCGGGGCACTTGCTTTCCTGGTGCTCGTGCCTGCCGGCGCGGCAGCGCAATCCGGCGAGGGTGTACGCGTGAGCCCGTGGTGGCTGATCGTCGCGTATTTCATCACCGAGCTCGGCGAGCTGTGCGTGAGCCCGGTCGGGTTGAGCCTGGTCACGAAGCTCTCCCCCGCTCGGATCGTGGGTTTGATGATGGGCGTCTGGTTCCTGTCGAACTCGTTCGGGAACAAGCTGGCGGGCTGGGCCGCGGATTCTTCAGCTCGACCCCTCTGCCGACGCTCTTCGGAACCGTGGCCGGCGTGACGCTTGCCGCCTCGATTCTGCTCTTCCTGTTGATTCGGCCGGTGCGCTCGCTGATGGGGTCGATTCGTTAGAGAGCATCAGTGCGGAGGGGAGGTGCGGAGGAGTGCGACGGGGTGCGACGGGTGCGGAGGAGTGCGGAGGTGCGGCGTGCGGTTCGGATGCACCGAGCACCTGAGCCCCCGCCGCACCCCGCCGCACCCCGCCGCACCTTTCCGCACCTTTCCGCACCTGAAATGTGAACTCCTCGCAACAGCCCTTCGTCTCTGAACGTGATGACCACTTTCCTTGCCGAGCTCCGCTATGCGGCCCGTGTGCTCTGGAAACACCGTGGCGTCAACGCCGTCGCGCTCATCACGCTGGCGCTCGCGATCGGCGCCAACACCGCCATCTTTTCGGTCTACAACGCGCTCCTCGTCCGTGCGTTGCCGTTCCCGGAGCCTGACACGCTCGTCCAGGTCGCCCGTCGCTACCGGGCGGCGTCGGCGACCCGGTGGCGATTCCGAAATACCTGCGCTGGCGTGATGGGAGCCGTGCAGTCTTTCAGGGCATTGCGGCGTACGACACGCTCGGTTCCGGCTTCAACCTGGTGGGAGCTGGATCGCCGGATCGACTGACAGGGACGCGAGTATCGGCTGATTTCTTCAGGACGCTGGGTATCTCGCCGGCGCTGGGGCGCGACTTCGACCGGCGCGAAGACCTGCCGAGCGGACCCAAGGTGGTGGTGATCAGCTACGGGCTCTGGACCCGCCAATTCGGCGCTCGCGGAGATATCGTTGGCCGTGCGATCCGGCTGAACGACGAGCCGTACACGGTGATTGGCGTCATGCCGGACGGCTTTCGCTTCCCCGAGCGAGCGGATCTCTGGACGCTGTTTCAGTTCGATCCGGCGAGCCGCGATCGCGCGAACTACTTCGAGGTGCTGGCACGGATGCGGCCGGGCGTGTCGCCCGATCAGGCGCGCAGCGCCCTGAACGTCGTATTGCAACGTCTGGAAAAGGAAGACCCCGAAGCGGTCGACGATCGCGAGACCGCATTCGTCCAGCCGCTTCGCGATCGCCTGTATGGGAGCATGCGTCCGGCACTCCTCATCCTGCTGGCATCGGTCGGCTTCGTGCTGCTCATTGCCTGCGTCAACGTCGCCAACCTGGAGCTGGCGCTGGCCACCGAACGCGAACACGAAGTGGCGTTGAAGGCAGCGCTGGGAGCGAGCACCGGAACGATCGTCCGCCAACTGCTGGTCGAGAATCTGCTGCTGGCCGTGGCCGGCGGCGCCCTCGGGGTGGCGCTCGCCTCCTGGACGCTCCCCGCGCTGATCTCGATCGCGCCCGCCAACGCGCGGGCGCTGACTGGCGTCAGCGTCGATAGGACGGTGCTGCTGTTCTCGCTGGGTCTGGCAATGACCGCAGGGCTGCTCTTCGGTCTCGTGCCCGCGTGGGGTATCGCGCGCCCCTCGCTCGACAGCGTCTTGCGTGAAGGCAGCCGACGGGGCACCGGCGGCCGCGCTGGGTCGCGGATGCGTGGCTTGTTGGTGTCG
>CAWDCH010000004.1:0-389391 GCA_963800785.1 Vicinamibacteria bacterium
AGTCCTCCGCGTATTGCTCCACGGGCCGAGCGCCGAGCTCTGGAGGCCACGATGTCTCGCCCTCCGACCTAGATGAAATGACCTGCTGTAAGTGGTCGAACGTGGCAAGAGGGAGTCTGCTTCCGCTGGCGTTCTGCATCGTCCTCGCATCTGCGTGCGAGTCGCCAAGAACCCGGGTCGGCTCCAAACCGACGGCCGCTGACCTTATCGCGAGAGGGCAGTATCTTGCGAATGGTATTGCGCACTGCTTCTGGTGCCACTCGCCACTCGATGATGGTGACCCTGCTCTCCCTCGCCCGGAAACCCTCGGCGCAGGCGACGTACTGGATGAGAAGGCGCCGCTTAATGCGCCAAACATCACCTTTGAGAGAGAAACGGGGCTGGGCGACTGGAGCGATAGAGAAATCGTCCGCGCTATCCGCGAAGGAATCGGTCGTGATGGGCGCGAGCTCCAGGAGCATCCCGCGAATCATTACAGTGTGATGACGGACGAAGACGTAAGCGCCATCATCGCTTACCTTCGATCCTTGCGTCCGATCCGCCGCCCGTTACCCCGAAGCGCACCACCGCTGCGGAAGACCGAGTGGGTACAGCGAAAAAGTGTGCCGGCACTGAGCTCAGCCCTCAACTCTCCGCGTCAACGGGGCGCTTACCTTGTCCAATTGGGCGACTGCATTGGCTGTCACACGCCAGCGCGCGGGGACGGCAGTATTCTTCGTGAACTCGAGTTCGCAGGCGGTCGTCGATTCAGGCTTGAGAAAGGCTATGGTGTCGACATAGGGAGATTCGATCCGACGCTTTCATCCGCCGAGGCACCGCCCCCCATGACTGGGCGAGTGGTGGCATCGGCAAACCTCACGCCCGACCCTTCCGGGATTCCCTATTACACGGAGGCGATTTTCATTCAAACGATTCGAACGGGGAAAGTTGGCGGCGTCAGGCAGCTGAGCGCGGCGATGCCGTGGGTGTTCTTCCGGACGTTGAGCGATCCCGATCTCCGCGACATCTTTGCCTATCTGAAGACCCTCCGCCCCACTCAGCACAACGTGGACAATACCGACGAGCCAACGTTCTGCCCGCGATGCGGCCACTGGCACGGTCTCGGCGAACTCAACGTGCCACTGCGAATGGAGCGGCGATGAGCACGTCGAGTGTCGGTGACGAGGCTCGAGGCGCGCGGCTGGGCGCCGCGTGACGATCGAGCCGGAGGATCAGTTGACAGTCGCCGACGTCCGGCGCGTGGTAGGGTATTCGGGACGCCGGCCGTGTTGGTGCACGAACCGACGCCCCTAAACCGTCCGCTGCTGTTACCAGCCGACGATCTGCCTGCCATTCTCGCACGCACGCAGAGCGTCGGCCTCAATTCAGGAGGCCACGTGATCGCCGCTATCTACTGCCGCAAATCAACCGATCAATCCGGCGTCAGCGACGAGCAACGCTCCGTCGCGCGCCAAGAGGAGCACGCCCGCGCCTACGCCGCGCGCAAGGGCTGGCGCGTGCTCGACGAGCATGTGTACGTTGATGACGGCGTGAGCGGCGCCGAGTTCGCGACGCGTCCCGGGTTCGTGCGCCTGATGAACGCGCTCGACGTCAAGCGGGCGCGGGCGCCCTTTCAGGTACTCGTCATGAGCGATCTCGATCGCCTCGGGCGCGAAATGATCGAGACGGGGTATGCCCTGAAGCAACTCGATCAAGCGCGCGTGCACGTCTATTCGTACTTCGACGATCGCGAGATCGCCGTCGACACCCCGTCGGCGGCGTTCATGATGCAGGCCCAAGCGTACGCCGCGCAAATTGAACGGGAGAAGGCGAGACAACGGGCCTTCGACGCGTCGGTGCGGAAGGCGCGCGCCGGGCACGTCACGGGCGGCGCGTGCTTCGGCTACAAGAACGTCACGGTGCTCGACGCCAGCGGCGTCAAGTCGCATGTGACGCGCGAGATCCTTGCGCCCGAGGCGGCAGTTATCCGGCGGATCTTTCAACTCCGCGCGGACGGCTACGGCAACAAGGCCATTGCGAAGCGCCTGAACGCGGACGGTGCGCCCGCCCCACGGCCACAGCAAGGCCGCCCCGCCGCGTGGGCGCCGAGCACGGTGCGCGAAGTGCTCTATCGCGAGGCGTATCGCGGCGAACCCGTCTGGAATCAGACGCGCAAGCGCAACCAGTGGGGGCAGCACCGTCAGACGGCGCGGCCGTCGAGCGATTGGGTGCACCGATCGGCGCCAGATCTGCGCATCGTGAGCGAGGACGTGTGGCAACGCGCGCACGCGCGCATCGAGGCGGCCCGCGCCGTGTACATGCGCGGCACCAACGGCCACGCGTTCGGCCGACCGGCGCTTGGCAGTCCGTCGCCGTACCTGCTGACGAACTTCGCGACGTGCGGCTGTTGCGGGGGCACCTTGAAGGTGCGGACGCGCAGTCACGGGCGCCAGCGGGCCAAGTTCTACGGGTGCGCGGGCTATCACGATCGCGGGCGCACCGTCTGCACGAACGGCGCCGACATCCCGATGGCGGACGCCGACGCGATCGTACTGGAGGCGCTGCTCGACGACGTGGTAACGCCCGACATCATTCGGGCAGCAGTCGATAGGGCGCTTGCGCAGTTGTTGGGGGCCGATGATAGCGACAGCCGACGCGAACGGCTCGATGCGGAACTTGCGAAGCTCGAACGCGAGCGCGATCGCCTCGTGGCCGCGATCGCCTCGGGCGGCGCGCTGGACAGCCTCGTGGAGGCGCTCAGAGAGCGCGAGCAGCGCCGAGCGGCGCTGATAGCGGAGCGACAGGCGATCGCCGCACAGCGGCCCGCCACGGCGCTCGACGCGCGGCGTCTACGCGCGGCGCTTGAGGCTCGCGGCGCTGAGTGGCGGCAGGGGCTCGGCGGACGATTGGCCGCGCACGTGCGGCCAACCGTGTCGCAGCTACTCGTCGGGCGCGTAAGCTTCCGCCCGCTCGAATCCAAAGGCCGATGGGAAATGACTGGCGAAGGAACACTCGCGGACTGTTCACGCGCGAGCTTTTCCCTTCGGTATGGCGTCCCCGAGGGGATTGGTCGCCACCCCGTGTTCCAACTTCCAGTGGAGGGGTTCTCCGATATCCGGGTCGCCTGACTGGTTCTCAGCACTGCGAGCGGCCCGAGGCACCAGTTGAATGCCCTGCCGGGGTAGTAGACGGTCAGCGTAATCGCTGCCACTGCTCTGCCGCTGCGCCGGAGCAGAACTCGTTGACAAACGGATGAGGCGGGCGGAGAATGCCCCAAAAAGACGTGAGAAGCGGGAGGTGAACCATGAGAGGAATGTTTCTGACGGCGCTCATTTGTCTCGCGGCAATCGGTTGGACCGCCGGCACCGCATCCGGGGACACAAGTGCACCAAATAGGCAGACGTCCGTTCTCAACTGCGGCGGGGCGACAGTCACCTTCGTTAGCCCTGTGGAGCCCGCCCGAGCGGCCCAGATCGTGGGAATAACAGGCGTGGGCGTGCTACAGCGACTCGTATTCGGTGGGTCCGTTCTATTCGAGCAGCCTAGCTTTCATGCGCTCGACCCGAGCGCACTCACGACCTGCACTTTCTCCATCCCCGGAGGCGAGTTGACGTTTGTCGTCTTGGTAACACCGCAGGGTGGGCGGAGGCCTTAGCATTGCCGCTGGCGGAGGCTCCGCGCGGGTCCTCCGCCGGTTACCTTTCACCACACCGAACGGCTCCCGTCCGAGCAGCCCCATGACGGTATTCTCCGTTTCGGCGGCTAGGGTAGCTACCGACCGCGCGAGCTGACGCGCTTGCCGCCGAACCAACTTCAGGGCTGCCCGCAGGGAAGGCGGCCGAATGGCTAGCCGCCGGACTACAATTAGTCGAACTGATTGTTCTGATTAATCGATGGCGGGCAAAAACGGCGGCAGGCGGCCCGGCGCTGGACGCCCCAAAGGGACCACCGGGATTCCCAAGGCGTCCACCATCAGCAAGGCGCAAGCGCGCGACGCGCATCGCCGGGTGATCGAGAAGTTCGCCCAGCGGATGATCCGCTCGCAAGTGGCCGCGGCCATCGGCATCGGCCACGTCTACAGCCGTGATCAGCACGGCAAGTTCACGCGCATCGAGAACGAGTCGGTTGCGCACCAGCTCCTGACCGAAGGCACCGAAGGCAAGGACTACTGGATCTTCATGAAGGACCCCTCCACCGCAGCCTTCACCGATCTCATGAACCGCGCCTTTGATAAGCCGAAGGAGCAGGAACAGGACGTCACGCTGACGCACGACGGGCCGCTGGTCATTCGGATTGAAAAGCCGTGGTGATCATGCTCGTCCGGGACGAGCACTTCGTCTCGGTCGTGCATCAATCAGATTCGCAGGCCGAAGAAAGACGGCCGGTTCGAGCACGGGCAGAACTGCCACGAATACCTCGAGTTGAATTTCGGGCTCACGCCGTACAAGCCAAAACAAGAGATCTCGATCGAGAACAGCGCCACCGCACGCAATCGTGAGCATCAGCCGTCTCATTGGGTCAGCTTCCGAATGTCAGTCGTCGCATCCGCGGTATACTGCTGGGCACTTCCTGCCTCGGTTCGACCGCTGCAGGCACCATCGCCCGCGCCGTCCATTCGTTAACGCCGGACACACGGAAAGGTTGTCATGCAGTACCTCGATTCGCTCGTTCGCTCGCGATGAGGAGGGCCAAGATCTGGTCGAATACGCCCTACTGATCGCATTCATTGCCTTAGCCTGCATCGCCGGGTTACAGCAGCTCGGCATCGCCATCAACAGCACGTACAACAGCATTTCGACTAGCCTGACGGGCGCCGTTTCGTAGTGGTCGTGTCGCTGGTGTAACCGGCCCTCCGGCTTGCGGTGCGTCGCCTTACCTATTCGCTGCGCGCAGCGCAGACGTCACCTGTCGGAGTTTTGATACAGCCTCTAAAGTAGCGGTCACTGGCACCGCGACACAGAGTTGCGCTATTGTGCGGCGTCTGACGGTCTGCTTCACGTCGAAAAAGCCAGAATCAATCGCTACCGGCGCGAGCGCCGCCGCTGCGACAGGCGGTGGTGTAGGCGCGGGCGTCGGCTCATACAGGCGAGGTGCGGGCGTCAAGGCCGGCGCTGACGAGTGCCCACGCGCAAGTTAGTGTGAACTCGCCGGCGTGCCACTAGAACTGCCAAATGAGCAAAATGCCGGCGAAGAGCAACAGCCCGAGATACAGGATGGTATCGAGAGTGAGATCGTTTTTGGACGTGCGAGAAACCACGCGTCACCCTAACACAATCACCAACCGAGCTTCTTTGACGAAGAGCAACGTTGAGGAGCGCGGTTCCACCACGGTTGGGACCCCGCGAAGCGGCCGCCACGGCCGCAGCCGATCGAGATCCGCACACGCGAGCGGCTCTGCACGCTGCGCAGGGCCAGCATCAGATCACGGTGGAGAAGCGTGACGTGCCGACCGCGACGAGCTTGACGCCCGCCTGAACCGAGACCGGCGCCGCATGTTTTACCTGTAGCACCCGTATGGCAAGCCGGTTGATGTGACGCAGATTCAGGGCTGGCCTTACCGAGAAGTTTTGCGCTTGGGCCGATCGAGGATTCTCGAACTCGGCCGGCAATAATTTTTCACGTCGCTTATCTCACATTTAATGTCCTTCCCAAAATGTCGCCAATTCGGGCATGGCGAGTCCGACTCGAATGCGTCGGTGCTGCCGTGAGCTCCTACGAGATTGCCGGCCTCGTCGAAATACTCCGCCGCGTCCACTAAACCGTTGCCGGTTTCCGTTAGGCGAAACCTGCCGCAGCGTGCAGTGACGGCAAACATGCAGTAGCCTTCAGCGCCGAACTTCTGAACGTCAGCCGCGCTGCGCGAATAGTCGTTGCACTTCTTTCCCTCGCAGTAGGCGCTCAACGGGAGGTAGCACTCGCCTTGGGGTGGCGACTTCTGATCTGCGACAGGCGGTTTGTTTCGGTCAGTTTCTGAAGCATTGGGCGCCCTGCCACATGAAAAACAGCCGAGTCCCATAAGCAAGAGGACGACGACAAACCGCATCGCAGGCATTGAAATACAGCCTCGCGCCAACGTCTCAAAAAGGTCCCATTTTGCAACGCTCGGCAAGGTACCTGGAACCTCCGCCAAAGCTAGGCGAAAGTCCCGGTCTGGCGCGGAGGATTTTGAAACAGGCGGCGAGCGCGGCACAGGGTGGCCGCTGACACGCCAAGCTCTCGAGCAGCGAGGCGCAGCGGCTGGTGTAGCGTCGCTGTGAGGGCGTCAGCACTGATCCTTGCTCGGGGCCGGCCCAGATGTGCGCCTCGAGCGCGGGCGCGTTGCAGCCCCGCCTGGACCCGTTCCGCGATCCGTGCGCGCTCGAACTCCGCGATCGCGGCCAGGACGTGCAGTTGAAGCCGACCGGCCGGCGTCGTGGCATCGATGCCTTCCCCCAGCGACACGAAGGCGACGCCCAGCGCCTGTAGCTCGTCGATCGTGACAATCAGATGCCGCAATGAGCGGCCGAAGCGATCGAGCCGCCAGCACACGAGCACGTCGAACCGGCGCCGGCGGGCATCCGCAAGAAGCTGCGCGAGGGCCGGGCGCATCTCTTTCGCGCCCGACACGCCCCTGTCCGCGTATTCGACGGCCGACCAGCCGCGGGCCTCGACATAGCGGCGAAGCTCCGCGAGCTGGTTCTCGGGGTCCTGATCGAACGTGCTGACGCGGGCATAGACGGCGGCGCGGACCGTGCGTCCGTTACTGGACGGTGTCATGGCCGACCTCGGCGCCTTTGCGGTATCGCCGGTTCAGATCGACCTGAAGAAGCCGACCGCTTGCGCGCCGCTCTTGCGATGTCCTTCGATTCCAGCCATACATCGATTGCACGCCGGATCTGTTCGCTCTCCGGAATGCCATCCCGCTCCTTGATGACGCGAAGCGCCGCGCGCTGTTCGTCCTCGATGAAGAAGTTGTAGCGAGTCCGTGGGGCCACAGGCGTAAACATATATACGCCTACGCCCGCTGTCAAGCCTCGCCCCAGTCGAACGGGCCGGCTGATGAAGAAGCTGGGCCAATACAGACGCCTTCTTGCGACATGCGTCGCCAGTCTCGCCAAACGGCCACGCATGTTGCCACACCGCAACCGTCTCCTGACGGGGACCGCCGCTCTGCGACGCTGAGAGCCAATCAGGACAACGTGGCCGACATGGCGCCTGCCCCCGCACCTTGGCCCGATCCGTGGATTCGGCGTGACGCGCGAGCGAATCGAGTAGCGCGAAGTGCATCAGGTCCAACGTGCCGGCGGCTTGCCAATCGCGCAGGCGTCGCCAGCACATCATCCCAGGCCCGCAGCCCAGTTCCCGTGGCGACATCTGCCAAGGGATGCCGGGGCGAAGGACAAAGAGAATACCGGTGAGGCACGCCCGATCAGAGGGTCAAGGCGGACTTCCCCCAATCCACCACGGCCCGTTCGCGGCTTCAATGCCGTCGGACGAGTCGAGATGCCAACGGTCGCGCTGTCCCCTTCCCGCCTCGACCGACCTTCCCCATGGACAGTTCTCGGCCGTCCGTCGGCTGACCCGCTGGATCGGGCCTTGCCAGTGTTGACGCGATCGTCCGAGCCGGTCTGGCACGGCGGTTGATCCGATCACACGGCGACGAGCCGTGAGCGTGTCGGAGTCCGGTCGCGTCCACACCCGGACGCGATCTGAGGGCTGCCTGATGCTGGGGAAACGGAACAGCTTACGCGTAGCCGGCGTCGCGCTGGCAATGCTCGGGGGACTGCCGCGGCCGGCAGACGCCCAGTTCAGGTGCGTCGTGATCCACCCGGGCGAGACCGCGGCCGCCGCGGCGCGGCGCATCACAGGGAACGCCGCCAACGAGCGGGCGCTCTGGTTCCAGATCGTCGATCCGGTGGCGTCGCGATTCGTGCCGAAAACGGAATACGGGCAAGTCCGCGCGGGGTGGCGCGCCTGCGTCTCCGAAGGGACGTTGGTCGGCATTGCGGGGCCCCCGCGCGTGGAACGCCCCGTGCCGCCGCTGCCGCCCGTGCTCGTTCACCTAGCCGGCATGCCTGAAGTCTGGATGGGCCTGACGCTGCTGCTGGCGTCGATGGTCGGGTGGGAAGTGGCTCGCGCCACGGCTGCCAACCGCGCGCTGGCCCGGGCGATGACGCCGTTCGGCGAGCGGTTCGTGCGCGAGTTCGAGGGACCGCTGCGAAGGTCCGGGGCGGCGCACCCGGCGGTGGAATCACGCGTCCGCTGCCTGCCCGGCGCGCGGCGGCTGGAAATCCGGCTCGCGCCCCACGGCCGCGGGTCGTATCCGAATCTGTCCGATCACCGGTCGAACGTGGAATACGACGTCGGCCGCGTGCTGCACGTGCTGAACGACGACCGCTTCGTGCCCGAGCGCCTCACGACGCAGGGACGCTGGGTGATCGTGCAATGCCGGTTCAGGAGCGAACGAGAGTTGGGAGGTCTACCGTGAGCATTCTTCTTTTGAGCGTGGGCGGCGGCGGCGGCAACATCCTCCGGTCGCTGAAGGCGCTGTTCCGCCGCGATCTCGCCGTCGCGCACAAGACCGACGTTCGGCACGCCGAGCGCCTGCGCCGTGCGGTGACGGCGCGGTTCCTGGACACCAACGCCTTCTCGCTGTCCAATCTGCCGCGAGAGGAGCGGGTGCTGATCGGCGCGCAGACCACCGGGCAACTTGGATCGCGCCACAACCCGGAGGTGGCGCGGCAGGCTCTCGAAGAGTCGCGCGCCGAAGTGGAGGCGCTCCTGCGCCCGCACTCGGTCGTGATCCTCATCGGCACCGGAGGCAAGGGCACCGGCGCCGGCACGATGTTCCCGATCGCGCAGATGGCACGCGAGCAGAAGAAGCTGCTGATTCCGATCTTCGTCCGCCCGTCCTTCGAGCGCCACGAAGTGGACAAGCGCCGCTTCGATCATGCCCTCGGCGTGGTCCGGCAGTTCGACGCCGCGCAGATCCGATTGATCGAGATCGCCAACGACGACGGCTACGTGGACAGCAATCCCGAGCCGCAGTCGGTGGTCTGGGAGCGGATGAACACGCCGATCGCGCGTGGCCTGCGCGGGCTGCTCTACGTGCTCTCGGACCTGTCGCAGGTGGATCCATCGGATCTGTCCGCGCTCTTTAGCGGTGCCGGCCGGCTGCGCATCGGCTTTTCGGAGATCGACCCGTCGCCCTCGCGCGAGCCGACGGATCGGCAGGTCGACACCGCGGTGCGCGAGTGCTGGCAGAACCGGTACTACACGTTCACCAAGCCCGTCGGGACGTCGCTCGTCTGCATCCAAGGCGACTGGTCCAACATCGTCGACGCGCGGATCAAGGGCGGGCTGGCGGCGATGGCCTCGGCCGGCATGTCGGACAACCCGTACGTGCCGCTCTACGCGCGCGCGACTCACGCGCCGAAGCCGTGGGGCATCACCGCGCTCTTCGCGGAGTACACGGGGGCCCACGCGCCGCTCGAGATCGACTGGACGCAGGAGCGCCGGCTCGGCTCGCCCTGGAGCGCGTTCGACGCCCGGCCGCCCGTAGAGAACACGGTCGACGCCGAAGCGGAACCCGAGGATGCCGTGCCGGCCAACGCGCCGGCAGCGACCCTGGCGCCGCCGACGCCCGTGCCAGTGCCGCCAATCGAGCCGGCTCCCGCCGCGCCGGCACCCGGACCGGCGGCGCCCCCCTTCGGCAGCTTGTGGGAGTTCGCCCTGGCGGTGAACCGCGGCAACCCCACCGCGCTGGCGGTGGCGAGCGACCAGGTCGCGTGCGACGTGTCGATCAGCGGCGGCGAAGTCCGCAAGCTGCTCGCGACGGTGTGGTTCCGCGGCGTCGTCGCCGTGCTTTCGCCGCGCTGGAGCGATCGCATCCTCGACGCGCTGTTATCGAGCGTCGCGATTCCGGATCACCATCTGAAGCTCGATCGGCGCGACGTGCGGCTCAGCGAGTTGAGCTACGCGCAGATCAAGGACGTGTTCAGTCGAAATTACGTCGCCGATGCCGTCCGGCCCGACCTCGACCTGCTGCTCACAGTGGCGCGCGTCTGGGGCGCCGAAGCGCTGGACCGGTTGGAGTTCACCGGCGCACCGGCCGACAGCGAGCGCTCGCGGCTGGCGAGCGTCCTGATGGCGTTGAGGAAGTGACGTGGTTGCCGGTCGGGTTGAGCAGACCCGCCGCTGGCCAACCCTCCGGGACTCGCTGGACTCATCGACCGCCTCGAGTCGAATGGCGTGCGGGCAGTGGTCATTGAACGTGCAGACTTGCCTCGCCCGTGATCTCATGATCAACGAAGTCATCGTTGATCAGCTGACCCGGCTGGGTGCGCGAGTGCTGAGGGCAAATAGGGCCGACCTCACAAGTGGCCGATGGCGATCCCACGCGGACGCTGATACGCCAGGTGCTCGGAGCAGTCGCGCAGTTCGAGAAGTCAGTGATTGTGCTGAAGCTCCGTGCCGCCAGAGATCGAATTCGTCGACGCGATGGTCGGTGTGAGGGAAGGAAGCCGTTTGGCGCTCGACCGAGTGAGGCTGCGGGTGTGGAGCGAATCAGGCAGCTACGCAGAAAGCCCAAGGGCATGCCGCGACTTAGCGTGGCCGCAATTGCCGAACAGTTGAATCGTGAGGGAATTCCAACGCGACAAGGACGTCCTTGGCGGCCAAGTAGCGTCCATGCCATTCTCCGACGCGTGACCGCGGAGAGGTAGCGCCAGGACTGGTGATCGGCTACAAGATCGCCGGTGCGTCAGCCGATGCACTAGTACACCGATGAACCTCACGTCCGATCCCCACGCCTGGCTCCGGCCCTACTTCGCCGCGCTCGCACAGGACGACACCTTCGCGAGGCTTGCTCCCTCGATACAGTTCTCGGCACTGTGTGACGCGGTGGCACCGGAGCATCCCACCAAGGCAGCACAGATGCGCGAGTGGTCGCCGGCCGCACAGACAGGGACGCTCAGATGGTTGGCGAATGTCATCAAGCAGCAGCCTCCCGTGAGCGAAGTGGAGTTATGGATCGTGAGGAAGGGAGAGCGCGAGCTTCGCTGTGTCGTGCGTTACCTGCCGACCGGCCTTGACCTTCGGCTCATGAAGGGCGACGACTTCCATCGCACGGAGCTTCACCGCGATGCGGATGCCGCGAATGCGAAGGCGGCGGAATGGAAGACAGCGTTGATGGAGCGAGGCTGGGAATGAGTTTGGGGCTGCGCTAACAGCTGTCTTGGTGATTCACGGCCGCGCGTTCACCGTGGCGCCGCCGCCGGTGGTCCTACCCGGCGACCATGGGTGGATGGTGTAGTTGGCACAGCATGAATCTCGACAAGGCGCTGTCGATCATTCGGAGGGTCGGCGCGAAGACTGAAATGAAAGTCCTTATCGCCTCGGGACCGTCACTCATGCCGGCGATGCAACGGTGACCAAGCGATTCTGCGACTTGCACGACCACGCGAAACGATTGCTCGGCCGCTGACTGTTGACGATTCTGCGCCGCAGATTCGTCAACACCCCCTACTTCTTCCGCCGGCCGGGCTTCCAGCGCCACTCGTCGTTGCCGAAGACCTTCTCGAGCAGCGTTGCGAGGGCGGGATCGTACGTCTTCAGCTCGGCGCGCGTGCCGACCTCGTTGTGGATGCCGTCGGCGGGCTTCGCCTTTAGGTTGGCGTCGAACCAGTCCTGCACGCCCTCCGCCCAATACTCGTCCGCGTTCGTCGCTGCATAGGTGTTCTTGAAGAGCCCCTTCGCCATCGCGTCCTTATAGGCCGCCGAGAGATCGGCCCGGAACTTCGGTTCGATCCCGTCGAGGCCCATCACCAGCAGCGTGTGCCCGAACTCGTGGATGAGGATCGACTCGCCGCGGTAGCGGTCGTCGTCGAGCTGCAGCAGGTTCTCCTCGGTGCCGCTACAGGCCGGACGCACGACCGTCGCGCCCACGCCGCGGCTGCGCTGGTTCCAGTCGGTGTTCGGAAACGCGGTGTTCAGGTCACCGTGCTCCGGGATGTCAGTGGTGACCTCGGTCTTCGCCATGATCGCGACGCGCGTCTTGCGCTCGATCATCGACTTGAGGACGTCGGCACGCTTCGAGGTCATCCGCACGACGATCGCCTGCGCCTCCAGTAGGGCGGCGTCGGGGACCTTCTCGGAACTGACGACCGGCAACCCCCCGGCATCGAAATACTTCTTATAGAAGGGATCCAGACCGAGCGCCCGCGGCGGGGGGACCGCATCCTGCAGCGCGAGGAGGACGACGACGAAGCAGACCAAGCGCATCCTGTCTACGATACCCTTTGGAAGCGGCGGCCGGCGGCGATGCCGAGAAAGGGGGCGATCGACGGCAGCGCAAAATGGCCCAGGTCCGGCCGCGGGCGTCCATGATCCGTGGCACGGCCTGGAACGCGTCCAGGCGCGCGCGGACGAATGGCTCTCGGCGCGTCGATCTCGTATACGCGATCGCGCTGGCGAACGGGCCGGCGCTCGCGTCCGCGAGGCAGGTCTAGATCCTTCGTGAACACGTCGCGCGGGTCGTGTTCGTCTTGGCGGTCGCGCTCATCGCTGCGTCATTGCTTCGTGGCGACAGTCATCATTGCCCTTGTCGCACAACCAGGCCAGCGATAACTCTCGTAAGCTCTGCCGGGTCGACGGGCTTCGGGACATGCACCTGGAAGCCGGCGGCCAGAGCGTGATCCCGATCGTCGGCGCGTGCGAATCCGGTAATGGCGACGGCCGGCAGCAGCCCGCCGTCGATAGCCTCTCGTTCCCGGATCTGTCGAATCAACGCGTAGCCGTCTTCATCCGGCAGACCGATATCACTGACGAGCATGTCAGGATGGAACGCCGACAACTGCTCGAGCGCCTCGTGAACGGTGGTGAGGGCGATGATGGTGGCACCGGCCTCCTCCAGGGCAATTGCTATCAGCTCACGCCCGTCGTCGTCGTCTTCCACGATCATGACGCGGATGCCACCCAATCGCTGCAGCTTGCCGCTGAATGCGACCACCGGCGCTCCACGATTCGGCCCGAGGAGCCGTGTCCCGACGTAGTCAGCGCGCATCACCGGCAGGCTGACGATGAACGTCGCCCCCTGGTTGACGCCACTGCTCAGGGCTCGCACCGTTCCGCCGTGAATCTCGACGAGGCGGCTGACAATGGCGAGCCCGAGGCCGAGCCCGCCGTGCCTCCTGGTGATTCCGTTGTCTGCTTGACGGAAGCGCTCGAAGACGTGAGGCAGGAACTCGGGGCTGATTCCCTGCCCGGCATCGGCGACGCGGATCTCCATGGATGGGCCGACGCGCTGCACGACGACATGGACACTCCCGCCGCCTGCCGAGAACTTGATGGCATTGGAGAGAAGATTTTCGACCACCTGCTGCAGTCGTGACACATCGCCGGTCACCGGTTCGACGGACGCTTCGGTGGTGGTGACCTGAATCAAAATGTTCTTCGCGGCAGCCACCGGCTGAAGGACGTCCACGGCGGACGTCACGACGGCCGTCAAGTCCACTGAGTGGCGTTCAACCTGCAATGTGCCGGCGACGATGCGTGACACGTCGAGGAGGTCGTCAATGATGCGGGCCAGCGCCCCGGCGTTGCGCTCGATGGTCGCGATCGCGTGTGCGGCCCGCGTGGAGGTCAGCTGCCCTGATCCGAGCATCCGCGCCCACCCGAGGACGGCGTTGAGGGGAGTCCTGAGCTCGTGCGACACGACGGCCAGGAACTCGTCCTTCAAACAATTCGCCTGGTTGGCCACGTCGGTCAGTGTCTGCGCGTCCAGCGTCGCCATAACGAGACGCTCATTAGCCTCGCGCACCTGGTCCATCAGGTGCGCGACGTCCCCCTTCGCGTGACGGCCTTCCTCGCGGGCACGGAGCAGTTCGTCCCGAAGCTGAGCGTGCTGCTCGCGGACCAGGATCGCCTCCTCGCGTGCGATCAACGTTCGCTCCCGTGGCGCGAGCGCCTGTTCGGATTCGCTCGCCGGACCTGCCAGGGTTCGTCGCTCGCGTGGCACGGAAGGCAGGTCCTCCTCCGGCGGCGTCATGCGGCACCACCGCGCCCGGCCGAACGTGGTCTTGCATAACCCGTGAGCAGACCCTCGTACTCCGTCAGCGGAGCGCCAACGGTGATGCCGGCGCCGGTGATCTCGAACAGCCGGAGCTCTTTGCTGTGCCCGCTGCCCCGCACTTTTACAACGGTCATCAGGCGTTCCAGGTGACCCTCGATCTCGACGTACCGCTGCAGGATGACGGCATCGGCGAGAAACGCCGTATCGTGCGGGCTGAATCGGAGATCCGTGTACCTGTCCTCGAGCTCCGCGGTCATCATGACCGTCACGCCCAGGCCGGTCAGGGCCGCCACCATGCGGTACAGCGACTCGCGAAAGTCCTCGCGAAACGTCGGGGCCAGGGCGAGCTCGAAACCGGAGAGTGAATCGATGACGACACGCCTCGCGTCCAAGCGTCGAATCATCGTCGTCAACTCGTGGAGCGTTTCGTCGATCGAGAGGTCGAGCGGACGCGAATGGATCAAGCCGACTCGACCCTCGCGGACGAGGCGATCGAAGGCCTCGCGACCGATCTGAGAGTACTCTCCCGGACGCTTTTCGAACACGGCGATGACGCCCGGTTGGTTGTCGCGGGCGCCCACGCTGATAAACTCGGTGGCCAGCAGTGTCTTGCCGGAGCCGGAAGGTCCCGTGACCAGCACGGAGTATCCCTCCGGCACGCCGCCACCGAGCATCTCATCCAGAGTGTCCAGGCCCGTCGAGAGGCGCACGCCCGGCGGTCTCCGATTCGGAGCGTGTTGTGGATCCGGTTTCGCCGCAGCGATGATTGTTCGCGGAAACACCTGCACGCCGTCCTTCGTGATCCGGAAGGTGTGAAGACCGGGGATCGGCGCCTGGCCGCGCATCTTTTCGACCTTGATCTTGCGAACCATCGAATTGCGCTCGACGCTCTGATAGAGCGACAGCAGCCCGTCCGCGACGGTGAAGACGGGGCTCGCCTCGCTTTCGGACGGGTGATACTCTCCGACGAGAAACGTCGTGGCCTCCCACCCGCTCAGAGCCATGCCGAGCTCCTGGATGAACTGCGTGCACGTCGAGGCCTCCAGTCTCGGCGTGCCGCGCGGCGTGAACGATCGAGCGGAACGAATCGACGATGACGATCGCAGGGGCAACGGCCTCGACCTCCTGGGTGATGCGCGCCATGACCTCCACGAGACCACCCGTCAGGACTTCCTGGGCCAGATTGACGAACTGAATCGAGTCCTTCACCTTGGTGACGTCGAAGAACGTGAACTGCTGCTGATATCGCAACATCTTGAGCGGCGGTTCGCCGACCAGCGTGAAGAACAGCGCCCGTCGGCCTTGGCCAGCCTGCGCGAACATGATCTGGTGCGCGAGCGTCGTCTTTCCCGCGCCGGGACCGCCGGCGATCAGATTGAACGAGAACTCTGGCAAGCCGCCCCCGAGCACCTCGTCGAGGCCGGGCACGCCCGTGGGCAGGCGCCGTATGGGGACTCTCTCCGTCATGTTGAGTGTTCCTTCCCAGGATTGTCGAACACGATGTCGGGCCACGCCTCGCACAACAGGCGCATCGTCAACCTCGTACCCACGAAGGTAGTCAGGAGCAGCCCGAAGGAGGCAAGAACGGCAACCGCAGCGTCAGCCGCGCCGGCACTCGACTGTCGCTCCAGCGACCGCCGGAGGTGTGCGGGCGGAGGATCGTCCGGATCGGACCGGGACGTCCGCTCGAGCCACGAAAACTCGTGCGACGCGAGGTAGATGCTGCGGCGGAACATCGTGACAACACTGTTTGCTCCGATGATCGGCGCGAGACACGCGGCGAGATCGTCTGTACAAGCCGAGCGCCGCAGCGGCGATGGCTGTCGCCTCAGCGCCGGGTTGGGTCCTCAGCGACAATACACGGAGGATCGCCTGCCGCAACGCATGATCGGGAGCCGTTTCCAAATCGCCTTCAACTTTCAGCCACCCTCCGTCCCGCCCGCGGGCGCCTGCGTGGCGTCGCGGGGCGGGAGCTGGGTTGCCGCTATCGTCAAAGAAGTCAATTCTCGGACAGGCAGTTCAGGGCGTCCGACAGCAGCCGCATATTGCGAATAGGGCCGGATTATAGGCGATTCCCCCGGTCAAACCGACACGAAGAGGGCGGGCGGCTCTCGCACTCCACGGCGCGGTCGGGCGTGTGCAAGCGCACGCGGGTGTGGCGATGACAGCCACAATCGAATCGCGCTGCCGTGCCGTCAGGTCGGTGGCCGTTGGTACGAGCGCGCGACCAAGGAGTTACGCACATGCATGAGCCAGCCGCCGGGCCTCATGTGACGTCACCGCGTACCGTCACCGCCTGGGATTGGCGCCGTCTCCATCGCGATTCCCGTTCCGCTGAACTCGTCGTGGCGGTGCAGCCCCTGGAACACGCCGAACAGCTTGTAAGCGGTGCTGCATGTTTTGTCGAAGCCGACGCCCTTGTCACACGCAATCGCTCGACCTTCTGATGTAGAGCCGATACCGCTTCCTGTTCCCCAACCGTAGGCAACTGCAGCTCAGGGCGTTTTGTTGAGGACGATCCGCGCGACCTGTCGATGAGTGCCCAGTGCTCGAACGGCCTCGAATCGGCACTGGAATACATGCCGTCTGAGTCGTCTCGGTCGCCCTACTGCGCCCTTCCGCACACGGCGCACGATCGCGCTAATACGTACAATTTCGACGCAAGACGTATCCGACGCGCGGTCCCCACTGTGGATCTCGGAACTCGACCTTCAGCCACTCTTCAGTCGCCTCCAACACCTTGATTCTCGTTCCGGCCTCTAACACGCGGAGAGGTGTCCTCGTCGCGTCAGGAACCACGAAGATACCGGAGCTGATGTTGACGGTCGCGTCCTTCCGATCGGCCCCGATAGTGGTTTTGCTCGGAGGGGTGTGATCGTCGGGCTCGGCTGGTTTCACGGGGGCCTGAGTTCGAGATGGGGGCGGCCGGTCAGGAGTGCGGTCACCGGGCGCGGTCCGTGGCTCGCTGCGAGCGACGCTGTGGCCCCGTGTTCCTGCCACGAAGCGGACAGACACCGATCCACCGTGAAACACGTCGTCACCGATCACGCTCGAGGTGCCCGCTTCACCCAAGATCCCTGGAACGAATCGATATCGAACGTCGGCAGCGATCGCCGCCCATCGCGTCAGCCCAACTTCGAGCCCTCCAAATACGTGATACGAGGTGAAATGCTCGTCAAGATCGTCACCTTCCGTTGCGAACGGCGAGGTTTCGCGATAGAGGACGAGGCCCATGCCTCCACCGCCGAACGGCGTGATCCGCGGCGCCTTCGCTCCAGACTTCTCGAACCGCCATCCGCCACTGAAGTCAACGAAGGTCGCTCTCACGTCCAAGGGTATGCCGAGCGGATATTGAGTGCCGTTGGAATCGATGAACGTGCGCTCACCTGTCTGCTGCCACCGGGTGGCGCTGGCCTGCACGAACATCGCGCGCCATACGTTGGTCGCCTGTACGCCGCCACCAAACTCGAAGGGACGCTCCTTGAGTCCGGAAGCCGCGAAGCTATCGGCGGGTGAGGGAAGGTTGAAGCCTGCAATGAACAATCCCTGATAGCCGGGCACCTGCTTGGTGGTGCTGGGACGTGGTTGAGGCGCGGGTTGGCCCTCGCCATACAGCGGCCGAGAGACGAACGCGATCGCGAATAGCAGCAACACTGAATGTCTACGCAACGCTGTGCCTTTCATCGAGCCAATCCCAGACCGCGCAGAGCACTACGAGGATCGACCAGCCCCGAGCCGCATTCTTCAGCGGTAGCATCGATTGGGCGGGCGAAGGACTTAATCGCTTGTTCAATAACCTTCGGATCTCGCAGCCCTTGTGCGTGCAGTAAGGCGCCCACGCCCGCGATGTGCGGTGACGCCATGGAGGTGCCTGATAATGAAACAGGCTTGAACAAATCAAACCTTGGTCGAAACCCTAGGTCCAACAAGAACGCCTTTTGAAAAACAGTAGCGAACGGTAGTGTGACCACGTCGTTGTAGCCGATTTGTGTGATTCCGGATTGGAGGTCAGAGGCGTAGTGCTGTATCGTCTCGCCTCCCGGGGCGCAGATCTCTACATACGATCGAAATGTCGAATAGTAGGCGTGGCGCAGGTCCTGGTTAACGGCACCAACGGTCATGGCCCCTTCAATATCATTGCCGTACGCCGCTGGATACTCAGTCGGGTTCCCCTTGTGGCCAGAGTTGCCGGCAGCCATCGCTACAAAGACGCCCTTGCCCACCGCATACACGAGTGCGTCATGGACAATCGGTATCGGACCAGGGAAGCCGAGGCTCAGGTTGATGACGTTGGCACCATTGTCGGCGGCGTATCGAATCGCAGTTGCGACTACCGCAGCGCTGCCACCACGATTCCCCGGGTTGAGGATGGTGTCCCATGAGACCAGGAAAGGGCCTCCCGAGAGCACCTTCAGCGGCATTAAGCGGACGTTATACGCGACGCCCGTCAGACCGATGGCGTTATTAGTCTCTTGAGCGATTGTCCCAGCCACATGGGTTCCGTGGCCGCCTAGGTCGAGAGGAAACTCGTCGCCATAGACGAAGTCAAACGGCTTCACGATTCGTGCGTCGGTAACAAGATCCGGCACCTGCGCGAATCGGATGGCAACCGGCCCCACCAAGGAGCGAGGGAACACGAACGTATTTGTCACAGTGTTCAGCCCCGTGTCGATCACGGCCACCGTCACATCCGTCGTCGCGCCTGCGTTGATCTCCCAGGCCCTCGGCAAATCGATGGCTTCGAAATTCCACTGCAGAGAGAGGTACTCATCATCCGGTCGGTGTTGGTATGTTGTCGCTCGATAGTTCAACGAGGCCTGTCTCACGGCGCCGCCTGCTCGTAAAGCGGTTAGCGCTGTCGCAGCGGGCGTTCCCTCAGCAACGCTCAGTAACTCCCAACCGTCTGACATACGCTGCAGCGCCCGATCGGTGCGTGCCGAATTCATGGCTTGCATCCGAGCCGCGGCATCAATCCCCGGAACGAACTGAACGAGCACTTCACCCCGGCGGTACTGGCCACCGGTTGCTTCGTCGGTTTCCCACACGTCGGGAAGCGTGACGGGAGTCTCGCCGGCGGGTAGTCCCGGAAGTTCCGACGCCGTGCCTTGCAATCCCTCCAGTACGGCGGGCGTCGGCACATCGTTAGTCCGCACCTTAAGCGGCGTACCTGGCGGGTCGGTTTGGGAGCTGACGGATGGGTCATTCACCGGCGTCGCCGGCGGGGCCTGCGCGGAGAGTATCGCCACGGCGCTGGCGAAGACGAGCAGCAGTGCCCAAGAAGTAAAGCGTCGCATTTGTCGCTCCGACGAAATCAATGGCTTTGTTGAGACAAAACGAAGAAAAAGGCAGAACGCTAGCGATGGTGACCCGCGAGGTTCAGCGAGAACCGGCAGACGCTAAGCCTGGACCGACTTCCTCGAAGAGCAGTCCGCGTCGTGCAGAGTGTTTCTGGGAGATAAAGCGGATGAATCGGCAGCGTTCCCCGATTGCCGCATCACGATATCAGCGGCTGGTGACCCTGTCGTTGCGCGATCGCAAACAGAGCCCTACCGGTTTTAGGTGAGCAAGTGGCGTGTTTCGACTAGGACGAGCAGCAAGAGGACACCGAGTCGGTGCCCATAACCGCCGCTCGCCGAGATCGAAGACCGCCATACGTTGTCTTTGACGGTCTATGAGAAAAGTCTAGGAATTCTGCGAAGACCATCACACGGATCGGCCCTCTCTCAGGCGGCAATGCGTGGCTGGCGTAGCTGGTGTCGCGTCGCGAGCGGCCGGAGGCGTTCATGGACGCGCTGCACCGGCACCCGGACGACATCAAGGTCGTCATCCAGTTTGCCGAAGCGTGACGGGCGCGATCTTCATCGCCGTGTCATGGCACCACACCGAGGCGCAGCGCCTGCGTGCGCGATTCGGGGGAACCCTTCGGGCGACCTGAGTGCGAGCCGTCACTGCGGCGCCAAGACCAGACGAGGCGGGCGATGTCATGGCCCGGCAATGTCGGGAGATTGCCGCAGACGGTCACGGAAGGAAGTCCGCCGCTGTGCGCGAGCAGGCCATCTTGGCGCTCCTGACAGAGCGAACGCTCGCTAAGGCCGCGGCGAAGTGTGGCCTCAGTGAGCGGACCCTTCGTCGCTGGCAGACTGAAGGTTCCAACTTCAAGGCGGAGTTCGAGGACACTCGTGCGGCAATGTTCGAGGCCGGCATCAGCCGGATTCAGACATTGGCCGCCGAGGCGGTTAACACGCTCGAGGATTTGCTCAGCGCGACCGAAGCACCCTCGGTGCGGCTCGGCGCGGCCCGAACCATCGCGGAAATTGGGATGCATCAGCACGAGGCCGATGCCATCCTCCGGAAGCTCGGCGAGATTGAGGCGGCGCAGGAACGTCAGCGGAGGCGATGATGCGTCAAGCGAGCCTCCACGCGATTCGGTCACGAGTACAACGTTTGGAGCAGGCGTGTGGAACCGCGGACGAGCAACGCTTAGTCGTTCGTTGGATGAACCCGTATGACCACTGCCCCAACTGCGGCTACGACCTGGACGGGCACGCATTCACGCAGGCCGTTGCCGAGGCCGAGGCTAAGGACGGACCCGATCCGCCGCCGAATCGTGTGGTCTTCTACTGGTGGCCCAGGAGCTTGACGGCGTGCCCGCAGTGTGGACTTCCGCTGTCTCCGTGACCGCCAAGAACTTCCAGGCGGGACGGGCCGAACGCCGCGCCATGGAGGGCTCACGCTTCAGCCCTGGAAGCAGCTTGCCGGACCCTGTGGTTCGCCTCAAAACACCTACAAAACCACGATTGCGGTGTTGCTATTCGACCACAACTCGCAGTTTTACAGATACTTGTAGGCGATGCGACCGACGCGCCCCAACATTGCCCGAGCGCAACGACGACCTCCGGGTCGGTCTGCTAACGTGCGTTTGGCTTAATAGTTGAGGTTGAATGCGCGGCCATGAAGCTCCTGTTTTTGTGCACTACGGCGTTCCTGTTGGCTACGGCGTGTAATCGCTCTGAACCACCGGCTGCTCAGGAGGAGGTATCTGCTGCACGGGTCGCATCCACTTTATCGACGCCCGATGTCATCAGTGCTCTCGAAAGTGGAAAAGTGAAGTTCGAAATTCGTGGACTAAAGAACGTGCCGCCAGATAACACGCTGGAATCTACGAACTTCACGCATAAGGCATCGATAGTTGTCTCTGGCGAGCTCCCTTACGCCAAGTATCCCTACATGGTGACGTTTGCCGTCAAGCGACTTTCCGGAGGCGACCCTGATTCTCCGCGAAATGCTGATTGGGTTTTCACTCAGGTTACGGACGGATACGGTGAATTCGCAGACTCCGGTGGCTATCGCACGAAGGACGAAAAGTGGGAACCTGAGAAAGTTCAGGTCACGCCTGTCGCCGTTCTCCCCCTTGTGCCAGTGCCTGGACAGGCAACCGTCAAAGAAGACTAGCAGGCTGCTGAAAAACAGCGATTGATCATGCCGATCACCGTGCTGCGCGCGTACGATCGATACGGCGGTCGAGGTCGTACGCCCGTTCCCGCATGGAGGGGCCGGTCACGCGGTGGCCATCAGGGTGCGCATCCGGACCAGGTTGTACGCCGCGGCGGTGAGAGGAACTGCCAGTTCACGCGCTCGCCGCCGCGATGTTTGAGTTTCCGCATCCCGCCGATGGTCTTCATCCAGCCGAAGACTTCTTCGATGCGTTTCCGCGTACGCTGACTGAGGGTGTAGCCGGGATGGTGGGTCGTGCGACGGTCGAGGGTGCGCCGCGTGGCCTGTTGCGCGATATGCGGCGTGGCCCCCAGCGCACGCAGCGTCGTGACGAAGCCCCGCGTGTCGTAGCCCTTGTCCCCGCCGACCGTGCACCGCGCCCCCGGCAGGGCCGCCACCAGGCTCAGCGCTGCGTCGCGTTCGCCGGTGCCGGTTGCCGGCACCACGCACGCATCGACGACGAAGCCGTGGCGATTCTCCATCAGCACTTCGCCCAGATACGCCAGCTTCGCCTCGTGGCCCCGGGCCTTCGTGAACAGGCGACTGTCAGGGTCGGTCGTCGATTGGTGCGTCGTGTTCGAGCGCCGTTCGCCGTGGAAATTCACCGTCGGATTGCTGGGATCGTCGGGCGGGGATGGCGGCTGGTCCTTGCGCTGAAAACTCTTTTGGCCCGCCCACGCCTCGAGCAGCGTGCCATCGACGGTGAAGTGCTCGTCCGACAGCAACCGGCGCCCCCGCGCTTGCTCGACGACGTCCTCGAAGAACGCGCGGGCGACGTCGCCGGCGAGCAGGCGCTCCCGATTCTTCGTAAAGGTCGTCGGCGTCCACACGGCGTCGTCCATGGCCAGGCCCACGAACCAGCGAAACAGCAGGTTGTACTCCAGCTGCTCGATCAGCATTCGCTCGCTGCGAATCGAGTACAGCACCTGCAACAGCAACGCGCGCAACAAGTGCTCGGGCGGCACCGACGGCCGACCGGTCTGCGCATACAACAGGGCGAAGCGCGACGACAACCGCACCAACGCCGCATCCGTCATCTGCCGAATCGGGCGCAGCGGATGGTCCGCGGGAACCCGCTGCTCCGGCGACACATAGCTAAACAAGTGTCCGCTCTGCTCGTCGTCTCCGCGCATCCGACCTCCGATGGCCGGCAGTGTAGTACGACGATCGGGTGTTTGGGTACCCTTTTTCAGCAGCCTGCTAGTCGTAAAACGTCGTCATTCGGCTCCTTCTGGTCAGGCATAACCGTCTTGGCATTCGACACGCTGGTTGACAGAGCCGCGAACATGCCGGAGGGATTTTGATGATGGTGTCACTCTCAGCAGTCGAGAGAGGTCCTCAGAGGCGACCAAGGGCAGGCGCCGTTCGCGGGATCGGCCTTGCAGCAATACTGGTCGCAATCACTTCCGCCTCCGTCGATGAATCGGCTTTTGCCGCAGAAGATCTTCAGCGTCGCCCTGTCTCACGAGCGCAGCTAACGAACGTAGAAGTGGTGAGGAAAGCGTCTCCGAGCATGGTCACTGTCACCACACCGGCCGGATTGGGCTCTGGTGTGATCTTGGATGCGGATGGCGTCCTAGTGACAAACCTACACGTAATACGGGGCCAAGTAGCTGCCTCGGTCAAGATCTCAAACGGTGACATCTATGACGATGTGTCCGTTGTGGATTTCGACGAGCGAAAAGACTTGGTATTGCTGAAGATTAAAGCCTTTGGTCTTGTGCCGGCGGTTGTCGGCAACTCCGATGCTGTGCAAGTCGGCGACCGAGTTTTCCTTATTGGTTCGCCCCAAGGGCTTGAGCGGTCGGTCAGTGATGGTCTGATAAGCGCCATCCGGGACAGTGGCGACGGCTATCGACTCTTTCAAACAAGCGCCGCCGCATCGCCAGGAAGCAGCGGCGGTGGCATGTTCAATCAATACGGCGAACTCGTGGGCGTTGTTAGCTCGAAGCTGTCGAGTGGGGAGAACCTGAACTTCGGCATTCCAGCGAACTACGTTCGAGGACTTGCGGATCGTCAGAGCCGCATGACCTTGGCAGAATTCGCGAATAGGTCCGGTCCGGCAGCACGAAACGAATCGACGCCAGCGACCACGGTCGGGGGCACCTCGGTCGCTGGCGACCCTCTTGCTGCAAACAAGTTAGGCGCTATTGTGCGCGACTCGGGACTCGAGCTGACGAAGGCAGGGGACGCGGAGTGGTCGGTGTCATACCAGGGCGACCACCTCCCAACGGTTATGGTCTTCGTGGCCGCGCTCGGAGACCTTGTTGTGACTCAGAGCGTGATCGCGCCAGAAGCCCACTTGACTCCGCCGCAGTTGAATGACCTCCTAAGGCTCAATTTCGACCGTGATTTGGTAAAGGTTGCGCTGCAAGACGGCAAGCGCCTCGTGGCGCTGAACGAAACCGAGCTGCGCCTACTGGACGGTCCAGCTTTGAAACGAATCGTCTTGGGAGTAGCCCTCTGCGCCGATGACGTTGCGGGCTCGCTAGGTTCAAGCGGGTCAGCAAGGGAGGCGGGCGCCGACCTGTCGGCACCGGCCGCCACTGTGGGAATTGGTCCGTTGGTTCTGCTACAGGGGCATGCCCAAATCAGTTTTGACCCGAGTCAATGGGCACCAGAAAAGACCGAAGAGTCCGGCATGTTCCAATACCGGAACATCAAGAACGAACTGTGGATGAAGGTCATTGCAGAACGTATCCAGATTCCCCTTGAGAAGATGACTGAGGTGGCTATCACAAATGCGCAGTCCGTTATCCCCGATGTGAAGGTTACCCGGCGGGGATACCGAAACGTGAACGGAGTGCGGATGCTCTTCCTCGAATTCGAGGGAACTCGGACCGGAATTGCCTTCACATTCTACGGCCACTACTACAGCGACCCATCAGGAACGATACAGATCCTCGGATGGACGGGTCAGAACTTGATCAACGAGTATCGTGGCATCGTTGAAAACGTGGTAGCGGGATTTTCGGTGAATCGCAAGTAGTCTGCGGGTTTGACACCCTGGCTCGCCGAACGTCGAGCAACCCTGGCAATGAAACCGCACCGTCCGTAGGCTTCACCTGTTGTCAGTGGCGGCTCCGGCCGATTCACGCAATTTGGGTGTTAGCCCGGTGTAGCCGTGCTTTTCAGTCGCGCGCACAGGCGGACCTCAATAGGCGCCTCGCTGCGGTGCCAGGACCCGTCGCGGTTCGGCGTGTCGCTGTCCCGCGATTCGTGGGCGAACCAAGTGCAAGTTGCACGGCGGGCTGAGCACTGGCCCCCGCACGATTGAGGGCATGAAGCGGGCTCGCGCAGCAGTCCTGAAGCATGGCCGCTATTCGGTCGTCGCCCGAGAGGTCGAAGCTCACATCGCGGAGTTGAACGAGTCGTTTCGGGCGCTCGGCGCCACCACTCGCGACCGCTTCATGCGCCGGGTGTATGCGAGTGCATCTCAGCGGCCAGTGGACCCGGAGACGTATGAGGCCGTGCTGAGGTGGGTGTTAGCGGAACGCCTCACTGAATCGTCCCGTAGTAGGTGACGCTCCGAAGCCCGACGAGTGCGTGCTCTACGTAGTCGAACTCTGCCTCAGTACCCGCTCATCATGGAGGCAGCATGTTTTGACTCCGATTTCACTACCCGCACGTAACCGGCGCCATTCACCGCTAAGAAAGTCACGAAAGCCCCGCTCTCTATCCGTGTCAGTTCAACGTTCTCACGCGAAGCCCAGTAATAGCGCTCACCAATCCGGCTGATGACGCATTCGAGGTTGACGGCCAACTCCCGAGGGACGGATTTCGGTGCTCGTTCGATTCCACCCTCGCTAATCTTCACCGATGGGCGACCACGCAACACCGTGGAAGCTGTTTGTCCAGAAGCATGGGCGCCGACAGCAACAGCGGCGAACATGGTTGCGGCAAGTACCCGTCGTGCGAATGCCGACATTTTGACCATCCTTTGGGGGCGCACTGGCAGCCGCTACCTGCTCGTTAAGGCGGCTCGCGCTGTGGCGGAACATGACAGCCATCTGAACGCTACTTTGCGTCTGCCGTGCGCCACCCTTGTTTCAGGAACTGGACCAGGAGTGCCGCGGAACCATCGGGCGCGTAAAGGCCCGCAATCTGCCCCGTCATCACCCTTTCGCCAAACAGCAGCTCGATTTCTTTGAGCAGCAGCGCCCTTTCTGACTCCGTGATCAAAAGGTAAGCGACCTTTCCTTCCGCGGTGGTCCTGTTGACATCAACCAACGCGTGCGCGAGGCTTGCAGTCGCAATCGGCAATTTGCGCCAAGCCTCCTCCGCGGCGGCTGTACTCTTGCTCGCTTCCGAGACAACAGGACCCAGCGGCTCACCAGGACGAAGGTCAACGAGTTTCTCCTCCAGCCGCAGACTCTGAGTGAAGGCACTCGACAGGGAGTGGAATATAGCGACAACCGACGTGGCGGTCTCCGCGATGATGGTGCGCGAACTCTCCTTGTAAGGTGCCATCAGAGCATCTGGAGTTCCCAGGCTTTAGTGGAGACCTACCTGCGCGGCTTGTGAGCCGCTTCAAACTGCTCAGGACTCATACCGCCCAGATGACTATGGCGGCGCGAGCGATTGTAGAACGCGTCGATATAATCGGCCACGTCGGTCAATGCCAGCGCTCGGGTTTTGTAGATCTGTTTCTTGATCCGCTCCTTCTTTAAGCTGCCGAAGAAGGACTCGGCTACGGCGTTGTCCCAGCAGTTGCCCTTCCGGCTCATGCTCGGCTCAAGTCGATGAGAGCGGCAGAAGCGCCGCCACGCATCGGAGCCATACTGGGTGCCCTGATCGGAGTGAATCAGCGTGTCACGCGGCCGGCGTCGGCGCACGGCCATCAGCACAGCGTCGAGCACGAGCTCGCGGTGAATGGTCGGCCCCGCAGACCAGCCGACGATCTTTCGCGAGAACAGATCCATCACTACCGCCAGGTAGACCCAGCCTTGCCACGTCCGAATGTAGGTGATGTCCGTCACCCAAGCCTTGTTGGGCCGTGTCGCCGTGAACTGCCGCTGCAGTAGATTCGGAATCAGGACGGCGGGCGTACCGATTGACCAGCGCCGCGTGCGATACCCGTGGAGGGCGCGCAACCGGTTCTCCCGCATGAGGCGCGCGACCCGGTGCTTGCTGCAGGTCTCGCCAGCCTCACGCAAGTCCAGGAATACCCGCGGCGCACCGTAGATGCCCTGGCTGGCGATGAACGACGCGCGAATCAGCCGCAGCAGCCGGGCGTCTTCTTTGGCGCGGTTCGAGAGTGGCTGCTTCAGCCACGCATAGTAGCCGCTCGGAGCCACGTCGAGCACGCGACAGAGCGTCTGCACGCTGAACGTAGCTCGATGCGCCTTGATGAACTCGTACGTCGCGCGGACACACCCGCCACTCATGCGCGTGGACATCGGCTTGGCCCCCCGTGACCGGGATGCTAGCTACTGTCCACAAAAGCCTGGGAACTCCACGGATGGGGTAAGTTGGGACTCTTAATCTGTAGGTTGAAGGTTCGATTCCCTCCCGCGGGCGAGCTTCAAAGCCGACGGCCGGTTGTAGCGGTCGTCGGATCGGCTCTCGTCCAAGGCCGTCACACACTCTCTTTGACGGTCTATGGCCGAAGCCTAAGGATTCTGCGAAGACCGTCACGAGGACGCGGCTCGTGACGGTCTTCGGCGTTCGGGGTGAGAACAGGGTGTCAGGCGTGCAGTCGCGCTTCGCCGAGCGTGGCGCGCAGCCGACGGTAATTGGCAGCGGCCCTCCCGCCTGGCGGCGATTGCTGAGGCCGAATAGAAGCCTGTAATCGTTCTGGCCTGCCGGATCCGCTCACGGCCTTCCGGGGTTCGCGGCCCGGTGTTTAGCCCGCCGTGCAGCCGGCACCTGCGCTTGCCTTTGATAGCTGGAGCCTGGCAGCTCGTGCCGCGTCACGTCTTGGCCCCGCAACGTGGTGCCAGATTTGCGCCTTCTGGCTTCATGGTCCCTTCTTCCTCTTCCGTGGCGTTCCTCGGGCGGTCTTGCCCTCGCTTCGCAACCGCGCACGCCTCCGGGTCTGCGCAAGTCGCCACTGAATGCGAGGTGAACGTCGGCATCTTGCGCAATATTGGTCGGTGATCCTTGACGGCTTGAACGCCTTTCCACAGCTCGTGTTCTGACACCGCCCGAGTGTCTGCACATCAGCGCATTGGGCCGCCAGCTCGTTGACTATGGCGCCAAACAGCGGCGTACCTTGGCTGCAGCCGTCAACCACAGCCAACGAAAACGGTGAGCCGGGGCGACGTTGCGGGCCGAAAGACAATTGGACGATTGCACGTCTAATCTGGCTCATCGCCAGCAGCCAATTCAGCCATCGCAGCAGGTGAAACAGCTGGACCTCGGAGGATTGGCGCCGCCACTCCGGCGGAGCGCGCTCAACCCACTCGTCGTCCTTGAACTCCGCAATTCGTAGTGGAATGTCATACCAGGCTGGGCGCCGCAGCAGGTCAGCGATCTCTTCCCATTTGCGTCCGAGGCCAGTGAATACGGCCTCAACATCTACAGATGAAGGAGTATCTCCGCCAGCCGTGATTGTACGTGTGAGTGCTGCCGCCGATGCGAACCGCGACGCCCAAAGCCTCCAGTCGGCTACGTCGTCATATTGCTCGAAGGTCGTGTCAAGGATTCTCGCAATACAGGCAGAGGCATTCGTCTCTTGTGGAGGATGCCACTGCGGAAGGCCATGTTCGGGGCATAGGTAGAGCAGCCCAAACTTGCGCGCGAACCGATGAATCCTCTGCGGCGATGCGTCCTTGAGATTGCAGAACCGCTTCAGTAGCCCTCCCTTTGGGACCTTGGCGAAATTCCTTTTATCTGACCAGCGAGCCACGAGGAGGTCGCGTCCGTGCGCATCGGAATGCAGGTCTATCGGCGGAACTTCCCACTTAGTGCCAATGATTAGGCGCTCGCCCGCTTCTTCGTAATCCGACCAATCAGGAAAACGTGTCATGGCTGTGTCATGGTGATGGTGCAGACAAAACGATAACACGCCGCCTACACTCGTGCGCAGACATCGCATACAGCCCCACGGAGGAGACGTGACGCTACTCGCACCACAAGACGTTGGCCGGCGGCTGAATCTCTCAGTGAGCCGCGTGATTCAGCTGGATCGTGTAGGAGCCCTTCGGGCGATTCGCGACAGCGCGGGTCGGAGGCTCTACCACCCTGCGGCTGTGGAGGCATTCGCCAAAGCCCGGGAAGCACGCTCGCAAGAACAGACAGCGCAGGCGGAAAGCCGCTGATGGGTCGTGAACCACTGGACACCCACGCGCGGCGGACGCTCTGATGCGGAACTACGTCGATTTCGTGGATGTGAACGTGACGTAGCACCGCCCCAAAACGGGGTCGCCCGATGCGAGAGCCGCCAGCTCCGCATCGGGCGTTGGTTCCAGCGCCGATGGAGGGCGCGACCAATGAGCAGGCTAGCACACGACCAGCGGTTTCTCACCGACGCTGCGCTGATCCGCGCCCTGCGCGGGCAGCGGGCCCAAACCTATCAGACCTCCAAGGCCGCGTGCCGCACCGTGACGGATCTGTGCGAAGTGGACATCCACGCCTTCGTGAGCGAAAACGCCGCGTTCGACCTCGTCGTGGCCGACGAGCGCATCGCGTGGCTTGATGCCGAGGTCCGACGGCTGGAGGAGTGCCTCGTCGATGTCCTCGTCGAGGCGCAGAGCTACCGCGTCACGGCGCGCGAAGCGATCCACGCGCTGCACGCGCTGACCGTCGATCACCGCAAGCTCCGTCAGAAACATGACGAGGTCGACGAGGAATACCGCAGGTTTCGTGAACACCTCCTGCTGGAGAGGATGGCGTGACGCCATGAGCACGATCACCGCGGAGGTGTTTGGCGGCGCCGAGGGGCGGACGAGCGGTGGGCGACACGAAATCCCTTGGCCGAAGCCATTGGGGGCGGCGGCGTATCACGGTCTGCTCGGCGCCATCGTCCGCACCATCGAGCCGGAGACGGAAGCCGATCCGGTCGCCGTCCTCCTGCAATTGTTGGTGATGTTTGGCAACGCCATCGGCCGGACGCCCCGGTTCCCGGTCGGGGCGGATGTCCATCATCTCAATCTGTTCGCCGCGATTGTGGGCACGACCGCGAAGGGCCGGAAGGGCATGTCACGGAATCAGGCACAGCAGGTCTTCGCCGACCTCGATGTGGACTGGCTACGGGACTGCGTGACCGCGGGTCTGTCGTCCGGTGAAGGTTTGATCTGGGCGGTCCGCGATCCGATCGTGCGCCAGCGCGCGATCAGGGAGAAGGGCCGGACGGTCGGCTATGAAGATGTGATCGAGGACGGCGGCATCGCCGACAAGCGCCTCCTCGTCGTGGAAACAGAACTCGCCCAGACGCTCCAGGTCATGGCGCGCGACGGCAACGTGCTCAGCTCCGTGATTCGTCAGGCATGGGATGGCCAGGACCTGCGGACGCTCACCAAGACCAGCACGGCGCGTGCGACGGGCCCGCACATCAGCATCATCGGCCATATCACGGCCGACGAGCTCCGGCGCTATCTCAACGCAACGGAAACCGCCAATGGCTTCGGCAATCGCTTTCTCTGGGCGGTGGTCCGGCGATCGCGAGAACTGCCGCACGGCGGCCAGCCAGTGGCCTTCGGTCCGCTGGTGCCGCGACTCGTCGCGGCGATCGACACGGCGCGCCGGACGCTGGAGCTCCGCCGCGACGAACCGGCGAACCGGCTCTGGGAAGCGGTCTATGGCCCGCTGTCGACAGGACGCGCCGGGATGCTCGGCGCGTTGACTGCGCGGGCCGAAGCGCAAGTCACACGGCTCAGTTGCCTCTACGCGCTCGCGGATGCGTCGGCGGTTATCCGGCTCGCGCATCTTCAGGCCGCGCTCACGCTCTGGCAGTACTGCTTTGCGTCGGCGGTGTTCCTGTTCGGCGATCGGATCGGCGACCCGGCGGCGGATGCCATCCTCGCGGAATTGCGCCGCCGCGCGCCAGAGCGGATGACGAAGACAGAGATCTCGGGAATCTTCCACCGCAACAAAGACAAGAGCGCGATCAACCGCGCGCTCGAGATCCTCGTCGAGCAGCGGCGAGCACGTGTCGAGTTCGATCGAGCGGGCGACGGTCGCCCCGTCGAGTGGTGGTCCTATGAGGACGAAATTGACGAATTTACGAAAGAAGCCGCTCATCCGTAGGGGTCGCTATTTCGTTACTTCGTTAATTTCGTCGGCGAGCCACGCCCAAGGAGAAGTGCGATGACGACATCACTAGTCGAGGCAGATCGAACAGAGAGCATTTCCTCACGCGCGAGGTTTCTGCCCTGCACACGGATACCGATAGGCGGTGGGCGATGCAACAGTTGCGATTTCAGTTCCCTAACGATCCGGTCGAGCCGGATGAGGCGTCGGGGCCTCGTGGTCCGGGTCCGACTCGGGGTCACCAGGCACCTCGGGCACCTCAGGAACCATCGACACCGTTGGACCAACGGCAGCCCGCGTTCGTCTTCGATCCCGATCCGATCGGGCGGCCCCGCGATCCATGACGCGGCCGACGGTGAATTTCGCGGCTGAGCGGGCGGCAGCGGATGCGGCCGATCCCCTCCAGTTCGTGACCGTCAAGGGCGGCCTGACGCTGCCGTTGCCGGCGATCACCCTTGCGGTCGATCTCGAGTTCCGCGGCATCGTCTTGGCGATCGACGAGGCGCACGAGCTCCTCGTGCCCAATGATCCCCGTCTGACCCCCGCGGACGGTGCCGCCATTCACCGATGGCGCCACCACCTGGTCGCCATCCTGTTGACGCCGTGTCCTGCCGTGGGGGTCTCGCAATGAGCCGCCGCGAACGGGCGGACCGCGGTCATCTTAATCGGCAAGGGCGAAGAGAATGACCTGCGCCGGCTGGCGGCTGTTGGGGGGCGGCGAGGACCGAACGCGGCGAGTTTCGACTCGCGCAGGCACCACCAGGCTGACGGATGACGATCATCAGCCGGAACTATCCAGCAGTTGCGGAGCCTCGGAGCCGCGCGTATTGTCGTCGAGTCTTGACGAACGTCTGGCCAGGGCTCTCGCCAACGCCCTTGTCGCGCAATATCGTGTCAGCGGCGATAGTGACTAGTCGGACGTGAGGCATGAACCGATGAAGGCGGCAATCTACGCCCGCAAGAGCACGGGCCAGTCGGGCATCAGCGACGAGCAGCGCTCTGTGGCTCGCCAGGTGGAACATGCCCATTCCTACGCGACGCGTAAGGGCTGGCGTGTCCTAGACGACACGTTTACGTCGATGACGGCATCAGCGGCGCCGAGTTCGCCAATCGGCCTGGCTTCCTACGCTTGATGAATGCGCTGAAGCCTCGAGCACCGTTCCAAGTGCTTGTCATGTCGGAGGAATCGCGCCTCGGACGCGAAGCGAGAGATCTCAAATGTTGCGAGCCAAGCTGTCCGACACGAAACAGCGTCCGAGTTGCGGCTGGATCATGCGTCTGCAAGTTGATCCCGACGACCGCACACCACGAGCCGACACGGCGCATCTGTCGGTTGTGAAGTTCTATTTGTGTGCCAATAGGGCATGTGAGCACGCTGAGCGCGCCGACCGTGCCGCTTGACGCGCTGAACGATCACGGCGTGCGGCGATTGGCGGCGGCAGTGCTAACGCAAGCCGTCGCGGACCTTCAGAGCCCGGTTCCTGAGTATCGTCGCTGTGCTGCGGCGTTCATCGCGCGGCGAGAAGACTTCGACGGATTTTGGTGCGCGTTGCTTGGACTCGACGGGGATGCGGTACGTGAGCGGCTGAGTGAGCGGATTTCGCACCCGCAGGAAAACGCCGCGTAAGCGCTTCGATCTTTGACAACTGAATAGGACGTACGTCTCAAGGGGCCGCCTCGCGACGGCCCCAGCCGAGACCCGGCAAGCGCGTTCAGGCCGGGCTACGCTCGCTACGGTGACTCCTGTTCACCATCGCGGGTGGCCCAGACCAGTCCACAACGGTCGCATTGCCAGTACTGCACTTCTGGGTGAACGCCCGTTATTAGGAGCGCTCTGACGCGGTCTGTTTCCGCACACTCGCTACAAGTGGGGAAGGCGAGCTGAACCGATTTGGCGACATTCTCGTTAGGCATGGCAACCGCTCCGAGGGCAACGGGTGCTACGCATAAGCTACACATGGGGTTGTAGCTCGTCAATTGGCTTTGCCCAATTATTTCGACGCAAGAATCGTCGCAATTTTAGACGAGTGAATTTGTGCAGAAAACTGCTAGGAAAACGGCTCGATGGCAGGTTCTCGGGGCAGAAGTGCCACGGAGCATGTAAACCCGCCGCGAAGTAGATTACGCCCAGGCCTCTCTCGTCGGCTTTCCGTGGCGCGTTCCCCACACTCGCCCGCATGCCAAGCACTGCCAGGTACTCGATACCTTCAAACAGCCCTGGCATCGTGACGGCGCAGACACGGTCGGCTGTGAGGCACTGTTCGCACGGCGGGGGCTGACGGGGGGTCGGTTCGCACGGCAGGGACTCATCCGGCATCTGTGACTCCCTGCAGAAATGGTAACGAATTCTTGCACTTGTCGCTAATGAGGTTCACATGTGTCCCACTCGCGCAGGCTGGTAAAAAAGCTGGAGGCGATACGGCCATGAGTTTCAGCGACGAAGAACCGCGCCGAGGTGATCGCCGGAATTGAGACCCGATCAGAAGAACGCGGTGGCGATGCCGAGCGCGATCAGCGCCACAGCGCCGAGCATCAGGAGCCGTTCGAGCATCACGCCGCCAGGCGGAGGAAGGGACATGGCAGGGGACTCACCTCGAAAATGGGCGAACGGCTAACTCATGTCTTCGCCCAGTCGGCACGCGCTTTAGAAGATCCGCTTTCGCTTCCGCACGAACCGGAATTTCGGCCGCGTGTAATAGACAAATCCGCAACACAGCCCAACGATTACGACAGCTGCGACCGGCGCGATCCAGAATCCCCACTCCATAGCCGTCCCCTACGATTCTGGAGCCTGGACGGTCCAGCGGGTATCACACGCGACGCATATGAAGTGCCGTCCAGGCTCCGGCCCAGCTCGGATGTGCTCGCGGCCCTCGCACCCGCAACCGGGGCAGAGCGGAATATACCGAGGGGCTGGGGGGACCTCGTTCTCAACGTCCGCCGCCGCCGCGCCGCGAGGTGTCACGGGCACGTCCGGCGTTAGTGCAAGTCAGTTGCCGCGCTAATTCGTTGACCCGTGGGTGCCGATTGTCGGCAACGTGTACACCTGGCTATGTACGGTTACAGGATCTGGTAGAGGAAAGTTTCGAGATGCGGCTACGTCATCCGGGCCGAAATTTCAGGTCTGATTACCGATTTCGCCCGCGTAAACGGGATCAACTAAGAAGCCGCGCAAACGGTACAGTCCGTGAAAGCTTGAAGCGCTCATGACACACGAGGAGACGGAGGCGGAGACCAGGCGATCCAAACTGATGGCTTCGGCTGCTGAGGTGCAGGCCGCGTGGCACCGACTGTACGAACGGATACTTGGACTCGAGTTCGATGGCTACGCGGGCGTCGACTCGGATTCGTTTCCACGGGCCGTAGAGACTGTGCTGAGAACGTACCGCGCAGACCAGCCCACAGCCGATCAGAGTTGCTTCAAAATATTCAGGCAACTTTATGACGAAGCGATCGCCGAAATCGATCGGACCCAGCCGCATCGAACATGAGCGACCGGCTTGGTGACGAAGAACGCGCCGAGTTGATCGCCGCATTGACGAACGCGGTGCTGGTCGCCAACGGGCTGCTCGAGGCCTGTCGGCACCTTACGAAAGCCTTGGAGTGGAAGTCGCCGCCCACCGAACAGCAGATCGCAGATGCCCGCAAGCACCTTGAGCGCTCGCGTAAGGATCTGGACAAGTTGAAGCAACGGCTGGCCAGCTTGACGATCGAGCCGCCGACGAGGGTGCAGTGACGCCAAACTCCGACCAGTGGGATCCCGCGAGAGTGCGTCTGCAGTTTGGCTGCCCAAACGTCCAGATAGGCTACCCGTTTCGTCGGTCCCGCCGGTTATTCGCGGCAAACTTTCAAATTGTCTGCTGATTGGCAATCAGCAGGACGTTCATCTTCCGTTGCGTTCCGGTCAGATTTCAGCGTATCGTCGTGACTACCGTGTGTAAGCCCACGTATGTATGTTAGTCTACCTAAATGACACGATCGCGTTACAACTTCTGGATCGATGATGAGCAGCGGAAAGGGCTCCGCAAAATCAAGGAGCGCGATGGAGTGCTGGAGAGTGAGCAAATCCGGCGAGCCATCAAGCGATGGCTCGTGGAGAAGGGCGTGAAAGTGAAGACGGCGAAGCCAGGGCGCCAAAGCGGCTCGAAGAGGCGGTTGCTAAGAAGAAAACGGACTTCCTAGAACGGGGTTGAAAATGACTGCCGCCATCTACGCCCGCAAGTCTACCGATCAATCAGGCATCAGCGACGAGCAGCGTTCCGTCGCACGGCAGGTCGAGCACGCCCGCGCCTATGCCCACGGCAAGGGCTGGCGCGTCGTGGACGAGCACGTCTACGTCGATGACGGCATCAGCGGCGCGGAGTTCGCCAACCGCCCGGGCTTCCTGCGCCTGATGAACGCGCTGAAGCCACGCGCGCCGTTCCAGGTCCTGATCATGTCGGAGGAATCGCGGCTCGGACGTGAAGCGATCGAGACCGCCTACGCTCTCAAGCAACTCGTGCAAGCCGGTGTCCGCACCTTCTTCTACCTTGAGGACCGCGAGCGCACCCTCGACTCACCGACCGACAAGATCATGCTGTCGCTGACGACGTTCGCGGATGAACTTGAACGCGAAAAAGCGCGGCAGCGCACCTACGACGCGATGCAGCGGAAGGCGCGTGCCGGTCATGTCACGGGCGGCCGCGTGTTCGGGTACGACAACGTTGAGATCGTCGGCGCGGACGGGCAGCGGTCGCATGTCGAGCGACGCATCAACGAAACGGAAGCCGCGGTCGTGCGGCGGATCTTCGAAATGTACGCTGGCGGTGCTGGTCTGACGAGTATTGCAAAGACCTTAAACGCGGCCGGCGTGGGCACACCAAGGCCCCAGCAAGGCCGACCCGCGGCCTGGGTGTCGAGTTCGGTTCGGGCCGTGCTGCTTCGCCCTCTCTATCGCGGCGAAATAGTCTGGAACCAGACCAAGAAGCGAAACAGTTGGGGCCAGCAACGGCAGTCTGACCGCTCCGAGTCCGAGTGGCTCTGCGTTGACGCGCCGAGTCTGCGGATCGTCTCCGACGAGCTGTGGCAAGCGGCGCAGTCGCAATCGTCCGACCGTCGCGCAAAGTACAACAGCGGAGATCGCTCGTATCGCCATTCACCCTACCTGCTGTCTGGCTTCGCGCGCTGCGCCTTATGTGGCGGTGGTTTTGCCTCGCACGTCCGCACGCACGGCAAGCATTTGGCGCGCTTCTACGGCTGCACGTCGCACTGGGAGCGCGGCGCAAGCGTCTGCGGTAATGGCCTGGTCGCTCGAATGGAGGCACTCGACTCGGAGGTGCTGGCGACGCTGCAAGACGACATTCTCCGGCCAGCGGTCATCGAACGGGCCGTGGCCCTGGCACTCGAGGAATTGGGGCCAGAACGCGACAGAGCGCATCAGGAACACGTGGCGGCCGAGCTCGCGGAGATCGATGCCGAGTGCCGCGAACTGTCAGCGGCGATTACGGCGGGAGGAGTGCTCGATGTGCTGGTCCGTCACGTAGACCGGCTGCGCGGCCTGCAGGAGCGGCGGAAGGTGCTGCAGGCCCAGAGCGCCACCAGACGAACCTCGTGCGCTCCAGGGGCAAGCGCGGCTCTTGAGCCACGTCTCCGCGAGAACCTCGCCGATTGGCGCGGGCTGCTGACTCGCGATGTCGCAAGCGGACGCGAGGTGCTACGGACGCTGCTCGTCGGACCGCTGCGATTTACCCCAGTCATTGAACCGGAGCGGCGCGGCTATCGGTTCGCGGGTGCGATCGCACTCGATAGGCTCATTGGTGGCGTAATTACGGTGGAAAACACGCGGTCGCGTGGCGTCCCCGACGGGATTCGAACCCGTGTTTCAGCCTTGAAAGGGCCGCGTCCTGGGCCTCTGGACGACGGGGACAGCGAGGTGAGCCGCGTTCTACGAGGTGCGGAACCCACGAATTGTAACGGACTGCCCCGAGGGACGGCAAGATCGCGCCCGCAACGCGAGTCAGATCATCGCGTCAATGGTCACGATGTCCGACACCGGAATCGCTGACCACCGTGCCGTCGGCCGTCGGTAATCGAACCGGTCGGTCCGAGCGTGTCATCGGTCCGGCGGTAACCGCCCGGCAGGGGCGGAAATCCCTGACGCCAAGCCCGGATGTCGCGTATCGATGATCCAGCGAAAAACGTGACGAGCGTCGCGCACTCGCTTTACGGTGAGGACCTGGTGACGCGCTGACGAAAGTCAGCCGCGAGGGTAAGGGAAAGTCTAGCAGCAGGTTCACCCGAGACTGTCGATCGACATCGTCGAGCGATCCCCGCCAACGTGTTCGGCCACCGGCTGTCTAGCTTGCCGGCAGCATTACCAGTTCTTCGGGCTCGCCGTCGTCATCGCGCAAAAGGTCGATGTTGAACTGGGTGCCGCATCCGTGACAGCGGAAGACATCGATGGGCAGGATTTTGCTCTCCGGCAGGCGTGTCAGCTCGATCCCCTGGCAGTACGGACACCGCGCGACGACATCACTGAAACTCATAGCGCCTCCGGTCGAGGTCACGCGGCCCTGTTGGGCCGCTACCATACGAGTCACGCGGCCGCTGAGAAAGCCGCTTCCGCAAACGTCGTGGCGTTGCGGCGCCGCCATCCGGCGCAGCGAAAAAGCAACGACCGTACCGCGACCGTCGCCGCGGTTGACGGTGCCGGTCGGCAGGTGTCTGGTATCAGGAATGTGCAGGTGGGAGCGTAAGGTTCACACGCTGGTGTCAGCGGCTATGGGCTCGACAGCTGATCAGCGTCCGGGCGCCAACCACCAGTTCAGCGGTTGGCGATCGACAGCCCAGACATTCCCGAAGTACCAGGCCGCCCCAGGAAAGCGGCCGGTCGCGCTCTCGAGAAACCCCTCGATCTTCGGAAAGCCGACGCTGGCCGGGACGCTGAACACCAGTGCGCCGCCGGGGCCGCCCTCGCACACGCCGCCAAGCGCCTGCACGTCGGCGCTCAGCTGCGGTTCCGCGCCGTGCTTCTGATCGACCGTCGCAAAGCTCACGACGGCCGCCACCATCCCCCCGCGCTCGACGATGCTGAATCCGGACAAGGCGCTAGCGTCGAGGGCGATCAGATCGCCGCGTGCAATGCCGGACACAAACGCCGGCGAATGCGTCAGCCGGATGTGCCCGTCCGATTCGCGCTCCACTTCGAGGACTTCCTGTGATACGACCTGCGTGCCGGTCTCGTCGAGAATAGGGAGCGTGATGTGCTGCACGGCAGACGCGCGATGCGGCTACCGGGCGCCTTTCTCGACGTCGACGCGAAACGCGCGGGTCCCAATCGATTTGCCGTCGAGAAAGAATTCAGCCGAGTAATCGCCCGGCGGAAAGCCGGTGTTGTTCTGAAGGTGAAACTCGGTGGCGGCCGGCCCTCGGTACGAAATCTTCTCTTCAGGCTCGCTCACCACCTGACCTCTGAAGAGCCAGCGAACCTTGAGCGTGCCCGAACCCGATCCGTCGGTGAGCACCGCAGCGTAGATCGTATCGTTGGGTTTGAAGCGCGTCGTGTGGTTGGCGACGGTCTTATCAGGATTGATGGAGCGACCGAGCTGAATGGTGGTCGCCTGCAGGTGCTGCTCGCCCGTGCAGCTGACCGCGAGCACGATCGTCACGAGCCCGGCGATTGCGCCGGCGGCGAGTCGACGGCGCACGCGTCGCATCAGCGCGCAGTGTACCACGCGCGGATCGATGATGCATCGAACCGGATGAGCTTCACGCGACGCCAGGCGCGCTACACTCCCTCCATGCCGAGGCTTCGTGGTTCCATCCATCTCGGCGTCGTCGAGTTTCTCGTCCTGGCGATGCTCCTTGCGTTCCTCGTGGGACTGGTGCTGCTGCCCTACTGGCTCCAAGAATAATCTGCCAGACGAGTGACCCTTCACATCACACCGCTCCTATCAGATCGTGACCTTCGAAGACCGCGAGCCCTCGTCGAGCGAAACCGCAGCCTGGATTGCCGCACTGGATCTCGGTGATGCCGGGCGATCGCAGCTGCGAGGCAGGGATCTGCAGCTATATGTGGACGACTTGTCGCGGGCCGGGAGGCCACGCTCGCAGCGCTGGCCCGTCGCGACGATGACTGGCTGGAACTGCCGCTGCCAGCCACGCCGACACTCAACGCTCACTGGGCGTGGTTCCATGTCGCCGAGGACGAGATCAATCGCCGCGGCCAGATCCGCTGGCTCCGCACGCGACTTACCCGCGGTCCCGCCAGCGAGACGCGGGTGTAAGCGGTGGTGACGGCGATGATGGGTTATTAGAGTGCGGCGACCGCCGCCGGCGCGCGAACGATCCAGATGAAGCCGCAGGCGGAGCACCGGAGGTAGAAGACGCACGCCGTGGCCAGGGTCACGACCGGTGGCTCGGACGTGGCGCAGCACAGGCACGACCCGCTGTAGCGCGATGTCGCGCCGAGAGAACCCGGCGTGTGCGCCGTTGTTACGTCCGTGACGTCCCGGGCCGCGTCGTCCATCGGGACGGCGAGCATAACGCCCTCGTCCTCCAGCTCATGTATACCGAACGGGCTAGACGACGTGTTTTTGGACCCGGGTGAGGCGGGATCTATATCCGCGGATACTTGACGCCTTCTCACAGCCCGGCGAGGCTTCACACGTCCAATGCCCCGCTCCGCCTCGCCTGGCAATCTCGACGCGGTATTGCTGGTCCTGGCGTGCATCCTCATCCTCGTCGCCATCGTCGTCACACTGCGCTGACCGACGATCGCCCGATGCCGCGCCCGCCGCTGCCTCCCGACGATGACAAGACCGACCTGATCCTCGATATCGTGCTGTACCTCGGGCTGGTGTTACTGGCCGCGATTCTCTTGCTCTGGAAGATCTAGCTCGCAGTACTCCACAACTCCTTGTCACGGCATCCCCGTGCGTCCGTGTCGTCCTCCTGACGAGTCTGTTCCGTGGCGTCCGTGACGAATGTTGTTCGTCCGTGGAGTCGGTGACGAGGAACTTCTGGTCGACTTCTTTCGTCAATCGAAAGGAGCGATGGCAAGAGAACGAAGCGATCTCCTCCAGGGCACCCTCGACATGCTCGTGCTGAAGGCGCTGCAGCTGGAACCGATGCACGGCTGGGGCATCACCGAGCGGATCGAGCATTGGTCGGAGCACGTGCTTCGGCTCGGACAAGGCTCGCTCTATCCGGCCTTGTACCGGCTGGAACAGCAGGGACTCATCCGATCCGAATGGAAGGCCACCGAGCACAACCGCCGCGCCCGCTACTATGCCCTGACGCGTCTGGGACGACGGCAGGTCGATGACGAGATCGCGCAGTGGCGGCGCATGTCGCGCGCCGTCAATCTCGTGCTCGAGGCCACGCTCGAGCCGCGGTAATTGCCGATAAGGTTCCGACACCGCGAACACGCTGAACCGGAGGCGGCTATGCGTTGGATGGCGGACGGTTGGCGGCGTCTTCGCACGCTGATCCGACTGCAATCGATCGAACGAGGACTGGACGAAGAGATCCGGTTTCATCTCGATCAGCAGACCGAGAAGAACCGACGCGCGGGTATGCCGGCGGGCGAAGCGCGCCGGCAAGCGCTCGTCCGCTTTGGACAGATCGAGCAGGTCCGCGATCGAACGCGCGATCAGTTCCGTCCGGTGGCAATGGAGGATCTGCTGCGCGACGTGAAATACATCGTCCGGGGATTGCGCCGGATGCCCGCTTTCACGGCGACTGCCGTGCTCACGCTTGCGCTCGGCATCGGCGCCACCACGGCCGTTTTCAGCGTGGTGTATGCGGTGCTGATCAAGCCGCTGCCGTATCCGCACCCGGAAGATCTGGTGAGCCTCGAGCACACGGCGCCCGGCCTCAACCTCCCGAATGCTCCCGAGATGTCGGCATCGCTGTTCTTCACCTACCTCGATCAGAACCGCACGCTTCAGACGATGGGCCTCTGGTCGACCGGCACCGCGACCGTCACCGGATCGGGCAATCCGGAGCAAGTGAGGACATTGAACGTCAGCGACGGGACACTCGAGACGCTCGACGTGCGCCCGATGCTGGGCCGCTGGTTCTCGAAGGACGAGATGACACCACGATCGCGTGAGGCGGTGCTGCTGATGTTTGGCTACTGGCAGCGGATCTACGGCGGCGACCGATCGGTCATCGGACGCCGCATGACGGTGGACCAGCGCCCGCGAACGATTGTTGGGGTCATGCCTGCCCGCTTCCGATTCCTCGATAAAGAGACGGATCTCATCGTGCCCGATCAACCTGATCGGCAGAAGCTGCATCTTGGCGCTTTCAATTACCACGGCATCGGACGGTTGCGTCCCGCCGCGACAGTCGCGCAGGCGAACGCGGACCTGACGCGGCTCGTGCCGGCCTGGTTGAATGGATGGCCCTCGCCTCCGGGACTCGACCGGCAGTTTTTCGCTCGCGCCCGTCTGGCGCCCGCGGTCGTGCCGCTCTCTCAGGCAGTGGTCGGCGGCGTCAGCGACGTGCTCTGGGTCCTGCTCGCGACGATTGGCCTCGTGCTCCTGATCGCCTGCGCCAACGTCGCCAACCTGTTGCTGGTCCGCTCCGAAGGACGCCAGCAGGAGCTCGCCGTTCGGGCGGCGCTCGGCGCCGGCCGGCGTCGCATCGCCCGCGAGTGCCTGCTCGAAAGCCTGGTCCTCGCGCTCGCGGGTGGCGCGGTGGGTCTCGGGTTGGCCTATGCGGCGATCCGGCTCCTCCTGGCAATCGGGCCGGCGACGCTGCCTCGTCTTGGGGAGATCGCCATCGATCCCACGGTGATGGTATTCACCCTGATCGTCTCCACCGTATCCGGCATGCTGTTCGGAATCGTTCCTGTGGCGCGGCTGGGTGCGCTGCACGTCGCACCGGTGCTCCGCGGCAGCGGACGCACGTCGAGTGCGAGCCGCGAGAGACACCGTGCCAGGAACACGCTGGTCGTTCTGCAAGTGGCGCTCGCGCTTGTCCTCGTCGTCGCCTCCGGCCTGCTGGTTCGAACGTTCCTCGCGCTGCGCGCGGTTCAGCCCGGCTTCCGCGCGCCTGCGGAGGTGCAGCTCGTGACCGTCGGCATCCCCGAGACGCTGGTGGCCGATCCTGAGCACGTGCTGCAGGTGCAGGCGGCAATGCGCGAGCGTCTTGCCGCGATCCCCGGCGTCGACAGCGTTTCGTTTGCCAATCGCTCCCCGCTCGAAGATGGCCCCCACGAGGGGACCTTCATCGAGAACGCGCGCGGCGAGACCGAGCCGGCGCCGACTCGACGGCTCAAACTCGTAGCGCCGGCGTTCCTGGCGACCACCGGCACGCCGATTGTGGCTGGGCGGGATCTCACGTGGCCGGACGTCTACGAGCACAGGCCCGTCGTGCTGGTCTCCGAAAGTCTCGCCCGCGAGCACTGGCGGACGCCCCAGGCGGCGCTCGGCAAACGCATTCGCGAGAATCCAAACAGTCCCTGGCGCGAGATCGTGGGCGTCGCGACAGACGTGCACGACGACGGCATGGAGCGGCCGGCGCCGGCAACGGTCTACTTACCCGTGCTCCTCACCAACTTTTGGGGGGAACGCGTGCTGGTGTGGCGCAACGTGACCTTTGTCATTCGCAGCAGCCGCACCGGGAACAAGGTCTTCCTCGACGAGGTGCAGCGCGCAATCTGGGCGGTCCACGCCAGCGTGCCGGTCGCGCAGATTCGCGCGCTGGGCGACTTGTACAACCGCTCCATGGCGCAGACGTCGTTCGCGCTGGTCATGCTCGCCATCGCCGGGACGATGGCGCTGGTGCTGGGCATCATCGGCATCTACGGGGTCATCGCCTACGCCGTGACGCAGCGCACGCGGGAGATCGGCATCCGGCTCGCGCTGGGCGCGCAGCGCAGCACGCTCAAGCGGATGTTCGTTCGGCAGGGCCTCGCACTGGCGTGCGCCGGCGTCGCGTTCGGCCTGGCGGCCACCGTCAGCATCAGCCGCGTCATGTCGTTCCTGCTCTTCGGGATCAGTCCTCTGGATCCGGCGACGTATCTCACGGGATCGGCCGTCCTGCTTGGCGCCGCCGCCCTCGCCAGCTACATTCCGGCACTGCAGACGACAGCCGTGGATCCGGTTGAGGCGCTGCGGAGCGAATAGCGGACGGTCGTAGGCCCAAGCTTTAGCTTGGGCGATCTTATGAGTAGGCCCAAGCTTTAGCTTGGGCGATCTTATGAATAGCCCGAGCTGAAGCTCGGGGCTACGTAGATCAACGAATCGAAGAACTCGATATGATCAGCTCGTTCCTGTGGCTGCAGACAAGCTGGTGGACAAGACCCCGCGGGGGCCGTTGCGCACGCTTTACGACTGGCTGACGGGCGTTACACCGCCTCCTTCTTCCCCGACCTCTTCTTCCTCGAGCGATCAGCGCCCGTCTTCCGGCGACTCGAGCGGACCGGCGGATCCGACCCAGGAAGTCCGTCCGCCGAGACGCATGGGCCACTACGCCATCCTGCACAAGCTCGGCGAGGGCGGCATGGGTGTCGTCTATGCCGCGCGCGACGACCGGCTGCACCGCACGATCGCGCTGAAGACGATGTCGTCGGTCGCCAACGACGAGACCGCGCGCAAGCGGTTCTGGCGCGAGGCCCGCGCCGCCGCCAGCGTCAACCATCCGAACGTCTGCCAGATCTACGAGATCGGTGAGGACGGCGGTGTTCTGTTCATCGCGATGGAGCTGCTCGAAGGCGAAGTGCTGTCGGATCGCCTGCGTCGCGGCCCGCTGAGCGCCGGCCAGGCACTGCCGATCGGACTTGGCATTCTCGCAGCGCTCTCGGCGCTGCACTCGCGCAGCATCGTGCATCGCGACCTGAAGCCTTCGAATGTATTTCTCACGTCTCACGGCGTGAAGCTCGTCGACTTCGGCCTCGCCCGTCCCGAGCTGGAAGAATCGCTCAACACCGTCACCGGCGTGACTCGCGCCGGCATGGTCGTCGGAACGCCGCGCTACATGGCGCCCGAGCAGGCCGTCGGCGATATCGTCGACGCGCGGAGCGACCTGTTTGCCGCCGGCACGATTCTGTTCGAGATGCTTGCGGGGCGCCCCGCGTTCAGTGGCCGATCGGTGGTCGAGGTGCTGCACGCGACGCGCTACGAACAGCCGCCTGCGCTCACCGGCTCGCCGGCGGTGGCCGCGTTGGATCGGGTCATCAGGCGGGCGCTGGCGAAGCGCCCCGAGGAACGGCCGCCGTCGGCCGACGCGATGGCCGAGGAGCTGCGCGCGGTCAGCGGCATCGACACGCAGGAAACGGCGGTCCTCGCGCAGACACTCACCCGCCTGGTCGTGCTCCCGTTCCGCGTTCTGAAGCCCGATTCCGAGACGGATTTTCTCGCCTTCAGTCTGCCCGACGCCATTTCGACGTCGCTCTCAGCCAATCGCTCGCTGGTGATCCGATCGAGCGCCGTCGCCGCGCGGTTCGCCGGCGACACGCCCGACCTCAAGGCGCTGGCCGCCGACGCCGATGTCGATCGCGTCGTGATGGGCACGCTGCTGCGCTCAGGCGAGCAGCTCCGCGTGACCGCACAGCTGGTGGAGGCGCCCAACGGGACACTCGTCACCTCCCAGACGGTCCAGTCGTCGATGGGCGATCTATTCGGCCTGCAGGACGATATCGCCCGCCGGATTGTCGACGCCCTGTCGCTGCCGCTCTCGGGGACCACGCCGCTGCCGACGCCGGATCGGCCCCACGATGCGCGTGCCTACGAGCTGTACCTGAGGGCCAACGAGCTGGCTCGGACGCTCGAGGGACTGTCCGGTGCACGCGATTTGTATCAGCAGTGCCTGGGGCTCGACTCCCAGTTCGCACCCGCGTGGGCGCGGCTCGGCCGCTGTCACCGCGTGATGGGCAAGTTCGTCGATGGTGCCACGGAAAGCGAAGCGCGCGCGGAAGACGCGTTTCGTCGAGCGTTGGCAATCAACCCACGGCTCTCGATCGCGCATAAGTTCTACGCCAACCTCGAGGCCGACACGGGCCACGCCGATCGGGCCCTGGTGCGGCTCCTGGCCGAAACGACCCACCACGGCAACGACGCGGAGCTCTTCTCAGGCCTGGTGCACGCGTGCCGTTACGGCGGGTTGTTCGAGGAATCGGTCGCCGCGTATCAGGAAGCCCGCCGCCTCGATCCGAATCTCCGCACCGGTGTCGAGCAGACGCTGATGCTGGCCTGCGAGTTCGACCGGCTGTTCGCTATTCAGCCGGCGTCGATGGACGCCGGCACTGACAATGGCATTCGCGTCATCGCGCTTGGTCTCGCAGGACGCATCGACGAGGCCCGCGAACGGCTGACGGTGATGGTCGAGGTCTCCCAGCTGCCCGCGTTCCGGCTGTGGTTCAACCACCTGATGGCCTGGCTCGATCGGCGGCGCGACGAGATGCTGCAGGGCATGACGATTCTGGGGTCGCTGAAGATTCAGAACGATCCAGAAGCGATCTTCCAGGAAGGGTGGCTGCTCTGCGACATTGGCGAGCACGCGGCGGGCCTGCCCTATCTGCAGCGCGCCGTCGCCAATGGCTATTCGGTGGCGCCAACACTGGCGCGCGCCAGACAATTCGACGCGCTGCGTGACGATCCCGCGTTCAAGGCGCTCCTCGCCGACGCCGACGCCGGGCGACAGCGAGCGCTTCAGGCCTTCCGCGCTGCAGGGGGCGACACGCGTCTCGGCCTGTAGGAACCCTTCGTGTGCGCCGACGCACGAAGCCCACTCATGAGAACCCTGGCCAACGCGCGCGACCGGGCGACAGTGATCCAGCGGCTGCACGCGATCCGGCCTGACAGCGCACGGCGCTGGGGCCGAATGTCGGCGCACGAGATGGTTTGCCATCTGAGCGACGCCTTCCGGATGGCGATGGGTGGTAAGACCGTCAGCCTCGCGACCAGCCCGCTTCATCGGACAGTGGTGAAATGGATCGCGCTGTACGCGCCCATGCCGTGGCCATCGGGCATCGTCACGCGTCCCGAGATCGAGCAGGGCGTGGGCGGCACGTGCCCGGGCGATTTCGCCGCCGACCTCGCGGACCTCGTGCGTCTCATCGACGTATTCAGCAGCACCAGCCACGACCTCGCGTGGCCAGCGCACCCCATTTTCGGTCCGCTCAGCGCGAAGGCTTGGCAGCGATGGGGCTATCTGCACATGGATCACCACCTTCGCCAGTTCGGCGCATAACTGCGCCACCTGGTCGAAGGGTGCATCAGCCACTGACACTTGCCCTCTTATGTTCTAGTATCGAACACCGTGTTTATCCGAGGGTCCGCTGATTCCCGCCAATCTCGATGGCGAGTCGTTTGCGGTGCACCGGATGGCGCCAGGCCGCCTTTCGTCATCATCCCGTCACGCACTGCAGGTAATGTGGACCGAGTAGAGGCAGCTCGCGTGAGTCGTCTCCGTTGTGTATCCACACGGTAACAGATGCTCGCCAGGCGATGACGCCAGCTGGCAGCTGTATACCGGCAGATAGACATGCCATGGCTGTGATCCAGTATGATCCTTTTCCCTCCGAATGCCGAATCGTCACCTGTCGGTTCAGCGCGAGAGTCCATGTCCCAACATCTACGATCTGTCAGGGGTGAAGTCACGTCGCGTCGCGGCTGTCCCCAGTGCAAGTCCACGACGCCGCCGGTCGTGACCCTGCTGACATCCTGGCAGCGTTTCGAACGATGTGAGGCCTGCGGGTTCGTGTCGGCGGTGCCCGCGGCCCAAGAGGGTGCAGAATGATGACGAGATGCCAGAAGTGCGGCGGCGCGCTGATCGAGATGCGCGAAACCGTTCCTTACGTGGGACCCGGCCCCTGTGTGGTTGAGCTGCGGGATTTGCGGGCGCTCACCTGCTCGGCGTGCGGACATGGCGAGCTCAACGTGCCCGAGCGGCGGCGCCTCGATACGCTGGTACGCACGCTGCGCACCGAAAGCCTGCCGTATACGCCGACACTGAGCTTCGAAGATGGACACTGGCGCATCGTCGCTGGCCCGCCGAACTTGGACCACGCCCCGGTCAGTTTCGACACGCGATAGCTACAACCGCGGCGGAGGGGGTGTGAAAGGCGCCTCTGCCGAGCGCACGCCAACCGCCTTGAGGTGCCGCTTGTACACGCGGCCACCCACCGTCACGAACAGATCACGCTTGTCGGCGCCACCAAAGGCCACGTTCGCCACCCATCCTGACGCGGGAGCTGTCAGGATACCGTTCACCCGCCCCGCCTGATCGCAGTACTGAATGCCCAGCCGGCTCGCAACGTACGGCCGGCCCATCGTGTCGATGGTCATGCCGTCGGCACCGCTATCGGTGGCGCCATACGGTACGTGAAGATCGCAGTACGGCTGACTGTAGCTGAGCGATCCGTCCGCTGCGATCTGCAGCGCCCAAATCCATTGGCTGCGCATGTCGGCAACGAGCAGCTGCGTCTGATCCGGCGTCAGCACGAGGCCGTTCGGATGGGCGAGGTCTTTGTTGACGACCTGCTTCAAGCCGCCGGGCGCGATGTGCCAGAGCTGCTTCTGCATCCAGTCGCTGACATAGATGTGGCCCGTTGCTGTAATCGCAAGATCGTCGGCATCGATGTCGCTCGCGATTACCTTGTGCGCACCGGACGCGTCGTACGCCACCACCTGCCGCGGCGTGTGCAGTGCTGCATACAGACGGCCGTCCGGGCCGAACATCAACCCGGCGGCGCCCGGCGCGTCCTTGACGAAGACCGTGACGTTCCCATCGAGGCCAATCCTGTAGATATGCCCTTCCTTGGTATCGCTGAAGAAGACTTCACCTGACGGGCTCGCAGCCGGTCCATCTGCAAAGCCATACTGGCCGGCGACGGTTTTCCAAGCGCTGCCCTCTTCCAGCACGTCCATCAGCGGCTGCTTCGAGCCCACCCCTGCGCGAATCGGCGTCGTCCAATCCTTCCAGAGCCAGCGGAGGGCGTCGGCGAGAATGGCCGACCCATGCTTCGAGTCGTGGCCACCGTCGCCCCAGACATGATTCGACCTCATAGCCGGCGAACTCGAGGGCCGAGAGCATGTCCTGATTGGCCACCCACCAGTTGCCGCCGTAGATGTTCAAGTCGTTGCTGCCATCCTGCAGGAAGACGCGGAGCGGCTTCGGCTCGGTCTTCCGCACGTAAGTGGCATAGTCGTTACCGCCGCGGAGACCGACGTACGTGCCGATGGTCGAGAACACCCGGCGAAAGGCGTCGGGCCGCTGCCAGGCCACCGTGAACGCCGCGATCGCCCCGGAGCTGGCGCCGCCGATCGCGCGCAGGTTGGGATCGGTTGTCAGGTTGTACTGCTTGCCGACCTCGGGGAGGACCTCTTCGATCAAGAAACGTGCATAGCGATCGCTGACCGCGTCGTACTCGAAGCTGCGATTGAAGCGCGGCAGCGCGTCGGGCCGCGTCGGCGGCACGATGCCCGGGTTGATGAAGATGCCGATCGTCACTGGCATCTCACCAGCGGCAATCAGGCGATCGAACGCTTCATGCACTTTCCAGTTGCCGTCAGGCTTGATGTATCCGGCGCCGTCCTGAAACACCATCACGGCGGCCGGCGTCGCCTTGTCGTATTGCGCAGGTACGTATACCCAATAATCGCGCTCGGTGCCCGGAAAGATCGTGCTCTTCCACGTGGACTTGGTAACAGTGCCGTGCGGCACGTCTGGCGCCTGTGCAGCGAACACGGAAAGCCACGAGCCAACGAGCACCAGCGCGATCAGCAGTCGACGGGGCATAGTCTTCTCGCTTTACTTCTTCGTGAATCGCAGCGCAAACCCGCCGCGCGGCAGCAGCGGAATGTTGACGCGATCCACGGCGCGCATCGTCGCGGATTCAGTCACCATTTGCCGGGGCACGGCGCCGTCGCGCACGATGATGACGTCGAATTCGCCATCGCCCAGGAAAGACAGATCGAGAGGCACGGTCTGCGCGGACGTCCCGCCGCTGATGCCCCCGACCCACCAGCTCGTGCCGTCTCGACGCGCGAGCACTGCGAGCTGGCCTGGCGTCCCCTCGACCAGCTTCGTATCGTCCCATGCCACCGGCACGTCCTTCAGGAACTGCTTCGCAGCCTCGGGCAATGCGGCGTACGCTTCGGGGCCGTCAGCGAAGTGCACGATGCCAGACTCGAAAACCACTGACAGCGCCAGCTCGTGGGCGTTGGTCGTCTGGTGCGGAAACTTCGCGTCGCTGAAGGTGACCGGCGTGTAGTCCATTGGTCCGATGACGTTTCGCGTGAACGGCAGCACCGTGTTGTGCCACGCCCCCTGGTCGCTCATTCGCGCCTGATACTTGTACTGCTCTGCGGCGAACACCGCTTCCATGCTGACCAGATTGGGAAACGTGCGCGACCAGCCTCGCGGTATCGTCGACCCGTGAAAGTCGATAAGGAGATGGGCCGCCGCGGCGTCTTTCATCATGTCGAAGTAGAGCCCGATGAGGTTCTGCTTGTCGCTGTGCCAGAAGTCGACCTTGACGCCTTTCACGCCAAGGGCGGCGATCCGCGCGAACTCGGCGCGGCGCTTCTCGGGATCGAACAGCCGATCGCGCGGGCCCCACTCGGTGACGTCGTTGTGCGGTCCCCCCGAGTTGTACCAGAGGATGATCCTCACGTGGCGCTGTTTGGCATGCTCGATCACGCGCTCCAGCGCGCCGTTCGGCAGCAGGTGCCAGTTCGCGTCGATCAGCGAGTACTCCCACGTCATCGTCGACGCGAGGTCGATAAAGCGATACAGCACGTCTTCCTTCTTCGACGCGTCGTCGTCCTTCCACCAGCCGTACGAGGCGCGCCCGGGGTGAAGCCACGAGAGATCGGTCATCGTCGTCGGCGCGCTGAGATCGGTGACGAGCGTGGATTCCACGATCGACGCCAGGCCGTCGCCGGCGATCACGACACGCCACGGCGTGGCCCAGGGCAACGTCGACGAGGGGGCGACGGTGCCGGTGCCGAGCCCCTCCTCGGCGTCGGGCAGCCGCACACGATAGGTGCCGCCAGGCGCTTCCGCGCGCAGCCGTGTCCCGCAGTAGGTCGGGTCGAGTCCGGCTTCGGTGATGAGAATCCAGTGGCGGCCATCCGCGAGGCGGAACAACGCAGGATAGGACCAGCCAGCGGCGTTCGGAGACGTCGTGCCGGCATCGACCTCCGAGAAGAGGTCCTCATACGCCGGCGCCCACTTCCCTGCCTGCTGATGCGGCAGCAGCCAGGCTCGCGAGCCGTTGGCCACCGTGAAGCCGCTCAACTCCTCCTTCACGCTGTGGGCCGTCGTCGAACGATCGGGAAAGGCGTACTTGAATGCGAGCCCGTCGTCGGTGACGCGGACGACGAGGTCGAGCGGTTTGCCGCCGGGCGATTGAAAATGCACGGTGCGCTCGGACGCGTTGCTGGCAATGTCCTTCCGCTTGCCGTGAGGCAGCGAATAGCGTTCAGTGACCGTTCTCGTGGGAGACGCGCCCTTCAGGCGCAGTGTGGAAAACGATTCGTCGTCGCGAACGATCCCGAGGGGCGACCATCCGAGGAGCTCGATCTTCTGGTTGTCGACTTGTCGCTCGAGTCGATACCGCCAGGTTGCGGCGCCTGGCTGCCCGTTGCCAGCGATGGTCGCGACAAGCGTGCGATCGGGTGAGCTGATGACGATCGGGCCAAGCGGCGGAGTCCGCGCTTCCTGTGCAGCCGCGGCGATTCCCATGAGCAGCCAGAAGGCGAGCCTGTGTCTCATGTCGTCTCCGTGCGGCCGGCGCTCGCCCACAGCCACAACGACAGGAGCGCCCAGAAGTACATCGAGGTGAACGTCGCGGTCGCCAGCGGGCTCGGTTGTCCCCACCCGGTCATCTTTCCGTACCACAGCCAGCAGGCCAGGCCCGGCACGAGCAGGAAGTCCAGCGCTCGCCGCGTACGCCATGGCCGCGCGTGTCCGACGGCCGCCGCGACTGGCCAGACCGCAATCCACATGTAGTACGACCATCCGAGCGGCGAGATCAGAAGCGCCGCCAACAAGAGCGCCGCCCAGTCACGGTCGATGGCGGCGACGCCGTTCGTGGCGCGCTTGAGGTGGCGAAACGTCACCAAGGCCACCATCGCGCAGGTCACGAGCGCCAGCGGCAGCACGACAGCCGGCTGCCCGGCGACCTGTCCGTATGCGGATCGCCCAAACAGCCGCTCGGCGACCGAGAACACGGACGCGTTCAAGTAGTGACCGCCCCAGGAGATGTTGGGGAGTTGATGGAGCCATTCGGCGTACGCGCCGGCACCGAAGACAAGTAGTCCCAACGCGGTGAAGCCCGCGGTGGTGATCACGAGCGCCCGAAGACTCGTCCAGTCCCGCCTGAGAGCCAGATAGGGCACGAACAGGAACAGGAACGGCTTGATGGCCGCGGCCAACCCGAGCCACGCCCCGGCGCTCCGATGCCGTCCGGAACGGGCGGCGAGCCAGGCGGCGCAGACGGGTCCCATCAGCAACAGTCCGACCTGCGCAGTGAGCGAGAAGGCCGCAGCCGGCGCCCACGCGAGAAGATAGACGCCCAGCGTCAACCACGCGAGCGGCGGGAGACGCCAGTGGAGCGCACACACGCTGCGCCACGACACCCACAGGAACACGACGAAGCTCGCCATGGTCCACACCCGGAGTGCGGTCCGCGGAGACGCGAAGGCGACGGGCAGCAGAAACAGATGGCTGTGCGGTAGATTGAGATTTGGTGGAGCGGTAGGAGGCCCGGTAGACGATCGACGCGCGCCGTCACGGCGGTACAACGCGCTCCGGTGGTAGACGGTCGGCGTATACAGGGAGCGTCCGGCGACTGCGTGGTGGACGGAGTTCAGAAAGATGCCGAAGTCTTGCGCGTCGCGATCGTCGACCGTATTGCGCCAGAGAATCACGTGCCCGGAAATGACGGCGGCGCCAACCGCCAGCAGCAGCACGCCCGCCACACCGTGCAGCGGCGGCCGCAGCAGCTCCCACAGTCCCCGCGTCACCTCTTGGGCTTGAACAGCAGGACGGCCATGACCACGGCCAGGCCGATCAGGAACCACTTCGTGTTGCCTGTGCGGACGTAGTAGATGCCCTGCTCCACGCCGCTCGAGACCGCCGAGACGACAGTATCGATCAGCCCGCTTTCGACGATGGCCTGTGCAACCAGCATGGGTGAGCCTCGCGCACGATGATACTTGAGAAGGCGGTTCGCATTAGACTCCCCCGATGCAGGCGCGCCGCCCGCTCGTATTCCTGACGATCCTCGTGACGATTCCGTGCATCCCGGGGGCCCAGCAGCCCCCTGGCAACTACGACGAGGCCAAGGTGCCCGCGTATTCGCTGCCGGATCCGCTGATCATGGCCGACGGCGCGAAGGTAACGACCGCCGGCGCGTGGACAGCGCGGCGCAGGCCGGAGCTTCTGGACACTTTCGCGCGAGAGGTCTACGGGAAGACGCCGAGTGCCAAGGTCGCCGTGCGGGCGACGGTCGACTCGAACGTGTCCGATGCACTCGGCGGGACGGCGGTTCGACGTCAGGTGACGCTCCGCTTCACGACCAGGGACGATGGTCCGGCGATGCGGCTGCTCATTTATCTGCCGGCCAAAGCGAGCGCGCCGGTGCCGGTGTTCCTGGCGCTCAATTTCCAGGGGAATCAGGCCGTCAATGCCGACCCCGGCATTGCGCTGGCCATTTCGTGGCTGCCCGACCGCGACCCCGGCGTCGTGACCCATCGTGCCACCGACGCCTCGCGCGGCACCGAGGCCGGCCGCTTTCCGGTCGCGCAGATGCTCGCGAAGGGATATGGCCTGGCGACCGCGTATTACGGTGATCTCGATCCGGACTACGACAACTTCGACAACGGCGTGCATCCGCTGTTCTATGCGGGCGGCCAAACGCGTCCGGCTGCCGATGAGTGGGGCGCGATTGGCGCGTGGGCCTGGGGATTGAGCCGCGCGCTCGACTACCTCGAGACCGATGGCTCCGTGAACGCGCGAGCGATCGCCGTCGTCGGTCACTCACGCCTTGGCAAGGCGGCGCTCTGGGCCGGCGCCCAGGATCCACGTTTCGCGATGATCGTTTCCAACGAGTCGGGGTGCGGCGGCGCAGCGCTCAGCAAGCGAATCTTCGGAGAGACCGTCGACGCAATCACACGACAGTTCCCGCATTGGTTCGCCGGGAATTTCCGGCGCTATGCCAACAATGAAGCGGCGTTGCCCGTCGACCAGCACGAGCTCCTCGCGCTGATCGCACCGCGGCCCCTCTACGTGGCCTCCGCGGCGGAGGATCTGTGGGCGGATCCACGCGGCGAGTTCCTCTCGGCGCAGGCAGCCGAACCCGTCTATCGGCTGCTGGGCAGGAGCGGACTCGGCGTCGATACGATGCCGCCCGTCGATCATCCGGTCGGCGGCACGATTGGATATCACGTACGCCGAGGGGAGCACGATCTCACCGCCTACGACTGGGAGCAGTTCCTCGCGTTCGCCGATCGACATCTTCGCCGCTGATGTGCGGGATCGGGATAGACTTCCACGAACTGGAGTAACGGATCCGTGCAGAACCTCGATCTCTGGTCGATGCTCTTCGTGTTCATGCTGGCGACGTTCGTCGGTTTTCAGGTCATCCAGAACGTCTCCCGGCTGCTGCATACGCCGCTGATGTCGCTGACGAACGCGATCTCCGCGATCGCCATCGTCGGCTCCATCATCATCGCGGGCGAAGAAAAGTCGGTCTCGAGCACGATTCTTGGCGCGATCGCCGTGGCCGCCTCGATGACGAACATCGTGAGCGGCTTCCTGATCACCGATCGCATGCTCAAGATGTTCCGCGAAAAGGGTTCCAAGAAGTGACGGCGATCGATCACCTCACGCAAGCGACCTACCTCGTCGCGGCCGTCCTCTTCATCTTTTCGCTGCGATGGCTCAGCTCGCCGAAGACGGCGAGGCAGGGCGTGGCGGCCGGAATCGGCGGCATGACTGCCGCCGTCGTCGGGACACTCCTTCATCCGGAGATCGTCAGCTACACCTGGATCGTCGTCGCGCTCGTCGTCGGCACGGCGATCGGTATCCCGCTGTCGTGGGTGCCGCTGACTGCGGTACCGCAGCGGACGGCGCTGTCTCACGCATTCGGCGGTCTCGCCGCAGGCCTGGTGGGCACGGCGAAGTACATGCTGTGGCTGCACGACGGCGGGCTGACCTCGTTCCGGACGTTCGCGATCGTCGTGGAAGTGCTGCTGGGATACCTGACGTTCACCGGGAGCCTGATGGCCGCCGGCAAGCTGCAGGAGGTTCTGCCGACGCGGCCGATCATCTACCGGAATCAGAACGTCTTGAATTTCATCCTTCTTGCGATAGCGGTCGGCGCCGGCGTGTATCTGGTCGTGAGACCTGAGACCTGGCAGCTCTTCCCCGTTGTCGTCGTGCTGTCGCTGCTGTTCGGGGTGCTGCTGATTCTGCCGATCGGCGGCGCCGATATGCCGACCGTGATCTCGCTGCTCAATTCCTACGCCGGCCTGTCGGCCGTCGCGATGGGGTTCGTCCTCGACAACAAGCTGCTCATCACGGCGGGCGCGCTGGACGGCTCGTCGGGGTTCATCCTCTCAGTGATCATGTGCAAGGCGATGAACCGGTCGTTCACGAACGTCCTGTTCGGCGCCTTCGGCCAGGTCTCGCAGGTTCAGGCCGCAGCCGAAGCGCGGGCGGTGAAGAGCGCGACGCCGCGGGACGTCGCCGACATTCTCGAAAACGCGAGCAGTGTCGCCGTGATTCCCGGGTACGGAATGGCGGTGGCGCAGGCGCAGCATCGCGTGCGCGAGCTGTACGACCAGCTGTCGAAACGCGGCATCGACTGCAAGTTCGCGATCCACCCGGTGGCGGGGCGAATGCCCGGGCACATGAACGTGCTGCTCGCTGAAGCCGAGGTGCCGTACACCGCTCTTGCCGAGATGGACGACATCAATCCCGATATGCCGCAGGTGGACGTCGCCATCGTGGTCGGCGCGAACGACGTCGTCAATCCGGCCGCGCGTCACGACAAATCGAGCCCGATCTTCGGCATGCCGATCATCAACGCCGATCGCGCCCGCACGGTGGTGGCGATCAAGCGATCGATGAACCCGGGATTCGCGGGCATCGAAAACGAGCTCTACTACGCCGACAATTGCCTGATGGCGTTTGGCGATGCGAAAGCCGTCCTCGGCGACGTCGTCAAGGCGTTATCAGGGGAAAGTGGGATTCATTGATGCCCGAGCTGAAGCTCGGGCCTACGTACGCCTGTGGAATCTCAATCGTACGTAGGCCTGTGGAATCTCAATCGTACGTAGGCCCAAGCTTTAGCTTGGGCGACGGCCACAAGGAGATCCAATGTCCGTTCGTCGTCTGATATCGACGTTTGCCATATCCGCGATTCTCGCCGTGGTTGTCGTGTCGCAGACCCCGCTTGCTGCATCGCCAGAAACCAAGGCCGAGCGCGATGCACGAATGGCCTGGTGGCGCGAGGCCCGGTTCGGCATGTTCATCCACTGGGGGCTCTACGCGGTGCCCGCCGGCGAGTACAAGGGGCAACGCTCGAAGGAGATCGGCGAGTGGATCATGTCGTGGGCGAACATTCCCCGCGCCGAGTACCGAGCACTTCGCCGATCAGTTCAATCCGGTCAAGTTCGACGCGGCACAATGGGTCGCCACGGCGAAGAACGCGGGCATGAAGTACATCGTGATTACGTCGAAGCACCACGACGGCTTTGCGATCTACGACAGCAAGGTGAGCGACTACGACATCGCCGATCGCACGCCGTACAAGAAGGATCCGATTGCGGAGCTCGCCGCCGAGACCAAGAAAGCCGGCCTCAAGTTCTGCTTCTACTACTCGATCATGGACTGGCACCATCCATCGCAGTACGTGAACGAGCCGGGCAAGGACCGCACCGCCGGCAACTCCAAAAACCAGATGCTGCCCGACCAGAAGGCAGTGTATGTCGCCTACATGAAGACACAGCTGAAGGAGCTCGTCGACAAGTACGACCCCGCGGTGCTGTGGTTCGACGGCGAGTGGAGCGATTGGTGGACGGAGGAGGACGGCCAGGACCTCTACGCCTACGTGCGCGGCCTCAAGCCGTCGATCATCATCAACAATCGCGTCGGCAAGGGCCGCAAGGGGATGGAAGGACTCAACCGCGACGATCGCGAGTACTCGGGTGATTTCGGCACGCCGGAGCAGCAGATTCCTGCCAACGGCATTCCCGGCGTCGATTGGGAAAGCTGCATGACGCTGAACGACACGTGGGGATTCAAATCTGTACGACGAGAACTGGAAATCGACGGAAACGCTCGTCCGCAACCTGATCGACATCGCCTCGAAGGGCGGCAACTATCTGCTGAACGTCGGTCCCACAGCCCAGGGCGAGATTCCGGCGGTCAGCGTCGAACGGCTCCAGGGCATGGGCAAGTGGATGGCCGTGAACAGCGAGTCGATCTACGGCACCACCGCCAGCCCCTTCAGCGCGCAGCTGCCGTTCGGCCGCGCGACGAAGAAGGGCAATCGCCTCTACGTGCAGGTGTTCGACTGGCCGTCCAACGGCACGCTGACGCTGCCATCGTGGGGCGGGACGCCGAAGAAGGCCTGGCTTCTCGCGACGAAGGCGGACGTGCCTGTGAAGGCGTCCGCGGAGGGGATCACGCTCACCGTACCGGCCAGCGCTCCCGATCCGATCGCGACGGTCGTGGCGGTTGAGTGATCACGAGATTGCGGATTGCGGATTGTGGATTGCGGATTTGATTGTGGATTAGAGGAAATTGCGGATTGGATTGCGGATTGGGAATTGCGGATTGGGGATTGGGGATTGATTGCGGATTAGGCGAAGTTGCCGATCTGTTCACTTCGCTGTAGCGGGTTCCATTAGCTCGACTCGGGTACCGTCGGGATCATACAGGTTCAACTGCCACCGCTGATTGCGTCCAATCCGCGGCGGCTCGAGGGCAGCGCGCTTGTCGGCGGCGGTCCTCGACCGCACCGCTTCCCACGCTGCCTGGATATCGGGCACGAGCAGGCAGATGTGGTGATCGACTCCCAGCTGCCGGCGCGTGCTGGGCGCATCCCGCAACATGTATTCGAGGTAGTCGGTGCCGTCCGGCACGCGCATGTTGACCCAGCTGGCCTTGGAGGGGTCCGCGCCGCCGCGCCAGATCTCGTCCATACCGAGCACGTCGTGGTAGAACGCGTTGGCGGCGGCTTCGCTCCTGACGGTCACGCCGGCATGCAACAGCCGGGCAGACAGCGCGGAGGTGGCGTCCGAGCGGCCACCGACGATGGCGGATTCCTGCACGAACTCGATCGTATGGCCGTCGGGATCGGTCACGCGAATGCCCCGACTCCCGCAGGGTGTCCCGACAGTGTGGCCGTCGAACTTGACGCCGCGCTCGCGCAGATGCGCGCCCAGTGCCACGAGATCGCTGGTCGCCAGCGCGATGTGACCGAGTCGCTCGTCGGCATCGGCGGGCAGTCCCGGCTCGACGAACACGTGCTGGCGGGGGCTGATGGTCACGCTCAGCACGGTCGCTTCCTCGCGAACGCCGAGACCCAGCACATCACCGTAGAACGCACGAACTGCCGCCGGATTGCTGGTTCGGAACGCCACGTGGTCGATGCCGAGGAGCGGCGGACGCTTGGTCTGCCCTGTCGCTTGGCGCGACGGGAACGCCACGACAAGACAGAGAAGCAGCGAAGCGATCGTCCTCATCGCTTCGTCAGATAGGCGAGAAGGTCAGCCATCTCGTCCGGCGAGATGACCTTGTCGAGCGTTGACGGCATGGTCGACTGCGAATCGACGGTCAACCGCCGAATGTCGCGCCGCGGAACAGTCACGGGCTTCCCGGCTTGCCGCAAGGTGATCGCATTGCCGGTCTGGGATGCCAGCGTTCCGGCCTCGACGCGCCCCCCCCGCAGCTCGACGAGATATGTCTCGTAACCCTGCGCGATGGACTGGCTAGGCGACAAGATGTCGACCAGCAGCGCGAGGGGCGGGCGATGGCGGATGGTGGCCAGATCGGGGCCGACGTCAGCCGACGTGCCGCCACCGATATGGTGGCACTGCGCGCACGTGCGCGTGAAAATGGTCTGGCCGCGTGCAGCGTCTCCGCCGTGCTCCACGGCAGACGCATAGCGATTGACGATCTCGGCCCGGCGCTCAGCCGACTCTTCGAGTAGCGCCCGCGCGCTCTCGCGGATCGACGCGTCGTCGTTCATGATCAGATCGCGCTTCTGCCAGAAGCTCATCGCCCAGGGCTGCACGACGCCACGCCCGATCGCGTCGACGAGGATCCGCTGGCGTTCGGGTGTCGCCAGCAGCAGATCGACGAGTGACGAGCGGGCGCCGGGAGTGAGCTCCGACCACCGGGGGAGGACCTCGCGGGCAATTTCTTCGCCTTTGATTGTCGCGAGCGCGGCGATTGCGCTGACTTGCACGGGCTCCGGCTGTCGCGGATCGATCAGCGACAACAGCGTCGCCTGGCGCGGCGCCGCGCCAGCCAGCGCCAGCATCCTGATCGCATCGGCGCGACGCGCCGCGTCTGCCTGCCTGTCGAGCGCGGTGCGATCCGCTCTGGCGATTGCTGCTCGTGCGGCTGTCGAGGAAGGCAATCCGCTGATGCCGAGCAACGAGAGGCTTGCTCTACGCACCGCGGCGTCGGATCGCTCACTCAAGGCGAGAAGCGCCGGTCGCACACCCTCGAGCGACGAACGGTCCTCCTCGCGCAGACGATTGGCAACGCCGTCGAGGAGCGACGCCTGCCACCACGCGTCAGCAGCATCCGGTCTGGCCGTCACCGCGCTGATCACGCTGGCGAGGTCCGCCGGCTGATGCCTGATGGCGACACTGGCACCCAGATCATGGAAGAGAGTTCGACGTTCCGGCGTGTCGCGCGACGTCACACTCGTCGAGGGATCGAGCACTCGATCGAGGTACATCAGCGCCCGATCCGGGCCGGCGCTGAGAGCCGCGCGCTGCATCCACACGTCGTCTATGTGGCCGAGGAGCAGGCGCGCCTGTGCCGCACGGGACGCCTCCGACTCGATGAACCCGAGCGTGGCGAGCACCTGGAACCGGACACGCGCGTCGGATTCCGCCTCGGCCCGCTGGACGATCGCGTCCGTCAGATCGCGCGATCGCTCAAGGCGCGGTTCCGCCAGGCGCAGCGCGTTCTCTCGGATGCCCGGCTCGGCGTCGTTCAGCGCGCTCCCGATCATGCCGTCGTCGAGTCCGCCGAGCGCGTCGAGCGTCCAGAGCGCGTGAAGACGTCCCAACGGTGTCGCGGTATCGGCAGTAAGCGCTTTGAGGCCTGGCACGACGTCGGTCGCCTTGCGATCGACGAGGAGGCGCTGCGCCGTGCGGCGCCACCAGAGATTAGGGCTCGCCAGCGCGTTGACGAGCACCAGGTTGCTCGCGCGCGAGAGGTCGCCGAGCGGTTCCGAAACACGACCACTTTCGGAAACGATGCGATAGATTCGCCCCCGGTCGCTGCCCAGCGTGAACTCCGCGGGATTCTTGTGGAACTCACTCGACGTCCACTCCGGGTGCTCGATGCGCTTTCTGTAGTAGTCGATGACGTAGAGCGCGCCGTCGGGCGCGATGTAGAAACTCACCGGCCGGAACCACGCGTCGGTTGATGCGAGGAACTCGCGGCCTCCCGATCCGCGGTGTGCTCGCAAGCTGGCGCCGTTGGGCGACAGCACGTCGCGATGCACGAGATTGTGCACCGGCTCGGCGACGAATGTGCTGCGCGCATAGTCGCCGGCCAGCGCGCCGCCCGTGTACGGCGTGACGCTGCAGGCCGAGGTGAACTCGCCCGCTTCGGTGAGCAACTCGTAGGTCGGGCGCTCCGCAATCGAAAACACCTGCGCGGCTGCGCCGTGATCCGAGATGTCATCCATCGCGACCGACGAGGGCAGGTCGCGATTGCGGGCAAGGTAGCGGGCAGCGAGCACTTCGAGGCGGATGTGATTGCTGTTGTTCGAACCGAAGTAGCGCCCCCACTCGTCGAACGCGTGGCCGTATTGCGACTGCCCCGACAGGACTTCGATTTCGCCGCTCTGGGGTCTGAACCGCACGCTGTGCCTGCCAGGATCGACAGGCTCACGGCTGGGAAACGGGGGCATCGTCAGCGGGCGGCCGAGGTCGCCGAAGCGATCGGTGTAGATCACCGCACCCGCCGCGCCCTCGTGGGCGAGGTAGATCCAGTTGTCGAGTGCGTAGAGCGGCGTGTTGACCATGTGTTGCGGGTTTGTACGGGCAAACCCCGTGATCAGCACCTCCCGCCGTTCTGCCACGCCATCGTCATCCGCGTCCTCGAGATAGAGGACATCGGGAACCGATGTCACGATCACGCCGCGCTTCCAACGCATTACGCCGGACGGCAGGACGAGTCCGTCTGCGAACACGCGGCTCCTGTCCGGCTTGCCGTCGCGGTTCGTGTCTTCCAGCAGCCGGATGCGACCGGTCGGCGCGGTGTCGAGCGGATAGCCCGGCATCTCGGCGACGAACCAGCGGCCGCGCTCGTCGATATCCATCGCCACGGGCGACTGGACGTCTGGTTCCGATGCCAGCAGTTCGATCCGGAATCCGGGCTCGAGGCGAAAGTGGCGGAGAGCTTCTGCCGGTTCGTACGGGGGGCCCGCAGGCATGGTTTGCACCGCCGCCACGTTAGCGAGAACCAGGAGGAGGATCGGGCGCATCGCCCGCGAATGCTACATCGGGCTATGGAGTACGGGCTATGGGCTCCGGGGCTACGGGTTTCGGGCTACGGGGCTTCGGGCTGTGGGCTGCGAAGTACCTGTCCGCTTGTGGAACGGGTCTTCCCGCAGCCGAACAGTCGCGCGAAGGCCGTCAGCGATTTCGCGTCTAAACCGCTTCGTTGCTGTCGACGACGACGAAATCGTGCCTGGCATGCGGCTGGTATGCGCATCCGGGTCAACCCGATTAACCCGAGTAACCCGAGCCCTTCGTTCATGCGCCTCCTTTCCGACCTCCTGACCGACGTGCGATTTGGCGCGCGTCTCTTCGCGCGAAACCCCGGCTTCGCGCTCGTGGCGGCGTTGTCGCTTGCCCTGGGGATTGGCGGGACGACCGCGATCTTCTCCTTGATCGATGCGATCGTGCTGCGGGCTCTGCCCGTCGCCGAGCCAGGCCAGCTCTACATCGCCGGGCCTCTAGACACTCCGGGATCGCGGCTCTCGTGGAAGTTCTACGAAGACGTCCGGAACGCGCTCGCCGGGCGGGCGGAAGTCTGCGGCACGAGCACGTCCAATCGCATGCTCGTCGCCGATGCGGGCCGCCCGGGGCCGATTGGCGAAATGCCGCGCGTTCAGTTATTGACCGGCGAATGCTTCGCCACACTGCGGCAGCAGCCGCAAATCGGCCGATTGATTAGCCCAGCCGACAATCGCTCACCGGACGCGCACCCGGTGGCCGTGATCAGCGACGGCTTCTGGGCACGGCAGTTCGGCCGCTCGCGCGATATCGTCGGCCGGACGTTCACCGTCAGCGGCACGGCGGTCAGCGTGATTGGCGTGACAGCGCCGCAATTCCTCGGGACCTCGATCCATCTCCGCACCGACATCTGGGTGCCTGTGATGATGCAGCACTCGGTGCGCTATCGCGGCAACGTCAGCATCGAGAGCGGCGACCGCCTGCAGCCGTGGATCCCGCAGCCCGAGGTGTCGTGGCTGACATTGTTCCTTCGGGTTCCAGCGCAGGAGCAGGTTGCCGAGGTTACGGCGCGTCTGAACGCCGTGGCGCAGCGGCAGTTCGCGCAACGCGAGGCGTTCAGGACCGACGAGGAGGCGCGGCGCCGGTATCAGTCGATACGAGTGGGGCTCGAGCCCGGCGACAGGGGCGTCTCGGCGCTCCGCCAGCGCACGCGGTCACCGCTGACGGCGCTGCTGGTGATGGTCACCCTGCTGCTGCTCATCGCCTGCGCCAACGTGGCCGGACTGCTCGTCGCGCGCGCCGCATCGCGTCAGCGCGAGCTGGCCATCCGGGTGTCGATCGGCGCCAATCGCGGCCGGCTCGTGCGTCAGCTCGTGGCCGAAAGCGTGCTCCTGGCGCTTGTCGGCGGCGCGCTCGGCCTTCTCGTCGCCCGCTGGGGCGCAGACGGCCTCCTGGCGCTCCTGACGGTCGGAGGGACCAACACGGTCGTCGACGTGCCGATGAACGGCCGTGTGCTTGGCTTCGCGCTCGCCACCTCCGTGATCACCGGCCTGCTGTTCGGCCTGCTGCCCGCGTGGCGCGCCTCGGGCGTCAGCCCCGCACACACGCTCAGCACGATGTCGCGAAGCGTGACGACGAAGCTTGGCGGTCCGTCGCGATTGCCGCTCGGCCGATTCCTCGTTGCCGCGCAGATCGCGGTCACCGTTCTGCTGCTGGCCATGGCGGCGCTCTTTGCCCGCACATTGCAGCAGGTTGCCCGCGTGGACACCGGCTTCGCACGCGGCAGCGTTCTGCTCGCGCGCCTGGATCCGATCTCGGCCAGATACACGCCCGAGCAACTACCGGCTTTCTACCGCCGCCTGATCGAGCACGTGGCGAGCGCGCCGGGCGTCGTCTCAGCGAGCCTTTCGCTGCGCGATCCGATGAGCGGCGGCCGGCGAACGAGCAGTCTCGGCGTCGAGGGCTACGTCCGGCCGCGCGGCGAACAGAACGAGGTCCAGGAAGAATTCGTGACGGACGACTACTTCAGAACGCTGGGGATCACGCTGGTCGAGGGACGGACCTTCGGACCGGAAGATACCGCCAACAGCCGCAAGGTCAGCGTCATCAACGAGACGCTGGCGCGGCGATTCTTCAAGGGTCGCGGCCCTATTGGACAACGCTGGAGCTACGACGACGATGTCAGCCAGGGCTTCGAGATTGTCGGCGTGGTACGCGATGCGCGGTACAACGACCTGCGCGGCGCGACCCCGAACGTCGCCTATCATCCGGCCGATCAGTCCAACGAGTACCTGGAAGGCCTCGAGGTGCGCGCATCCGGTTCCCCCGCTGGGCTCGCAACCAGTATCCGCCGCGCGATCGGAGAAGTGGATCCGCGCCTTCCGATTCTCGAGATCACGACGCTCGATGCACGCGTAAGTCTTCTCCTCACGCAGGAGCGCCTGCTGGCGGCGCTGACGATCAGCTTCGGGGCCATGGCGCTGCTCCTGGCGTGCCTCGGCCTTTACGGGACCATGGCGTACAGCATTGCCAGGCGCACGGCCGAACTGGGCATGCGCATCGCCCTCGGCGCCACACGCGGGGACGTCCTGTTTCTCGTGCTGCGTGAGGCAATTGTGGTCATCGCCATCGGGCTGGCAGTCGGTCTGCCGCTCGCGATCTGGGCCGGCGGTCACCTCGACGATCTCCTCTACAACGTCTCGCCGCTCGACGCCGTGAGCTATGCCTCGGCGTCGCTCATCCTCGCCATCGTCGCCGTCGCTGCCGCACTCCTGCCGGCCCGCCGTGCCGCCGCGTTGGAGCCAATGCGTGCACTAAGGACGGAATAAGGCTACGGGCTTCGGGTTACAGGCACCGGTTCCCAGACAGCAGTAGGGCCCGACTTCAGTCGGGCCGGAGTCCGGCCGCACTAACGTGCGGCCCTACACAGTCCTGTCATGTTGACTGGCAACAGGACAAACCGCTAGACTCCTGTTGCCCGGCAACATGTCTGAGAAAACCGACGTCCTCTATGGCGCGCTCGACCTGATGGTGCTGCGTGCGCTCGATACGCTCGGGCCGCAGCACGGCTACGGGATCGCCAGGCGCATCGAGCAGATGAGCGGCGCGGCGCTGTCTCTGAATCAAGGCACGCTCTACCCGGCCCTGCTGCGTCTGGAGCAGCAAGGCTGGATCGCATCGAAGTGGGGCGCGTCCGACAACAAACGCCGCGCCCGCTTCTATTCGCTCACCGCTCGCGGCCGGAGGCATCTGCAGAACGAGGCTGCGCGCTGGTCGCACATCTCCTCGGTGCTCGCGCGATTCCTGACGCCTGCCGAAGGCCCGTCATGAACCTGTACGGTTGGGCCGGCCGGGTGCGCACCCTGATCGCACGGCGCCGCCGGCTGCGCGATCACGACGAGGAAGTCGATCTGCACCTGTCGCTCCTCGCCGACGAGCTCGAGACGCAGGGATGGACCCGCGACGCGGCCGAGCGCGAAGCCCGGCGCCGCTTCGGCGGGCGCGATCAAGTGCGCGAACGGTATCGCGACGTCAGCGGCTTCCCGTCGCTCGACGCGCTGGCACAGGACCTCCGCTACGGGATGCGCATGGTCCGCCGGCAGCCCGCCTTCAGCGCATTGGTCGTGCTGCTCGTGGCGATCGGTGTCGGCGCGAACACGACCATTTTCTCGATGGTAGACGCGATCCTGCTGCGACCGCTTCCCTATCCGCAGGCGGAGCGCCTGACCATCGTTCGCGAGGTCATTCCGCTCAAGGCCGATCTCTATCCGAGCGTTCCCGCTTCGTCCGGCGACTTTCTCGAGTGGCGATCGCGCGTAGCGGCGTTCGAGTCGATGGCAGGAATCGCTCCCGAGCAGCGGACGCTGAGCGGCGCCGGCCAGCCGGTGTATGTCAACGTGGGTCGCGTGACGGCCGCGCTGCTGCCGATGCTCGGCGCACGTACGGTCGTTGGCCGGACGTTCCTCGCCGCTGACGACTTCGACGGGCGCGAGCCCGCCGCCGTGCTTGCCCATCACGTCTGGGTCGATCGTTTCGGAGCGGATCCTGGTGTGCTGGGCAAGACCATCACGCTCGATGGACAACCGTTCTCGGTTGTCGGCGTCCTTCGTCCCGGGTTACGTATCCCGCGCCACCAGGAGCTCGGCGCGCTCGTGACCTTGCCGGAGCGCATCGACGTGTTCCTCCCCGCCGCCTTCGACGCCGCGGCACGTCAGGGCTACGGCGACAACTTCCTCTGGGTAGTGATCGGGCGGCTGCGGCAAGGCGTCACGATTCAGCAGGCGCAGTCGCAGGTGGACGCCGTGCAGGCGGATATCGCCCGGCGCGTGACCGGCGGCACGATCGAGCTGAAAAGCCTGGTGGTGCCGATGCAGGAGCAGATGGTCGGCGGCACGCGGCGCCGGCTGCTGCTGCTGGCCGGATCGGCGGGAGCGGTGCTGCTGGTGCTCTGCGTCAACCTGGCGAGCCTGCTGCTGACACGCACGAGCAGTCGCGCCCGCGAGTCTGCAATGCGCGCCGCTCTCGGTGCCAGCCGCGCGCGCATCGTTCGGCAGCTGGTCCTCGAGAACCTGATGCTGGCGGCGGCTGGCGGATGCCTCGGCATCGCCGCCGCGTGGGCCGGCTTGCACGCGCTCGTTCGCGTTATCCCCGGCGATCTGCCGCGCCTCGAGGAGGTTACGATGAGCCCGCTCGCGCTCGGCGTCGGTCTCGGCTTGTCGCTCGCGACCGGGCTCGTGTTCTCGCTGCTGCCGGCCTGGAGGCTTGGCCGATCCGATCCGCAAGCAACCCTGTACGCATCACGACGGTCGTCGACAGAAGGGCATGGCGCGTCGCGCGTCCGTCGTGTCCTGGTCGCCGGCGAAGTGGCGCTCAGCACCGTGCTGGTCTCGGTGGCGGCTCTCCTGATCGCGAGCTTCGCGCGTCTCACGCACGTGGAAAAGGGCTTCGCGGTCACGGATGCGGTGTTCGCGGACGTGTCGCTGGCTGGGCCGAGGTTCGCCGACGATGGCAGGCGCATTCAGTTCTTCGACCGGCTGCTCGCCGAAGCGCACAACCTGTCAGGGGTCAAAGCGGTCGCGCTCGTCTCGCAGCGGCCGCTCAACGGCGAAGCGCAGGTGCAGACGATGGTCTACGAGAACAGCACGCTGACGCTGGCCCAGTCGCCCGTGGTCAATTTCCGGTTCGTAGATCCCGGTTACTTCCAGGCGCTCGGGATCTCGCTTAGACAGGGCCGGCTGTTCGAGGCGACGGACCGTCAGCGGGCAGTAGCCGTCATCAACGAACGCACGGCGGCTGCCGTCTGGCCGCATCAGAATGCGATCGGACGCAAGTTCCATCGCGGCGGCGCAGACTCGCCGCTCTGCGAAGTGATCGGCATCGTGTCCGATACACGCGAGGTGGGACTGCAGCGGGCGCCGGTCGCAATGAGCTATCTCCCGTACTGGTCTGAGGCTCGAACGAGCGCAAGCTTGATGGTCGTGACGGATCCGGGACGGATCGCAGGCATGGCGCAAACGATTGGACGGACGATCGCCGATCTCGACCCGACCATTCCCGTGCCGACGATCACGACGTTTCGCCAGGCCATGCACGAGTCTGTCGCGCCGGAGCGCTTTCAGATGTGGCTGGTCGCGGCGTTCGCGGGCTGCGCGCTGGTCCTGGCCAGCATGGGTATCTATGGCGTGCCGGCTTTTGCCGTCGCGCGGCGATCCCAGGAACTAGCGATTCGCCTGGCCCTGGGCGCCGAGCCGGGATCGCTCGTGAGGGCGGCAGTCGTTCAGGGCCTAGCCCCTGTGCTTGTCGGTACCGCTCTCGGTCTCGTGGGCGCAATAGTCGTTGGCCGATCGCTGCAGAGCCTTCTGTTCGACATCACGCCGACCGATCCGGCGACGCTGATGCTGGTCGTCGCTCTCTTCATCGCAATCGGCGCCGCCGCCTGCTATCTCCCTGCGCGGCGGATTGCCGCAATCGATCCCGCCGAATCATTGCGGGCGGAGTAGCTTGCCGCAGTAGGGCCGCACTTCAGTGCGGCCGGACAAAAGGCCCGACTGAAGTCGGGCCCGACTGCTCTCACGGACTGAAGGCTGGAGCCTGAAGCCTGTTAGCATTCTGTCTCCATGGCTCCGAACGGACACAGTCTCCTCCTGACCACCGCCAACGCGCCGGGCACGCTTTCGCAGATCACGCGAGTCATCGCCGATCATCCGGCCAACATCCGCTCGATCGAGAGTCTCGGCCAGCGCGGAGAGGAATTCACGGTCTACCTGGAGCTGGATCCGACGGACGACTTTCCGCGGCTGCGAGACGCCTTGTCGGCGCTGCCCGTGATCCGGCACGTGGAGGAGCCGCCGCCGCTGATGGCGATCTACGGGAAGCGCGTGATCATCATCGGCGGAGGCGCGCAGGTCGGCCAGGTGGCAGTAGGGGCGATCAGCGAAGCCGATCGCCACAACATCCGCGGCGAGCGCATTTCGGTGGACACGATCCCGCTCGTCGGCGAAGAGGCGCTGGCGGCCGCCGTCGACGCCGTGGCCCGCCTGCCGCGCGCGCGCATTCTGGTGCTGGCCGGAGCGCTGATGGGCGGCGCGATCACCGAGGCGGTGCGGGAAGTGAAGCGCCGCGGCGTGCTCGTGATCAGCCTCAACATGGCCGGCAGCGTGCCCGACGCTGCCGACCTCGTCGTGACCGACCCTCTGCAGGCCGGCGTGATGGCGGTAATGGCTATCGCGGACACGGCGCGCTTCGATATCTCGAGACAGCGGGCGAAACGCTACTAACGGGTTCCGCTGTCACGGCGCGTTGACTACCGCGGCGGCCCGATCGAGGACGGACGCGGCGCGGGCGATTGCGCTGGCCGCCTGGACGGCCTGTTGCTCGGCTTCAGGCCAGGTGTGGTGTTCGATCGCCTCGCGGACCCCCGGTAACGTCTTCACCCCATAGCCCGTGTAGAACCCGGGCGCGTAGATCGTGTGAACGAACCACGGGCGCCGGGGCAATCCCTTCTCGTCGGTCAGCGACCGCTCCAGTTTCTGGAGCTCCGCGTCCAGCTTCTGAGCGATGTCGGCTGACGCGAGACGCGACTGGTTCGCGTTTGCGATTGCGGCATCGAACTTCTCCGCGGCGGCCGTGAGCGTCGCAGAGGCGTTGAGCAGCGGCGCCAGATTGAGGTACGGCGCTTCGGGTTTGATTGGCGGCGGCACGAATGTCTCAGTCGGGTCGGCGGCAAGCTGCCACGAGCGCTCACGCACCTTGCGGTTCTGCTCCTGAATCGACGCGCGCTCGGTGTCGGCGAGCTTCGTCACCTCCTGCACGTATCGGGCGACCGTTTCGGCCAGCGGCTTCGCGGTCATCGGCAGCCACGAGGCCTGCGCCAGTCGCAGCGTCGTCATTCCGCCGACCTTGGCGAGCGCGTCGCCATACGCAAAGCCGGGATCGCCAAACCGCTCGTAGTGGGCGATCGAGTCATAGATCGAGTGATACTCCCCACCCTCGTCCTCGCCGCCGAACCCGATGCTGAGCGAGGCCACGCCCAGGTGCTGCAGGAATGGCGTGTAGTCGGATCCCGATCCGAGCGCCGCGATACGAAGGTTGCTCCGATCCCGGGCCTCGCGACGATCGTCGTCCGACGCCGCGTGCACGATCGCACGGGCGCGGGCGCGCTCACGAACGCTGACCTTGGTCTGCGGGTCGATCGCGTCGCGGGCGACCTCGTTGACAAACGTTTCCAGGCCATGCGAGCCGCCCATACTGAGGAAGCCGCGGCCGTTGGCGTCGCTGTTGATGTAAACGACCGCCTTTTTGCGCAGGTCGTCGGCGTGGGTTTCGACCCATTCGGTCGATCCCAGGAGGCCAGGTTCTTCGCCGTCCCAGGCGGCATAGATGATGGTGCGCTTCGGTCGCCAGCCAGCCTGCGCCAGCGTGCCGACGGCGCGCGCCTCTGCGAGCAGCGCGATCATGCCGCTCGTCGGATCGTCGGCGCCGTTGACCCAGGCGTCGTGGTGGTTGCCGCGAATCACCCACTGATCGGGCCGCTCGCTGCCGGTGAGCGTGGCAATCACGTTGTAGATCGGCTTCTGCGAGAAATCGAAGACCAGCTTCAGCCGTACGGTCGCGGGCCCTGGGCCGAGATGGTACGTGAGCGGCAATGCGCCGCGCCACTTCTCAGGTGCCACAGGACCGCCGAGCGCCTCCAGCAACGGCCTCGCATCGCCGTAGGAGATTGGCAGCACGGGGATCTTTGTCAGCGTCGGTGCCTCGGTGAGCGCCAGGCTCTTTGCCGACGGCGTTGCGCCAATGCCGGGCGTCAGCGGATCGCCCGCGAATACCGGCATGTCAGCGACGGAGCCGCGCTGCACTCCCCACTCTCCGCGGAATGGGCCCGTTGGATAGGCGTCACCCTGAAAGTACCCGTCGTCGCGTGGATCGGAGTAGATGAGGCACCCCACCGCGCCGTGCTCCGCCGCGACCTTCGGCTTGATGCCGCGCCAGGATCCGCCATAGCGCGCGATCACGATCTTGCCCTTCACGTCGATGCCACGGCGAGCGAGCTCCTCGTAGTCGGCAGGCACGCCGTAGTTGACGTACACCAGCGGCGCGGTCACGTCACCGTCGATGGAGTAGGCGTTATACGTCGGAAGCTGCTCGGAGGTCTGAGCGGACGTTGAGTCCTGCTGGATGGCCGGCTCGGCGAGCCTGGCGACGTATTTTGTGGGCGCGGTGAGCTCGAGCTCGCGGGTTTTGGGCGTCGGAAACAGGACGTCGAAGCGCTCGATCCGCGTCTCGAATCCCCACGACTTGAACAGCTGCGCAATGAACTTCGCGTTCTCCTCGTCGTACGGTGAGCCAACGTGATGCGGCTTTGCCGCCAGCCGCTCGAGCCAGCCTTTCAGGTCGTCCCTCCGGACCGTGTCGACGAATTGCTTTTCCAGCTTCTGCTGCGCCGCTGCACCAGCGGCGTCGAATCCGGTCAGCGTCACCGGTCCTTCCGCACTCCCCGGCGCAATGTCCAGCATCAATCCGACGATTACTCCTCCAGCCATCACCGCACGTCCGCGCATCCGTCCTCCTGTGCTTCAGCAGTATATCGGTGGGGACATGAGGGCATGGGGACACGGGGACATGAGGCATTGGAGGAAGGAGCCCCTATGTCCCTGTGTCCCCGTGTCGCTATGCGCCTATGCTCTTAACCAATGCGAGCAACCTCGGCGCGAACCCGCGCCTATCTCGTGATCGTGGCGGTCTGGGCGTTGACGACGATGGCGGGGCTGGGGAGCACGAGCCTGTCGGAGCCAGATGAACCACGGTTTGCGGAGGCGACGCGACAGATGTTCCTGCGCGGCGACTTCCTGACGCCGTATTTCAACGGCGTCCCACGTTTCGAGAAGCCCATCCTCTTCTACTGGATGCAGGCGCCGGCGTTCGCGATCCTCGGTCCCACTGAGACTGCGGCGCGCCTGCCCGCCGCATTCTGCACACTCGGCGTCCTGCTGCTGACATTTGCCATCGGCGAGCGCCTGCTCACCCCGCGCGCCGCGCTCGTCGGGACGTTGATCCTGGCCACGACCTTCCGCTTCGCCGTCTGGTCCCGCCAGGGGCTCACCGATGTGCCTGTTCTGTTCTTCATGGTCGCGGCAATCTATTTCTGGACGAAATCCGTACCGCTGGGGACAGCCCCTCCAATCCGCAATCAACCTCCAATCCGCAATCAACCAATCCGCAATCAATCAATCCGCAATCAATCCGCAATCCAATCCGCAATCCGCAATCCGCGATCCGCAATTGCACCGGCGCTCCTAGCCTGGGCGGCCATGGGGCTAGGAGCGCTCACCAAGGGTCCTGTCGCAGCTCTCCCGCTCGTGGTGATCGGCGCCTATCTGGCCGCGACGCGCCAGTTGCACCTGATCCGTCGGCTCCGCGTCATGCCGGGCATGCTCATCGCGGCAGCGATCGTTTTGCCGTGGTACGGCTGGATGGCGTGGCTGCACGGCCGTGCATTCCTCGACTTCGCACTCGGCTACGAGGTCGTGGCGCGCTACGGCTCGACAGCCTTTCCGAGCTTCCCACGAAGCTTCTTCTGGTACTTCCAGATCTATCCGGGCGACGCCGCGCCGTGGACCCTGTTCATCGTCGCCGCGATGGGCTGGGCAATCTGGCGGCTGCGATCGTTCGAGTCGCAGACCAGAGACGGGGTCATCTTCCTGTTGATCTGGTTCTTTGCGATCGTGCTCGTCTTCTCGACGGCGAAGTTCAAGGTCACGCACTACATCCTGCCGGCGTACCCGGCGGCCTCTCTGCTCGCCGGGCTGCTGCTCGATCGCCTCTTCGGACGCAGCGCTGATGCGCCATCGTGGCTGTGGCACGTGCCCTTTGCGCTGACCATTGCGGTCGCGGCTCTGCTCGCCGTCGTTCTCGCCGCGTTCCTGCACCGCGTCTTCCAGACGCCATGGCTCGATCCGGGCATGCTGCTGCCGCTGGCGCTTGGTGCGTCCGCGATCGCCATGATCGTGTTCGCGGCGCGCGGCGCCCGCGAGCACGCGATCCTGACGCTGATCGCCGGTCTCTCCCTGGCGATGGCGGTCCTGGCCGTGCACATCGCGCCGCGGGAACTGCAGCGCTACCAGCCGATTCGCGCGCTCGGTCAGCGCCTTGCCGCCCTCACTGGCCCCGATGTGCACGTCGGTCTCGCTGGACGCCTCGGCGGGCCGGGGCTGATTTTCTACAGCCGGCACGACATCACGTGGCTCGACAACCTCGATCAGATCGCCACGTTCCTACGCGCGCCGGGGCGCAGATTCTGCGTGATGTCGCCGTCCGACTTCGATACGCTGTCGCGCGATTGGTCGTTGCCACTGCAGGTCGTGGATCGCGGCAATTTCTTCAATGTCCGACTCAAGGCGCTCTTTGAATCGCAGCCGAACATCGAAGGCCGTCCGATGCTGCTGGTGACACGGCGCGAGACGATTTCGCGGTGATCCGTAGCGAGGCCGCGGCGGGCCTGCAGATGACGTCACGACGTATGCCATGATGACGGGACCATGTCCACGGCGACGCGAGCGACAGACGGCAAGTTCTCGGAGTTCGTCCGCCTCCGGCGCGCGCAGATAGACGCCGCCCTGGCGCGATTCCTTCCCGACGCGCCGGCGTGTCCGCCGCTCGTCGCAGAGGCCATGCGCTACAGTCTCGACGCCGGCGGGAAGCGGCTACGGCCGATTCTCACGCTCGCGACGGCCGAAGCCATCGCGATAGCGCGTCGCACCGACATCGACGCGGCCTGCGAGGCGGCACTGCCGGCGGCGTGCGCCATCGAGTTGATTCACACCTACTCCCTGATTCACGACGATTTGCCGGCCATGGACAACGATACGCTGCGGCGCGGTCGGCCGACGCTCCACGTTGTTTACGGCGACGGCATCGCCATTCTTGCCGGCGATGGGCTGTTGACCGAAGCGTTCGCGCTGCTCGGACGGGAGCCGCGCACAACCGACGCCGACTCGGTTGAGCGCCGGCTGCGCGTCGTCGCGCGCGTCGCCGAGGCTGCCGGCGCCTGCGGCATGGTCGGCGGGCAAGTCGTCGATCTGGAATCTGCAGGCACTGCCGGCATTCCCGGGCGTGGCAGGCGGACGCTCGATGCCGAAGGCCTGCGCGCCATGCATGCGCAGAAAACCGGCGCGCTCATCCGGGCCTCGGCCGTCGGCGGCGCGATCATGGGCGGCGGCACCGACGCGCAGGTGCAGGCCGTCGACCGATTCGCGGCCGACCTCGGGCTCGTCTTTCAAATCGTCGACGACATACTCGACGTCGAAGGTGGCAGCGACGAGCTCGGGAAAACCGCTGGCAAGGACGCGGCCGCGAACAAGCCGACCTATCCGTCGCTCTTCGGTCTCGACGCGTCGCGCGCGCTGGCTGCCGAAGGGATTGCGCGCGCCGAGCGAACGCTGATCGACGCGGGGCTGACCGATAATCATCTGCTTGATATTGCCGACTGGGTGACGCGGAGGCGACAGTGACGCGTCCGCCTGAACGACGGCACGTGCTGGCCGCCGCACTGGCGCTCCTGCAGATCGCGTTGGCCGCCGGACCCGCCGGCGAGGCGCGTGCGCAGGACCTCAAGGCCCTCGCGCCGGCCATCGAGCGGAATCTTCAGAAGTCCGTTCTCGCCTTCTGGTATCCGCGGGTCATCGACCGTGAGCACGGCGGGTATCTGATCGAATTCGACGCGACCGGACGATTCAAGGGGCAGGCCCCCAAGATGATCGTCACGCAGGCGCGGATGCTGTGGCTGTCCGCGCGGCTGATGCGCGAGGGGCGTGCCGACGACACCGTGCGCGAGGCCGCGCGTATCGGCTATCGCTTCCTGATGGACCGCATGTGGGATCGCCAGCACGGCGGCTTCTACTGGGAAGTCGATCGTGCGGGAACGACCGTGGTCGCACCGCACAAGCACCTCTATGGGCAAGCCTTCGGCCTTTACGCGCTTTCGGAATACGCGATTGCGTCGGGCGACGCACAAGTGCTGGCAGACGCAGAACGGCTGTTCACGCTCCTCGAGGAGCGCGCACACGATCGCGAGTTCGGCGGATACCGCGAGTTCTTCGCCAGCGACTGGAGTGCGGCACCGGCGGACGTGACGCCTTATCTCGGTGGAACAGCCGATCTGAAACTGATGAACACGCACCTCCACCTGATGGAGGCCGTCACGACGTTTTACCGCGCCGGTCATTCTCCCCTTGCCGCCAAGCGCCTCGCGGAGCTGATCACGATTCAAAGCAACACCGTGGTCCGGAAGAACATCGGCGCCTGCACCGATCAGTATCAGCGCGACTGGACGCCGCGCTTGACGACCGAAACGGCGCGTGCGTCGTACGGGCACGATCTCGAGAACATCTGGCTGCTCGTCGACGCGCACGACGCGCTTGGCCTGACGAATGCGCCGCTCCGCGATCTGTTCGAAACGCTATTTGCGTATTCTCTCGCCCACGGATACGACCGTGAACGTGGCGGCTTCTACGACAGCGGTCCGCTCGGGGCGGACGCGGATCGCCGGAACAAGACGTGGTGGGTCCAGGCGGAGTCGCTCGTCAGCGCCTTGACCATGTTCCGCTTGACTCGCGAGGCGATGTATTCCAGGGTCTTCGCCGACACGTGGCGTTTCGTCGACGAGAACCAGACCGATGCCGAGCACGGCGAGTGGTACGAGACAGTGACGCCCGACGGCCAGGGCACCGGCGATAAGGCGCACCGGTGGAAAGCGGGCTATCACAATGGACGCGCCCTGCTCGAGTGTCTTCGCCTGCTCAAGGCGCTGAACTAGGTATGTGGAGGCGGGGCTTCAGCCCCGCGGAGGCGATTCGCGATGACGATTCACGCTCCTGCGTCGCCCGGCCTCGGTCAGATCGGACAGATTGCCATCACCGTCAAGGATCTCGGCCAGGCGGTGGCCTTCTACCGCGACGTGCTGGGATTGCCGTTTTTGTTCGAAGCGCCGCCCCACCTGGCGTTCTTCGACTGCGGCGGTGTGCGGCTGATGCTGACGCTTCCCGAGAAGCCCGAATTCGATCATCCGGCGTCTGTCATCTATTTCAAGGTGACCAACATCCGGGATACAGCAGCTGTCCTCAAGTCGCGCGGCGTCTCGTTCGAGTCGGAGCCGCACCTGATTGCTAAATTGCCGAATCACGATTTGTGGATGGCGTTTGTGCGGGATCCCGAGAGGAACCTCATCGGCGTGATGAGCGAAGTGGAGCGGCGATAGAACGGGCTCCGGGCTTCGGGCGATAATGTTCCGATGAGCGTCGCGACGGTAGGGCCCGAAGTCTCGCCGGAACTGGGCCAGGTGAAGCAGGAGCTGCTCGATGCACGGGAGCGCGCGCGTCGCTTGTCCGAAGGACTCACCGAGACCACGTGGGCGACCGCACTGGCTCCTGGCCAATGGTCGATTGCCGAGTGCGTGACGCATCTCAACATCACCAGCGAACGCTATATCCCGATCGTGGACGATGCCATTCGCGAGGGTCGTGACCTGGGAGTGAAGGCGAACGCTCCGCCGCGTCGCGATTTCATGGGATGGCTGCTGGCGAAAATGCTCGAGCCGCCGTACCGCATGCGGATGAAGACGACTGCGCCCTTCGTTCCCGTCCGGATCGAGCCGATGGCCGATGTCCTCGAGCGGTTCGACTACCTTCAGGGCGAGTTGCTGGTCAGAATAGATCGTGCGCACGGTCTGCCGCTCGAACGGCTGCGCGTCGTGTCGCCGTTCAATGCCAAGGTGAAGTACAACCTGTATTCCGCCCTGAAGCTGATTCCCGTGCATCAGCGCCGGCACCTTTGGCAGGCTGAACAGGTACTCGTCGCTCTACAGCCTGGAGGGTGAGGCTCGCCCCGAGCCCGAAGCCCAACTTACAATTCGTCCTGTGAATAGTGTTCCAGCAGCGTTTGTTGCGCGTTCCGCGGCAGCTCGGCGTCGACAGGCCGCGCGCGCACGTACTCGCCGTCCGGCAGTAGCAGGTAGGCGCGATCCGTGTCTCGCAGCATCGCCTCGAGGACGACATGACGGAGATGGTGACGAATATCGGCATCCTTCACCGGACAGAGCACCTCGACCCGGCGATCCAGATTGCGCTCCATCAGGTCGGCGCTGCCGATGAACGCTTCAGGAGCGCCGCCGTTCTCGAAATAGTAGATGCGCGAGTGTTCGAGGAAGCGGCCGACGATCGATCGCACCGAGATCGTGTCGCTCACCCCAGGCACACCCGGCCGGAGGCAGCAGACGCCGCGCGTGATCAGATCGATGGGCACGCCCGATTGTGACGCCGAGTAGAGCGTCCGAATCATGCCCGGATCGGTGACGGCGTTGTTCTTGAAGATGAGCCGCGCCGGCCGCCCGGCCTTCGCGTGCTCGACCTCGCGCTCGATCAACGCGCGCATCCCGGCGCGCAGGCTGACCGGCGCGACCAACAACTCGCGATAGCTCTTCCGGTTCGAGTACCCGGTCAGGAAATTGAACACGTCCGACACGTCGTCCAGGATTCCCGGCTCGGCGGTGAAGAGACCGAAGTCGGTGTAGACCTTCGCCGTGCCGCCGTTGTAGTTGCCGGTCCCGACGTGGGCGTAGCGGTGAATGCCGTCTGTCTCCTGGCGCACGACGAGGCACAGCTTGCAGTGGGTCTTCAGATTCACCAGTCCGTAGACCACGTGAATGCCGGCATCCTCGAGACGGTTGGCCCAGATGATGTTGTTGCGCTCGTCGAAGCGGGCCTTCAGCTCGACGAGGACCGCCACTTGCTTCCCGGTCTCGGCAGCCTGAATCAGGAGGTCGATGAGCGGCGAGTTCTCGCCTATCCGGTACAACGTCATCTTGATGCCGATGACGTGCGGATCCTTCACCGCCGCGCGCAGGAACGATTCCACCGAGGCGAAAGACTCGTAGGGATGGTGCACGAGGTAATCCTCGTAGCGAACATCCTCGAAAATGGCCTCCTCGTCCTGGCCCGCCCACAGGGCGCGCGCGACAAACGGCGGATCCTTCAGCGCCGGACGATGGAGACCGGTGAGCTCGATCCAGTCGGCAAAACCGAGCCGATCGGACGTACGCAGGATCACGTCCTCTTCCACCTCGAAGTTCTCGGCGAGGATGTCGAGAACACGCCGCGGCATGCTGGGCTCAACCTGCAGCAGCGACAGCGCCCCATACCGCAATTGCCGGAGGCTCCGGTCGACCGTTTCCAGGAGGTCGTCCGCCTCGTCTTCCTCGATCACCATGTCGGTGTCGCGCACGACGCGAAAAAGATGTGCGCTCTTCACCTGAGTTCCCGGGAAGAGCTCGTGGATGTTGGCGCGGATCACGTCCTCGATGAACGCGAACGTCTGGCACGGCTTGTCGGGCAATGTCGGACCGCCGATGCGCTCTGGCAGAGGCACGAGGCGCGGTAACCGATCGGGCACCTTGACGCGTGCGAACTTGGTTCGCCCGTTGTGGCGGACGACGACCGCGAAGCTGTGACTCAAGTTCGAGACATGCGGGAACGGGTGGCCGGGATCGAACGCGAGCGGAGTCAGAACCGGCCAGATATGGCTTTTGAAGTACCCGGAGAGGAAGGCCTGCGCCTCGGGCGTGTAGTCCTGCGGCTCCAACAGTCGGATGCCCTCCGCTTCGAGCTGCGGGCGAAGCTGCTCCTGCCAGCACGTCGCGATGTCTTCCAGCATCTGCGCTGCGCGCTGACGGATGGCGACGAGCGACTGCTCCGTGTGGAGGCCGTCAGGCGAGACGTCATCCATCCCCGCACGCAGCTTCTTCAGCAGCGTCGCGACGCGCACCATGTAGAACTCGTCGAGGTTGCTGGCGGCGATGCTGAGGAACTTGACGCGCTCGAGGAGCGGATGCGCCGGATCGTGGGCTTGATCCAGGACCCGCTGGTTGAACGCGAGCCAGCCGAGCTCACGGTTGATGTACAGCGACGGATCGGATAGGTCTGGCAGCGTTGCGGGTGCCTGACGCGGCTCGACGAGGTCGGCGGCGGACGGACGGGCCATCCTTTCTATTATGGCGGGAATCCGATGGCCAACTTGAGGGCCTGGTACTCGGGATGGATGGATCCATCTGAGCTGCGGATCGTGAGCTCGGGCTCCTCGAACGTGCAATCGCGGAAACCGATGGGCAGATCCTGCGAACGCGTCATCCCGAACAGGCCGATCAGCGGATCGCTCCCCTCGCGAAACACGACCGGGCGCGTGCGGACAATGCTCAGACCTGCCCCGGCCGCTGCCCTCCGCATGCGCGCGTGCTGGCCGTCGGGCAGCGGGAACACGCAGGCGAAGAATCCGCCCGACGCCAGGTGGGCAGCGGCGACGCGGCAGTAATCGCCGACGTCGCCGCGTGCCTCGAAGCGGCACGCGATCTTCTGCGGATGATCGCCTTCGACGCCGCTGCCGATCGGAAAGTACGGTGGACTGCCGAGCACCAGATCGAAGCACTCGTGCTCCGCGATCGCGTCAGGGTCGCGAAAATCAGCGTGGCGGATCTCGCAGCGCGCCTCGAGACCGTTGAAGCGCGCGGACTTTCGCGCCAGTGCGACGCTGACTTCCTGTGCTTCGACGGTCACCAGCCGCGCACCGGGCAGCCGCCACGCGGCAATCGTCGCGACACTGCCAATGCCGCTCCCGAGATCAAGGATGGCAGACGCGGTCGGACACCAGCTCGTGCCGTACCACGCCGTCAGCACGTCGTCGGTCGAGAACCGATGGCCGTCGCGAAGCTGGAACAGACGGAAGTGGCCGGAGATGTAATCGAGCGTTTCGTCGGCCGGAACCGCCGGCGGACTGTCGGCGCCGGGCGGAACCGGTCCGGGTCGCACCCACCCGCGGAAGCTGTCGGACATTACGTTCTGCGGGACATTGTGATACCAATTCGTCATGGTCGTCGTGGTGATGGGCGTCACGGGGTCGGGAAAGACAACGGTTGGCGAGCGACTGGCCGCGGAGCTCGGATGGACGTTCGCGGACGCCGACGACTTTCATCCTCCCGCCAACAAGGCCAAAATGCACGCCGGGATTCCCCTGACGGACGAGGACCGCGGGCCATGGCTGCAGGCAATACGCAAGGCGATCGAACAGGCGCTCGAAAACAACCAGGGCGCGGTCGTCGCCTGCTCGGCGCTGAAGAGCGCGTATCGCGACGTCCTTGCGGGCGGGCTGGAGGACGTGCACTTCGTCCTGCTCGAGGGCGACCCGAACGTGCTCGCAGCGCGGCTCGCCGAGCGCCGGCACGAGTTCATGAACCCGGCGCTGCTCGACAGCCAGATCGCGACGTTGGAGCGGCCGGCGGATGCGATCATCGTCGACATCGAGCTGCCCGTCGAGGAGCAGGTGCGGCGGATACGGGCTGCGCTCGGGCGCCGGAAATGACGCGATGACGTCAGGCACGGAATGGATCGTCGATGCGCACGGCTGCAATGCCGAGGTGCTTCGTTCCATCACGGCACTCGAAGCCTTGTTCGGCCGGATCATCGAGGAGCTGCAGCTCCGGCCAGTCAACGCGCCGATCTGGCATCAGTTCCCCGGCGAGGGCGGGGTCACGGGTGTGGTGCTCCTCAGCGAGTCACACCTCTCCGTGCACACCTTTCCTGAATCGGGGTTCGCTGCGATCAATCTGTACTGTTGCCGGCCCCGCGAGCCCTGGGGATGGGAAGCGGCTCTCACGGAGCTCCTCGGGGCGCAGCAGGTTCGGGTGCGCGTAGAGAAGCGCGGAGTAGCGACGGTATTGCGGACGTAGGCCCGAGGTAGGCGTGGGCGCAGCGATGGCCGCACCGCAGTGTGGCCTCTGGCGGCACTATCCCAGCCACAGATCGATCGGCTTGCTCACCTTCGGGTGAAAGGGCAGCGCGACCTTCGCGCCCGACCGTGCCGATGCATAGGCTGCATAGATGATCTCGAGCACTGCGCGCCCATCTTCCCCGGTGACCAGCGGCTGCTCGTTCTCGCGCACACACCTGATGAAGTGCTGCAGCTCGTGGGGATAGCCCTGATTGAACACTTCCTCGAAAATCGTGAACGTCCAGCCTTGCGTCGACCCGGCCTTTTCGGCAGCGTAGTTGTAGCCGTCCTCGCTGTACGTCGAGGCCGAGTTGCCGCGGAAGAGATCCGCAAACGACGCGCCCTTGGTGCCATAGACCTCGATGCGATCGTCCATGCCACCCGGCTTCGCCCAGCTGTCCTCGGCCACGCCGATCACCCCGTTCTCGAATTCGACGACGCAGACCGCGTTGTCTTCGCCGCGCGTGCGTTCCTTATGGCGCACCGTGTTCATCGTCGCCCAGACGCTTTTCACGACCGGAGTGCGGCCGAGCATCCAGCGGAACCAGCCGAACGCGTGGCATCCCATGTCCATCAGCACGCCGCCGCCCGATTGATCGACATTCCAGAACCAGTCGGAGTGCGGACCGGAGTGCTTTTCGAGCTGCTTCAGCATGTAGATATCGCCGACCGCTCCTTCCTTCACCAGATGGCGGACGCGCTCGTATTTCGGAGCGAAGCAGAGCTCCTCGGCGTACATCAATTTCCGGCCGTGCTGCTCGCACACGGCGATCATGTCGTCCGCTTCCTCGAGCGTGACGCACAGCGGCTTTTCGACGATGACGTGCTTGCCGGCCCGGGCGGCGGCAGTGGCGACACGATGGTGGAAAAAGTTTGGAAGACAGATATCCACGACCTCGCAGTCGGCCTTGGCGATTAGCTCGTCGATGTCGGTGAACCACTGCGGAATGTTCCAGTGCTTGGCAACACGCTCGGCGTGTTCCGCCGTCCGCGAGAAGATCGCGGTGATCTGTGCATCGGGGACGAACCGCGCGAAGGACTCGAGATGAATGTCGGCGATGAATCCAGCGCCGAGGATGGCGACTTTGGTTGGCGGCACGAAGAAACCTCCCGGCCGAGTTTATCGCACAGCCCCGGCCGTGGGCGTCACGCGGCAGTTCAATGCAGCTAACGGCCCTCCCGTCGACATGCGGTCGACCTCGGGATCGAGGTCCGGTTCGATGTTGACGTCGAGCCCGTAATCGACGAACACGTCGAGCCGCGAACCTTGTGGGGTCACGTCGAGCGCCACCTGCCGGCCGCCGTTGCCATTCCGATATGACAGGCGCACGGTGCCGTTGCCGAATTGCGGTTCCGCACCTGGAAGTGTCAGTCGAATCCACTTGTCGCCCGACTCGCGATCTTTAAGCGAGAGCCGCCAGGCTGACGAGTCGGATCCGGGTGCGCGATCGAGAACGTAAACACGGCCGCGGGAATCGGCGGTGAGCTCGCAGGTCACCGAGGGCGGCGCCTGCGCCTGAACGACGAGCATGGCAAACAGAAGCACGATCGGCATGATTGGAGTCGCTCGAGAGCGCTTGTGTTGAATAGTAGCCTCATCGCTGCACTCCCTGACGTCAGGCCGGCCAGGCGGCGATGTCAAGGAGGAAAAAGGAGGAAAGTGGAACGCATGTGCAGGCGGCTGGTATGCTGACATGGGATGGACCTCCGCCGTCGAGTCGTTGCCCTGACCTTCGCTCTCGTGGCCATCGGGGCGTCGATCGCCGCGCAGTCGCTGCTGTCGAAACAGCCGGCACGTCTGACCGTGGCAGCCGAACCACCGGCACGCGTGGTTGCCGGCCGGCCCTTCACCATCGAGCTGCGCCTGGCACCGGTGGCCGGCGTTCATGTCTACGCACCCGGCAACCCGAACTACATTCCGGTCGCGATCGCGATCACGCCATCGCCCGGCGTCAAGGCAGATGCGGCGGTCTTCCCTCCTGGAGAGGATTTTTTCTTCGGCCCCCTGAAGGAGACCGTGAAGGTGTACAGCGCGCCCTTCGTGGTAAAAGTCCCTCTGTCGCTCGACCCCAAAGTCGTCAAAACCGGCGACACGCTCGTGCGCGGCACGGTGTCGTATCAGGCCTGCGACGACCGCGTCTGCTTCCCGCCGCAGTCCGCCCCGTTCGAGGCGCGGCTCACCATCACGCGCCGGCGCTCCTGACCGCTTTGCCCGACACGGTGCGATAGAATCGCGCGCCGATGCCAACTCCTTCCGGTTCCGCGCCGCTCGAGCGCCGTTTCGGCCTGCTGCAGGCGACGGCGCTGAACATGTCCAACATGATCGGCGTCGGGCCATTCATCACCATTCCGCTGCTGATGTCGGCGCTTGGCGGGCCGCAGGCCCTGCTGGGCTGGTTCGCGGCGCTGGTGATTGTCGTCGCGGACGGACTGGTCTGGAGCGAGCTGGGTGCGATGATGCCGGGATCCGGTGGCACCTACCGGTATCTCCGCGACGGGTTCGGAGGACGCGCCGGGCAGCTCATGGCGTTCCTGTTCATCTGGCAGTTCATCCTGAGCGGCCCGCTGGAAATTGCCTCCGGTTACATCGGCTTCGCCAACTACGCGCGCTACGTGTTCCCTGCGCTGACGCGCGAAGGCGCGTTCCTGGTGGCGGCCATCGTCGGTCTCGTCAACATCGCGCTGCTCTATCGACGCATCGAATCGGTCGGCCGTCTCGCCGTCAGTCTCTGGATCGGCACCATGGTCACGACGCTGGCTGTGGTCGCGACGGGCGCGACCCACTTCGATCCCCAGGTCGCCTTCGACATGCCGCCCGACGCATTCCGGTTTTCGATGGGGTTCCTCCTCGGCCTCGGCGCGGCGACGCGCGTCGGCATCTACGACTATCTGGGCTACTACGACATCTGCTACATCGGCGACGAAGTGCGCGATCCCGGCCGCGTGATCCCGCGCTCGATCATGCTCAGCGTGATTGCCGTTGCGCTGCTCTACATCGCCATCAATCTGTCGGTCATCGGCGTCGTGCCGTGGCGCACCTTCGTCCCCAGCACCGAGCATCCGGAAGCGGACTTCATCGTCTCAATCTTCATGGAGCGCGTCTACGGTTCGACGGTGGCGACGGTCTTTACCGCATTCGTGCTCTGGACGGCATTCGGATCCGTCTTCGCGCTGCTGCTCGGGTATTCGCGAATCCCCTACGCTGCGGCACTCGACGGAACGTTCTTCCGTGTGTTCGGCCGCGTGCACCCGGAGAAGCGCTTCCCCCACATCTCACTCCTGGTCATCGGCGGACTGGCGATCCTGGCGAGCGCACTGCCGCTCGACATCGTCATCGCATCGCTCATCACGACGCGCATTCTGATTCAGTTCGTCGGGCAGATTGCCGTGTTGATTCGACTTCGCCGGGCCGAACCTGATCGGCCGCGCCCGTTCCGGATGTGGCTGTATCCGGTCCCGGCCTTCGTGGCGCTTGCGGGCTGGGTTTTCGTGTTCGCCACGTCTGGCGGCCAGGTGATCGGATTCGGCCTTGGCACGTTGGCGGCGGGCGTCGCTGCCTACCTGCTGTGGAGAAGGAGGAGCCGCGTCGCGGAGGTCGCGGCGTGACTGCGTCCGGCGCTCAACCACCGCACAGTTCCTCTCGCCCTCTTGCCAACCCTGGTCCGATCCTGATCGTGGTGGGGATCGGCGTCATCGCGATGATCGCCGGGATCGTGTCGATCGTGCGGCATCCGGCGGTGCCGGCCGTTATCTCGGAAGACTACTCGCGCGTGGCGGCACGGCTGCTGGTGCCGGAGGTGCGGGGGAGCGATCCCGTGAAAGTCTCACGCGGGCTGGTCGCGCTCCAGCCATCGCTCCCGATCCGTCTGCCATCACTGACCGACGCCGGCTACATCCTCGAGGGCGGCGTGGTTCGCACGATCGTCGGCAAGCCTGGCATCGTCGCGATCTATCGCAACCGGGCGCTCGATCTCGTCGTCGCACACGCGTATCTCGGCGCGCTCGCTGATCTGCCAGGCACGCCAGAGGTGCGCGAGATAGACGGCCGACGGCTCGTGCTGCAGCGGAAGGCCACGAACGTTCTCGTCTTCTGGCAGGAGGGTCCCGTCGTCATGGTGATTACGTCGAGTCTCCCGGTCGAGCAGGTCGTCAGGATCGCCGCGGCAGCGGCAGGGTAGCGGGTCGGATCGGGGTTCGATTGGGTCGATCGGCTCAGCGTCGGCCGACGGTCTGATGGACAGATTCGGAATCGCTGCCGGAGAACCCGGAGACGCCGGGATAGCGGGCAATGATCTCGTAATCGCCGGGCGGCAGATCCGAGATCGTCAGCGATGCCGTGCTGCCGTCGGGACCCTTGCGCAACGTCGCCGTGCCGAGGACCACGCCATCGCGCTGAAAGACGACAACGCCTGGCGGCGCGTCGCTGCCCGTGGCCGTCGTGACGAATGCCGTGAGCTTCACTCGTGCACCGATCATGGCCGACGGATTCGACGTCACGACGGTCGTGAAGGTCTGCACGTTGCCGGCGGGTCGCGCGTCCGGCGCATCCGTTGTCAGGCCGCGCGTCCTCGAGCGCTCGGACGAAGCGGAGGATCGTTCGTCCAGTGGCGAGGCTTCGGCAACGCCGATGTCATCTCTCGCGCCGCTCCGTCGGCCGCGTGTGCCGGAACGACTGGAGCCGAGCGACGGGAGCTCGAACGGAGGACCCGATGAGGCCGCAGACGCCGCGCCGGACCCGCCGCCAGTTCCGCCGCCACCACCACGCGCCTGCAGTGGCCCGTCACGAAATCCGCCAGGGCGATCGACCAGTACGCGCTGTCCCCAGCCACGCGACTCGAGCCAGCCGACAGACGCACGGACAGGCGCAGGCAGGCGGCTTTCGATTCCCTCGAGCGCGGGATTCGATCCGAACAGCCACATCACGACGAATGTGGTGCCTGCGAGTCCGCAAACGACCGCGGCGAGCGCCCACACCGACACCGACTCGCCTTCGGTCAGCCAGTCGCTGATCGTCCGAATTGAGAAGCCGACGAAAATGATGAGAAAGACGACCCCGAGCAGATCAATGGCGTAGCGCAGCAGCGCGATTAGCAGCGTCAGCGCAGCCGTCAGCCCCATGATTGCGAGCCAGCGCGGGACCTCTTCGGTTGTCTGGACGGATGGCAGACCGATGTTGAACTGGGCCGGCGCGCCGATCCCTTTATCTCTTTGCAGAACCATGGGTTGGCTGCTGCCGCGCCGGGGCTCGCGGCTCTTCAATGATACTACCCCAGCCTTTCAAAGCAGTCGTTTCCTTTATCGGCAGATTCTGTATCTACCGAGATACGTCCAGCTCAAAAGTGGACGAGAATCGGCCGGAATTCAACGCCAGCGGAAAATACGGAGGGCCACGACGAAGCTCAGCAGTCCCCAGACCGACAGGAGGCCAAGCTCCTGCGTTACCGCGGAGACCCCGGCGCCTTCCAGCATCACGGCGCGCAAGCATTCGTTCAGGGCGGTCAGCGGCAGGGCACGAATGAAGGGTTGCATCGCGTCGGGAAAGTTCGACGAGGAAAAAAATACACCCGAGAGCAGCCACATCGGCAACATCACGAGGTTCAGAAGGCCGGAGACGGCCTCCATCGTCCTGGCTCGGCTGGCGACGAGCAAGCCAACGCCGCCAAATGACAGCGCGCCGATGAGACAGCACAGAATCAGGAGCGTCAGTGACCCTCGGATCGGCACGCCGAAGACGAGCGTGCTGAAGCCGAGCAGCGCGCCGACCTCGAGGAGCAGAAACACGAGCCGTCCGAGGAGCTGGGAAAGCAGATAGTCACGCCGGCGCATCGGTGAGGCCACGAGCCGCTTCAGCAACTTGCGTGTGCGCGCGGTGACGATCGAAAAGCCGAGGCTCCAGAGTCCGGTGCTCATGATGTTCATGCCGAGCAGTCCGGGCACGAGCCAATCGATGTAGCGAGACCCAATCGTCTCGACGTGCACGTCTTTCGCGACGAAGACGTCGCTCCGTCCCTGCGCGCGCTGCAGCGCGTCGTCCACGGCATGTCGCGCGGCCCGGCTCTCCGCGCGCGTCGGATCGAAGCGATAGACAGGGGGTGTTCCCGGCTCGATGACGAGTTGCACCTCGGCGCGTTGCAGCGTGGCCTGGACGTTGCCGGCCTCGATGAGCCGGGGGTCGAAGCCGCCGCTCTGCCGCAGCGCATTGCCGATGGCGTCGTGACCGGGTCCGTTCAGGATGCCGACCACAATCGGCTGATCGCCACGTGATCTAAATGCGACCCCCAGCGCGCACGCCATCAGAATCGGGAAGATGAATACCCAGAAGACGGACTCCGGCTCGCGCAGGAACTCGCGGAGCCGCGCCGCGGTCAGCTCGATGACCGGCGCGTGCGCGCCGCCGCGGTCATGCATCGCGCAAGTGCCTTCCCGTCATCGACACGAACACGTCCTCGAGGGTCGCGCTATGAGTGGTCAGGTGCGACAACGTCGCACGCCGAGTGCCAAGGGCTGCCAGCAGCGCGGGAACGGCGAGGTGCACTTCCGATGTTCCAAGCGACCAGGTGCCGTCGCTGACACGCGCGTCGCGAATACCCGGCAGGGCGGCGAGCACCGACGCATCCGGCGCCGTCGCCGGATCGGCGACCGCGAACTCGACAACGTGCTCGGCGCCGAGAGAGGCGATGAGCGCACGCGGCGTGTCGAGGGCAATGACCCTGCCGCGATCGACGATAGCCACGCGATCGCACAACGTCTCGGCTTCGTCCATGTAATGCGTGGTCAGCAGAATCGTGCCGCCGTCGTCGCGGTATCGCGACAGCAGTTCCCACAGCTGCCGCCGCGACTGCGGGTCGAGGCCGGTCGTCGGCTCGTCGAGAAAGAGAAGGTCTGGATTGCCGACGAGCGCGCAGCCGACCGCGAGGCGCTGCTTCTGGCCGCCCGACAGCTTCCCGACCCAACTCGAGCGCTTCGACTCGAGTTCGACCACCTTCAACACGTCGTTCACGGACAGACCGCGCGGATGGAACGAGCGAAACATTCGCACCGTTTCTTCCACGGTGAGCTTGTCACTGAGCTGCGTTTCTTGAAGCTGAATGCCCAGACGACTGCGCAGCGCCCGGTCGTCTCCGCGCTTCCAGTGCTCGCCGAGGATTTCCACGTCCCCTGCGTCAGGTGCCGTCAGTCCCTCGAGGATCTCGATTGTCGTCGTCTTACCGGCGCCGTTGGGTCCGAGCAGGCCGAAGCATTCGCGGCGCGCCACCTCGAGGTCGAGGCCGTCGACGGCAACGACGTCGCCGTAGCGCTTGACGAGGCCACGGCAGCGCAGCGCAGCGGTCATCGAACGAGCATCCTATCAGAGCCCCCCTACAATAGATGCATCACGAACTCATGAGCATACGCGGCGGCGTCGTTGGAGTCTTGATTCTCGTCAGCGCGAGCGGTTCCGCACGCACTCTTCACAGTTTTCAGCCGGGTGGCCGCGTTCTCGTTGATGCACACAACGCCTACCCCGAGGGTGGGTTCCATCGGGATCGGATCACACGCGCGCTCGCCACGGGCCTTCCCGTCGCTATCGAGCAGGACCTCGTCTGGTGCAGAAACGGCAGCGGCGCGTTCGACGTCTTCGTCGCGCACGACACGATGTGCCGCGGCGACGAGCCGACGTTGCGCGAGTATTTCTTCGACACCGTGAAGCCGCTGGTCGACGCAGCGATCCTGCGCGGCCGCACGGACGATTGGCCCCTCCTCACGTTGAACCTCGATTTCAAGATGGACCCGCCCGAGCTGCATCAGGCCGTCTGGAACCTGCTCGGCGAATACCTATCGTGGCTCACGACCGCACCGCGAACAGCGACGCCGGCGCTTGCCGCGCCGCTCGATGTCGGCCCGATCCTCGTGCTGACAGGCGAGGCCGACGCGCAGGAAGTGAGCTTTCACGACGCCGTGGCCATCGGCGAACGCCTGCGTCTCTTTGGCGCCGTGCACGACGCGCCGGCGACCGCTGCTGCGTCGACCGCGACTCCAACTCCGCTCCCGGCCACGAACTACCGCCGCTGGTGGAACCATCCGTGGAAGGTGGTCGAGCCCGAAGGCCAGTCCACCGCGGGTGCCTGGACGCCCGAGGATGCGGCACGTTTGTCGAGCATCGTCGTCGCGGCGCACACGGCCGGGCTGTGGGTCCGCTTTTACACGCTGAACGGCGTGGAGGCGTCCGTTGGCGCCGCACAAGGCTGGTGGCCGGGTTACAACTTCGGCACATGTGACGCCGCGGCAGCCCGCTGGCGGGCGGCCCTCAATGCCAAAGTGGATTTCATCGCGACAGATCAGTACGAGGCCCTCGCCAGCGTTGTGCACGCTGCCGCGAGGCCCTGAGGCGTTCGGCATTCCGTTCCTGTATGCTGAATCGATGTCGACCTCGTGCACGATCGTGATTGCGCCGGCGGACCTGATGCAGGCGCTGTGCAATCGCCTGCGATCCGACGCGAGCGAGCTCGTGCCGTGCGTTGACAGCGACATTCCTGGCGCCGTCGATACGATCGTGCGGCGCCGTCCCGCGCTGGTCGCGGTCGAGCGCGTGTTCGCCTCGACCTCACGCGGTGCCGCACTCGTCGGACGACTCAAGGCGGATCCCGCGCTCATCCACCTCGAGATTCGTGTGGTTGCGCACGACAGCGACTACTCGCGCGCCCCAGGACGCCGGCCGGTCGGAGACGGATCGGACGGAGGTGTCGCCGTTGCGACGCCGGCGCCCGCGCTCGATCAAAGTGGCACGCGTCGCGCGGCGCGCACCGCTATCGTCGATGGCGCCGAAATCCTCATCGACGGCGGGCCGGTTCGGCTGATCGATCTTTCCGTCCACGGCGCTCAGGTCCTGTCGTCGGCCGTCCTCAGACCCAATCAACGTGTTCGCGTGTCGATGGTGGACGAAAAGCTGACGCTGCGCTTTCAGGCGACGGTCGTGTGGGCAACCTTCGAGCTACCGGGCGGCGGGACCGCGCCACGGTACCGCGCCGGCGTCGCGTTCTCCGGCGCGGACGCCGACAGCGTCACCGAGTACGCGATGCGTCATCGGCGCCCGGGGTCGTAGACACGGAGCCTCACGAGGCGCTCCTCACGGACAACGATTGGAACACGGAGTGTCACGGACGGACTCCGGTCGCGGATGAACTCCGGTCACGGATGAACGCGGAAGCACACGGACCAGCCGCTTGTTGAGGGCAGGGTTTTAGCTCCACTACCGCGGACTTGAAGATCCGCCCTGCGAATGAGCGGCACTCGGAAATGCACTAGTCACGGAGCGCCACAGATAAGTCCGGTCACGGACGGACGCGGAAGGTCACGGACAGAATCCGGTCACGGATAGACGCGGAAGGACACGGACAGACTCCGGTCACGGATAGACGCGGAAGGACACGGACAGACTCCGGTCACGGATAGACGCGGAAGGACACGGACAGACTCCGGTCACGGATAGACGCGGAAGGACACGGACAGAATCTGGTCACAGATGGACGCGGAAGGTCACAGACAAGTCCATGTGTGGGCGGGGCTTTCGTCCAGACGGCGCACCTCAAGTTACGCCCTTACGAATGCGCGGCGCTTTGGACATGTCGCCGCGGAGCGCCGCGGTACACTCGTCACGGACGCGCGCGGACAAGAGCACGGAGTGCCACGGACAAACCAGTCACGGATGGACGCGGAACGACACGGACACGTCCATGTGTTGGGCGGGCTTTAGCACCGCCCTAGCCCTGAATGGCGCCCTATACGAATGGACGCCGATTGGGATGCAGTAGGGCCCGACTTTAGTGGGGGGCGTTCGTCAGCTCACCAGGTTGCTTCGCATTATCGTCTCCTCCCGGTCGGATCCGGTGGACACGATCGCGGCGGGCGCGCCGGTGAGTTGCTCGAGGCGTGCGATGTACGCGCGCGCATTGGCCGGCAGGGCCTCGAACGTCCTGAGGCCTTTGGTGGGCTCCGACCAGCCGGGCAGCTCTTCGTACACGGGCTCGCACTGTGACAACAGCGTCAGGTCCGAGGGAAAATCCTCGAACTGCTTCGATCCGCAACGGTACGCCGTGCAGATCGAGATCGATGGCAGCCCGTCCAGCACATCGAGCTTGGTCAGCGCCAGCGCGTCGATGCCGTTGACACGCGCGGAGAATCGCACCGCGACGGCGTCGTACCATCCGCAGCGGCGAGGCCGGCCGGTCGAGGCGCCATATTCCTGACCGCTCTCGCGGAGGCGCTGCCCCAGCTCGCCGGTGAGCTCGGTTGGCAACGGACCTTCGCCGACGCGCGTCGTGTATGCCTTGACCACACCGAGCACGGTGCCGACGGCACGGGGCGGTACGCCCAGGCCAGTACACACACCACCAATGGACGCGTTCGACGAGGTTACGAACGGATAGGTGCCGTGATCGATGTCGAGCAGCGTCCCCTGCGCGCCTTCGTACAGAATCGAACGGCCTTCGGCGCTGGCCTTTGCCAGATACACGGACGTATCGGCGATCCACGGTGCGAGCCGCGCGCCGAGCACGAGCAGCTCGTCATAGACCTGCTGCCAATCGAGCGTGGTGTCCTTGATGACGCGGTTCCTCGCGATCACGTTCTCGCGAACACCCTCTTCGAGCAACGACGGGTTCAGCAGATCGCACACGCGGACGCCGCGCCGCGCGATCTTGTCCTCATAGGCCGGCCCGATGCCGCGCGACGTAGTGCCGATCCGGCGCTCGCCGCGGCGCGCTTCCGACAGCACGTCCAGCTCGCGGTGATACGGAAGAATCAGATGCGCGCGATCGCTGACGAGCAGCCGGCCATCCACCGTCACGCCAATCCGTGCGAGCTCGTCCACCTCGGCAAAGAGCGCCTGCGGATCCACGACCACGCCGTTGCCGATGATGCAGGTGACATCGTCGTGCAGGATCCCCGACGGGATGAGATGCAGCACGAACTTCTGGCCTTTGACGTACACGGTATGGCCGGCATTGTGGCCACCCTGATAGCGTGCGACGATGGAGAAGTTCGGCGTCAGAAGATCGACGATTTTGCCCTTCCCTTCGTCGCCCCACTGTGCGCCCAGTACTGCAAGATTCTTCGGCATGTTCGAAGCGGTTTATCGTACACGATCTGCCACAGCGACGCCGAAGATTTGCCACAGAGACACAGAGAATGCAGATGCCCGTTGCTGACGCAGCAGCGAGCCGCGGCCACGAGTTTGCCGCGCGTTGAAGATGAGACTCGGTGGCCTTCTCTGAGTCTTGTTGCCGTTCACTCGGTGTCTCTGTGGCGGTTCATCTGTGGCTCTGTGGCTCTGTGGCATAACTCCGTGACTCCGTGGCGAGCTCTGTGACGATGATAGGATCGCGCCATGCTGATCATCGACGGCGCGTCGCTGTCGCTCGATGAGATCGTGCGCGTCGCGCACGGCACCGTGCCCGTCAGCCTCAGCGCCGACGCGCGGACGCGCATCGATCGCGCGCGCGCGGTGGTCGAAGCCAAGGCCGCGGGCGACGAGGCAGTCTACGGCGTCAATACTGGTTTTGGATCGTTCGCGGAAGTGCGGATCGACGCCGATGCGCTCGATGCGCTGCAGATCAATCTGCTGCGCAGCCATGCCGCGGGCGTCGGGCCGCCCTTACCGGTGGCGACCGTTCGCGCGACGATGTTGCTCCGCGCGAACGTCCTCGCCCGCGGGCATTCCGGCATTCGCGCGGCGACCATCGACGCGTTGATCGCTCTCCTCAACGCGCGCGTGCACCCAGTCGTGCCGAGCCGCGGATCCGTCGGCGCCAGCGGCGACCTGGCGCCGCTCGCTCACCTGAGCCTGGTGTTGATCGGCGAAGGTGAGGCCGTTACGCCGGATGGCGTGCGGCCCGGCGCGCAGGCGCTGGCAGGTGTGGGCCTGCAGGCCGTGCGCCTTGGCCCGAAGGAGGGACTGGCGCTCATCAACGGCACGCAGGCGTCCGTTGCGGTGGTGGCACTGGCGCTACATCAGGCGCAGCGCCTGGCGCGCGCGGCGGACGTCGTGGCCGCGCTTTCCATCGACGCGCTTCGTGGCTCGAGCCGGCCATTCGAGGCTCGAATCCACGAAGCCCGGCCTCATCCCGGGCAGGCGGTCTCGGCCGGCAACATCGCGCGGCTGCTGGCGTCGAGCGCGATCAATGCGTCGCATGCCAACTGCGGGCGCGTGCAGGACGCCTACTCGCAGCGATGTGCTGCTCAGGTGCACGGCGCCGTCCGGGACGCGGTCGGCTTTGCCCGGACGGTCATCGAAACCGAGGCCAACTCGTCCACCGATAACCCGATGGTCTTTGCCGAGACCGATGAGATCGTGTCGGGTGGCAACTTTCACGGCGCCCCGGTCGCGATTGCGGCCGATCTGGTGGCAATTGCCCTGACCCAGCTCGCCACGATCAGCGAACGGCGGGCCGAACGGCTCGTCAACCCCGCCTTGAGCGGGCTGCCGCCGTTTCTCACAGCGCGTGGCGGCGTCGAGTCTGGCCTGATGCTTGCGCAGGTGACGGCGGCGGCGCTCGCCTCGGAGATGAAATCACTCGCGCACCCGGCGTCGGTCGACACGATCCCGACGTCAGGGAACAAAGAAGATCATGTGAGCATGAGCATGACGGCCGCGCTCAAGGCTGAGCGCGCCGTCGCGCTGGTCACCGACGTCCTCGCGATCGAGCTTCTCTGTGCGGCGCGCGCGATCGATCTGCTGGCGCCGCTCACCACTTCGGACGCGCTGGCGCGCGTGCATGGCGCCGTTCGCGCGGTGGTGGCGAAGCGCGAGGGCGACTGGCCGCCGTCGCCCGACATCGCGGCGCTTGCACGCATCATCGCGGCCGGCGAACTCGATCACGCCAGCGGCCTCGACGTCAACTGATATATTTTTGTTTACACGATTGACAACCGTGCGCCGGGTACTTACCTTCATACCCTTCCACCTGCACACGGATCATTTTTAGCGCGAGCGATGTCTGCCGGTACCAGAACCATCCGTGCCCCGCACGGGTCCGCGATCAGCTGCAAGGGGTGGCCGCAGGAAGCGGCGCTCCGTATGCTGATGAACAATCTCGATCCCGAAGTCGCTGAGCGGCCGGACGATCTGATCGTGTATGGCGGCTCCGGACGGGCTGCGCGGAGCTGGGAGGCGTTCGACGCGATCGTTGATGCGTTGCGGACGCTGGAAGGCGACGAAACGCTCGTCGTGCAGTCCGGCAAACCGGTCGGCGTCTTCAGAACGCACGCCGGCGCGCCGCGCGTCATCATCGCGAACGCACTGTTGGTGCCAGCGTGGGCAACGTGGGAAATCTTTCGCGATCTCGAGCGGCGCGGCTTGACGATGTACGGACAGATGACGGCTGGCAGCTGGATCTACATCGGAACACAGGGGATCCTGCAGGGCACCTACGAGACGCTGGCGTCCGTAGCGACGCGCCATTTTGGCGGAAATCTTGCCGGCCGGACGGTCGTCACCGCGGGGCTGGGCGGGATGGGCGGCGCGCAACCCCTCGCGGCGACCATGAACGGCGCCGCGGCGCTGGTCGTAGAGGTGGATCCATCGAGGATTGCGCGGCGCCTCGAGTCTGGCTATCTCGATGAGGCGGCCACGTCACTCGACGCGGCGCTCGATCGGCTGCGCCGTGCCGCGGCGGCCGGCGAGGCGGTATCGATCGGTCTCGAAGGCAATGCCGCCGACGTGCTGCCGGAGCTGGTGACGCGCGGCTTCACGCCTGATGTCGTGACCGATCAGACGTCGGCGCACGACGCGCTGAACGGCTACGTTCCCAACGGCCTGTCGCTGCAGGCAGCGTTCGCCCTGCGCGGCCGCGATCCCCACACCTATGTCGCACGGAGCGTGGCGGCGATGGGCAGCCACGTGTCGGCGATGCTGGCGTTACAGCGCCGCGGCAGTGTCGTTTTCGATTATGGCAACAACATCCGCGCGCAGGCCGTGGACGCCGGCGTGGCGGATGCGTTCGACATCCGCGGCTTCGTGCCCGAGTACATCCGACCGCTGTTCTGCGAGGGCAAGGGTCCCTTCCGTTGGGCGGCACTTTCTGGTAATCCCGACGACATCGCGGCCACCGATCGCGCCGTCATCGAGATGTTTCCTGAGGACGACGCGCTGGCGCGCTGGATCCGACTCGCCCGCACGCGCGTGAAGTTCCAGGGACTGCCGGCGCGGATCTGCTGGCTTGGGTACGGCGCCCGCGCGAAGTTCGGCCTGAAGATCAACGACATGGTCCGGCGAGGCGAAGTCAGGGCGCCGATCGTTATCGGCCGCGATCATCTCGATACGGGTTCAGTGGCCTCGCCGCATCGCGAGACGGAAGCGATGCGTGACGGCAGCGACGCGATCGCCGATTGGCCGATCCTCAACGCGCTGCTCAACACGGCCTGCGGCGCTACCTGGGTATCGGTGCATCATGGCGGCGGCGTCGGCATCGGACAATCCCTGCACGCGGGCATGGTGGTCGTCGCCGACGGAAGCGCCGACGCCGACGAGCGGCTCGAGCGTGTGCTCACGGCTGATCCCGGCCTTGGCGTGGCGCGTCATGCCGATGCCGGTTATCCGGACGCGCTCGCGGTGGCCGCCGAGCGCGGCGTCCGGCTGCCGATGAGCGGCCGCCGGTCGAGGCCCGTCGCATGACCGCCGCCCGTCCTGCGTTCGAACGGCGCGTGCTGTCCGCGCTCGAAGCCGATCCGATGCGGATTCCCGTGCTCGTCGGCGGCTGCGGCATGGGCCGCACGTTCCTCCTTCGCCGGCTGCGCGAGCGTCTCGGCGAAGGCGGCTGCCAGTACATCGACGTCGAGCGCGTGGCGACGACGCCGGAGCGGCTGCTGCGAACGGTGGTCGACGCGTCGCCGTTCTCCGCGCCGGATGTCGACGTCAACGTCCGCTCGCCGCGGGCGGCGTTCGACGCGCTGGTCGCGTTCTTCCAGGGCGCCCGCAGCCGCTCGGGCGCACCGGTGACCTTCCTGCTGGACGAGGCGCTCGAGTTCCGGACCTTCGAGAACTTCCCCGGCCTGCGCCATGTGCTGCGCGATCTGATCGCCGGGCTCACCGCTTCGACGAATCGGTTCGTGCTCACGACGCGCTACATCACGCGCGCGCTTCGCTTCTTCCGCGACAAGTCGCAGGCGCTCGAAGTCGTGCATTTGACGCCGCTCACCGCCGAGGAATTGCGCGAGGTGCTCGCGCCCTCCTACTCGGCCGATCTCGACACAGTCGTGGCGGTGCACGCGCTAACCGATGGCCACACCGGGTATGCGCAGACGCTGACCCGCGCGATGGAGGACCTCGGCGCCGACCCGATCAGCGCGCTCGCGGCGCTGCTCGGCGCCGACGCGCAGCTCACGCGCGAGTTGACGTACCTGGTACGAGCTGCGCCTGCACCGGGCGCGCGGTTACGGCGCCTTGAAGGCGATCCTCGACATCCTTGCGGAACAGGAACCGCTGACGCTCACCGAGATCGCGCTGCGGCTGCAACGCACGCCGGGCTCGACGAAGGACTATCTGTCGTGGCTCGAGGACGTCGATCTGGTCAACGTGCGTCAGAAGCGCTACACGATTGCCGATCCACTGCTCCGCCTTTGGGTGCGGCTGCACTGCCGACCGGAGCCTCCCTCAGAGGAGCTGGTCGCGCAGGAGGTGCAGCATTACGCGCTCGACCGACTGCCGCACCAGCCCGAGCGGGAGCTGGTCGGCGCGCACGGCGATCGCAAGGCCTGGGGGATCATCGAGATCGATTGACGTACGTACGACAACATCAACGTCTGGCGTCGTCGCGCAGGATCTCCAGGGCGAGGCGCGCGGCTTCCTGCTCCGCTTCCTTCTTCGTTCGCCCTTCTGATTCGGCCAGCACCTGGCCGGCCACGCGAACCACGACCTGAAACCGTTTGTCGTGATCGGGCCCGCGTTCGGCAGCGACGTCGTACTCGGGCAGCGGGCCCCCGTCCGCCTGGAGACGTTCCTGCAGCGCCGATTTGTAGTCGCGCAGGAACAGCGGCGAGCGCACGCGATCGATCTCATTCGCCAGTTCGCGAAGGATGAACGCGCGGGCCGGCTCGATCCCGCCATCGAGGTAGATCGCCGCGATGACGGCCTCGCATCCGTCGGCGAGAAGCGCCAGCTTGGTACGACCGCCGGTCTTCTCTTCGCCGCGCCCGAGCAGCAGATAGTCGCCGAGGCCGATGCGCTGCCCCAGCGCCGCGAGCGCCGCAGTCGAGACGAGCGCCGCCTTCGCCTTCGACTTCTGGCCTTCGTGGAAGTGCGGAAACTCGTGATATAGCAGGTCGGCGACGACGAATCCGAGGACGGCGTCGCCCAGGAACTCGAGCGATTCGTTGTCGACTACGCCACCGGTCGCGTCCTCGTGCGCGCGCGACTTGTGCGTCAGGGCATGCTCGAGCAGCCCGGCGTCCCTGAAGCGGTAACCAATCCGGCGCTCAAGCCCCGAGATCGCGTCCGCGAGCCGCACGACTACGCCGTTCGGCACCGTGTCCCGATGCTCGGCAATGATCCGCGTTGCCTCTTCCGACAAATCCGGCGGCACCGCGACACAAACCTCCACCAGACCTTGCGCGTTGAATGGAAAAAGCGTGGACGAGGCTGGGCCCGTCGAGGGGATCGAGTCGATGCCGTGCGTCTCGAGCAACCCGCGCACAATCGAGGCCTCGATCTCAGAATGCGTTCGGAACACTACCGGCCAATCCACCTTATGCCCCTATGTCCCCATGCCCCCCCGCGCCCGCTACTTCTCTTCATACACCACTCGCCCGCCGACGACGGTGGTCACGACAGTGGTGGCGAGCAGCTGGCGCGGCGGAACGTCGAAGATCGACTTCGACAGGACGATGAAGTCGGCGAGATATCCTGGCTTCAACCGCCCTTTTCGATCGTCGCTGAACTCGGCGTAGGCCGAACCGGCAGTATAGAACTCGACGGCCTGCGCGAGGCTCAGGCGTTCTTCCGGAAACCAGCCGTCCTGCGGCGTGCCGTCCGGAAACTGCCGCGTCACCGCGGCATAGAGGCCGAGCATCGGATTGAGCGGCTCGACGAACCAATCGGTCCCGAACGCGACGCGGGCGCCGGCATCTACGAACGACTTGAAGTCGTAAGCAATCTTCACCCGCTCCGGACCGATCCGCTTCTCGGCCCAGCGCATGTCGTCGATGCAGTGGCTGGGCTGAATCGAGGCGATGACGCCGAGCGTCTTGAACCGCGCCTTGTCGGAATCGCGCACCACCTGCGCGTGCTCGATGCGCGGCCGTCCCTTGTGAAGGCCGCCCTGGCGCTCCAGCTTCTCGATGATGTCGAGCACCGTCGCGTTGGCTCGATCCCCGATGGCGTGCACGACCAGCTGAAAGCCCGCGGCGTCCGCTTTCCGCATCCGATCCTCGAGCGCCTGCTCCGATTGAATGAGCAGGCCCGACGTCGACGGGTCGTCGGTGTACGGCGCAAAGAACGCTGCGGTTCCCGATCCCATCGCGCCGTCGGCGAACAGCTTGATGCCGCCGATGCGAAGCCAGTCGTCGCCGAACCCGGTTTCGATTCCTGCATCCACCAGCCCGTCGATGCCGTGGTTCTGATGCGAGGTGATGCGCACCGGCAGCTGATCGCGGGCACGAAGCACCTGATACGCCTTCAGCTCGCCAGCGTCCGCGGTCATGTCCTGAACGGTCGTGACGCCGACCGACGCGGCGTGCGCCAGCGCCGCGCGCGCTTTCTCGATGGTTTCGTCCAGCTTCGGCGGCGACACGACGCGATTGACGAGCGCCATCGCGTTGTCCTTCAGCATGCCTGTCGGCTCGCCTTGCGCGTCCTTGACGATGGCGCCGCCGTCCGGCGTCTGGGTCTGCGCGGTGATACCGGCCAGCCTGAGCGCCACGCTGTTGGCGAGCCCCATGTGGCCATCGATGCGTTGGACGAACACCGGGTTGTCGGGCGTGACCGCGTCGATCAGCGCGCGCGTCGGCAGCACCTTCTGCGGCCACGATTCGTGATCCCAGAACCCGCCAAGGATCCACCGCCCCTTCGGTTGTGTCTTCACGTACGCCGCCAGCCGCGCCGCTGTCTCTTCCGGCGTGCGCGCGTCACGCAGATTGACTTCGACGAGCTGCGTGCCGCCGTCTATCAAGTGAACGTGGCTGTCGTTGAAACCCGGGAGCACGGTGCGTCCGGCAAGGTCGAGTCGACGCGTGGACGATCCAGCAAGCGGCTCGATCTCGCGTGTCGTCCCGGTGCGGACGATGCGGCCATAACAGACCGCAAGGGCTTCGACCCAGGGAGCAGCAGGATCGACGGTGTAGATGCGGCCGTTGACGGCAATCAGATCGGGCTGACATTCGGCGGCTCCACCGCTGACAGCCGAAGCCGCGATCGAGAGTGCCAGCAGGACTGCACGGCCGGCACTGCGCCTCATGAGAGCGCCACCGCGGTGGTCACGATGTCCGGCGCTGGCGCGCCGATATCGTCGACTTTCAGCAGAATGAGCGTCATGTCGTCGTGGGGACCGGGCTCGCCGGCAAACGCCTTGACCTCGCGCAGAATCCGCTCGCGTAACTCCTCGAACGGCAAGTCGGAGTGCTCTTCGATGATCGTACTCAGACGTCCTTCGCCGAACAGCTCGTCATTCGGTCCCATGGCTTCACTGAGTCCATCCGTGAACAGCAGAAACAGATCGCCGGTCTCGAGCGGCAGCGTGACTTCCTCGAGCGCCGTGCGAAACTTCTCGCCATCGTCGAACTTCAGACCCAGGACCATGCCGCCGTTTGTGAGCACCCGGGCGCGTCGTACGGCGCCTTTGGCCGGCAGGTGAATCACTGGCGTGTGCCCCGCCCGCGCGTAGGTCATCGTCCTCGTCTCCATATCGATCACGGCGTAGGTCATGGTGATGAAGCTGCGATTGTCGAGATTCGCCGCGATGATCCGGTCCGCGGCCACCAGCAGCTCGCGCGGCGACCGGTGAATCTGCGACAGCGACAGCATCAGACCCTTGAGCTCCGCCATGTAGAGCGCTGCGGACGTGCCCTTTCCCGAGACATCGGCGATCAGAATGCCGATCCGCTTCTCGTCCAGAGGGAAGTAGTCGTAGTAGTCGCCGCCCACCTCGCGCGCCGGGGAACAGTGGGCGGTCACGATCAAGCCTGGCATCCGGAACGGTCCCTGCGGGAGCAACGACATCTGGATGTTGCGTGCGATGCGCAGCTCCTCCTCCAGCCGCTTCTTCTCAGCCATCTCGGCGAGGAGCTGCGTCAGGCGGCTGGTCATCGTGTTGAACGAGTCGGCGAGCTCGCCGAGCTGATCGCGGGCCTTGACCTCGATGCGATGCGAGAAGTCGCCGTGCTGGACGCGGACCGTGCCAACGAAAAGCTCGTGAACCGAGCCGGTGATGGAGCGCGCCAGCGCCAGGCCGACCACGAGCGCCACGAACTGGATGAGCAGAAACAGGGCCCCGACGATGAGCACGAGGATGACAATCGCTTCGCGGAACGGGACGCCGACCTGGCCACGCCACGAAGGCGACAGGCGGTCGTAGATCTCGCGGATGCTCATGCCGATGGAGACCGTCACGTTCCCCGCGCGGCCAGTCGCCCAGTCGGCAAAGCTGGTGAACACCACCCACGGCAGCTCGAAGCGACCGTCGCCCGATGCCCGCCCCAGCTGAATGATGCGTGCGTCGGCTCGAGCAAGCTGCGGCGGCGCGAAATTCGGCGATGCGGTCACGCCGAGAAGCGTGATCCCCGTTTCAGCGCGCATTCGTGTGACCGTCTGCTCGTTGAGTGGAAGGTCGAGCACGATTGCAAAACGCGGTGTTGGTCCCTCCGCGAACACGGCCGTGCGTACCGCCAGATAGGTTGATCCACTGGCAGCGCGCGTCCCCTGCGTCTGCGCAGAGGCGCCATTCCGCCGGACCGTGTAGGCGATGAGGCCGGAGTAGCCGGAGCACGCCACCCATTGAGGAACCGTGTCGGGTGGCTCGACATGCGGCCAGGGCCCGACGGCGATCGCGCGCGTCGGCTGCAATCGCGGCGACGTGGTTCCAGTGTCGACGCCGGTGCACGTGCGGCCGGCCGGCACGATGACCAGCGACGCTTCGGGATAGCGCGTCGCGAGCAGCGCCTGCTTGCGTTGCAGATAGGCCTGCGCATCCTCGAGATTCGCGATGCGGCCCAGCTCGATCGCAGTGGTGCGCGCCAGGAACTGGGCTTGCTCGATCCCACTCTGCATGCGGGTCTCGACCATGTATTGACTCAGCGTGCCGAAGAGCAAGAACCCGCAGAGAAGACAGAAGACAAGGATCAGAAGGGCGGGGACCAGACCGACGAAGATGTAGCTGAGAATGAGCTTGCGCCGTACGCGCCACAAGAGCCGCCGTCGCGCCAGGCCGATCAGCCGCCCGATGAAGATGCCAAGTCCCAGCAGCAACGCGAGCGTGCCCGCGGTGCCCATCACGTCGAGCACGAAGTGTTCGCCGCCGATGCTGCGTGAGAGGACGGTGGCGAGCAACCTGACGGCTGTACCGATCAGCACTGCGCGTCCGGCCCATGTGTGCGTGAGCAGGGCTAGCGGTCGCCCGGCGGGCTGATCGAGTGAGTCCGGGCGGTCCGAGCGAGTCGTCAGAGACGGCATCGAGGTCGATGGCGGAACTTTGATGATATCGTAACCACCCGCTCATGAAACTCGACGAAGGCGTGCATTTCTCCACATTGTGCATACATGCCGGACAGGAACCCGACCCCTCGACCGGCGCGATCATCACCCCCATCTACCAGACCTCGACGTACGTGCAGGACGCGCTCGGCGAGCACAAGGGCTACGAGTACGCGCGTACTCAGAATCCGACGCGCGCCGCCCTCGAGGCCAATCTCGCGGCGATCGAAGCGGGCCGCGGCGCTCTAGCGTTTGCCTCCGGCATGGCGGCGATCGCCGCTGTGGCGTCATTCCTCCAGGCCGGCGATCACGTCGTCGTCACGGACAATACCTACGGCGGCACGTTTCGTCTTTTCGAGCGCGTGCTGCGACGCTATGCGCTCGAGTTCACGTATGTCGACACGTCGAGGCTCGATCTCGTCGAGTCGGCGTTCACGCCGAAGACGAAATTGCTGTTCGTCGAGACGCCGACGAATCCGGTGATGAGCCTGACGGATCTTGCGGAGGCGGCCGAAATCGCGCGGCGGCATCGCGTCAAGTTGATCGTCGACAACACGTTCGCGAGCCCCGCGGTCCAGCGGCCCATTGAGCTCGGGGCCGACATGGTCCTCCACAGCACGACGAAATATCTCAACGGGCACAGCGACAGCATCGGCGGTGTCGTGGTCGCCAACTCGGACGAGGATCTTGAGTGGCTGCGCTTCTATCAGAACTCGGCGGGGGCAATCCTGAGCCCGTTCGATTCGTGGCTCGTCCTGCGCGGCACGAAGACTCTGGCAGTGAGAATGACGACGCACAGCGCGAATGGTCTGGCGCTGGCCGAATACCTCGCTGGGCACAAGAAGGTGCAGAAGGTTTTCTACCCGGGTCTGCCCGACCACCCGCAGCATCGCCTCGCGAAACGGCAGATGAAGGGGTTCGGTGGGATGCTGTCGTTCGACCTCGGATCGCTCGAAGCGGCACGACGGCTCCTCAACAACGTCCGGCTGATGGCGCTCGCGGAGAGCCTCGGCGGGGTCGAAAGCCTCATCTCGCATCCGGCGACGATGACGCATGCGTCGGTGCCGGCGGATCGGCGGGCCGCGATCGGCATCACCGACGGACTGGTCAGGATCTCGGCGGGGATCGAGGACGTCGAGGACCTCAGGGCAGATCTGGAGCAGGCGCTCAGCGCTGTCTAAACGAATCGGGTCAAAACGGGTTGGTCGGGTTTGGTCAGGTTGGTCAGGTTGGTCAGGTTAATTAGAGTTACGCGCGTTTGTGGGGTTGATGGGTTGTCGGCAGCGGCGGCGTTGCCAAACCCGATCAACCTGACCAACCCGATCAACCCGTTTGCCTTGCTGTGGCGGACGCCACCCACGATCGATAACTCTCCGCTGCGTCCGCTCGAAGGACGACCAACTCCGGCACCTCGTAGGGATGCAGCTCTCGAATCCGGGCTTCGAGCGCCGCCAGGCGTGATTCGGTGGTCTTGATGAGGATCTGCCGCTCGGCCTCTGATTCAATCACGTCCTTCCACCGATAGATAGACTGCATCCGCGGCAGGACATTGACGCAGGCTGCGAGCCGCTCGTCGACCAGCGTGCGCGCGAAGGCGCTGGCATCGGACGAGGCGGGCCAGGTAGTCAAGACAAGAACGACGGACACTCAGCTTCTTTTCTAACATAGTGGTGCGGGAAGGTGCGAAGAGGTGCGGCGGGGTGCGAGAGGGTGCGGAGTGGTGCGGGAGGGTGCGGAGTGGTGCGGGAGGGTGCGGAGTGGTGCGGGAGGGTGCGGAGTGGTGCGGTTAGTGCGCGGGTGCTTCGGTGCTCGTCCTCGGAGGCGTCGCACCACCGCACCGACGGCAGCCTCGCGCCGGCACACCCCGCGCACCGTGTCGCACCGTGTCGCACCCTGCCGCACCCTGCCGCACCGTGTCGCACCCTGCCGCACCCCGCCGCACCGCGTCGGACCCCTCCGCACCTCCGCATCGTGCCACACCAGCAACACTTGTACTTTTTACGCTGATGCGGTACAAAGTGATCGACAACGCCAATTCGCGCTGTACTTTTCGCGCCGAGTCGCGTATCTTGGCTAATCAGTGAGCGACGATCCAAGCACCAGGCGCGCACGACGGCGCACCACCGCCCGCACGGCGCCGCCGCGGCCGAAGCGGCACGTCCGGCGCTTCATCCAGCTGGGGCTCCTCGTGCTCGGCGTCACGCTGTTGATCGAATCGTTCTTCGGCGGCCGCGGCATCGCTGCCTTGCTCGACGCGCGACGTCAGCATGCGGCGCTCGCCGGGGACCTCGAGCGGATGCGATCCGAGAACGCGCGCCTGCGGGCCGAAGCGCAGCGGCTCCGCGAGGATCCGCGGGCCATCGAAGAAGCCGCCCGCCGGGATCTGGGCTACAGTGCGCCCGGCGAGAAGGTCTTCATCATCAAGGACGTCCGGCCTGCACCCACCGCTCCGCAGCCGCCCGAACAGAAGTAGCCCGCGACCATTCGCTGCTTCACGCCAACGGAATCGAGCGCCTTCGGTATTTCGGGATTTGCCATGAACCAGCGCCAGACGGCGCCCGAGCGAAGGTTTTCGGCCGACAGGAGCGTGATTCCGACGTCGATGCCGATGACGTCGGGATTGACCCACCCCGTGTGCGGCTGAAACGCATCAGCGAAGCCATAGCGGCCGTAAATCTTCTCGCCGAACTTCCCCTTCATCACTTGCAAAGCCGGCAGCGTGATGTCAGGCGCGAACATCAGCGATCCGCCGGCGGCCGCCGGCACGACGGTGCCATCGATCGGTCCGTGCGCAGGCGGACCACCCCACGCCTGATATCCGTTGGGGCCATCGGAGGCGGTAATGCCCCAGATCTGGTCGGTGTAGCCGGGGAAACGCTGCGCGAGGCTCAGACAGAACGCCTTGTGCGCTCGAGTCGCCGTAATCGAGTTCTCCCACCAGTCGATGTGCGGTTCGCGTGACTCCCGGCGCCCCCGAAAGTCGACCCAGGCGTGGGAATACTGGTGGACGAAGAGCGGATCTGCGGCGCCAACGAAGGTGTACTCCTCGAAGCGCACCGTGGGACGCGACCACGCGCCCCACGACGCGGCCGGTAGCGGGTGCGTCGGTGAGCCAATCCCGAGGAGGTAGAGGATCATCAGCTCGCAGTAGTGCGCCCACCGCGCCGGCAGAAAGCCCGATTCGGGCTTCCATCCCATCGAGAGCAGCGACGGATCGCCGTGTCGCATCCACCCGAAGTCGATCCGCCGATAGACCGCGACGGCAGCCCGGACGAGCTCCCGATCGCCGCTGAAGCACTGGCGAGCCGTGAGGACGCCCGCCAGCAGGAGCGCGGTGTCGATCGAGGAGATCTCGCTCCGCCACGCGCGCTCTCCAGTCTTCGCGTTGACGAAGTGATGGAACCACCCGTGCTCGTGCGGCATTCGACGCTCGAGGAACGCGATCGTCGTGCGGGCGCGGGCGATGGCGGTTTGCCTGGGCAGCCAGCCGCGCTCGGCGGCAATACAGAGGCCGGTCAGGCCGAAACCCGTCGCGGCGATGCTGGCAACATCACGATGGTTGGCATCGTGTGGCGACCCATCGGTACGGGCACGGTCGCGCACTTGTCCGGTGGTCGGGTCTGCCTGTTCGTTGAAATAGCGAAACGACCGACGCTCGAGGTCGTCGAGAAAGGCCTGGTCGTCGGGGCTGAGCGTGTACGGCTTGGCGTGCTCAGGTGCGGCGCTCGGCCGCGCGGGCGTCGACTCGATCGCGATGACGACGATCGATACCAGGCAGGCGGCAAGGCCCAGGACGCCATCGCGGCGCGTCACGGCTGGACCTCGAACGTCGCGGAGAGGCCTTCCGCGGAGTTCGGACCGACGCGCACGTCGAACTGCCCCGGCTCGACGACCCAACGCATCGCGCGGTTGTACGCGCCGATTTCGCCAGGGCCGAGTGTGAACGTGACCGTCTCGCGGGCGCCCGGCGCGACCGTCACACGGCGGAAACCTTTCAGCTCCGCGACCGGCCGCGTGACGGAGGAGACCTTGTCGTGCAGATAGAGCTGCACGACCTCGTCCCCTGCGCGCGTTCCGGTGTTCGCTACCGCCACGGTCACGGTGACGCGGCCTGTGGGACGGATCGTCTTCGGGGTGACGGCGAGATCGCTGAACTGGAACGTCGTGTAGCTCAAGCCGTAGCCGAACGGAAACAGCGGGGTCCACGGGGCGTCGATATATTTCGACGTGTACTTGTCGTCTTCTTTGGGCGGACGGCCGGTGGACTTGTGGTTGTAGTAGAGCGGTTCCTGGCCGACCGTACGCGGGAACGTCACCGGCAGCTTCCCGCCGGGGTTCACCTTCCCCATCAGCACGTCCGCAATGGCATTCCCGCCCTCCGTTCCCGGAAGCCATGCCTCGAGGATCGCGGGGGCATTCGCCGCCAGCGACTGAATCGAAAGCGGACGGCCGTTCATCAGCACGATCGCAACCGGCTTTTCCGTGGCGATCAGTTCTCTCGCGAGGTCGATCTGCCGACCGGGGAGGTCAAGGCTCGTACCGAGACGTCGCCTCCCCGCTCATCGCACCGGTCTCGCCAATGACGAGGACCACGGCATCGGCGGCGCGAGCCAGCGCGACGGCTTCCGTGATGCCGCTGCGGTCTGCCGCGTCGCTGCCGGACGGATCGGTCAGCACGCTGGCGCCGAGTGTCACCCCCTTCGCATACGTCACGTCTGCCGACGGCAATGCCGACCGCAATCCTGCGAGAACGGTGACCGTGTCTTCCGGGCGGCCGTCTCCCGTCCAGTTGCCCAGCGTGCTGTCGCGATCGTCGGCAAGAGGTCCGATCACTGCCAGTCGTTTCACGCTCGTCGGCAGCGGCAGCGTCTGCCGATCGTTCTTCAGGAGGACCAACGAGCGCGCCGCGATCTCGCGCGCCGCGGTCCGGTACTCAGGCTTCATGATCGTGGTGCGCTCGCGATCAGGATCGGCGTAAGGACGGTCGAAGAGGCCGGCCCTCAGCTTGATGCGTAGCACGCGACGCACGGCTTCATTCACGACGGCAAGCGGGATCACGCCGCGCCGGACGAGGTCGGGACCGTGAGTCGCGTACGATCGGCTCACCATCTCCATGTCCACGCCTGCCGGCAGGGCGGCGCGTGCGGCGCCTGCGGCATCGCCGGCGATTCCGTGGTTCACGAGCTCGAGCACGGAGTTGTAGTCGCTGACGACGATGCCGTCGAAGCGCCATTCGCGGCGGAGTACCTCGCCGAGCGTCCAGAGGTTGGCCGAGGCAGGCACGCCGTTCAGGTCGTTGAACGCGCTCATGAACGTGCCGACGCCGGCATCGACCGCGGCCTTGAACGGCGGGAAGTACACCGAACGGAGCGTGCGCTCCGACACGTCGGTAGTGTTGTAGTCGCGGCCGCTTTCCGCCGCGCCGTACGCGACCCAGTGTTTGGCGCAGGCCACGACGCGATCGGGGGCACTATAGTCGCGACCCTGGAATCCGAGCACGCGAGCGCGGGCAAACGCGGCGCCGAGAAATGGATCTTCGCCGGCGCCTTCCGCGATCCGGCCCCACCGCGCATCGCGCGCGATGTCGACCATCGGCGCGAACGTCCAGGCGACGCCCGCGGCGCGCGACTCGGCGGCGGCGATCGCCGCGGATCGCTCGGCATTCGCCGGATCCCAGCTGGCAGCTTCGCCAAGCGGGATCGGAAAGATCGTTCGATAACCGTGAATGACGTCGAAGGCGAAGATCAGCGGAATCTTCAGGCGCGATTCTTCGACGGCCACTCGCTGCAGTTCGTTGACACGTGCCGCGCCGCGCACGTTGAGCGTGGATCCGAGCAGGCCCTTGCGCGCCAACTCGATGTGTTCGGGACGATAGGCGCCGCCAGCTTCGCCGTCGAGCTGCTGCAGCTGACCGAACTTCTCTTCCAGCGTCATGCGCGCGAGAAGGGTGGTGATGCGCTGCTCGAGTGCCGAAGCCCGAGGAGAGGGTGACGTTTGCGCCTGAAGCGTCAGCGACAGCGCGACGGCAAGTGCTGCGGCGATCGACAGCGAGCGAGAAGGAGTGGCGGCGCGCAAGTGACGATCATAACGCCCGAGCGAAGGACGTAGGCCCAAGCGAAGGACGTAGGCCCAAGCGAAGGACGTAGGCCCAAGCGAAGGACGTAGGCCCAAGCTTTAGCTTGGGCAATGCGCGACGTCCACACAAGGATGCCCGAGCTAAAGCTCGGGCCTACGTACGATTCGTCCGGCCCTCGTACGCGCGAGCTCAGCCGATGGGTTCGCCTTGAGGCGCTGGCAACGGCGGCGTCGGCGTTGGCGGTGTGGGCTGAGTGAGATAGCGATCGATCGTCTGACGCAGCACGACGCCGGCGGCATCGGTGCGAGCGCTGAGCCGACGGCTCGCCAGTTGGAGCGCTTGCCGTGCGCCGGCGCGGACTTCGAATGCCGCACGTTCGTTCGACGCCAACTCAGTAAGCCGTGTCGCGACCAGCTGCTGCACCGCACGAGCAATCGCTCCGGGTGTTACCGATCGCGGCATCGCGCCAAACGCTTTCGTGATAATCGCCGACGCGACCTCGTCGAACGCGGGATTCCGCTCGTCGCGGCCGTGAAACTCCACGAGTCGCGCCGCACGCTCGGGTTGAAGCAGCGCCGACACGGCGAAGTCTGCCGCAATGGACGCAGCGCCGATCGAGTCGAAGACGGTCGTTGCGTGGCGCGGGAACGGTTCGGCCGTGCCGGTACCGTAACCGTACGCGGTGGGCGGGATCAAATCGAGCAGCTTCTGCGGCAGGGCCAGGAATTGCGCATCGATCGTTTCGAGGAGCGCCGCCAGAGCGGCGCGCTGTCGCTCGGCGCTGACGATCGCGAGCGCCGGTGCTGGGCTGGGACCCGCTGCCGTCTTCACGGCATAGGTGAACGTCGTGCCACCGACCGACTTGGCGGCGGCGTTCACCTGATAGCGGTGCAGCAGATAGATCGGCAGGAGACGTGCCTCGAGGAGGGACAGCGGCAAGCCTTCAGGCAGGCTGGCCAGACCGAATCGCGCCAGCGCCAGACGTCGCACTTCGATCTGCGCTTTCAGCGCGTCGATCGGATCCGAGCCGTTGTCCCACAGTGCGCCCAGCGCGTGAGCGGTCCCCAGCCCGCGCGCGTCCTCGTCCGACACGAACAGGAGCCCGCGGCGCAGTCCATCCTCTACCACTTGTGATAACGCGGCGGCTTCGTCGCCGGGAGCCCATTGGCCGTAGCCGTACTGGATCGCCCAGACGTCGTAGGCGCCGACGCCGGTGGCATACGCTTTCGACAAATCGAGGTCGCCGTTCTTGACGCTGACGAGCGGCGCTGGATAGTCCATCACCGAGCCGCGGTCGTAAGTGCTCGCGGCAAAGTTGTGCTGGAGACCTAGCGTATGACCAACTTCATGAGCCGCCAACTGGCGAAGTCGCGCGAGCGCCAGGCCCGTTACCACATCGTCTGGGGCGTCGGGCACGAGCGCGGTGGCGTCGGGCGCGTCGGCGAATCCGCAGGAACCGTTCCGGCCACCGTCAAACGGCGACGTGAGGCCGATCGCGATCATGATGTTCTGACGCACGCGCAGCGAGCCCAGCGTGACGTTGCCCTTGATGATCTCGCCGGTGCGCGGATCGACCACGGAGGCGCCGTACGACCAGCCACGTGTGGACCGGTGCACCCAGTTGATGACGTTGTACCGGATGTCCATCGGGTCGGCATCCGGCGGCAAGACCTTGACCTGGAAGCCGCTGGGAAATCCCGCCGCGTCGAACGCGCGGCTCCACCACGACGCGCCATCGATCAACGCCTGCCTGATGACCGGCGGCGCGCCGTTGTCAACGTAGTACACGATCGGCTGGACGGCGTCCGGGCGCTGTGCGGCCAGATCGGACTTCAGGAGCCGGTGGCGCTGAATCCATCGGGTTTCGAGCGGTGAGGTAATCGGCGATGCATAGTCGTAAATGGTCAGCGGAATGAACCCGACCCGGGGATCGAAACGGCGCGGCGCATAGCCGTCACCCGGGAGCTCGACGAGCGAGTGATGCTCGCGAACGGTGATGGCCTGCGGCGTCGGCGTGACTTCGCTGACTAGCGACCCTGGCGGATCGCTCGTGACGAACGTGAGCGTCACTTCGACTTCGGCGTTCTTCGGAAAAACCTTCGTCCGTGGAAGGTAGACGGCGCTCCGCGACTCCTCGAGCCGATAGCTGCCCTGCTTGGTCGTGCGCAATCGATCGGCCACGCCGTGCGCGTCGCGAACGAAGAACGACGTCGCATCCACGAGCACGCGCTCCCCTTCGACCGCATCGACGGTGAAACCCCAGAGTACGGAGCTCGCAAACGAGTCCGCGACCGCGCGTTGCTCGGGAGGAGGCGCGCCCAGCGCGCGAAAACCGTAGTTCGCCTGGACGAGCAGCACCTTCGGCCCGACGCGCTCGAATCGGACGACCGCAGACGGCCCCACCTGCCCTCGATCGAGTCCCACCGGATTCGATCCGAGGCCCGCCGCCAGCGAGACCTGGTACAGAAACTCCCGATCGAACCGTGAGATTTCGAGCAGCAACCGGCCGCCCGCCTCGTCCCAGTAGAGGGGCATGTACCCGTCCAGCTTGCGGAAGCTCGCGACGCGGTCGGAAATCGTGCTGATACTGGAGGACGGCGTCTGCGCGGTTGCCGCGCTCGCAACGACAAGCGACAACAGCACGACCGGGACGAAGGCAGGCGTCATAGCAACCTCTCGAAAGAGCCGGCATTATATCGGCCTAGCCATCTGACGCCGTCGTGTGCCAAGCTTGGCGCTGGTCGCCATGAAGCCTCTCGCCCGTCTGATCGTCTTCATCGCAGTCGCGCTCGCTGCGCCTGCGCCTCGCAGCCTCCAAGCCGTCGAAGAGGCGCCCTCGATTCGCCTCGTCCTGCTGATCGCCGTCGACCAATGTCGATACGACTACCTGACGCGGTTTCGCAGCGACTTCACGGGCGGATTGGCGCGACTTCTGACGGCCGGCGCGGTGTTCAGCAACGCGTACCTGGATCACTACCCGACGGTCACGGCAGTCGGACACTCGACGATGCTTTCCGGCGCGACGCCGGCCATCAGCGGCATCGTCGGCAACGACTGGTACGATCGGGCGCTGGGACGGAATGTGACGAGCGTGTCCGATCCCGCGACGACCCTCGTCGGCAGCACCGGCGAAGGCGCGTCGCCGGGGCGGATGCTGGTGTCAACGGTCGGAGACGAGCTGAAGAGCGCATCGCGCGCGGCCGAAGGCGCGACGAATCGACCCAAGGTGTTCGGGCTGTCGCTCAAGGATCGGTCAGCGATCCTGCCGGCCGGACATATGGCCGACGGTGCCTACTGGTTCGATCCCGGCACCAGCGCGTTCGTCACCAGCACGTTCTATCGGCCCGACCTGCCGGCGTGGGTCGCGGCCTTCAACGCGAAGAAGCTCGCAGACGCCAGCGCCGGGAAGAAGTGGACCTTCCTCGACAGCGCCAGCGGGCCCGCGCACGACATGCCGCCCGCGGCAGGCGCACCCCTCTACGGCGCCGTCTACAGCAGCCCTTTTGGCAACGACCTTCTCGCCGCATTCGCCGAAACCGCGATCGAATCGGAGCGCCTCGGCCAGCGCGGCGTGACCGACGTCCTGTCGGTGTCGTTCTCGTCGAACGATGCGGTCGGTCACACCTATGGTCCGGACAGTCCTGAAGTGCGCGACATCACCGTCAGGACCGATCGGCTGCTGCAGGCGTTCTTCGCGCGCGTCGATGCTCTCGTCGGCCTCGATCACACCCTCGTAATCCTGACCGCCGATCACGGCGTGGCGCCGCTTCCCGAACTGCAGCAGACGCGCCGGCTGCCCGGCGGACGCATCAAGGGCGAAGAGCTCTTTGCGCCCATCGAAGACGCCCTGCGCGCGCGGTTTGGTGAAGGCAAGTGGATCCTCTCCACCGCCGGCACGTCGCCCTACCTCAATCATCCGTTGATCGCGGAGAAGAAGCTCGACCCGGTAGAGGTTCGACGGGTGGCCGCCGTTGCCGCCCAGTCAGCCCCGCACGTGGCGCGCGTGTACACCCGCGAGCAGTTGCTGTCGGGGGAAGCCGCGCCGGATACGATCGGACGTCGCATCTCGCGCAGCTACAACCTCGCACGATCGGGCGATCTGGAAATCGTGCTGGAGCCGTACTGGATGCGCGCGACGGCCGGCACCACGCACGGCACGCCATACCCCTACGACGCGCACATCCCGATCGTGTTCATGGGACCGGGAATTCGGGCTGGCCGCTACGACGAGACGATCGCGATGAACGACATCGCGCCAACCGTCGCCACACTGCTGTCGGTCGAGACGCCGTCAGGCTCGCAGGGGCGCGTGCTTCGAGAAATGCTCGCCCCTGCTCTGCCGGAATCGGTCTCGTCTACCCGTTGAAGTAGAGATACGCGGCCACGATCGCCCCGAGTACCACCGCCGATCCGACGAGCTCGATTGTGCTCCAGCTCTCGCGCGACTGGCGACGCTGCTCGGGCGTGATCGTCGCGTAGGTCAATCCCGTCAACCTCTCTTCGGGCGGCGGAGCAGTCGCGTAACTCACCACGACCAGAACGATGATCGAGATCACCGTGATCAGCACGCTGTAATACTGGAAGTAGATGTTGTTGACAATCCACAGGAAGCCGCCGTAGGTGTAGCCGTTCTCGTACCCTGCGAGCTTCAGACTCACCGGCGTGTCCACGATCAACCGGAACACGCCAATCACGAAACCCACGATCAGCGCCCAGAGGCAGCCGACGGCATTCAGGCGCTTGTTGAAGACGCCCAAGAAGAAGACGACGAAAATCGGCGGCGCCAGATAGCCCTGTACCGCCTGCAGGTAGTTGTAGAGGCCGTGCGCTCCCTTGATCACGGGGATCCACGCCATCGCGATCAGCACCATGACGGCGGTCGCGATTCGCCCGGTCCGCACGAGATCGCGTTCGGTCGCGTTCGGCTTCCATTTTTGATAGAGGTCGACCGTGAACAGGGTCGAGCAGGCGTTGAAGACGCCGGCGAGCGACCCCATCAGCGCTGAGAGCAGACCGGCCACCACGATCCCGCGGATCCCCGAAGGCAGCAGGTGCTCGACCATCAACGGGAAGGCTCCCTGCATGGCGTTCGGAGCAGCGTTCGGACCGAAGAAGGCGTCTGCCAGCCCGGCATTCCTGCCGCTCTTTGCCAGGGCAAACGCAATCAGCCCAGGGATGATGAACAGATACGGCGGGAACAGCTTGAGGAACGCGGCGAAGATGCTGCCGCGCCTCGCCACGGCCTCGTTCGGAGCGCCGAGCGCGCGCTGTACGATGTACCTGATCCGTGCACCAGTACCACAAGCCGATGATCGGGGCACAGATGGCCATCCCCAACCAGGGGAAACGGTCGTTGAAGTACCAGGCGATGCGCGTCGATTCTTTGACCGGCGCCCAGGTCCCTTCCATCCCCGCCGGCACCAACGGCTTCCACAGATTGAACATGTCGGAGCCGGCGATGCGCCGCAGCTCCTGCCATCCGCCCAACTCGAACAGACCATAGAATGTGAGCAGTGCCGATCCGATGATCAGGACGACGACCTGCACGGTGTCGTTGTAGGCGACTGCGCGCATGCCGCCGAGCGCCGTATAGAGACCGGTCAGGACGATGACGAGGACCGACCCGATCCAGAAGCTGTCGATCGTCGTGCCGCCTATCGTCATGCTCAACTCCGGCAGCAGCGACGCGAACACGACGCCGCCGGCGAAAATGCCGACGGCGATCTTCGACACGATGAACGTGAGGATCGACACGATCGAGAGGACGTAGCGCGATTCGACCGAGAACCGGCGTTCGAGGAACTCGGGCATCGTGAAGACCAGCGACCGCATGTAGAACGGCACGAACACCCACGCCAGGACCAGCAGACACCAGGCGTGCAGCTCGTAGTGCGCCAGGGCGACGCCGTCCTGCGCCCCCGAGCCGGCCAGGCCGACGATGTGCTCCGAGCCGATGTTCGACGCGAAGATCGAGGCGCCAATCACCCACCAGCCGAGATTCCGGCCGGCAAGGAAGTAGTCGGTCGAGGTGTCTTTTCCCTTCTTGACCACGTACGCCGTGAGGGCGCCCAGTCCGCAGAAGTAGGCGAAGATGATCAGCCAGTCGAGTGTCGTCATGTCTCCACGCCGCCGTCTCTACGCTTGTCAGGGGGCCGCCGCCGGCGTGGTCGCTGGGCAGATCACCGGGGGCGGGCTCGCACAGGACTCGTCGGACCAGTCCGGCTGAGCGGTCAGCAGTCTACCCGATTTCGTACGCCGGACTGCTCGCTCCGGGCTGCGGGCTGCGAGCTCCGGGCTGTGAGCTGCGGGCTGTGGGACACGCCACGGACTACGCGCTGTAATGAAGGGTGCAGTCCAGACGGACACTTCGAACAGCGTCTGAAGAAGTTACACGAGGTCATCCGCACAGCTTCGTCGAATTCCGCGGATTTCGCGCAACATCTGCGAGTTCGCGTATGGCACGACGGCTGCTAGAAGAAGCAGATGTTAGCGCCCGGCGGTGGCAGCGGCCACCTCGCGACAGACGAGGGCGCAGCTGCTACCGCTTTTTTGCCGCAGATAGCCTCCATCAAGGGCCCGAACCGAGCATTCGGTTGGGGCCCCCTTCCTTTCTCTCTCTGGTTTTCTCGTTTTCTCGACGTGCTAGCATTCCGGCCCGATGAAGTCCGTGCTGACGCTCGGCGGCGTGCTCGTCTGCAGCTCGTTGACGGTAGCGGCCCTCGCCGATCCAATCCCCGCCCCGAAGCTGCATGCTGCAGCTGCGTCGGCGATCAATGTTCTCGAGCAATCCATTCGGGTCTGGCATCAGCGGCGGACCTGTTACTCCTGCCACCACCAGGGACTGCCCGTCGCGCTCGCCGCGGAAGCACGCGCCCGCGGCGTCCAGGTCGACGAGGCGCTGGCCCGCCGAAACCTCAGCCTGGGGCTGCAAGGCTTGAAGAACCTGGATCGGGCCGTTCAGTCCGCGCAGCAGATCGACCCCGCCACCGACACTGGCAGCCAGTTGGTCGCGGCACGCGTGGCGGGTGTTCCGCAGGGACTGGCGCGCGCGGTCTACGCCGCGATCATCGCGAAAAAACAACGGCCCGATGGTTCGTGGGAGACCCTGGACAACCGTCCGCCGCAATCGTTGAGTCGTGTCACCGTGACCGCAATGGGAGTCACTGCCATTCGGGCCTACATGCCGGAATCGCAGCAGCAGGAAACCGAGGAACGGGTGCGTCGCGCCGGCGACTCGCTGCTTGCCGCGCGTCCTCGCGACACCGAGGATCGCGCCTATCAGATTTTCGGCGCGATCGTGGCGGGCGTCGATCGCGTGGCCGTGAAGCCGATGGCCGCTGCGCTGTTGACCGCGCAGCGACCCGACGGCGGCTGGGCACAACTGGCCTCGCGCGCGAGCGACGCCTATGCGACCGGCGAGGCGCTCGTCGCTCTCTACGAAGCCGGAGTCGGGCCGACCGAGCCGGCATTCCAGCGCGGGCTTCGGTATCTGCTCGACTCGCAGTTTCCTGACGGAAGCTGGCGGGTGGCGACGCGCATGCACGAGCAGGACCTGGTCAGCCCGCCGCATTTCGAGACAGGCTTTCCGCATGGTGCCGACCAGATGATCTCCGTGATGGGCACAGTGTGGGCCACGCGAGCGCTGCTTCGCGCGCTACCCGAGGGTCGGATGCGTACGGACCCGTTGGTAGCCGCATCGGATTGGCGCAACGAGGAAGCCGCGCCCTGGATGCCCGTGGCCCTCTTCGGCACTGCCGCGGAGCTCGAGCGTCTCCTGACGGCGGGGCTCGATCCGAACAGCCGCACCGCCGCTGGCACCACGATCCTCATGATGGCCGCCGGGGATCGCGACAAAGTGGACACGCTCGTTCGGCACGGCGCCGATGTCAATCTCGCGGCGAAGACCGGCTTCACGCCGCTCATGATCGCCGCGAACGACCCTGACGCCACGCCGGCGATCCGGCTCCTCCTGGAACGGGGAGCCATCGTCGCGCCGTCCAATCCGAAGCGGCTCCACGACGCCTCTGCACTGTTCTTTGCCGTCTGGTCTGGCAATATCGACACGGTGCGGCTGCTCCTCGCTCGGGGCGCCGACGTGCAGGCGAAGATGAAGGTGGGCGGCATCTTTACCGCAGCGCCGCTCGAGCTCGCCGCCCTGCTGGGCGATTTGCCCATGGTGCGAGGGCTGCTCGACGCGGGAAGCGACCCGAACCGGCTGAACGACATCGGGCTTCCCGTCATCAGTTCCGCGGCAATGGCGAACCGAGTCGCGGTGGCGAAAGCGCTGATCGCGTCCGGCGCCGACGTCAATCGCGTCGACGAACTGAGTCTGACGCCGCTGATGCACGCGGCTCTCGTGGACTACGGCGACACCGAGATGGTGGAGCTGCTCCTCGGAGCCGGCGCTTCCTTGGATCCACGGTCGAAGGACAATCACTCGGCGCTCGACTTGGCCAGACAGCACGGACACGCCGCGATCGCCCGGCTGCTCGAACGTCCGAGGACGGGCAACTAAGTTCCCCGTGCGCGTCGTCGTTGCCGCGATTGCCCTGTTTCTCGTCATGGGCGGGGCGTCGCCGAGGGCTGCCGACGACTCGCCGGAATCGCGCGGCGTGCGATTCGAACGTGCTGTCGCCGCGTCGAACCGCCTGTTGCACGCGTGGCTGGCGCACGCCGATCCACGGACCCTGCTCCTGCCGGACCGGCCCACGATTCCCGAGTCCGAGCGCACCTATACTCCGCACAATTCAGGCGCCGACCTCTATCCCTACTTGATCCTGACTGCGGAGCTGACGGATCCGGCTCTGTTTCGCGGCCGCCTCCTCGAGATGCTGCGCAACGAGATCCGCTACACGACCGTCGAGGATTCAATCCCGGGAAACCTCACGTTTGAGAAAGGCGCACCCGGTCCGCCCAGCCTGTTCGGCGCCGGAGAATACGCCAAGGACGGCCTCATCTCCGTCACCGAGTATCTGGGCCGCGGTCCGTGGTTTGCGCGGATGGTGGACATGACCGCCGACGCGATGCGCCACGCATCGGTCAGCTCGCGCTTCGGCGACCTTCCGGCAGATGACGCGGAGCTGAATGGCGACTATCTGCAGTCGCTCGTCCGGCTCGCCACCATGACCGGCGATCCACGGTTTCTCGAGTGGGCGCGCCGCATTGCCGATGCCTACATCGAGGAGGTACTGCCCGGAAATCACGGCGTCCCGGCATCGAAGTGGAACTTTACGACCCACCAGGGCGACGGGCACCTCAGGCTGCGCGATCACGGCAACGAAACGGTCGTGGGTCTCACGATGCTGTTCACGCTCGAACACGCCATGCGGACGCCGCGCGCCGAGAGCTATGCGCACGTCATTCGTCGGATGCTCGACCGGATTCTTGCCTCGGCGAACGCTGACGGCCTCCTCTACAACGAAATCGACGCGAAGACGCTTCGCGCGATCGACGACCGTCTATCAGACAACTGGGGCTACGTGTACGGCGCTGTTTACGCGTTCTATCAGGCCACCGGCGAGGTACGTTATCGCGACGCGGTGAGACGCGTCCTCGCTTCCCTTCCGAAGTATCGCAACTACGTGTGGGAGCCACGGGAAGGGCTCCCGCTCGGCTCGTTCGACGGGTACGCCGATGCCATCGAGAGCGCCATCTATCTCGTCAACCGCGAGCCCGTCGCAGAGGCGTTCGACTGGATCGATTCGGAGGCCGACGTCATGCTGCGCATGCAGCGTCCGGACGGTCATGTGGAGGACTGGTACGGTGAAGGCAATTTCAATCGCACGCTGCTTCTCTACGCTTACATGCAGAGCCAGGGCGTGCGGCCCGACGTCTGGGAGCCCGGCGTTCGCGTCGGCGCGACGTCAGCGAACGGCCGTCTCTCGCTCCACCTCGTGATGCCGTCCTCACGGCGGATCCGCTTCGATTGGGCGCGTCATCGTCGCTCTCTGAACTTTCCGGCGAACTACGTACGGCTGAACGAATTTCCTGAATGGTTCGTGGTCGACGAGAACACGCTCTACCGCCTTCGCGGCCCTGGCGGTGTCGACTGGGTCCGTCTTGGCTCGGAGTTGATTGCGGGGCTCGACCTTGCCCCGGGCAGCTGGACCGTGGAATCGATGGGCTTGCCGCCATACGTTCGCTAACCTACGTCCTGCTCTGTTCACCCGCCTGACACACATGTAGAAGTTGCGAGACGACCTCGTCCGATTGGCCTCACGCTGAAGGTGTGCAAGTCCTTTCCCTCCTACCATTTCAGCGTGACTCGCGCGTGGCACTCTTCTTGATGTTTTAGCCGGTCGACGCGGCGTGCATGCGTCGCTTGGAGGGTGAAGACAAATGCGCAGTGTGATTTCGACCGTGCTCGGGTTGACGTTGGCTCTCTGCCTGACGACCGGCGCGATCGCGGCCGATCGACCGGACTCATGGATCACGGCGAAGGCCAAGCTGGCACTGATGACCACGGAAGGCGTTGATACGTGGGATCTGAACGTGGACACCGTGAATGGCGTAGTCACGCTTCACGGCAAGGTCGCCAGCGCCGAGGCCAAGCAGAAGGCCGAGACGGTGGCGCAGGGCGTGGAAGGCGCGAAGAGCGTCAAGAACCTGCTTCAGGTCGTTCCCAAGCCGCAGCGTGAGGCCGTGTCCGACAGCGACGACATCATCGCCGATCGGGTCAAGAAGGCTTTCGATACCGACCCTGTCGTAGACGGTTCAGGGATCTCCGTCGCCTCGGTCAACAAGGGCGTCGTGCTGCTCTCTGGCAGCGCGAAGAGCATCGACGCGCACCTGAAGGCCGTGGAAGTCGCCAGCAAAGTGCCCGGCGTTCGCCGCGTGGCGAGCGAAGTGAAGGTAGAAGGAACGAACTGACTTGGAGGAATCGCGAAATGAGCGTGCTCAATACCGATGTGTTGAAGGGTAAGTGGCAGCAGCTGAAGGGCGAGGCTCGCATCCAGTGGGGCCGCCTCACGGATGACGACCTGGATCAGATCCAGGGCAACGCCGAGAAGCTCGCCGGAAAGCTGCAGGAGCGCTACGGTTACGCGCAGGAGCAGGCGAAGAAGGAAGTTGACGAGTTCCTTCGTCAACGGCAGGTAGACGTCTAACGCCGCCTGTTGAGTGGGGAGGTTGCCGTCGGGGGGCGGCGGCCTCCAAAACGCCGGATGCGGCTTGTCAGGTGCCCCCAGGGGCTTTCCGGCAAGCCGCGGTCCGGCGTTTCGTTTTTCTCGGCCCGATTTCTCTTCTTATTGTTCTCGACTCGCTAACCGAAGCACGGTCGAAAGAAGTCGTTCCGGTTGCATCGGCTTCCCGAGATGCACCTGGAACCCGGCTTCGAGCGCCCGTGCGCGATCCTCGTCGCCGGTAAACGCGGTCACGGCTGCCGCGGGAAGAGAATTCTTCTTCTTCCTGACCGTCCGGATCAGATCGTACCCGTCACGACCCGGCATCGCGATGTCGGCGAGCAGGACGTCGAGCGCCTCGCGGTCGATGATGCGCAGCGCCTCCACCACTGACGCCGCGGAGTGCACGACCGCACCGTGGAATCGCAGAATTCCTTCGAGCGCCTCACGCGCGTCGCTTTCATCGTCGACGACGAGCACGCGAATCCCGCGAAGCTGCACCCGCGATGGGAGAAATGCCTCATCCGGCTCCCACGTGGTGGCGGGCGCTTCGGCGAGACCGGGTAGGCGTACTTCCAGGCGGCTCGTCCCGTCCGAGTCCGGCAACAGAGAACCATGCTGGATGGCAAGGAGCTCGCGCGCAAGCACCAGTCCGGCGTCGAATCGACGCCCCGGTCTCATCGCAGCACTCGATTCGTACTCGGCACCAAAGACGAGGACCGCTACTTCCGTCGACATCGGAGGTCCACCGTCGTCAATCGCGATCGCAAGATGGCTGTCGCGCATGTCGATCCTGATGTTGACGGCACCCCCGGGAGGCGCATGCATCGCGGCGTGCGCCAGCAGCGCGGCGAGCGCCTGCTGTAGACGCTGCCGATCCGCAAGCGCGTAGCGCTCCTCGGAGTCGAAGGTCAGGTGCCACGACGGGCGGAGCTGCCGGGCATCACCGTCAACCTGCGCCATGGCCGCCCGGACGATGGCCGGCACGTGTACCGGCACGGGATGCACCGGTAGTGCACCCAGCTCGATGCGCCAGAGATCCATTGCATCGTCGAGACGGCGCGAGGCCTGTCGTACGTGGCGCAGGATAGTCTCGACCGCGCGGCCGCGCATCGCATCGTCGGTATTCTCCTGGCGAGCGATCTCGGTCCAGCCGGCAATCGTATTCAGCGACGCACGCACATCGTGCGCGACACGACGACGGATTTCGTCGCTCAGGGGCCGGCCGTGCGGTGTAGTGGGCACCGACGGCGCGGCCGCTGGCGTCGGATCTTGCGCGATTTTGTGTGGCATTCCGCCCACGCGTCAGTTTCTCGGTCGTCGCTGGGTGCGAATCCCCTCGCCACGCTCCGGGCGTCCGGCGATCTTGTATTTACGCAGCTTGCTGTACAGCGTCGGCCGGTAGACACCGAGGATGCTCGCCGCCGCCCGCTTGTTCCCGCGAGTCCGCTCGAGCGTCTGGATGATCGCGAGCCGCTCTATCTCTTCCAGCGTGTGGTGCGGCGGGATGGAGAACGTCGCGTCCGGCGCGGTACCGTGTGCCTCGTGCACCACAGGCGGCAAGTCCGCTGGCGTCAGCGTGGTGCCGGTCGCGACGATCACCGCACGCTCGATCGCGTGCTCGAGCTCTCGCACATTGCCCGGCCAGCGATACCGCTGCAGCAGTCGCATGGCTTCGGGCGAGCACTGCTCCACGTTGCGCCCGTGCCGCGTCGCGTAGCTCTCCACGAAGTGCTCGGCGAGCAGCGGAATATCCTCGGGCCGCTCGCGCAGCGGCGGAATCCGCAGCGTCACCGTGTTGATGCGGAAGTACAGGTCTTCGCGCAGACGCCGATCGGCCAGCGCCGCGTCGAGATCGACGTTCGTCGAGCAAATCAACCGGAAGTCGGCTTTCACCACACGCGACCCGCCGACCGGTCGGAATTCCCGCTCCTGCAGGACACGCAGCAGCTTGGCCTGAAGCGCCGGCTGCATCTCTCCAATCTCATCGAACAGCACCGACCCGCCATCAGCGAGCTCGAGGAGACCGGTGCGCTCCGCGACCGCTCCCGTGAACGCACCGCGACGATGTCCGAAGAGTTCCGACTCGATCAGATCTGACGGGATCGCGGCGCAGTTGATCTTGATGAAGGGGCCGTTCGTCCGCCGACTGAGCTGGTGCATCGCACTGGCGACGAGCTCCTTGCCCGTCCCGTTCTCGCCGTGGACGAGAACACTGGCGTCGCTGGGCGCAACCTTGCGGATAAGTGCGATCACCTGCTTCATCGACTCGCTGCGAGCGATCAGGCTGCCGAACGTCGAGCTCGATCGGAGCTCTTCCTTCAGCTTTCTGTTCTCGGCCGAGAGCAGGTACTTTTCGCGAGCCTTGTCGAGCTGTGCGAACAACAGGCCCATCTCGATGGGTTTTTCGATGAAGCCGAGCGCACCCGCGTTCATCGCTTCGACCGCCTTCGGCACGCTGCCGTAGCCGGTGACCATGATCATCTGCGCTTCAGGGTTGGCGGTCTTGAACTCGACCAGGAGATCGAGTCCCGACGCGTCCGGAAGCATCAGGTCCATCAACACGAGGCCGGGCCGCCAATCGTCGAAGTGCGACCGGGCTTCCGCTGCCGTCGCCGCCGTCCTCACCTGATAACCGCGGGGCTCGAGAAGCACTTCCAGCGAGGCCGCGGCATCGGCTTCGTCTTCTACTATCAGCAGGCGTGGTCTCGTTGTCATTGGATGCATTCGTCTCCAGCGATGTGAATCGTGAACGACGGATGGTGCAGCCGACCTCAGGCACGACGACGCATCGGCGCCGGCGAGAGCCAGGCGTCGAGCCCTGCGCGCATCGCCCGCAGGATGCCGACCACCGGCCAGATGCGATCCTGAACGACGGTCTTCGTCGAGTGCAGCGCGGTCTCCACGCCCTCGAGTTTCGCGCGAAGCGCGTCGTCGACGGTGCGGGCGCGGGCAGTAATGTCCTGCACGTCGTCGATGAGGGCATGCACGCGCAGCAACAGCGGACGAATCTGTTCGTGCTCGAGAGCGTCGAGGCTGGACGTGGCACGCTTGTAGATACGGTATGCGACGGCGGTAGCGCCGACGATGATCAGGAACTGCCCGGCGCTTGCAATCGCCAGAATGGCGAGCCAGAGATTCGTCGTGCCGAGATCCGGTGTCATCACTCTCCTCCCGATCGGTGGCGGTTCATTGAGACGGCGGCGGGCACCTGCCGTGCCCGGCCCGCGAGGCCAGCAACCACCGCGAGCAGCTCTGGCGGTTCGACCGGCTTGGTGACGTGCACCTGGAACCCGGCGGACATTGCGCGGCGGCGGTCTTCAGCGCGCGTCAGCGCGGTCAATGCGGCCGCGGCCACGGTGTGGCCGCTCCCTGCCTCCCACGCCCGGACCTGCGAGAGGAGATCGAATCCATCCTGATTTGGCATTCCCAGATCGGTCAGCAGCACGTGAGGCCGGAACAGCTCGCAGCGTTCCACTGCCTCCGCCGTCGAACCGGCCATCGACACTTCTGCACCGTGCGCCGCGAGCAGCCGGCGGACGACCAGCCGGTTGTCTTCGTCATCGTCCACGACCAGCACGCGCACGCCATCGAGGCTGGTCGTGTCGATTGCCGCCGGCGCCTGAACGGCTGGCGGAGTCGCCGCGGCGTCGCTCCGTGCCGGCATCGCAGCAATCGGAAGGGTCACGACGAACTGAGCGCCGCGTCCTTCGCCATCGCTCGTGACCGAGACGCTGCCGCCATGCAGCTCTGTCAGGCTCTTGGTGATGGCAAGGCCGATACCGAGGCCGCTGTGCGTGCGGCGCGACGAGCCATCTTCCTGCCTGAATCGCTCGAACACGTGCGGCAGGAAGTTGCGGGCGATGCCCTTGCCATTGTCGACCACCGAGATCTGCATCTGCGATCCCACTCGGCGCAGGCTGATCTCGACTCGGTCGCCGCGCGACGTGAACTTCAGCGCGTTCGACAACAGGCTGAACACGATCTGCGAGAGCCGATCGCGGTCGCCAACGATCAGGCCGGCCTCCCGCTCGAGCCCGAGCTCGAGCGCCACTCCTTTGGCATTGAATGCGGGAATCAGGCCTTCGCCTGTCGAATCGATTAGCTCGTCGAGCGCGACATAGCGCATCTCGAGGCGCATCTTGCCCGTGATGATGCTGCTCATGTCGAGGAGCTCGTCGACGATGCGGGCCTGTGCCCGGGCGTTGCGATCGATCACCGTGAGACCACGCTCGATCTCGGGCGGAACGGTCGTCGTCTCGCGCAGCAGATGAGACCAGCCGAGAATGGCGTTGAGCGGGGTCCGCAGCTCGTGAGAGAGGGTGCTGAGGAACTCTTCCTTCAGGCGGTTGGCCCGCTCGGCGTCGGCGCGCGCGATGCGCTCCCGTTCCAGCATGTCGCGCAACTTGCGATCGCTCTGCGCGAGACGCGCTTCCGCGAGCTTGCGCGACGAGATGTCGAGCACCACCGCGGTCGACCCATGCGTCGTCTCCTCGCCGTCGCCCAATGGCGACAACGCTACCTGAAGCCAGATTTCCGTGGCGTCGGGTCGCAGCGCACGCAGCTCAATCGGGGCCGGACGGACCGCGCTCGACACGGTGCGCAGCGATTCTTCGAGATACGGGCGATCCACAGCCGCAATCAGATCGCTCAGACTGGTGCCCACGATGGCGTTGCACGCCCAGCCGGTCATCACGCAGAAACGCTCGTTCGCCAGGAGTACGCGGCCGTGCGCATCGAGCTGCACCAATCCCGCCGATGCCTGCCGGAAAATGGCTTCGAGCCGCTCCTGGTTGTCCTGAAGTTCGCGCGTGCGCTGGCGATAGAAGCCGCCAAACAGGCTGATGCTCGCGCCAATCACGCCGTAGGTCACGAGCTGCACCAGGGAACCCGTTGAAAACGCGGGGCCGAACACGGGTGAGCCCGACAGAAAGAAACTGCCGGCCACGCCGCCAAGGATGGTCACGAGAAGGCCTGGCCCGAACCCTCCGAGCAGGCTCGCGATCGTGGATCCGAGCAGGAAGAAACTGAACGATCCCGCAATGCCGAGCAGCGGATGGAGCAATAGTCTCGCGACGCCACAGACGATGAAGACCGCCATCGCCATGCCATAGCGCGGCCACGGCTTCTGTAGCCCTGAAACGACTGCCGCCGCCGTCACCGAACGATGCATCGCAAGCGTCAGGGGACTCTCACCAATCCTCTCCGCGTGTTCCCGAGCCGAGGCGGCGAACCACATTGAATGAATCGCGCCCCTCGTCCCATGCGCGGCGCGCCTTCAGCGCGGCTTCACGCAGCCGCCGGATCTCGTCGACCGACTGATCGAGCCACGGCTCGATCCGGTCGCGGAGGCGCTTGCCATCCTCCGTCAGATAGAGATAGCCGACGGCAAAACCAACCGCCGCCCCGACCGCCATCGTCGCGATCGGGCCAACTCGCGGGGACGGTCGGTCGTCCCAGTGGGCTTCCGATGTCAGACTGGTCGTCAAACGAGACTCCACGGCGGGCGACTACGGACGCGCGTCATGCGCGGATGGGAGCGCCAGCCCAGGGCGTGGATCGACACACACGCCTATGTCAAAGCCTGAAACAAGGCGTGTGCCATCGCGGAAGTCATTGATGGATTGAGGATTACAGAATCGGCCTGAATGGATGTGTATTCAATGAATACAATGGATCAATACACGACGCACTTTGTGCTCTCCCGAAGCTACCAGCGAACTTCCTCGCTCCGCCGGTATTGGTTGGGAACCGGTCGACGCCAGCGGCCGACGCCCACACCAACCACGACGAACGCGGCGACGAGAATCAGCCCGCCCAAGGCCACACCGCTGAGCCGGAAGTACGGTTCAAACCACAGCATTTCCGGGCCCAGGAACTTTCCCGGGTCGATCAGGCTCGCGATGGCCATCACAACCCCGGCGAGGCCACCCAGCACGATGCCAATCAGAATTGCCAGAACCCGACTCACTAATAACCTCCGTGGCCCCATTACCCCCACGATACGTGCCAGTCGTGCTCCGCGAGTTGTCGCAGAAGTGGCGCGTCCGGGCGTGGCAGCAGGTGCGCTCGTGTTGCAATCGTGAACACGACGCAGTGGACGCTAAACGAAAGGATACGCTGAAGAGCGGTTCCGCTCTGAGATTAGACGATGACTTGCCATCGTCGGACGTTACGCGGGCGACGGCACCATTGGCGGCTCAACCGCGCCGGTCCAAACAGCGATCTCGTCTTCGCTCATGTGGCCGTGCGGCTTCAGCCGTGCGTCCGTGTAACCCCAGGCATGAACGTCCACGAGATACTGAGCCCTCGAGAGAAGCGTGCCGCGGCAGACGCGATCGGCCACCTCAGGCGGCGTCGCACGGCGGGCCCACAAATCGTCGAGCAGCCACTGGGGCACGACGTCGCGCGCGTCGGGATACGTAAACAAGAACAGCAACAAGTGCGCAAGAAGCACATTGCCGTGCTCGCCGAAACGACGCCGCAGCCGGTTCCAATCGAGATCCCGTCCCGACCGCCGGATGATGTGGAGCACGTCGGCGCCATCGAAGCGCTCGCGCTCCATGACGAACGATTTCGACCAGATCATTTCCTCGGGTGGACAGATGTGCACGGGGAAGCCGAGGACGACGCCTGGCGTGCCATGACCGATCCACTCCATATCGACGCGGGCCAGGCCGTTGCCGCCTGCGAAAATCAGGTCGACGAGATCGTGACCGCGCGTGGCCTTGGCGAGCCAATGCGCGAACTCCAGATGCGCCTCGACCCCCGACGCCGCCAGCGCGCGCTCGATGATCGGCCAATCGTCTCCGAGAATGAAGAGATCGAGGTCCTTTGTTCGTCTGGTCAGGCCGGCGATTCGTTCGAGGGCGTAGGTCCCTCCGACGACGAATGGAATGCCCGCATCGTGGAGGCTCGCCAGGACAGTGCGGTAGAGCTCGACCGACGTGCCGGTGTCTTCGAGCAGCCGAGGTCCAGTCATGGGCGATCTTGACGCAAGACCGGTACCACGACGGCTGCAGGACGATCTTTTGCAAGCGAGAGTTTTATGGCCACAAACACAGTGCGCATAGGCGCCGTCGGCGATCTGCATTACGGTCGTGATTCGCGCGACACCTTGAAGCCGCTGTTTCAGGCGGTGCAGGACGCACGCCCCGATGTCATGCTGCTGCTCGGCGACCTGACCGACTACGGCACCGTGGAAGAAGCGCAGGCGCTGACGCGCGAGCTCGTCGCCGGCATCAAGGTGCCAACACTCGCCGTGCTGGGGAATCACGACTTCGAATCGAACGCGATGGACGGCGTGCGCGCGGCGCTGCGCGAGGGCGGCATCACCGTCCTCGACGGCGACAGCTGCGAAGTGATGGGCGTGGGATTTGCGGGCGTGAAGGGATTCTGCGGCGGATTCGGGCGCGGCGCGCTGGGGCCGTGGGGCGAGGAGGTTGTGAAGCGTTTCGTCAACGAAGCCGTCCAGGAAGCGCTGAAGCTCGAGTCGGCGCTGGCACGCCTTCGGACGCCGGTCCGTATCGTGCTGCTCCACTACGCGCCAATCGCTGGCACGGTGGTCGGCGAGCCTGCGGAGATCTACCCGTATTTGGGGAGCAGCCGCCTCGAGGAACCGCTGGGCCGTCTTGGGGTCTCCGCCATCTTCCACGGTCACGCACATCGCGGCGCGCCTGAAGGCCGTACCGCCGCCGGCACGCCGGTCTACAACGTCTCGCTACCGCTGCTCACCAGGCTCTCGCCCGAGCAGCCGCTGAAGATCCTCGAGGTCAGCGTCGCACCCGAGGAATCCGCGAGTCTTCCTCTGCCGCAGCCGACGACGCGTTGATCCGACCCATCGTCGCTCTCCGCGCCGATGGAGATTACTCGGAAGATGCATCGAGGATGACCCTGTTGCGCGGATTCCGTCCATCGATCGCTGCCGCCGTACGGACTTGCACTATCGATGTGCCTCGTCGATCGTCCTCGACGACCTGCCGATGGGACGTGCGCCTGCCTTCACTGCAGGCGCGATGCACGCCTCGTAGCGGCCGGGCAACAGCATCACCAGCAGCGGATCCGGTGCGATCCCGCCCGGCTGCCGCCCGAGAAGCCGAGCCACGTCCTGCGACGCGCCGCTCTGACGCCAGACATCGTAGTCGCGCGTGGTCAGCTGAATGGGACTCTGCGCGGACGAGTCGACCAGGCGTCGCCGCACTTCGTCGTCGCGCCGCTTATCCGCGTCCTGCCATCCGAGATCGCGCCAGGCGAGGCGTCGATCACCCGCGAACCCGCAACCGGCGTCCGCATCGTCCTCAGCATCGACGCCCAGACTGAGGCGGTGATTCGGATCTCGGCGCATGCCTTGCCGGGGTGGCGCGTCACCGTGGATGGTCAGATCGTGCCGCCGCAGATGGAACCGGGCCTTGGTTTTCTGGAGGTGACCGTCCCGCGCGGACGCCACGTTGTCGAGGCGCGCTTCGAGAACACGCCCGTCCGCGCGGTGGCCAACACAGTCAGCGTGGTGAGTCTGGTGGCGCTCGTCGCCTTCGTCCCGCTCAGCGCTCGGTGGCGAGCGTGACGTCGCCCACCTTCCGGAGCACGCTGATCCCGACGTCGTTTCCACGCCGCTCGCAGAGAAGATCGAGCTCCGCGGTGCCGACCGAGAGGTTGGTCAGACGCAGCCAGTCGAGCGATTCCGGAAGGCGTGCCTTACGGAAGATCACCCGCCGGTTGACGCCGTCGACCTCGAGACCGAGCAACGACTTGATGAGTTGATACACCGCGGCGGAGGCCCACGCCTGCGGGGCGCACGCGATGGGATATCGGGTTGGCCCTTCGCCGGTTCGGCGCTCGAAGCCGCAAAAGAGCTCCGGAAGGCGGAAGAGCTCCAGGTGCGTCGACGCGTCGAAGAGCGCGGACACCAGCCGTTCGACGTGATCCTTGAAGCCGTACCGCGCGAGGCCTGCCGCCACGAGCGCCGTATCGTGCGGCCACACCGAGCCGTTGTGATACGACATCGGGTTGTAACGGCTCTCCCCCGCGCGGATCGTGCGCACGCCCCACCCGGTGAACATCGATGGCGCCATCATCGTCTCGGCCACGCGCTGCGCGTGCGCGGGCGTAGCGATGCCGCTCATCAGACACTGGCCGGCATTCGACGAGACGACGGCACACTGTTGCTTATGGCCGTCGAGCGCCAGCACATAGGCTCCGAGCTCTTCGTTCCAGAACTGCCGCTCGAACGAGGCGTGCAGCGCTTCTGCCTGTCGTTGAAGGGCCTTTGCGCGGCGTTTGTCGCCCAGCGCCAGCGCGAGCTCCGCGGCATGATGTCGCGCTGCATACACATAGCCCTGCACCTCGCAGAGGGCAATCGGCCCCTCGGCCGGCGACCCGTCGGCGTGAAAGATGGCGTCGTGCGAGTCCTTCCAGCCCTGGTGGATCAGGCCGGTCTCCTTCGATCGCGCGTATTCGATGAACCCGTCGCCGTCGATGTCGCCGTAGTGATCGATCCATCGAAGCGCAGCATCGATGTGCGGCCACAGCGCGCGGACCGTCGCGAGATCCCCGGTCCGGTCGTAGTAGCGGCCGGCCAGCAGCACAAAGAGCGGCGTCGAGTCGACGCTTCCGTAGTAGCGACCGAACGGCACCTCTTCGAGCGCCGGCATCTCGCCGTCGCGGGCTTCGTGCAGGATCTTGCCTGGCTGCGCGTCACGCGCCGGCTCTTCACGCGTGGCCTGAGTCGCCGCGAGATACCCGAGCACGCCGCGGGCCAGGCCCGGATCGGGCCAGAGCATCGAGAGCGCGGTGATGATGCCGTCGCGGCCGAAGGGCGTGCTGAACCATGGCACGCCGGCGTACGGATAGCACCCGTACGGCGTCTCCGTCACCATGATGTACAGGTCCGACCGCGATCGCTCGATCCAGTCGTCGAACGGCCGGGTGGACGACCGAATGGTCGCGGCGCTCGATTTGGCGCGAATCATCCCGCTCATCACGCTCGTCAGCGCCGAGTCGAAACCGGTGCGGGCTTTCTCCGATTCCTCGCCGTGGCCGCAGGTGATGGTCATCGTGATCTCGACCGCCTGCCGCGGCTCGAGACGCAAATCGAAGCGGAGGCGGCCCCCGGAGGTTGCGCTTGGCGGAGGGTCGCATTCGACGACGGTGTAGCGGGAGACGCCATCGAGGCCGTCATAGTCGAACCGGACGCCGTTCTTCGTCGGACGCGTCGGATGCATCTGCCCGCGCCGTTCACGCCGCGTGCCGCGCACTTCGAAGATGTCCGAGAAGTCGGCGGCGAGCGCCATCTCCACGGAGAGCTCGAGCCCCGTCAACCCGAAATTCGACAGCGAGAAGCGCTCGTAACACGTCGAATGCCAGAGGAACTTGCTCCGCAGCACGTGGAGCAGGCCTTTCGGCCAGAGGTTGTCGTCGGTGATCGGGATATCGGGGTTCGTGAGGTCGACGGCGAGGACGACACTCCCCTCCTGGAGCGCCGAGCTCAGAAGGAGCGGCCGCCGGCTGGCCAGCCGGACCTCGAGAGCAGACACGTGTCGCGTGCCGGCGTAGTAGATCCCCTGCTCGTGCGGACCTATGCCGCCGACATCACCAAACGCATCAAAGACAGCAAAGGTGTCACCATGCTTCAGAACGCGGGTTAGCTCGTCCCGCCGTTCTGTTGCCGTGACGATGTAGTACTGACTCGGGTCCGCGACGAGATCGGTCACGCTGGCCCTCCTGGCGCCCCGTGCTGACGGATCGTTCGAGGAGCTTCTCAAAAGTCGAGACGTAGTCCTGCGCCATCCGGCCGGCGCTGAACCTCGTCTCGAAGATGGCGCGACATTGCGCCCGATCCAGCTTCACGCTTTCCACGACGGCTGCGGTCGCGTCCCTGATGCTGTTGACGATGAATCCATTCCTGCCGTGGTCGATGATCTCGGGCACGGAGCCATGATCCCACGCGATGATCGGGGTGCCGCAGGCCATCGCCTCGATCAGAACCATGCCGAACGGCTCGGGCCAGTCGATCGGGAAGAGCAACGCCTGCGCGCCGCCAAGGAGACCGGCTTTCTGCGACTCGTCGACCTCGCCGATGAACTCGACGCCGGGGGTCGAGAGCATCGGCTCGATTACCTCGTGAAAATACTTCTTGTCGGCGTTGTCGACTTTTGCCGCGATCTTCAGGGGCAGGCCCGCATGCCGCGCGATCTCGATCGCGCGATCCGGGCGCTTCTCAGGCGAGATGCGGCCGACGAACAAGAGATAGCCGCGCGACCTCGGACTGAATGGCAACAACGTTGTCGGAATGCCGTGGTACACGGTGCGTTGCCAACTGGCGCAGGGCAGCGGCCGCCGCTGGGCGATCGAGATCGACACGAGGGGAATGTCGAGGAACTCGTCGAAGAGCGGCGGCAGGTCCGCGATGTCGAGGCGCCCGTGCAGCGTGGTGACGTGCGCACATGCCAGGCGGCGCGCGATGGAGAAATGAAGGAAGCCGGTGTGAAAGTGGATGACGTCGAAGTCGCGCGCGACACGCGCCACTTCCTCCAGCATCAAGAGGTGACACGCAAGCGGATCGAGACAGGTAGCGTCGGTGCGAATCGAACGCGTACGCATCGAGGCGAGCGTGGCGGTGGTGCGCGAGTCGCCAGAGGCGAACAAGGTCACGTCGTGCCCCAGCCTGACCAGCTCCTCGGTGAGATATGAGACCACCCGCTCCGTGCCGCCATATGTCGTCGGCGGTACGCGCTCATAGAGCGGGGCGATCTGGGCAATACGCATTGTGGAAATTCCTCACGGTCCGGTGAGGCGCGAGGACGCGCCTTCAATGGTTGCTGGCTCGGGGCGGTGCGCCCCGGCACTCTCAGACCGACGGCCCGAACCGGACGTCCGCGTCTGCGTCAGTTGAACGCCGCGGTTCTTCTGCCTCAGCGGTGGCCGCGTCATGACGCCGCCACGCCCGGAGAGCCCATCCCAGCGCGGTAACTGACAGGACAACACCGATGAGCGGCCAGAGGCTCGGGCGCTGCGGAATCGAATCTCGTTCGTGCCCATACGCCACGCCGGTGTTCCCCCCGCGGGAAGGGCCAACAAGGTCCGTGCCACACGGGTGGGCCGAGGCTCCGGCACACAGCCCAGCGGAGGCGCCGCCTGCTCGTGTACGAGCACATCACAGGGCGGGAAGAAACTGCACGACGATCCGGCCCGACTAAAGTCGGGCCCCTACTGCTGACTTAGTGCAGCCGCTCAGGCGCGGCGCTCGGGTTTTGGCTCGGCTGGCCGGAAGGCCTCGCGTCGCCTGATCGTCACGCGCGCGGGCAGCTCCGAGAGCGCGTCATCGACCACGCGAGAGATCTGCTCGGGATCGCCGATCACGCGTGCGTTCACGAGCAGCTCATGCGAGTGAGAAGGATCAGCGTCGAGGCGACCGTCGATTGTCGGCTCTTGCCCATTTGCGCACTGGCTCACCCTGACGTATCCGCTCGGGGTCTGATCGAGCACCTTTACATGGACGATGCGGGCTCCTGTTTTGGTGAGGGCTGCGTCGAGCCGCTCCATCAGCGGTCCGACCACGAGCGCTGGATTGGCCGGCGCTGGCAGGACGAGCTCGGCACGCCAGTTGAGCCACGCCAGCGCCGCTTCCGCAGCCGCATAGCGTTTATAGTCGACCACGAGCTGCCGCCCTGAATACTTGTCGTGGTCGCCGAGCATGAACGCCAGCCACTCGTCGACTCCTTCTCCCGATCGTGCGCTGATTCGGCGTGCCACGAGCCCCTCGACTGCGGTGGGTTCGCCGCCGACGTCGGCTTTGGTCAGGCATACGAGATCCGCCTCGGCGACTTGGTGCTCGAGGAGATAACTCAGGTCCGCGTCCGGCGTGCGCTGCAGGTCCCGGACCCTCGCGGGATCGACCAGCACGGTCAGCGGCGCCACGCGAAAACGATGCGGCTCGTCGCGCATCAACGGCCGCACAACCGTGGCGGCGATATCAAGACAACTGCCGACCGGCTCGGCAAGAATGACTTCGGCGCTTTTCTCGCGCAGCGTCAGCGCCGCGCCAAGGAAATCTGAGAACCGGCAGCAGAAGCAGCCGCCGGCCACTTCGGTGACCGGAATCCGCTCGACCTTCGCGAGCGAGGTGTCGATCAAGCCGCTGCCTTGATCGTTGGTGATGATGCCGACGCGGCGACGCCGACGGATCAACCGCTTCGCCGACTCGACGATCAAGGTCGTCTTCCCCGCGCCGAGCATTCCCGACACGATGACGACTTGTGGCCGTGCGGCGATGGTCATGGTATGCGCGTTCTGTCAGAGCTCGATCGCCAGGTCCAGGCCCGGCTTCAGCACGACTTCCTCGTTCAGCGTGATGCGCGTCGCAGCGCCGCGCGCCACGCGTTCCGCCTGGGCGCCCTGGCCATTCACCCGAACGCTGGTGGGGGGCGCCACACGGCCGCGGCTCGACGCCGTCACCGATCGGCACGGCAGCGTGCCATGAAGCACGCGAATCGTCAGCGGCGATCCGGTCGCGCCATAAGAAAAGGTGCCCCAGCCGGTGCCCGTCGACCAGAAGCAGCGGAAGTTTGCAGCGGGGAGCCGCGGCAGCGCCTCGACGTGCCGCTCGCCGCCGTGATAGCGGAAGCCGCTCAGCGCCAGGACGGCCGACCACGACGCCATCGCGCGGGCGTAGTGCGATCCACATTCGGCTTCGTCCCACGGATTTCGCCTAGCGCCGTCGTAGCGCGCGCGGATATTGGCGATGCACTCCAGCCCCTGGCGCACCATCCCGGCGTAGATCATGTGGCTCGCCGCCGTGTATTCGAAGCCGGTCATGACCTCGGCGTAGTACGGAAACGGCACCTTTGGCCGCTCGCCGCGACCATAGTCCGCAATGACGAGCGCCGCCTCGTCGTTCAGCGCGAAGGTGCGCTGTACCGTATCGTGCTCGTAGAGCGAACGCTTGTAGTTATAGCGATAGATGCTTTCGAGCGTCGTCCGGCAGTGCGCCGGATCCAGGAGCGGCCCAAGGCCGGACACCTCGGCCTGATACTGTCCAACGAGCTGATCCACCAGGCAGCCGTTGCCCATCTGGTACTCGGGCGCGACGGTATCGTCCGACCCCATCGTGCTCAGGAGCTCGGCGCGAATCGTGTTGGCGGGCCGGCCCTGAATCTGCTGCACGTAGTACTCGCCGTTAAACAGGTTGGCATCAATCCAGGTGCGTCCCTTTTCGAACAGCCGGCGGACCTCGGTTTGCGTCTCGTTGTCGCCGGCGGCGCGCGCCATCTCCTCCGCCGCGCGCAGCGCCCCCAGATAGTAGATCCCGCAGAGCGGATTCGGCCCGTAGAACTCGATGTCGTAGGTGTTGTGCTGAGGTCCTTCCAGCACGCCGTCGCGATCTGCGTCCCAGCCGTTCTCCAGCCACGCGTAGGCAAGCGCCTTCTTCGCCTTCGGCCAGAACTCGCGAAGGAAGCTTTCGTCGCCCGAGAGCCGCCAGTCCAGATACACCTTCATGATCTGGCCCATCTGCCCGTCGGCGGCGGTTGTATACGAGCGCTCCTTCCCCTCTGGCAGCCACTGCCGGAACCGCATGCCGCCCGCGTCGTCCATCGAGAACCCAAAGGCCGAGCGGCGGAGCGAGCGTGAATGATCGGGGAAAAGATGTGCGGTCGCGGTTTCGTAGTTCCAGACGTGCGTGCAATTGCCCTCGCAGCAGCCGCGTGTCTCGCCGCACCCTTCGAATCCGTGAAACTCTCCGTCCGCGCTGCGGAAGCAGGTCTGGGACACCAGCGTCGAAAGGTTCGCGGACGCGGCATCCTTCACCGCAACGGGCAACGTGCTCTCGCGAAGCGCTTCGGCGAACGCACGTGTCGCCGTCTCGAGCCGCGGCAGGTGCTCGCCAACGAAAGCCGCGGCTTCCCACGCATCCTTGAACCGCGTGCAGTAGTAATTGCCGATGACTACGTTGGCTTCCCCGCTGGGCGCGACCCAGCCGCAACGTGCCGGCGTGCGGTTCGGAAAGTTCCAGGTGACGAGGAACGTGTAGTCGGCGGAGCCGCCCACCGGAATCGATTGCCGCAGGCAGACCGCGCCAACCGGGCCGGGCTCCTCGGTTTCGGGTCCAAGCGCGCCGTCGGAGGAGAAGTCGTCCCAGAAGTGCAGCGCGCTCGTCCACCAACGCGCGCGTGGCCAGCCTCGGAGCACCGAGACCTCGTCGGCCTTGCCATCCAGTACCCACAGCCCCACGCTGCCAGCGAGTGGGTGATCGGTGGCGAGCCAGGGGTTGTGCATCAACAGACCTCGCACGCGATCGTCATTGCGCGGGTCGTTGACGCGCGGGTCGGGCTTGCCGCGCGGCACAGGCACGCCCGTACCGAGCCCGTTTTCGATCGAGTAGGCGATCGACACGGTCACGGGCGCGGTGTGCAGGTTCTTGACCTGGTAGCGCAGCACCGCAACCGGCAAACCTGAGTCGTCCACCTCGTGCGGGATGAACGGACTGAACGCTTCGAGACCGATTCGGACGGGCACGCGCCTGTCATGAAAGGCAATCCGCGCGAGCGGAAACTCACCGGTGAACGTCGCGCCCTGGAGGCGTTGCAGACCCGGAGCATTCTGCGAACCGAGTCCAAACGCGCCCTGATACGGCGGCTGCAGCCGTGCCTCCAGCACACTGACGAACGGCGCACGCTTGCCAGCGTCGACGCGGATCGCCGGAAACGCGTATGACGGGGTATTGCCCTTGTCAGGCCGGTTGAAGACCTCCCAGTCGCGCAGCTGACCGCGGCCTCCGAGGCCGATGCACCCCGCCCCGACTCCGCCCAGCGGGAACGAGATCTCCGATAGCTCCGGGCCGGTGAACGTGCGCGGGTATGCGATACGCGGAGCCGTCGGTGTCGGCGTGGGTGATGCGGTCGTCGGCGCTGGCGCCTGCGCGCCTGCGGGCGATGCTGGCGGCTGAGCCTCGCCGGCAGGGACCGCGGCCGGGACCGCGGCGGCCAACAGCGATTGCTTCAAAAACTCGCGGCGTCCCTGAACAGAGCGAGGTGGTTTCGGCACGGTGGCCGGAGTATAGAACAGCCGGGTCGCGCAAAAACGCGTGCAAGAATCGTCTTCCTGTTGAGCTCGGATTGAATGGTCTTGGCAGTAGATTGGTCCACGGTGGTCAAAAGTCAAGTGGAGCTCGTGCTCCTGATCGCCTTGCTCGTCCTCGCCGCGCTTTCCGTCGTCGCGACGCTGAAGTAGCATCCTGCTCCGGTTCAAGGAGCTGAGATGCGCCTGCCTTCTGCGTTGCCCGCTCTCCTCTTGCTCTCGATCGCTCACTCTGCGCTCGCGCAGTCGTGGAAGCCGCCGACGCCCTCGGAGCGTTGCCCGTCGAAATGGGGCGCGGACGACGAGCGCGGCGCCGCGAATCATGTGACACCCGCGCAGGTGCTGCGAGCGGTTCGGTTGATACGAACCGGAGAAATCGTGGAACTCGGTCGCGTCCTTTCGAGCGACATGCCGTTCGTCGGGACGCGGCGGTTCGACCTTCACACGAAGCGCACGAATGGCCCGCTTGGGACGAACAAGCGCATGAGCAACGAGGAGTTCGTTGCGACGGAGCTGGGCCAGGTGGGGACGCAGTTCGACATGTTTCCGCACCAGGGGATCGACGACAGCCTGTACAACTGCGTGCCGATTGAAGGTACCGCCACGCGCACCGGCTTCACGCGGCTCGGCGTCGAGAAGGTCGGCGCGATCGTGACGCGTGGCGTCCTGGTGGACATCGCCGGCCTGAAGGGCGTGGAGATGCTGGAGGCCGGTCACGAGATCAGCGTGGCCGACATCGAAGCCGCGCTTGCCCGCGAGCACGTGACGCTGGCCGCTGGCGACGCGGTGCTGTTCCATACGGGGTGGGGACGCTTCTGGGGCACCGACAACGCGAAGTATGTCACTCGATCTCCGGGCATCGGCATCGCGGCGGCCGAATGGCTGGCGAAGAAAGACGTGCTGCTTTTCGGAGCCGACACCGGGCCGGTCGAAATCAATCCGAATCCCGACTCGCAGATCGATTTGCCCGTTCACCAGATCGCGCTCGTGGTGAACGGCATCTTCCTGCTGGAGAACCTGAAGCTGGATCAGCTCGCGGCCGCGCAGGCGTACGAGTTCGCGTTCGTCGTGCAGCCGCTGAAGATCAAGGGCGGCACGGGGTCCACCGTCGCACCCATCGCCATTCGATGACGGGTCCATCGGGTCGATGAGGTCGATCGGGTTGATCGCGCAACCCGAAACTCTTCGACTTTGTGACCTTACGACTTTGTGACCCTGGAACCTTGCGACCTTGCGACCTTGCGACCCTGGAACCTTGCGACCTTGTGACCTTGTGACCTTGTGACCTTGTAACCTAATATCAACATTTTGATGCCCGGCCCGCTGCGGCTCGCCTTCCTTGGGTGCGGTTTCATTACGGATGTCCACAGCCGGCATCTGAAAGCGCTCGGCGCTTCGGTCGTCGCCAGCTACGCGAGCCGCGATCTCGCGCGAGCCGAGGACTACTGCCGTCGATTCGGCGGCGCCGCCGCGTACGGGACCTACGCCCAAGCCATCGAGGACGGGCGTGTCGATGCGGTCGTCGTCGCGGTGCCGCCCCAATTTCATCGTGAGCTGACGCTGCATGCGCTCGACGCGGGGAAGCACGTGCTGGTCGAAAAGCCGGCGTTCCCGACGCTCGCCGATTACGAAACGGTGCGCGATGCGCGCGATCGCGCCGGCCGTGTCGTGATGGTCGGCGAGAACGACCACTACAAGCCGCTCGCCCTCACGCTGCGCGCGCTCATCGCCGAGGGCGTGATCGGCGACATGGTCTTCGCGCACTTCACGACGATCGTCAAGCGGCTGAAGACGGCCGACGACTGGCGCAACGATTTGACGATGGCGGGCGGTGACGCGTTTTTCGAAGAAGGCATTCACTGGCTGCACCTGGCGGGCAGCCTCGGTCCGCGCATCGTTCGCGTGCAGGCCTACCGGCCCGCGCCCTCGAATCATGGGCCAGACCGTCGGCCCAAGAGCCTGATGGTGGCGTTCCAGTACGACAACTCAGCGGCGGGCACCTTGTACTACTCGCGTGAAGTGCCCTCGCTGCTACGCGGCCTGCGCATCTCGAAGCTCTTCGGTCGGGACGGCGTCATCACCTTCGAATCGAATGGCGCCTTCGTCGTCGTGCGCGGCCGGTCCTGGCCGCGGATGATCGTGCCAGGTCTCCGCGACATCCGCGGATATCGCGCGATGTATCGCGACTTCGCCGCGGCAATCCAGCAGGGCCGCGAGCCGGAAATGAGTCTGGAGCGCGCGATGGACGATCAGCGCCTGATGGAGCGGATCTACGCCACGCTAGCTGATCCAACTGATCCACTCGACGAGTCGAGTGGCGAGCCCGTCCGCACAATCTGATTGACAGGAACAGCGCTCCTCACTACGCTCCTTCGCAATATTTAGACACATTAATTATCTTTCGCGACTCCTCCGTCCATAGTCACGACAAGGAGGGACCAATGTCCGGCACGGAACGGTCATGCGCCGCGGCGTTGTTGGCGTGCGTCATGTGTCTGGGCTCACCCGTCCCATCGGCCGCGCAGGCGCTGAACGGCAGTCTCTCGGGCAACATCGTCGACGAGAGCGGCGCGCTGGTTCCGGCGGCCGACGTCTCGCTCACCAACGATGCGTCGCAGGATGTCCGCCGCACGGTGACGAACTCCGACGGCTTCTTCACGTTCGCGTCCGTCCCACCGGGCACCTACACCGTGAGAGCGCAGCTCACCGGATTCAAGACCGCGGAGATCACCGGCGTCGAGATTCGCGTCGGCGACAGTCGCAGCCTGGGACAGATCACGCTCGCCGTCGGCGTCCAGAGCGAGCAGGTCGTGGTCGCGCTGCGGCCGGACATGGTGCCGCTGAATTCCGGAGAGAAGAGCGCGACACTGACCTCCGATCAGATCGAAAACATTCCCATCGTCGGGCGATCCGCCACCGAGTTGCTGAAGATCCTCCCTGGTCTCACGCCCAAGACCGTCGGCGCGCAGAACCGGCCCGGCTACACCGGCGAGGTGATGGGGATCAACGGCAACGGCGAAGCGCAGGGCGGCGGCAGCAACAACCAGAGCGCGATCGGCAACTACTCGGGCAACGGCAGCCGCGTCGAGTCGATGGATCTGACGATCGACGGCGCGCCAGCCATGGACCCCGGGTGCAACTGCGGCACGTCGGTGAACCCCAACCCGGAAATGACGCAGGAATTCAAGGTGCTGCAGTCGAACTTCGGCGCCGAGCACGCCAAGGGGCCGGTGACGATGAGCGTGCTCAGCAAGTCGGGCGGCCGCGATTTCCACGGCGCGCTGTACGGCTACTGGCGCGACTACCACCTGAACTCGAACGACTGGTTCGCCAACAAGGTGGGGAGTGAACGCGTCAAGAACGAGTTCTTCTATCCCGGCGGCAATGTCGGCGGACCGTTGATCGTCCCGGGCACCGACTTCAACAAGAACCGCGACAAGGTCTTCTTCTTCGTCGGCTACGAGTACTTCAAGCAGCGGCTGGACACCGGCTTCGTGAAGTCGTGGGTACCAACGGAGGCGATGCGCAACGGCGACTTCAGTGGCGTGCTGGACCTGGGTCTCTCCGGCGACGACATCAACCGGCCTCCCGATGGCATTCCGAATGGCGTAATTCCCGCGGGCGACATCGATCCCGGAGGCCAGGTGCTGCTCAACCTGTATCCGATGCCGAACGCGGATCCAGCAACGACCGGCGGTTTCAACTACGTAGACAACTTGCTCGTCGACCAGAACGGCACACAGTTGGCGACGCGAGTCGACCTGAACATCAGCGACAACACCAAGATGTTCGTGCGCTACAACCGGCAGCGTGAGGTGCAACCGTTCGTCATCGGTCTCTGGTGGCGCAACGGCGAGAACCAGGTGCCCTACCCCTCATCGATCAGTGGCAAGAACCGGTCCGACTCGGCGACGACCGGCTTGACGCACGTGTTCGGTCCGACGCTGACCAACGAGACGGTGTTCGCCATCACCTATATCGATTTCCCGAACAGCTTCGACGATCCGAGCCGGATCTCGCGGAGCGCCCTGCACTACCCGTATCAGGGGGTGTTCGGCGACAGCCCGCAGCAGATTCCCTCGCTGCTGTCGGATGGCTGGGCCGGCACGGGACCGACGTTCTTCAATCCGGGTGGATTCGATCCGGTGCTCTACGCGACACCGTGGCAGATCACGGCCCAGAACAACACCACGAAGGTGCTAGGCGCGCACACGCTCAAGGCCGGCTTCTACTTCGAGCACGTCACCAACGCACAACCCGGCAGCGGCTCCAGCAACGGAACCATTGTCAACTCCGCGACCGGCGTCAGCAGTACCGGGAATACGTTCGCCGACATTCTTCTCGGGCGAGTCGAGCACTACGAGGAACAGTCGAAGAACGCGCTGCACGATCTCGGGTTCAACAAGTACGAAGGCTTCGCGCAGGACAGCTGGAAGGTCCGGCCAAACCTGACGCTGGATTTCGGTCTGCGCCTCTCTTACGACGGTTATTGGTACGACCGCGCCGGCAACGGTATCGTCGCGTTCGACTTTGATCGGTACGATCCCGCGGCGCCGGCCTCGTCGCTGCCCGGCGTCGTCTACAACAGAATCGATCCCGACGTTCCGCTGTCCGGCGTCACTGGCACGCCGTTCTACTTCGCTCCCCGAGTGGGAGTGGCGTGGGATGCCAGAGGCAAGGGCACGACGGTGCTGCGGGGTGGATTCGGCGTGTTCCGGTATCACGACACGCTGCAGCCGTACGACAGCATGCTGGACCTCGGCGCTGGCGTACGGTCGTTCAGCTGCGACGCTCCCGACTGCCCTGCCGGCCTTGCCGGACTCGAGGGTCTGTCCGAGGGCGATATCGTGTTCAATGGCATGGCGATCGACATTCGCGACGAGAAACAGCCGGTCACCTACAACTGGAGCGCAACGGTCAATCAGCGGCTTCCCTGGTCAATGATCCTCGAGGCCGGCTACGTTGGCAACAAGAGCAACAACCTGGTGAACGGCGGCGTCGCCAACTACAACGCCGTGCCGCTCGGCGGCGGCGAGCGGCCCCTGACGCAGTACGGCGACTTCCAGATCTTCCGGCACAGCTCGTTCCAGAACTATCACGCGTTCCAGAGCCTCCTCAGTCGCCAGCGAGGCCGCTTCAATTTCACGCTCGCCTACACGTGGTCGAAGGCGCTCGGCATCCTATCGGGCGGCCTTGTGACCCAGGGCAACGCGGCAGTCTCCGAATACCAATTCGACCAGCGGCACACGATCTACGGGGTCCTCGGTACGGATCGCACGCACGTCGTGACCGCCACTTACAGCTGGATCCTGCCCGACGTCGAATCGAACAGCGCGCTCAACGCGCTATTCGGGGGCTGGCAGATTGCGGGGATTTCGACCTACATCAGCGGCGGACCGCTACAGCAGATCGAAGGCTCGTCCAGCAACTTCGGCCTGCGCGGGACGCTGGCTGATGGAACGGACATTTCACCGGAGGCGATGTATGGCAGTCCCGATATTCCGGTGCAGCCCATCGTCACCTGCGATCCGAGAAAGAACGTCCCTGACGGGTACCTGTTCGATCCGGCGTGCTTTGCGGCTCCCGAAGTTGGACAACTCGGGACGTTCATCTTTCCGTATATCAAAGGGCAGGCGTACTACAACCACGACCTGTCGCTCTTCAAAAACTTCACGCTTGGCGGCGCGCGAAAGCTGCAGTTCCGCCTGTCCGCGTACAACTTCCTGAATCACCCGCTGTCCTATCCGGACCCGGCGACCAACCTGACGATGACCGTGACCAACGGGCAGCTCGACGATCCGAACGGCGACTTCGGGCGCTTGCCGAAGGACAACAAGTTCGGGCGGCGCATCGTGCAGCTTGGCCTCAGATTCCTCTTCTAGAGGGCAACGCCGCAGCACCGCGGTACGAGGGCACTGCGGCGCCGTGGCACTGTGGGACCGCAGCACCGCGGTGTCGGTATACACTCGATCGGATTGCCCGGCTACGACATCATCATCATCGGGACCGGCGCGGGCGGCGGCACGATGGCGCGCGCGCTGGCCGGTACCGGTGCGCGCATTCTCGTCATCGAGCGCGGCGACTTCGTGCCTGTCGAACCCGAGAACTGGAGTCCGTCAGCGGTCTGGGAGGAGCTGCGCTACCGCGCCCGGGAGCGCTGGCTCGACGAAAACGGGCGCGAGTTCGTGCCTTACATCCATTACGGCGTCGGCGGGAACACGAAGTTCTGGGGCAGCGTTCTGTATCGGCTCCGCCAGGGAGATTTTCAGGCGACTGAACACGCCGACGGCCTCTCGCCGGCATGGCCGATCGACTACGACACGCTCGCGCCCTGGTACGACAAGGCTGAAGCGCTGTATCACGTGCACGGCGACGCGTCCGGCGATCCTACGGAACCACCACGTTCGCCATATCCCTACGCCGCAATCCCACACTCGCCGGCGATGATCTCGATCATCGAAGGTCTGCGGGAACAGGGACTACATCCGTCGTCCCTGCCGCTTGGACTCTTGAATCCGGGGCAACCGGGCGGCTGCATTCTCTGTGACACCTGCAATTCATTTCCGTGCAAGCTGCAATCGAAAAGCGACGCCGAGACCTGCGGGGTGCGTCCGGCTGCGCAATTCGCGAACGTCACGCTCTCCACGCAGACAATGGCACGGCGCCTCGTGACCTCCGGCGACGGTCGCCGTATCGAAGCTGTCGAGGTGGAGCGCGCGGGCGAAGTGCTTCGACTCGAAGCCCGCCTCTTTGTCGTGGCGTGCGGCGCCGTCAACTCCGCGGCGCTCTTGCAGCGTTCGGCCACCGACCGCCATGCCGCCGGCCTGGCGAACTCGTCGGGCATGGTCGGAACCCGCTACATGGCGCACCTGGCGACGATGATGGAGGGATTTCATCCGTTCCGCCGGAACAGCACGGTGTTTCAGAAAACCGTCGCCATCAACGATTTCTACCGTGCGAACGCTCGCGTGCCCCACCCACTCGGCCAGATCCAGTCTCAGGGTCGCACCCATGGCGTGATGGCGCAGGTGGTCGGCAACACCATCGTGCCTGGCATTCCGCTGTGGGCGTACGATGCGTGGGTGGCGCGAGGGGTCGACTGGCTGGTGATGTCGGAGGACCTGCCGAAGCCCGAGAATCGGGTCACTATCGACCCCAACGGCCGCATCCGCCTCGCCTATCGTCAGAACAACGTCGCCGCGCACCAGCAACTCGTGCGCGAGACGAAGCGCATCCTGCGGCGCCTTGGCTTCTGGATCGTGGTGACACATTCGCACAAGAGCAAGAACACGACGCACCAGTGCGGCACCCTCTGCTTCGGTACCGATCCACGGACGTCGGTGCTCGATCCGTTCTGCCGCACGCACGACGTCGACAATCTTTTCGTCGTCGACGCGTCGTTTTTCCCATCGTCGGCTGCTGTGAATCCCGGGCTGACGATCATCGCCCAGGCCTTGCGGGTCGCGGACCACATCACCGAAGTGGATTTGCGACACCTTTAGAGTAGGTCACCTCGTCACGGATTACGCGGATCCGATACGGTCACGGATGAACGCGGATCACCACGGATCGGAGGCGGTCACGGCAGAACACGGATCAAGCGGATTTCACTCAAGCAAGGATGCGCACGGTCAAAACCGATCGGATTAAAAGAACACGTAATGGTCTGTCAATTTGGAATAGTCAGGCTGTAATCTGACCGTCGCTCACATAGAAAACATGCCGACTGAGCAGAAGTTCCTTACGACGAACGTCGGCGTGCTGAGGTCGCCAAGCAGCTGGGGAATGTGTCCCCAGTGCAAAGTGATGAGCGACAGACGCGATAGCTGCTCTCGCCTCAAAAGTTGTACGACACCGGCGGCGAAGATGCACTGCGCGAGATCAGCCGCCGCACACCCAATCTCCACAACCGCGTGGAGAATCAGCTCGAGGAGCACGATGCAGACGTTATTGGATCCTTCGCGTGGCGACAGCGAAGCAGATTGTCCAGCGCGCGGGGTCTCACCGCGACGGTCAGATCGAGTCTTGGTTTCCCAGTCAATTTCTGTATCCGCGCCTGTCCGTGTCCATCCGTGCTGATCTGATCGGTGTCTGTCCGCGTACATCCGTGACTACTCTGATCCGCGTAGATCTGTGACTAGCTCCTTGACTAGATTCGTGACCTCGCGCCGGAGACCCCGATGAGAGCGCAGTCCTTCAGCCACGTCGGCATCACCGTTTCGAACTTTAGCCGGTTCGTGCAGTTCTACTGGGACGTGTTCGGCTGTCCGCTCGTTGGCGTCTCGGACACGCCGCCCGAGCGCGTGCGCAGCTTCTTCGGCGTCTCCGGCGCGGACGCGCCTCGGTGCAAGATTGGCTGGATCCGTGTACCAGGCGGCGGGATCCTCGAGATCTTCGAGTTCCAGCCGCAACTCGCCGCATCCGCCGTTCCGTGGAATCGTGTCGGCCTGACCCACTTCAGCTTCAACGTGCGCAACACGCAGCGCTGGTACGACTATCTGGTGAGCAAGGGCGTCGAGTGCGTGAGCAAGCCGGAACAATCGCCGCGCGGCCACTGGTTCTTCTTCGCAAAGGACATCGACGGCAACCTGATCGAGATGATCGACCTGCGCCACATGTACTACGTGCTGAAGTGGTTCGGTCCGCTTGGGGGCTGGCTGTTTCGACGAGGGATGTACAAGCAGGTACTATCGCCCGAGCTAAAGCTCGGGCCTACGTACGAGCTCGGATAATAGACACGCCATCGTTGCGCGGCGCCCGCTCGGCCTCACTGTTCGGTCGCCAACGGTGAGCCCGCGGCGCGCCCACGCAGTTGGTGCTGCGCTTGAATCGCTTTGTAGGCCGTGTAGTACTTGTAAATGTTCGACACGTAGTCCACGGTTTCGCGGCCAATCATTGATCCGGCGACAAGCTCCACGTTGTTGAACCAGACGTTTTCGTTCAGGCCCATCTCCTTCGCCTTGGCCCGCATCCGCCGTACTTTAGCGGGGCCGGCGTTGTAGGACGCGAACGCGAACAGTCCGCGGTTCAGGCGATCCATTGGTTCGTCTTTGTAATAGCGATCGACGATGAAGCGGATGTACTTCACGCCCGCGTGGACGTTGCTGTCGAGATCGTTGACATTGCGCACACCGACCTCGGCTGCCGTGCTCGGCTTGATTTGCATGACGCCGACAGCGCCGGCGGAGCTCTTCAGACGCTGGTCGATGCGCGATTCCTGATACGCCTGCGCTGCTATCACCAGCCAGTCGAAGTCGTACTGGCCCGCATACTTCCTAAACGACGCCGCAGCCGATCGAAAGCGTTTGAGATCGGCCTCCGTTGTCGGATTCTTCAGGCGCTTCTCACTGCCAAGGTACCGCTGGATCATCACATTGCCAAACGTCGTGCCGGCCCGGTGCGTGCGAACGAAATCGTTCACGACTTTCGTCAATTGCGGCGTGTTGCGACGGATGGCCCACGCGATGTTGGCGCCGTCACGTATTGTCAGATTGTCGTACACGACAAGCTGGTCGTACACCTGCTTCCAGAAGGTCGCGTAGAGTGTCTTGGTGATGGTGATGGGCAGGATGCCGGCATCCACCATCTGGAGAATGTCTTCGTCTTCGAGCACTTCGTCCACCGGGACGATCTTGATGGCATTCTTCCCTTCCGATTTGAAACGGGCACTCAGCGCTGTCAGGTCCTCGTAATAGCTGCTCGATCGGCGGACGTGCACCTCGCGGCCGGCGAGATCGTCCAGCGAGGTGAGCTTCGGCACACCGGAGCCGGCGACCACGATGTGGCGGATGTTCTCCAAGGTGGGCTCAGAGAAATCAACGGATTGCTTCCGGCCTTCGGTCACGGTGAACCCGCCAACCGCGATTTCGCCGTGACCTTCGGCGAGTGCGGGCAGCAGGCGCTCGCGGCTGGTCGGAATAATGACCACCTTCGGCTTGACCTTCCGCTTACTGCTTTCGCCGAGCACCTTCTCGAACTCGCGCAGCGCTTCGAACGCGATCCCGCGCTGTTCAGGGCCGTCCGCGTAGTACAGCGTACGGCTGACTGGCACTAGCGCGCGGATGAAGCGCCGCTCACCATTGGCAATCTTGTCGAAGTCGCCGTTCCACGTCTGGTTCAGTTGCAGGACTTCTGCTGTCTCGAGGTCCTGGAGAGGTATCGGGTTACTCGGCCCGGCGGCAGACCGTGTGTCAGCGGCGGCCCCTGCGGCAGGCGCCGACGATGTCTCTCGTTTGCATGCACTGTTCGCAACAAGTGCCAGACACACGATGCAGACGGTCGCCAGCCAACGATAGCGCCACGGTAGAGAGATATCGCTCAAGGGGGATCACTCACAATTCTTGCGTGCCGGCCGCCTGGGCCTTCGCACGGAGTTGCGTGTTGAGCAGCGCCACCACGCCGAGCCACACGCCGGTCAGCACCAGGTTCACGGCCGCGAATGCGGGAACCGCAAAGGACAATCGTTCGCCTACGAAGACGAGCCCCGCCTGAATGACATCTCCCGCTCTCACGAAGAACGAGTCCACTGCTTGTTTCGCCTTGTACTTGGCCTCGCGGCTGGTCGGCAACCACAGCGCCTGCTTCGTCGTGTTGCCCAGCGAGTAGTCGAGGCTGTTGTCGGCGACTTTCAGCCAGCCCATGGCCGTGATCGACGGCGCCCGCAGCATCATCAGATAACCGCTGAACGCGACGATCGGATGGATGTACAACGACTTCCCCACGCCGAGGAACTTGAAGACGCGAGAGACCACGAACATCTGCAACAGGAATCCCACGAGATTCACTGTGCTGAACAGGCGGCTGTACGCGGCACCAATCACCTGCTCACGTGCCGCGGCATCGGTCGGATGCAACTCCATGGCGTATTGAACGACGTACTTCCCGAAAAGGTATTCGCCCGTCGTGTTGACGACGTTCAGCAGGACTGCAAGAAGGGCGATCAGCAGGAGATAGCGGTCCGAGAAGATCATGCCGAACCCGCTCCCCTTGCCAAGTGGCTCTTCGCTCTTCGGAGCGGTGGCGCTCGCACTCCCGGGCTTCTTCGTGGCCTTGTTCACCACCCGCGACAGAAACACGCACGCGACCAGCGTCACCGCCGCGCCAACCAACAGGCGCCTTGGGCCCATCGACGCCATCAGTTGGCCGGCCCGCAGCGATCCGATCCACGCGCCGAGGCTGGCGCCGACCCCGATCAGCGGGAACAGCCGTTTGCCTTGTTCGGGGGAATAGAGGTCGTTGGCAAACGCCCAGAACTGGGCAATCACCATCAAGTTGAAGATGCCGACCCAGAGAAAATAGGCGATGCCTATCTTCATGCCCGCGCTGAGCGCCAGCATGAACAGCACGATGTGCGAGATGAAGAAGAGCGTGACCCACTGCACGAGCTGCACCCGGTTGACACGCGACGCGAAGGCGCCGTAGGCCGGTACAAGAAAGAGCAGCAATATGGCCTGCCCGGCCGACGAGTAGCTCTTCACCTCGGCACCACCCTCACTGAGGATGAACACTTCGCGCGCCGTTTTCAGCAGGTAGTACGCGGCGAGGATCAGGAACATCACCAGCGTCATCAGGAGGACGCTGGCGACCTCGTCCCGACGCACCTCGGCAATTGGCGACAGCAGGCGCGTGACCCACGTCCTGCCCGACGGTTCCGCAACGCCAGCCGGCGTCACGGTTCCCCCCGCGACTGGCGACCGCGGCCATCCTCTCCCTCGAGTGCCTGGCGCGCCGCTTCAAGCTCTTTCTTCTTGCTGGCATCGACCTTCGGGAACGACAGCTTCAGCTCGCGCAGCGCCGCGACGACCGCGGCGCCGACGACGAGGCGGGCGAACCATTTGTTGTCGGCCGGCACGATCACCCAGGGAGCTGCAGGCGTCGCGGTGCGGCGAATCGCGTCCTCGTACGCCTCCATGTAGTCATCCCAATGACCGCGCTCTTTGGCGTCGCCCAGCGAGAACTTCCAGTTCTTCTCGGGCATCTCGAGCCGCTCGAGGAATCGGCGTTTCTGTTCCTTCCGCGAGACGTTCAAGAAGAACTTCCGAATCACGTAGCCATTGCGGCTCAGGTACCGTTCGAACGCGTTGATATCCTGCGTCCGCTCCTTCCAGATCTGTTTCGTGATGAGCTCGGGCGGCAGCTTCTGACCCTTCAGGAATTCCGGATGCACACGAACGACGAGCACTTCCTCGTAGTAGGACCGATTGAAGATGCCGATGCGGCCGCGTTCCGGAAGCGACTTCGACGTGCGCCACAGGAAGTCGTGATCCAGCTCCTCGGGCGACGGCGACTTGAACGAGTAGACCTGGCAGCCCTGCGGGTTGATACCCGACATCACGTGCTTGATCGCGCCGTCCTTGCCGGCCGCATCCATCGCCTGGAACACCAGGAGCAAGCCCCATTTGTCCTGGGCGTACAGGCGCTCCTGGAGCTCGCACAGCTGCACGACGCCTTCTTGCAGCAAATCGCGGCCCTCGTCTTTCGATTTCACCCAGCGCGTGCGGCCGGCATCGTGCGACTTCAGGTTGAATTTGTCGCCGTCCGTGACGAGAAACGGCTCGACGAATGCCTCGGCACTTCTGGCCATGCCGCCTATCCCTTCTTCTGCTGCGTCGGGGGCGGGCCGTCCGGCAGACGCTCCAGCCCTACCAGCTTCCAGCCATCGCTCCCGCGCCGGAAATGCACCACGATTGGCTGCCAGGCCGGATGCGCCGCGCTCACGGCGCTGAGCTCGACTCTGATGAAGGATCCGGGCGCGCCTGCCAGGCCCGACGGCGCCTGCAGCGTCGGCTCGCGGCCCTCGCTATCACCAATGTGTGTCGTCGCCCCCGTCGCGTTGTCGAACGTCGACCAGACGGCTTTGTACGACTCGGGCGCCTCGAGACCGTATTGGACCGCGGCATTGTCAAACGTCAGGGCGCCGGAGGCGCTCAGCTTCGGATCGACGATGGGATTGATCGCGGGAAGGTAGGCGCGGCCTATCGCATTGCGCCGCTTGATCAACACGTTGGCCATATATTCCTCGGCGCCGGTCTCGGTGAACTCGCCGCTCTTCACCACCGCCCGAATGAGAGCGTCGCTGAATGCCATGACCCTGCGTGCGGCCCAGAACGCATCGTCCGGTCGCATATCGATGTACCCGGTCGTCGGAACGTGGGGCTTCCAGGTCGTCGGATCGAAGCGCTCGCCTTCGAAGCGGCCGACCGATTCGTAGTCCATGTACGGCACCGTTTGCCATGGGCTCAGCCCAAAGCCGAACGTCAACAGGCGCTTGCGGCTCGTATCGGCCTGGTAGAAGTACTCCCACCCTTCGTCCCAATCGTGCGGTCCGTTCGCACCCATGCCGAAGGTTGAGCCAACGTCCTGGAGGTAGTGCTTCACCACCGACCTGCCGTTCTCGGTCACCAGTGTGTCGAGCGTGTTGCCGGCCTTGAGGTCGGTGAGATTCGTCCACGCGCCAAAGACGCGCAGGGCACGCAATTCCCGTCGCTCCTCGTGTGGCACGATGTCGTTGGGATCGTCCGGGCGCGTTCCTTCGTAGCGGAACGGCCCGAGGATCTTTCCCTGCAGCAATCGAGCCGCTGCCGCTTCGTAGGTGCCATCTGAGTTGCGTGCCGCGCGCTCGAGCACGGCGTGGAGATCGCTTTCAGTGAACGGTGTCCGATTGCCGTTGGGCCGGCGCGCGGTCGCCTTTGGATCGATCTCGATCCGGCGCGGATCGATTTTCGTCAGGAAGGTCTCGACCTGGTTGTAGCCGAGCGCCCAGAACAGCTTGTTGGCGATGAGCATCGCGGCCGTCGCGCCCTTCGGGTTCGACGGTGGGTCGAACGAAACGAACCAGGTCTCGCCGTTCGCATCGCGTGCGGTGAACCCTGGCGCGTATCCCGATGCCTTCTCTCGAATGATGGTCCACTTGTCCGGCGCTGGCGGCGGCCCGGTGTTGGGCCCGCGAAGTACGTCATCGAGCGAGACCGGCTGACTCCCGATTCGGTTGGTGAACCAGCTCGAATCGGGCACCTCGTCGACAGTATTGATGTTGCGCGCGCGTTTGTTCGACGGCGTGCGCTCCTTGGTCACGAACAAGTTGTAGGACAGGTCGTACGCGAGGCCGATGTCCGTGGGCTGCGCGCCGGAGGCGTCCTCGGTGTCCGCCTCCGTCGCGATCGGGTCATCGCTGAAGAACCGGGGCGACTGGGTCGACACGGCGGCGCCGGCGAACACGACGGTCGCTGCCGCGATGGCCAGGAGGCGGGTTTTCATGAATGCTGTTGGCATGATGCGCACCACCCCTAGAAGGGCGCCTTCGACGAGAAGACGATGACCAGGCCCTCGTTGCTCTTGGCCAGTTCGATCCGGAGCGGCGTCGCGGCCAGTCCGTGGAAGCGGAAGCCGAGGCCGTAGTCGCTCTTGAGGCCTGTCCAGCTGATGTCCTTCGGCACGTCCATGACCTTGCCGGCGTCGTAAAACACCGCCATGTCGAGGAACCGGTTGGCCAGCACGCGCCATTCCGCCTGCATCAGCATGCTGTTGCGATCGCGGAAGCGCCAGCTCGCGAAGCCGCGAAGCGTCGATCCGCCGCCGAGCGCCGGCAACATGAAGAACGGCACCTGCTCGTCGTCACTCTTGAAGGTCGTCTCGATCCGGCCGTGCAGCGACAGAACCCAGGCGTCGCGCAGCACCGGGATGTGTTGGACGGCATCGTAGTCGACCTTTCGGAAGCTGAAATCGCTGTCGTGATCCACGAAATCGTGGACGGTGATGCCATAAACGCCGCCGCGACGTGTATAGCCGGGGCCCGTGCGCCAATCGACTGCGGCCGATCCCTGCACGTGCAGATACGTGGGGCTCGCGCCCAGGCCGGGAAGCGTCTGGGGGGTGTAGATCTCCTCGACGGACGGGTCCGAACCATCTCCCGAGCCCTGATCCCACTTCGAGTACTCGAGCCCTCCGCCGAGAACGAACCACTTCCGTGTCGGCCAGACGTCGAGCCGTCCCGACACATACGGCTGCGTGAAGCTGTAGTTCGCCCGATCGTCCTTCGATGTCGATCCGGTCCCGATGCCGTAGAAACCGACCTGCGTCGCTTCACGCCAGCCGCCGATCACCGACAGCACGCCACGGCGATCGAACAGGCGCGGCGCGAGGAACTCGGCTTCTATCCGCTTGTAGCCCGTGAAGGTGATGCTGCCGCGCAGGTCCACCGTGTTGTACGAGCTGACGAACCGGCGATATCCGGCGCCGAGCGTGAAGCCGCCGCCCGCATAGGCGCTGTCGAAGAACGGGTGCCAGTGTAGGCCGCCAGTCAGCATCAGGGCCTCGGCTCGGTCGATGTATGACTCGACCTTCGAGGGCACGTAAGGGTGAAGCGCCTTCGCTTTCTCGGCCTTCGCCTTCGCGATTTCGGCCTCCCTGGTGTCTTGTGCGCGCACCGTCGTGGCAGCGAACGTCGATACAATCACGGCCAGCCCGACAGCGAGCACACGGTCCCTGCGCTTTTGCTGTGTCATTTCTACCAAAGCGATCATCGAACCTCCGCAAGCGGATAGCGCCAGGCGGGCACCATCTACTGCAATGCTGAACAAGGGCGATTAGTACGTCAATCAGACCAAGGGTCACACGTCACAAGGCAGCCCCCATCACGGGCGAGAGCGGTCTGCGTCGCCGCCCTCTTGACGGACCGGCGCATCAAACCACCCTTCCTTCGGTACGATTTTCGGCGCGCTGGGATCGGCTTCGTAATGGGGCGACATGATCTGCACTCCGTGTTCGTTGAACGCGTCCTGGATGTTCGCGTGCAGGGTGTTCAGGATCGGTCCGCGCCGGTCGGGCCGCTCGAGCGACACCAGCAGCGTGTATTGGACGTAGAAGTCCTGCAGCGCGGTCTGGAAGACGACCGGCTTCGGCTCGCGTCGTACGCCTGGCGTCCGATCGGCCGCCATCAGCAGCAGTGTTTCGACCTGCCGCCACGGCGTGTCGTAGCCAATCGTCACCGACGTCGGCACGTAGACACCCTCCGAGTCGGCGAACTTCGAGAAATTCGTGGTGGTGCGCGACACGAGCACCGCGTTTGGGATCGTCACCTCCTCGCGCCGGGGCGTCTTGACCTTCGTCGAGAGCATGCCGACGTGCGTCACCGTGCCCTCGATGTCGCCGACCCTGACGTAGTCACCGAGCCGCAGCGCCCGTGAGTAGGTGATCATGAAGCTGCTCATCACCTGATTGACGACGCCGCTCGATCCGAACGAGATCATCAGGCCGACGAAGACGCTGACGCCTTTGAAGGCGTCCGTGCCGCTGCCTGGAAGATACGGATACGCGACGATGAGCGCAAACAGCCAAATCAGGCCGTTCAGCAGCCGACGCGTCGGTTGTGCCGTCTCGGGGTAAACCCAGGGCAGCGTGAAGCGCTGGTGTTCGACGCCTTCGAACAGCGCGTTGTTCAGACGCACGAAGAAACGCGCGATCAGGAAGATCAGCGCCACGGTGAACAGCCCCGGGAGCGCACGAGCGGCCCCGAGCGCCAGGTGCGTGGCAGTGCTGAAGAAGAACTCGCGGAGCGACTCGCCCCATGGACGCGTGTAGGGGAATCGTCTGAGGACGAACGTGAGCCATGCGTAGCAGACGAACGCGGCCGCCAGCAGCGCGACCAGAATTACCAGACGGCGAGTCAGTTCGAGAAGCCGCGTCGCGCGAAGGACGTGCGTGTTTCCCCGAGCCACGCGTTGCAGGCGGTCGCTGGCGAGCTTGACAAGCCGCCGCTCGGCGACGCGATCACCCGCCCTGATGCCCCACAACAGGAGGAGCAGCAGCACAGTCGCAGCGGCGGACTCGACGGCCGCGCGTACGATTTGCCTCGGTGTCCGCAGCTCCGCCGCCTCCTGCAGCGCTACGCGGAGAGCAGCAGCGGCGCTCTGACTCTTGGTCTCGATCGTCTCGCCGGCGACCTCGTCCACGTCGTCAGGCGCGATCACAAACGCCATCTGCCCGGCCACGATGATGGTCGAGAGCTGCTCGAGCTTGCGGATCTCAACCGGCCCGACGATGCCCTGATTGACGAACTGTTCGAGGCGCTGCTCAATGCTCGCCGCCCGCTCTGCCGGGGCGTGGCCAAGCACGGTGGCGCGGAGATCGGTGATCGGTCGGTTATTGAATACGAGCCTGGCGACGCGGCCAGATACCCGGGTGTTCACGCCGTCTTGGGCCAAGGCCGGCCACGCGATGGTGACCAGCAACAGACAAAGCGCGCTGAGCGAGCACGGGCGCTTGCCGCGAAGTGTTCGGATCAATGCTCAGCTCTTGACCTTCACCTCGACGTTGTTCAACCGTACTGGCTCGCTCGAGTAGTTCTCGAGCTCCATCACGTTCTTCTCCTTGTCGAATTTGATCTTCGTCGCAATCGACATCTTGCCTTCGCCCTTGCCGTTCCGGTCGACGCGGATCTCCATCAGCGTGAACGGATAGTCGATCGTCCGAGGCTGGTTCCTGGCTTCCTGGAAGCCAATGTAGCGATCCATCGCGAGGAAAATTCGCCGGCCTCCTTCGGGCAGCGGCGCCTGCCACGCGTAGCGGATATCGAGGCCGAGCGCCAGGTGATGCGGGTCCGGTTGACGCTGCCCGGGAATGCGGAACCGTCCCTTGACTGGCGCTTCTTGCAGCTCTTTCAACAGCGCCTTGCTGCCTTTTGCCACCATGATGTTGATCAATCGCTCGCGCTCCGCCTGCGTCGACCACTGATTCACCGTGATGGCGACGACCGCGTTCGCCCCCGTCGCGATATTGCTCATGTTGACCGCAAACGCCGAAATTTCCAGTTTGTCGGCAGGGAGCTGTGGCGGCTGCTGCGCACCAAGGCGTCCGGCCGCCAGCCCTACCGCGATCGCCGCACTCGCTATCAACGTCAATCGTCTCCTGGTCACCGCCATCTCTCCTTGTGAACAGATCTCGTCCGGGGCAGATCCATCGCGGACCGCAGCCTGGGGGATTCTATCGCGCTACAGCACGCGTCGTACCAGCTCTGCCTTGAAACAACGACTCCGCTGATATCGCCGCGTCTCGTCTTTTGGATTCGAGCGCATCCTACATCGGGGGTGCTCCGGCCCGGGCGGAGCTACTGGACCGGCTGATCGAGGGCCGAAGGGCCTGAAGCCCGAACCGGGCACTCATCGCCCGACGGGCGAGACGAACGGCCGCCCGGCGTGCGCTTCCCGCACGGCGACCGTGAGATCGGAGCCGAGACGTGGCTTCACGACATAGCCTATCCCACCGACGGCCCTGGCGGCTCCGACGAAGTCGTCGCCATCGTGAACGGTTAGAAAAACGACGGCGGCATGCGACCCCGCACGGCGAAGGCGCTCAGCGACCTCGAAGCCGTTCATGTCCGGCATCGAGATATCGAGCACGATCACGTCCGGCTGAAGGGCCTTCGCGGCGTCGAGAGCCGCGCTCCCATCCTTGACACGGCCAACCACGTCGCAGCAGGCCTTCAGCGCCGCCGCGGCGCGCGCGAGCATCGCGTCGTTGTCGTCGACGAGCACGACACGCACCAGATCAGACGATGTGGTGCTCGACGGCATATCGAATCAGCTCGGCGGTCGACTTGACCCTGAGCTGCTCCATCATGCGGTACTTGTGAAACGCGACCGTCTTGGGGGTCACCTTCAGCGCGCTGGCGACTTCCTTCATCGACTGCCCTTCAGCGAGCAACTGCAGGATCTCCCGTTGCCGCGGCGTCAATTCCCGGGCCGGGCTGCGCTCGTGGCCGTGCATCAAAGACCCGACCAAACCTTGGGTCACCAGCGGCGTTACGTAGGAGCGGCCCTGCATGACCTCGCGAATCGCCGTGGTCAGCTCGGATGCTGCCGAACGTTTCAGGAGATACCCGGACGCCCCGGATCGAAACGCCTCGGCCGCCAGATCGGGATCTTCGTTGATCGTCAGGAACACCAGCCTGGTATCTCGAACCCGCTGTTTGATCTGCCGCCCAGCCTCCAGACCGTTCAACAGGGGCATCTGAATATCGAGGACGATGACATCCGGCTTGAGCTTCTCGGCAGCTGCGACGAGAGCGCGGCCATCCGACGCTTTCCCGATAACCTCACATTCCTCGGCGAGGAGCTTTTCGAATGCCCCGAGAAGGAGTGCGTGGTCGTCCGCCAACAGGACGCGAGGTCCGGCCATATAGCCCTACTTTATCTCGTGTCGGCGCGATCGGCATGCCGTTTTTCCTCGATGGCTCCCAGGCGCAGCGGACTCACCCTACAGGTATTACAACTTTCGCACTATGCAAAATCGGCACGAGGGCGCTGACTCCGTCGTGACCGAAGCCTCCGTCGCGGATCCACGTCGCGGATCCACACGAACCACGTCAGTCGCGGACGGACACGGATTGACGCGGATCTTCTGGATCTATTCTTGATTCTTCCGTGTACGTCCGCGTTCAGTCCATGACTGATCGGATCGGTGTCTCTCCGCGACCGAAAGCGCTCGTCGCGGATCCACACGGCCCGAGTCGGTCACGGACGGGCGTGGATTGACACGGGATCGTCTGGACCCATTCTCTAATTCTTCCGTGTACGTCCGCGTTCAGTCCGTGACCGATCGGATCAGTGCCTCTCCGTGACCGAAAGCGCTCGTCGCGGATCCACACGGACCACGTCAGTCGCGGACGGACACGGATTGACGCGGATCTTCTGGATCTGTTCTTGATTCTTCCGTGTACATCCGCGTTCAGTCCGTGACCGATCGGATCAGTGTCTCTCCGCGACCGAAAGCCTCGTCGCGGATCCACACGAACCACGTCAGTCGCGGACGGACACGGATTGACGCGGATCTTCTGGATCTATTCTTGATTCTTCCGTGTACATCCGCGTTCAATCCGTGACCGATCGGATCAGTGTCTCTCCGCGACGGAAAGCCTCGTCGCGGATCCACTCGGACCACGTCAGTCGCGGACGGACACGGATTGACGCGGATCTTCTGGATCTATTCTTGATTCTTCCGTGTACGTCCGCGTTCAATCCGTGACTGATCGGATCAGTGCCTCTCCGTGACCGAAAGCCGCCGTCAAGGATCCACACGGACCAAGTTAGTCGCGGACGGGCGAGGATTGACGCGGGATCTTCTGGACCCATTCTCTGATTCTTCCGTGTACGTCCGCGTTCAGTCCGTGACTGATCGGATCAGTGCCTCTCCGTGACCGAAAGCCTTGGGTCGCAGATCCACACGGACCGAGTCGGTCACGGACGGGCGCGGATTGACGCGGATCTTCTGGCCCATTCTCTGATTCTTCCGTGTACGTCCGCGTTCAGTCCGTGACTGATCGGATCAGTGTCTCTTCGCGACCGAAAGCCCCCGTCAAGGATCCACACGGACCAATTCAGTCGCGGACGGGCGCGGATTGACGCGGGATCTTCTGGACCCATTCTCTGATTCTTCCGTGTCCGCGTTCAGTCCGTGACTGATCGGATCAGTGTCTCTCCGCGACCGAAAGCCTCGTCGCGGATCCACACGGACCACGTCAGTCGCGGACGGACACGGATTGACGGTTGCCGTTGCCGATCCCGACAGCTCGACACCATCGAGCTCGTGCGGAGTCCAGCCAGAAAGCGTGAACTTCACCGTATAGATGCCCGGTTGCAGGCGCTCGATCCGATATCGGCCCCGGCGGTCCGTGATTGCCGTGCGTATGCGCTCGATAAGAGCAGGGCTGCTCGCTTCGACGGTGACGCCAGGAACCGGGAGGCCCGACGAATCCCTCACCAGCCCAGCAATGGCCGCTGAGCGAGTGCCTGTGTAGGAGCCGCGAGAAAGGCGAAGAGGACCGGTACGAGGGCCTTCGTCAGAGAGATGTATCCGAAGGCGTCATGATCTCAGATCGTCTCGTACCTAGTAAAGGCGCCGAACCAAGCTATCCCTTTTACTAGTCGCCTCTGGTAATAGCGCCAGTTCTCCTGCCCGCATGACGGTTGTACAGTTCCGCGCATGCAATCCGGCATCGCTCAGAAACGGCCGATTTCCACGAACGAGCAGGTGGTCGAGCGGGCGGAGTCCTATGTCCGCGCGCATATCGCCGCCCCACCGCCGATCGCCGCATTGTGCCGGCTGGTCGGACGGAGCGAGCGCGGTCTGCGAAACGCTTTCTACAACGTGCGCGGCATGAGTCCCAAGCGCTGCCTGCTGGCCGAGCGCCTTCAAGGCGTCCGGCGCACGCTGACCGATGAGAGTTCGAACCCGATCTCGGTGACGCGCGTCGCGACTGCGTACGGGTTCTACGAATTGGGACGGTTCGCGGCCATCTATAAAAGGGAGTTCGGGGAGCCGCCGTCCGAAACGTTGCGGGCGGCAATCCGGAGATCGCGTCGCAGACACGACATTCACAACTGAAAGGCCATGCGATGTTAGGTCGAGCCAACGAAGTCACCTCCAGCGTGCCGCTCCAAGCCAGGCACCGGACTTCCGCGCCCCGCGACAGTCGCCCGCTCCTGGTCCCCGTCGGGGACCAGGAGCCCGGGCTACTGATCGTCGAAGAGCGCATCCAGCGACTGCTCGCCGACCTCGGCGTGCGATTCGCTTGCGCCGAGCCCGAGGCCGTCGAGGACGCGATCGGCGAATGCGTGCCCGAGATCGGCAAGGCGCTGCAGGTCGATCAGATCGCGTTGTGGCGGAGTGGCGACACCGGCCGGCCGGATCCTTGCCAGTCGTGGAACAGGCTGCCGCATTCGTCGCCAATCCAGCTGTCGCAGCTCGTCTCCATTCCGTTCATCGGATCGAGGCTGAGCACTGGCGCGGCGGCATGGTTCACGCAGATCGAGGATGTGCTCGACAGCGACGATCGTGACGCGCTGCTCCAGCATGGCGTGGTTTCGGCCATGTTCGTGCCGCTGCCCCGGGGCGCGAAAGAGAATGGATCAGGCGGAGGACTCGCGCTCATCTCCACGACGACACAGAAAACATGGACGTCGGCCTTGATAGAGCAGCTGCGACTGCTCTCGGCCGTGCTCGCGCTGGCCATGGCGCGCGCGTCCAGTCTCAGGTCGCTTCGAGGGGCACTGGTCGAGGTGCAGCGGCTGCGTCATCGCGCCAGCGACGCCGAAGTCGCGCCACACCCTATCGTGAAGGTTCTCCCTACCTCTCGACTGATCGTGTCCGAGGGAGCCGCCATGCGGGAGGCGCTCACCCAGGCGGAACAGGTCGCGCCGCTGCCGTCGACAGTCCTCCTGCTGGGTGAAACCGGCGTCGGAAAGGAAATCTTCGCGGAAGCCATCCACGAGCTCAGCCCGCGGCACCAGCGTCCGATGATCCGCGTGAGCTGCGCGGCGATCCCCGCCGCCCTGATCGAAAGCGAGCTGTTCGGACGCGAACGCGGCGCCTATACCGGCGCACTTTCACGCCAGATCGGCCGGTTCGAAGCGGCGAATCAGTCCACCCTCTTTCTCGACGAAATCGGCGAGTTGTCGGCCGACATGCAGATCAAGCTCCTTCGTGTGCTGCAGGAACGGGTGATCGAGCGGCTCGGCAGCACGCAGTCGATCAAAATAGACGTCCGCATCATCGCCGCGACGAATCGCAACCTCGAAAAGGCCATCGAAGACAGGACGTTCCGCGAGGACTTGTTCTATCGCCTTAACGTCTTCCCGATTCTGGTCCCGCCGCTTCGAGAGCGCGTGGAGGATATCCCGGCGTTGACCTGGGAGTTCGTCAACGAGTTCTCCCGCGCCATGGGCAAGTCGATCGCGTCGATCTCGAGCGAGTCGATGCGGCAACTGCAGTCCTATTCGTGGCCTGGGAACGTCCGCGAGCTTCGCAACGTGGTCGAGCGCGCGGTGATCGTCGCCAACAGTCCGCACTTGACGATCCCGATGCCGATGGCGGGCGCGATCCGGCGGCCACACGCCTCGATGACGCTGAGGCACGTCGAGATCGAACACATCCGGGCCACGCTGAGGATCACCAACTGGCGGATCCGTGGTCACGGCGGCGCGGCGGAGCGGCTGGGCCTGAAACCGACGACGCTCGAAACGCGGATGGCAAAGCTCGGGCTGGCCCGGCCACGCGAATCGTAACGGACTCGCTATCGGAGCGCGTGCACAATGGCGACGACCACCGGCCCCCACACGGTCAGCACGATGTTGCCGATCGCGTATGGCACCGTATAGGCCAGTGAGCCGACGTTGCTGCCGCTGGCCTCGCGCAGCGCCGTCAGGCCGGGCGTGCACGTCTGCGCGCCTGCAAGGCCGCCAAGAATCATCAACGGGCTCAATCGCAGCACGTAGCGAGCCATGATCGTCCCGACGGTGAGCGGCACCGTCGTGACGATCACTCCGGCCGCGAATATGCTGGCGAAAAATGTCGCTCCGCTCGCGCGATACGCTTCGACGGCGTGCGGGCCCGCGTGGAGCCCCACCACGGCAATGAACACGACCAGGCCAATGTCCATCAGCAGCCGCTGCGCCGGCTCGGGAATCGACCCGAAGACCGGGTAGCGACTGCGCGCCCAGCCGCCGACGAGGCCAATTACGAGAATCGACCCGGCCGTACCGAGGCCCAGCACAATCCCACCTGCGTTCAGCTTCATCATCCCGAGCACGATGCCGGCGCAGATGCCGCCGGAAAGAAACGTCAGGTCTGTTCCCGACACATCCCGCTCGATGAACCCGATGTACGCGCCGGCACGCTCCACATCGTCTGGCGGACCGACCACATGGAAAATGTCTCCCCGCTCGACGACCGTCCAGGCCTCGCGCGGCATCAGTTCAGTGCCTCGGTGGAGCGATTCGAGGTAAACGCCATCCATCTGCGAGTCGTCAGCCAACTCGCCGAGCGTTCTGCCTTTGACTACACGGTTGGTGACTACGAGGGCCGCCGTTTTCAGCGGGACGGAGAGGAGGAGGGGATCGTCAATTTCCGGGCCGATCTCCCGTTCGGCATTGACAAACGTTCCCCGACGTGCGGCAACGACGAGCCGATCGCCGTGGCTCAGCGTCAAGGCGGGGTGCAGCGCCAGCAGGTCAGCTCCGCGCTGTACTCGCTGAACCGAGAGTCGTGCACTTGCATATCGCTGCTCCAGTGCCGCGAGGGTGGAGCCGGCGACATTGGAGTTCTCGACGAGATACGCGCGGACCGCATAGGGCCTCGCGGACGACTCGCCGGCGGGCTTCGCGGCGGAAAGCTTCTTCTCGAGGTCCTTCGCTTCACGCTTCAGGTCCGCGCGCAGGATCAACGGACCCAGCCACGTCAGGAACAGAATCAGACCCAAATCGCCGAATCCGTACGTGATCGCGTCGGCGAGCGGCGCGTTCGCCATCAGGCGCGCTTTCGCCTCGTGCGGCAGCGGCAGCTCGGCGATCGCGCTCAATCCGGTGCCGAGCGCTGCGGATTGCGTCATCGCGCCGGAGAGCACGCCGACGGCGAGGCCTTCGTCGAACCCGAATGCGACGGACACCGCGATGACGGCGACCAGCCCGCTGACCGCTACGATCACTGCGAGAGCAATCTGCGGCAGCGCGTCCTTCTTCAGGCTGCCGAAGAACTGTGGGCCGACGGAGTACCCGATAGCGAACAGAAACAGATAGAAGAACGACCATCGCAGGAGTTCGGGTAATTCGGGTCTCGCCAGGATGCCAATCGCCATTGCGGCAATCAGCGTCCCGACGACCGATCCCAGCCCCACGCCTTTGTAGTGAAACCGACCGATGATCGTTCCCAGAAGAACGCTCAGGAACAGGCAGAGCGCCGGATAGTCGTGCAGCAAGCCGGCCAGTTGTGCAATCACGATGTGGCGTCCTTTGACGAATCGACGTGCTGAAGCGTTACGTCGGCTGCCGAAGCGCCGGCTCGGATGGTGAGGCGTTGGTCCATGCGGCGAGCAGCGTGTAGGTGATGGCGAGCACGACCGGACCGACGAAGATTCCGATCAGACCAAACGCAAGCAGTCCACCGATCACGCCGGCGAACATCAACAGCATCGGCAGGTCGCCGCCCTTCGAGATGAGCAGTGGCCGGAGGACGTTGTCGAGCACGCCGACGACCACCGTCCACACGAGGAGCACCGTCGCCGCGCTGGCGTGCCCCTGCCACGCCAGGTATCCGACGGCTGGAGCCAGGACGACGGTGGGACCGAGTTGCGCGATGCAAAGGATGAAGGCGAGCGCGCCAAGGAGGGCCGAGTAGGGCACGCCCGTGACCGCCAGTCCGATGCCGGCCAGCGCCGCCTGAACGATCGCGGTGACGACGACGCCGAGCGCAACGCTGCGAATGGCCTGCGCGGCCAGCAGAACGACGCGCTCCCCGGCCTCTCCGGCGAGTCGATGGCCGAAGCGGCGCACAGCGGCCGCCGCATGCTCCCCTTTCACGTACAAGACGGAGGCAATCGCCAGCGTGAGCAGGAACTGCAGCATCAGCGACATCATCCCTCGCATCACACCAGCCACCCAGACGAGGGCGGCGGCGGCGTAGGGCGCGGCCGAGGCCGCGACGTTCGCCAGTTGCCCTTCCGCGACGCGCTCCCAAGCCTGCATGGCCGGCACGCCGATGACGGGCACGGTCGCGAGCCACGCCGGTGGTGGCGGCAGCGTAAAGGCGCGCGGCTTGGCGGCCCACTCCAAAAGAGCGCCGGCATTGGCCGTGACCGCGCCGATAACGAGCAGCAACGGCACGAGGAGCATGAGGAGCAGCGCGAGAACCATGGCCGCCGTCGCCAGCGCCCGCTTCTCCCATAACCATCGTTGCAGCCGGCGCATCACCGGCCAGGTTGCTACGACGATCATCGTTGCCCAGATGATGGCGCCAAGGAACGGCCGCAGTACCCAGATCGTCAGCGCGATCAGCACCACGATGATCAATACCCCCATCGTGGCGCGGGGGAGATCGATGCCGGCACGTGAGTGGGGTGAGTCTGTCATCGTCAGGCACGCCGTCGATGGCGATGCTACGTTTTCACGCGCTCTCCGCCGACCTGCTCCATCACGACCCGCGCCTGCACGAGATCGCGCTCGGTCTCGAGCACAGCCTTCGAGTCGATACGCCCGAAGAAATCGAGCAGCGGCGCAACCAACCCGGTCCATCCGGTCTGATGACTGGCGCCCAGCCCCGCACCGTTGTCGCCGTGGAAATACTCGTAAAAGAGAATGAGATCGCGCCAATGCGGATCGCTCTGGAACTTCGTGCTCCCGCCGTACACCGGCCGCTCTCCCGAGGTGTCGCGCAGGAACGTGCTGGCCAGGCGCCGCGTGATTTCCTTCGCGGCCTCGAACAGAGTGACGTATTGGCCTGAACCCGTTGGACATTCGACTTTGAACTCGTCGCCGTAGAAGGCGTACAGGTTCAACAGGGCCCGCACGATGAGCGTATTCACCGGCATCCACACCGGGCCGCGCCAGTTGGAGTTGCCCCCGAACATGCCGGTATTCGACTCGGCCGGGAGGTACTGCACCTTGTACTCCTGGTGGCCGACCCAGAACGTGAACGGATGATCGAGGTGGTACCGCGACAATGAGCGAATGCCATGCGGTCCGAGAAACTCGTTCTCGTCGAGGAGGTACCGCAGCACACTCTGTAGCTTCTTCTGGTTGAGAATGGACAGCAGCCGCCGATTCTTGTAGCCGACAAAGCCGGCGTCGGTCGGCGCCACCTGTGACACCAGCTCGGGATGGCGCTTCCGGAAGAGCGCGATCATCTCCATCAGTCTGGGATAGCGGCTGGCGGCATCGCCCTCGAAGACCGTTGACGCGCACATCGGCAGGAGGCCGACGAGCGATCGCACCTTGAGGCGCATGCATCGGCCGTCTGGCAGGCGGAGCACATCGTAGAAAAACCCGTCCTGCTCGTCCCACATCTCGTCGTGGTGTTCGCCGATCCTGTCCATCGCGTACGAGATCCACAGGAAATGCTGAAGGAACTTGAACGCGAGCTCCTCGTACATCGAGTCGTATTCGCAGAGAATCAGAGACATTTCGAGCATGCACTGGCAGTAGAACGCCATCCAGGCGGTACCATCCGCCTGCTCCAACGAGCCGCCCGTCGGCAGCTCCGCGCTCCGGTCGAACACGCCGATGTTGTCGAGCCCGAGAAACCCGCCGGCAAAGACGTTGCGGCCGGCCGGATCCTTACGGTTCACCCACCAGTTGAAGTTCAGCATCAGGCCCTGGAACGACCGCTCGAGGAACCGCAGGTCGGAACGGCCGAGCGTGCGCTCCATCTTGTAGAGGTACAGCGTCGCCCACGCGTGCACCGGCGGATTGACGTCGCTGAAATTCCACTCGTAGGCGGGAATCTGCCCGTTCGGATGCGCGTAGAGGTTGCGCAGCATCAGCAGCAGCTGGTCTTTCGCGAAGTCGAAGTCGACGAGCGCCAGGGCAACGGTATGGAAGGCGAGATCCCACGCCGCGTACCATGGGTACTCCCACTTGTCGGGCATCGAGATCACGTCGGCGTTGAGCATGTGGAACCATTCCGTGTTCCGTACGCCGCGCTGCACCGATTCCAGCATCGGGTGGCTCCGGTGCTCGGTCAGCCACTGTTCGAGGTCGAAGTAGTAGGTACTGCTTGCCCCACAACATGCCGGCCAGCGCCTGGCGATGGACGCGGCGCTCGTCTTCGGTGAGCGCCTGCGGCGTGATGCGCCCGTAGAACTCGTCCGCGTCTGTGATCCGGGCCTTGACGATCTGGTCGAAGTCGCGAAAGGCGTTGTCGATCCGTGCGGTTGTCAACCGCAGGCGGATTTCCCCGCTGCCGCCGCCAGGTACGTCCAGCGAATAGTGCGCGGCGGCCTTGGTCCCGACGCGAGCCGGATTCACGGAGTCGCGAGCGTTCGATACGACGTATGCGTGGAACGCATCTTTGACATAGGGCGAAGCGTTCGGCTGATGCCACAGCCGTTCCGCGTTCGACTCGTTTTCGGTGAACAGCAACTCGGGCGAACCGTCGCATAACAGCAAGTAGCGGCCGAGGTCCTCGTGCGCGGCTTCGATGACCGTGGGGCCAGACGCACGCAGAACCGGCTTTTGCTCGTCGGTGCCCCAGGACCATGTGTTCCTGAACCAGAGCGTCGGCAGCAGATGAATTCGTGCCGCGTCGGGACAGCGATTGTGCACCGTGATCCGGATCAGAATGTCTTCCGGTCCCTCCTTGGCGTACTCGACGAACACATCGAAGTAGCGGTCCTCGGCGAACACGCCGGTATCGAGCAATTCGTATTCGAACTCTTCTCGCGATCGCCGGCGGTTGGTCTCGACAAGGTCGCGATACGGGAATTCCCGCTGCGGATACTTGTAGAGGTACTTCATGTAGGAATGCGTCGGCGTGCTGTCGACGTAGAAGTAGTACTCCTTGACGTCCTCGCCGTGGTTGCCTTCGCTGTTGGTGAGCCCGAACAGGCGCTCCTTCAGAATCGAATCCCGCTCATTCCACAGAGCCAGGGCAAAGCACAGTCGCTGTTTTTCGTCGCAGATGCCGCCGAGGCCGTCCTCGCCCCAGCGGTACGCCCGCGAGCGCGATTGATCGTGCGAGAAATAGTCCCAGGCATTGCCGTCGGCGCTGTAGTCCTCGCGCACGGTTCCCCACTGGCGCTCGCTGAGATATGGACCCCACTTCTTCCACGGGATGCCCGACTCACGGGCATCGTTCAACCGCTTCTGTTCGGTGACGTCGACGATCGGTGACTTCGCCATGGGAATCCTCGAGGTATGGCGTTCAATGGGCTACGGCCGGGCGGACGAGCCACGAAATGCCGGAGTCGCGCGCGGCCTCGCACGATCATCCCTCGCCGTGCGATTCACGCGGCAACTCGTTCCGGCTCTGCCGCTTGACCCCCTCCGCATGGAAATGCGCGGTCTCGCGACAGACCGCGAATCGCAATCCATGTTCCAGATGCACACGGGAGATGCGGACGGCCTGGGCATGTTCCGTGCTGTGGACGTGTCTGGAGGCACGTCAAATGAAGCACGCTACGATTCGGACATCACTCTTAACCACGGTTCTGCTGACGTTCTGCGCCAGCGCGAATGCGATTGGTATCGGCGCGGTCGACGCCACCGTCGGCATGCGGCAGCAGGAAAACACGAGCGTTCGCGCCGCCGAGGCGACCGGTCGGGTGCAAACCATCGACAAGGCCACGCGCCTCATCACCGTCGTGACCCCGAAGAAAGTGGTTCAGCAAGTCTATGTACCGGAAGATGTCAAAGCCTTCGAGACCCTGGCGGTTGGCGACGAGGTGACGGTGCGGTTTACGGACTCGACGATCGTGCGCGCGAATCGGCAGGCGCAGCGTGCCCGCCTCAGCGACACGACGGCGCAAGCGCGAGAGGAGGCACAGAAGCAAGGCGCCGACACCCACATCGTTCAGCAGCTCAAGGCTGTCGTACTGATCGACGAAATCAATCGACAGACCGGCGAAGTCATGTACCGGACGGCCGACGACATGTTCGGCCTGCAGAAAGTGAGCGACATCAAGCTGCTCGACGGCATCAACCCCGGTGACACCGTCGAGATCGTCTACACGCGGGCGCGCGCTGTCAGCGTCACACCGGCCGCCGGACGCTGACCCCAGCGGTCAGCGACGTCCGCCGCCGCGCCCGCCGCCGCCGCGCATGCCACCGCCGCGATAGCTGCCGGCGCTGCGGGACGAGCCACCGCCGCTGCGATAGGTGCCTTGATCTCGCGTGCGCGTGGCCCCTTCGCGACGCGCTGCGGCGTCGCGGTCGAGCTGATCGCGAGTGCTGCTGTCGAGCGTGCTCGGACGGCCCGACGCGGATCCGTCCCGGGTCCGCGCCGCATCCCCGGCCTGCCTGTCGGTGTTCGACCAGCCGCCATTGTCGTACTTCTGCCAGTTGCCATCCTCCCGGCGATAGACGTTGCCGTCCTGGCCGGCGTAGACGTTGCCGCCTTCACCACCGGCAACGAAGCCGCCGCCACCAGGGCCGCCGCGACGAGTGACGGCGGCGCCCTCATCGGTACGAATAGTGCGCGTGGTGTTCCCGGTCGTCCGATTCGTATACCGATTGGTCTTCGCCCAGTCGTCGCCCCGCTGCACGTAGCTGGACCCCCAGCTGCCGTAGACGTTCGACCCCTGCCGGGTGGCGCCGTAGGCACCGGTTCGCGGGTTGTAGGCTTGCGCGACGCCACGGGCGCCATACGGCCCGTAGGCCGCGGCGCCGCGCGCATACGTCCCGGTGCGCGGGTTGTAACGAGCGCCGACGCCGGCGCCGCCATACGGGCCGTAGACCGCCGCGCTGCGGCCGTATGCGCCGGTGTATGGGTTGTACCAGGCGGAGTACCCATAGGTCGGGAAGTACGGGTAGTAGTAGGGATAGTAGCCGCCATAGCCCCAGTAGGGCGGGTAGTAGTATCCCGATCCCCAAACCACGCAGCCCCACCCAACCATCATCCCGGTGTAGCCCGCCGCGGCAGCATACGTCACCCATTCATCATCATCGTCGTCGTCTTCGATCGTGACGTAGGTCACGTGATGCGCCGGCGAGCTGACCGGAATCTGGTAAATCTGCTCCGGCACCGAGTTGGCGACCTCCCAGGGGCCGTTCGCCGTCTTGCCGGAAAACCACACGCCCTGGTAGCACATGTAGTAGAGGTCGCCGACCTTGAAGATGTCCTTGTCGGTGTTGACCGCGCGCTGCACCGTCGTCTTCTCGATCGGTTCGAACTTGGGATCGCCGCCGAACGCGACGTCGGGCGGCTTCAGCTCCTTCTTGTTCACTCGTGCGGTTTGGGGAATCTGCGCGATCAATACGGCCTCTGCAGCCTGATCGGTGCCTGGCACTGACGCCAGCACCCGCGAGCGCTCGTGCTCGAGCGGGATCTTCTTGAAGTCCGCGGGAAGACTCTCCGTCGCGAACGTCCACGGACCCGTGAAGTCTGGCGCCGAGAACCAGCGGCCCGCCACGAGATAGTAGACAGGGCCCGTTCTGCTCATCCGAAAGACGTCGCTCTCCGTATTGCTCACCCACAAGAGCTGAGTGCCCGTCACCAGCAGGTAGTTCGGCTCTCCACGCAGGAGGATCAACTCGGCCGGCTTGTCGCTGATGAACACCTTTGGCACCTCGGCAGGCTTGATCGCCCGGCCCGGCTGGTTCGATTTGACGTCCTTCCAGTTCTCCTCGGCCGGCAGCTTGGCGAAGCTGCCGGGCAGCTTGCCCGCCGGCGACCATGGGCCCTTCATATCGGTCGCCTTCAGCCACGCGTCGTTATTGCGCAGGTAGAGCGTCTTCGTCGGCTCGTGCTGGAACAGATCCCAGTTGGTATTCACCGCGTACTTCAGATCGTTTTCCTTGATCGGACTCCAGATCGGCTCGCCATCGAGGTTGACGATCACCGCTGGCGTCTTACTGAAGAAGATCGTCGGCGGATCGGCCTTGATGCCTTGCGTCGTTTTCGGAATGATTTGACTCTTGTTCAGATTGGTGAGCACGCGATCGAGCGCGATTACCCGGTCGTCGTCGGGCATCGCCTTGTCGATCTCGGTCACGATCTCACGCACCTGCTCTTTCTGCAGCGTGGTGAAGCTTGCCTCAGCGATCTTCATGTTCTGGAGATAGACCAGTCGATCGTCGAGTGCAACCTTCGTGTCGGCTTCGAGTTTGACCGTCCCGTACGTCGGCTTGTCTGCGCCCTGCGTCCGATAAGACACCGCGCTGAATGCGACGACGTGCGCCTGCTTCTCCCAGCTGGCAATCTGCGGCTGATACATCAGGATGTTGCCGCCGCTCGGGAGGTTGTAGGTGCGCGGCCAGCCGCCGTCAATCACCGGGGGCACCGTCCTCGCCGCAGTCGTGGGCGCGACGGCTGGCTTGGCAGTCGGCGGAGCGGTGGGCGCGGCCGCTGGCTTCGTCGTCTGCCCGGCCTGTGCGGGCGGCTTTGCGGCGGGCTGCGCTTGCGTCGCCGCAAGTATCGGCGCCCACGCCTCCACGAACAGACTCAGAGCCGCAGCGACGGCTGCGGCCCCCGCGAATGGCTGTTTCTTGACGTTCATTGAGGGCCAGTTCCTTTCGGCGCGCGTCATTGCGCCACTTCCCACGCGGTGCCCGGATCGTAGACGGCCATGGCACTGGCGGTTGCGGGGGTCGAGGGTCCCAGGTCCTTCTGATAGACGACGCCATCCTGGTTGACGATGAACGTCATCACGCCGGTGACGTCGTACTGCACTGGCCAGGCGACCAGCGCGAAGCCACCCGACATGCCGCCCGATACCAGGTAACTCTTCGCGCCGCCGTTCGCGCTTGCTCCCTGACCGGTCAGGATCTTGAAGAAATATCCGTGGAACGGCTGTGGCTTCGCGGCCGCCGAGTCGAGGGAGCGGCCTTCTTCCGCGGCTTGTGCGATGAGGTCCCCGAGCGGGCTTCGCTTCTGCCCTCGCGCCGCAGGCCAATACAGGCCGTCCTGCTTTCCCGGGGTGCTCGCAAACTGCTGCGCGAAGATGCCGGGTGCTTTGCCGTCGTGCGCCTGCTGCGCGTACAGATGCTGCGCCGCAACGTACGTATGGCAAGCGTGGATCACCGCCAGCTCGTTCCGGCCAATACGCCGCGCCAGGATTTCTTCCTTCCCCGCCGCGGTGTCGAACTGCCAGCCGCTGGCGCGTTTCACCAACGGCACGGGGAACGGCCAGGATTCATGGCCGATGATCAGCACCTTTCCCTTGCCCGGCTGATCCTCCAGACGCCACCCCTCAGCCACCGCGGCGGTGAAGATCTCACGGTTGCGCCGGCCAGTCGCCACGTCCGAGGAATCTGCGAGTTCCTTGCCGTCGGGACCGAAGAGGGCGACGACGTCGTTCAGACGATCGCCCTTGACGGCGTCGATCAGCGCGGACACGGCTTCCTGCGGCGATGCGAAGGCACGCTGTGCCGCGTTTTGCGCTGCGATCGGCGATGGCAGGACCGTCGCGAGGGCGAGGCACACGGAGACGACGAAGCGGGACTTGCGATTCGCGCTCACCGTCGTCGACCACCGCCGCGCGCGCTGCCCCTGCTCCGCTGACCGCGGGAGCTGGCAGCCCGCTCGGACCGTCCACTGGAGTATCCCGAGAAGGCGTCCGACCGTGTGCCGCTCCGTTCTCCGGTCGCCCGACTGGATTCCCCGCTGTAGCCGCGAGCCTCGGCGGTCGTGCCGCTGGCGCTTCTCCGCTCCTGCGCCTGCGCCTGCGCGTCGCTGCGCCGTTGCTCGCGTTGCGCCTGCGTCTCGGGGCTCGCCTCCTGGCGCGACTGCGTCCGCTCGGTACGCTGCTCCTGCGCTGTCTCCTGACGGTCAGTGCGCTGCTCCCGCGCCTCGTCGGCACGCTCGCCGCGCTCCTCATACAGATCTTCCCGATGGTCCGCCCAGTCTTCACGGGCGTCTTCTCGGTCGTCGTACCAGTCGTCCCACGCGTCGTTGTACATATAGGCGCCGCCGCCATGCCATCCGTACGGGCCGTAGTAGTAATTGTTGTCCATGGCGGCCCCCATTGCCACGCCGGCCGTGAACCCAATCAGCCCCGCAGCGACCGCCGCACTATCATCATCGTCATCTTCCTGAACGACGACCGTCGACGTGGTGTAGACGGTTTGTGCGTTGTATTGGGGCACGTAGACGACCTGCGGGTTGGCGGGCTCGATGACAATCACCTGATCGCCGCCTGAGGTGGTGCGCGTTTCCACCGCCTGCTGCGGGGTCGTCTTCAAGGTGCCGGCATTCTTCGCCTGTGCTCGCAACCGCTGCACGCTCTCGAAGACCGCCGAACGATTCGTAGCGAATGCCTGCCCCAGCGCCGTCGTCCACTTCAGATCTCCGGCCATTGCGTCGACGACATCGGGAAACAACACCATCGCGACGAAACTGGCTTCGAACCCTGATTTCGCCGCAGCGTCCTGGAGCTCGCTGCCCTGCAGCGTCGTGTTACTGGCCAGCCACTCGGCGAGCGCGCTCACCTTTCCCGGGTTTGCCGCGCACAGCAGCATCTGGGCGAGCAGCTGATCCGGGTAGAGCGCGATGGGCGCCAGCAGTCGGTCGAGATCGTCAGCGGTCGCGGTCTGGCCCCTGGACCACGCGTGGCCAGCCGGGACGCCGGAGGGGTTCAGCAGTAGCACCATTGCCAGGATGAGGGGGATCATTCTCTTCATGGAAGCCAAGGTTGGTTGTCTAAAGCAGAGTGCGTGCCTGCGACGTGATTCGGCCCGTGAAGCGCCAAATGGCGGGCGCCGAACCGGTTCGGCGTTCCGGGCGTGAATCCGAATCGTATGGACCCGCGCCTCGCCTCCGCCAGGACGGAGCGTCTCCGGAATACCGGACGCTATCGAAAGGCGGCCCTGGCTTCGTCAACGGGCGAAATCCGGTGGCCTCGCTGATCGCCAGCGACGGCGTGAGTCTTGCTGCCGATTCGCGCCATGGCTGACCGATCCGTCGCCGCGATTTTATTACTCCTTGCCCTGTCTCTGCCCGTTTCTCTCGCGCACGCACAATCGCCACCGGCCGGCGGGAAGGCGCCAGAGACGAAGGGGACCGACTCGCGGAGGTCGGACGCGCAGGAGTCGACAGACCTCAATCTGCGCGCCTATGTCGAGCTGCTCCGCAGCGACCTTCGGACGCAGAAGGTGGCGATCATCACGCAGATGATGGAGTTCACGGAAGCGGAAGACACGGCGTTCTGGCCGATCTACCGGGAGTACGAGCTCGACATGTCGAAGCTTAACGACGAGCGCATCGCGCTGATCGACGAGTACGGCCGGAGCTACTCGAACATCACCGACGACATCGCCGACAAGCTGGCAACGAAGGCGCTCGACCTCGAGGCGCGGCGGCAGGCGCTGAAAAGCAAGCTGTACGAGCGTGTCAAACAGGCGACATCGGCCCACACCGCAGCGAAGTTCCTGCAGGTCGAGCATCAGCTCCTGCTCCTGATCGACCTGCAGATCTCGGCGGCGCTTCCCATCATCAAGTAGTCGAAAGGACAGCATGACGACACGAAGTGCTCCGAAGATCGCAGCGATGCTGGTCCTGGCGGCGGGTGCCTCGCTGTCTGCCGATCGCGTCCAGTTGCGCACCGGCCAGGCGGTCGAAGGGATCTACATCGGCGGCGACAGCAAAGCGGTCCGTCTGCTCCTCGACAGCGGCCGAGTCGCCGAATTCATGCTCGATCAAGTCACGGCCGTCGAGTTCGATGCGAGAAAGCCGAGCAAGACGCCGGCACCGCGCGCCACGGCCTCGCCTGCTGCGGCCGCTGCGCCGGCGGCTGCCCCATCGCGTCCTGCCCCGGCCTCGGCGCCGCGGACGGTCACCGTCCCGGCTGGCACAACGCTGAACGTCCGGCTGACGCAGGGTATCGATGTCGACGCCTCCCAGGCGGGCATGAAGTTCAAGGCGCTCGTCGATGATCCGGTGATGATCGGCGGCTCGATCGTCATTCCGCGGGGCGCCTCGGCAGTCGTCCAGGCGGTGAACGTCCAGCAATCCGGCAAAATGAAAGGCAGCGACAAGATCTCGCTAAAGCTGAATTCCGTCGGCTTCGGCGGCTACGCCTACGAAGTGGTGACGGGATACGTGGAGACAAAAGGCAAGGGCGAGGGCAAGAAGACGACGCGCAAGGTCGCGGGCGGCGCGGGACTCGGGGCGATCGTCGGCGGTATTGCCGGGGGCGGGTCAGGCGCGGCAATCGGCGCAGCGATCGGCGGCGGCGCGGGTGCCGCGATCGCCGCGGGTGGCGAGGAACACTTGACGCTGCCGGCGGAAACCCGGCTGACGTTTCAGCTCAGCGCCGCGGTTACGATTCGCCCGTGATCTCCGCCGCCTGCGGGGGGCGCCCGGCGCCTCGCACTTCCTGGACGTAGTCCAGCCCGCGCGTTCTCGTCACGAAATCGAACTGGACCCGTGGCTGCGCTTCGGACGCCTCGATGACCGACAACAATCGCGTGAACGGATCGGAGGCGACGCGGTCGCGAATCTGCGCCTCCGTGGCCCAATCCTCTTCGTAATGGACCGTGCAGTCGGGGTCGACCCAGGCACTGCACCCGAGACACCCGGGCTTGAGCCGGGTCGGGATCATGAGCGATCGCAAGGCCTCTTCGAGACGCGGTGCGCTGCGAGCCGAGGCAACGAGGACCACGGTGAGGCGTACCACGCGTCATGACAAAGCACCACCCGTTCCAACATCGGGCTCGGCACGCGGAATCTTTGTAGGTGCTTGCTACGTCGAAGGTTGGAGAGTGCAATTGCGGTTCGGCCGAACGTCGGGCGCAGGAAGCATCCCCCGAGGGGCCAGAGGCGCCACGGCATCCCGGAGCCGGGTTCTCAGTGCTGAGGGCGCCTGACACCCAGTTTGGCGAGACGCGTCTCCAGCGTGGTTGGCTTGAGGCCGAGCCGATCGGCTGCGCCGCCGGCTCCGCGGATCCGCCAGTTCGTGCTCTCGAGCACGCTGCGGATGTGGCTTCGCTCGACGTCCACCAGCTTGACACTACGCTTCACCGCCGCGCCGCTGGACACTGGCGTTGGAATGGTCAGCCGCGGCCCAGTTGCCGTGATCATCGCGCGCTCGATGGCGTTGCGAAGCTCGCGGATGTTGCCCGGCCATGCGTAGGCCTGGAGCGCCGCCATGTTTTCGCGGCTGATCGAGTCGATGCGCTTGCCGAATGCCGTGGCAAATTCCTCCACGAAGCGCCACACGAGGAGCGGAATGTCCTCGGGCCGCTCGCGAAGGGGTGGCAGCCGGATCGGGAAGACGTTGAGACGATAGTACAGGTCGTCGCGGAACGTGCCCCCCGCCATCAATTGCTCGAGGTCGCGGTGCGTCGCCGCAACGACGCGCACATCGACCGGGATCGCGCGTGGGCTGCCGAGCCGTTCGATCTCCCGCTGTTCCAGTACGCGCAGCAGCTTGACCTGAACGTCCGACGGCAGGTCGCCAATCTCGTCGAGAAAGATTGTCGAATGATTGGCCATCTCGAATCGGCCGATCTGCCGCGCCAGCGCGCCGGTGAAGGCGCCTTTCTCCCGGCCGAACAGTTCGCTTTCGATCAGCGTCGTCGGAATCGCGGCGCAGTTGATTCGCACCATCGTCCGGCCGCGACGTGCGCTGTGCTCGTGAATCTGCGTGGCAAACAGTTCCTTACCGGTGCCCGTCTCCCCCAACAGCAGCACAGTGGAATCGGTAGGAGCGACCTGCGCGACCTGCTCGAGCACGCGACAAACGGCGGCACTCTGACCGACGACCGACCCGTCGCCGAGCCGTTCCTTGACCTCCCGGCGAAGATAGACATTTTCGATCTGCAACTGATCCTGCAGCCGCTGCAGCTCTGCGAGCGCTCGCTCGAGATCCAGCTTGGCGTGCTTTTGCTCCGTCACGTCGACACACGATCCGAGGTACCCGTTGAACGAGCCATCGGCGGCGTAATTGGGCATGCCGCTGTCGAGCACCCAGCGCCAGACCCCGTCATGCCGCTGCACGCGGTACTCCATGCTGAATCGCTGACGGGCGTCGAACGCGATGTGATAGGTGTGGAGACACGCCTTCGCGTCCTCCGGGTGCACGGCTGCGAACCAGCCGTCGCCAAGCTGTTTGTTCATCGTCGTCCCGACGAACTCGAGCCATTGGCGGTTGAGCCACGTGCAGGCTTTGTCTCGGTCAGTCACCCAGATCATGACCGGCGCGTCGTCGGCGATGGTTCGAAAGCGCGCTTCGCTCTCGCGCAGTGCCGCCTCGGCGCGCTTGCGCGCCAGAACACCACTGAACACTCGCGACACGATCAGAAGGCGGTCGAGCGTCTCCTGTGGCCAGGCCCTCGGCGCGAAGGCCGTCGAGAATCCAATTGCGCCCACCATCCGCCCACCTATCCGCAGCGGCAGCATTGCTCGCGCGAACGTTCCCATTTGACGAATGGATTCACGCTCGACTGAATCGGGGACCTCGTCGGGCGATGAGAAGCATGCGGTTTCCCCTTCTCGGAGCTTCGCGAGCGTCCAGGGGAACTGCTCTTGCACCGCCACCTGCGCAGGCGGTGCCGTTTCGTGAGCTCGCGTCCAGTGATGGGTCAGGACCAGATGGTCATCATCATCCATGAACTGGAACAGGGAACTGCGATCGAGGTGAAGGGCCTCAACGATTTTGCGCTGCCCGTCGCGGATTGCCTTATCGACCTGGTCTATCTGCAGATTGACGAACGACGCGGACAGCTCGCTGACCAGAAGCTCGAATCCGCGCATCTCGGCGATCGCGTCGCGGTAATCACCCGCCACACGCCGGGCCTCGCTGACATCGACGATCGACGCGACGACGTGGACGCCGCCGTCCGTACGGATCGAATTCAGGCCGATGTCGACGGGAAACTCTGATCCGTCCTTGCGGCGGCCGAATAGATCACGTCCGGCACCGAGCGCCAGGGGCGGGGCGTCCTGCGAATACTCCGCGCGACGTTCGGCGTGCGGCGCTCTGAGCGCCACGGGAAGCAGCAGGTCGACCGGCTGCCCGATCAGCTCGTCGCGCGTATAGCCGAACATCCGCTCGATCGCGGCGTTGACCAGCGCGATCGTGCCTGCCGGCCCGGCGATGAGCACGCCGTTTGGCGATGACTCGACAGCGAGCTCGAACAGGTCTTCGCAAACCGCGGCAGACGATCGCCGTTCTCCTTGAGGGGCGGAATTCATAGGGGGCTCAGTGCCGAATAGTTCGGAAAGTCTGCGCGAAGTTCTAACACAGCTCCTGTAACGAACGCTAGCACGACCGGACGTCCACATTCCGGAGGCCCTCCGCAATAGCGGAGGCATCCGGCGCCGCGTTCCGCCGCGTCGATTCCTTGCATCTCGTTCTGCCGCCGCGCGTTGTGACGAACCCAGGCGAACCAACGGCGATGGCAGCATCGTTGCTGATGACACGGCCGATGATGGCCGCCTCGAATGATCGCCTTGATCTGCAGCGTTGCCACAAGCCTCGGCGTTGTAAGTCCCGCACAAAGCCAGACGCCCCCCACGACCACTGATGAAAAGCCCAGCGCAAGCGGCCAGACCGCCGGGTGCCAACGGCACCGTCATCGTTTGCGCATCGAAGATCGGCGAACGTCAGGACTGCCCGGCGGACACCTCGCGCGGTGTCGTGCTCGCACGGTCGTACGGCGAATCCGCCTGCCTGCTCGGCAAGACGTGGGGCTATGACGACAAGGGGGTGTGGGTCGCGGACGGCTGCGTCGGCGACTTCATCGTCGCGAAGAGCGCGGCCGTGGGGCCGACGCCGGAGCCCGTGAAGCAGGCCCCGCGCTACGTACCCAATGCCGGTTTTCTGATCGTCGAGCACGAGCAGGGTGAGGTGTACGTGCGGCTCTTCAGTTATGCGCGCTACTTGAACCAGAAGGATCTCGATGAGACCTACACCGATGCGTTCGGGACCGTCCACACGGTTCGGCGACGCGAGGACGCGCAACTGAACAAGTTCTTCCTGCCGTTCTCAGGCTGGTTCCTCACACCGAAGTTCCGTTACTACCTGTATGTGTGGTCGGCAAATACCGCGCAAGGGGATGCTGCGCAGGTCGTGGGCGGCGGGAACATCAGTTACGCCTTCAATCGCTACGCCGTATTCGGCGCAGGCATCACCAGCCTGCCGAGCGTGCGCAGCACCGAAGGCCAGTTTCCCTATTGGCTCACCGTGGACAATCGCCTCATCGCCGACGAGTTCTTCCGCGGCTCCTACACAACGGGCTTCTGGCTCAGAGGCGAGATCGCGACGAAGTTCAAGTACATGGCGATGATCGCGAACAACCTGAGCACGCTTGGCGTCAGCGCGGCGCAACTCGACAACACGTTCGACACGACGTCGTTCATGCTGCAGTGGCTGCCGACGACCGGCGAGTTCGGCCTGTACGGGACCTTCGGCGACTTCGACTACCACGAAAACCTGGCGACACGCCTCGCCGTGCATTACACACACAGCACCGAGGACAAACAGAGTCAGCCGGGGTCTGACAGCATCGAGAACACGCAAATCCGGCTGACGGACGGCAGCAGTATCTTCACGCCGGACCTGTTTGGCCAGGGCATCACGGTCGAGCGGGTCAAGTATCAGATGTCAAGCGTCGACGGCGGTCTGAAATACAAGGGCCTGTCTCTCGAGGCGGAGTGGTACTGGCGGTGGCTGAGCGACTATGAGGGCACCAACACCTCCACCATCCCCGACATCGACGACCACGGGTACCAGCTGCAGGCGTCGGCGATGCTCGTGCCCAAGGCGTTTCAGGTCTACGTCGGCAACTCGGGCATCTACGGCGCCTATGGCGACCCCTCGGAGGTGCGGGTGGGCGCCAACTGGTATCCGGTCAAGCAGCGCGGCTTCCGAGTGAACACCGAATTGATTCACGTGGACCACTCGCCTGTCGGCTACACGGCGTACCCGCTGCCAGTCGGTGCGAAAGGCAACGTGTTCCATGCGAACTTGGAGCTGAATTTTTAGGCGCAGGGCGCCAGCGGGGAAGGACAAGAACAGATGGCTCGCGGGAATTGGCGTCGCGCACTCGTATTCATCGCTGGCTGCGCTCTCGCCGTTGCGACTGTGACGCTCTCGGCTACTCGCGATCGCCAGACGCCGCGGGCGAGCGCTGGCGGGTCCACTGCCAACGCGTATTTGTTCAACGATACGCACTTCCACCTGACGAATTACGTCCAGGAGGGAATCGATATCCACGAGTTCCTGAAGATCATGGGCGACAAGGCGGGACGTGTCGCGCTGTTCGGCATCCCGCTGCAGCAGACGTGGTCGCACGGGAACACCGGCGACTTCGCACCGACCTACTATCTGCAGACCGACGCCCCTCTCTACTACTACTCCTTCACCGACGCCTACATCGCGATGGTGTACCGCTCCCTGACGAAGGAAGAACAGGCGCGGTTCGATCCGATGATCACCGGGTTCAATCCGGCGGATATGTACGCCGCCGATCACATCAAGCGCGTTCTGAAGACGTTTCCGGGAGTCTTTTCCGGCATCGGTGAGTTCACCATTCACAAGGAGTTCGTCTCCGCGAAGATCGCTGGCGAGACCGCCAGCCTGCTGAATCCGGCGCTGGACCGGATCCTCGATGTCGCCGCTGAAGTCGGCCTCGTCGTGCTCCTGCACAACGACGTGGACATGCCGTTTCCCCGTCCGGGTCAGGACCCCTACATGGCCGTGCAGCTCCGGGATCTGATCAAGCGGCATCCGAAGACCACGGTCATCTGGGCGCATGCCGGCCTCGGACGAATCGTGCACCCGATCAAAGACCAGCTCGCCATCATCGAGCGCGGCCTCGACAACCCGGAGCTGAAGAATCTCCATATCGATATCTCGTGGGACGAGGTCGCGAAGTATGTCGTCGCCTCGCCCCAATCGGTTGCGGCAACCGCCGACCTGATCAACCGCTTCCCCGATCGATTCCTGTTCGGCACCGACGAAGTCGCGCCGTCCGATCAGGCGAAATACCTGAAGGTCTACGACATGTATGCCCCGCTGTTCGCGAAGCTCTCGCCGGAAGCCAGCGAGAAGCTGCGCAAGGGCAACTACGAGCGGCTCTTCGACGAGGCGCGCCGCCGCGTCCGTGCCTGGGAATCGGCGAACGTGAAATGAAGCCATCACATGGTCGCCTGCGCCTTCTGATGGAAACGTGGAGGTTAGAAATGAGTGGTCGTCATCGAGGTCTCTTTGTCCAGGCGTGCCTGCTCGGTCTGTGGGTGCTCGCCGTGCCGATACCGGCGCACGCGCAGTCGCCGGCCGAAATCCAGCAGGCGGTCAATGCCGCATACGAAAAGTTCAGGACCCTGAAGGACGGTAAGAACGCCGACTACATCCCGGCTCTGGCCAAGGTCGATCCTGATCTGTTTGGAATCGCGGTGGTCACCGCCGACGGCAAGGTCTACACCGCCGGAGACGTGAAGACCGAGGTCTCAATCCAGTCGATCTCGAAGGTCTTTACGATGGCGCAGGTCATCCAGGAGCAAGGGCCGCAATCGGTCGAAAACCGGATTGGGGTCGATGCCACCGGCGCACGGTTCAACTCGATCATCGCGGTCGAAGGCGTCAGGACCGTCGTTGGCACCGGGGCGCCGGAGATGAACCCGCTGGTGAATCCGGGCGCGATTTCGGCGACGAGCATGGTGACGGGAGCGACCTCGGATGCGGTGTGGCAGAAGATCATTGGCTTCCACAACGACGCCGCCGGACGACAACTGACCGTTCTGCAGGACGTCTACAAGTCCGAGTCCGACACCAACCAGCGCAACCAGGCGATCGGCGCGCTGATGCTGGCGTATGGCTACATCAAGACGGACTGGCAGCAGGCGGTCGACCTCTACACCCGCCAGTGCTCGATCGGCGTCAACGCGCAGGACCTGGCGACGATGGCGGCAACGCTGGCGGCAGGCGGCAAGAATCCGGTGACCGGCAAGCACGTCCTGGACGCAGGTAACGTCCCCAGCGTCCTCGCCGTGATGTCCACCGCCGGGTTGTACGACGACTCGGGGAAATGGCTGTATCACACCGGGCTTCCCGCCAAGAGCGGGGTCGGGGGCGGCATCATCGCCGTCTCGCCCGGCAAGTTCGGCATCGCGGTCGTCTCTCCGCCACTCGATGACGCCGGCAACAGCGTCCGCGCGCAGCGGGCGATTGCCGACATCTCGGGTGCGCTCGGCGGCAACCCGTACACCCCCAGAACAACCGTCACCAGCACGCCGTCGAAAGCCAGCTTGGAGATCTACGGGTTCGCGATGCTCGACATCGGCCACGACTTCAAGCAGATCGACCCGAACTGGTTCGACACGATGCGCGTAACCAGGCTGCCGTCGTTCGAGAACCAGTTCGGGGAGAACAACAACACCTTCGCGGGCGTCCGCCAAAGCCGCCTGGGCGTGCGCTCTTCGACGCCCACCGCTGTCGGTGACCTGAAGACCACCTTCGAGTTCGAGTTGTTCGGCACCGGTGTCGACGAGGGCCAGACAACGTTTCGGCTCCGCCATGCCTACGGCGAGCTCGGCGCGTTCGGCGCCGGGCAGTATTGGAGCCCGTTCATGGATCCCGACGTCTTCCCCAACTCGATCGAGTACTGGGGACCGACGGGCATGGTGTTCTTCCGCAACGTGCAAGTGCGCTGGATGCCTGTCAAAGGTGTCCACGACGTGACGCTTGCTCTGGAGCGTCCCGGCGCGAGCGGCGATCAAGGGGTCTACGCGGACCGGATTGAATTGCAGAACATCCGGGCCCGCTTTCCGCTCCCGGACTTTTCCGGTTCCTACAAGTACACGCAGGACTGGGGCTACGTCAGGGCCGCCGGCATGCTCCGCCTGATCAAGTGGGACGACGTCCTCGACGACCAGTTCGACCTCTCGGGCGACGCCACCGGCTGGGGCATCAACCTCAGCTCGAACCTCAAGGCAAGCAAGAGTGACGTCATCCGGCTGCAGTTCGTGTTTGGCGAAGGCATCCAGAACTACATGAACGACTCGCCCGTGGACATCGGCATCGAAAACAACCTCGGCAACCCGGTCACGCCGATCGTCGGCAAGCCTGTCCCCCTCGTCGGTATTGTCGCCTTCCTCGATCACACCTGGAACGAGAAGTTCAGCAGCGCCGTCGGCTACTCGTGGCAGGACAACGACAACACCGATGCGCAGACACCGGACTCGTTCAAGACCGGTCACTACGCCCTTGGCAACGTTCTCTACTATCCCGCGCCGAACGTGATGGTCGGCGGCGAGCTCCAGTGGGGCCGTCGCGAGAACTTCTCCGACGGCTTCAGTAGCGATGGCGTCAAGGTGCAGTTCTCGTTCAAGTACAACTTCTCGTGGAAGCTCGGAGGCTAGCGATGACGTCGAAACGAATGTTTCTAGCGGCCGTAACGGTCGTCGCATTAGCAGCGCTCGTCGTGAACGCGCAATCGGCGGCCGATGTGCAACAGGCGGTGGACGGCGCGTATGCGAAGTTCAAAGATCTCAAAGAAGGCAAGAATGCCGACTACATCCCCGCGCTCGCGAAGGTCGACCCGAATCTCTTCGGAATCGCGGTGGTGACGACCGATGGGAAGGTGTACACGGCGGGTGATGTCAACACGGAGGTTTCGATCCAGTCGATCTCCAAGGTCTTCACGATGGCGCAAGTGATCCAGGAACAGGGTCCCGAATCCGTCGAGAAGCGCATCGGCGTCGATGCGACGGGCGCCCGCTTCAACTCCATCATCGCCGTCGAGGGGGTCCGCACTGTCGTCGGTACGGGTGCGCCAGAGATGAATCCGCTGGTCAACCCCGGCGCAATCTCGGCGACCAGCATGGTGACGGGCGGCACGGCCGACGCGGTGTGGACGAAGATCATCGGCTTTCACAACGACGCGGCGGGCCGCCAACTGAGCGTGCTGCAAGACGTCTACAAGTCCGAGTCCGACACCAACCAGCGCAACCAGGCGATCGGCGCGTTGATGCTCGCCTACGGCTACATCAAGAACAACTGGCAGCAGGCCGTCGACCTCTACACCCGGCAATGCTCGATTGGTGTCAACGCGAAGGACCTTGCGATGATGGCCGCGACGCTCGCATCTGGCGGCAAGAACCCTGTCACCGGTAAGCAGGTCATGGACGCGTCGAAAGTGCCTGGCGTGCTGGCGGTGATGGCAACGGCCGGCTTGTACGACGACTCCGGAAAGTGGCTCTATCACACGGGCCTCCCCGCCAAGAGCGGGGTCGGCGGTGGCCTCCTCGCCGTCTCGCCGGGCAAGTTCGGCATCGCCGTCGTGTCGCCGCCGCTCGACGACGCCGGCAACAGCGTGCGCGCGCAGCGCGCGATCGCCGCGATCTCGAACGCGCTTGGCGGCAATCCGTACGCTGCGAGGGCGCGCAGCAGCAACTAGATCTCGTCCACCGTTCGTTATGGAGTCGGCGGGCCAGGGAGCGTTCCCTGGCTCGCGGCCTTTATGAACTGGCTCGCTGAGTCACTGCGAGAGAACGTCGAGCTCGCGCTGTTTGTGTCGATCGCGCTGGGATACGGCCTCGGCAGCCTGCGGTTTCGCGGCTTTCAGCTCGGGCCGGTACTCGGTACGCTGCTCGCCGCGCTACTGGTCGGGCAGGCCGGCATTGCGGTACCAGCGGCGATGCAGAGCGCCTTCTTTCTGCTCTTCCTCTTCGCCATCGGAGTCCGTACGGGACCCGATTTCTTTCATGGGCTGCGATCGAGCGCCTTGCCACAAATCGGCCTGACCGTGTTCCTCTGCGTCGTGGCGCTCGGCCTGACATGGACACTGGCCTTGGCGCTCGCCCTCGATGGCGGTACGGCGGCTGGACTGCTGGCGGGCGCGCTGACGAACTCGACGGCACTTGGCACCGCGACGCGCGCTGCGTCGGCACTCGGGGCCGATCCCGTGGTTGCGGAACGACTGGCGAATAACGTCGCGACCGCATACGCGCTGACCTACTTCCTCGGGACGCTCCTCGTGGTGTGGTTTCTCCCGGCGATTGGCCCGCGATTGATGCGAGTCAGCCTGATCGATGCGTGCAGGGAGCTGGAACGCACGATGGGGATTGGTGCGATCCCGGCGGCCGGTGTGGCCGGTGTGATGGTGAGAGCATACCGGTTGCCGCAGTCTCTGGCCGGCCGAACGGTGCGCGCGGTGGAGGACCTGTGCACCTCAGGTCGGGTGACGATCGAGCGGCTCCGCCGCGGGCCCGCGCTCGTAAATGTGACGCCAACCACGCGCCTCGAGGCTGACGATGTGATTGCAATCGGGGGTCGCCGGCCGGCAGTTCTTGCGAGCTCGGGAGCGCTTGGCAACGAAGTTGATGACCCCGAGCTGCTCGACGTCCCGCGCGTCTCTGCCGATCTCGTCCTGACCAATCGCAGGGTCTCCCAGTTGACGCTGGGCGCCCTCAGTGAAGATGTTGGAGCGCGTGGCGTCTATCTCCTTAGATTGCGCCGTGCAGGACGTGAGCTGCCGTTCACCCCGGCTACTGTTGTCGAGCGCGGCGATGTTCTGACGGTCACCGGCGCCGCCGCGAACGTCGCGCGCGTCGCTGACGAGATCGGCTTTGCGGAATACCCGACGTCGGCGACCGACCTGATGCTGGTGGCGGCGATCATCGCCTTCGGCGGACTCATCGGTCTCCCGACGGCGACGTTCGGCCGCCTCGAGCTTGGTCTGAGCGCACCGGTGGGCGTGCTGCTCGGTGGTCTCACCGTCGGGTATCTGCGGTCGGTGAATCCACGGTTTGGCAGGATCCCTGACGCATCGCTCTGGCTCTTCGAGTCGCTGGGTCTCGCGGCATTCCTCGCGCTCGCCGGTCTGAGCGCCGGCCCCGCGCTGATCGACGCCCTGAGGAAAGCCGGGCCCACATTGGTTGTGGCCGGCGTTGTCATCGCGCTGCTCCCCCACGTGGCGACGATCCTGGTCGGCTACTATGCCTTGCGCATGCACCCTGGCATTCTGCTGGGCGTGTGTGCCGGGGCAGGCACGTCCGCACCGGCGCTATCGCAACTGGAGAAGGCAGCCGGCAGTCGGATTCCGACGCTGGGCTACGGCGTGGCGTGCGCAGTCGGCAATGTCCTGCTGGCCTTCTGGGGCACCCTGCTCGTCGTCGCGGGCGCGCGGTGAGCACGCGGCGCATGGGCGTATGGGCGTATCGGCGCATGGGTGCGTCGCTACTTGCGCACACCGCTATTACGGTCACTTTCCTGCTGTCCGTCACTACGACGCTTCTTGCGGGACCGAAAACCGATGTGGTCAGGCTGGCCAACGGCGATCACATCACCGGCGAAGTGAAACGGCTCGAGCGCGGCCGCTTGACGTTCTCGACCGACGACGGTGGGACCATTTACTTCGAATGGGACAACGTCGCGCATCTCGAGTCGGTGCATCAGTTCGAGGTGGCGACCACCGATGACCGCCGATTTTTCGGCAGCCTCGGTCCTGCGCCCGACCGTTTCCTCGCGATCGTCGGACCCGCCGGCATCGGCTCGCTGGCGATGGCCGAAGTCACCGCGATCACCCCGATGGGGAGCAGTTTCTTGTCGAAGCTCGACGGCTCGTTCGATGCAGGGTTCAGCTACACCCGGTCGAGCGGCGTCGGGCAACTGAACCTCAATTCCGAGACCGTGTTCCGCAGACCGCGGTTCACCGGCCGGCTGACCGCGTCGGTCACCGCGACGAAACAGAAAGAAGGCGGACGTGACGATCGCGGCTCGCTCGAGGCGTCGTACGTGCGGCACCGGTGGCCACGTTGGTTCGTCTCGGCGACCGGTCGCTTCGAAAGCAACGAAAGCCTGGGGTTGCGGTTGCGATCGCAGATCGGCGGCGCGGTCGGCCCGCGACTGATCAACAGCAATCGGGCGCAAATGTTTCTCGGCGCGGGTCTCGCCTTCAACGACGAGCGCGGCGTCGACAGCGACGCGACGCAAAACGTCGAGGCGGTGCTTCTGTTTGGAACGTCCTATTTCACCTACGACCAGCCGAGGACAAATGTCGATCTGAGTTTTCAGGTACTATCCGAGCCTCAGCGATACTGGCCGGCACCGTCTGCAGCTCGATGCCGGCTTCAAACGCGAGGTGTGGAAGGATTTCTTCGTTGCGTTGAACGTGTTCGACACATTCGACAGCCGGCCGCCGAATCCGACAGCTGAGACGAACGACGTCGGCACCGTGCTCTCGGTCGGATGGACATACTGAAACGCGACTGACGACGCCGCCCGTTCACTGCGCCACGCCGACAATGCAGGATCGCGAGAGACAGCCGCCGCCCAGCGCCGATGAGGCGCTCGCGCGCGTGCCGCCGGAGCTGCTCTTCGATGCAGGCATGGGCGACCTCTTCGTGATTCGAGTGGCCGGTTCCTGCAGGACGAGATCACTGGTCAGTAGCTGTACGCGACGTACACCATGCCATAGGCGAAGTTCTTTGTTCGGCCGGTCGCCTGCTTCACGGCCTCCTCAGGATCCGCGTAGGCCGCGACGACGCTGACGGTGAAGTTCCGGTTCACTTTCCAGTCCGCGTACAAGTCAGTCTCGAAGGCCACGTTCTTCTCAGTGACGTCCGGCCCGTACGACCCGGGCTGGTCGAGCCTGAATCTGAAGAACAGCAGCCCCGCGCTGAACGACTCGGCCGGCGTGAAGTGCGCGCGCACGAGGTGCGACGCGAGGTTGGAGTTCGAAAGGAAATACTCGCCGGCGATCTCACCCTGCCACCAGTAGCCCCAGTCGTAGAACCCCAGGAACAGGGGATCGAACGCTTCGTTCGCTGGCGTGTCCGGGTCATCGCCCTGAAAGAACGCGTAGCGATAGGTGAACGTCGGCCTCCACGTGACGTCGCTCAGCTCATACGCGCCCTGCGCGGTCCAGGCGTTGGAGTCGAGAGCGTCACCGTTGCGTTCTGCTGCGTACTCGAACTCGAAGGAGAGGTCCGGCACGGAGGAAAGCGGCGCGGTATATGCGCGCACGTTGAAGACATTCAGGCCGTCGCGACCCGGCTTGAACTCCGTATCGGCAAACCACTTCATGTAGGTGGCTCCAAGCGTCGTCGTGTCGGTTGGGCTGAACTCGTAGTTGGTGCCCCACAGTCGGCTGCCGGTGTCGTTTTCTTCTAGCTCGTCCTTATCGAGGTAGAACGCTTCAAAGGTGTGGTGTGTTGGCTTGAAGCGCCCGATCGCGGCGAACTGGAATGCCTGCCGCGCGTTGGTCCAGTAGCCGCCGCGACTGCCGCCTTCCGCAGCCCCGTCGTAGAGAAGGAATCCATGTCCGAGCCGGTAGCGCGTACGGCCGACGGTGAGATCGATGGCGTTTTCCCCGAGAGAGAGCGACTTTCCGGATCGCCAGCCAATCGAGAGGTCTTCGGGGTAGAAGGATGAGATGTCCTGGCCGAACGCCTCGGGCACCGAACCGTACGTCCGCTCGCCGACGGCGCTGAGTTTGCCGTAGATCTGGCTGGACGAGTCCAGCGTGTAGGTCGCGGACAGCGCCGGCTTCACATAGCCCTCGAACCACTGATCGCTCAGGTTCTCCTCGACGCCTTCCTTCGGGTTGTTGAAGAGGGAGTTGGCGAATCCGAAGGTGCCCCACCCCGCATCGAGGTTGAACGTCCACGTAATCGGCGATGGCAAGCCGGTGGGGCGCTCCTCGGTCTTTTCTTCGGGCTTGTCCTGCGGCGCGTCCTGCGCTCGCAGCGTGACCGGAACGAGCAGCAGGATGAGCATCGCCAAATGCAAGCGCGCGGTCACGGCCTGTGGCGCCGCTTGACCTGTAATTGCGCAAGCGACCGTACCAGCGAGGCGTTGACGGCGGCGACTTCTTCGTCGGAAATCTTCTCGCGCAGGCGGGCCTCGGCGCGCTGCCGGGCTTCCTCGGCCTTGGCCTCGTCGATGTGATCAGCCGCCACCGCCATGTCGGTCACGATCGCGACGCGGTCGGCGGCGACGTCGACGAGACCCTCACCAACGGCGAGGTGCGTGTCTTCCCCCCGCTTGTGCGCGATGATTTCACCCGGGACCACCTGCGTGATCAAGGGCACGTGCAGCGGATAGATCCCCAGCTGGCCCTCGATGCACGGGAGTGTGACCATGACGACGTCCTCGGAGAACACCGTACCCTCCGGCGTGACGATCTCCAGGCGCAGCGTGTCGGCCATACCTTCACCGTCACCCGTGGGCGACTTCTTCGATGCCGCCCTTCATATAGAAGTCGCTTTCCGGCACGGCATCGTGCTTGCCGTCGAGGATCTCCTTGAAGCCGCGCACAGTGTCGGCCACCTGCACCTGTTTGCCCTCGTGCCCCGTGAAGACCTGCGCCACGCTGAACGGTTGGCTCAGGAAGCGCTGAATTCGCCGCGCGCGGTAGACGGTCGTCTTGTCTTCGGTCGAAAGCTCGTCCATCCCGAGGATGGCGATGATGTCCTGCAGATCCTTGAAGCGCTGCAGCACACGCTGCACGCCGCGCGCCACGTCGTAATGCTCCTGGCCGACAATCTCTGGCGCGAGCGCGCGCGAGGTCGACGCCAGCGGATCGACGGCGGGATAGATGCCGAGTTCGGCAATTGCCCGCTCGAGCACGATGGTCGCGTCGAGATGGGCGAACGTCGTCGCAGGCGCCGGATCGGTGAGGTCGTCGGCAGGCACATAGACGGCCTGGAACGACGTGATCGAGCCTTTCTTCGTGGAGGTGATCCGTTCCTGCAGAACGCCCATCTCCGCGGCGAGTGTCGGCTGGTAGCCGACGGCGCTGGCAGTACGACCGAGGAGCGCGGACACCTCCGAACCGGCCTGCGAGAAGCGGAAGATATTGTCGACGAAGAGCAGCACGTCCTGACTTTTCTCGTCGCGGAAGTACTCCGTGATCGCGAGACCCGAGAGTGCGACCCGCAGCCGCGCACCCGGAGGTTCGTTCATCTGCCCATACACCAAGGCGATCTTCGACGAGGTCAGATCGTCCTGCTTGATGACGCCGGCCTGGCTCATCTCGTGATAGAGGTCATTGCCTTCGCGCGTACGCTCACCGACTCCGGCAAACACCGAGACGCCGCCATGGAGCTTGGCGATGTTGTTGATCAGCTCCATGATGACGACGGTCTTGCCAACGCCGGCGCCGCCAAACGCTCCGACTTTGCCGCCTTTGAGAAATGGGCAGATCAGATCGATCACCTTGATGCCGGTGGCGAGCACTTCCGGCGAGGTGGACTGATCGACAAGCGGAGGCGGCGGTCGGTGAATTGGGTAATACTTCTCGGCGGTCACCGGCCCGCGCTCGTCCACCGGCTGGCCCGTCACGTCGAAGATCCGCCCCATCACCGCATCGCCGACGGGCATCATGATCGGCGCACCGCTGTCGGCGACCTCGTAGCCGCGCTTGAGCCCCTCCGTTCCGGACATCGAAATGGTCCGGACCCAGTGGTCGCCCAGGTGCTGTTGCACCTCCAGCGTCAGCTTGACCGGCTGGCGCTGCACCTCGGTACTCGACAGTCAGCGCGTTGTAGATTGCCGGGAGGGCGTCGGGAAACTCCACGTCCACCACCGGACCGGCCACTTGCACGATCTTGCCGATATTCATATGCATCCCTGGGGGTCGGGATGAATTTCAGTTCCTGCCAGACCGACGCGCAGAAACTGGAATTCATCCCGACCCCGATTAGCTGGCCTGACCGCCGGCTATCTCCAGCAGCTCTTTAGTGATGTTTCCTTGACGCAGCTTGTTGTACTCGAGCCGCAGATCCTTGATGAGCGACTCGGCGCTGTCGGTCGCGTTCTTCATCGACACCATCCTGGCGCTCTGCTCACTGGCCTTCGCGTTCAGCAGCACCAGGTACAGAAGAATGTTGAGATATTGCGGCAGAAAGTAGCCCAGCACGTCCGCCGCGCTCGGCTCGAACAGGCAATCCGACGTATCGGCGGCGAGCTCGTCTGCGGTGTCGAATTCTGGAAGGCGAAGCCCGGTGATCGCGCCAACGGGAAGGAACTCGAGTGACACCGGCTCCTGGGTCATCGTGTTGATGAATCTGGTGGCGACGACGTGCACCTGGTCCACTTCGCCGCGGAGGAAGAGATCGCGCGCGAAGGCGGCGATGGCGCGGGCTTCCGCGAAACGCGGGCGATCGCCGTAGGTGAACTCGGCGGCGAGCTGCCGGCGTGTGACCGCCACGAACTGCGCGGCCTTGCGTCCCGCAGTGATGAACAGGGTGGAGGCCGTGTCGAACTGCGCTGCCAGACGGAACACGTTGGTGTTCAGGGCGCCGCAGAGGCCCTTGTCTGCGGCGACGAGGATGACGGCGCGCTTTCGCACCTCGCGCGTCTCCATCAGCGCGTGCTTGAACTCGATTGGCCGGGTGGTCGCCTTGCGCTGGATGCGGTACAGCATCCGTGCGAACGGGCGTGCGGCAATCGCCGCGTCCTGGGCCTTGCGCATCTTCGAGGCGGCCACCATCTGCATGGCGCGCGTGATCTGCGCGGTGGCACTGATGGACCGGATACGGCGGCGAAGGTCGCGGGGACTGGGCATGACGAAACTCGAACGCTGGCAGAGATGACGAGCTCATCTCCACATCTGTTTGAACTCCTCAGCTGCGCTTTTCAAGTCCGCGGTCAAGGGATCGCTCAGCGCCTTTTCGGTGGCAATGCGGCGAAGCAGTTCCGCTTTGCGCGTCGTGAGGAAGTCGGTCAGGCCCGCCTGATACTCCTTGATGCGCGGCACCGGCACGTCGTCCGTGTAGCCGTTCTGCACGACCCAGATCAGGGCCGTCTGCAATTCCACGGGAATCGGGCTGTACTGCGGCTGCTTGAACAGCTCGACGATGCGCTTGCCCCGGTCGATCTTGGCCTGGGTGGCGGCATCGAGCTCCGATCCGAATTGCGCGAAGGCGGCGAGCTCTCGAAACTGCGCCAGGTCTCCCTTCAGCCGCCCCGCGACTTGTTTCATCGCCTTGAGCTGTGCCGCCGAGCCGACGCGTGACACCGACAGTCCCACCGAGATGGCCGGCCGGATGCCCTGATAGAACAGGTCGGTCTCCAGGTAGATCTGGCCGTCGGTGATCGAGATGACGTTCGTGGGGATGTAGGCGGACACGTCTCCGGCCTGGGTCTCGATGATCGGCAGTGCGGTCAGCGAGCCGTTGCCGTACTGCTCGCCGACGCGCGCCGCCCGTTCGAGCAGCCGGCTGTGGAGGTAGAACACATCGCCCGGGTACGCTTCGCGGCCCGACGGCCGCTTCAAGACCAGCGACACCTGGCGATAGGCGACCGCATGCTTGGACAAATCGTCGTAGACGATCAGCGCGTCCATGCCGTTGTCCATGAACCACTCGCCCATCGCGGCCCCGGCAAACGGCGCCAGGTACTGGCTGGTGGCCGAGTCGGCGGCCGGCGATGCCAGCACGATCGTGTAGGGCATGGCGCCCGCTTCCTCGAGGACCGACACGATCCGGGCAATCGTCGACTGCTTCTGTCCGATTGCCACGTAAATCGAGTACAGCGGTCGGTGGTCTTTGTCGCCCGCGGTCTCGGCGGCCTTGTTCAGGCGAGCCTGGCTGATGATGGTGTCGATGCAGATAGTCGACTTGCCGGTCGAGCGGTCGCCGATGATCAGCTCGCGCTGCCCGCGGCCGATCGGGATCATCGCGTCGATCGCCATGATGCCCGTCTGCACCGGCTGACTGACCGGACGGCGACGAATGATCCCCGGCGCCAGTTTCTCGACGGGGTACGACACGTCGCTGACGATGGGGCCCTTGCCGTCCAGCGGCTCGCCGAGCGTGTTCACGACCCGGCCGAGCAGCCCTTTGCCGACCGGCACCTGAAGCAATTTGCCCGTACCGCGGACTTCGCCGCCCTCTTCAAGACGCGTGTAGTCGCCGAGGATGATGACGCCGACCTCGGTCTCGTCCAGATTGAGCGCCAGTCCCGTGACGCCCTGCCCGAGATCCAGCATCTCGTTCAGCATCACGTCGCCCAACCCCTCGACCCGGGCGACGCCGTCGCCGATCTCGCGAATGATCCCAATGCTCTGTCGCGTGATGGCGGCCTTGGCACCCGCGATTTGTGCTTCGATGTCCCGTAGGAGGTCGGCCATTGGTCGGTCCCTTTACCGTCTGTCGCGATTCACAACCGGGCTTCGATCGACGCCAGTCGTGCCCGCACGCTCCCGTCGTATACGTCGCTGCCCACCCTGAGGCGCATCCCGCCAATCAGCGCGGCGTTCTCGGTGAAGGACGTCTCCATGCCCGGCCCGAACATGCGGGTCACGTCCCTCACCACGCCGGCACGCAGATCGTCGGGCAGCGACACGGCGCTTTCGACGCGAGCCATGTGTCGATCGTTGTCCATCCGCACCAGACGCTGAAAGTGCGCCAGCATCCCGAGAGCGCCGCGATGCCGCGCCGCGATGATCCGGCGCACGCCCTCACGTGTTCGCGCCTCGTCCAGCAATCCATTGACGAGACAGGACCGGTACAGCCGCTTCGCCGCGCGCGCATCTCGCCTGCTGGCTCGCATCGTTCCTCTCTCTCTCTATGCGCTCAGCTGCCTGGCGGTTTCCTCGGCCAGGCGACGATGATCATCGGCAGTGAGCACTTTCCCGGTGACGGCTGCCGTGGTCTGCAACACGAGCCTGCCGACTTCGCGCCGCAGCTCGGCCAGCATTCGTGCGCGATCTCGTTCGGCGGCCTCGTGCGCCTTCGCCACGATGTCTTCGGCAGCGGCGACGGCTCTCTGGGTTTCCTGCGCCTCGACGCGCGCAGCAGCGGCGCGCGCGTCCTGGACGATCGTCTTCGCCTGGACGTGAGCCTGCGCCAGCACTTCCTGACGCTGTGCCTCGGTCTTCGCCAACTCGGCGCGGATCTTTTCGGCGTTCGCGAGACCGAGCGCGATCTGCTGACGACGCGCCTCGAGCATCCGGAGCACCGGTCGGTAAGCAAGCCAGTACAGCAGCGCACAGACGATGCTGAAGCTGATCGTCTGGGCGATCAGATGCGGCCAGTCCACTCCGAAGGTGCGGGCGATCTGTTCGACCTGACCGCCGCTGTCCGGATCGACTGCCAGGAACCAGACAGTCATGATCGCGTCTCCTGCCCGCCGCCCTAGCGAACCAGGAACAGCGTGTAGAAGACGATCGCTTCGGCGAACGCGATGGCCAGAATGGACTGGACCAGCACCTTCGTGGATGAGCCGGGATTGCGCCCGACCGCCTCCGACGCCTTCATCCCAATAATCCCGACGGCAATGGCTGCGCCGAAAGCCGCCAACGCGACGTGCAAGCTGCCGGTCATCGTTTCAATCCTTTCCAGTGGCTTCCGCGACCGCGTGCTCTTCGTGCTGACACAGCAGGAGCGTGAAGACCGCAGTCAACAGCATGAACACAAGCGCCTGAACCAACCCCACGAGCAGTTCCAGAAAATAGAAGGGGATCTGTACCTAGCCACCCGATCTGCGGCATCCTGGCCATGGTCTCGAGCATCGACTCGCCGGCGAACACGTTGCCGTAGAGACGAAAGCTCAAAGAGACGGGTCGGAAGAGAATCGACACGACCTCCAGGCAGCCAACCGCGAAGAACACGACGACCAACAGCACTCTCAGCACACCGGTGCTCTCGCCCTTGGGCGCAAACAGCTCTTTCAGGAACCCAAGCGGCCCCAGCTCGCGTAGCCCCCAGACGATCCAGCTGGCGAAGAAGACCAGCGCCATCGCCAGCGTCAGATTGACGTCGGCGTTGGCACCGCGCAACAGCGGCTGCTCGAGCACGAAGCCGTGCGCCGTGTCGCGACCCCACCCCATCGACCCGATGCCCGGGATGAGACCAATCCAGTTGGCGGCCAGGATGAAGATGAAGATCGTGCCGAAGAACCAGAACGTCCTGTCTACCAGATGGCGGCCGAGGATGCCTTCCAGAAACTGGTAAAGGCTTTCGACCAGCCACTCGACAAAGTTCTGCGCCCCGTCCGGTACCTGATCCATGCGGCGCGTCGCCAGTCGCGCGAAGACAATCAAGAGCGCGGCCACGATCCAGGACACCAGCATGGAGTTGGTGACGGGGAATCCCAGGGGCCGGGCGATTTCCACGGCGCTCTGTGACAGGCCATGTTCCTGTGGCTCACCGACGCCCATCGCGAGCGCGATGCTTCCGAGGCCTGTCATGAGAGAGGTCGTCATCGGCGGCAAATTCTTGCCCTCGTCGACGCGTGCACGCCATGTGCCATGCGCGGGCGATGCCCAATCGCCGCGCGAACCTTGCGATTGGGCCGCAGACTGGCGTCCAGGCACGCGCTGTATCGCCACGCGTGATTGCCGAAATCGCCTCGGCACCCTCCGGAATTTCGGGTACGCTCCGCGATTCCGTAGCCGCGCTGGATGGAAGGCGCCAGGATTCTTCCTCGCCCTGCGCGATTCTGACGCCGCCACTGCGCGATCTTGACGCTCCCGTCCGACGGCACGCCGCTCGCAATGGCGGACAATCAGCAGACCGTTTGCGCGGGTGGCGGCCGACAATATGAAGCAAAAAAAATACGCAGCAGAGCTCCGGAAGCTCCAGGTGGGTCTGGCTCACCTCCAGACGTGGGTCAAAGAGAAGGGCCTGCGCATCGTCATCGTGCTGGAGGGGCGCGACGGGGCAGGAAAAGGTGGCACCATCAAAGCACTGACCGAGCGCGTCAGCCCTCGTGTGTTCCGCGTGGTGGCCCTCCCGGCGCCGTCGGACCGGGAGAAGTCGCAGATGTACCTTCAGCGCTACCTGCAGCACTTCCCCGCCGCAGGCGAGGTGGTCATCTTCGACCGCAGCTGGTACAACCGTGCCGGCGTCGAGCATGTCATGGGGTTCTGCACCGACAAGCAATACGAGCGCTTTCTCGAGCTGTGTCCGGTCGTCGAGAAATTCATGGTCGATGGCGGCGTTCAGCTGATCAAGCTGTGGCTGGAGGTCAGCAGCGACGAGCAGCGACGACGTTTCGAGGCCCGCGTCAAGGACCCCCTGAGGCAGTGGAAGTTGAGCCCGATGGACCTTCCATCCCTCGAGCGGTGGTACGACTATTCGAAGGCCCGCGATCGCATGTTGCAGGCGACTGACCGACGATACGCCCCCTGGCATCTGCTCCGATCGGATGACAAGGAAGCGGCGCGCCTGAACGCCATCGCGCACATCCTCGACCAGGTGCCGCACAAGAAGCTCCCTCACAAAAAAGTGAAGCTGCCCGAACGATCGAAGAAGGGCGCCTACGACGATCAGGCCTCGATCAAGGGGCGGCGATTCGTGCCGGAGCGGTACTGACGCCAGCGCCTGGACGCCATGCCAGCCACTCTGCATCACGAGCGCGACAACCTCTATCGTCTGGATGTTGGCGGAGTTCTCAGCAAGCAGGATATGGACCACGTCCAGGAGCTGCTGCTGAAGGAGATGGACCGCACGGGCACCAGGACGGCTCGCCTGCTGGTCGTCCTCGAGGACTTCGAAGGGTGGGATTCAGGCAGCAGCAACTGGGGCGACCTGACGTTCTTTGTCAAACACGGCGATCGCCTCGAACGGATCGCCATCGTCGGCAACGAACGCTGGCGGGATCACGCGCTTATGTTTGCCGCCGCCGACCTCCGCAGAGGCCCGGTCGAATTCTTTGCCAGCGATGCCATGACTGACGCACGAGCGTGGCTGTCCAATGCGTGACCCGAGTTGGTTCGATGCTACCGTGAGGTGCGGCGGGGAACTGTCGGCGCTCACCCGCCCAAGGCGATTGTGATGGCCACCAACACCGCACCCAGCGCCGCCATAGCCAGGGCCGCGAGCCACGGCCGCATCCCGCTGTAGCGGCCAAGCGAGTAGCCGCCGGCCCACAGCATGGCTATGGCAACTGCGTTCGATGCGCGGAGCGCCTTCGTCGGCTCGCCGATCAGCAGGAACGGAATCACAACCGGGAACGTCGACAGGAACACCAGCAGGAACACTCCTACCGCGCCTCGAACGTCGTCGGCCGTAAGAGAGGGCCGGGCGGGCGGCTCGGGCGCCTTGAGAAGATCCTCTCGCGCGATCTCGAACACCGATGGGCGCAGAAGCGACGCCACGTAAGGGTTCAAGGCATCGGAGATAGTGGCACGCGCGTGCGCCGCGTCGGGGGCTTTACGAACAGCGCGCAGGAGGATGAGGCCGCGGCCGCGACTCAGCAGGCTGCTCATGACATACATCACGGCGTCGACGATGCCCCACGCGAGGTTGCAGCCGACCGCGCCGTACAGCATCTCCTTGATCTCGGTTCGCCCGGCCGTCGCCGCGCTCAGAGACCCAGTGAAGGTCATGACCATGATCAAGCCGAACAGGACTTCCGAGACGCGCTCGACGGGATCCAGGACGCGTCTGTTCTCTTTCGCGGGCACGTCCTGGTGACTCGCCGCCATATGCAGGGCTATTTCAACGGCTCGAACGACATCAGCGCCGCAGTCGTCCACGTGATGTCGACGCGATCGCCAACCTTGACTGCGGCCAGCGCCTTCTTGTCTTCGACGCGAGAGCTATAGCTCCACTTGTTCGGACCGGTGAACGTGATCGACGGCACGTCCGGATCGATCGCGGTGATCGTCGCGGTGATCGTGCGCTGTCCGGCTTTGGTTCCGGCGAGCTCGCCGCCGGGCGCCGGTGTCGTCGAACCGCTCGAGGTGTTGACGTCGGGCTCCCCCGGCGACTTCAGGCGCAACACGATGTTTTCGTAATACCGGATCTTCAGCGTATCCCCGACCTTGAGTGACTCGAAGCGCTGGACGGTCGACGGGACATGCAGCACGTGATAGGTCCCATCGGCTTTCTTGAGGGTGACTTCCCGGCTCGACTGCTCGATCGATTCAACGGTTGCGGTGAGGGTCTGGGTTTCGCCGGTAAGAGTCTTGGAGACCTGCGCGGCTCCTGAGCTCGCCGCGAGGATCGCGAACGCAGTAACGGCGTAAGTAACGGCTGCTGTCATGGCGCCTCCATTCAGTTGGCTCTGCACGTCGAGCATGTCCCGTGCCGCACGGTAATCTCGAGTCTGCGTCCCGGCCTATGTTCCTGAGTCGTGTGAATCGGTTTTGTACTTTGTGCCGGCGTGCGGAGGCCAGCGCTATTCGGATGACGACGAACATGTACGACGCATGACTCCTCCGCGCGGCATTATCCTCTTGATCGCGGCCCCTGCCAATGTTGCCGCGATGTGGCCTCACCGCCGGAGTCTGGGGCTGGTGATAGCCCTACGATCCCGACCAGGGATTGTTCGGAAGAGGAACGTCCGCTGGCGCACTTCGCGGCCTCGCCGCGGCAGCGCCCGCGCGAGACGCCTGGCGTCTCGAGACGGGGCGCCGCCACACGGCGGGCACGACGCAGTCGGACCTACTCCGGTTTGGGCGGATATTTCTTCAGCATCTTCGCCACGGCCTTCGTCAAGTTCTTTTGACGTTTCTCTGGCTTGGCTTTGGGATCCAGCGTCTTCGTGGCGACCGCGCGAAAGACTGTTTGCTTCTTGGGGACCTCGTAGAAATCCAGCTGCAGCGCGCCGATATACAAGGTGCTCGTCGTGGACGTACTCGTGCCCGAGCCCATGCCGCCATAGCCACCGTAGCCACCGTAAGGGCCCCAGCCCGGGCCATACCCGAAGTCCGAACTGAAGGTGTTCACCTGCTTTTCCGTCGAGATGGCAAGCTGATAGCCGATATAGATGTCCGCAGTGTCGCTCTCTGTCGCCGTGAGACCCTTCTTGGCGAGTTCCGCGTCGATAGTTGAGCGGATCTGCTTGTCGATCAGTTCATCCTTGTCACTGGTCTTGATGTCTACCCACTTATAAGTCTTGTACTTTGTGAAGTCAGCGGACTTGTCGTAGTTGTAGCGAATATCCTGTGCCCCGGCAGTGCCGGCGACCAGCAGGAACGCGATGACGAACCACCCAATACGTTTCATGTTTGTGCCCTCTCTGTCGACCGTCATGAGAAACCTACTCCGCCCCGCATCAAGGTACGCAACTGAGCTCGCTCACACCCGGGCCCCCTGCCGCCGGGAGTAGTCAGCCTACTTGGTGGCAATCGCGGTCAGGCGAACAGCCTCCGTTCCGTAGTCGTCCACGACCAGCGCGCCGTTCTCGGCGATTTTCAGCTTGGCCGCTGGGGCCAAATCGCCGGCGGTGCCCTTGCCGGTCGCATCCACTTCGAATGTTGCGAATGCGAACGGATAGCCCGCTCTTGGTTTGGCCTCCGGCAGACCAGCGCCAAGATGCAGGATGGGTTGCGACGCCACGATCGTAACCACTTTGCCACCACCCGCGGTGTCGAGACTGCGAGCAAAACGTACCGGCGTCGTGTGGCCACCGAGCTGGATCGTGCCGATCTCAGGCATGGCATCCATCGCGGTTTTGAGCGCAGCTTCGCCCTGCTTCAACGCGGCAATTGCCTTCTCACGCTCATCATCGGAGGTCCAGCGAGAGAGAACGATGGTCACCGGTGCGGTGATTGAGGCTCCCCCAGCTGTTTTGACGCTGGCGGTTGCGACGAAGGTTTGCGCGGCCGTGACCCGCGCATCGAGATGGGCTGCCAGGAGCATCGTTGGCAGCAGGGTCATCGCCAGCACCGTAGCGTTGGGCATCGCATGCTTCTCGAGGAGAATGTTGGGTAGACAGAAACAACCATGCCATTCGGGCCGTGAGCCGGCGTGGACCGTCAAACCCACCATGGGACAAGCACTTGCGCGTGTACTCGCACGGCGGCAAGCCAGGCGTCGCACGGGCGCCGTTCTACGTTCGACCGGAGGCACTCCGACATTCCGGACGCGAACCGTGGTGCCCGGACGCCTAATCCATCCACACCACCTTCCAGACGACCTCGGGCAGCGCCGTGTGCTGCGGCCGCGCCAACCCATGACGGCGCAAGCGGCGTCAGAGCCGTGATGAGCGCTGGCAGAATCCACAAGCTGATGAGCAGCGCGACCGCCGGCATCGGCAGCACGTTGATCCTGAGACTCCTGTGCTAACCGCGCGATCACAGGTTACCGTCGGGCACGGGATCACGAGCGGAGCCTCCAGCATCCCGGAGGCTGCCCGATCCGCCTGCCTGATTGACACATGCAGCAATGGCCTGGCTCACGGAAAAGAACATCCGTTCGCGACCGAGCAGGGCGCCGAGCGGCGCACGTTGAATCGCAGAAAGCGCGTCGGGATTCAAAGCGGCCAGAACGAGCCGCTGGCCGGCACGCCGCATCGAGGCCTCCAGTTCGGTGAGTGTCTTCACGCCGGTGTACTCGATGTCGGGGACAGCGCGAAGATCGAGCAGTACGGTTGAGGGCTGATGGACATCGACGAGGGTCATGATCTTGTCGGCCATCCGCTGCGCATTCGCGAAATACATTCGGCCTTCGGGGCGGAGGATCAGGATTCCGGCAAAGGTTTCGTCCTCGGGATGGTCCGGCGATCGGGGACGGAAGACATCGGTGCCAGGTTTTCGGCCCAGCGTGTGGACCGCGGGATTGTTGGCCTGACGCAGCAGGCTCACCATCGACAGCACGATGGCGACCAGAATTCCACGGAGCGTGCCAAGGGTGATGACTCCCAACATCGCGGTGACGGCCCACCGGAACTCGGTCGTCCCTATTCGCCTGATTGCGGCGAATTCCAGGGGGGCGATCAGCCCGATAGAGGTCACGATCACGACCGCGGCCAGCGTTGCCTGCGGCATGAGCGCGATCAGCGGCGCCAGGAAGAGCAGAACGCCCGCAGTCGCCGCGACGGTGGCGAGCGAGGCCATCGGCGATCGCGCGCCGGCCCGCGTGTTGACCGCTGTCTGGCTGGTGCCTCCACCGGAGGGCATCGCACCTGTAAGGCCCCCGAGCACATTGCCGACGCCGAGCGCCAGCAATTCCTGATTGGCATCGGGCCGGCGCTCGCCCGGCTGCACGAACGCCCGGCCCGCCGCCACCGACTCGGTGAAGCTGATGAGTGCGATGCCGAGTGCGCCTGCCCACAAAGTGGGCGCCAGCGAGCTGTCCGGAAAGGTCACCTGCGGCAGGCCGGGAGGGATGGCGCCCACGGTGTCGACACCGAGCGCTTTCAGTCCGAGCAGCGCTGATGCGGCAATCCCGAGTGCCACCCCAATCAGCGGCGCGGGCGCGCGCGGAGCGCGCCATTCAAGGAGGGCCATCACGCCGATCGTGGACAGCCCGAGCGCCATCGTGACATACGATGCGCTCGGCAGCATTTGCACCGTTCTCACGACGGTCTGCAGCAACGCCCCATGCGGCACGTGAAGCCCGAAAACCTTGGGCAACTGATCGACGACGATCACCACGCCGATGCCGGCCTTGAACCCGGTCAGCACTGGTTCAGAGATGAACTGGGCGACGAAGCCGAGACGAAGCACCGCCGCCGCGACCAGCAAGAGCCCGACCAGGACTGACAGTGTCGTCGCTACGGCGGCGGCTTCGCCCGCTGCGGCATTGGGTGCGAACTCGGCGATCTGCGCGGCGGTGAGTATGCCGATGGTCGTCGTCGTGCTGACGCTGAGGCGCAAAGAACTGCCAAGGATCGCATACGCCGCCATGGGCAGCAGCGCCGTGTACAGGCCGACCTGTACGGCCAGTCCGGCGACCGTCGCGTAGGCCATCGCCTTCGGGATAACAACGGACGCCGTGGTGATGCCAGCGATGGCATCCGACCGGAGCCACGCCTGCTCGTACCTGGGCATCCAGGCCAGCGCGGGAATGCGGCGCTTGGCGAAGTCGCGAATGGTCATGCGTGCGCCTCAGATAATCCTCGAAGACGTGCTGAATCACCGGCGTCGTGTGGCTTCTTGTGGATGGCGCGGGTTGAACAGGTTCAGCGGATTGGCCCAACCAGTCGAAGCCATCCAAACACGTGGCACATCATAAGTGCTTCGCCGCTCCACGTGAGCGTGTCGATCAACTGGTCGTACTGAGAGTCGCCGGATTCGGCATCCGACATTTCGGAGGGCCTCCGGTCCGGCGGAGCCCATTGCACGGACGAGAGGTGGGCGAGCGGCGCCAATTGGCTGGCAGCCTAGGACTTCTTCCCGTCTGCGCGATTAACGCGGGGTGGCACAGAGGCTGCTGAACCCAGGGGCGGCCCTGCCCCCAAGGAGGTAGTTGTGCCGAGTAACGCTTTCCGTGTCATCGGCGGAGTCGGCGTTGCCACTGCCCTGCTGCTGACCGCCGCGATCGCGAGCACCCAGAATGCGGGCTACAACGCGATGCCGGGGACAGGCTCCAGCAAGTACAAGACCTGACCAAGACCGACGACGGCAACGCGGATTTGCACGTGGGCTATTAGGTCTCCGTCGACAAGGAGAAGCAGTGGAACGCCTACGGGATGGGCGGCGGTCCCGGCTGCGGCTGGGGCCCAGGCTACGGGAAAGCCGTCGCGAGGATGTTGAAGAAATACCCCCCGGCCGCGAAGGGGTAGCGCGATGACCGGGCCGGCGTGGCGGGTCGCGGCGACCCTCACGCTTGTTTTCGTGTCGTCCTGGCCGGCGCTCCGACTGATTCGCCCACTGTCCGCTCAAGAGGCGCTATCGGTGGACGCCGAGATCGACACGGCTCCGGTCGAGCTCGACGGCGAGGTGCTGTTCCGCGTCCGCGGCTCCTCGTCCCTGCCCGCGTCAACGCGGGCTGCCAATGTCCGCGCCAGGCTGGAGGCGGTCGCCCGGAATCGGTCGCTCCCGCTGACGTCGCTCAGGATCGCCGAGGCCGAGGGCCTCGAGCGGATCATGGCGGGCGATCGGCCGATCGTCGCGATTACCGAGGCTGACGCGCGCCTCGAACAGCTCACGCGATCGGAACTGGCGCAGATCCATCTCGCCCGCATCCGACAGGCGATCGACGAGTATCGGCAGGCGAGAACTCTGCAGGCATTGCAACGCGGCGTCCGCGACGCCACCGGGGCGGCGGTGGCGTTCCTCGCCGGCGTGGGCGTGCTGTTCTTGATATCGCGGTGGGTGCACCGGCTGATTGGACGTCGAGCCGCGCTCGCCGCCAAACGCATCGAGCCGCACGACCGGCTCGCCAGGATTCGGGCGGTGGCGATGCCGGGGCCCGAACGCCTGGCCAGTGCCCTTCACCAGGGCGTGCACCTCGCCACGGCGCTCGTGTTCATCATCCTCCTCTTTCAGTTCATCGGTTTTGTGCTCGGCCGCTTCCCGGCGACCCGCTATCTCTCCAACGATCTGTTCGCGCTCGTGCTCGACCCTCTCAGCACGATGGCGGCTGGCGTCGTCAGCGAGCTGCCGAGCCTCACGTTCCTGGCCGTTCTGTTCGTGGTCCTGCGTATCGTGCTGCGCCTCATGCGGTTGATCTTCGACGCGATTCACCGCGGCAGCCTGCGCTGGCCGGGGTTCGAACCGGAGTGGGCGCAACCGACGTACAAGATCGTGCGGTTCGCGCTGATCGCGTTCGGCGTGGTCATCGGATATCCGTACTTCCCGGGATCGGAGTCGGCGGCATTCAAGGGGGTGTCCATCTTCGTCGGCGTCTTGTTGTCGCTCGGATCGTCATCCGCCATCGCCAATCTGGTCGCCGGGTACTCGCTGATCTACCGGCGGGTCTTCAGGGTCGGCGATCGTGTCAAGATCGGCGACATGATTGGCGACGTCACCGACTCACGGATTCAGGTGACGCGTTTGCGCTCTCTGAAGAACGAAGAGGTCATCATCCCCAACTCGACGATTCTGTCGACGCAGGTCATCAACTACAGCGCGCTCGCACGCAGCGACGGGCTGATCCTGCACACGGAGGTGGGAATCGGTTACGAGACGCCGTGGCGCCAGGTCGAAGCGATGCTGATGACAGCAGCGGAGCGCACGACGGGGATCCTTCGGACTCCCCGTCCCTTCGTGCTGCAGAACCGATTGGCCGACTTCGCCGTGATCTACGAGCTGAACGTCTATTGCGCCGAGGCGATGACCATGCTGGAGGTCTATACCGATCTCCATCGCCACATCCTTGACGTCTTCAACGAGTACGGTGTCCAAATCATGACTCCTGCCTACATGGCGGATCCGGCTGCACCCAAGATTGTGCCGCGTGAGCACTGGCATGCGGCGCCTGCAGTCGTGTCACCCGACGGGGGAAACTCCGTCCTGACGGCGCCAGGCGCAACGGTGCCCGCACGATGAGTGGCTCCACAAAGCAGTCGACCGATGTGATCAGCCTCGCTGACGAGGATGCTGTTCGCGACGCGGTGTGGGGCTCGGTCCTCGGGTTGTGGGATGTCGTCAACACACTCACGCGACTGCGGCCCTCACGGCGCGAGCGTTACCGCGTCAGTATTTTCGGCTCGGCCCGCGTCAAGCCCGGAAGCTTTGGCTATGAAGAAACCAAGCGCGCGGCGCGCACGCTGGCGGCCATGGGATGTGACATCGTGACCGGCGGCGGCCCGGGCCTGATGCAGGCCGCCAACGAGGGAGCGGCGGCAGCGCCGGAACGAAGCCGCTCGTATGGCATTCGCGTGCAGCTGCCGTTCGAGCAAGACGTCAACGCGTTCGTCGCGCAGGCGTTCGAGCACCGGACGTTCTTTACCCGCCTCCATCAGTTCGTGCTCGTGTCCGACGCCTTCATCGTTACGCCGGGCGGCATCGGCACCGTGCTGGAAATGCTCATGATCTGGCAGCTGCTCCAGGTGAAGCATCTCGAGAACACCCCGCTCATCCTCGTCGGAAAGATGTGGCCAGGCCTCACCGCCTGGGCCAGGGCCTCGATGCTGCCGACCGATCCGCCCCTCGCGAGCGCAGAAGATGTGGCGATCCCGGTATGTGTCGACGATGCCGAACAGGCCGTTGAACGAATCCGCCGCCATCACGCGGAATGGTCGGCCGCTCACAGGCGCCCGTCTGCGCGCGTCGCCAGACGCGTCACGGGCTCCACTCGCAAACGGCGATGACCACCCGTGAACGGCAAGCTGAGGATGTAATGGATCGCGTGAACATTCGGACCGGACTCTCGGCGGAGGCCATTGCCGCGGCGCTGATGGACAATCTGCACTGTCTGCAGGGAAAGCTCCCGCAGTATGCGACGCGGAACGACTGGTACATGGCGCTGGCGTATACCGTCCGCGATCGCGTGCTGGATCGCTATATCAGGACGATCGAACGCATTGTCCGGAGCGGAGACGACTTCAAGGCCATCGCTTACCTGTCAGCCGAATTCCTGACCGGCCCGCATCTCGGCAACAGCCTGATATGCCTCGGGATTTGGCAGGCAACGGAACAGGCGCTCGCTCGAGTTGGCCAGGACCTGCCGGACGTGCTCGAGCAGGAGGAAGAGCCCGGCCTCGGCAATGGCGGCCTCGGCCGGCTGGCGGCGTGTTACATGGACTCGCTCGCCACGCTCAACGTCCCGGCGATCGGGTATGGCATCCGCTACGAGTTCGGCATTTTCGATCAGGCGATTCGTGACGGCTGGCAGGTCGAGCTGACCGACAAATGGCTCCGCTTCGGCAATCCCTGGGAGATCGTGCGCTCGGAAATCACCTTCGACGTGAAGCTCGGCGGCCGTGCCGAGCACTACACCGACAACGAGGGACGTCATCGGGTGCGCTGGCTGCCGGACAAAGTCGTGAAGGGCATCGCCTACGACACGCCGGTGCCCAGGATTTCAATCGGCGACCACGAATCTGCTGCGCCTCTGGAAGGCGGAGGCCGCGGAGTCCTTCGATTTCGACGCTTTCAACGTCGGCGACTATTACGGCGCGGTCCACCAGAAGGTGGCATCGGAAACGATCTCGAAGGTGCTCTATCCCAACGACGAACCGGAGGTCGGGAAGGAGCTTCGCCTCACCCAGCAGTACTTCTTCGTCTCCTGCTCGCTGCAGGACATGATCAGGCTTCACCTCGAGCGTGGCACGGCGCTCGAGGCGTTGGACTCGTGCTGGTCGGCGCAGTTGAACGACACGCACCCCTCGATCGCGGTTGCCGAGCTGATGCGACTGCTGGTGGACGACCACCTGCTGCCGTGGGAGCAGGCGTGGGCGATCACCCGGCGGACCTGCGGCTACACCAACCACACGCTCCTCGCCGAGGCGCTCGAGAAGTGGCCGCTCCCGCTCTTCCGGCGACTGCTTCCCCGTCACCTGGAGATCATCTTCGAGATCAACCGGCGTTTCCTCGACGAGGTGAGAGCCGGCGCGTCCGACGACGAAGGACGCGTCTCGCGCCTGTCCATCATCGACGAATCCGGCGATAAATACGTGCGAATGGCCAATCTCGCCTGTGTCGGCAGCCATGCGATCAACGGCGTCGCAGCGCTGCACACGGAACTGCTCAAACAGACGGTGCTGCGCGACTTCTACGAGCTGTGGCCGGAGAAGTTCTTCAACGTGACCAACGGCGTGACGCCGCGGCGCTGGATCGTTCTGAGCAATCCCACACTGTCTGCTCTCATCAGCCGGCACATTGGCGATCGATGGATCTCGGATCTCGAGGGAGAGCTCGAACGCCTGGTGCCGCTCGCCTCCGACCGTGGGTTCCAGGGCGAGTGGCGAGCGGTGAAGACGGCCAACAAGAACAGCCTGGCGACCGTGATTAAGCAGCGGACCGGCATTGTCGTCGATCCGGCGTCGCTCTTCGACATCCAGGTGAAGCGGCTGCACGAGTACAAGCGGCAGCACCTGAACGTCCTGCATGTGATCACCCTCTACAACCGGCTGATCCATGCCGCCGGTGCCAACGGCACGCCGCGCACCGTGATCTTCGGCGGCAAGGCAGCGCCTGGCTACCGGATGGCAAAACTGATCATCAAACTGATCAACGACGTTGCGGAGACCATCAATCGGGATCCGCGTGTGTCCGATCGATTGAAGGTTGTGTTCCTGCCCGACTTCAACGTCACGAACAGCCATTGCATCTACCCCGCTGCGGATCTCTCGGAGCAGATCTCGACCGCGGGCAAGGAGGCGTCGGGCACCGGCAACATGAAATTCGCGATGAACGGCGCGCTGACGATCGGCACGCTGGACGGCGCGAATGTCGAGATCCTCGACGCCGTAGGCCGCGACAACTTCTTTCTCTTTGGTCTCACAGCCGGCGAGGTGGCAGAGCGGAAGGCTCGAGGCTACAACCCGCGGCAGATCTACGAGTCGAACGACGAGTTGCGTCAGGCGATAGACCTGATCGATGGCGGCTTCTTCTCGGGCGGCGACCGGGCGAGGTTCCGGCCACTGCTGGAATCGCTGCTGGCAAGGGACGACTACCTGCTCTTTGCCGATTATCAGGCCTACGTGGACTGCCAGGCGCGTGTGAGCGAGGCCTACACCGATCAGGACGGATGGGCGCGCATGTCGATCCTGAACTCCGCACGTGTGGGCCGCTTCTCCTCGGACCGGTCCATCCGCGACTACTGCCGCGACATCTGGCACGTGCACCCGCCCGCGCCGGCTCCCGCACGATCGTGAGCACGCCGACGGTGGATCGGGCGCGGCGCGAGGCGGCGAGCGCGCCGCTCGGCGCGACGGTACGCGACGGCGGCGTAAACTTCAGCGTGTTCTCGAAGAACGCGACGCTGATCGAGCTGCTGTTGTTCGACAGCGGCACGTGCACGCAGCCAGCGGTCGTCATTCCGCTCGATCCAGCCAACGATCGCACTTACCACTACTGGCATACCTTTGTCCCCGGCCTCGAGGCAGGTCAGGTCTACGCCTACCGCGCGGACGGCCCGTTTGTACCTGAACGCGGTTTGCGCTTCGACGCCAGCAAGGTTCTTCTCGATCCTTATGGTCTGGCGGTCGCGGTCCCAGACGCGTACGACCGCGATGCGGCGAAACGGCCGGGCGATACCGCCGCGACCGCGATGAAGAGCGTGGTTGCCGATCCCGGTCTCTACGACTGGGAAGGCGACGCGCCTCTCGGACGATCATTCGCCGAAACCGTCATCTACGAGCTTCACGTGCGCGGCTTTACCCGCCATCCCAGTTCCGGTCTGACCGAAAAAGCGCGCGGCACTTACGCGGGTCTGGTGGAAAAAATTCCGTACCTCAAGGACCTTGGCGTCACTGCGGTGGAGCTGTTGCCGATCTTCCAGTTCGATCCGCAGGACGCGCCGAACCGCGTGAACTATTGGGGCTACCAGCCCGTCTCGCTCTTTGCGCCGCACCATGCATACAGCTCCACGCGCAATCCGCTCGGCGTCCTCGACGAATTTCGCGACATGGTGAAGGCGCTTCACCGCGCGGGCATCGAAGTCATCCTCGACGTCGTCTTCAACCACACGACCGAGGGCGATCACACCGGCCCGACCTTGTCGTATCGCGGTCTTGCCAACGACTTCTACTACATCCTCGAGAAGGACAGGTCGCGTTATGCCGATTACTCGGGTTGCGGCAACTCGCTGAACGCCAACCGGCCGATTGTGCGACGGTTGATCCAGGACAGCCTGCGCTACTGGGTCACCGAGATGCACGTCGACGGCTTCCGCTTCGACCTGGCATCGATTCTGTCGCGCGACGAGTCGGGCCATCCGATGCCGAACCCGCCGGTGCTGTGGGACATCGAATCGGATCCGCTGCTCGCAGGCACGAAATTGATTGCCGAGGCATGGGACGCGGCGGGACTCTATCAGGTCGGCAGCTTCGTGGGCGACGCCTGGCAGGAGTGGAACGGGCGGTTCCGTGATGACGTGCGGCGTTTCCTGAAAGGCGACAACGGCCACGTGTCGCGTGTGGCGACGCGGCTCCTCGGCAGTCCCGACGTCTACGGCCACAAAGGCCGAGAGGCCGAGCACAGCGTCAACTTCGTCACCTGCCACGACGGCTTCACGCTCAACGATCTGGTCTGGTCCGATCGCAAGCACAACGAAGCCAACGGCGACGACAATCGCGACGGCGCCGATGACAACGCCAGCTGGAACTGCGGCGTCGAGGGTCCGACCGATGATCCCGCGATCGAAACGCTGAGAAATCGGCAGGTCAAGAACTTCTTCGCGCTGACGCTGCTCGCAGCCGGTACGCCGATGCTGCTCATGGGCGACGAAGTGCGCCGGACGCAATGCGGCAACAACAACGCCTACTGCCACGACAGCGAGATCAGCTGGTTCGACTGGCGCCTGCCCGCGCGCCATGCCGATATCCACCGCTTCGTCAAGGCGCTCATTGCCCACCGGCAGCAGCGCCACCTCGCGGGGGCTGGAGCCTCGCTGACACTCACCGAGCTCCTCGAACGGGCGCAGCTCGAGTGGCACGGCACAACCCTGAACCAACCCGATTGGAGCGAGCATTCGCACTCGCTGGCGCTGACCGTCCGGAACCCGGAGGCCCGGTTCGTGCGCCACCTGATGCTCAACGCCTACTGGGAACCGCTGACGTTCCAGCTGCCGCCTCCGCCACCCGAAAGCGACGAGGGTTGGCGCCGGTGCAGTGACACGGCGCTCGAATCACCCGAAGACATCGTGCCGTGGGAACACGCGCCCGCGGTGCTCCACTCGACATACATCGTACAGCCGCGGGCGCTGGTCCTGTTGGCGGCGACGATAGCTGGCCGTTCCGTGGAGTGACGGTTTTCTCCCGAGGCGATCATGCCCGCGACGCTGCAGGTCCGGTGGAGTTCTTCACCACTGATGCCATGACCGCTGCGAAGGCGTGGCTGGAAAAGTAGAAGTGACGGCCCAGACGTCGGTCCAAACGTAGCTTTCAGAAGGAGCGGACAATGCATGCCCATCGGAGAACCATCGCGCTGCTCGTGGCGATAGTGACCGCGACACTCGGCGCGCGCGCCGCTCAGGCGCAAACCAAGAAGCCCAACGTCGTGGTCCTCGCCACCGGCGGGACGATCGCCGGTGCGGCGGCGACGGGCACGCAGGCCGCCTACACCTCCGGAGCGGTCGGCATCGACACGATGATCGCGGCCGTGCCTGGAATCTCGGAGCTCGCCACGATCAAGGGCGAGCAAATCTCGAGCGTCGGCTCGCAGGATATGAGCTTCGCGATCCTGCTCACGGTCGCCAAGCGGATCAATGAGCTGGCGAAGTCGCCGGATATCGCCGGATTCGTGATCACCCACGGTACCGACACGCTCGAGGAATCGGCATTCTTTCTGAACCTCACAGTCAAGACCGACAAGCCGGTCGTGATGGTCGGCTCGATGCGGCCGTCAACGGCCGTCAGTGCCGACGGTCCATTGAACCTCTACAACGCTGTCGGCGTCGCGGTCGACCCGGCGGCACGCGGACGAGGCGTGCTCGTGGTGATGAACGACTGGATTCACGCCGCGCATTCGCTGACGAAGACGAGCACGACCGCGGTGCAAACGTTCATGTCGCCGCTTCGCGGCCTCGTCGGCGTGGCGGCGTATGGAAAGAACGACTTTTACACCAAGCCGGAGTGGAAGCACACGACGGAAAGCGAGTTCGATATCTCGAACGTCACTGCGTTGCCCCGCGTGGACATCATCCTAGCGTCCATCGACATGTCGCCGGATCTGATCGACGCCGCTGCGGCGAACGGCGCGAAAGGCATCGTCATCGCCGGCGTGGGAAACGGCAACATGAACAAGGCATCGATTGAGGCCGCCGCCAAAGCGGTGAAGAAGGGAGTGATGGTCGTGCGAAGCTCTCGGGTCGCCACCGGCAATGTCGGCCGCAACGTGGAGGTCAACGACGACGAGATGGGCTTCATTGCCTCCGACGAGCTGAACCCGCAGAAAGCCCGCGTGCTTCTTTCCCTGGCGCTGTTGAAGCCACCGACGGCAGCGCAGCTGCAGACGATGTTCCAGACCTACTGAAAACTGTTGTAGGAGCTGAGTACTCGTCGTGAGGCACCGGGCTTGCCCCATCCAGCTCCAGCTCTAGACTGCGACTCGAGGAGGTAACCGCGGATTGCGCGGATTACGCGGAACGAGGCCGGCGCCGCACGCGAAGCGTGCGGCAGCGCTGAGAGAGAGCCGGCGATCGCAAAAGGCACTTGATCCTTCAGCCTCTTGCGATCGCTGGCTCTCTCTCAGCGCCGTCGCGGCTACGCCGCGACGCCGGCCTATGGTCTCGTCGTAAGCGCCAATGAGAACACCGTGCCATGACTGTCAGCCATCCATCGGATGACGCCGTTCGCCCGCAAACAGCTCCGCGTCATCCGCGGAATCCGCGGATGCCCTTGAGACAGTGCTCGTCTAGCGCAGGAACAAGAGCCAGGGGAGCCCGACCACTACGTAGATGGCGAGGTTGAGCGCGGTCGTCAAGGCGCCGAGCTGGTAGAGATCGCGCTGTGTCAGGAAGCCGCTGCTGGCGAACAGCAGGTTCGCACTCGATCCCTGCGGTGTGATGCACGAGAAGAAGTTCGTCGCAAACAGCAGCAGAAATGCCAGGGGCATGGCCGGCACGCCGACCTTTGCGCCGACATCGAGAAATACGCCGAACAGCGCCAGCAGGTGCGCGGTCTGGCTGACGAACAGATAGTGCAGCAGCACGTACGCGAGCACCAGCGTGAGGCCCGCGGAGAGCGGCGACCACTCGCCCATGGCATTCGCAAGCTGCTGCCCGACAAACGACATGAACCCGAGCTCGTTCAGCTGGCTGCTCATCGTGAACAGCAGCGCGAACCAGATGTAGGTGGCGAGCACATCGCCCTCCTTCGCGATGTCGCCGGCGGTGAGCACACCGGTGGCAAGAAGAACACCGAGCCCGAGGAGTGCGACTGCAGTCGAATCGAGCGCCAGCGTCGATGCCGACGCCCAGAGCACCACCATCACCACGAACGTGATGGCGACGATCCATTCGTGCCGGCTGAGCGGCCCGAGCGCCTGCAGCGAGGCTCTACGCTGCCGCCGGAGCGGTGGGCGTGGCCGTGACCTCGGGGGCAACGATCTTGTAGAGCACCACCGGAATCAGTGCCATCGCCGCCAGCGTGGGGACCGAAGCGGCGATCAGCCACGAGGCAAAGCTGATCTCAATGCCGAACCCGCGCGCGATCTCGGCGCCAAGAGGATTGGCGGCCATCGCGGTGAACCAGAGCGCCGACGACAGGCTCAGACTGGCCATGCCCGAGAACATGAGGAACTTGCCAAGCCGCGCCCGTTGCGGATTGCCGGGTGTTACGCCGGAGGCCTTGGCCAGCGAGACGGCGAGCGGATAAAGGACACCCGATCGCGCCGTGTTACTGGGAAACGCCGGCGCGATCAGGCCGTCGACAACAAAAATGCTGTAGGACAGGCCCAGCGTCGATCGCCCGAACATCTGAACGACCATATGGCCGATACGCTCTCCCAAACCGCTCGTCACCACTGCCCGCGCGACGAGAAACGCCACGACGATGAGCAGTATCGTCCCGTTGGCGAAGCCGGCCCAGGCGTGAACCGCGGTGATGACGCCGCTCAGCACGGCGATCGCTGCACCGAAAATCGACGCGGTCAGAATCGGTAGGGCGCCCGCGACCACCGAGGCGATCGTTGCGGCGAAGATCGCGAACAAGTGCCAGGCAGGACGCGTCAGTCCTTCCGGGACCGGCCAGACCCAGAGGACGAGGAAGAGCGCGAGCACCGCGCCGCGAACGAGCCATGCTCGACGAGCCGCGCCAGCATCCGTCATCGTGGCGACGGAAGACGGTATCGGCCGGCCACGGTGACGCTCTGTGCCTGGAATCTGATCTCGTCGGCCGGCAGCACATATCGCCATTCGAACGAGTACGATCCAGTCACGCCGGTGTAGCGGCCCGTGCCGCCGGTAATGGTGCCTTCGACGCGTCGGCCGGTCCCGGCTGGCTGACCGACAATCTCGCTGAAGATCTGATCGCCACGGTCGTCGGTCCACAGAGCCCGGCCGACGCCTGTGCCACGGCCATCGTCGAAGCCGAGCGCTTCGGCGCGAAACCCGCGGCGAAGCCCACCGTTCCGGGTGAGGAAAAGTGAACCCGACAGGCGAATCGTGGCCGCCGAACGTCCGTCGCCGATCGACAGCGCCTGCCGCTCGCCGGCCGCGTTCCAGCTGCCTTCGAAAGTCTGCCACTCCTCCACGGTCTGCCGCGAGATCGCACCAAGGGCGATGGCAGCCGATGCCAGCAGCACGCCGAGCGTCATGCGACCTGCGGCAGCACTCATGCCGGCGGTTTCCGTCCCGTCATCACGACCGGATCGAGCACGGTAGCAATCTGTGCCTCGGAGAGCAGCTTCTTCTCTCGCACGAGATCGAGAATGCCCCGTCCGGTCCGCATCGCTTCGGCCGCCAACTCGGTCGAACGCTCGTATCCGATCAGTGGGTTCAGGGCGGTGACTGTACCGATGCTGAACTCGACGTAGTGGGCACAGACGTCGCGGTTGGCAGTGATGCCTTCCACGCAATGCTCGCGGAGGGTGCCCGCGGCGTTGATGAACAGCGTCTGCGCCTCGAAGATGCAAGCGGCGATGACCGGCTCGAACACGTTGAGTTGCAGTTGGCCGGCCTCGGCCGCCAGTGAAACCGTGAGGTCGCTGCCAATCACCCTGAAGCAGACCATATTGACCACTTCCGGGATGACCGGGTTGACCTTGCCTGGCATGATCGACGAACCGGGTTGCTTGGCCGGCAGGTTTATTTCACGCAGGCCGCAGCGCGGCCCCGAGGCGAGCAGCCTCAGGTCGTTGCACACTTTCGAGAGCTTGATCGCCAGGCTCTTCATGCAGGAGGAATACAACACGAACGCCTGCGTATCCTGCGTGGCTTCGATCAGGTCGGGCGCGAGATAGATGGGCAAGCCGGTGATCCGGGCCAGTTCCGTGGCGCACGCCTCGGCGTAACCCGGCGGCGCATTCAGGCCCGTGCCGATGGCGGTGCCGCCCATGTTGATCTCGCAGAGCACGCGCTGGATGGCCTCGAGGGCCCGGATCTCTCCCGCGAGGGTCTCGCCGAAGGCCGTAAATTCCTGGCCGAGGGTCATTGGTACCGCGTCCTGCAGCTGCGTGCGGCCCATTTTCACGACGTCGCTGAACTCGCGCCCCTTGGCGCGGAAGGATGCGATCAACTGATTGATCGCGGCCACGAGGCGCCCGTTGCCGAGGGCCATCCCGAGGTGGAGGGCGCTCGGGTACGCGTCGTTCGTCGACTGTGAGCCGTTGACGTGGTCGTGCGGATCGCAATAGCGGTATCCCCTTTGCGGTGGCCCATGATCTCGAGGGCGCGATTCGCGATGACCTCGTTTGCGTTCATGTTGGTCGAGGTGCCGGCGCCCCCCTGCAACACGTCGAGGCAGAACTGATCGTGAAGACGGCCGTCGATGATCTCCTGGCAAGCCGCTTCGATGCCCGTCAGGATCTCGCGGCTGAACTGACCGCAGGTGAAATTGGCGCGCGCCGCCGCCATCTTCACCATCGCCAGCGCCTTGATCAGATCCGGATAGAGGCGTAGCTGCACGCCGGAGATATGAAAATTGGCGAGGGCGCGTGCCGTCTGCACGCCATAGTAGGCGTCGCCAGGGACAGCCAAATCGCCGAGCAGATCGTGCTCGATGCGTGGGTTCGTCTCAGACATGATTGCGCTCCTCGGCAGGTAACCGGCGCTGGGTGACCTCGCGTCGCGAACTGGCGCTTTGCGTTTGCGGCAGGCGTCTCGCCGCTTACTGCATCGCCGTCGCGGGCCGCTCCGCCAGCTTGCTCAGCTCGTCGTTGGACCAGCCTCCTCCGAGCGCGCGATAGAGCTGAACGACCGCAAGGAGCTGCGTGCCGCGCGTATCGGTGAGATCGGTCTCAGCCGCGAAAAGCTGTCGCTGGGCGTCGAGCACCTCCAGGTAGCTGACGACGCCGCCGCGATAGCGGAGGTCGGTCAGGCGCAGATACTCGCGAGCAGCTTCCGTGCGCACTTCGTTGTCCGCGATCTCCTCCCGAATCTTCTGGATCGTCACCAGCGCGTCGGCCACTTCGCGGAGCGAGATCAGAATGGTGTTCCGGTAGGCGAGCGCCGCCTGCTCGGCCTGCGCGTGGGCGATCCGGACACGCGCCTTGCCGGCGCCGCCGTCGTAGAGGGGGATGTCGAGGAACGGCCCGAACGAGAGCACGTTCTCCCCTTGCTCGCCGCCAGCACCAAAGAAGTCTTCGAGCGACGTGCTCACACGGCCGAACGAACCCGTCAGGCCGATGCGCGGAATCGGGATCTTGCTGGCCACGGCGACACCGATGCGCGCGACCGCGGCATGCAACTGCTGCTCGGCGGCGACGATGTCGGGGCGCCGCTCGAGCAGTTGCGAAGGGAGGCCGACCGGGATGTCGGGGGCGGTCGGCAAGGTGCTGGCGCCAGTGCCGCGCGCGACTGCGGCGGGTGGGCGTCCGAGCAGCACGCTGAGCGCGTTCTCGGCCTGCACCATCTGCCGTTCGGTCCGGGGCCGGGCGGCACGGGTCGTGGCCAGCTGGTTCAATGCCTGCTGTACCTCGGAACCCGACGCAACCCCACCCGCCGCCAGCTTTTGAACGAGGTCGAGCGACTCCTCCTGCGCCTTGACCGTCCTCTGGATGATTGCGAGCTGCTCGTCGAACGTGCGCAGCGTGACGTACAACTGCGCCACGTCGGTGACGATGAGCGACATCACCGCACGGGTGCCGCTCTCGGTGGCCAGCAGATCCGCGGCCGACGCCTCGGCTCCGCGTCGCAGCCTGCCGAAGAAATCGATCTCCCAGTTGAAAAACAGGCTCCCGCTGTAGCTGTTGTCGATGTCGTCCCGGTTCGGCAGCCCACTCGTGGTGAACTGGCCGCCGACGAACGGCTTGAGATCGGCACGCGACAGCGCCGCGCGGCCGCGGAACTCCTCGACCCGCGCCAGCGCCGCCATCAGGTCAAGGTTGTGGTCGAGTGCTTCACGAATCAACGCCGTGAGCTCCGGCTCGTTGAACAGCTCGGCCCACGCGAGATCGGCGACCGAGCGCGCCTGCTCGGGCGTGACCGTCACGCTCCGGTATGCGGGGGGAGGCGTGATCGTGGGACGCTTGTAGTTGGGTCCCAACGTGCAGGCGCTCGCCCCGACTGCCGCGAGCAGCGTGAAGGCAACCAGCCGACGCGTCATCTCAGTGCGCTCCCTTGTGTGCCGGAGCTGGCGAGGGCGGCGGCACTGCGGCGACGGCCTTCTTTTTGCGCCCGAGCGACTCGACGAACGTGTAGTTGCCCGGAATCAGGAACACTCCGAAGGCGGTGGCAACCAGCATCCCGAAGAAGACCGCCGTGCCCATCACGTTCTGGGCGCCGGCGCCGGCGCCGCTCGCCCTCATGAGGGGAACCACGCCGAGGATGAAGGCGAATGCGGTCATCAGGATCGGCCGGAAGCGCAAGCGAGCCGATTCGAGCGCCGCCTCCTGGAGCCCCATGCCAGCGTCGTGTTTGGCCTTCGCGAACTCGACGATCAAAATCGCGTTCTTGGCGGCAAGGCCGACAAGCATGATGTTGCCGATCTGGACGTAGACGTTGTTGTCGTAGCCCACGAGCCAGACTCCGAAAAACGCCCCGAGCGCGACGAGGGGCGAGCCCAGCAGCACCGCCCACGGCAGCCGCCAGCTTTCATACATGGCGGCGAGCAGCAGGAAGACGAACACGATCGCGGCCACGAATGTGGGACCGGCAGGTGGCGCGATCTTCTCCTGGTAGGAGAGCGAGGAGTACGCGTATCCCAGTTCCGGCGGCATCGTCTGCTGGAAGACGGCCTCCAGAGCCGCCAGGGCCTGCCCGGAAGCGAATCCCGGTGCAGGGACGCCCTGCATCTCGACAGAGCGCAGCAGGTTGAAGCGGTTCGTCAGCTCGGTGCCCCCCTGCGAGGTGACGGTGATGAGCGTCCCGAGGGGGATCATGCCGCCCGTGGTCTCGCTGCGGACCCAGATATTTCCGATATCCTCGGGTGTTCGGCGAAAGTCGGATTCCGCCTGGACGTAGACGCGGAACAGGCGCCCGAAGCGGTTGAAGTCATTCACGTAGCTGCCACCCAGGCTCGATGAAAGGGCCTGGAAGGCCTGGTCGATCGGGACGCCGAGCTTACGCGCCTTGTCGCGATCGAGTTCCACCTTCACCTGCGGGTAGCGCGGGTCGAATGAGGTGAAGATGTTCCCGATCTCCGGCCGCTTGCGCGCCGCCTCCTGGAACTGCCGGCTCAATTCGCCGAAGCGTTCGACGCTCAGACTGCCGCTCTTGTCCTGGAGCAGGAAGTTGTAGCCCGCCGAAGCGCCGAACCCCGAGATGGTCGGGATGTTGAAGGGGAAGATAATCGCGTTCGGGATGCGGGAGACCTCGGCGAGGATGCGCGCCATGAAGCCGCGCACGTGCAGTGCGTCGCCGTGCCGCTCTTCCCAAGGTTTCAACCGGACGAAAGTGGTCCCGAAGTTGGGCTGATACGTGCTGGTGACGACGCCGTAGCCGCCGATCGTCGTGTACGACTCGACGCCCTCGGTCTTGCTCAAAATCGCTTCGACTTGGTCCAGCACCGCGCTGGTGCGCTCCAGCGACGCGCCGGCGGGCAGGGTCACGTTGATGCCGAAAATGCCCTGATCTTCCTCGGGGATGAACCCTGCGGGCAACTGTCCGCCGAAGAAGCCCGCGCCCAGGGCCACCAGCCCCACGATGGCGATGGTGAGGATCGAGCGACGCACCAGTATCTGGCAGCCCTTGACGTAGCCGTTCGTCGTGCGGTCGAAGACACGGTTGAAGCCGCGGAAGAACCACCCGAGCGGGCCCCTCGCCGGTTTCGCTGGCTTGAGCAACATCGCCGCGAGCGCGGGCGACAGCGACAGCGCGCTGAAGGCCGACAGCAGCACCGAAATGGCGATCGTGAGCGCGAACTGCTGGTACATCATCCCGGTGAGACCGGGGATGAAGGCCACCGGGATGAAGACCGCCGAGAGGATGAGGGCAATGCCTATTACCGGCGCCGAGACCTCTTTCATGGCCTGGCTCGTCGCGTCCCTGGGGGTCATCCCGTGTTCGATGTGGTGCATGACGGCTTCCACCACGACGATGGCGTCGTCGACGACGATGCCGATCGCGAGCACGAGGCCGAACATCGAAAGGGTGTTGACCGAGAAGCCGAGCAGCGGAAAGAAGATGAAGGTCCCGATAAGGGAGACGGGAACGGTGATCAGCGGGATGATCGTGGCGCGCAGGTTCTGCAGGAAGATGAAGACGACGAGCGTCACCAGGATGACCGCCTCGACGAACGTATGGACGATCGACTCGATCGAGGCCTCGACCGCGGGAGTCGTGTCGTAGACGATGCTGTAGTCCATGTCCGAGGGGAAGAACTGCTTGGCCGTCCGCATCGTTTCGTAGATCCCCTCGGCCGCCTTGAGCTGGTTCGCGCCGGGCAAGAGGTACACGGCCATGGCTCCCGAGGGGTTGCCGCTGTAGCGCCCGAAGGCGTTGTAGTCCTGCGAACCGAGCTCGACGCGGCCGACGTCCTTGATCCGGATCTGGCCACCTGTCTCGGTCTCGCGGATGATGATGTTCGCAAACTGGTCCTCGGTCACGAGGCGGCCGGGGGCGCTTACCGTGTACGTGAACTCCTGATCCTTCGGCGAGGGCCGCATCCCCACGCGGCCGGCCGGAGCCTGGAGGTTCTGCTCCTTGATCGCGGCCATGACGTCGGCCGGGGTGAGCCCGAGCTTGGCGAGCCTGTCGGGGCGGAGCCAGATCCGCATGCCGTAGTCGGTGCCACCGAAGAGGTCGACCTGTGCGATCCCTGGAATACGCAGGATCTGGTCGCGGATGTTGATGCCACAGTAGTTGATCAGGAAGTTGCCGTTGTAGGTGCCCTTCGGGGAGAAGAGCGAAATTATCATCAGGATGCTGGGGCTCTGCTTCTTCACGGTGATCCCCTGCTGGATCACCTCCTGGGGCAGTCGCGCCTGGGCCGACGACACGCGGTTCTGGGTGAGCACGTTGGCCATGTCCTGGTTGGTGCCCACTTGGAAGTTGACGTCGAGCTGCATGCGGCCGTCGCTGGTATTCGACGACTTCATGTAGATCATGCCCTCGACCCCATTCACCTCCTGCTCGATCGGGGTCGCCACCGACTGCTCCACCGCCACCGCCGAGGCGCCCGGGTAGTTCGCGGTGACGCGGATCGTGGGAGGTGCGAGAAAGGGGTACTGCTCGAAGCTGAGTCCGCTCAGGGCGTTGAGGCCGAGCAGCACGATGATGATCGAGATGACGATCGCGACGATCGGACGCCGGATGAAGAAGTCTGCCATGGTCGGTTACTCCTGGGCGTCTTTCGCGTCGGCCGTGGCCCCGGTGACCGCGCCCGAAGCAGTGGCACTCTGTTCGTCCTTGATCGCCACCATCGCCGGCTTGACCTTCATCCCGGCGCGGACCTTCTGCAGCCCTTCGACCACAATCCGATCCCCCGCCTTGAGACCCGAGTCGATCACCCACAGCGTGCCAATCCGATCGGCCGGCGTCACCATCCGGATTTCGACCGTGTCGCCGCTGCCGACGACTGCCACGTTGTAGATGCCCTGCAGCTCGGTAACGGCCCGCTGCGGGACGAGGATTGCCCCCTTCTTCAGATCCACCGGCGCACGCACGCGCGCGAACTGCCCCGGCCGCACGATCGCACCCGGGTTCGGGAACGCGGCCTCGAGCAGGATCGTGCCGGTCACAGGGTCCACGTTGCGATCGACGAATACAAGCCGGCCTTTGTGGGGATTGACGGACCCATCCGCGAGGACCAGCTCGAACGGCAAGGACGCCCCAGGAGCGGAGTTACCGCCACGCTCCTGGCGCCGGCGCGCGTAGTAGAGGTAGTCCCGCTCAGGGACGGTGAAGCGAACGTGTATCGTCTCGACCTGGGAGATATGGGTGAGGAGCGTGTTCTGTCCCTGGCCCACCAGGTTCCCCACGTTGACCTCGGTCTTGCCGATGATGCCGTCGGTGGGCGCAAAGATCTTGGTGTAGCTCAGGTTCAACTGGGCCTGTGTGACTGCGGCCTGGGCGGCCTCCACATTGGCGCGACCCGCGTTGGCCTGCGCGACGGCCGTGTCAAGGTTCTGCTTTGGCAGCGCGTTTTGCTCGACGAGCGGCTGGTAGCGCGCGACATCCTGTTCGAAGCGCGCCAGGTCGGCCTGCGCCTGAGCCACCCGCCCCTTGGCTTGCGACAACGCCGCTTCGTACTCGCGCGGGTCAATCGTGTAGAGCAGCTTGCCCTTGCGGACGGCGGAACCTTCCTCGAACGCCACCGATTCGAGGAACCCTTGGACGCGCGCCCGAACCTCGACCTCCTCCGCTCCCCGCGTCTGGCCGATGGCCTCGACGAAGATCGGAACGTCGCGCTGGATCACCTCCGCAACCTGCACATTGGGCGGCTGCGGTGCGGGCGGCGCAGGTTTCGAGCAGCCGAACGCGATGAGGGTCAGAGCAAACGCTGCCAGCGCACGATGGCAGTTTGCGCCGGTGGAGCAGGGATCCATGGTGTCTCCGTCAGTTGACCGCGAAAAAAGGCATGGGCTGCAGCGTTGCGAAATCAGATCCGCTTACTGGGCCAGCGGGATCTCGGCAGCCATTCGGAGATCGACAATCTTGTTGAGCGCCATCTCCACCTGATACCAGCGTCCTACTTTCACCGCTGGCAGGACGCCCCGCAGCTCGCCGACGTATTGCTTGATCAGCGCGAGGCGCTTCTCTTCGAGACCGAGCGCCCGGTCGGTGAGCTCGGTCGCCTTCGCGTCCGTCAGCGACCCGTAGTTTGCGGCGTAATCCTTGATGCCCGCATACCGCTCGTCGCCAATCTTTGCCAGCTCGGCCTCGTATTTCTTGTAAACGGGCCAGAAGGCCGCCGCTTGCGTCGCGTCGAGCGCGAGGGCGGCGCCGACGATCTGCGACTTCTCCTGCTGAATGCCGGTGCGCGCCAGCTTGACGTACTCGTCGAGATTCGCTGGAGACGACCCCGGGGGCTGCTGCGGCCAGGCGGGGCCGGGCACCGCCGCGAGGACACCGAGCACCAGCGCAAAACGGAGGATACGATTCATTGGGGGGACTCCTAAAAAAGGCCGCCGTGGGGAGCGCGGAACGGCATAGTACATCGGCTGCGCTGGTGCACGTGCGGTGCCATTGAGCGCGACGCGCCGTTTGCCTCAGGTCTCACGCGATCCGTGCCAATAACGCGCTCTCCACGAGTCGCAACCCACGCAACGCCGGCATTACCCTCCGTCATTCCGGAGGGCCTCTGAGATTTCGGAGCGGTGCGAGTCGCGCGTTCAAGATTTCCGCTTCTGTGACCAGAGTGCTCAGACTGCAGTGGGGGCGTTGCGATTGCCGGGGCCGGCAGCGGCGAGTCGTCGGCACGTCGATTGCCCCGCGGGTAGGCGACGACTCCCGCGCCGACCAGCGCTGGTGCGGCGCGCGTCGATGGCGGTGGTGGTGACCGAAAAGGGGGCACGATGACAACGAGGCGACCGATAGGGCGAGCACCGATGGTCGTCCTTCTCACGACCGTCCTGGTGGTCACGGCCCAGATTGCAGGGCGCTCCCGCGCGACGCCGCTCCCGCCGACGCTTGCCCGCTATATCGATGAGCGGGTGAAACTGACACCAGACCAGCTCGTACAGTTGCAGGCCGGCAAGGCCGTGACGAAGCTGCTCGACGCCGATCCCGACAGCGAGGTCGCCGTGTTTGGGATGGTGTGGATCGACGCGCCTCTCGAACGCTATCTCGCGTCCGTTCGCGACATCGAGCAGCTCGAGAAGGGCGGCAATTTCCTGGCAACGAAGCGCATCAGCAACCCGCCACGACCCGAGGACTTCGAGGCGCTGACGCTACCCGACGAAGACATTGCCGACCTCAAAGACTGTCGAATCGGGTCCTGCGACGTGAAATTGGGCGGACCGGCGTTGACACGGCTGCAAAAGGCCGTCGACTGGTCGCGGCCATCGGCCGCAGCCGACGCCAACAAGGCCATGCGGGTGCTGGCATTGGAGTACGTCAACGGCTATCTGGAGGGCGGGAACTCGCGACTGGCGGTTTATCGCGATTCAGAGCGTTCGTCGTTCGTGTCGAAGGAGTTTGCCTCCCTGATTTCCCGGACACCGCCCCTCGCCGCCGATATGCAGACTCTCAAGCAGTATCTGCTCGAATACCCCGCGGTAACATTGCCGAACGCCGAGTCGTTTCTGTATTGGCAGAACGTCAAATTCGGATTGAAGCCGACGATCCGCATCAATCACCTGACCATCGTCCCGCAGTCCACGGGCGTGGTCGTTGCGTCCAAGATGCTGTATGCCACGCATTACTTCTGGACGGCGCTCGATCTGCGTGCGCTCGTCCCGGATCCACCGCGCGGCCGCGGCTTCTGGCTCGCCAGCGTGAATCGCGGCCGCTCGGATGGCCTGAGCGGATTCAAGGGCAACGTGATTCGCGGCCGGGTGCGAAGCGAGGCAGAGAAGGGAATGGAGGCCGTCCTGCTCAAGACCAAGGAGCGTCTGGAAGGGCCAGCCGCGAAATAACTCGCCATGACCATCGCGAAGCGTCTCATCGTGTTGCTGACCATTCCGCTCCTGGCGCTGCTGGGGCTTGGCGTCTTCACGCGGCTGCAACTGCGAACGATCGAGGAGCACAGCCGGTTCGTCGCGGAGTCGCGCATCGTCGCGCTCGCCACCCTTGGCAATCTTTCGAGGAGTTTCGGCGAGCTGCGCGTGAACATGCGGAGCCAACTCCTGGCGCTCAACGAGGGGCAGCGCAACGAGGCGCGCGCGGCCTTCGACGCGGACGAGCGGCAATTGAATCAGTTGCTGCAGGTGTATGCGGATCGCCTGGTCGTCGACGACAAAGGCCGGCGGTTGCTCGACGACTATCGCCGATCGAGCCGGGAATGGATTGCCGGGGCCCGGCAGACGATGGCAATCGCGGACCAGGGGCGGCGTGACGAGGCGCTGGCTCATTTCAATGGCACCGTGGCCGATCTCGGGGTGGAGCTGAGCAAGGTCTCGAACCAGTGGATCGCCCACGAGCAGCAGGCGGCGATGGCGGCAGGACAGGAATCGCTCGCCGTCATCGAGCGCTACCGCTGGCAGGTGTTCTTTGCGAATTCCGTCGCGTTGCTCCTGGCCGGCGTGCTGGGCTTTATCACGCTGCGCAAAATAGTGACGCCCATCCGGGCACTGGAATCCACAGTCAAGACCATCGCCGCTGGCGAGTACGATAAGCCTGTCCCCTTCACGGAAGCGCCCGACGAGACCGGCGGCCTGGCTCGATCGATCGACGTCCTCAAGCAGGGCGCGGCTGCGATGGACCAGCAGCGCTGGGTCAAGTCGAACGTATCGCGGCTCACCGGCGACCTGCAGGGTTGCGCCTCGGTTGCGGAGTTCGGCAATCGACTGCTGTCAGGGGTCGTGCCGATGCTGGGTGGAGGTGTTGCCGCCTTTTACGTGATGGACGAGGCCAGCACGGAGCTGCGCCGGGTTTCCACTTACGGTCTTGCGGATGCCTCGCACAGCGCCAGCGCCATCCCGGTGGGCGCCGGATCCATCGGTCAATGCGCGCGGGAGCGGAAGCCAGTAGGTACTCGCGAATCTTCCGGCCGACTACCTTCAGATCACGTCGGGCCTGGGCCAGGCGGCGCCAGTGCAGGCGGCGGCACTGCCGGTGTTGTCGGAGGACACACTGCTGGGAGTGATCGAAGTCGCCACGTTCCGCGCCTTCAATCCGAACGAGCAGTCGCTGCTCGACGAGCTGCTACCCATTGTCGCGATGAGCCTCGACATCCTGCTGCGCAACGTGCATACCGAGGAGCTCCTGGGCCAGACGCAGGCACAGGCTCGCCAGCTCGAGGAACAAGCCATCGAGCTGGTTGAAGCCAAGCAAAAGGCCGAGGAAGCCACCGAGATGAAATCGATGTTCCTCGCGAACATGAGTCACGAGATCCGCACGCCGATGAACGCCATCATCGGCCTCTCGCACCTGACGCTCAGAACCGATCTCTCCGCCAAGCAGCGCGATTATGTCGGCAAGATCCACAATGCCGGGACGTCGCTGCTGGCCGTCATCAACGACATCCTCGATTTTTCGAAGATCGAAGCCGGAAAACTCGACATCGAATCCACCGCGTTCAGGCTGGACGACGTCATCAACTCGGTCACCACACTGACGGCCCAGAAGGCGCACGAGAAAGGGCTCGAGTTCCTGGTGCACGTCGCGCCCGGCATCCCCGAGTATCTGCTCGGCGACCCGGTCCGCCTCGGGCAGATTCTGACGAACTGCGTCAACAACGCGGTGAAGTTCACCGAGCGGGGCGAGATTCGCGTCAACATCGAGCAGGTCGAACGCACCGGCGAGAAAGTGCAGCTCAAGTGCTCGGTGCGCGACACGGGTATCGGCATGACGCCCGAGCAGTCGGCCAGACTGTTCCAGCCGTTTACGCAGGCCGACATGTCGACCACACGCAAGCACGGCGGAACGGGGCTTGGACTCACCATCTCGCGCCGGTTGGTGGAGTTGATGGGCGGCCGCATCTGGCTCGAGAGCGAGCCTGGCGTCGGGACGACGTTCTACTTCACGGTCTGGCTCGGCGTCGGCGAAGCGACGGGGCCGAGGAAGATTGTTCCTGAAAAACTGACCACGCTTCGTGTGCTGGTCGTCGACGACAACGCGTCGGCTCGCGAGATCCTGCAGGAGCCGCTGAGCACCGTCGTGAGTCGCGTTGATGCCGCCGCCTCGGGCAAGGAAGCGCTCGCAGCGATCCAGCAGCACGATGCCACCGACCCCTACGACATCGTGTTCATGGACTGGCGCATGCCCGGAATGGACGGCCTGCAGGCCAGCCGCCACATCAAGAGCGACGAGACGCTGTCACAGCATCCCGCCATCGTGCTGGTCACCGCCTTCGGCCGCGAGGAGGTCCGGGAAGAGGCCGAACGGCTGCAGCTCGATGGATTCCTGGTGAAGCCAGTCACCAAGTCGATGATCGTCGACACCCTGGTCAATGTCTTCGCGGTCCCCGGAGACGTCCCCACCAAGTCGGCCGGCGCACAGCTCGAAACGCCGCTCCGCGGCGCGCGGATTCTTCTGGTCGAGGACAACGACATCAACCAGCAAATCGCCACGGAGCTGCTCGAAGGCGCCGGCGCGTCGGTCATTGTGGCCAACAACGGACGGGAAGCCACCGACATTCTGCAGGGCGGGCCGCAGCCCCCGGCGTTCGACGTCGTGTTGATGGACCTCCAGATGCCCGAGATGGACGGCTATCAGGCGACCGCCAAACTGCGTTCGGACAAGAGGTTTGCGCATCTTCCAATCGTCGCGATGACAGCCCACGCCACCATCGAGGAGCGCCAGCGCTGCCTCGCCGCCGGCATGAACGATCACGTCTCGAAACCGATCGACCCCGCGGCGTTGTTCGAGACGGTCGGGCGGTTCTACAAACCTGCGGACACCGCGGCGGCGGCGCCCGCTGGCGCCGCGGCCAGCGCGGAACGCGATGAGATGCCGGCCGCCGCGGGGCTCAACACCAGCGATGGTCTCGCCCGGGTAGGCGGAAACCGGACCCTCTATCTCAAACTCCTGGGCCAGTTCGTCGATCGTCACGGCGCGACGGTTGCAGAGGTGAACCAGGCGCTCGGCATCAGCGACTTCACGCTCGCGGAGCGGCTGGCGCACACGTTGAAAGGTGTGGCGGGCAATATCGGCGCTACCGACGTGCACGCCGCCGCCGGCGCCCTCGAGAAAGTGATTCGCGATCGCGGCACAGCATCGGAGCTCGCGGCTGCGACAGCACGGGTTGCCGGCGTATTGGATCCTCTGGTCACGCGCTTGCGAAGCGTGCTTCCATCCGCTGTGGCGCCGCCCGCACCGCCGACGACCGTATCGGCCACCGCTGCTGAGTCGCGCGATGCGGCGAGCCGGTTGCTCGCCCTGCTGTCGGATTTCGATCCCAGCGCGGCAGACTTTGCGGAGGCGCACGGCGCCGCGCTGCAGCCGTTGTTCTTGCCGCACGAATGGCAGGAGTTCGTCACGATCGTCAAGGAGTACGGCCTTGACGAGGCGCGCGCCAGGTTGGAGGCTGCGCTCGAGAGCTTCTCAGCCCCCTGATCCCTGATCCCTGTTCTCTTCCCTTTGGCGTGGAGTGTCGACGTGAAGGATCTCTCCGAAAGCCGCATTCTCATCGTCGACGACGTCAAGGCGAACGTCGACATTCTGGTCGAGGCGCTGAGAGGCGAGTACAAACTGGCCGTCGCCCTCGATGGCGCCTCGGCGCTTCGCCAGGTCGAAAAGAATCCCCCGGACCTCGTGCTGCTCGATATCGTCATGCCGGACCTCGACGGCTACGAAGTGTGCCGGCGCCTCCGGGCCGACGAAGGGACGCGCGAGCTGCCGGTGATCTTCCTGAGCTCACTCGAGGACGTCAAAAACAAGGCGCAGGGGTTCGAGGTCGGCGGTAACGACTACCTGACCAAGCCGTTCGAGGTATTGGAGATCAAGGCGCGGGTCCGATCGCTGCTCAAAGCCAAGGCATATGCCGACGCCGTTCGCGAGGCGATGGCCCGCGATCTCCGCATCGCCCACGAAATCCAGATGGGGATACTCCCGGCAGACCTCGCAGGGGCGACTCGAGGCACCGGCCTCGACGCGCACGCGGCCATTGTGCCGGCACGTGAAGTCGGCGGCGATCTCTACGAAGTGCTGCGGGCGTCTGACGACCGTATAGTCGTCGCGTTGGGCGATGTGTCGGGAAAGGGCATTCCCGCGGCGCTCTTCATGGCCGTCACCGTGACTATCCTCCGGACCCTGGCAAGGCAGTTCGCCGAGCCCGACGAGATCCTGCGGCGACTGAATGACGAACTGGCCGAGCAGAACCCGCGGGGCATGTTCGTGACGCTGCAGTGTCTCGTCTTCGACGTGAAGCAGCAGCGCGTGTCGTGCGCCAGCGCCGGCCACCATCAGATGGCCGTGCTCTCGACCGGCCAGGCGCCGCGGCTCGCATTCCATTCGTCGGGCCGTCCCGCCGGACTGTTGCCGCTCAATCCGGTTCGCTGTGAGACGCTTCCCCTGACGCCGGGCGACGCGTTCATCCTGTTCTCCGATGGCGTGTCGGAGGCGATGAATCCTGCCGAGGACTTCTATGGAGAGGAGCGGCTGTTGGCCACGCTGGGGACCAACGCTGCCGCCAGCGCCGCTGAAATCGTGACGAATGTGTTAACGGACGTGCGGGCATTCACTGCTGGCGCGAAGCAGTCGGACGACATCACGGTTCTCGCCGTGAGGTACGCGCCGCAGTAGCACACCGCGGCTTTCGTCTTTCGTATCTATCGAGTCCCCCTCCGGAATGCTGGGCGACCTCCGCTCGCACGGAGGGACGTCGTCACCCGCCGGGCGGACTCCAGCACGGCAGCGCGGCACACAAGTCTTTCTGCTCCCGTCACTTCACCTCGGTCGCACGCTGCGCCGCCGGGCGGCATGCGACCTGCTCTTCTCAACACAACGCGAGTCCTGTCCGCACCGCCGCCGGATCACGACTCGGAGGAGAGGTAGAGTAGAGATGGCATCGGAAACAAACCCCAACCAACATCAGAAGGCGGCCGTGTCCGTTGTGCTTTGCTAGCACACGATCGTCGTAGCCCCTCGATCGGAGATGACCTTGAACAGTGCCGTCAGAACCGCGGCCATTGCGTGGCTCGTCACGGCGGTGTACTGACTTCTATCAGTACGTGCTCCGCTCGGCGCCCGCCGTGATGATGCCGCAGCTGTCCGATGCGTTCGGCCTGAGCACCATGGGCGTCGCGTCGCTGGTTGGGCTGTTCTATTACGGCTACTCGCCCTTCAGCCTGGTCGCGGGCGTGGCGATGGATCAGATCGGCCCGCGCCGGGTGATTCCGCTGGGCGCGGCGATGGTCGGCATCGGAGCGCTGCTTTTCGGCACGGGCAGCAGCGAGGCCGCGAGCATCGGCCGATTCATCCAGGGCGCCGGTGGCGTGTTCGCGCTCGTCGGCGCCGCCTACATTGCGACCACGAACTTTCCGGCGTCGCGTGCGGCGACGCTGATTGGGGCGACGCAGATGTTCGGTATGGCCGGCGGCTCCGCTGGCCAGTTCCTCGTCGGGCCGATGATCGGGGCGGGCGTCTCGTGGAGCACGTTCTGGACCGCGATGGGTTTCGCGGGTCTCGCGATCAGCGTGCTGTTATTCTTTTTCCTTCCCAAGCCAACAGCCAAACAGGAACGGCGCGATGACTGGCTGAAGAGCACCGGCATCGCGATGAAGACGGTCTTCATGAACCCGCAATCGATTCTGTGCGGGGTCATCGCCGGGTTGCTGTTTATCCCGACCACGATTTTCGACATGGTCTGGGGCGTCCGCTATCTCCAGGAGGCACGGGGCTTCGACTATCCGACCGCGGTGCTACGCTCCTCGATGGTGCCGCTCGGCTGGATCATCGGATGTCCGCTGCTTGGGTTCGTATCAGACCGGATCGGCCGGCGCAAGCCGGTGATCGCAGGCGGCGCGGTGGTGTTGCTGTTCTGCCTCGTGTGGATTCTGTACGGCCGCACCGACCTCTTCCCCCCGTATGTCCTCGGACTTGTCGCGGGGTTGGCATCCGGCGCCGCAATGCTGCCCTACACCGTCATCAAGGAAGCCAATCCGCCTCGCATGAGCGGCACCGCGACCGGGGTCGTCAACTTCCTCAACTTCACGTTCAGCGCACTGCTCGGTCCGGTGTTCGCGTCGCAGCTCACAAGGGTCAGCGGCGGCGCGCCGGAGATGACGCTCGACCATTACCAGTCGGCGTTTCAGCCACTGGTCTTCGGCGTCGCGCTGGCCATCGTTCTGACACTTCTCCTCAGGGAGACGGGACCCGCGGCGACGTCGGCGCCGCTCCCGGCAACAATGCGCGAGGCGACATGACGCGAGAAACCGGAACCGGAAAGTACGAGCAACTGCTGACCCGATGCCAGAGCCTCGAACCTGTCGCCACGGCGGTTGTGCATCCGTGCGAAGAGACGGCGCTGGCGGGAGCGATCGAAGCCGGTGAGAAGGGGCTGATTACGCCGATCCTCGTCGGCCCGTCCGCCAAGATCCGCGACATCGCGAAGCAGCACGGTATCGAGCTTGGCAAGACGCGAATCGTCGATGCCGCGCACAGCCATGCGTCGGCCGCGAAAGCGGTCGAACTGGTCCGCCATGGCGAGGCAGAGCTGCTGATGAAGGGCAGCCTGCACACCGACGAACTGCTCGGCGCCGTGGTCGCACGCGAGACCGGCCTGCGCACTGGCCGCCGCATCAGCCACGTCTTCATCATGGACGTGCCGACCTATCACAAGGTCCTCGTCGTCACCGACGCCGCGATCAACATCGCGCCCGTGCTCGAGGACAAGGTGGACATCTGCCAGAACGCGATCGATCTCGTTATCGCGCTTCGTCCGGGCACGCCGAAGGTCGCAATCCTGGCGGCCGTCGAAACGGTCACCTCGAAGATGCCGGCGACGATCGATGCCGCCGCCCTGTGCAAGATGGCCGATCGCGGCCAGATCAAGGGCGCGCTCGTCGACGGGCCGCTGGCGTTCGACAATGCGATCAGCAAAGACGCCGCGCGGGTGAAAGGTATCCGCTCGGACGTCGCGGGTGATCCCGACATCCTGCTCGCGCCCGACCTCGAAGCCGGAAACATCCTTGCCAAACAGCTGACGTTTCTCGCTAACGCGGACAGCGCCGGCCTCGTCCTCGGCGCGCGCGTCCCGATCATCCTGACCAGCCGCGCCGACAGCGTTCGATCGCGAATCGCGAGCTGCGGGGTGGCGATGCTCGCCGCCCACGCACGGCGACAAGCGCTGCCCGCCGGGGTGTAACGGCAGGGATTAGGGACCACGGGCCATGGACGACTACGCAGTCATCGTCAATGCCGGCTCGTCGAGCCTGAAGTTCGCGGTGTTCCGGCGGCCGTCCGGCGACGCCTGGCGAATCGAGGTCCGCGGCCAGATCGAAGGCATCGGCACCAAGCCGCAGTTTTCCGCCAAGGATACGGACAACCAGTCGATCGCCGATCGTCAGTTGGATAGTTCGATAAAGGACGGCCGGACTGCGCTGGGATTCGTCGCCGATTGGCTTCGAGAACGCTACGGCGGCGCGCACGTGTGTGGCGTCGGGCACCGGGTGGTGCACGGCGGCGCACGATATAGTCGGCCGACGATCGTCACGCCTGAAGTGCTCGAGGATTTGCGTGGCCTGATCCCGCTGGCGCCTCTGCATCAGCCGTACAACCTTGCGGCGATCGAGGCGGTCTGGGAGCGGCTCCCCGGAGTCCCGCAGGTCGCGTGCTTCGATACGAGCTTCCATCGTGGCCAGCCCGCCGTGGCCGAGATCGTGCCGCTACCGCGCGAGATTCGTGACCGGGGAGTCCAACGCTACGGCTTCCATGGACTCTCGTATGAATACATCGCGTCGGTCCTGCCGTCGGTCGCGCCGGAGATTGCGGGTGGGCGCGTGATCGTGGCGCATCTCGGCAGCGGTGCCAGCATGTGTGCGATGAAGGACGGCAAGAGCCTGGACAGCACGCTCGGCTTCACCGCCCTCGACGGCCTCTGCATGGGCACGAGGCCGGGCGCCGTCGATTCCGGTGTCATCTTGTACCTTTTTCAGGAGCTCGGGCTTTCTCCGAAAGACGTGGAAACGATTCTCTACAAGAAGTCCGGGCTGCTCGGCATCTCCGGAATCAGCAACGATATGCGTGCGCTGCTTGCCAGCTCCGAGGCGGAGGCGCGCCTGGCCGTCGATTACTTCGTCTACCAGGCGGCGAAGCAGATCGGCGCGCTCGCGGCGGTCCTCGGCGGAGTCGACGGGCTCGTCTTCACCGCGGGGATTGGCGAGAATTCGCCCGAGATTCGCCAGCGGATCTGCGAAGCCTCAGCGTGGCTGGGGATCGACGTCGACAAAAACGCAAACGCGCGGAAGGGCCCGCGCATCTCGAGCGATGCGAGCAGGGTGTCGGCGTGGGTGATCCCGACGAACGAAGAATTGATGATCGCGAGGCACACGGGCGCGCTGCTCGGCCTGATCGAAGCGCGTGCTTAGTGCTCGCTGTTGCAAATGAAGGAGATCAGATATGGCGGTGACAGTATCGCAGGAGACGCGTCAGGGAGCGTCCGCTCCGTGGCAAGGATTTCGTGCTGGTCTCTGGCAGCGAGAGATCAACGTTCGCGACTTCATCCAGCAGAACTATGAGCCCTACGACGGCGACGGCGCATTCCTGACCGGGCCGACCACGAGGACCGCGGAGATCTGGGGGATACTCAACGAGCTGTTCGTGGAAGAGCGAAAGAAGGGCGTCCTCGACGTCTCGCAGACGCCAGGCTCGATCACGGCGCACGCCCCCGGCTATATCGATCGCGACAAAGAGATCATCGTCGGTCTGCAGACGGACGCGCCGCTGAAACGGGCGATCATGCCGAACGGCGGGTTGCGGATGGTCCTGACTGCGTTGAAGGTGTACGGATACGAGCCGGACCCGCACGTCGTCGACGCCTTTACCAAGTACCGCAAGACGCACAACGATGGCGTGTTCGATGCCTACACGGCCGACGTGAGGCGATGCCGCAGCTCGCACATTCTCACGGGCCTGCCGGACTCGTACGGGCGGGGCCGCATCATCGGCGACTACCGTCGCGTGCCGCTATACGGAGTCAAGCGACTCATCGAGCGGAAGCAGGAGGAGAAGCGCGCGCTCGACTCGGCGATGTCGACGGACGAGATCATTCGCGATCGCGAGGAGTTGTCGGAGCAGACTCGCGCGCTCAAAGAGCTCCAGCAGATGGCATCGTCGTACGGATTCGACATCTCACAACCAGCGACGACCGCCCGCGAGGCCGTCCAGTGGCTGTACTTCGGCTACCTGGCGGGCGTGAAAGAACAGAACGGCGCGGCGATGTCGCTCGGCCGTACCTCCACGTTCCTCGACATCTACTTCGCACGCGATCTCGCGTCGGGCGCGCTCACCGAGCAGCAGGTCCAGGAGATCGTCGACGACTTCGTCATCAAGCTGCGCATCGTGCGCTTCCTGCGAACTCCCGAATACGACGAGCTGTTTGCTGGCGATCCGACCTGGGTCACCGAATCGATCGGCGGGATGGGCGACGACGGGCGGTCGCTCGTGACCAAGACCAGCTTCCGCTTCCTGCAGACGCTGTACAACCTTGGACCCGCGCCGGAGCCCAATCTCACGATCTGGTACTCGCCGAACCTGCCTGACGGGTTTCGCAACTTCGCGTCCAAAGTGGCCATCGAGACCAGCGCGATTCAATTCGAAAGCGACGAGACGATGCGGCGTGCGTGGGGCGACGACGGCGCCATCGCCTGCTGTGTGTCGCCGATGGCCGTTGGCAAGCAGATGCAGTTCTTCGGCGCACGCGCCAACCTCGCCAAGTGCCTCCTCTACGCGATCAACGGCGGCCGCGACGAAATCAGCGGCGAGCAGGTGGCGCCTGCCTTCGGCGCTGTCGCCGGCGACGTGCTCGAATTCGACGACGTGCTCGGCAAGTTCGAAACGATGATGGACTGGCTTGCCGGCGTGTACGTCAACGCCATGAACATCATCCATTACATGCACGACAAGTACGCGTACGAGCGGCTGGAGATGGCGCTGCACGACTATGCGCCGATGCGTACGATGGCGTTTGGCATGGCTGGAATGTCAGTCATCGCGGACAGCCTTTCCGCGATTCGCTACGCCAAGGTGCGAGTGGTGCGCGACGACACGGGACTAGTCACCGACTACCAGACCGAAGGGACTTTCCCGCTGTTCGGCAACAACGACAACCGCGTCGATCAGCTCGCCACCTGGGTGGTTTCGACGTTCATGAGCAAGCTGCGGAAGTATCCGACGTACCGTGATGCCGTCCATACGCAGTCGATTCTGACGATCACGTCGAACGTCGTTTACGGGAAGGCCACCGGGAACACGCCGGACGGACGCCGGAAGGGCGAACCCTTTGCGCCCGGCGCCAACCCGATGCATGGCCGCGACAGCCACGGGATTCACGCCGCGGCCGCCTCTGTCGCAAAGATTCCGTACCGCGACGCGGCAGACGGCATCTCGCTCACGGCAACGCTGGTTCCGGAAGGCCTGGGGCGGGTCGCGGACGACCGCGTCGTGAATCTGACAGGAATCCTCGACGCGTTCTTCAGCTCGACCGGCTATCACATGAACGTCAACGTGCTGAATCGCGACATGCTGCTCGATGCCGTGGATCATCCGGAGAAGTATCCCAACCTGACGATTCGGGTCTCGGGCTACGCCGTCAACTTCGTTCGTCTCACCCGCGACCAGCAGATGGACGTCATCAATCGCACGTTCCATGGCGGAGCCAGCAGTGTCTGAGTCAGCGTCGGCGGCATCGACGCCGCTCGAAGCCAAGAGCCCGTTCGAGCTACGCGTCAACCTCGGCGGCGATCTCCCGGAGTCGGATGTCCGCACGGCGCTGGCCACCGGCGACATGGGATTTCTGCACTCGTTCACGACCGGCTCCGCGGTCGACGGTCCTGGCGTGCGTGTCGTGGCGTGGACGACCGGCTGCATGTGGCGGTGCCTCTATTGCCACAACCCCGATACCTGGACGATGACGAATGGCATCCCTGTCTCGGTGGCGAAGGCAACCGCGGAGCTCCAGAAGTATCGGCGAGGGCTGAAGGTGATGGCGGGCGGGTTGACCATCAGCGGGGGTGAGCCGCTGATGCAGCATCGATTCGTGATCAAGCTCCTCACCGCCGCAAAGAAGATGGGGATTCACACCACCCTCGAAACCAACGGCTACTTCGCCGATCGACTGACGGATCAGGATCTGGATGCGATCGATCTCGTAATGTTAGGCGTCAAGGCGTGGGACCCGGAACGACATCGCCGCCTCACGGGAATGGACAACCAGCCGACGATCGAGTTCGGGCGCCGCCTCGCTGCACAGAAACGGAAGATCTGGATCCGTTTCGTGCTCGTGCCGGGCCTGACCGACGATCGGGACGACGTCGCCAACATCGCGCGTTTCGCCGCCGAACTCGGGAACGTCGAACGCGTCGAGGTCCTGCCGTTTCACCAGATGGGACGCTTCAAATGGCAGCGCCTCGGCCTGAACTACACGCTGGACAACGTCACAGCGCCGTCACCCGAATTGGCCGCCGAGATGTGTGAAATCTTCCGAAGCCAGGGTGTGACGGCGTATTGACCACCATCGGCGGCCTCGTTACCTCTGATCGGTCGCCATCGTCGCCATCGGGATGATCCACTCGATTGGTGTCGCCATGGTCCGGAGACTCTCTGAGAGCGCGACCTCACCCCTGGTCAGGCGGCCGTGAACGCCGTAAGGGATCACCCGCACACGGTTGGCCGACCGCTCGACACGAACCTCGACGAAGCTCTGAAAGAAAGGCGCGACGTTATAGTCGAACGCCGCGGAAAGCCACTCCGCCGAGAACGGCCAGGCGCCGAATTGCCGCGTCCACCACCATGCTGGACGCTTCCACCATGGCGTCATGGCGTCGATCTTCAGCGACACGTCCTTCAGCGTCGGGTAATGTGCCCAGTCGACCGTGGGCGTCCGGGCCGGCCACGCCAGTGCCGTCCCGAAGCTCAGATACGCCCCTCCCCCGCCGTTGACGAAATAATGCACCGTCGCCGACCCGGTCTCGCCGGGCTCGGCGTAGTACTCGAAATCGTGCGTGTCGCCGGCCATCATGATCGTGACGTTGTGGCGGAGCAGAAGCTTCTTGAGGCGTGTGAACGGCTCGTCGTCGAGGGTCGCGTCATGGCCGCCCGCATAAAAGGGATGCCCGAGGATCGCCATGATCGTCTTGCCCTCCGCGCGGTTCAGCGCTGCCTCCAGCCATGCCTCCTGAGTCGCGTCGATCTTCCTGACGACGCCCGTGTCGATCGCGACGAGAGCGAATCGACCGGTCTGCAGCTCGAAGAAGGGCGCGCGCTGAAATCCGGTGGGCACACCATAGAAGCGCCGGAGCCGGTCGGCCTCGCTTACCAGCTGCTCGATTCGATCGGCCGTGGTGCTGGTGACGCGCAGGTCCGCTTCGACCCTGGCGCGGATGCTCGCTCGCGCCGCGTCGGCCTGAAGAAACGTCGCGGCGAATGCTTCGAGGGCGTCGTACCAGTCGTGATTACCGGGAATGGCGTACACGGGCTTCGTCACGCCTTTGAAGGGCAGCCAGAATTTCGCTTCGTAGTCGCGCATGGCGCCGGCCGGATAGACGACGTCCGAAGAAATGACGACGAAACGGACGCCCGCCTGGTTCGCCACCGCCAGCAGTTGATCGCGCAGAGCCTGCTGCGACGCATCGCCCTCGCCCGTATCCCCAATGACGATGAACGAGAAATCGCCTGAGTTGACGCCTTCGGGCGCGACCGCGAATGTCGCCGGCGTAACGCCGCCACTCTGAGCCGCGAGCACTGCGCGCGCCATCTCTTCGCGCCATCTGTCGGTCCGCGACTCGGCCCAGGAATTCCAGATCCCGGCCGCCCAGTTCTCGGTGTCGAAGTACCAGCTCATACCCCATACCGGGACCGTCGCCGCGACGATGGCGGCGAACGGGAGGCCGACTTGAAGGCTGCGGCTCAGTGCTGCGGGGATCGAGAAGCGCGATGCCCGCATACGTATCGCAAACGTGAGACGCCAGCGAAGCCACGTACCGATGGCGCGCTCCGTCCACCCGGCCCCCGCCGACCGCAGGTCGGTGAGGTGCCGCCGCCAGATGCGCCGCTCGATCCAGCGCGTCGGCTTGCGCCACGCGAGATGGGTCGGATCGACGATCAGCAGCGTCACGATGACAGCGATGAGCATGTCGCCGAGGACGGCGATTCCTGGAGAGAGGAACGCGAGAAGAGTGCCGTCATTGCCCATCCGGCCAAGGTGAATCGCGAACAGCGTGGCGATGAATGCCAGCATCCAGCCTCGGTCGATCGGGGCCCGTGCACGCTCAGCCGATTCGATCTCTGCTGCCATCGACACCGCCTCGGGCTCGTCCTCCAGTCCGAGCTCGCCGACGACGCTCTCGTGCGCGTCGCCGACTTCGTAGATCGGCGCGACCAGCATGTTCCAGGCGATGCCGGCGATCCTGAGGGCGCCGGCCAGCGCGACGGCCCATGTCAGCGCCCACTCCCGGGCGAACAGCAGGAACAGCATCACCGCCGCGTTCCCGAGAGCAGCCATGGCGACGAGCCATCGCTCCTCGCGGCGCGTGCCGCGAACGAGGGCCATCGCGTAGCGGACAAAGTCGATCGCGAACCACACGGCGAGCACGAGCCGGAGTGCGTGCGCCGCGACGTAGGGCGCGTTGATCGCAAAGAGCGCGATCATCATGCTGATGAACGCCCCGGTGCTGGCCCGACGCCGCGCCTCCACGGTCGAACGCCGGAGACCGTGAAGCGCCTCCACGCCGGCGGCGATCGCGAGCAGCCAGCCCACTCGGGAGACCGGGTACTCCGCGTCGCCGAAGGGCGTCAGTAGTGCCAGGAACGCCAATCCCATCACCAGGAGGGCCATGGCTGTGATGGGCCGCTTTTGCGCCAGCGGTAGGAATTGCGACGGACGACGCACGGTGACGGATCAGAAGACGAGGACCATGGCAGCCGTGAACTCGGCCTGCCACGCGACATCGACGTCGAGGCCGACGAGGCAGGTTCCGTCCACGCATGCGACTGCCCGCGAGTCGGCGTCGATGAACGTGGTGAACACACGCCCGTCGAGTCGCAGCCCCAGCCTGCGCTGCAGCGGCACTTTCACGCCGCCGCCGGCAGCCACGGTGAAACGCACTTCGTTGTCTCCGTCGGTTCCGCTGCGTGTCAGACCCAGAAGGCCCGTGAGGAACGGCCGCGCGCGCCCGAAGTCGAACTCTTGACGACCACCCGCAAGATACTGGTCGACGACGACCCGCCAATGCAGCGGCGCGCCGGACACATTACTCCGGGTCGTCACGTCCGCGTGCTGGCGCGTGACCAGCGCCTCGAACGAGAGCCCATCGCCCATCGCTACGTTCAGCGCACCGCCGACGACGGGTGCGCCGTCGAGATCCACGTTGCTGTTCGTCACCAGCTCGAACATGTCGCCACCGAAGCGATATCCGCCGACGGGCGATGCTTCGACCGTCTGCGCCGCTGCCATCGGCGCGCGCAGCACCAGCCCGATGGCGAGAGCGCCGAGCACGAACGGTGAATACCGCATCGTTGTCGTCTGACCCCGGAGCCCGGAGCCCTGAGTCCGGAGTCCGAGTCCGGAGCACGATTACTGTGGCGCTTCGATCTGCTTGTGACAGGTACTCGCAGTCAGCGTTGATCGTCGAGCCGTCCTGCGCGGTGTGCGCGCCGTCGTGACAGCGAAAGCAGCCGTTCGACGTGACGTGGCCCTTGTTGGTCGGATAGACGCCCCAGGTTACTTTCATCGTAGGAAACACGTTGCGGCGATACACGTTCTGCAGCGCGGCCACGCTTCGTGCGAGGGCTCGTTCGTCAGTCGAGCCAGCGCGCGTCCGATAGAAATCTCGGAAGCCGCGATCGATGGCGCTCAGCCCTGCGTCCTCAGTCGAGTACGAGGCCTTGACCAGTCGGATGCCTTCCCGCCGGGCATACGGCAGCTGGCGGCTCACCAGCCCGACGGCGATCGCGTGGTCCACTGCCCTTTCAGGTGTCGGCGAGATGGGATGACCGACGGTGTTGTGGCAGTCGATGCAGTCCATCCGGCGAAGGGTCTCGCTTCCCGGCGTACGCCCCTTCGCATCCTCGGCGACGTACTCCTTCACCTCCCCCTTCGCATTGGTAACTCTCACGTACGGGATCGTCTGATGTTGTGCGTCCGTTGCGAAGTACTCGACGCGAACTGCGGGGTCGGCATGCCAGTGGATGGCGCGGCCCGAGGACGACCCGCCGCCCACGTGCATTTGGAGAATGGTCGTCGTCTGCGTGTTCGCTTCGTCATCGGCATATTCGCGAATCACGCGGATCTGATCGCCAATCATGCGCCCGGATTGGTGGCAATTGCCGCAGGTCTTCGCTTGCGCTCCCGGAGGCATCTCGGCACCCGGCGGAATCGGTCGCGGATAGGCGCTCTTCATTACGTGCACGAGTTGCCGCACGCCGGACAGCTTGGCGTACACAAACCCTTTTGCCCCCTCGCCGATGTGACAGCTGGCACAGGCGACGCGCCCGTGCGATGCGCCTTGCCAGGCAGTGAATTGCGGGTGCATCGGCGTGTGGCACACCTGTCCGCAGAAGGAGGGCGACTCCATCCAGTGCAGGCTGCCGTAACCCGCCAGCAGAACCAGAATGATGTTGACGGCGGTGAGGGCCGCGATGATCAGCGACATCCGGCGCACGCGTGGGCGACGGAAATCGAGAACAGGCCAATCGTCGACCGCGCTCGGGTCGCGCCGCAGCTTCCGCCGCTGCAGCCGTATCCCAACGGGGATGAGGAGCAGACCCAGCACGAAGACGGCTGGGATCAACACGAAGACGACGAGCCCCGCGTACGGGTTGTCGAATAGTCCCACCAACGCCGCGATCACCAGCGCAATGAAGACCACCGCCGATGCGGTGGCCAGCAGGGCGCCGATGATCGCAACCGGATGACGGGCGAGCGCAGCGCGGCTCGTCACGGTCCCCCGCTATTTCAGGCTCTGCATGTACGCCACTAACGCGTCGAGATCGGCGGCCGGGAGGTTGCCATATTTGTTTGGCATCGGCGGCTTCTTCGTCGACTTCGTCTTGGCGGTCATTTCCGTCGGGTGCGTAATCCACTGCCGGATGTCGTCGGCACTCAGCTTGGCGGCAACGCCGTCGAGCGGATTCGACTTGTTCCCCTTCCCGGCAATCGCGTGGCACATCTGGCACTTCTGTGCCGTATATACCTCCTGACCCCGTTTGATCTGGGCGTCATCCTGCCCTGCTGCTGCCAGCGGCGCCGCGATGACCGCGCCGAGGGCAATCGCGGCAGTGGTCAGAATCCGCCTGGTCACGAGGAGCTTCACCATGGAGCCTCCAGACAAAAATGAGAGAGCCACATCTATCAGAAATGCAGCGCGGCCACAACAGAGGACTGTGGGTAACGTTCGTATCTCGACCACCGGCCTCGACAAGATATCCGCTCGGGTCGTGTTCGACCCAGCCGGGCCGGGGAAAGACCGGTTGAAATTCGCGTTGTGCGACACCCTTGATCCCGCCGCTCCGATCGAACAGGATTGCTCGCGAGCTTGTCGTCCCCTGTTCCAGGGCGAGGATGAACGGCAGGGTCAGATGCCAACCGTATGGAGGTTACCGATGAAGCGACTAGTGAGCCCGTCTCTGATGTTCATCGTGGTCGCATGGGTGGGAGTCGTAATCGCCTCTGCGCAGCAGCCTGTCGAACGGGCCGGTAGCGTCTCGAAGACCGCGACGATCACCGCCATCGACCACACGAATCGTGTCGTGACGCTGAAGGACGACAAGGGGAATGTCGAGGACATCGTCTGTGGTCCAGAGGTCAAGCGGTTCGACGAGCTGAAGGTCGGCGACACGGTGACCTTCTCTTACCACGCGGCGGTCGTCTATCAGATCGCCAAGCCCGGCGCCGCCGGCCCTGCGGCTGAAGGCGTGTCTGCCGTCCGCGGTCAAGGGCCCAAGCCGAGCGGCGCTTATACGCGGCAGCAAAAAGTGACGGTGACAGTCGAGGCCATCGACCCGGCAATCCCCTCGATCACGATCCGCGCCCCGAACGGGAACTCGATGTCAGCGGAGGTCAAAGACAAGAAAAACCTCGAGGGTGTGAAAGTGGGGGACAAGATCGACATCACCTACACGGAAGCCATGATGATTACCGTCGAGGCCCCGAAGAAGTAGCAGCGCGGTGTCCGGCCGATCACAAGGCGAGGTCACCAGAAGTACATGATCCCGAATGCCGCTGAGTGCGCGGTGTACGGGCGGTACACGTATCCGAGGACCAGCGAGCTCGGTTGGACGATGCTGTTGACGACCGAGGGGTCGAACGCGAAGTCGTAGACGCGGAACGGCTCGTACAGGTACGACAACGTCGCCGCCAGGCGCTTCGAGATGCGGTGCCTGACGTCGACGTGTAGTTGCTGCAGCTTGTTGTAGACCTTGGGGAGCTGTGACGGCGGTGCAAGCGGGCCGCCAGAGACGACGCCGTACAGGTATTTGCCCTCGGCGTAGCTGTAGTCGTACGACAAGCGAGCTTCCGTGTTGTCGCCGATCTTGGGCGGCGTGGCGTAAATCGAGAAGTAATTCACGCGCTCGGCCGAGTCGGTGGTCCAGTCGCGCAACGGGTCGGTTTCCTGAGGCGGGCTCTGCCCCGAGCTCGCCGAGCGCGATCGCTGCAGTCCCTCGTAGCGCTCGTAGTTGTAGCTGACGCCTCCGCCGAAACCGTTGGCCTGGCGGTAGTCGGCCCCGAGGGAGAACACGCGGAACGTCGACTCCTGCAGGCCGAAATAGCTGTCGTCGTAGTTGTCCTTGCCGAATCCAGCCGAGCCGCTGAAGGTCCACAGGTCGTTGGGGACAACGTCGACCTGGCCCGTGAACCGATTCCGGGTCCGGTTGGCGACGTCGTAGTGACGCATTGCCGGCTGCTCGCCGGTTTGCACCAGCAGATCCTCGTTCAGTCCCGAGCCGGTGCGATCGGAGAGCTCGTACTCCGCCCTGAACGTCACCCACTGCGAGCCGATCGCGTCGGCGGTCAGGCGCAGCACGTTCTCCGACGTGTCGTCGAAGACGCGGAAATCGTAGCCGTTGTCGTTCCGGGTGTAGCCAACCGTGAATGCAAAGGGCGGCAGACCGCTCCATGTCGCATCCGCATCGAACGTCGTCCGGTTGTACGCGTAGAGCCGAGGGCCCCCGATCGGCGACGTGCTGGCGCCGTCGTCGTAGGCGATGTAGTCGGTGATATCCGCGTGCGGAGTTTCGTTATTGTAGTCGTATCGCCGCACACGAGCGCTGAATCTCCACTCGTCGAGCGGACGCGAGACAAGGTTCAGGTTGGTCGAGAAGACATGGGCCTCGGCGTCTGCGTTACTCCTCGGCAGCGCGAACTGCGGCAGCGCCGCGTTGATGGTAAACGGCTGGAGCGGCTCGTTGTTGTTCCAGAATCCGAACGACAGGAAACCGGTGAGCTGCGTGCGCCGCGCAAATTTCGTGTAACCGGCGGCACTCACGGTTTGCGCCGAATTCGACGGCCACAGCGACATGCGTCCGCGGCCCGGTCCATCCTCTGCCGAGTCATCGAGCCGCAGCGGGCTGTCCCAGACGAGCGTGTCGTCCAGGTTGTCGAACCACGAGCCGTTGTACGCGACGCGAAGCATGTTGCGGCTGTTGTTCCACTCCGCGCCCAGGGTGAAATCGTTCGTGCGCGAGTCGTACGGCAGTGCGACCTCGACGTCGTTCGAGAACCCGAAGCTGGCGCCCCAGGGCAATTCGCCGGTGTGCCGCTGGGACGTGAACGCCGCCGTCAGATCGAGGTGTTGCGTCGGCGTCGCCACCAGGTTCACGTTGCCGATGTCGCGCCGCTCGCGGAGATCGAACTGCGAGGCAATCGGCAGGTACGCCGAGAGCGGCGGTGTCGCCTGGCCGTTTTGAACCGCACGCTGCGTCGCATCGTCGAGGAGGAGCGGACTGTCCGACCTCGTGTACGGCGTCTTCGTATCGACGCTGTAGAATTGCGGGATCTCGTCCCACAGCCCGGAGATCACGAAGCGGCCGGTGCGTTCGTAGGTGGCAAAGAACCGTTGATCGCGGTAGCCGACGTTATCCGCGGACGCGCGGAAGAGCCACAGGCCGTCGGGATCTTCACGCGCAAATCTGGCGTCCCTGAACAGCACGCCGTCCCTGAGATCCTGATAGCGCTGCCATCTGGCCGGGTCGCCGGAGACGCTGCTCCAGCGGCCGCCGAACATGAACTGGTTCCACGTTGGCTCGAACAGGCTGGGCAGGACCTCCGGCTCGCCCTCCTTTGGTGCCGTTGCCGCGGGTTGCTGAGCGGGCTCCGGCGGCGTCTGCGGGTTGGAAGTGTCCGAGCCCGATGGTGACGACGCCGGCGCCTGAGTCAACACCTGCGCGTGCGCCACGGCGGGCATTCCCAGCCCAAGGCAACAGACCAGATAGACGAGCTGGCGCATGGGTGCCTCCGCGCGCTACCGCATGTAGAACTGCCCGGACGGGTGGTTCGACCCGTGGACGTTCGAGTGGCAATTCACACACGAGCGTCCGAACATCCGGTTGCTCTTGCTCACGGTAATCGCGTTGTTGTCGTAGACCGACGACGGATGTCGTGTAAAGACATGGCACCGCTGACAGAGCATCGGCATGCGCACGACCAGCATCCGATCGTTCGACGAGCCGTGTGGATCGTGGCACGTGGCGCAGTTCTCGCGCACGGGCGCATGCTCCCACAACATGGGTCCGCGCATCTCGGTGTGGCAGCTGATGCAGCTCTCCGCGACGGAGCTCCCCACCTTGAGCGCTTTGACATTGCTGATCGACCCGTGCGGGTTGTGGCAGGAGGTGCACGCCATCTTGCCCTCCCGGACCGGCATGTGCGCGACAGCGCGCTCGGTCTTGGCGACCTGGACGCGATGACATGTCGCGCACAAGGCGGTCTGCGTGGTCTTGGTCAGCTGCCGCTCGAAGGACTTCGGGCTGTGGACGCTATGACAGGTGGTGCACGACAGATCCCGGCGTTCGTGCGCGCTGCCTTCCCAGCCGGCGTGGTTGCCTCGGTTGTGACAGGTGAGGCACGTCTGACTCACCTCCGCCGGCTTCATCTGGGCGAACTTGCGGATGTGCCCCTTCTGCTCGTCGTCCACATGCGCCTGCCCCGGACCATGGCAACTTTCGCAGCCGTGGTTCGCCGCCGGTGACCGCGGATTCTGCGCCTGCCCATGCGCGGTCCCCTTGAGGGAACTCTCCTCGGTGGTGTGGCACATGACGCAGGTATCGCTGCCAGCGTAGCCGGCTGGCGGGGCGGCTTGGGATTGACCGCCAGGCGCCGGCGTGGGGGCAGAACCCTCCTGCGAGATCGCACGGGTGGCGTGAACGGTGACCGCGGCGGCGACGAGGCAGATCGCCGCCAGGAGTGAGCGGAAAGACACGATGACCTCGACGCAGGCGTAGCATGCCACATGCCAGACCCTCTTGGAAAGTGACATTCGAAAATTACCAGTCCTAGATCGGTTAAGCCGAGGCGCCGGCCTTGGGTCGTCAAGTCGCCACTCCAACCTGTCGTGCGAACTCCGGAATGACGGAGCAGCGGCTAATTGCGAGTCGTAGTCAGCCCGTGGCCGAACTGGCCAGCTGCCCACCTTAGAACTTCAGGCCGAACGCATTTGTCCATCCGTAATCGTTTTGCGCAAATCCTGCGGGCGGCGTGTTGTCGAAATTGTCGAAAAACCCGACGCGGAGGTACCAATCCCCCGGCAAGTTGAAGTCCAAGTCAAATCGATAGTTGAACCGGTGCCGGCCGGAGATCGTCAGACTCGGATAGTAGGTGAGTCGAGTGAGCAGGTCGGTTATCTTCAACTTCTCGGTCATGAACTCGGTGCCGATATACGCCTCCGTCGAGTCCTTGGAGGGCAGCGTAGGGTTGCTGTAGTTCTCAGTGGTCCAGGCCAGGCCGGCTCCGAGCGCCAGATGTTGCGAAGACGAGCGAAGCAGATATCGTCCTGCACCGCCGCCGAGGGTGGTCCGCAGGTCCAGGCCCTGCTCTTCGCTGTTCAGGAAGTCCTGGGTGGCATTGACGTACCAGCGGGTCCCAAGGAGGTGCCGGAAGTCGTTCCCGAGCTCCCAGCGTGAAGTCGTCGGAGCATTTTCCTGCGAATTTCGGAATGCGTTGCCGAAGAGGGTGTCGACATTCCGCTCGGCGCGGTACGAGAGGGTGCCGCCGAACGAGAGCTGTTTCGCGGAGTTGGCCCGCGTGAGACTGTAGCCGAAGTCTAAGCCCGCATCGAAACGCGACCAGAACCCCCGTTCAAAGGACTCGACTGCGGAAACCTCGGGCAGCGGCACGCTCGTGCCCCCGATCTGAATGGATTTTTTCGCCTCATCCGGTTTTAATGAACCCGCAAGACGCTTTCCATCGAAGGTCTCCAGTAGGAACTGCCGGTCGCTCTCGACCGAGACGATCTTGTCCCACTTGATCTTGAAGTCGGAGTCCGAATAGTCCGTAGAGAGCGTCAGCACATCCTTCTCGACGCTCTTTATCTCACCTACCAATCTGTCACCGCTCGTTGTAATCACCACGTCCTTCGCGGCGTATGCAACGCCTACGCTGCCGATGATCACCGTCAACCAGACGCCGGCCGCGAGAATCCTGGCGACGAGGCTGGCCATCTGTGAGGCAACTGGCCGTCTGCGCGTGCCCATCACAACGATGTGAACCTCGGTGATCGCTTGGTGCGCCATCGCTCCCTCCATGGAGTTTCGCCGTACGAGATTCGCGGGTCGCGGCACTGCCGTTCGAACATGGCGCGGCTATAGCCGCGCGCGGCCGAAGCGCTGGCTCTGGTTGAGTCGTACGCCGCCGGCGAAGCGGATCAGAGCGGCGATACCCGGTATCGCCGCTCGTGCTTTGAGTTGAGCGCAGGCGCCGCCAGCAATCGTTCTATTTTGGTGCTGTTCCTGTAATGACCGTGTCGGTCGACATCTCGGTCCGTGGCTCTTCGACGATCTTCGTGGCTGTTACCTTCATCCCTTTCTTCAGGTCGTGAACGGACGCGGGCTTGCCCTCGACCGTGAACTGGAACGAGTCGGGCACGTTGTACTCTTTGTTCTCGCCGTTCTCGAGCGTCAGGACGACGTAGTTGCCCTGGACCCACCACACCGTACCGTTGAGCGTGCTCGTAGTGCGCATGGTGACCGGCGTCGTTTTCGTAATGATCGTCCCTGTGATGACCGTTCCTGGCTTGAGGTCGCCGATATGCTTCGTCTGCCCGTCGATGATGAACTCCCGACCCGGTTTCACGTCGAACAGGCTGTAGTTCCCCAGCGGCTGCATCTTGGCGAAGAGGTGGTTGCCTTGGACAAACACGACCTCGCCCGTCATCTTCACCGTCTCGACTTTGGTCTCGCCTTCGATCTTTTTGGTCTCGGACGTTACTTGGGCGTGTGCTGCTCCAGCGATGCCAAGCACAGCCAAACCCGTCATGATCGCCTGTTTTGCTTTCATTGGGCTTCTCCCTCCATATTGCTGTGCGCCCAGCCTGCTGCTCCGCCTGGTGACGGATTACTTGCGCGCGCCGAGAGAGCAGGCAATCAGCCGAACAGGACGCCCTCAGACGTGAGCAAGGTGGGCGCACTTCGGCGTCCACCCAGACGGCGCGCGATCTTGCCCTGTTTGGAGATGACAAATCAAATGAGGGCGCTCGAGATCTGGTGGCGTTCATACGCGATCGCATCACTCGCACGGGGCGACGAGAAATCTCGCTGACGTGGTTTAGCTGAATGATGAGCTACGCTGGCGTTGTTCACGGCTCCACGGAAATGTCGTGAGGCTCTCCGATAAGGATCCTCTATTGCAATGCATCGGTTCGTGCCGCCGTGCGTCAACCCGCCAGACCGCCGCACCAGTAGGATTCACACACATTCCGAACGAGCCGTCCAGAGCCGCGCCTCCAGTCTGTCGGAGTGCCTCCGACCGGCCGGAGGATCTTCAAGCCGGTATTGGCCGTCGGACGGGAGGCCAGCATGCCCGTAGCCGACTACGCGACGTACTGCAAGATGCTCGATCGGGCGAGGGCCGAGAAATTCGCTTATCCCGCCGTCAATGTCACGTCGTTGACGACGGCAAACGCCGTGTTGAAGGGCCTCGCCGAAAGCCAGAGCGATGGAATCATCCAGGTCTCGACCGGGGGCGGCGCGTTTGCGTCGGGCGCTAAAGTCAAGGACATGGCGCTCGGCGCGATGTCAATCGCGGAGCACGTCCACCGCGTCGCCGACCGCTACCCGATCCACGTCGCCCTCCATACCGATCATTGTCAGGCCGACAAGCTGGACGCCTTCGTGATGCCGCTCGTCGAAGAAACCGAGCAGCGCCACGCCAGCGGCCGCCCGAACCTCTTCAATGCCCACATGTTCGACGGCAGCGCGTTGCCGCTTGCAGGAGAATCTCGAGATCGCGTCGAAGCTCCGCGAGCGGTTCAGCAAGAGCGACCTGATTCTCGAAATCGAAGTCGGCGTCGTCGGTGGCGAGGAGGACGGCATCCGCGCCAGTGCTGCCGCAAAGCTCTACACGACGCCGGAGGACACGCTCGAAGTGGCTCGACGGCTGATCCCCGCCGCGGGTTCGCGCTACCTGCTTGCCGCAACGTTCGGCAACGTCCACGGCGTGTACAAGCCCGGCCACGTGAAACTCAAGCCGTCGATTCTCAAGGACTGCCAGGCGGCGGTTGTCAAGGCGTACGGCGAGGCGGCTCGTTTCTTTTTCGTCTTTCACGGCGGTTCTGGCTCGGAGCTTCGCGACATTCACGAAGCGCTCGACTACGGCGTCGTGAAGATGAACGTCGATACCGACATGCAGTATGCGTTCACGCGCGCGATCGCCGACCACTGTTTCCGGCACTACGACGGCGTGCTCAAGGTGGACGAAGAGGTCGGCGACAAAAAGGCCTATGATCCACGCTCCTATCTGACGCTGGCCGAAAAGGCGATGGCCGAGCGCGTCAAGCGCGCCGCGACCGATCTGCGGTCCGCGGGCAAGGCGCTGGTGACGACGTGAGCAGCGCACCGGGCCTGCCTGACATCCCTGACTTCACGATCGCGCACCACGGCGAGTGCCGTGTCACGTCGCCGATGGCAAGCGTGCGATTCGTCGCAGACGACGAGCGGGTTCTCTACCCCGCGACCGTGGAGGAGCTGCGGCGCCTGCGCACGGGCCCGGACGATGATCCTCCCGCAATGGAGGCCGCAGGGCCGAGGCAGCGGATCTTCTTCGATCCGTCGGAGCTCGCCTGCGGCATCGTGACCTGCGGCGGACTCTGTCCCGGGCTGAACGATGTGATTCGCGCGATCGTATTGAGTCTTCACCACCATTACGGCGTGCGAAAGACTTACGGCTTCCGGTTTGGCTTTGCCGGTCTGGTGGAAGGCGCGTCGCACGATCCGCTGGACCTGACGCCCGAGTTCGTCAATCGGATCCACGAGTTGGGAGGATCGCTCCTGGGATCGTCACGCGGTCCGCAGGCGCCCGCGGCAATGGTCGACCGGCTCGGACAGCTCCGGATCGGCATCTTGTTCGCGATTGGCGGTGACGGAACGCTGCGAGGCGCGCACGCGATCAGCGCGGAGGCGAAGCAGACAAGGGCTGGCGATCAGCGTGATCGGCGTCCCCAAGACGATCGACAACGACGTGTCGTTCGTCCAGAAGACGTTCGGGTTCGAGACGGCCGTCAGCGAAGCCCGACGCGCCACGTATGCGGCCAACGCCGAGGCCGAGGCGGCACAGAATGGCATCGGCCTGGTAAAGCTGATGGGACGCGACTCGGGCTTCATCGCGGCCTACTCCGCCCTTGTCGACGGCCACGCGAACTTCTGCCTCGTTCCCGAGGTTGCCTTCACCCTCGATCGCTTCCTCGGAGGAACTGCGCCTGCGGCTCGAACGCCGCGGCCACGCCGTCATCGTCGTGGCCGAGGGCGCCGGACAGGACCTGATGGCACGCGAGGACGTGCGCGATGCCTCCGGCAACGTCAAGCACGGCGACATCGGCGTGTTTCTGCGCGATGCGATTACGGCGCACTTCCGAGAACGTCAGGTACCGATCACGCTCAAGTACATCGATCCCAGCTACGCGATTCGAAGCGTCCCAACTACAGCGCACGACTCCGCTTTCTGCCTGCTGCTGGGGCACAACGCCGTGCATGCCGCCATGAGCGGGCGCACGGACATGATCGTCAGCTTCTGGAATCACCAGTTCACCCACGTGCCGATCGCACTCGCCGTATCGAAGCGAAAGAAGATCGACCCCGAAGGGCCGCTGTGGAGCAGCGTGCTCGCGTCCACCCGGCAGCCTCGCGAGATGGCGTAACGCAGATGATCAATCGCACCAAAATCGTCGCGACCATCGGCCCCGCATCACAAAAGCCAGAGGTGCTCCGGCAGCTGATCGAGGTGGGCGTCGACGTCTTCCGTCTCAACTTCTCTCACGGCACGCACGAGGAACACAGCGCCGTCGTCTCCGACATTCGTGAACTCAGCCGCGAGATGAAGCGACACGTCGCGGTACTGCAGGACCTCTGCGGACCGAAAATGCGTCTCGAGCCGTTCGCCGGCGATGTCGTGGAATGCCGTCTGAATGACGAGTTCACGCTCGTCGACGTCCCGACCTCTGTTGCAGGCGAATTGACGTGCTCCTATCGTTCGCTGCCGAACGATCTGAAGCCTGGAGAAACGATCCTCTTCGCGGACGGTACGGTCGCGATGACGGTGACCAAGGTCACGCCCGGCCGCGCGGTCATGCGCGTGACACTTCCTGGGCGTCTGCGGTCCCGGCAGGGATTGAATCTGCCAGGCAGCAACCTCGCCGTCACCTCGCTGACCGAGAAGGATCTGCGCGACCTCGACTGGACAGCGCGCCACGCCACCGACGTGGACTTCGTGGGATTGTCGTTCGCCCGGAGCCCGGAGGATGTCGCACTTCTGCGCCGCGAGCTGCAGACGCGCAAATGTCCTGCCCGGGTCGTCGTCAAGATCGAGAAGCCGCAGGCGGTCGAGCGGATCGAGGAGATCGTGGCAGCGACCGACGCCGTGATGGTGGCGCGGGGCGATCTGGGTGTCGAGATGGACGTGCAGCGCGTCCCGGCGATCCAGAAGCGCATCATCGCGCTGTGCAATCAGGCGCATCGGCCGGTGATCACCGCCACCCAGATGCTCAACAGCATGGAGCATTCGAGCCGGCCTACGCGCGCCGAAGCCAGCGACGTCTTCAATGCCGTCCTCGATGGCACGGACGCCGTCATGCTGTCTGGAGAGAGCGCCGTCGGCGAATACCCGGTTGAAGCGGTGTCGACGATGCTCCAGATCTGTGCGGAGGCCGAGACTTACCTTGAATCCACACGACGTCACGGCTCGCTGAGCCTGCCCCCGCTTGCTGGCCTGACGGATCCAGTGACTGCAGCCTCAGTCGACGCGGCGTGCCTGATGGCGCAACAGCTGAACGCCGCGCTGATCATGGTCTCGACGCATTCGGGCCGGACGGCGCTGGCGCTCAGCAACCGCAGGCCGGCTGTGGCGATTCTGGCGCTGGCTCGGAGCGATCAAGTGGCGAGGGCCCTCAGCCTCTGCTGGGGTGTTACGCCGGTAGTGTTTCCCGAGTCCGCCCCGGCAGAGCAAATGCTGAGCCGCGGCATCGACTGGGCCAAATCGCATGGACTGGCCGCCTCCGGACAGCAGGCGGTCCTGCTGCGGGGCCATCAACTTGCCGACCGCTCCGATATCCGAGCGGTGCTGGTGGGAGCGATCCACTGAGCGAACGTCACCGATCGGCAAGCGCGATGGCGCTAGTCCACCCAGAGGAATTGCCAGGCGATCACCAGCGTGCGGAAGTCGCTGCCGAGCCGCGTCCACGCCCCCCTGCTGTAGGCGACCTTCACGGACTGCTGCCGGCCGAGCGGCCACGACAGCGTGCCGCCGAAACGCGTATTGCTCAACCTGCTGGTCGGCGAACCGTTGTCGACCGTAGCCTTTCCGCCACCGTACCAGGTGGCATCGAATGCCGCCCAGGCGCGCGGCTTGAACGAGTAGCTGGCGTGCCCCTGAATCGCCACGATCGGGTCCTGCCGCCGCGTCGCGGTTCCCGGGAAGAACGCATCGTTCTCGGAGAACAGCCACACGCCCGCGTACGCGTCAAGATCCCACCGTCCGGCCGGATGCGAGATGCCTACTTCGGGCTTGAACGCCCAGCGATTGCTGCCCAGGTTGATCAGCTTGGTGGGATCGTACTGGCCCACCGGCACCACCGCGGTCAGACTGGCGCCGACAACGGTGCTGCGCGGCGCCCGCACGAATTCTTTTGGCGACATGGCCGGTGGCCCGAAGAGATTGACCGAAAGCTTGATGCGTGGATCGACGAGTCCCGAACGGGTCACGCGGCGGGCATCTTCGAAAACACGCCCCTCCACGCTGCCCCAGGAATACGGCAGCGCCGCCGTCAGGAGCGCGAGCCGTCCGCCAAGTCCGAACGTTCGGCCGAGCCCGAGAATTCCGGCATTCAGATTGACGTTCACATCGGTCAACGGCAGCGTCGCGTCGAACAGCACGTCGCCCGTCGAGTGGCCGTATCCGAGCACCAGGAAGTTGGCGCCCGTCGGCGAGTTCGAGTAGGCGCGAGGCTCCATGTCCTGGGCGTCGGCCTGGCGGGCCGTCGACACGCTCGCGAGCGCTGCGACGAGGATAACGGCTGCAAGGCGGGGCCTCATCGCCGACTAATCGTCCCAGTGCAACACGTCGTGCACGACCGACCAGCGAGGTTTCTTCTCGTCTTCGATGCGTCCAAGAATCCACCGATTGTAGAGCCGTTCGACCAGCCCGTCTTTCATTCGCAGATCGATCCAGGTGTCGACGACGGTTGTAAAGCCCTCGTCCTTTCTCGCGATCGGATATGCGAGCGGCACTTTGACCAGCCCGGGACGCGGCACTGCGACAGAGAGCTCGGGATGCAACAGCGTCCAGGACGACCCGCGCTCCGCCGTCAGCGTGAAGGCATCCAACGGCCCCCGCAGGCTTTTGAAGACGTCATCGGCGCTCGAGAGGTGGACGATCTCGGCGTCAGGCAGCTGTGCGCGTACCTTCAGTTCGAACTCCCGGATGGGCGGCACGCCAATCCTGACGCGTCCCCGTTGTCGAATGGCGCTCCAATCCGAGAACGCCTGGCGCAGCTCATCGCGGACGACGAACGCCATGGTCTCGTCGATGTACGGACGGGAGAAGCGGATCTCGGCGGCTCGGCTCGCGGTGACGGCAATGCCGCCGATCATGATGTCGCATCCCCCGCCGCCGAGAGCGGACGTAAGCTCCGCTCGGGGGATCTGCGCGAACTCGGCCGTCGCATTCAGCTCGGCGGCGAGGTCCTGCATCATCTCGACGTCGAACCCGACCAGTTCCCGACGTCCGTTCACGAACGCGTACGGCAGCGCGTCCTCCGGCCAGCAGACGTGCAGGACACTGCCGGACCGAATGCGATCGAGCGTCGATGTCGGCGCGGCAGTCGCGGCCGCCGCCACAATCTTCGCGGAACCGCGGCCCGTGAGCAGGCGCATCCCCATCAGCATCTGATCCCGATCGGTACGTCGGCGACACGGCAGCGGCGCAGAGCGCTCGCGCGCCCACGACGGTCGCGACCGTCAGCACCAGCGAGATCACGGCATAACGCGCCAGCCGCGCCGCCGCGATCTCGAGTCGGCCCGCAATCGCCCACGATCCGACGAGCGCCATCACGATCGTGTGGGCCACGGCCATCAGCGTGCCGAACCGCGCGTTCACGACGCTCGTGGCCAGGAACAGCTGAAAGGTATCTGCCGGGATGCGAAACAGGTCCAGCAGGAACGGCATCGCCGCGTTGATGTTGCCGAACAGCACGACCAGACCCGTCGACGCGAGACGTGCGTAGTCGGATGCGGGCACGACCGCGTCGGCAAACCAGCCGGCAAACAGGACGAAGCTCAGGGACAGCAGCTTGCCGACGTGCGGGAAGTTGAACGACGCGGGCACGACGACTTCGGGGAGGGCTGTATCTCGAGGCGCCAACCCGTGGCGGCGCATCAGCGTCTGGCTGTGCTCGACCAGCATCGGCAGGACGATGAACAGATTGCTGGTCATGAATGCGGTGACCACCGCATCTTTCATCGTGCCGACCACCTCGCGGTAGGTCAGCGGAGTGACCGCCGTGATCAGGCCAGGCAGAATCCACAGGCTGATCAGGAGGGCGATCGCGACGTAGCCAATCAGATAGACCTCAAGGCGTTGGAGCTGCTCGATCGCCAGCGTGCCTGCCGCCGCGGCCGCAATCGCGAAGATGCCAATAGGCGTCAAGCGCGCGATCAGGTGGTTCGCCCGCGACACCGCCGCGTTGACGACGTCGAGCACGTCGAGCAGCTGTTGCTTCGCCGGCACGGCGATGAGCGCAATCCCGAGCACAACGCTGAACAGCACCACCGCCGGCACGATGTTGTTCGCAAGCGAGTAGAACGGATTGGACGGAATGTAGAGCGCCACCAGGTCGAACGGCTCGCGGCTTTCGATCAGCGTCGTGCTGAAGAAGGATGCGGTCTGAACCGACGGAAATGTGAACGGGAACAGCAGGACGGCGCCGAGGGCGATCGCCCACAGCGCGACCATGACGGCGCCGGCCTTGAGCCCGAGCGCCTTGGCCTGTTCCAGATCGAGGCGCCCCAGCCCGGAAATAAGGGAGACGGTGACATAGGGCAGCACCGTCATCTGCAGGAGCTTGACGTAGATGTCGGCGCCGATCTGAAGAAACGCGACTCGTTCGCCGAAGAAAACACCGGTCAGCACGCCGAGCACGAGGCCGACCAGGATCTGCCGCGACAGGCTCATTGCGCGCCGATCATAACGGGGGACGACCGGCGTGACCACCGGAGCGCGAGCCGTGATACGGTAGCGCAGCCAATGGTCGTGAGAGAGGCAGCCGGGCCAGCGAGCTCACTTGTTGGTGAGCCCCTGCTTCTTGAGCTCCTTCGCCGCGCTTTTCACGAGGTCGGCGACGACGCGCTGCGCGTCTTTGGGGTCCTCGGTTTCGCTGACGCCCGCCCAGATCAGGCGATCCTTTGGCAGACTGAAGATCAGCGTTTCGACGGTGAGCACGGTGGTATTGGAGATGTAGCCGCCGGTCGTCACGCTTCCCCAGCCGTACCCGTAATAGCCCCACAGGCTGCCGTAGTAGGGCATCGCCCAGGTATCGGGCGTGTAGGTTTGTTCGCGATCGAGCGATACCGGGCGCAGCACGATCACGCCTTCAAGGCCGGCACGCTCGAAGAAGGGGCGGGCGGTGTCCACCTTGCGCAGGGCTTCTTTCGGAACGATGCGGTAGGCCGGAACTCCCTCCACGCCGCGGGCGGCCAGCTCGCGGACGAGCGCTTCTTCGCTCGACATCCGAAGCGATTCGTCATTGCTGATGACGACGGCCGCCACTTTCTTGCCGGCAAACGACTGAGGGCCGACTTCCGACGCACGCCACGTGGTCTTGTACTTAGTGCCGGCGTGGACCGAAACCGAGACGAGGGCTAATCCGATGATCACCGTGAAGGCACGTCGCATGATTCCTCCGCCAAGCATTCTGCTACTCCTGGCGCTTCTTGCCAATGGCGCGGGTCCGTTCGCGGCCCCCAAGGTCAAGATCCGAACGCAGGAGGACAAGTCGTTCTCGTTCAAGAATCTTCGCACCTGGGACTGGCACGCGGATGGCGCCGGCGAGGTGAAGCTGATGACGACGCAGATGGACATGGAACGATCGAAGGAGTGGCATGCGGCGCTCGATCCGATCATCACAGCCGCCGTCGAGAAGGAGATGTCGGCGCGAGGGTTCGAACGCAAGCCCGGAGGCGCCGATTTCATCGTCAACTACTACGTACTGACGGTTCCCGGCACGGCGTCCAACGAGATGGGGCAATTCCTGCCGAGTGTCGCCGAGTATGGCCTTCCGCCGATTCCACGCACGACGACCATGCTCCGCGCCTTCGAGCGCGGCTCCCTGGTGCTCGACGTGACCTCTCCGGCGCTGAAGAGCGTCGTCTGGCGAGGGATTGCAGAAACGGAAGTGGACCGCGACCTGACCGACGCGGCCAGAAAGGCGCGCTTCGAGAAGGCCATCCAGGACATCGTGAAGAAGCTGCCGACCAAGTAGCGCCATGGAGGAGGCCATCGTGCGAAACACGCGTTCAACTCTGCCTGTCGCCCTGATTGTCGTCGCCGCGCTCCTCGCCGGGTGCAAGGCGCAGCCACGCATCCGCCCGGTGAAGGCGGGCGATGTCGACACGGGCGCCAACTCGGTCGAAGCCGCCCGGCGTCAGCTGGAAGGCACCTGGGATCTCGAGTCGCTCGAAACCTATTCCCCACCGGGCGGCTCGCCAACCAAATCCGAGGGCGCCAGCGCCGTGCTCACCTACGACGCCTACGGGAATCTCAACATCATGGGAAAGCCGGGCTCCTCGGGCTCGATGCCCGCGGCGGTGGAGCTGCTGACCTACGAAGGGCGCGCCGTTATCGATCCGGTGAAGCAGGAGCTGAAACTGCAGGCGGTCAAGGGCAACACGGGTGCACTCGGCAAAGATGTGGGCGTCGAAAGAGTTCGTCGCTACAAGATCGAAAGCGGCGTGCTGACGATCTCGGTGGTCGACCCGGCATCGGGCCAGGTCAGCGCGACGACGACCTGGAAAAAGCGTTCGTAACAGTGCGCGGAGTTCGGCGCCGATCGGTTCGGCTACAGCCAGCGCTGGAGGAACGCAACGACGGCCTTGCGTCCTTCAGCAGTTTCCTGGTGCTCGACGTCGTAGCGAAGCAGCTGCCACCGATCGGCATGCCCGCTTGACGCATAGACCTGCTGGAGATCCCGGTCGATCCGATCGAGCCCGTCGAGCGGCGTGAGGGCGTCGCGCAGCCCGGCGAGACCCAGGTGCGCGCGCGGCGCGATCAGGGCGTTGATCTGTGACGTGGTGAAGTGGTTCAGCAAATCGGGAACGTAGTAGTAGATGCCGTGGAGCTTCAGGCCGTGACGTGCGATAAGGGCCTGGAAATCCGTGAGGCAGTTGATGTCAACGGTGACCTTGATGCGCTCGTCGAGCGCCGCGATCCACCACGCGGCAGTGCTGCCCATCGACATACCCAACGTTGCGATCCGAGCCGGGTCGACATCTGGCCGCGTCACCAGCCAGTCCAGCGCACGCAGGCTGTCGTAGACCATCATTCCCCAGAGGACTCGCCCCTCCCAGAGCATCGCCTTGAAGGTGTCTTCCTCGGTCGCATGGCTCCGCTCGCCGAAGACCCACGCGTCGATCGCGAGGCCGACATACCCAAGATCCGTCAGCGTCTTGGCGTACGGCTCCGGCTGCAGGTAGCTGCGGCCGTCGACGAACTCCTTCTTGCCAATCGTGTAGCCGCCGCCGTGCGAATGGTTGAACAACACCGCCGGTCGTCTTCCGGCCCCGTCGCGAGGTCTGGCGACGATCGCCGGCACGGGCTCGAGCCCGTTCAAATCGAGCCGCCAGCTTTCGAGGACGTAGGTGTCCCGATCTGCCTCGGAGAGTTTCTCGGCGCCAATCTTCCGGTGGCGGTCGGGCAACCTGCCGAGCAGCGCGTAGAGCTCCTGGCGTCTTTCCGCAGCTGATTCGAGCGCCTGCCTCGCATTGGCGCTCGCCGGCTCGAGGCCCGGGGCACCGCCGCTCGCGAGCCAGGGCGCGATGGCGGCAATCCCCAACATGTCGCGACGCCCAATCACAGTCATGAGGCGTATTCGGGCACGGCAGAGGGTGAGATGTCGAGCGTTTTGTGGCCGCGCGCACTACCCGCGGCCGACGAGGGGCATCTTCGTCGCCATTACCGTCATGAACTGCACGTTCGCCTCGAGCGGCAGCCCCGCCATGTAAAGCAGCGCCTTGACGACGTGCTCCACGTCGAGGCGCGGCTCGACCGCCATTTCGCCATTGGCTTGCAAGGTGCCGGTCGTGAAGCGCGCCGTCATCGGCGTCACCGCGTTGCCGATGTCGATCTGCCCGCAGGCAATGTCGTACTTGCGGCCGTCGAGCGACGTGGACTTGGTGAGGCCGGTAATCGCGTGCTTGGTGGCGGTGTACGGCGCGGAGTTCGGCCGCGGCGCGTAGGCTGATATCGATCCGTTGTTGATGATTCGGCCGCCTCGCGGGTCCTGATCCTTCATCAAGCGGAACGCCTGCTGCGTGCACAGGAAGGCACCCGTCAGGTTGACGTCGACGACGGCCCGCCACTGGTCGACCGTGACGTCTTCCAGCAAGGCGCCTGGGGCGCTGACCCCGGCGTTGTTGAAGAGCACGTCGAGGCGGCCGAACACACGCCTGGTCTCATCAAACAGCGCACGCACAGACTCGGCTTTCGTGACGTCGGTGGGTACGACGAGCGCTCGATCGCCGACGTTACCTGCCTCGGCAACAGTCTCTCTGAGCGCGTCCTCGCGGCGGCCCGCCAGGGTGACGGCGTAGTCCTCGCGCAGAAACCCCACGGCCGCCGCTCGACCAATTCCGGAGCCTGCTCCCGTCACGATCACCACTTTCGCTGGTGTCATCACCGCTGCACGTTAGCACGACTGCGCGCGCATTCACGTTCTCGGCAGGTCTCGCCGCAGGAGCCGCGCGAAGCACTGAGTTTGCGACGGTCGCGGCCAACGGCGCATGCTAGTCAGAAGCTATCCGCGGATTACGCGGATGACGCGGATTGGAACTGGAAGGCCGCCGCTCTTGGCGTCGGCACGACGGCGCCGGGGCTGGCGTGTTGCGCTGAAGCCGGCGGCGAAGCGGCCGGGTGGAGGAAGGACGCTCCGTGAAGAAGAACCGCACGAGCCGTCGACGATGGCGGCTCTTCTTCGCGGAGCGTCCTTCCTCCACCATGCGCTACGCCGTGGCTTCAGCGCAACCTGCCGACCTGAGATTCAGTATCCGCGTAATCCGCGTCATCCGCGGATGCTTTCTTCACGCTAAGATGGCCAGGCAATGACCATCTTGGTGACTGGCGCAGCGGGCTTTCTGGGCACCCGCCTGATCAACGCACTGCTGGCGGAACCCGACGCAGCCACCACCAGACGCATCGTCGCCGCCGATCTTGCTCCCTGTCCTGTCGTCGATCCTCGCGTCGTCTCGCTCACGGGCAGCATCGTCGATCGATCGTTCGTCGACACGATCGTCGAACCCGATACCGCCATCGTCTTTCATCTCGCGGCAGTGCTGAGTGGTCAGTCCGAGGCGGAGTTCGACGTCGGGATGCGGACCAACGTCGACGCCACGCGCGCGCTGCTCGAGGCGTGCGCGCGTCTTTCGAAAGCGCCGCGGTTCGTCTTCTCGAGCAGCATTGCCGTCTTCGGCGGTCCGCTGCCGGAGGTCATTCCCGAGGACGTGGCGCTGCTGCCACAGTCGTCGTACGGGACGGAGAAGGCGATCGGCGAGCTGATGGTTAGCGACTACTCGCGGCGCGGCTGGGTTGACGGAGTCAACTGCCGGCTCCCGACGGTGGCAATCCGGCCCGGCAGGCCGAACTCGGCGATGTCGTCGTTTGTGAGCGGCATCGTGCGCGAGCCGCTGGCCGGGATCGATGCCGTCTGTCCGGTGCCACTCGACACGAAGATGTGGATCACGTCGCCTGACGTGGTGACGCGGAATCTCGTGCACGCGGCGCGGATGTTCACCACCAATCTGAACGGCCAGCGATCGTTCACGCTGCCGGGGCTGACCGTGACGCCGGGACAGATGCTCGACAGCCTGGAGCGGCTTGCCGGACGCGATGTCCGCGCGCGCGTGCGTCAGGAAACCGACGAGCGCACGATGCGAGTCGTCAGCACCTGGCCCGGAGCGTTCGAGACCGAACGTGCGCGCTCAGCCGGTTTCGTCGCCGACGCCGACGTCGACACATTGATTCGAGCCTTCATGCGGGAGTCGGGTTATACCGTAGGGCCCGATTAGACCCGATCCGACCCGAGCGACCCGATCCGACCCGGTCCGACCCGCTACGGGATCTCGGGCGCGACCTGGTCAGGAGAGGTGACGCCAGGCGGCAGCTCCATGATCCGGATGTTCCGGAAGTGGATCTCGGCGCCCTCCGATTCCAGGCACAAATAGCCCTTCTTCTGCGTCGACCGCTGAATGCCGTTGACGAACTTGCCGTTGACCGACAGCTTGATCACGCCGTCGACCGCCACGACATCGTAGGTGTTCCACTCGCCGCGACCCTTGCAGCGGTTTTCGACCGACTTGCTGCGCTCGCCGCGCGGATTGTCGGGCGTCGTTTTCACGCCGCCCACGCCAAACAGCTCGCCATGGACGTACGCGATAGGCGGCTCGACGCCGTTTTCCTTGTTCAGGCTCGGCCAGGCGAGCTCCAGCATCTGCACCTCGACGCCATTAGGCAGACGCTCCACCGGATCCGGCTTGGCGTTGCTCCACACGAAGACGCCGGAGTTGCCGCCGGGTTCCATGTGCATCCACTCGATGTGCAGCACGAAGTTTTCGTACTGCTTCGCGGTTCGCATGACGCCGATCGGGTGGCCGGCGCAGATCAGGAGCCCGTCGCGCACCTTCCAGGTGTCTGGTGCGGTGTTGACGTTCACCCAGCCGGTGAGGTCCCTGCCGTTGAACAGATCGACGAACTGAGGAACGGCGGTATCGGCCGCCACACTGGCCGCTGCGGCCACGAGGAGTCCCCCGAGTGCTGCAATTGCTGCTGTTGGTCTCATAGCCCTCACATCTGCCTCAACTGAAATCAATGGCCACGTCGTCGGCAACGCCGCCGAGCACATGGTAGCCGCAGTTCGTCTCCTGCAGGATCGATCCCGGCACCAGTTCGTTCACGGGGCCATGCGCCACCAGGCGCGCGATGAATCGCTGCCACGAGACACCGCCGCCCTGGTCGCCGTCCAGCCAGAAGCTGCGATCGCGCGCCGTGAGGATCTCGCGCGGGCCGATAGACGCGGCTTTCGGCGGCACCCACGACCAGTCGCCGCCGAACGAGTGCAGCGCGTTCTGCATGATCGTCATCGGGTTCAATTCGACGATACGGCCGTGCGCCTGCTTGTAGGCGGCGAGGTCGTCCGGCGAACTCGAGGCCGAGATGCGATTCCCAGAACGCAATGTGGCCGCACCAGCCGATGCCGCCGTAACAGCAGTCGGCGCCGCCCTCGTCCTCGATCATCTTCCAGTAGCTCTCGATATTGCGGTTCGTCGGGAAGTGGATATTGCGGTCGGCAGGACGCAGCGCCTGATCGATGCGGTTGAAGAACGACTCGCGCATCGAGGTCGCAAACGAGCCTTCCCAATTCGCCGGTGCCGTTTCGCCCTGCTCGTTCGCGTATTCGTCCATGTTGAACGTGACGAGATGCGAGCAGCTGATGCGCTGGCGGTTGATCATTTCCGCGGCAATTCGGTACTGCGGCACCGGTCCGACCGGCAGAATCAGCACGCACTTCCTCCCCGCCGCGGCCGTCTGCTGGATGCGGGTCACGATGTCAATCGCGAACCGGCTGTAGAAGTGCATCCGCTCGTCGATGACCTCGATGCGGAACTTCGGGTTCGGATGCGTCGTGATCTCCGACCGCTTGATCGCGCGCACGCGAGCACACGCCGCTTCGTCGCGGAACGGGATGAAGGATGAGAGTGCGTAGCGAAATGGCATTGGATCCAGCTGACCTCCGTTCGATCGGCCGCTGGCCTGGATGCCAGCGGGCTATTCAACCGCGGATTACGCGGATGACATGTGCGCCCGAGGCCGGCCGCAAACACGGCCGGTCGGGATGCCGGACAGCGCGCGCACCATGCCGCCACCTACCCGATGATCCGCGTAATCGGCGTAATCCGCGGATTTTCTGTTTGATCCGCGGACTCGCCTACTCGCGCAATGTCTTCACCGTGCTGGGCGCGCAGCCAGGAGCGCTGCGACTCATGCGCCGCCAGCATCTGCTCTTTCACCTCAATCACCAGTGTGATGTCGACGACATGTGCGCGGTCACACGGCGGCCGTAGTAATCGGTGTTGTCGATGGGGTCGGCGTAGAGGCCAGCGCCGGCGACGAGGGCCTGCAGTCTGGTGACCTCGCATGAAAGTGCCGCGACTCAAGCACCTCGTCACCCCTCGCGAAGAGCCGCGGTGGGCTCGACGCTGGCGGCACGTCTGGCAGGAATATAGCTCGCTACACCGGTCACGAGACACATGAGCAACGCGACACCCGCGATCGTCGCGGGGTCGTGGCGGCTGACGCCGTACAGGATCGTTTGGAGCCAGCCGCTGAAGAGCGCGGCGATCGCCGCACCGCCGATCATGCCGATGAGGGTCATCATCGCGCCTTCGAGCAGGACGGCTCGGAGCACGACACCCTTGGGCGCGCCGAGTGCCATCCGAATGCCCACTTCACGGGTACGCTCCACCACGTGGGCCGTCACGACGCCGTACAGTCCGATCGTGGACAGCAGCAGGCAGACGACGGCAAACCCGACGAACAGAGCGGCGGTCACGCGTGAACGCGCGAGCGGCTCGGACGAGTAGCCGTCGAGCCGCCGTAACGACGAAAACGTCGCACCCGACCACGCCGCCTGCCCGGCGCTACGAATCGCTGGAGCGAGGCCGATCGGGTCGCCAGCCGTGCGGACGGCGAGAAAGGGTGGCGCAGCCTCGAACTGGGCACGCGGCCGGTAGACCGTCGGCCGAATAGCCGTCAGCTCGCGATAGCGCGTGTCGGCCGCCACGCCGATCACGGTGGCCCAGGGCGCGCCGGAGATCTTCATCCGCTGGCCGACTGCGTCCTTGTTGGGCCACGCCAGCTTTGCTGCCGATTCGCTCAGGATGAGCACCGGACGTCCCTCGGCGCTTTCCTCGCCGGTGAACGCGCGCCCGCGGACGATCGCGATGCCGAGCGTCTGGAAGAAGGCGGGTGACGCGATTTCGAGATTGAGAAGCGGCTGGCGGGTCTGCTCCTCCGGCGCCTGGCCTTCCAGCAGATACCGCGCATCCCAGCCAGACATGCCGCCAAAGGGCTCGCTGAGGATCGGCGCCACTCCCTGCACTCCGGGGAGTGGCGCGATGGCCTCGATGACGCGGTCCAGGCCGGCGTTGAATCGGTTCGGATTCGCGAAGTCGTCCTGCTGCGGAGGGACGACTTGGACCACCAAAATGCGGTCACCAGCGAGACCCAAATCCAATGTTTCGAGATTCAACTGGCTCCGCGCCACGTGCCCCGCGCCCAGGATCACCGTGACCGCCAGTGTGACCTGGGCAACCACCAGGGCCCGCTGGGTTCGCCGCGCCGCCAGCGTGCCCGTGCCGCCGCGAGTCGCCGCGTTGAGCACGCGCGAGGGCTCGGCACGCCGCTGGCTGGACACGCAGGAGATCGCGAACGCCACCGTGGCCACAACGGCGAGCGCGACGGCGAGGGCGAGCGTCACGGCGTTCACTTCGATCGCGTCCGCACGCGGGAGCTGCGTTGACGCGAATGACACGACCAGCCTCACCACGCCATAGGCGATGGCGATGCCAAAGACAGCGCCCGCGGCCGCCACGACCAACGCGTCGTTGAACGCCGGGAGCAACAAGTGCCGCGGAGTGGCGCCCAGCGACACCCGCACGGCGAGTTCCTGCTGTTTGGTGAGCCCCAGCGCGAGAAAGAGGGCGCCGACGTTGACGATCGCCACGAGCATCACGAGAGCGCTCGCCACCAGCAGCAGGCGAATGACGGGACGCACGTCGCCGAGGAGGTCGTCGTCGAAGGTTTCGGCCGACGCGGTCATGCCGCGCAGCGTCGAGGGAAGCAGCGCCTGGTTGCTCCTGAGATAGTTCGTGAGCTCGGACGCGGACTGTTCGACGGTCGCGCCAGGCGCGAGCCGGCCGACCAGGTAGACATAGAAGTCTGGCGGGCCGGTCTCCGCGACGGGGCGGAACGGACGCGCCGTCGCCCATACCTCCGTCTGGGCGGGAAATCCAAAGCCGCGAGGCATCACCGCGACAATCGCACCCGGCTGCCCTCGAATCGTGAGCACGCGGCCCAGCACCGAGGGATTCCTCCCATAGCGACGCTGCCACAGCTCGTAACTGATCGCGACCACTGGCGCCGCGGCGATGCTGTCGTCCTCCCCCCGGAGGTTACGGCCAAGCAGGGGCCTGACGCCGAGCACGCTGAACAGATTCCCGGTGACCAACGCGACCTTGAGGTTCACGCCGTCCGCTCCCTCGCGAACCGGAAGGCTGGCCGCGCCGTGATAGTCGACCCCGGCGACGGCGGAGAGCGTTTTCGGCGAGGCGTCCACGAATCCCTTGAACGCGCCGTAAGGGACCGGCACCCGCCGCGACCCGACGGCTTGATCGATGCCCCACAGCACCGACAGCTTCCGCTGCTCTTGCACGGGCAAGGGCCGCATGAGCACGGCATCGGCGATGCTGAAGGTCGCCGTGGAGGCGCCAATACCGATCCCGAGGGTCGCAATCGCGACGAGACTGAAGGCTGGCCGCTTCGCGGCCGTGCGTAACGAGCGCGCCAGCTCGCGGCCAATCTCCCGCAGGCGATCCCACAACGTCGGACTGGTGTGCGGCACAATCAGCTCCCCTGATCGCTACGGAGCGACCTTTCCGTTTCGCTCGTCGGCCCGCGATGCCAGGCACGGTTCCGCGTCCTGAAGTCTAGAAACCTGCCCGCAGATGTGACCGCAGCGAAGCGCATCGTGAGATCAGCGCATTGTCTTGACGACGCGCCGACTGAGGGACGCCGTCAGCACATCACGCTTCGGGAACCCGTGCCCGAGATGCTGCGTGAACCCTTCGGCGTACTTGACCACCGCCTTGCGGAAATCCCGCGCGCGCTCGGCGCCGGTCCGCCGCATCCACAACAAGTACTCGTCTTCCCCGTGCTGCTCGCGCAGCCATGACCGCTGCGACTCGTGAGCGGCGAGCATTTGTTCCTTGATCCCGATCGCCGCCGTGACGTCAACGACGTAGCGTGCCGGAACGCGACGGCCAAAATAGTCCGTGAGGTCGATCGGGTCCGCGTAGAGGACGACGGGCAGCGCGTCGCACGGCGGCGCCTTTCCCGTCGCCGCCTTCCAGTTGGGCATCGTCGACGTGAAGGCGGCCTCCCTGGCGATCCGCGAGGTCTCCTCGTGATCGGCCATGTAGTCGACGGGCGGATGGGTGATCAGAAGATCGGGTCGGACCGCACGAATGAGGCCCGAGACACGCCGTTTCGAGCGTTCGTCGCACAGGATGGTCAGGTCGCTGAAGCCGAGGCACTCGTACCCGGCGCCAAGGATCTGCGCCGATCTGGCCGCCTCCCGGCGGCGGACGCGAGCAATCACTGCACGGGACAACCGCATCGAACCCATGTCGCCGGCGGTCATGGTGGCCATGTGCACGCCCCAGCCGGCGCGCTTCAGCAGCGCCAACGTGCCGGCACAGGTGATCTCGATATCGTCGGGATGCGCCATGAGCGCGAGGACTTTTGGCACGAGGCGTCTGGCCGGTCAATACGGCACGATCGGCGCTAAAGAATACCCTCGCAGCGGGTGCTCACGGTAGGCTAAGGGCCCGGGCGAATGGCGGACCTGAAGGTCCGCCCTGCATGAGCACAGTTACGACCAAAATGTAGGGTGGACCTTCAGGTCCGCCCACGCCGGATGCGGAGATGGCTATGGGTCGCACGAGCAGATCCTCTTCGATGAGCCGGCGCAGGTTCGGGATGGTCGCAGCAGGAGCCGCGCTTCCATTGGTTGGCCGCGCGCCAGAACAGGCGTCCCCACAACAGCCTGATTACGTGCCGCCGCCACGGCCGCTCCTCCCGGACGCGCCGCCGTTTGCCGGGCCCCTCACGTTCGCGCGACAGCCCGTGACGCCGGCGGTGCAGCCGTTTCCGATGTCGCAGGTGCGGCTGCTGCCGGGAAATGTGTTCCACGACTCTCAGGAGTGGAACCGCAGCTACATGTCGCGCCTCGAGGCCGACCGGCTGCTATACACCTTTCGTGTCAACGCTCGCCTCCCCGTCGGGGCGACTCGACCGCTGGGCGGCTGGGAACAGCCGGAGAATGGCCGGCGCTCGAGCGAGCTGCGTGGACACTTCGCCGGCCACTACCTCTCCGCAAGCGCGTACCTCTTTGCCTCCACCGGAGACACGAACGCGAAGTCGAAGGCGGACTCCATGGTCGCAGAGTTGGCCCGCTGCCAGGGGCAGCTCGGCGGGAAGTATCTCAGCGCCTTTCCAACGACCTGGTTCGATCGGCTCACCTCGGGGCAACGCGTGTGGGCGCCCTTCTACACCATCCACAAGATCATGGCCGGCATGTTCGACATGCATCGCCTGGCCGGCAATCAACAGGCGCTTCAGGCGCTCGAGGGTATGGCGGCGTGGCTGGACGAGTGGTCCGCGACGAAAACCGACGAGCACCTGCAGCAGATGCTCGCGGTGGAATTCGGCGGCATTGCGGCCACCCTGTACGATCTTGCGGCGGTCACCGGTGACGATCGCTGGGTCGCGGTCGGCGATCGCTTCCAGAAGCGAAGCTTCATCAACCCGCTCGCGCTCCGTCGCGACGAGCTGCGGGGACTGCACGCCAACACCCACATTCCGCAGGCCATTGCCGCGGCTCGGCGGTACGAGCTCTCGACAGACACTCGATTTCACGACGTGGCCACGTACTTCTTCGACGAGGTGACGACCGCACGCTCGTACATGACCGGCGGCACGAGCAATGCCGAAGGCTGGCTCAGCGCGCCGCGACGGTTGGCGGCGGAGCTCCAGGTGAGCCCGAACACTGCCGAATGCTGCTGTGCCTATAACATGCTGAAGCTGGCGCGGCTGCTATACAGCTGGTCCCCCGAGCCGCGATACTTCGACTATTACGAGCGCGTGCTGCTGAATCACCGGCTTGGGACGATCCGACCGCACGTCGGCACCACGCAGGTACTACCTGTCGCTGACCCCGGGCGTGTGGAAGACCTTCTGCACCGAGGATCAGACGTTCTGGTGCTGCACGGGCACAGGGATCGAGGAATTCGCGAAGCTGACCGACAGCATCTACTGGCACGACGATGACGGCGTCTACGTCAACCTGTTCGTCGCGTCCGTGGTCCGGTGGCCGGAGAAGCAGTTCGCGTTGCGTCAGGAGACGCAATTCCCCGAATCGGAACAGACGGCGCTGACGGTGACCGACCCGGGCTCGGGCGAGATCGCGGTACGTCTGCGAGTCCCTGGCTGGCTGCGATCAGCGCCCGTAGTCACCCTCAACGGCAAAGTACTGGACGCCTCGGCCGCTCCCGGCAGCTATCTGACGATCGCTCGGTCCTGGCGCCAAGGCGATCGGATCGAGATGCCGTTGAAGATGCACCTCGACGTCGCGGCCATGCCTGACGATCCGCACCAGCAGGCGTTTCTGTACGGCCCGCTGGTCCTCGCCGGCGATCTCGGCGCCGAGGGGCTCACCGACGCCCATATCTCGGGGCCCAACCTCCGCGTCGGCTGGGCCGACGTCGAGCAGCACGGCTCGCCGCTTGGTCCGACGAACCGGACGCCGCCAATCCCGTCGATCGAGATCCCGCGATTCAGGGCCGTCAGTAGCGACCTCACGTCGTGGATCGTGCCTGCCGGCCAGCCACACACGTTTCGGACATCCGGTCAGAAGAAAGATGTGACGCTTCTTCCGCTGTACAAGCTGTTCGACAGGCGGTATGCCGTGTATTGGCAAGTCACATAGCGAACGAGGCCCAGGCTTCGCTAGCCGATGAAACGCGTGAACGCCCAACCTCCAATTCCCAACCTCCAACTCCCCGCGACCTTGAAAATTGGGAGTTGGGAGTTGGAAATTGGGAGTTAGGCGAGCGCCACCACCTGCCCCGTTCGAACGCTTTCATCCGCCGCGAGCACGATGCGCAGGCTGTTCACGGCATCCTGCATGTGATCTGTGAGGTCGAGGTCCTCACGGATCGCCCGCAAGAGATACGCCTGCTCCCGATCGCAGAGCGCCTGGTGGTCGGGCTCGTCTTCGGTATTGAGGAACTGGTCCGGCTTCACGAACTCGTTCTTCGCGTCGATGTCGCTGTAGTGGACGCGGATGCAGTTCGTCTTCGTGTGACTGTCGATGTCGTCCGAACCTGCAGCCGTCGCCTCGTTCGGATCCTTGACGATGGAGACGCACCCTTTCGGACCGATGACGTCCTTCACGAAGAACGCCACCTCGCTCATCATCGGGCCCCAGCCTGCCTCATACCACCCCACCGATCCATCGTCGAACGTCACCTGCAGCTGGCCGTAGTTGTACATGTCGGATTTGATGTCGTCGGTCAGCCGAGCGCCGACTGCGCAAACGCGCGTCGGCTTTGCGCCCGTCATCTGGCACATGACATCGACATAGTGCACGCCGCAGTCGACGATCGGACTCATCGAGTCCATCAGATTGCGATGCCAGTTCCACGCCGGGCCGTGGCTCTGCTGGTTCAGGTTCATGCGCATCACCAGCGGCTTGCCCAGCGTGCGCGCAATCTCGATGAACTTGGTCCAGGCCGGATGAACACGCAGGATGTAGCCGATCACGAGCTTGCGGTTGCGTGCGGACGCGGCGTCGACGACGCCCTGCGCCTCCTCGACGGTCATGGCCAGCGGCTTCTCGCAGAAAACGTGACAGCCTCCCTCGATCGCTGCCTTCGCATACGGGCCATGTGTCTCGGGGTAGGTGTTGATGCTGACGACGTCCGGCCGCGTGCGCGCGAGCGCGTCGTAGTAGTCGCTGAACTCGGGCAGACTGCCCAGCTCCTTGCTGAGCGCGCCGCGTGAGGTCGGGCCGCGACTGACCAGTCCGACGATCTCGAACTCGGGCATCTTGTGATAGGCGCGGGCGTGGCTGGCGCCCATGTTGCCGCAACCGGCAACGAGCACGCGAAGTGGTGGAGTCATTGTCGGCATTGTATCGTCACATCCACGAAAGCCAGAGGATGGCCAGCGCCAGCGTCGACAGCGTCAGCGGCAGGCCGACGCGAAAGTACTCGCGGAAGCCGATGTCCACACCGAGTGCCGAGGCACGCTCGACGACGATGATGTTGGCGACGGAGCCAGTGATCGTGAGGTTGCCCGCGAGCGTGGACGAGAGGGACAGAGCGAGCCAGGCGATCTTGGGCTCGGGGAAAACCGGTACGAAGGTTTTGAGCAGCATGACCGCCGGGACGTTGCTCACGACGTTCGAGAGTGTCGCCGTGACCGCGACGAACAGGGGCAGCTGCTGCACGTTCCAGGCGCTCAAGGGATACAACAGGCTGCTGACCAGCCCGGCCCGTTCGGCGCCTCCGACAATGATGAAGAGCCCGACGAAGAAGACAAGGAGGCCCCAGTCCACCTCGTCGTAGACCTGTCGCGGATTGACGGTCCTCGTCACCAGCATCAGCGCGGCGCCAATCGCCGCGACAAGGGCCGGCGGTGCGCCGGCCAGAAACCAAACGACGATGGCGACTGGTCCGAGCCGCGCCGCGAACTCGACGTACGACATGCCCGACAGCGACCCGATGAGCATGTTCTGCGGGTTGCCGGTGATGGTGGCGGCGCTGCCGATGTTCGACGAGGTCGCGACAGCCAGGACGTAAGGAAGGGGCTCGCGTCCGACGCGGCGCGCCAGCTCGATCACGAACGGCGTCATGACCAGGCAGACGACGTCGTTCACGAGGAACGCCGAGAGCACGCCGGTGCTGAAGATCACGGCGGGAAGCAGTCGTTGCGCGTCGAGACGACTGGTCAGGCGGACGGCGATCCAGTCGAAGAACCCGACGATCTGCAGATTCGCGACAACGATCATCATCGAGAACAGCAGGACGATCGTCGCGAAGTCGATCGAGGCGAGCGCCTCGGGGGCGCCGACGATCCGGAACGCGACCATCAGCACGGCGCCGATGATCGCGGCGCCCGGCCGATCGATCTTCATCCATGGGAACTTGCCGAGGGCGAAGACGAAGTAACTGCCGAGGAAGATCAGCGTTGCGGCGAGGATGCGTGCGTCGGAGAGAACAGCAGGCGTAATCGGCGGCACCGGCCACAGTCTATCTGGACTGTGGCCGTCCCTCAGGTGATGATGTCGAGAACCGGCTTTCGGATCCGATGTCTCTGTGAACGCGCCGGATGGCGCGGCATTCAAGGAGAACGGATATGAAATACATGGTGCTGATGCAGGGCCCGAAGGGCAACTGGCAGCAGTTCAACGCGATGCCCGTGAAGGACATCAAGGCACACGTCGCGTTCATGGAGGAGCTGAATCGTGAGCTGACCGCCTCGGGCGAGTTCGTCGACGCGCAGGGGCTGGCGTTTCCCGATCAGGCAAAGATCGTGACTGCACGGCCCAATGCGGCGCCGGCCGTCACCGACGGACCGTTTCCCGAATCGAAAGAGTTTCTCGCCGGCTACTGGATCGTCGACGTCGAGAACGAGTCCCGCGCCGTCGCCATTGCGGCAAAGGTCTCCACGGCACCGGGACGTGACGGCGTACCGCTGAACTTCCCCGTCGAGGTGCGGCCGGTCATGAGCGGCCCGCCCGTAGAGCCGTGACCCAATCCGCTGTTCCGGAGGACCTGCTGCGCGAGCTGGCGCCGCAGGTCCTGGCAGCGTTGCTGCGGCGCTTCAGGAATTTCGACGCCGCCGAGGACGCGGTGCAGGAAGCGCTGCTGGCGGCAGCGACGCAATGGGCGGAATCGGGTGTCCCCGAGAACCCACGCGGCTGGCTGATCCAGGTCGCCTTCCGCCGGATGACGGATCAATACCGTGCGGACCAGGCGCGCCGTCGGCGCGAGCAACAGTCAGTCTCCGAAGACCCCGAACAACACATCGTCCAGCCAGCGGATGGCGCTACCCCCGCGGAGCACGATGACGGGCTGATCCTGCTGTTCATGTGCTGTCATCCGTCGCTGACGTCGCCGTCGGCCACCGCGCTCACCCTCCGTGCCGTGGGCGGTCTGACGACCGCAGAGATCGCCGGCGCCTTCATGGTGCCCGAGGCGACGATGGCGCAGCGGATCAGCCGGGCGAAGCAGAGCATCAAGACGTCCGGCGTGCCGTTTCGCATGCCCGCCGCAGACGAGTGGCCTGCGCGACTCAATGCGGTCCGGCACGTGCTCTATCTCATCTTCAACGAAGGCTATGCGACGAGCGGCGGTACCAGCCTGATTCGGGTCGATCTCTCGAACGAAGCGATCAGGCTGACGCGGATGCTGCGACGGGCCCTGCCGGAGGACACCGAGGTTGCCGGTCTCCTCGCGCTGATGCTGCTCACGGATGCGAGGCGGCCGGCGCGGGTCGGGCCCGAAGGCGAGCTGATTCCGCTGGCCGAGCAGGATCGGGCTCTGTGGGATCAGCGCGCGATCGCGGAAGGCGTGGCGCTCGTCAGCGAAGCGCTACCGCGCGGCAGCGTTGGTCCGTACCAGCTGCAGGCGGCAATCGCCGCGCTGCACGACGAGGCCGCGAGCACGGAAGCGACCGACTGGCCGCAGATCCTCGCGCTCTACAACCTGCTGGCGCGTATGTCGGACAACCCGATGGTGACGCTGAATCAGGCGATCGCGTACGCGATGGTGCACGGACCCGCGGCAGGACTCGAGCGCCTCGAGACCCTCGATCAGGACACCCGCCTCGCACGGCACCATCGGCTTGCCGCCGTGCGCGCCCACCTGCATGAGATGGCCGGTCACCGCAAGGCCGCCATCGGGCAGTACCGTCTCGCCGCAGAACGCACAGCAAGTGTCCCCGAACGAAACTATCTACTGAGCCGAGTCGCCCGACTGACCGAAGCGGCGAGTTGATCTCACGCCTAACGGGACTGAATGAAATAGAGCTCGTAGCCGTTGAGGTCGCGGATCGCGAACTGCCGCGCGCCGTAGAACATGTCCTCGATCTCCTGCTCGAAGACGATCGGGGACGTGTCGACGGCTTTTCCAGCGAGCGAGGCGCGCGCGGCCTGGAGCTGGCGGGCCTTGAGCTGCTCGTAGAGTCGATCGACCTGGTCGGTGTAGAACCACACGCTCGCATCGTGCTTTCCGGCCGCGCCGTGCATGTTCAGCATCAGCTCGGCGCGGCCGAAGGCCACCATCCCGAAGTTCACGAGCCCGTCGTCTTCGTATCGCGCCAGCTCCGTGAATCCAATCGACGTGTACCAGTCGAGCGCGCGCGCGACATCCGGCACGTAGAACATCGGCACACCTTTCGACACCGAGGCGGCCAGCGTCGCCATCGTGTCGCGGAACGCCGGCGGCGGAGCGACCGCGGGCAACGTGGCGCCGGCCGCCTGCAGCCGCTGCATCGCGTCGCGATCGCCGCGAAGCATCGCGAACGTCAGCGCCGTCTGACCGCGCCCATCGACCGCGTCGAGATCGGCGCCGAGCTCGATCAGCAAATCGAGGATGTCGTAGCGCTTTCGCTGAATCGCGAAATGCAGCGGCGTGAGTTGTTTCTCGAACCGGGAGAGACGGCGATCGAGGGCGTGCGGATCCTGTTCGACGACGTCGCGAATCAGCGACAGATCGCCGACGCACATCGCCGAGAAGATGTGATGGCTGGCGCCGCGCTCGACCAGCAGCGCAACCATCTGCCGGCGCGAAGGGTCGATCGCGGTCGGGTCTTCAGTCGGCGACTGGTAGAACGTCGCCCACCCGATGACGTCGAGCTCGTGTACATCGGCTACGCCTTGGACATCTGCGCCGGCATCGAGCAGGAGACGAACCGTATCGACGTGGGCGCCTGCTGCAGCCCAATGCAACGGCGACGTGTTGTCGCCGGCCTCGCGGGCGTTCGGATCCGCGCCGTGCTCGAGCAGCCAGCGCGCGACGTCCGCGTGACCGGCCTTCGCGGCGGCGTGCATTCCCGTCCAGCCCGCGTGGGGCGCTCGCGGATCGCTCGCCCGCGCGAGACGCCGCTGGGCATCGACGAGGGGACGGAGACGATCGAGGTCGCCGTTGGCGCAGGCCTCAAAGAAGCCCGCCAGCGACGCCGCGTCCCTTCGCTCGATCTCAGCCTTGAGGGCACGCCAGCTGGGAAATCCGTGATCGCGAGCCACCGCCAGGAGCGCCGTGGCCAGGCTCGTATGGGGATCCAATCGCCGGAGCGCGGCGAGCCGATCCTTGGCCAGCTTCCTGAGATATTCGAGCGACGCGCGTTCGGGCAGTTGAGAATTGGACATGACCCTTCCTTCCACGTCGCCGGGCGTCCGCGTAGCTCGGGCAGGAAGTCAGGGTGTCTGACTGCGTAAAGCGCCTGAGGGTGGGTTCGACCCTTTACGCGGACCGTCGGCCGCCCTTCGGCCGACTGCGATTCTACCTTTACAGGGTCACGGACGACCACGGATGGCCACGGATAGATCTGGGTAGGAGATAGATCTTGAGGGGTCGCGCCGCGCGAAGCGCGGCCGGGTCGGGTCACGGCCGCAGATCACAAGCCAATTATTGCGACCCATGAACTTGGCTTGTGATCTGCGGCCGCGACGCGCCCCAGCGCCGGCCTCCGGCCGGCGCGACCACTCAGTATCACCAAACGCCACGTTTTACCCAGATCTCATCAGTGTGGTTCCGTGTGGTCCGTGTTCCAGCTCTTGCCGTGTCGATCGGAGGGACGCTCAAGCGACGTGTAGACAAAGGGAGGCACGTTCGATGCGATTCATGATGTTCGTCAAGTCGGCCGAGGGACAGGGACAACCGCCGCAATCATTGTTTGAAGCCATTGCCAAGCTCGGCGCTGAAGAATCGAAGGCCGGCCGTCTGATCGAGACCGGCGGGCTCTATCCCACTGCCGCAGGTGGCGCCCGCGTTCGACTTTCCGGCGGAAAGATCACGGTGACGGATGGCCCGTTTGCCGAGGCCAAGGAAGTGGTCGGCGGCTATGCGGTCTACGAGCTGCCGTCGCGGGAAGCGGCCGTCGAGGTCGCGAAGAAGTTCATCGAGCTCCATCGGACGCACTGGCCAGGCTGGGAGGGCGAGAGCGAGGTCCGTCAGGCCGAGGTCGTCGACTTCGCCGTGCGCTGAGTGGCGTCCGCGAGTTACGGCGCTGGACGGAGCCTGCGAAATGTCGCTGCCGAGACTCGGCCGAGCCATGCCTTGGCCGAGTCGCTCACCAGCGCCCGTTCCAACGCATCGAACTTCACGTACGCCACTGGCACCAGCAACAGCGTCAGGAAGAGGCACAGTGACTGGCCGCCGATGATGGTCAGGGCAATGACCGCGCGGCCGCTGCCGCCGATCCCAATCCCGAGCGAGGTCGGAATCAGCCCGGCGACGATTGCCGTAGTCGTCATCAGGATCGGGCGCAATCGGGTGCGGCACGATTCGACGATCGCGTCGCGCAGCGGCATGCCTTGCGCGCGCAACACATTGGCGTAATCCACCTGAAGAATCGAGTTCTTCTTGACGATGCCGAGCAGCAGGAGCATGCCGAGCGCGCTCCAGAGATTGAGCGTTCTGCCCGTCACCAGGAGCGTCACCAGCGCGAAGGGCACCGCGATCGGCATGACCAGCATGATGACGACCGGCTGCAGAAAGCTCTCGAACTGCGAGGCCAGCACCATGTAGACGAAGATCATCGCGAGGCCGATGGCCATCACCAGGTTGACCGTCGTCTCGTCCAGGATCTTCGACTGCCCCTGCAGCTTGAACGACATGGTCGGCGGCATCTTCAGATCGGTCAGCAGCCGGCGCACGTCGTTCGAAGCCTCGTCGAGCGCGTGCCCGGGAGCGACGTCCGCAATCAGGCTGACCGCGAACTGCCGGTCCGAGCGCTGCAAGGTGGTCGGGCCGAGGCCGCGCTCCACGGTCGCGAGATTGTCGATCCTGACCTGGCCGGTGGCCGCCGGCACGGTCAGCCGGCCGATCTCGGCGATGTCGCGACGCTGCTCCTCGAGCACGCGCATCTTGACCGGATACTGTTCGGGACCTTCCTTGTAGAACGAGATTTCGTCGTCCCCAGCCACCGCGAGCCGCAAGGTGTTCCCGATGGTCGCCATTCGCACGCCGAGATCCGCAGCGCGCTTGCGATCGACCGCGACGTGGATCTCGGGGTTCGAGACGTTCAGATTGATCTTCACGTCCGTGAGGCTCGCCAGCTTCTGTGCCCCGATGAGCGCCCGCTTGGAGTAGCCGGCGATCTCTCTCAGGTCGGGGCCGAGAATGTTGGCGGCAATCGCAAACCCGCCAGTTCCCTCGCCGCTGCCCAGCGCATTGCGCGCCGTGATCGAAGGCCGGTAGCTCGGATACGCGGCCAGGCGGCGCCGCATCTCGGTGACGATCGCCGCCTGGGTGTTCTTGCGCTGTTCTGCCGGCAGCGCCTGGCAGAAGAAATGGATGTGAGACTGCGAGCCGGGGCCGGATACGCCGATGGACGGCTCGATCTGGGCCACCCCTTCGATTCCGTTCACGACCTTCAGCAGCTTGAACGCCACCTCTGTCGTGCCTTCGAGCGACGTGCCTTCCGGCGCGTCGAGGTGAACGGTCCATTCACCCATGTCCTCGTTCGGCACGAACTCGCGGCCGACGAAGTAGTTCAGCGGAATCATCGAGAGCGCCGCCACCACCGAGATGCCGATGATCAGGTTGGACCGATCGAGGGCCCAGTTCACCTGGCGTGTATACCAGCCGTCCAGCCAGTGGAGAAATCCTCGCTCCTTCGTCTTGTGATCCGCCACGCCGTCGGCAACTTTGAGGAACCGCGAGCTCAGCATCGGAGTCAGCGTGAAGCTGACGAGCATCGACACCATGATGGCGAACGCCATCGTCCAGCCGAATGGGTTGATGAACCGCTTCGCATAGCCGCTCATGAACGCGATCGGAATGAAGATGACCACGAGCGACAACGTCGTCGCCATGACGGCGAGCGCAACCTCTCGCGTGCCCTGAATCGCCGCCTCGTACGGCGAACAGTTCTTCTCCTCCATGTACCGGAAGATGTTCTCGAGCACCACGATCGCATCGTCGATGACGATGCCGACCGCGAGCGTGATGGCGAGCAGCGTCATGTTGTTCAGCGTGAACCCCATGATGCGCATCAGCGTGAACGACGAGATGATCGACGCCGGAATCGCCAGCGAAGAGATCACCACGGCGCGTGTGTTGCGGATGAAGAACATCACCACGATCGTGGCGAAGAGGGCGCCGAAGAGGAGGTGCTCCTCGAGCGAGGCGATGGACGCGTAGATGTAGCGCGAGTCGTCGCGGATGACCGTGATCACCACCGATGGCGGCAGTGATGGCCGGATCGCATCGAGTCTTGCCCGGACGCCCTCGATGACCGCGACCGTGTTTTCGCCCATCGCACGCCTGACGTCGACCATCACCGCGGGAGTCTGGCCGAGCCACACGGCGCTCGTCGGCCGCTCGAACGTATCTTCCGCGTAGCCGATGTCCGAGATGCGGATGGGCGTGCCGTCCTTTGTGGCCACGACGATGTTGTTGAAGTCCTGCGCCGCGTCGACGCGCCCCAGGGTCCGGAGCAGGAGCTGCCCCTTCCCCTGCTCCACCGTCCCGCCGGGAATCTCCACGTTCTCGGCGACGACAGCGTCGCGGACCTGGGTGATCGAGAGGCCGTACGAGTCGAGCTTTTCGATGTCGACGACGATATGAATTTCGCGCGCACGGCCGCCGGCAAGCGTGACCTCACCCACTCCGTTCGTGGTCTGGATCGCGCGGCTGATCTGCTTGTCGGTGAGCTCGGTGAGCGTCCGAAGGCTCATCGTGTCGGACGAAACGATCAGCGACAGTACCGGGTCGGCGTCCGGATCCACTTTCGTGATGACCGGCGGCAGCAGTTCGGGCGGCGCGGTGCGAATGGCACTGGCGACCTTTTCGCGGACGTCGTTCGAGGCGTCGTTGAGGTCCCGCTCGAGGACGAAGCGAACGGTAATCCACGCCTTCCCTTCCGAGATGCGCGCCTGGATCTCGTCAATCCCGGAGACGCCGCTGATTGCCTCTTCCATTGGCTCGACGACCGACGACGACATCTCGTCTGGGCTCGCGCCGGGAAGCGTCAGCTGCACACTGACGGTGGCGGGATCGGCCTTGGGAAAGAGATCGACGCCAAGGTCGCGGAAGGAGAAGATGCCGAGCACCACCAGCGACATCACGAGCATCGTGGCGGAGACCGGGCGGCGGACGCAGAAGTCTGACAGCATCCCGCCTCCTCAGTTGGTCACCGACACCAGGGCGCCGTCGCTCAGCGTATCGACATCGGTGATGGCCACACGCTCGCCGGCCTCGACGCCGCTGGCAATCTCCACGCGGTCGCCGAGCCGTTCGCCAATCTGCAGCTCGCGCAGGACCAGCCGGTCGTTCTTGACGACGAAGACACGGTTCACGCCATAGCGGTACTGGAGGGCGCCATAGGGAAGCGTCAGCACGTCGTCCACCTTGCCGCTCTCGACGTGGACGCGCGCGAATGTTCCGGGCTTGAGCGCCGCGTCACTGTTGGGCACGACCGCTTCGAACGGGAACGCGCGTGTCGACGGATTGACCACCGGGCTGATGCGAGTCACCTTGCCGGTGAACGTGCGATCGCGGTACGCATCAACGTGCAGCTCGACGGGGCGCCCTTCGCTGATCCATGGCGCCATCCGTTCGGGAAGCTCCGCCGTCACCTTCAGAGGATCGAGCCGCACGATCGCCATCACGGGCATTTGCGCCTTGACGAGCTCGCCCAGGTTGACGAGTCGCTTTTCCACGAAGCCGTCGAAGGCCGCACGGATCTCGGTGTCGCGCAGCTGGCGAGCGGCCAGCTTCATAGTTGCTTCCGACGCCTGAATACTGGCGCGCAGGTTCCGGGCGCCCTGCAGCGCCGAGTCGTAGCTGGCCTGCTTCGACTGCACCGCCGTCTTCGCGTCATCGTACGCCTGCTGCGAGATGAGCGTACGGCTGAAGAGCTCGTCTGCGCGCGCGAACGACTGGTTCGCCTGCACGAGCTCCGCCTTCGCCTTCAGGACGTCGGGGGTACGCTCGATCTCCGGCAGGTGCTGGGGATCGGCGGCCCCGTATTGGGCAAGTGTCCGCGCGAGCGCCGCCTTCTGCTGTTCGTAGACGTATTGCTGCTTTTCGTTGTCGAGCTGGACCAGCACTTGGCCGGCCTTCACGGGATCGCCGAGATCGGCGAGAATCGCGCGCACCGTCCCCTCGGCCTCGGAAGAGATCGTGACCTGGTCGACCGCCGTGAGCGTCCCGACGACGTCCACCGATCGCCTGACCGGGTTCTTGGCGACGACGGTCGTCGCAACCGCCTTGGCCGACGCGTCACGGGCTTTGGCGTCGGCGGTCTGCGACTTGCCGCAGCCTCCAACAGTCACTGCCAGGGCGAAGACAATTCCAACGGCAACGGCGTGATTCACGTGTGAGGGGATTCTATCAGCGGCCCTCCGTGAATCCGCTCGGTCTGGTCGATTACTTGGTGGCCGCGCTGCCGCCGGCTTCGGCAAGGCGAACCTCGGTCGCCAGCATTTCGACCTTTCCGTCAGCGCCTTTCCGCTCCATCGCCGTCACGACGACGCGTTCGCCTGGTTTGATGTCCTGCGTTGCCGCCTTGGTTTTGCCCCGCAGAATCTTCGTCTTGTCGTCGAGTGTCACCGCCGTCGTCTTCCCATCAGCTGCCTTCACCTCCAAATGGTTCTCGTGCAAGGCCGCCACGGTGCCCATCACCTTGTGCGCATGGCCTTCATGCGCTACGGCGAGTGGTGATGCTGCGAGCGCGGCAACGAGTGCCGCGGCCATGATTACATGCCTGTTCATCTCATCCTCCAGTGTCTCGTTCAATTCTTCGCCGAAGGGCCGAGCCCGCTCAGGCCGTCGCCGGCAAGCAAGCTCTGGAGCCGGATCGCCGACTGCCAGGCCTGCTGCAATTGCTCGAGGTACTCCGCCGACAGCTCGAAGAAGGTGCGCTGCGCCATGAGCACCTGCGGATACGCAGCCGCCATTTCACGATAGCGGTTCAAGTAGAGCGTGTACGCCTCCTCGGCGCGCGGCAGAATGTCGGTGCGGTAGGCATCCGCCGACTCCATACCAGAAATGTAGCGCGAAAACTCCGCTTCGGCCCGCGATCGCAAGGACAGCTCGAGCCGGCTCAGCTCGGCCTGGGCCCGAGTCTCTTCGGATCGGGCGGCCGCGATGCCGCCCGCGTTGCGGTTGAACAGCGGGAGGCTGACGCCGGCTTCGACCATGCCTTCCCATCCAATCGGCCGCCCCGTCACGTCGCCATGCTCGCGGTTGTAGGCGGCGCCGCCTCGCACGAACAAATCCGGAAATGTCGCGCGCTGTGCGTGTGCGGTTAACGCCTTCGACCGGTCGAGATCCGCGCGCGCCGCCTTGATCTCGGGGCTTTGCTCAACCACTGTCTTGATGACACTTTCGCGTTCGATCACCGGAACCGGGGAGTCGCTTGCTGCCGCAACGGGCCGGTCCGCCACCTCGGGCACGCCGACAATCGCCGCAAGATGGGCGCGCTCAGCTCGAAGATCGTTCCGCGACTGGTTCAGCTGCAGCTGCAGACGTCGCGATGCGATCTCGCTTTGGAGAAAGTCTGGGCGATCGGCCGCGCCGACGTTGAACAACTGTGCTGTGACTCCAGCCGTCTCCGCTGCCAGCGCGACCAGGCGTCCCTGCACCTGGATGCGCCGCTCGGCGAGGAGCACCGCATAGAACGCCCGTCGCACCGACTCGAGAATGCGAAGCTGCTGCAGGTCGCGAACGGCTTCGGCCTGCGCGATGCTCTTGTCGAAGACGTCACGCGACAACCGCAGCTTCCCGCCCAGCGGGATCGTCTGCTCGACGAAGACGCCATGCGCACCGCGCACGTCGCGCCCACCTGACAGCTCGCTGCCCGAGTAGCCGAGTGTCGGATTCGGCCATGCGCCCGCCTGTGCGCTGTGCGCACGCGCCATGTCGACACTGGCCGTGGCCGCGGTCGTGGTGGGGTTGTTTTCGAGCGCGAGCCGTTCCAGCTCCTCGAGACCGATCGGCGCGGGTCCGGAGCCGGACTGCGCAAGCGCGGGCGACGCTGCCAGCATGGTCAACACGATGACGATGGCGGCCCGCATCATGCCCTCGCTTTCGACGCCTGCTCGGCCTTCAACGCCTGGATCTTGTCGAAAAGCTCCGGCGTGACCACGCGGAGGATCGTCATCATCCCCATGGTCCCGGCTGTCCATCCTTTGCGCAGGCCGAACGTCTCCGGCTTCGCCATCCGCTCGTCCATTTCCATGGCCATGTCCTGGGGATAGCCCGGATACATGCCGGCATTCGGAGGCGAGGCGCCCGGCCGCGGCGTATTTGCCTGCGACGTCATGTGTGGTCCAACCATCGGGACCATCTGGTTCATCATGTGGTGCGGCAGATGGCAGTGGAAGTGCCAGTCGCCCGGATTGTCGGCGACGAACTCGACGTCGCGCGCCTGCGCGACGCCGACGAGCACGGTGTTCTCGGGCACGACCGCCGTGGTGCGGATGCGGCCTCCCTCGGTACCGGTCACATAGAACTGATGCCCGTGCATGTGCATCGGGTGGTGATCCATCCCGAGATTGACCAGCCGAATCCTCACCCGCTCTCCCAGCTTCACGACGAGCGGCGTCGTCGCCGGCCCTGCCTTGCCGTTCAGCGTCAGCCAGTTGAACTCCATCGCGAGCGCGTTGGGAATCGTGTTGTTCGGAAGGAGCGCCCACTCCTGCAGGACGAGGCCGAAGTCGCGATCGACGCGTGGCGTGTGGGCGCGGCGCGGATGGATGATGAAGAGCCCGATCGGCCCCATCATCTCCTGCATCGCCATGTGCGAGTGATAGAAGAACGTGCCGTTCTGTTTCAGTGTGAACTCGTATGTGAAGCGACCGCCTGGCGGGATCGCATCCTGTGAAATGCCGGGCATGCCGTCCATCTCGACCGGAATCTCGAGGCCATGCCAGTGCATCGAGAACGGCTCCGGAAGGCCGTTCTCGACGTTCAGCCGAACGCGATCGCCTTCGGTCACCTGGATGGTCGGCCCGGGAATGCTGCCGTTGAATCCCCATCCATCCAACATGCGGTCCGGTACCAGCTCGGTCCGCACGTGCTCGACGCGGATGTCGAAGACCTTGACGCCGCCGTCGAGCCGCCATGGCATGTCGGGGACATCGGGGCTCACCACGGGGACCACACCGGGCCCCAGGTGAAACGGCGGCACCGGTTGCGCAGCACGCGGGGCCAGCGGCGTCGCACCGGGCGCGGGCGGGTGATGCACGTGCTGGGCGTACGCAGTTTGCGCGGACACCGCGCCGGCGAAAGACGCCAGTCCCCGCAGAAACGATCGTCTGTTCGATTGCATGACGACGAACTCCTCCACTACAAATTCCGTACACGAGCGCCGACACGTGAACGGACGTGAGCCGTTCACGCGCGAGTCATTGGCGTCCGAGCGAAATCAGATACGAAGCGGAGGAGATGAAGTGGCGGTACGGACGGCGTATTTTTCGCGTGGTGAACGTCGGAACAGGAGCACGGTGGAAGCAGGCGGAGGATCGGCGACAGTGATAACGGTGTAGACGGCTTGCATGTCGCGCGTCGAGGCGCCTGCGGTTTGCACGCCGGCAACGCCCCCGTCGTGATGCCGATCGCTGCAGTGGCGAGGCGGCGACTGGAGCCGCTCACGTGCCTGCGTGCCGGCGTCGTGACAGGACAGATGCGCGCTCAGCCGCGGGGACGCCGGCGGCGCGCACCGCAGCTCGCACACAGCCGCCGACAGTGGCGAGAGCATCAAGGCGAACACCAGTACGGCCGCACGAGCGCGCATCGTCATCCTGTGTGAGCTGTCAGGCCCTGGTCGCGTACTGAGCCGGGTTCTGATCGAACTTCGCCTTGCAGCCAGGCGCGCAGAAATAAAACGTCTTGCCCTGGTAGACGGACGTGCCGGCCGCCTTCGACTCCTCCACTTGCATGCCGCAGACGGGATCTTTGGCCATGAACGCTGACCCCCACTTCAATATATGGCCTAAACGGGGACTTGCGGCAAGCCCCCGATGTCAGGCGAGGATGCCCGGGCGCGGCCGGTCTTAACAAGGGGGTGCCGATGCGCGTGCTGCTGTCGACAATCGGGTCCCGCGGCGATGTTCAGCCGTTGGTGGCGCTGGCCTCGGAGCTGAGGACGCTGGGTCAGGAGGTTCGCCTGTGCGTGCCCGGCGTCCAACCCAGCCGCCGCACCGGCTCCCCCTTCACCCGTGATGCGGTGACGTTCGCTTCACAGCTCGACATGGCGCAGACGCAGCGCATTTGCGATCACGGAGACGGAGCTGAACGTCATCGCGGCGCTGGCCCAGATCGGACTGATCAGGATCGACAGCACTGGATACAAAACGCCGGCCGCAACCGGCACGCCCAGCGCGTTGTAGACGAATGCGAGGAACAGGTTCTGCCGCACGTTCCTCATCGTCGCGTGGCTGAGCCGCCGCGCCCGCACGAGCCCTCGCAGATCGCCTTTGACGAGCGTGATGCCGGCGCTCTCCATCGCGACATCGGTCCCCGTGCCCATCGCCACACCGACAGTCGCCTCGGCAAGCGCGGGCGCATCGTTGATGCCGTCGCCGGCCATCGCCACGCGCCGTCCGTTCTGCTGAAGCTCGCGCACGATCTCGCGCTTCTGCGCGGGCAGAATCTCCGCACGCACCTCGTCGATGTGCAGCTGCCGTGCGACGGCTTCCGCCGTCGTGCGGTTGTCACCCGTGACCATGAGGATGCGCAGCCCGTCCGCGTGGAGCGCGCCGATCGCGTCCGCCGTCGAAAGCTTGATGCGATCGGCAACCGCGATTAGTCCGGCCGGCTGGCCATCGATCGCGAGAAACATGACCGTCTGACCCTCACGTCGAAAGGGATCCGCTCTCCGACCGAGAGTCTCACTGTCCACGCCGCGGTCGCGCAGCAGTGCGATATTGCCGAGCGCGATATGTCTGCCGCCGACTTTTCCGATGACTCCTTTTCCCGTGACCGACTGGAAATCGAGCGGGGACTCGGCTACGACTCCACGTTCGCGTGCGCCCGATACGATGGCGGCCGCCAGCGGGTGCTCGCTGGCCGTCTCGAGGCTGGCGGCGAGGCGCAGCACGTCTTCCTCGCGGTATCCACTCATCGCCTGGACTCCCACCACACGTGGCCGTCCCTCGGTGAGGGTCCCCGTTTTGTCGACCACCAACGTGTCGACGCTCTCCAAACGCTCGAGCGCTTCGGCGTTCTTGATAAGAACGCCTGCTGCGGCACCGCGACCGGTGCCCACCATGATCGCCATTGGCGTCGCCAGGCCCAGCGCGCACGGGCACGCGATGATCAGCACCGCGACCGCACTCACGAGCGCGTGCGCGAGCCGCGGCGGCGGTCCCCACACCGCCCAGCCGATGAATGCGAATGCGGCAACGGCGACGACCGCCGGAACGAACCACGCGGCGATCCGGTCCGCCAGCTTCTGAATCGGCGCCCGACTGCGCTGCGCCTCGCCGACCATCCGGACGATCTGCGCCAGCAGCGTGTTCGCCCCGACACGATCGGCGCGCATCACGAAGCTGCCGGTGCCGTTGACGGTTCCACCGGTCACTGCCGCGCCGGCCTGTTTTTCCACGGGCACCGGCTCGCCCGTCACCATCGATTCGTCGACCGCGCTGTGACCTTCCAGAACCACGCCATCGACGGGCACTCTTTCGCCCGGCCGTACTCGCAGGCGATCGCCCACGTGCACGTCCGCAAGCGGGACGTCCTCTTCATGACACGTGATCCGCCGCGCCGTTTTTGGCGCCAATCCGAGCAGCGCCTTGATCGCCGCGCTCGTCCGGCTGCGGGCGCGCAGCTCGAGCACCTGGCCGAGAAGCACCAGCACGGTGATCACCGCTGCCGTTTCGAAGTAGGTCTCGACAACGCCGTGCCTCCGAAAGCCTTCGGGGAAGAAACCTGGCGCCAGCGTCGCGGCCACCGAGTAGCCATAACCGGCGCCAACACCGAGCGCGATCAGCGTGAACATGTTCGGGCTGCGATTGACGACCGACGCCCAGCCTCGCTCAAAGAAGGGCCATCCCGCCCAGACGACGACTGGCGTGGCAAGCGCGAAGCCAACCCAGTTCGTGACCCGAGGATCGATCCGGCCACCGAGCCCCATGCCAAGCACCATGTCGCCCATCGCCAGGACGAGGACAGGAGCGGCAAGCACCGCGGCGATCCAGAACCGGTGCGTCATATCGATCAGTTCGGGATTCGGCCCCTCGTCGAGCGTCGCCACCCGAGGCTCGAGCGCCATCCCGCAGATCGGGCACGAACCCGGCGCGTTGCGCACGATCTCGGGATGCATCGGGCAGGTGAATTCCGTACCCGGCGCGACCGGCGCCGGCTCGCTCGGCTTCGGCTCGAGGAACGCCTGGGGATTCGCTCTGAAACGCTCGACGCATCCCACGCTGCAGAAGTAGTACGTGCGGCCGTCGTGATCGACGCGTCCGGCGGCGTGCGCCGGATCGACGGTCATTCCGCACACCGGATCCACGTGCTCGACTGCGGTTTGCTGGAGCACATCAGTCATGACGGTCCCCGGCAAGCGCATCGATGATTGGGCATTCGAGCGTGGTGCCTGCGTGACAGGCGTGCACGAGCGACTGAAGCGCCTGTTTCATGCGCTCGAGCTCGTCGATCTTCCGATCGATGTCCTCGACGCGACGTGTCGCGAGGGCCCGAATCTGCGCGCGATTGCGGCCCGTGTTTCGCCGCAGCTGCAGCAACTCTTCCACTTCATCGAGCGAGAACCCGAGATCCTGCGCCCGCTTGATGAACCGCACGATCCGTACCGCATCGTCCGGAAATTCCCGATACCCCGAGGTTCGCCGTGGCGGCTTTGGCAAGAGGCCCCGGCGCTCGTAGTAGCGGAGGGTCTGGACGTTCACGCCCGCTTGCTCGGCGGCTTCACCGATCCACATCGTGCTCTCCGTATCCAGTATGAACCTTGTACCTAGGTATAGTGTAAAGCCGCGGCGCCGCTGCACCGGAGAAGGGCCTACCGCGCCGGCCACTTCCAAGGCGCTGAGGGTTCGTCCGTCCCCGCCAGTGTGGTTTCGCCCAGCCTTTTCTCCAGCGCGATCGAGTGACACTCGGGCAACTGTTGCAGGGCGTCGATCAATGCGGGGGCGTGCGAGACGACCACGACCTGGGACCTCGTGGCGGCCTGCGCGATCAGGCGGCCCAGTGCCGGCAGCAGATCGGGATGCAGACTGGTTTCCGGCTCGTTGAGCACGAGGAGACCCGGCGGTCGCGGTGTCAGCAGGGCGGCGACCCACAGCAGATAGCGGAGCGTGCCGTCAGAGAGCTCCGCCGCCTTCAACGGTCGCAGCAGCCCGTGCTGCTGCATGTGAACCTCGAACCAGCCGCTCCCATGGCTGACCGAGACGCGCGCGCCAGGGAACGCGTCGTCGACCGCGGCATCCACCGCCGCACCGTCACCAATCTGGCGTATGGTCTGGAGCGCGGCCGCCAGATCCGATCCGTCGTGACTCAGAATCGGCGTGTGCGTCCCGATCTGCGGCAGGCGTGCCGGCGCCGCGGCATCAGTGCGGACGTGATCGTAGAAGCGCCATGCCCGCATCTCCTCGCGAAGCATGAGCATCTCGGGCGTGTTTCGCGGATCGGCGCAATGCGTCATCATCGTGTCGAACGTCGCCAGCTGCTGGCTGACGACCGACCACCCGCTCGCCGCGTCGCGAGCCTTGACCAGCGGTCCGCGGCGGTCTACGAGCATCGCCGACGGTCTCAGCGTCGTCCCGGCCCAGATGCACTCCCGCTTGATTTCAGGGTCGTGTCCGAACGCCTCGTTCCCTGGCGGCGGTAGCCCCAGGTCGATCGCGTAGCTGAATTCGTCGCCGGCAAACCCCAGGCGCAGGCTGATCGGATGCTTGCGCACGACGCCCTGCACCGGATGATCGCCACGGAGTACCGACCGGGAGAACGCTTCCGGGCCGGCCCACAAGGTCGATTGCAGCCCACCCTCGCGCGCCAGCGACGGGATGACACGCCCTTGGGCGGTTTCGGCCAGCAGTCGCAGGGCACGATACAGGTTCGACTTGCCGCTCCCGTTCGGTCCCGTGACGAGGTTCAGACGATCAAGGGGAATCGCGAGATCACGCAGGGACCGGTAGCCGGAAACCGCCAGGACCGACAGCATCGCGCGGGCCTCACCCTAGCGCATTCCGGCGCGTTCGAGGAACCGGCGGGTGTAGCTGCACGCGGGATATCCCTGAGACGCCGCCGCGGCCAGCAGCTCGTCGGCAACGGTCCCCAGCTTCTCGTACTCCGCCAGCCCTTCGATGCCGTGGAGTTTCCTGGCGACGGGTCCGAACAGGGTGAGCGACGAGACGACTTTCTGCGCGTCGATGTCGGATCCCATCAGGTCCGAGAGCGCGACCTTGCCGGCTCTGAGCTGGTCGGCCACGGCGGACGCGATCTCGAGGAGGCGTGAACGCAACACCGGATCGCGCATGTACTCCAGCGCCTCTTCTTCTCCCTCGAGCGCGAAGGACCGCGACATCGCGGAGGTGCCAAGGCCTGAGAGCTGAGGAAAGACGTACCAGATCCAATGGCTTCGCTTTCGTCCCGCCCGAATCTCCGCGAGCGCCGTCTCGAATCCCGTGTCGCCGGATTTTTGAGCAGATTTGAAGCGTTCCAGTCTCGACATCACGCACATCTCACCTAACGGTCACCAATCGCTCAAGACTTCCGTCCCCCCAGGACCCGATGCTCCCACGTGGAGGACCGACATGAGAGGGACGCTCTCGCACCATCCGATCGTGAGTCACTCGAGGCTCAGGGTCGACACCCAGACCGCAACCCAATTCATCGACGTGACCGACGAGCTGGAGGCGCTCATTGCCCGCGCTGGCCTGCAGACCGGCTTCGTCAACATTCAGAGTCTGCACACGACGGCAGCGGTGGTCATCAGCGAACACGAGCCGCTGTTGCTCGACGACCTGAGCCGCCTGCTCGATCGCGTTGTGCCAAAGGATGACGCATATCAGCACGATGACGCGAGCGTCCGCACGGTCAACTGCGTCCCCGGTGAGCGCGCCAATGGGCACTCGCATTGCCGGGCGCTCCTGCTGACGTCCGCCATCTGTCTGAACGTCGTCGACGGCCGCCCCGAGCTTGGCCGATGGCAGCGGGTTTTTTTCGTGGAGCTCGACGGGCCGCGCAGCCGCGAGCTTTCAGTGGTGCTGGTCGGGGAGACGGAGCAGTGAGGGTCAAACTGATACTGCCCGCCCTGACGGAAGCCACCAGCCCATTGTGGCGGCCTATCAAGTACTCGCTCTTCCCGCCGCTGGGCCTTGCCACCCTGGCCGGCTATCTGGACGACGGCGACGAGGCTGAAATCCAGGACGAACACGTCGAGCCGCTGCGACTGGACGATGCCCCGGATCTCGTCGTCATCCAGGTCTACATCACGTCAGCCCACCGCGCGTATCGCCTGGCAGATCACTACCGGCAGCGAGGTGCATACGTCGTCGTCGGCGGGCTTCACGTGACATCGTTGCCGGACGAAGCAGCGGCACATGGAGACACGATCTTTCTCGGTCCGGGCGAAGACACCTGGCCGCAGTTCCTGAACGATTTCCGGCGGAGGCGGCCTGAACGCGTCTATCGATCGCAGATTCGCACTCTTACTGGCGTGCCGCCGATACGACGGGATCTGATCAAGCGAAGGCTCTATCTCGTTCCCAATTCGATTGTCGTCTCGCGCGGATGTCCGCACGTCTGCGATTTCTGCTACAAGGAGGCCTTCTTCCAGGGCGGCCGATCGTTCTATACGCAATCGGTCGATATGGCGCTGGCCGAGATCGAACGCCTGCCTGGCCGTCATCTCTATTTCCTCGACGACCATCTGTTCGGCGATCGGCGGTTCGCCACCTCACTCTTCGACGGCATGCGCGGCATGGGCCGTCTGTGGCAAGCGGCCGGGACCGTGAACGCCGTCCTGGCGCCGAATCTCCTCGAGCGCGCCGTCGACGCCGGCCTGCGCAGCCTGTTCGTCGGATTCGAGTCGCTGTCGGCGACCAACCTGCGGGCGCAGAGGAAGTTTCAGAACCTTCGCCGCGACTACTCCGCCGCGATTCGCCGCCTGCACGATCTCGGAGTGATGATCAACGGCAGCTTCGTCTTCGGCATGGATGACGACGACCCCTCCGTCTTCGATCGCACCGCCGACTGGGCGATCGAGCACGGCATCGAGACCGCGACCTTCCACATCCTCACGCCATATCCAAGCACCGCGCTCCACCAGCGCCTGACCTCTGAGGGCCGCATTTTCGTTCACGACTGGGACCTGTACGACACGCGCCACGCGGTGTTCCGGCCGGCACGGATGTCAGGAGACGAGCTCGAGTGCGGATACTGGCGGGCGTATCGGCGGTTTTATCGGTGGCGGTCGATTGCTCGAGGCGCGGCGGCGCACGGCGACCTCGTGGCCGGGTTGCGCCATTTTGCCTATGCGGCCGGCTGGAAGAAGTTCGAGCCGCTCTGGGACCTCGTGATCCGTGCGAAACGCGCTGGGATGATGCTGCCGGTGCTCGAGACGATCCTGAGCGAGTTCGGCCGCCGGACCAACGCCGCGAGCCAACACCGCTTGCGGCTCACTGCGTGATGGGCGCTCAGTTGGTCTAAGAGCTGGCAAGTGCGAGGCCCTCCTGAATCTTTTCCATCATTTTGCTGATATAGCGTTGTTGTTCCGTTTCGGAATATCCGCCGGCGCGAAACGCGTCCCGCCACTGCGTCTCGGAAATTCGTGCCATCGAACGGCACGCCTGGACGACGTCGTCGACCGTCACCGTCTTGACGAGCCGCAGATTCGTACCGCGATAGTCGAACTTCACATGGGCACCGTCTACGCCTCGAATGAAGCCCTGTTCCTCGAAGTCCTCGAGGTCATTGCGCGATCCCTGCGGCATTCGTTTCAGGGGCGTCCAGGCGAGAAACGTGGGAAACGTCGTCTTGCCAAACGACGCGCCGAGATCGCGGACGACGTAAACGCGACGTCGTGAGCCGTCGCGATCGCGGATGTCGTAGATCTTGTTGTTCGAGGTCTTCAGATCCCAGTTGTTCAGTATCAAATTGGCGACCAGCAATCGTTTGAAAGCCGTCGTCCCCGAAAACGGGTTGTCGTACCACGACCAATCGGACACGACGGTCTGGTCCGGAGACTCGCGGCGGAAGCGGGCGAATGGCTGCGGACCCCCCTTCTCGCCGGTCAGCGTCCACTTTCCGACGAGATACGTCGGCGGCTGATGGTATCCGAGGGCCCAGAGCACGCGAGACGCAACGACCTCCGATTGCGCTTCGATACCGAGCTTGACGTTCCAGAGGACGCCACGAGGATCGCGAACCTCGTAGCCAGGGCTGAAGCCCGTGTCGTCGACGGTCACGAGCTCGAAGCGTGCCGAGGGATCAGGCGCCAGGCGACGCCCGCCCGCGCCGTAAAACAGGTCGCGCGACGCCAGATTCCGAGGCTCTGCCCACAGCTCAGCAAGGTCGACCTCCGCCGGAGCGACGATGTCGGCGACTTTGTGCGCAGCGCAACCAGTGAGCGTGACCAACGACACGACCACGACGATGTCTGCTCTCACTCCATCCTCCTCCCCTGACTGCCACTGTTGAACTGCAATCCGAAGGCCGAACGGGCCTGAGAAATGTCGAACAAATACACGACTGGCTGTTTGGGGGTGTTGTATTCGACGACAACCGCCGGGAGCGGTGACCCTGCTCCGATCCCCCGGAACAAGCCGTAGATGTCCTACGTCTATAGCCGTAGACTGTCTACGACTATGGCCAAGCCCTCCGATGAACAACGCCTGGAGCTGCTCCAGGGCACCCTCGACATGCTGATTCTGCGGACGCTTCAGTGGGGGCCGCAGCACGGCCACGGCATCGGCCAGGCGATTCGTGCGCGCTCCGACGAATTGCTGAAGGTCGAGACCGGCTCGCTGTATCCCGCCCTGCACCGCCTGGTGAAGCGGGGATGGCTGAAGGCCGAGTGGGGCGTCAGCGAAGCCAACCAGCGGGCGAGGTACTACCAGTTGACGGCGGCGGGGAAGGCCCAGTTGTCACGCGAACAGGATCGCTGGGCTCAACTGGTCGACGCCATCGGCCGCGTCATGAAGCCGGCACCGATCGAGGAGTAGCCATGCGCCCCGACGAGCGCGATCTCGACGACGAAATCCGCGGCCACCTGGCGTTGAGCGTGAAGGAACGCGTCGATCGCGGTGAAGACCCTGAGGCGGCGCGCCGCGCGGCGCTGCGCGAGCTCGGCTTCATCCCTGAAGTGCGCGAATCGATGCGGGCGGTCTGGCGACCCGGCTGGATTGACGTGACGTCCGCGCTCTGGCACGACATCCGCGTGGCGATGCGATCGCTGCGCCGCGCCAAGGGCCTGGCTGCGACTGTGATCGTCACGCTGGCGCTCGGCATCGGCGCCAACGCCGCGATCTTCAGCGTCGTCCGAGGCGTGCTCCTCCGGCCTCTGGTCAATCGCGGCGAGGACCGGCTGGTCTACATCCGTCAGTGCGCGCCGGGGCTAGGCGCCGACAACATGACGTTCTCGGTACCCGAAATCGGCGACCTGCGGTCTCGCGTCAGGACGATCAGCGCCTTCGGGGATTTCTCCACCGTCGATTTCACGCTGGTCGGCCTCGGCAGCGAGCCGCGCATGGTGAAGGCAGGTGTGGTCGGCGGATCGTTCTTCGAGGTGATGGGCCTGCGCCCTGTGCTCGGCCGCCTGCTTAATGCCCGTGACGATGGGCCGAAGGCGGCGGGCGCCGCCGTGCTCACCTACCGGTTCTGGACCACGTCCCTCAATAGCGATCGCAACGTGATCGGCAAGACGATCCGGCTCGGCACGCGCAACGCCACCGTCGTCGGCGTGCTCGAGCCATCAGTGCCCTATCCCGCTGATACCGAGATCATCGCCAACGTGGTGACGAGCCCGCATCATCTCGGCGCCACGATGGTCACCAATCGCACACACCGGATGACAGAACTCTTCGGCCGCCTTGCGCCGGGCGCCTCACTCGAGGCCGCGCGCGCCGAGCTGACCGCCGTGCATGCGACCATCATGGGCGAGCACCCTGAAGCGTACGCGCCGAATGGCCAGGTCCAGCTCGCCGTGAAAACCCTGCGCGATCAGATCGCCGCGCCCGCACGAACCATCCTGCTCGTGCTTCTCGCCGCGGCTGCGGTCGTCTTCGTGATCGCGTGCTCCAACGTCGCGAACCTGATCCTCGCGCGATCTGTGCGCCGCGAGGGCGAGCTCGCGGTGCGGGCCGCGCTCGGCGCGGGCAGCGGGGCTCTGCGACGAACGCTGCTGGCGGAGAGCCTGGTCCTGTGCAGCGCCGGCGCCGTGCTCGGCATCATTCTCGCGCGGCCGTTCGTCAGCCTCGTCAGCCGCTATGCCGCGCGATTCTCGATCCGCGCGCTTGACGTCGCGGTCGACTCGAGCGTGCTCTGGGTCGGCGCGGGTCTGGCGATCGCCGCGGCCATAGCGCTGGCATTCGTGCCACGACTGCCCTCGCCGCACGCACCGACGGGGCTGGGCCTGTCGAGCGGCAGCGTCCGAATGACTCCGGGCACCGATCGACGCCTGCGCCTGTTCGCCACGACGCAGATCGCTTTCTCGTTCGTGCTGCTGGCAGGCGCCGGCATGTTGCTCACAACGCTCATCGCACTCCAGGCGGCGAGGACTGGCTACGACATGCGCAACGTCCTTGCGTTCGACATGCCAACGCCTGCGACTGGCATCGGTGGTGACCAGACCGTCGCCTTCTATCAGGAAGCCACCCGTCGCATCAGTGCATTGCCCGGCGTCGAGGGCGCCGCCGTCGGGAGCTTCGTGCCATGGCGCGATGCCGGGAGCTTTGGCCCAGGCGTCACGTTCCGCGTCGACGGCTACCAGCCCGCCGACGGCGAGGAGGATCCCCGCGCGCGCATCCGCCTGGTGGGGCCGCGCTTCTTCGCGGTGCTGGGCGTGCCGCTCGTCGCCGGCCGAGAGTTTAGCGACGCCGATCGTGACAATGGCGAGCCGGTGTCGATCGTGAGCCAGAGCGTGGCGCAGCGGCTGTTCCCGAACGCCGATGCTGTCAACCGGCACATGTGGTGGACCGATCCCTACTTCAATAAGCCCATCCCTCGCCGCATCGTCGGCGTCGTCGCCGATGTCGACGATGAGAGCGTGGGAGGACAGCCCGGAATGACGATCTATATGCCGGTGCAGCAGATTGGGATTGGCGGCCGGTTGTTCGTGCGTGCCACCGGCGACCCGTACGCGCTCGTGCCGTCGGTGACACGCGTCGTGCGTGAGCTTTCGGCGGATCAGCCGCTGGAGCGCGGCGCGACACTGGAAGACGTGCGCGCCGAGGTGTTGTCGCCGGATCGGCTGAACGCGTTCGTATTCTCCGGCTTCGCCGGCATTGCGCTGTTGATTGCGGTCGTCGGGGTCGCCGGCGTGCTGGCGTTCTCTGTGAGTGCGCGCACGCGCGAGTTCGGCATCCGCATGGCCATCGGCTCGGCTCCCTCGAACCTGCTGCGCCGCGTGCTGTCCGAAGGCATGGTGATCGCGGCGATTGGCATCGTCTCGGGCGCCGTGGGCGGCTACGCGCTGGCGCAAGTGGCGGCACGGTTTTTCGAGCACGTGCAGCTCCCGGGGACCGTACCAGTAATTGGCGCGACCGTCGTGCTGATCGCCGCAGCGCTACTTGCGTCGCTGATGCCCGCGGCGCGGGCGTCGCGCGTGGATGTCGTGCAGGCGCTTCGCTCGGAGTAGGTGATGCCGAACGGGCTCGCTGACCTGCCGCCGCGCGTCAAAGCCAGGACGGCGGGTGTCTTCTATCTGTTCACGTTCGTGGCAGGCAGCCTCGCGCTGCTCGTTCACAGCAGCATCGGCAGTGCCGCGGGCCTCATCGCAGCCGTGTCCTACGTGGCGGTGACGGTGCTCTTTTACGACCTGCTCAAGCCCGTGAACGCGAGCCTGTCGCTGGTCGCGGCCATCGTCAGCCTGGCGGGCATCATCGCCGGACCTCTTGGGCTGGGCATCCGCGCGCTCGTCTTGTTCGGTATCTACTGCCTGCTCATCGGATACCTGATCTTCCGATCGACGTTCCTCCCGCGAACCCTCGGTGCGCTGATGGCCGGCGCCGGACTCGGCTGGCTGACGTTCCTCTCGGTGCCACTGTCGGAGTCCTTGTTCCCCTACAACCTTGCGCCTGGCATCGTCGGCGAGGGGGCGTTGACCTTGTGGCTCCTCATTGTGGGTGTCGATGTTCGGCGATGGCACGAACAGGCCGACACCGCGCGTCTCCATACGCGCACCGCATGATCCTGCTGCCGCTCCACATCGTCGCCGGAGCGCTTGGCATTCTTTCAGGCGCTGTGGCGCTCTACGCGGTGAAGGGCGCAGTGCTCCATCGCAGGAGCGGCATGATCTTCGTCTGCGCCATGCTCGTCATGTCGGTCAGCGGCGCTATCCTCGCCGCGCTCGGCCCGAATTGGGCCACCGTGCTGCAGGCCGTCCTCACGTTCTATCTCGTCACCACCGGGCTGACGACGGTCTGGCGTCGTCCGCAAGAATCACAGTGGCTCGACGTCGCCGCAATGCTCGTGGCGTTCGCTATTGGCATCACCCACGTTGTCTTTGGCCTCGAAGCGCTGACCAGCGCAACCGGGAAGAAGTTCGGGTATCCCCCGCCATTGTTCTTCGTCTTCGGCCCGCTTGCGCTCGTGGCCGCAATCGGTGATCTCCGCATGATCCGCGCAGGCGGACTTCATGGGTTTCGGCGGCTTGCACGACACTTTTGGCGCATGTGCGTTGCATTGTTCATCGCGACAGCGTCATTCTTCCTCGGCCAGGCCAAGGTCATTCCCCCGCCACTGAGGATCGCGCCACTGCTTGGGGTTCTGGCGTTGTTCCCGCTTGCGGTCATGCTCTACTGGCTGGTGCGACTCCGGCGCCGCAACGGTCGACGACTCCCCTTACGGCATGCGGGCACGGTGGCCCGATTGAAATCGGGCCCTACTGCAGCGTAGTTGTCGGAGCAGCCTTGCGGCGTAGCTGTCGAAAGCAGTAGGGCCCGACTTCAGTCGGGCCAGACAGCTACTACTTCTCCTGTTCTCGCAGACGCTTGATCAGCTGGATCTGACCCGCATGGTAAATCGCATGACAGGTGATGCCGAGCGTCAGGTCGAAGCGTTCGGCCTCGGCGAGCGGCGACGACTGTTGGCCTGAGTCGATGGCCTCGATGAGCGCTGCGAGCGACGCGTGCTCGGCTTCCAAGGTTGAGAGAATCTTCGACCACGCCAGCGTGTTCTCGCTCTCGACCTCGAACCAATCTTCACCAGCGAGCACGAATGGCCCCACCTCGCGCCCGGAGATCTTGGTCCGGACGACGTGCGCATAGTAGGCATGGTGCAAGGCAATCTCGGCGATGTTGTGGCGACCTGCGCCCGGGCGCCAATAGGCCAACCCTGCGGTAACGTCCGCGAGCGCGGCCTTGAGATCGGGCCCGTGCCAGGCACCCGGGCCGTATCCCTCGCTCAACACGCGCAATCCCATTCCGACCGCTGTACTCGTGCTCATTCCACCCTCCATGTCACACTGTAGGTCGCGGCAGGGGAACGGATCTTGGCAAAAATTGCGGTCGACCTGAACCGTGCGCTGGCTCATCGAAAGGAGCACGGCGCGCCAGGCCGTACGACGTCACGCATCCTCGCAAGTGGCGACGGCTGGACCGTCGCGGACGTGATGTGCACGCGCGGCCCGGCCGACCGTGTATACGAGGAGCGGCATACGCAGCCCACCATCGCCATCGTGCTGGCGGGCAGCTTTCAGTATCGGAGTCCCGCCGGCCACAGCCTGATGACGCCCGGGGCCCTGCTGCTCGGCAGCGCGGGGCGGCGTTTCCACTGCAGTCATCAACATGCTGAGGGCGATCGCTGCGTCTCGTTCACGTACGAGTGCGATTACTTCGAGCGATTGGCGGCCGACGCTGGCGCGTCGCGGAGAAATCTGGCGTTCCCCGTTTCGGCCGTGCCACCGCTCAGCGATTTGTCACCGCTGATCGCGCGCGCGAGTGCGGGCACTCTCGGAGCTCTGGACGTGCCCTGGGAGGAACTCGCGGTCGGTCTGGCGATCCGGGCCATCCGGCTGAGCGCGGGCGTCTCGTCCAGGCCGTACGCGCTGCCTGCCAACGCTGAGGAGCGCGTCACCCGTGCGGTCCGCACCATCGATCAGCGAGCCGACCGCTCGCTCTCGCTCGGCATCCTCGCAAACGAGGCGCGCCTCAGCCCTTATCATTTCCTGCGCACGTTCGAGCAAGTGACCGGTGTGACGCCGCATCAATACGTGCGTCGGGCTCGCCTGCGCGAAGCAGCCACGCGACTCCTCATCGAACCCGCAAAGGTGCTCGATGTGGCGCTCGACTGCGGTTTCGGGGATATCTCGGCCTTCAACCGGGCGTTCCGCTCGGAGTTCGGGGTCAGCCCTCGCGTCTTCAGACAGTGACGGTCGCAGTCACTCGACTCGCTCGCGCCGCTGTGACGCGGAGTCAGCGTGGAGCGCGCTGCTCAGCCGCGGGGCACACCCGACCTCGCACATCCTTACGTCTCACACCGTCCCATAAAGGCGTGACTTCGGGCGCGTTCGTTCCAGAGGTTGTCGCAGGCGCGACAGACGAACCACCACCCGCCTTCGGCCGCCCCAACCTCCCGGGCAGCATCGAGACGCCCGCACGTCGGGCACGCGGGCAAGGTCTGTGACGACGGATTGAGATCAGTGGCTCGCCGGCCTCCGCGCAGGCAGCCCCTCCGATCACGCTGGCGCCGTTCCTGATTTGCTGGAGGCATTGGGCTCTCTCGAAATCGTTCCTACCCGCAAGACATTGTGGCCATTCTCGTGGGGAGGCTGGCGAGTCTCGTCTCTCGTTTGCGTCTCGGCGCAGGCGTATTGCTATCGCTTCGGATACACCACCGTGAGAGCATGTCAGCCTGGTCTCTCAAACGGGACCTGAAGCATGAACGCACCACTCGACACCTCTCGCGCCGGAGATGGTCCGCCGGGTTCGGCGCGCTATGCCGACACTCGGTTTGGGGTATCGTCAGGGTTGAGGCGGCAGCTACGGATGATGACCACGGCTGCGACCAACATGGAACACAACAAAAGGACACGCCCGACAACACATCAGCACACGCCCGAGGAGGAACGAGCGATTCGTGAAGCCGCGCTCGATCACACAATCGCCGAATCGTTTCCGGCGAGCGACCCGCTTTCGTCGGATCCGAACCCCGACGATCACTCAGCTGTTGCCCCGGATGCGGCCGAATCAGAGGTGGACTCCTGAGTTGCGCGCGACCGCCTTGCTCGCTTCGCGCAGCCACAATACCGAACTGGCGACCGCGACACAGAACATCCAGTCGCCACCGCTCAATGCCGTCGTCCCAAAGGCACTCTGAAGAAACGGCATGTATACGACGAATAGCTGAAGAGCAATCGAGCCGGCGATAGCCGCCCATAGCCATCCGTTCCTGAAAAAGTGGACGAACGCGCTGTGCTCGTCCGATCGTGCGTTGAGAACATTGAACATCTGGAAGAGCATCAGTGTCGTGAACGTCATCGTCTGCGCGTAGCGCAGGTCACCGGACCCCTCGACCAATCCGCCGGGCAGTGACGCATCGAACACGTACAGCGTCCCGGCAGCCGTGATGACGCCGACGAAGACGATGCCGCGCCACATGCGCGGGGTCAGCACCCCTTCGCCAACGGGACGCGGCCGCTGCTCCATGAGCCCGTCGTCGGCCGGATCCACACCGAGCGCGAGAGCGGGAGGGCCATCGGTGACGAGATTGATCCACAGAATCTGCGTGGCCTGAAGCGGCAGCACGACCGCGCTACCGTCGACGTCAAGACCGAGTTGCCGCGCCAGCAGCACGCCGAAAAACATCGTCAACACTTCGCCGATGTTCGAGGACAGGAGATAGCGCAGGAACTTCCGGATGTTCGCGAAGATCGCACGCCCCTCCTCCACGGCGGCGACGATCGAGGCGAAGTTGTCGTCGGCCAGGATCATGTCTGCGGCCTCCTTCGAAACGTCGGTGCCGCTGATGCCCATGGCGACGCCGATGTCGGCTTTCTTCAACGCCGGCGCATCGTTCACACCGTCGCCCGTCATCGCCACGACCGCCCCCGCCCGCTGCAACGCGTCGACGATCCGCAGCTTGTGTTCGGGGTTCACCCGTGCATAGACCGATACTTCGGCGACCCTACGCGGGCTGTCCTCGGCCGTCAGCCTTTCCAGTTCAGCACCCGTGATGGTGCGTCCGTCCGCCGCAATCCCGAGTTCCTGGGCGATGACGGCGGCCGTTCGAGGGTGGTCGCCCGTAATCATGAGCGTTCGAATGCCGGCGCTCTGTGCACGGGCGACCGCTTCCTGAGCCTCCGGCCGGGGAGGGTCAATCATGCCGACCAGGCCAGCGAAGACGAGGCCTTGTTCGACGCCCTCATCCGGGCGGACCGTCTGCTCCGCGAGGGTCTCTTGTTCCAGCCAGCGCCCAGCCACACCCAGGGTACGCAGGGCTTCGCCAGCCAATGCTTCGTTGATCTGGAGAATTTCGGCACGACGCGCCGCCGTGAGAGGCCGCCGTCCGTCGCCGACAACCTCGAAGGTGCAGCGCGCCAGCAGCACGTCAGGCGCCCCTTTGGTGAACACGATGCCCGCGTGCTCGTGCGCGGCATCCCGATGGATCGTGCTCATCAACTTGCGCTCTGAAGAAAACGGGACCTCGCCAACCCGCGGCAGCCGCTCGTCGAGATCGGCTGAACTGAGACCGCACTTCCGAGCGGCCACCAACAGCGCGCCTTCCGTGGGATCACCGTGCACGATCCAGCGGCCATCGAGCTGCTGCACCGTGGCGTTATTCGCCCGATTCGCAACCGCGAGAGCCCGTTCGACTTCCGTCCGAAGTGGCCCGTCGATGGGTCTGCCGTCATCAGCGCGAGCGATCCCTTCGGGCGAGTAACCCGAGCCGTCGAACACAACACGTCCGCTCGCGGTGACCAGCCGGCGTACTGTCATCTCGTTCTTCGTGAGAGTGCCGGTCTTGTCAGACGCGATCACGCTGGCGGAGCCGAGCGTCTCGACGGCAGCAAGGTGCCGGACGATGGCGTTTCGCCTGGCCATACGTTGAACGCCGATCGAGAGGACGGCGGTCACGACCGCCGGCAGCCCTTCGGGTACAGCCGCAACTGCCAGGGCGACTCCGAGGATGAGCACATCGAACAGCGCAGCGATGCCGTGCACGTCCTCGACGAGGATGATCGTGACGATCATGACGACCGCGATGGCGATGACCACGAGGCCAAGAACTTTGCCCGTGCGATCGAGTTCCTGTTGCAGTGGCGTCGATTCGTCTGGTGTTTCCTTCAGCAGCCCGGCAATGCGCCCCATCTCCGTGCGCATTCCCGTGGCCGTCACGACGGCCTTGGCGTGCCCGTAAGTGGCTGCCGTACCGCTGAAGACCATATTGTCCCGGTCACCGATCGGCACTTCGTCGGCAATGGCCGCGATATTCTTGCTGACAGGCAGGCTCTCTCCGGTCAATGCGGCTTCGGCCGTCTGAAGCGCAGCCGACTCGATCAGCCGCGCATCGGCGGGAATGGTGTCGCCTTCTTCGACCAGAATGACGTCGCCGGGCACGATGTCGACGGCGCGGATCGTCCGCCGCTGGCCTCCTCGCATGACCGTGGCGTCAGCCGCTGACATCGCCCGGAGCGCGGCGACCGCGGCCTCCGCTTTCGATTCCTGGATGTACCCCATGGCCGCGTTCAAGAGGACCACGGCCAGGATGGCGATTGCCTCGTAGGGCAACGCCGATTCGCGCTCGACTGCCCAAAGACCAGCGGAGACTGCTGCGGCGATGAGCAGCAAAATGACGAGCACATCCTGGAACTGCGACAGCAACCGCCGCCAGCCCGGAACCGGCTTCTCGGCCGCGAGCTCGTTGTGTCCGAAGCGTTCGAGACGCGCTCGCGCCTCCTCGTCCGTCAAGCCCTGCCGCCCGTCGGATGCCAGCGCGGCGACGACGGCGTCAACGCGGAGGCGATACGTATGACTCGCGTCTGGCGTTTCGCTCATGATGGTAGCCACGAAGTCGGAAAGGCGACAATTCCATGAACGTCGATCTACGAGCTGACGGCGCCGTCATCGTGCGCGGGACCGCCGACGGTCTTGCACAGGAAATCATCGCCGGCTCGCATCGCCTGGTGAGCGACGAGCCGACATCGGCGGGAGGAACGGACAGCGGCCCGACGCCGTACGATCTGCTGCTCGCGGCGCTCGGCTCGTGCACGTCGATGACTCTCACACTGTACGCACGTCGCAAGCAATGGGCACTGCAGCGCGTCACTGTCCGTCTTCGACACTCGCGAGAGCACGCCGAGGATTGTGTGACCTGCGAGAACCGAGACGCGAAGCTGACCGTCATCGAACGGATCATCGAGCTCGACGGCGCACTGGATGAGGAGCAGCGCGAGCGCCTGCTCGCGATCGCCAATCGCTGTCCGGTCCACCTGACGCTCACGTCCACAATAGAAATCCGGACCAGATTGGAATAGGCCTCGGAGCTGGCGTCAGCCTTCGCAGCGGTCGCGCTAGCTAGCCCGGTAGCACTCGCACAGTCGGATTGTTGTTCCAGATGTCGACGAGGCATTTTCCACGCGCCGATCGCATTTTTGTCAACCGGTAGCCGACTAATTGTCGAAACTCAGGCCGCTGAACTCGCCGTCGATGTAGTCGCAGTACCAGAAGCGCCCGTCGTCCGGACCATCGAAGTCGAGCATCGCACCACCGCGACGATCGGCCGACCGCAGCACGATGGCGCTCAGTCGCAGCGCCGTGATCTCGCCGGACAGCTCAGGATCGGTCTTCGCCCACTCTCGAGCCTCGCTCGCGAGATAGTCGCCGAGCCGATCGGCGAGAGCCTCGAAATCCGCGACGAGCGCACGGGCGCGCACAAGGAGGTTCGGCGATGGCTCGGCGTCGCCATCGACGATCACCTTAACAGCCAGGGTTTGATACTCGAGAACAGTGGTCCAGCACCGCGCTTTGACGTTGCGCGTCAGCGTGCCGAGTTGCGGATCCTCTCGGACGTGACCGCGAAGGCGGCCGAGCACGCGCCCGACTGGTGGCGACAGCCGCTGCCACGCGGACACCAGCACGAACGCCGCCATGACGATGACGAACAGGATGCCGCAACCGATGGCCGGCCATCTGATGAGCCGCGCTGACGCGAGCGTGCCGAGCCAGATCAGCAGCACCCCGATCGCGGCGCCGATGACCGCGTCGCTCACCCGCGGCTGGTCGCCGTCGCCCATGCGTGGGAGATCCATCGTTGATGTATCTCGTCGAGCGCACGCAGTGCGGCTCTACATGCCTGGCTAGTTCGCGCCCCAGCGCGTGCCCTTTAGGAATGCCAGCAGGTCCGCGAGATCGGCGCGCGAGAGCTGATCGCCAAACCCTGCCGGCATCAGCGATACCGCGCCCGGCTCCATGTTCGCGATCGTCGACTTGTCGATGCGCGTCTCGCCCTGAAGGCCGGTGAGCAGGACGATTTCCTGAGGCCCGTCGCCCCGCATCAGCCCGCCGATTACCTGACCTGCCTTGGTCGTCACCACTACCGGTTCGTAGCCGCGCGCGAAGCTGGCGTTCGGAAAGACGATCGCTTCGAGGAGATCGCGCTCTGTACGGATTTGGCCGATCGAAGTGAGATCGGGGCCGACATTTCCCCCCTGATAGCCAATCGTGTGACAGGTGCTGCAAGCTGCCTTCGGACTGTTGAAGAGGAACTGCCCTCGTCGGGGATCGCCATCGCGGACCGCGACCAGCAGCGTTTCGAGCTTTCGGAGTTGCGCGGTGGTGTCTTCAGACAACGACGCGAGCAGCGCCTCACCGCGCTGCTGCACGTCGGGCGAGTACTTCGCCAGCCGCGGGCGCAACATGTCCGGCCTGACGCTCGACTTCGCCGCTGCCTCCGACAGCGCCGACACCAGCGCCACGCCGACCTCGTCGTCGCCGCCGCGATCGAACGGACGCAGCAGGTGCGGGAGCTCCAGCGGCCCGCTCGACTTCAGGCGGTCGGCCAGCGTCAACAGCTGGGCGCGATCGAGTGTGGCGTTCTCCAGGACCGTGGCAGCGGCGAGGCGCGTCGTAGCCGACGCACTGGACGCCAGATGGCTGCACAACAGGTCGAACAGATCGGCGCTGACGGTCTGCAAACCACCGCTGACCGCAGCGAGCGCATCGAGACGCACGTCGGCGGCAGCATGTGAATTCTGGGCGACCCGAAGGAGCGCGGCGTTGAGGGGAGCGCCGGCGTCCTTAGCGGGCGGCACGGCTCGAGCCACGGCGACCGCTGCCGCCACCACCTCCGCGTTGTCCGATTCGAGCGCGCGCGACAATGGCGCGACCCACGAACCAGGCAGCTCGCGGGCATGGCTAGCCGCCATTGCCTGCAGGGCGGTCACGCGCGTTTCCCGCGATGTGGCGTCGGCCAGATTCGCCAGCAGTTCCTGAATCGCGGGATTCGTGCTGAACTGCGTGAGTTTCTGGGCCAGGCTGTCTCGCTCCGCCTTGCCTCCGCTCGTTGCCAGCCGCCGGTCGAAGTAGCCGCGCAGCGGTGCTCCCCAGTCGCGATGATGCGCCGCAATCCACCACGCGGTCTTGTTCATCATCGGGTCGGGCGAGTCGAGCAGCGGTACCACCGCCTCGGCGTCGAGCGCTGATGGCGTCATCTGATCGAGCGCGACGAGCGCAGCGCGCCTGGTTCGCGGCGACGAGGCACTCAACCCTGCTCGGATCGCTGAGCTGTCGCCTATCTCGATCAACGCGTAGGTCAACGAGTGTTCGAGGACCCGGTCCATCTTTGCCGCGGTCGCCGCGAGGAGATCGGGGACGGCTCGCGGATCGCCGATGCGGCCGAGCGCCTCCGCAGCGACTCGCTGAAGGGCTGGCTGCCTCGACGCGACGGCCGTCCGCACCTGAGGCAGCGCGTCGGCGTCGCGCCACAGCGCCACCGAGTGCAGCGCGGCGTGACGGACAGTTGGATCGCGGTCGGCGAGCGCCGCCCTCGCTGCCGCGCGAGCTTCGGGGCCATCGATGCGCGTCAGCGTCCAGACGGCGTTGCGACGCGCCTCGACGGACACACCGGTCGCCAGCGTACGGCTGAGGGCGCGTATCGACTCGCCGCCGGCCTTCGCGAGCTGCCAGATCGCCCGCTGCTGGACGGCCGGCCGCGGGTCGTCGAGCAATCGTGCGAGCTTGTCGGCCTGCATCGCGCTCCAGTCGAGCGTCAGGCCCCGAGGGTCGGGCGGCGGCGCCGCGCCCCGCCGAGTAATGCGATAGATGCCGCCGAGGACGTCGGGCTTTGCCAGTTGCGACGTCGGGCAACAGAGCTTGTACCAACCGCCCGTGTCGATCACGAGCAGGCTGCCATCAGCGTCTTCGAGCACGTCGGTCGGGTGAAAATCGCGATTTGTTGACGTGACGAAGTCCGTGTCCTTCGTCGTGAACGTCGCGCCACTCGGCGCCAGCACGTGACGCGTGACCTTCTGCAGGTTGAACTGGGCGACGAACAGGTTGCCCTGGTAGCCGGGACCGAAGACGGGTGATGCGTAGCGCATGAGGCTCGCCGGCACCGTGGCACCCAGCTCGGTCAGGACGGGCATCAGGTCCCCGGTCTGGGGATGCCCGTCGATGACGTCGTGCGGCTTGCCGTAGACGCCGCCGTAGATCGCATGCACGAGCGCGTCGCGCCGGCCTGCCTGCGGGTGCTCGACAAATGTGGACGTGAGCAACCGTTCGCCGCTCGGGGTGAAGACAACTTCGACCGGATTGTCCATGCCGCCGGTCATCACCGGCTCGACGAGGGCGCCCCCGGGGCGGCGCCTGAAGATGTGTGCAGCGCGTGTCGCGAATGGCGCCTTCCCTGGCCGCTCGTAGGTCTGCGACGCGAACGCACCCTTCGTCCAATAGATCCATCCATCCGGGCCGAGGTATGGGCCGTGCAGATCGTTGGCGCAGAACGTCAGCGTCTTGCCGGCGAACCATTCCTCCCGCTCGTCGGCGACGCCATCGTTGTCAGTATCGGTCAGCTTCCAGATACTGGGCGGCGCCGCGACGTACAGCGACCCGTCGAACCACATGGCGCCCTCGGGGAGCATCATGCGATCCGCGAAGACGGTGCTGGAGTCGAAGACGCCATCGCCGTCGCGATCCTCGAGCCTGACGATCCGGTGTGGCTTCTCTTCGAGCTGCTTTTCGACCTTGTCGTTCGATCCCGACGAATCGGTCACATAGAGCCGTCCCTGCTCGTCGAAGTCGGCGGCGATCGGGCGATTCACCAGCGGCGGCCCGGCGACAAGCTTGATCTCGAAACCGGCGGGCACTTTCAGGCTGCCTTCGGGCAGGCTGGCCCGCGGCGTCGCCACCGCGATCGTCAGCGCAGCGGCAACCAGCGCAACGGCGCCGCGAACCGCGAACGAACGGCGACTACGACGAGCTCCCGCGGAACGAATCGGCATGATGGGCGCCATTGTAACGAGCCGGGCAGACCTTGGAACCGGCTATCGCGTGTAATCTTGAGCCGTGGCTCGCTCAGCGCTGCGGCTCGACCTGTTCGGCACCTTTCGCGTGGTCGCCGACGGCCGTCCGCTCGCGCGGACGCCCTCCGCGCGCCAGCAGCAGGTGCTCGCGTTTCTGATCCTCCATGCGCAACAGGGGCCCGTTCAGCGTCAGCGTGTCGCCGGTTCGATCTGGCCCGATTCAACGGACGTCCAGGCGCTGACCAACCTCCGCCGCGAGCTGCACCACCTGCGGGAACATTGGCCGAATCTCGATGCGCTCCTGGACGGCGGCTCCCGCACGCTCGCCTGGCGCCACAATGCCGGCGCGATCGTGGACGTCGCGGCGTTCGAGGCCGCCGCCGATCGCGGCCTCGCCGGCGACCGCGACGGTCTTCGCGAAGCCGCAGCCCTCTATCGCGGCGATCTCCTTCCTGACGCGTCCGGCGAGTGGATCGATGCGGACCGCGAACGCCTTCGGGATCGGGCGAAGCAGGTCCTCACGCGCCTGGTCGGGCTCCTCGAACAGGAGCGCGCCTTCACTGAAGCGATCGACGTGGCGCAGCGACTGCTCCGCCTCGATCAACTCGACGAGCAGGCGTGGTGTGTCCTCATGCGGTGTCACGCCCGCCGTGGCGAGCGCGCCGCCGCGTTGCACCTCTATCAGCAATGTGCAGCGACATTGAAAAAGGAGCTGGGTATTCAGCCAAGTGCGGCAACGCGCCTGACCTATCGCGAAGTGCTCGATCTCGACACGGCAGCGACGACGAGTGCGGCGCCGCCACGGACGGTGGTCTATCCGCTGGTCGGACGACAGGCGGAGTGGCAGACCCTGCTCAGCGCGTGGCGCGCCACGTCCACCGGCCGGATGCGGATGGCTCTCATCCGCGGCGAAGCGGGGATCGGCAAGACACGGCTGGCCGAAGAGCTCGTCGACTGGTCGCGCGCCAACAACGTCAGTGCGTTGACCGCGCGATGCTATGCGGGCGAAGGCCGACTCGCTTACGCGCCGATAGCGGCATGGTTAAAAGACGACGCGCTTCGAGTGGCGCTGCGGCAGCTGGATCCCGCCACCATGACGGACGTCGCGAGACTTCGTCCCGAGCTCCTCGCCCTCCGTCCCGACGCCACCGCGCCTGGTCCTCAACTCGAAAGCTGGCAGCGGCTGCGGTTCTTCGAGGCGCTGGCGCAGGCGTTTCGCGCGGCGGCGCCCCTTATTCTCGTCGTCGACGATCTGCAGTGGGCGGACGGCGACACGATTGAATGGCTCCACTATTTGCTGCGTTCGGCATCCGAGGTGCGGTGCCTCGTGGTCGGCACCGTCCGCGCCGAGGAGGAGCAGGACAACCCGCCGCTCGGCCGGCTGCTTGCTCAACTGACCCGCGACGATCGCCTGACGACGATCGCGCTCGGGCCACTCGATCGGACGGCGACGGCGCAGCTCGCCGGCGAGGTGGCCGAGCACCCGTTGGACGAGAGGGCACTGGCTCGGACCTTTCGCGAGACCGAGGGCCATCCGCTCTTCATCGTCGAGCGGGGACGGATGGAGTCGGCGCAGCAGCAGCCGGAGACACGCGCCGACGCGACACCGACGCAGGTGCAATCCGTCGTCGCCGCCCGATTAGCGCTGCTCTCTGACGAGGCTCGCGCCACCGCGGAAGTGGCCGCGGCAGTGGGCCGCGATTTTCCGTTCGACATCCTCGCGCACGCGAGCGACCTCGAGGAAGACACGCTCGTCCGCGCGCTCGACGAGCTCTGGCGCCGCCACATCGTCCGTGTCCAGGCGGAGGAGCGATGGGACTTCAGCCACGACCGCATTCGCGAAGTCGCGTACAGCGCGATCGGACCGGCACGCCGCCGCCTGATTCACCGGCGAATCGCCCAGGCGATGGAGCTGCTGTTCGCCAACCGCCTGGACGACGTGAGCGCGTCGATCGGCGGCCATCTCGATCGCGGCGGCCAGCCGGCGCGCGCCGTGCCGTTTCTCGAACGGGCCGCCGCAGCGGCGACACGGCTGTCCGCCACCGCGGAGGCCGGGCGGTGCCTGACGCAGGCCCTGGCGATCGTCGAGCGGCTGCCGCCCGGGCGCGACCGCGACGCGCAGGAGCTGGCGCTGCGCTCCAGCCTGTCGGTCGCGCTGAACTCCAGCCACGGGTACGCCGGCATCGAAGTCGAGCAGAATCTCGATCGCGTGTTCACACTCACCGCGGCCGACGGGCGCGGGCAGGTACCGGTCCGCTGGTTGTGGGTCGCCTTCACGCTTCGATTCATGCTGGGCGACTTCAAAGCGACGAGGGCGATCGCGGAACAGTCGCTCGAGCGCAGCGCCGTCGACGCCTCCTGCCGCTGCGAGGCGCATCACGCGATGGCGGGCGTGCTTTGGACCACCGGCGAGTTCGAGGCCTCGAAGAATCATTTCATCGCCTCGCTTGCGGCCTACAACGACGACAACCCGCAGCGCTCTGCCCTGGGATCTGATCTCGGCGTGTTTGCGCACGCGTGGTACTCGCACACGCTGTGGCTGCTTGGCGACGACGACGCCGCGGTGCAGCACGCAGATCAGGCACTCGCGCTGGCCGAGCGGCGGGATCACAAGTACAGCCAGGCGCTCGCACTCGCCTACCAGGCGCTCCTGCAGCAATTGCGCCTCGACCCGGTGCGGGCGCTCGCCAGCGCCGAAGCGGCGGTCGAATTCTGCGAACGGTACGAGTTCGGGTATTACGACGACTGCGCTCGGGTCGTGATTGGTTGGGCCCGCGGGCGCGAGGAGCCGGCCGAAGGCGTCCGGATCATCGAGTCCGCGCTGGACAACCTCGATCGACACCGTGCGCAGGCACGACGGCCGTACTATCTGTCACTGCTCGCCGAAACCTACGACCGCCTTGGCGAGCGGGAGCGCGCGGCGCTCGTGCTCGATCGCGCACTCACCATGGCTCACGAGCGGGGCGACGCCTGGTGGCTTCCCGCGTTGTACCTGCAGAAAGCGGAGTTTGGGCAGGGTCCGGAGCGCGACGTGCTGATCGAGCAGGCGCTTGCTCTCGCACGTCGGCAAGCCAGCCGCAACCTCGAGCGGCGGATCCTTGCGGCTGGCGCGCGAACGCCGGCGCGAACGCTTTCCGAACGGTCGGCCTCGTAGCCTCTTCGTCCGGGAGGAAGCTATGAGCATCTCACGTCGTCTGACCGTGACCATGGCCACGCTGGCCATCAGCCTGACCATCGCGGGAACGCCCGCCGTCGCCCAAACCTCGCATATCCTCGTTCCCGCTGAAAAAGTGCAGTGGGGGCCCGCGCCGCCCGTTCTGCCCGCGGGGGCGCAAATCGCCGTCCTCGAGGGAAACCCGGGTGAAAAGGGCCCGATTACGCTGCGCCTCAAACTCCCAGCCAACTACAACATTCCCCCGCACTGGCACAGCATGACCGAGCGCGTCACGGTGCTGTCGGGGGCGCTTCACGTCGGAATGGGCGATAAGCTGGACCGTCAGGCCAGCCAGACGCTGAACCCTGGCGGGTTCGTGTCGCTCCCGCTCAATATGCATCACTTCGCGTGGACGGTGGCGCCAACCGTGGTGCAGATCAACCTGGAAGGTCCGTTCGACATCTTTTACGTGAACGCGGCAGACAACCCGCAGAAGTCGGTGACGCAGTAGCAGTGGAGGGAAAGTCCATGGCAGCGATTCAGATCGAACAGCTCCGTTCCGCCGTGCGTGGCGCGATCATCCAGCCGGGCGACGGTACCTACGAGTCCGCGCGCAAGGTCTACAACGGGATGATCGATAAGCGGCCAGCGCTCATCGTGCGGGCGGTCGACGTGGCGGACGTCATCGCCGCCGTGGACTACGCTCGCACCAATCAAATGTTGACGGCGATCCGGGGCGGTGGCCACAACGGCGGCGGCCTTGGCACCTGCGATGGCGGCCTGGTGATCGACCTCTCCGCAATGAAAGGCGTTCGTGTCGACGAGCGAGCCCGCACGGTACGTGTCGCCGGAGGCGCACTCTGGGGCGAGGTCGATCACGCCACCCATCCGTTCGGCCTCGCCGTGCCGAGCGGGTTCATCTCGACGACCGGAGTTGGTGGGCTCACGCTTGGCGGCGGGATCGGCTACTTGACTCGCGCCTACGGCCTGACGATCGACAACCTTCGCTCCGCCGACGTCGTGCTCGCTGACGGAAGCGTGGTGACGGCGGACGAAGAGTCCCACTCCGATCTGTTCTGGGCGCTGCGCGGCGGCGGCGGTAACTTCGGGGTGGTGACGTCGTTCGAGTTCCAGGCGCATCCGGTGAGAACGCTCTATGCCGGACCCACCTTCTGGCCACTCGACCAGAGCACGGACGTTCTGGCGGCCTATCGCGACTTCATTCTGCGCGCGCCCGAGTTCGTCAATGGCTTTTTCGGGTTCCTGACGATTCCTCCGGCGCCGATGTTTCCCGAGCATCTGCACCTCCAGAAAGTGTGCTGTGTGATGTGGACCTGCGTGGGACCGTCGGCGCGGGCCGAGGAAGCCACGAAGCCCTTGCGCGCCGTCGGCAAACCGCTGCTCGATCACCAGGGCGAGATGCCGCTGCCGGCCGTCAACAGCCTGTTCGACGCGCTCTATCCGCCGGGACTGCAGTGGTACTGGCGCGCGGACTTCGTGAAGGAGCTGAACGACGAGGCCATCTCGCGTCACGCCCAGCATGGTGCGGCGCTGCCAACGATGCATTCGACGATGCACCTCTACGCGATCGACGGCGCAGCCCACCGCGTCGGCAAGCACGATACGGCCTTCAGCTACCGCGACGCGAACTGGGCGGAAGTGATCGTCGGCGTCGACCCGGACCCGGCCAACGCCGGCGCGATCACGAAATGGTGCAAGGACTACTTCGATGCCCTGCATCCGTTCTCAGCGGGCGGCGCTTACGTCAACTTCATGATGGATGAAGGACAGGAACGCGTGCAGGCTTCGTTCCGCGAGAACTACGATCGGCTGGCGGCCATCAAGCACCGGTACGATCCGTCAAATCTGTTCCGCGTGAACCAGAACATCCAACCGGTCGCGGCAACGGTGTAGCCACCAGCGGGGCAAAAATGGGTTATAACCCTTCGCCTATGACCGAACAGCTTCGCCTCCGCGCCAATGCCCTCGCCGAGCGACTCGAGGAGGGCGCGAGGGCGCTCGCCTCGTTTGCCAGCGCCCTGACCGACGAGGAATGGCACACCCGTGTTCCGAAGGATGGCCGGAAGATCGGCGTCATCGTCCATCACGTCGCCAGCGTCTACCCCATCGAGATCCAGCTCGCCCAGACACTGGCGGCGGGAAAGCCCGTAACGGGGGTGACGATGGACGGCATCCACGAGATGAACGCCGGCCACGCCAGAGACCACGATGCAACCGGTAAGGACGCGACGGTGGACCTGCTGCGCCGGAACAGCGAAGCGGCGGCCGCGGCGATCCGGGCGCTGAGCGATGAAGAGCTCGATCGTGCCGCGCCCGCCTCGCTCTACGACGACGCACCGATCACGTGCCAGTTCATGCTCGAGGATCACGCCGTCAGGCACAGCTATCACCACCTCGCGAAGCTGAGGGCGGCGCTGAGGCGGTAGATCCCGCGGAGGTAAAGCCCCGCCTCCACCACGGGGCTAAAGCTCCGCCTCCACCACGGGGCTAAAGCCCCGCCTCCGCGATCGTCAGTCGGTAGCCACAATCGTCAGTCGGCAGCGCTAAACCCCCGCCTCGAGGTACGTCTCGGCCACGGCAAGACTGCGGCGATAGGCGAGCGCGGCGGCGACAACTGCGGTGGCGACGAGGATCGCCGTCAACATCAGCGGGGCGAACCGGTGTTGCCACTGCTCGCCATAGATGGCGGCGCGCGGCCAGCCGATGTTGATCACCATGAACCCGCTCCAGGCCAGCGCCACGAGGTTGACCGGCAAGCCCCAGCGGCCGAGCGAAAAGTAGCGGGCTTCCCTCACCTCTCGGTCGGGCCATCCCTGAAACCGGCGGCGCAGGAGCAACGCCAGGACAATTAAGTAGGCCAGATTTGCCCAGAGTGCCGCGATCATCGTCACCAGTTCAACCAGCTTCGGCAGGTTGATGTTTGCGACGAGGATGGAGGTCGCCGCCATCCCGATGAGGAAGACCGGCACGATCGGTGTCTTCGAGACGGGCGAGACCGACGCGAGCGCCGGCGAGCACGGGAGCAGGCCGTCTCGCGCCATCGCGTAGACGAGGCGAACCGCGCTCGCGTGCACCGCGAGCGCGCATACCACGATCGCGAACGTCACGTTGACGAGCAGCGCACGACCGAACGTGCCGCCGAGCGTGGTCTTCACGATCGACGGTAGCCCTCCGCTGATCTGCCCCAGCTCGCTGGCGGTGAGGTCGGGCGCCGCCATCATCGCGCCGAGCAGGAGAACGTAGCCGATGACACCGGCGGCGGCGATGGTTTGCAGGATCGCCCGCGGCGCATTGCGGCGCGGGTTCTTCGTTTCCTCGGCCAGCGACCCCGCGGTGTCGAAGCCATAGAACACGTACGAGGCCGCCAGCGCCGATGCGAGCAGCGGCGCCAGGATGCGGCCGGAGCCATCGCCTCCCACGGCGCCGAACACGTCTGCCGGCGCCCTGACGGCAAACGCCCACAGCAGCGCCGTGAGGAGAAGCGCCCCGAGGAGCTCCGCCACGACGCCAGTATTGTTGACGCGCGCCAGCACCGCCAACCGCACCGAGTTGAGCGCCGTCGTCAGGGCGATCAGGCCGCAGCCGAGAATGACCGCGTTCACCGCGCTGGTGGCTGGATCGACGCTCGATCCAATCAACTGGAACAGCGGCGAGATCTGCGGCAGCAGCCCCTGCAGCGCGAGCGCCACTGCACCGAGCGTGACGACCAGGCACGCCAGGTAGATCCAGCCGACGACGAAGCCGGCGCGTGGCGATCCCGTGAGCTTGGACCACTGGTAGGCGCCGCCGGAGAGCGGATAGTGCGCCGCGAGCTCTGCGAAGCACAGGGCCACGAGAAACTGTCCGCCAAGGACAAGCGGCCAGCTCCAGGCAAACGCCGGGCCGCCAGCACCGAACCCCAGATAGAACATCTGGAACAGGCCGGTCAGGATTGACAGGTACGAGAAGCCGGCGGCAAACGACGAGAAGCTGCCCAGCGTCCGCGTGAGCTCCTGACGATAGCCGAATCGCGCGAGGTCTTCGGAATCGTCGCGAAGCGTCATGCAGTCGCCATCATCATCAAGCGGGGCATGGCTTCAGGTCAACTTGAGCGGCGAAGGGCGAAGAGGGCTCGCCGAGATCAGGATGTGGCGGGTTGTCGATCAGTTGTCTTCGAGCCAGCCCTGGAGCAAGGCACTAGGATGCCCTTCTCGCGTTGGACGCTCGGCGAGGCTGAGCTCTGATGACGGCATAGAGCGCTTCCCTGAGCGCGACATCGCGCGGGTCCCCAGTCACCGTTGTCCCCATCTGGCTTGTTACGTACGCGTAGCCGATGCCGGCGCTCGGATCGGCAAAGCCGAGGGACCCGCCGGCTCCTGGTGATCCGAATGAGCCGGCGCTGCCGAACGGAAACGCGGCGCTCGGCTTCATGAAGCCCAGTGAGAACTGCACTTCTCCCTTCAGGCATTCGTCGTAGAACCCGCGCGTCGGCGGAACAGCCGGCGCGGCCAGGAGCTCCAGTGTCTTTGGCTGCAATCCCAGCTCGCGTCCGCCCATGGCGAAGACGCTGTAGGCCTGCGCGATCGCTCGTGCGGTCCCGACGGCCCCGCCGGACGGCACTTCGAAGTTGCGCGCATAGATGCATTGATCGTCGTGGGGAACATCGGAGCCGATGAGCGCCCGGGAGATGTTGGAGCGACGATTCAGCGCCTCCAGTGCAAGACGAACGGGAAAGCCGCGCAGGATCGTGATCCACCCAGGGCGCGAAATCGTCGCCATTCGCGAGTTCGGAATCGTCTCGGGCAACCGGATGTAGACGTCCAGTCCGAGTCGGGATGCGATCTCGTCCTGGAAAAACTGTCCAAGGCTGCGATGCTGCGGATCGACACGGCGCAGCAACTCGCTCTCGTAATATCCGAGCGTTATGCCGTGATAGGCCTGCCGTGTTCCGGGTTTCCATGCGGGTTTCTGGCGAGCCAGGACGATCGCCAGTCGATCGAGGTCGGCGATCAGGCTGCGATCGACGGGCTCGTCTATGGCGAAGAGCCCGGCCTGGTGTGCGAGGAGCTGGCGGACGGTGACCCGATCTTTTCCGTGCTGCGCGAATTCCGGCCAGTACACGCATACCCGCTCTTCGTAATCGAGCCAGCCGCGAGAGTGAGCAATTGCGAGCGTCATCGCCGCCAGACCTTTGGTGGCCGAGTAGACGATCACCATGGTGTCGCGCTCCCATGGCTCCCGCGTCTGCTTGTTCCGGATCCCGCCCCAGATGTCGACGACCTTCTCGCCTCCGTAGTAAGCGCAGCAAGCTCCTCCCAGTTCCCGGCGACGGGCAAAGTTCTCGGTGAATGCCTCGCGCACTGCCTCGAAGCCGCGGCTGACGTGCCCCTGAACAAGGCGTCCCGGCATGACACTTCTCCTGTCGATTCGTTTGTTGCTCGAAGGGCACGCATGAACCCTGCCGGAACCGCCCAAAGCGGCGGCGTGTCACGTGCTGACATCGAGTCATCGGACCGGACCCCCGTGGGAGAAATTCGGCAGCATCCCAGAAAAGTCCGCATCCAGTTCATGGGCGCTGGTAGCCAAGCGTCGAATTGGCGGGGCTCCGGACGCGTAGCACATCTGGATGGGTGGCGCTCGTCTTGCGCTGTATCGCGTTCGAGGGCCAAGCGTGTTTCGGTCCTGGAGTCGTCTGGATCGTGATCGCACTGGCGGCAGCGCCCAATGCCTCGCTGCTCTGCAGAACCTGGTGCGACGGGCAACTGCAGCGGAATTGTCCACGTCCTGTTGGGGAATTATTCCGGAAATGAGAAATCGACCGCAGAAGGTTCGTGTAACTGAGTTTGTGTCACGCGACGCGACGTGGTATCGCTATTGCCGTTCTTAGAGACGGCTCTTCACGCTGCACAGCGGCACTTGGAGGCAACCATGCGTCGAAGGTTTGCTGCTCACCGTCTGCTCACTGCCTCGCTGCTGGCCGTTACGTCGATCGTCGCCCTCCCCGTTCTCGATGCTGCGCAGAAGATACCCTGGCCGAACGTCGGCGAGGACCCCAGCGTCAAGCCGGTGTCCGGGACCAGCTGGCTGACGCGGCTTGGCGTCACTCTCAAGGAAACGAGTCTCGGCCAGGGCGCCCAACGTTATGGTCCGGCGCCTGGGCCAAGTCGCGCGCCCGCCGACGAATCGCTTCTTGTCCCGGGAACCGTCCCGATGAGTGGTGCGGATCTCTACCGGCTCAACTGTCAGGCATGTCATCGTGCCGAAGGTACGGGCACACCTCCCGAAATCCATTCACTGCTCGGTCCCGTTCAGGGTGCGTCCGAGTCGTTGGTGCGCACGCGGCTTAAGGAGTCCGGGGTGACGGCAGACCGGCTGGCGCGTACCGAGGCGCGTCGGGCGCGTGCGGAGGTGCTCGCCCGCCTGCACAAAGGAGGGCTTCGAATGCCTCCGCGGGACTACCTGCAAGAAGACGACATGCGGTTGCTGTTTGCGTACCTGATGGAGCTTGCAGCAGTCCCTGACCACCAACGCCATCCCACGCGCACTGTCAGCTGGGCACGCAGAGGGGAGCTGGTCGTCAAGGGGACGTGCCACATCTGCCACGACGCCGTGGGACCAGCTCCCAGCGACTCTGCCCGATTGCGTGGGGCGATACCCTCCCTGGAGTCTGTGATGAAGACGAAATCGCTGCGCGAGTTCGTGCACAAGGCGCGGAACGGCGAGGTGGTGTCTCTCAGCGATCCGTCATTGCAGCATCGTGGGCGCATGCCCGTCTTCTACTTTCTCCGTGACGAGGAAGTGGCATCGGCCTACGTGTATCTCGCCACGTACCCGCCTCAGTCGGTTGCCCACTGAGGCGGGGCGGGCCACTAAGCAATTTCCTACTGCGCCTGGCGTTCTTGAATCCGCTCGAGAAATTCGACAAGCGCCCGAATGCGCGCCTGCACCGACTCTTCGGACGAGCCAAGGCGTGACGCCTTGAAGGCGTCGCCCCAGACGGGCATATCCGGGCCGCCGTGCCCCTTGACGGGCTGGCGACCGTCGATGATCTGGGCGACGAGGGCTGCGGGGAACACGCCACCGTTTCTCGCGGCAAACTGCGTCAGATCTGGCGGCGGCTTCTTCATGTTGGCAGCGAGCGGGCCATCACCGTGCGCCGACGTGCCGTGACATGCCGCGCAGTAAGTCTTGAAGAGCTCGGAGCCGGAGTACTCCTGCTGCGCCGGCGGCGGCGGCAGATCCTGACCCAGCGCCGGCGCTGCACGGAGCGCCAGCATGACGCCGGCAACGATCGCGAGCGTGAACGTGCATTGACTTCGAGACATCGGCGCACCTCGATTGGCTGAACGACGAATCCACGTGGCGCGCCCATCGGTCGCCGGCGCGCCGACTCCCAGCACGGATGCTACAAGGCCGCGGCTCCTCCGACCACGGCGTCCGGTAGCAGAGGTTCAACCGCGATGAACCACGCGACGAACGCGCCTGTCCCGTACGCCACGGCTCCCACGACGGTGCCGAGACCGAGCATCTCGAGGCCGTTCGTCCACCACCGGCCCGCTCCGACGCGCGAGCGTGAGGCACCCACGACGAAGAGCACCGCCAGGCTCATGCAGGTCGACCAGAGAAAACGATGGGTGCCGATGCCAACGGTCATATACGGGACGAGCGGAACGGCGCCGGCGATGACGAAGGCCAGGAGCGTGGCGGCTCCGTGTCGGGCGGGAAATGCCTCTTGCTCCGGGAGCTGCTGCGCCTCTCGCACGCGCTCGTCCGACCTGATGCCGAGGTAATTGCCCACGCCCATCGAGAGGCCGTCGGCCAGAAGATTGGCTGCACCGAGTACCAGCACTGCCGCGGGTTGCAGCGTGCCACCGGTGACACCGGCTACCACCGCAAAGGTGGTGATTACGCCGTCGTTCGCCCCGTAGATCAGATCGCGGATGTAATGTTGTGCAAGCGCGAGAGTTCCCTGAGGTTCGATGTGCAGCGACTCTCGGACCCGAGGCGTCATAGGCCTCTCCATCGTGGGGAGCGCGGCCACCCGAGGCGAGCGGACATGGCGTTCAACTCGCGACCGGATGGCGCGAAACAGCGACCATGTCGATCGCGAGAGCGGAGACCTCCGACCAGTTGGTCAGATCGTGGTCGCGGCTCGTTTCCGTCGGTCCTCCCTCCCTCCTCGCGATCCGGCGCATCAGGAAGCGCTTGAGCCAACCATATCTGGTGTAAGCGAGACAGCCCGCAAAACACGCCACCCGCGTCGGCTTCCAGCCAGTTTTGTCGACGAACGACTGGGCAAGAGTGCGTGCAGCCGCGACCTCAGTCGGGTTCTTCGATGCGATGCTCAGGCTCACGGAGAAGAACGCCGATGGCAGGGCGTTGAACCACTGGTGATGGGCGGCCACGAATTTCGCGGCCGCCCGCTGGTGTTTGCCCATGTGAACGGATGCCCCAAGAAGCACCGCCCGAACCCGGCGTTTGTCGATAGACCACGCCTCGACGTTTATGACGTCGAAGGCCTCGCTGGGGACGCCTTCGGCGCGTAAGGCGTTCGCCAGGAACTCTGCAATCCGCCGGGTATGCCCGTCAGGTACTGGCGTAGAACACCGCAACTTCGCACATGACGACTCCTCCAGCGCTGGTCGTCACGACACGGGCACGCGATCGTCCACTCTGGCCGTCGCAGCCAGTTGCTGCTTCGGTCCGGGAGTCAGTGCCACCTTCAGCACGCCGTCACGCTGGTGGCTGAAGACGTCGAACGCGTCGAGAATGTCGTCGAGCGCGAATCGATGTGTCACCAGTGGACTGAGATCGACGCGCCCGTGAGCGACCATTTCCATCAATCGCCGCATCCGCTCTTTGCCGCCCGGACAGAGCGTGGTGACGATACGTTGATCGCCGAGGCCCGCGTACAAGGGCTCGTACGGTGCCACCAGTTTTCCCGAATAGACGCCAAGGCTCGAGAGCGTGCCGCCCACGCGAATGGCGCGCAGGGCATTTTCGAACGTCTCCTGGCGACCGAGCGCCTCGATCGCGACGTCGACGCCGCGGCCGCCGGTCAGCCGCCGGATCTCGGCGACAGGGTCCTGTTCCAGATGGTTGATCACCACGTCCGCGCCAAAGCGTTTCGCCACCGCCAACCTCGCGGGCGACGAATCCACGCCAACGATCAGCGCGGCGCCGCGGAGCTTGGCACCGAGCGTCGCACACAGACCGATCGGCCCCTGCGCGAAGACGGCGACGGCGTCGCCGACCCGAACGTTCCCGCTCTCGGCACCGCTCAGTCCCGTCGAGAAGATGTCGGGAACGAGAACCACCTGCTCGTCGGTCAGCCCGTCCGGAATCGGCGCCAGATTCGCGCGCGCGTCAGGCACGAGCAGGTACTCGGCCCACGCCCCGTCGATGGTGTTGCCGAATCGCCAGCCTCCCAGTGGCCCGCCGCACTGCGAATGGCTTCCGTTCAGGCAGTAGAAGCACTGTCCGCACGGCGTGATCGCGCCGACGATCACGCGTTGACCGATGTGATATTCGGGCTCGAGCCCATCGCCTAGCGCGTCGATCACACCGACCGGTTCGTGCCCCAAGACGAGACCTTTGCGAACGGGATACTCGCCTTTCACGATGTGCACGTCGGTGCCGCAAATGGTGGTCGTGGTCACCCGAATCACGGCTTGCCCGGCTCCGGGACGCGGCTTCGGCCGCTCCTCCATCGCGAGCGAATCAATGCCACGGAATGCGACGGCTTTCATGATGTCCATGACTTCCCCCGTTCCCTGAGGTGCAGAGAACGTGCCCAAGGCGCCGCGAATCGCCGTTCACAACGCCGGCGTTATTGGAGGGAAGAAGCCGAGAACCCGTATGGACTGGCCAGGTCTCCGGACCAAGCATGGGAAAAAAGCCGAGGCGCTGCGAAATTGTTCGCGACAACGCCCGTGCGGAACGTGGAGGTGGCTGGCTGTCGTGGCGGAAACACCCGGCGACCGCAAGGCACGTTTCTGGCTAGAAGCGTCGATGCAGGTGACTCATCACCCTCCGGGACGGAGTTCGACATGCGGACCACGATAACGCGCCGGCGGTGGACCTCATTCGTCGTTGCGGCCATGGTGGCCGGTCATGCAGCGAACTCCCCGACTCGAGCCGGTCAGGACGCGTCGCGCGGCTCGACCGCGGATCGGGCTGCGTTCATGCAGCAGCACTTCGCATCGGTGATGTCCCTTCATGAGGCCGTCACGCGTGGCGACCTTGCCGAGTCGCGACGGATTGCCGCCGGCATCGCCGAACGACCTGGCCCCGCCGGCATCGTCGAAGCCCTGGAACCGTATGTGGCGATCATGCAGGCCGCGGCCCGCCGAGTGACGGGGGACGTGACCCTGGAGGATGCTGCGGCCTCCACGGCGGCAATGCTGGCGGCGTGTGGCGACTGTCACCGCGCCGCCGGTACCATGCCGGCGCCAATCTCAATCGCCTCGCCCGCGGTCGGCGGACTCGTAGGGCATATGCTCGCCCACCAGCGAGCCGTCGATCTGATGGTGCAGGGTCTTACGGTGCCCTCGACCTCGGCCTGGCATGAGGGCACGACGATCCTGGCGGCCGCTCCACTTCGCGACCGAGAACTCCCTCGCGACTCAAAGCTCACGAAGGCCATCCGAACGGCCGAAGCGCGTGTCCACGATCTCGCTGAGCGTTCCGCCTCTGCTGACGACACGCGATCACGAATCTACATCTACAGCGAGCTGGTCCAAAGCTGTGCCAACTGCCACAGTTTGCACCAGAAGGTCTGGGGGCCACGCCGTCAGTAGCGGAGATCCGGAGGTGCGCCGTGCGTCAAATCGATCACATCCTCTGTCCCGTCGATTTCTCGGCCGTCTCGAGGTCCGCACTGGCGCACGCGTTCGCCTGGGCGGGCTGGTTCGGGGCCGAGCTTCATGTGCTCCATGTCGCGCCGATGCCGATCGCCGTTCCGGGCATGCCCGGCGTCGTCGTGACGCTCGACCACGACTCGCGCGCTCGCACAGAGCGCGAGCTGCGCGAGTTCGCCCAGGCCGTCCGGCGAGAGGGCGTGCCTTACGACGCTCGGGTCGTCCAGGGTGACGCCGCGGCCGTAATCGTAGACGAGGCGAAAGGCTACAGGAACGTGCTCCTGATCCTCGGTTCCCGCGCCATGAGTGGGATCGAGCGCATCGTGCTCGGATCGGTCGCCGAGCGAGTGATGCATCGCACAAAAGTGCCAACGCTGGTCCTGCCGGCGGCGAGTGAACTGGCTTTCTCAGCCGTGTCGGGCTTTAAGCGCATTGTCTGCGGCGTGAATCTCCATCTCTCGTCGGTCGAGGCGCTCCGCTACGCGGTCTCGCTGGCAACGGAGTGGGACGCCAATCTCCGAATCGTCTCGGTGCTCGACCCGCTCGCGGCGGTCCTGCCCATAGGCACGCCCGCTCACGTGATTGCCGAGCACCGCCAGGAGCAGCAACAGCAGGCCCTCCGCGCGATCCGTCAACACGTGCCGGAAGATGCCCGCCTGGCGTGCACAGTGAAGGAGGAAATTCAGGTCGGGGAGGCGGTCGGTACGCTTCTCGACGTCGTTCACCAAGACCGGGCAGAGTTACTGGTCGTGGGTGCCGGCGATTGGCCTCACCTGTCGGCCCTCTGGCGAGGCCACACGACGGACCGTCTCGTCCGTCAGGCGAAATGCCCGGTGCTCGTCGTACCCACGCCTCCCGCCGTTCGCAGGGCCGCCGCGATGACGGCTGCTCCAATTGCCCGAGTCCAGTGGCCGACGATCCTGGACCGTATCAACACCGAGCTGCGCGGGCACTTCACGACCGTGACCGTGATCGATAGGGAAATGTCCGCGCTCCCGGAAGTCACGGCGCTGCCGCTCACTGGGATTGTCCTCGATCGCCACCGCGGCGAAGGGGGGGCGATCGAACTGATTCTCGGCGATAGGGAACACTCGCATCTGACGCACGTCATCGAACGGCCGACAGAACTTCGCGTCGAGCGGGTATGGATGACCAGCGCGCGCCTGCTGGTTTCCGATGCATCGGGCACGGCAACGCTGGTAGAAATTGCCGCGGCGCCGCACACTGCCCTCGAGGCGCTCGCCACATCCACGCCACCGTTCTGACCGGAGCAGCACCGAGCAGCCAACGGAGAACCCCGATGCGCCTACGATCAGTCATGCGGGTCGCGAGAACCGTCGGCGGCCTCGCTCTTGGTGCGTACGCGGCGTCGGTCGTCCGATCTGGATGCGCTACGGCCAGGTCGGACGAACGGCGGCCGATTCTGACGAGCTGCTCGATCGATTGCTGCCGGACTATGACGTCATCGAGCGGCATCAGATTCGTGTGGGCGCGCCGGCGGCACTCACGTTAGCTGCAGCAAAAGAGTTGGACCTCACACAGTCGCGGGCGATTCGAGCGATATTCAGAGCTCGCGAGCTCATCCTGGGCGCAACGCGCGACGATGATAGGGGGACGCGCGGGCTCATCGCGCAAACGCAATCACTCGGGTGGCTGGTGCTCGCCGAGCGCAGTGATCGTGAGATCGTCCTCGGCGCCGTCACGCGCCCGTGGGAAGCGAACGTCACCTTTCGCGGCGTTCCCGCTACCGAGTTCGCAGCCTTCGACGAACCCGATTACGTGAAAATCGTCTGGAACCTGCGAGCCGATCCGATTGGCCCGGGAGAATCCATGTTCCGGACGGAGACGCGCGCGAAAGCGACGAACGAGAGTGCGCGAGCGAAGTTTCGCTGCTACTGGTCGCGCTTCTCTCCCGGCATCAGGTTGATTCGATGGCTGATGCTTCGGCCGCTCAAGAGAGAAGCAGAGGCGAGCGCCGCTCCTTAGTGCAGTGGGAACGCCCGGCAGACTCGACCATGGTGGTCCTCAGCGAGGAACCCGATCGCAATCAGGTCGGCAACCAGCCGCTCACTCTCGTCCGGCGCCAGGTGCCACAACCTGCGAAACTGCGCGTGCGTGAGCCGCATGCACGGCATCTCCGCGAATTCCTCCAGAACCGCGCGGACGAGGGAGTCGGCCCAACGCCCGCTCTGATCCGTTTGTGTCGCTTCGACGATCGAAACAGTGGCCATGATGCTCTCCCACCTTACCGGGTTGATGTCGGCCAACGCCGTCCTGCACATTCGATGCCGACATGCCGACTCCTTCGGTCGCCGAACCACCGTGTCGGCGCGGCAGGCGACCTGCCCACGGGTCACTAATGCACTCGCCGTGCCCGAACCTTCAACGTCAGACTGCCGGATTGACGCGCGGTTCGGAGGGCCCGAAAGTCGAAAGGGTGCGAAAAATTCCAGCGACGCTGGGCGATCTTCCACGGCGTGCGGAGCAGAGCGGGGCGCGATCAGATTGTCCGGCCTCTGTCACGACACGTCTTTTCGCCCTCTCTTATGGGCCCTCACGGAAGCTGTTCCGGAGACCAGTGCTGGCACTCGCTGCAAACCGCCTGCGTTACTGGGAACAGGGACCCTGGTTCGCTCGCACAACACGTCGGGCTTTCGTTCCGACACCTCCGAGATTCGCATTACTCTCGTGAGCACAGCACATGCCATTTCTCCCATCGTTGACGCCGGGCTGAATGATGATGCTGTTGGCGACACCCTTGACCCCTGGAAGATCGCGAACGGCACGAGCGGCGGCGTCCTTTTGGTACTCCCAGTCGACCATCCCGTTCAGCGTCATCCAGCCGTCCGCCACGGAGACCGTCACGCGATCGCCCGGTACGTTTGTGTTCCACACGAGCGCCGCCACCGCCGCCTGCGCAATCTCCGTATCGGTCTGCTGGAAGCCGCTCAGGACGTGAACCTCGATGTCATTGGCGACCGCCCGTACGCCATACACGCCGAGTGCGACCTCCTCCGCCATGGTTTTCTGCGCGTGGGAGCCCACGTAACCCCGCAGCGTGACGATACCGTGTTCCACGAAGACCCCGATGTCGCTGGCGTCCAGGCTTGGTGCCCCCTCGAACGCGCCACGGACGTGTCGTTCCAGGATCTCGTCAGTCATGAAATCCTCCCTCATCTGACCGTCGGCCCAAAGAACAGGCCGATAATCATCGCCATGACGCCGGTAAGGGTGGCCGCAGTTACACAGACGAGCAGCGCGCGCCACGTACTGCGGTAGTCGAGGGCGTGCGCCACGCCAACCACCATCGCCGCAATCATCCAGATCCAGGTGGCGACGAACACCGGGATCATCATCCCCGGCAGCATCGCAAACACCTGCAGTAGACCAGGTGCCGCCGCAAAGCCCGTTGTCCGCAGTAACTCGCCGAGACTCGTGCGGGTCTGTGGCTCGGGAAAGAAGCGCGTGCCGATCTGGAAGATCAGCACGGCCCAGACCATCCACGTCCCGATCGACAGAGCGGTGATACGAAGCAGCGCATCGATCTGAAATCCGAAGATGCCGCTCATCCCGACCACTGGTGCGAGGCTGGCGAGAAGCACCACCACCGTCGCCTGGAATGTCGCACGGCGATCGGCTTCAACCCCTTCGTAGACCGATCCGTCCAGAAGCGCCGCGCCGATCAAACGATAGAGAAAGTCGCCGGCCGCGGTGCTGAGACTTTGTGAAATCGTCCTCATCTGAGCCTCCAGTGCGCCGCCGCTCAGGGCGCGGCCTGTGTGATCGTCACGACCTCATCGCGAACGGCAATCCTGCCCGTTCGCGACGTCGTACCCGCATTCGCAGACACCCTGAACGAGACGGGGTTGTCGCCCTGCCGAGGCATGCTGCTGGTCACGGTGATCCACGACACGTTCGATCGAGCGGTCCAGACGCATTGATCCTGCAGGGGCCCGCCGCAGCTATTCGGCACGCTCTGCTGGAAGACGTTGAAGCTGCCGCTGGCCGACGCCGACGTGAAGGCGAACGACGATTGGCTCACGCTGTAGAGACATCCTGCCTGCTCGACGTGGATGTTCTGCCCCGCCATCGGGGTCGGCCAGCCCACCATCACGACACCCTCGCGCGGAGCATCATAATTCTCCGAATACACGACGGCGATTGTGCCCGAACCCTTGCCCGACCCGCCGTTGGGAAGCGACAACCATTTCGCGTTCGTCGTCACTGTCCACGAGCAATTCGCCTGCGTCGTCAGCGAGGCCGTCAGTCGGCCGCCCCCCGCGCATGGCGCGAATGCCACCGGCGCAACGCCGTATTCGCAGTCCGTTGGCGTAGGCGGGTTCTCGGCAGTCTGGCTCACCGAGAACGTGAGACCCGCAATGGTCATGCTACCCGACCGCGAGGCGCTCCCCTTGTTTTCGCTTACCGAGTAGCGAACAACCCTCGATCCGCTGCCGCGCGGGTTTCCGCTGAGAGTGATCCACGTGGCATTGCTGATTGCTGTCCAGTCGCAGACGGTTGTCGTGGTGACCTGCACCTCTCCGGCGCCGCCTTGGTCACCAAAGGACCTGCTCTGCGGTGCAATCGAAAAGACGCACGGGGCTTGTCCCGCCTGGGTCACGCTGAACGTCGTTCCCGCGATCATTAACGCCTTCTCGCGGCCGTCCGGCGATGCGTTTGGCTGCACGGCGAAGGTCACCGTGCCGGGCCCGGTCATGCTGGTTGGAGACTGCAAACGGATCCAGCTCGTGGCGCCTTCGACAGTCCACGAGCATTGCGCTTCGGTTTCGACCGCGACGGTGCCGGGTCCGCCGGCGCTGGCAAATGATTGCGCGCGACTCGAGAGGCGAACGAACATGGAGGCGTCGGCTGTGCGGGATTGGATTTGTCGCACGCATTTGCAGCCAGCAACACTCCTGCTACTGCAACAGCGACCCGAGGTGCGTATCGGATCGTCCTCGGAGACAGCGGCATCGCGACCTCGTCGGACCGACACTCACTCGGTCTGGCCCGTGAACAGCGGAAGTAACAGGTATTCGGAGAGCTGCTCGACGGTGCCGAAGGAGTTCTGAGGCATCGGATCCTCCTGCTGAGGGGTTTGCAACGGTCATGCCTCTGCGGAGAGTCGGCTGGCTTCGAAACGTGCCGAATCCTCGCGCTGCCGCACGGAACGGCAGCAGCCCCGCGTCGGACCCGCCGGCCAGAATCCGGACTATTCCGCAGGCGATGGGATTTTTCCGACTCCATGACCCAGGCACTTCGCTACGCATCGGACATTCGACCGACGGTCGCGGATGAATCCGCACGAAAGCGCCCAGCAGTCCCACGTCCGCACCCAATTCACCTGGACCGACGACGGCACGCTCATTGCGGGCTAGAACAGCGCGTGAGGAGGTTTGCCATGGCATCGCGAATGGTCACGATCGACGGGAACGAGGCCGTGGCACGCGTCGCCTACCAGCTGAGCGAGGTCATCGCCATCTACCCGATCACGCCCGCCTCGCCCATGGGCGAATGGGCGGATGAATGGGCTGCCGCTGGAACGACCAATGCCTGGGGACTCGTTCCAACCGTTGTCGAAATGCAAAGCGAAGGAGGCGCCGCAGGGACGCTGCACGGCGCGCTGCAGGCGGGTGCCCTGGCGACCACTTTCACGGCATCGCAAGGTCTCCTGCTGATGATGCCGAACATGTTCAAGATGGCCGGCGAACTGAATCCGGCCGTCATCCATGTGGCGGCGCGCACGGTGGCGACCCACGCGCTGTCGATTTTCGGCGATCACAGCGATGTCATGGCGTGCCGCGGCACCGGGTTCGCGATGCTCGCCTCGAACTCGGTGCAGGAGGCGACGGACCTGGCGCTGGTCTCGCACGCCGCCACCCTGCGCGCGCGCATTCCGTTCCTGCACTTCTTCGACGGCTTTCGCACATCGCACGAAATTGCCAAGATCGTCGAACTCTCTGCCGCCGACATGCGTGAGCTCGTCGACGACGACCTGGTGCACGCTCACCGTCAGAGGGCGCTGTCGCCGGAGCATCCGGTGGTACGCGGTACCGCACAGAATCCGGATGCGTTCTTCCAATCGCGTGAGGCTGCGAATCGCTTCTATCTGGCGTGCCCGGCAATCGTGCAGGAGTGCATGGATCGGCTCGCCACGCTGGTGGGTCGCCAATATCGGCTGTTCGACTATGTCGGTTCACCCGATGCCACGCGGGTGATCGTGATGATGGGGTCCGGCGCTGAAGCCGCCGAAGAAACCGTTCGCTATCTCAATCAGCGAGGGGATGCCGTCGGCCTCGTGAAGGTTCGGCTCTACCGGCCGTTCGCGGTCGATCAATTCATCCAGGCTCTGCCTGCCGGCGTGCAGTCGATTGCGGTGCTGGATCGGACGAAAGAACCGGGCGCGGCTGGCGAACCGCTGTTTCTCGATGTCGTCGCCGCGGTCGATGAAGGCGCCGCCACCGGCCTCCGCCACTTCGATCGTCGCCCGACAATCGTCGGCGGCCGATACGGCCTTTCATCGAAGGAATTCACGCCGGCAATGGTCAAGGCGATCTTCGATGCGCTTGCCGGCAGCGGTCCGCGCCGGCACTTCACGATCGGCATCACCGATGATGTCACGCGCACCAGTCTCCCCTACGACGCGGACTTCAACTGCGAAGATCCCGAGGTCGTGCGCGCCGTGTTCTACGGACTGGGATCGGACGGGTCCTGTCGGGGCCAACAAGAACGCGATCAAGATCATCGGCGAGTCGACGTCGCTCCACGCGCAAGGCTACTTCGTCTACGACTCGAAGAAGGCCGGCGCAATGACGGTGTCGCATCTGCGCTTTGGGCCGAGACCGATCCGGTCCACCTACCTCATCCGGGTGGCGGACTTCGTTGCGTGTCATCAGTTCTCGCTGCTCGAGCGGACGGACGTCCTCGAGATTGCCGCCCAGGGCGCCGTCTTCCTGCTGAACAGCCCGTATCACGGTGACGACGTCTGGAATCACGTACCCGCGGCGGTGCGCGCGACCCTAATCCGGAAGGCGATTCGACTGTATGTCATCGACGCAGATCGTCTGGCCGCACAGGCGGGCCTTGGCCGCCGCATCAATACGATCATGCAAACGTGCTTCTTTGCGCTGAGCGGGATCCTGCCGAAGCAACAAGCGATCACCGCGGTCAAAGACGCGATTCGTAAAAGCTACGGCAAGCGCGGCGAAAAGGTAGTCGAGCAAAACTGTGCCGCCGTCGATCTGGCGCTGGAACACCTGCACGAGTGCGTGCTCCTCGACCGTGACGTCGTGCTCGGCGACCCGTCCGCCGTACCATCAACGGTTCCGCAGTTCGTGCGCGAGGTCACGTTGCCGTTGATGCGCGGGCAAGGCGACTCGCTGCCGGTCAGCCTGTTTCCAGCGGACGGAACGTTCCCCCCGGGCACGTCGAAGTGGGAGAAACGGAATCTCGCGACTGCAATTCCGGAGTGGGACGAGCAGCTCTGCATCCAGTGCGGCAAATGCGTAATGGTTTGCCCGCATGCGGCGCTGAGGGCAAAGGTGTACGCCCCGGAAACTCTGGCGCGTGCGCCCGAGACGTTCAAATCATCCGTGCCGCAGTGGAAAGCGCTGCAGGCCCTTCGCTACACGCTTCAGGTCGCGCCCGAAGACTGCACCGGCTGCAGGCTTTGCGTCGAGGTCTGTCCTGTGCAAAGCAAGACGGTCGCGGGTCACAAGGCCTTGAACATGGTGCCGCAGGCCCCGATTCGCGCGCGTGAGCGCACCAACTGGCAGTTCTTCCTCGACCTGCCGGAGCATCGAGATCCGCTGCTCCGCGGCGGCGCCGTCAAGCGTACCCAGTTGCTCCAGCCGCTCTTCGAGTTCTCTGGAGCTTGCGCCGGATGTGGAGAGACGCCGTACCTGCGACTGCTGACGCAATTGTTCGGCGATCGCGCAATTATCGCCAACGCAACCGGCTGCTCGTCGATCTATGGTGGCAATCTGCCGACCACTCCCTACACCGTCAATCGCGACGGCCGTGGGCCAGCGTGGGCCAATTCGTTGTTCGAAGACAATGCGGAATTCGGACTCGGCATCCGTCTCGCGCTCGACGCACAAAGACATCATGCGGAGATGCTGGTGAGGGCGCTGGAGTCCACGATTGGCGGTGAGTTGTCGCTGGCCTTGATCGCCGCCGATCAGGAGAGCGAAGTGGGCGTGGGTGCCCAGCGCCGGCGGGTGGAAGAGTTGATGACGCGTCTCGCGCCGATCGAGTCGGCGCAGGCGCGGGACCTGCGTGCGCTTGCCGGCTCTCTCGTTCGCAAGAGCGTCTGGATAGTGGGCGGTGACGGGTGGGCGTACGACATCGGTTACGGCGGCCTCGATCACGTGCTCGCCTCTGGAGAGAACGTCAAGCTGCTCGTCCTCGACACCGAGGTCTACTCGAATACCGGCGGACAGCGATCGAAGGCGACCCCGCGTGGGGCGGTCGCGCGCTTTGCTGCCGGCGGCAAGACCACCGCGAAGAAGGACCTGGCCTTGATGGCGATGAGTTATGGAAACGTCTACATCGCACGCGTCGCATTGGGCGCCAACGATACGCAGACGGTGCAGGCGTTCGAGGAAGCCGAGGCTTTCGATGGCCCCGCACTGATATTGGCATACGGGGCGTGCGTGGCGCATGGCTACGACCTGGTCCACAGCCTCGACCAGCAGAAACTCGCGGTGCGCACGGGGTACTGGCCCTTGCTCCGCTACAACCCCGCACGCATGAGTACCAACGAGAATCCACTGGTGTTGGACTCGCCGCCGCCCAGCGTGCCCCTCAGTAGCTATCTCTGTAACGAGCTGCGTTTCACGCGGCTAACGACAGGTGACCCCGGCGAGTTGCTCCACAACGCCGAGGAGGATGTGGCGAGCCGGTGGCGCCTCTATTCAGCGCTCGCAGCACTGCCCGCGGGCGGCGGATCGGTGGCTCACGCGGGTGCGAGTTCGCGTTCCTCGTCGGCGACGTCGTAGCGGCTGCGAACGGCCGCGACCACCTCCGCCACGAGGTCTGCGCGTCCGGCCTCGCGGAATCGGGCTTCGAGCGTGCGCAGCTCAGACGCGAGGGCGCCGTCACCAAACACGTGTTGTATCCAGCGCGAGAAGTCGCCTCGTCTCAAGTAGCCATCGAATGTGCGCGAAGGCAGGCTTTCCAGCATGATCACGAACTGCCGAAGGGTTCGCGCGCGGCGAACCGGTCCATGGCCATTCGTTCCGAACACGAATGCGCGGTCCTCGGTCACCGGCATGTCGACATACTTCTCGCGGTGACGCACGTGCGGCGTGAGCCGCGGGCCCATGGTGAAGGGACGCAGATCACCCCCGGCTTCCTCGGTCACCGGCAGCGCAACGGCCTGGCCGATGCGCAGCTGACCGAGGGCCGCCCACCGGGAGGCGTCGACCCGAACGCATCGTGAGCAGCAGCGTTTCAGGGCTTCGATCTCGATCGGGTTCGACTGGCACGTGACAATCATCACCTCGGTCGCGGCGAGAAGCGCCTTGGGCAGCCCGGACGCACAGAATGTCACGATCGTATATCCGTCGTGATCGAGATCCAGGAGCTCGTTCGCATCTGCGCCAGTCAGGAAGTAGTGCGCCTCGTCGATGACGATCCGGTGTGGCAGCCCGGTTCGTCGCCGCAGGACATTCAGGTTTGGCAGCAATGTTCTGACGTATGCAGTCTTCTCTTCGCCACGAAGGTGCGACAGGTCGAGCACCACGCTGCGATCCGGATACCGCAGCGAGCGAAGTAGATCGCGCGGTGTGGGCGGGGCATCCTCGCCGCCGAGCACGGCGACACCGGGCAGCGCCTCGAGCGATCGATAGTCCCCTTCCGGATCGATGACACAAAGGCAGTAGCCATACAGGATCAGCTGTTCGCACAACAATCCGGCCACCCATGACTTCCCGGACTTCACATCGCCCGCCACCAGCACGTTACGCCCCCGCACGGCAAGCGAAAACTCGCGCCCGTCGTCCGTAAATCCCAACAACAGCCGCCGACGGGCGCGCGGAGGTGTTGGCAGCTGACCGGTCGTTGCGACTCTCCGCAGGTACGCGGCGACCGCCGGCGGACCTGCGCCAGCGAGCACGATGTCCGCCGCGGCGCGCAGGGCCGGACTCCCCCACTCGACCCCGACACCGACCTCGGCGAGCCGCAACAGCTCGTGATCGTTCTCGCGATCGCCGATGGCCAGCGTATTCCGCGCCGAGAGGCGGAGCGTGTCGAGCGCGGCATGAAGGCCAGTCGCTTTACTGACGCCTTGCGGCGTGGCCATGACTCGGCCGCCATTGAAGATCAGGACGATCGGCACTTCCAGCGTCCGGATCGCCTCGAGCAATCTGGGGGCTTCGTTGGCATCGGCGTCGACGAGACATTCGCCGGTCTGGAAGACGACGCCGCGGCGGACGAGCTCGGCGGTCAATTGTGCCGGGATGGGCGGGGCGAGGATTCTCGTGTGCCCGCTCTGCGGGAAGTGAATGACCGCGCCATTTTCAGTGACCACCCCATCGACGAAATGCAGATCTCCGGCGACGCGGCGCAGCTCCGGCACGGTCCGGCCGGTGATGACAAGCACCACGATTCCGGAGGCGCGCGCCCCTGCCACCGCATCGCGAACCGAGGAGTCGAGCACATCCCGCTGGGCAATGGTCCCGTCGTAGTCGAGTGCGATGACCGACAGCTTCACGGCGTTCTCCATCAGCAGGGCTGCAGTCGCACGGCGGCGGGCAACGTCCTGGCTGTGGCGAGGACTCGATCGGTCGGGCCCGACGCGTCGACTCGATGCCAGCAGATAGGCCCGGTCGCATGGCGCATTTGGACGGTGAGCACATGCACATCCGCGTCCGATGCGTCCGTGCGTCGATCCTGGAGGCGCCGTTGCAGCACTGCGACGGGCGCGTCCAGCCACACGCCAACGAACGGCACGCCCGCGGCCGCCGCGATGTCCTCGATGGCGCGCCGCTGACGGGGATCGGCAAAGACCGCGTCAACGATCACCGAGTGACCGTGTCGCAGGAGCTGTTCCGCGCGCGTCACCAGGATGTCGTAGACCACGCGCGAAACGTCAGGGGTATAGGCCGGCGGCCCGAGTGTTATCAGCGGATCGACGTGGAACAGCTGTTTGCGAATCTCGTCGCTGCGAAGGACCACCGCGCCAGGAGCGCCGCCGATCGAGGGTGCCAGGCGCATGGCCAACGTCGACTTCCCGGATCCGGAGAACCCGCCGATGGCAACGATCCGCGGCGCGTCGGGGGCCAGGAATGACACGGCCATCTGCAAATATTGTCGCGCCGCCTCCTGCAGCGCACGCTGCTCGTCTGCCTCGCTCTGCAAGGCCGCCGCGGTCACGTGCGTCTTTGCGCTGACGGCAGCGCGGCACGACAGAAACAGCGGGAGCAGCTCGTAACCCTCGAGATCCACCGACTCGGACAGGTAGTGGTTGAACAGGCGGTTGGCGTGCGCCGTCAAGCCACGATGCCACAGGTCCATGAGAAGAAACGCCAGGTCGTAGAGCACGTCGATGCAGGCGATCTCGTCGTTGAATTCGATCGCATCGAACAGCGTCGGCGTGTCGTTGATGAGCACGATGTTGCGCAAATGCAGATCACCGTGGCACTGCCGTACGAACCCAGTGTCGCGACGGCGGTCGAGGAGCGCCCGACTGCGATCGAGCGCGGCGCGCGACCTCCCGATCAGGTGCTCGCAAAGAGACGTATCGAGCACACCGCGGCCGAACTCGGCAAATCCCACGGCGTTGCCGTCAATCACCCAGGCTATGCCGCCCCCGCCGCCATGGTCCCTGCGACGTTCGGCCTCCTCATGGAACCGGGCAATCGCAACCGCCAGTGGGCGCATCAACGCGACATCGAGAGCGTGACGGGCTGCCAGGCGCTCGAGCAGCGCCTCCTCGTCGCATCGCGCCATTTCGACCAGCCACTCGACGGGTGGGCCGCTGCCTTCCAGCGCCAGGCGCCCGGTCGGCTCGCGCGTGACGGGGACCACGCGATGATAGATTGCCGGCGCGGTGCGCCGGTTGATTCGCACTTCGGCCTCACACATCGCCCGCCTGCGCTCGGCGGTCGAGAAATCGAGGTAGTCGTACCGAACCGCACGCTTCAGCTTCCAGGCGCGATTGCCTGCGAGGAAGACGATTGACGCATGCGTATCGATGCGCTCGACCGGCCAGCCGCCGTGGGTCGCGGCCGATTCGAGAAACGCGACAACCTCGGTCTGTTCTTCCGTTATCACCGGATGTCTCTCATGCGGAGGTTGTGGTTGCCGTCCGCGAGCAGCTCGTTGCGCGTCGCCAGCGCGATGTACATGTCGCGGCTGGTGACGACGGCGACGAGCTCGCCGTCGTCGACCATTGGAGGAATGACCTTCGCGGCGACCTGCCCCATGCGGTCTCGGGACGATCAGTCTCGTCCCACCCTGACAATCGCAAGCCGTGTGCCTGACAGCTCTCACGATTTCGCGCGTTTCCGACCACGTTTATGGGGGACGGGTGCGGATAATCCCCAGCCGGTGCGGGGAATTCCGTAGACATCGCCAAACGACAGGCACGACACACGTCGGAGCAGTTCTCGATGCCTCGTTCGGCAATCAAGACCGGGGCTGTCGATTACGTGTTGCCGCTAGCAGATCGCGCCAGCGCTTTGGGACTGACCAGCGCCGCGTAGGCTGAGCCTGGCGCCGTGTTGATCCGTCGCTGCGAGTGGCGCAGAGACCGCCGATCAGTATTCAACCCGACGCCCACGCTTGGACGGCCGCGCCGCGTCGATACGTAATCGCACATCTGCGACGCGCGCACCGGCCGAGAGCACAATCACGGGATTCAGGTCGAGCTCTTGAATCTCAGGAGCAACACTGATCAACTCTGAGACGCGAATCAAGACGTCGCGCAGGGCCTGTTCGTCGGCTGGCTGCGAGCCCCGGTAGCCGCGCAGCAATCGTGCTCCCCTCAGTTCGTCGACCATTTCGGCCGCGTCGGATGGATTCAATGGATGCAGTCTGAACGCGATGTCCGCAAGGACGTCGACCAGGATGCCACCGGTTCCGCACGCGACCAGTGGACCGAAGATCGGATCCTGAAGAGCTCCCACGATCATCTCAACACCCTGCGGCACCATCTGCTGCACGAGGACAGCAGTCATGTCCGGACCGAAGCGGCTTGCGAAATCGGCATAGGCGGCCCGCAGGCCGGCATCGTCGTGAATGTTCAGTGTGACCGCTTTTCGCTCGGTCTTGTGGAGCAGCGTGGGACCAAGTGCCTTGAGCGCGATCGGAAATTCAAGCTGAGATGCGGCCGTGACGGCCTGTTCCAGGCTCGTCGCCACACACGCCGCGGCACTCTCGATACCCGTGGCGGCGAGCAGGGCTTGCGCCTCGGCTGGCAACGCCCAACCCGCGCCTCGGTCGAGGACCCCCTGGACAATTCGCCGGATCTCGTCTCGGTCGAATCGGTCGAGGGCCGGCGCGCGAACAATCGGTTTTGAACGCCACTGTCCGTATGCCGTTACGCGCGCGAGGGCGAGTGCCGCGGACTCAGGAAATGCGTACGACGGTATCGGGGCCAGTGCGGCAGGCGCGCCCTCGGCTCGCATGAAGACCCCGAGGACGGGTTTCTCATAAGCGCCTTCAACGGCTCCCGCCATCGCTGCGGCGACGGCGTTCGGTTCCGTCACGAGTGGTGGGATGAAGATCGCGATGACACTATCGACGGACTCGTCACGGAGAATCGACGCGAGCGCCCGGCGGTAGTGGTCCGCCGGCGCCGATGCCAGCATGTCGACGGGATTGTTGACGCTCGCTGCTGCGGGAAGAAACGAACGTAGCTCGGACCTGGTTGCGTCGCTGAACCGCGGAAGCTGCAATCCATTCGCCTCGCAGGCATCGGCCGCCAGAATGCCGGGTCCGCCAGCATTGGTCAGGATTGCCACCCGGGGACCCCGCGGAATCGGCTGATGGGACAGGAGCGCGGCGACGTCGAACATCTCCTCGAGCCGCTCGGTCCTGATGACGCCCGCCTGCCTGAATAGTGCATCGACGACGACGTCGTTGGACGCCTGGGCACCTGTGTGCGAGGCGGCGGCTCGCGACCCTGCCATGGACCGTCCAGCCTTGACGGCAACGATCGGTTTCGTTCGGCTAACGCGCCGGGCGATCTCGCCGAACTTCTTGGGATTCCCGAAGCTCTCCAGGTAAAGCAGGATCACCGACGTCTGCGGGTCTTCGCCCCGGTCCTGAATCAAATCGTTTCCTGACACGTCCGCCTTGTTGCCAACGGAAACGAAGCTCGAGATGCCAATATCAAGCCGTTTTGCGTAGTCGAGAACCGCCAGTCCCAGAGCGCCGCTCTGAGTTGACATCGCCACCTTTCCCCGGGGCGGGTATACCGGCGAAAACGTCGCGTTCAACTGAACCGCCGGATTCGTGTTGAGAAAACCCATGCAGTTCGGACCGATCAAGCGACAACCTGCCCGCCTGACCTTTTCGACCAGCAGCGCTTCACGCGCGCACCCCTCGGCGCCGCATTCACTGAAGCCCGCGCTAATGACACAGATCGCGCGAACGTTCTTGCTGATGCAATCATCGACCGCCGCAGGGACCTCGTCCGCCGAGACCACGATGATCGCTAGATCCACTGAGCCGGGGATGTCGGCGACATGTTTATAGGCGGTCAGTCCCGCGATCTGCGCGGCGGTTGGGTGCACGGGGACGATCGTGCCGGTGAATCGAGCGACGATAAGATTGTTGAGGATCTCCGAGCCAATCTTCCCCCGGGCCCGGTTGGCGCCAACAACGGCCACGACGCGTGGTTCGAAGAACGCGCGCATCGAGGCAGTTGCAGCCATCTGCGCTCGGGTGGAGGCTTGCTCGACGAAACGGTCGGTAACGGCGAGGGACAGTGCAATATGGAACAGCCCGTGATCGACGCGCGAGGTTTCAGTGAAGCCTGAATTCCGAAACACCTCCAGCATCTGGTGGTTGTCCCCGAGCACGTAAGCGTCGAAGGTGTTGATCCCTGCCTCGCGTGCGACCTTCGCGAGCTGTTCGAGCAAACGCGTACCGATGCCGTGCCCCTGAAGGGCATCAGAAACCGCAAATGCCACCTCGGCTCGATCCGGCGCAGCGCGATTACTGTAGTAGCTCGCGAAGGCCACGATTCGTCCACCGGATTCGGCAACGAGCGTCGTTGCCGGGCTCGCGTCCAGGCCGATAAGCCCACGGACGCTCGCCCCTGTGAGCGCCGGGCGCCCATGAAAGCGGTAGTAAAGGCTCTGCGGGGAGAGCGACTGGAGAAACCGCAGCAGCCCGACGACATCGCCTTCGTCGGCCTGTCGCAAGCAGACGGTCGAACCGTCGCGTACGACGACGTCCGTCATCGCTATCGTCGTCGTCATGACAACCTCCGCCTACTTCAGTGGACCGGCTCCAGCGATGCAGCCGTCTCGCGTGATGCGCGGTGAGCAGTTCCCCCCGAGGTGCAATCACCGTGCGGCCGCGACGGCGACCCCCGCGACGCTAACCGTCGGCTCGATACTCACGGTGACGGCAACCGAATTGGCAATGAAACAGTTCGCGTGCGCCTTCTCCACCAGATCGCGCGCGCGGGTGGCGTCGGCGCCGCGCTCCAGGATAATCTGTGGGCGCAGCGTTACGCGTGACATTCGCATCCGCCCCTGGACCATTTCGAGCTCGCCCTGCGCGTCATCCGAATAGCCGACCACCGCAATCTGGTTCTTCGCGGCCAGATAGAGGTAGGTCAGCGCCTGACATGCCGACAACGAGGCGACGAACAGCTCTTCCGGATTGATACGAGATGGGTCGCCACGGAACGCCGGCGCCGACGACATCGGCAGCGCGATGCCGCCGAGGGTGACATTCAGGTCGCGGCTGAACGTTGCGGCGTCACGGGTCGGTCCCTTCGCCGCGCCCGGCCACTCGAGGTGCGAGAGGAAGATGTGAGCCATGGATAGCCTGAGTGACAAATGAGCAATGGCTGTACCGCACTAGTAATTCCGGAGTGGGCACTGTCGACGGCGATATCGCACCTCCGATCGCGAACTTTTCCAGCCCGATGCGAACTATTCAGCAGTCCGATGCGGCCGGCATGAAGCAACAGCCCAACACTGGCGAATTCTTTAGCCGTGCGAGCGCATCGTTATCACGGAGGAACGATCAGTGGTGGTCGGGATCGACGGTTCGACACAACTGCAGATACTCGATGGCAGGAATGAGCCGGCGACCATCGCCGATTAGGGCGAGGCGAATCTGCAGCACCCGCTGGCGGATCCACGCCAGCTCGCGCAGAAGCTCGCCGGTCGGCCGGTCGTCGAACGACGGGTCGCTGACGCAGTACTCGCCGGGCTCCAGCCCCGCTGAGCGCGCCTGCGCGCTGTTGCATAAATGTCGATAGAGATAGCAAGCCAGCACGGAGCGGCAGCAATTGGCATGGCACACGACAGAGGACCAGTCTTCTCGCTTGGTGATGAGATACAAGCCGAATCCGGCTGATGTTCAACGAAGCCGAAGAGTTGATCGACTTCGCTTTCAGACCGCTATCAAACGTCGCCCGACTTTGCAGTCGCGCTGACGCCGTGAATCGGTGCTGACCAAATCAACGCTGCTCGCCGCCTGCCGTCGCCCGGTCCAGCCCGAACTTTTCGATGCGGTAGCGGATCTGATCGCGGTTCAGGCCCAGCAGCCGCGCCGCCTGCGTCTGGTTCCAGCCGCTGCGCCGGAGTGCCTGCACCACGAGCGACCGCTCCAGATGCTCCAGGTTGACGCCGCCCGAAGGCAGCGCAATGTCCTCGTTGAGCGGAGCGAGGGCGGGACTCGCGACGGGAAAGTCTTCCGGCACCAACTGCTCGCCTCCGCCCAGCAGCATTGCGCGCTCGACGGCATTCCGTAGCTCGCGGACATTCCCCGGCCAGCTGTAGTCGGACAGGAGCCGCATTGCCTCGGTCGACACACCCGTCTTGCGCTTGCGAAACTCCGCGTTGTACGCGTCGACGTAATAGTTGACGAGGCGCGGAACATCGTCTCGCCGCTCCCGCAAAGGCGGCAGGACGATCGCAATCACGTTCAACCTGTAGAACAGATCCTGCCGGAATCGGCCGGCCCGCACTTCGGCCTGCAGATCGCGGTTGGTCGCGGCGATGACGCGAACGTTGACTCGCAAATCCGAGGATCCGCCGACACGCTTGAACGCCTTCTCCTCGAGAAACCGCAGCAGCTTCGCCTGCAGCGCCGGAACCATTTCCCCGATCTCGTCGAGGAAGACCGTGCCGCCGTCGGCCGACTCGAGCAGGCCGCGCTTCTGCCGGTCGGCGCCCGTGAATGCACCGCGCTCGTGCCCGAAGAGCTCGCTTTCGAGCAGGGTCTCTGTCAGCGCTGAACAGGTGATGTTCATGAACGGCCGGGCCGCGCGATCGCTGGCGTAATGGATCACTTTCGCGGCCAGGTCCTTGCCGGTGCCGCTCTCCCCCGTGAGCAACACCGTCGAGGCCGGGCTGGCGGCAATCTTCTGGAGTATCGCCCGCATCTCGACGATGGCCTTGCTCTCGCCCACGATCCGGCCGACGCTGTACGGCTCGGCCTCGCGGGCGCGCAGTGTCTTGACCTCGCGCCGCAGGCGGGTTGTCTCGAGAGCCTTTTCGACGAGGAGAGCAACCTCATCGAGGTCGAACGGCTTGCTGGCGAAATGATACGCGCCGTATTTCATCGCCTCGACCGCCATCTCGATCGACGAGTGCGCGGTCAGCATGATGACCAGCGTGTCAGGATGGGTCTGCTTGATTTGCTTCAGGACTTCGAGGCCGTCGGCATCGGGAAGCCGATAGTCGAGAATCACCAGATCGATGCCTTCCCGAGCGCGATCGACGGCTTGCGCGGCGGTTTCTGCTTCGAGGATGCGATAGCCCTCCTTCGACAGCCGCTCGCGCAGCGACCATCGAATCAATTCTTCGTCGTCAACGATGAGAATGCTGGGCTGCATTGTGCAGAAGTATACCGGGCGCGGCAGTCGTCCGTCGCGATTCGGACTTTTCCTGGCCGCCAGGCACTCCCGCGCATCGACTTTGCGGTATAACCTGTTCGCATGGTCATCCACGAGCTGACACCCTCGGAATGCCGCGAGGTGCTGGGACGCGTAAGCCTCGGACGTCTCGCCTGCTGCCGCGGCGACCAGCCGTACATCGTCCCCGTCTTTCTCTACTTCGATGGCGAGAGCCAGTGTCTCTACAGCTTTTCGACCGTCGGCCAGAAGATCGACTGGATGCGCTCGAACCCCACCGTCTGCGTCGAGATCGACGACGTCGCTGATCAAGGACAGTGGACGACGGTGCTAGTGTTCGGACGCTACGAAGAAGTGAAGGAATCCGCCGAAGACGACGTCGCGCGACGGCGAGCACTCCATCTGTTCAATCAGCGCCCGCAGTGGTGGCTGCCCGGGATCGCGAAGCGAGAGGGTAGCAGCGAGCACCACACGCCGGTCATCTACCGGATCGTCATCGACCGAATCAGCGGCCGGCGCGCCGTGCGCCCGCCCGCATAAGGTCATGGTGTCACGGGCTCTCGGCCACGCCGGCACCGACGTCCCGGGCGCGGATCATCTGAAAGAGTTGGAGGATCTGCGATATGCCCTCGACCAGTCGGCCATTGTGGCGATCACCGACGTCAAGGGCACGATTCGGTACGCCAACGAGAAATTCTGCGAAATCTCGCGATATTCGCGCGAAGAACTGCTCGGGCAGGATCACCGCATCGTGAATTCCGGCCATCATCCCACGGAATACATCCGCGAGTTGTGGCGGACGATTGCGAGTGGTCAGGTCTGGCGCGGTGAGTTTCGCAACCGAGCGAAGGACGGCACCATCTATTGGGTCGATACCACGATCGTGCCGTTTCTCAACGATCGCGGAAAGCCGTACCAATACCTCGCCATCCGCTACGACGTGACCGCCAGGAAGATGGCGGAAGAGCAGCTGATCAACCAGGCAGCGCTGGCCCGGCTCGGTCAGATGGTCGCGGTCGTCGCTCACGAAGTACGGAACCCGCTTGCCGGGTTGCGTGGCGTGCTTCAGATCCTGTCGCAGCGGCTCGAGCCTCAGCGCAGCGAGCACCCAATCGTTCTGGAAATGATCAAACGCCTCGACGCCTTGAACGCGCGCGTCAACGATCTGCTGCTGTACGCGAAACCTCGCACACCACGCCTCGAGGCGGTGCCGCTGCAGCCGCTGGTCGAGAGCATGATGGCGCTGCTGAACCGCGATCCGGCGCTAACGGCGACGACCAGCGAGGTCCAGGGCGATCACGCCTCGTGTTTGGGCGACGTCGAGCTCCTCCGCGAGGCGCTGCTGAACCTGCTCCTGAACGCGGCGCAGGCGATGGCGGGCCGCGGGACGATTCGCGTGTCGATCAGCGATGGAGCGCGCGTCATCATCGATATCACCGACACCGGCCCCGGGATTCCCTCCGACATCGCGTCGAAGATCTTCGAGCCGTTCGTCACCACTAAACGTGCAGGCACCGGGCTTGGACTCGCGATCGTGCGCCGGTTACTGGAGCTCCAAAACGGTGAAGTCAGGATTCTTTCGACGTCTCCCGCCGGCACCACTGTCCGCGTGACGCTACCCGCTGCACCACCCCGCCCCTGATGCCTTCTCGGGGCGGGGACCGCTCGGGGCCTCGAGCGCGTCGCGCACCATCACGACGATATCGTCGAGGTCGAACGGCTTGCGAGCCAGTTTGAAGGCACCGGCTTCGACGGCCTCGATTGCGGTTTCCGGAGTGGCGTACGCGGTCAACAAGAGCGCCATGAGTTGCGGATGCTGCGCTTTGAGCCGCCGCAACAGCGTGAGACCATCGGTGTCCGGCAAACGATAGTCGAGCACGGCAAGGTCAACGTGCTCGCCCGCATGATCGAGCGCACGGCGTCCATCTTCGGCCTCGAGAACCGTGCAGCCCTCGGACCGGAGCCGCTCGGAGAGTGACCAGCGGATCAAATCCTCGTCGTCCACCACGAGAATCGTTGGCTTCTGCGTCACGGGACCACCTCGGCTTCCACTGACTCGTGGTGAATCGGCGCCACCGGCCGGATGGCGTTCAGGCTGCGCCGCAATTCGGTTCGGAAATCCGGGTGGGCGATGGAAATCAGCGCGTCACCACGTTCTCGCAAGGTCAGCCCCTGCAAATCGACAGCGCCGTACTCCGTAACTACCCACTGCGCGTGACCGCGCGTGGTGACGACGCCGGCACCCGGCGTCAGGCACGGCACGATGCGCGAGACGGCGCCGTTTGCCGCGGTGGACGGCAACGCGATGATCGGTTTGCCGCCGCGCGACCGGGCGGCGGCGTGCATGAAGTCCATCTGGCCGCCGATCCCCGAGTAGATCGTATGGCCGATCGAGTCGGCGCAGATCTGCCCTGTGAGATCGATCTCGATGGCGGAGTTGATTGCGGTCACGCGATCGTTCTTGCGGATGATCGCCACGTCGTTCGTCCGATCGCACGGATGGAACTCGACGAGCGGGTTGTCGTCCACGAACTCGTACAGCCGGCGCGTGCCGGCGACGAACGAGGTGACACTGCGCCCCGGATGGACCGTTTTGAGCCGATTCGTGATGACGCCACCCTCGATCAGATCGATCACGCCATCCGAGAACATCTCGGTGTGAACGCCGAGATCGTGCTTTCCGCACAGCCGCCGCAGAACGGCGTCAGGGATCCCGCCGATTCCCATCTGCAGCGTGGCTCCGTCCTCGACGAGCCCGGCGACCAGCTCGCCGATCCGCCCCTCCACGGGCGTCTCTTGCCGGCAGGGATGCTCGTGGGGTATGCGATTCGTGCGCACGAACGCATCGACGCGATCGAGCGGCACCGTCGTGGCGCCGTGCGTGCGCGGCATGCAGTCGTTGATTTCGGCAATCACGAGCCTCGCGCTGTCGACGGCTGCACGCGCAGCATCTACCGACGTCCCCAGTGTGCACAGGCCATGGCGATCCGGCGGCGAGAGCGACACGAACGCCGCGTCGAGCGCGATGCGCCCGGTCGTGAACAGATTGGGGATCTGCGACAGGAAAATGGGGATCACATCCGCGCGGCCTTCGGCGACCGCGCGTCGAACCGGCGCTCCGACGAAGAACGAGACCGAGCGGAACCGTCCGGCGTGGCGATGGTCGACGAACGGCGCCGGCCCAGCTGTGTGCAGGTGATACAGCGTGACATCTTCGAGATCGCGCCGCGCAGCGAGCGCCTCGATCAGCGCGGTTGGCGTGGCCGCCGCGCCGTGAACGAAGACCCTCATGCCACTGCGGATCTGCGCCACCGCGTCATTGGCAGCGACGCCGCGCGATTCCCATTCGCTTTCCACGTTGAACTCCTGTGACCCGCCGCTCACGCTGCGTCCCGCCGCGACGGCTGCCTTTCCGAAGTGAGGCGCTCTGCGCGCGTCGCAATCCCCAGAAGCTGCTTGCGCTGCATGAGGAAGTGGCCGAAATGGACGAACGGCCAGGCGAGCCAGAACGGCGCAGCCTCTTTGGCCGAGGCGCATGTGGCCCGGGCTCGCACGATCAGGCGCGTCTGCGCACCGCGGAGCGGTTCCACGACAAACGCCCACGAGATCCTCGGCGGGCTTCCCCGATGCGGCCGCCACGCCAACACCAGGCTCGCCTCCCGTTCGAATGCGACGACGCTCAGGTTGTCGACACCGGGGAGCGGCGGGAACGTCGTGCCCACGGTGACGTCCTGGAGCCGGCGGAGGATCCGATCGGCGCTGTGATGGCCGCTGTTGTCGATGCGGTCGTAGCTATACCAACCGCCGCGGCTGCCGGATCCCATCTGCGCCAGCCAGGGCCACACTTCCTGCGGCGGGCAGGCGATCGTGATCGCGTAAGTGAGCGACTCGTGCGGGTGCGCAACAACCGAATCGCCCGGCAAAAGGCTCGTCCGCTCCCGTCGTGTTGCCCGCACGGATCGGATAGACGCTGGAAGTTTCATAGCCCGTGGATGGGCACAGGCGGTGCCAGCGTCCGCCACCAGGTCGAATCCGGGAATTCCGGCCGGAAAGCTGCGGGTCGGAGCGTCCGTGCCGGCAGCGCCGCGTCGCTCGGACTGTGAAAATTCCGGGCCGTGGGCAATATTCCGCGGCGCGATACAGGGGCCAGATTCTGTCAAGACATGAGCACGCGCGTAACGGCGTCGGATCCCAGGCGGAACATCGATTGCACAGGTGTCCCGCGGAGGTCGTGATGACTACGCGTCGACATATCGTGTGCGCCGTGGATTTTTCCGAGAGCGCGCGGGGCGCTCTTCGCGCCGCGGCGGTGCTGGCGGAACGCTTTCACTCGGTGCTGACCGTGGCCACGGTCGACGATCCGCTGCTGGCGTCGTTCGACGTCGGCCGGCTGCCATCGCATCCTGGCGATCACACCAGGCATTCGCTCCAGCGCATGGTCGCCGAAACCCTGGGCCATCGATCGACCACCATCACCATCGACTACATCGTCGGCGTCGGCCGGCCGGCCGATGAGATTCTGCGTATCTCGAGAGACCTGCGAGCGGAGCTGATCGTGATGAGCAGTCATGGCCTCACGGGCATCCGCAAGCTCTTTTTCGGATCCACGACCGAGCGGGTGCTGCGCGAAGCCGATCGTCCGGGTACTGGTCACCGAGCCCGGGGTGCCGGGACCCGCGAGTTGGGCGGACATCGTCGCCACCGTCAACCGCGTGCTGATTCCCGTCGATCTCCTGCCAGGGACCGACGCCCACGTACGCGACGGCTTTCGCATTGCGGAAACACTGGGCGTGCCTGCGCTCGTCACGCACGTTATCGAGCCCATGCGACTGCCCTTTGCCAGACGGCAGGACGGGCTGCGTATCGACGCCGAGCGGCGCGCACATGCCGACCAGATGCTCGAAACGCTCGTGCGGTCGGCAGCGCTAGGCGTCCGGAGTCCTGAGGCACTCGTCGCCTACGGCGATCCGGCGGAGGAAATCGCCAAAGTCGCTCGCGACCGGCACGCCGGCCTGATCGTGATGGGCCTGAGGGCAGGCGACTCGCCGCACGGGCGCATGGGCTCGGTCACCTATCGAGTGCTCTGCGTCTCCCACGCGGCGGTGTTGGCGTTGTCACCTGCTCCCCGAGCTGCCGTACGCCCGGTTGCGGAGACAACGGCGGTGACACGACTTGCGGCGCCAGCGTGAGCAGATCGGGACGACGGCGGCTGTAAAGTAACGCGACGCACTGCCGGTGGGGCGACGATCGAGGGACGCGTCCTCATCGTCGCCCCACAACGGCTACTTGATGGCGAGGATGAAAGCAGTCGGAGGAACGGCGACTCGTCACCACGCCGTCGTCAGCCGCTGCGACGCCACCACCTTCGCGCCCTTGCGGTGGGTCTTGAACTCAAACTTCGTCGCTCGCGGATCGCTCTGGGGCTGCCACGCTACTCGGTAGAGCGTGTTCAGGATCGCGACCAGGCCCGGCGCCTTTGTCACACCGGCGCCGGCCGACAGCAACTTTTCGTGCGAGCCCGCCGTATGTTCCGCGAGGTACGAGAGTGCCGTTTCCACGCGACCATCCTGCTCGCCGATGATCATTTCGATGCTGAAGAAGCTCGGACGCATCGACGTCGCCTTCATCGCTTCCTGCACGCCGCGCGAGGCATTGTCGAAGATCCCTCCAGAGGTCAAGATGATCACAGCGGTTCGACGATCCTCACCGGACGGCAACGCCTGAGAGGCCGCCGCAATCGTGTCGAGCAGCTCGTTGGTCCCTGAGGCCGCTATGCGCTGGACTGCTGCCTGTGCGGCGGCCAGATCCGTTAGCGCCGTCGCCACGTGCGTCGGCCGATCGCCCGTCGACCAGACGTCAACGATCGTGCCCTCGGGAAGCGCTTTGAGCACGGCCACGGCCGCCGGGACGACGTTCTGCATGAACGCCGTGCTCAATGTGCCATTGCTGTCGAGAACCAGCGCCGCCGACAAGGGCCGCGTGTCGAGCTCGGCGCGCGTAACGGTCCGGCTCTGGCCGTTCTCCTTCACCTCAAACTCTGTCGGGGCAAGATCGGTTAGCGGCGTTGCCTTCTTGTCGACGACGCGCAGCGACACCACAAGTTGCGCCGGCAACGCGGGCTGTTGCGCCGACACCGGAGATGCGTCGAACGATGTGCCTGCAGCAGCCAAAACCACGATGATCGCCGCAGTACGGCAACCAGGGATCAGAACTTTGATGGGGATGCGCATCCCCAGACGATACGTCAGGATTCCGCGTGGCGCGATCGGGCTTCAGATGAGCGCCGAGATTGCTAGACTCGGCCGGTGAGTGTTCTCGACTGGCTGCTGGACTCCGACCCAGCCATCCGCTGGCAGGCACTGCGCGATCTTGCCGCTACGCCGGCACAGATCGTCGCGGCCGAGCGCGCGCGCGTCGCCGCCGAGGGGTGGAGTGCCCGGGTGCTAGCCCTGCAGGGCGAGGACGGTCAGTGGGAGGGAGGCGCACTATTCCCGGCACCGAGAACTGGATCCGCCACTGGCGGGCAGCCTGCGGGTCAGCCCTGGACCGCCACGGCATACAGTCTGGTGCTCCTGCAAGACTTCGGTATCGACCCACACCATGACACGGTGCGCCGGGCGGTCGTGCAGGTCCGCGAGCACTGCCGTTGGGAGCACGCCGGCCAGCCTTTCTTCAGTGGCGAGGTCGAGCCGTGCATCAATGGCATGACCGTCGCGCTGGGTGCCTACTTCGATCAAGATGTCGAAGGTGTCGTCGCCCGGCTCGTCGATGAGCAGCTCGAGGACGGTGGGTGGAACTGCGAGGTGGAGAACGGTTCGGTTCGGTCTTCCTTCCATACCACCATCAGAGTCCTGGAAGGACTGTTGGCGCACGAGCGCGCAACCGGTGGCTCCGCGGAATCCATCGCGGCACGCCACCGGGGTGAGGAGTACCTCCTCGAACGGAAGTTGCTCCGGCGCAAAAGTACCGGCGAAGTCGTCGATCCGGCATATCTGCAATTCTCGTTTCCGACCCGCTGGCACTACGACGTGCTCCGCGCCTTGGAGTACTTCCGGGCGGTTGGGGATCGACCGGACCCGCGCGTGGACGAAGCGGTTGAACTGCTCCGGTCCAAGCAGCAGCCCGATGGCACGTGGCTTCTCGAGAACACGCATCCCGGCGCGGTCCACTTCACGCTCGAGGACGGCGATGGTCGGCCCAGCCGGTGGAACACGCTGCGCGCGCTGCGGGTCCTCCGATGGTACGAGCAGTGACGCTCAACGTCGGACCCGTGTGACCGTCACCTTTCACGACGCGTCGTCGACTCGACGACGCTAGCGGATGGCGATGGTGATGAGGGTGGCATCGTCTGTGAATCGGCCCCCGGTAAAGTCGCGGACCTGCGCAAAAATCTGCTCGAGCAGCGCGGCAGCTGACTGGTCGCGGCGCAGAACGACGGTTTCGACCAGCCGTTCGTCGCCGAAATCGAGACCGTCCGCGTTTTCCGCTTCGTTGAGCCCGTCGGTGAACAGCACGATACGATCCCCCGCGAGGATCCGCGTCTCGCCCTGCTGGTAGTTGGCGCTCGCCTGCACGCCGAGGACGAGCCCGCCCGTCGAGAGGCGCTCGACGGAGCCGTCTGCCCGAACCAGAATCGGCGGATTGTGTCCAGCGTTGCTGAAGGTCAGGGTTCGCGTGGTCGCGTCGATGACGGCGTAGAAAAAGGTGATGAATCTGCGGAGCGCCGGATTGCTGCACAGCGTGCGATTGATCCCTTCCGCGACGTAGCGGGGACTCGACTGCTGCGCGGCGAACGCGCGAACCGACGCCTGCAGGTTCGACATCAGGAATGCGGCCGGAAGCCCCTTGCCGGTCACGTCGGCGATCGAGACGCCGAGGCGTCCGCCTCCCAGGCGGAGTACGTCGTAGCAGTCGCCGCCGAAGTCGGATGCGGGCTCCCACAGGGCAGCGACCTCACATCCAGGGATCGAGGGCAGTGCCGACGGAAGCAGCGCCCGCTGAATCAGCCGGGCGTCTTCGCGCTCCCGCGATGCCATCGCCCCGGCGCGGCGCCGCATCTGTCCGTCATCGACTTCCCGACGGACCGTCCGCACGAGCTCATCGTCGTCCCAAGGCTTGTGGAGGAACGTGCGTGCGCCCCGTCGCATCGCCTCGACCGCGGTTTCGATCGTTCCCCATCCTGTCATGACGATGATGGGCAGCAGCGGGTCCCGCCCGAGCACTTCCGTCAGCAGCTCCAAGCCTTCACGCCCTGACGTCGTGTCGCGGGCGTAGTTCAGATCCATCAGCAGCAGATCGTAGCGACGAGCGAGCAGCGACTCGCGAAGTGCCGGGATGGAGTTGGCCGAATCGATTGCGAATCCGGCGGTCTTGAGCACCAGCCGCAGCGCGTCAACGATGTCGGGCTGATCGTCGGCGACGAGAATGTAAGGCGTGACAAGCGCGTCTGGCATCGAGCGAACTGTTGACGTCAGAAGATGTTACACGGATCGCGTGGCGCGTCCGCCGGTGTCGTCCTCTCGGGCCTCGCTAGCGCAGGGCGTCGTAGCGAACCGCGGTGATCTCGACGCGCTCGGGTCCGCGCGGCGCGCGAACCGTCACCGTGTCTCCAACCTTTGCCGTCAGCAGCGCTCTGGCCAACGGTGAGCGCCAGGACACGCGCTCGTCGCCGGCATCGAGCTCGTCCACGCCCACGATAGTGACCTCGCGCTCGTCGCCGGATTCGTCAAGGATCGTCACGGTCGCGCCGAAATGGACCCGCGCGTGCGTCTTGCCGGCGTTGTCCACCACCTCGGCGCTGTCGAGACTCTTCGACAGGTAGCGGATGCGACGGTCGATTTCGCGCAGCTTCCGCTTCCCGTAGATGTAGTCGCCATTCTCCGAGCGATCCCCGTTGCCCGCAGCCCACGCCACGGTCGTGACGATCGTCGGGCGCTCCACCTTCCACAAGCGTGCGAGCTCGTCCTGCAGTCGCCGGTACCCACCGGGTGTGATGTAGTTCTTCGCCTCGTCCGCCATGTGACTACAGCCTAGCGTGAACTTTGCCGCCATACCACCGAGGGGTGAACGGCTCGGGTCGTTGATCCGGTCGAAGCATTCGCCGAGATGCAGGCCACGACGACTCGCCGGTGAGAATCACACCCGCCTCGACCATCGACATCACGTGCGCTGAACTGCCACGGTCGAATGTGGCAGAAAACGTCGCCAACGAGACCGCGTTGCATTGCGTGCAGGCGGGCGGCAGCTTCGGCGAGGCACGAAACGTGCGCACGCGAAAACCCTCACAACTCGGCCGGGTCGGCTCACAGGGTCTGCTCAATGCGCCATGGGGTCTCGCGCTGGGGCCGTCGTCATTCGGGGAGTTCGCCGGCGATCTGTTCGTCGGTAATTTCGGCGACGGCCACATCAACATCTTCGACCTCGCCACGTATATGTTCGTCGCTCAGTTGCTCGACCTCAACGGCGATCCGATTGCGATCGATGGCCTCTGGGCACTCACGCCCGGCAATGGCGGCATGGCCGGCAGTGAGCAGCTCCTGTACTTCACCGCGGGTCCAGACGAGGAGTCGCACGGGCTGTTTGGCGTGATCAGTCCAGTGCCGGAGCCGGCGACGCTGACGCTCCTTGCGACCGGGCTCGGCGCCTTCGTCGCGCAACGTCGTCGCTCTCGCCGCTGAGGCGACGACCTTCGTATCGACAGGCACCGAGAACTGGTCGTAGTCGCCACGCCGCCTCCTATTTGCGCTCGCGCACGTCGCTACTCGGGAGCGATCGCGGTAGCCCGAACCATGCCAGCACGCTGTTCTCGAAGCGGGTCATGGCGCAGATCCGGTCGCCCGTCAGGGTGAGGACGATCAGGCCGATCCCGTGGCGGATGCCGGTAGGGGCGCGCAGGTAGGCTCCGAACGCCGGCTGACCGTTGGCTCTCGTCCGCACGAGATCGAACCTCCGACCCGCGCCGAAGATGCTGGCGCAGAAACGGGCCACGACCTCCTGGCCCTCGTATTCGAAGGGCATCGGTGGCATCGAGATGAAGACGTCGTCCGTTAGAAGGGCCACCAGCGCGTCGAGATCGGCGGACTCGTACGCGCTGACGAACTTGGCCACGATCGCATCCTCGGAGGGTGAATCGGAGGTGGGAGGCGATTCGCGGTCGGCGGCTGGCGACCGCCGGCGCCGCAGGTTGGCGCGCGCCCGTTTGAGGGCGCTCGTGACCGATTCGACGGTCGAGTCCAGCATGTCGGCCACCTCGTTCGCGTGGAATCCGAGGACGTCGCGCAGGATGAGGACGGCGAGCTGGCGAGGCGGCAGGAGCTGAAGGGCCTTCACGAAGGCGAGCGAGATGGATTCGCTCTGCTCGTAGCGGGCGTCCGGGCCGAGCGGCACGTCGATCGCACCCTCGAGAAGGACGTCAGGAAATGGCTCGAGCCATACGACCTCGCCGAGCCGCGTCGGCTCGGGCGGTACAACACCCGGCACGTCCCACGCTTTGGCGGGTCGCCGGCTGGCCGAACGTCGCGCGTTGAGGCACTGGTTGGTGGCGATCCGGTAGAGCCAGGTGCGGAGCGAGGCGCGTCCTTCGAACCCTCCGAGGCCTTGCCAGGCGGCGAGCAGCGTGTCTTGCAGAGCGTCCTCGGCATCCTGAAAGGATCCGAGCATCCGGTAGCAGTGCACGAGTAGCTCTCGGCGGTGCGGCTCGGTCAGCTCCCGGAACGCGGCGCCGTCCCCGGCCCGCGCCCTTGAGATCAGGTCGGCATGTCACCACCCGCAGTATAGACACCGGCCGGAAGGGCGAACCGGGCGCGGCTGGTGCGCCCATTTTCCCGACGTCGCGGTGTCTGCATCATCGACGAAAGGAACCAGCGATGATGCTGAAGGACAAGGTTGCAGTGATCTACGGAGCCGCTGGTGGGGTCGGCGGTGCTGTCGCACGCGCCTTTGCGCGTGAAGGGGCCAAGGTCTTTCTCACCGGGCGCCACCGCGCACCAGTCGACGCAGTTGCCAACGACATCGTTTCCGCAGGTGGGTCCGCCGAGGCGGCGGAGGTCGACGCGCTCGACGAGCAGGCTGTGGACACGCATCTGCAGTCCGTGATCGGTGCGGCGGGCCGCGTCGATATCTCGTTCAACGCGGTCGGGATCCACGATACGAAGATTCTTGGTGCGCCTCTGGTCGAGCTGGACGCCGAGCAGTTCTCCCAGCCGATCACGGCCTACGCGACGTCGTACTTCCTGACCGCACGCCTGGCGGCCCGGCGGATGATCGCGAACAAATCGGGAGTGATCATGACCGTCACCACACTCCAATCGCGGACGGGCGTGCGATTGGTGGGAGGCTACGGTCCGGCGCAGGCCGTCAAGGAGGCGCTGACGCGAAACCTCTCCGCCGAGCTCGCACCTCACGGCATCCGCGTGGTCGGTCTGCGACCACAGGCCATGCCGGAGGTAGAAACCACAAGGAAAGCCTTCGAGCCTCGCGCCACGGCAATGGGAATGACCTGGGAACAGTTCCAGGAGTCTCTCGCAAGCAGGACCCATCCGCGACGGCTGATGACGCTCGCGGAAATGGCAAACGTGGCGGCGTTCATGGCTTCCGATAAGGCGAGCGGGATGACGGGAACCACGGTCAATTTGACGATGGGCAGCCTGGATGACTAGCGCGTTCGGGCGTGGCGAAGCCGCAACAGACACAGAACCATGGCCGCCAGTCATCGCTCCCGATGCTACGGCGCGCCGGCTGAAAGCGCAGTGCCGTCTCGACCATCAGCAGGACCCTCTGACCGCCGATCCAGAAAACCGTTCATCAGTCTTTAGTCGTGGACAGAGCTTCTGCAGCTACACATCAGGTTGCAGTTGGACCACCTGCTCAAGGACAGTCGACCCTGTCGGAGGCATTCGAACGCGATCCCCGAATCCGAGTCGCTGCGACGATCCGTCGCGCAGTAACGCGGGACGCGCGTCGACTAGACCTGCTCTTGGAGGAGACACCCATGCTGAGCACTGCGCCTATTCGAGCTTACATCCCGGCGTCCGACGTTGCCCGGGCGCGGAAATTCTATGAGCACACCGTAGGCCTCACGCCCAAGGAGGAATACGCGGGGGGCGTGATCTACGAATGCGGGGGTACCGAAGTCTTCATGTACCCCACGAGCAACGCGGGGACCTCCAAGGCCAGCCAGGCGTACTGGCAGGTCGACGACGTCGAAGCGGAGGTGGCCGAACTCAAGGCGCGGGGCGTCGTGTTCGAGGAGTACGAAGGCATGGCGATGAGGAACAGCATCGCGACCGGCGGTGGTGCCAAGACGGCGTGGTTCAGGGATACCGAGGGAAACATCCTGGCCATCAGCGAGAGCCTCTGAAGGGCGCGAGGCCCTGAATGTCACAATTTGCGGTGATCGAAGCGCCGTCGATCCTGGGTCTCAGACCAACTGGCGTCGAAACGTTGCCCGAGGCACTCATAGGGGCGGGCTTGATCGCTCGCTTGGGCGCCCGTCATGCCGGACGCGTCGCGCCTCAGACTCCGTATGATTTCAAGCGCGACCCGGCAACGCTGACCCTGAATGCAACGGGCATCGCATCATATTCACGGGCGCTGGCGGACGCTGTCGGAGCTGTGATGGACCGCGGCGAGTTTCCCGTCGTGCTCGGCGGAGACTGTTCGATCCTGCTCGGCGACCTGCTCGCACTCAAGCGACGGGGTCGCTACGGGCTGCTGTTCATGGATGGTCACGCCGATTTCTACAATCCAGAGGCGAATCCGAACGGCGAAGCGGCATCCATGGACCTGGCGTTCGCCACGGGCCGTGGTCCCGCCCTCCTGACGAACATCGAAGGTCTGGGCCCTTTAGTGAACGATGAGGACGTCGTCGCGTTCGGGTACCGTGATGCCGAGGAGCAAGCCACGTACGGAAGTCAACCGCTCCCTCCGCAACTGTGCGCGATCGATCTCGGGCGGATTCGCAGCAACGGCGTCAACGTAGCGGCCCGCGATGCCGTCGCCCATCTCACGCGCGATCACGGGCCCGAAAATGGTTTCTGGATGCACGTCGATGCGGACGTGCTCGATGACGCGATCATGCCGGCAGTTGACTATCGACTCCCCGATGGCCTGTCGTGGGAAGAGCTGACGACAGCGATGCGCATCGCCACCAAGTCCCATCGAGTAGTCGGGCTGGAGGTCACGATCTACAATCCGAAGCTCGATCCGGACGGTGCGGGCGCACGTGGCTTGACCAACGTCATCGGCGACGCGCTTGCGTGATCGAAGCGCATCGCCTCTATCAGAATCGCCTGGGGCTTTTGTCTGCGGCGGTGGAGCGAGGAGCGCCATCGCTGCCCTCGATCCACGCGACGATGCAACCGTCACACGCCCAATATGGCGAGCATTCGAGGGCCATCCGATTGTTCAATCGGCGGACGTGATCCGCGCGTCGGCAGATCGGGCAGGGCGGGACAGCAAAGCCACGAGCTGATGTCTCGAATACGTCGCCCGCTGGCATACGCAGAATCCTGTTTAGGGTTCTACAAACCTGCCGCAAGATGAGCCGAAAGCGTCAAGGGGCATGGCTCGGATTTTTCGGCTATGGCGCAGACGGCTGCGCGACCCAGCGCCTGCCGCAATGGACGCAGATGTAGTTTTGCGCGGCCGTGGGCCGGGAAGCGTGCATTCGGCCTGACTGCTGGCAGCTCATACAGAACGGACTGAAAGGCATACCGTGTTGAGGGCGGGCGTTTGCCCGCACAGGCTGCGTGCTGTTGATAAACCGTTGTGTCCGCAACATCGCGGCCGCCATCCTCACCTGGAGAGCATCTTCGTAAATCGCACGCGGCAGGGACGCTTGGGTTTTCATGCGGATTTCTCGGATTTCTCGCGGCAGAATCTTGAATGGCTGCTGACACTTCAAGCAGGCCGGGCCGACAACAACACGAGCCGGCTTCTCGGCGCCGGACACTCGCATGGGCGAACCTTGACCAGTTTTGACAACAGTAGCGCCTTGCAGCCCGTCAATCTGTCGCGTTGCTGACAGTTCGGATATTTATGCGGCCGTTCCGCGGGCTTCTCTGACGTTTTCCCGAGGCTGGGACGTTCGCAGGAAGCAGACCGCTGCGCCGAATCCCATCAACGGCGACTCCCTGGGGCGGACCAGCCTCTGACCATGAGAGGCCAAGCCGATCAAAGTGGTCCTTGACGGTGCGGTAACACTCGCACGAGGCCCCTTCGAGGCCAGCACGGTCGAGGATGGTGATCCGACCGTGGATGTATTTGATCAATCCGGCACTTTGCAGCGTTCCGGCCACCACGGTGACGGTTGGCCGCGTTGATCCGAGCATCATGGCGAGGAACTCATGACTGAGGTGAAAGTCGTCCCGCCGCACTCGGTCGTGCGTCATGAGCAGCCATCGACAGCACCGCTCCAGCACCGGATGGAGCGCCATACACGCCGTCGATTGCATCATTTGAAGCAGCAAGCCCTGAGAGTAGCGTTGAACACACTCGTGCAGGGGGCCGCGCCGTTCGAGCTCTCGTTTGAAGATCGCGACGGGCAGGGCTTCAAGGTCGGTATCCGGCACCTGCATCATCGTCTCGCCACCGAGGAAGTCGCCGCCAAGTAGCGCATTGATCCCAAGCACGCCTTCATCGCCCACGGTCGCGATCTCGACCATCGAGCCATTCTTCATGACCGTCGTGACTGACGCGACACCTCCATTGGGGAATAACACTTCGCGCAGCGGTTGGTTGAAAGGGTGTAACACCTGTTTGAAGGCTACGGGACGCGTCGTGAGGTGGGGGCGCAACCGCTTGAAGTCGGCGGATGGTAAACACGCCAGGAGGCGATTTTTCGGGCGCGACTCAGGCGGAGGACGAATAGCTAACGCGGTCTTCGGCATATGCACTCCAGACTCGAAGGGCCTCGATGAGTCTGGGGGCCGAACTCGCGCAACGGCGGCGGCAGGCTCAAAAAAGCAGGAACGGACTAGGCGTCTGCTGCCGCACCCGCATATAGACAGCGCAACGACAGCAGGACAGACCTGCTCTCGGAGGTGGCTCGTGAGCGGCCACGCCCCATGACACACCAGTATGGCACAGGTTCGTTCGCGCACCTGGAAACTTTGCGCATGCGATCTTGCGCCGATTCGGAGCACACGACGGAATCAGGTGACAAACCGCCCCCCGCGAGCACGGTCCGGCGCCGTCAAAACAGATTCGTTCCGGTGATTGGCATCTGACCACAGGTTGAGGTGGACGGTGCACTAAAATCTCCCAAATGTTTCCGACCATCGCATGGGGTGTTATCGCGGGCCTGCTGATCAGCTGGCAGTGGCCGGAGTTTCGAGGTGCCGACGGGGCCGGGAAGGCCCAGGCCTCGGGACTGCCGCTCACCTGGAGCGAGACGTCCAACATCCGCTGGAAGACGGCCGTTCACGGGCGGGCGTGGTCATCGCCGGTCGTGCTCGACGGGCAGATCTGGGTCACGACCGCGACCGCCGACGGCAAGCAACTGTTTGCGGTGGCGCTCGATCAGGAGAGCGGCAGGATTCTCCATGACCTCAACCTGTTCGACGTCGCGACGCCGCAATACGCGCATCCTTTCAACACGTACGCGTCGCCCACGCCGGCCATCGAGCGTGGCCGCGTCTATGTGACCTTCGGGGCCCCCGGCACCGCCGCCCTCGATACGGCGAGCGGCAAGGTGTTGTGGGAGCGCCGCGACCTTGAGTGCAATCACTATCGGGGGGCGGGCTCGTCGCCGATCATCTTCCGCGACCTGCTGCTGTTGCACTACGACGGCAGCGACCTCCAGTACGTCGTCGCGCTCGACAAGCGGACGGGCAGGACCGTCTGGAAGACCGAGCGGTCGATTGACTTCAAAGACCTCGGGCCGGACGGCAAGCCGCAGGCCGAAGGGGATCTGCGCAAGGCGTTTTCGACGCCGCAGGTCATCGAGGTGGACGGCGCGCCGCTGCTCGTCAGCATGGGCGCCAAGGCGACCTACGCGTACGATCCGCTGACGGGGAAGGAGCGATGGCGCGTCGAGGAGCGCACGAACCACTCAGCCAGTACGCGTCCTGTTGCCGGGTTCGGTCTGGTGTTTCTCCCGACGGGGTTTCCCAAGGGCGAGCTGCTCGCGGTGCGTCCTGACGGCCGCGGCGACATCACCGCGACGCATGTCGCATGGCGGCTCACGCGCGGTGTGCCCAACAAGCCTTCAGGTACTGCTGGTCGACGACCTGCTCTACATGACGACCGACGCCGGCGTGGCAAGCGCCGTCGAGGCACGGACCGGCCAGGTGGTGTGGACCGGCCGAATCGGCGGCGAGCACTCGGCCTCGCCGGTCTATGCCGATGGCCGCGTCTACTTCTTCAGCGAAGAGGGCAAGACCATCGTCGTCGAGGCCGGTCGCACGTTCAAGGTGCTGGCCGAAAACCAGCTGGGCGACGGGTTCATGGCCTCGCCGGCCATCGCAGGCAAGGCGTTCATCCTACGATCGCGGACGCACCTCTATCGAGTGGAGTCGTGATGATTCGCTCATCCCAGGCGGCCGTCTCGCTCGCTTCGCGGGTGGCGGCGGCACGGCGCCTTTCTGCGCGCCAGCAACACGCTTGTCGCCGCGTGGGACGCCAACGATAGCTAGGAAGAATCGTTTCCACACGCTGTACCGTTTTCCCGACAGTGCCGGGCGCTCAAGACCAAATGGCGGCGACTCGTTCGCAAGGGCACGGCTCTTGCTCCTTAAAACGCTCATGAGCATTGGACGAACAGTTGCCCGTTGGAGCGGTGCCCGATTGTCCCGGCGAATCGGACGCTGGATTCCGTTTTTCGGCACCGCGATCGCGCTCGCCACGCTCGGCGCCGCCATTCGGCAAAAAGGGTGGCTCAGGGGCGCGGCAGACACGGCACTGAACGCAGTCCCGTTTGTCGGGACCGTGAAGACGGCGATCGAGGTTACGCGGGGCCGCGATCTCCTGGCCGACAGGGCCGTGAGACAGCCTAGCGCAAGGCGGGCCGCCGTCAGGTAGCGTCCCGGCACTCGACCGGCAAGCCGAGAAACGCACCGCGCGGCGCCCATCTGGCCCTCCGCCTCACTGAACCCGATCAATACGGTATTGCCACGCGCGTCGACTTCATGGAGGGCATCGGGCCCCACGAATACTGCGCCACATTCCTCCACCCGTTCTCCCGCCCCCCGAACCAGCAGCGACCCGCGCTCACGACCAAGCGGAGATAGTGGTGGCGGTGCACCGTGGTCGCGATGCCCGGCCCCCAAATGATCACTGCGGCTGGCCAGGTTGCCATACCGGCAGGCGGAGGACGCATGCGCGGACATCATGCCTGGCTAACCGCAATCGAGATAGCCAGTTCGTTCAAGACGGGGGCGAGTGTCGTTGTTAAGATGAAGTACCAGGTGATCAGTTACTCAATGGTTGCCGCGATCCCTGATCATCTCGGAGGCGAGCTGAACGGCCAGAGTCGGGCGAACTCGAACCGCGACGCGAAGCGAAGTTAGGCACATGGACCAGATTCTGCTCGTCGCATTGATCCTCGTGCCCGCAGTGCTTGTGGTGATCGCGCTCTTCCTCGTGATGTGGCGCGAGAGCACGACTCCTCGAACCATCACGGTGGCGATCACTAGCGGTCTGGTGCTGGCCGCGTGGCTGGTCGGCACGAGTATGGCGGCGCTCTCCGGCTTTTACTTCCCGCCGGTGAGCGGTCCGCCTCCGGTGGGCGTGCAGCTCGCCGTCGCGTTGGCGGCGTTGGCGCTCTGTCTCGCTGCGTCGCCCTCGCTTCGCAGCCTGCTCGCGGACCAGAAGAACCTGATCCGCCTCAACGTCTGGCGACTTGTGGGCGCCGTCTTCGTCGCCTTGATGTTCACCGGAGAGGTGCCCGCCTTGTGGGCGCTGCCGGCGGGCCTGGGCGACGTTGCGATCGGAGCAACCGCGTTCTGGGTTGCCGGCCGGCTCGATGAGCCAGGCGGCGCGCGCCGCGCTGTCGCCTTCAACCTGCTCGGGTTGCTCGATCTCGTGGTTGCCGTCGGCCTCGGCATGACCATCAGTCCGGGCCCAACACAGCTCTTCCCCTTGACGCCGAGCGGCGAAGCGCTGACGCACTTCCCGTTGGTGCTCGTGCCTACGTTCCTGGTGCCGCTCGCAGTGATGGTGCACGTCGTTTCGCTGCGGCAGTTGCTCGGGGCGACGTGGAGCGTGTGCCAACCTGCCTGACGAGAGCATGCAGCGTCGTGACGTTCGAAAGTCGTTTCGTCATGGCAATGCCTGGATTGGTTTGTCAACGGATTGAAACAGCGACGTTGCCGCATTTTGGGTTGGAGATCGTGTGATGAGAAGACTCGTGGAATCGACATACGTTTCCCTGGACGGCGTCGTGGAGGCTCCCGAAAAATGGGCCATGCCATTTTTCGATGCGGAGACCAAGGACGCCGCGCTCTCGTACCTCGCCGGCTTCGAGGCGTTTGTGCTCGGCAGGGTCACCTACGAAAAGTTTGCTGCAAGCTGGTCGCAGATTCAGGGCGATCCGTACTTCGATTTGGTCAACTCCATGCCGAAGTTCGTTGCATCCAGAACGCTGGCGAACCTGAATTGGAATGCGACGCTCGTCGACGGGGATGTCGCCGAAGCCGTCGCCGTACTCAAACGTCGGCCGGGAAAGAACATCATCAAGTACGGCACAAGTAATCTGGATCAGACGCTGATCCAACACCAGCTCATTGACGAATTCCAGTTCTTGATTTTTCCCACGCTCGTTGGCCACGGTCGTCGATTGTTCGACGGGATCGACACATCGTCGCTTGCCTTGAAACATACGGGCACGAAGACCTTCCAGAACGGCGTCGTCGCGCTGACGTACCGGGCGACCCACGGGTGAGATGGCTGAACCCGATTGGTACGGGTGCTCGGGAAAGACATGTTCCCTTCAACTTCCACCGCTGGCGGTGGCACCCGATGGCAAAACCATCCTGATCCAACAGCAGTCGCTCTCCAGCGACCTGATGTTGATCGAGAACTTCAGGTGAATCGTCGATGCTTGACACGCACTTCAGGACAGCCGCGTCGAACGTTCAAACCTACAGACTAAGAGAGCGAAGGGGCGGTGTCCGCTGGATGCCGCCCTTCAGTGTTCCTTAGCAAAATCGCAACTTGCGGACCACTGCATGTCCGCTGATCCACCCCAATCCGCGTCGATTGGAGCCAGGATTGGGGTCAAAGATCGCTGTCGCGATAGAGTGGCGGCGCAGCCGTGGCCGTCCAACCGCTCCGACCCATGCTCGCGAGCTCGGCCGTGCGACTACCGCAGGGAGTAGCGTGGTCCTACGAAGTCAAGTTCGATGGCTACCGCACACTTGCGCTGAAGGACGGGCCGCGAATCAAGCTCCTCTCCAGAAACCTGAAAGATGCCATGCGCCTGTATCCATCCGTCGCACGTGAGGTGTCACGGCTTCGCACTGAGGCCGTTCGAATCGACGGAGAGGTGGTCGCGGTAGACGAGGAAGGGCGTCCGTCGTTCCAGGCGCTGCACCATCTGGCGGCACACACCGTCGTCTACTACGCCTTCGATCTGCTGCACCGGATGGTCGCGATCTCACGACTACTCCGCTGGATGAACGACGCGAGCTGCTGGCAAAGGTGTTGAAGGGATCGCGCTTGCTGCGGTCAGAGCCACTGCCAGGAAGGCCAGAGCAGATCGAAAAAGCTGTCCGTGAGCTTCACCTCGAAGGCGTCGTCGCGAAGCGGATCGCGTCTCGCTACGAACCGGGAAAGCGCAGTCGCTCTTGGGTCAAGGTGAAGTTCAACCGTCGCCAGGAGTTCGTCGTCGGCGGCTACAAACCGATTGCGGGCGGGTTTGAGTCACTGCTCGTCGGCGCGGTGGGTGAAGCCGAAGATCGTGGTGGAGGCGTCGTTCGTGGAATGGACGCGAGATGGCCTGCTGCGGCATCCCGAGTTCATCGGAGTGCGCGATGACAAGGCACCGCGAGAGATTCGGCGCGAGCCGGAGTGAGGAGCGGGACGCTACGAGTCGAAGAACGGGTTGAGCTTGTCGATCAGATTCTCGATGTGAAGGCCACGAGCGGTGGGTGTCCAATACTCATCGAACTCCTTCGCGACCAGTTCATCCGTCAAGACATCACACAATCGGTGGAGTTCGTCGTCGGAGAGTGGAGATTCGCCGGAGCCGCGCAACCGAGGGAGAATCGACAGGGCGGAAGGATTCCTTGCCGTCAAGATCGACGTGAGCAACTCGGCGTCGGAGCGGGTGATCTTTCCCGTCATCAGGTTCGAGGGTATCACGCGGCTCCGATGGCGGGCGCCCCTTCTTGAAGGCCAATCACCGCCGTCACACGCCCGAAACACTGGAATACGACTCGCACTGCGACAGCACTGGAACTGCCGATTGCAGCGGCGCGGACGCGAGTTGCGACGGTGGCGGAGTTTAAGTTGTTGGATTGCTTCGCCCAGGTGTGTCGACAGGCGTTACACCACGAAAGATGTTCTTGAGTTTCACCAGCAGGTTAGCTGGACGGTGGGCCTCGGCATGGGCCGCAGGACGATCACCCACGAGACGTTCGCGTTCGTTCCACAAGTGATCACAGTGGCCACAGACGAACCACCACCCGCCGTCTGCTTCGCTTGCTTCGTTTGCCATCTCCTCTGCTTTGCAGGACGGACACGAGGGTTGTGAGTGAGCATAAGCGGCTGTGTCCGTCACTCGCCGTCCTCCGCGCGAGTGTCCTCGCCGGTCACGTTGACGACGTTCCTGAACGTCAGGAGTCATTGCGACAAACCTCCTCGATCACCGTGTTTCACTGTCGGAGATGCGCCACCGCCCATCCTCATACAAGAGTTGTGGCATGGCGTTGGTTCCTTCGGCCGGTAGACGTCGCACCAACACATCCCGCAACTCCACGACGCAAGGGCCTGGGGCGATATACGGCACCGTTTCTTGCGATTCGCTGACGTTCCCAGCTGCAGATACAGCAGGGCCCAAGTTGTGCGAAGCGTCGTTTTTGCTTCCGCCTACTGACAGTTCGGACAGACACGTTCCAACGGAAGGCCCATCCCATCGGCGTGATTGTTTGACATGGGTCACTCGGAGCCGAGGAGCCGTCGCGTTGGTTGATTGAAGAATACTGCCGAGTTGTCGTGCGCGGATATCGCGGGCGTGCGGGCGTGTGTCTCGAAGGTCCCCACCCGCCTTCGATCGGATACTTCGAGTCACCTCAAGGGGGCGCCTGCTGCTACGAGCGAGACGACGTTGCACACCATTTCGCACCGCAGCAACCTCGAAGCGGGTCGGGCAGGCGCTGACCGAGCCTCGGGGCAGCCGCGGACTCGCCGGGGACCACGACGACGACGGCCGCATCGTCGTCGTGGTCAACGATCCGGATGGTGCGCCGCAGGTGTTCCACAACGAGCTCCACCCGGGCCGGTCACTGGCTGATCGTCGCGCTCACGGGGAAGGCGCCGAACACGAGCGCCGTCGGCGCACTCATGACGGTGCACACCGGCGCGCTGCAGCAGCGACGGCTCGTCCAGGGCGGGTCGAGCCACCTGTCGCAGGACGACAAGCGGCTGCCACTTGGCAGGACACGATTCTCCTCAACAAGATAGTGGAGTACATCTCGCTCCTGGCGGTCCAGCCACCCGGTGAGAAACGGCTAGCAGCATCTGGAGGGCCGAGGCGTTAATCACGGCCGGAATCTATCTCACGGGCCGGATGCGATCTTCACCCGTCGATCCAGCCGTGGGACATTACGGGTTCAGACAAGCGGTTGCACATCACGGGCCCGGAATGAGCATCCGGGCCCGCATGCGCTGCTAGACGTCCATGGCGAGCACCCAGGGGTGTTCCTGGAAAATGAAGAACAGGGTGAAGCCGTCACCCACGTTGTTCGTCTCGTGCGGCTCGTTGGCCGCGAAGGAGAAAAAGCTTCCCGGGCCCAGTTTCTGCCGGGAGTCCGGATTATCCGGCGCCGGGTGGGCGACATTCCCTGCCACCACCACACCGGCCAAGGGCTGGTCATAGTGGTGGAGTGGGAGCCGCACGCCTGGGGCGAGCCGGACGAACGTACCATGCGAACCGCTCTTGTAGTCACCAATCACGCTGGCCACCTCGACCCCCTCGATCACTGGCTCGAAGGGGACCTGCAGGGAGGGGAGGAATTGCGTACTGCCAGAGGGCTTCATGGCACCTACACTTTCCCCAGGCGGCCTCGTCGGAGAGCAGGAAATCGAGCCGCCCACGATCAGGGCGAGTTCCTTGTCCGTCATACTTTCAACTCCTTTCTACCTGTCGATAGCTGGACACAACAACACAAGCAATAGCCCCTTCGCGGGATAGGGCTACATCGCCATCTGCATCGGCGAGGGATGATAGCGGAAGCCGTCACCCCGCTTCGAAACATGGCCGATGCCGGGCCACGGAAAGTGATAGGCGAGCATCGGAATCCTGTTCGAAGCCAGCATGTCCAGCATCTTGATGCGCGTCGCCACCGCCTGCTTGGCGTCGGTGTCGCGGACGTACTCGGTGCGCGGCCGCTCGGTAAATAGGATCTGATGGTTCGTGAGATCGCCGATGTTGCAGATCGACTTGCCGCCAGACGTGATCATGAACATCGTGTGCCCGACCGTGTGGCCGGGGGTGGCGATCGCCTGCACGCTCGGCAGGAACTCCTGCCCGTCCTTGAAGAACTGGATGCGACCGCGGTTAGGGACGAGGTTCTTGCGCGCATGAGCGATGAAGTCCTTCATCGGCGTGCCGAGCTTGCCCTCGTCGGTCCAGAAGTCGTAGTCGGCCTGCGAGATCCAGATCTGCGCCTTCGGGAACAGGAGCGTATCCTTCTCGTCCACGATCCCGCCGACATGGTCGGCGTGGCCATGCGTAGCGACGACCGCGTCGATGTCCTTCGGATCGATGCCGGCCTGCTTCACGCTCGCCACCAGCCTTCCGGGTACCTGGGTCCGAAGATCTTCAGCGCGCCCATGCCGGTCTCGAACAGCACCAGGCGGCCGCCAATGTTGATCACCAGCGCGTTCTGCTCGAGCGCCAGGTTATCCGGCGCGAGGAAGTTGTCGGTGAGCAACTTGGCGATCTCCTCCTTGGGGAGATTGAGGAGATTCGGGGCCGGTTCGCCGAGCGACAGCACGCCGTCGGACACGACGGTCGCCTCGATGTCGCCGAGCTTGAAACGATAGAAATAAGGAGCCTGCGTGTTGGTCTTGGGCGCCTTCGCGAGCGCAGGGAGCGGACTGGTGAGGCCGGCCGCGGCGAGCGCGGTGCCGCCGGCGAGCAGTTGGCGGCGCGACAGTGAGAATCGATCGGGTCTCATGGGTGTCCTCCTTGGATGGTTGTCCGTCATACCCTTCAACAATTTCTACCTAGCGATAGCTAGACACAGCAACACAAAAAAAGAACTGGACCTATCCGACCAGCCTTCCCAGGGTCGATCTGAGGGCGGGGAGCCGCTTGGGCTCCCCTTCCGCCTTGTCGAGGAGCATCGCGCCCTCGAGCGCGGTGAGGATGAGTTGGGACTGGGCGCTGGCCTGCCCCGGGGTGAGGGTGTTCCCTTCGCCAGTGCGCAGGACCTTCGCAATCCAGGCCTCGAGGTCGGTAAAGAAGTCACGCAGCAAGTGCTGGGTGCGCTCGTCGACGTCGTGCGCTTCTGCCGCAAGCATCGTGCACAGACAGAGCTCATGCTTGACCTGGATTTCGAGGAACATGTCGACCGCTGCCAGCAATCGCTTCTTGCCGTTGGTGTGACGGCGCTCGATCTCGCTCAGCGTCTGCCGAACTCGCCGCACGTAGTCTTGGGTGATCTCGAAGACGAGCGTGTCCTTGTTCTTGAAGTGATAGAGGACCGAGGGAGACTTGATCCCGACCGCGCGACCCAGGTCACGCAGGGTGACCGAGCGCACCCCACCGCGCTGAGTTTGCTCCGTGGCAAGCCGCTTGAGCTCGTCCTTCACGTTCGTCACAGCCAAAGTCTAGCAAGCGCTAGATAGGCTTGTCAATATCTCCAACGACGTTCTGACGATCACCCGGTCGTATCGGCACCTGCAACGGGCGACGCGGGGCCATCGTGGCCCTGGTGCTGGGGCCGATCGGCGTGGTCATCGGTGGACTGGCCCTCGCCCGCTCCCGCCGCAGCGCCTGACCCCGCTCCGACAGTTCCGGCGTGACCTCCCTGCCGAAGCATGGTGCGCCGGGCATTTACCGCCGTGCGCCACGAGGACGGCCTGGTCAACGATGCTTAAGCCGAGCAAAACGGGGGCGTCGCTTGTCCATTGCCCTGAGCTCATGGTCGGCTCAACAGCAATCGTTCGAGCCTCTACGGCGAGGAATGCGGTCGCAAGTGAAAGAGTGAAGAATGAGGAACAGATATCGTGATCGCCTTGTATGGCGATGCCACGGGAAATGTGATCCGGGTCGCGATCGCTTTGTAGCGAAGGCTAATAGAACGCGGAGGATCTTTTAGATTCATGGGGAGCGGATGAATGACCCACATTGACGAAAAGATCATGATTGTTGGCGGCGGAATCGGAGGGCTCGCCACGGCTGTTGCACTTAGACAACAGGGATTTGAGGTCGCAGTCTTTGAGCAAGCGGACGAGTTACAAGAAATCGGCGCAGGACTCTCTGTTTGGCCTAACGCCACCCGGGTGCTTCGTGGATTCGGCTTACTCCCTGAAGTCCTTAGCCGCAGCGAGGTATTGAAGCGGCTTCATCTTCGCACCTGGACTGGTGAATTATTATCTGAGGTCTGGACAATTGGAGATTACGACACTCCGTCCTTGTGCGTGCATAGGGCGGATCTGCTCTCAATTTTGGCACAACAAATCGCTGATTGCATTCACCTCGGAGAGAAGTTTGAAAACTGTGAGCTCCGTAAGGCAGGTGTGATCGCTACTTTCTCCAGCAGCCGGCAGGCAGAAGGGCTGGCCTTGATCGGCGCCGATGGTCTCAATTCCACAGTGCGAGCTCGCCTCCTGGGTTCTTCGAAACCGATCTACCGAGGGTACTGGGCCTGCCGAGGTATCGCAAGCTTTCCGCTTCCCAAAGAATGGTCGCATACCGCAACTGAGAGTTGGGGGCATGGCCAGCGGTTCGGCATCGAACCGATGGCACGTGGGCGCGTGTTCTGGTATGCCACTGCTAATGCTCAGGAGGGGCAACTCGGGAATCAATCGGAATGGAAAGACGAGTTGCGTGAGAAGTTCAAGGAATGGGCCAGCCCAGTTCCGGAAGTGATCGAGGCTACCGAGCCAGAAGCGATCCTAAAACATGAGATCGTCGATCGCCGTCCCGTGCGCCGATGGGGCAAAGGCCGCGTCACGCTTTTGGGAGATGCGGCTCATCCAACAACCCCCAACCTCGGACAGGGTGCCTGCCTGGCGATCGAAGACGCTCTGATTCTCGCTCAATGCCTGGCGAGGGAGGTGGAGATAGAAACGAGCCTTCGTGAATATGAGGCGCGGAGATTCAAGCGAACGGCATTCATCACGCGCGAATCACGCAGAACAGGACGGATAGGCCAAATGGAAAATAATCTGGCCGTGGCGCTCAGATCGATTTGGTTGAAGATGCTCCCGAGCTTTCTGGTAGACCGGATGCATCGCTCATACTACACGTTTGAGAGCTAACGCGTCGATCACAAGCGCGCCCACACGGGCACTGATCCATTCACGCTGGGCCGCCACCGACACTTGCTGGATCCCGACGCTCACCTGCCAGAGGCTCCCGAGACTCCGACGGCATAGACCACCAGCGTCATTAGCCAGGCTCACGATCGCATTCCCGGCCAGGCGCTCGCCAGCGCCGCAAAGGCATGCATAGCGGTGAGTGCGTGAAAGAAGCGCGGCAATCGACGCATCCGGTGGACCTCACTGTGCCGACATTGAGGCTGACTTTCCAGAAGAACGAGCTCGAGGAAAGGGTGCGATTCACCACGTCATCGAGAGACCGCCGCCGGAGCGCCGCGCCGTGCGATACGCCAGATTCGCCGCTACCATGTCTTCCATGGCGACACCCATGGCTTTGTAGACCGTAATCTCCGAGTCGGTCGTCCGCCCCTTCTCCCGACCAATGACCACGTCGCCGAGCGTCGTTCCGCGTACGGCATCGACGCCAGCCAGCTCGGCGCAGCCGACCGGTGGTGCGGCAAAGGCATCCATCGTCTCGACAAACAGACGATGATCCCGTGCGAGCGCGCGCGGCAGCTCTCCATCCGGCGGGTGATAACCGACCGACGAAACGTGAGTCCCGCGCCGCACCCAGTCCGCGTCGATAACGGGCGTCCCCGAGTGCGTGGCCAGGCATACGACGTCGGAGCGCTCGACGGCGGTCTTCACATCTCGAACTGCGCACGCCACCGGATGCAGACGCGCCAGGCGCTCGGCGTGCTCGTGCTCGAGCGAACAAATCTGAATCTGGTCGAAATCGCGTACGAGAGGCAGGAGGCGCAGATGCTCGCGGGCTTGAACACCCGCGCCGACGATGGTGGCGACTCGGCTCTCCAGCCGCGAGAGCACCTTGTGCGACAACACGGCGGCGGCGGCGGTGCGGATACCGGTGATGTAGGTAGCATCCATCACACAAGTGATCGTGCCGGTTTCCGGATCGAACAAGTTAACGATCGCGAGGTGATTCGGCAGATCACGCGTCAGGTTTCCATCGAACACATTGACGACCTTTACGCATATCTGCATTCCTGGCCGCCACGCCGGCATCGCGAGCGAGAATCCCTTGCCCGGAATCGTGATTTCGGGTCGCGGCGGGCACTGCACCTCTCCACGTGCGAGCGCTCCGAATGACGTTTCCATCTCCAGAAGCAGTTCGCCCGGGTCGAGATACTGCGCGACGTCGGCGTCGCTCAGACTGAGCACCTCCTGCGGACCTTTTCGGACTTCGAAAGCGGCCTTCGTCATACTTGAACCTGATCGCGTGAACGGCCGGGCCACGCGGACCGCGCCGCCGCACGCCGGGACTAAACCACTCGGACATTAGTCCGTCTCTAGAATCTTACAGTCACGCGCAAATGCCTGACTTTCGCCCCTGATTTGTTGGACGCTGGAGAAGGATCTTCGGCGTCCTTTTCATCGCATTGTGTCCAGGGGACGGAAGTTCTCCGTCATTTCGTGCAACTTCATCGACCTCGCGCAATTTAATTGTCGCTACCTCTGTTACAATCCCCATTGCTGAGCTTGATCCGTCGAGTAATTAGCTGAAAACAAAGGAAAATCAGCGATGAGACATCTCCGGCAAGGCGCGGGTGCAATCGCAACGGCATTGCTGGCAATCACCTGTTGGGGGTGCGGTGGTGGCGGTAATTCGGCTGCGCCAACTCCCCAAATCCCCAACGTCGCCGGTAGTTACAGCGGCACCACCACGCTGGCGTTCCCGGAACTCGGCCAGTCGATCACCTGTCCCACGACCACCTCAGTGACGCAATCAGGGTCAACGGTCAACTTCACGCCGCTCATGCTTGGCGGGGAGTGCGACACCAGCTTTCCTTTAGAGGAGGCGACGATTGACAACAACGGAGCGATCGAGGGAGAGAGTGGCACGGAGGATGAGGAGTGCGGGCGCTACACTTGGACGGGCAGCGGTGGATTCTCTGGCCGCAACTTTCAAGTGTCGATCACTGCGACTTCTTCGACTTGCCCCAACTTCAATCTGACGGTCAACCTGTCGCGGTGATCCCAAACGGTGGCCGACGAGAGTTGTCTGGAAGGCCACGGCCCCGACAACTTGGACACGTCGGGATGACCGGACGAGTGGCAACTTCGCCACAGTCGCACCCTAAACAGGTTAGGAGGGTTGGGCACGACGCTCCCGATTCGGCTTTCAGCAGAGGAGTTGCCCGTCAGACAGTACGCGCCGTTACCCAGAAACTGACCTCCTCGCCCGTTTTCGCGCATACTCGCGTCACGTTCGTCAGTCGATGCGAGGCCTCTTGTCATGATGAAGCGAATAGAAACGTCGTGATCGGCGCGGGGCAGTGCGGACTGGCGATGAGTGCCTGCCTCTTGGATGCCAGACGAGAGCACATTGTGTTAGAGCGGGGACAAGTCGCCCAAGCATGGCGCGAGCGCTGGGACTTTCTGACATTGCTTTCGCCGAACTGGTTCACCCGCCTTCCCAAGTACAGCTACCGTGGCGACGACGACCCGAATGGATTTATCGGACGCGATGAAATCGTTCAGTTCTTTGCAGATTATGCGTCCCTGCTGAAGACGCCAATCGAATGCGGATTTTGACGTAACGCGCATCCATCCTACAGACGGCTCGAACCGAATCATTGTCCGTGGCGCCGATGGAACAAGCTTCGACGCGGATAATGTCGTGGTGGCTATCGGGGGTTACCATCAGCCGAAGGTACCATCGGTCAGCAAGCTGCTGCCGCAGACGGTGCTACAGGTTCACTCCAATCACTATCGCAATCCGGGGCAGCTTCCCCCAGGCGCGGTCCTGGTGGTCGGAGCGGGCGCCTCGGGTCAGCAGATCGCTGAAGAACTGATGCGTCGTCGACGGTGGACACGATCTCGATCTTCGGGGTCTCGAGCAGGCAGGCATGATTCTGCTGGGTCACATAGCCGGCACGGAGGACTCATGCGTACGGTTCTCCACCGATCTTGAGGCCAGTCTTGCGGAGGGGGATACGGTCTACGCACGCTTCGTGGAAAGCGTCGATCGATACATTGAGCAAAATGGGCTGCGGTGCGATCCATCGGACGCTCGACGCATTCGCGGGGATGAGCGTGTGCGCAACGAAGTGACAGCGCTTGATCTCGCGCAGGCGGGGATTAGTTCAATCGTGTGGGCGACGGGCTTCAGCCGCCATTTCGACTGGATTGAAGTCCCTCGATCGCGGCCGGTTGCGATCTCGTGCATGTTCGTGGAGTCAGGTACTCAGCCAGGTCCATTTTTCCTGGGCCTCCGGTGGCTCCACACGCGCCGTTCGAATTTCATCGATGGTGCTGGCGCCGATGCAGCGTATGTAAGGGACCAGATCGTTCGCCGGGCAGGTCAGAACTAGCGCCGAAGGTCGGCGTAGCCCGACGCATCAATCACGAGTATCGCCAAGTGGCGAGCGATTCGGTACGAGCGGCCGGTCATCACTGCGGCGTTACGCAGCAATAATCCCGACGGCGGTGCCGCCCACCCGTAGACTCCATAGGTGTTGGCCCGCTGGGAAGCTTTCGTAGCCAGGCCATGCCGGTCGCCGCCGCCACAATAGGCACCGTCCACGACGTCGCCGCGTTGCGGACAACTCATAAAGAAATGGAGATCGTTATGTCTACTGGAACGCCCGAACAGGTGCTCAAGTCGATCGTTGAAGGCATCAATACGGGCAATCTCGATGCGCTGATGACCTTGTACGAGCCTGACGCCGGTTTTGCGGGTCAGCCTGGCCGCCTCGCGCATGGATTAGCGGGTGTTCGCCAAGGGCTGGCCGGGTTCATTGCGATGAAGGGCACGCTCGATCTCAAAGTGACGAGGGTCCTTCAGGCAAGTGATCTGGCTCTCGTTGTTGGGATGTGGTCATTCACGGGAACCGGGCCAGACGGAGGAACGGTGAAACTGACGGGACACAACGCGGATGTTCTGCGTCGCCAGGCAGACGGCTCATGGCGCTTTGTCATCGACAACCCATGGGGAACGGACTGAATGTTAATGATTTGGCCCCGCAGGCGTTCGTTCCTCCAATAGCGGGTCGGCAGGACGGTCCAGCCTTCGCTGGTTCGCGCAGCCGGTTCTCGAGACAGCGCGCCCACTGGTGCAAGGTGGCGGTCCCTGCGCCATTCCTGCAGCCTGTCCATGTGCGAGTCGAACGCCGGGGCGAGGCGTTGCGAACGTACTTCTGCGCTGTTCCGTCGCGTTCGTCGTAGTAGAAGCAATCTCCCACAAGAGCGTGGGATCCATCAGTTCGGCGATCGGATACAATCGCCTCGGCCATGGACCTCCAAACGTTCAAATCCACATTCCGCGGTCAGCTGTTTGAGCCTTCGGACGCCGAGTACAACAAAGCCCGGCAAATTTGGAACGCCAGCGTGGACAAACGTCCTCGGCTGATCGCGCGCTGCTCAGGCGTCGCTGACGTCGCTGCGGCTGTCGACTTCGGACGGACAAACGATCTCCTCACGGCGATTCGTGGCGGCGGCCACAATGTGGGCGGCCGCGCGCTGTGCGATGACGGTCTCGTCATTGACCTCTCCGCAATGCGCGCTGTTCACGTGGATTCGACCAATCGGGCCGTCCGCGTGCAGGGTGGCGCGACCCTTGGTGATTTGGATCGCGAGACACACCTCTTCGGCCTTGCGGTTCCGTGCGGCATCGTCCCAAAGACCGGCATCGCGGGTCTCACCCTCGGCGGTGGTGTCGGTTGGCTGCTTCGCAAGTACGGCATGTCCATCGACAATCTCTTATCCTGTCAAGTTGTCACGGCCGACGGTCGAGTGCTGACCGCAAATCTCTTTGACCATGAAGATCTGTTCTGGGCTCTTCGTGGCGGCGGTGGGAACTTCGGCGTTGTCACGTCTTTCGAGTTCAAGGCTCACCCGGTACACACAGTCTTAGGAGGCCTTCTTCTCTACCCTCGCGATGTCGCTGTCGATGTTATCCGTCATTTCCGTGACTATATCGAAGCCGCCCCGGACGGTCTCACCGCGTACGCCGCGCTTCTACACGCTCCGGATGGCGCGCCACTCGTCGGGGTGATCGCCTGTTACTGCGGAGAGACGGCCGATGGCGAACGCATCCTGCAACCTCTCCGCACATTCGGTAAGCCCGTCCTTGATGCGATCCAAGCCATGCCGTTCGTCGCAATGCAATCGCTGCTCGGCCCATCGTTCCCGGATGGCAATCACAATTATTGGAAGTCCACCCTGCAGCGCCAGTTAACAGACGACGCGATCGTTGCAATCGTCGAACACGCGAACCGCATGGGCTCTCCTCTCTCGGTTGTCGTGGTCGAGCACTACGGCGGCGCCGCTGGCCGGATACCCAACGATGCCACCGCATTTCCGCATCGCGATCTCCCGTGGGATATCTTGTTTCTCGCTCAGTGGACCAACCCGGCGGAGACGGCGAGCCATCGCGAGTGGGCTCGATCCGGCGAAGACATTCTTCGACCTTTTTCTGCGAACGCGCATCTCCTCTCTGCCCTCGACGTTGAAGACGATGTTGTGATCAACACAGCTTTCGGCGCCAATCTGCAGCGGTTGGCAGCGGTCAAGGAGAAATACGATCCCGGCAATTTCTTCCGCGTAAATCACAACATCAAGCCGGGACTGGCGGCGGCCGGACACTAAATCTTCGAGCCGAGATCATCCCGCGCTCGATCACGCAGCCGAGGGCGCGCCGTCCTTTCATAACCGGTCCAACAACATCGGGCTCATTCATTAAGCCAGAGTCCCCAAAAAATCAGGAAAATTCGCCCGGTCCTCTGCAAACTGTGGGCATCGGTATTGGGACACGTTTAACAGGAGCGACGGCGGGGTGGCTGGCTGTTCGCCCGACGCTCCCAGATCGGTTCACTGTTTCGGTCTGGTGGTGCTCGTCGGTACACTCGTGCTGCCAGTGGCGGCTCAAGTGGCTTCGCCGCGGCGTACGCCTCCTTGCCTAGCCTACCCGCACCGATTCTCCGAAGCCGATTGTCCGGAATTGTGATGGCGGAATGTGTCGCGCGCGACACGCTTTCTCCAGCGCGCGCAACGGCTCGTCGATGCCCTCGGTCGTCATCTGGAAGGTGCCGAAGTGCATGCCGATGCTCTCGGACGCCTGGAGATCCAGATGTGCCTGCACGGCCTCGGCAGGGTTCATGTGAATGGATTGCATGAACCAGCGCGGCTCGTACGCGCCGATCGGCAGCAGCGCAAGATCGATCGGCCCGAGGCGGCGGCGGATGTCATGGAAGATGGGAGCGTATGCGGTGTCGCCCGCAAAATAAATGCGCCGGCGGCCTGTCACCAGCATGAACCCGCTCCAAAGCGCCCGATTTCGGTCCAGCGGGTTGCGCGCAGAGAAGTGCTGCGCGGGGGTCAGCGTGATCGGCAGCGTCGAACTTCTGGCTTCCTGCCACCAATCGAGTTCCTCCACGCGCCGGATACCGGCCGATCGAACCAGGGACGCATTTCCCAAAGGCGTCACCACGTCCGGCTGGAAACGGTCCGCCAGCATGCGAAGCGTACGAAGGTCGCAATGGTCGTAATGGTTATGGCTCAGCAAGACGGTGGCGACGGGCGGCAGGTCCTCGAATCGCACGGCCGGCTGCCGGACGCGCCGAGGTCCCATCAGGTTCAGCGGTCCCGCCCGCTGCGAATATATGGGATCGGTCAGGATGTTCCCGGACGCCGTTTGAATCAGAAACGTCGCGTGGCCGACAAACGTCACGACGGCTTCGGCGCCATCGAGTTCGGGCGGCCGTTGTGACGGCTGATCGACGCGCGCCGGCCATGGCGTCCGTGGCTCGAGGAGCATGCGCGGAACGGCCGAGAACGGCTGCCCGTTCGCCCCGGTGGGATTGCTGAACCGACGGCCGTCGAAATGATCGCTCTTCTCCGCGGCCATCGGTCTCGTCACTGCAGTTGGTGAATGCGGATTACACCAGAGCCCGTTCGACGCGTCAATCAAGCCCACTCATCCACGGAAGCCTTCCAGTCATTGAAATCGCCATGGCAGGTGCGATGGTGCCGCATATCGTGCGCAAGACCCGTAATGTTTGGCGGCGAAAGAGGGATTCGCAAACCCTGCGTAACAGGTACAAAACAGGTACAGTGAAACCGCTCCTCAGAAATGTCCGTGAGCTTCGAAGACACTTAGGCGATCGTGAGTCACAGACAGAACGGCTCCTCAATCGTCGATCGGTACTCGCGACGCTCGCCCAAGCGAGGTCGACCGAGACCCGCACGCCGCCGATGCTCAGCACGTCGAGGTCATGGAGGAGGGCGCGGCCGTGGAGCGGCGTGCCGTTCAACGACGTGCCGTTGTGGCTCTGGCAATCTTCGATCGTGACGCCTGCGGGCCCGATGGTGACCCGCGCGTGGTGTCTTGAGATCCGGCGATCCCGGAGGCGAACCGCGCAATCGGAGCCGCGACCGATCACGTGCTCCCCGACACCAAGCTCGGCGTACCCGCCCGCCCAGACCAGGCGCACGACGCCAGGATCGACGTCGTGCGTCATGAACGTCACCGCGCCCGCGAAGACATAACCGTGCCCATAGACGGTCCGAATAGTCTGCCCGCGCGGCTCCTCGTCGATGGCGTGGCGCAGCTCGGCGACGAGAGCCGTCAGCGTCGTCGGAGACACGTGGCAATCCGGCCAGAGCCTGCGGTGAATTTCGGTTTTCGAGACAACCTTAGGCCGGCTCTCGAGCAGCAGCTCGAGGAGCCCGTAGGCCTTGGGCGTGAGATGAACCGGTGCCGTGTGCCTGGTAAGCGCGCGCGCGTCACGATCGAATACGCAATCGCCGAACTGCAGGCGCGCTGGAAGCCTCATGGGGGACGGATGTGATGTGAGGATACAGCAGCCGACCGGCCTCCCGTCGAGAAACCAGCCTCTTACCAGCAGTTCCAGCAAGAATCCAGCCTTCTTCCAGCAATCGCCCCACGCGCCCGCTGCTTACTGGCCTCGAGGCCGCCGCAAGCGCGGCCCGGGAGGCGACGATGGGCACGCTGGTCTTGTTATGTATACGGGATGATATGCGCCTGCTCATTGAGTGTAGCCATAGGACGACGCCGAGCGGGCACGCCTGGCGTCGAGGGCCGCGTAGGCACCGGTGGAGGTGATGAGTCCCGCAGTCCGGGTCGCCGCACCGAGGAATAGCCATAAGTCGCCGCCGATCCGGCAGACGTTCTTCATGGGATCGGATCGGCCCGGCAGTTTCGGCGTTGGTTCTGTTTCCGCGCTGGCGAGGTCACGGCACGAGGATGGCGTCGTCGCTGGCTGCGGCGGCCGTCGCGCGAATCCGAGGAGGAATCATGAAAACGTATCGCGTGTCCCTCACGTCCATGACCGCCTGCGTGCTGCTGATCGTCAGCCCGTTTCTGACCGCTCGCGGCACGGCCGGCGCACTTGTCGCCGCAAACGACCTGTCGATCGCAGCGCGCGGTGTACTGGTGCGGGCCCACAACGCGCGAACTTCGGCCGGAGCCTCCGGCAACCTCTCGCCTCTCACACTCCGTGAACTGGCGCAGGCGCGCCGCGCAACCGCCAAGTATCACGACATCGAAAATGCGACTGGCTGACGGCTACGTCGATGGCAACTTGTACACCTCCGGAGAGGGGTACCACTACATCAACCCTTTGTTGATCGACGGGCACTTCGACCCCGAGCAACCCGAAGTGCTGCTCTATGCGGCGCGTCCTGGTGAAGATGGTCTGAAGCTGGTGGCCGTGGAATACGTCAGCCCCGATACGTTCCCGGTGCCAGAAGGCTTCACTGGTGACGACGACGTCTGGGAGTCGGAACCGCCATTCCCCATCTGGGTGCTGAACGCGTGGATCTGGCTGGACAACCCGAACGGCACGTTCACATTCCTCAATCCACGCGTTCCCTGACTGCGGCGCGCCCATCGAGATTGGCGCCGGTCGCACGCACAGCCAGGCCGCTTGCATTCGTGACGGAGCGTCGCCAGACGAGTGCCGACCGGAACGTAAGAGAGGGCATTGAAATGACGATCGACGTGCGGACGGCAAAACGATGGGGTCTGTTGGGCGTCACAACGGGGTGCGCGCTGACGCTGGCCGCGCACATCTCCGCCGCTGGCGGCGCTGCGTTGGATCACACTTTGGAAGCCGCTCTCGCGCGACACGGCTTCACCGGCCGGATCGAGTCCACCCTGGAGGCGCGACTCGGGCGCCGGATCGACCGCCAACTCGCCGACCTTGGACGGCTGCTGTGGTTCGATACCGTCACCGGGCTGAACAACGACAACAACTGCTCGGGCTGCCACTCGCCGGCGAACGGCTTCGGCGATTCGCAATCGATCGCCATCGGCGTCGAGAACAACGGCATCGTCGGGCCGAACCGTGCCGGGCCGAGGAATCAGCGGCGCACGCCGATGATCGTCAATTCGGCCTTCTTCCCCAACCTGATGTGGAACTCGCGCTTCGCGTCGCTCGCGAACGATCCATTCGACAGCAGCGCGGGCCTGTCGTTTCCGCCGCCGGAGGGGCTGACGCTCTCGTACCTGCCGCACCTGCTGGTCGCGCAAGCCTTCATTCCACCCACGGAGCGGGTCGAAGTGGCCGGCTTCCATTTCCCCGGAGACAATTTCGACATCCGTGACGAGGTGCTGCGAAGGATCAACGACATCCCGGAATACAGGCAGCGGTTTGGGAGATTCTTTCCGTCGGTGCGCGATGGCGGCCCGATCGACTTCGACATGTTCGGGTTCGCCATCGCCGAATTCGAATTTCAGCTGACCTTTGCAGATGCCCCGATCGATCGGTTCGCTCGAGGACACAGAAACGCCCTCACTGACCCGCAGAAGCAGGGGGCCCTTCTTTTCTTCGGCGCGGGCGCGATGCGTGCAGTGTCACAACGTTTCCGGTTCGTCGAACGAAATGTTCAGCGACTTTTCGGCACACGTGATCGGCGTCCCGCAAATCGCTCCTCTCGTCGGCAATCTGCCGTTCGACGGGGCAGGCCAGAACGAAGACTTCGGCCTGGAGCAAATCACCGGCAACCCGAATGATCGTTACAAGTTCCGCACCTCACCCATCCGGAACGTGGCGCTCCAGCCCACGTTCTTTCACAACGGCGCGTTCACACGTCTCGAGGACGCCGTGCGTCATCACCTGGATGTCTTTACGTCAGCGCGGAACTACGACCCTGTCGTCGCCGGTGTCGATTCGGACCTGACGGCTCCAATGGGACCGATCGAGCCCGTTCTCGCGCGCCTCGATCCCATCCTCGCCACGCCGATTGACCTGACGGATGCCGAGTTCCGTCAGCTTCTCGATTTCGTGCGGCATGGGCTGCTGGATCAACGAGCGGGGCCGGACAATCTGCGCAAGCTGATACCACGATCCGTACCCAGCGGGTTCCCGGTACTCCGCTTCGAATAGTCGAACGACGCACGTTGTGTTCCGAGGTCTCTGTGCAAGCCTCGACGGAGGAATACATGAAAGACCAAACACCGAGAGCATCGCTCTTCTCGCTTGTCGTAGGCAGCGAGTCCGCCGCCCGTCACCTCGTGAGACGCTTGAAGGCGCTGTGGCTACATGGCCGGCGCGTCCGGCCGGAGCGGGACGATGCGTCCGTCGTAGAGCTGCGGGCCCGTACGTCGGACGCCCGTGTGGGATCGCGTGTCGAGCAATGCGCGACTGGAGACTGGCCAGGGCGTGGCTGTCCCGGGCCCTGCGCCATTCGAATCGCGGGTGATCATCTCCTCACGTGCAGCAACGCTTCGACGACATGACGTTCGACGCTGAGACGCGCCAGCTGTGGCGTGGGGGACGAGAAGTTCATCTGTCGCCGAAGGCGTTCGACCTGCTCGCCCTGCTCGTCGCGCGCCGGCCCGCGGCAGTGTCGAAGATCGCGATTCGAGAGCTGCTGTGGCCGGACACGTTCGTCTCGGAGACGAATCTCCCGGCGTTGGTCGCCGAGATTCGCGCGGCGCTCGGCGACGACGCCCGCGAGCCGCGCTTCGTCCGCACGCTGCACCGGATCGGTTACGCGTTCCACGGGCAGCCGTCCGTGGAGGCGGCCGGGACGGCTCAGCCCAGCGCCTGGCTGGTTGGCGGATCGACGCGCATCCCGCTCCGCGCCGGCGAGAACATTCTGGGACGTGAGGGCTCCGGTGTAATCGTCCTCGACTGCGAGATGGTCTCCAGGCGCCACGCGCGCGTCATGATCGACGAGGGCGGGGCGTGGATCGAAGATCTGGGGAGCAAGAACGGCACGTACGTGAACGAGCGCCGAGTCGCAGCGCGTGTCACGCTGTCCGACGGCGCGCGGGTGTGCGCCGGGTCGCTCATGTTCACGTTTCGTGCGGCGTCGCCAGCGGGCGAGACATTGACCGCGAGCACGCCCCGAGGGACGCCGCACCCGCCTGGATCAGGTCGTTAGGAATTCCCTTTCTGACAGAGGCACCGAACCAGCGAGCCCTGGCGCCTTGCGGTGACGGTCTGGTCGGGCCTACGCGCCCGGCCGAACCCGACGCTGAGTCCGAGCGACACGGCGCGCGCGAGAGCATGCCCGTTGCGCGCAGCCGCCGTCCACATGTAGGAGCCGAAGAGGTCGACGTTGTCAGTGAGCGCGACAGACGCCCCGCCGCCCACGTTCAGATAGTTGAAGCGGTCGATGCGGTCGTGGTTGCGGAACGCGTGCGCGCCTTCCGGCGTCGACACGACGCACGGACATGCTCTGCCAGAAGTCGTCAGGACCGACGACCGGCGCGAAATCGATGCCCCCGTGGGTCAACTGTCCCGAGCCGAGCAGGAACACGCGAAGCCCCGGCGTCACGAAGTAGCCGACCTCCAGGTCGGCGTTGCTGCGGTTGGCGTTCAGGCGGATGTCCGAGAGGTCGAAGACCGGTTGCACGAAGCCGTACGAATACCGCCCCTGGACGAACGCGCCTGGAACGAGCCGGTCCAGCAACGCCGCGACGGACACGCCGACTTGCAATTCCTTCAGGCCTCGTCCCGGAGCCGAGTGCGCCAAGTGCTCGTAGCCGTGGCTCGGCACGAAGCTGCCGACGAACGGCGTCACCGCCGTCCGGCCGCGCACGACGCTGTAGCGCACGGCCAATCGAACATCCTGGAACGTGCCGTGATAGCGCCCATCGTCGATGGTTACCGGGCCAATCGGCAGGGGATGCGGGTAGTCTCCCGAGTACTTCGAGATGACGAACGGCAGGGCGACGTCCACGGTCAGCCGGTCGGTCACGCCGTAGCTCACGTCGAGCACGAGGACGTTCGTGTCGATCGGGCCGAAGAAGTCTCTCCGCGTTGTCGTGAGGTAGTGGTCCGTCACGTGCATGTTCTGAAACAAGAATGAGACCGTCCCCTCGCCAGCCCGGGGCACGAACGCCTGGGCGCTCGCGTCGCGCGCCGCCGGCGGGAGCCACAGGGCCACGAGGATGGCGGCCGTTCCGCAGAGCGCCCGCAGGCCGGCACGTCATGGCTCGACCTCCTGTCCTTCGATCAGCTCGCACGCGCGCGTCGCGCTGCGGCGCGGACCTTCATCGCATCCTCGATCGCGTCGAGGTACTTCAGCGCCCGGTCCGAAGGCTTGAGCTTGCACATGACCTGCGACGGCGGCTTCGATCCCGCTGCTGATGGATACGCCACGAAGAGAACCTCGGGAGCCGTCGTGGAGGCGGCCGCGAGAGGACCCACGCGATTGGCGTCGTTGACATCTGCCAGAACGACGTCGACATGGTCGTCGAGCGGAGCGCCTGCTCCAGCAGCCAGGCATCCTCGATGACCGAGACTGCATGACCGGCCTGCCGGAGCGCGCGCTGGAGTTGAGGGGTGCGGATGCGCGGCCTTCGAGCTCATGGTGGGACGCGCGTACACCAGCACGTGACCGGGATTGAGCGAGGCGTAGGCGCGCTGGAACTGGAGGCCCCGGCCGACGAGCAGCAGCTTGTCGCCGCAGGCGTCGAGGGGCTGATACACGCCTGCGATGAGCGCACTGGCAACGCAGAGGTCGCGCATCGTTCGATTCATAGCGCTACTCCTGTTCTGAGGTGCCGAGTATACCGAGCGACGACCCGGCCGATCATTGGAAAACCCTTGGATTTTGGCGAACCGCGGCGAGCGACGTTCACGGCGTCCGCGACGCAGGGCCAGAGCCTCTGCCAGAGCGTTGGCGCGGGCAGGAAGTCCTCGAGCAGCCAGATGTCCGAGCGCACGCGCGCGACCGACGTGACGAACGCGCGATCCCGGACACGGGCGAACCCACGAATGGGTTGATTGGCATGCGGGATGAGGCCGAGGTTGGCATTCACCACACGCTCCCGACCGGTTCGAAGGTCCAGCGCGACCAGCATGAAGTGTTGCTGGTCCTCGGTCGGCTGCAGCCCGTAGATCCTCGTCCCGTCGCCCGTCCATCCGTAGCTCAACCAGAATGTGTCGCTGACGGTCCGGGCCTGGCTGCCGTCTGCCGCCACGAGCGTGAGGCCTTCCTCCGTTTGCATGAGGATCCACCGGCCATCCGGCGACCACTGGGGGCGCGAGAACACCTGCCGGCCGGCGCCTTGAATCGGAAACAGCTGGACGTCGGTCGCCAGTCGAACCGGGCTGGCGTTGCCGGCACCAACGCGCGACTTGAACAGACCTCTCGAATCAGAAACGGCACCGCTCGGTGCCTGGCACTGGTCCGCGGCATCTGGTGCCCTAAGACGAACGCGACCCATGTTCCGTCCGGGGACCACGTGGGTGCGTCCTGATACCTGGGGTCGTCGCTCAGCTGCACGGCGCGACCGCCCCCCAGCGGCGAGATCCAGATGCGGTACCCCGTCGGCGAGAGCCTCTGGTAGGCCAGCCGTTGACCATCGGGCGAGAACGCGAGCGATCCGAACGCGATCGTCCGCCCGTCGGTGAAGTCGGCATCGGCGACGAGCGTCCGCTCCCAGTTGCCGGCGTCGTCGCGGAGCCGGATCTCCAGGGCACCGCTGCCGTCCGTGACATATGCGTACTGAGGAGCCGTCGGCGACCATGCGGGGTCGAACTCGTTGCGTGTGCTGCTCAACAGGGTCTCCGGGGCCGACCCGTCGAGCGGGGCGAGGATGAGATCGAAGTCCGTCGATTCCGAGGTGAAGGCCACTCGTTTGCCGTCGGGAGCGACGGCTGGGAATCCCTCGTTGACATAGGTGGAGGTGAGTTGACGCAGGGCTCCGCTCCGGGTGTCGACCAGCCAGAGGTGCGATCCCGGAGTCGATGCATCAGGGTTCACGTACACGACGTGGCGATTGTCGGGCATCCAACTGAACTGGGGCAGCGGCTGAGAGAATCCCGAGGAGAAGAACCCGTTGCGGCTCGCCACCCTGCAGGTCGATCAGCCACAGGCCCCCACCCTCTCGTTGTCGCCCTGACCCGCCGACGGTCCAGATCCACGCGAGGAGCTTCGTGCTGTCCGGCGAGAAACGGAAAACGGCCTCGCTGAACTCTGCCACAGGAAGACGCGTGTACTGCGTGGGCGTGTTACCTGGTGGAGACGAGAGCCACAACCTGTTGAAGGTGCTCCCGGGCGACTCGCGGGCTAAGGCGAGCGTACGACCGTCGGGGGAAATCGCCGCGCGCGACGCGCCCTCGAACACCAGATCCGACGGCTCTCCGGCCGGGCTCACCCGCCATAGTGCGTCCTTGTCGCGCGCGAGCCTGTGGTAGTAGATGGACCTGCCGTCGGGTGACCAGAACGGATCGCGACAATCGAACGCGGATCGCGTCACCTGGTTGCGGGTGGCCGAACCCACGCGTTTGGTGAAGACCTGCAGGATGCCGTTCACCTCCGCGACATACGCGATCATCGTGCCGTCGGGCGACCACGCGGGCGCGCCCTGGTAGCCGGCATCGGTGGCGAGCGGCGTGTACCGGTAGGACGGCGGTGTCGCGCGCGGCGCGGTCGCCACGACTCCCAGCCCGACACCGGAGGCCAAGATGGCGAGCGCCCCGAGTGTTGCGCGTACACGGGGCGTCCGCTTCCTGGGTGCCTCGAGAGACCGCGGCGTGGCTGTGCCGAGCTCGGCGAGGTGATCCCGAATCACCCGCAATTCGGCGGCGACATCGGCCGTGTGTGCATACCGGTCTACCGGGTTCTTTGCGAGGAGCCGCTGGATGACCCATCTCACTGGCACCGGCAGCGTCGGATTCGCCTGCGCGATGTCGGGTGGTTCGTCATCGATGACGGCGGCAAGGGTCTGGACGCGTGTCTCCCGCCTGAACGGCTGCACGTCGGTAGCCAGCTGGTAGAGGATCACGCCCAGCGAGAACTGGTCCGATCGAAAGTCCACGGGTTCGCCCTTCGCCTGTTCGGGGCTCATGTACGGCACCGTGCCGACCAGAGCTCCGGCCGCCGTCAGCGTGATGGAGGCCGAACCACCGAGCGGGGTCTCTTCACCTGTCGGCGGCTTGGCCAGACCGAAGTCCACGATCTTGATCCGGCCCTCCGGCGTCACCATCACGTTCTCTGGCTTGAGGTCGCGATGGACGATACCCGCGTCGTGTGCGGCCGCCAGCCCTTCCGCGATCTGGCACCCGATGTCGAGAAGTCGACGCATCGGCGGGCGACCGCGCTCCATCTCGTGACGCAGCGAGACGCCATCGATGAGCTCGGAGATGAGGTAAGGCCTGTCCCCGTCGACGCCGACGTCGTAGACCGCCACGATGTTCGGGTGATTCAACGCTCCTGCTGCGAGGGCCTCCCGAGCAAAGCGGCGGTGTCGATCCGTGCTGGCCGCCGTGGCGAGGACCTTCAGGGCGACGTCTCGCTGCAGCCGGGTGTCTCGCGCGCGATAGACTTCACCCATGCCGCCCGCGCCCAGCAGCTCGTGCACGTGGTAGGGACCCAGCTGGCCCCCCTCGAGCGAGCCAGGCGGTTCGTCCACGAGGCCGCGCATCGCTGCGTCCAGCGCCGGTTGCTCCAGAAAGCGAGCGGCCGCACTATCCTCCGCGAGCAGCGCCTCGAGGTCGCGGCGCAGGGTCTCGTCGCCCGCACACTCCTGATCCAGGAACGCCGTTCGCTGGCTGGGCTCGCGTTCGCGAGCGGCGTTGTAGACCTGCGAGATCAGTCGCCATCGATTGGGCGTCATCACTCATGGCCGTCCCGCTGCAACTCCGCCACGCAGCATTGTGGCAACACTACCAGCTCGGCCTTGAACCTGGCTGAACAGGTGCCGACTCGCGCTGGCAAGGATGCGCTGGAGTCTCAGACGTTAGCTGCGGCCCATTCTAGCGCAGAGGATCACGGACGCATCGGGTGGAAATCCGAAGCGCATCACGTCTCTGGTCGGGCGTACGGTCGGCACACCGCGGTGGTCAGCGGACGGAAGCACATCGCCTTCGACGCGCGTGTCGACGGCAACCCTGAGATCCGGAGAACTGGCCGGGCCCGTCCCCGCCCGTCACGCGGGACGGCAGCCAGACGCTCAACACGTTCTATCTCGCTCCCGTCTTCGCCGGGAACGTCCTGACCGGAAGCGCGTCCGCCGATTACTCCGGGTATCCACGAAACTTCTTTCCGGCGACCGATGGCGAGGTCGGCTTCGTAGACCTCTCGCGGGGCAATTACCGCCTTGGCCCTGCCAGTCCGTACAAGAGTGCCGCCACCGACGGCAAGGATCCGGGGGCGGCGATCGACGCGCTCGAGGAGGCGACGGCGGGGGCAGTCTCCGGAGACTGGCGATAGCGATCACCGACCGTGAGGCTCACGGGTCCGTGCACCGGGGATGGCGGTCGCCGGCACGATCAGCGCCTCCCGGCCGTCACCCGCGACGCAGGGATGCTCTGAGGCAACTCAGGGCGCTTCTATTGACTTTCTCGGGGGCCCCGGGGCAACCTCGGCCGACCCGAAACTGCACATGATTGTCCCGGGTTTGTCCCAAAATGCTGAGATGGGGCGTGCACGAACATCGTTGACCGTGCGCCTTCGGGTCGGTCGAACTGCATTGCGCGCTAGAACTCGTACCGCGCACCGAAGCGGAAACGCCGCGGGGCAGGGATCGCCGTGACCTTTCCGTACTCGAAGAGCGGATCGGCGTCGGTCGGGGTGAAGGAGTTGAACAGGTTGAACCCGTCGACGATGAACTGCACCCGTTGCGATTTGCTGAACCTGAAGCCCTTCTCCAGATGCAGATCTAAAAGCGCCTGCGAAGGCAGGTAGTCGGGCTGTTTACTGTCCACGGCCACGACCTGGTCGCCGGGGCCCACAATGCCGTCCGGCGGGCCGCCGAACTGCGTGAGCTGCGGATACGTCTCGACCTTCCAGAGCGGTCGTCCTGACGCCGTCCGCAATCGAGCACCGATGTCGACGTCCACTTTCGGGATGTGGTACGAGCCAGACACCTTGAACTCGTACTTGGGCGTGAACGGCAGCGGGCCATCGAGGTTGTTGATCGTCTGATTGAGACTGCTCATCCAGTTGTCGTCCCAGAACATCGGGCCCTCGACGTTGATGTCCTGGCGCAGCGTGCGGCGGGCAAACCCGGAGGTGCTGGAATACAGGAACGAGACCAGCGCCTGCCAGTTGTCCGAGTACCGCTTTTGCATCACGAACTGGAGCCCGTGATAGTCGCGCTTGGGCTTGATACCATCGAATTCCGGCATGTTCTGCACGATGTACGTGGTGTTGTCACCGATCCACGCGATGTCATCGCCGTCGATGACGCCGTTCTGGTCGTAATCCTGCTGCACGACGCTATAGAGCCTCACCTGCTGGCCAACGGATGTCGTGAACGGTATGCGATCGTACTCCCACTGCTGACCGGTCTCCCTGTTGATCGGGATGTTCACCAGCATGTCGGTGGTGTGTTTGTAGATGTACGACGCCCCGAAGGACATGCTCCTGGCGAGCTCGCGCTCAAAATTCAGCGTGAACATGTCAGTGTGCTGGTCCTTCACACCGTCGGCGACATTCAGCGTCCACGAGTTGTCGATCGTCCGGCTCTCTTCGCTGATCGGCGTGAGGCCGGCCACCTGCCGCGCGGCGGCCCGTGTCTCGAGCGTGTCGATCGCTCCGTCGCCGTTGGTGTCCACCTCGCTCCAGGGTCCGACCTCGAACATCTGGAAGTTGCGCGTCAACGGGGGAACGTCCGGGCCGAACCGCCTCAGATATTCGATGCTGAGCGGCGTGTAATAGCGCCCGTACGCCGCCCGGAGCACCGTCTTGCCATCCTCTGTCAGGAGATAGCTCGCTCCCAGTCGAGGCGAGACCGTCTTGAAATCGAAGACGTTGCCGGTGGAGGCACGATCGCGAAGCACCTGGAGCCCGCCGCCGATCTGGTCGGGCGAGGTCAGCAGTTCGTACACTTCCCCGGAATCATACTTCGTCGTCATTCGATCGAATCTGAGCCCGAGACTGATCGTCAGACGCCGATTCGGCGACCAGCGGTCGTCCACGAACAACCCGGTGGAGTTCGCCGTTCTCACCGTGAGGAACGGGTTCATCGTGTCCTTGTAGTTGTAGAAGAGGAGCCCGGTGTCGCCGTACCACTCCTGCATCTCCGAGACGTTCTGGGTCCAGCGATACGGATAGAGGAAGTTGACGTAGTTCTGGAAGTAGCCTTCCAGCCGGTCGCCGCGCCCCCTGGTGTACTGAACGCCGAACTTGATGTCGTGCTGGCCCAGGAACCCCTCCGCGTAGTGCGACACGTCGGCCTGCACGGTGTTGCGGCTTGCCTGCTGGGCGTCGACGTAGGGGAACGCCCCGTTGATGCCGTAGTCGGCCCACTTCCACCAGTTGATGAAGCCGGGATTGCCCGGGCGGTTGTCGGGCAGATAGGGCTGGTCGTCCTTCCAGAATCCCAGGAACTTGGCGCTCGCCGCCGTGTTGTTCTTCGCGGCCCATTGCCACTGCGCGGCCACCGTGTGGTTCTTGACCTTCGACCCGTAGGTCATCGTCGTATCCCACGCCGGTTCCGACCCCCAGCTCCACCCGTTGCCGTCGTTGTTCTCGTAGTGATACGAGCCCCAGACGAGATGATTCGTGAAGGGGACGGCTGACACCTTTGCATCGGTGTAGCGGTTCCAGGCTTCGCTCTCGAGCGACCACCGCGGTGGCAGGCTGGCCGTACGGACATAGTCATATGCGCCGAAGAACCAGACCTTGTCCTTGCGGATCGGACCACCCACCGTGAAGCTGCTCTCCCAGTCCTTTTTCGTCTCCCCGGCGAGCTGCTCTCCTTCGCCAACGAACAGCCACGATTCTCCGAGATCCTCGTTTGCGCCGGGCTGGTTGCTCGCGGGCGATCCGAGTTTGGAGTAGTAGGCGCCGCTCCCGTGAAACTCGTTGCTCCCCGACTTGGTGACGACGTCGATGGTTGCGCCGGAGAAGCTGCCGTACTCGGCCTTGGACCCGAGCCCGATGACGCGCACTTCGTCGACCGAGTCGTAGTTGACGTTGACGAGCGTTCCGAAGGTGCCGGCCTCGGGATTGGTGGCGTTGACCCCGTTGACGAGGAAGACGTTCTCATTCGTGGCGCTGCCGTACGCCGTCGGGCTGGGCGGGTTCTGCGAGGCCGACGAGCTGAACATGCCCGGTGCCGTCAACGCGAGGTCGTAAAAGGCATCCCGGCTCGTCGGAAGCTTTTCGATGAGCTCGCGGTCGATCCTCGAATCGATGGTGGACGTCTTGCCATCGACGAGCGGACTATCGGCCGTGACGGTGATCGTCTCGGTGAGCGCCCCCACGGGCAGGACCGCGTCGACGGTCGCCGTCGCGTCCGCGGACACTTCGATGTTCTGCCGTACAATCGTCTTGAAGCCCGCCAGCGACAGGGTGACCTCGTAGCGCCCCGCCGGCAGGTTGAGGAACAGGTAGGCGCCGTCCGCCGAGGTGGTCGTGGAGCGTTTGCCCCCTAGCAGCTGGGGGCTCGAGACCTCCACGGTGGTACCGGGAAGTGTGCTCCCGTCCTCAGTGGAGACGTGTCCCGTAAGCTTTCCCTCATGGATCGCCTGCGCGAGCACCGGCCGCGCGCACAGCACCGCAAGGAGGATCGACAGACACGGGAGCGCGACAAACTTTCTGCCGGCGTGTATCGTCATGACAGCCTCCGTTGGCCCGTTCCAACCATGCCGTGAGAAGGCGGCGACTGTGGGCTGCCTCACGTCGGAGCTGCTGCTCCGGAAGGGCTTACTGCCCCATTTTGTCCGAAACATTTTACGAGATGTTTTAATAGATTGGACAAGGATCTTTTCTGCACGCGTAGAATGTGACCGCCAGCTCGAGCACTGAACGCTGAATCCGTGAGATCGAATTCCCGGCGTGCGCTCGTGGCGTTGACGCTGATCGGGGCCGCCGCCCTGATGATCGTCCTGGCCATCGTCGGCCATAGAAGAGCCTCCGACCCTGAGAGCAGCCTCCGCCGGTCGTGGACCCGCCGGGGTGTGGACAAGCCAAACGTCATCCTGATCACTCTGGACACGACGCGCGCCGATCATCTGGGGAGCTATGGCTACGCCAGGGCCAGAACTCCGGTCACCGATGCCCTGGCGCAGCGCGGCGTGCTGTTCGCGCAGGCGGCGACGCCCGCACCGCTGACACTTCCCGCACATGCCTCGCTGATGACCGGCTTGTATCCCACGTACCACGGCGTGCGTCTGAACGGCACGACCGCGCTCAGCCAGCAACACAGCACCCTGGCGGAGGTGCTCTCACACCAGGGCTACCAGACGGGCGCGTTCATCGGAGCCTTCGTCCTCGACGGACGCTGGGGTCTCAATCAGGGCTTCGGCACCTACGACGATCGATTCGACATGCACAAGTTCAAGCACCTCGACCTCGCTGGTGTCCAGAGGCCGGCGAACGAGGTAATGGACGCCGCGATCGACTGGCTGAAGGGTCACGAGAAGGACCCCTTCTTCGCGTGGATTCACCTTTACGATCCGCACACTCCGTACGAGCCGCCGGAGCCGCTGGCGTCCGAATTTCGCTCGCACGGCCCTGCCGGTGCCTACGACGGCGAGATTGGGTTTGCCGACCAACAGGTGGGCCGATGCGTGTCGTGGCTGAAGGATGCCGGCCTCGACGACAAGACCATTCTCGTGATCGTGGGCGACCACGGCGAGGCGCTGGGAAGCCATGGCGAAGGGACCCATGGCTACTTCATCTACGACTATGCCCTCCACGTGCCGTTCATCATCGCGACCCCGCTGGACGAGTTCCGGGGGGTTCGGGTGAACGCCCAGGTCAGCCTCGTCGATGTGTTCCCCACCGTGCTCGGCCTCGCCGGCGTCGATTCGAAGACACGCGTCGAGGGGCGTTCGCTGATTCCGCTGATGTACCACCCGGAAACGCCCGACACCGTCTACGCCTACGGCGAATCGATGGGTCCCCATCTGCAGTATGGATGGAGCCCGCTCCATTCCCTCCGCTCACCCCGGTACAAGTTCATTCAGACGACACGGCCGGAGCTGTACGACCTTACCGCCGATCCAGACGAACGCACCAATATCTTCGACACGCATCGCGTCCTGGCCTGGGAAATGGCGAAAGAGCTCGATCGGCGGATCGCCGAGTCCAGCCGTGGTGCGCCGGCGCCGGAAGCGGCGAACCTCGATAAGGAGACCATCGCGCGTCTGGCCTCGCTCGGCTACGTCGGAACCCCGGCGAGTCCCGCGCAGGCGCCTGCCGCATCCGGTCCGCTGGCCGATCCCAAGGACAAGCTCGAGGTCTTCGTCGACGTGCAACGCGCCGGTGAGCTGATGGCGAAAGACGAGTACGCGCCAGCCGCAGAGTCTCTGGAATCCGCACTGCGCAAGGAGCCGGCGATGCCTCAGGCACTTCTGATGCTCGGATCGTGCTATTCGCAGCTGGGACACACGAAAGAAGCCAAAGCGCAATTCGATCGCGTGCTGAAGGGCGATCCGCAGAATGTACAAGCGCTGATTGGGATGGCGAACGTCCTCTTGTCGGAGGGACAGACCGACGACGTGGTGACGCTCTGCAAGCGGACGCTGTCGATCGACGATCGCAACACCCAGGCCTATACGCTGCTCGGCGATGTGTATGTCGGGCAGCGCCAACCCGCGAAGGCGTTGCCGTATCTTGAGAAGGCCGTGGCGATCCAGCCCAAGCTCACCCAGAATCGCCTGAACCTCGCGGTGTGCCTCGTGGAGTTGAAGGAGCTCCCGCGTGCGCGCACGATGCTCCAGGAGATCGTGAACGAGCATCCGAGGTTCCCCGGCGCGCAGTTCAACCTGGGTGTGCTCCACGAGGAGCAAGGCCATTTCGCAGAGGCACGGGCCGCGTACGCTGCCGAAGTCGCCAATTATCCGGACAGCTTCAAGGCACGTTTCAATCTCGGGAAACTGCTGGCGCGAGAGGGAGACTGGCCGGGATCCAGTGAGCAGATGCACGAGGTCATACGGATCGCCCCGAAACGGCCGGAAGGCTATCTGTTCCTGGCGCGCAACCTGCTGAATCAGCAGGCGCCGCTCGATGAAATCCAGGCGCTCACGGCACGCGGGCTGGCGGTCGCCGAGGCGCCTGACGTGAAGGCGTTCGGCTGGTTCCTCATGGCAGATCTCTTCAGCCGCCGGCACCAGCCGGACAAGATGAATGACGCGTTGGGAAACGCCAGGGCACACGAAGAGGCAGCGAGAGCGGCATCGCGGCGTGCACTGCAGGGAAGGAAGTGACCAACCTCACCGCGGGCCGCCAGCCTCGCAGTCACGCTCGATCGCCGCCTTGCGGGTTCCGACCGCCGGACAAGGTGTCACGATGATAATCCGAGGCAGTACTAGCATCAGTGAGACAGGCCTACACCACGGCTGCTAGCGGAGCGCCTTGTAGAGCGCATCGAGCAGCGCCCCCGACGGATCCGCGTTGTACTCCCAGAACATAGCCCCCGCGAGGCCGTGCTCGACGATGTAGCTGCCCTTGCGGCCGAGCGATTCCGGGTCTTCGTAGGTGATGAAGATTCGGCGGCTGGCGTTCCACAGGTACGGCGCCTGCGATTCGGCGTCCCAGAAACGTTCGAACCCGTCGCGGCCGACAATGTCTGCAAGGTGTCCGTGATTGAGGTCCATTCGGGGCTCGATCGGCTTGCCGCGCTGGTAGCGGCCGTTGCGGTCCGCGGCCACCTCCGCCCACCCGCGTCCGTAGAACGGCACCCCCACCACGAGCTTCCCCGGTGGCACGCCGGCGGCGAGGAACTCCTTCACCGCGCGATCGACCGACCGTTGCTCCGCGTCCGCGGCGCTCGGGAACAAGTTGGCGTGATGGCCTGAAACCGGGTCGGCCTCGGCGACGCGGAAGTCGTAGGTCATCAGGTTCACGAAGTCGACCGACGCCTGCAGCTTGTCGAGTTCCGTGTGTGTAATGAAATCCGAGAACGCGCCCGCGGCAAAAGTCAGCAGGTAGGTTCGGTGCTTCTCACGTCCGAGGCCGTTGAGGGCCGCACGCAACTCGGCCATCAGCGCGGTGAAGTTCTCCTTGTCCTCCGGACGGTGCGTGTTGCCCAGACCCGGGAGGCCCGGGTATTCCCAGTCGACATCGATGCCATCGAGATCGTGGCGCTGCACGAAGGCGATGGCGCTCTCGACGAAGCGGCGCCGGCTCTCGGCCGTCAGTACCGGCGTCCGAAAAACCGCCGGACCAGGTCCAGCCGCCCACGGAGACGAGGATGGCGAGCTGCGGAAAGCGCCGGCCCAGCCCGGTCAGGCGCTGAAGGTTCTCGGCATCGCGCGCGAAGCCTTCCACGACCTGTCCATCCTTGAGGTTCGCGAATGCGTAGTTGATGTGCGTCAGCTTGTCGGCAGCGATCGTGTCCGGGTCGATCAGCTCGTTTTCGGCGAAGACGTACCCGATGATGACGCGCGGCTCCTTTGCGAGAGGCAGCCCGCCAGCGACCAGCAGTACCACCAGAGTAACCATCACCGCCCTGGCTCTCATCGGTCCTCCAAACATCTCGGCTCATCGGTGAGTGGCCCCTCGGAAGACGGCCATACCGGATTTCTCAAAGCCTCGGCTCGAATCCGATGGTCCGCATGCGGCCGCAGATCCATACGACCAGCCACGCAAACAGGACCGAGCGGATCGAGCCGACGATCAGATGATCGCCAAGAGCCGCGTATAGATTGACTCCGCCGGTCAGCGGCGCGGTCATCTCGAACAGCGACAGCAGCAGCGGTGCGATCAAGTACGCGAGCAGCGCCATCTGGCCAGCCGTCGTGATCGTGCGAGGCCATTGACGCCAGCGCTTGATGTCGGCGAGCTGGTAGAGAATGGCCCACGCCGCACAGGTGATCCCGCCGGAGATCAGGCACCAGGCCGGCGTCGCGTGCACCTTGCTGATCCAGAACGCAGCATGGACGTCGCGGAACTGGTGCACCAGCCATCCGGCGGCGATCAGCAGCGCACTATAGCCGATTGCGTACCACCCGAATCGTCCGGGCCCGCCGCCGCGGTCACGATAGGCCGTCAGCCACGCGGTGACGACGGTCCCCGACGCGACGAGCGCTGCATGCGAACCGAGGGTCGAGACGCGCAGGTACGGCAGGCGGCCGATCAGGCCGAACGCCTCGGCAAAGAAGAGTCCGTACAGAAAAATGCTCGCGGTACCGAGGACGAGCGGCCGATTACCGACTGCCAGGTACACGAGGGCCGCCACGAGATACGACCAGCCAATCAGGCCGAGAATGCCCCACCACTGCGGACGCAGCTGGATGATGCCGGCCGCCTGCGTGCTGCGATAGAGAAGGGCGAGCACGATGAGGGAAGCCGCGCCCAACGCCATCAGGAGTGGGCGCCAGCGTCGGAGTCGCCCCGTCGGCGCCTGCCAGACGAGCAGCACCGCGACCGTCATCAGGACGTTCCAGGCGTCGGGCGACAGCCATCCCGGCGCGCTCCCCTGTTCGGCGTTGACCATCAAGACGCCGATGACGATGAGTGAAGCGCTGCGAACGGCGACGTGACGAACGATTCGAGTGCGTGCGTTGCCGGCCAGCAGCCGCGCGCCGAGCGCCAGCGGAATCGACATCCCGGTGATGAAGAGAAACGCCGGGAAGACGAGGTCGGTCAACGTCATGCCGTCCACGCCCGGCGCGACATGACGCAGAAACGCCGGTGTGTCCGTCACACCGGCCATCTCGTTGACGAACAGCATCAACAGAACGTCGAGTCCGCGAAGGAGGTCGACGGACAGCAGCCGCCGCGAGCTCGGGCCGGCGCTCACGATCTGTTCCGGAGGCCCCGCCGACGGAGAAGCGAAGATCGTTCTTACCACCGACGGTGAGTGGCGCACGGGAAGCGCCGGGATTGTAGATGCGATCGCGGGGCGCCGGCAACTCCTGCTTCCTTCGCTGGAAGGAGGGGACCATGAGGGGATTGGGAAGCGCGACATGCAAACATCAAGACTAGCGACGACGTTCTGGATCAAGGCTTTGCCGCGATGAGGTACAACCGGTCCGCGGTGGCCAGATAAAGCGCATCGCCGATCAGCGCCGGACGCGAATAGAGCGGCGCATCCATCTCGATCTGCGCCAGCAATTCCTTTCGCCGCCCGGCACGAAGAACGGTCATGCTGCCTTCAACGGTCCCAACGTACAGCCGGTCGCCAGCCAGCAGGAGGCAACCCCAGATAGGCTCGTGCGTCTCGTGCTTCCAGACGTGGGCGCCAGTTGCCACGTCCAGACAATGAACCGTTCCGCCCAGGTCCCCGACGTACAGCAGACCGTCCTTCACCATGGGTGTTCCCACCACGCGGCCGACCTCGCGAGACGTCCAGAGGACCCTGCTCTCGGTGACGTCTCCCTGGCCGTTGGGACTGACCGCATAAATCAACGAAGGTCCGTTGCCGTGGCCTGGACTCTGCCCCATGGCAATGAAGACGCGGCCGCCGGCGAAGACCGGTGAAGCAATGATAGAGCTGCGCGAAAGGACGCCGGGGCGCGGAAGCCAGCGGGCGTCTTTCGGGTTGCCGTCAAATCGCCAGACTTCGTGACCCGACGCGGCGTCGTAGGCGCGCAGCCAGCCATCTCCTCCGCCGAAGAGCACCAGCATTCGCCCGTTGACGTTCGCCGCCACAGGGCTGGACCACTGGCCATGCAGCACCTGCCCGCCCGGGCCGATGGCGCGCCAGACCACTTCACCCGAGTGCTTGTCGACCGCGATCAGACTTGGAGCGCGCGGCGATGGGACGCGCGTATGGCCTTCATTCTGGCCGTTGGAGGTACTGACCATCAGCAGATTGTCCAGAGGCAACACTTCGCTGTTGGAGGCTTCGTGCGAAAAGACACCCAGGCGGGAGCACATGTCGAGCTCCCAGGCGATGTCGGCCGCAGCGTTGTCCTGGAAGACCTCCTCCCGATACGGACCACTGTTCTCGCCATCGCGGAAACCCTGCGTGTCGAGGGAACGGAGTTGGCACTCGGCGGTGACATAGTACAAGCGGTTCCCTTCCACATACGGCGCACTTGTCGTCGAAGGCAGCAGGAACTCCCGCAGGCCGCGCTCCACTCTCGGGGCCACGTCCTGCCAAAGGAACGCGCCATCCGTCACCCGAAAAGCCATGAGCACGCCGCTCCCTTCCTGAAAGGCGGGGTTCATTTGCCTGGCGTTGTCGGTACCCACATAGACCGCATCGCCGGCAACCACGGGACGGCCAAACGTTTCGTTTCCCAACTCGACGCTCCAGACGATGTTCCGCCCAGTGGTCGTATCCCAGTCAACCGGAGGATTGCCCGTTTGAGCCACGGTGGTCTGGGGTTGTGGCGCGAGGGAAGGCGCGGGCACAAGCGGCGAGGCGATAGGCTCTCCAGACTCGACGCCAGCGATTCGATTCAACGCCCACTCAGCTTCGTCACGCAGTGCGGGATCGTGTGCGGCTGCTCTCAGCGCCTCCCGGGCCGTCTGTGCCTTTGGCCCGATGCTTCCCAGCGCCCCGGCCGCGAAGATGCGCACATAGAGGAATTCATCCGTCAGCGCTTCGATCAACTGCGGCACAGCGAACTGCGCGGCGGGGCCGATGCTTGCGAGGGCCTCACACGCCGCCCATCGGACGCCGGGAATCGGATCGCCCACGGCTCTGGCGAGGTCTGCGGTCGCCGCGCCCGCCTTCGGCCCGATGGACGCCAGGGACTCCGCCGCGTAGATGCGGACGTGTGGTTCCTCGTGCGAGAGAGCCTTGACCAGAGCGCCTACCGAAGGACTGGCCTTCTTGCCCAAAGCACCCAGGGCACGTGCGGCATCGCCCGCAACTTCCGAATCCTCGTCTCTCAGTGCCCGTCTCAACGCCGGTTGAATCGATGCTGTATAGGGCGCCAGGTCAATGAGGGCATCAGCGGCGCTGCGCCGGATGAAGACCCGCTCATCACGAAGCAGGTCCACCAGCAGTGGAATGGCCGGCGGACCGATCCGCCGGATGATTTCAAGAGTCCTCAGTTGCAGGTCTTCATTGTTGAGGAGTCGTCCCAGCAAAGGCAGCGAACGCCCCGCCCCTTGGACCAGGGCGGCTTCGGCGATTGCCCGGACCTTCGGGTCGTTGGCCATCAGGCGATTTGCCCAGTCAAGCACCCGCGCGGAGTTCGTGGAAAGATCCGAACCCTTGGCTTGGCGCGGCTGAGGGAGTGAACGCGTGGTTTGAGCGAGTACCGGTATCGGCAGAATACAAAGCAGCGCGCAGATGAACAGGTGTCGCATGGTCCGCAGCAAGACTGACGAAAGAGTTAAGCCACTTGATGGTCGTCTGTTGGAGCGGCACCCGACGACCGGCGCGACCATCTTATGCCCCGGAGGTATCTCTCCGGCGGGACGGAGGACTCTCCTGGCATCGACACGGTCACGGCGTGACAGCGTGGAAGCGCGCCAGCGGCCTCTCCAGATCCGTTCATGCGTCGAGGTCGGCCGCGGGCGCCGTCCACCCCAGCTCAGGCGGGCGTGACGCCGAACGATGAACAGGGTGACCCAACCCTGGCTTGCGTGACAGCGCGAGATCCAACGTCGCTCTCAATCGCTGGCCGGCGTTCCACCGAGCACGCGTTGTACGATTCCCAGTGCTCAGTCGTACTGCAGAGTCGGCAGGCACGTCAGGAACAAGCGTATGCCGTTAACGGATCGCGTCACGCGCCGCACCAGCGACGTCGAGCTCCTCAGTATTGAGTTGCTCGAAGAGCATGCGCGCCGCCTGGCTGCCATGCTGTCAATATCGCCGCACCAGCGCGGGAATGGCCGCGTGCACCTACGCCAGCTCAGGGGGCACATGCAGGCCCTGCGCAAGACCTACGCCGCGCTGGCGGAGGACGCGCGCGGCGAGCCGATGCCGCCGGCTGCCGAGTGGCTGCTCGATAACTTCCACATCGCAACCGCCGCGGCACGCGACATCCACCGCGATCTCCCGCCCGCCTATTTCAGTCGTTTGCCGCGCGTCGCCGCCGACGAGTACAGCGGGCTGCCCCGCATCCATGCCCTTGCCCTCGAGTTGATCGGATCGAGCGCCGGCCGGCTCGATGCGCAGCGGCTGCAGCGCTTCATCAGCGCGTTTCAGTCGGTGACTCCCCTGACGATGGGCGAGCTCTGGGCGTGGCCGAGTGTGTTGAAGCTGGCGCTGGTCGAACACTTGCGCGCGCGCGGTGATGTGCTGGCGGAAACACGGGCGCATCGGCGCACCGCCGATCGCATTGCCGCGGCCGCCGGGGCGGATCCCCATACATTCAGCGAGTGGCCGGCCGGGGCGCATCACGCCTTCGTCACACGGCTGCTGCAGCGGTCGCGGGGGCTCGGCACCCTCGCGTCGGGATTGCACGACAAGCTCGAAGGCGCGCTCGCGGCGCGCGGCGAGACGATCGAGGACGCGATCCGCGCCGAGGGACAGCACGAAGCCGCGCAGCAGGCGAGCGTCGCCAATCTCATCGGCAGCCTCCGGTTGATTGGCACGTTCGACTGGAGCGAGTTCTTCGAGAGCGTCAGCGTGGTCGAGCAGGTGCTGCAGCGCGATCCCGCCGCCGTGTACGCGCGAATGGACTTTCGCAGCCGCGACCGGTATCGCCACGCGGTCGAGGAACTCGCCGCGCCGACCGGCGAGGGCCAGTTTCTGCTGGCGCTCAAGGCGGTTGAGTGCGCGCGCCAGGCGCACGCGAAGGCGCCCGATGCGCGCGCGTCGCACGTCGGTTACCACCTGATTGGAGGTGGGCGTCGCGAGTTCGAACGGCGCGTGGCCTGGCGCCCCAATCTCGGACAACGGATCCGGCGGGTATTCTTTGCGGGGGCCACGCCGCTCTATCTCGGCTCGATCGCGGCCGGCACGGCGGCGATGGTCGCCGGCGCCGTGGCCTACGCTGCGAGCAACGGCTGGAGTGGCGTGTCGCTGCTCCTGGTGGCGCTGCTGACGCTGGTGCCGGCCAGCGAGGTGGTCATTCAGATGCTGCAGCGCGTGATCGGCTCCCTGATTCCGCCGCGCCGGCTGCCCCGGCTTGACCTCGATGCAGTGCCCGCGTCGGCACGAACCATGGTGATCGTGCCGACGCTGTTCGATAGCGTGCAACGGGTCACCGATCTGCTCGCGCATCTCGAGGTGCAGGCGCTCGGCAATCTCGATCCGCATATTCACTTCGCCGTTTTGAGCGACTTCCGCGATGCCGAGAACGAAACGTCGCCGCACGATCGGGAGATCCTGGATGCGGCCCGAGCGGGGATTGCCGCGCTCAATGCCAGACATGCCAGCGACGGCAGTCGCTTCTTCCTCTTTCACCGGTTCCGCCAGTGGAACGAGCGCGAACGCTTGTGGATGGGATGGGAGCGCAAGCGCGGCAAGATCGAGGAGTTCAACCGGCTGTTGCGCGGAGCGACAGACACGAGCTTCGCCGTCATGGTCGGTCACCTGTCGGTGTTGCCAGACGTCAAGTACTGCATCACGCTGGACAGCGACACGCGCCTGCCTCGCGGCGTCGCGCGGGAGCTGATCGGGATCATTTCGCACCCGCTCAACCGGCCGACGTTCAACGCCAACGTCGGGCGTGTCACCGATGGCTACGGCATTCTCCAGCCGCGGATCAGCGTCACCTTCATGAGCGCGGCCGGCTCGCTGTTCGCGCGGCTCTACTCGGGGCACACGGGCGTCGACCCCTACACGTCCGCCGTCTCGGACACGTATCAGGACCTGTTCGGTGAGGGCATCTTTACCGGCAAGGGACTGTACGACGTCGATGCCTTCATCGCCTCGCTCGAAGATACCGTGCCTGACAACGCGCTGCTGTCGCATGACCTGTTCGAAGGCCTGCACGCGCGTGTGGCGCTCGTCACCGACGTCGAGCTCGTCGACGACTACCCCTCGAGCGTCCTGTCCCATGCCCGTCGTCAGCATCGCTGGGTTCGCGGCGACTGGCAGATTCTGTTCTGGCTCTTTCCGCTGGTGCCGTCGCGGCGCGGACTCAAACGCAACCCTCTTGCGGCGATCGGGCGGTGGCAGATCCTCGACAACCTGCGCCGGAGCCTGGTCGCGCCAACGCTGTTTGCCATGTTCGTCGGCGGCTGGCTGCTGCTGCCTGGCTCGCGTTTGGTCTGGACGCTCGCAGCCGTGGCCGTCGTTGCGTCGCAGCTGCTCCCCATCGCCGCGAGCTTGCTGACTGGTCCGCGCCGTTCGCAGTCGTTCCCGGTGTTCTTCGCGAACCTGCGTCGCGATGCTGTGACGACGCTCGCACAGGCGTGTCTGAGCCTGACGTTCCTCGCGTTCCATGCCTACGATTCCGTGCACGCCATTGTCTTGACGCTCGTTCGCCTCGCCGTGACCAAGCGCCGGCTGCTGGAGTGGGAGACCGCCGCGTCCGCTGCGGCCAGGGCCGCGGGACTCGTCGGCACGGATGGCCTGCGTCACTTCGCGGCCGAAATGGTCGCCAGCCCGGTCGCCGCTGCCGTGGTGCTGACGGCGATGATCGCGTGGCGACCGAGTGCGATTCCCGTGGCGTCGCCGATCCTCGTGTTGTGGGCGATGGCTCCCGCAATCGCGTACTGGCTGAGCGTTCCTGTCGGCGCTCGGGTGCGCCCGCTCGACGATGCTCAGCGCGCCCTCCTGCGACGCACGGCCCGCAAGACCTGGCGGTACTTCGACACGTTCGTCGTTGAAGCCGACGGGTGGCTCGCACCCGACAATTTTCAGGAGAGCGAGCACGTGACCCGCGTGGCCCGACGCACGTCGCCGACCAACGTCGGCATGGCCATGCTGTCGACCATGGCCGCCCACGATCTTGGTTATCTGACGACCCCTGAGATGCTGCGTCGGCTCGATGCGACCCTGACGACGCTGGAAGGGCTCGAACGGTATCGCGGTCACTTCCTGAACTGGTACGACACATCGACGCGGTCGCCGTTATATCCACGGTACGTATCGACAGTCGATAGCGGCAACCTGGCCGGCGCGCTGATCACGCTGGCACAGGGGCTGCTCGAGCTCGAACAGAAGCCGCAAACACACGAACAACGGCTTGAAGGGCTGGCCGACGCCGCCATGCTGCTTGCCGTGGCGTCGTCCTCTGCGAACGTCGATTTCGGCCCGCGTGCGATCGTGACCGAGATCAACCGCCTCGCGCGCGCCATGGCGGCGTTGGCGCGATCGACGCCGGGCGAAGGTGCCGGCGACGAAGCGAAGACGCTTGCCACACAGCTCGCAGCGCGCGTTCTCCGAAGCCGGTCAGGCGGCGGACCGGCAACCGGAGAGCGACATCGGGTACTGGTGCCGAGCGGTGCTCGATGGCGCCGCCGCGCTCACGGAATCCTGGCGGCTACCGGCCGCAGCCGTCCGGTCGCTGGCGGCGCGCATGTCTGCAATGGCGGACGGCATGCGCTTCGACTTTCTCTACGATCGCAGGCGCCGCATTTTCACGATCGGGTACCGCCTGGAGGATTCCGGCGGTCCGGGACGGCTCGATGGCTCATTCTACGACCTCCTCGCCTCGGAGGCACGGCTCGCCAGCTTCGTGGCGATTGCCAAGGGTGACGTCCCGCAGCACCACTGGTTCCACCTTGGTCGGCTGGTGACCAACGTCGATGGACGCGCCACGCTGATGTCGTGGGGCGGCACGATGTTCGAGTACCTGATGCCGCAGTTGCTCATGCGCAGCTTCCCCGGCACATTGCTCGATCAGAGCTGCCGCGCGAGCGTGCGCCGCCAGATCGAGTACGCCCGGCAGCGCGGCGTGCCCTGGGGCATTTCTGAATCTGCGTATGCCTTCATCGATCGAGAGGGCAACTACCAGTATCGCGCCTTCGGCGTACCTGGCATTGGCCTGAAGCGCGGCCTGGCGACGGACCTCGTTATCGCGCCGTACGCCACCGCCCTGGCGAGCCTCGTGTCGCCGGCGGCCGCGGCACAGAACTTCGAGGCACTCGCCCAGGCCGGACTTGATGCTCGGTACGGGTTCTACGAGTCGCTCGACTACACGCCGCGAAATCGCGATGTCGAACCGGACGCGCCGCCCGCGGCGGACAGGCGGCCCGTGCCCGTGCGCGCGTACTTCGCACATCACCAGGGGATGTCGCTGGTCGCGCTCGCCAATGTCGTCCGGCGCGACCTGTTCGTCTCGCGGTTCCACGCCGACCCGCGGATCCAGGCGACCGAGTTGCTGCTGCAGGAGCGTGTGCCGCGCGAGGCGATCCTGTCCGAACCGCGCCCCGCCGAGGCCGAAGCCGCCCCGCCGACGCTCCCCGTCTTCGCGTCGCGGAGCTTCCGCACGCCCCACACCCGCAACGTGCACACGCATTTCCTGTCGAACGGCCGCTACACGACCGCCCTCACGAACGCCGGCGGCGGGTACAGCATGTGGCGCGACACGGCCGTCACTCGCCGCCGGGAGGATCCGACGTCGGATGCCGGGGCGCACTACATCTATTTGCGCGACCCGTGGTCGAAGCGTGTGTGGTCGGCAACGCACCTGCCCATCGGTCAGGAGCCCGACCAGTTCGATGCCGTGTTCGAGCTGGACAAGGCCACGTTCCGCCGCCGCGACGATGATTTCGAGACGAAGCTCGAGATCACCGTGTCGTCCGAGGACGATGTGGAAGTCAGGCGGCTGACGATCCGCAACCGGGGGCGGCAGACGCGCGAGCTGGAAGTCACCAGCTATGTCGAGCTGGTGCTGGGGCGCTTCGAAGACGACCTCGCGCACCCTGCGTTCGGCAAGCTGTTCATCGAAACGGAGGTCGACCCGCAGAGCGCCGGGCTCATTTTCACCCGCCGTCGGCGTGCGGCTGACGAGGCTCCGGTGGTGGGCTTCCACGTCCTTGGCGTCGATGGCCAGCGGCTGCGCGGCGCGGTCGAATCGGAGACCGATCGTGCGCGCTTCATCGGCCGCGGCCGGAGCCACGCCAATCCGGTGGCGCTCGAAGGCTCGGGCCTGTCCGGCACGACTGGTGCCGTGCTCGATCCGATCGGCTCGGTGCGCGAGCGGCTCAGACTGCCACCCGGCGCCTCCGTGCGCGTCGTCTTTGCCACGGGCGTCGCGGCGGACCGCATCGCCGCGCTTGCCCTCGCGCGCAAGTACTCGGACGGCAGTGCGGCTTCGCGGGCGTTCTCGATGGCGTTCACCCACGTCCACATCACGCTCCAGCACCTCGGCCTCACCGACGAGCAGGCGATGCTGTTCGATCGGCTCGCGTCACGCGTGTTCGGATCGGACAGTACGCTCATCAGTCCCGCCGATCTTGCAGCCAACGCACTCGGTCAGCCGAACCTGTGGGGCTTCGGTATCTCCGGCGATCTGCCGATCGTGCTGCTGCGTGTGTCGGCTACCGAATCGCTGCCGCTGGTGCGGCAGCTGCTGAGCGCGCAGGAGTACTGGCGGGTGAAAGGGTTGCGCGCAGATCTCGTGATCCTCAACGAGCATCCCGCCGACTACCTCGACGAGGTGCAACAGCTGCTGACGCAGATGCTGGAGGAACTGCGGTGGGCGGGATGGCTCGGTAAACCCGGAGGCATGACGCTGCTCCGCGCCGACGGCATGGCCGACGTCGATCGGCGCCTGCTCGCTGCCGTCGCGCGGGTGGTCTTGCCGGGCGACCTCGGTGACCTCGTCCCCCAACTGGAACGTCCGGCGCCGTGGCAATTCGACGAGGACGATGTGCCAACGTCAGCGGAGCTGCGCACACCGGAGAGCAGCGGGGCGTCAGTGTCCGAGCCGGTGCTGGTCATGAAGAACGGGCTCGGCGGATTTACGCCCGATGGGCGCGAATATGTCGTCGTCCTCGACGGCGAGCGCGAGACTCCCCTGCCGTGGTCGAACGTGCTGGCCAATCCGACCCTGGGCACCATCGTGAGCAGTTCGGGATCGCAGTTCACCTGGGCTGGCAACAGCCGTGAGAATCGGCTGACGCCGTTCGCCAACGATCCGCTCACCGATCCCACCAGTGAGGCCTTCTACGTACGCGAGGACGAGTCGGGCGCGGTCTGGGGCGCCACACCGTCGCCGCTGCCGCGCCGTCCGGATGGAGGGAAATGGGTCATCCGTCATACCGCCGGCGTGACGCGGTATCAGCACGCGGGTCGCTGGCCTGCTGCAGGAGCTGACGGTCTTCGTGGCGCCGGAGGATCCGGTGAAGCTCGCCATGCTGACGCTCACCAACGACAGCAATCGCCGACGGCGCCTCAGCGTGTTCGGCTATGTCGAGTGGTGCCTGGGTGCACCGCGGATCGGCGAACGCCGCTTCGTCGTCACCGAGTATGACCGGACCACCGGCGCGCTGATCGCCAGCAACCGCTACAACATGGAGTACAGCGACGCCGTCGCTTTCCTGCAGGCAACAGAGCCGGCCGCATCATTCACCGGCGACCGCGCCGAATTCGTAGGACGCAACCGCACGCTCGCGGCGCCGGCGGCGCTTTTCCGCGAGCGGCTCGCCTCGCGGACGGGCGCCGGCCTCGATCCGTGCGGCGCGCTGCACGTCGTGCTGGAGATCGAGCCGGGCGAATCGCGCCGTGTCGTCTTCACCCTGGGAGAGGGTCGCGATCGCGCGCACGCCCTCGAACTGGCGGCCCGTTATGCATCGCTCGCAGCCGCGGAAGGGGCGCTGAAGGCCACCGAGGCCCTGTGGGACAGCACGCTGGGCGCGCTGCAGGTCCACACGCCGGACGATTCGTTCGATCTGATCGTCAATCGCTGGCTGTTGTATCAGAATCTCGCGTGTCGCATCTGGGCGCGGAGCGGGCCCTGTCAGCCCGGCGGCGCGTTCGGCTTCCGCGATCAGCTGCAGGACACCATGGCGCTGCTCTACGTGCGACCGGACATTTGCCGCGCGCATCTGCTCCATGCCGCGTCGCGGCAGTTCGTCGAGGGCGACGTGCAGCACTGGTGGCATCCGCCGAGCGGCCGCGGCCCCAGGACGCGCTGCTCCGACGATCTCCTCTGGCTCCCTTACGTGGTCGCCAGTTACGTTTCGCAGACCGGAGACGATTCCGTGCTCGACGAGGAGGCGCCCTTCCTCGAGGCGCCCCTTCTCGAGCCCGAGCAGCATGAACTCTACATCCTGCCTCGGGTGTCATCAGAGGCCGCTTCCGTGTTCGAACACTGCGTGCGCGCAATCAAGCACTCGATGAAATACGGTGCTCATGGTTTGCCGCTCATCGGCGGTGGCGACTGGAACGACGGCATGAACCGCATCGGGCACCGCGGCCTGGGAGAGAGCGTGTGGCTTGGCTGGTTCCTCGTCACGGTCCTCGACGACTTCGCGCCGTTGTGCGAGGGTCGCGGCCGCGCAGACCTGGCGCAGCACTATCGCGACGAAGCGCGCTGGCTCACCGGCATGCTGGAGCTTGCGTGGGACGGCGATTGGTATCGCCGGGCCTACTTCGACGACGGCACGCCGCTGGGGTCGGCGCAGAACGAGGAGTGCAGGATTGACTCGCTGACGCAGTCGTGGGCGGTCATTTCGAGAGCGGCACAGCCGCCACGTGCCGAGCGGGCGATGAACGCCGTCCGCGCCCATCTCGTGCGTCGCGACGCCAAGCTGGTGCTGCTGCTGACACCACCGTTCGATCAGACGCCCCAGGATCCCGGCTACATCAAAGGCTATCTACCCGGCATCCGCGAAAATGGCGGCCAGTACACGCACGCCGCGGTGTGGGCGGTGATCGCTCTGGCGCGGCTCGGCATGGGCGACGAGGCGATGGAGCTGTTTCATCTGATCAACCCGATCAACCACGTGCGGACGCCTGAGAATGCGGAGCGGTACCGCACCGAGCCGTACGCCGTTGCCGCCGACATTTACGCCCACCCGATGCACGTCGGCCGCGGCGGTTGGACCTGGTACACCGGCTCGGCGGGCTGGATGTATCAGGCGGCCGTGCAGGCGCTGCTTGGACTGCAACGGCATGGCGGCACAATCAGCCTGAACCCGTGCATTCCGACGATATGGCCTGAATATTCGCTGGACTGGACGATTGGCGGCACTCGATACCGCTTCGTCGTAGAAAACCCCGAGCATCGCTCGCGTGGAATCGCGTCAGCGGAGTTCGATGGCCGCCCCATCGATCCCAACGCGATCGCACTCGTGGCCGATGGACAGGAACACACCGTGCGCATCGTCCTCGGGCCGCGTGTCAACATGCCGCTGACGACGTAAGCGCGCTGTCGGGACATCCACGGCGCGGCCGATGGCCCAGGCGGGCAGCCCGTGCGCTCCCGGATGGCCCGGATTCCCGCGAGCGTCGCGGGTGGCGTCTGGTGCGGCGCGGGACCGGGATCGAACGCTCTGGCCACCGAAGCACGAAGACCATCGGCGATGTGCTCGGGCGCATTGCGAAACCCTGACGCCCGTCCATCCGGCGCGTCATAAAGAGGTCCAACTTGTGTGGCAGAAGGAGGTGCACAGTGAAACTGATGATTGCAACGACGATGGCGGCAGCATTGGCGCTCATGCCGCTGCTGGCGGCTGACAACGAGCCGGCAAAGCGACTGAACGATGCAGCGGTCGTGTTTTCAGAGATTATGGCGACGCAGGATAAGGGGATTCCCCAGGAACTCCTCGAAAAGGGGCATTGCATCGTGATTGTCCCGGACCTCAAGACCGCAGCGTGGGTCGTGGGCGGGAAATACGGGAAAGGGTACCTGTCCTGCCGTCACAAAGGCGGAGCCGGTTGGTCTGCGCCCGGCACGGTCCGCATCGAGGGCGGAAGCGTGGGCTTCCAGATCGGCGGTTCTTCGACGGACTTGATCATGTTGGTCATGAGCGAACGGGGAGCGGATAAGCTGCTTTCCAGCAAATTCACGCTGGGCGCAGAAGGCTCCGTGGCGGCAGGGCCGGTGGGACGCACGGCCACGGCTCAAACAGATGTGCAAATGCGCGCGGACATCCTGTCGTGGTCCCGATCGCAAGGATTGTTTGCCGGCCTCGCCCTGGAAGGGGCCACGCTGCGGCAGGATCTGGATGACAACGCCACGCTCTATGGCAGGAAACTTGAGAACCGCGACATCGTGACCAAGGGCGTACGCGCGCCCGAGGCGGCCGCGAAGCTGATTGCTCTGCTCAACCGGTACTCGGCCAAAGAGCGCACGCACTGATCGTGATAGGAGC
>CAWDCH010000005.1:0-128375 GCA_963800785.1 Vicinamibacteria bacterium
AGATCTATCAGTCCATCAGCAGGGTGCATCCTGAGAGCGCCGAGGCCCACTATGGATTGGGTCGAGTGCTTGCTGCTCGTGGAGAGGCAGCCGCGGCCGCAAACGTGTACCTGAAGTCCTGCGAATTGTTTCCGCCATACGGCCCGGCCCACTACGCTTTGGCGATGGTGTACCGGAAGCTTGGTGAGGAAACAGAGGCTCAGCTGCAGTTCAGCCTTTACGAGCGGAACAAGACGGCGGTTCCGCCGTTGGAGGACTCGCTGCGCAGCGACGTCGCCAGACTGAACCTTGGACCCACCACTCACATTCGACGCGGCGCGGATCTCGAGCAGGCAGGCCGGCTCGCCGAGGCCGTCACTGAACAGAATGAAGCGCTGCGTGTGGACTCGCGGGCTGTCCAGGCCCACATCAACCTCGTGTCGCTCTATGGCCGGTTGGAGCAGTTTGACAAGGCGGCAGAGCACTACAGGGCTGCGCTCGATCTCGATCGAAACCACGCCGACCTCCATTACAACTACGGAGTTCTCCTCCTCAAACAGCACAAACGTCAGGATGCCGAGAGGGCATTTCAAGAAGCGTTGCAGATCAATCGGTACTACGCCGAGGCTCACAACCACCTTGGAGCGCTGTACCAGCAGCAAGGGCGGATGACCGACGCTTTTCAGCAGTTCACGGAGGCACTTGAGAATCGGCCCGCTTACCGGGTTGCGCACTTCCACTTGGGCCGGATCCTGGCCAATCAGGGGAAATTCGACGAAGCGATTCGACACTTTCTGCAAACACTCACGCCGGAGGACGACAACACACCGCGCTACCTCTACGCGCTGGCAGCGACCTACGCACGGGCCGGCAACCTGACAGACGCGCTCAGATACGCCCGCACCGCCCGGGAACAGGCCACCGCCCGCGGCCAGACCAGATTGCTGGCCAGCATCGAGAAAGACCTGCGAGCTTTGGAAAAGGCCGTCGCGCTCGACAAGCCATGAAAAGGCGACTCGTCTGCCTGACGCTTTCGATTGTGACAGCTGGACGCATCGTTTCGTCGACGGCGACACCGCTGTTCCGCGAGATTGCTTCAGACGTAGGCCTGGACTTCCAACATTTCACCGGAGCAACCGGCGAATACAACATGCCGGAAATCATGGGCTCCGGAGCCGCCCTCTTCGACTACGACAGCGACGGTGATCTCGATGTCTATTTGATCCAGGGCACTGCGATCGACGACGGCCGGAAACTGCTGTTTCCGCGGCCCGCGGGCTCGAAGTCAGGAAACCGGCTATTCCGGAACATGCTGTCTCAAACGGGGCGCCTGCAATTTGTCGATGTGACCGAGAAAGCCGGCGTGGGTCATGACGGCTATGGGATGGGTGCGGTGACTGGCGATTACGACAACGATGGGTTTCTCGATCTTTATGTGACGAACTTCGGGCACAACGTCCTGTACCACAACAACGGCGATGGAACCTTCGCCGATGTCACACGCCAGGCCGGCGTGGATGACGCCCGATGGAGCACCAGTGGCGCGTTTCTCGACTACGACAGGGATGGCTATCTCGATCTCTTCGTCGGAAACTACGTGGACTTCACCGTGAAGGGCAACAAGCGCTGCTACGCTCCGACCGGCGAGCCGGATTACTGCACCCCCAAGGCCTACAAGGCCGTTCCCTCACGGCTGTTCCGCAACCAGGGCAATGGCCAATTCGTCGATGTCACCGGTCTCTCTGGAATCGGATCCTCATACGGTCCGGCGCTCGGTGTTCTCGGTGCGGACTTCAATGGTGACGGCCGTACGGACATTTATGTTGCGAACGATACGGCGGCCAATCGCCTGTGGTTGAACCAGGGCGACGGGACCTTTCGGGAGAACGCTCTGGAAGCTGGCGTGGCGTACAACGCAGACGGCCTCACCAAGGCCGGAATGGGCGTCACCGCAGAAGACCTCGACAATCAGGGCACTCTGACAGTCCTGGTGACCAACCTCGCCCGCGAAGGCGCGACGCTTTTCCGTGGCGATGGCAAAGGCCTGTTCGAAGATGTCACCCTGCAGTCCGGGTTGGCGGCACCGACCTTCGCCTTCACGGGATTCGGGACGCAGTGGCTGGACTATGACAACGACGGCCGGCTGGATCTGTTTATCGCGAACGGTGCGGTGAGCATCGTGGAATCCATGCGAGGCGAGCGATACCCGTACGATCAACGCAACCTTCTGTTTCACAATGAAGGTAAAGGGGGCACCTTTCACGAGACGAGTGACGTCGCCGGACCAGCCTTCCAGCGCGTCGACGTTGGGCGCGGGGCAGCCATCGGCGACATCGACAACGACGGAGCCGTTGACATCCTCGTGACGAATAACAATGGCGCCGTTCGACTCCTCCGCAACGAAATCGGCTCCCGGCAACACTGGCTCGAGGCTCGGCTGGAAGGCATCAGGAGCAACCGTTTCGGAATTGGGGCTCGTGTGGCGGTCGTGCGTGATGGTGAAGAGCCGCTCTGGCGAAGGGTTCACACCGATTCAAGTTACCTGAGTGCCAGCGACGTTCGCGTCCACTTCGGGCTTGGCAAGAGTTCTGCCGTGCGGGGTGTGATCGTGCACTGGCCCGATGGCTCCAGCGAGAGCTGGGACAACGTGCAGGCAGACACCATTGTTGTTCTTCGGCAAGGCTCGGGTAAACCAGGATGACGGACTCGTCAACGGCGCCATCTTCTCGCCCTCGAGCAGAATGATTTCATTTTCGAAACCGCCAAAGATTCGCTTCCTCGCCGCGACATTCCTCGCGGTTTCCTTGGTGTTATCTTCCGCGGCGACGAACCGCCCGCCGGACATTGTCATTTTCCTGACGGACGACCAAAGTCAGTTGGACGCCTCGCCGTACGGCTCGACCCTACGCACGCCCAACATGCAACGTCTCGCAATTGCGGGGCTGACGTTCACGCGCGCTTTCGTGGCGTCGCCAAGTTGCGCGCCGAGTCGCGCTGCCTTGCTTACCGGGTTGATGCCCGCGCGTAACGGCGCTGAGGCGAATCAAACGAAGCCGCGCGCCGATATTAAGAAGTGGCCCGCGTATTTTCAGGAGCTGGGCTATGAAGGCGTCGCGTTCGGGAAGGTCTCGCATTACGGCCACACGAGGGATTATGGCTTCGATCATTTCGAGCATGACACGTTTCATGATCCCGAGGGCATCCCGTCTGCAGTGCGGTTTTTGAAGAATCGTCCGCGCACGAACGCCAAGCCGCTTTGCCTTTTTGTTGGCAGCAACTGGCCGCATGTGCCGTGGCCAACGAACGCGGAGGGTTACGATCCCGCCTCCCTTATTCTGCCCGCTGGCTCGGTTGACACCCCGGCAACCCGCCAATGGCGCGCTCGCTACACCGCCGCGGTCACGAAAGCCGACGACGAACTCGGCGCAATTTACGACACCGCTCGAGAAACGTTGGGGGAGAACACACTATTTCTGTTGAGCAGCGACCACGGCGCGCAGTGGCCATTTGCGAAATGGAATCTTTATGACGCCGGCATCCGGGTGCCGTTGATTATCTCTTGGCCAAGCATGGTGAAGTCGCAGCAGCACACCGATGCGATGGTGAGTTGGGTGGACTTCCTGCCAACACTCCTGGAGCTTGCCGGAGGCAAACCTCCGAACAACATAGATGGGCAATCTTTCGCCGGTGTTCTGCTGGGGAAAACCGCGCAGCATCGCGACCGCATTTTCACAACGCACAGCGGGGATGGCCAATTCAACATTTATCCCATGCGCAGTCTTCGCACCGACGGATGGAAGGACATTTTCAACCTGCATCCGGACTTTGCGTTCACCACGCACATTGACTTGCCCGTGCATCTCGGTCAGCGCGCTTACTTCGCGACCTGGGAAGCCGCGGCAAAAACCAATGCACGAGCCGCTGCCATTGTGAAGCGTTATCACGAGCGGTCTGCCGAAGAACTTTACGATCTCAAAGCCGACCCGGATGAGCAGCACAATCTCGCGTCGGAACCGAACCAAGCCGCGCGCTTAAAGGAAATGCGCGCGGAACTGGAGGCGTGGATGCGTGAGCAAGGTGATCAGCAGAAAGTTTACGACGATCCTCGCCGGCTTAGTGATCCAACGAGCTACGGACCGGGTGCGTTACCCGAAACACCCCCGCCAAAGAAGAAAGCACAGGAATGAAAATGATGCGTGCGCGAGCGCGACACTGATCTTCGGGTCAGAGAAGCTCAAGAGTCGCTGGAGGTTCTCATCAGGAGTCTTGAAAAAGCTGCAGACGCTTACCGCAAGCTCCTTGGCGCCACCAACATGTTGAATGACTAAACAGGGTCCTCGAACGACGAGCAGGAGATCACGGCGATCGACCCGCTGACCAGCGATCGCTCGGCCGACGCCGATGGCGTGCCCGCCGGTCTACGGCATCCAGACGCGCAGCGATTTGACCTCGCCCGGCTTGGCCGGGTTCGTCGTCTCGCGCCCGTAGCACGTCCGCAAATCGTTCAGCTCGAACATCCACTCGTTCGGCCCGGTCCCCGGCCGCGTCTCCGCCTTCGTGAAGTCCAGGTCGTACAAGTCGCGGCACACGCTCTTCAGCGCATCGAGCACCGTGGCTCGCTTGGCAGGCAGCGCTGGCGTGAACGCGATTACGAAAACGCGGGAGTCCAGATGGTAGGTGTAGGCGTACTCCTGGAACTTGCCCGTTCCGTCCGGCGGTGGCGCGGCAGGCGGACGGAGGGTTTCGGGCGCGCGGAGCTGAATAGACAGGAGCGCCGTCACAAGCAGGGATGCCAGCATGGCCTCGGATTATAGCCTTATGGCTCGGGCCATCGCACGGCGCTATTTCTGTGAAATCGGCAGCGAGCCTCCACACTGAGAATCGAGGCCTTCCCGACTCCGTACAATCCACGCGCACCCGTGTCGTCCAGTGTTTAGTAATCTGCGCGAAGGTATCCCCGGCGGTGCCGATTGGGGGGTTTGTTACACGCTCGAAAGCTCTGACGGCGACAGCGCGTTAATGCGGAGTCCCCTGGGTCACAGGCCGATGAAGGAAAATGCGCGCACGACCGACGGCAGTGTCCACACCAGCAGCAGTCCGGCGGCGATGAGGCCCGCGACAATCTGAATCGGATCGATCACATCGAGCGGCGCCTGCGCCTTCCGCTCGTTGTTCCATCGCCGCACGAACTGCGCCCTCCACCAGAGCACGGTCGGGTCCGGAAGCGGCGCTCGCTGTGCATCGGGCAGGACGGCCACGCGCTTCATGAAGGCAGCGACGGCGTCCTCTTCCTCAGGCGTCAGGTTCCGACTGAAAAGCTCGAACATCATGCCCTCGCGACGATTCGCGCGGAACTCAGAAGTTCCCGGAGCCTGTTTCGTGCGCGCGACAGCAGCACCTTGACGCTGCCGCGGGCCAGGCCGAGGGAGTCGGCGATCTGCTGATGGTCCTGCTGTTCGACGTACGCGAGCCACAGCAACGCGCGCTCGCGTGGCTTCAAGGCCGCAAACGTCCGAGCCACCTCCTCGTCGTGCCCGGCCGGCGGCGGCTCGGGTGGAGGCGGGCGCAGGCGAGCGAGCCAGGACAGCTCGCGCTGCGCGTGCCGCCATCGATCCGTAATCAGGTTGCCGGCGACGCGGAAGAGATATCGCCGGCAGTCCACATCGCTGAGATCGGACACTTCCGCGCAGAGGAGCCGGCAGAACGCATCCTGAACGATATCGTCCGCATCGGCGGCGTTGCCGGTCACCCGATACACGTACGACCACAGTGCCCGCGCATGACGGCGGTAGAACTCGCCGAAGGCAGGCTCCGTGAGCTCAGGCATGTCACGACACTGTTGTCACGTGAGGCGCACGGTGCGCCTGATCTTCGATCAGTCCCATCTTTCTCGAGAGACGGTACGAGACGAAGGAGGACAGCAGCAGTCCGACGCCGATGGCTGTCGAAACAGTCGCGAGAAACCCCAGGTTCGCCGGAACGGGGTACGGCAGCGTGACCCACCTGACGAACAGGAACAGCGCCGCACCAAGAACGACGAGCACGATTCCCGTCTGCACGGCGCGGAGAATACGTGCGTGCACGCTGCCACCTCTCTCCGTCCCGATGACGTCGATGAACCGGCCGCCCCCCTCGGTGTTGAGAAACTCGCCGAATTCCCGGGCGGAGCCGATCCGTTCCAGGAGCTTCCCCTGAAACTCGGTCGATCCCCTGAGCCTACGCCACCGCAGGATGCCGTCGACGATTGTGAAGACGACGTAGCCCGTCAGCAGGAACGCCGCCGGCACGATGATGATCTCTGAGCCCATCTGCGCTTCTCCTCGCATGTACGAGATTTACCGATACAACGCTGGAGGCGCGTCAGCGGTTAACAGGCCCTGCAGGCGCTCCGGCTATTTCCTTAAGCCACATCCACCGGCCCTCACTTGCTGGCGCGTCAGGCCACTTGGAGTTCGGCCGCCGCCTTTATCCTCGAGCTTCGCTTTGGTCGGTGGGCTGTCGCCTTTAAACTGCACCGTCTTCCCGTTTGGCGCTGTGACCTCGAACCGATCCGCAACCGAGCCCAAAAAGGGCGGCGACTGGGAAGGCGAACCAGGCCGCGTGCCGTTGGGCTGACCGAGACCGACTAATCGTGCCCGACACTCCAGACGCCGACAACGATCTCCATCGACTGCCCAGCGAGAGAGAGCTGGGCCTGCTGCAGTTGTCCACGGTTCTTTACTATCTGCACGAAACCAACCCGGACAATGGACTGGTCCGAGACAAGACCGACCCGAACGCTCCGGTCAGTATCGCCGCCGTCGGCATGGCACTGGCGACGATTCCAGTCGTCGTCGAGCGCGGCGTCCTCTTCCGAGACTTCGCCGCCAAGATCACCCTGAAACGCCTGCGGTACTTGCTCGCATGCCCGCAGGGTCCCGAGCCGGACGCCAGCGGTTACAAAGGCTTCTTCTACCATTTCCTGGACATCGAAACCGGTCGCCGCGTTTGGAAATGCGAGCTCTCCACCATCGACTCGGCATTCCTGTTCGCCGGTGCCTTGTCGGTCGGCACGTATTTCGACCGCGATACCCCCGACGAGGTCGAGATCAGAGACCTGGCCGATACGCTTTACCGTCGGGCCGATTGGAATTGGGCTCGTGATGGCGGACCGACCCTCACGCATGGCTGGCGGCCGGAGAACGGGTTCATCCAACACCGCTGGCAAGGTTATGACGAAGGCTTGCTGCTGTATATCCTCGGACTCGGCTCGCCGACGCATCCGTTGCCTCCCGAGAGTTATCGCGCCTATTGTGCGACTTACCAGTGGAAGAACATCTACGATCGTGAATTGCTCTACTCGGGGCCACTCTTCACTCATCAACTCTCGCATATGTGGATCGACTTTCGCGGTATTCGCGACGAATTCATGCGGACGCACGGCAGCGACTACTTCGAGAACAGCCGGCAGGCGACGTTCGTGCAGCAGGAATACGCGATCCGCAATCCCCGGAATTTCGTCGGCTACAGCGAACACTGTTGCGGCTTCACGGCATGCGACGGACCCGGTTGGGCGAAGCGTGTAGTCGACGGCGTCGAACGCGAGTTCTTCGACTACATCGCTCGAGGCGCCCCATTTGGTCCAGACGACGGCACGGTCGCGCCGTGGGTCGTCGTCGCCTCGCTCCCGTTTGCTCCGGAAATCGTCATCCCGACCTTGCGGAACTTTGCCCGACTGCACTTGGGGATGACCGGGAAATATGGGTTCAAGCCGTCGTTCAATCAATCGTTTGCCATGCCGGATAGTCCGACCGGTTGGTGGGTCACGCCGTATCACTTCGGCATCGATCAAGGGCCGGTCGTGCTGATGATCGAGAACTACCGGACCGGACTGCTGTGGAACATCATGAGCCGCTGCCCGCCGGTCGTGGCTGGACTGCGGCGGGCGGGATTTAGCGGCGGTTGGCTTTAGCTCAAGGATGCCCACACAGCGTAGTAGTCTCTTGACGGAGCGCTCCTCCTTTGACGCGGCAGCGGCGCGGAAACCGGCGACAGTTTGTAGGCCGTGTGACCCGACTGAAATGCGCTCGCCAGTGAATTGCGGGCCGATCTTCTACAGCCGTAGCGCGGTTCGCATCGTACCGAACGCGGTTTGGCGGAACGGTCGCGTGTTCCGGGTGTGCCCGTGGTGCGCCTGCCGCTGCACGCGACTGTATCTGCCGCTGGCAACGTTAACGCTTCGCTGTCGGCGCTGCTGGGGCCTGACGTATTCCTCGCGCCAGCGTCGGAATTACAGGGACACGGAACCGCGGTGGTCCTTCGGCGGCCTTTGGAGTTACCGCGAGATGGCGTACTGCGAGGCGGATGAGGCGCGCCATCGACGAAAGCAAGCGTGTTTGGCATGGTGGGCCGAACGACGCGCTTAAGATGATCGAAATTGTCGGCTAGGTGGATCGCGCCGGGTGGCCTGCATCACGCCTCGACGAATAGGCACCTCGTCAACGAGCACCTTCGGGAGCGGGACTACAACTACCACCGGCGGCACGGGGCGCTCGATGACAAACACCCTATGAACGGCTAGTCGCAAGACGAAAGCTGGACTGTCACCAGCGGTTGACTCTCCCCGGATAGAGCCGTTAATCAGGGTTGCTACGCATTGTTTCGTGATGGCGACCTGACGGGAGAATGCGTGATTAGGCGTGAGGTCCGGCTCGCGCACTGCGGACGAGAGCCGGACAAAGTACTACTTCGACCGTGAGAACCGGCGGCGGGCGACCGGAATGGCCCCGAGCAGTAACAGACTCAGCGTCCCCGGCTCCGGAATAGGAGGCGCAGCACTCACAGCACCTGTGAAAAGAAATCTGTTGTCGTCGAAGTCGGTATCGCCGCCGCCGAACACATCTTCGAATCCGCCGACAAATTGCCCGCCACCAATGGAGTCAACTGTCGCGTGAAAAACGTTATCAGGGTTGCGCAACGCCGGACCCATGAAGAAGTTGTCCCCGGGCTGGTTGACGTGGACGCCGAAGATCAGTTCACCGCCGGTGGCGATACCGTAGGCGCTCGGATCGAACGTGATCGCCGGCTGGATGGGGAACGGCGGTTCATCTGTTGTGAGACCGAGGAGCAAATTGAAGCTCGAATCGTAGAGGCCCAACACGCTCGAGAACCCGGACGAAACCGGAAGGGCCGCGACCGTCACATCACCACCTGTGTAAAACAGTTGGCCACCAAGAATGGGCGCAGCCTGCGCTCGCTGAGCGACGCCGATCGCCCCCACGAGCAGGACTGCGATCAGTAGGTATCTCTTCCACATCCTTCCCTCCCTGTCCAAGATTGAACCGCTGACGCCGACGGTGCGCCGCCGTGGCCACAATGTCAAGGTGAGCCACGAATTTAATGTGAAGAAACGTGAAGAAGAGGCGGCTCGGGTATCCAGCCTTCTTACACGGAGGTGGCAAACGGCCGCCAGCGTCAGGCGCGGCATTAGTCCAGTTCGACCTGTTCGCGCCCGAGAGAAGCCCGTTCCGACAACCGCGGACAGAGATTCTTTCTGGGACGTACCGGCGCCCTCACCTCTCGGGCACGATACCTGCTCAGCCCTTTGGCATCCCGGCGCCGCGATGGCCGCCGATCCGCGTCTTCGGGCGCAAAAATCGCCTGACGCCCGCAAACGATCCCCACGTGCGCGTGGATTCACCGGGGTACCTCCGGCCGGCCGGAGGCATACGGCGGGTTGTAAGGTCGAAGACTCGGTTACGGCGCGCACCTTCGGATACGTTCGCCTTTCAAAACGCCGATTTCTGTGAGGCTCCATGCGTCTGATCGCGATTGCCACACTCTTGATCGTAACGATGGCTTGCGGTTCTCCGACTCCTGAGCCGCAGGGTTCAGCATCACCGACGAGCCCTCCCGAAGTACTCGGTCCACCGCCGACACTGGCGGGCACGGCGGTCGCTGACTCCGGTCAAATCGAGCCGGCCGATCCGAGCAAGTTCAACAAGACGCCGGGCTATTCCCCTTATGCCGGTCGTAACTATCCCGAGCGCGTCTATTTTGGGGACGAACACGTTCACACAGCCTGGTCGGTGGATGCGGGCGGCACCGGAACGACGCTCGGACCCGAGGAGGCGGTGCGGTTCGCTCGCGGAGAAGAAGTCGTGTCGACCAGCGGTCAACCCGTGAAGCTCGGGAAACCGCTCGATTGGATCGCCGTGACCGACCACTCCGACGGCATGGGCGTTATCACCGAGATCAAAGCGGGCAATGCCGAGATGATGCAGGACGCCACCATCAAGCGGTGGCACGACCTGTTCGCCAAGGGCGGCCAGGATGCCAAGTCGGCCGTCATGGAACTGATCGCAGCCCAGTCCACCAAGAAGTTGCCACCGCTGATCATGGACCCGAAGTTCGCCAAGGCAGTCTGGGACAAGAACATCGCGATTCAGGAGAAGTACACCGAGCCCGGTCGATTCACGGCGTTTATCGCATACGAGTGGACGTCCAACGCCGGCGGCGGCGACAACCTGCATCGCAACGTGATTTACCGCGACGGTAAATCGAAGGCCGAGCAGGTTCTGCCGATGACGACGTTCCAGAGCGAAAACCCCGAGGACCTGTGGAAATGGATGGCGGCATGGGAACAGAAGACCGGAGGCAAGCTGCTCGCAATTCCGCACAACGGCAACTTGTCCAACGGCCGCATGTTCCCGCTCACCACCTTCGCGGGCGACGCGATGACCAGGCAATGGGCCGAGGACCGTCAGCGATGGGAGCCGCTCTTCGAAGCGATACAGATGAAAGGCCAGAGCGAGTCGCATCCGTCCCTCTCCACGACGGACGAGTTCGCAGTGAACTACGAGCTCTGGGATCGCGGCAACCTGACACAGACGCCGAAGAAGCCGGGCATGATCCAGTACCAGTACCTGCGCGAGGCTTTGAAGAATGGCTTGAAGGTCGAACAGGACCTTGGAGCCAATCCGTTCAAATACGGGATGGCGGGTGGCACCGACACGCACAACGGGTTGGTGGCCGCGGAAGAGGATAACTTCTTTGCCAAATTTCCGTCCGCCGAACCGAACGCTGACCGCTGGAACGAAAACGCCATGAACTTCGAGGGGCGTATCGTCAAAGGCTGGGAGATGACCGCCGCCGGTTACACCGGTGTCTGGGCGACTGGCAATACCCGCGAGGCGCTGTGGGACGCGATGAAACGTCGCGAAACCTACGCGACCAGCGGTCCGCACATCATCGTCCGCTTCTTCGGGGGCTTCGATTTCACGAAGTCCGACATCTCTCGCACGCCGGCCGCGGTGGGCTACGCCAAAGGCGTGGCGATGGGCAGCGATTTGAAGACGGCCCCTGGCGGCAAAGCGCCGACGTTCCTGGTGGCCGCGCTGAAGGACGCGACCAGCGGCAATCTAGATCGCATTCAGATCATCAAGGGCTGGCTCGACAAGTCCGGCAAGCCCCAGGAAAAGATCTACGACGTCGTGTGGAGTGACGCCGATCGTCGGCGGATCGTGAACGGTAAACTCACGCCGGTGGGCAATACGGTTGATGTTGCGACCGCCTCGTGGACGAATACGATTGGCGACCCCGAACTGATCACGGTGTGGAAGGATCCAGATTTCGATCCGTCGGTACGCGCCTTCTACTACGCGCGCGTGCTCGAGATTCCCACGCCGCGCTGGACCGCCTACGACGCCGCGTATTTCAAGATCAAGATTCCCGACCCGAAGGTCCCGATGACCACGCAGGAGCGCGCGTTCACGTCGCCCATCTGGTACACGCCGTGATCCGCCGGTTGCTCCGGGAGCCGCTCCTGCACTTTGCGTTGCTCGGAGCGGCGATCTTTGGCGGCTATCGCCTCATCGCGCCGACGGCGTCCGATGCGTCCGAGATCGTGATTACGGCCGATCGAATCGCCTCGATCACCGCACAGTTCAGTGCGAGCCATGGCGGACGACCGCCTCGCGAAGAGGAGCTGCGTGCGGCAGTCGACGCCTACGTGCGCGACGAGATGCTCTATCGGGAAGGCCTCGCCCTGGGTCTCGATCGGGACGATCCCGTCGTCCGTAACCGGATTCGGCAGAAAACTGAGCTCCTCAGCGAAGATGCCCTGACGAGCGTGCCGAGCGACCGCGATCTGGAAGCATATCTCGCGGCGCATCAGGCGGAGTTCGACATTCCGGGCCGGGTATCGTTTCTGCAGATCTACATCGATCCCGGCAGGCACCGAGGCGATGACCTGACCATGGTCGTCACCAGCGTCCGGCAGGCGCTGACGCTCGGAAGGCAGCCGGGTACGCTCGGCGATCGCACGCTGCTACCGGCGACAATGACGGAGGCGTTGCCGCATGACGTCGAAGCGGCGTTCGGCAATGACTTCGCCAAGCAGCTGGCGGCAATCGACGGCGATGGCTGGCAGGGTCCGTTGACGACGAGTTACGGACTCCATCTTGTGCGCATCACCCATCGCGGCGAATCGACCCGCGCCACCCTGGCGGACGCGCGCGATGTGGTCACACGTGAGTGGTCACGTGCACAAACCGCGAAGCTGAAAGAGCAGTTCTACGAGATGTTGGCGCGGCGCTACACGGTCCGCGTCACAGCGGACGCCAACGTCGCACGGACGGCACGGAAGTAGGACGGCACTGTGCTGCGCCGATGGACGGTCGCGGTCGCGCTGATGCTGACGTGGGCGACCACGATTCGCGCCGATGTGTTCCGCCCGGCCTACCTCGAGCTTCGTCAGACGAGCGCCGAGACGTACGACGTGATGTGGAAGGTGCCGGCGCAGGGCGATACCCTGCGTCTGGCCATTCACGTCGTCTTTCCGGAAGGCACCGTCAATCTCTCCGAGCCGCGCGGACATTTCGTGGGCGATGGCTTCGTCGAACGATGGACCATTCGACGTGAGGGCGGCCTCGCCAACGGCAAAGTACGGATCGATGGGTTGCCAGGCACCATCACCGATGTGCTGGCGCGCGTCGAACGTGAGGACGGCACGACCCAGGTGGCGCGACTCCTGCCGGAACAGCCTGCGTTTGTCGTCGAGCCATCGGCGCACGCCATCGGTGTCGCCTGGACCTACCTCGGACTCGGCGTTCACCACATCCTGGTCGGCATCGACCACTTGCTCTACATCCTCGCGATGCTCTTTCTGGTCGAGGGTTGGCGACGGATCGTCGCGACGATGACGGCGTTCACGATGACCCACAGTCTGACGCTGACGGCGGCGGCGCTCGGGTGGGTCCACATCCCGCAGCCCCCCGTTGAGGCCTGCATCGCGTTGAGCATCGTCTTCGTGGCGCGCGAAATCGTACAAGCCCGCCGCGGTCAACCCGGACTCACCGCACGGTGGCCCTGGGTGGTCTCGTTCAGCTTCGGTCTGATGCACGGCTTCGGCTTCGCCGGCGCGCTGGCGCAGGTCGGCCTGCCGGCGCGAGCGATTCCTGTCGCGCTGCTGTTTTTCAATGTGGGCGTGGAGATTGGTCAGTTGGTGTTTGTCACCGCGGTGCTCGGGCTGTTCTTCTTGGTGACGAAGATTCCGAAAACGTGGCCACGCTGGGCGGGAGCCGTGCCCGCGTACGCGATTGGTGCCGTCGCGATGTTCTGGGTAATCGAGCGCATTGCGGCATTCGCAGGATCGTAGCGTCGTGACCGTCGTTTGAGGAGCTGATATGCACAGCCTGCTCGTCGTGACAGCTATATTGGAAGGCGTGACGGGCCTGGCGCTCGTGGCGCTTCCGTCCAGGCTCGCCACGCTGCTGCTGGGTTCATCACTTGATGCACCTGCTGCGTTGACGCTTGCACGTGTTGCCGGAGTAGCGCTGGTCGCACTGGCTCTCACATGCTGGCTCACGCGTCACGACGGTCAGAGCCGTGCAGCGCGAGGACTGGTTGCGGCGATGGCGCTCTACCACACGGGCGTTGCAATCGTGCTCGCGTACGCCAGCATCGGACTCGCGCTATCCAGCCTAGGCCTTTGGCCCACGGTACTGTTTCACGCGGCCATGACTGTGTGGTGCCTCAAGACCTCGCGTTGAAGGACGACGTCTGCCGTCGTTCTACATGTCCGGTTCGTTGGATTTTGGGAGCGCTGCGTCTCAGAGGTGGAGGCTGAGGGTGTCAAGAAGGCGGATTTCCGTTTGGCAAACCACCTTAACGCGGCTCTCTGGAAGTCTTCGATTTGGCGTATTCAGCTGGTCAGCGGGTTCCATCTGGGGAAAATCTGGGCCCCCAACTCTTAGGAACTGTCTGGATCCAGCTCGGACAGTTGGTGACACCTGCGGAGTCAAGGAAGGTTCTTGAAAAAATTCGTCGAGGGAGAACCCCCTACCCCCGCGCCGCTTGGGGCCGTCCCGCGAGAGGGTCCCCTGGCTCGACTTGGGCCACCGCGAATGGCTTGGCGAGGCCTGTGGTGGACGAGGGTGACGACGGTGACGGTTGACGGACTTTGGCGTCGGTTTGCGGGGGAGGAGCGAGTACGGAGGGCGATTGGCTCTCAGATTGGCTCTCAATCAGACCGATGGCCATCCGAAGGCGCACGACTGCAGACTGGAAGTAGCTGACTATATGCAAGTTGAGTTGGTGAGCCCGGAAGGAATCGAACCTTCAACCTACAGATTAAGAGTCTGCTGCTCTGCCAATTGAGCTACGGGCCCAGCGAGGGATCTCGAAATTGCGGATTTCGGGTTGCGGATCGCGGATTGCGGAGAACATCAATCCGAATTCGCAACGTCATACGCGGCTGCTCAGAAAACTCGAAACACGGTCGCGGCGCGCTCATGCATCGCGACGTGAGTTGGAGTTTGCCGGCCGCGCCCACCCGCCAACGGCGGTGTGGCGCGCCCGGCAGGACTCGAACCTGCGACCTACGGATTCGAAGTCCGGCGCTCTATCCAACTGAGCTACGGGCGCACGAACGATCAGTATAGAGGAACGTCCGAGGATGAGGCAACCGGAACAAACGCGTCACGCACGAGTGCACCCGTTGCCTGAAGCCCGGAGGCTGAAGCCTGCAGCCCGGAGCCCGAAGCCCGTATTCCGCGGTTACGACAAATCTACAGCGCCCCCGAGTGCCCCGAGACCTTACACTAGCGACCCCGATGAACGTCCTCTTCCTCTGTACCGGCAACTCGGCGCGATCGATTCTGGCGGAAGCGATTCTAAACAGCCTGCCGCAGGCGCGGGGCCGATTTCGCGCCTAGCGCGGGCAGCCAGCCGCGGGACGGTGAATCCACTCGTTCTGGCGGTGTTGCACGAACACCGCATCAACCCGCGCTCGCGAAGATCGGTGCCCGCGAGCACACCGGACCTGGCTCGCCGGTGCCTCGAGCTGGCTAAGGAGCTGTCGCGTCCGACGAGCGCATCGCGACAATCCGGCGGGACTCGATCCGAATGCGCCAGCCCTCGCCAAGGAATCCTGACGCGTCGACGGTGGTCGACCACGGAGTGACCGCGGTTTCTCCCCCTCGCGAACCGTCGATCAGGGTGAAGTCGTCCGCACTGATCACCCATCGCGACACGCCGCCAGCGTCATGCGCGAGCACGGTGAACGTCCGTCGCCGTTGTCGTACGCGTGAATGGCGTCCGGCGTGCGCACCAGCCGATAACCGTTCGCGCTGTCGCCCACGGTCAGGATTGGCCGCGTGAGAACGCCCGCCGGGGCACCGCGGCGGTCGCTCACGCCGTGCGCCACGAGGACGGCGCTCGTTACCGCAATGGCGCCGCAGATGTTTCCGACGATGGCGATCCGCGTCACAGCGGCACTCTAGCCGTGTGATGCGACGCTCGATTCACTTCAGCGTGTCGTCGTAACGCTCGCGCTCGCCACACGGCCGTCACGCCATCGTCATCGATTCGTCATGGCGAACCGATAGCCTTCGTCCTCTCAACGCACCTCATCGACGAGCGTCACGGAGCAGACTATGCAGCATGGTTGGCGAGCCCGCGCCCTCGCGGCGATTCTCATCGGCACATCCGTCCTCACCCTGTCCGCCGCGGATCCCGGCGTCACGTTCATCGGGCAAGGCCTGGCTCCAGGCGAGGCGCTCGACAAGTCCGGCCTTGCCGGGCAGCAAATCTGTCGAGACGACGACGAGCCGGAGAAAACCTGCATCGATCAGGCGACGTTCGGCGGCTTCGGATCGGGGCTCACCTTCACGGGTCACGACAACGTCTTTCTCGCGGTCCCGGACCGTGGTCCGTTCGACGGCATCACCGATGTGCCGTACTGGGACCGCTTTCACTTTCTCTACATGACAGTGAACGTGGGAGCGCCCTTCCCCAACATCAAGACCGTGCTGCTGGACACGCGCTTCCTCCGCAACGAAGCGAACGATCATTTCGTCGGTGACTCGTCGTACTTTGCCGGCAACGAGCGCAACACGCTGCGTTTCGATCCCGAGGCGGTGCGCGTCAGCAACGACGGCAAGTTCTTCGTCTCCGACGAGTACGGTCCCTATCTGTTCGAGTTCGACCGGCAAGGTCACCTGATCAGGCGCATTCCAGTTCCCGAGAAGTTCCTGATCGCCAATCCCACCGACGAGGTCGACGAAGAGGGCAACTCGCTAGAGCTCTATCCCGATCAGAACAGCTTCGGGCGACAGGCGAATCGCGGCATGGAAGGCCTGGCGATTACGCCGAATGGGCAAAAACTCGTTGGAATCATGCAGAACGCATTGATTCAGGATAACGGCCTGAACGACGAAACGCCTCCAGGCCGCCGCGGCCGAACTTCGCGCATCTTCACCTACGATCTTCGAACCGGCGAGAGCCACGAGTACGTCTACGTGCTCGACAACATCAACCAGGGGCGCGGCGCCAACGAGATCCTCGCCATCAACGACCACGAGTTCCTCGTTCTGGAGCGCGATAATCGCACCTTCGTTCCAACGCCACCCAACGACGACAACGAGCCGAGGCTGAAGCGGCTCTACAAGATCGATCTGAGCAAGCCGGGATTGACCGATGTGTCCGAGATCGAGAGCTTGCCGGCGACCGCCGACGATCTTGGCGCAATTGTGCCGGTGGACAAGGTGCTCTTTCTCGACCTGCTCGATTCCGACTACAAGGTCAACGCCAACCAGACCATCAAGGACGTGATCGCCGAGAAAATCGAAGCGATCGCCTGGGGACCGGACCTTCCGGACGGGCGGCACCTGCTCTACGTCGCCAGCGACAACGATTTGTTCCCGGACCTCCCGACGCAGATCTATGCCTTCGCGATCGACGGAGCGGCCGCGGGCATCACCTATCAGCCGCAGCGGCTGCCGGGGCCACTCTTCCCGCCTGGACAGGTGAAGAAGATCCTGGAGGGCAAGTAGGCAGAAGGCTGCGCCGCGCCGCCGGCCACAAAGCTGCAGATATCATCAAGAACACTTCCGTGTCCATCCGCGTCCGTCCGTGACCGAATCAATCCGTTCTCGTCTGTGTTCGTCCGCGAATTGGCTCTGACGTCGCGAAGCCGGTCTCCGCGTCCTTCACCCAGCCACCGAAGCGCCCGCACAATCAGTTCGTTCTGTACCGGCTCGGCAAACGTCGACGAAAGCTGCCGGTTGGTGCCGTGCTCGTAGTCCATGTCGTTGTGGCCCATGTTCATGTAGACCATCCGGTAATGCGTGTTGGTCCAGACGACCGGGTAGTCGCCGCTGTGCCAGATCTCGTGCGGCTTCGGGCCTGTCCCGAGCGGAAAGCTGGAGGGATCGATCGAGAGCAGAACGCGAATTCCCGGCGTCTTCCGAACGTCGCGCTCCCAGCGGTACCACTCGTTGGGAGCCGATCGAAACGTCCTCGGCAACCCGGCCACGACCGGATGATCGGAGGCATCCACGCGCAGCACCGCCGACGTCGGACGCCAGGTATTGCTCACGTACTGCCCTGCGCCGAGGAACTCGTTGTGATACCAGTCCCAGTTCTGCGGGTAGTCGGATGGCGTCAGGGCGAACGCGGAGAAGTGAAATCCCAGCCATGCGCCACCGCGCTCCATGTAGCGCCGGAAGGCATCGCGCTCGGCGGCATTGTCGGGCCGCGTGTCGAGAAACACGACGACCTGGTAGCGGTTCAGGGAATCGGCGTTCAGCCGCGACCAGTCGGTCGTGGACTCGTAACGGAAGTTGTGGCGACGCGCCGTTGCAGGGAACCAGCGATTGGCGTCATCGACGAAACTGATGTGGGCAAGATCGTGACGGCCGGTGTAGAACGCCAGAACATTGAAGCGTGGCGCCCGAGGCGTTTGGCACGGCGCCAATCCTGAAAGGGAGCCAACCGAGATCGCAACGGCAATGGAACCGAATCGGATGGCACCGAACCGCATCGCTCAGGCGCCGGACGCGCGGACGGTCCAGCCGATGCGTGTCGCGTCCTGCCTCGCGCGATCGGATAACGCTCCAGATATCTGAAGCGCGAGAGACGATGCTCCGAGCTCTCGGCGCGCGCGGTCCGCGATTTCGCTCAACGCCTGTCTGAGCGCGGCCGTCGATCGGACGACGTCCACCGGAGCGAGCAACAACGCACTGCGGCCGGCCGCCGCTACGATCGCGCGCGAGTCGGTGAGCAGCTGGTCGACCGGCGCTTTCGCGTGGTGGCGCTGAAGCATCTCCGCACTCTCGACGAAGAACAGCGCCTCGCGCTCGTTGTCGGCGGCTGCCGCCGACTGGAGATAGTCGGCACAGCCGGGTTTCCGGACAGCGTCTAGGGCGGCAACGATTCTGGTCTGCAGCGTCAGCGTGTACCAGCCGTTCCGGAAAAAGGCGGACGCGGCTTTCTCGGACACGCCCAGCGCTCGCACGCGCTCTTCGTTCAGTTTGCGGAGCGCTTCCGGGTCCTTCGACCACACGAGATTTCCGACGGTCGCCGTCGTGCCGACCACTGCCGGGATCGGGACCACCACCTTCGTGACGATCGAGCCTGCCGTGTCGACCTTCGCGACGCTCTTCAGCGCGTCGCGGAGCACGACGTTGGTGGTATAGGGATCGGCCTTGACCTTCCGCGCCCACTCACGCATCGTGCTGGAAACGCCAAGCACCGTGTCAGCCGCAGTCGTCGCGCCGGATTCTCCAGAATCGGCGCCGCCCTCCTTCTCGATCGTGCGCTTGCTGGCGCGTCCCAGGTTGACGCCGAAGCGCTTGATCCCCGCGCCCACTCCCTTCGCAGTGGCGACAGGATTCGTGACCGCGCTCGCGGCTCCCTTGCCGATGTCGACAGCGGCACCGCCGGCCGAGGCGAGGAAGACCTCGCTTTTCGACACGTCCTGCAGCGCGGCGATTGCGCGGATCTCGTCGATCCGTGTCGCCAGCTCCGAGCGGCCCAGCGCGGCGAACCGGCCGTAGTCGGACGTCAGGTGGAACTCGTAGAAATAGCCCGCAACCGTCACCCGATCGTCAACGGTATAGTGCGGGCCCGCCCGCTGCGACGCGTCGAGAATGGACGCCGCACGGACCGAGGGCGCGGCCTCGTCCGCCTGGCCGGCGCCCGCCCCGAGGGGCGGGACGCCGGTGCAGGCCGAGAAGAACGGCGAGCGCAGCGCAGTACTCTCGGCCGATGCGTCGAGATCTGTACGGCGCGTCGATCGCTCAGAAGACCACCCGGAATCCCAGCCGGAACTGCCGCTCGTCGATGCCTTCCCGGGCGAGATTCGTCACGCTCGTGATCGTCATGAAATCCTCGCCGTCGCCGACGTCGTTGTCGGGGATGTCGAGGTGGGGCGTGTTGGTGAAGTTGAACGCCTCCATGCGGAACTGCAGCTTGACGCCAGAAGTTATGGAGAACTCCCGGGTCAACCCGAAGTCCCAGTTGAACAGGCCGGGCCCACGCTGCGAGAAGTAGCCGCTGTTGCCGAATCGTGCTTCGGTCACCTCGAGCGAAGGCAGACGGATCGTAGTAGGGGTTTCCTGACCCTTTCCGCCAAGCTGTCGCCACGTTCGGCTTCACCTGGTCGGCCGTCTGGTTGCTGCCCGGCAAGTTCAGCGAGGTGTCGTCGGCGAAGACGCTGAACGGCACGCCGCTCATGATGCTGACGACGTTGTTGATCTGCCAGCCTCCGAGAATGTAGGAAGCCGCTCCCCCCTCGCCCAGCCAGCGCCGCCCCTGGCCGAACGGAAGCTCCCAGACGTTGGTAATGCCGACGTTGTGCGTGCGATTGAAGCTGGTGAGCGCGTAGTTGCGGCTCATGTACGCCAGCGCCTGAGACGTTCGGCGTTCCGGAACTGTTCTCGTTGGGGCTCATGCGCCTTCGACCACGTGTAGCCCACGCCGAGGCTGAGGCCGTCGGCGAACCGCCGCGCCAATTGCGCTTGCAGCGAGTGGTAGTTTCCGTTGCCGACTGGCTGAAGAAACACTGTGGACGCGGTTCTGCCGTAGAGCGCCTGGAGAGGCTTGCCCTCATCACCGGCGCCGATCGCCTGGCCGGCATTGATGTCGACGAGCCCGAGCTGTCGCACCGTGTGCGTGGCCACGTAGCCGATCTGGCCCGTGAGTTTCCACGGAAGCTCGCGCTGGACGGTGAGGTTCCACGACTCGATATAGCCCCGGTCCAGCTCCTTCGGGTACCCCCGAACGCGTAGTCGCTCGGGATGTCGAGGACGCCGTTGCCCTCTGCGGGCACCTGAATCGCCGGAATGCCTCCCGAGAGCGTGGCGGCAGGCGTCAGGCCGTCAGGCGACTCCCGCTTCACCTGGATCAGGATCGGGTAGTTCGCACGGATCAGCTCCAGCGCTTCGTAGGGATCGTTCGTCAACCCGTAACCGGCGCGCGCGACCCACTTGTCGCCGATGCGATACGCCAGGCCAACACGCGGACCGAAGCGCGTCTTGCTCGCCTTGATGTCGCAGTCCTTCGGAATGTCGCCAACGCCGCAGAGCAACACCTTGCCGGTCCCGACGTCGTAGCGCTCGATGCCGCGATCGGGTCTCGTCGGAACCGGGAAGTACTCCCACCGCGTCCCGAAATCGAGAGTCAGGTTGTCGCCGATCGTCCAGCGATCGCGAGCGTAGAGGCTGTACAGCCGTGCCCGCACGTGGTACTCGTCCGGCACCTGCAGCGTTCTGCCGGCGCGCGCGGCCTGGCCGATTACGAACGCCGCCACGCTGTTGTACCGGGAGCTGTCGGAGGTCTGTTCGCAATTGCCCGTGGCCGGATCGACGGCCTCGCAGCGCTCCGTGATCCCGCGGTCGAACCCGAATCCTCCCTGCGCGCCGAAGCCGCCGGTGATAAATTCCGCCTGCGCCTGGTTCAACCCCATGTGGTAGATGTCGGCGCCGAACCGGATGTTGTGCTTGTTCTTGAGCCAGTTGAAATTCACCACGTACTGCGTCTGCGGATCGTGCCGGTAATAGGGCATGAAGTTCTCGTTCACGCCGATCGTGGCGAAGTCGCCGTCGTCATCACCCTCCACGAACTGGAACGTCGGCCAGCCGCTCTCGAAGGCGCGCGGACCGTTCGTCCCGGGGATGCCCAGCACATCGCTGCCGATGTTCGTGCCGAGACCCGGCTGTTCCGAGTTGGTCCCCTGTTTGGCCCAGCCGAAGTGGGCGTCCATCAGGAACGTGGGCGTGAAGATGTATGTGCCCATGACGGTGAACCTGTAGGTATTCCCGTGCCCGCTTCCCGGATTGCTGCTGCCGCCGATGGGCTCCCCGACGGCGTCGTCACCGAAGACGGTCGGCACCGATGTCCGGTAGTGCAGGACGCCGAAGGTTCCGGCCAGGTTGAATTTGGGATTCACGTTGACGTCGACCTTCGAATCCAGCTGGTGACGGTCGAAGGTGAACGGGGCGGACACGAAGTAGTTGTCGCCCTCCCGGTCGATGTTGTTGGCCGGAAAGTGGCTCGCGATCTGCTGCGCGATGGGATCCATCCTCGCCGCGGGAATGATGTTGAGACAGTTGGGATTCGTCGCGGTATTGCACAGCGCGTAGTTGGGGTCGCCGGGGAATACCTGGAACTGCGTGCGCCCGGTGCCGTCCGGGTTCCCGGACAGCGGATCGTAGATCGGCGACGGCGACAACTGCAGGTCGCCGCGCAGCATCGCGGGCAGCGGCACCGTCAGGGTGTGGTCGACGACCCGGTGGTCGCGGGTGGACTCGTAGCTGACGAAGTAGAAGATCTTGTTCTGTTTGATCGGGCCGCCAACGCTTCCCCCGAACTGGTGGTAGCTCGCCTCCGGCTTGTCACCGGTATTCAACGCCGCATCGTCGAATCGCATGGGCCAGGCCTTCAGCTGCTGGTTCGTGAAATATTCGAAGCCAGATCCGTGAATCACGTTGGTGCCGCTCTTCGTCTGCACGTTGATCGCGGCGCCGCCGGCGAGTCCTTGTTCGGCATCCATACTGTTGGTGACGATGTTGACCTCGTCGATCGATTCGAGCGTCGGCACATAGGAAGCGACGTGCGGCAGCTGGACGTGCGCGGTGCTCACGCCGTCGATCCGCGTGTTGTTCTGGTCGTCGCTCGTCCCATTGACGCTGAACTCGAGCGCCCGCGACGGATTGGTCGGGATGGAATGGGCATTAAAAGGGGGAGCAAAGCCGGGCAGCGCGCGATACACCTGCTGGTAGTTCCGGCCCAGCGGCACCGGCAGGTTCGAGAGGTCCGCCGCGACCAGGGTCTGGTGGACCTCGGCGCTGTCGGTCTGCAGCTTCGGCGGCTCGGCATTCACCGTGACGGTCTCGGTCATCGCGCCGACCTCGAGAGACACATCAACGCGCGTGACGCTGTTGATGTTGACCGTGACCTCGGTTTGTTCAAACGACTTGAAGCCTTGCATGGCGATCTTCAGGCTGTAAGCGCCAGCCGGCAGGTCGGGCAGGTTGTAGTGACCGGCAGTGTCGGTGACGGCCTCACGTTTCAGGCCAGTGCCCTTGTTGGTGACGGCCACGGTCGCACCAGGAACGGAGGCACCGGTGCTGTCCTTGACGTCGCCCAGAACGGAGCCGTAGAGAACCTGCGCCGTGGCGTGCCTGGGAACCAGAAAGATCATCACCAAGACACCCAGGCAGAAGCACCGAAGTAAGGCGACGCGTCTGCGGGTTCCTGCACACATGGAAACCTCCCCTTCAGATTGATGAATCCTCTCGTGCACGCGCCGTTCGTGGCGCCACCGATCAGGACCTTCTGGGCGGGATGTCCCTGATCTCTTCGGCCGTGGCGTCGTAGTACAGGCGCTTGCCCTGCGAATACGACTGCGCGGCCATAATGCAAGCCACCGAGTGCAGAAAGCCGTGGTCCACGGTGGCGTTCGTGTGCGTGTTCCGGTTATGCAGACAGTCGAACCAGTTCGACAGATGTGACAGGTCCTCGTCGCCGATGTTGATTGGCCCCGGCTTGTCGTCGCCGGGGAGAGTCACCCAGCGCTCAGCGCGCTCGATGGTGGGGTTGTCTTCGTGATTTCCGCGCTCCTCGACGACTTTCCATCGCGGGCTCCCTTCGCCGCCGATGTTCACGAGCGTCGCCTTTTTCCCCATGATTCGCGAGAAGCTGTCGCTATCGTTGCCGAAGCTCGTTGAATAGCTCACGAGAAACGACGGGTATTCGACGAGCGCTTCGAACGTATCCGGGTTCTCGCGCCCGTCGTGCCAGGCAAAGACGCCGCCCTGCGCCACGATCGAACGTGGCGGCTCTTCGTTCATGAAGAAGTGCACGAGATCGATGCCGTGGCTCATCCACTGGTCGGGGATGCCGCTCGAGAACTCCTTGTAGAGGCGGAACTCGAAGTAGAGCTGCGGATCGAACGGCCGTTCCGGCTTGGTCAGCAGCCACTTCTTCCAGTCGGTGTCCTGCTCGCGGATCTGCTTCACCTGCGGACGCCCGCGCCAACGTGGCCCGTTGAAGTTCCAGACGATCTGGTACTTGCTGATGTCGCCGAGCACGCCGCTGCGGAGCACTTCGCGCGCGGCCACCTGATACGGCTCGCTGCGGTGCTGCGTGCCGATCTGGACGACGAGACCTCGTTCCTTGACGGCGTTGCGCGCGGCTTTCACCTCGTCCAGCACGTTGCCCATCGGCTTTTCGCAATAGGCATGCTTGCCGGCTTCGGCCGCTGCCTTCAAGAGCGGCGAGTGCGAGTGCTCGGGCGTCGCGATGACCACGGCGTCGATGTCTTTCTGCGCCAGCAGCTCCTCGACGTACTGGAAGGCCTTCGGGGATCGGCCGTAATACTTCTCGGTGTTCGCCGCGGCGCGTTCCCGGTTGTCCTTCCAGAGGTCGCACACGGCGATGGCTTCGACGTTGGACTTCTCTTTAAGGTGCGAGACCATCGAGTGCAGTTCGCTGCCGCGATTGCCGACACCGATGTGGCCGAGGGCTATCCGATCGTTGGCGCCGAGAATCCGACCGTAAGACAGTGCGCTCGAAGAAGAAAATGCCGTGCCTGCGACGGCCGCCCCCGCGGCACCGAGGAATGTCCGCCGGTCGATTGCCGCGTTGTCTGAATGCTTCATGGCGCCCTCTTCTGGGGCGGAAGCATACCGCGATGCGACGCGATTGAAGCTCGGCCGCGCGCAGCAGTTATTGGGGATGGATGCGACAGCATCGATTCAACGCGCAGAACCGCCACGTCGCCGATGCAAGTTGCCTCTGCGAAGCTCGCCTTCAGAGGAGGGTCACACCGGCCGAGGTGCAAGAACACTTGATCTTCGGTGCACCACCGTTGGTGCCGGACTTGCCACGGTCACGTCAGCTTTCCGCAATTTCGGCGTCCCGTCTGCAGTAGGGCCCGACTTTCGTTGGGCCAATTGCGTGAAGTCGAACGAGGTGAACAATGAACTACCGGCCCCCCGCGTTGTGCCTTGTTCTGACCGCGTTGCTGCTCGCCGCGTCCGGCGCGAACGCGGCTCCGTTTTCCTTCACGACCGGCGCCCCCGACAGTCGCATCGCGCTGGCATCACGACCCTCTTCGGGCGGAGGAGAGGAGATCGAAACCGGTGACGACTTCGTGCTCGCTACCACCACCGCCATCACCAGCGCGACATTCACGGGGCTTCTGACCGGCAATGTGTCCCTGGCGGACATCGGCCTGCTCCGCGCCGAGATCTACCGGGTATTCCCGAACGATTCGACCAATCCACCGTCGGGCAATGTGCCGACGCGCACGAACTCGCCGTCCGACGTCGCGTTCGAGGAGCGGGAGACGCCAGCAGAGCTCAGCTTCTCGACATCGCTTATCGACGCCAACTTCACGGCGAACAACAGCATCCTGAATGGCATCCACCCGATTCCCAATCAGATGACGGGCGGCGAGGGGCCGGTGACGGGCCAGGAGGTGCAGTTCTCGGTCAACTTCGCGTCGCCATTCGTGCTGCCTCCCGACCATTACTTCTTCGTGCCTCAGGTCGAGGTCACTGGCGGTCAATTCTTCTGGTTGTCTGCGGCGGGTCCGGCGATCTTCAACGGTGATCTTCAGGCGTGGATCCGCAACGAGGACCTGGCACCCGACTGGTTGCGGGCCGGTACCGACATTGTCGATGGACCCGACGCCCCGAGGTTCAATGCCAGCTTCTCGCTCAACGGTGAGACCGTGCCCGAGCCGGGTACCCTGACGCTGCTCGGCTCCGGACTGCTCGCAACTGGCTGGCGCTCGCTGAAGACAAAGCGCCGCAGCCAGCGGCTCATCAGGCGTCCGACGTCAGCGTCAGATCCCTGTTCAACGTCTCGGGCGCGAAATGCACGGCAATGAAGCTGACCAGTGACATCAGCGTCATGTAAACCGCTACCGGCACCCACGACTTGTTGAACGAGGTGAGCAGCGCCGCGCAGATGAGCGGCGCGACGCCGCCGCCGACGACCGACGAGAACTCGCGCCCAAGCGTCACGCCGGCGTACCGGTAGCGACTGCCGAAGAGCTCGGGAAAATAGCTCATTTGCACGCCCACGGCGCCGTAGGCGCCGAGCATGAAGCCCAGAATGATCACGGTGACAATGGCCGCTGTCGACCCGGTGTTCAGCGCGATGAACGCGGGCGCCGGCAGCAACACGAGGGCGCCGGCCACCAGCAAGTAGACCCGGCGCCTTCCGAACACGTCGGACAGCGCGCCGGTCGAAAACGAGGAGACACATCCGCAGAGCGCGCCGACGAGCAGCACCCGCGGCACGAACTTCGGGTCGACCCCGATGACCGACGTCAGGTACGACGCCATGAACACCTGGTAGGTATACGACTGCGCATTCACGCCGGCGTTCATGAAGAACACCAGGAGCAGCGGTCTCATCCCGTGCGTCACCACTTCCGCAATGGGCTGCCGCGACTCCCGCGCATGCGCGCGCACGGCCTGAAACACGGGACTTTCCTTCAGCGTGCGCCGCATCACCATCGCGAAGATCGTCACGACGATGCTGCTGAGGAAGATCAGTCGCCAGCCCCAGGCCAGCAGTTGATCCTCGGGCAGCAGCTGCACGAGCACCCAGATCACGGCGCCCAGCGCAGTGCCGAGCGCGGCGCCCACCATGATCAGCGACGCGTATCGGCCGCGCTGTCCCGGCGGCGCGGTCTCGGTGAGCAGCGTGGCGCCGCCCGCCTGTTCCGCACCCGCGCCGAACCCCTGGAGAAAGCGGCAAAGCACCAACAGCGCCGGCGCCAGCAACCCGACCTGATCGAACGTCGGCAGCAGCCCGATCGCCAGCGTCGACCCGCCCATGAACAGCAGCGTGGACACGAGCACCCACTTGCGTCCCAAACGATCGCCGTAGCGCGAAAAGAACAGACCGCCAAGTGGACGCGCGGCAAAGCCGACCGCGTAAGCGCCGAAGCTGGCCATCATGCCCGCGGTGGGCGAGATGTTGGGGAAGAAGAGACGGCTGAAGATCAGCGCCGACGCCGTTCCGTAAATGACGAAGTCGTACTGTTCGAGCATCGTCCCGACGAGACCCGCCCACGCGGCGCGCCGGACGTCTTGCACGGTCGCGACTGGATGGTCGTGAGCCCGAGCTTCAGCTCGGAGATCGTGGGAGCGGTCCGTCATTGACAGCCGGATATTACCAGCCGCTCACTGCCTCCAGAAAACGTGTCAGCAGCCGGTCGCTCTCGATGTCCGGACGGCGCGAATGCTCGATGGCGAGCTGACGGTAGCGGCCGTGCTGGGAATCCGAACCCCACATCTCTCGAAGGTGCGCATTCCAGGTCTCGACGGCGCTCCCGGGCGGAATCAGCACGCCCCCAGAGCCGACCGATTCCGGAAGGCCGCCAATCGCCGACGCGATGACGGGAATACCGTTCAACTGAGCCTCGGTGACCACTCGTCCCCAGGCCTCTTCCCAGACGCTGGGCACGAGCAGGATCCGCGCCTGCGCGTACTCATCGGCCATCCGCAGCGTCATGCGCCGGAACGTGACGTTCCTGAGCGGCGCGATGGCCTCTGCCAGCGTCGCGATCTGCTGACTGTCCATTGGCCACGACTCGAGGAATACGAACGGGATGTCGGGATTCTCGCGCGCGAGATCGAGCGCAATCTTCACCCCCTTCTTCGCCACCGGATTGACGAACAGCACGTGCCTGCCGTCGTTGCAGGTCCGGTAGGTGTCGCGACACACGATGGGCTGCACGATCGGCGCATCGATGCCGAGCTCGCCGGCGGCCCGGGCTGCGGTGAACGCCGAGTTCGCCAGGTACCGCAGCTTGGGGTGTCGCGCGACGCAGCTGCCGATAGCGCCGAACTGGACGTCGCGAAAGTACAGGACCGTCCTGATGTCCTGTTCGAGAAACGCGTGCACCAGGCCACCTGCGACGCCGGCATGCACGATTGCGACGTCGGGTCGGAACGCCGCCGCGACCTCTCGAACCCCGTTGACCGCGTCGTACCCGCGGTAGATTTGGTACGGGCGCCAGCGGTCGCACGGATAGCGCCGGCCGGTCGCTTTCGCGACGATGCGATTCTGAACGTGAGTCCAGTCGATCGGACGACCGAGCTCGCAGAGCACGGCGACGTCGTTGCCGCGCCCGACCAGGCCGATTGACAGCTCGTGCGTCGAGCGTTGCGAGCCGCCCACCCGCTGCGGCAGGTACGCCTGCGTCGTCGCGAACAGCAGGCGCACTGCTACAGGCCCAGTCGGCGCTTGACTGCCGCTTTCAGACGTTCGGGATCCCGGGCCAGCGCCAGCAGCCGCCGTGACAGCCTCGCGTCGTACGGCGCCTCGGTGTGCCGGTGACGTCCGTGAAACTCGAAGACGACATACTTCGCCGCGTCCGCGCCGACGTTGCGCATGCCGTGGGGCTCGCCGCCCGTGTAGAGGATCAACCCGTGGGGACCGACGCGCTCGTTCAGCGTCTCGACCGTCCCCTGCAGCACGACGATGCCGACGTCGTAGGCGTCAATGTGCGGCTCGTAGCCACCACCGGGCGCGAGCGTCGTCACGTGCGCGTGAAGCTTCCGCAGGCAGCCCGTCTCGCCTTCGAGGAGGACGTTCTGACGCATCCCCCCGGACCCCTTGTCGAGAGGCTGACTGTCGAGGGCCGACACGAGGCGGTGCGGTTGAAACGTCCCCTCGGGCATCCGATCGCCGAGCCACTTGAACATCAGATACGTCACCGGCACGGTCGACGAGTTGCGGATCGTATGGAGGAAGCCGGCGGGGTAGTAGGCAAAGGTCCCGGCGATCGCGCGATGCGGCCGCGTGACGCCAGCCGTTGTCGCATCTTCGAGTACCAGTTCCGCCTCGCCGTCCAGGACGATGAGGATCTCTTCTTCAGGATGCTGGTGTGGAGGATGTGGCTGCTTGCCGGGATCCAGTACCGACACGTGACAGCTCATCGATCGAAGATTGGGCGTCGAGCCCCGGAAGAGCGGATGGGGCTTGAACCCGCTTTCGGGATCGCCCTCGAGCGGCAGCGCCAGGGCGTGGACGCGGCTGCTGATGGACGGCTGTGTGCCGTCAACGGCGGAAGGGGCGGGCACGATGCGATTCTGATCCGACATGGCGCGTCCACTGACGAGAAGACAGGCGGGCCTCGGTGATGAATAGATCTCGAACGGCCACTGCAGGCGGCTCAAGTTGGGGATACGGATCGGCGTGTCGGGGCTGGCGTATTGAAGCAGCAACGCACTACGTGTGGTCTCCGCGTTGCGGTTGTGCGAGGCATGCCACAACCGACCGTCGAACGCGACCGCTTCCCCATCCTCGGAGTTGAGAGCGACGATACCGCTGCGATCGTCGCGGTTCGTCGCCCACGCGCCCACTTTCGCGTCGGTCGCGGCCTCGCGCGTCCAGCTTTCTTCCTGCACGACCTGCTGGATCGTCACGCCGAAGCGATGCGAGCGGGGGACGACAATGAGCGAGGACAGCGCGCTCGTGTTCTCCAGCCCGATCCAGACCGATACCGTGCGCCCCTGCGGAGACGCGGACTCGATATCGGTGTGCCAGGGGTGCACCTGATTGGGACGCCGGACGACCAGCGACGCCCCCCAGAGAATCACGTCCTCTCCGATGAGCGAGGTCACGAGGTCCAGGATGCGGTCGTCAGTGGCGACGGCGGCGAAGTCGCTGGAGACGACGGCCAGGCTCTTGTGCCAATCGATGGGTGGCCGTGCCGGGGGCCGGCGCAGGTAATCGAGGACAACGCGGCAGTCGGACGGGGTGAAGACCCGGATGGGCTGCAGATAGCCCTGCTCCTCGAACAGACGCCGACGATCTTGCAGCATCGGGACTCCGCGAATCCTAACGTAAATTGCCAGAGCGATCGAGACGTCGCAGAGAGCACACACGCGAATTGGTCGCAACTCCGCGAAGGCAATGTCGCGGGCGATACACCGCCGGCACTGGACGCCGTCCTGGGGGAGCCTCGGAGATGCGCACGGCTGCACGGTTGCTCGCCCCTCAGGCCCTGCTGAATTCGACTCTCTCCACTTGACATGCCAGTGAAGACCTGCGAGGCTGTCCGCAGAGGCTCCACTGGAATGGCCAGCGAAGCGCACCAACGTGTCGAGCTCCTCCAGGGCACACTGGATCTGATCGTCCTGCGTGCCCTTGCCACGATGGGACCGCAGCACGCATACGGGCTGGCGGCCAGGCTCGAGCAGTTGGCGGACGACCCATTCCCGCTCAATCAGGGCACGCTGTACGCGGCCCTGGTGCGGCTGGATCAAAAGGGGTGGATCAACGGCGAGTGGAAGCGGTCCGAGAACAACCGTGAGGCTCGCTACTACAGCATCACCAGGTCCGGCGCGCGCGCGCTCGAGCGGCAGACCGCACGGTGGCGCCGCCTGGCCAGCCTTGTCGACAAGCTGCTGGTCGCAGGGTCGTAGGTCGTGGCCGGCGTCAAGCAGTTTGCGCGTCGTCTCCTCGCCTTCTTCCGCTCCGCGCGTGCCGAACACGAGCTCGATCGCGAGATCGCTGCCCACCTGGCGCTGCTCGAAGATGAGTACCGGCGCCGCGGGATGTCGACGGAGGCCGCGCGCGCCGCCGCCCGCAGGAAGTTTGGCGGCATCGATCAGACGAAAGAGATTCAGCGCGACGCCCGGTCGTTCGTCTGGCTCGAAGATCTCCGGCGCGATATCCGGTATACGACGCGAACGCTGGTGCGCAGCCCCGGCTTCACCGTGGCGTCAGTGCTGACGCTTGCGATTGGCATCGGCGGCAGCACAGCAGTCTTCAGCCTGATCGACGCGGTCCTTCTACGTCCCCTTCCCTTCCGCGAGGCCCACCGGCTGGTCATGGTCTTCGAGGACGCCTCGGACGCCGGCTTCCCGCAGAACGTCGTGGCGCCGGCGAATTACGCTGCCTGGTCGGCCGAGAACGGCGTCTTCGACTCGAGTGCCGCGGCCACCGACTTCGGGGTCGTCCTGACAGGAGGAGACGAGCCCGTGGCGGTCCAGGGGCGCCGGGTGACGCACTCGCTGTTCACGGTGCTTGATGCGCGCCCGCTCATCGGCCGCACGTTCACGCCCGCCGAGGATCGCCCCGGCGGACCGCTGGTGACAATCCTGAGCTACGACCTGTGGCGGCGCCGTTTCGGCGGCGATCGCAAAATCGTCGGCAGCGACATCTTCCTCAACAACCAGCGCTACGCCGTTGTCGGTGTGATGCCGCGGGAGTTTCAGTTCTTCGAAAGCTACGTCGGTCTCTGGGTGCCGGCAGCATTCACCAGCGATGAGCTGAAGAACGGCGCGCACTATCTGACGATGGTGGGACGGATGAAGCCGGGCGTGGACGCCAAGGCCGTGAGATCCAACCTTCGGACGATTGGCGCCCGTCTCGAACGACAGCGACCGCGGAACGATCAATGGCTCGCGGCACGGCCGGTCATCGTGCCGATTGGCGACGAAATTGCCGGCGCCGCACGACGCCCACTCCTCCTGCTTCTGACGGCCGTCGGCGTGGTACTGCTGATCGCCTGCGCCAACCTGGCGAGCCTCCTTCTAGCGCGTGCGGCTGCCCGACGCCACGAGATCGCGCTCCGCGGCGCGCTCGGCGCCTCGCGCGGCCGGATGGTCCGTCAGCTGCTGACGGAAAGCCTGGTGCTGTCGGGGATGGGCCTTCTCGTCGGAATCATTCTGGCGCGCTGGACGTTTGCCTTTCTCGAGCAGCTGGTGCCGCCGGCGATGTCGCTCTTCACACAGCCCACACTCGGCGGCCGCACGCTGGGACTGGCGGCCGGCCTCGCACTGGTGACCGGTGTCCTCTTCGGCCTCGCGCCTGCCCTGCAGTCGACGCGCCTGACGCTTGGCGACGCCCTACGGGTTGGCAACCGCAGCGTCTCGAGTGCACGGGCGCGCGGCGTGCTCGTCACGGCTGAAATCGCGATGACGCTCGTGCTCCTCGTCGTCGCAGGGCTGTTGCTCCAGACCTTCCACCGGATGCGATACACGGATCTCGGCGTCCAGCCCGAGCACGTGCTGACGCTGCGCACGGCGCTCCCCCAGGAGCGATACGAGGATCCAGCGCGTCGGCGTGCCTTCTACGACCGCGTGCTCGAGCGCGTCGAGCACCTGCCTGGCGTACTGGGCGCTGGTTACACGACGTCGGTGCCGCTCGAGTGGAAAGGTGGGACGAGCGAGGTGTTCCTGGAAGGCCGCGAGGTGGATTCGAGTGCGGCCCGCGATCCCAATCACCGGCAAGTCAGCGCCGGCTACCTGCAGGCGATCGGCACTCCCTTGCGGCGGGGCCGCTATTTCGATCGGCGCGACGATGTGAACACGCCGCCGGTGGTGATGGTGAACGAGACAATGGCGCGGCAGCTGTGGCCCGGCGAGGATGCCGTCGGCAAGCGGCTGCTCATCGACCGCTGGCGGGACGACAAGCGCTGGCTCACCGTCGTCGGCGTCGTCGGCGACACCAGGCAGATGGGACTCGCCGCGCCGGCCCGTCCCGAGATCTACATCCCGTACAAGCAGATCGATTCGCAGCCCTGGTTTTCGCCGCGCGATCTCGTGGTCAGGGCGACTGGCGACCCGGCCGACCTTACAGGCGCAATCAAATCGATCATCCACGAGATCGATCCGCAGCAGGCGATCTCGAACGTCCGGATGCTGGACGAGATTCTCGACGAGGACGTCGCCGCCCGCCGCGTCGGCACGACACTGCTGCTGGCCTTCGCCGCCTTTGCGCTGCTGCTGGCCGTCGTCGGGATCTACGGTGTCATCGCCTACTTCGTCGCCCAGCACGTGCCCGAAATGGGCGTGCGCATCGCGCTCGGCGCTCAGACGCGCGACATCCTGCTGTTCGTGGTCGGTAAAGGATTGAAGCTGGCGTTGGCCGGTGTGGTCGTCGGCACGATCGCGGCCCTCGCCGCGACCAAGCTGATGGCAAGCCTGCTCTACGGCGTGAGCGGCACCAGCATCGGTACGTGCGCCGTCGCAGGCGCCGCCTTGATCGCGCTCGCCGTAATCGCCAGCTACATCCCAGCCCGTCGCGCCACCGGTCTCGATCCCATCGTCGCGCTTCGAGCCGAATAGAGTCCGATCGGACTGAATCATCCGCGGATTACGCCGATTACGCGGATTTCACAGGGGCGACGCGACCGTTGGATCGATGTCGTGACAGCACTTCACGCCCATGTTTCTCGTTGACGCATACCAGACGGTAGGGCCGGCGTCGCGGCGTAGCCGCGACGGCGATGAGGGAGTGCCAGCGGTCGCGAGAGGCTGAAGATCTAGTGCCTCTCGCGATCGCCGGCGCTCCCTCATCGCTGCCGCACGCGTTGCGTGCGGCGCCGGCCTCTGCTCCGCGTAATCCGCGAAATCCGCGGTTGCCTATGAGCGCGCGTCAACCTTACTTACGCAGCAATTGCACACTTGAAGCGTGCGAGGCCGTGCTGAAATTGCCGACGCGGTCGCCGCTGAACACAAGTTGGCAGCTACGCCTCCATCAGTCGATCGGCACGAGGGCTGCACAATGGCTGTCATGCCCTTTCACGACTCGCAGACGTTCTCGATGATTGGTGCCGCAATGGAGGTACACAAGGAAGTCGGCTCAGGCTTTCTCGAGGCCGTGTACCGTGCGGGATTTGCGATCGAGCTCCGGCGGCGCGGTATCCCCTTTCAGCAGGAAGCGGCGCTTTCCATCACGTACAAGGGCGAGCGCCTACCTTTGCACTACCGGGTCGACTTCATCTGTTACGGTGAGGTGATCGCAGAGATCAAGGCGCTCAAAGCGATTGGCTCCATCGAAGAGGCGCAGGCGATCAACTATCTCCGCGCATCAGGCCTCCAGCGTGCGCTCATTCTCAATTTTGGTGCCGCAAGCCTGCAGCATCGTCGTGTAGTCATCAACCTGCCGCGCTCGAGAGACCCGCGCTTCGAGGACGGCAGGTAGCTTGGGCCGGCGTAATCCGCGGATCCTCTGGACCTAACGCTTCGTTAGAAAATGACCTTCGCCGCCAGCTGAATCACACGCGGGTCTCCGGCTGTAGTAATGGTGCCGAATGCCGCCCCTCCGAACGTGCCGTTGGGCGCACCGAGTGGCGGTGTGTTGGTGAGATTGAAGACCTCCGCCCGAAGCTCCAATGCGGTGCGCCCCGCAAGTGGAACGCGTCGCATCACCGCGAGATCGACGTTCCTGTAGGCGGGTCCCCGGTACTGGATTGCGCGAGCTGTTACCCAGCGTGAACTGCGGCGCCGCCGTGAAGGTGGAGGTATCGAACCAGCGGCTCACCGATCGCTCATCAGACGGGAGTGTTGGATCGCCGTTCACATTTGGCCGCTGCGTGCCGAAGCCGGCGAAGGCGTTGGAGTTCGTCGCCTGGGCCACCGCGATTGGAACACCTGACTGTAACGTCAGAATGGCGTTCACACTCCAGTCGTTCACGAGAGCGCCGACGATGCCGGTGGGCTGATATCGGCGACCCTTTCCAGCGGGAATGTCCCATACGGTCGCGGCCACGAGAACATGCGGCATGTCGCCGGTCGAGTAATCGCGCTCCAGCTTGCGATTGAAACTGTCAGCGACCGGGAAGTTGGCCACGGGTCCCGTCAGGATCGACGCATCGAAGACGGACGACGCGTCATCCTTGAGCGTCGAGCGCGTGTAACTGACCAGGTACGACAGGCCATGCGAGAAGCGCTGTTCCAGCTTCGCGTAGACACCCTGGTAGATGGTGGTACCCACATTGTTGCGATACAGACTGACCGTCGTGTAATCGGGAAACGGCTTCAACAACTGCGCCGCCGGGATTGTCGGATCGCCGAGCGACGACGAACGGGGGATCGTCCCGAAAAACGGATTCGGCACTCGCCGCAAGAGCGACGAGCCCTCTGCGAGCTGGTCGACGGTCAGCTGATTCAGGTTCGTATCGGGAATACCCACGTGGGTAATCTTCGACCCGACGTACGCCACTTCCACCGCGATGTTCGCCGTGAGCTCGCGCTGCGCCGAGACGTTCCACTGCTGCACGTAGCCCGAGCCGAGATCGCGATCGACGCCGAAGACGCCCTGGCCGATGCCGGCGGTCGGTGTGTGCGGGATGGGGTCGACTGAGGGACCGCCTGCCAGGACAAACGCGGGCGAGATATTGTCGAGGGTGCGCTGCGAGACGGTCTGCAGAAACGGAAAGACCGGCGTGGTGAACGGCGTCGTGATGCCAGCCTGCTCGATCCAGACAAGCGCATAGCCGGTACGCACGACTGTCCTGTCGGTCACCCGCGCGACGATGCCGAGGCGCGGCCCGAAGTTTCCCTTGTGCAGCTCTCGCGCAGCACGCGGATTCCCGTCCTGTCCGAGGTAGTCCAGCTGCCGCGTTTCGAGGTTGAAGACCGCCGCCTGATTGCTCTCCTCGGTCGAGGGAAAGTTCAGGGTGTAGCGAAAACCGGCATTGACGGTGAGCCAGTTGGAAAGCCGCCAGTCATCCTGAGCGAAGTATTCCTGGAAGCTGGCGCGATTGCGGATCTCGTCCTGCTGAAGATCGATTGAGAACTGCTGCACCTGGCCGAGGAGAAAGCTTGCCAGTGGAGTGCCTGTATTCGTCACTCCAGGCTGATCGGTGAACAGGCTGCTGAACGTGAATGAGCCGGTTGGTGACGGCGGCTGGATGACGTTCAGCCTCTCCCACCGCAGATCGACTCCGAGCTTGATCGTATGGCGCCCTTTCAGCCACGTGAGCGAGTCGGCAATCTGGGTCACGCTGGTGCTGAAATCCGTTGCCGTGTTGGGCGGCGATCCCAGCTGCTGGATCCCCGCAATGAGGAACGTGGGCAGCGTATTTGGGAATCGGGCGTCGGACGGGATGCCGGGGAGGCCGAGTGCTGCGGAGGCCGATCCGTCGAGTTCGACTGCCGAACGCGCGACGGTGCGCCGCGTATCGCCGATGCGGAGCTCGTTCAGGAACCGGTCCGAGATGGCGCGTTGATAGGCCGAGGCGAACGACCAGGCGGTGGTGTCCTGCGGCCCGAGCGTGCCGGTGGTCACCCCGCCGCCCTCGGGCAACGGGGAGACCGGGATGAACTCCTCCCGAAATCGCGTGAGGCGACCGAAAATCCGATCGCGATTGGCAGACAACTGCTGGTCGATGCGGACGCTGAACTGATCCTGATCGACCGTTTCGTTGCCGACGCGGCGGTAGTTGTTCGCCGTGCCGGCGCTCGTCGGGAGCGGGTAGCGATCGAGCAGCGTCCGGGCAACCGAGTCGATACGGTCGGCAGGAATGATGTTGCCGGAAAACGGCTGTCGCGCCGCCCCGCCGCCGGGAATCCTGACCGTGGTGCCGGGATCATAGATGACCGGCACCCGTCCGCCGATGGCTTCCGTGAAGATTCCCTGTCGCTGCAGCATCGTCGGGACGGTCGAGATCGCCGTGCGGCCGATGGTCTGCCGCTGACCTTGATAGTCGACGAAGAAGAACATCCGGTCGGCGCGAATCGGCCCGCCGACCACGCCGCCGAACTGGTTGCGACGAAACAGCGGCTTGACCGGATTCGTCGAGGCAAAGAAGTTCCGTGCGTTCAGCGACTCGTGCCGGAAGAACTCGAACACGCTGCCGTGGACGACGTTCGACCCGGCCTTCGTGGTGAGATTGACGACGCCGCCGTTGAACCGGCCGAATTCGGCGGGCGGGCTGTTCGTCTCGATCTTGAATTCCTGGATCGCGTCGATGTTCGGGAAGAACGCCACCTGCCCTGGCTCGGGCTGAAGGACCGAGATGCCATCGAACAGATACTCGTTGGTGCGGGGGCGGCCACCGTTGATTCGCGGCAGCGACGAGCCCGGCGGCAGTGCCACCCCGGGGACGAGCCCGGCGAGCGAGATGAAGCTCCGCCCGTTCAGCGGGAGATCCGTCACTTTCCGGTTGTCCACGACCTGGCCAAGGCTCGACGTGGCGCTGCGGAGCAGCGACGCGTCCGCGGTGACCGTCACCGCATCCGTGGCTCCTACCTGGAGCTGCAGATCCACTTGAAGCGTTTCGCCGGTAGTGACCTGTAGTCCGTCACGGCTGAGCGGCCGGAACCCGTCCATCTCGACGCTCACCTGGTAGACGCCTGGCGGCAACGACTGCGCCGCAAACCCGCCGTCGTCAGCAGTGACGATCAACCGCGCTGACTGGGTCGCGACCGATCGAATCGTCACCGTCGCTCCCGGGATGACCGCACCGTTGTGGTCGCGGACCGTACCGACCATTCCGCCCGCCCCGACCTGCGCCCGTGCCGGCGCGACCGTACCGCACACCAGACTCACGGCTGCACTCAGCGTTGCGATCCATCTCACAGAGGTTGATCTCCGATTCACGAATCCACGACTCTAGATCGGATTAAAATGATCTTCAAATCGCCTCAAATCGGCTCAATACGATGACACTGCTCACGACTCGCGCGGCAGCAGCGCAACTCGGCATCGGCTATTCCACGTTGAAGCGCTGGATTCACAACGGCAGGGTACGAACGGCACGGACGGAAGGCGGACACCACCGCGTCTCCGAGGCCGAGGTCGATCGACTCGCCGCACGGCAGGAGATCGAGGTGCGCTCCACCCGGACCAAAGCTCCGCCGAAGCGGCGCGGCGCGCACCGGGACGAGGACAGCGGGCTTGCAGAACTGAGCGCGCGCAATCGCCTGCACGGATTCGTCGAGGAGGTGCGTATCGACGGATTGCTGGCGCAGGTACGCCTGCGCGTCGGCGATCAGCGGCTGACCGCGGTCATCACGGCGGACGCCGTCCGCGCGCTGCGGTTGCGCCGCGGCGACGATGCGGTCGCGATTATCAAGTCGACCGAGGTGATGATCGGCCGCACCAGTGCGCGCGGTGCGCAATGAGCGGCCGCCCACTCGAGAACAGGATCATTTCGACGAACCGGTGCCAGCGTCGGCGTCGAAAACGTACTCGTGCTGCGCGTCGCGGACGATGAGCGACGGCTTCGGGCCGGATCCGACCACGAACTCGAACCCGCTGATGCCAGGTGCAATCGTGATGAACGAGATAGAGCCGTCCGGGTTCTTGCGTGACGCCACCTCGCTATGCCACTCCCCCATGTCGAAAGTCGTTACCGGTCCCTTCCGGGTTACGGTGATATCGCCCAGGGCGTCACTGACATAGTGCGATGCCAGCTTCGCGGATTCGTCGGCGACCGCGGGAATCGTCAACAGCTTACGCTCCGCCGCGAGCTGACTGAAGTAGCTCTTTGCCTGCGCCGCCACCGCGGCATCCGCTTCGGGACGCCCGTCGAACAGGACTTCGAGGAGTTTGCGGCGGAACTGTGATCGCAGGGTCCACCCTGGATCGGCGTTGGTCAGGACGACAGCGCCGACGTTGTGCTCGGGCAGCCACATCATGTCGCTGTGGTAGCCGACCATGTCGCCGCCGTGGTGCACGACCGGAGTGCCGTACTCCGTATCGACCATCAGGCCCATGCCGTAGGTCGTGTCCTTGCCGATCGGCACCTGCGGCGCGCGGCGCGCCAGAAGGGTGTCTTTCTTGATGTAGCGGCGTCCGTCCGGCAGTGCGCCCTCGTTCAGCTCCATCTGCACGTACTTCAGCATGTCGGTGATGTTGCTCCAGCCGGCGCCGGCAGGCCGCAGCGGGATGATGGAGTAGTTCAATTCCATCACCGCGAGCGCCGGCTTGCCATCGATGTCGGGCGCATGTGAGGTGGCGTGATTGCTGGCGAGCGCCTTCGCGTAATCGAACGTCGTCGACGTCATGCCGAGCGGCTTGAACACACGCGTCGCCATCGCTTCGTCGTAAGCAGGGCCAAGCCCGAGCGAGGGGAACGCCACGTGTCCACCGGCAAACCCCGCGGCGCCGGCCATCGGGTTCGAGTACCTGAAACATCTCGCCGAACTTCGTCGTCGGCTGCATCGACGCCAGCGTCTTCAGTGCGTCCTCGGACGTCACGTCTTTGTACTGGAAGAGCCACTCGAAGTCCTGGCGCGGCAGTCCGGTGCACGCGCAGATCAGGTGCTTGACCAGGACGCGGCTGGTGGTGTCGGCGTCTCCCAGCTTGAACGACGGCAGCAGCGTTGTGACCGGTGTGTCCCACGTCATCTTGCCCTCGTCGATCAGCTTCGCGAGCATCAGCGTGGTCAGCGCCTTCGTGTTCGACGCGATCATGAACAGCGTGTCGGCGTCAGGCTTCGCCGTCCCGCCGATGTCCTTGACGCCAAAGCCGCCGGCGAAGACCACTTTGCCGTCCTGGACCAAGCCGAGCGCGACGCCAGGCACGCGAGTCTCCTTGAGCCCCGTCTCGAGGAACGCGGACAGCGCGGCAATCTCCTTGTCGCCGAGCTTCTTCGCGGTCTTGCCGCCAAAAGTCTCGCGCTCGTAGCCCTTCGGGAAGAGGCGTCCGAAGATCAACGCCACCTGTGCCCCACGCTTCTCGCCGACTGCCTGCGTCATGTCGTAGATGGCCACTGTCCACGTGTCGTTCGCGCGCATCGTGCTGACGCCGACATCGCGCTTCTCGTTGGGCGAGGTCTGGTAGCTGTAGTCGCGGCGGTTCGTCCAGCCGTCCTTGTCGGGAAAATCATGCGTGACCTTGAGCGGCCAGTTCGCATCCGGACGGTAGGCGGCCCACGCCGCTTTCACCGCACCGTCGGCATCGCTTGCCTTCAGGTCGATCAACGCGATGTGCGAATCGCCCTCAGGCGGCGTGAGCAGCGTCATCTGCCCCTTCACTTCCACGCGCCATCCCGACGGCGCAATGAACGTGTTGCCTGCTACGGTCGTGCGCGGCGTGTCTGCCGAGAGGACCTCACCGGTCGTCTGGGCCGGCGGCGCCGATGTCGCGGCCTGCTGAAGAGTTAGGAGTGCAAGAACGGCGACGAAGGGGATGGCATGCATGCCCGGAACGATAGTCGAATGGCCTGCCAGCGTCGATAGCGGCCTCGGGGTCGTGACACGTAGGCCCGACGAGTCGTACGTAGGCCCGAGCTTCAGCTCGGGCGTGCCCGCCCGTACAATGGACTCATGTGCCGTAATATCCGAACGCTCTTCAACTTCGACCCGCCGGCGACGGATGAGGAAGTCCGCGCGGCGTCTATTCAGTTCGTCCGCAAGCTGTCAGGATTCACGAAACCGTCTCACGCCAACCAGGCGGCATTCGATCAGGCGGTGGACGATGTGGCGGTCATCGCACGACGGCTGATTGACTCGCTGGTGACGACGGCCACGCCGCGCGATCGCGAGGAGTGGGCCGCGCGCGCGCGCGCCCGAGCAAACGACCGCTACGGGCGCGCTTGAGGAGATGTCTTTAGGCGGTGGCTTCTCCGGCGTGCTCGCGGCGATGCGCCCCCCACAGTCGCAAGCGATCCAGATACAGATAAACCACCGGCGTGGTGTAAAGCGTCAGGATCTGGCTGACGACGAGGCCGCCGACGATCGCGAAGCCCAGCGGCTGGCGCAGCTCGGCACCTTCGCCCGAGCCGATCATCAGCGGTGTGGCTCCCAGAATCGCCGCCATCGTCGTCATCAGAATCGGCCGAAGGCGCAGCAGGCACGCCTCACGAATGGCGTCATACGGCGTCAGGTCGCGCTCGCGCTCGAGCTGCAGCGCCACGTCGATCATCAGGATCGCGTTCTTCATCACCACGCCGACGAGCAGAAACAGCCCCAGCATCGCGATCAGGCTGAACTCCGTGTTCATCATGCGCAGCGCGAGCAGCGCGCCGACACCGGCCGAGGGCAGCGTCGACAGAATGGTCAGCGGGTGCATGTAGCTCTCGTACAGCACGCCCAGGACGATGTAGACGATGAGCAGAGTGCCGATGATGGCCAGCGACTGACTGCCTTGCATGGTTTCGAAGAGGCGCGCGTTGCCCTCCATGCGCCCCTGAATCGTGGACGGCATGGCGAGGCGGGACACGGCGTGGTCGATTGACGCCTTCGCCTGGCTCAAACTGACGCCAGGCTTCAGCTCGAACGAGATCCCCGTCGATGCGAACTGGCCCCAGTGGCTGACCCGATCGTCGGCGGCCGCGTGCTCGTAGCCGCTGAACGCCGACAGCGGCACACGCTGCCCATCGTCGGCGATGACGTACATCCGATCCAGGGCCTCGGGGCCCTGCGCCAATTCCGGCGCGACCTCCATCACGACGCGATACTGGTTGAGCGCGTTGTATATCGTCGACACTTGGCGCTGACCGAACGCGTTGTTCAACGCTTGCGTCACCGTCGCCATTTCGACGCCCAGACGACGCGCCTCCGAGCGATCGACGGCCAGCGAGATCTGCTGGCTCGACACGAGCTCGTCGTCAAATCCGGTCAACTCGGGCAGCTCGCGAAGTGCGCGGCTGACACGCTCGCCCCAGACACGCAGCAGGCGGGTGTCGTCGGCGAGGAGCATGTACTCATAGTTGCCGCCGCCGCCGCCCCCGCCTCCGCCGCCAAACCGAATGTCCTGCTCGGGGAACAGGAACACGCGCGTTCCCGGCACCGGCGGAATCGATAGCCGGAGCCGATCGACGACGCGCTGCGCAGACACGTTCCGTTGGGCCAGCGGCTTGAGGCGGACGAACGTCCAGGCGTTGTTGATTCCGCGCCCACCACCGATATAGCCACCCACACTTTCCACCGCCGGATCGGCCATCACCGCGCGGCGGATCTTGTCGATCTTTGGCTGCATCACCTGAAACGACAGCCCGTCGTCCCCGCGGATGAAGCCCCCCAGCTGCCCCGTGTCCTGCACAGGCAGGAAGCTCTTGGGCGCGGCCATGTAGAGATACACGTTCAGGGCGATGACGCCGATCAGGAGACACGCGACGAGCGGGGCGTGGTACAACGCCCAGCTGAGCGATCGGTTATAGCCACCAAGCAGCCGGGCAAATCCTCGATCGCTCAGGCGCTGCCACAGCGTGAGCTGGGCAGTCGTCCGGCGATGCGCAAGCCATCGGGCGCAGAGCATCGGCGTCAACGTCAACGACACGACCAGCGAGATCATGATCGCGGCCACCAGCGTGATCGAGAACTCGCGGAAAAGCCGCTCGACGATGCCGCCCATGAACAGGATTGAGATGAAGACCGCGACGAGCGACAGGTTCATCGACAGCAGCGTCAAGCCGACCTCACGGGCGCCAACGATCGCCGCGGCGAAGGGCGACTTCCCCAGCTCGATATGCCGTGAGATGTTCTCGAGCACGACAATCGCGTCGTCCACAACCAGCCCCGTCGCGACGATCAGCGCCATCACCGACAGGTTGTTCAGCGAGAAACCCCACAGGTACATCACCGCGAAGCTGCCGACGAGCGCGACCGGTACTGCCGCGACCGGAATCATCGCGGCCCGGAAGCTGGCAAGGAACAGCAGCACCACCAGGATCACCAGCGCGACAGCGATGAACAGCGAGCGTTCCGCCTCGTGCAGCGTCGTGCGAATGCTCGGCGAACGATCGCTGGCGATGCTCAGGTCCACGCCGGCTGGGAGGAACGCCCGCAGCGTCTCCATCTGCGCGTGGATGGCATCGACGGTCTGAATGATGTTGGCATCAGATTGCCGGCTCACGACCAGCAGGACGGCGGGCTGATCGTTGAAGAATCCGCTGGCGAATCGATCCTCGACACCGTCGTAGACACGGGCCACATCACCGAGCCGGACCGCGGCGGCGTTCCGATACGTGACGATGAGCGGCCTGTAATCGGCAGCGCGCGTCAGCTGATCGCTCGCCTGTACTTGCCAGTGGTGCTGTGCGTCTTCGACCGCGCCTTTCGGCCGCAGCAGGTTGGCCCTCGCGATCGCCTGGCGCACGTCGTCGAGCGAGATACGATACTGCGCCAGCGCGTTCGGCTGGAGCTCGACGCGCACTGCCGGCAGCGAGCCGCCGCCGACCTCGACGTCGCCGACGCCGGAGACTTGTGCCACCTTCTGCGCGAGCACCGTCGACCCCAGGTCGTAGAGCTCGCTGATCGGCCGCGTCTTCGAGGTCAGCGCCAGGATCATGATCGGCGCCTGCGACGGGTTGATCTTGCGATAGGTCGGCATCCCCGGCAGCGAGCTGGGCAACAAAGACCGCGACGCGTTGATTGCCGCCTGAACTTCACGCGCGGCCGCGTTGATGTCCTTGCCCAGATCGAACTGCACCCAGATGCGTGTCGAGCCCTGCGAGCTGTTGGATCGGATCTCGTTGACGCCGGCGATCGTGCCAAGCGCACGTTCGAGCGGCGAGGCAACACTCGACGCCATCGTGTCCGGGCTGGCGCCGGGCAACGACGCGTTCACCGAGATGACCGGGAAGTCCACCTGTGGCAGCGGCGACACGGCCAGAAACATGAAGGCCACGGCGCCCGCGAGAATGATCGACAGGTTGAGCAGCGTGGTCGTGACGGGACGCTGGATGAAGAGTGAGGAAAGGCTCATTTCGTGCTCAGATCGCCCAAGCTAAAGCTTGGGCCTACGATAGATCAGGCGCCCAAGCTAAAGCTTGGGCCTACGTAGATCAGGCGCGCGCCGGCGCGTCGCCGGGCACAAGAGCCGACTCGTGGCTCCGCCACCGGCGACCGAGCCGATCGAAGAACAAGTAGATCACGGGCGTCGTGAACAGCGTCAGCACCTGGCTGACGAGCAGACCGCCGACCATGACGAGACCCAGCGGCTGACGCAGCTCGGCACCACTTCCCGAGGCGAACATCAGTGGCAGCGCACCGAAGAGCGCCGCCAGCGTCGTCATGAGGATCGGCCGAAACCGCAGCAGCGCCGCCTGGAAGATCGCGTCCCGCGGCGACATGCCCTCGTTCCGCTCGGCGTCGAGCGCGAAGTCGATCATCATGATCGCGTTCTTCTTGACGATGCCGATCAGCAGGACGATGCCGATGATCGCGATCAGGCTGAGATCGGTGCGTGTCATGAGCAGCGCCAGCAAGGCACCGACAGCCGCCGAGGGCAGGGTCGAGAGAATTGTGATCGGGTGGATGTAGCTCTCGTAGAGCACGCCGAGGACGATGTACATCGTGACGACAGCGGCAAGGATCAGGAGGAGCGTGCTGTCGAGCGACGCACGGAAGGCCTCGGCGGCACCCTGGAATCGCGTTTGGATGCTCGCCGGCATGCCGATTTCGCGCTGGGCGCGCTCGATTGTGCTGACGGCACTGCCCAGCGACGCGCCAGGACCGAGATTGAACGACAGCGTCACCGCGGGAAACTGGCCGGCGTGGTTGATCACAAGCCGTGTGTGGCGCTGCTCCACGCGCGCGATGCTCGAGAGCGGAACCTGGCCACCGGGCGATGCGCTTGTCGGCACGGCCGTCGACGGCGTGCGCGGTCCTGTCGCCGACGGCATTTGACGCTCGGCAGACTGCGTCGCGACGTGAATCTGGCCCAGTGCTTCCGGCCCGATCTGGTACTGCGGCGCCGCCTCAAGGACGACGCGGTACTGGTTCGCCTGCGTGTAGATGGTCGAGATCAACCGCTGGCCGAACGCATCATACAAGGCGTCGTCGATGGCCAGCACGCTGATCCCGAGCCGGCCGGCGGCGTCGCGGTCGATGTCGAGAAACGCCTGCAGGCCCCGGTCCTGCAGGTCGCTCGCAACGTCCTGCAGCTCCGGTGATTGCTTCAACCGATCGATCAGCTTCGGCACCCATTCGCTCAGGCGATCCGCGTCCGGATCCTCCATGATGAATTGGAACTGCGTGCGGCTGACGCGGTCCTCGATCGTCAGGTCCTGCACGGGCTGCAGATAGAGCGTGATGCCCGGCACCGATTGCAAGCGCTGTCGCAAGCTCGCAATGACCTCGGTGGCCGTTCGCGTGCGCTGGTCGTGGGGCGTGAGCGTGATCAGCATCCGGCCGCTGTTCAGCGTCTGGTTGCTGCCGTCCACGCCGATGAACGACGACAGGCTCGCGACGTCGGGTTCCTTCAGGATGGTGCGCGCTGCTTCGCGCTGACGTTCGGCCATCGCGGAAAACGAGACCGATTGCGGCGCCTCGGTGATCGCCTGGATGGCGCCGGTGTCCTGGACCGGGAAGAACCCTTTCGGCACCGCGATGTACAGCGCCGCCGTCAGAGCCAGGGTCAGCAGCGCCACGACCAGCGTGGCGGGCTGGTGCCGCAGCACCCAGGCGAGCTGGCGGCCGTACGCGTTGATGATGCGATCCAGAATCGCCCCGGTCCGGCGATAGAACCACCCCTGTTCGGCTTCCTTCTGGTGGCGCAGGAGCCGGCCGCTCATCATTGGCGTCAGCGTCAACGAGACGACCAGCGAGATCAGAATCGAGACGGCGAGCGTGATCGCGAACTCACGGAACAGCCGGCCGACCACATCGGCCATGAACAACAGCGGGATCAAGACGGCGATGAGCGAGACCGTCAGCGACACCAGCGTGAAACCGATCTCCTTCGCGCCGGCGAGCGCGGCCCTCATCGGCGTCGCACCCTCCTCCAGGTGCCTGGCGATGTTCTCGACCATCACGATCGCGTCGTCCACGACGAAGCCGGTCGCGATCGTGAGCGCCATCAACGTCAGGTTATTGACGGAAAAGCCGGCAAGATACATCACGCCGAAGGTACCGACGAGTGACAGCGGCACGACGACGCTGGGGATGATGGTCGCCGAGATGTTGCGCAGGAACAGGAACGTGACCATCACCACGAGGGCGACGGCGAATACCAGCTCGTGCTGCACGTCGCGCACCGAGGCGCGAATCGTGCCGGTCCGGTCACTGATCACCGCGACGCTCAATGTGGACGGCAGGCTCGCGGTGAGCTGCGGTAGGAGCTTCGTGACGCGATCGACGACCTCGATCACGTTTGCTCCCGGCTGGCGCTGGACGTTGATCAGAACCGCCGGCACGTCGTTCGCCCACGCCGCCAGCCGCCGATTTTCGGCGCCATCCACGACCTGCGCGACGTCCGACAACCGCAGCGGCGCGCCCTCGCGGTACGCCACGATCAGGTTGCGATACGCGTCGGGCGACCGCAGCTGATCGTTCGCGTCGAGCATGAACGTGCGCTCGGGCCCGTCGAAGTTGCCCTTCGGCTGATTGACGTTCGCGGCGGCAATCACGTCCCGCAGCGATTCGAGATTCAGCCCGTGCGCCGCCAGCGCCTGCGGGTTGGCCTGGATACGAACCGCCGGCCGCTGACCGCCGGCGATGCTGACGAGGCCGACTCCGGGAAGCTGCGACAGCTTCTGCGCGACGCGCGTGTCGACGAGATCGTGGACCTCCGGCAGCGGCATGGTCCGCGATGTCACAGCCAGGGTGAGCACTGGCGTGTCGGCAGGGTTGACCTTGTTGTACACCGGCGGCTGCGGCAGATCGTTCGGCAGCAGCATTTGCGCCGCGTTGATGGCCGCCTGCACTTCCTGCTCGGCGACCTCCAGCGGCTTCGACAGCGTGAAGCGCAGCGTGATGACCGACGCGCCGCCAGAGCTCGTCGACGACATCTGATCGAGCCCTGGCATCTGTCCGAACTGGCGCTCGAGCGGCGCCGTCACGGCGCTCGTCATGACTTCGGGGCTGGCACCGGGATAGAACGTCAGGACGCGGATCGTCGGGTAATCCACCTGCGGCAGCGCGGACACCGGCAGCAGCCGATAGGCCAGAATGCCCGACAGCAGCAACGCTGCCATCAGGAGCGCCGTCGCGACCGGGCGCTCGATGAAGGGACGAGAGATGTTCATGGGCGGCGTCCGCCGCGCTCCCGGTTCGCCGCGGGCACGGCGGGAGTCTCGTTCGGCCGCCGGCGCGGACCGGCCGGTCCGGAATCGGCGATCACCTCGACCTTGGCGCCCTCGGTGAGATCGTCGACGCCCTCGATCACGATCTGATCGTTGGCGGCGAGGCCCGACGTGATCGAGACGCGATCGTCTTCGGCAGGGCCGAGCGCGATGCGCCGAATCGTCACCGTGTTGTCCTCTTTCACGACGTACACGAACGTCCCGAACGAGGCCCGCTGCACGGCGGCGGTCGGAATGACCGTCGCGTCCGGAATACGCCGCACGCGAAGCCGGGTGTTGACGAACTGGTTGGGAAACAACTGCTCGTCGGCGTTCTCGAACTGCGCCCTCAACTTGATCGAGCCGGTGGCGGTGTCAATCTGGTTGTCGACGGTCCGCAGGACACCCGTGGCAATCTTCGTCTTGTCGCTCCGATCCCACGCTTCCACCGGCATGCGGCGATCCTTCCTGAGGCCCTCGAGGATTGCCGGCAATTCCGCCTCGGGCACGGTGAACAGCACCGAGATTGGCCGCATCTGCGTGATGAGGACAATGCCATTCGTGTCGTTGGCATGAACCAGATTGCCGGGATCGACCTGGCGAAGCCCGAGGCGCCCGTCAATCGGCGCCACGACTCGCGTGTAGGACAGCTGCAGCTTCGCGCTGTTGACCTGTGCCTCGTTGGCCTGTAGCGCGCCACGATACTGCTGGACGAGCGCCTCCTGCGTCGTCACCTGCTGACCGGTAATGAGGCCTTCGGCCGACAGTTTGGTGTAGCGCGTCAGGTCGCCTTCCGCGTTTTTCAGGCGCGCCGCGTTCTCATTCAACTGACCTTGCGCCTGCGCCAGCGCGACTTCGTAAGGCCGTGGGTCGATCTGGGCGAGCAACTGCCCCGCCGTGACGCGCTGGCCTTCGGTGAACTGCACACGATCCAGCGCGCCGTCGAGGCGTGCGCGGACGGTCACGGTGTTGAGCGGCGTCACGGTGCCGAGCGCGCGGATCTGGACATCGATCGTCTCGCTCCGGACTGGTACAACCCGAATCGGCGTTCGCCGGTTCGCGTCACGCGGACCGAAAAAACCGTTGCGCTGCTGCGGCGGCTTGGCAGGGCCGCCCCAGTACCAGACGGCGGCAGCCGCAAGAGCAAGGAGCACGACCCCGAGAATCCAATGACGGATGCGCGAACGAGGAGTTGTAGCGGGCGAAGACGTGGTCGGGGAAGACAATTCAGGGCTGCTCATCAATGAGACAGACGATTGGCGATCTCTTTAAATACGGCGGCCGCGGGGCGCGCACTTACAGCGGGGGCGCACGGGCGTCCCTATTGTCCCCCACTGGCCTCATCAGCTGAGGTGAAAGTGGCGCTTGACGGGCTGCCGGTGAGGCGCAACCGTGACGCGACGTGCCGCTCGATCGAGTTCTCCGGCCCCTGAGCCGTGTACTGTTGGGCATCCCGATGGATTCAGCACTACATGTACGTCGACTTTGTGATCTCAATGATTCCAGAGTGGATTGGGGGCCGGCGCTTCTGGACCTATTTCACCGGAACAGCCCTCGCTGCTGCCGGTGTCGCCATCGGTCTGAACAGGATCGGACGACCGGCCGCCGCATTACTTGGGGTGATGATCTTCGGGTTCTTTCTGCTCGTGCACATCCCGCTGGTTGTCGGACGGCCGTGGCCCAGTAGACCAGCCCGGGATACCAGTCGGGCACGAGGCGATGCACGAACGGCATGTGAAACAACTGGCAGATGCCCCGTTCGCGGGACTCCTTCTCGTCGCCGCCGGCGCCGCAGTAACGCTCAAGAAGGAGCGCCTGCCGGCGTTGGCGCTCGCCGCGCTGCTGCTGGTGTTTCTGCTCCTGTACCACGTTCCCTGGCTGACGATCGACCCGCATCACCGCGACTGGGGCGCCGCCTGCAAGGACTCGATTCTCTGTGCCGGCGCGCTGCTGATTGCGGCGACGTATCGAGGGACGAAGGACTAGGGAGGACCTTCGTCCTTTACAAGCGCACGCAGTCCCCCAGCACCCGTATACTCGCTGGGTGTTCGACGACGATTCTCCAGAGACAGACGAACAGGACGATTCCACCCCATCGACCCGACGACAGCCGGTCTACTTCCGTCTGCTGACCGAAGCAGACGTCGCCGGCCTACTCTCGATCGACGAGCTGATCGAGGCGATGAAGACGGCGTTGGTGCAGTTCTCGACCGGCGAGGTCGTGCAGCCCGTGCGCAGCGTGCTGCCCGTCGGCGCCGACCGGTCGTTTCTCGGCGTGATGCCGGCTTGCCTGTCGGATCCGGCCGCGGTCGGCACGAAGCTCGTGACGGTGTTTCCCAACAACGCGAACCGCGACCTGCCGACCCACCTCGCGACGATCCTGCTCTTCAGCCCAGAGACCGGCGCGCTCGTGGCGATGATGGACGGACGCTACATCACGGAAGCCCGCACCGCCGCGGTCTCGGCGCTGTCGGCCCTTGCGCTCGCTCGCGACGAGACCGAGACAATGGCCATCATCGGCTCGGGCGTGCAGGCGCGCAGCCATCTGACGACCCTGGAGACGGTATTCGAGTTCAGCGAAGTCCGCGTCTGGAGCCCGGACGCCGTCCACGTCGGCGACTTCATCGACGAGATGACGCCGGTGGCGAAGACGTCGCTCGTCGGCGCCGCCTCGGCGGAGCTCGCTGTGCGCGACGCCGATCTGATCGTGCTCGCGACCTCGTCTCGTGAACCAGTGATCCGCAACGACTGGGTAAAAGACGGGGCGCACGTCATCAGCGTCGGCGCCTGCCGGCCCACGGAGCGCGAGATGGATCCGGCCCTCGTGCAGCGCAGAGTTCTCTACGTCGACTCGCGTGACGCCGCGCTCGTCGAGTCGGGCGACATCGTCATCGGGATTCGCGACGGCCGCTTCGCTGCGTCACAGATTACGGGCGAGCTGGGCGCCGTCATCGCCGGCACGGCGCCCGGCCGCCGCCGGCCGGAGGACGTCACGATCTTCAAGTCGCTCGGCCTCGCGGTCGAGGACGTCGTCGCGGCGGAGTTGGTGTATCGCCGCGCGATCGCACTGGATGTCGGGCAGGAGCTCGAACTCTGACGGCTGGTCACGGAGCGACGCGGATCAGATCGGTCGCGGACACGGACAGACACGGATCAGATAGGTCACGGACGGACACGGACCCACACGGATCAGGATTGGTCACGGACGGACACGGACCGATGCGGATCAGGATCGGTCACGGACGGGCACGGACCGACACGGATCAGGATCGGTCACGGACGGGCCACGGGCCGACACGGGATCAGGATTGGTCACGGACGGACACGGACCGACACGGATCAGGATCGGTCATCGCGGCCTTGATGATGCCGATCCGTTCCGCCAGACTTCCTGGCTCGATTGAGACCAGTTCGAAGCCGAAGTCTCGGTACGTCTCTTCGTGAATCTTCTCGAAGCGCAGTGTTTCCTCGAAGGTGATTCGCCGCGCATCGGTAGGCGTGATGAAGCCGAGGTTGCGAATGAAGAAGACACGGCTTTGGTAGATGGCGTCTTTTTTGATGCGCACGAGTTCACTGGCAAGAAAGGAGGACACAGGGTACCCGAGGTAGACAGACAACGCTGCGGTGCACAAAGCGCAACGGTCGTGAAACTGAACCTCGTCCGGTTGATAGGAGGCTCGAATCTGACGGTCTCTTTGCAGATTCGCGATGAGATCGATGAACGAGGGATGCGTCCAGGGTTGAACCGTTCCGTGGGCTTGCGCGACGGCGATGACGTCTGTCGCTGCCTCTTCAACCACGCTGAACCCGTCGAGCTCCAACTGACGGATGATCGCCGTCTTCCCCGCGCCCGGCGCGCCAGTAATAATGAACCTTCTCATGTGGTTTCCTTCTCGGAATTCTTGACCCGTTCACTATTCCGTAATGTGATATAGTCATCCGTTACACGAACTACTATGACGGAACGCGCCGACGACCATCTTCCCCTCGCGCCTGCGGTGTTTCACGTCCTTCTGGCGCTTGCCGACGGCGAAAAGCACGGCTACGCGGTGATCAAGGAAGTGCGCAGCCGGACAGACGGTGCGGTCTCGCTCAGCGCCAGCACGCTTTACGGCATCGTCAAGCGACTGGTCGAGAACGGCCTCATCGAGGAATCCTCGGAGCGTCCGGATCCCGCGCTGGACGATGAACGGCGGCGGTACTACGGGCTGACCGGGTTGGGCCGCGCCGTGGCCGTGGCCGAGTCGCGTCGCCTCGAGGCGACGCTCGGCATCGCGCGCGCCAAGCGCCTCATCCCCACCCCGCGACTCCGGTAGAACCTATGCCCCGCGATCGCGATGTCGCGAAGCGATTGTTCCGGTGGATCGCCCGGATCCTCCCATTCGACTTCCGCCGCGATTACGGCGTCGAGATGGAGCGGGCGTTCGCCGACGATCTCGACGAGCCGGTCGGGCGCCAGCGGCCATCGCGCACGTGGATGACGCTGGGGCGCGCCGTTGCCGGGCTCGGACCCGTGGCACTCCGCGAACATGCGGCGACGGCACGGCAGGATGTCGCGTATGCACTGCGCGTCCTCGCCGCTCAGCGCGGATTCACGATAACGGCGCTTCTCTCCCTGGCCTTTGGGATCGGCGCCACGACCGCCACCTTCAGTTTGATTGACACGTTGTTCCTCCGTCCTCTCCCAGTCATCGACCAGGATCGGCTGGTGGCGGTCTACACGGTCGACCAGCGGAACACCGGGTTCAATCCCGTCTCGTATCCGAACTTCCTCGACTACCAGCGAGGCGTCAGGGGATTCGCGGGCCTGACCGCGTACACCTTTACACCACTGAACGTGTCGACGGGCGGCGAGCCGCAACAGGTTCTGGCGGGCATCATCGCGGGAAATTACTTCAATGTCCTTGGCGTGGCGGCTGCGTACGGGCGCGCGCTGGGTCCCTCCGACGCGCGCGTGGAGGGACAGCCGCCGGTCGCGGTTCTCTCGCACGGCTTCTGGACGCGACGGTTCGGCGCCAATCCGGCGATCGTCGGTCAGACGATTCGACTGAACGGTACGCCGTCCACCGTGATCGGCGTGATGCCGCGCGAGTTCACCGGCACGGACATCGGTCTTCGCGTCGATCTCTGGGTGCCGCTTTCGGCGCATGCCGCGTTTGTGCCCGATACGCCCGACCTCCTTACAGAGCGGCGGCTGCTCCAGTTCGGCGTGATCGGACGCCTGGCCGCAGGGACGTCGATCGCAGAGGCGCAGGCCGGCGCCACGGCGCTCGCGACGGTGCTGCAGCGCGAGTACCCCGACGTGAACCGCGATCGCACGGCTCAGCTGATTCCGCTTCGCGCGGCTGCCGTCGATCCGAATCTCAGTTCGACGCTGGTGGCGGCCTCGAGTGTGATTGGCGTGATCGTCGTGCTCGTGCTCCTGATTTCCTGCGCGAACGTGGCCAGCCTGCTCCTGGGGCGCGCCACGGCACGGCGCACCGAGATGGCGGTGCGAGTCGCGCTGGGCGCCGGCCGCCTGCGGCTCGTTCGCCAGCTCCTGACCGAGCAGCTCGTGCTCGCGCTCGGCGGTGCTGCCCTGGGCATCGTGCTCGGCGCGGCAGCCTGGCAGGTCCTCTGGGCGGCTCGACCCACCGGGACGCTGCCCGTCATCGAATTCCGTACCGAGGTCGACATTCGCGTGCTGTTGTTCGCCGCGATGGTCGCCACCGCGACGGCGATCCTGTTCGGTCTCGTGCCGATTCTGCACGTGCTGCGGAGCGCTCCGGTCGAGGATCTTCGCAATCGCGTCGCCGATTCCCGTGCCCGCCGTTGGAGCGTCCGCAACCTGCTGCTGGGCGCCGAGGTGGCGCTGGCGATCGTGGCCCTGGTGACGGCGGGCCTGTTCATCCAGAGCTTCGATCACGCCAGACGGATCGCTCCCGGATTCGCCGCCAGCGAGCTGGTGGTCGCGATGATCGACCTCGGCGCGCAAGGCTACTCGCCCGAGCGGGCCACGGTCTTCCAGCGCACGGCGGCGGAGCGGATCGAGGCATTGCCGCAAGTACGCAGCGTCAGCTGGTCGTCCCTGCTGCCGCTCGTCGGCGGCGGATTCAACCGCACGGTGTTCCTCGACGGCGACGTACCGCCGCCCGGCGGCAACGGCCAGTTCGTCACGACGAACATCATCGATCGGTTCTACTTCGACACGCTGGGTGTGCGGGTGATCGCCGGCCGTGGCTTCGAAGAGTTCGACATCGCCTCGGCTCCGCCCGTCGTCGTCATCAATCAGACGATGGCCCGCCGGTTCTGGCCCGGACGCGATGCCGTCGGGCGACGGTTCCATTTCTACGCCGAGCGGTCGCTGCAGGTTGTCGGCGTTGTCGCCGACAGCAAGGTCGGCACGCTCGGAGAAGAGCCCACCGCGGTGTCGTACCTGCCGATGACGCAATGGCCGGTCCGAGCGCTTACGCTCAACGCGCGCGTCACCGGCGATCCGGTCTCCGTCGTGCCAGAAATTCGTCGCGAGATCCAAGCCCTCGATGCCGAGTTGCCGCTGACGAATCTCGGCTCGATGTCCACACACCTGACGAATGCGCTGTGGACACCGCGCGCCGGCGCGTTTGTGCTCGCGGTGTTTGCGGTGGTCGCGTTGAGCCTGGCGCTGATCGGGCTCTACGGTGTCATGTCCTACGGCATCGCCATTCGCCGCGGCGAGTTGGCGGTTCGCCTGGCGCTTGGCGCGTCGGAGCGCCAGATCCTCGCAATGCTCGTGAAAGAAACCCTGTGGGTACTGCTGCCCGCCCTGATCGTCGGGATCGTGGCCGCGGCGCTCGTTGGGCGGCTCACGTCCGGTCTGCTGTTCGACGTACCCGCACTCGACATCACTACCTTCCTGCTCGTTCCGCTGATCTTCCTCGGCACCGCCGTGGCTGCAGCTTATCGTCCAGGGCGCCGCGCCGCGCGTGTCGATCCCACTATCGCGCTGCGCGCAAGTTGAGCCGTGGAGGGCATGGTCCCCTCTCGCTGCAATCATGCGAACTGTTGCGAAGGCGGTGCCTTCGTCCCGCTCGGCGACAACGGCGCAATTGACGGGATCAGCAGGCAGATCACGCCGAACGCGATGACGTGGAACGATCCGGCGAGCGCGAACACGATGCCGTAGCCGAAGCCGTGATCGAGCAGGTGGCCCACGACCTGACCAAAGACCACTCCGCCGATGGCGCCACCGAAGCCCACGAGTCCGGCGACGGCGCCGACGGCGCTGCGCGGAAACATGTCGGCCGGGAGAATCATGACCAGCGTGGACCACGACTGCTGGCCGAAATAGGCGATGCTGAAGATCGCCAGGGCCCATCCGACCGGCACCGACGGGATGAAGAGCACGATGGGCATCATCGCCGCGCTCGCGCCGAGGGCGATCTTTCGTGCGCGGTTCAGCGGCGCGCCCCGCAGCAGCAGCCGGCTCGACAGCCATCCTCCCAGGAGGCAGCCGACACCAGCCGCCGCATAGGGGATCCACGCGAATGCGCCGACGGCCTTGATGTCGAAGCCGCGCGCGTCATAGAGGTAGCGCGGGAGCCAGAACAAGTAAAAGTACCAGGCCGCGTCGCTCAGGAACTTGGCGATCACCAGCCCCCATGTCTGACGCAGGTGCAGCAGACTGCTCCACGCCGGCGTCTCGTCGGACGTAGCCGCCGCCGTCGAGACCAGTCGTTCACGCTCCGCGCCGCCGAGTCGTGGATGCACTGCCGGAATGAAGTAGTCGCGCCACCACCAGGCGGTCCAAACGAGACCGATCGCGCCGGTCAGATAAAACACGGTCCGCCAATCCGACGTGCTCAGCACCAGGGCAATGAGCGGCGCCGAGACCACACCCCCGATGGCCGTCCCGGCGTTGATGATCCCCATCGCCGTGGACCTCTCGTGGACCGGGAACCATTCCGCCACCGCCCGTGTCGCCGCGGGAAACCCGCCGCCTTCGCCGAGACCGAGCAGAAACCGGCTGACAGCCAGCATGGCCACGCTGGTCGCCAGCCCGTGACTCGCGCAGGCGAGCGACCAGAAGAGCATGATGATCAGGAATCCCGTCCGCGTGCCGACAACGTCGACGAGCCGGCCGCCGCCGGCGTACATCAGCGCGTAGCTGACGAGAAAACTGGATTGGAGGAACGAAAACTGCTCGTTCGTGATCGGAATATCGCGTTCGATCGCCTTGATCGCGACCGGCAGCGTCTGCCGATCGAGGTAACTGATAGCGATCGCCGCGCTCACCAGGCACGCGAGGCGCCAGCGCAACATTGTTCTGCATTCTGCCCGACTTCGGGCTCGGAGTATTCTTCACTGAGTGGTCACGATCGGACGTCAGCTCATCATCAGCGGCGAAATCGACTGCGAATACGATCTCGCGATCGAGGGGAAAGTCGAGGGCCGGATCACCGTGCGCGGCGCATCGCTCACCATCACCGAAACTGCTGACGTCGATGCCGACCTGAGAGCGCCGCGCATCATCGTCCGAGGACGCGTCCGCGGCGCTCTCTGGGCGTCGGAAGGGATCGAGCTTGCCGCGTCGGCCGTCGTCGAGGGCTCGCTCAGCTCCGGCCGGATTGCCATCGCCGAGGGCGCGCACTTCAGCGGCAGTCTCGACATGGGGCGCAAGACCATCGCTGCGAAGGTCGCGGAATACCGCTCGCGATCGTCCTAGTCAGGGCTTTGCCGCGGGCGGCCCTTCGAGTCGCTTCAATCCCTGCTGCGCGGCACCGTTCTTCGGATCGATCTGCAGCGCGCGATCGAACTGCGTCTTCGCGCCCGCCAGATCGCCGCTGTCGAGGAGCGCCATGCCCAGGGCGGCGGCGGCATTCGCGGAGTTCGGGAACAGATCGACGGTGCTTCTGACGAGCGCCAGGGACTGGTCGGCCTTCTTCTCTTCGCGGAGGCGACGCGCCACGCTCAGGAGCGTCATGTCGCGGAAGTCGTAGATGCCGGCGTCGAGCGACTCGCTACGCAGCTGCTTGTATTTCGCAACCGCCGCATCGACGCCTTCCTTGGCAACCGTTTCTGACAGAACCGCGTCCAGCGGCCGCGGCGGATGCTTCTGGCCGCGGTGACACGTGACGCACATCACGTTGGCGGTCGGGTCGTTTCCACTGATCTTGGCGATGTAGTCGCCGTTGATCGCCTCGGTCATCTTCAGCATGTCGCGAGCGGACTTCTTCTCGTCCTTGTCGTCGCTCGCAAAATCCATGCTGCGCAGATCGCCTTCCTGACCGACGTGGCAATGCGTGCAGCGGACACCGAGCGCGCCCGAGAAGCCACGCATGATCGCAATGAGCTGATCGTGATCGATCTCGGCCGGCAGGATCTTCAGGTTCTTCGGCTTCGGCGGAGGACCCTGCGGCGGACCTGCGGGCGGGGCACCGGCTGGCGGCGTGGCCGGCCCCGGCGTTTGCGCGGCCAGGGCAACAACACACAGAAGGACTGCAGCAAGGATTGCGGACGCTCGTTCGCGCATCAGGTTCCTCCGGCGCACATGCTAACGCAGACGACGTCCCGTTCGTTTGCGCCGGGAGAGTGGGACACATCCGGCGAAATCGCCCGTTCCATTTGGCGGGTCAAATAAGCGATCCTAGGTTGCTGACTGGATGTCTGACTCGCCACCCAAGCAGATTCAGAGCTTTGACCGTTCGATCGTCGAAGGTCCCCTCGGACCTGCCGTCTGGCGCCTTGCGTGGCCGACGATGCTCCAGAACGCCATTGCCGGACTGCAGGGCATCATCGATCACGCGATGGTCGGCCACTTCGTCGGCTACCGAGGCAACGCCGCGATCGGCGTCAGCTGGCAGATTATTCTCGTCGTCATCGTCTTCATCAGCTCGCTGTTCACCGGCATGGCGGTGCTGGTCGCGCGGTTTGCCGGCGCCAACCAACCCGAAAAGGTCAACCGCGTCGTCTACCAGGCCTTCCTCACCGCCGTCGGCCTTTCGGCGCTGATGGCCGGCGTCGGCTACACCTCGTCCCCCTTCCTCCTCGACCTCGTGAACGCGGCCCCCGAGGTGAAGGCCGAGGCGTTGCCGTTCCTCCGGGCGATGTTCCTCGGGATCTTCGGCATGATGATGTTCTTCATGCTGAGCGGCGCGTTTCGCGCCGCCGGGGATCCCCGAACACCGCTGCGGCTCGGCGTCGCGATGACCGTGCTGACGGTGTGCTTCAACGTGATGCTGATCCCGACGCTGGGTACCATCGGCGCCGCGTTCGGTACGATCGCCAGCAGCACCATCGTGTCGGTGTACGGTGTGTGGCGGATGTTTTCCGCAGGGTCTGTAATTCACTTCCACCGCGGCATGACCCTGGCGCCCGACTTCACGATCATCCGATCGCTGTTCCGCTTCGGCCTTCCGACCGGGGTCCAGGGCATCGCGATGAACATCGGCGGCGTCATGCTGCTTGGTTTCATCGGCTCGCTGGAGCACAGCGCGGCGGCACAGGCGGCCTACGCCGTTGGCTACACCGAGCTCTTCTCGCTGATCACGTGGACGTCGGTCGGCCTGATGGGCGCTGCGGCAACGATCTCGGGGCAGAACCTTGGCGCGGGAAACCCGGAGCGCGCGATGCACGGCGTGGCGGTGGCGTCGCGAATCGGCCTGGCAGTCGCGGCCGGCGTTGGCTTGATGTTCCTGGCAATTCCCCAGTACCTGCTCGCGGTCTTCGGCATGACGGAGCCGCAGGTGATCTCGCTCGGCGTCCAGCTGCTGCGTTATCTCAGCGTCTCGGGCCTCTTCATCTCCATGGCGCTGACCTATACGGGCGGCCTTCAGGGAACAGGCGACACGCGCAGTCCTCTCTACATCACGCTCGCGTCGCAGATTGTCGTGCCGATTGGCCTCTGCTTCCTCTTGCAGGCGACGCGAGGCCTTCAGGCTGGCGACATCTGGCTGGCCATCCTGCTCGGCCATCTGACCCGCGCGGTGCTCAGCGTCGCCCGATTCCGTCAGGGCCGCTGGCGTCACATCGCGGTCGATATCGAACCGGCGCGCGGGTGATCTCAGAGCGGCGCGCTTCGCGCGCCTTCCCGGTTTGCTAGGGTCCGGCCGGCGAGACTCGGATCCAGGACGACTGCTTCCAGACCGGGCCGCGGATCTCGTACCTGACGACGCCGCCCACGGTTCGCAGCCGCCAGAACTCGTGCCGCCATTCGTAGTCGTTGAACACTCTGGAGCGTCGCGGCGACACCGCCGGCAGGGGCATCGGAGCGCGCGCGCGACATCGCGGACTTTCGGCGCAAAGCAGTGCGCCGAGGTCCGGCAGATAGATGGCGTCGCTGACCTGCGTGAGTGGGCCGCGACTGCCCCGCGGCTTCATCAGAAACGCGGGATTGGCGGCGCTGGCCAGGGATCGCCAGATCCTGGCAAGATCGTCACCCGCGCGCCCGGGATCGAAGCCATGGTCGGCCATGACCACGATGACCGTGTTGTCGTAGACGCCGACCTCCTTCAGTCGATCCAGCAGCCCCGCAACCGCGAGGAGGCCGCATCTCGCTTGCGGAACGAGAAGGCTGAGCGAGTTCCTGGCATACGTGCGGCAATCCTGGTTCAACACGTACGGGGCGTGCGTCGACAGGCTGTGGACGAACTTCACGGTGGGCGGCCCGTCGTCCACGCGCAGCTCGCGCGCGATGTGATCGAGCAAATGGTTCCCCTCGAGGACGCGCGCAATCTCGGTCGGCACGTCCATGCGGCCGGCGGTGAGCCACTGCCCATCGTTGAAGATGCGCCGCTGGAGCCATGCCGGCGAGGCACGAAAGAGCGCGAGATCCAGCAGCTGGAGACCTTCCTGCTTCAAATGCGCGGCGGAGCTCCGCAGGAGCAGCGCGCCGTCGAGACACGCGCGCACGCGTGAGGGACAGATGCCCTCGGTCGGGTTGAGGAGCACGGTGTCGAAGCCGGCATCCGCGAACCGGTTCATGAATGATTGGCGGCCGATCGCCTCGACGAAGTACTGCGAAACCGGCGCGGGCGGCGCATAGACCGTGCCGGAATGAATTGCCGGGAGACTGAGAAAGGTGGAGGGCGCCACGCCGGCGGTGTCCGGATACGCGTGAAACCCGTCGAACGCGTGGGCGATGTCGGGCGAATATTGAAAGGCGTCGCGGGCGACGCTCCATTCGAGACCATCCAGCAGTACGACGAGCACGTTCTCGCGCGTCGAGACACGAAGCACGCCTGGCGCATCGGCCTGATCGCTCAGAGTCGTGCGGCGCGGTTCTCGCATGATGGCGGCGGCCGTTGACACGTAGAGACCAACGAGCAGAATCGTCATCACGAGGGACGCCACCCGCGGTGCCTTCGCGACGACGAATCCGACCAGCGTCGTGATGGTCGCGGCGGCGATCAGGCGCATCACGGGATGTCCGGCATCGAAGTCGACCGGCGGACCCTGCCCGTTCAGCAGGTTCATCGTGCCGACGAAAAAGTTGCCGTGCACCCACACCGCCAGCCCAATCGCGCACGACGCGCACGCCAGGACCCATCGCAGGCGCGGCCCGAGTGCATGGAGCACTCCCGCGGCGGCGAGCACGGCCACGACGACAGCCGCCAGCCCCAGGGCCAGCAATTGCCAGGGCGACGAGTGAAATTCACTGGCGTTTCCCGCCCAGATGACAATCGGCAGCTGCACGAACAGCACCGTGGCGGTGAGGAGTGCGCCCTGGGCTCCGAGGCGGACCCGGTCGTCGAGGCGAGCGGTGGACTGCGGGCCGTTGACCACGCGGCCAGCATAATCCGCGCCGTCGCCGGAGACACGCGCTAAGCTGTCGCCCATGATCGATCGCGCGCTCGACGACTTCCGGCTGGCAGCTCGCGGCCTGGCGCGCGCCAAGGGGTTCACGCTGGCGGCCGTGCTGACGCTCGCGGTCGGCACCGGCGCGACGACGGCGATGTTTGCGCTGATTCAGGGCGTGCTGCTGCGACCGCTGCCGGTGCGAGCCCAGGATCGGCTCGTCGTGTCCTGGCTCGAGAACCGTTCGGCGGCGCTCGCCCACTACCCGTACCGCGCGGCGGACGTCGAGGCGATCGCCCGCAACAGCCGGACCTTCGATCTCGTCGCCGCTGTCGGCTACAACGGCGCCAACAAGACGGTCATCTTCGAGCGCGGCGTCGCGAGCTACGTCAACGAAGCGCTGATCAGCGGCCGCGCGTTCGAGGTGCTCGGCACACCGGCGTTCCTCGGACGGCCCCTGCGAGCCGAGGACGACGTGGAAGGCGCGGCGCCGGTGGTGACGATCGCTCACGGGCTGTGGGTCCGGCGATACGGCGGGGCCCGCGATGTCATCGGCCGGCGGTTGAAAATCGGTACTGCCGTGTTCACCATCGTCGGAGTGATGCCGCCCGACCTCGACTACCCGCGCGGGGTCGAACTCTGGCGGCCGATAACATCGGTGTCGCTGGACTCGCCGTTCGGCTGGGCAGCGCGCCGCGACGTGGACCTGATCGCCCGGCTGCGCCCGGGGGCCACCATCGCACACGCGTCGGACGAGATCCGCCAGCTGAGGGCACGGATTGCGAGCGCGCCGGCCGGCGACGACGGTGCCGGGCTTGACGCCGGTCGTCCGCTCCTATGCCGACGTGATGGTGGGCGACGTGCGCCCGGCGATGCTCATCCTGTTTGGTGCCGTCGGCCTCGTGCTGCTGATTGCGAGCGCCAACGTCGCGAACCTGCTGCTGTTTCGCGGCGAGGGCCGGCGTCACGAGCTGGCGGTTCGGGCCGCCATTGGCGCCAATCGCGGCCGGCTGGTGTGGCAGCTGATCGCGGAAAGTCTGCTCCTCGCGCTGACCGCGGCCCTCGTCGGTCTAGCCGCCGCGACTTGGGGCCTGCGGGGCATGACGCGCGTCGTCCCCGACGGGCTGCCGAGGGTCGACGCCGTGCGCATCGACGCCGGTGTCGTCATGTTCACCGTCGTTCTCGCGTTCGCGGCTGCCGCCGCGGCCGGTCTCGCGCCGGCACTTTTCACGGCAGGCTCTGATCTGACGGCGGCGCTGAGGAGCGGCAGTCGAAGCGCGACACCGCCGTCTGTTCGGCGTGGCCGGCGTGCGCTGGTCGTCGCGCAGGTGGCACTTGCGGTGATCGTCGTCGCCGCCGCTGGTCTGCTCGCGCAATCCGTGCTGCGGCTGCAGAGTGTGGATATGGGGCTGGCGGCCGACCGTCTGGTGTTTGTCGATCTGTCGATTCCAGACGGCGACTTCGGCGACCGGGAGCGGCATCGTCGCTTTCTCGACGACGTGGTTTCGCGGCTGGAAGCAACGCCGGCGATCGCCGCGGCGACGCCGGTGAACGTTCCGCCCTTTGCCGGCACTGGAGGATGGGATCTGCCCGCCTTCACCGCCGAAGGTCAGTCGCGGGAACTCTCAGCCGCCAATCCGTCGCTCAACCTCGAAGCGATTCACCCCACCTACTTTTCGACGTTCGAAGTGTCCCTTGTACGCGGCCGCCCCTTCACCGCAGCCGATCGGCAGCACTCGCTGCCGGTTGCGATCGTCAGCGAGGACGTCGCCAGCCGGACGTGGCCGGGTCAGAACCCGATAGGACGTCGGCTGAAATTCGGGAGCGTCGACTCGCCCGAACCGTGGTGGACAATCGTCGGCGTCGTGCGACCCACGCGCTATCGAGAACTCTTCGTGCCGCGACCGACGCTATATCTGCCGGCGGAACAGTTCGTGTTCAGCGCCTACATCCTGGTCCTCCGCACGAGCGCACCGCTCGAGACCGTGAGCCGCGTCGCGAGAGACGCAGTGCGGTACACCAATCCAAACGTGCAAGTCGTGCGGGTGGCGCCGTTCGCGGAAATGCTGGCCGCCCCGCTGGCGCGGCCGCGGTTCACCGCGCTCGTCGTCGGTATTTTCGGGGTCGCCGCCCTGCTCCTGGCGGCGATCGGGCTCTATGGCGTAATGGCGACGCTCGTGCGCCAGCGCCATCGAGAGCTCGGCGTGCGCCTCGCGATTGGCGCAACCAGCGGTGACGTTGGCCGGCTCGTGCTCGGCGAAGGGCTGCGGCTGGCGTGCATGGGCGTGGTCGCGGGCCTGCTGGCAACCGCGCTGGCGATGCGCGCGCTTCGCGGCCTCTTGTTCGGGGTGCATCCGCTCGATCCGGCGAACCTGGTTCTCACCGTGCTCGCCATCGGCGGCTTTGCCGCGTTGGCGTCGTATCTGCCGGCCCGCCGCGCGGGCCGCGTCGATCCTGTAGAACTGCTACGAACGGAGTAGTTTCTAGGGGCGGCGCGCTTTGCGTGCCCTCTGGGTGCCCGAGCTGAAGCTCGGGCCTACGTATGCCTCGTCCTTCGTTCTTCCTCTTTCGTACGTAGGCCCAAGCTTTAGCTCGGGGAGTTCTTCGTCTTTCGCACGTAGGCCCAAGCTTTAGCTTGGGGAGTTCTTCGTCTTTCGTACGTAGGCCCAAGCTTTAGCTTGGGCATCACTAGCGGCACTTCACTGAAATGCCGCCCTACCGCCGTAGCTTTAGCGGAGGCTGGTCAGTCGGGCCACTCACCGGCACGTCGTATCGTCACGGCGAACAAAATACGCACGGTAGTCCGACGACTTCGGATCCATGCAGCCTGACAGGTTCAGCAATCGAATATTGCGGAACGCCACGGGCTGGCTTTCCGCCTGGAGGCCGATGTAGCCGTCCGCGAGGATCGTCCCGTCCTTCTTGATCGCCGGATCGAACCCCGTCGCGACACCGCCGCCGATCATCGGTTTCTCATATTCGAGTACCACCTGCCGATCGATCAGATGTCGCACACGCTCGGCGCCGAGCACTTCCACTTCAACGGCGACCCACTCATCGTCGCCATAAATCTTCGATGTCGAGTTGACACAGTGCATCTTCACCATTGCGCCATTCATGAAGATCTCCGTGCCAGGCGTGCACACGTTCATCGTCGGCCGCCCGCCGGCCAGGAACTGCGCCTCGACCGAGATCGGCCAGTCCTGTTCCTTCAGAATCGTCTCGGGCGCCTGCGAGTGCACCATGACGCCGCTGTTCAGTCGCGCATACGACGGGCCGCCTTTCGCCTGCTGCCCAAAGAAGTGGTACTCGAGCCCGAGCACGTAGTGCGACAGCTTCTGTTTGTAGAAGAGATGTCCAAACCGTGATCCGAACTCGGAGGTACTTGTCGTAGTTGACCTGGATCGCGCCGTCGACGATGCGGAAGGTGTCGGCGTAGTTGTCGCCGAGCTCGTGATGGGCGAACTTGACGACCCACCCATCGAAATTCCGCCCGTTGAAGATCGTTTGCCAGTCCGAAGCCGGCGCCGATCGCCAGTCGGTGGCCGACCGGATCGGAGATCCAACGAGCACGCACAGAACTGCAACAGCCCACATTCGCATCGCGAATTCCCCAGTTGAATTGCCCGAGCTAAAGCTCGGGCCTACGTACGTCCGGGCGCACCCCGGCGCTCCCGCGCACGAGCGACAGCGAGTGCGTCCAAGCGGGCGAACGAAGTGAGCCCGCCCCAGCAGGCGCGCGGAGCGTGCCGTGCCCAGCTACGGTAGTGCAAACGCGACGTAGGTGCCGCCCGACGGCGCGCCCCACTTGCCTCCGCCGGCGCCGATGACGACGAACTGCTTGCCGTTCACCTCGTAGACCGCCGGCGTGGCGTTCCCTGCCGCCGGCAGGTCGGCCTGCCACAGCAGCGATCCCGTGCGCGCATCGAAGGCGTGGAATTTCTTGTCGTACACCGTGGCGCCAATGAAGACGACGCCGCCGGCCGTGACCACCGGCCCTCCGTAGTTCTCGCTGCCAGTGTTGGTAAGCCCCGAGCCGGGCATCTCGCCGAGCGGTACCTGCCAGGCGATGGCCGCCTTGTTCATGTCGATTGCCGTCAGCGTTCCCCAGGGCGGGGTAATCGCCGGGAATCCGTCCGGATCGTTGAAGCGGACGTCGCCATCGAGCGTGAACTTCAGATCGAAGGGGGTCGGCTCATCGGCGCGGACGGGCACCGATTTGCCGGTCACGATGTACTGCACGATCGCGCGCCGCGCGGCGCCGTGCATCGACGCATAGCCCGGCATCCGGCCGCCGCCCTCGCGCACGATGGCGGAGATCTCGTCGATGTTGCGCCGCGCGCCGATGCCGACGAGCGAGGGGTATCGGGCGGGGTGCCGCGCAGATTCGATCGATGACACGAGGCGCAGTTCCGCTCGTAGAGCGTCTTGCCGTTCGTCGGATCCCCGTCGGGCATGTTCCGCTCCGCCAGCTTCACCGTCCAGGCCATTTCGTTGGCGTTGACATACAGGAGGCCGGAGGACGGATCGAAGGCGACGCCGCCCCACTCGGCGCCGCCGTCCATGCCAGGGAAGAGGATCGTGCCCTGAACGCTCGGCGGATCGTATTCGCCGCTCTTGCGGAGCTTCACCCATCGCTCGCGCACGGCCTTCTCCGCTTCGGGCGTTCGCTTGGTGATCAGATCCTCGGTGAAGCGCTGCCGGGTGAACGGCGGCGGCAGCGTCGGAAGAATCTGCGTCGTGGCGGCGAGCTCGCCATCGACGTCGGACGCCGGAGCCTTCACTTCCTTCATCGGATAGATCGGCGCCCCGGTCTCGCGGTCGTGGACGTAGGTGTTGCCGTTCTTCGCGACCTGGGCGACGACGTCGATCGGCTTCCCGTCCTTGGTAATCGTGATCAGGGCCGGCGGCGCCGGGAAATCGCGATCCCAGAGATCGTGCCTGATCGCCTGAAAGTGCCACACGCGCTCGCCGGTGGCCGCGCGCAGGCAGAGGATGGAGTTGGCAAAGAGATTGTCGCCGTGCCGGTTGCCGCCGTAGAAGTCGTAGGACGTCGATCCCGTGGACGCGAACACGAGACCGCGCTTCTCGTCGAGCGAGACGCCGGCCCACGCGTTGGCCCCGCCCGCGTACTTCCACGCGTCCTTCGGCCAGGTGTCGTAGCCGAGCTCGCCGGGGTGCGGGATCGTGTGGAAGGCCCACTTCTGTACGCCCGTGTCGACGTCGAAGGCGCGGATATCCCCAGGCGCCGACGGCAGGCCCTCGGGCACGATCGACCCGATGATCAGCAAGTCGCCGTAGAACACGCCGGGGGTGTTGAGCCCAACGTTGATCGCTCGCGGATCGCGGCCGCGGAACCCGGCCCGCAGATCGATGCGGCCCTCCTTCCCAAACGTCGGAATCGGCTTGCCGGTGTTCGCGTCGAGCGCGTACAGCCAGTTGCGCGCACCGAAATAAATCCGCCGATCGTTGCCCCGCTCCCAATACATCACGCCGCGAATCCTGGTGCGTGACGGCGCCTTCGAATCGGGGTCGGGGTTGAAGCTCCACTTCAAGGCGCCGGTGGCCGCATCGAGCGCGAACACCCGGAGCTTCGGCGACGTCGCGTAGAGCACGCCGTGCGCGACGACCGGCTGGCACTGCATCTCGGATTCCTCGAACGCATCGCCGGTGTCGTAGGTCCAGGCCACCTTCAGAGACGCGACATTCGCCGGCGTAATTTGCGTGAGGGACGAGTAGCGCGTTTGATCAGGGCCGCCACCGTAATGCGGCCAGTCCCCAGAATGCGCCAGAACCATTGCAAGAAGGCAGAGCACCGACGAGATACGCATGAGCAAAGGTTCTACACCATTTCGGGAGACAAGCAATTGGTGCGTTACCTGTCCAGTGCAGCACTGCCGCGGTGCCGCGGTGCTGCATCGCGACGGCACGGGAACTTCCGCAGTCGCAGTCTCGTCCTTGACATATGGGTTCCCAATAGGAGAACACTGGAACATGAGCGACAAGGCTGACGTCTGGCAGGGCACGCTGGCGCTGATGGTCCTGAAGACGCTCGAGACGATGGGCCCGCAGCACGGCTACGGGATTGCGCGCCGGATCGAGCAGAGAAGCGGCGACCTCCTCTCGGTGAACTACGGCACGCTCTACCCGGCGCTCCTGAAGCTGGAGCAGGAGGGCTACATCGCCTCCGACTGGGGCATCTCCGAAAACAATCGCAAGGCGAAGTACTACCGGCTCACGCGCGCCGGGCGAAAGCAGCTCGAAAAGGAGGCACGAGAATGGCAACAGACCACGACGATCCTCGAGCGCTTCCTCTCCCCGAAGGCGGAGTCATGAGAGCCGCGAGGGCCTGGCTGCTGCGCCTGGGCGGCGTGTTCGGCCAGTCGCGACGCGATCGCGAGATGGACGCTGAGCTCGAGAGCCACCTGCAGCACCACGTGGATGACGGCATCAGGAGCGGTCTGACGCCCGGCGAAGCCCGGCGACAGGCCGTACTGAAGCTGGGCGGGATCGAGCGCACGCGCGAGCAGTATCGCGATCGCCGCGGCCTTCCGCTGTTCGAGACGCTGGGGCGCGATGTCCGCTACGCCGTGCGGGTCCTGCGCCAGCGTCCGGGATTCACGCTGGCTGCAGTGCTCGTCCTGGCGCTCGGCATCGGCGCCAACACCGCGATCTTCAGCGTCGTCAATGCAGTCCTGCTGCGGCCGCTGCCCTATCCCGACGCCGATCGCCTGACGTTCGTCTGGCACGTGCCGCCAGCCGACGCCTTCCCCGGGATGACGCAGTTCTCGGTCTCGCCGGCGAACTTTCTGGACTGGCAGCGCCAGAGCCGCAGCTTCGAGCGGATGGCGCTCATCCAGTTCCGTTCATTCAACATCACGGGGCGGGCGGGGCCAGAGACACTGCCCGCCGCCGGCGTCACGCCTGGATTCTTCGACGTGCTCGGGGTGCAGCCGATCCTTGGCCGCACCCTCCGGCCGGAGGAAGACATCCGCGGACAGCATCGGGTCGTCGTACTCAGCGAGCGCCTCTGGACGCGACGGTTCGGCGGCGATCCGAACATCCTCGGGCGCAAACTGTCACTTGGTGGCGAGCCCTTCACGGTCGTCGGCGTGATGGGGCCGGCGGTCCGGCTGCCCGGGTTTGCAGAGCTCTGGACACCGCTGGCCTGGACCGATGAGGAGCGCGCCGTCCGCAACAACCACAACGCCACGGTCGTCGCCAGGCTGCGCCGTGATGTCGATCTGCAGACGGCGAACTCTGAAATGACGGTCATCTCCCGTCGTCTCGAACAGCAGTATCCCGAGGACAACAAGAGCTGGGGGGCGGTCGTCGTTCCGCTGCACCAGGATCTTGTCGCCGATATCCGCCCCTCGCTGATGGTCCTCCTGGGCGCGGTCGCGTTCGTGCTCCTGATTGCGTGCGCGAACGTCGCGAACCTCGTGCTCGCGCGCACGATCGGCCGCCGGAAAGAGATCGGCGTCCGTCTCGCCCTCGGAGCGAGTGGCGGCCGGGTCCTTCGACAGATCTTGTGCGAAACCGCCGTACTGGGCGTGGCCGGGGGCGTCCTCGGCCTCCTCATCGCGAGCGGGGCGGTGAAGCTGATCGTCGCCTACTTCGGGAAGGCGCTGCCCGAAACAATGGCGGTGCATCTCGATCTTCCGGTCCTCGGGTTCACGCTGCTGCTGTCGCTCGCGACGGGCATCGCCGTTGGCGCCGGGGCCGCATGGCGGCTGACGCGCACGAACGTCAGCGATGCGCTCAAGCAGGGCCTGAGCCGGACCGACGCGGACAACAGCGGCACCCGCACACGGTCGCTGCTGGTCGTCGCCGAAGTCGCGCTGTCGCTGATGCTGCTGATCGGCGCGGGGCTGATGATTCGCAGTCTGTACCACCTGCAGACCGTCGATACCGGTATGGACCCACGTAACGTGCTGGCAACGGTGCTGATCCTGCCGCAGTCGCGGTACGACACCCCGGAGAAGCAGACACAGTTCTACGATCGCGTCCTGGAGCGCGCCCGCGCGCTGCCCGGCGTCGAGTCTGCGAGCCTGTCCGCCAGCATGCCGCTCGACGGCGAAAGCGGCCATTGGCCGATCGCCATCGAGGGCCGCCCCGCGGTGCCGGTCTCCCGGCAGCCGACCGTCCTCGGCATGATTGCCGCACCGGGATTCCTGCAAACGCTGCGGATCGGGCTCTCGTCTGGCCGCGACCTCGCGGACACCGACATCCCTGGCCGCCCCACGGCCGTTCTGATCAGCCAGTCCATGGTGAGGCGCTACTGGCCGAACCGGGATCCCCTTGGCGCGCGGCTGACGTGCGTCTTCCTGCCCGGCCAGACACTCGAGGTCGTCGGCGTGGTGAAGGATGCGAAGATCGACGCGCTCGATGCGACGTCGCCCGCCGACGCCATGTACCTGTCGTTCAGGCAGTTGCCGAACGGCTTCATGCAGTTGATTCTGCGCACGACGTCGTCGCCCATGGCCCTGGTCGGCGCCGTCACGCGCGCGGTGCACGAGATCGATCCCGAGCAGCCCCTGACGAACGTCCGGACAATGGACGAGATCACGGCCGGCTCGATCTCGCGACGACGGTTCACCATGCTGCTGCTGGCGGCTTTCGCGGGCCTGGCGCTCGTGCTTGCCGCGGTCGGAACCTACAGCGTTCTGTCGTATGCCGTCCGGCAGCGCGTGCGAGAGATCGGGATCCGCCTCGCGCTCGGCGCGCAACCAGCCGACGTGTTGCGAATGACCGTCGTCAGCGGGATGCGGCCGACGATCGCCGGCGTCGCGATCGGCATCGCCGGCGCGATGGCGATCTCGCGGCTGCTTTCCAGCTTCGTCGTCGGCATCAGCGGGACGGATCCGGCGACGTTCGCCAGCGTCGCGGCGATCGTGCTGATCGTCGGCTTCTCCGCCAGTCTGCTGCCCGCCTATCGGGCGACGACGATCGATCCGATCAAAACGTTGCGCGACGAATAATGGCGCGCGCACACAGTGCTAAGTGCTAAGTGCTAAGTGGAGTGGGAAGTGGGGAGGGGAAAGTGCTGGCTGGTAGTTACTGAGTTGCCACGGTTGGCCGGTGGGTGGTAAGAGCGGCGTTCTGACCGATTCAGCTGCCACCGGTTCACTGTTCACTTCCCGCTCCACTTAGCACGTGGCACTCAGCACTTGGCACTGCTCTAGTCGTCATTCGCCAACAATAGCGATGACCACATACTCTCCTTCGTCCGGGTCGAGGTCTCGTATCGACAGCAAGAACTTCCGGTTCGCGAAGTTGAAGCGCAGTGTCTGTTTCCGCGAGAGCCGCTTCTTGGCAATGGTGTCGCCGGTCGCCGTCAGCGCCACGGAGAGCTCTGCGTCACGTTTCGAGATATTGCCGGCTCGAACGACAATGCCACTGGAGAACGGAGGGGCCGGCAGAACCACACTCTCGTGTTCGCCGAGCTGAACGCCATCGACCACCTCCGATGGCAGCGCCGCCATCACCGGATCACCGGTCCCGGCGGCCACCAGAATCACGATCGCGGCACCGCGTGTCGCCCGCGTGCCGGCGCCAGGAGACTGGCCGAGGACCGTGCCTGCCGGCGCCGGCGCTTGCTGCGCGATGACACGATCGAGCCGGAAGCCGGCCTGCGTGAGCTGACGCTGGGCCGCTTCGCGAGTCAGCCCGGTCACCTTGGGGACGACTGCAGTTGGCACCGACCCGCTCGATCGCAGCGCGTTGGCGTCCTCGCGCGCTCGGCTCACCTGCGCCGAGAGTGCCGCCGCGGTCTTCGGGTTGTACCGCTGCAATTCGTCGAGCGCCTGCTGTGCCGTCGCCAGGGCCGTCGTGGTGTCGCGCAGACTGTGTTCGGCGATCAGGCGCTGGCGCTGAGCCTCGTCCCGTTGGCGCTCGGCCTCACGGCGCTGCACGCTCGCCTCCTGCGCCTGATATTCGGCCTGGATTTTCTGCTGCCAGGCAAAGATCGCCAGCGGAATGGTGACGAGCGCCGTCACCGCCAGCAGAACGGCGGCGACACGGGTCAGCCGCCGGCGCCAGTTCAGATTGAGCTCGAGATGGTCCGCGGCCCAACGCTCGTCGAACACCTGCTCGTAGATTGCATTACGGACGCGAAGCATCCCGTCCGACCGTCGGACAATGCCCGAGAGTTTCAACCATGAGGAGACCTGATCGAGCTCGCGGTCCTTCACGGGTCCGCCACGACGGACATCGCGGTAGGTACGCAGCACCGCCTCGCGATCGAAGGCCTTTCGCGTAAGCATGTCGCGCACGAACTGCAGGTTGCTGTCGCTCTCTCCCTGGGCGCCAAGAAAGAGCGCGGTGACACGATCGCTCACCGCGGCTTCGCTCAGCTCTTTCGGCGGAGTCTCGACGAGTGATCGCACCAGTCGCAGCGTGAGGTACGGGTGCCCGCCGGTCCAGCGCAGGATCCTCGCAATGAGATCGCGCCCAACCGGCGCCGGCACCGGCAGGTGCGAGACGAGCGCGGAGGCTTCGTCGAGGGTGAAGTCGGTCAGCTCGATGCGGTGTCCGACGTTGAACGGCGTCCGCGCCGCGTCCTTGATCAGATCGCCGGGCGTCGCAACACCGATGAGCACGAAAGAGAGACGCTGGAGATCGGGCTCCGTCGCACGGTTCTGATACAGGAAACGGATTGCGGCAAAGAAGTCGTCGGTGAAATCGAGTCGCAGCGTCGTATCGATCTCGTCGATGAACAGCACCAGTCGCTTCGAGCACTGGGCGAGTGCGACTTCGCGAAGATACCGCGTGAATCGATGCGCGTATCCATCGCCACGCTGCATTGGCCACCAGTCCGACACTCGCGTCTCGAGATTCAGCGAATCCTGGACGGCGACCAGCAGGCCGCGATACCACTGCTCGGCGGTAGTCTGAGCGCCGAACTCCGTGAGATCGATGATGATCGGGTGGGCGTCTTCGGCAGTCAGCCGTTCGGCCGTACGGATCATCAGGCTCGATTTGCCCATCTGCCGTGACGTCAGCACGTACGTGAAGTCGCCCACTCTGCAGTGGGCCAGCAGATCGGCGTCGGCGGCGCGTTCGACATACACGCCGTTGCCGGCCTGGACCGTGCCGCCGGCGACGAACGCGAACGCTTCAGGCCTGGTCATGCAGACGCTCGCCGAAATACCTCGCGTAGAGCTCGCATCTGGGCCAGACGTTGTTTCCCTGACGCCGCACCAGCCCAACCCCCTCGAGTCGATAGACCAGGAGCTCGTCGCGTACGGCGTGCCCGCCAACGACCTGCTGCAGTGCCGCGAGCAATTCAGGCTTGTTCTGCAGACGCAGCAGATAGTAGCGGAGGTGGTCGCCGAACGGCCCGCTGTTGCTGGTGGCCTGCGCGAAGAGATCCTCGACCCTGATCATTGGCGTCTGGCTGGCCACCATGTACAGCGCCTTGCGGGTCAAGTATGGATGGCCTCCGATCAGCGCCAACAGCCGCTCGACGTCCTCTGTGCGAAGCGGCCGGGGATGCAGCGCGTTCAGGCGTGCGACCTGCTCCGGGACGAAGTCTTCGAGAGGCAGCACCACCCCGACGTTGAACGGGGACTCGTGCGGGCGGTCGATGAAGAACTGCGGCTCGGTCGACGTCGACAAGACAATGTCGAAGTTCTTCCAGCTGCGTCGCGTCGGGTGCGCGCGCAGACCATGCCAGCTCCTCAGCATGGCGAAGAAGTCGGGCGAGAACGTGCTGCGAAAGATCGAGTCGGTTTCGTCGATGGCGAGCGTACACGGGCCGCCGAGCGGCTGCAGGATGCGGCGCTCGACATATCGCGTGCAGTTCTGCGGATTGGCGAACCCGGAATCCCAGTCCTCGTCCACACTATCGGGCAGCTCGAACTGCTCGGCGATCGCCGCCGCGAACCGGCGGAAGAACGTCTCACCATCAGCTTTGGTCTTGTCGTCGAGCAACTGAAAGTCGAGCAACGCGATCTTTTTGCCGGCGTCGAGTCCGGCCTTGACGGTGCGCATGAGCAATGAGCTCTTGCCCATCTGCCGCGGTCCCTTGATCGTCACCGTTTGCCCAGGCCGCCGGATTACGGTGAGCGCGAGCTGATCGGAGGGGCGGGGCAAATACCACGGGTCCTCGACGTCGAGCGCCCCGCCAGGCACCGGGAGCGGAGCGGCGTAGGCGGGCGGCAGCTGCGAGTTGGAGGATGTGGGGGAAGGTCCTCCAGGATGCCCTTGGAGCACGGCCTCGCCGGCGATGGCCGCAAGCAGCTCCGTCAACAACGACGGCGTGTCATCGGGGCGCGTCCACGTGGCGTATTGCGTGGCATCGAGATACGCGCTTAGCGGATACGGCAGCGAATCGTCGAAGGCGACGCGAACCGGCAGAATCCGCGGCACACCGGTACTCGCACTGCACTTCCGCGCCAGCTCGATCTCACCGCGCACCATCTCGCTCCGGCTCGACTCGGCGGTGAGGAAGACGATCAGGAAGTCGGATTGCTGAACCTGCGCTTCGATCTGGCGAGCCCAGGGCTGGCCGACGACCATCTGCTGGTCGATGAACACGGCGTGGCCAGCCTTCGACAACCCAGCGAGGATCTCCTGCGCCAGCGTCTGGTCCGGGTCGACATTGCGTTTGTAGCTGAGAAAGATACGAGCGATCCGAACCGGTGCGTCGGTGGCGGTTCCGGCCATTGGGGAGCCTGCGGTCCAGGAGCGTACCAGATCGTTCGGTGTCTGAATATGGACCGGGGTGCAGCTCAGCTGTGGGAGCGCGATTGGCTCGAACGAGTACTCGCTGATAGCTACCTAATTGCTGCTTTGCCCGAGAGGTGGCATAAGCGGCGATCTGACCGATTCAGCCACCACTTGCCGCTGTTCACTTGTCACTCCACTTGGCACTTGGCACTTGGCACTTGGCACTGGTTGGTGCATCACGGCCTGCGCTCCAATCTCACGTCGGCGATAGCGACTGCTTTGTTGACAGGCAGACGATCCACGACGATCGCCATTTCGTTTGTGCCCTGGTGAATCAGCGCTCGGGGAATTCTCCACTCGTACGCGCGCCAGCCCGGCGCTATTGGCTGCACCGGCAGCATCATCTCGTTGATGCGAAGTGCGATTGATGTCGGCCCATCGCGATCGCTACGCCGCAGCGCTTGCACTCGAATGTGCGTTGTGTCGGGCACAGCGACTGGCATCACGAACGCTGATTCCGGCGCGGTCATCCAGCGGTAGGGGCCGACGACATCGAAGTCCACAAACGACCAGCCGTCGCCGGTGAGCTGGGATTGCTCGTCACGCGCCATCAGCAGCAGCTCCGACCGGTGGTCGGGAGTCCGCAGGAGGCCCGCCGTATCGATTGAAAACAACGTGGCGCGGTCCCGACCGGATGCCGGCGGCAACATCCGTGCGACCACCCGCGACGGTATTCCGCCGAGTGCCATGAGCACGGCGGCTGTTCGGGAGCTCGAGACCCCGATCGCGATCCGATACAGATGCGCGCGTGGGCTGAATCCCGGCATCACCTCGCGCATCTGCGCAGCGATTCGATCCTGTGACTTGTCGAAGGCGCGCGGCTCCAGGGGACGATCGTCAACGGCATAGAGCACCACAGTGCGGCCGGGAGGCACCCGCAGCAGTACGCTCCCGGTACGGCACGCCTCGGTGACGTCGCGCCATTCCTCCTGGCCGATGTCGTGCCCCTGCCAGTTCTCACGCAGCGCATAGATCGACAGAGGACCAATCGGCAGCGGCACGCGAAAGTCTGTATCCGGCCGCAGTACGAACGCGCCATTCAAGCGGCCTTCCGCGCTGAACACGGCGACGGCGACTCCCTCGGACGTCCGGACGATGTCGCGGCCGCCCAGGCGAATTGTGGCTCCGGTTGCGTCCGCACGAAGATCGACGGCCGAGCGTGCCACTACTCCGCTGTTGCCGATCGGCTGGCCCGCGCCGACCACCCGGTTGGCGGTCGCGGTCCCGCCGACGGCCGCGAGCGACACGACGGCCGCAGGAAGGCGATTCGCGTATACCGCAGGCACAGCCATCGCGACGGCCGATCCCGGTGAGACATGTGCGACGAAATCGGCAAATGTCCCGCCCAGGAGCGGCGCGGGTGCAAGGCTGAAGTCCAGCGCATCGTAGCGGAGCCGCCGCGCCGACTTGCTGAAGCCGAACACCCGCCGTCCGGAGGACAGCGCCCGTCTCACGTTCCTTGCGTCACGGTCGAGAAGTTCTAAGGGGCGATCGGGCAAGCCGTCGTCTCCCAGGAGCCACGCCGTCACCATCCGATCGACGAGAAAGTCTTCATGCACGATTGCGCTTCCATCGGGAAGGGCATCGAACAAGGCGTCCAGCGCGACGGCTGATGTGTTCTCCCAGCTCCGATCGTTACTGGCAAAGTTGTGCGCCAGCAGCCACGCCGGCGCGATGAGCGTGAGCGCCGCGACGGCGGCGCCGGGCCAGGCGGAAGCGCGCAGATCCTCCGCCAGCCGTGCGAGCCGTTCGGCCCCGACCGCGGCCACGACCCAGAGGACGAGAAACGCCGGGATCACGAATACCGGCGTATCCACGACCGAGTAGTTGAGCGCAAACATCAGGATCGCCGCCATGCCGACGAGCAGCAGCAGCGCGGCAGCCAGGCGGCGGCGAAGCAGCCACCCGGCGCCAATCAGCCCAACGCCCAGGGCCGACAAAGTCAACTCGGGCACGAGCACGCGCTCGAAGAGGAACGGCAGCCGGTCGAACAGCACCGTGCGCCAGGCAAACGCGAACAGCCGATCGCGAAACTGGCCGGCCAGCATGACGTCGAGGAGCTCCGCCGGCGTCGTCGCGCGCGATTCGACGTACGCGTTGGGATCAAGCGAGCGAACCAGGACGAACACGTATTGCAGGAGCCCAAGCGCCACGATACCGAGCGTTGCCGCGATGGTTCGCCATCGCAGCGCGAACGACGGATTCGTCGACAGCACGAAAATCGCGATGCCTGGTACAAAGCCGACGAGTGTGGTGTGATTGCCGAGCCCCGCAGAAAAGAGCGCGACGGCCGTGTAGTAGTACGCCATTTGGCCGGTGTCGGACCAGGCGAGCAGCGCGAGCAGGATGCCTGCGACGATCGCCGCGTGGAGCGTGTAGACCTCCGCGATGACCGCTTGCGACCAGAAGACCTGCCCGAACGCCAGGCCCAATGCCGCGGCGAGGGCGATGAGCCTTCGACACTCGAGACGCCTCGCCAGGAGATACGTCAGGCCGACGGCGATCGCGCCGAGGAGCGCCGAGAACAGGTTGATTCGATAGGCGAGCGAGCCAATCGGAAGATACGAGAACGGGAACGTCAGGAAGACGTAAAGGGGGTATCCGGGGTTGTGCGCGACGCCGAGGACCCGTCCGATGAACTGAAACATCGGCGTGTCGGGGACACCGACCAGCCCGGGCGCCAATGTGCGGATGTAGACGCCAACGGCAATGAGCGCTGCGCCGATGGCCCACGTGACGTCGCGCCAATCCGTCGACGCCACGTCAAGGCCTTCATGGCGTGTCGGCGTGGGCGTCGGCATTCGACGAAGGAGTGGCGGCCTCGGTCGGCTGGCCTTCCAGTTTCTTCTTGTCGGCGGCGGTCAGCATCCAGCCCTTGTGATCGACCACCCGCTCCATCGCCCGCAGCGAGCCGCCGGAAATCGCAGCGCTTCGGGTCGACTGCGTCTTCCAGAGCGCCGCACCGGACAGCAGCGCCACCAGGCTGCCGCCCAACGCCAGCACCGTCCGTCTCGACATGCGCATGATCAGGATCGCTTCGCTACCGTTTCCGCGAGGCGCAACGCCAGCGCGACGATGGTGAGCGTCGGGTTGGCGTAGCCGGCCCCCGTCGGAAACACTGATGACCCGGCGATGAAGAGGTTGCCGTAGCCGTGCACACGGCAATCTGTATCGACGACCGATGATGTCCGGCTGGTTCCCATCCGCGTCGTCCCCATGATGTGTCCGCCGCCCTGGATGTCTCTATAGATCCGATCGTTGTTTACCTTCACACGGCCTCGGCCAAGACGAATCAGGGTCTCGCCGAACGTACGGAGCGTGAGCTCGACGTTGAGGAAATCGCGCGCGTCCAGCACACAGCGCGCCGCGGGCCGGTAGAAACCGGTCGAATCGCGCTCGCCGGTCAGGAACACCTGGTTGGCCGCCGACGGCAGCATCTCGCAGCGCGGCGTGATCTGGTAGTGAAAGAACGGCCGGCCGAGCTCGCCGGTGAAAAACCGCGCCATCGGATCGTCGGCATTCTTCCGCGTGCATTGCAGGCTGCAGCCGTAGAGTCCCTGCTCGGCCGCCAGCGCCTCGTCCGCGATGATCGCGTGAACGCCGCGGCCCTTGTTGGCCGAGGGCCAGTAGCGATCGAGCTCGACGTCGAGGACACATTCACCTGCGCGGTTGAACTCCGGGTGCTCCATCAGGAACTTGCCGACCAGGCCGCTCTCGTTCCCGACCGGCGAATTCCCGTCGTGCCTGGGCTGCAGCAGCAGGGTGGCGTTGCCCACACCGCCGCCCGCCAGGATCACGGTCTGGGCAGGCCGGATCCCGACGTGACGCTTCGCCTGTGACTGGTGCTCGACATATTCGATCCGCGTGACGGCCGAGCGCGCTTCGTTGGCGTCGACCGAGATCACGGATCGTCCCGGTGCGACGTCGACGTAACGTGAGCTCTTCAGTGTGGGGAGATACTTGAGGCCGACCTGCGTGGGCCGTGCCGCCGGGACCGGCCGATAGAGGAATCCGCGAATCAGCGGGCGCTCGAAATCGACGAAGTCCGGATGGTGATCGAGGATTGGCGCCGCCCGCTTCCAGTACGGCATCAGGTCTTCACGCCGTAACGGCCAGTTCACGCCGAGGACCGGGTTGTTCCAATCGAAATGCCGCGGCGTCGGACATTGTCCGGCCCAGACGTTCGAGGATCCGCCAAGCATCCGGATCGAGTGCGCATTCCAGTGTTCGCCGCCGAAGTGCCCATAGCCGATGGAGTTGGCCAGCTCAGGGCGCATCTGCTGCTCGTCACCCGACTCGAAGACCAGCACTTTCTTCTTCACCTCGGCGAGCGCCAGCGCCACGCTCATTCCTGCCGGGCCGGAACCGATGACGAAGCAGTCATAGGAATCGCTGGCAAAGCCCCCCGCGCTGACGAACACGGGGCGGATTTTATCTCAGGGTCGCAGGGTCGCAGGGTCTCATCGGACCCTTAGACCTTTCGACTTTTGGACCCTTCGACTTTGACCCTTCGACTTTTAGACCCTTCGACCAGGTGTTATATTCCCTACACTACGAGCATGCGAACCTATCTCGGTGAGTTCGAGCAGCTGCTCCTCCTGGCGGTGGTGCACCTCGAAGACGATGCTTACGGCACACGAATCCGCCAGACGATCGAGCGGCGCACCGGGCGTACTGTCTCGCCGGGCGCCGTCTACACGGCGCTCGATCGAATGGAACGCCGAAAGCTGGTGACGTCGTGGCTCGGCGACCCGACGCCAGAACGCGGTGGCAAGCGCAAGCGCCACTACCGGCTGGAACCAGCAGGCCTCGCGTTGCTGCGCCGATCGCAGGACGCCCTGGGGCGGATGGCGCGCGGGCTGAAGCCGAAGCTGGAGATGCCATGACCAGCGGCGCGCCACGACTCGCGTCTGCGCTGATGCGTCTGCTCCTCCCCACCGACGCGCACGAAGCCATCGCCGGCGACGTGAACGAGGATTGGAGCGCTGTGCGCTCGCGGACACGGTACTGGCGGCTCGCCTGCGGCTCGATTGCCGCCTTCTGGTGGGATTCCCTACGACACCCGCGCCAATGGCACGACGCCTTTGATTCGAGCTCGACGGCTCAAGGAGACAGCACGATGCAGTCCCTGCTCCAGGACATTCGTTACGGCGGGCGCCTGATGCGACACGCCCCCGGGTTCACCCTCGCCGCGGTGGTCACGCTGGCGCTGGGCATCGGCGCCAACACCGGCATCTTCAGCATCGTCAACGTGCTCACGCTGAAGCCGCTGGCCTACGGTGACCCGCACCGCGTGGCCTTCGTGCTCGGATGGGACGCCGAACATCAGTCGTTGGGATCGAATCTCAACGTCGCCGATCTCGCCGATCTCACGCGCGAGGCCCGCAACCTCGAAGATGTCGCCGGCTACGCGTACTGGAGCGCGAACTTCACAGGCGGCGACTTGCCCGAACGCGTGCAAGCGTATCGAGTCACCGCGAACACCTTCTCGCTCCTTGACGTTCGTCCGCTGGTTGGCCGGACGTTGACGGCGCAGGACGGCGTGCCGGGCGCCGCGAACGTCGCGGTCATCAGCCACGGCCTCTGGGAACGGCGCTTCGGGAGCAGCCGGAACGTCCTGGGCCGGCAGGTTCAGATTGACGGTCATCCGTACACGATTGTCGGCGTCATGCCGCGCGCATTCGAATTTCCTGTCTTCAATTTCAAGGGCGATCTCTGGGCGCCACTACAAACGGACCTCACTGCCTCCTTTGCGGACCGCAACGCCTCGGGGAGCGTCGTCATCGTGGCTCGCGTACGCGATGGCATTGCGTATTCGACCGCACAGGCGGAAATCGACACCATCATGAACCGTCTCGAGACCGACCATCCCGAGAGCAACCGCGGCGTCGGCGCGCGAGTGATCGAGCTCGGCAAACTCGATGACGAGATGGCGGGCCCGGCGGTGTGGTTGCTCCTCGCCACGGTCGGGGCGGTGCTGCTGCTGGCGTGCGCGAATGTCGCCAACCTGCTGCTGGCGAAGGGAGTGGCGCGGCAGCGCGAGCTCGCCGTGCGCACGGCGCTCGGCGCTGGCCGGCTGCGCGTGATGCGTCAGCTCCTCATCGAGAGTCTGCTCCTGGCCTGCGGTGGCGCCCTTGTCGGAACGGCGGTCGCGGTGGCGCTGTTGCGAATGCTGCGCGGCGCGTTGCCGGAAATGGTCGTGACCACCGTCCCGAATCTGGACTCGCTCGGTCTCGACGGGATGACGCTCGCATTCACAATCGCCCTGTGCGTTGGTACGACGCTGCTCTTTGGCCTGGTGCCGGCGTGGCGGGCTTCGCGATCCACCGTGACGGACGCGCTGAGGGGATCGACCGGCGGCGGGAGCAGGGGGACGCGGCGGTTGCGGACCGCGCTGGTAGTTCTGGAGGTGACGCTTTCGACTCTTCTCCTCGTGACCGCGGCTCTGCTGGTGCAGAGCTATCAACGCCAGCAGCAGCTCAGCCCAGGGTTCAATCCCTCGAACGTCGTCACGATGGCGATCGCGCTGCCGGAATATCGCTATGGCACCACCGACGCGCAGCGGCGGTTCTTCGCTGATGCCGCCGAGCGCGTCGCCCGCGTCCAGGGAGTCAGGGCGGCAGGATTCGTCAACGTTCTGCCGTTCAGTACCTACGACCGTGGCGGTCACTACATCGTTGAGGGCCGTCCAGCGCCAGAGGTCGGACGCGAGCCGTCGGCCGATTTCCGGATCGTGACACCGGACTACCTGCAGGCCATGCAGATTCGGGTGGTCCGCGGGCGGGGGCTGGAGGCGCGTGACCGCGAGAACGCGCTGCCCGTGATCTTGATCAACGAGAGGCTGGCGCGTCAGGCCTTCGCCGGCGACGATCCCACCAGCCACCGCCTCATCATCGGAAGCGGTACGTCCGCGGCTGCCATGGAGATCGTCGGCGTCGTGGCCAACGTCCAGCATGAACAGCTGACCGGGCATCCCGACCCTGAGATCTACTTCGCCCAGGCTCAGCGACCGGTCGACATGATGATGCTCGCGGCGCGAATCGACGGCGATCCCGACCAGGTTTCGAGAACCATCCGAGCCGAGATCAAAGCAATCGATCCCGGACAGCCGGTGTTCCACGTCAAGACGTTGGAGCAGATGGTCGGTGAATCGCTGATGCTTCCGACGGCCTCCGCCACGATGATGTCGCTGTTCAGCGCGCTCGCTGTACTCCTCGCCGCCGTCGGCATCTACGGGGTCGTCGCCTATGCGGTCGGGCAGCAAACCCGGGAGATCGGCGTGCGGATGGCCCTCGGCGCCCGGCCGGGCGACGTGACGACGCTAGTACTCAGATCGGGCCTGATGCCGGTCATCGTCGGCATCGTCCTGGGTATCGGCGCAGCGCTCGCTGCGTCGCGCTTGATCGCCAATACGTTGTATGGCGTGACGCCGACCGATTTGCCAACGTACCTGATTTCCGGAATCGCCCTGGCGCTCGTCGGCGCGCTTGCGTGCGCGGTGCCCGCGTGGCGTGCGGGCCGAGGTACAGCCGATGCAGGCCCTCCGCGTGGAGTAGTGGTTCGCTTTGGCAGGTGTGCCAGAATCTCGCATGGACGAGACGCATCCGTCGCGACGCAAATTCCTCGGCGCAACGCTGCTGGCCATTCCCGGGCTCTCGAGCGGCGAGACGTCAGGGCAGCCTGCCGCAGGCACTCCGCTGAACGTCGTGTGTGTCGGCGGCCATCCCGACGATCCCGAGTCGGGGTGCGGGGGCACGCTGACACGCTACGCCGCTGACGGACATCGCGTAACGATCGTCTACCTCACGCGCGGCGAACGCGGGATCCCGGGGCGCTCGCTCGAGGACGCGGCGGGGATCCGGACCGGCGAAGCCGAGCGCGCGTGCAGCATTCTCGGTGCAACGCCGAAATTCGCGGGCCAGATCGATGGTGCCACCGAGGTCACGGCCGCCGCGACCGAGCGCCTTGTGACCATGCTGCGCGCCGAGTCGCCAGACGTCGTGTTTACCCACTGGCCGATCGACAGTCATCCCGACCATCAATCCGCCAGCATGCTGACGATGCGCGCGTGGTACACACTGAGCCGGGCGTTCCCCGTGTACTTCTTCGAGGTGGACAGCGGCGTTCAGACGATTGGCTTCCGACCGACTACCTACGTCGACATCACACCGGTGCGCGATACGAAGAAGCGGGCGCTCTTCGCGCACGAAAGCCAGCACGGCGACGTGATCTATCGCGATTACCACGAGCCGATGGAGCGCTTCCGCGGCTTGGAGATTCGGGTCAAGGCAGCCGAGGCCTTCGTCGCCCTCGAACGGGAAGGCGGGCTGCCCGTCCTCCGCCGATAGCCGTTCGTCTCGAACGCGTCCCTCGCGCGGTCACGTCAGGCGTTCAGCAGCGATGGCCGGCGTTTGCCGTGCCCGGTCGCCTGCTCGAAGGCGTGCGCCATCTGCAGCACGCCCCACTCGTCGCGGTGGCGACCGACGATCTGAAGGCCCACAGGAAGTCCGCCCGGCGTGAAGCCGGCGGGCACGGAGATCGCAGGGTTCGACATCATCGTCACGTACCAGCACGTGCGCATCCAGTCGATGTAGGTCGCCATCGGCGTTCCCGCGATCTCCGTGGGATACGGCACATCGACGCTGAACGGCGCGACCTGCGTCACAGGAAGCACGAAGAACTCGTACTTCTCGAAGAACTGGCGGCTCTCGTCGTACATGCGCGCCTGCCGAGCGAGCGCGCGGCCAAGATCGGCGCCTGTGAGACGCTCGGCTTCGGCAACCTCGAACTTGATCGTGTCCTTCACCCATTCCGGCCGCTCGCGGACCAACGGCGCGTACACCGGATGATTGGCCGCATAGCGCAACGTCGGAAAGGCCTGATCGACTCCGGCGAAGTCAGGCTCGGCGTCGTCGACGACACAGCCGAGGCTCTCGAACACTCGCCGATTCGCGTCAACGATGGTGCGGACGTCGGGCTCGACTGGAATACCCCCCAGCCCATGCCACCACGCGACCCGCACGCCCTTGAAATCTCGGTCGAGAGGCCCGCGGAAGCGGTCGCCGTCCTCAGTGAGAGAGAGCGGACTGCGCGGCTCCGGGCCGGCAATGGCGCTCAGGAAGAGCGCCACATCGGCGACGGATCGTGCCATGGGTCCAGAGACGGACAGCGGCGACCAGGAACTCGAATCGGTCACCACACGGCCGGGTGACGAACGGAACCCGACCACGTTGCAGAACGCCGCGGGATTGCGCAGAGAGCCGCCGGTGTCGCTGCCGTCCGCGATTGGCAGCATCCCGCACGCCAGCGCCACCGCTGCGCCGCCGCTGCTGCCGCCGCAGGTCCTGGTCAGGTCGTAGGGATTGCGCGTCGCCCCGAACACGCGGTTGAACGTCTGCGATCCGGCACCGAACTCCGGAGTATTCGTCTTGCCGCACGCAATCGCACCGGCGGCATGTATGCGCGACACGATCAAGGCGTCACGCGTCGGCACGTGGTCACGGTAGAACAGAGACCCGCGCGTCGTGCGAATGCCCGCCGTGTCCACGAGATCCTTGTGGGCCACAGGCAGCCCGTGCAGGACGCCGAGCGAACCACCACGGGCAGTCAGTTCGTCGGCGCGCGCCGCATCGGCCAACGCGCGCTCTGCCACGAGCGTGACAATCGCGTTGACGTGTGGGTTGATCCGTTCGATCCGCGCCAGGTGGGCCGTCATCACGTCACGGGCGGAGACCTCGCGGCGCCGAATCTTGCCCACCAGGTCGATCGCACTGAGCTCGCAGAGCTCGTCGGACGTAATCGGCATTGGATTCGCTCCACACGGCGGCGCCAGACCCGCAAGCGCGGGCAACGCGCTGCCTACGGCCACGCCGAGCCTCTGGCCGAAGTCGCGTCGGCTTATCGGAACGGTCGAGCGCTCGTATTTCATCCCCGCCACTCGCTTCTCTTCGGCACGTGCTCGGCCGGGGCTGACGTGAAGCCAGTAGCCTGAAGCCATTAGCCTATCGACGCCGCTCCAGCTTGATCTCGAATACCGTCGGCCACAACTTCCCCGTCAACGCCGATCGCCCGCCGCATCGTACGCGATTCCGTTGAGGACCGCTTCGGGTTCAAGGTGATAGACCCTGGGCAGCAATCCCGCCAGATCGATCCACCCGACGACGCGGCCCGACTCGGGCGAGATTCTGGCAATGCGGTCGGTGTGCCAGACGTTGGCGTAGACGTCGTTCTGGACGTACTCCAGCTCGTTCAGATTACGAATCGGGGCGCTGCCGTCTCGCACTGAGACGCGACGCCGTTCCCGAAAGGTCGTGGCATCGAGAAAGCGCAGCATGTCGCTTCCGTCGCTCATGATGAGGCGCGTCCCGTCGCTGGTCAGCCCCCATCCTTCGCCCTGGTAGCGGAAGATATTCACGAGCCTCAAACTTGCAGCGTTGTAGACAAAGGCCACGTTGGACTGCCAGGTAAGTTGGATGAGATGGCCGTTCCAGCTCGCGAGACCGGTCCTCAACCGCGAGGCCGTGTCCGCTGACGACCATCAGGAGAGTAAGGAACGCCGCCAGTAGGAGGCCGATCGAGGAGCTCTTGGTAGACACCACATTCGATTCGCCAAGCGAGCCTGAGGGGAAGTGTGTAGCCTGAAGCCGGTAGCTGGCGGCTAACGATACGCCGCCGCCTGCATGCCGTAGAGCTGTGCATACTGGCCGCGACGCTCGATTAACGCCTCATGCGTTCCCGCCTCCACGATCCGTGCACCATCCACCACGACGATCAGATCGGCAATCCGCACGGTCGAGAAGCGATGTGACACCAGGATGGTGATGCGGCCATCGCGAACCGCTTCGCGTGCGGCGACAGCATAGCGTGCGAACAGCGCGTGCTCGGTCTCCGCATCGAGCGCGGCTGTCGGTTCGTCCAGCACCAGCACGACCGGATCGTCGCGCATGAACCCGCGTGCCAGCGCGAGTTTCTGCCACTGGCCAAAGCTCACCTCTACGCCGCCTGGCCAGGTTGGTCCGAGCTGCGTGTCGAGTCCTGCGGGCAGCCGCCCAATCACGTCGTCGGCACCCGCGCGGCTGGCAGCGGCCATCACGGCCGGCTCGTCGTCGAGGCGCGCCAGATCGCCGAGGCCCACGGTATGCCGGGCGCGGAACTCGAAGCGGAAGAAGTCCTGAAAGGCCCCGCTGAGGCGAGCGCGCCACTCGGCGGCCGACATGTGCGCGAGATCGATCCCGTCGACGAGGATGCGCCCACCGGTCGGCTCGTACATCTTTGCGAGCAACTTCACGAGCGTCGACTTCCCCGCTCCGTTCTCGCCGACCAGCGCGATTACCGCTCCGGCGGGAAAGTGAAGCGTCACATCGTCGAGCACGAGCCGGTCGGTGCCAGGGTAGGCGAAAGAGACGTGATCGAAGCGAATGCCATCGACCAGGCGAGCCGGAGTCGGCTGGCTCGAAGTTGGGACACACGACCGCGCATAGTCTTCGAGCCACGCAAGGCGTTGCGCGGAGCTCGCCCAGACTCCCCGCAGGAAGCCAATCTCGCCGGTCGTCGCCCCAACATAGAACGACAGTCGCGAACCGGCCGCAAGCGTCAGCAGCACGTCGCCTACCGGCGCACCGAGCGTCGACGACACGAACACAATCGCGCCGACGTACCCCACGCCGAAGATCGCCCATGCCAGCGTGTGCCAGGCAGCGGACGCCCAACGCGCGGCGACAATCGGGCGGTTGCCGGCGTCCCACGCCTGACGCCGCTCCTCGACCAGACGATCGGCGATGCCGGTGACCCGCACTTCCTTGCCTGGCGCCGCCGTGGTCGCCATGTCGAAGAGATGGCGAGCCAGCCGAGTGGACGTTGCGCCGCGTTCGTACGCGCGCCGCTCGGCGCCCGGCCGCCACGTCGACGTGAGCACCGGAGGCAATGCAAAGACCATCAGCAGAACGAGCAGCGGATGAATAGACACGAGCAGCGCAATCGTGACGCCCAGACGGAGGATCCAGCCACATGTCGTGAACAGCGACATGTACATGTGGTCCAGCATGAAGACCTGATTGCGCAGCACGGAGAGCCGGTCGAGATATTCGGGACGTTCCTGGTGGGCGATCGTTGGAATGGAGGCCTGCAGCCTCGCGACGTGCGATTCGAGCGCAATCGTCACCTTGTCGCGAAATCGCCGCTGGATTCGGGTGCTGACGGTTTGCAGAAACCACGTGGCCGTGGCCGACACGCCGAGCGCCAGCACGGCGAATCGGACGCGACCCCAGTCGCTTCGAAGAATGCCCTCGCCGAGCAGCTTGAACCAGAGCGCCAGCAGCGCGTCGGGCAGCGCCGCGACCAGGGACAGCGTGAACGCCGTGACGATCAAGGCTGGTTCATGCTGGTATCCGAGCTTGCACAACCGCCACATCGAAGGCAGAGTCGGAGGCAGACGGTCAATCGGGCGGCGAGCCTCAGACGAGGACGTCATAGGTCCTTCCTTCCTCGTCTTCGCGGCTGAAATGTCTGGCCTGGAGATCGAACATCGTCCGATACCGGCCGTTCAGCGCCATCAGCTCGTCGTGAGTCCCGAGCTCGACGACCTTGCCTCGCTCGAGCACGCAGATTCGATCGGCGTGGCGCACCGTCGAGAAGCGGTGAGAGATGATGATCGTCGTGCAGTGGCGGGTCTCGGCAAGGAGCCGCTCGAAGATTTCGGCCTCGCCGCGAACATCGAGCTGCGCTGTCGGCTCGTCGAGCAGAACCACCCCGGCACCCATCTGGACGGCACACAGCGCACGAGCGAGAGCGACGCGCTGCCACTGACCGCCCGAGAGGTCGGTGCCGTCCGGATAGCCGCGCGCCAGAATCGTATCCAGCCGCGCCAGGCCCTCTGCGCCTGCCGTCCGCAAGGCCTGACGGACAACGTCGTCCGGCGCCCCGTTGGGCGCCACGTTGTCGCGTAAGGACAACTCGAGACGGAAGAAATCCTGGAACACCGCGGCGAGGCGCGAGCGCCACGAGATCAGATCGAGATCGCGAACGTCGATTCCGTCGACATCGATCGTGCCGCCTTGCGGATCGTACAGGCGGCAGAGCAACTTCGCCAGCGTCGTCTTTCCGGCGCCGTTCTGGCCGACAATCGCGAGAGACGAACCTGCGGGGACGGTCAGGTCGAAGCCTTCGAGCACGGCGTCGCCACCTGGATAGGCGAACGTGACGTTGTGGAATCGGATCTCGCGCGCGGGCAACTTAGCGGCGGGCCGCTCGCCAGCGCCAAGCTGACCGGCGGAGGCCATCGCGGATCCGAGGCGCTCGCTCGCCGCGACCGGCGCCGACGCGCCATCCAACGCCCAGTTCAGTCCCCCAAACGCGATGAGCGAGGTGCCGACCACGCACTGCGCGTAAATGACAATCTCGCCAAGGCCGATCCGACCCTCAGCGACCGCTGACGAGAGCGACCAGAGGACGATGATGTTGGCGGCCGTCACGAAGAGCAGACTCATGGCGAGCGGCCGCTCGCGCAGGCGCGTCGCCTCGTACTGCAGCTGGTGAAGGCGCGTGCGAGTGGCGATGAAGCGCTCGATGGTCCAGCCCGCCAGACCAAACAGCCGCAGCTCCTTGCTTGCAGGCGGATCAACCGCGAGGCGGTACGCATAGTCCGCGTCGCGTCGCGCGCGGCGCACGACGTCGGTGTTCCGGTCCTGCCAGACTGCGCTCTCGCGCAGAAGCCAATGCGTTGAGAGCCACGCGCCCGCGAGCACCAGCGGTGCCCACCAGGCGAATCCGAACAGGACGATCGCGGCCGCGAGGCCGCCGATCATGCCGACGAGTCCGCCGGCGATGAAATCCATCGAGTACGAGAGGGGCGGGCCCGTCATGCCGAGATCGAAGTCACGCGCCACCGTCAGATCGGCCGTTAGCGCCGGATCCTCCAGGTGGGCGATGCTCAGGGGCCGCAGGCACGCTTCAGTGAGGCGCTCGTAGAGGAATGCCGCCGTGCGATCGCCAAGGCTGTGGCTGACCGCTGTCTGAATCGGCGTCAGCACCTGAAGCAGGACGAAGATGACGCCCACTACGGCAAGCGGGCCCGCGAGACTGGCGCCCTGCTGGACGGCGGCGACGAGGACGCCCATCGCAATCGCGAAGATTGCCGGCAGCAGGCCGTGCAGCAGCACGACCGCCCACCACGTGAACGCAAGGAGGCCATCAGCCTTCGGCAGAACGGCAAAGAACAGCCACTCTTTGCGCTCGCGCAATCGTTGAAGCAGGGACATCGGGCTTCACGCAGTGCCGACGACAGACTTCAGACTACAGACTTCAGACTACAGTTGGCTACGGGCTCCGGGCTACGGGCTTCTGGCCGCGGGCTACGGGGTCCGGGCTTCGAACGTTCCGGGACGCCTGGAGCCGGCAGGTGGTGGTCGGAGGAGGAGGAGCGTCGTACCGATCAGGATCACGCCTTGTGTGACGAACAACAGCCAGAACGGCTCGCGTCCGCTGTACAGGTAGGCACCGATTCCCGTGGCGGCGTAGAAAGCGCCGATGATCAGTGGGACGCCAGACCGGCTCGATGACCCGGTCTTGACCGAAGGCCACGCCCAGAAGAGCAGCACGCCGAAAGTCAGCATAGAGCCGCTCACGTCATACCAGACAATCCAGATCACGCGCAGGATGTCGGGCGGGAGCGTCGTCGCGGCGATGGCCGCCTCGACCGGTTTGATGCCCAGAAAGCCATGGCCGTAGGCACCGAGGGTGATGATGATGGCGACGATCCAGTACAACGCGGCGGCGACTGTGCGCATCAGCAACGCCTCGGGACTCGCGCTAAACGCCTTCGTTCAACTGTCGCCGGTACTCGGCTTCGTCGAAGTGCCCCGGTGATTCCGCGAGCAGCCCGTCTTCCCCCATTGTCCATTCCTCATAACCGCTGATCCGAACGGCCTTGCCCTTGCCTCCGGGTCCGTATTGGTTCCGGTCAGCGTCCAGTGGAAGACGACGTGACCGCCCTCACTGGTGACACTGTCCATCGTGACAACCATGTCAGGGAGGGCGGCCATGAATGCCTGCGCCGCGGCGGTGATCGCCGAACGCCCCACCGATGCCGTCCCGCCGCGCCCGCTCACTTCGCCGGCTTCTTCATCTCCACCAGCACGAGCTCGAACGGCTTGTCGCCGGTGTTCTCGGGCAGGTGCTTGCCGGCCGGGGTCCACAGGGTCGTGTGCGCCTTCATCTCCGGTGCCTGGGTGGTGCCGTCCGCCAGCGTGAATTTCGCCTGCCCGTCGGTCAGAAAGATCGCCATCGCGTCGGGATGCTCGTGCATCACTGATTTCTCGTGCGGCCCGTATGTGATCCGGAGGACGCGGACCTGGTCGTTTTCGAATTCCAGCTTGTAATGCTTGGCGTCGACTTTCACGGGATCTTGTGCCGATGCTGGCGCGGCGGATGCGAGCAGCAGTAGTGCCGGCACCGACCAGAAGATTCGTCGCATGTCTCCCTCCTCTGCTGTCTGCGTGGCTGTCGAAGTCGGGATGCTAGCACTAAGCTCAGCCGGTGGCTATGGGCGGCTCCAGAAAGAACTTGCCACGGTTGAGGGCGCTTTCGGGCGCGTCAACGTGCCCGCGACGAGATAGCGAGCCTCATCGAAGGCCCGTCACCCGGTACAGATCGGAGCGGTACTCTTGATACCCGTATACGTACGCCGACCGGTCGGGAGTCATCAAAGCCTGAACGAGTCCGTAGACCCCGACACGGTCTGGCGGCAGGAGTTCGCGAACCAGCTGGCGGCGGCTGGTCTCGAGATCGATCTCGAAGATCCTGGCCGGGAACGAGCCTGGGTTGAACACTAATAGACGGCGTCCGTCCGGCGTCCACTGGATCGGCAGGTCGCTCGGGCCGCACCCCGGCACCGCCCGCGATGCCCCTCCATCGAGCGACACCAAGAGGACCTCGCCGCTGGCGACAGAGGCCGCCACGAAGCGCCCATCGGGGGAGACCGGTGACAGCAACCGATTGCTCCAGCTGGCGAACCGCAGCTCGAGCGATTCGGAGATGCGCCGCGCACCAGCGCCTGAGAAACTGATCACGCTCGCGACGCTACGGCCCTGCGCGTCGTTGGCCAACACCAGCACGCGGTCACCGTCCGGCAGCCATCGCGCCGCGGTGACTATGGGAAAGTTTGTCTCGATCGTCCGTTCTTTGCCGGCCGCGGTGGGCATCGCGACGACGGTGCCCGCTCGGATGGCCAGCGCCCAGTTCCCGTCCCGGGAGAGCTCCTGCGGCAGCCCGTAACCGAGACGTACGGGCGACGAGCCGTCCATGACGCGTAGAAAGACGGCGGTGCGGCCGGGATCCCGCTCGGACGTAACGCGGAGCAGCACCTTCCTTCCGTCGGTCGAAAGATCCACGGCGCTCGATCCTTCCAGCCAGGAGAGATCGCGCTCGACAGTCTTCCCCTTTTGTTCGGCCGAGCACGTGGTTCACCAACGTAACGTGCGCCACGAGTGCTGCGGAAGCAGTCGGCGCGTCGAGGAGGACCAGCGTGCCCGCGGCAGACAGCAGGATCCTCAGCGTGCTGCTCCGGTCGACCGCGTAGAGGCTCGAAGCCATGCCGGCGCGTGCGGCGGCAAACCAGATCTCGCGGCCGTCAGGCGACCACGCCAGGTTCCAAAAGTCGGCCCAGTCCTTCGACAGAATCTGCCGCTGGCCGGAACGATCGACAAGGACGACCGACCACAGGCCCGACGCGTCCAGCTCGAAAAAGGCCACGCTGTCGCCGGCGGGCGACACACGAGGCGCGAAGACGCGGGACGCCGACTCGTAGAGCGGCGTCCCCAGAGGGTATTCCAACCGCTGCTTGCTTCCGACGACCCGGAGTGCCGCCAGACTCGCACCGTCCGGCGCCCAGTCGGCAGCAGAGACGTTCTCGGCGAGCTCCCGTGGAGTTCCCCCGCTCGCAGACACCACTGCCAGCGTGCCGTAACTCACGTACGGATTGCCCGTTTCCACGCGTGGAAGGAGAAGGGCGAGCTCCCCCAATCGCGACACTGAGAGCAGCTCGGCGTTCGCGAACCCGACCGGCAATTCGCGGGCCTGCCGCCGGACTTCGAAGACTTCCCGCCCCCCTCTCCAGGCCGCGCTCAGGAAAACCGTCTGCCGGTCAGGAGCGAAGCGGGCGTTGACGAAGTGGCCCGACTGGAAGGTGAGGCGCTCGAAGGCAACCGGAGCCGCCGCAGCTGCCGCTCGGTCCGGGCCGGCGGGCCCTGCGAAGCGCCCCAACGCGAAGCCGAGGGCGAGCAGAGCCACGGCAGACACGACGGTCATGGGACGCCCGGCGCGCGCACGCACGGCGGACATGACTCCGGCCGGTGGCACGCGCGCGTCGGCCTGGTGGCTCGCATCCTGCGCCAGCTCGTCGAGCGCGACGCGCGCCTCGCCGATGTCGCGCAGGCGCTGCCTCGGGTTCCGTTCGAGACATCGCTCCAGCAGCCACCGTAGTCGTGGTGGCGTACCGGCGGGCAACGCGCGCCAGTCGATCTCCTGGAGCAGCACGGCGGCGATCACGTCCGAGGTCGCACCTCCCGCGAAAACGCGCCGGCCAGCCAGCATTTCGAAGAGGACGACGCCGAAGGCCCAGATGTCGGCGCGGCGATCGACCGCCTTCCCGCGCGCCTGCTCGGGGGCCATATAGGCGGCCGAGCCGATGATCATGCCGAGCGCCGTGGCGTGCGAGGTGAGCGTGGGCGAGTTGGCGGCGTTGGCGCCCGAGGCGCCGGCCGGGTCCATGGCTTTCGCGAGACCGAAGTCGAGCACCTTAACAGCGCCGTCGGCGCGCACCTTGATGTTCGCGGGCTTCAGATCGCGGTGGATGATCCCCTGCTCGTGCGCGGCTTCGAGCGCCTGCGCGATCTGCGTCGCGATGGGCAAGGCTTCGTCGAGAGGCAGGGCTCCGCGCGCGATGCGTTGCGACAGATCGTCACCTTCGACGAGTTCCATCACGAGGGCGGTCATACCCCCGCTTTCTTCGAGGCCGTAAATCGCGGCGATGTTCGGATGATTCAGGGAAGCGAGGACTTCCGCTTCGCGCTGAAAACGCGCGAGCCGATCGGCATCGACCGCGAGCGACGGCGGCAGGACCTTGATCGCGACCTGGCGCTTGAGTTTCGCGTCGGTCGCCCGATACACCTGCCCCATTCCGCCTGCCCCGATCGCCGCGGTGATGTCGTAGACGCCGAGGCACGTGCCGGGAGTCAGAGCCAAACCTGACGCCAATAGAGGGGCAGAACCGGCGTTCGCGCCGTCACCGGAAACCCTCGAGGCGGTGCGGCGGCGATTCCAAACCTCACCAATTTCATAGTCGCCCTCCTCGGAACCAGCTCAACAGCCACGCACGGACATTATCACCTTGCCTGCTGGGGTCCAAGGAACTTCATCTGCGCGCCTATATAACCTTCGCGACAGGCGCGATGGCTCTATGGCAAAACCCGGTGCTTCTGTGGCAGGCATTAACGAGACAACCGCAGGAGATAAATGCCGTAGCCGACTCCCGCCGGATCGCGGTTGCGCGCTGACTGGAACGCGATCGTTGTGCCATCCGGGCTGACGACGGGATTCGACGCTTTGAACCCCGCGTACTCGCCCCAGTGCGTCATGCGGACAAAGTCCGTGCTGTTCGGCTCGAGCTTCAGTTTCCAGATATCGATGTAGTTGGAATTCTGCTGCACCTGTTCGCGGCTCGATTCGACGAGCGTGTACTCTCCATCCGGGAAGATCCCCTCGACCTCGTTGTACTCGTCGGCCAGCTTGCGATACGTCGTCACCGTCCCCGTTTCAAGGTCAACGCCGAAGACGTCGGCGAACGGCGATCGGTAGCAGGTGTAGATCAGCTCCCGGTCGTCGTGCCGAAAGTCCTGCGCCTCGAGAGTGCACTCGGGCCCCTTCGCGCGAATGATCTCTTTCTTGTTCACAAGGCGCGGCGTGCCGCCATCCTTGACGATGTCCGCGGTGTAGAGAACGGATTCACCTTCGCGCGAGGAGTTCCGGATACTGGCCGTGCGTATTCGACCAGGCGATCTTCGCGGTCCGTCGCGAGATCGCGACGCCCTCAGAGATCTTGTGCTCCAGCGGCACTGGCTGGCCGCTGCCGCTCGCATCGAGCACCCACATCTCCTGATCGCGCCCTCTCGTCGTCCGGATGTCCGTGAACGTGCGCGCGCCAATCAGAAAGTAGTCGCCGTTCGGCAGGTACTGCACGCGGAGGTACCCGCGCTCGGATAGTGCGTCAGCAGCCGGATCACCTTGGTCGTGACATCGACGACGAACGCATCGCCGAAGCTCCTCGACATGAAGGCGATGCGGCGGCCATCCGGCGACCACGACGCGCGCTCGCCGAAGCCGGTGAGCTGCGTGATGTTCGGTGGCAGCTGGTCTTCAGGGTTGCCGGTCTTCGTGCCTTGCGCGATCGCAAGGAGCTGCAGGCAGGCCAGCGCGGCAATTGACGCAAACGCGCAGATCGGGTTCATCATGATTTCAACTCACCGGCGTTCTTGAGCGGGTCCTGGCGCAGGGTCTCCCCGCGCCACCCGCTCGAACATGCTGATTGCCACCAAACTCAACTGAGCGTGTGGTCTAAGGAGTTCTTCCGCCTAACGCTGGAAGCTCCGATACCAATACCCGAACCGCGCCACCTCGACGAAGCCGCAGCGCGCGTACACGCTCTCGCCCATCCCGGTCGCGAGCAGCACGATGCTCGTGGCGCCGCGCTCGGCGGCAAAGCGGCACGAGTGATCCACCAGCGCGGCGCCGATGCCGCGGCGCCGGTATCCTTCCACGACGTCCACGTCGTTGAGGCCGGCGCACACCGTCCCGAGATAGACGAGCGTCGCGCCGACCGGAGTCTTCCCGGCCCACGCCACGAACGCGCGACACCGGTCCGGCTCGCCGCGCAGGATCGCCCGCAGGCTCTCGAACGCCGTGCGACGCAGCGGCGTCGTCAACGGGCCAATCGACGGATGCGGGGTCGTGCGGAACGGCTCCACGTCGGTCAGCGCACGGATCGTGATGCCGGGCGGCACCCGCGCCGCGGGGAGCGCCCGCGTCAAATCGCGCAGCATCGCGGGAAACCGCTTGCGGCAGCGAAGCCCCCGGGCCTTGAGCAGGGCGGGGAGCGTGTCCGGAGTCGCGAGGGGCGACACCCACAACCCCATGCCGCGCCGGTGCACGCGGTAGCGCGTGACCAGAGTGCCGAGGCGCACCGGGGCCGACGCCCTGGTCAGGCGAATCATGACCCCGGCGTTGCTCCAGACGCGGCCGGGATGCACCACCCACGTGATGTCGGGATCGTCGTGAAGCTCGACGCCTGGCACGACCGCTTGCGCGCGGAGCCATTCGGCGACGTTATGCTCCACGAGCAAGGCGGGGTCCACTATCACGCCGGGAGTGTCGCACAACATCCTTCAGACGAGATTGGAGGTCTCCTTCGCCGACCTATAATGGCGCCACTCATGGGTCTCGAGACAGGCACCACACTCGGGCCGTACGAGATCCTGTCCTTCATTGCCGCGGGTGGGATGGGCGAAGTCTACCGCGCGCGGGATCCGCGTCTCGGGCGCGACGTGGCAATCAAGGTGCTGCCGGCCGATCGCGTTGGTGACGACGATCGACGGCGCCGCTTCATTCAGGAGGCGCATGCTGCCTCCGCCTTGAATCATCCCCACATCGTCACCATCCACGAGATCGAGTCAGCCAACGGCATGGACTTCATCGTGATGGAGTACGTGCGCGGCAAGAGCCTCGATCAGCTCATCGTCCGGCGCGGGATGCGCATGAGTGAACTGCTTCGCATCGCGATCGCCGTCGCCGATGCGCTCGCCGCGGCGCATGCGCGCGGAATCGTCCATCGCGATCTGAAGCCCGCCAACGTCGTCACCTCGGACGGTGGGACCGTCAAGGTGCTCGACTTCGGCCTGGCGAAGCTGAGTGAGGCCGGGGTGACGCCCGAAGATGCGACGGCTTCGATTTCTGTCGACCATGGCTTTACGCTGCCGGGCACGATTGCCGGCACCGCCGCCTACATGTCGCCGGAACAGGCGACCGGCGACAGAGTTGACGCACGAAGCGACATCTTCAGCTTCGGCGCGATGCTGTACGAGATGGCGACTGGTGCTCGGCCCTTTTCGGGCACGACCGTCGCCGAGACGTTGAGCGCGGTGCGCAGCACGCAGCCAAAGCCGCCAACCGCCATCGCTGCGACCGTTCCGGCCGATCTGGAGAAAGTCATCCTGCGTTGCCTGCGCAAGGATCGAGAGCGCCGCTTCCAGCACATGGACGACGTCAAGGTGGCGCTCGAAGAAATCAAGGAAGAGACGGAATCGGGTGCAACGCCTGCCCTCGGACGCGCCCGTACCAAACGAGCGTACTTGGCGACCGCGATCACCGGCGTGATTGCACTGGCTGCCGTCGCGATCTGGCAGTGGTGGCCACGCAGCCGGATGGAAGAGCCGCCCCCTCGTGTCGTGCCATTGACCACGCTTCGCGGACACGAATCGTGGCCGACGTTTTCTCCCGACGGAGAACAGCTGGCGTTCAGCTGGGGTGGCGACACCGATGAAAACGTGGATGTCTACGTCAAGTTTGTCGGATCGTCAGAGCTGCGGCGGCTCACGAGCGATCCTCGACCCGACCTCAGCCCCAGTTGGTCACCCGATGGCCGACAGATCGCGTACCTGCAAGCGAGTCCCGGGCAGGATGTCGGCACTATCCATATCGTCTCAGCGCTTGGTGGACCCGATCTCAAGCTGAGCGCTCTCAACTTTGCGCCGCCGCTGACGTGGACAAAAGATGGGCGATATGTCGCGGCGCAGCAGCTGCCGACTGGGCCTGCTGGCGATGCTCGCGGTGCGGCCGGCGAATCGCGCGGGCACAGCCGCATCCATTTGATCCCGGTCCGCGGTGGTCCCACTCGGCCGCTGCAGCTGTCCTCTGCGCCGCGATCGGACGGGGCGCCGGCGTTCTCGCCCGATGGGCGGCAGCTGGCGTTTGCCTCCTGCGAGCTCTGGGGTTGCGATGTCAGGGTTGTGGCTCTCGACAGCGAGTTCGCGCCGGTCGGGCCGCCGAAGCACCTGCTGGCAACGTCGATCTTCCGGTTGACATCACTCGCCTGGACTCGAGACGGCAAGTCAATCGTTTACAACGAATACCTCGACACGTTCGTGAGCTACTTGTGGCGCGCTCCGGTCGACGGCAGCGCCGCCGCGCAGCGAATCGAGCTCGCCGGCACAGGGGCGCTCATGCCGACGATTGCTCTATCAAAGGACCGGCTCGCGTATTCGCGTCAGTCGTACGACATGGATGTCTATCGGTTTCAGGTCGGGCAGCCCAGCCGGCCGGTACTGACGTCGACGCTCGGGGAAACCGAGCCACGATGGTCTCCCGATGGGCGGCGTCTCGCATTCTGCTCGGCGCGCTCTGGCGAACAGAACGAAGTCTGGCTTGCCGCCGCCGACGGGAGCGCGCCGCAGCAACTCACTCGCGGGCCAGGGTCCTCGCAGGGCTCTCCCGCCTGGTCACCAGATGGCAAGACGATCGCCTTCGATTCCTTTGACGGAAACTTTCAGTGGCACATCTGGCTGATCGACGCCGATGGTGGCACGCCGCGTCAGCTGACGTCCCACGCCGGGAACCAACACGTCCCGGTCTGGTCGCGTGACGGCCGGTGGATCTACTTCTCAGGCGATGAGGGAGGGACGCTGAATGTCTGGCGTGTGCCCGTAGGGGGCGGACCCCGCCAGCGGATTACCGAAGGGGGGAGCGGCAAGTTCGCGAGTGAGACCGCTGACGGTCGCCACGTTCTCTATCAGCCGAAAGAAGCGGATTCGCCGCTGCTCGCCAAGCCACTCGCCGGTGGTCCGGTCCGACAGGTCGCTGCATGCGTCAAACACTCGGCGTTCGGAGCCGGCGCTCAGGGCGTTTACTACGTGCCGTGCGATGCGGGGGCCAACCCGCCACTCGAGGTCACTGACGTGGAAAGCCGTCGAACTCACCGCCTCGGAACGCTCGAGATGTATGAAAACGACATCAACGCGCCCGCGTTGGGCCTCTCGATTTCGCCCGACGGCACCGCAATCCTCTATCTGAGACACATGACCGACAGTGCCGATTTGATGCTTGTCGAGAACTTTCGGTAACCACGAGGTGCCCGAGCTGAAGCTCGGGCTCACATCCGCAACGAGCGACACCGCTTCCAGCCATTCGCGGACGTCGCGCTCACCGGCAGGGACGATCGTGTTTCATCACGGAATTTCGCCTCGCGGCGCTTAATCGCGCGAGGAGGTCGGATCACACCAGGTGTTTGATCAGCAGCACCTCGTTGCCTCGCTCGTTGAAGACCAGCTCGTCGACGATCTCCCGCGCGATCAGGAGGCCAAACCCGCCAGGACGGAGGCCCCGCTCGGCGCGGTGCACGGCGCTCTTTGCAACGGCCTCCGGATTCTTCGAGGCGACGGCGTGAGCGAGGTCGGCGCGATCGAAGCCGTCGCCGGGGTCGCGGAAGTGATAGACGATCGCCCGGGCTGTCTGCGCTGCCGTCACTTCGATGACTTTGGCCGGATCGAACCCGGCGCCGTGCTCCATGGCATTCAGGAGCATCTCGCGGAACGCGGTGAGCAGCAGGTCGCGGTTGTCGATGGGGACCGTCGACGCGTGTTCGGTCATGAACCGCACGAGCCGCTCCGCGGTCAACAGGTGGCATGAGACGCGCAGCGTGATCCAGAACGGGAGGCCCGAGACGACCTCGATCCCGTCGCGCCAGTTGGCCGCGTCGAGGGCGGCCCGGGCCATCGCCACGACCTCGGAATGATCGAATGGCGCCGTAAAGCACGCAAAGACGTGTGCCTTGAGCGCGCTCACGACGTCGCCGTGCGACGCGGCCGGCGCCAGCACGATGATCCGGATGCCCGGCTGTGTCTCTCGCAGCTCGGCGGCCAGTGCCAGATCCTCGGTGACGGTCGTGAGAGGGTCGGTGAGCAGAACATCAATGGGGCGACCGCGAATACGGCGTACGGCCTCGACGTTGCCTTCACAGCAGTCCACGTCGTGCTGGCTGAGGCTGGGATCGCCCCGAAGTGCCTGTTCCAATGCCTGGTCGGGCCGCACGATCAGCAGTCTGCCCATGAACTCTGGCCTCCGGGCCGCAGCCATATTAGCGAGTCGCTACCGCTTGGAATCTGGCCCCGGGCACGCCGGTGCGCGGATCGGCGGTCCAGTGTGGGCTAGAAATCGCTCAACCGTCCCTGAAATGAGAGGTTTCATCCCACAGAAATCGCTCGGTTGAGCTAGAATCGCTACTGCTCGTCCTCGCCGTACCAGCCTGGCCGCGACCGCTGGCACCTCTGCCACAGGCACGCCACCGAGGGCACGTTCACTGGAGCCGATGAATGACGCGATTCGTGGTGCTGTCGCTCGGGATCGTCCTTGCTTCAGCGATTCCCAGCGCCGGGCAACCTCTCTCGGGGGTGACGCCAGCACCAGCCTCCGCCACCGGCAGCTCCGAAGAAGGCCGGCCACTCGTCCGCACCTATCAACCGATAGAGATCGGCGGTGGAAGCCAGACCTGGTGCATCGTCCAGGACAGCCGCGGCGTGCTGTATTTCGGAGTCAACAGTGCGGTGCTGGAGTTCGACGGCGCTTCGTGGCGCCGCATTCCCGTGGCGGCGTCGGGCGCCGCCGTCCGGTCCTTGGCAATCGATGACGCCGGACGCATTTACGTCGGATCGGTCGGCACGTTCGGGTACCTGGAGCCCGACGCCACCGGCGCCCTGCGGTTCGCCTCGCTGATCGATCGCCTGCCGCGCGACGCGCCGGCCTTCAACGACGTCTGGCGCACCTTCGTCACGAAGGATGGCGTGTGGTTCCAGACCGCGCGCGCGCTCTTCAGGTGGGCCAACGGCACGGTGACTGTCGTCAGACCCTCCTCCGGGTTCAACCGCGCGACCATGGTGAATGGTCAGGTCTATCTGACGACTCCAGAAACCGGCTTGAACGTCATCGAAGGGACCACGCTGAGGCCACTTCCCGGCACGGACCGCCTCAAGGGCGAGCCCTATCCCATCCTGCTCCCCTACGACCAGAATCGGCTCCTCGTGGGCACACGCCTCGATGGGCTCTTTCTCTACGACGGGCGCGCACTCGAACGCTTCACCACCGCCGATCAGTCCCTCACGTCCGCGGAGCTCTATCGCGGCATCGCCATGCCAGACCAGACTTTTGCGCTGACGACGACTGACTCCGGACTGATCATTCTGGACCGCAATGGTCGCCGGGTCATTACGGCGAATCGCGGCAACGGCCTGCCCTCGGACACGGTGTACTTCGCGATGCGCGATCGCGAAGGAGCCCTCTGGCTCGGTCTCGACAACGGGATCGCGCGAGTCGAAACGCCGTCCCCGCTGTCCTATTTCGGCCAGGTCGAGGGTTTGGGGAGCGCGGTATTGGCCGCCGTCCGCTTCGATGGGCGACTGTTCGTGGGGCACCAGGCCGGTGCCGCCTATCTGGCGCCCTCCTCCAACCTGACGCCCGCGCACTTCGAGAAGATTGTGGGAGTCGGGGCGCAATGCTGGGCATTCGAGCGCATGGCAGATCCGCGCGGCGGGCCCGCGGCGCTGGCAGCCGCCTGCGGAGATGGCTTGTTCGAGGTTGCTGGCACGCGAGCGACGCCCATCAAGGCACCCTCGGACCTGAGCTTCCGCCCCAACGCACTGACCATCTCGACGGTCGATCCCACTCGGCTGTGGATTCCTCTGTTCGATGGGCTCGCGTCGTTCCGCCGGGTGGCTGGGAAGTGGATCGACGAAGGCCGCGTCGAGGGCGTCGCGGACGAAGTGCGAACGCTCTTCGAGAACCCCGACGGATCGGTGTGGGCGGGCACGGCAGGCAACGGGGTGCTTCGCATCACCCCCGAGTCCCGTCCAGGCCCGAACGTTCCACGGCCCGCCATGCGCGTCGAACATTTTGGCGAGGCCGACGGGTTGCCAGCCGGGGGCGTCACTGTCACGCGCGTAGGCGGTGCCCCGATCTTCTCGGCGGGTTTCGAGGATCCGCATTTCGTGCGGTTCGAAGAACCGTCGCGCCGCTTCGTGCGCGACCGCACGCTCGACGGGATCGTCGGCAGCAACCCGGTGTTTGACCCAGGCATAACGGGCCAGCCAGACGGGCGCCTCTATCTGAACCGCGGTCAGCAGACAGCAGTTCTGCGCCGCAAGTCTGACGGCACGTGGGACGTCGACCGCTCGACCTTTGCCCGACTGGGAAGCACGCCCATCACTGGCCTGTTTCCCGACGTACGCGGTGTGGCCTGGCTCCAGTTCGCCGATGGTCGTTTCGTGCGCTTCGATACGTCACGCCAGACTGACACCCCCAACGGTTTCCCGGTGCTTGTTCGCAAAGTCAGCGGCGTGCATGACCGGGCACTCTTCGCCGGAGGCGGCGCGATTCCAGCCGGCACCAGGCTCGCTGCCGCGTCCAACGCGTTGCGGTTCGAGTTCTCGGCGCCGACCTACATCGACGAAGGCGCGACGGAGTATCAATCCCGGCTCGACGGCCTCGACACCGAATGGTCCGCATGGACGCGCGAGCCGCAGCGCGAGTACACGAATCTCGGGCTCGGCGAGTACCACTTCCGCGTGCGTGCGCGCAGCGTCACCGGCACCGTAGGCGACGAGGCCATTTACGCGTTCACCATCCTCCCTCCCTGGTACCGCACGTGGTGGGCGTACGGCGGATACCTGGCCCTGGCGATGCTCGGCTTCGCGGGTGCGGACCGCGTGATGCGTCGGCGCGTCGTCGCCAAGGAGCGTCAGCGCGCCCAGGTCGCCGAAGCCAGAGTGCGCGCCGACGCCGCCGAGGCGCTGGCGCAGGCCGAGACCGAGCGCAAGAAGAACGTCGAGCTGCTGAGCGAGATGGGACGCGAGATCACCTCGTCACTCGACTTCGAGACGATCTTCGGAAAGCTGTACGAAAAGGTGAACGAGCTTGCCGACGCGGACGTCTTTGGCGTCGGCCTGTATCGGCCCGACAGCCATGAGATCGAGTACCGCATGGCGATCGAGAAGGGCAAGCGCTACGAGCCCTACTCACGCGACACCACGGACGCCAATCAGCTACCGGTGTGGTGTATCGAGCACCGCGAGCCGGTCTTCGTCAACGATCTGCCCAACGAGTACAGCCGCTACATCCCGACTTACACGCCGACGAGCCAGCCGCTGGAAGATGGTTCGATGTCGCAGGAGCCGCAGTCGCTGATCTACCTGCCGCTCGTCGCCAAGGATCGTGTGCTCGGCATCATCACGATCCAGAGTTTCGAGAAGTTCGCCTACACCGAGCATCACTTGAACGTACTCGGCAGCCTGGCGTCGTACACGGCCATCGCGCTCGACAACGCCAACGCCTACAAACAGCTGAACGAGCACGAGCACGAAATCCGGCGCCTGTTCGAGGAAGCGGAAAAGGCGCGAGCGATAGCTGAAGAGGCCGATGCAGCGAAGAGCTCGTTCCTCTCGACGGTCAGCCACGAGCTGCGCACTCCGCTCACGTCCGTCCTCGGCTTCGCCAAGATCATCAAGAAACGACTGGAGGACCGCATCTTCCCGCTGGTGCAGACCGACGATCCAAAAGTGCGTCAGACGATCCATCAGGTCGAGGACAACCTGAAGGTCGTCGTCAGCGAGGGCGAGCGGCTGACCAAGCTGATCGACGATGTGCTTGATCTCGCGAAGATCGAGGCGGGTAAGCTCGAATGGCACATGGAGGGCGTGACCGTCTCAGACGTCGTCGACCGCGCGACGGCGGCGACGGCCTCTTTGTTCGAGCACAAGGGCTTGAAGCTGGCGAAGCAGGTGGCGCCCGATCTGCCGCTGGTGACCGGCGATCGTGATCGGCTGATCCAGGTCGTCATCAACCTGATCTCGAATGCGGTGAAGTTCACCGACACCGGCACGATCACCTGTCGCGCCGAACGCCGCGCCAGCGAACTGGTCGTCAGCATCATCGACACGGGCGTCGGCATCACGCCGGCGGATCAGCCGAAGGTCTTCGAGCGCTTCAAGCAGGTCGGCGACACGCTGACCGACAAGCCGAAGGGCACGGGCCTGGGCCTGCCGATCTGCAAGGAGATCGTCGAGCACCACGGCGGCCGGATCTGGGTGGACAGCGTGATCGGTCGCGGCAGCATCTTCTCGTTCTCGCTGCCGCTGACCGCCGAGCAGGCCGCGGCCGGCGGGTCGGCGCCGGTGGAGTTGGCCGCGCTGATCCGCCAGCTGCGCGAGCAGGTGATCGTCACGACGCCCCGCACCGCCGAGCGCGAGCCGCGCATCCTCGTCGTCGACGACGATCCCAATATCCGTGAGTTGCTGTCGCAGGAGTTCACCGAGGCCGGATACGTCGTGAGCCTCGCCGCGAACGGGCGCGAGGCCATCGCCGCCGTCAGACTCGAGCGTCCCGACTTGGTCGTTCTCGACGTGATGATGCCCGAGATGAACGGCTTCGACGTCGCGGCGGTCCTGAAGAACGATCCGCAGACGATGGATATTCCGATCGTGATCCTCTCGATCGTGCAGGACCGCGATCGCGGGTTCCGTCTGGGAGTGGATCGCTACCTCACCAAGCCGATCGACACCGATCTGCTCTTCCGCGAGGTCGACACGCTGATCGAGCAACAGAAGTCGCACAAGCGCGTGCTGGTGGTGGACGAAGACGCGACGACCGTTCGCACCCTCACCGATGTGCTGACGGCGCGCGGCTACAGCGTGACCGAGGCGCGCGGCGACGACTTCATCGAGCGCGCCGTCGCGCTGCAGCCCGACATCATCATGCTCAACTCGGTATCGTCGGCGCAGTCCAACGCCGTGCAGATGCTGCGCTTCGAGAAGGGGATGGAGAACGTCCTCTTCCTCGTTTACCAGTAAACACGCCCGCGGCCCGAAATTGCCGCCTCCACAAGGAGTCGACGTGCCTCAGACCATCCTGATTGTCGATGACGAAGCGCATCTGCGCATGTTGATCCGCCAGACCCTCGAGGAGCTGGAGGACGAGGGGGTGACGCTGCTGACCGCGTCGAACGGCGAGGAGGCGCTCTCGACGATCGAATCGGCGAAGCCGAACCTGGTGTTCCTCGACGTGATGATGCCGAAGCTCAGTGGCTTCGACGTCTGCAGCCGCGCCAAGCAGACACTCGGGCTCGAGGACGTGTACATCGTGCTCCTGACCGCGAAGGGACAGGAATTCGATCGACAGCGCGGCCAGGACGTCGGTGCCGACCTGTATATGACCAAACCCTTCGATCCGGATGCGCTGCTGCAAAAGGCGCGCGACGTGCTCGGGATGTGAGGATGGCGCGGGGAGAACTCGGGCAGTTGATCCGCCGGCAGCCGGACGCGCGGGCACTGGTGTCGTCGATCGCCGACGCGCTCGGTGCCGCCGTCGCGATCGAAGATCCCGACGGCAATCTGCTGCACGGGGCGCCGCCAGCCACGAACGGCGTCAGCCGTTTTCCGGTGACGTTCGAGGACGCCAGCCTCGGGTGGGTGGCGGGGCCGGAAGGCGCGCGCGCGGTCGCGCTCCTGCTCGAGCATCTCCTCGCGCAATCGGCCGAGCAGAAGGCGCTTGGCGCCGAGGTGCTCCATCTCTATCGCGAGATCAACCTCATTTACAGCTTTTCCGAGAAGCTGGCGGCGCTGCTCGAACTCGATCGCGTCGCCGGGCTCACCCTTCAGCAGGCGCGTCTCCTGATCGTCGCCACCGACGCCGTGATCATGTTGCTGGACGACGAGACCGGCGATCTCACCGCGATTGCCGGGTCCGGCGACGAGATGACGACGCTCACCGGGTTTCGGAAAGGCCGCGGCATCGTCGGCGCGATCGCCGCAACCGGCATCGGCGAGATCGTCAACGACGTCGACAGCGACCCGCGTCGGGTCACCGAGCAGACGCAGCTCAAGGCACTGATCGGCGCGCCGCTTAAGGTCGGCGAGAAGGTCATCGGGATCATCGCGCTCGGCAGCACGATGCCGATGGCCTACACCGCGGGCGAGTTGAAGCTGCTCAACACGCTGGCCCTTCAGACCGCGACGGCGATCGAGAACGCGCGCCTGTTCGAGCGCACCATCCATGCCGCACAGGAGCGCGAGCGGCTGATGGCGCTGCACAAGGAGGCGGAGGTCGCACGCGCCAAGCTCGAAAGCGAGATGCTCCTCGCCGCGCGCATCCAGAAGGAGCTGTTCCCGGCGGAACTGCCGCGCCTGGACGGTTACGAGCTGGCGGCGCGGAACCGGCCGGCGCGGCGCTGCGGCGGCGACTACTACGATGCCCTGACGCTGACTGGCGCCGAGGGCGACCAGCGGCTTCTCCTCTGCGTCGCGGACGTCGCCGGCAAGGGCCTCCCCGCGTCGCTGGTCATGAGCAACATGCAGGCGACGCTGCGCGCGCTGCTCGGCGATTTTCGATCGCTGCCGGCGCTTGCGTCCCATGCCAGCGATTTGCTCTACAACTCGACGTCACCCGAGAAGTACGTGACGGCGGCCCTGGCCGAACTTTCGCCGGCGACGGGCGCCGTGCGGTTCGTCGGCGCCGGTCATCTCGATAACGTGATTGTCCGTGTCGACGGATCGGTCGAGCAGCTGTCCTCGACTGGCGCCCCGCTGGGGTTACTGCAGCTGGGCCATCTCTACGGCCAGACCGATCAGACGCTGCACCCAGGCGACGCGCTCATTCTCTTCTCTGATGGCGTCACCGACGCGCAGGATGGATCAGACGAGGAGTTCGGCGAGCCCCGGCTGCTAGAAGTGTTGGCGTCGGCGGCCGGTCATCCCGCCGAGACGGTGATCGATCACATCTTCGCCGCGATTGACGAGTTCGCCGGCGGCGCCCCGCAATTCGATGACATGACGATCCTCGTCGCGCGCCGGCTCTGATGCTGCTGCGGGCGACGGTGCGCAGGGTGCGGAGGGGTGACGTGGGAGGGGTGCGTTAGGTGCGTTGGGTGCGACGGTGCTCGATCGACGTAGGCCGGAGCTTCAGCTCCGGCATCGGTGCACGTAGGCCCGAGCTTCAGCTCCGGCATCGGTGTACGTAGGCCCGAGCTTCAGCTCGGGCAACTTCCATAGAGAGACTCCCACAACCGCCCACCGCTGTAAGGCCATTGGTTCGCCTTGTCTGCCAACCGTGCGCGAACAGGATTCTCGAAGATGTAGCGTGCGACCATCTCGAGCTGCTCATCATTGCGAAGGATCCGCTCGAAGAAGCCGTCCTGCCACAAACGAATGCCCTGCGACGCCTTCGCGACGCGACCGGACCGCTGCCGCATCACTTCGACACACGGCAGCAGCGACGCTCCGTCGTGCAGCCCCGCCAGCAACAGATGCACATGGTCCGGCATGTAGCAGTAGGCCAATTCCTCAATCTGATGCTCGGCGCTTGTACGCGAAAATTGCTGCGCGACACGATCGACAAGCGCGGGATCTTCAAAGTACCGATTGCGTCGATAGGTGCAGAAGGTCAGTGAATAGTGGTAACAACCGATGTAGTCGAACGTCTTGAGACGCCTTGGCCGCATGCGGAAAATCCCGCACGTGGCGTGCCGTGTCAACGTTGCCCAAGCTAAAGCATGGGCCTACGTACAACCTGTGTGCCCAAGCTAAAGCTTGGGCCTACGTACAACCTGTGTGCCCAAGCTAAAGCTTGGGCCTACGTACAATCTGCGTGCCCGAGCTAAAGCTCGGGCCTACGTACAACAGGTGCGCCGCAGACTTCTTGCCGTCGCGATTGCGGGCACTTGACGCACCAGCGCACCCTCCCGCACCCTACGCACCGTGCCGCACGCTTCCCACCATGCCGCACCCTGCCGCACCACCCGCCCCTGGTCAAGGTTCTCGGCCCTCATCCTGTCGGTGTTCGCGCTGACGACGCTCATCGCGGCAGGCCAGTCGTCGACCGATCGCGTCCGGTGGCGACATCTGTCCTCGTCGACTGGTGACCTTCCGGTCCCGAGCACTTCGACGCAACAGACGGGATCGCTTGTCGGCGATTTCGATCGCGACGGCGTCAACGACTTCGTGCTCAGCTTCCGCCAGGTGGCGCCGGCGCTCGTCGGCTACCGCTATCGCAATGGCGGATGGCTGCGGCACGTCATCGAGCCCGACTTGCTCACTGTCGAGGCCGGTGGCACGACGCTCGATATCGATCAGGACGGTGACCTCGATATCGTCTTCGGTGGCGACTGGCAGAGCCGCGACGTCTGGTGGTGGGAGAATCCGGGGGGCGCGAGCGAGATGCGGTGGCTGCGGCACGTGATCAAATCCAGCGGCGAGACCCAGCATCACGATCAGGTGTTCGGCGACTTCCTCGGTACGGGACGGCCTCAGCTCGCCTTCTGGAATCAGAACGCCAAGGCCATCTTTCTCGCGACGATCCCGGCGCAGCCTCACACTGAGCCCTGGCCGGTGACGCGGATCTTCACGGGCGCTGCGGGTGAACCCGGCGGTCTCTATCCAGAAGGCGCGGACGTCGCAGACGTGGACGACGATGACCGCGTGGACCTTCTCGCCGGCAACGCGTGGTTCAAGCACGAAAGCGGAATGACGTTTCGCCCGATCCGGATCGGCCCGATCGGTGGACGCATCGCGGCCGCGCAGCTGGTCGAAGGCGGCCGCCCCGAAGTCGTCATCGCTCCAGGCGATGGCACCGGTCCGCTGCGCTGGTACGCGTGTGACGGCAATCCTCTCGACCCCGCCTGCTGGCAGGGACACGATCTGATCGTCGGCGACGTGGTTCACGGTCACAGCCTCGCGATAGCAGACGTCGATGGCGACCGCCATCTCGATGTCTTCGCCGCGGAGATGGCGAAGTGGAAGGAATCGGCGACGACACCCGACAACCCCGAAGCCCGTGCGTGGATCTTCTACGGCGATGGCCGCGGAACGTTCGTCACAACCGAGTTCGCCCGTGGCATGGGCTTTCACGAAACACGTCTCGCGGATTTGAACGGCGACGGCCGCGTCGACGTCCTCCAGAAGCCTTACAACTGGAAAGCCCCCCGGGTGGATATTTGGCTCAACGAGAAGAAGTAGGCCGCGGCAGGTGCGACCGGGTGCGGAGCCCTGACCCTGATCGCTGACCCCTGCCCCCTGACCGTCTTCCCCTTCCTCCAGTCAGTTGCAGCAGCCGTCCAAGCGTTGCATCATTGGTACCTCAGCCGTACATGCGGCGCTCCTTCGCACTGCTCACGCTGTTCGTCGCGTATCTCGCGGCGGCCAAGCTCGGACTGTCGCTGGCGTTTGTCCATCCGAGCGCGACGCCGATCTGGCCACCGACCGGCATCGCGATCGCGGGCGTGCTGCTGCTCGGGCCAGCGGCACTCCCGCTAATCTTCCTCGCCGCGTTTCTGATCAACGCGATCACCGCCGGCACCCCCACGACCGCAGCGATCATCGGTCTCGGGAACATGCTCGAAGCCTGGGCCGGCGCCTGCTTCATCCAGCGTTGGGCGAACGGTCGCCGGATGCTCGATCGGGTCCCCACGATCTTCCGCTTTGTCGCGCTGATGGCCCCGACGGCCGCCCTCTCCGCAACGATTGGCGTCACGGCCCTTCTCGTCGGCGGCTTCGCCGCGTGGAGCCACGTCGTCACAATCTGGCTGACGTGGTGGATGGGCAATCTCTCCGGCGCGCTGCTCGTCGTGCCGCTGGTCCTCGCGTGGCTCGAGCCTCGCGCTGAGACGGGCGACGATGCCAGCGCCATCGAGGTCGTGCTGCTCTTTGCGCTCGTCGGTGGCTCGGCGGCGATCACCTTTGGCGGCGCGGGTCCCTGGCCGAACCACACGCCGCTTGCGTTCCTGACGATTCCGCCCCTGGCCTGGGCGGCGCTGCGATTCGGACACCGGTTCGCCTCGCTCGCCACCGCGACAATCGCGACCATCGCGACCTGGAGCACGGTGCGCGGGTCCGGCCCCTTCGCGATGCCGTCGGAGAATACGGCGCTCCTCATCCTCGCGACTTTCATTGCGACGCTGACGTCGACGATGCTGCCGATGGCGGCCGTGGTGACGGAGCGGCGGCGGGCCGAGGCGGAACGCGCGCGCCTGCTCGCCCGCGAGCAGGCGGCCCGCGTGAGCGCGGAGGCGACGAGCTCGGCAAAGGATGACTTTCTGGCGATGCTCGGACACGAGCTTCGGAACCCGTTGTCGGCCATTGCGACCGCGGCGCACGTCCTGACCCTCGACCGCAGCCGCGACGCGTCGGCAGACCACGCCCAACGCGTGATCAATCGCCAGGTGAAGCACCTGGCAAGGCTCGTAGACGATCTGCTGGATGTGACGAGAGTCAGCACGGGGAAAGTGACTCTGGCGCGCGAGCCGGTGGACGTCAGCGCGCTGGTGGTGCGCTGCATCGACTCGCTGGAGCTGTCGTCACCCGACTCCGACCGTCAGGGCGGTCCGCAGCTCGATGCCGACGTCGCTCCCGGATTGTGCATAAACGGCGATTCGACACGCGTCGAGCAGATCGTCACGAACATGCTGACGAACGCCGTCAAGTACACGCCGCCGGGCGGATCCATCCGCGTCGTCGCGGTCGCGGAAGCCGATCGCGTCGTGATCCGCGTGTCCGATACAGGCATCGGAATCGACCCCGCTCTTCTGCCGCACATCTTCGAGCGGTTCATCCAGGCCGATACCGGTCCGGCGCGTCGGCACGGCGGCCTCGGCCTCGGGTTGACGCTCGTCAAGCACTTCGTCGAGGTCCACGGCGGACACGTGATGGCGGAAAGCGAAGGCGCCGGGCGCGGCAGCGTCTTCACGGTGTCGCTCCCCGCAGCGCAGGCGAAGGTGTCGTCGCCCGCGCCGCCGGCGCCGCCGGCCTCGACTCGGCGGCGCGTGCTGCTGGTCGAAGATCAGATCGACTCGCGCGAGATGATGCGATTCGCGCTGGAGATCGCCGGGCACGACGTTACCGAGGCTGATGACGGCCCGAGCGCCGTGGCAGCGGGTGAAGCCCACCACGACATCGCGTTCATTGATATCGGATTGCCTGGGTTCAACGGATACGAAGTGGCGCGGCGGCTGCGCGCGAGACACGGCAGCACTGTCGTGCTCGTCGCGCTGACAGGATATGGGCAACCCTCGGACCGGGCCGAATCCGCGAAAGCGGGGTTCGACCACCATCTGGTGAAGCCCGTCGATCTGGACAAGGTGGCGGAACTGCTCGACGCCCTTCCGGTCGCGGCATCAGCGGTACGCAAGTAGATCGGGCGCAGTGCGGTCTCTCTTCGTCCTTCGTCCTTCGTCCTTCGTCCTTCGTCCTTTGTCCTTCGTCGTCCGTCCTTCGTCCTTCGTCCTTCGTCGTCCGTCCTTCGTCCTTCGTCCTTCGCCGTCCGTCCTTCGTCCTCAGTCGTGGGTGTGTTAGTGTCGCAATTCCGGAGGTAAGCCTGTGCTGACTTTGATTCTTGTCTCGCTGTTACAGCAGGCGGCGCCCGCGCCCGCCACGCCAGAAGATCCAGGGAAGATGCAGGAGCGAAAGGCCTGGACGGGCTGCCTGCAGGCGGGCAGCACGCCCTCTGCGTTCCGTCTGACGCTCGATCCCGGCTCGGCCGTCGCCGGCCCCAACGATCCGGCCAGCCTCGGCGATCCGTTCGTCCAGCTGCTTGGTGATGCGAAGAAGCTGGACTTTGCGAAGCACGTGGGCAAGCAGGTGCGCGTCAACGGCAAGGAGCTGTCGCCGGAAGAAGCGGAGCGCGAAGCGTCTTTGCGTCCCGATCAGCAGGAGGCCAACGCCACCGCAGCCGGCCTTGGCGGCCGCGCCGGCCGACACCTGCGCTACGTGCGGGTCGACTCGATCACGGCGCTGGGTGACACCTGCAAATAGAGCGACGAATAATGAGGACGAGGGACGCGCACGAAGGACGTCCCTCGCGCCATCTCTCGTCCTTCGTCCTTCGTCCCTCGTCCTTCGTCCCTCGTCCTTCCCTTCATGCATCCCATCGACTGGATCGTCGTCGTCGGCTACATCGCCTGGCTCGTCGGGGACGGTGTGAAGCGAACGAGACTCGAGCGGACCACCGAATCGTACTTCCTCGCCAGCCGGAGCCTGCCCTGGTGGGCCGTCGGCCTGTCGGTAATGGCGACGCAGCTGAGCGCGATTACGCTGGTCGGGACGACCGGCCAGGGCTTCAGCGACGGCCTGCGCTTCATCCAGTTCTACATCGGCTTGCCGATCGCCATGCTCGTGCTGTCGGTCACACTCGTGCCCTTCTTCTACAAGGCGCGTGTCTACACCGCCTACGAGTACCTGGAACGGCGATTCGACGTGAAAACACGGACGCTCACGAGCCTGCTGTTCCTGTTCTCGCGAGGCATGTCGTGCGGAGCAGTGGTCGCCGCGCCGGCCGTCGTGCTCTCGGTCATCCTCGGATGGGACGTGACGCTGACGGCGCTGACCATCTGCGTGCCTGCCGTGATCTACACGATTCTCGGCGGCGTGCAGGCAGTGACATGGACCGACGTGAAGGTAATGGGTCTCACCGTTTTCGTGCTGCTCATCGCCGTGGTCGTCCTGATCGTAGAACTGCCGGCGGGAACGACGGCCGCCGACGCGCTGCGGCTTGCCGGCGCGGTCGGACGGCTCGATGCGTTCAACTTTCAGTTCAGCCTCACCGAGACCTATACGATCTGGTCGGGCCTGATCGGCGGCTTCTTCCTGATGCTGTCGTATTTCGGCTGCGATCAGAGCCAGGTGCAGCGCTATCTCACGGCGCGCTCGCTGGACCATGCGCGATCGTCGCTCTTCATGACCGCTTACTGGAAGATTCCGCTCCAGGTTCTCGTGCTCGTCGTTGGCGTCCTCACCTACGCCTTCTACGTCTTCCATCGTCCGCCGATGCTCTTCAACCCTGTGCACGAGCGCACGGTGAAAGAGAGCGCGCAGGCGCCGCAGTACGTGGCGCTCGAGGCCGACTTTGAGCGGGCGTTCGATAGCCGCGTCGCCGCAGCCCATGCCGTCGCCGACGCGGAACGATCGCACGACGCGACGCGCCTGACCGCGGCCGCGCAGGCGTTCCGCGACCGCGAACGTGACGTGCGCGACATCACGACGCGCGCGCGCGCGCTGACGCGCGAGGCCGCTCACGATGCGAGCTACTCGGATGTGAACTACGTTTTTCCGACCTTCATCACGACGGTGTTGCCCGTCGGCCTCGTCGGGCTCTGGATCGTTGCCATCATCACGGCGGCCACCGACACCATCGCCGCAGAGCTCAACTCGCTGGCCACCGCGACGGTGATCGACTTCTATCAGCGGCACTACCGTCCCAACGCGTCGGACGCCGAGTCGCTGCGCGTGTCGAAGATCGCGACCGCGGCGTGGGGCGGCTTTGCGTGCATCGTTGCCGTCTATGCCAGCAGCCTCGGCTCACTGATCGAGGTCGTCAACCGGTTCGGCTCGTTCTTCTACGGTTCGATCCTCGGCGTGTTCCTGCTCGCCACTGTCACGCAGCGCGCAACCGGCACCGGCGCCTTCGTTGGACTCATCGCCGGGATGGCCGCCGTAGCGACCGTCGCAACGACCCGCCCCGATATCTCGTTTCTCTGGCACAACGTCATCGGCGCGACGGTGGTGTTTCTCGTCGGCCTCGCGATTCACCCTACCCGACCGGCCTGACCCGATCCACCCGATCAACCTGACCAACCCGTTTGACTACAGCTGTAGGCACTGCTATTGTGACTACACTTGTAGGCATGGCGACACCCACCCTCGGCGCGCAGGAGCTCGCCCTTCTTCGTCATATTGCGGACGCCGGCGGCGGCACTGTCGGTGAGGTGGCTGACGCGTTCGGGGTGCCCCGCTCGCTCGCGCGCTCGACCGTCCTGACCATGATGGAGCGCTTGAGAAGGAAGGGATTTTTGAACCGCCGGCTGGTGGGAGGCGTCTATCGCTACCAGGCGCGCGGTTCGGCCGACGAAGTCACGCGCGGCGCTATCCGCCGGTTCGTCGATCGAAATCTCGGCGGGTCGATCGCGCCGTTCGTGGCATACCTCAGCGAGTCGGCGGAGCTGACCGACGCCGAGCTCCGGGAACTCGAGGACGTGGTGGCACGACTGCAGTCGGCGAAGAAGAAGGAGACCCGATGATGCCCGTGATGGCCGACGTCATCGCATCGCTCGAGTGGTTGTTTCAGGTACTGCTCACGGGCTCGATTGCAGGGGCTGGCGTGATCGTCGCGATCGCGGTGATTTGCCGGCTCATGCCAATCACACCGGCGTTGCGATGCACGCTCTGGTGGCTCGCCGCGCTCAAACTACTCATCGCGCTCGTCTGGGTCGAACCGGTCGTCCTTCGCGTTTTGCCGCCTGACACGCCTTCGCTCCATCGCACCAACACGCAAACCGGGCAGTTTGCCAGCGACGTCAGCAGGGCCCGACTTCAGTCGGGCCCATCTGTGAATGCCACCGGGATCCGTAACAACGAGATCCCCGAGTTTTCCTGGCGCGCGTTCGCCGCCGCCACCTGGATTGCCGGCGCAATCGCCGGTCTCGGTGTCATGCTCCTCCGCATCCGCCGGACCGCACGCATCGTCGCCGACGCGCTCGCCGTGGAGCTATCGATCCACGACTCGACGCGTGAGCTCTGTATGCGTGCCGGCATGCGCAGGACCGTCGAGGTGCGCTGGTCGAACGACGTCGACGCGCCGATGGTCGTCGGCCTCCTGCGTCCGGTGATTCTGCTCCCGGCCGATCGGTTCGACGCGTTGTCCAGCAGCGAACAGCGGATGGCGATCTGCCACGAGATCGTCCACCTGCGCCGCGGCGATCTGTGGCTCGGAGGCGTACCGGCGCTTGCCGAGCGTCTGTTCTTCTTCCATCCGCTCGCCATCGTGGCCGCGCGCGAATACCTGCTCGCGCGCGAATCCGCCTGCGATCGCGCCGTGCTGGAACTGCTGGGCGCCGCGCCACAGGAGTACGGCCGGCTCCTGCTGTCGCTGGGAGTCAGCCCGATGCGCGCCGGACTGGCCGCTGCGGGCTCATCCCGATCGTTTGCCAATCTGAAACGGAGAATCGCGATGCTCGGTCATCGTTCGCCCTCGTCTCTCGCCCGCCTTGCTGGGTGGCTGATCGCAGGTGCAGCCCTCTGCGCCCTGATTCCGATACAGCTTGGCGCGCGTGCCTCGTCCATGTCGCCCAAGGTGTTGCCGAAGCAACTCAAGTCCTGGTCCTGGGCGGCGGCGCCGGAGAAGACAGCGTCGCCCACTTCGCTGCCCATTCCCCCGGCCGCTGCCGCTCAGGAAAGCGTGACGTCGAAGGAAAGCGGCGGCGATCGGCTGGAGTTCGTACTGGTCAATCGCGATCGCCGCGGCGTCACAATGTCAGGGTCATGGCAGGATGTCGAGCGTCTGAAGCGAAAGCACGGTTCCGATCGCGTCTTGTGGTTCCGTCACAGCGGCAAGGAATACGTGGTGACAGACGCTGCCGCCCTCGACGAGGCGGAACAGATCAATCGTCCTGTTGCCGTTATCGGCGCCAAGCAGGGTGAGGTTGGCGCAAAGCAGGGTGCAATCGGCGCCAAGCAAGGCGCCGTCGGGGCGAAGCAGGGCGAGATCGGTGCCAGGCAGGGCGCGATTGGCGCCAAGCAGGGCCACATCGGCGCGCAGCAGGCCGCCCTCGCCGCGCGCGAGATGGCCAATCTGAGCGACGCCGAACGGCGCGAGATCGACGCCGAGCACGAGCGGCTCGACAAAGAAATGGCGTCGCTCAACGAGGAGATGGCGAAGTTGAGCGAGGAGATGCAGCGCGCCTCGGAGCCGATGGACGAGTATGGCGATGAGATGCGCGAGCTGTCGAAAGAAATGGACGGTCTGGGCCAGGAGATGAACGAGGCGACGGCAAAGGCCAACCGCGAGATGGTCGCGCTCGTCGAACGGCTCATAAGGGAAGGAATCGCGCAGGTCGAGCCCTGACGGGCATCTGGGGGCGCGCTCGGTTTCGCTCGCGCGCGGGTTTACCTCTCGTACGTAGGCCAGAGCTTTAGCTCGGGCGCGCTTCCTCGTCCGTAGGCCGAGCTTCAGCGGGCAGCGCCCCCTCGTCGCAGTGGGCCCGAGCCTCAACTCCGACAACCCCTTCCTCGTCCGTAGGCCCGAGCCTCAACTCCGACAACCCCTTCCTCGTCCGTAGGCCCGAGCTTCAGCTCGGGCAACTCTCGCGTCGCTGGACAGCCCCACACTTGCTGAAGTACTCGTAAGGAATGGCGACGCAGCACCAGCACTACCCTGTCGAAAAGACAGAAGACGAGTGGCGTCGGATTCTGACGCCCGAGCAGTACGCCGTCCTTCGCGAGCATGCCACCGAGCGACGCAACTCGTGTGCGCTGCTGCACGAGAAGCGCGCCGGCACGTTCACGTGCGTCGGCTGCGGGCAGCCGCTGTTCGTTGCGGACCGCAAATTCGAAAGCGGCACTGGATGGCCGAGCTTCTTCGCGCCTCTCGAAGGCGCCATCGGCACCACGATCGATCGCAGCTACGGGATGACGCGCACCGAGGTCCACTGCAGCCGATGCGGCGGCCACCTCGGTCATGTCTTCGACGATGGCCCGCCCCCGACGGGCCTGCGCTACTGCATCAACGGCGTGGCGCTGAACTTCGAGGCGAAGAACGAGCCCTCGCGCTAGCGCAGACAGCCAGTGCGCGCCTTGCGCGGGCCGCGTCTTTACCGCTAAGCTGTCTTGTTCTGGTGGACGCGAGGCTTCTGCCCGCGCCATCCTCGACATCGAACGCCTTTCCCAAAAGCGCCCGTAGCTCAGCTGGATAGAGCGTTGGCCTCCGGAGCCAAAGGCCGCAGGTTCGAATCCTGCCGGGCGCGCCAGCTAACATACAGCTTCTAAAGGTTATTACGGCCTCGGTGCTCTAAGCCAATCGCGACGCACTGGCGCTGGTGGTCCACCTGATGGTCCATTTTTGAATTAGCGTTCGGCTGCCGCACGAATTGCCGAGACCACGGCTGGCGACGTTCGCCACTATCCGTTGCGTGTTGTGCCTTCCGATTTCGACTGCTGCAACATCGCAGAGCGTCCGTATGTGTCCTTAGGGCACCGAACGCTGGTGTGTCAGACAGGTTGTCATTCGCGAGCCCGCCGCATTTTTACTTCGTGGGGCGTTTGCGCTTCCGACTTGCTCGGGCTCAGTAAAGGACGGGTAGTTGGATTTGGGTTGCCGACAGCCAGTCGACCTGGTCCGAGGCGAAGGGTCCATCGTTCCCACCGGGCGCATCAGTCTGGGACGTCGGGAGCGGTTCCGGTTAGGGGCGGGCTTTCTTGCTGCCGGTGACGTGGTTGCCGATGTGCTGAAAATTCTTCTCGCCATGCACCGGGCACTTCACAAGGATATTGCGCGCCTCTGGAGCCTTCGCGTTGCTCGTGTAGGTGGCGCTAGTTAGCAGGTCCTCGAACGTCTGATCTTCCCTGAGGATAATTTCGTGACCGACAAACCTGACGGGCTCAGAATCGCGACCGCAGTCGGGGCACGGATAGGTTTTCGTCGTAGCGCCCCCTTCGGCCACGTCGCTTTTGGGGGAGGCTTTTCTCACCACGTTTCGTGCCTCCGAGGGTAGGTTGGCAGGAGCACGATAGGAAATATTAGCGCCGCTTGCGTTCACATAAACGCCCGTTCTCGGTCGCTGCTCAGCCCTTCCCCTTTCAACAGCGAGGAACGAGAGTTGCCGGGAACGGTTGACGTCGTGGCGAGTCGTCACAACCTCACTGAGGTGGCGGACTGGATCAGAAGGACCAGTAGAAGGTGAGCCGGAGAATTGCATCCCGATCACGACCTGGAAACGTAATCGGATTGGGGTCATGCGCGTAGGAGACGAGTTCGAGGTTCGGCCCGATGCGAACACTCGGGTTTAGGAACCACTCGCCGCCCACAATCCATGTCGTGAACGGCGCCTCGGGCGAGAGCAGCCAGTAGTCGATGCCATCCGCCCCCGGCAGGCCGGTCTCGACTCCACCGAGATCGCCACTGACGTGATCGACGCGGACGAATGCGTCCGCCTTCACGGGCCGGATGTCCCAGACCAGAAAGCCCGATTGCACGTTGATCTTCTGGTCAGGCGTCGCGTTTTTGCCCGACTGCCGCTCCTGCCATAGGAACTGACCGCCAAGCCTCACGGGATCGCGATGAAAGCCGACGAAGCCCTGAGCAGTGTGGCGATTCTCTCCGGCGGGGCGCGACGAGTAGCCATAGAAACCCTCGAGCGCGATACCGGACTTCCGCTCGTACCGGCCTTCTATCCGCACGGCTTTGTTGGCATCGACCTCGGATCCGGTCCCCGAGTCGTTGCCGAACTGAACGGCATACTGAAGCCCGTCCACGGCCACGGGTCCGCTCACTGTCACGCCAAAGTCACGCGACGAATCAATGCGATAAAGGTCCGCAGGCGCCTTCTCGACGTGACGCAGCCCCCAGAACCCTTCGAGCCAATCGAAGGTAAGACTGGGCTGCAGGCCCAACGTCAGCTGCTGGCGCCCGCGGTACGTCCACTTGAGATAGGCGTCCTTCACGTACGGCTCGAGATTGCCGCCTTCGAACTGTCCGTCGCTGTTGGCCTCGAGCCGCAGCCTTGTTATTAGCCGCTCGTTGTACCGACCAGTCGTACGTGAGGTACAGGCGTCGGAACCACAGTCCTTGCTGCCCTTGCACCGCAGTCGGATTGGCGCTGCTGATCTCGTCCTGATGCCATCGGTAGTACCAGTAGTAGTCACCGAACATCAGGCCGCTGAACTTGCCGAATGGGTACTGCGGTTTGTCGGCGGTGTTGGCCTGGGTCTGATGATCGGCGTCCTGCCGGGCAGCCACGGGCGTATGCGTACCCCACATCAGCACGATCACCGACAGGGCGCGAACGACGACAAACCTCAGCGGCATCCCGGGACCTCGTCGTGCATGAAGGCCGCCAATCGAGCCTTTCAGCGCATGTCCACGATCCGCTCGGTCATCGCTCATAGATGTGATGCACCACGGTCGTCACGACGGGATCAGCGCCGCCGTCTTTCACTTGCAGGGGAAAGACGCGGCCCACCAGCGCCATGAAGGCTAAGGGTGTTCTTTCGGCTTGTCGCGTGAAGTAGGCGGCTGGAGTCAGTTTACGATGTGCGCCCGTTCCGACAGGGGCGAAAAATGGGCGAGTAGACTGGGCGGCATGGTTACGCTCATCGCTCCGTATACGTCCTCAGAGAACGTGGCGCTTGGGCGTCAAAATCGGTGCTCAGGCTCCGAACTGGGTCAGGTGGTGGTCGAAATGACGATAGCAGAACACGCCCCACTGCCCACCGTTCAACCGGCCTAAATAGGAATGCTCCGGCCAGGCGCCGCCCGGCCCACGGGCGGCGAAACGCGCGACCAGCGCCTCCACCGTCGCGATATCGGCGTCCCAGTCTGTCGGCGTCGTCACGAACAGTTCGGGCGGACCCTGGATGTGGCCTTGGGGCCATGGAAGCCAGTAGAGGGCAGCCTGCTTCATCCCCGGCCATCTCTCCAATGAGCAGGAGGCATCCGTGTCCAGCGCGCATTCCCGAGCGTCATCCGCATCTGGTCTGCGAGGTGCACCACCATCTGGGGCGCAGTCAGCCGACCATAATGGTCCCGCATTCGGTCGGACGTGTCTGAGGCGAGCGAGAACGTCCGTGCGGCAGGCATCATCAAACAGCGTGTGCATAGTCGCCCTTCGGTCCCAGTGCTCTCAACATGCGGCGGGGAGGTCTCAGGATCTTACGTCAGCCTGAAACCGAATCCCGCACGCCCGTCATCCGCGGCTCCCTCGTCTTATGCCGAAAGACGTTTCCGGCAAGGTGCGCCAGACGGCGCGGCATCACGGCTCCGAAAGCTGAATTTAGTCATCGTCTGAACGGTAGAGGCTGGGAGCCGACCGTCAGGCCCGTTTCACAAAGACTTGCGGATACGGGTCGTCTTTGCGGGATCGCAAGGACGCAACTCATCAATATGCTCCGGACACCTCCGGAGCCAAAGGCCGCAGGTTCGAATCCTGCGGGGCGCGCCACTCGCTTCGCGACTGGCTGCGCCGCGCCAGTTTCTAGGACACGTCCCGCCCGGCGTTGCCTCGGGCGAACATGTGCGAATCCTCTCTGCCACGCCAGCTGGCTCGCGAGCATTTTCGAATCCAGCCGGGGCGTGCCACGAAGCGATAGACTCGGTCGTCTGATTTGCGCCTCGTCCGAGGGAGGGACAAATGCCATCGACCATCAACCGCTCCATGCGATCGGAAGCAACCGGCGACGGCAGCGATCGCGCGCATCGCGCAGAAAGCCAGCCACCATGGCGTCCGGAACGGCGCGACGTGATTCGGCTTGCCGCAGCCTCGATCGGCGCAACCCTCACGGGCGGCTTTCTTGGGTCGGCCATCGCAGCGACGGCCGACGACAAGATCCGGCGCTCACGCAAACCGCTGCGCGCAGCGTTCTCCAACATTGGCCTGCAGGTGAGCTGGTGCGCGCAGGGAAAAGCCGCCGCCGAGTTCTGGGGGAAGTTGTTCAACGTGGACGTCACCTGGTTCGATCCCGGCCTCTCCGCGACACAGCAGCTGGCCGCGGTCGAGGAGATGGCGTCGGGCGACTGGGACTTCGTCGCAATTCAGGCCGTTGAAATCAACACGCTCAGCGCGCCGGTCACTCGGATGATCGACGCCGGCATTCCGGTCATCGACATGGATACGCTGATCGCGCCACTGGATCGGATCGGCGTCCACACGTTTCTCGCGCCCGACAACGAATTCATGGGGGCCGCTGTCACTCAAGCACTGGTCGATGCGATCGGTGGAACCGGCACGATCATCATGACGCAGGGGGCGCTGGGGCATTCGGGCGCGCAGGGCCGCACGCGCGGTTTTGAATCCGTGATCGCACGGTCGCCGAACATCCAGGTGCTCGCAACCGAACCGGCGGACTGGGATCCAGCGAAAACACGGCAGCTATGGGAATCGTATCTCGACAAGTTTCCACAAATCGGTGCCGCCTTCTTCCACAATGACGACATGGCACTCGCCGCACTGGAGGTGATCCGCGCGAAGAATCGCACCGGGATCCTGATTGGCGGCATCGACGCGATGCCACCCGCAATCCGTGCGGTGCTGGATGGCAGCATGCACGCGACCGTGCGCAACTCCTCGTGCCGCATCCACGGAGGAGCGATCGTGGCCGGGTCGGAGGCCGCGCTCGCGCCGAAGAAGGCCCCCGCAGCGCCGCCAAAGCAGATCGTCATCGACGGACCGATTGTCACGCGGGCCAATGCGCCCGGCTTGCTGTGGATGGAGGATCACTTCCTGATTTGAGGCGGCTGCGCCCACGCCGCCCCTGCTCGAGTGGGAGCGTTTACCGCTTCAGGTAGTGCACGAACAGGGTAACGTTCCGCCGCGCCGGATCGACGCCCAACCCGGCCCCGCGCTGGACGGCGAAGTCTTGCCCGGTCGCGGCCTTCATGAACGTGGCGAGCTGTTCGGCCATGGCACGCGCCGCGCTCGAGTAGTAGAAGACGGTTGACTGTGGCGCGAACCACGATGGCCGTTCACCGGCGGGATAAGAGTAGGTCAGCGGGTCGAGCCCGTAGCCCTCGGCCTGCAGCTTCTTGTTGATGGCGACGCGTTCGTCATCGTCGACGCCCAGCGTCTGCAATCCCACCGTGTACGCCGACTTGCCAAGCGTCGCGGGAGCGCGCTGCTCGGTCGCGGAGATCGCCTTCTGGACCAGCGGCGCATTCGACTCGATCGTGTCGGACACCACGGCCTGCACTCGCTGCGTCTCGTCGCGCAGCTGCCGACCTTCCTCTTGAAGCGTCGCCACGCGTTTCACGAGCTCCGGATCGTCACTGTTAGCCTTTGCATCCTGCAACGCCTTCAGCAGTTCGTCGTTTCGGCCCTGAAGGGACGCAATTGTCGCGCGCGCTTCTTCGAGCGCCTGGTTCGAGTCGATCAGTTTTGACTTCCATTTGAACCCGACGACGCTGCCTTCCTCGAATCCGGCATCGACGAGGATGGAGTTGAATTGCGCCGGAAAGACGAGGAGCAGCATGGCAAGCACGAACAGTGTCGCGTCACGCAGCAGGGCCACCAGGTCCTTTCCGAGAGACACGACCCTCAACACCCTGGGGCGCTCCAGCGCGGCTGTTTCGTCGGACATGACATCTCCCATCACAGGCCTCGCCTGTGTTCGATCGGAGTCGTCGTAGCGTTTGTGAGTGCTGGTGCGGTATTGTGCGCGCTCTGACGGCCCAGGGAAAGCGGGAGCCATGAACCCTGTGCAACACACCTCATCTCTCTATGCGCGCGTTTATCCGGGTGACCTGCGTGCCGCAGAGCTCGCGTGCCTCAAACATCGGCGCGAGAAGGCCGGTTCGTCGGACTACTCTCCAACAGATCCCGAAGTACCCGCACCGAGCGCAGCTGCGACGACGACAAGCTTGCCTGAGGACACGGTCGGCATCGCGATATCGGGTGGCGGAATCCGCAGCGCGACGTTCGCGCTGGGTGTCCTCCAAGCCATTGCCGCGCGACGATTGCTACGACGCGTCGATTTCCTCTCGACCGTGTCCGGAGGGGGTACGTTGGGGATTTCTCGGTGCGCTGGTTCAGCGGCAAGAGCCAATCCAGGCGAACGGTCCGACCGGCATCGATCGGGCGGAGCGGGACTTGCCCAACCCGTCTTCGGAGCCGGTGCGCTGGCTCCGAGACCACGGACGTTACATGTCGCCCAATGGCGCCGGTGACGAGATCATCGCGGCCGCGGTGTATCTCCGCAATCTTGGTGCAATCCATGTCGTCCTCGGGATCACAACAGTCACGATCCTCAGCGCCGCCATGCTCCTGCGGACATGGGCGATCTCGGAGTGGCCGGAATACATCCCTCAGTGGTCGGGGTGGTGGTTCTGGCTGAGCCCATACATCCTCCTGCCCGCCGCCCTCCTCGGGGTAATCGCAGTCCCGTTTGGCTGGGCCTACTGGTTCATCCAGCGAGACAAGAACCGGCAGCTGTCTGACTGGGTCGCGGCACCAACGGCGCTTCTGGTCACCATCACCGCGTTCGCGGTACTGAAACAAGGCGAACCTCACAACCTTTACGTGCTCTGGTCGCTTCGTCTTCTGGTCGTCATCCCGATGTTTGCGCTGCTGGCATGGGCCGCGGCTTGGTTCCGGGCCACGCAGCAGGTCGGCGCCGACGTCGAGGTCTTCACCCGCTCGAAGCTCTCGCAGTGGCTGGCCGCATCCCTGGTCGCGGTCGCCGGGCTGGTCGCGTTTGCCGTGGTCGACTCGTTCGGGCTCGCGCTCTACGACTGGCTTCGGTCGAATCCGTTGCACTGGTCGAGGGTGAGCGGGCTGATGGGCGTGGTGGCTGGCCTCATCACCGCTGTCAGCAAGCTGGCCCCGTTTCTCGGCGACAAGCGGGGCGAACGGCATGTGTCGCTGCCCAAGAACGTCATCGCCGGCGCCGGTGCCGTGGTCGTGATCGGCTGGATCCTCGTGTCGCTTTCGGCGTTGACCTACGCTGCCGCGTGGCGCGGCGCCTGTCCGGACCACGGTCTGCCGAACGCGATGGACAAGCGGACCTTGCTCTGGCTGACGATCGGCGCTGGTGTCCTGACGCTATTGTGCGGCAGAACGATTCGCTTCGTGAACAGCTCCTCGCACCAGGCGCTCTACGGCAACCGTCTGACGCGGGCCTATCTCGGAGCCTCCAACCGCAACCGCTTCATCGACAGCAGTGGACGACGGCTGTCCGATCCGATTCGCGGTGACAACATCGGGTGGGGCGAGTACGGCCCATTCAGGTCCGGCGGACCACTGCATATCGTCAACGTCACGTTGAACGAGACCGTCCTCGGTGCCTCACAGGTCGAGCAGCGCGATCGAAAGGGCATGCTGGTCGCCGTCGGGCCCTGTGGCATGAGCGGCGGCATCGAGAGTCACGCGCTGTGGAAACAGTTGGTCGACGGCGACGCCACTCGCAGCAACTGGACAGGCAGACTGCCAGGATTGAGCACCGACTAGATCAAGCCTCTTCCCCGGCTTGGCGACGACCGCTTTCAGCTCTTTTGCGGGGCCTCGCTCGCGCCGCACGCGGTTGAGGCCCTCAGCGTCGGCACCTGGACGGCGATCTCGGGCGCCGCTTTTTCGACAGGCCTGGGCGCGCGGACGAGTCTCTCGCTGTCGCTGCTGCTCGGCGTCGCCAACGTGCGTCTGGGTTACTGGTGGGACTCGCACGTTACGCCGCATGACCGTCAAAATGCGCGGACCGATCCGACCTTCCGCAACAGAGTGGGTGAAATCGTCAACGCCGTGCTTCCGGTGCAGACACACCTGTTCCAGGAATTCACGGCCAAGTTCTTTGGCCCGAACCGGACGCGTTGGTACCTGAGCGACGGCGGCCATTTCGAGAATACCGCCTGCTACGAGCTGCTGGCGTCGTCGTGTGCCGTTCATCGTCGCTTGTGATGACGGGCAGGATGCGGACTACACATTCGAGGACCTCGGGAACCTGGTCCGGAAGGCGCGGACCGATCTGTGCGCGGATATCAGGTTCCTCTCTCGATCGGATATCGAGGCGACGGTGGATCCCGCCCTCCACGACGTCATCGGCGTCCTCGACGACTTCCGCGCCACCGTCGAGGAAACGCTCGCGGGCCTGGCACAGGGATTCGCACGAGCGCACGCGTTGCTGGCGCATGTCTACTACGAGAACGCATCGCAACCGGAATCGCTGATCCTCTTCGTCAAACCCAGTCTCACCGGCGACGAACCGCTCGACATCCTGCAGTATCGCCAGCAGCACCGCGCGTTCCCGCAGGAGCCGACAGTCGACCAGTACTTCGACGAGGCGCAGTGGGAAAGCTACCGCGCACTTGGCGAGCACATCGGGAGCCAGCTGTTTGGCGTTTCCAGCGGCCAGGGATGGTCGCCCTTCGGCGACGGGCGTCAGCCAGTCGTCCGGAGCTAACGAGGCTGAGTGCGAAGGGCCCTGAAGATCACGAGATGCCCCGCGAGCGCGGCAAGCACCATGACGGCGGGCAGCCAGACGTACGGCGTATATGTCACGAACACGTTCAGATGATCCTCGCCGAAATAGCGGAAGACGGGTGTCGCCAGAATGGCGACAATGATCACGTTGAACAGTAACGCCAGGCCCATGACGTTCCACGCGCCGACCAGGCCGCGGCCACCGCGCCCGCTGGCCACCGCCCCGGCGACGACGATCGCGGTGATGCCGGTGATGATGTCGAAGTTGCGGCCGGTGTAGGTCATCTGGATCGGCATGATGCCGCGCTCCGCGAGTTCGTGCATCGCGAGCTCCAGTGGCAGCCTGAACGCCTGCACCGCGACGAGTGCCCACAGCGGCAGGAACTCCGCGAGCCGCCGGCCGAGCTCGCTGAACGCAATCAGGCACGCCAGCGCGAGGACTCCGAGGATCAGGACCGCAAACGGTGGCGGCATTTGATCCCAGCGCCGAAGCAGGCCGGACGCCGCTGCGGTCCATGTGAGCGCCATCCAGGCGGCCGCTCTGATCGCAATGACAATCGCGGCTCTCCGCGTCGCTTCCGCGGTCGCGCCGCTCCGTCGCCATGCGGCAGCAGTCGCCCAGATCAACACGCCGGCGAGCAGGACGGGTATAGCGATGAATGCGAAGTCCATGAATTAACGCGTGAGCATTTTCTCGGGAAATCGGCTCGGCCGCCATCTTGCCTTATCGTTGTCGCATGACGACCACGCTTCGCCGCTACATTCTGCGCGGCAATGCGTTCTACATCTTCATGTTCGGATGCGCCGGCATGCTGTTCGACATTCGCGGCGTGCTGTTCGGCCTTGGACCGCAGGGCCGCCTTCTCGCCGACGTGCCGTATGCGGGCATCACCTTCGTCGAATCGCACGGGCTTGCGGTGGGCAATCTCTCGACGACGCTGCATCTGACGTTCGCGATGCTGAACCTCGGAAGCCTCATTACGGCGCCCGCGGATGTCCGGCCGAACTAAAGTTCGGCCCTACTGCGATTGGATCATCGGCCCTGCTGCGGTTGGATCATCGGCCCTGCTGCGGTTGGATCATCGGCCCTGCCGCGGTTGGATCACTGCGTCTTGTAGCCTTTTCATCCAGCACACAGCCGAGAGTGCCGATCGAACGCCCGGTCGTCACGGCATTCCAAACATCTGAGAGTCGTGAACTTACCGGATGCGTTCGCGCGCACCAGCGACCTGGCGCCGTGTTTGCGTTGGTACACATCTACATTCAAGTTTCGGTCCCTCAAAACGGGGAGGTGTCGTGTGGCGAAGAAGCTGGCGGGTGGAAAGCGCGGCAGGAAGCAGGCGGAAGTGCCAGACGTGTCGGCGCAGCAGGGTGGCGAGACCGGAGCGGCGCAGGTCGCGGAATATGTGGGCACATCACTGGGCCGGCTGCTGAACGAGCGCGACAGGCTTCTGAAGCAGGTCGCGGACCTGGATCAAAGGATTGCGGCTGTGCGCGGGCGCGTGACGACAGCCGTCACGGAACGACTGCCCAGGCTGCCCGGCGTTGCCGATCTGCCCGGCCTCGGGCGGCGCACAGCCTCGAAGAAGCCTGCCGCCCGCACCGAGCGAAAGGGCAACCGCAAGAAGCATCGTGGGAAGCCCGACACGCCGGAGGTCCCAACGGAAGCGTTGAAGAAGATGTCGGCCGCGGCGACTGCGCGGGTCGCCGCCAGACAACGAGCCACGGCGCGAAGCAGCAAGTAGCGGGGGCCGACGCCGAGGACTCGGCGGGCAGGAGGGCCGCGGCCCTTGCTATTATCCGTCCATCCTTTGATGGACCCCGAATCTTCGGTCGAGCTCGTCCGCCGTGCCCAGGCGGGCGACGAAGCCGCGCTCAATCGCCTGATCGAGCGCTATCGGCCGCGCCTGCGTCGATGGGCTGCTGGCCGGCTGCCACGCCACGCGCGTGACTTCGCCGACACCGAGGATCTCGTCCAGGAAGCCCTCATCGGCACGGTTCGGAACTTCCAGAACTTCGAGCAGCGCGGCGAGTGGGCCCTCCAGGCCTACCTCCGCCGGGCAGTGATGAACCGTCTCCGCGACGAGCTCCGCCGCTTCGAGGCGCAACCGCGCCGGCAGCCCTTGCCCGATCGCGCCGCCTCGCGCGAGCAGTCTCCGCTCGAAGCCGCCGTCGGCCGTGAGTTCTTCGAGCGCTATGAGGCCGCGCTCGCGGTGCTGTCCGCGGTAGAGCGCGAGGCCGTCATTGCGAAGCTCGAGCTCGGGTGCACCTACGAGGAGATCGCGCACCTCGTCGACAAACCCAGTCCGGACGCCGCCCGCATGTGCGTGGCACGCGCGCTCGACCAGATCGCGCGCCTGATGTCCGCGAGCTAGCATCACGAGCGCCGTGTCCGAGCCGAACTCGCTGATCCAGACGCTCGCCGAAGCAGTCGCGGACGGCTCCGCCGTCGACTGGCCGCACGCGGAATCCAGCGCGCGTACCGACGAGGAGCGCCGTGCAATCGCGCAGCTCCGCGGCCTGGCCCAGCTGCAGGACGCCGCGCGTGGCCATACGCTCGCCTGGGGTCCCCTCGAAATCAAGAGCGAAATCGGCCGCGGCACGTTTGGCGTCGTCTACCGTGCGTGGGATACGCGGCTCGATCGCGAGGTCGCGCTCAAACTGCTGCACGACGCGGACGGCCAGAGTCGCGATGCGGCCGCGGTCGTTGCCGAAGGCCGACTTCTCGCCCGCATCCGCCACCCGAACATCGTGGTCGTCCACGGTGCCGACGCGCACGACGGTCGCATCGGTCTGTGGATGGAGTTCATCACCGGCGCCACGCTGAAGGAGCTGTTGGAGCAGCAGGGGCCGTTCGGCGCGAGCGAGGCGGCAGTGATCGGCCGCGTTCTGTGCAGCGCCCTTGCCGCCGTCCACAAGCAGGGTTACCTGCACCGGGATATCAAAGCGCAGAACGTCATGCGCGAAGCGGGCGGCCGCATCGTCCTCATGGACTTCGGCGCCGGTGGCGCCATCGTCCCGGCCGCCGGTTCCGACACCTTGCTCGCAGGCACGCCCGCCTACCTCGCGCCCGAGCTGCTCGCTGGCGAGCCGCCCAGCGTACGCAGCGATCTCTACAGCCTGGGCGTGCTGCTCTTCCATCTGGTAAGCGGCGCATTTCCGGTTACCGCCCTGTCGCTGCACGCGCTGCGGGACGCGCACACGGAGAAACGAAGGCTACTGCTCCGCGACCTGCGACCGGATCTCCCCGAGCCGTTCGTACGAGCCGTCGACCGGGCAACGGCACCGGAGCCATCCGATCGCCCGGGCAGTGCCGGGGCGCTGCAGGCATTGCTCGAAGAAGCGCTGTCCAGTGGGACCACAGCTGCGGCGAGCCTGTCGACGGGGAGACAGCCGCCGTCCGGTCCAGAGCCGCGCACAGGATGGCGCGGATGGGCGGCGGCCGTCGCTCTTGCCGTGATGGCGGGCGTGGGCATGCTGCTCCTCGGCGGTTCGCTGTGGAAAGCGCCGGTCGACCGGAATTCCGTCGCGATTCTGCCGTTCAAGAACTTGAGTCCAGGCGGAGACACCGACATTTTCAGCGAGGGGCTTGCCGACGACCTGGTCGCGCAACTCTCCGCGCTCCGCGACCTGCGGGTCATTGCCGGCACGTCGATGCGGCGCTATCGCGATCGCACCAGGTCGGAACAGGATATCGGCACGGAGCTGAACGTCGCGACCGTGCTCGACAGCAGTATCCGGCGATCGGGCGACCGGATCCGCATTGTGAGCCGTCTGGTCGATGCGCGCACCGGCGAGCAGCTCTGGTCCGACAGCTTCGAGCGCGACGTCAACAATGTCGTGGCGATGCAGAACGAGGTCGCTCGGAAGATCGCTGTCGCGCTGAAGGGCGAACTGTCGCCGCCGGACATGGCACGGCTCGGCGCCGGCCACGCGAGAAATCCGGCGGCACACACGGCGTATTTGAAAGGCCGCTACTACTGGGGGCTGCGCACGGAGGACGGCATCGCGCGGAGCATCGAGTTCTTCAACGAGGCCCTGGCCAGCGATCCGAAGTACGCAGCCGCCTATGCCGGGCTGTCGGATGCCTATGGTGCACAAGCTTCGTACGGGTTCGTCCCGGCGGATCAGGCATTGCAGCGGGCGGAGGCCGCGGCGCGAAAGGCTGTGGCCCTTGATGGGTCACTTGCAGAGGCCCACGCGTCTCTGGCATATGTCCAGCGCAATCGCTTCGAGTGGGCGGCGGCCGAAAGCAGCTTCAAACGGGCGATTGCGCTCAAGCCGGGATACGCGACGGCGCACCACTGGTATTCGGTGCTCCTGACGCAGCACGGCCGCTTCGCCGACGCGATTACAGAATCGAAGACGGCAATTTCGCTGGACCCCCTTTCGGTGCCCGCAAATCTGCAACTCGGCGTCGCGATGCTGATGGCACGCAGGTACGATGTGGCCATTGCCCAGTTTGAACGAACGCTGCAGATGGATCCGGCCGTCCCACTCGCGTATCGCAGCATTGCCGACGCCTATACCTACGCCGGCGATCGCGCCAATGCGCGGGTCGCGTTCGAGAGAGCCATCCGCAACACGGCTGTAGCCGCCGAGGATCAGGAGCTGAAGGCCGACATCGCCTATGCGGCGGCCGTGGAGGGACGGCGGGAGGATGCGTTGAAGATCGTGCGCGAATTGACCGAGCGCTTTCGCCGCGGCGGCGAGGAGGTGTCGGGCAGCATCGCCGCGATCTACGCGGGCCTCGGCGACCGGGACGCCGCGATCCGGTGGCTGACGGTGGCGCGCGATCGGCGAGACCAGGAGATCAGCTATCTCAAAGTGCATCCGCGGTGGGACTCGCTCCGAGGCGACCCGCGGTTCGACGCGATCTTGAAGAGCCTCGGGCTTCCAGACAACGAATGAGGTGATAAATGGCGAAGCGGTCGACGACGGGCAAACCAAACGAGCGGCTGGCGCAGTTGCTGATCGATCTCGCGATTGATGACGGCTTCCGCGCGCAGTTCAACCAGGACCGTGCGGCCGCAATAGCCAGCCGCAAGCTCTCGAAGGACGCGGCGAAGGCGCTTCTGGGCAACGATTCGGACAAGCTGCAGCTGCTGCTCAACAACCAGGTCCAGCAGGCGGCACGCAAGTCCGCGAAGAAGGTCAAGCGAGCGGCCAAAAAGCGGTGAGCCCGAAACGCGGCGCGCCTGCCGCCCGCCGCGGCTCCCTCACGGTTGTCGGCACCGGTATCACCGGAATCGGCCAGACCACACTCGAGACCGTCGCGTGTCTGGAACGGGCCGACAAAGTGTTCTACCTCGTGACGGAGCCGACAACCGAAGTGTGGATCCGTGGACTCAACGCCTCAGCGGAGTCGCTGGCCAGCCTGTACGCGGACCACAAAGATCGCGAAACCACGTACGCCGAGATCACGCGCCGCTTGATCTCGGCGGTGCGTGGCGGCGCGCGTGTGTGCGCCGCGTTTTACGGCCACCCCGGCGTGCTGGTCCAGGCTTCCCATCGAACGATCCGCAGACTGCGGCGGGAGGGGTATCCCACTCGGATGCTGCCCGGTGTCTCAGCGGACGGGTGCCTTTTCGCGGACCTGGGCGTGAACCCTGGCGATCACGGCGTGCAAGGCTTCGAGGCCACGGACTTCCTGATGTATCGCCGGCGGTTCGATCCAACGAGCGAGCTGCTCCTGTGGCAGGTCGGCGTGCTCGGCGAGCCGCGCGCCATCAAGGGGATTACGTGCCGGCCGGAACGGCTCCGAAAGCTCGTGAGCGTCCTGCGCCGCCACTACCCCGCCGCGCATCGGGTCACGCTCTACTATGCACCGATGTTCCCCTCGCATCCGCCAATCGTGAAACGAGTCCGCCTCGATCGGCTGCCGGATGTGCCGGTCAGCCCGCTTGCCTTGCTGTACGTGCCCGCCCTTCCGCAGCGGAATGCCAACTCGAGGATCGTTCGTTGGTTTGAGGAGTAGCTTCGCGAAGGGGCCGCAAGGTGCGGAGGGGTGCGAGGGGTGCGACAAGGTGCGGAGGGGTGCGACGGGTGCGGGTGCGAGGTCCTGCACCCAGTGCTCGCGCACCAAGGCACCTCACATGCGCCCCCGCACCCCGCCGCACCCCGCCGCACCCCTCCGCACCCCCCGCTCGTGAAGCGATAGCTGCGTCAGAATAACGACTCGATGCAGATCCATCTCGTCGACGGCACCTACGAGCTGTTCCGCCACTTTTTCGCGATGCCTTCGCATCGTGATGCCGACGGCCGCGAAGTGGCGGCGGTCCGCGGTGTCGTCGCGTCGATGCTCGGCATGATCACTGCCGGCGCGACGCATGTCGGCATTGCGACCGATCACGTGATCGAGTCCTTTCGCAACCGCCTGTGGCGCGGCTACAAGACCAGCGCGGGGGTCGATCCCGCTCTCCTTTCGCAATTTCCAATTCTTGAAGAGGCCCTTCAGGCGCTGGGCCTCGTCGTCTGGCCGATGGTCGAGTTCGAGGCGGACGATGCGCTGGCGGCGGCGGCGGAGATAGCGGCGAAGGATGCGCGAGTCGAGCGCGTGATCATCTGCACCCCCGACAAGGATCTCGCGCAGTCGGTGCGCGGCACCCGCATCGTTCAGCTGAACCGCCGGACACGAACGATCATGGACGAAGCCGGCGTCATCGCGAAGTTCGGCGTGCCGCCGGCATCAATTCCGGATTACCTTGCGCTCGTCGGCGACTCGGCAGATGGCTATCCCGGACTACGCGGCTGGGGAGCGAAGTCGGCGGCGGCTGTCCTGGCGCGGTACGGGCACATCGATGCCATTCCCGCCGACTGGCGCACATCGGGGCGTGAACGCCGCCAATGCCGGCGCGCTCTCGCGCGTCCTGGAAGAAGAACGGGACCGCGCGCTGCTGTTCCGCACGCTCGCGACGCTGCGGACAGACATCCCGCTGTTCAACTCCGTTGACGATCTGCAGTGGAAAGGTCCGACCGAAGCGTTCGCGCCGCTCGCAGCGAGGCTGGAGAACCGTCGTACGTAGGCCCAAGCTTTAGCTTGGGCTCGCGCCGATGGTGATGCCCGAGCTGAAGCTCGGGCCTACGTACGATGCATGCTACCATCCGCGCACTACGGAGGCACGCAATGGAGGACCGGGGCATAACACGGCGCGAGATGGTGCGTCGGACGATCGGCGCTGGCACTGCGCTGGCCGCGCCAAGCCTGCTGGGCTCGAGCACCCGCGCGGAGGGCGTCCCACCGGTGGCCGCTAGTGCCTCGGGCGGGCTGCGCCTGGGATCGGACCTCTACGAGTCGATTGGTGTCCGGCCGCTCATCAACGGGCGCGGCACCTACACAATCATCAGCGGCTCGCTGCTGCTGCCCGAAGTGCGCGAGGCAATGGCTGAAGCCTCGAAGCACTACGTGCATCTCG
>CAWDCH010000006.1:0-89973 GCA_963800785.1 Vicinamibacteria bacterium
TGGCCGCGACGCGCCGCCAGGCGCCGTCGAGAGGCCAACGGCACGATCCACCGTGAACGGCTCGCGCAACTCGGCGATCTTGACACCCACCTCGTCTCGCACAGCGAGGCCCAGCTCGTAGTCGCCTGGCAGCAACCCCGCGAGCGAGATCCCGTAGATGCGGGCAAGGCTCCCATCGCTCGCCGGGGTGAGCGTCGTCGCCGGCGCCTCGCGGACCACCGAGCCGTCACCGCGCTTCAGCACCCAGCTGCCGCTCACGCGCGGCTTCCCCGTCCCGGGGTCGAGCGCCGCACCGTACGCCGTGAACTGGCAATAGAGGGTCGATCCGCTGAGGAACGTCCGTCGCGCCAGGAGCACCGGCTTCGGCGTCGTCTGCCCGGTTGGGTCGTTCCGCAACGCGTCGGTCAGGATTGGCGACGAGACGCGAAACCCGGTCAGCGGCGGCACCGAGAAGGCATGTGTCACGCTGCCAAGCCGCCCGCTCGTGCGGTCGCGCACGACGACGCGCGCCTGATAGTCACCGGTTGGCAGCGGGAACTCGCGGGACATCGAATACCACGTCACGCCCAGGCGGTCGCGCGTGTCGGCCTTGAGGTTCATGGCGGTGGTCTGCTCGAAGTGAAAGACCTGTCCCGTTGCGAGCTCGGTCGCGGCCACCGCGAACTCGACGCTGCCCTTCGAACGTCCGCCTTCCTCCGGTTCGAACAGAAACGACTTCACGTCGACATCGGCAGCGACCACCACGCGCGCGGTGTCGTCGGCGGTCCGATCGAACACGAGTGCGGTCGCCCGGACGGGGAGATCGGCCATATCGCGCGGCGAATCGAGCGCGCGCCGCACCTCGGGATCGAGCTCGGCGGTCACGGGGGCAGCCGCAGCGTTGGATGCGTCCGGAGCGAAGTATCCCCTTCGGGCGCGCACGGTCAGCCCGGGACGCTTGACCTTCACCGAGATCTGTCGAAACTTTCCGTCGGCCTTCGGATTCGGTGGGACATAACCCAGCAGGTAATAACTGCGCGACTCGCGCGCCAGCCGATCGAGACCGGCGCCGAGATCGTTGGTGTTTCGGATGGCGAAGCCGCCGCTGTCTTCTGCGACGCTCACGGCGCCTTCGGCGTCGAGCGCGATATCGGCATAGACGGCACCGATGTCGCGCGCATCGATTGGACTGCCCTCCGACGCGGCGAAGTTCGATGTCGTCGCCACGAGGCCGCGCGCGTCGACGAAATAGATCGCCACGTTGGCGCGCCGCGCGGCCAGCGAGACGTCCTTGAATCCACGGGTCTCCGGGTCGTAGATGAAGCCCTTCGAGAGCAGGATCACCGACTTGCGCCCGCGAGTCCCTTCCAATGCCTTCAGCGCGCGCTCGAGGACGCCGAGCGTCATGCGATTGCGAGCGACAACCTGCGAGTAGACGCCGGAGGCGCGGCTCTCGATGTACGGTTCGACGACGCCGACGTTGCCGCGGGGCTCCTCGATGCGCGGCATGTCGTCCACGCCGCCCGGTGTGGTCACCGGCTGCGTGCCGGCCACGCGATAGTTGGCATAGCGCCGCCGGACGCGGGCGGCGACCGTCGTGTCTTGAAAAACCGTGATCCGCATCGCCTCGAAGTCGGTCATGCGCTCGGCGGACGTGTCCTCGATGTACTTGCCCTGCTCGTTGTCGGCGAGCGCGAGCAGCTTCTCGCGGTCGCGGGCCGTGCGCGCGTGAAACCATCCGCCGCCGCTCGTCGTGATGAGCGAGACGGAATCCTCGTCGGTCACGGCCGACTCGACGAACGTCCGCAGCGCCTTCTTCGCCTCGGCCGCCTGCACCCGCGTCAGGTTGATGTCGTCGAAGACGAGCACGAACGCGCGCCCCGCGATGTGCCCCGCCGTGATCGAGTTGAACGAGATGCGGCGCTCGGGCGCCGGGCGCGCGGGCCGCGGCGTCGCCGACGGCGGCGGCAACTCCACCGATTGAAACTCGGTGACCTGCTGCAACCGGCCGTCTTCCTCGACCGCGAAGTCCTGGCGCGTCAGACCGGGGACGGGATTGCCCTCTTTGTCGAGGACCACGACGTCGACGGTGACGAGGTCGACGCCGGCGCGGAAGCGGGATTGGGGTTGCTGGGCGGAGATGACGGCGCCGAGAAGCAGCGCCAAAAGCGCGCAGCAGGGCCGGACTTTAGTCCGGCCATTTGCGACACCGTTCACGTGTCTGGCCGAACTGAAGTTCGGCCCTACTGCTGTCACTGCAGCCTTCCTCATGGCACCAGCGTCACGGGCGTTTCCGATTCGGCGACGTCGCTGCCTTCCTGCACGAGCGCGCGCACGCTGTATTGCCCGGCCGGCACCGTTTCGATGGGAATGGTGCCGACGAATGGAATCCGGCCGTTCTTGTCGGGCGCGCCGAGCGCCGGCATCGCGCGCGCGATCAGGCGATCGCCCTGCATGAACTCGAGCGCCATCTTCGGCGCGGTCGTCGCCCCCGGCGCCGCGTAGACGACGACGTAGACGGAGAGATTCTTGTTCTGCGCTTTCGAGATCGGGAGATCGAGGTTCGGCACGACGCGCATCCGATCGACGCGGAGCGGGTCGTCGGCCGGCAGGTCCGGGCCCGCCTCTTCGAGGCGGCGAATCACCGCGACCGTGCTCACGGCGCAGCTCGCGTCGGGCGGCACCAGCAGCGAGCCCTTCTCGACGCTGGTTCGCCCGCTGTCGCGATCCTGCGCCACGTAGTCGATCGTGTACTGACCGGGCTTCAGCGTGAACAGGCGCTTGAAGATCAAGTTGCCCCGCCGCAGATTGTCGAGGTTGTCGAGCGGCCCCTCGAACGGATAGTCGTCGCTGAAGCGCTCCACCACCTGCCCATTGGCATCGCGCACGAGCGCCAGCAGCGAGAACCGCAGCCGATAGGTCTTCTTCTTCGTGTCTTCCTCGAAGGTCATCTTCTCGAGGGGGACTTCGAACATCAGCATGTGCTCGCGTCCCTGCGGCGAAGTGCCGAACTGCATCGCCGCCGCCTGGTACTCGAACGCGTGCGGCGGCGGATCGACCGTCAGCGCCGTCAGGAGCGGCATCTCGTAAGGCAGGAGCGCCGAGCCTTCGCCCGGCGGCAGCGCGAAGTACCCCGACCGGCTCTGCACCGTCACGCCGGGGCGCGTGACCTTGACCGCGATCTTGCGGAACGTGCCGTCGAATTCCGTGTTCACCGGGACGTAGGCCGCCTCGTAGTAGCTGCCGATGTCGGTGGCAATCCGCTGCATGTTCGGCTTGAAGTCGTTGGTGTTCGCCGTCAGGAATCCGCCGGTGCTCTGCGCCAGCTCGCCCAGCGTGTCCTGGACGTTGGCGCGCAGGCTCTCTTCGGCGTTCTCGGCGATCATCACTTCATCCACGGTCACGGCGCCCGCGCCGCGCTTGGCCATCTGCGTCGCGCTGTCGCTCGCCGCCTTCAGCAACTGGGATCGCGACGCCTCGGAATCTCGCGCTGAATTGAGTCCGCGCGCGTCGATCGCGTAGACGGTCACGTTGGCGCGATTCGCCTCGCTAATCGTCGTCTTGAATACTTCTTCGAGGTTCTTCGGCACCACAAGTCCCTCGGAGAAGTACATCAAGGTCTTTCTTCCCGTCAGCCGCGATTGCGCCTTGACGAGCGCCAGCATCGGGTAAAGGGTCGACTGACCCTGCTGCTGCCGCTGGATGCTGTCTGAAAAACGCAGGCTCTCGGCAATCACCTGTGCCATCTGCGCTTCGACATTCGCGCCGCCAATGGCGGCGGCATTCGGGTTACCCGCCGCCGTGGGCGATCCGCCGGCGGCAGCTTGGGCTTGCTCCGCGATCGACCTGGCTTCCTTCGCGTGCTGCTCTTCGAGCGCCGCCTGGCCCGCGAGCGACGCCGCCGCGACCGAGGTGGTGCTCGTCGCCGCAAAGATCGCCTGCTTCAGCAGATAGGGATCCTGCGTGAATGCCTGTCGCAGGTACAGACGCTGGTCGATGGTGAAGACCGAGATCCAGACGTTCGACTCCATGTGGTTGGCGATGAAGTCGAGCGCCGCCTGCTTCGACAGGAGACGATTTTCGAGAATCTTGTCGAACACCATCGTCACCAGGCTCACCTGGCGATTCGGGTCCGGCTGCAATCCGGCCGGCACCGGCCCGGTCACGCGGTCTTCGCTCACCTGCCCTTCGACCAGGCGGAACGCGGTCAGAGCGCGAGGCACGCCGTCCTCGGTGACCTTCACCTCGTCCGGGCGCAGGTCCCGGACCGGATTTCCCTTCTTGTCGCGGACGACGATGTCGAGGAGGACCACCGTGCTCTGGGCTGCGAAGGCGGGTTTCTTCTGATCGGCTGCGCCGCCCTGCTGCGCGATAAGCGGAATCGCCGCCAGCAGCATCGCCACCACGGCGGCCGCGGCCGGAGACGCGGGGCTGGAGTCCCGCCGCCACGGTTGTCGCACGACGTACGGGCATTTCATCATTGACTTCTTACTCCTGCGGTGCCGGTGCGGCCTGGCCCGGCTGGCGTGCCTGAGCCTCGGCGTTCAGCTTCGCCACGATCGCGCGCTGCCGATCGCCATCTTCCTTTCTCTTCAGCCGATAGTAGGCGGTCGCCAGCGACACGTGCGCCTCGACGAACGCCGGCGACTCGGCGACCAGCGTCTCGAGCAGCCGCGTCGCCTCGAGGGTTTGCGCCTGGTCGTTCGTCGCCAGCAGCAGCGTCGCGAGCTGATAGCGCGCGCCCGGGTCGGCCGGGCGCAGGGTCATGGCGCGATCGATGTGCTGCCGCGCCGCCTCGAACTCACGATCTTCTTTCAGGAGGACTCCGAGATACAGGTGCGAGTCGAAGTCGTTGGCATTGATCGCCAGCTCCTGCTCGAAAGCCGCCCGCGCCGCGTCCCGATCGCCGGTCGAAAGACTCGCCTGGCCCAGCAGCGAATGCGCGAGCGGCAGCGAGGGATTGAGCGTCACGGCCTTCCTGAACTCTTCGCGCGCCTCCGCGAACTCGCCTGCGGCACGCTTCGCGACCCCCATCAGGACATGCGCTTCGGCCGAATCGCCCTGCTTCAGGATGCGATCGAGGTAGACGGAACCTTTCTCGCTCTGCTTGGCGCGAAGGAGCGCCATCCCGAAGACGTAGTCGAACGCCTGATCGCCGGCATGATCGCCGGCAATGGGCTCGAGAAGCGCGATGGCCGCATCCACCTCGTTGAGTTGAAGGTGACAATCTGCCTTCAGGAGCACGGCGTTGTAGAGCCCCGGATTCCCCTCGAGCACGGCAGCGAACTCGGGCACGGCCTCCACACAGCGTCCGGCCTTGTAGTACGCCAGCGCCAGGTTCATTCGGATTGGCGCGCTGAGATACGAAATCTCGAGCGCCTTCCTGTACGAGGCGATCGCGTCGTCGTAACGGCCCATCGTGGCGTAGACGACGCCAAGGTTGGCGAGCGCCTCGAGGTTGCGCGGGTAGCGCTCGAGGAACGTGCGATAGCCGGATTCGGCCGCCTCCAGGTTGCCCGCCTGCTGCGCGGCCGCGGCGGCTTCGAACACCTTCACGTCCTCGGGAGCGACCTGCTGCGCGCCTGCGCGCCCGGTCGGAAGAAGGAGCGCGATCGCCACGAACACGAACCGAACGGAGCGCATCGTCACGATTGTACCGGCTCCCAGGGGGCCGGGCCGGCACTTGGAAAGACGAAGGGCCGGGCGCCGCAGTCGGCGGCGTCCGGCCCAAAGTCGTTCAGAAGACCGGGACAGTCCCCCGTGGATCGACGGGGGGACAGTCCCGGGCGCCTAGAAGTAGAACTTGAACGCCAGCTGCAGAATGCGATGGCCGTACTTGTTGTCGTCGGGCAGCACTCCGAACGCAGCGTTCGTCTGCGAGCCGTTCGCGTAGGTCAGGTTCAAGTTCGTCGCGTCGTCGGGGGTGCGCTGCGGATGGTTGAACACGTTGTACGCCGACAGGCGGAACTGGAACTTCCGGTTGCCGCCGAATGGCACGTTCTTGAAGATCGAGAAGTCGTGGTTGATGTAATCGGGGCCGGTGATGTTCGGCCACACGTAGTTGCCCAGGTCACCGGCAGCCGGCGCGGCAAAGCACTCGCTGCGCGCCAGGATGTCGCCGCTCCCGCGCGGATCGCACGTGAGGACTGGCATCACCTGCAAATCGGGCGACCCGGTGATGTTGGTCGAGTTCATCGTCACGCCTTGCGCGTTCGTGCCGTCGAGGCGGAAGTTGCCGTCGCCGCCAACCAGTTGCAGCGGCACGCCGCTCACCCACTGAGAAATCCCTGAGAGCTGCCAGCCGCCGAGGATCGCGTTGGTGACGCCGCTTCCCACGTCCGGCAGGAGCCAGCTGTAGGCGATGCTGAGCAGGTGCCGGCGATCGTTACCAAGCGTGCCGTATGAGAAATCACGCAACCCGGTCTGGGTGGGCGGATCGAGCTCGCGACCGGTCCGGCCACCACCGCGCCCGGATACCGAGGGCTTTCGAGTAGGTGTAGGCACCCGTGAAGCTGAATCGGCCGGTCTGCCGACTCACCAGCGTCTGCCAGGAGTGGTAGTTCGAGTAGAGGTTGTGCTGAACCCAGCGAATCTCGCCGTACTGCGGATACGGGCGGAAATCGTTCGGGTTGCCGCCTGGGTTCCCGAGCATGGTGCCGGCCGGGATGATGTTGATGTTCGCGATGCCGTCGTTTCTCAGGTGATCGCTCTTGCTGCCGACGTATCCCGTTTCGACCGTCAGACTCCACGGCAGTCGCCGCTGCACGGTGAGGCTCCAGCTCTGGGTGCGCGGCTGGAGATCATCGTTCCGATCGAGCGCATCGAGGCTGACGGGCTGGGCACCAGGTGCGACATTCGGGATATCGCTGAGACGAACGCCGGCGCTCACCGACGGCGTTCGCGAAACGGTCGCCACGCGCACGCCAGCCGGCACGTCGAGCGAGCCGGCAAACGGCCCCTGCTCGTCGTGGTAGTTGAAGATGCCGTATCCGCCGCGAAGCACCGTCTGGCCGGTTCCCTGGATATCCCACGCGAATCCGGCGCGCGGCGCGTAGAAGAAGTACTTCGACTCGGCGCCTGACAGCGGCACGCTGCTGTCGATGGCGTTCCAGGTCAGGCCGCTCAGGTCCGCGACCGCCGCGTTCCGGTTGTAGAGCGCGGGATCGAACACCGCCATGCCGATCCCTTCGTGGTCGTACCAGTTGCCAAGGTGCGACACGCGGAGACCACCTTCCAGCGTGACGCGCGGCTTCACCTTCCAGCTGTCCTGCACGTAGAACTCGGTGAGGTGATAGGACTCGTTGTGCAGGGCGTTCTTGGTCGATTCGGTATACGTGTTGCCGCGCCCGGTCAGGATGTCGGCAATCGTGTTGCCGGTGGAACCACCGGCCCAGCTCGCCGATTCGAGCCGGCCATTCGAGTCGTTGTTGCCCGGCTGGTTGTTGTTAACGTACTCGTAGTACATGCCGCCCTTGATAGTGTGGGCGCCGGCGACCTTCGTCACGTTCTGGGCGATGGAGGTCAGCCACTTCCTCGCGAACAGCTCCGGATCGAACCCGCCGGGGTTGAACATCGTCGGGCCGTCGCCCCAGGTCACGATGGACGGAATCTGATCGAGGCCGTTCTTGTAGAGCCCCGGGTTGTCGAAGCCGAGCGCGGAGCGTGAGACCTTGCTCGGGTCTTCCAGCCGGTTCGGGAAGTTGATGTAGGTGAGCCCGAAGGTGGTCTCACTCGTCAGCGTCGCACCAAAAACCTTCGTCAGGCTCGTGGTCGTCGAGTGCGAGCGGTTGTCGGCGATCACCGATGTGGGATACGGCACCTGGTTGGCGTTGCGCCACCACAGACCAACGGGGAACGGCTGACGCTCTGCCTGGAAGTTGTACCGGAAGAACAGCTTCGTGTTGTCGCTGACGCTCAGATCCACGCGTCCGAGGCTCTGGTGGTTGTTCTGCGACAGCGGCACATTCTGCACGTAGTTGTAACCGTTCGCCTGCGCGGGATCGATGTTCGGTAGCGGCAGAAGGTTCAGCAGGATCTGTGCGTTGGGGTCGATCTCGCTCGCCGGCACCTGGGCACCGAACGACGGCCGATTCTTCATCCCTCCGACGCTCAACTGCTGCATGTAAGCCAGGTCGGAGAAGTCGCCGTTCCGCATCGCCTGCGTTGGAACCCACGACCGCAGCGTGCCGGTATCGAGATCCTGCTTGTAGTACTCATAGCCAAAGAAGAAGAACAGCTTGTCGCGGTTCTTGTTGAAGTCGGTGCCGGGAATGAGCAACGGGCCACCAAGGTTGAAGCCCGGGAAATAGAACTTGTTTTGCGGCTGGTTCTGGGGCCCCGATGCCGAGTCGTCGACCTTGTTCAGGAACCACTCGTTCGCATTCATGTTGTAGTGCCGCAGGTAGGTGTAGGCGGTGCCGCGGAAATCCCGCCCACCGGCCTTCGATACCACGTTGATCGTCGTCGGACCTTTGGCGTTTTCGGCACCGAAGTTCGCCTGCAGGACCTTGAACTCCTCGACCATGTCGGGGTTCGGGTTCACGGAGGTGGCACAGTTGCAACCGGGGTCCGTGGTATGGCTTCCGTCGATAACGATATCGAGCGAGTTGTTGTTGGTGCCGTTCGACGAGTAGTTGCCGATGGCGCTCTGCTTGCCGCCCTCGCCATTGCCATTGATGCCGTAGACCTCGCCGTTGAAGCTCGGGGCGCCACTGCTGCCGCCGTTACTCGGCGCCATGCCGGGCAGGATTTTCAGGAGCTCCGCGGCGCTGCGGCCGACGATCGCGGTGTTCTGGATCTGCTCCGCGCCGATCGAGACGCTCTTCTCACCCGAGGACACGGGCGCGAGCTCGGCCATCGCCGTAACAGCCACCTGCTCGCTCAACCCGGCGACACCAAGCTTGATGCCAGTGAGGTTCCGCTTCTCACCGAGCCGAAGCACGATGCCTTTGGTCTCGACGTTCTGGAAGCCCGAGAGCTCGACCTTGATGGTGAAAGTGCCGGCCTGCACTGCCGCAAAGACGAAGTTGCCGGCCTCGTTGGTGACCGTGGTCCGCTGGTCGCCGGACAGCTCGTTCACCAGCGTCACGGTCGCACCGGGCAACACGCCTTCGCTCGTGTCGACAACCGTGCCGCTCAACGATCCGGTGAGTGTCTGCGCGATCGCGCTGGGCAGCGCCATCGCCAGAACGAAGAGCGGGATGAGGGCAGCCCTCACAAAACGCTGAAAACGCGTCTGGGCATTCATCGTTGCACCTGCCTGTCAAATCGACGCTGTGAGTAAGTGCGTTCTCAGGGAAACACGACCCGACATCACTTGATGGAACATTCGCTTGGGGAAGAGAACGGTCTGGTAAAGCTGTGGTTCAGGCACCAGGGACCGCTGGTCTGACCTGAATAACCGGGCAGAGTAGAACGTTTTTATTAGTGGGCTGTCAAGTGGCTTTACGAGCTACGCTTCGATTTGCGCCTAACGCTGGGGTGACGGAGGCTGTAGCACATCGGTGATGCACATCGTCTGGGTGGAGCGCTGTATAGACGACGAGCACGCGGAGCGCGCTGTCAGTATCTGGTACCGCCGGCCAGCTACTGCAGCGTTTCGTCGCGCGTGAGCGGTCCCATGGGGAAGAGAACGAGCGTTAGCCACACGAGGGCCAGCACCCGATAGGCGACGAATACGGTGTGGTACGAGCCGGCAACGCCGATAGTAGGGCGCAAGTAGGCGACAGTGAGACCGGACGCGTGCTGGAAGAATGCGCCGCCAAGACCAGCGCCCACGCTTGCGAGGCCCCACACCGTGGCCACCGCGCGCTGCGGGACGACATCCGCGGGGAAGGCGAGGGTATTTGCGGTGTAGGCGGCACAGCGGAAGCCCGCGACAGAGAGCACGGCCAGCGCAGAGCGCGGCCCGCTGATGACGAGCGGACCAGACAGAAGGGCCGCCGCCATCGTCAGGGCGAAGACAGACACCGCCAACTTGCGCGCGATGTGGATGGCCAGACCGCCGCGAATCAGCCACTGCGTGAAGAAGCCTCCCAGGATGTTGCAGAGGTAGGCGACGATGAATGGAAACATCGCGAACAGGCCGATGCGCGAGATCACAGCGTAGACGTCGGCGAGGTAGCGCCCGATCCAGAAGGTGATGAAGTACCAGATAGAGTCTATGAAGAACTTCGAAGCGGTGAACCAGAGGACGAAGCGGTGAGTCAGCAGGCGTCGCGCGGGTACGGGAGACGTCTCGACTCGCTGCCGCGGCTGAGCGAGGCGTGTAGTAGACGAGCCAGAAGGCGGTCAGCCAGAGATAGCTCATCGCACCGACGACGAGAAAGGCGACCTGCCAGCGGAACCGCATCCCCAACCACGCGATGAGTGGCGGAGCGATCACTGAGCTCAGCGCAGAGCCACTGTTGAAGATCCCGGATGCAGTCGAGCGCTCTCGCGGCGGGAACCACTAGGCAGTGAGCTTCACGGCCGCGGGCCAGTTGCTCGCCTCGCCGATGCTCAGCAGGAAGCGTAGCGCGCAGAACTGCAGCGGCGTGCGCGCCACGCGTGCAGCAGAGCCGCCGTCGTCCAGACGGCCATTGACAGCGCGTAGCCGATACGGGTTCCCAATCTGTCGATCGCGAAACCGCACAGGCCGTTCGAGAGCGTGTAGCCGACGAAGAACGCGGTGCCCATCAGGCCGAAGGTGGTGTCGCTGAACAGTGTTCTGAGATAGGGATGGGCTGCAAGGTAGGTGAACGAGAGGCGGTGCACGTAGTTGAGGACGGTCGCGGAGAACGCGAACGCGATCATCAGCCAGCGCAGGCGAGAAGGCGTCGGAGTACTCACGGGGCGAGCTGGATGAGAAACGCTCAGGCGATGCTGCAGGGGCGGCGAGCGGAATCCGCAAGAGACGATGGAGTAGAATAGAGAGGCCACGTCCATCCTGCGTACACTAGAGCGGCTCAGGCCTGCGAGCAGCTCGATCGTCAGAGCCTTCTAGGGCGCGGACCTTCTGAAACGTCAGGACGGCGCTCGGCCACTATCAGTGATAGCGTACGCGGAGAGGCAGTTTTGCTTAGAGTGTAGCGGACATGGTAGCCTACTGACACAGATAGGCGTGCGCGGGCGGGTGGCATAGAGTCTAGTGATTGAGCAGACGAGGTCGCAGGTGTCGACGGCGTGGGAGGAAGGGGGTGGGGAGGAAGAAAGCGCATTGGTCCACTGGTCACAGGTTGAACGATACAGCGGTGCTTTTGTGCGTGAAGGGTAGGGCTAGTAGGAGAAGGAACGGCACAGAGGGAGATCAAGAAAGAGGGGATGGAAGTGTTTTATAGGCTGAAGGGGACGAACCCCTGGAGTGTAGTAATGAAGTAGTTGAAGATGAAGAGCGCTAGGAGCATGAAGTTGGGATGTAGAGTGTGAAAAAAATAGATAGTATAGAGAAGATGAGAAAAGAAAAGTGAGAAGAGATAAATGTAGAGAAGAGAAAGTAAATAGGAAAGTAGAGGGTAAGTAGCTCAAAAGATGATGGAGATGGAGGGATATAATGAGTGATTATTACTCGAATGAGATAGGGTGAAAAGAAGAAGAAATAGGGGGATAGGTAGTAAGACGTCGAGAGGAAGTAAAGCTAAGGCTACTAAGTGGCGCTAGGTGTGGTGATAGGCGAGAAGCGTAAGGAAGGAAGTAGGTGTAGTAACAGAGGTAGAAGAAGAAGAGATAGATTAGGATGAAGTGGAGTAGAGCGGCGGCGAAGAGCTATGAGAACAAGTAGCGGAGGAACGGAGTCTAGACGAAGATGTAGGCGCGATCGCAGGCTCGACCTCGGAAATCGCGCGACAGCGCAGTTCACGAATCGAGTGACGAGTGTCTAAGTGTAGAACATGGAGAAGATGTAGTGGTGCTTAGTGGTGAAGGAGAAAATGAGCAGTAGTTGTAGTGGAACAACGTCATAAAGATTAGGTGTAGAAGATGGAGGGGTTACAAGTCTTGTAGATTACTGATACTACTGCTTAGAGTAGAAAGGTAGCTGCAGGAAAGGAGAAGACTAGATGATGGAGAAAAGAAGAGAGTAGAGGAAACAGTGAATGAGGAAGATGTAATTGATGTAATTGAACGACTACACGCGGCGGGCGGCGATGAGTGTAATCTGTGCGGTACAGTCTACACGTAGTACTTGACGGGTGCGTAATGAGAGTCGGTGGTGGGCAGGTGGATGCAGTAGTATGGAGTCTGAGAGACAGCGATAAGCAGAAAGAGGGATGGCAGGAAAGTAGATGAGAGAAGGAAGATGGCAGCGCGGCTCATGGTAAGGAGGTCTAGCGCGGTGGAATCTTCTGGTAAGGGTAGAAGCTGTAATGATCAATGAAAGAGAAAAAGAGGAGAGAGTAGACGATGGTGAGGCTGAGATATTGATAGGAAAGGAGATAATAGAGATAGTATTAGAGATAGAGATAGCGCGCGGAGAAGATGGGACTTCGCGCTTTGAGCACGAACCACTCTTCGCGAGGCATGTCTGCATCCAAGGTGACGTCGGCGGCGTGCTCCGCCAGCAGCAGCGCACGCTTGTACAAGTTGAAGTTGTAGTGGTAGATAGTACGGTACATGTAGAGCGTGAACAGCGCGACAGTGACGCCGCTAGTGCGCGCTCGTAACGCGAGGACGCTGGTGATGTAGTACAAGATCGAGTCTACAGTGAGCGTGCTGGTCACGATGTAGTAGTGGTGGAGCAACGCGAAGGCCTGGAGTTCCGTGAACTAAGAGTAGGCGCTCGGCCAGAAGACGAGCTCGGCGCTATTGTAGCGCAGGCGCTGGAAGACTTCCGGGAACTTGGCGTAGAAGCAGATAGCGAAGCCAACCCTGGAAGTAGGCGTCGTAGACGCTGACGTCCTCCTGCCACGGAACGGCAGGCGGCGTGAGGTAGAACTCGTTCCAGTAGGGATAGATCTTGTCGTAGACGGATACGACTTTGCGAGTCCGATAGATCAGCACCGAGGAATTGATACGGCGGCTCTGGTAGTCGCGGTAGATAGGGCACACGACGTAGCAGTGGTGTTTCTTCGCGAGTCCAGACAGCGTGGTGATCGTCGGGCCGGAGAGCGTTTCCACGACGTCGTTGCCGCGCCAGGCCTAGGGCAGGACGATAAGATCGACGCCCTTCGCGCCCTCCGCATCGACGATCGCGGCGATGGCCTCCAGACTGGCGCTCTTGAAAGAAAGGCTGACCACCCTCACGGGTTTCCCGACCCCGGGTTGGGCGGCAAGAGGCTGCGCGGCCGTCGCACCCGCGTGCGCTGCCAGCAGGAGCGCTGCGATGCCGCAGTATAGGAAGAATCGGGAGTTCCCATCTGTGCCACCTCATGGGTTGGGGCCAACGGGCTGACTGTCTGTTCGGTGACGCGGGGCGGTGAACCGGCGAGCACAGGGAACGCCGCGACTGGGAGGCGCGGCCCCATCATCCCGGAACAGAGGACCGCGATGTAGTGGATGTCGTTGAGTGCGACCGTGGGGAGGGGCGGCATGTCAGCTCCTCGACGCGTGCGGCTGGTCGTCGCATTCGGCAAGACGCACACCAATCGTCAGCAAGACGTTGGCGAAACGCCGCTGCTCCCCGGTGGCGATGATCAAGACGGTCTCAGGCGTCCGGACCAGGGCATTGAAGTCCGCCTTCGACACGCTCTGCACGGCGACCCGTCCGGCAGAAGCGTCTGGATCTCGGCGTGGACGGGTGGCGGCCGGCCATCCTTGGCGAGCATCAAGGCTACGGCCTCGATGGGCATCGTCTCGACGAGCGTCGCCAGGACCTCGGGCACCGTCACAACGCCGGGTCGAAGGTTGAGGAACACACGTTCGGCGTGGCCGGCCACAGGCATGCCGTGAGGGAAGTTGGCGTCTGCGATCAGGACGCGCGAGCCATGACCGCCCGCCCGAGGGCTGCGAGGATCTGCGGTTGCTGCAGCGTGGTCAGCAGCATGGAGGGAGTGTGGGGTAGGCGGGCGAGACCGGCAAGAGCGCTTTCGCGCCAACGCTTTCCGACTTCGCGCCTAACGCGAAGTCGCGGTCCTGGCCGCCTCCCTTCGAGCGGCTGGGCCGTTTCTCCCCGACGGAGAGAGAGGCGAATGTGCAGCATCGCGCGTCCGGCCGGTGCGCCGGGTTACAATCGCAGCGCCGCTCAGCAGCAGGATCCATAGCTACGATCGCTCACGTCGCCGTAATCGTCGAGACCTCGAAGGAGTAGGGCGAGGTGTGCTGCGCGGGATCGGGCGCTTCATCCGTGCCACGGTCCGTGGTCCATCTTCATCCAAGAGCGGGGCGTCGACGAGCTGGCACCAGAATGGCTCGCGCGCTTCGAGGGTGACGGCATCATCGCTCGCGTGAGCGACGCTCGCATGATGCGAGCCGGGATAGCCACCTCGATTCCGATCGTCAACCTACGGTACCCGGTGCCGGGCGTGGACATGCCCACGATCTACGGCGACGACGCGGCGATCGCGACGCTGGCCCTGCAACACTTTCGCGAGCGCGGCTTCGGACGCTTCGCCTATTGCGGGCGCCCAGGCGTGAGCTGGAGTGATATCCGCTATCAGGCGTTCTGCCGAGCCGTGACGACCGTCGTGGGCGTGAGCTGCGAGCCCTACTCCCCGCGAAACGGCCGCGCGGTCGCTAGTTGGGAGCGTGAGCAAGCGGATCTGGCGCGCTGGCTGAAAGGGCTGCCACGGCCGCTGGCCGTCCTCGCCTGCAACGACGTCCGCGGCTTGCAGGTGCTGGACGCCTGTCGCCGCATCGGCTCGCCGGTACCTGGACAGGTGGCTGTCTTGGGTGTCGATAACGACGCGGTCTTCTGCGATCTGTCCGATCCGCCCCTGTCGAGTATCGACCAGGACCTGGAGCGCATCGGCTACGATGCGGCAGCGCTCCTGGAGCGCCTCATGCGCGGGGAGCCGCCGCCGAACGGACCGGTCCTCGTGCCGCCACGAGGTGTGGTGACGCGACGTTCGACCGATGCCATCGCAATCGACGACCCGGCGATCGCAGCCGCCCTGCGCTATATCCGGTTGCATGCCTGCCGCGACATCACGATCGACGAGGTGGCGTCCGAGGCTGCGGTCTCGCGTCGCGTGCTGCAACGTCGAGTGAAGGAGATCCTGGGCGAGACACCGCACGATATCATCCTGAACGTGCGCCTGGAGAGGTCAATCATCCTGCGGAGACGGACCACAAACTCGAGGACGAAGGCGGACGCGCGGGCTTCCGCTACGTGGGCCACATGAGCGCCTTCTTCAAGAAGCGCACCGGAATGACGCCAGGCGAGTATCGCCGGGCGCAGCATCTCGTGGTCGACAGGAAGCGCTACGGCTCCCGTCGGCGCGGCTGACACGACGCGTTCCAGAATCGAACGTCGCCGATGCGGCTTGTTCACGCCCCCGTGCGCGGCGCAGAATGCGTGCGCCGTGAGAGCGCAGTGCTTCACGCGGGGAGTGCGAGAGGCATGAAACAGCGCGAGTGCGGGCACTCGAGGCTGGCATTATCGCCGCTCGGTCTCGGCTGCTGGGCTTTCGGCGGGGGAGATTACTGGGGGCCGCACGAGCAGTCGGACGTCGACGCTGTTGTCCGCCGCGCGTTCGAGCTGGGCATCACCTACTTCGACACCGCCGAGGTCTACAACGACGGACGGAGCGAGGCGTCACTCGGGCAGGCGCTGCGCGGATTGCCACGTGAGCGGGTCGTGATCGGCACCAAGGTCAGCCCAGCGCACGTGCAGCCGGACGTCCTGCCGCGCCGCTGCGAGGCAAGCCTCAGGCGGCTGGGCACGGACTACGTCGACATCTACATGGTGCACTGGCCGATCACGCTGCACTCGATCCGTCACTTCGACGCGCAGATGAGGTCTGCCCTGCCGTGGACGACGCCTTCGCGGCGCTGTCGCGGCTCCAGGAGCAGGGCAAGGTGCGCCACGTAGGTGTCAGTAACTTCGCTCGTCCCAGGTTGGAGGAGGCTTTGGCCTATTGTCCCAACCTCGCCGTGAACGAGCTGCCATACAACCTGCTCTCGCGTGCGATCGAGTGGGAGGCTTTGCCCGCATCTCGTGAACTGGGGTTGAGCGTGATCGGCTACATGGCTCTGCTGCAAGGCGTGCTCACCGAACTCTACCCGACACTCGACGACATCCCGGTGTGGCAGCGGCGCACACGACACTTCGACGCGAGAAAGGCCGCAGCCGCGCGTCACGGGCTGTGCGGTGAAGAGCAGGCGACGCGGCAAGCCCTCGCGGCCCTTCGGGCCGTTTGTCGAGACAATGGGCTGACGCTGCCCGCGCTTGCGCTGAAGTGGGCTGTCGCGAATCGCGACGTGGCCTGCAACCTCGTCGGCTCACGGTCTCTCGGCAAGCTGGAAGCCAACGTGCGTGCCGTCGAGCAGCCGCTGTCGGCCGAGATGGTCAGACGATTGAATGCGATCACGGATCCGCTGAAGGAACGCCTGGGCAGAAGCTTCGACTATTACGAGGGTCCAGACAACGATCGCACGCGCTGATCTGAGCGCGTCTATAGAATGACGAGATGTCCCAGCCCTTTGTTCGCATCGTCCTGGTAGCGTCGCTGATCTCGGCTCTCGACCCGCGCCTCGCCGCCCGGCCGCAGGCGCCGACCGCCGTGACTGCCGCTGCCGATGCGATCCGGTTGAACAACCTTGGCGTCGCGTCGATGAACCAGCAGAGGTTCGAGGCTGCGCTGAAGTACTTCGAGGACGCGGCCGCGGCCGACGCTTCGCTGCGCGTGGCGCGCACGAACCAGGCCATTGCCCTGCTCGCGCTGCAACGTTTCGATCCGGCGCGGACGCTGCTGGAAGCCTCGGCGAAGGAGCAACCGGACGACGTGCGGGCGTGGTACAACCTCGGCCTTCTTCAGAAAAGCCTGGGCGACGCCGATTCGTCGCTCGCCGCGTTCACGCGAGCGGCGGAGTTGCGGCCGCGCGACGCCCACGCCCATTACTTTGCCGGTCTCCTCGCGAGTCAGCTGCAGCAGTACGACACGGCTGTCACGCAGTTCCAGCATGCGCTGGAACTGGATCCGTTTCTCGTCTCCGCAGAGTTCGGGCTCGCGCGAGCGTTCCAGCGCGCCGGCAAGAGCGATGAGGCGAAGACGCACATGGAGCGGTTCACGCGCCTGACGCAATCGAAGATCGCGTCGGCGATGAGCCTCGCCTACGGCGATCAGGGTCCCTTGTCGCTTGCGGAGGCAGTGCAGCCGCCGCCCTCGGCGACGCCCGCTATTCCCGTGACGTTTGTGGCGGACAGCGCAGCGCTCGGAACGGCGGCCGGGTCAGCTGCAGCGCCTGGTCCCGGCGGATGCCTGATCGACATCAATGGCGACAGCGCGATCGACGTGATTCGAATCGATGGCAGCGGCGCCACTCTCCTGAAGAACGACGGCAAAGGGACTTTCAGCGAGAGCAAGCGGCTGACCGACGCCAAGGATGCCGTGTCGTGCGCCGTCGGCGACTACGACAATGATGAGCGGCCCGACGTCGTCGTGGCGTTGGCGAGCCGCGTCGTACTCTTTCACAACGACGGCGATGGCGCGTTTTTGGAAGCGCCGACGCCCGCCGGCCTTCCCGCCTCGATTCCCGGACCGATCTCCGGCGTGACGTTCGTCGACTTCGATCACGACGCCGACATCGATCTGATCGTCGCCGGCTCCCAGACGGCTGTCTTCCGGAACAACGGCAACGGCACGTTTGCCGACGTCACCAGCGAACGGGGGTTTGCGCTCGCTAACACGCGCGCCGTCACCGCAAGCGATCTCAACAACGATCGTGCGATTGATCTGGTCCTCACCGGCGACCGCACAATGGTGCTGATCAACCCCCGAGAGGGTGCGTTCAAGCCGTCGACCGCGTTCACGCCGTCGGCACCGTCGGACACGCGAGGCGTCGCCGTCGTCGATTTCGACAAGGACGGCTGGATGGACCTGGTGTTTACGCAGGGGACCGCGCCGGGTGTGACGCTATGGCGCAACGTGTCGGGCGCGTCGTTCGAGCAGGTCACGCTGCCGCCGACGACGCTCTCCAGCGGCAGCGGGCTTGCGGTCGTCGACTTCGACAATGATGGCTGGCTCGATGTCGTCGCGACCGGCACGACCGCACAGAGCGCCGCGGCGGTCGTGGTGCTGCGAAACGCACAGGGTCGTCTCGAGGACGTCACCAAATCGGTGGCGGCGAACGTGGCGACCGCGCTGAAGCAGCCGCGCGCGCTCGTCAGCGGCGATCTCGACAACGACTACGACGCCGATCTGATCGTCACCGACGCCAGTGCGCCTCCGGTCCTGCTACGCAACAACGGCGGCAACGCCCACAAGGCCATCCGTCTGGCGCTGGCGGGCTTGAACGACAACAGAAGCGGCTTCGGGACGAAAGTCGAAGTGCAGGCCGGCGCGGTCTGGCAAAAGCTGGAGACCGTCGCCGCATCCGGATACCTGAGCCAGAGCTCGCCCGAACTGCTGGTCGGCATTGGCAGCGCCACACAGGCCGACGTCGTACGGCTGCTGTGGCCGACTGGCGTCGTGCAGGACGAAGTGGAGCTGGCGGCGGGCAAACGTCAGGCGATCACCCAGATCGATCGCCGCGGCAGCTCGTGCCCGATTCTCTTCTCCTGGAACGGCGAGAAGTACGAGTTCGTGTCCGACAGCATTGGTCCCGCAGTCATCGGGCACTGGATCGCGCCTGGCCAATACGCGCCACCCGATATCGACGAGTACGTGAAAGTGGACGGCCGCAGCGTCCGCGCGAAGAACGGTCGGCTGTCGTTCCAGTTCGTCGAGCCGATGGAGGAGATCAACTATCTCGATCAGATCCGCCTGTTCGCGATCGATCATCCCCTCGGATCCGACGTCTTCCCGAACGAGTACTTCGCATCGTCACCTCCATGGCCACCAGCACGGACGATCGCCTCTCGCGACGCGCGGCTGCCGCTGGGCGCACGGGACGATCGCGGCCATGACGTCCTGCCCGTCCTTCGCGACGCCGATCGCCGGTTCGTGGACACCTTCGAAAGCGACGCGTTCAAAGGATTCGCGAAGCTGCACGCGCTCGAGCTCGATCTCGGGGCGCTGACGCCCGGCGCGCCGGTGCGGCTCCTGATGCGCGGGTTCACCGATTACTTCACGGCGACCTCGATGTACGCGGCTCTGCAGGCGAAGGTGTCTGCAATTGCGCCGTACGTCGAGGCGCAGCGCGCGGACGGATCGTGGGTCGGCGTCGCAGACGACATCGGTTTCCCCGCCGGATTGCTGCGCACGATGGTCGCGGACCTCAGCGGCAAACTACCGGAAGGCGCGAAGCGGATTCGGATCTGGACCAATCTGAAGATCTACTGGGATCAGGTCCTGATCGACACCACGCCGGAAGGCGTTGTCGCGGTCGAGCGCCGCGAAGTGCCGCTTGTCGCAGCGACGTTGGGATTCCTTGGTTATCCGAGGGAGATCCCGGGAAAGCCATCAGGCGACCTGCAATACGTGTTCGAGGACGTCAGCAGGCATGGGCCCTACGCGCGGCATCGCGGCTTCTACACGAAGTACGGCGACGTCACACCGCTGGTGCAGCGCGATGAAGATCAATTCGTCATCTTTGGATCGGGCGAGCACGTGGCGATCGACTTCGATGCATCGGCGTTGCCGCCAGTTCGAGCGGGCTGGACGCGCGACTACGAGATCTATCTGAACGGCTACGTGAAGGACATGGACTTCTACGGGGCGTTCTCGCAAACTGTCGCGCCACTGCCCTTTCGCGGGATGCCGAATTATCCCTATCCCGCGTCCGTGTCCTACCCCGACACTCATCGCGAGTACTTGCTCGAGTGGAACACCCGGGAAGTATCCGACGAGAATGCGGCCAGTTACCGATTCGAGTACGGACAGCAGTAGGGCCACACTCCAGTGCGCCCCGTTGCTCGGCCCGACTTGAGTCGGGCGATGACTGCCCGAGCTGAAGCTCGGGCCTGCGTACATCGTGCTCGGCCCGACTGAAGTCGGGCCCTCCGGCTGTTATTGAAGTGGAGCGCTTACTCGACGCTATTTCCGCCAGCCTGGTGTCCGCAGCCGAATTCCTGCCAAGCTGCGCATCCGCATGAAGAAGATCCATTTCGCGAATCAGCACGACCGGCAGCGCCGCGTGACGGCATGGGATAATCAACCCATGCCGGTCGTCGGCCGCCACCTGTTGTTGTGGGATGGAAAGTGCGGCCTCTGCCGCCGCGCGACCGAGTGGGTCCGCCGGCGCGATCGCACGGGACGATTCGACATCGTCCCATATCAGGAGGCCACCACGCCGCCGATGACGCCGGAGTTGCGCGTCGCCTGCCGGCGCGCGATGCATGTGCTCACTGCAGACGGCAGAACGCTCCGAGGCGGGCGCGCGTCGTTGTTCGTGCTGAAGGAAACCGGCAACCGGCGACTGGCAGCAGTGCTGAGCGTGCCGCCGTTTGTATGGGTAGTCGAGCTGGCGTATCGGATCGTTGCGAAAAATCGGTCTCAACTGTCGTGGCTGATTTTCCCGGCTCGTCGGGCCTGAAACCCCTTCGACGCTGAAGCTCCCGGACACACACAACAGCGCTGCGGAAAGCTCACCTCTTGATTCGCGAAGAGCTGGAATTCCTGTAAGATCGCCACTTCCCGCATGGTTGGTCGTGTCGTCTCCCACTATCGTGTCGTCGAGCAGATCGGTGCCGGCGGCATGGGTGTGGTTTACAAGGCCGAGGATACGCGGCTCGGCCGCGCCCTGGCGCTGAAATTTCTCCCCGTCGACGCCTCGTCGGATCAGTTGGCGCTCGAGCGCTTCCAGCGCGAAGCCCGCGCGGCCTCGACGTTCAATCACCCGGCGATCTGCACCATTTACGACATCGGCGAGTTCGAAGGACGGCAGTTCATCGCGATGGAGTTGCTGGACGGCCAGCCGCTCGATCAGCACATCGGCGGCAAGCCGCTCGCGATCACCAAAATCCTCGATCTCGGCATTCAAATCGCGGACGCGCTCGACACGGCGCACTCGCTCGGCATCCTGCACCGCGACATCAAGCCGGCCAACATCTTCGTCACCTCTCGCGGGCTGGCGAAGGTGCTGGACTTCGGACTGGCGAAGCTGACGCCGGGCGGACGCGGGTCGACCGCGATGGCCGCGACGGTCGCCGAAAGCATGCTGACGACGGCGGGGCTGGCGGTCGGCACAGTCGCCTACATGTCGCCCGAGCAGGCGCGCGGCGAGGATCTCGATCAACGCAGCGATCTGTTCTCGTTCGGTGTTGTGCTGCACGAGATGGCGACCGGCAAGCAGGCGTTTCAAGGCAACACGACGGCCGTCGTCTTCGACGCGATCCTGAATCGCATGCCGCCGGCGGTTTCGGTGATCAATCCCGAAGTGCCGCCCGCGCTCGAGCGCATCATCGACAAGGCGCTCGAAAAAGATCGGGAGCTCCGCTACCAGACGGCCGCAGACATGAAGTCGGACCTGCAGCGGCTCCGGCGCGATCGCGATTCCGGCCGTGGCGTGATGCTGGGCAGCGGCGCCGTGCCCACGACCTCGGGATCCGGGTATCGCGCCGCTCGATCGTCGAGCGCCGTGCCCGCCGCCGCGGTGGCGGTCGAATCCGCCGCGACGCCCGTCGCGCCTCCGGTGCCGCCCGTGCCCGCTCCAGCTCCAGCCTCCGCGCCCGCGCCCGTCGCCGCGAACGCCACGCCGAAAGCGGTCGTTCCCCAGCGCAAGCCGCGCACGGGGAACAAGACCACCATGATGGCGATCGGTGGAGGCGCGCTGCTCCTCGTGATCGGGCTTGCCGGGTTCCTCGTCTGGAAGTCGAGCGGCGGCGAGTCTCAGACTGCCAGCACAGTCGTAGCCGAGCCGTCCCCCGATGCTGCGCCTCCGGCGACGCCGCCGACGGACGGCGCCGCCGTATCCCCGACCGAATCCGGAACTCCGGCCGCCGATGCCGCCGCGCCCCCCGATGCGGTACCGGTGCCAGGCACCGCAACGACGCCGCCGACTGCGGACGCGTCGGCCGTTCCTCCCGCGCCACCCGTATCACCGCCGCCGGCAGCCGCCGCGGCTAAGCCGGCCGGGACGACCGGCAGGACGAGCGCGTCGAAGAAAACCGCGACGCTTCCGAAAACCGCCGCTGCGGCACCGCCGCCGGCTCCTGCTGCCCCGGAGCCGCCGGCGCCTCCGCCTGTCGCGGAAATCGATCCGGTGCAGGAAGCGGTGGCTCTCGCGAACGGGCAGATCGAAGCCAAGCAGTACGACCAGGCGCTGGCGAATCTGCAGGGCGCGCTCGGCCGCAAGCCTGGAAGCCCCAGTGCGCCACAAGCGAACCTCCTGGTGGCGCGGGTCTACGATCGCCAGCGCCGCGGCGAGGCGGCGATGGCGGCATACGAGGCGGTCAAGAATCGCTACCCGCGAGATCCGGCGACGGCGGAAGCGCTGTTCCGTCTCGCCGAGCTCGTGCAGGACTCGAAGCAGCCCGACAAGCTGCAGACGGCCCGGAAGTATCTCGATTCCGTCGTCACTGATTTCGGCAACAGCTCGTTCGCGCCGCGCGCGCTGCAGTGGCGTGCCGCGATCGAGGATCGCCAGAACCTCAAGACGAACGATTCGGTCGTCGGCAAGCAGGTCCCGACGTCGCTCGTGACCCTGCGGCAGCTCGTCGAGGGTTACCCGAACTCGCAGCCCGCCGAGGAAGCGCTGTGGAAGCTGGCGAACCAGTACCAGGATCTCAAGCGATACGACCTCGCCGCCGCCGCGCTGACCAATCTCGGCACGCGATTCCCGCGCACACGCTACGACGCGTGGTGGGAGGCCGGAGAGCTATACGAGAAGCGCCTGAAAGACGACGCGAGCGCCAAACAGGCATACAGCAAGGTCCCATCCTCGTCGCGCCGGTATCGCGACGCTCAGCGGAAAATTCAGTAAAGTCTCAGGGTCGCAAGGTCTCAGAGTCGCAAGGTCGTGACCCCGTGACCTTGCGACCTTTTGACCTTGTAACCTTTACCTTGTGACCCTGTGATCTTACGACCCTGTGACCCTGTGACCCTGTGACCTTACGACCCTGAGCCAGACCTTTCAGATGGCGCATTTGTTAGGCATCGACGTCGGTACCGGCGGCACCCGTGCGCTCGTCATCGACGAGACCGGAGCCATCATCGCGTCTGCGACGAGCGAGCACGTCCCCTTTGCGTCGCCGCAAACCGGATGGGCCGAGCAGGATCCGGCCGATTGGTGGCGCGCGGCTCGCGAGGCGATCGCGCAGGTCCTCGGTCAGCCGGGCATGAGCAGCGACTCGATCGCGGCGGTTGGCTTCTCGGGCCAGATGCACGGATCGACGCTTCTCGACGGCAAAGGCGACGTCGTCCGGCCCGCCCTGCTCTGGTGCGATCAGCGGACCGACGCGCAGTGCCGTGAGATCACCGAGACGATTGGCCAGGCGCGGTTGATCGAGCTGACGCTGAATCCGGCGCTCACTGGCTTCACGCTGCCGAAGCTGCTCTGGGTACGCGAGAAGGAGCCGTCGCTCTGGGACCGCGTGCAGTCCGTGCTGCTGCCGAAGGATTACGTGCGTTACCGGCTCACCGGCGCCAAGGCGACTGATGTTGCGGACGCGTCGGGCACGCTGCTGCTCGACGTCTCGAAGCGCGCGTGGTCCGACACGATGCTGCGCGAGCTGGACCTGGATCCATCGCTGCTCCCCGAGGTATACGAGTCGCCCGAAATCACGAGCAGCGTCTCGCGCGAGGGCGCGGAGGCGACTGGGCTGAAGGTTGGTACGCCGGTTGTGGCGGGCGGTGGCGATCAGGCGGCCGGCGCGGTTGGCATGGGCATCGTGCGGCCGGGCGCGGTCAGCGCCACGATCGGGACTTCTGGCGTCGTCTTTGCCGCCACCGATCGGCCTGCCCTCGAGCGCGGCGGCCGCGTCCACACGTTCTGTCACGCGGTGCCCGGCCGGTGGCACGTGATGGGGGTCACGCTCAGCGCGGGGCAGTCGCTGCGCTGGTTCCGCGATCGCTTTGGCGTGCAGGGGACTGTCCCCAATGGCACGACTTCTGTGCCATTGGGGACAGTCCCCGACCCCTACGACCTGTTGACCGAGGAAGCGGCGCGGGTGCCGGCCGGCTCCGACGGTGTGCTGTGGGCGCCGTACCTGATGGGAGAACGCACACCGCATCTCGATCCGCACGCGCGCGCGGCGCTCGTCGGCCTCGCGGGTTCGCACTCCCGGGGGCACATCGTGCGCGCGATTCTCGAAGGGGTCGCGTTCAGCCTCAAGGACACGTTCACGCTTTTCGAGGAAATGCAGGTACCGGTCGGCACCGTACGGCTCGGTGGCGGCGGCGCGCGCTCGCCGCTATGGCGGCAGATTCAGGCGGATGTGTACGGCTACCCGGTGGAGACCGTCGAAGCCGAAGAAGGGGCGGCATACGGCGCGGCGCTCCTCGCTGGGGTTGGCGCCGGCGTCTGGAAAACGGTGGATGCCGCATGCGACAGCGTCGTGCGGGTCGCCAGCCGCACTGCGCCGAACAGCGAGAATCGCGCGACGCTGGCGCGGCAGTACGAGCGATTCCGCGCGCTGTATCCGGCGCTGCGCTCGATGGGAACATAGCGGAATGGGGACAGGAGGACAGCGAATGAGCCCTGATAGCTACGCTCCACGCCCGGAGCACAAGTTTTCCTTCGGCCTCTGGACAGTGTCGAACCGCGGCCGCGATCCGTTTGGTTCAGAAGTGCGGCCCGCGCTGCCGCCGGTCGAGGCGGTGAAGCTGCTGGCCGAGGTCGGCGCGTGGGGCGTCAATCTCCACGACAACGATCTCGTCCCCATCGATGCGACGCCCGCAGAGCGCGATCGCATCGTCCGCGAGTTCAAGCAGGCCTGCGATCAGAACGGGATCGTCGTGCCGATGGCAACGGTGACGCTGTTCTTCGATCCGGCATTCCGCGACGGCGCATTCACGGCGAACGATCCGGCGGTTCGCGCGTATGCGCTGCAGAAGACACTGCGCGCGATGGACATCGGCGCCGAGCTCGGCGCCAAGGTGTTCGTGCTGTGGGGTGGCCGCGAAGGTACCGAGACCGATGCGTGCCGGCGCGCGGACGAGGCGGTGAAGCGGCTGCGGCATGCGATCGACTACTTGTGCGAGTACTCAATCGACAAGGGCTACGGCTACACGTTTGCGCTCGAGGCCAAGCCGAACGAGCCGCGCGGCGACATCTACATGGCGACCACCGGCAACTACCTCGGGCTGATCCCGACGCTCGCGCACCCGGAGCTGGTGGGCGTGAACCCGGAAGTAGCGCACGAGCAGATGGCGGGTCTCAACTTCATGCACGCCGTGGCGCAGGCGTGGGAAGCGGGCAAGCTGTTCCACATCGATCTGAACGACCAGAACCCGGGCCGGTACGATCAGGACTTCCGCTTCGGCGCGGCCAATCCGAAGTCGGCATTCTTCCTCGTGAAGTTCCTCGAGGATGTGGGCTACTCAGGATCGCGCCACTTCGACGCGCACGCGTACCGCACTGAGAACTACGACGGCGTGAAGGACTTCGCCCGGGGCTGCATGCGGACGTATCTGATACTCAAAGAGAAGGCCGCGCGCTGGAACGCCGACGCCGAGATTCAGGCGATCGTAAAGGACATCCACCAGGCGAGCATGGCGACGGTCGAGGAAGCGAAGTACTCGCAGCCGCACTCGGCCAAGCTTCTCGCGCACGCGTTCGATCGATCGAAGATGGCGGCGAAGAACCTACCCTACGAGCGGCTCGACCAGCTGACGGTTGAAGTGCTGCTCGGAGCGCGCTGACACGCGGGGCTAAAGCCCCGCCGCCACAAGCAGCTCGTGTTTTTGTGGAGGCGGGGCTTTAGGCCCGCGATCACGCAATAGCCTCGACATCGATCTGCAAGCTGCCCCGCAGCGCATTCGACACGGGGCAGCGCTTCTCGGCTTCCTTCGCCACCTCCGCGAACTTCGTCGCGTCGAGCCCGGTGAGCCCGTCTGCGAGGACACGCAAGTGCGACGCCTGAATGACCAGGCCGGCTTCGCTGAACTCCGCCTTCACCGTCGCGCTCACGTGCAGGCGCGACGCGTTCGCATTGTGCCGACCGAGCGTCGCGGCGAGCGCCATCGCATAGCAGGAGGCGTGCGCCGACGCGATCAACTCCTCGGGGCTCGTCTTCCCTTCCGCCGCGCCGACGCGTGACGGGAAGCTCACCGGCAGCGAGAAGGCGCCCGTGCCGCCGCGCACCTCGCCGTGCCCATCCCGGACGCTGCCCTCCCACGTGATCGTCGCCTGTCGTTCGAAGCTGGCCATCCCTCGCGCCTCACTTTCTGCTCTTCTTCGTCTTCACCACCTTGGCGCGCGGGCCTTGACCGAGCTGCGTCACGGTCCCGGCAAGACCAAGGCCCAACCACACCCACAGGACCCACTGGTTCCCCGGCGCGGGATCCAGCGGGTACACCACCCACACGTTGTTTGCCGACGCCGCCGCCTGCGCGGCGCGATCGCCGAGGAGCGCAAGACCGCCAACGAGTGCCGTCCACGCGCCGCCGAATGCCGTGCCGACGATGATGACGAAGCGCTGCAGCATCATCGCGCCGACCGCGCCCACGACCGCGAAGAGGATGACGATGAGGACGTGGGGATCGGCGCCGGCCTGCCCCCACAGCATCGTGGCGACCATCGCGCCGAACGCCGCGCCGACCAGCACCACCCCGAGAAAGTAGGCAAAGTTCAGGACGATGGCGCCGATCAGGCCGCCAACGACTGCGGCCAGGACGAGCGATCCCACGTTCCCCGCGCCGACCATCGTCGACGCCAGCAGCGCGCCGAGAATGAACCCGTAGATCCCGAGCACGATGCGGAACAGCCGGTAGCCGGCAAAGCATGCGAGCAGCCCGCCGATGAGCAGCAGGACGGCGACCGGAATCTGCAGCGTGACCGGGAACATGACAGAGCGGCGCTAGACTTCGCGACGGCCTTCCATCGCCTTCGACATCGTGATCTCGTCGGCGTACTCGATGTCGCTGCCGACGGGGATGCCGGTCGCGATGCGCGTGACGCGCACGCCGAGCGGCTTCAGCAGGCGGGCGAGGTAAAGCGCTGTCGCTTCACCCTCGACGTTCGGATTGGTGGCCAGGACCACCTCGTTCACGCCACCGTCGCCGACGCGTGAGAGCAGTCCCCGAATCTTGAGGTCGTCCGGACCGACGCCCTGGAGCGGCGACAGCGCGCCCATCAGCACGTGATAGATGCCGCGGAACTCCCGCGTCTTCTCGATCGCCGCGACGTTCTGCGGCTCCTCGACGACGCAGATCAGGTGGCGCTCGCGACGCTCGTCCGTGCAGAACACGCACGGGTCGACGTCGGTGATGTTGTTGCAGGTCGAGCAGTAGGTGACGCGATCCTTGACGTCCTGCACGGCGGCGCAGAGCTGATCGGCCGCCTCTCTCGGCGTACGCAGGATGTGGTAGGCAAGGCGCTGCGCGCTCTTGGCGCCGATGCCTGGCAGACGCTGCAGATGTTCGATCAGCCGCGCGAGCGGTTCGGGGTGCGACATGGAGGGCGATCAGAACATCCCAGGCATCATGCCGCCCATCGTCTTCTGCAGCTCCTCGTCCACCTTCCGATGAGCGTCGTTGATGGCGGCGAGGATCAGGTCCTGCAGCATCTCGACGTCGTCTTTCGACACCACTTCGGGATCGATGCGCAGCGACATCAGCTGCTTGGTGCCGTTGACGGTGACCGTCACCATGCCGCCGCCTGCAGTCGCCTCGACGCGCAGCTCCTGCATCTGCTTCTGGAGCTGCTCCTGCATCTTCTGCGCCTGCTTCATCATCTGCCGGATGTCCATCTACTTGATCTCCTCCACGTCGCGGATGTCGGCGGGGAATATCTCGAGCATCGCCTGCACGCCGCTGTCCGCCAGCGCGCGCGCCTTCAGATCGGTTTCGTCGGCCGGCGGAGCCGGGGTCGGAGCTGACGCGGGCACTGCCTGGGCCGGGCGCGGCGCGTCCGGATCCATCGCGGGTCCCTTTGCCGTCGCGATCGGCACCTTGCGTCCCGCGATCGTTTCCGCGATCGACTCGAGCCAGGCGCGCTTGCCTTCCACCTGCTGGCGCATCACTTCGTGAATCGGCCCGAAGGTGAAAACGAGCCGGTCGTCGACGACCTCGATCTTCTGCGCCTGCGCCAGGTGGAACCCGTAGAAGGTCCTGTTCGAACGCTGCACTTCGGCGAGGAACCGTTTCTTGAAATCGGCCGGCAGACCGCCTGGCGCGGTCGCCGTTGCCGGAGCCGCTGGTGTACTCGTGGCGGGCGCCATTGCCGGTGCCGAGCGAGCCAGTGGAGCTGGCGGCGATGCTGGACGCGGCGGCGCCGGGGGACTGGCTGACGGACGCGCGCCAAAGGTTGGCCGGGATCCGAACGTTTGAGGGCTCGTCCGCTGCGGCGACGCTGCCGGGGGGCTGCCCGACCCTCGCGGCGCGGAACCCAATGAGAGCCCGCCCTTCTCGAGCCCCGCGATGAGATCGCCGATCGGCACCAGCCGGCGCAGGTGAATCCATTTCACGAGCGCCATTTCGAGCGCGTAGCGGGGCTGTGAGGCCACGCGAATGTCCTGTTCGGCCTTGGCCAGCAGGTCGAACGAGCGCAGCAGGTCCTCGCGCGAGAAGCGTGGCGTCAACGCTTTCAGCCGCTCGCGGTCCGACTCGAACACCACTTCCGGATCGTTCAGGCGGGACGCGTCTATCGACACCAGCATCATCGCGCGCACGAGGGCCGCCAGCTCCCGGCACAGGATCCGGAGATCCGTACCGGATTCCACCGCGCGGCCAGCCAGCGCGAACGCGGCGGCCACGTCCTCTTCGGCGACGGCCGTCAGGATGTCGAACAGCAGGTCGCGCCCGACCAACCCGAGCACCGTCGCGACATCGTCCACGCCGACGGCGTTGCCCGTGAAGGAAATCACCTGATCGAACGCGCTCTCGGCATCCCGCAGACTGCCCTCCGCGTACCGCGAGATCAACGCCAGGGCATCGTCACCGACGTCGATTTTCTCGGCATCCGCGATGGTCCGCAGCTGCGCGGCTATCGCGTTCGTCGCGATCGTGCGGAACTCGTACACCTGCGACCGCGAGAGGATCGTGTCGGGAATCTTGTGGAGCTCGGTCGTCGCCATGATGAAGACAACGTGCGGCGGCGGCTCTTCCACCGACTTCAGGAGCGCGTTGAATGAGTGAAGTGAGAGCTGATGGACCTCGTCGATCACGAACACCTTGTAGCGATCGCGCGCCGGCGTGATAGCCAGGTTGCTGATGATGACGTCGCGAACGTTGTCGATGCCGGTGTGGGTTGCGGCGTCGATCTCGAGCACGTCGAGGTCGCGTCCCTGGGCGATCTCGACGCACGCCTCGCATTCACCGCAGGGATCGGCGGTCGGCCCGTTCACACAGTTCAGCGCGCGCGCCAGAATCCGCGCCGTCGTGGTCTTGCCGACGCCGCGGGCTCCGGCAAACACGAACGCTTGCGCCAGCCGACCGCTGGCCAGCGCGTTGCGCAGCGTCGTCGTGACGTGCTGCTGCCCGACGACGTCCTCGAAGCGCTGCGGGCGCCACTTCCGGGCAAGCACCTGATACGACATTGGCGGATGGGGAATCGCTCGTGACGAAGAGTGCCGCCGCGCGCCCCACCGCGACCCGGGGCGCCTGCGGCACAGGTCAGGGTCTACTTAGCGCTGCTGCCTTCCGGCCCTGACGCGGTTCGTAGGCTGATCTTGCACAGGGTCCGGGCCGCGGTGCGACGCGCGGGCGGGCAACCGATCCAGTGTACGTTGCGTTGGACGCCAGCGGCAACAGTTTCGGGGCATCAGCGGGACGCGGACGTTCTGGCGGGGCTGAAGCCCCGCCTCCACAACTGAACGCTTGTGCCACCACCGCCGCCAGTGGAGGCGGGGCTTTAGCCCCGCCCTGACCTTGTTGTAAGTTTCTTGCCCATGTCTGAGCTTCCATTGCGCGCTGCCGATTCCTGCCGCTGGGACTGCATCTCGCTGGGCGAGGTGATGCTGAGGCTCGATCCCGGAGACGGCCGCGTGCACACCACCCGGACGTTCCAGGTCTGGGAAGGCGGCGGCGAGTACAACGTCGCCCGCGGCTTGAAGCGCTGCTTCGGACTGCGCACGGCCGTCGTCACTGCCCTGGCCGACAACCCAGTTGGTCGCCTGGTCGAAGACCTGATGTTCCAGGGCGGCGTCGAGCAGCGCGTGAAGTGGGTCAAGTACGACGGCGTCGGCCGAACGGTCCGGAACGGACTGAACTTCACGGAACGAGGCTTCGGCGTCCGCGCAGCCGTCGGCTGCTCGGACCGCGGGCACACCGCGATCTCACAGCTCCGTCCGGGCGAGATCGACTGGGACGAGATCTTCGGCCGGCTCGGCGCGCGCTGGTTTCACACCGGCGGGATCTTCTGCGCGCTGTCCGAATCGACTCCGCTCGTCGCCGAGGAAGCGATGAAGGCCGCGCACGCGCACGGCACGATGATTTCTTACGACCTGAACTACCGCGACTCGTTGTGGAAGTCGATTGGCGGTCAGGCCAAGGCGCGCGAGGTGAATCGCCGGCTGGCGCCCTATATCGACGTCATGCTCGGCAACGAGGAGGACTTCTCCGCGGCGCTCGGATTCGAAGTGGCCGGCCTCGACGAACACCTGAGCGAGCTGGATCCCTTCAATTTCAAACGCATGATTCAGGACGTCGTCGCTGCGTATCCGAGCTTGAAAGTGGTGGCCACCACGCTCCGCAACGCGACGACCGCCACCATCAACGATTGGGGGGCGATTGCCTGGGCGAGCGGTGAGTTCTATCAGGCGGCTTCCCGCGAACGCCTCGAGATCTGGGATCGGGTTGGCGGCGGCGATTCGTTCGCCTCGGGGCTGATCTACGGATTTCTGGCCGGCAAGGGGCCCCAATACGCCGTGGACTGCGGTGCAGCGCACGGAGCGCTGGCGATGACGACCCCGGGCGACACCAGCATGGCGACGCTGGCGGAAGTGGAGCGCGTCATGAAGGGCGGGACCGCACGGGTTTCTCGGTAATCCTTTGTGTCCGAGCAGCCGACAACCTGATCGGTGGGATCCCTCGGCAGCCTCCTGCAATCCCGTGAATTTCTGGCCTGCGTCCTCGTCCTGGCGACGAGCACTGCGATTGCTGCAACCGGCGCGCTCCTGTTTCCCCACCATCTGCTGGCGGCACTCACTGCCGCCGCTGCTGGCGCGCTCGCCATGGCCTTCCCGGCTTCGGCATGGGCGAGCGCCGAACGGAAAATCCTGAGCGACCGGCGCCACCTGTCGGAAACCCAAGTTGAGCAGTTGGAGGCGGCGCTCGAGGAAGCCAATGGAGTAGCGAACCAGGCGCACGCCACTCGCGGCCAGTTTCTGGCGGCAATGAATCACGAGCTCCGGACGCCGCTGAACTCGATCATCGGATTCGCCCAACTGCTCGAAATGCACGGACTTAGCACCGAACACCGCGACTGTCTGCAGCCGATCCTGCGGAGCGGCCGGCAGCTCCTCGGGCTCGTGAACGAGCTCCTCGAAATCTCCCAGATTGAGACGGACCGCCTCGAGCTGTCGCCCGAGCCAGTCCTGGTTCGCGACGTGGTGACAGATGTCATCGACCTGATGCTGCCAGCGGCGGCTCACCGGAACGTGTCACTGGTCACCGAGGGGCTGACGGGACCTGACCGGTTCGTCAGGGCCGATCGTTATCGTCTGAAACAGGTGGTCCTGAACCTCGTGTCGAATGCGGTCAAGTTCAACATCGAGGGCGGACGCGCAACCGTTGCCCTGAGCACGCCGGCGCCAGGGAAGGTTCGGCTCAGCGTCACCGATACAGGCTCCGGCCTGCGGCGCGAGGATCTGGCGCGGATTTTCATCCCGTTCGACCGGCTCGACGCCGGCCGGCTCGGGATCGAAGGCACGGGCCTGGGGCTGACGCTTGCGAAAGGCCTCATCACTAGGATGGGCGGGACAATCGACGTGGAATCGACGATCGGCCACGGGAGCACGTTCTGGATCGAGCTGGACGAGACCAGTCCGCCACCACGGGAATCTGCCGAGCGGCCTGAGTCAAGGGCGGCGCCGGAGAATAAGAGCGTCGTGCTGCAGATCGAAGACAACGTGTCGAACACGGACTTGATCGAGCACGTGCTCGCGGAGCGCCCGGGGATCGAGGTCATGACGGCGCTGCAGGGGCGGCTGGGACTGGACCTGGCGCGCGATCACCGTCCTGCGCTGATCCTGCTGGATCTGAATCTGCCGGACATCCACGGGTTCGATGTGCTGCGCGCGCTCGCAACCGACGGCGCAACTGCCGACATTCCGGTCATCGTCATCAGCGCTCACGTCAGCCCGGGCCAGGCGTCGCGTGCGTTGTCGCTCGGCGCGCGCGCGGTGCTCGAGAAACCGCTCGACGTGCCCAGGTTCCTCGATCTCGTCGACGAATTGCTGTCTGCGTCGCAGGAGGCGTCATGCCGCCCCGTGCAATGACCGACGCGCGCATCCTGGTCGTCGACGACCAGGAGTCGAATGTCCAGTTGCTCGAGCGGCTGCTCCGACTGAAAGGCTACGAGCAGATCGAGACGCTGACGGATTCGCGCCTCGCCGTGCAGCATTTCATTGCCACACGGCCCGATCTGGTCCTGCTCGACCTGCGCATGCCGCATCTCTCGGGGCTCGAAGTACTCGAGGAGCTCTATCCGCTGATTGGTTCCGAGGAGTACTTGCCGATCCTCATCCTCACCGCCGACACGGCGCCGGAGACTCGGCAAACCGCGCTTTCGATGGGCGCAAAGGACTTCCTGAACAAACCGTTCGACACGGTGGAGGTGCTGCTGCGCATCAGGAACCTGCTCGAGACGCGCTTTCTCTACCTGCAGCTTCGCGATCAGAACGCGCTGCTGGATCGCAAGGTGCGGGAGCGCACGCGCGAGCTCGAGGAAGCGCAGACGGAAATCCTGTCGCGGCTCGCGCTGGCGGCGGAATATCGCGACGACCAGACGGGCGAACACACACGGCGCGTCGGCCACGTCGCCGCGCTCCTGGCCCGCACGCTCGGTTTGTCTGAAACGGAAGTAGAGCTGATTCGCAATGCGGCGCCGCTGCACGACATCGGCAAGATCGGCATTCCCGACGCGATTCTGCTGAAGCCCGGGCGGCTGAGCTCTGCCGAATACGAAGTGATGAAGTCGCACACCGAGATCGGGGCGCGGATCCTTTCGGGCAGCCGGTTCCCGCTCATGCGGCTGGCGCAGGAGATCGCGCGGTCGCATCACGAGTGCTGGGACGGGAACGGCTACTACGGGCTGACCGGCGACAACATCCCGCTGGCGAGCCGGATCGTGACCGTGGCCGACGCGTTCGACGCCCTCACCCACGACCGGCCGTATCGCGCCGGCCGCAGCATCCGGGCGGCCATCGAGGAGCTGCGCAGCGAGGCCGGCCGCCAGTTCGACGCGCAGGTGGTCGAGGCGCTCGCGGTGGTGCTGGAGCGAGAGCCGGCGGAGCCGCAGGCGGCCCACAAGTAGGATTTCGGGTTTTTCCTACGGCAGCAGGGCCCGACTTCAGTCGGGCCATTCGCGCAGCCGCACAGCGGCCCTACCGCTGCCGGATCCTCGCCCTGCTGCTGTCCGCCAGGGCGCGCAGTGCCGGCGTCACTCGCACGTCCAGCGACTCGAGCCGCTCGATCGCCCGCACGTCCGCCGGCATCTCTTCGCGCGAGCGCCTGGCGGTCCTCGCGATGTCCTCGATGGAGGGGCTCGGCGCGAGGCGTTTCCCGTCTCTCATCACGCAACGGAGCAGCGGCCGTCCGATTTGCGTCTCGCCGATGAGCCCGAGCGTGTCGTGCGTCGCCATCCCGTCTTGCGTCACCCGCCATACCTGCTTCAGGCCCGGCAGCGTCACCTTTCCGGTGCTCAACTTGATGACCGCGACGTGCCGGCCTTCGTGCTCGGTGTCAACGAGCTTGTAGACGGCGCCGAGGGCCGGCGCATCGCGCACCGTGCTCACGGCGGTGCCGACGCCGAACGCATCGATCGGCGCCCCGCCGCCCAAGAGCGACGCGATGCGGTGCTCGTCGAGATCGCCGGAAGCAAGGATGCGGGTGGCCCCGAGACCCCCCGCATCGAAGATCTCGCGGACCTCGCGGGCGAGCGCGCCCAGGTCGCCGCTGTCAAGTCGCACAACGGCGGGACGCAGTCCCTCGTCGACAATCCGTCGCGCAGCCATCACGGTGTCGTAGGTATCGATCAGCAGCGTCGTCGACGTCCCGAACACCGCCATGTACGCGCGAAACGCCTCGATCTCGTCGTCGAACGCCATCACCCACGAGTGCGCCATGGTCCCGACGACCGGAATGCCAAAGCGGCGGCCGGCTTCCACATTCGACGTGCCCTGAAAACCGGCGAGAGCTGCCGCGCGGGCAGCGAAGCATGCCGCCTCGAGGCCGTGCGCCCGGCGGCTGCCAAACTCCACGATCGTCCGGCCGCGCGCCACGTCGACGACGCGGGAGGCCTTGCTGGCGACGGAGGTCTGGAAGCCGACGGTGGCGAGGAGAGCCGTCTCGACGAGCTGCGACTCGAGGGCCGGCGCGGTCACGCGCAGCAGCGGCTCGCCGGCGAACACGACCTCGCCTTCGTCGACCGCCCAGACCTCACCGGTGAACCGAAACGCCGGGAGCACGTCTAAAAAGAAACGTGGTGGCACGTCGCGAAACACCGGCAGGCCGCGGAGCCAGTCGATCTCGTCCGGCGTGAACGACAACGTCTCGAGATACTCGAGGGCCTGCGCCAGGCCCGCAGCGACGAGATACGACCGCTCGTCCGGAAGTTCGCGCACGAAGAGCTCGAACGTCGTCCGCGCGTGGTAGCCGGCTGCATCGTAGCCAGCCATCATGGTCAGCTGGTACAGATCGGTGGCGAGGGCGCTCGGTACGGGCATGACTGTGCCACCATATCTATCACGCGGGGGGTGACGCCCTGCCTCCACACCTATGAGCGAAGACCGCAGCCCGGCACTGCTCATCGTCGATGTCCAGAACGACTTCCGTCCCAGCGGCGCGCTCGCGGTGCCGGATGGGGATCGTGTCGTTCCGGTGCTCAACCGGCTGGCGGCCAGAGCGAGCGCGCTCGGAATCCCGGTCTACGCCACGCGCGACTGGCATCCGCCCGACACCACGCACTTCGCGATCAACGGCGGCAAGTGGCCGGTGCACTGCGTTGCGGGTACTGAAGGAGCGCGGCTGCATCCCGACCTGCAGCTTCCCCCTGGCGCGCTCATCGTCTCGAAGGGGACGAGCACGAAAGACGACGGCTACTCCGCATTCGAGGGGAGCATCCCGGGGCGCGGCAGTCTCCTGGCCGATCTGCGGGCCCGCGGGATCGACGAGGTCGTGATCGGCGGCCTGACGACCGACTACTGCGTCAGGTTGTCGGCGCTCGACGCGAGGCGCCACGGGCTGAGAGCGACTGTCGTCGCAGACGCCATCGGCGCCGTCGACGTCACGCCCGGCGACGGCGACCGCGCGCTGCAGGAAATGAAGGCCGCCGGCACCGAGGTGATCTCCTCCGATCAGGCATTTCAGACCGCAGGCAGGGACTAGACCCTCTTTACTTGGCAAAGTTGCGGGTTTAGGATGCGCTCGGATGCCGAGAACCTCCGGCTTGCGCAGAGCGGTAGCTCCAGGGGTTGGAGAACGTGACGCCAGCCCCTCGAGCGAGCTGGCGTTGCCGCCCGCCGATCATCTCGACCGCTTGATCCACGAGCGCCTTCGACTGGGCATCGTGAGCGCGCTGGCGGCAAAAGGTCCGCTCACGTTCACCGATCTGAAGCGGCTGTTGAAGACGACCGACGGCAACTTGAGCGTGCATGCCCGCAAGCTGGAAGAGGCCGGATACGTCTCGTGCGTGAAGTCTTTTGAAGGCCGAACGCCACGCAGCGAATTCAGGCTCACGCCCGCCGGCCGCGCCGCGTTGAATCGCTATCTCGATCACATGGAGGCCCTGATTCGAGCCGCGAGGAACCTGACCGCATGAAACGTCCCGGCCGTCCGGTTCGATCCCTGTTTGCGGTGGTGGCCGGTTATCTGGTCTTCGGCCTTTCCGCCGTGATCCTTTTCCAAGTGGCTGGCGTCGATCCCCGCGCGCAGGCCACGGCCGGCTTCAAGATTTTCTCTATTGTCTGGGGCATCGCGTTCGCGTTGGGCGCCGGGTTCTTCGCCGCCAAGCTCGCGCCGCGGCGGCCGCTGCTCCACGCCGGCATTGTGGCCGCCCTCGTGGCAATTGCCGCGACCGTCTCGGTCGTCGGCATGAGCGAGACGAAGTGGACGCAGATCGCGGCGATCGTTTTCACGACGCCGTCAGTGATTCTGGGGGGCTGGCTCGGCTCGGGGAAAGTGAGCTGAAGAGCCCTTGATCTCGAGTGCCGTCACGGTCCCGGAAACGCTCGCGGCCTCGTGGTGTCGAGGCGCGATGCCGCGGCTGGACTCTTCACTGCTCTTCGCGTCAACACTACGGACAGCGGACCGCGGAATACTGCCGTCCATCCCGCCTTCTGGAGCCGCCCGATCATCGGGCTCTGGACGGGCAGCCAGACGTGGTCAGGGTTCATCTTCTCGAGCGCGTCCATGCCGCCGGGCGTGTCGGCGTAGATACGCGCATGCGCCAGACGGACCTTCTCGCTGTACACCGTCTCGCGGCGACCATCATTCGACACGCGGATCTCCGGCCAGAGATGCCAGATCGCATACTCCCCGTAGTTGAACCACGTCAGCATCCGTCCGCGCAGATGATGGGCCTTGATCGCTGGAACGGCCTCGGGCTCGGGCTGCCACTCGCCGTCCATGCTGATCGCCCTCCCCAGAAGCGCAACCGCCACGATGATCAGCACGAGCACGGTGGCGGCTTCCTTCAGCCATGCCGTCCATCGTTCGCGAGCCGGAACCATTGGCGTGGTGTCTCGTGATGCCTCGCCGGCTGGCGCGATCAGATAGGGCGCGAGCAGAAACCCGACGGCGATGCCACAGAAGCCGATGAGGCGTGCGACGCGCAGAGCACCGATTGCCAGTACGGCACAGACCAGCAGCGAGGAACGGGGAACGGCACGGCGACCGCGCCATGCGGCGGCAATTCCGAGAAAGATCGGCACAGCCATGATCACCAGGACGATCGGCGGCAGCGCGGTGATCGGGCTCCACTCGAGAATGTCAGCACGTTCGGGCCGGACGGTGTCGGCCAGAAAACCGAGCATCGCCGGACCATAAGGATTGACGAGCGTCGCCAGCGCGCTCGCGATACCGGCGGAGAGAAGGCGCGTCCGCCGGCGGAGTGCGATCGTTCGATCGAGCCACACGATCGCCGTAAAGATCACGAGCACGCCAGCACCGACCAACCACCCGCCGTGGAGGTTCACCCAGACTGCAAATAGCACCGGCAGTCGCCACAGTCCGCGATCCGAGGCGCGCCGGAATCGCTCGAGCTCGTACAGCAGATAGGCGAACGCGGTCAGCGAGAACATCTGCGGGCGCACCGAGATGAACTGCGGCCAGGCCGCCAGGGCGATAACGAACAGCAGCCCCTCTCGCGGCACGAGGCGTAACGCGTAGGGTCGCCACGTCGCCAGCATGAGCGCGCCGGCTATCGTCGCCAGGAGCAGCTTCAGCGCGATCAGCCCCGGCGCTCCGCCTGCCGCGTACGCCAGCCACATCGTCGCTTCGGCGAGCCACTCGTGATTGACCCACGCGATGTCACTCGTGAACGAATACGGATCGGACTGGTGCACCCCGAGGCCATGGACGATCTCCCGGCCGAACGTGAGGTGGCCGAAGAGATCGGGGTCGGCGCCGGTGCCGGCGAGAAACGAGAGGACGATCAGCCTTGGCAGTATTGGCAGCAACCGCTCACGCATGGTTGTTGGACGCTCCGTCACCGGCCATCTGCTAGACTCCACGGCAACCCGAAGTATGCCGCTCCCTGCAGGGATGCGCCTCGGTCCCTACGAGATCGTGAGCCCGCTGGGCGAGGGCGGGATGGGCGAAGTGTATCGCGCCCACGACACGCGGCTCGGCCGTGAGGTCGCGATCAAGGTGGTCGCCGGACGGCTCGAGAACAACGCGACCGCGTCCGCGCGATTCGATCGCGAATGGCGGGCGGTTGCACGGCTGTCGCATCCGAACATCCTGTCGGTCCATGACATCGGACATCACGACGGCACCACCTTCGCGGTGATGGAGCTGGTGCCGGGCGAATCGCTTCGCCGCCGACTCGCGGCGGGGCCGCTCTCTGCGCAGAAAGCGCTGGAGGTCGCGATTCAGATCGCGCGCGGGCTGGACGCGGCGCATCAGGCCGGCATCGTGCACCGCGATCTGAAACCGGAGAACATCGTCATCACGCCGGACCGGCACGTAAAGATTCTCGACTTCGGCGTGGCGCGCCTGCAGGACCACGTGGACCGCTCCGGCAACTCAACGGTGCCCTTCGACCAGAGTGAATCCGGCATCGTGCTGGGCACTCGTGGCTACATGGCGCCCGAACAGGCGCGAGGCGAGGTCGCCGACCACCGCGCCGATATCTTCGCGTTCGGCGCGGTGCTCTACGAAATGCTGGCGGGCAAGCGGGCATTCTCGGGCAGCTCGCCGGTCGAAGTGCTCCACGCCGTGATTGCCACGGATCCGGATTCCACGAGGTTGTCGTCGACAAACCCCGCCGTGCGGCGGATCCTCGCGCGGTGTCTCGAGAAGCGACGTGAAGATCGATTCTCATCGGCGCACGACCTCGCGTTTGCGCTGGAAGCCGCGGCGGAGGCAGTGACCGCGAGCGGCAGCAACCCGATCCCGCCTCTCACGACGCCAGTCTGGAAACGTCGAGCGATGATTGCGGTCGCTGGCGCACTCGTGCTGGCGGCAGCCGTGCGCGTAGGACAGATTCTGCGCCCTGGCGGTACGACGAGGAGCACCTTGCCCGCGACGCTTGCGCTGAGAGCGGAGATTCCAGGTCCGCCCGGCATGCTCGGACAGGTCGCGTTTTCTCCAGATGGCCGGAGGCTGGCAGCGATTGCCTATCCGACAAATGGAGTCGCGACCGTGTGGGTGCGCGATGTCGACGGCCGCGAGTGGCGTCGCGTCGCCGAAGGCGGGACGGGCTTCGGCACGGAGTGGTGTGAGTGGTCCCCCGACAGCAGTGCGATCCTGATTCCGGTCTCTCAGGCCGGCGCCGGCGGGCTGCGCATCGTCAACGTCATGACGGGCGTGGCTCGGACAATGGGCGGCGACCCGCAGCCGTATGGTGTCAAGGGCGCACCAGGGGACCACAACCTTCTGGAAGCCAATGTCGGCGGTGCGTGGAGCGCGGCGGCTGGCGTTCTGATCGGCGGCGAACGGCTACATTTCCTCTCTGCTGAGACGGGACGGGCAACCGATGCTCTCGATGCCGACCCCGCGGTCACGTGGCAGCGATGGCCGTCGTACCTGGCCGATGGGCGATCGTTCCTGTTTACGCAGGAAAGCTCCGACAACCGAAAGCGGGGCATCTTCCTAGGGCAAGTCGGGTCACCCCGCGCGGCCCGAATTCTCGACGTCGTTGGGAACGCTCGGGTGATCGCGTCCGGGTACTTGATGTTTGCGCAAAATGGGACGCTGATGGCCGCTCCGTTTGACGTGCACCGACGCGCGGTCACCGGCGAGGCGCGGCTGATTGCGTCGGGTCTGCCCATCATCTACGGCGGCCATTCCTGGTTTTCCGTCTCACCCGCAGATGTGCTGGTGTTGCCGCCGGCGAACGCCTCCGGGCCGGAGATAGCCACGCTGCGCGTTTTCGAACGGAGCGGTGTCCAGCGGCGCGAATTGGGTGACTCCGACCGCTACATTCAGATCGGCTTGAGCGCAGACGGAGGTCGGCTCGTGATCCAAACCGATCGGCCGGCGCTCGATGTGCTCGAGATCGAACGCGGTCTGCGAGTGCCGCTTGGACGCATCCCGCCCGGCGCTTCCCTCGGCAGCCCCGCCTGGTCGAATGATGGAAGGAGCGTTGCGGCAACGCAGTACCTCCCCGGAGAACAACGCAATCTCACGATTGTCGATGCGGCGACTGGCGACATTACCACGCTGTTGAAGACACCGGTTGCGCGATGGCCTCAAGCCTGGGTCCGATCCAGACGAGAGATCGTCGCGAAAAAATGGGAACCCGGCGGAACGAGCCTGTGGGCAATCCCGGTGGATGCACCCGATCGCGCCCGCCTGCTGTCGCACGAAGGATCGTACACCATCGTTAGCGCGAGCCTGTCGCCGGACGATCGATGGCTCGCGTACGATTCCAACGAGACGGGCACATTCGAGGTCTACGTGCAGCCGCTGGAGCGACCCGGTGAACGGCGGCGTGTTTCGGCGCGTGGTGGCTTCCAGCCGCTGTGGCGGGATGATGGGCGTGAGTTGTTCCACCTGGAAGCGGATGGCACGCTGGTCGCCATTCCAATGAGCGACGCCATGGTGCCGAGCCCACCGGTAAGGCTCTTCAAGCTTCGATCGCATCCGATGGTCCTCGAACGCCAGTATGCGCCCCTGGCAGGCGGTAAGCATTTCATCGCCATCGTGCCGCACCGAGCCGAAATCACGGATCCGATCACGGTGCTTACGAATTGGACTGCGGTGACTGGCCAGTGACCCGCCTGACCTTCAGTGACTTCACGCTGGATCTGGACGAACGCCGTCTGCTTCGAGGGCAGATCGAAGTACATCTCGCGCCGAAAGCGTTCGAGCTGCTTGCTTTGCTCATCCGCAACCGGCCGCGAGCCATCGCGAAGGACGAGATCCTGCAGAGTCTCTGGCCGGACACGTTCGTCACTGAAAACAGCCTTGCAACGCTCATCGCCGACCTGCGCGCGGCCCTGGGCGACAATCCACGAACCCCCTCATTCGTTCGGACGGTGCATACCTTCGGCTATGCATTCGTTGCGGCGGTTCAGGAAACCGGCGGAGACACTGCGGGCGCGTCAACCGCGCGATCGCGTTGGCGGCTGATCTGGGACGACCACGACATCGCGCTCGATCAGGGCACACATGTGCTGGGGCGCTCGGGCACTGACGTCATCGTTGTCGACTCTCCCACGGTATCGCGACATCACGCGCGGCTTTCGATCGAGGGCGATCGCGCCACGATCGAGGACATCGGCAGCAAGAACGGCACACGGGTGGGAGGGGTCGCCGTGACGGCTGCAACTCCGCTGCAAGATGGCGATCAGATTCAGCTTGGTGCCGTCTCGATTGTGGTGCAGTTCGACCCTGATGCCGGGACCACCGAGACGGTTGCCAGCGCCGCTCTCGAGTAGCACCTTCACGAAAGAGTCAGGATTTCCCCACAGGATCGCCAAGACTCCGCAGTCGCTTCTGGTCGATGGTGAACCCCGTCGTGAGCGTGCAGCCGCTGCAGCTCGCTGCGGAGGGAACCATGACCACATCTCGTTCGTCTCAACCTCCGAACGGCCGGCGCCCACGGCAGGCGCCGCCGTTCCTGTTGGCCGTAACCGTCGCCAGCCTGCTCGTCGCCAGTCCGGCCGGCGCCGACGTCGTCACGAGACGGGCCAACGTGCCGAACGGCCAGGCAAAAGCGGATGGGAACGTGCTCCGCATTCTCCCGGACGATTCTCTTACGCGCAGCCACCTCGCTGCGGCGGTCGCGGGTTCGGCGACTGCACGCGATCTCATCGAGCGGATCGAGCACCTGCCCGGCGTGGTGTTGATTCTGCGCGCGCATCCGATGCTCGTGCGTCAAGAGGGGCTGCTGGGCCGAGGGAAATTCTGGATCGTACGGGGTCGATTGTTCGGCCTGCTGGCGTACCAGGCGGAGCCGCTTGGCAGCCGCCGCGCACTTCGAATCATCACGCACGAATTGGCCCATGCCCTCGAAGTGGGACTGGCACCGCGCGGGCACGATACCGAGAGCTTTCGTGCCCTGGTGCTGGGCCGCGAGGCCAGCGAGCGCCAGGTTGCCAATGCGGCGGGCATCGAGACGGAGTTCGCACGCGCGGTGGGCTATCGGGTCGAATTGGAGCTGCTCGGCAAGCTGAAGGGCCCGAGTGCCCTGACCACGGTCGCGGAGACGATGCACCTCGCGCTCGACGTGACGCGGCCCTCGGCCGACCCTGCATCCACTGACCTGGCGAGCCTCCAGTGAACGCCGACGCGCGGGATGGCGTGCTCACTGGGGTTCTCGACCTGGTGAACAGGTTATACACGGGCGACGGCCTCGTCCGGTCCGGCTCTCCCCAGCACCCCAGATCGCCGGCCCCTCTTGCGGCCGTCCCGACGCTGAACGCCCTCACAGGCGCGGCCGAGCGGGCGGCCGCGATGACTGTGCTCGATCGGCTTCCGTTCGGGTTGCTCGTTCTCGACGCCGACCGCCGGGTGCACTTTGTCAACGAGACTGCCAGCCGGGCGCTAGACGAAGCCGATCCACTGGTCCGCTCGGGTGACGGAGTTTGCCCCTGGTTGGCGAACGATGCGCCGCAGTTCGAGAGCCTTGTCGAACGGACCTGCCGATTGCGCCACTGCCCACCGGAGGACACCACGACTTGGCTGACGCAGCGCTGTTCAACGATGCCGCTCGGGCTGCTCGCCATTCACCTCGAGTCGGGCGTGGAGGGACTGGCCGCGCTCATCATGCCCGATCGCGCGCGCGAGCACATGTTACGACGGCTCCTGGTGACCCTGTTCGGCTTCACGACCGGTGAAGCGCACGTGGCGTTGCTGATGCTTCAGGGGCAGTCCATCGAACGAGCCGCACGTGAGCGCGGTATCACCCGAGGCACCGCGCGCGCCTATTGGCAGAACGCACGGTGGAAAATCGGCGCGGGCGCAGAGCGAATCCTGATGAACACGCTGCTGGCCACGCTTCTGCTGCCGCCGAATGACCAGAGTGCGCCGGTTCGTTCTCCGATGACCACGTCTCGAGCACAGCATGTTGGCGGTTCTCGTGGGCCGGGATGTTGATCTGGGTTCCCTCGGCGCAGAATGGCGCCAGCGTAGAATGACGGCCGGAGCACGTCGGACTGCGCCGGGGTGACGAGTGGCGGATCAGAGAACCGGCAATACCGCGAAGGCTCTGGCTGAGCTCGGCCAACGGCTGTACGCGCGCGGCTGGGCGCTCGGGACGAGCGGCAATTTCAGCGCCGTCGTCTCGCGCCGGCCGCTCCGCCTTGCGATCACCGCGAGCGGGCTCGACAAGCGCACGCTGCGGGCGTCGGACATTCTCACGGTCGATGCCGAAGGCAAGGCGTTGGGTCGTCGCGGACGGCCATCCGCCGAGACGCTGCTGCATCTCACGATCGCGCGTCTCCGCGGCGCCGGAGCCGTCGTGCACACCCACTCCGTCCATAGCACCGTGTTGTCGGACGTGCACGGCGAGGCCGGCGGCTTCCACATTCACGGGTATGAAATGCTCAAGGGGCTCAGCGGCGTGACGTCTCACGAGCACCGCGAGTGGATTCCGATCCTCGAGAACGATCAGGACATGCCTCGCCTGGCCGGGATTCTGGAACGAACGCTCGCCGATCGACCCGCCGCTCACGCGGTGCTGCTGCGGCGGCACGGCATGTACACCTGGGGCGTGACGCTGGCGGAAGCAGAGCGGCACACGGAAATCCTCGAGTTTCTCTTCGAGACGCTCGTCCGCCGATCGCGCTACGATGAGGGGAACGTGTGAGGGAGGTGGGATGTGGCGCTGGTCAGGATTCCATCCGAAGGGCGGACGATCGAGACCGAGGATGCGATTCGAACGCATCTCGCCGGTTGCGGCATCGAGTACGTGCGCGTGCCCGATGCCGTGGTGCCATCGGACGTGCCGGCCGAGGCGCTTCTGGCGCGGCTCGCTCCGCTTATCGACGATCTGAAGGCTCGCGGCGGGTACGTGACCGCCGACGTCATCGACGTGAGCCCGGCCACGCCGGGACTCGACGCGATGCTCGCGCGCTTCAACACCGAGCACTGGCACGATGAAGACGAAGTCCGGCTGATCGTCGAGGGCCGCGGGCTCTTCCACGTGCATCCGCCCGGCCAGTCGGTTTTTGCCATTGAAGTCGAGGCAGGCGACCTGATACGTGTTCCGCGCGGCACGCACCACTGGTTCGACCTGTGCGGCGATCGACGGATCCGCGCCGTCCGCCTGTTCCAGGATCCGTCGGGCTGGACGCCGCACTACACGCAGAGCGGCGCGGACCGCGACTTCCAGCCGGTCTGCTTCGGTCCCGCCTACATTCGACCAGGCATCCCTGCTGCGTCCTTGTGACGCTGAACGTCCGCGCGGGCGGTCTCGAGGTCGTCCTGCTCGATATCGAGGGGACGACCACACCGATCGCGTTCGTGCTGGAAACGCTCTTCCCCTACGCACGGCGCGCGCTCGAGCCGTTTGTCCGCGATCGGATCGACCGCCCCGAGTTCGCAGCCATCGTCGCGAGCTTGCGCCGCGACTGGCGAAACGACCTGGCGCGCGGGGAATCGCCGCCGGAGTGGCCGGAGCACGCATCCGATCAGCAGCAGATCGCCGCGATTGCCGGCTATGCCGCGTGGCTGATGGATCGCGATCGCAAGGCCTTCGGGCTGAAAGAGCTGCAGGGACTGATCTGGGAACGCGGCTACCAGGAAGGCGCCTTGCGCGGCGAGGTCTTCCCTGATGTGCCCGAGGCGTTGCGCCGCTGGCACGAGAGCGGCGTGACGATCGCGATCTATTCCTCCGGGAGCGCGCTCGCGCAGCAGCTGCTGTTTCGCTCCACGCCATTCGGCGATCTGACGCCATATCTCGATGCTTACTTCGACACCAGCGTGGGCGCGAAGCGCGATCCGGAAAGCTACCGCCGGATTGCCGCGCGGCTGGGAAAGGCGCCGCAGCGCATGTTGTTCCTTTCCGACGCGCCGCAGGAACTGGAGGCCGCGCGCGCCGCGGGATGCCGCGCCGTCCTGTGCGTGCGACCTGGCAACGCGCCCGCGCAAGACGACGAGTCGATCTCTGAGTTCGGCGAAATACAGTGAAGGGAGATGGTGAAATTGCGGATTGCGGATTGCGGATTGCGGATTGCGGATTGCGGATTTGATTGTGGATTGGACTACAAATTGCGGATTGGAATTGCGGATTCGGGATTGCGGATTAATGCGGATCTCTCTCGTGCGGAATGATGATCTCTCGCCTGCCGAAGAGGCGCGCATCCAGTGACAGCGCGCCGGGGCCGAGCAGCAGGAGTGAAAGCGCATCGGCTGTCAGGAAGATCGGTGTGATCGCGCTGGCGGCAGCCACAGGCGTCGATGGCGGCAGACCCGACGCGGCCAGGAAGGCGGTGCTCAGTATGGTGACGCAGGCGGCCAGTGGCGTCACGAAGCCGATGAGAATCGCCACGGCGCTGGCGATCGCCAGGAGCGCTGCGACAGTGCCGCTCGTCGCGGGTTCCTCCGCAAGAGATAGATACGCGGCACCCTGAACGGCGGCGAGACCCGCGACCGCGACCCGCAGGACCAGCAAGCCAATCCCGGGCCAGCTCCCAGGAAACGTGGAGAAGAATCGGTGCACGCTCGCTCTGACACTACCGGGTCCGCGCAGCGAGCGAATCCCACAATGGCGGACGGCGGCAGTACCACGTTGGTGGTATCAGGAGGAAGGACGAGGGACGAAGGGATATCGCCAGGATCACAGCTGGATGATGCCCCGGCGAACGGCAATCGCGACTGCTTCGGTGCGATCGCTGGCTCCGAGCTTTTCCATGATGTGCTTGATGTGGACCTTCACCGTCTCTTCGGAAATCAGCAGTTGTTCGGCGATGTCGCGGTTCCGGTTGCCGCCGGCGACATGGCGAAGCACGCCGACCTCACGCGCCGTCAGCGACTCGTCGTTGAAGTGCTCGGCAATCTGCGCCGCCACTTCCTGGGGGATGCGCTTCTTGCCGGCGTGTACTTGTCGCACGCCGTCGACGAGCACGCTCGGCGCCATGTTCTTCAGCAGATAGCCGCGCGCGCCGGCGGCCAGCGCGCGCTGAATCTCGACGTCGCCATCGAACGTCGTGAGCACGACGATGCGCGCGTCGGGGAACTCGGTGCGAATGGCGATGATGGCGTCGATGCCGCTCATGTCAGGCAACCGCAAATCCATCAGCGTGACATCGGCCCGCACCTCGCGGAACTTCTGAATGGCTTCGCGGCCGGTCGCGGCTTGCGCCACCATCGCCATGTCCGGCTGATTGTTGATGATCGCGGCGATCCCCTCTCTCAGCAGCGGGTGATCGTCGACGCTGAACACTCGGATTTTCGCCTGTTCGCTCACGGCTGTTTCTCCACGCGGTCGGGCCGCGCCTGCGGGCGCCCTCGAAGGAACGCCTCCATCCATCCTCGTCGCCGGTGCGGTGCCGCGTCGGCAAAGGCGACGTGTCCTGGCACCGTCAGCTCCACTTCAGTGCCGGCTCCAGCGCGTGTCGAGACCTTGAAGCGCGCCCCAATCCGCTCAGCGCGCTCGCGCATGCCCGGCAGCCCCCAATGGCCGTCGCTTCCCGATCGGACGACCCCCGGATCGATCCCGCGGCCGTCGTCTCGCACCATCAGGCGCAACGAAGAACTCCCGTATTCGAGCTCGAGCTCGATGTTCTTCGCGCCGGCATGACGAACGGCGTTGGCGAGCGCTTCGCGGCCGACACGATAGACCTCGTCGCGGATCACGGGATTGAGCGGCCGGCGGCGCCCCTCGGCGACGACGCGGAACGCGGTCTGCTCGCCGGAGGCGAAGTCCTGCTGCACGCCCGCGAACGCCTGCTCGAGATCGTGCGGAGCGCTGGCGGGCGATCGGAGCCCGCGCACGGCGGTGCGCCCCTCCTCGATCACTCGGCTCATCAGGTCGAGCACGTGCGCCAGCGGGCCGCGCGCCGCCGAATCGGCCGGCAGGCGATCGACCGCGACATGCAGCTGCATCGACGCGCTGACGAACCCCTGGAGCAGCGTATCGTGCAGCTCCTGCGCGATCCGCGTCCTCTCGGTCAGCCGCTCTTCGAAGCGCAGATTCAGCTGGCTCGCCACCGCCAGCATGCGGAGTCGGAACAGCCCCCAGATCGCAAGGGCCGCGAGCGCCACGACCGCGAGCCGGAACCACGCCGCCTGCCAGATCGTCGGCGTGATGTCGAATCGCAGCGTCGCTTCGCTGCCGTTCCACAATCCGTCGCTGTTCGATGCCAGGACACGGAACCGGTACGAGCCCGGCGCGAGGTTCGTATACGCGGCCTGCCGCTCCGGCGACGGCGCGCTCCACTCGCGATCGAAGCCGTCGAGACGATACCGGAACATGACGCGCTCCGGCGCCGCGAGGCTCAGCCCCGCGAACCCGAACGAGATGCGGCGCCGGCCAGGCGGTACGGAGAAGTCGCTTCCATGCAGGTCGATTAGCTCCCCGTCAGCGGACAGCCGTTCGATCTGTGCGATGGCCGGCATCGCGCCCGAGCCCGCGTGCCGCGGATCGGTCATCGACACGCCGCCAGCCGTGGACACCCAGATACGGCCAGCAGGATCCGACACGAGGCTGCGATGCCGCTTGACGCCTTCCAAGGCGACGAGACCATCCCCGGCGCCGTACGATCGGACATCGCCGTCGCGGAGCGCGCCGCCGACGAGCGCTTCACGATGGACGCTCAGGACGCGGTCCGCGGTCGAGAGCCAGAGTCGCCCTTCGGGGTCTTCAGCAATGCCCAGGATCGACGCGCGCAGCTCGCGAGGCACGCGCTGAAGCGTCAGGACCCGTCCTCCGTCGATCACCGCAATGCCCGCGGTAGTCCCAGTCCACAGCCGGCCGCGGCCGTCCTCGAATAGCGTGCTGACGTCGTTTGCCGGGAGTCCGTCGCCCGTCCCGAAGCGCCGCCACCCGCCGCGAGAGAGCGCGCTCAGGCCGTTCGGCGTCGCAAACCACATCGTGCCGTCGGGTGTTTCCGCAATCGAGGCGACCGTGTTCGAAGCCAGGCCGTCCACCACCGCGAAGGTCGTGAACTTTCCGTCCTTGTGACGGCTGACGCCGCCGCTGAGTGTGCCCGCCCACACTGCACCGTCACGGGCTCGATAGACTGCGTAGACGCTGTTCTGCGCCAACCCATCGGCCTGCGTGAACTGCGCCGCGACGAATCCGTTTCCCCGCGCGCGAAGACGCGTCAGGCCGCCGCGCTGCCGCCCGACCCAGAGATCGCTGCCGGATCCCGCAATCGAATAGATCACGTCGTCGTCCAGCGCTACGCCGCTGGGCTTGTGGACGACACCATCGCGCATCCAGTAGAGCCCGCCTTCGATGGGGGAGAGCCACACGCGCTCCGCTGTGTCGGCGAAGATCGGCCCGATCGCGTCCGACGGCAGACCTTGCGCGGTCGAGTAGGTCGCGAACACGCCATCGCGCCAACGCTCGATGCCGCGATCCGTGCCCACCCACAGGTTCCCATCGCGATCCTCGAAGACCGTCGTCACGCTGGCGCGGACGTCGCGATCGCCACGCGCGAGGGTCGAGGCCTCGCCACCGCTCATGCGGTACAGGCCATTCGGGCCGGCGGCTACCCAGATGTTGGATGCGCGATCCTGAATCATCGCGAGCGCGGGCAAATGATCGAGCGGCGCCGGTACGCCGTCGGTCGTGATGGTCTTGCCGGTCCATCGCACCACGCCACGATCAGTGCCCATCCACACCGTGCCGTCGTCTGCCGGAAGTAGACAGTTGACCTTCAGGTCCGGAAGGCCGGCGGTGATGCGCGTGACCTCGGCGCCGCGGACGCGCAGGACACCGGTGTCGCGCGTTCCCAACCACAGGGAACCGTCGCCGCCGCGCGCCATCGCGATCGGGAATGCCGCCCCGGGCATTGCGGCGTGAGTCACGACCGTCACGCGCTCCCCCGGACGCCAGGAAACGACACCATGGCCGAGACTGGCGACGAACACGGTGCCGTCGGGCGATCGCAGCAATGCGGTGATGACATTGTCAGGAAGATGGAGATCGTCGAGCAGGCTGTCGAACGCACCGTCGCGATATCGGAGGAGGGCGGGGCCGCGCAGGCGCGCCCAGAGGCTGCCGTCGGGCGCCGCGATCATGCCCAGCACCGCGGTGCCGGCACTCGACGTCAGCCCTGGCGGTTCGAACAGCCGGAACGTAAGGCCGTCGAAGCGCACGAGCCCCTTCTCGGCCGCGATCCAGAGATAGCCGTCTGCCCCCTGGGCGATGCCGTAAACCGGTCCGCCGGGAAACCCCTTCTCGCTGCCCCAGCGCTGGCGGATGTATTGCGAGAGCGCCCACGAGGGATCGAGTGCGTAGGCGACATTGGCGCCGCCAGTCGACACGATCAGCGCGACAGCGGTGCACCGGATCGCGTGCCAGAGGCGATGGCTACGGCAGGTATTGAAACCGCTCGATGACAATCTCGACGTCCTTCTTGGGCGGTGATGGCGAGTATCGGAAGTAATAGAGGTTCATGCAGACACGCTCGTTGCCCGGCGTCGGTACGCCGGACGTGAACTCGTGCCGAGCGACCACGGGCGCGCCGGCCTCGAGCCCGGCACCCCGCACGGTGCGGAACGACGCCAGACCCGGCTCCCAGCGGAACGAATGCGTCAGGCGTCCCGATGGCGCCGTGAACCGGCGAACGTTGGCAGGCACGTAGTACGGCTGGATGACGTACTGGCCGTTGGCGACGCCCGCGTCGCCCCACTGTCCCAGCTCGATGTCGAGCTCTCGATGATTCTGATCGGCGCCCTGATCGTCCCAGGTGAGAAGGCCGACCGACGCCGCTGGGTCGAGCGCGGAGGCATCCTGCACGACGAAGACATACGTGCCATAGCCCAGCGCGCGTGTGAGCATCACCTCGGAGCTGGTCCACTGCCCGTTGCGCTGTGCGAGCTTCAGATGCAGGTGACCGCGTTCATCGGTCCAGACGTTGCCGGGATCGTATTCGTTCGAGCCGCCGCGCTCGCTTGGCGTGTCACGAATCTCCCACTCGTATCCGCTGAACGTCAGACGTTTCCGCGGGTGTTCGACATAGGATCCGGTCCCCTTGACCGTCGCCACGGCCAGCACGCCCTCACCAACCTTCGGCAACTGCTCGATCGTTGCAGGCGGCCGATAGCCTGGCTCCACCAGCAGCGCGGCGTATTCGGTGCCCGGGTGGATCGTGTTCCGCCAGCGCGTGTCACCGTCGATGGCCGTGAACGGGTGCACGGTGTACGGCTGCACCCACCAGACGCCGCTCCTGGCAAAGATCACGATCTGCTGCCCCGGCTGACTTCCAGTGACGCGTCCCGCAATCTCGTACATCTTCTGTCCGCCGCCCGACGCCGCCGGCGGGATGACGTTGAACTCAATCGCATGGCCGGCGCGTGAGGGGGAGCCCTGACAAGCCGCGAGCGGACAGATCGCTACTGCCAACGTCGTAGCGATGCGACGCGAGGCTGACGAACGCATGGGGGAAGCCCCCATTCCAGCCTATTCCGACGACCACGTCCATAGCGCTGAAGGGGTACTGGCAAGTGGTCAAACCGCCAGCGACTCGGGCGTTCAGAATCCCACGATCAGGCTAAGGCGCGCCGTGCGCGGCAACGTGGGATGAAAGTGGATGTCGTCGATGCCGTCGACAGGTTCCGCCGGCAACCGCGACGCGTAGAAGTAGTCGATGTCACTCCCACGGGTATTGAAGAGATTGAATACGTCCAGTGCCAGTCGCACGGTCGGCGAAACCCGGAAGCCCGCCTCGAGATTCACGAGGCTCGTCGCCTTCGATCGGACGGAGTTGTCCTCGACGAGTGGCCGCGGGCCGAAGTAGCGCCAACGGATGCTGCCGAAGAAGTTGTGGAGGCTGTCCACCGTCGCGCCGCCTGACACGACCGTGGCCACGGCCCCGGGCACGAAATCGCCGGCGACATCGTGGTCAGTAAAGTGTGCCTCTGATACCGCGACGTCCGCGTCGAACGTGAGCCAGGGCATCGGCGAGTAATAGTTCGCCCACTCGAACCCATAGCGATGGCTCGGGCGCCCGGCTTCGGTCGTGCCGGCATCGCCGACGAAAATCAGCTCCGAATCGAGGCTCAGGCTCCAGAGCGCGAAGCTCGTCTGCAGGTGCGGGAGACGAACCGATCGCACACCAATCTCGGCTCCCTTTGCGCGTGCCAGCGGCGTGACGCGACCTGCCGGCTCCCCGGTCACGGGATTCACCGTGATCGTCGCGCCGCGTGCGTCGTTGCTATGGAATCCCATGCCGGCGTTGACGTAGAACTCCGTCCCGCTCCACGGCCCCAGGATGGCGCCGCCCTTCGGGCTGACGAGCGCCGCGGTATCGGTACCGGAATTCGCGACCTGCAATGCGTCGACGTCGAAGCGATAGGCGTCCACTCGCGCGCCGGCCTGCGTGCGGAGCCAGGGCGTCCACTCGGTCTCGTTCTGAAAAGAGCCGGCGACGCTGGTCTGCAGGACCGAGTCCTGCCGGATCGTCTCGAGCCGTTCACGCGCGCGCGTGTGATAGAGCCCGACGTTCCCGATATCGTCGTTCCTGACCTGAACGGCGAACGTGTTCTGGACCGCGCGATTGCCCCAGCGGCCGAGCCGCCGGTGACTCAGCTTCGCGCCGGACACGAACCGATGATCGGCCTGCTGGAACTGATCACCATTCACCGGGTCGTCGAGGAAATAGGTGAAGTTCGAGAAGAGATTGAGATCGTACGCCAGGCCGAATGCCGTCAGCTTCGTGCTGGCGTTGTTGCGCGTCCGCTGCCACTCGATCGACCCGCTGTAGCGATACGAATCGCCGCCGTCGGTGTCGTCGAGCGTGTCGAAACGATCGACCAGGCCGTCGCGCACGGCCCGCTCGGGAATCTGATCGGTCGAGTCCCACACGCCGTGATAGCCCATGAAGGTGGCCGCAATCCCGTTGAGCGCATCGCCACGACTGAAGCGCAGCAGACCGTTTACCTTCCGGAAGTTGTCGTCGCTCTGCCACGGGCCATCGTCGTGATGCAGTTCGAGCGCGACGAGGAGGCGGCCGCTGCCGACGGCCGGCGACGCGGCGGCGAGGGCGCGTGCGAATCCGTGTCCCCCTCCGCTCACGCGTGCGATCGGACGCGCGAGGCGGTTCGTGTAGTTGATGTTCGCGGCGCCCGCCGTCGCAAAATCGCCCTGGTCCGCGAAGTACGGTCCTTTCGAAAACTGCACGCCGCTCACGAGCTCGGGGATCAGGAAGTTCATGTCCGAGTAGCCATGCCCGTGCCCGTGCGTCGGCATGTTCACCGGCATCCCCGCCACAGTCGTCGCGAAGTCCGTGCCGTGATCCAGGTTGAAGCCGCGCAGGTAGTACTGATTCGCCTTGCCCTCGCCGCTATGCTGGCTGATGACAACACCTGGAACGGTTTCGAGGATCTCGCCGCTGCGCATGATCGGTCGCGCCTCGAGCTGACGCGCGGTTATCGCACCCTGGCTCGCCGACTGCGCGATGCCAAGCAGACTGCGCGTTGGATCCTGCGCGTCGGCGAGATTCGTGAAGGTCGACTTGCCGGTGACCGTGACATCCGCGCTCAGCGCGAGATGGAGCACGACGTCGGGCTGCACGGCGGCGCCGGCGGGAAGGACGACGTCCCGGCGCGCGCTGGAGAAGTTGACGAGCGAGAAGACCAGCTGGGCCCGGCCTGGCGGCAGACCGTCGAAGCGATACCGTCCACTTGTGTCCGTCTCGGTCCGCTGGATCGCCGCTGCACCGGGCTGCCGCAGCTCGACCGCGACGCCCGCGAGTGGCTCATTCGTATCGGTTCGGACGGTGCCGGTCAGGACCGACGTCTGCGCGAACACAGGCGCCGTGCCGAAGACAAGAAGCAGGAGGGACAGGCCCCATTGGTAGCTCGCGACGCGCATGGGAATGCCGACTGAGTCTACGCACCGCCGCCAAAAATGGATGTGGCCCGTCCTTGCCTATTTCTGAATGCTTCATCGTGATCGCCGATGGCCCACAAGGAGCGCACCGATTGTGACCGATTGCCCGACACCGCGCGAACCGCTCAGGCGACCACGTGCCGAGGCGACGGCGCGAGATCACCGGCACGCCTGACCGATTCTCACGCACCAGGAAAAGCTACATTCTGTCTGACGACTGCGACAATCTGTCTCTCGTCGAGAGCAGCCGCTCGATGGCATCCGCCAGGTGCTCGTCGGTGATGTGGTGGTCGCCGCGCTCGACGCGAAGACGATGAGCCTGGATGAGGACGTCGGCGTCCCGGAAGCCTTCGGGCGTCTGAAACTTGTAGCAGGCGAGCTCCACCTTGAGGCCGTTCGGATCCTGCAGATAGATCGAATCCATGAACCCGCGATCGCGCTGGATGAACTCGATGCCGCGCTCGCGCAACCTGGCCGGCGCCTGTATGAAGGTCGCGCGCGAGACGTTCAGCGCGAAATGCTCGACGCAGCCGACGTCTCGCGGCGCCGGGCGCCCCGCATCCGTTCTGGACTCGTTCGTGAAGACGGTCAGGAGGCGGCCGTCGCCGGGGTCGAAGTAGAGATGATTCTCGTCGGGCTTGCCCAGATTGGGCTGCTCGAAAATGAACGGCATACCCAGCGTGCCCTCCCAGAAGTCGATGGCGCTTTGCCGCGTCGACCCGACGAGCGTGATGTGGTGAAAGCCCTGGACCTGAATCTTCCTGTTCACGGCATTTTCTCCGTTTCGTGAGCAAGGCATCTTGAGGCGCGAGCGGCCTGACGATCAAGGATGTTCCGCCAATGCCTCACGGACGGCCGCATCCGGTCGTCCTTTCCGTTTCCTGCGGGCGTCAGACCAATCCAAAACATTGCTGGCTCCGTAGCCCCGAAAGAGTGCGCAGCAGGAGGCGATTGTGGCGCCGTCGCTTGCGCGGCCAAGGAGACACCAAATGAGAGTCCGGCACAGCTTTCTCAGCATTGGCATCGGCGCGCTGATCGTGGGCGCAGCCACTCTGTTCGTGCGCGGCGCCGACCACGGCGATGCCCCCGGCGTGCGGGTGAACACGCGGCTCGACATCAACGATGTCTATGCCTTTCGTTCGCCCGCTGACTCGAGCCACACCGTCCTGATCATGACAGTGAGCCCGCTCGCCGGCATCACGGGCGCCACGACCTTCCACCCGCAAGGCAACTACGAGTTCAAAGTCGACGCCAACGGCGATGCCCTCGAAGACAACACGTTCCGGCTGACGTTCTCGAACCCCGACAGCAAAGGCGTTCAGGAAGTACGGATGAAGAGTGATCGCTCCGCGACCGAGGTACGGGGCATCACCGGGCAGAGCACTCCAATCCCTGGCGGTGGGACGCTCCTGGCCGGACTGTTCGACGATCCGTTCTTCTTCGATCTCCTGGCGTTCCGTAACAATCTGGCGTTCTGCGCGGGCGGCGGCACCGACTTCTTTCGCGGATTGAACACGCTGGCCATCGTTCTGGAGCTGCCAAGCAATCAGCTCGGCTCGGGACCGATCGGAGTGTGGGCGCGCACGGCCCAGGGCGGTCGCACCGTGGATCGCATGGGGCGCCCGGCCATCAACACCGTCTTCATTCCCTCGTCGCTGAAGGATGCGTTCAACACGGGCGAACCGGCGGACGACTGGAACGCGTTCGGCGATATCGTCACGCAGAAGCTGCAGGCCCTTGGCGCTGCCGATCCCGCTGGCCTCGCGCGTTTCCTTCTGCCCGACATCCTGACCTTCACGATCGGTGATCCAGGCGGGTTCCCGAACGGCCGTCGCCTCGAAGACGACGTCATCGATACCGAGCTCGGGTTGATTACGAATGGTGCCGTGACGAGCGACTGCGTCGCCAACGACTCGGCCTTTCAGTCGACCTTCCCGTATCTGGCCGTCGCCAATCCGTAGGCCACTGAAAGAGGGCCCTCGGGCCCGCCTGCCGCTGCTGCGACCTGGAGAGACGAGATGACAACGATCAATCGATCGGGAACTGCTATGGCTTTGACACTGTGTACCGTGCTCAGCTCCGCGCATCTCGTGGCGGTAGGCTCCGAGGCAGTGGCGGCGGCCACGCACAAGGCAATCCGCCAGTTCGAGACGCGCGTCGCCGAAGCCCCAGGGGACTATTTGAGCTACACGATTCTCGGGCAGCTTCAGCGTCGCCTCGGCCGTGAGAGCGGCAACCTCGATGCCTATCGAAGCGGCGAGGCGGCGTTTCGTGCCGCGCTCCGCATCAACAGCAGGCATTTGCCGGCGATGCTGGGCCTGGCGACGACGCTGGCGTCACAGCACAGGTTTGCAGAGGCAACATCGATGGCCCGGCTCGCACGGACGATGGCGCCCGAGAGCATCGATGCGTTGGCGGTACTGGGCGACGCCGCACTGGAGGTGGGTGAGTACGAGCAGGCCAGGAGTGCGATCACCGAGCTCGTGAGCAAAGTCCCCCCGGGCGAGCCGTCTGTGCTCGCCCGCCAGGCACAGCTGCTCGAAGTGCACGGCAAGAACCAGCGCGCGCTCGACCTGCTCCGTCAAGCCGCCGCAACAGAGCTGGCGGAAGAGGGGCCTGGCGAGGCGGCCGCCTGGTATCAGACGCGAATCGGTGCGCTGCTCTACCGCCAGGGTCGATTGGAGGACGCGGCACGAGCGTATGCCGCAGCGTTGCGGCTGTTCGACGGCTATTACATCGCGCTCGACGGTCTTGGCGATGTGCGCGCCGCTCAGGGACGCGATGATGAAGCGATCGAGTTGCTGGAGCTGGCGGTGTCGCACGCGCCGCAGCCGGGCTGCCTCATTGCGCTGGGAGATTTGTATGCGAAGCGGTCGCGGCTCGAGGCGGCCGAACGCGTCTATCGGCAGGCCGAAGGGATCGCTCGGCATCCGGGCAACGAGGCGGCGTACCGCCGCGAGCTCGCGAGGTTCTATGCGGATCATGGCAGGAACCTGCCGCAGGCGCTGGCGCTCGCCCGGCAGGACCTGAACAGCCGCCCGGATATTCACGGCTACGACACTCTCGCGTGGGCGCTGTTCCGGAATGGCCGTTTCGAGGAAGCGGCGCAGGCCATGGCCAAGGGACTGTCGCTCGGCACCGTGGACGGAGAGCTGTACATGCACGCTGCACTCATCGAGGCCCGCACCGGCCGGATGGCGGATGCACGCGAGCATCTCCGGGCAGCGAAGGCTCTTGGCGCTCATGTCCTGAACGACGAGGCGCGCCAACTGGATGCCAGGCTGTCGACGACCATCGAGACGGAGGCGAGGTAACGAAAGGCACGAAGCCGCATCCACAGCTAGAATCTTCAAGCCACGACGTTTGAACGACGGCGGGACCGGCGAAGTAGGGCTTTCATGAGATACGACTTTCTGATCGAAAGCTATGACACCGAACGGCTCAAGGTGCTGAGCGTTTGGAGCGAGTTTCGCGACGACGACCTCACGGTGCGCCCGAAGCAGGACGATCCGCGGGGACGCAGCATCCACGAGCACATGGTCCATCAGTGCGTCAGCGAAAACATCTGGTTTCGTAACATGCTCGGCATCGATATGGGAGCGTCTCCACTTCCCGAACGTGAGACTCGAGTGCAGTTCATCAAGCGGTACGCAGAGGACAGCGGCCGCCGCCTGGAGCGATTGCGACAGACCGATGAGAACTGGTGGGAGGCGCAGACCACGTTTTTCGACGTTCGTCGGTCGAGAGCCTGGGTCATGACGCGGCGGCTGACTCACACATCCCATCATCGCGGGCAGCAGATGGCAATGCTTCGCATGCTCGGGCGCGAGCTGCACAGCAACTACGGGCCGACAGCAGACACCGGCGGCTTGATGCAGAATCACGCGCCGACGATTTACGCGTACACCAGCCTCGAAGCGCTGCTCGAAGGAGAGAGCCAGGGTGGCGCGAAGTCGACCTTGCCCGGCGGGTCGGGGGCGAGCTGCATCGCCGTAACCGAACGCCCCAGCCGCTGAGCACCATCGCGCCCGCGTTGCCCCTGAAATTGTGGCGCTTTGAGCCAAGCCATTGAAGTCGCGCGCGGCGGCCCCGATCATGGTTCGTACATGAAGCGGGCGATGGCGTGTTTCACATTTCGGGGCCGTCGCGCCCGGGCGAGGTTCAGTCTGTAGGCGCAGTCGGCCACGCCGACGGCGATCGCCAGCGATATCCGCCGGATGTCGCGCATCGGCGGATAGAGCGTGCCGTTGTCGAGGTCCCCCGCAGTCACCAGTCCCGCAAGTGTACGGGCAGCCGTCAGAAAGAATTCATCCGGAATCCGCCGCGCGCGACAAACAATCGCGCCGAGCCCGATGCCTGGAAACACGTAGGCGTTGTTGCCCTGGCCCGGGCGGAACTCACGACCGTTATGCGTCACGGCGTCGAACGGGCTGCCGCTGACGAAGACCGCTCGACCGCGACTCCACCGATACGCCTGCTCGGCCGTGCATTCCGCGCGCGACGTGGGATTGGAGAGCGCGAACAGAATCGGACGTTTGTTGAGCACTGACATCCGCTCGACGACGTCTTGCGTGAAGGTGCCCGGCGCGCCGGTGGCCCCGATGAGCACATGGGGCTTGATGGCGTCGATCGCATCGGTGAACGCGAGCGGCGGATGGTCGTGCGCATAGGGAAGGTTGTGTGACAGCAGGTCCGTGCGGCCCTTCGTGACCAGGCCGTTCACGTCGACGAACCACAGCTGGCGCCGGGCATCCGCCGGGGGCAGGCCCTCGCTCACGAGTGCCGACACCATCAGATCGGCGATGCCCGTCGCGGCCGATCCCGCGCCCAGGAACATGATCCGCAGATCGCGGAACGGCCGTTCGAGGACGCGCGTGGAGGCGTAGACACCTGCCAGCGCCACGGCCGCCGTGCCCTGAATGTCATCGTTGAAACAGAGCACGCGGTCACGGTACGTGTTCAGAAGGGCGTAGGCGTCTGGTGTGAGGAAGTCTTCGAACTGGATCAAGGCGCCCGGGTATTTCTTCTGCACTGCGCGCACGAACTCGTCGACGAGAGCGAAATACGAGGGGCCCGTCACACGCCGCCGCGGATACCCGATGTAGAGCGCGTCATCGAGGAGCGTGGTGTTGTTGGTGCCGACGTCGAGCAACACCGGCAGGCACTGCTTCGGCGGAATACCCGCGCACGCCGTGTAGAGCGCGAGCTTGCCGACGGGAATGCCCATGCCGTTGGCACCGAGATCGCCGAGTCCGAGCACGCGCTGCCCGTCGGTGACCACGATGACGCGGATGTCTTTCTCGGGCCAGTTGCCGAGAATCTTCGCAATGCGTCCTTTGTCACGCGGTGTAATGAAGAAGCCCTTCGGCTCGCGCGCGATGTGCGAGAACTCTTTGCAGGCCTCGCCGACCGTGGGCGTGTAGATCCACGGCAGGACCTCGTCCACGTGGTCGATGACCGTCCGGTAAAAGAGGCGTTCGTTGCGCTCCTGTATCGAGGCGAGCGCCATGTAGCGGTCGAGGTCGCGCGGCAGTTTCCTGAGCCAGTTCATCACGCGATCGACGAGCTGCGCCTGAGTAGCGACCGCGTACGGCAGCAGGCCTTGCAGGCCCATGCGCAAACGCTCTTGCCGCGTGAAGGCGATCGATTTGTACCTCGACTTGTCGCGCAGGATGTCAACGGCTTTCTTGGTCGCCATGGTCGCGTGGACGCGACCAGTATAGGTGACGCGTGAGGTTATAGGACGGAGAGAAAGGCGCGGATCACGACCGCGTTCAACAGGTCGATGACGAACACGCCGAGGCGCGGGGATTGGTTAGCAGGGACTCGACCGCACGCGACGCTTCCCAGTCCGCGAAAGGCTACCTGAAGCTCTCAGACACGCGCCCTTGGAGATTCGCTGGAACCGCTCGTTTGGCGAACAGATCGACCAGTGCCAACGTCGTCACAATTTGGGCAAAGACCACCGTGACCACCATCAAGGGATGGCCCGCCAGGTACTCTTCGGGCCCACGAATTGCCGCTGAGAAGAGCGTGATGTTTGCGAGATTGCCGAGCACGATCACCGCGAGCAGCGTTCCGCCTCCCCGATAGACGCACCAGCAGACCACGCCGTACGCCATCTCGAGCGCAAAGCCCCACATCGGCGCATGATCGTAGAGACCCAGACCGAGCGCTGGCAGTGCACTGCCAGGCCACAGCGCGATGTCCGACGCATGGGTCATGACATCGAGCACGAGGTGCGAGAAGATCCCGATTCCGATCGCTCGTCCGATCGCTGGCCGGCCAAGTCCCTTTTCGATGAAGAGCCATGCGAGCAGCGCACCGCCGGCCGCCGTCGCCACCGAATGCGAAAACGGCATATACGCGAGATGAATGTCCGCGACGCTGTGAACGGACGACCCGGTCGTTGTGCGCTCGACGCCGAGGTAATTGAGACCGACCCACGCGAGCTCCATCGCCTGAACCGAGAGAAGCAGCGGTGCCAGCGGAACGGACGGGAACCGCCGCTTGATCAGCAACGCCGTAGCGGCATGATCGACAGCGAACATCTGACCTTCAATCCGAGGCCGGTGAACTCGTGGCCTCGGGCTGATTGTGACGGGAGGGTCTCTCAGGCGCTGTGACTTTCGTCACGCATCCGGGACCATAACTGGCGGCTCAACCGAACGGGATCGAGAATGTCCACACGGCCGGGCGACGTTCGGACGAGGCGCTCCGCCCGAAGCTCTGCGAGGGTGCGCGCGACAACTTCTCGAACCGAACCCACACTGTTCGCGAGATCCTGCTGAGTCACGAACGCGGTGAGCCGGCCGTCGGCGACGCGACGCGACGCCGCAAGGTCGAGAAGATGGCGTGCGACCCGCTGGCGGACAGAGGCAAACGCGTTCCCGGCGAGTTCTTCGAGGACGTCGTACAGCCGATGAACCGACTCTTCCGCGAACGCCCATGCCACTAACGCATCGTGGCGCGCCGCTCGTTTGACGCGATCGACGTCGAAAAAGAAGGCGGCCCCAGGCACGACCGCCTCGACGAAAACTGGCGCCGGCCCACCGACGAGCGCGGGTACACCCAGAAGATCACCTGCACGCACATAACGCACCGTGACCTGCCGGCCGTCGCTGGCATGCATATAGACGCGAAGCAGACCCTGCATGACGACGGCCAGTCCTTCGGCGTCAGCTTCGGCGTACACGGTATGGCCCGCAGGGAATTCTGTGAACCGTCCACCCTCGATCAGTGCTTCGATGGTCGCGATCGGCAGGGACGCCCAACATCCGCGTCGAAGCAGGCCAACGACGCCGACGCGTGTGAGCTCTCGGCGCGGCTGAATGGTTGGACGCGCCATCAAGTCAGATTAGAACGTCCGTTCGCCTTTTGTGAAATCGGTCGAGGTAGCGCACGCAGACATCAGTCCAATGGCGTGAACTGGTGCGCGACGACGTATCGAGCGACCGCGCGGCCGAGATGCGAGCCCTCCTGATCGGAGGTGCGAAAGTGGAAACCGACCAGGACGCGGGCCAGATTCACGTCCCTGATCGCATCATGGAACCGCTTGTACATTCGGGTCGTACGGGTCACTCGACTGTCGAGCGAGAACGGGATTTTGTCGGTGCCGAAGAACGCCCCGAGTGCGGTCGCCACGGCGGTGGTATGGCACGCATGGGCTGACGGGTACTCTGGAAAGTTCGGCGTCAGGCCCAGCGGCTGCCACGTCGGATCGGCAACGGTCGCCGCATTCGGATCTTCGTCTGCCCGCGGAATGGCCTGGTACGGCCGCCAGAACCAATACGTGTACTTCGCGTCGAAACAGGCGATCATCGCATCGCCCCCTGCGGCATGCGCGATGGCCAGCATCCGCGCCGTCTGAACCAGATCGAGGCCGCGGCGGGCCGCCAGGGTGAGCATCCCGTCGTTCCACTGGCGAAGGTCGTGGTCGGTCCAGAACAGGGCCTGAATCGTTTGCTCGGGCCGCCTCGCTGTGCTCTCCGCACGCCCCAACTCCGCCACCTGCTGAAAGTCCTTTGCGTACTCGTCGCTCGCAAGCGGAGTGGGACCGTCAGGCCGGAATTGTGATGCGCTCTCGAGCACGAGCGGCCGGATGCCTGGCACGCGCAAGCCCACGGCCGGATTCGTTCCCTCCTCCCAGACGCCGGGGCCAGGAGGCGGCGGGTTGAGGTCGCTGAGCTGTGGGTCCCCGTCACGCCCGTCGCCTTCGCGTGTGGCGAGCACGGCTAATGCGACCTGCGCTCCGATCGCCTTCCCGTTTGCCTTCGCCGAGCCCTCGGGAATGGCCTCAAGGTAGGCGTCATAGCTGTCGTCGAGAGTCTTCTGTTGCGGCGGCGTGAGCCGGAGCTCCGGCTGGAGGCCGATCAGCACGTGATGGGCCGCCGTAGCAATCGCCGCTTGCGGCGAGGTGTCTTCCGGGGCCGTGAGCGCGATCGCGTACGGACGGTACCCGCCTGCTATTGCCACTGCGGTGTCGTAGATCGCGGCGTGGACGATCCCCATGTAAATGGCCGCCTCGCCGGGGAACTTGTTCCCGTAATTCTCCTTGCCGAAGATGCCTTTGGGCCCGGGTGGAACGATCGCGCGGCGGGCCTCGTTGCTCCAGTAGATCACCGGAGTCGCCCGATGCGCCGCCCTTGCCTGTCGCGTCAGCTGCGTGCCGTCAATCCTGATCACTCCACAGAACGCAAAGAGCGTGGCGAGTGCCGCCGCGAAGATGACTCGTCTCATGGAAGTCCTTCCTCTCCGTGATGTCCGCCCGCAATTGATCCAAGTGCGGTGCACGTCTGCGGGCGCCGTTGCGCGCGGGGCTTTCCGTGTGACGCGCGTCGTGAGCGGAAGGTACGTGCAGGAGACGCCCGACTCCAGTGCGACGTTCGGACTGAGGCGGTGCAATTCTCGGACTGACATCGGCCGGGACGTGACGCTGGGCGGTGCGGAACTTGAACCGGATCAGTCCTGTCGTTGCACTTCCGCGAGAGCCCGCGGCAATTGAACTATTCGAGGTGGCGCGTGGTGCGACCCAATGCCGAGATAGAACGGGATGTCAATGCTCGCAATTCGGAGCGACGCGTTTACTGACGGCTGCGCATACGAGCGGTTCATGGGGCGATGGAGCCGTGCACTGGGGACACGCTTGATCCGGTTCGCCGGGCTTCGCGATCGCGACCTCGTCCTCGATGTCGGCTCGGGCACCGGCGCGCTGGCGAGCGCCATCGTTGCCGCCAGGCCATCCAGCCAAATCGTCGGCATCGATCCCGCCGCAGGATTTGTGGCGTTCGCGCAGGCGCGCCATTTGGGGATTCGTGCGCACTTCGAGGTCGGCGATGCCCGGCATCTTCGCTTCAGCGATCGATTGTTCGACCGCACCGTGGCCTTTCTGGCCCTCAATTTCATCTCCGAGCCTGCGTGCGCACTCTCCGAGATGATTCGCGTCACGCGACGTGGCGGCATCGTCGCGGCCGCCGTGTGGGATTACGGCGGCGACATGGCGATGCTGCGCGCATTCTGGGACGAAGCCATTGCGCTCAGGCCCGACGCGGACCCGCGCGATGAACGGCATATGCCGCTCTGCCGCTGCGGCGAGCTGGCGGCGCTTTGGCGCGAGCATGGGCTACAAGACGTACTGGAGGAGCCGCTGACCGTTTCGACACCGTTCTCGTCCTTCGACGACTACTGGCTGCCGTTTCTTGGAGGACAGGGGCCGGCCGGGGCGTACATCGCCGCACTCCGGGCACGCGAGCGCAAGCGGCTGCGCGCGCGACTGAGACGGCGCCTGCTGGGCCACAAGCGGGAGGGCTCGATCGTCCTCAGTGCTCGCGCGTGGGCCGTACGCGGGATCGTCGCGTCCCGCGCTGCTTCAGCCGGGCGGTAACGCGGAATTCTGGTTCGATTTTCGAACTGGTCAGACGCCTCGCGTGGTGGCACCATGCGCCATGCAGAAGTACCGGCAGTACTGCCCCGTTGCGCGGGCGTCGCAGATTGTCGCGGACCGATGGACCCCGCTCATCCTGCGCGAGCTGATTCTCGGGAGTCATCGCTTCAACCAGATCGAGCGAGGACTCCCGGGAATTTCGCGGTCGCTGCTCGCGTCACGCCTCCGCGACCTCGAACGGGCGGGTGTGATCGACCGCCTGCCCGGAGCGCAATCCAAGTCGCCGGAGTATCACCTGTCTGCCGCAGGCAGGGATCTCAAAACAGTCATCGAAGCGATCGGTGCGTGGGGCGTGCGCTGGGCCTTTGGCGAGCCCGAGCCGGAGGAGCTGGATGCCGGGCTGCTGGTCTGGAAGATCCACCAGCGAATCAAGCGCGAGCTGCTGCCAGACCGACGCGTCGTTGTCGAGTTCGACTTCACGGGCCCTCACGGACGAAGGGTATGGCTGTTGCTCGAGCGCCGCGAGGTGTCGGTGTGCGTCACGCCGCCCGGGTTCGACAACGATCTGGTCGTCCGAGCGGACGTGGCGCTGTTCTATCGTCTCTGGCTGGGATACGTGGAGTACTCCGACGCCATCCGATGCGGCAGTGTGGTGGTCGAAGGCATTCCCGCGCTTGCAAGACAGCTCCCGCACTGGTTGATGTGGAGCCCGATGGCGCCCTTCGTCCGCGAAACAAAACAGCCAGCGCCGCAGATCGCTCGTGCGACCACGCCCGGCGCGCGGCGCGCCGTTTGAGATCGAAATGATGATTCTCGTTGCTGGCCTGGGCTCTGATCGAGATCGTGCGGGATCGGCCTGAAGGTTGCTACCGAATCATCGCCGCGACCAGCGGGTTCAGTCTCTCAACTTCCTGTTGCGAGACGTCAACGAAAGCGGGAGCGGGAGAAGTGAGGTCGGCGAACGCGATCCCTGCGCCTTCCTCGCTTGAGCAGAAGACCTGCTCTACCTCGCCGACCCGCACCGTGACGATAATATTGCCGGTCGCCCCACGGAACCGCACCAGGTGATCGTAACCGGGTAATGGGCTCCGCTCGATGGTGCAGTGCTGTAGCTGACCGCTCACGTCCGCGGTGGGGATGCCCTGCGGGAACCCCGGAACACCGAACAGGAGGGTCGGCAGCCGGACATTCGTCTGTGGATCGGGAACGGTCTCGCGATCAGTCGTGCCAAACACGAGCGCATCGAGCCCCCGGCCCCCGATAAACGCCTCACTTCCATCGCCGGGCGCCCATAGATTCACATCGTCGCCATTTCCGCCGAACATGATGTCGCTGTTCGGGGGGCCGCCGGGTGCCACTCCGCCGTCCGGTCCACCAAGGATGATGTCCGAACCTGGACCGCTGTCGATCACATCGTTGCCGTTCAATCCAAAGATCACGTCATTGCCCGGTCCGCCTTCGATGACGTCGGTGCGGTTCAGGGACTGGTTCGCGCCCGCGCCAGCTTGAATTTTGGCATTGTCCGTATTGTCGTCGTCTCGTCCGATGATGAGCTGAGGCCCCTTGCCACTCTCAGCGACTGCCGCCTGGATGGGATGGGTCGAGCCCAGTCCCACGCCCAACAAGGAGACCAGCAGTCCCGCAGAGAGGGCAGGCGGACCAAAACGCGAGATCAATCCTAGGTGACTCATTCTTGTCGTCCTCCATTTCCGAGGTTGGTGTTTCCATTTGCGCTAACCTCCCGAATCCTCGGAATATTCCCGGCTCAGTGCGCATCGTCAATCAGCGCACTCGCGCGTTCCTATCGGTGTCCTCCACCACCCGACGTAGCAACGTTTCGTTGACGCGTGACTTTCCTCTTACTGCTGCGCCGTACGCGTTTCGTACGAGTCTTGTGCGACTGCTGTGGGTGGTGGCCAGTGCTCCCCTAATCCACACTTGCCGCATGGCAGCTGTCGCAGCAGCCACCACTGTTGGCTCATCAGTTCGTTGATTCGGCCTGGAGACTCGAGAAGGAGGGCGTGTGACGTTTGCAAGAAACCGAATCGCCGGTGGCGAATCGCTTTCGCCCACGATGACCGACCAACCCGTTCACCGGTTCGGCATCGTCGGGAAAAGCCGCGCCATCGCCGAGGTGATCCGGCGCATCGAGCTGGTGGCGGCGAGCCGCAGCACGGTACTGATCATGGGCGAAACGGGCACGGGCAAAGAGCTGGTGGCCCGTGCCGTACACGATCGCAGCGCGCGGCACGACCTGCCGTTCATCAAGGTCAACTGCGCGGCCATTCCCGAAACCCTGCTGGAATCAGAGCTCTTCGGTCATGTCAGAGGAGCGTTCACAGACGCCACCGGCACGAGGAAAGGCAAGTTCTCTCTGGCCAACCGCGGCTCCATCTTTCTCGACGAGATCGGAACGATGCAGACTGGACTGCAGGCCAAGTTGCTGCGCGTCCTGCAGGAACGGGAAGTCGAACCGCTCGGAGCCGAACGGACAGAGCACGTGGACGTTCGCGTGATCGCCGCGACCAACCGCGACCTCCGTCAGCTCGTCGAAGAGGGACGGTTCCAGGATGATCTGTTTTATCGCCTGCACGTGATCCCGATCGTCGTCCCACCGCTTCGCGAACGCGCCGAGGACATCCCCATGCTGGTGAAGTACTTCGCTGCCAAGCATGCGACACGGAGCGGGAAACCGATCGAGACGCTGGAGGACGGCGTGGTCTCGTCACTCCAGGAGTACCACTGGCCGGGTAACGTGCGCGAGCTCGAGAACACGATCGAGCGGGCCGTCGTGTTGACGACCGGCTCGACTCTCACGCGTGATGTGGTCACCGTCGAGCCGACGATGAGCATGCGGAAGCCTGGCATTCCGTCGTTGAACCTGCGTCAAAACGTCGAGTGGATCGAATGCGAGACGATTCGCCAGGCACTCGGCATATCGACTGTCAAGTCGCAGGCGGCCAGGCTGATGGGCATCAGCCCGCGAGCGCTGTCTCACTATCTGACCAAATATCCCTCCATCGACCGGAACCCAGCCCAACTATGACAGTTGCGAAAATCGTCCCCATCGGCGCCGACCCATGGGGCATCGTCGTGTAACGCGCGTTAGTGCGAGATCACGACGGTTCAGCAGCGCTGCCAACTTCTTGGACTTGGTCTCGGCCGGGTCGTGGCCCATGAGATTTGGAAATCGCTGCGGACGCGATCGCGGCGGGGCCAAGGCATCGTCTTCCAGGTGTTGACGTTACGCGTTGGCGCGGGTCTGGCGCGAGCGAGGCAGAGGTTCGTCCTCAACACACTTGCGTGCCTCGCTCGCTCGATTCATTTAGCGCGCGACAGATGGACGAGACGTAGGAGCAGGGGCGTCAGCGAACGACAACCCTTCCTACCATTCCCGGATGAATGTCGCAATGGTACGGAAAGGTCCCAGCGGTCTCAAACGCGAATGAGAACTGTCGGCCTGGTCCGACTATTCCCGAGTTCCACCCAATGGCATCCGACGTGGTCGTGTGAGAAGTGGAGTCGGTGTTCGTCCAGGTCACCGTCGTCCCCACTGTGACGTCCAGTTCCGGGGGCATGTAGGCTCTATTCCCCAGTGATGCGGCACCCACTGGAATCGTGACGGACGCTACAGCCGGGCCCGGCGGCACGGGTGCCGGCGCTGGTGCTGGGGCCGGTGCGGGTGCTGGGGCCGGTGCGGGTGCTGGGTGCCGGTGCGGGTGCGGGCGCTGGATCCGGTGCGGGCGCTGGTGCTGGGGCCGGTGCGGGTGCCGGTGCGGGCGTTGGTGACGGTGTGGTAGGAGATGGCGAGTAGCTGCCTCCGCAGGCGATCGCGCCGATCAAGATTGTCGATATGAGAGCGAGACGGAATGACAACATCAGGTCCTCCGAGCAAGAAGTAAGTGAAGCGAGCGAATTCCTGGTTCTTTGTGACGCGCGCTGGCGGCTCGCACCCAGCGCTTTACACAATTCCTAATCTCCGGGTGCCCTCGAATATTCCCGGATGTGCAGAACGAATGTGGACCTGCAGAAATTGCCGCGCGACTTCAAGACCGGAATATTTCGAAGGCCAGCCTTGTTTGCACGTTCATGGACAGCGATGAACCCGTCCGGGGCCTGGCGATTTCAGGGAGCCTTCGTCGGGCATCCTCGAACAGCGCGCTCATCGCAGCCGCGGCCCGACTGGCTCCCGACACAGTGGAGATCTCGATTTACCGGGGGCTTGCGGAGATTCCGCCGTTCAATCCAGATGTCGAGAGCGACGATGCGCCCGAGGCAGTCACCCGATTTCGAGCCGCGTTGCAGGCGTGCGATGTGGTCCTGATCTCAAGCCCGGAATACGCCCACGGAGTACCAGGGGTCCTGAAAAATGCGCTCGATTGGGTGGTCGGCAGTGGTGAGCTCGTCAACAAGCCGATTGCCCTCATCAACGCGTCGGGTCGCGCGACACACGCATGGGCATCGCTGGCGGAAACGTTGTCGGTGATGTCGGCGCACGTGATAGTCGACGCGTCGATCACCGTTCCACTAGACGGCAGAAGGCTGGATGCGAACGGCATCGTGGAGGATGCCGAACTGTCGACTGCGCTGAGATCGGCGATTGAGGCACTCGCCGGTGCTGCGCGGGTGACGCGGGTGTCTGAAAACGCCTAGCGGAGTCCTGCGGCGGCGGTGTGACGCTTGCGCATTCGAAGCTCTCGACCACCCTCGGCGAACCGGACCTCGTCCATCAGTTGGTTGATCAGGAAGATCCCGCGTCCGCTTCCTTTGAGGACGTTTGTGCCCTCGAGAGGGTTCGGCACGCCAGCGACCTCAAAACCGGGGCCTGGATCACGGACGACGATCAGTACGTCGCCCGTGTCGTCGTACGTCACCAAACACTGGATGAACTTCGTGGAATCGCCCTGGCAGCCGTGGCGGATCGCATTGGCGAGAGCTTCCTGCAGCGCCAGCTCGATCTCGAACTCATGCCCGGCGATCCCGGCCTTACCGCGGAGCGCCTCCGCGACGCCTTCGGTCACCGTATTGATAGCGATGGGGTCAGCGGGAATCACGATGTTGAACTGGCAGGCCGAGCAGAATGGCAGCAGTGCGCTGAGGTGTCTCGCATTTTCGAGCGCATCCCGCAGATCCCGGACGAGTCGCTGCTGTGCTTCCTCGGCGTGATCGCGCTCGTGGAGGGCCTGCGCCAGCTCGTCAACGTTCAGTCTCAGCTCCAATTGCGCAACGGCCTGGCGCCGAAGCGCAGCGAGCGCCACCTGCTGCTCGGGGGTGAGCGTCCGGGGAACACGATCGAGTACACAGAGACTCCCAAGCGCGTGGCCATCATGCGTGACCAGCGGAGCTCCCATGTAGAAGCGGACCCAGGGCTCGCCGACAACGAGCGGGTTGTCGCGGAAGCGCTCGTCGGCCAGCGTATCTGTAATGACGAACATGTCATCTTGCATGATCGTGTGCGCACAAAAAGCGACGCTGCGCGCGGTTTCAGTCAGGCTGGTGCCCAGCCGTGACTTGAACCACTGCCGTTTCTCATCCAGCAGAGCGATGAGCGCGATCGGCGTTTCGCAGATCTGAGCCGCCAAGAGTGTCAGGTCGTCGAACGCCTGCTCGGGCTCCGTATCAAGGATCCGGTAATGTCGAAGCGCGGCGAGGCGCGCGGTTTCGTCGTTGACCATGGTTCGCGTTGTCGTCATTTTGCTCACCGTGAGACGGCGAAGGCCACTTCGACCTGCCAATCGTCATCGGGCAGATCATGCGGACGCAACAATCTCTATTTCGCCTAATCTGCGGGCACTCTGGAATATTCCAGGCTGAGCAGCACGAGGCAGGGAGTGGCAGAGAATCTGCGCGGGAACCGCGGGTGTTTTATTCGCGTGCGCGGTTTGCCAGGACGCTGTCGATGTCCATCATCAACGAATCGATTGACGTCACACGCCCTGCCGCATACGCGCGCGCCCACCGATCCGGGCCCAGGCGTGCACGCACCTCGCGCGCCGCCTGTTCTCCAAGGGCGTGCATCCATCGGTCGGCGACGGTGGCACCCGTGCGTTCCGTAACCGCGTCCCGGGCGGCCAGAATCCGCGCCGTCCACAGGTCGTCGCCCCTGAGTACTGCCGCGGCGGCCAGAGGGACCAGCGCGTACACGATCGCAAACTTGTCCTGACACTGCCGGAAGAGTGTGAGGCTTTCGCGCACCCACGCAATCGCTTCATCGGAGTTCCCGCGCTGCACCGCCAGCGTGGCGCGACGAAACGACACCAGCGCCAGGAACCACGGACTCGAGTGCTGAAGCACCGATGTGGCCTCATCGAGCAGGCGCTCCGCCTCGGCGGCATCGCCGATTGCTAAGGCGACCTTTGCCAGCCCGTTCAGCGAATTTCCAACCCCCCACGGGATCGCCAGCGCCCGGAACCCTTCAACACTGTTGGTAAACCGATCGCGCGCCGCGTTCACGTTGCCAAGGGCGTGTTCGACATGCCCGAACAGATGCTCAGCCTGCGCGATCATTTCCGTGTCGCCGGCCTCGTGGGCGAGCGCGAGGGCGCGTGTGAGCCCGGCCGCTGTGCGCTCGAGTTCTCCCAGCGAGTACCACATCATGGCCGCGCCCACCAGCGCTCTGGACTCGGGAACGGGTGAGAGGGACGGCAGGTTGAGAACCTGTTCATACCACTGAAGGCCTTCGGCCGCGTGCCCCCGGATCACCCAGAAGTACATCAGCCCCCACGCGATGTTGGCCGCTTCGGCTGGCCGGCCACGCTCGATGAGCCACGTCAGCGCGCCGCGGTAGCTCTCGAGATCGTCACGCACGCGATCCAGCCATGCGGCCTGCGCTGGACCGAACAGTTCCTGCGCCGCGAGGGACGCTTCGGCCGTGCAATAGCGCGCCAGGCCCGCCAGTGCGTCGTCGCGCTCGCCTGCTGCGGTGAGCTCGAGCGCCGCGTACGCGCGCACGGTCTCGAGCATCTGGTACAGCGGACGAGTGGCGTCTGAACTCTCGGTTCGTAGCAGGAGGCTCTTGTCGATCAAACTGGCCGTTGCGCGGAGGGCGTCGTGGCTCCCGACCGATGAATCCTCACGACCCGCAACGACGGCCGCGGCGGCTTCAATCGGAAAGCGGCCCGGCAGCGCGCCGAGACGGCGGAACACGCGTTGCTCGTTCGGGCCAAGCAGTTGGTAACTCCAGGCGACGGTCGCATTGATCGTTTGTTGCCGTTCGGGCAGATCGCGGGGGCCGGCGGTCGAGAGCAGGACGTCGTGCGCGAGTCGGCGAAGCAGATCTTCCGCTGTGAGCACTTTGATCCAGGGGGCCGCGAGCTCGAGCGCGAGCGGCAGGGTATCGAGCCGTCGACAGATCGCGGTCACGGTGGCACCGTTCGCGGACGTGAGACGAAAGTCGGGTTTCACGTCTCGCACCCGGTCCACAAAGAGCCGTACCGCCGGAGCGCGCGCGAGATCGGCGGGTGACGTGGTGTCGATGTCCGCATCCAACGCGAGTGGTCCTACGACATACTCCCGCTCTCCTCGCACGCGCAGCGGGGCGCGGCTGGTGACCAGCACGCGGAGCACGGCGACCGATGTCAGGAGATCGACGACCAGCGGCGCCGCGTCTACGACGTGCTCGAAATTGTCGAGCACCAGCAACGTGGGCGTACGGTCGCACGCGGCCCGCGCGCGCCTCGGCAAGTCAAGCGCCGCGGCGTCCAATACCCCGAGAGCCTCGGCAATCGCTGGCGCCACGAACGCAGCGTTTCGAACGGCGGCCAACCCGACAAACAGCACACGGGCGCCTTCCGCGGCTCTCGCTCGCGCGAGCTCCAGCGCCAGACGGGTCTTGCCGACGCCTCCCGGCCCGACGAGCGTGATGAGGCGTGCGGCGGGATCCGCGAGCCAGTGCCGCAGCGTCTGCACGTCAGCCTCGCGGCCGAGAAGGACCGTCAGCGCCAGGGGCAGCGAGACGTCGCGCCGTTGGTCGACCGCCGTCGCGTTGGCGGGGGCGCGCGCGCTCGCGAGCAGCGCGTCACGGGTTGCACCAGGCAAGTCGAGCGCCGCGGACAGCGCGCGCACGGTATCGACATGGGGCCGTCGTCGTTCCCCACGCTCCAGCGCGCTCACCGCATGCACTGACAGGCCCGCAATGGTCGCGAGCTCTTCCTGCGTAAAGCCCGCCCCCTCACGGAGCGATTTGAGTTGCGCGCCGAATGTTCCCGGAGCGCCAGCTTTCATGGCCCCTCATCTTACCGCCGAAGGCTGTAGGTTGCGGATCACCGCGTTGCTGACGCCGCGGTCTCAACCGCGCTGAAGTCTGCTGTCGATGTCCATCATCAACGAATCGATCGAGGTCACGCGCCCAGCCGCATAGGCCAGAGTCCACCGATCCGGGCCGAGGCGTGCGCGTGCCTCTCGTTCCGCCTGCACTCGGAGGTCGTGCACCGATTTGTCGACAACCGTGACCCCCGTGCGCTCGGTGACGGCGTCCCGGGCGCCCAGGATCCGCGCCACCCATGCGTCGTCGCCTTTGAGTACCGCCGCGGCGGCGAGAGGGACCAGCGCGTACACGAATGCGAACTTGTCATGGAGCTCCCGGATGCGGGTGAGGCTTTCCCGTACCAACGCGATCGCCACATCCGGGTTTCCGCGCCGCACCTCCAGGATCGCGCGAACATAGAGCGCCCAGGTCAGGAACCACGGACCGGCCTGTCGAAGCACCGATGTGGCCTCATCGAGCAGACGTTCCGCCCGGCCGGCGTCGCCGGTCGCGAGGGCTATTAACGCCAGTCCGCTCAGCGCAACCCCAATGCCCGACGGGATCGCCAGCGCCCGGAACCCTTCAGCACTGCGGGTAAATCGAGCGCGAGCAGCGGTTGCGTCGCCAACGGCATGCTCTACGTGCCCGAATAGATGCTCAGCCTGCGCGACTACATCCATGTCGCCGGCGCCGTGGTCAAGCGCCAGGGCGCGGTTGAGCATGGTGCGCGCACGTCCAAGGTCTCCTTGCGTGTACCACATCACCGCCGCTCCGGCGAGTGCTCTCAACTCGGCAGCGGGCGGAAGAGACGTCGAGTTCAGAATTTCTTCATACCACTGGAGACCTTCGGCCGCATGGCCCCGAATCAGCCAAAAGTACTTCAGCCCCCACGCGATGTCGGACGCTTCAGCCGAACGTCTGCGCTCGATGAGCCACGTCAGGGCGCCGCGGTAGCTCTCGAGATCTTCGCGCACGCGATCCAACCATTCGGGCTGCGCCGGGCCGATCAGCTCCGCCGCGGCGAGGGAGGCTTCGTCGGTGCAATAGCGCACCAGTCCTTCCAGTGCAGCGTCGCGCTCGCCCGCTGCAGTGAGCTCGAGAGACGCGAACGCCCGCACGGTTTCGAGCATCTGGTACAGCGGACGCGTCGCCATCGAGGTCTCGGCTTGCAGCAGGAGGCTCTTGTCGACCAAGCCGGCCGCTGCGCGGAGCGCGTCGGCGCTACTGGCGGAGGCGACCTCACCGCCGGCAAGGACCGCCGCGGCTGCCTCGATCGGAAATCGACCCGGCAGCGCGCCGAGACGGCGGAACACTCGCTGCTCGTTTTGGGCGAGCAGCTGATAACTCCAGGCGACCGTCGCGTTGATCGTCTGCTGGCGTTCGGGCAGATCGCGCAGGCCAGCGGTCGAGAGAAGGACATCGTGCGTGAGTCGGCGAAGCAGATCCTCCGCGGTGAGCACTTTGATCCACGGGGCGGCGAGCTCGAGCGCCAGCGGCAGCGCATCAAGCCGTCGACAGATGGCGGCGACCGTGGGAGCGTTCGCCGAGGTGAGACGAAAGTCAGGCTGTACGTCCCGAACCCGTTCCACGAATAGCCGGACCGCAGGGGAGCGCGCCAGATCGGCAGGCGACATCGCATCCACCCCCACGGCCAACGCGAGCGGGCCGACGGCGTACTCCCGCTCTCCTCGCACATGGAGCGGGGCGCGGCTCGTGGCCAGCACTCGGAGCGTGGCGACTGATTTCAGGAGATCGGCGACCAGCGGCGCCGCGTCCAGTATCTGCTCGAAATTGTCGAGCACCAGCAAGGTTGGGCCGTCGGCGCACGCGACCCGTGCGCCGCTCGGCAGGTCGAGCGCCGTGACGTCCGAGAGTCCGAGCGCCTCGGCAATCGCCGAGGCGACGAACGCCGGATCCCGAATGGCGGCCAACGGGGCGAAGGCCACGCGAGTTGGGCCCTCGTCCGCGATCGCGCGTGCGAGCTCTAGCGCCAGACGCGTCTTCCCGGCTCCGCCTGGCCCGGTAAGCGTGATCAGACGTGCGGCGGGATCCGTCAGCCAGTGCCGCAGCGTCTGCACGTCGGCTTCGCGGCCGAGCAGGGCCGTCAGAGGCAGGGGCAGCGAGACGCGGCTCAGTTCATCGACCGCCGTGGCGTGAGTGGGAGCGCGCGCGCTGGCAAAGAACGCGTCACGCGTTGCACCAGGCAGGTCCAGAGCCGCGGACAGCGCGCGCACGGTCTCGAGATGGGGCCGCCGTCGTTCCCCGCGCTCCAGCGCGCTCACGGCATGCACCGACAGGCCTGCAACGGTCGCGAGCTCTTCCTGTGTAAAGCCTGCTGCCTCGCGGAGCGCTTTCAGCTGCGCGCCAAACGACCGCGAAGCACCAGGGGTCATGGCTCTTTGATCTTCTTACTGCTGCGGTCTGTAGGTTGCCGACTCCCTCGTTGCGACGCTGTCCATCATCAACGAATCGATCGAAGGTCACGCGCCCTGCCGCGTACGCCTGGCCCCGCCGAATGATCCGGAGCGCCAGCTTTCATGCCCCTCATCTTACCTCTGCAGTGCGTACGGGCGTTGTACGAGTCCTGTGCGGGTCCTGTCGGTGGTCGCCAGGTCGATGCCACTCCACACTGGCCACATGACAGGCAACGCGCGGGCGACAGCGTTTGTGACGGGAGCCGCCGGATTCATCGGCACGGAATTGATCAAGATGCTCGTGGCCGGTGGCCATCGGGTCTTCGGTCTCGCGCGGTGCGCTGACGCTGCGCAGCGCGTGCGTCGTGCCGGAGCGGTCCCCGTGATGGGCGACCTCCTCGAGCCAGGTCAATGGCAGGACGAGGCGGCGACCGACTGGGTTTTCCATCTACCGCCGCACCACATCCGTGGACCACGCGTGACTCGGAGACGCGCCGAATCCATAGCCGGTGCGCGTCTCCTCATGGATGCACACCTCCTCGACGCGGTGGCGGCGGGCGCGACCCGGCGGATTGTTTACGTCGCAGACACGAGCTGCTACGGTGCGACCGGCCCGCGTCCCGTCACCGAGGACCAACCGCCTCGGCCCTCTGCCTTCGGGCGTTACCTCGCGCCCGCGCTCAATCGCCTCGACGGATACGTCATCGCCGGCCTGCCGATCGTCACGGCGCTCCCCGGGTGGGTCTACGGCAACGGCTCGTGGTTTCGCGAATGGATCATCGAGCCGGTCATGGCGGGCCGCCGCGTGCTGCAGTTTGGACAGACCGGCCCGTGGGTCTCGCCCATTCATGTGCATGACTGTGCCCGCGCCTTGGTGCATCTCGCCGAGCATGGCGAAGCTGGCGGCCGGTATTTCCTCGTGAACAGCGATCCAATCCGGATGCACGAATTCGCAGGGATGTTCGCCCGTCTCGCAAACCTTCCGTTGCGGGTGTGGCACGTGCCCGCGGCGGCGACCCGACTTGTAGTCGGCCCGGTCCTCGGCAACGACATCAACACCGACGCCGTGTTCTCGAACATTCGCCTGCGCGGGATTGGGTTCCGCTTCGAGTACCCCACGCTCGAACAGGGACTCCAGCAAATCCTCGGAGCGCTGAATGAATAGCCAACTTCGTCGAATCGGCGATCGCATCTGCAGGCGGTGAGAGCTTTGACGAGGTCGTCCTGCCCCATCTCGACGTCGCCTATCGACTGGCGCGCTGGCTGATGCGAAATGAGCACGACGCGGAAGACGTCGTGCAGGAGGCGTCGCTGCGAGCCTTTCGATACTTTCGGACCTTTACTGGCGGAGATGGCCGGGCGTGGTTTCTCAGAATTGTTCGCAACACCTGTTCCGGCTGGCACGGCCATCCGTTCAACGGCCTCACCGAGGCGTTCGATGAAGAGCAGCACCACAGCACTCGGGCAGCGTCCGATCCTGAGGCGTTGCTGCTTCAGACGGATGACGCCACGTTGATCGCGCGAGCGATGCACAACTTACCAGATCGTCTTCATCAAGTGCTGGTGCTCCGCGAGCTCGAGGGTTTGTCGTACCGGGAGCTGGCTGACGTAATGGACATTCCCATCGGAACCGTGATGTCGAGCCTCTCGCGCGCTCGTCGAGCGCTCCGTGGTGCGCTGGACAGCGAGATGAAACCGTCCCGTACGTCAGCGAGGACGCATCTGCGAGAACAGGAGGCAGACGCGGTACTGGTATAAACCGCGTCGACTGGTCGACTCATCGGACCGAGGTTCGCTACTGTCTTTACGGATGGGCAGCCGATCAGCACCGTGACCCACCAGCCTTGAAGTGTGGCGCGTCAGCGCGAACCGATTACGGCGCCAGGTCCCGCGTTCGTGCGACCAGCAGCAGTGGATCGACGCGCGCCCCCTGCAGCCGCACCGACCAGTGCAGATGCGGACCGGTCGCCCGGCCGGTTGCTCCGACGAAGCCAACGAGATCGCCGCGCGCGAGCGTATCGTCTTCTGCGACCACGGCCCGTTCGAGGTGAGCCACCAGCGAGTAGAGTCCTTGCCCGTGATCGATGATCACGGTGTTGCCGGTGAAGTACAACGGTTCCGCCAACACCACTCGCCCGCCTGCGGGCGCGTGCACGCGGTCACCGCGCCCGCTCGCGAAATCGACGCCGTTGTGCCGGCTGCGGGGCTGCCCGTTGAACACCGAGCGCACCCCGAACGGCGAGCTCGGCGACGCCACAACCGGCGCTTCGAAGGCCGATTGCCAGTAGCGCGGTCCGCTGGCACCGGAAAAGATTGCGGCCACGCGTTGCGCCTCGCGTGCGATTCGTGCCCTCTCGCTTGGGGGCGGCTCGCTGTATCGCGGATCGACCAGCAGGCGCCTGGTGCCGAAGACCTTCCCGGCCACCGTCAGCGACGCGCGCGTGACAAACGGTTCACCCTCCGCGGAAAAGCCTCGAACGATGACGGGATACCGTCCCGGCTTCGTCTCGACGTCGACGCCAACAATCGTCGTCCATCGCGACGGACTGCCGGCCGACCACATCGGAATCACGTGGTCGAACACGTCGACGCGGGCCTGCTGGAGCGGCTGCGAGGCAGAGACGGTGAGCACGACCACGTCGCCCGGAGTCGCCGGGCGCATCGTCACGCGGAGGGCGGGCTGCGCCGACAGGCCGATCCCCATCACGATCGGAGCGAGGCGTATGTGTCGCCACATGGCAGGCAGGTCACGCGGCACGCGTGACGCCGATCATCATAGCGGCGCTCCACGACATTCCGATGGCGTCAGCGGTCCGGTTCCCGACGTCAGGCGGGAATCTGCAGCAGCCTGTGCACATTCCCCCAGACGATTTTCTGAACGACGTCTGGCGATGCAGAGCGCTGGAGCAGGCGCAGCGTCTCGCGCGCCACGCACTTCCCTGCCAGGCGCGCTGCGGCCGGGTTGTTGCTCTGGCTGACGCCGCCGCCGCGGCCATCCGCGCAGCTGCAGTCGCTTCCGAACAGCAGCTTGTCCTGATGACGCCGGAGAAAATCGGCGGTGAATTCGGGATCGCGTGACATGGCGTTGTTGCCGGAGTTGGCCGCCATGTCCGCATACAAATTGGCGTAGTCACCCAGCCATTTGTCCGTCACGCCCCCGCGCAGTGATGGGGCCGGTGGGATACGCCGCTTCGTTGTGGTAGTCCGCGCTCACGTTCGCCCAGAAGGCATCCGCATGCCCGATGAACGTCGTCTTCGGATGGGCTTTCAGGACCGACTCGAACGTCTTCGCATACCCCGTCGCCCACGTGCCTTCGTTGGGAAAGTGATCGACTTCCTGGAAGTGAATCAGGATGGGCACGCGCAGGTCTGCCGCCAGCGCATAGATGCGGCGGTATTCCGGACCGTCGGCCGCGACGTGGAACTTCATCTCGCCGAAGCCCTGCGCGCCGTCCTTCACCGCCTGCGTCAGCACCTGCTCGACGTCCGGCTGCGTGACGTCGTAGCTATTGAACCAGATGAACCGGCCGGGCGCGGCGGCCTGAAGCGCCTTCACCTGATCGAGGGCGTTCGCGCGCGTGAGCAGGTTTGCCTTGGTCACCCCGGCACCGTCGAGATGCGCGAGGTTGCTGGCTGGCTGCGGACGAAGGTGAAAGTGCAGGTCGAACACGGGCGAACCCCACTCGTTGGTGGAACCGCCCTGGCGGACGAGTGCCGGAAGTAACAGGCCCGATCCAAACGCCTCGAGAAATTCTCGACGATTCACAGATGACCTCTCAGCGGCCCGTCAGTCGCTGGAGGTGCTCCGGGTAACGCGCGCCTTGCACACTGATCGCGGCCGCCGCTCGATCGATCTCGAGGAGATCCTCGGTCGCCAGCCGAATCGCTGCCGCACCAATGTTCTCCTCGAGCCGGTGCTTCTTGGTCGTCCCCGGTATCGGAACGATCCACGGCTTTTGCGCCATCAGCCACGCGAGTGCGATCTGGGCCGGCGTCGCCCTCTTCTGCTCTGCAAATCCAGTGAGCCATTGAACGAACGCCAGGTTTGCCTTCCGATTCTCCGCGGAGAACCGAGGAACGATGGTGCGGAAGTCCGAGCTGTCGAACGTGGTTTTGTCGTCGATCGTGCCGGTCAGGAAGCCTTTGCCGAGCGGGCTGAAGGGGACAAAGCCGATGCCCAGTTCCTCGATCGCAGGCAACACCTCGTTCTCGGGCTCTCGCCACCACAGCGAGTACTCGCTCTGCAGTGCCGCGACAGGCTGGACGGCGTGCGCGCGACGAATCGTCTGCACGCCGGCTTCAGAGAGGCCAAAGTGTCTGACCTTGCCCTCGCGAATCAGATCCCTGACCGTCCCTGCGACGTCTTCGATCGGAACATCCGGGTCGACCCGGTGCTGGTAGAACAGGTCGATTGCGTCGGTCCTGAGCCGTCTGAGCGAGGCGTCCGCGACCTCTTTGATATGCGCTGGGCGGCTATCCAGCCCGGCCTGTTTGCCGCCTTCGATCTTGAAGCCGAACTTCGTCGCGATCACGACCCGATCGCGAACCGGAGCGAGGGCTTCGCCAACGAGCTCCTCGTTGGTAAACGGGCCATAGACTTCGGCGGTGTCGAAGAAGTTGATCCCTCGTTCAACAGCGCTCCGAATCAGCGAGATCATCTCCTGCTTGTCTGCCGGCGGACCGTAGCCAAAGCTCATGGACATGCAACCGAGCCCAAGCGGCGAGACGTCGAGATCGCTGTTGCCGAGTCTTCGCTTCTCCATTTGCTCCCCCGTGCACAGTCCGCGATCCTCGAGGAATCGCGGCCCCGCGTCAATGGCTCGCCTTCTCGGGGTCGATCGGAACTGCGTCTGGCTCAGTGGACTCGCGGGAGGGGAGCGTCACCGATGTATTGCCTGCCATCGGCGACGGTCTGCACGGCGTGCACCAGCTCGATCGATGGGCTCTGAGCGCCTCGGTCAGTCGTGAGAGTAACCGCTTACCGCCGGCAGCGGCGACGCCACGAAGAGTCGGCGACACGGACGCGCGATGAGTCGGGCCCAGCGGTTGGCCCGGTTGACCCGAGCGCTGTCCGTGGCGATCCCGGTGTTCGCGTACATCTGCCGATAGAGCTTCGAGATGAGCACGAACGCCAAACGCGACCGCAGCGTCGGCGTGCACCGGGAACGCTCCCAGATGCGACGAAAGCTGTAGAAGCGATCCCACACCGCCTGCGTCCGGGCGCGAATCTCGTCGGCCGTCATGTGCGCATGCGGCGCGTAGACTTTGGGTCGTTGTTCTTGCGGGATCAACCAGTGCCGGGTGATCGGAATGTCGGCGACTCGTTCTGCCGAGTCGCCAACCTTCTTTTCCCACGCTTCGAAATCGACGGTGCCTGGATACGGCGTCAACATGACGAACTGTGCAAACGTCAGCCCTGCGCGCTCGGCGACGTCTGCTGTCGCCGCGAACGTCGACGGCCGATCGCTGGGCAGCCCGAAGATGAACGAGCCGAGGACGTGGACGCCATGATCGCGGAAGGTGCGCAGCTGTCGCACCAGAGCGTCACCGGCCATGTTGAAACTCTTGTAGACGTCCTTCAGCCCTTCCGGCGTGACCGCCTCGACGCCAACGAGCGCGCCCTTGATGTTCGCCTTGCGCATCGCGTCGAGGAATGCGCCGTCTTCGGCGGCTTCCATCGTAATCTGCGTAAAGAACACCATGTCGTGCGGCAGCGCCGCCAGCCGGGCCATCAGCTCGAATCGCTCGCTTCGCAATGCCCGCAACTGTTCGAGGCGAGGGGCGTTGCGTTGCCGCTCGGCCATCGCGAGGTCCGTCAGCGTCACGGGATAGAAGTTATCGTCGGCGAGCGCCACGAAGCGGAACCCGCGACGACGCAGCTCGAAGATCTCGGCCACGACGCTGTCGACGCTGCGCTGTCGCGGCTTCTGCCCGTCGGTCCGCCACACCGAGCAGAACGAGCAGTGCTTCGGACATCCGCGCACCGTTTGCACGGAGCCCCACATATAGCGACCCTGGGGAAGCAGGTCCCACCGCGCCGCGACGAAGCGATCGGCGTCGACACGTCCCCCTTCATACATCGGCTCCAATGTCCCGTTCGCGGCATGATCGAGCACGCGGGGCCAGACCACGTCTCCATCACCGCGCACGACGGCATGAGCGCCGCCGAGTTCGCGGGCCTCGTGTGGATACAGCGTGGCGTGTATCCCCCCGAACACGACGGTCGCGCCGCGCGCTCTCGCGGCGGTCCCGATCTCATACCCGCGCAGAGCGTTTCCCGTGTGGATCCCGATTCCGACGACGTCACCAGCCTGGATGGTGTCGAGCTCGAAGGGCTCGAGAGTCTCGTCGGCGAGACGAGGTCGCCCGTAGGTGGCTGGTGTGGCCGCTCCGATGACGAACAGCCACCGCGGAGTGATCACGCCAACGCCGAACGACAGATGGCTGGGGTTTACGAGATGGACGGTCATCAGACTCCGGATGCGGAAACGCTGTCCGCTTGACGAGCAGGCGCTGGACGGAGACTGGGCTCGACACGTCACGCTCATGCACAATCGCCCGTCGGCTACGAACACTCCGACATCACTGCGGCGAGGCGCCAGTCTAGCGGGCAGACGGAGTCTATCGTACATTCCCCCAAGCACGTCGGAAGACCGCGGGAAGGCGACTCGGCATTTCCCGCGGCTTGCCGTTTTCGGGAAGCTGTGATTCCGTATCGCTCAGGAGAACCGCCCATGGAACGCAAGACCGCCCATGATTTCGACCAGGAGTTGCTGCTGCTGTTCGATGCGTACGTGCACGGTGCGATCGACCGCCGGGGCTTTTTGGACAAGGCCGCCAAGTACGCCGTAGGCAGCGTGACGGCCACGATACTGCTCGATCAGCTCAGCCCGAAGTTCGTCGAGGCGCAGGTCGTCAAGCCCGAGGATTCGCGCATCAAGGTTGCATACGTCGAATACGAGTCGCCGAAGGGCAGCGGCAAGATGCGCGGCTACCTGGCCCAGCCAGCCAAGGCCGCTGACAAACGGCCAGGCGTCCTCGTCATCCACGAGAATCGCGGCTTGAACCCGCACATCGAGGACATCGCCCGCCGGTTGGCCACCGACAACTTCGTGGCGTTTGCGCCGGACGCACTGTTCCCCTTGGGGGGGTATCCGGGCGACGAGGACAAGGCGCGCGAGCTCTTTCAAAAGCTCGATCAAGCGAAGACGCGTGAGGATTTCGTGGCCGCCGTCGACTGGCTGAAGGCGCGTCCCGAGGTCAATGGTAAGGCCGGCGCGGTCGGCTTCTGCTATGGCGGCGGCATGGTGAACTTCCTTGCCACTCGTGTACCCGATCTCGCGGCAGGCGTCGCCTTCTACGGCAGCTCACCGAACGTCGAAGAGGTGCCCAAGATCAAGGCGCCCCTCCTGATTCAGTCGGCCGAGGTCGACGAGCGCATCAACGCGAGCTGGCCCGCGTACGAGGCGGCGCTGAAAGCCGCCAACGTGCGCTACGAGCGACACCTGTACCCTGGAACTCAGCACGGCTTCAACAACGACACCACGCCGCGGTACGATGCGGCCGCCGCCAAACTCGCCTGGGAACGCACACTCGCTCACCTCAACAAATATCTTCGGTAGCGCGCGACGCTCCACCGATGCGCATTCCTGGCGCGAGAGTCTTGCAACACGTTGCGTCTAGACCCGTTCTCGAGGCCTCGATTGGAACGCTGCCGCGTTGTCGGTGACCCATTGGTGAAAAGTACGTGGCGGCGTTGCCGTGACCTTCTCGACGGTCGAAGTCACGTACGCAGGTTGTCCCAGGGCGGCGGCCCAGGCGTCCAGCAGCATATTGACGACCGCCGCAGGCAGCGTCGCCGACCACTCGCGTCGCGCGTCGTCGGGCGTCATCTCGACGACACGCAACTCGCGGCCGAGCACGCGACCGATGGTCGCAATCTGCTCGGTACTGCGTCAACGACTGGGGCCCGGTGATCACGTAATCCTTGCCGCCGTGACCAGTCTCGGTCAGCGCTCGCACGGCGACCGCGGCGATGTCGCGCTCATCGATCGGCGCCGTCGGAGCCTCGAGGTACGGCCATCGCACCACATCGCCGCCGCGAACCTGTGGTCCCCAGAATTCCCGGGCATTGGCGGCAAACATTCCGGGGCGCAACATCGTCCATTCGAGTCCGGAGCGTTCGATCAGGGCCTCGAGATGCAGGCCGAGGGTCCTGGCCGGATTCGGCTGCTGGAAGAATGGGTGCGGCGTTTTGAGCGGCGCCGACAGAAAGACGATCCGTCGCGCACGTTTCGCGATGCGCTCCAGTGCTGCGTCCGAGGTGGACTGCGGCGCGGTCCAGACCAGAAAGACCGCGTCGACGCCGTCGACGCATCGGTCGAGTGTCTCTGGAACCGTGAGATCGCCTTGCACCACCTCAACGCCTGGTGGTACACGGGCGGTGTCGGGAGAGCGGGTCATCGCGCGCACGCGCGTACCTGTCTGCCCAAGGCCCTCAACGACATGTCGTCCGACCGTGCCCGTGGCACCGATGACGAGCGCGCCCCGGCCACCATACGCAGTTCCCATTCCAGGCTGTCCCTCCCGAGCTCAACGGACAACGGTAACTCGACTTTCGTCAGGGTGTCCTTAAGACGTTATTAAGGCGCCGGAAGCTTCCGATTTGCTCTGCGCTATAGTGGCGACCGTGCTGTCGCCCGGAAAGCTGGCGATCACGGCTGCGGTGCTGACTGGCGCGCTGGCCGGTCTGGGCGCCTATACCTTCCGCTACGGCGAGGGTCTCAGCTACTTCTCGACAGATCCACGGGCGTGCAAGAACTGCCATGTCATGAACGAGCAGTACGCCTCCTGGAGCCGCGGTCCGCATCATGCCGCAGCCCGGTGCGTGGACTGCCACCTCCCGCACGAGTTCTTCGCGAAGTACCTTGCGAAGGCCGACAACGGCTACCGCCATTCCAAGGGCTTCACGTTCATGGACTTCCACGAGCCGATCATGATCAAGCCGCGGAACGCGCACACGCTCCAGGACAACTGTCTGCGTTGCCATGCGGCCTTCGTCCACGACATCGTGCGCGGCAGCACGACGCGAGGGGACGCGGTGAAGTGCGTGCACTGCCATCGCGGCGCCGGTCACGGCGCCAGGCCGTGACGAGGGAACGTTCATGAGCGAGCCACTTCGATCTCGACGTCAAAAGGTCGGCCTTCTCGTTGGTATCGCCGCGATCTCTGCGCTGCTGGTATTTCTCGTCGCCGGGCTGCTCACGTCGATCTTCGAGCGCAAGCAGGAAGCGCGGAATCCCTACGTGCGGCTGGTCGAAGTCAACGAAGAGACGACCGACCCGGCCGCGTGGGGAATCAACTGGGCGCGCGAGTACGACGACTACCGGCGCACGGCGGAAACCACCCGGACACGCTTCGGCGGGTCGGAGGCGTTGCCGGCGGAAAAAGCGAAGGCGTTTCCCTGGCTCAGCCGCATGTTCGCGGGGTACGCGTTCGCGATCGACTACCGCGATCGACGCGGCCATGCCTACATGCTTCAGGACCAGGAGCAGACCAGGCGGGTCACGGAACGGCCACAACCAGGCTCCTGTCTGCAGTGTCACACCTCCGTCATTCCCACCTACCGGCGCCTGGGCAACGGCGATGTGTTCAAGGGTTTCGAGGCACTCGGCAAGCTCCCGTATCGTGACGCCCACGCGGAAGTCGTCAAGACGGGCTCGTCGAGTCCGGTGGCTGGCGGCACCACGACCTCATTCCGGCACGTGGCCGGTGCACATCCCGTCAGCTGCGTGGATTGCCACGATCCCAGGAGCATGGAGCTGCGCGTCACACGGCCAGGTTTCATTCGAGGGATTCAGGCGCTCGCCGCGGGGACCGCGTCCGTGCCGCATCTCGACAGCATCGAGCGCTGGCGGCGCGGCAATCGAGCCGCTGCGTACGATCCGAATGTCGACGCATCACGCCAGGAGATGCGGTCGTTCGTCTGCGGTCAGTGCCACGTCGAGTACTACTGCGGGCCGAAGACGACGTTGTTCTATCCGTGGAACAACGGCCTGAAGGTCGAGCAGATCGAGAGCTACTACGACGCGTACAAGTTTCCGGACGGGCACGACTTCTACGACTGGACGCACGCGGAGACGGGCGCTGACGTGCTCAAGGCACAGCATCCGGAGTTCGAAACCTGGAGCCAGGGCGTTCATGCGCGCAGCGGCGTCGCCTGTGCGGACTGCCACATGCCCTACAAGCGTGAGGGCGCCATGAAGGTGTCCGACCACTGGGTGCGCAGCCCGCTGCTCAACGTGTCGCGCGCCTGTCAGGCGTGCCATCCGTACTCGGAGGAAGAGCTCCACGGCCGCGTCGGCGCCATCCAGGATCGCACCAACCTCCTGCTCGGCCGAGCAGGCCAGGCGCTGACGGACCTTCTCGACGCAGCAGCCGCGGCGAAAAAAGGCGGCGCGACCCACGCTCAACTCGCGCCGATTCTCGCGCTTCAACGCAAGGCGCAATGGCGACTTGACTTCGTCGCCGCCGAGAACTCGATGGGGTTCCATGCACCGCAGGAAACGGCGCGCGTGCTTGCCGAGGCGATCGACTACGCCCGGCAGGGACAGCTCGCGGCGACCGAGGCGCGCTCGACGCGGGCACAATCCCCTTGAGTCTGGCGGCGTGAACCTGCGAGTCGCTTACGGATCCATCGTGATCACGACCTTGCCTCGAGCGTGGCCGTCTTCCAGATGCCGGATGGCATCCACCGCCTCGCTCAACGCGTAACACCGATCGACGACCGGCACGAGCCGGCCGGTGGCCATCAATTCCCGCAGCGTCATCAGGTCCGCGTGGCTTGGCCTTGCCAGAAACGTGAGCTGTTCGCGGCTCGTGATTCTTGACATCAGCAGCGCAGTCACGACGCGCGCCAGGAGACCGACGACTCCCCGGCCGCTTCGGTCTCCCACCATCACCAACCTCCCGCCCGGAATCAACATCCGCCGGCATGCGGCCAGCGAATGGTTGCCGACGCAGTCGAACATCAGGTCGTATTGCTCTCCGCTTCTGGTGAAGTCTTCTTTCGAGTAGTCGATCACGCGATCCGCGCCGACGAACTCGACCAAGTCCACGTTCTTCGCGCTGCACACTCCGGTGACGTGAGCGCCGAACGATTTCGCAATCTGCACCGCGAGTGTCCCGACACCTCCCGCCGCGCCGTTGATCAGGACCTTGTGGCCGGCCCGGATGCGGCCTTTGTCGCGCAGCCCTTGTAATGCGGTGAATCCGGCAAGCGGAACAGCGGCCGCTTGCACAAAGGTCACCTGTTCCGGCTTCCGGACGACCATACATTCAGGCGCGCACGTGTATTCGGCAAATGCACCCCGCGTCGTCCAGATGCCAACCGCCGATGCCCGTGGATTGCAGATACTGACGCCAAATACCTCGTCACCAGGTTTGAACTGCGTGACACTGCTGCCGGTCGCGTCCACGCAACCGGCGACGTCGAAGCCGAGCCGCGTGATCTTCGGCCTGCGCAGGCCTCCCGCAACACGCGCAGCACCTTTCACGATGCCCTCGTCTATCGGGTTGACTGATGCCGCGCGGACGCGGATCAACACTTCGTCCGCCGCCGGCGAAGGCCGGGCCACGTCCTCGATGCGGACGACGACCTCGGGCCGCCCGTATTCGCGATAGACAGCGGCTTTCACGTCGGCGCCATCGTACTGCCGGACTGGATGATCGGGCGTCTCATCGTGTTTACATTCTCGTCACGTTCTGCTAACAGTGTGCAGATGCGAGCGCTCTTCGAGCGCCAACTGGCGCCGTTCACACGAGCGCTCCACGCAATCCGGACGTGGGATGCCGACGTCGTCCACCGGTCCCGCGTCGGATCGCGACGTCTCCGCGAGCTCGTCCCGCTTCTGGAGATCGATCCGAAGACGCAGCGTCGAGTTGGCCGACAGCTCCGACGGGTGACGCGCCGTCTCGGGAGGCTGCGCGAGCTCGACGTCCTCGCGATGACGCTGGCGGAGTTCCGGCGCGAGGGGAATCGGCTCACCGCAATCGAGCGGCTGTCCGAAGTGGTTGCCAGTGACGTGCGCCGCACTCGTGATCGGCTCAACCGCCAGCTTGGCACGCATCACGTCGACCGCCTCGTGACGACGCTCGGGGCCGTCGCTGAGGAGCTGAAGGAGCGAAGTCGCGCCACGCGTCCCGAGCGCGGTGCGTCCTCGGATCCAGCAGTCCGCGATCGATGCTCGCGTCGCGCGGCGGGCTCATCGTCTGCGCTCGGCGATCATCAAAACCGGCGCACTATACTCGCCCGATGCTCTCCATCGTGTCCGGATCGCCGTAAAGAAGTTACGTTACGCGCTCGAGGTGGCTCAAAAGACGGCCGGTCGAGACGACCCTGGGATCATCAAGGCACTCAAACAGGCGCAGGAGAGGCTCGGCCGTCTCAACGATCTCGAAGTGTTCATCGGGCGGGCGCGTAAGGCGCAGATCGACGCCGACATCGATCTCGTCTCCGAGTTGACTGCGCTCGCCGAGGACGCTGACGTCCGGTGCCGTGAACTGCACGCAGAGTTCATGCGCGATCGTCCGGCGCTGATCGACGTCGCAGTTAGCCTGTGTCGGCCTCAGTCCGTTCGCTCGAATGTGCCCGGGCTGATGCCTAAGCACCCCGGCGTTCGCACGTCACGCCCCTCCGCGCGCTAGAGCGGGGCGGCGGTTTGAACGAGCAACAGGCCGCGGTCCGGCACGCCAACCCCTCCAATCCAGGTTCACTTTCCGCGTTCGCCACTGGAGACTTTAGAATTGCGTCGCGCCCATTCGATGACACAGCCCGCCGCTCTCGTGGATTCCGCAAGGCCGCACGCACTGGCACGCTGGGCCACTGTACTGGCTCTCGCATCGCCGCTCCCCTGTGGCGATGGCGGTGCTGTCGGCGCTCCTGCTGGCGCCCGCGCTGGGCGCAGGTTGGCAGTTCGACGATCATTTTCATCGTTCGAGAATCGCCGGGTACGGCGATGCGAATCCGATTCAGATTTTCGTCCCCTACGATGGCATCCGCGAGCACAACCTGGCGCAGATGGAGGCGGGCACGCTGCCATGGTGGGCCTCGCCGAACCTGCACCTGGCATTTTTGCGCTACACCAGCACGCTGACGATGCTGCTCGATTATTGGCTGTGGCCGATGCGTCCGGCGGTGATGCATCTGCACAGCCTGCGATGGCTGTCTTTCGCAGTCGGAGCCGCGGCCGTTCTTTACCGCCGCGTTTTCGGTGCGACGTGGGTGGCAGGCCTGGCCGCGTTGCTCGACGCGGTCGACGAGGCGCATGCCTGGCCCGCAACCTACCTCGCGAACCGCAATGCGCTGATTGCCACGGCGCTGGGAATTGCCAGCCTGATTTGCTTCATCCGCTGGCGAGAGGGTTGGCGGTGGGGACGGTCTCTGAGTGTTCTGCTGCTTGCTCTCGCCTTGTCGGCGGGCGAAATGGCTCTTGCCACCGCCGGTTACCTGTTCGCCTTCGCCGTCTCGCTGGACCACGGAAGGCTGTGGGAGCGTCTCTCGCGTCTTGCGCCCGAGGCGGTGGTGGTCGCGTTGTGGGCCGCGATCTACAAACTGGGCGGCTTCGGATCGCACGGATCCGGTTTCTACATCGACCCGCTGGGAGCCCCGCTCAACTTCGGGTCGCTGCTGCTCGACCGAGCACGCTGGCTGCTCCTGGGACAGTGGACGCCGATTCCAGCGGAGATGGGCTTGATCTATGCGGGCGCCTCGCAAAAAGCCTCCGCTCTTCGCGCAATCAGTCTGGCCGTCGTCGTGTTGCTGATGGCGCTCTTCCTACCGCTCGTACGGCGCGATCGATTTGCGCGCTTCTGGGCCCTGGGAGTGGTACTGGCGTTGCTGCCCGTGGCCGCGGTCGGTCCTGAAAACCGGGTGCTGTTCTTCGTGGGATTGGGATCGATGGCGTTGCTGGCTCACCTGACGCGCGTGGCGTTCGCGAGTCCACCGATCGCTCCGCCCTCGGCGGCGTGGCGACTGCTGGCACGTGTCGCGATCGTCGTGCTGCTGCCGATCCATGTGCTGCTTGCGCCAGTGCTTGCCTTGCAAACACTTCGGCGCGAGTCAGTCGCGAGCGCGGCAATGCTACGCGCCGTCGCGAATATTCCAGACGATCCGTCGATCGTGAAGCAGGATCTGATTATCGTGAACCCCCCCGAGCACAGCTATGTGGTGACCGCGATTCCAGTATTGAAGGAGCTCGATGGACTGCCCCGGCCACGCCGCATTCGCGCGCTGTCGGCAGGCACGTCGGGCCTGACCGTGATGCGTGTGGACGCGCGGTCGCTGCGAGTCGACTTCCCGGCGAGTTTGTTCCCAAGCGTGTTCGCCCGTTACATGCGCAGCGATACCGAGCGCTTTCAGATCGGCCAGCGGTTCGCCGTCTCGGGCCTGACCGCGACTATCGAGGCGCTCGACGGCCGCGGCGATCTCGTGAGGGTGTTGTACGAGTTTGCGGTTCCCATCGACGATGCGTCGCTGCGATGGATGCAGTGGACAAACGGCACATACGTGCCCTGGCGGCCACCGCCGCCGGGCGAGTCAGTGACGCTGCCGCCAACGCGCGGGATCTTCGGATGAGCCGCGTTCCCGCCCATCGGCCGGGCGCGCGTCAGGACGGAGGGATACACGGATTACATTTGTTACGGATAGATATAGGATTTACATGGATGTTTATTTATTTTGAATTTGTTTGTGGAGATCTGTGTTTATTTGTGACTGTTTTGAATTGCGTTTGTTTTGATTAGTGTTGTTTTGTGATAGTGTATTTAAGATTTGCGATTTGGATTAAAGTTACGTATTTGTTGAAGTGGATTATATGGATTATATCTGGTTACGGATAGATATGGATTTATATGGATTTTTGTTTGTTTTGAATTAGTTAGTGGAGATCTGTGTTTATGTGATGGTTGAATGCGTTGTTTTGATAGTGTGTTGTGAAGCGGATATAAGATGCGAGGAAAAGTCGCGAGGCCCGCGGGAATCTCAGGGGATGGCACCTTCTGCGGTTGAATGACTGCGGCCAGGGTCAATGAGGTGCCTACGATCCTTACGACCGTAACCTCCTTCTGCGGGATGTGCGCGAGCGGGCCGAACTCGATCGCGCCCGTGACGCCCGCGAACGCCTCGGTCTCTTCGAGGGCTCCGGGAATCGCTTTCTGCTTCGCCGAGCCTGCGCGCTCAATGGCGTTCGCGATCAGCATCACGGCGTCGTACCCGAGCGCCGCGAATCCGGTCTCGGGCGGCGCGCCGTACTCGCGTTCGTAATCCGCGATGAATCGCCGCACGGCCGGCGTTCCCTGCTGGGGGTCGAGAAGAGTGTGTGTCGTGAAATACGTGTTGTCGGCGGCCGCGCCGGCCACCTGAAGGAGCAGCGGTGTGTCGTAGCCGTCGCCGCCGACGATTGGCTGGTGGAGGCCGGCCTCGCGTAGCTGCTTGACGATTCGGCCGATGTCGTCCGGTCCTGACGAGACGTACAGCATGTCCGGCTGCGTCGGCAGCGCGAGAATCCGCGCGATCTGGTCCGAGAAATCGCCAGTGCCTCCAGCGTACGTATCCTCGCCTACGATCGCGCCGCCCAGCTCGGTGTAGCGCTCCCGGAAGTACCGCGCGAGGAGCACCGTGTAATCAGTGGTGTCATCGAAGAGCAACCAGGCAGTCGCCGCCTGGAGCGTTCCAAACGCATACTCGGCGCCGGCAGCCGCCTGGGTGTTGTCGCCGAAGCACGTCATGAAGTAATAGCCCGGGAACTGAAGGGGTACGAGCGGCGAGGTCGCACCCGACGTGAGGAAGACCATGCGCCCCTTCTCGGCGATGGGCGCGGCGGCGAGCGCCATGGTCGTATCGTTCAGACCGGTGATCGCGGACATACCGGGCATGCGCACGAACTCGCGGGTAATCGCGGCGACCGCTGCCGGATCGCTGCGCCCATCACGTGCGACGAGTTCAACCGGCCGCCCGAGCAGTCCGCCCTGCGCGTTCAGCTTCGTGACGGCGAGCATCGCGCCCCGAAGTGACGGCCCGCCGATCGAGCCGAACGCGCCGGTCAGATTGTGAACGGCGCCGATCTCGATCGGCGCTTGCTTCGGATCTGCCGCCAGGCCACCGGCGATCAGGCAAAGCGAAATCGATACGAAGAGGATGACGCGGCGGACAAACCGCGGCGGGAACGATCTCCTCATTCCTGACTACTCTACCTTGCTTGCCGCGGCCGCGATCTATCGACACTCGGGGCGAGGGTGCCGACAGTGGCTCATTGCTTGGGAACGCGGATCTCGATCGTTCGGTCGTTGCCGCTGTCCGGATGCTGGATGTTCACCCACGCCCGGCGCTTGTCGACCGGATCGAAGTAGAGTCCGGTGAATTCGGAGCCCACAGTCCCATTCGATGCCCACCGGCCCAGACCTTCCCCGGGATCGTTGAGATCGCCGTCGCCGTTGATATCTTTTGGCAG
>CAWDCH010000007.1:0-35561 GCA_963800785.1 Vicinamibacteria bacterium
CCGCGCGCTAGAGCGGGGCGGCGGTTTGAACGAGCAACAGGCCGCGGTCCGGCACGCCAACCCCTCCAATCCAGGTTCACTTTCCGCGTTCGCCACTGGAGACTTTAGAATTGCGTCGCGCCCATTCGATGACACAGCCCGCCGCTCTCGTGGATTCCGCAAGGCCGCACGCACTGGCACGCTGGGCCACGTACTGGCTCTCGCATCGCCGCTCCCCTGTGGCGATGGCGGTGCTGTCGGCGCTCCTGCTGGCGCCCGCGCTGGGCGCAGGTTGGCAGTTCGACGATCATTTTCATCGTTCGAGAATCGCCGGGTACGGCGATGCGAATCCGATTCAGATTTTCGTCCCCTACGATGGCATCCGCGAGCACAACCTGGCGCAGATGGAGGCGGGCACGCTGCCATGGTGGGCCTCGCCGAACCTGCACCTGGCATTTTTGCGCTACACCAGCACGCTGACGATGCTGCTCGATTATTGGCTGTGGCCGACGCGTCCGGCGGTGATGCATCTGCACAGCCTGCTATGGCTGTCTTTCGCAGTCGGAGCCGCGGCCGTTCTTTACCGCCGCGTTTTCGGTGCGACGTGGGTGGCAGGCCTGGCCGCGTTGCTCTACGCGGTCGACGAGGCGCATGCCTGGCCCGCAACCTACCTCGCGAACCGCAATGCGCTGATTGCCACGGCGCTGGGAATTGCCAGCCTGATTTGCTTCATCCGCTGGCGAGAGGGTTGGCGGTGGGGACGGTCTCTGAGTGTTCTGCTGCTTGCTCTCGCCTTGTCGGCGGGCGAAATGGCTCTTGCCACCGCCGGTTACCTGTTCGCCTTCGCCGTCTCGCTGGACCACGGAAGGCTGTGGGAGCGTCTCTCGCGTCTTGCGCCCCAGGCGGTGGTGGTCGCGTTGTGGGCCGCGATCTACAAACTGGGCGGCTTCGGATCGCACGGATCCGGTTTCTACATCGACCCGCTGGGAGCCCCGCTCAACTTCGGGTCGCTGCTGCTCGACCGAGCACGCTGGCTGCTCCTGGGACAGTGGACGCCGATTCCAGCGGAGATGGGCTTGATCTATGCGGGCGCCTCGCAAAAAGCCTCCGCTCTTCGCGCAATCAGTCTGGCCGTCGTCGTGTTGCTGATGGCGCTCTTCCTACCGCTCGTACGGCGCGATCGATTTGCGCGCTTCTGGGCCCTGGGAGTGGTACTGGCGTTGCTGCCCGTGGCCGCGGTCGGTCCTGAAAACCGGGTGCTGTTCTTCGTGGGATTGGGATCGATGGCGTTGCTGGCTCACCTGACGCGCGTGGCGTTCGCGAGTCCACCGATCGCTCCGCCCTCGGCGGCGTGGCGACTGCTGGCACGTGTCGCGATCGTCGTGCTGCTGCCGATCCATGTGCTGCTTGCGCCAGTGCTTGCCTTGCAAACACTTCGGCGCGAGTCAGTCGCGAGCGCGGCAATGCTACGCGCCGTCGCGAGTATTCCAGACGATCCGTCGATCGTGAAGCAGGATCTGATTCTCGTGAACCCCCCCGAGCACAGCTATGTGGTGACCGCGATTCCAGTATTGAAGGAGCTCGATGGACTGCCCCGGCCACGCCGCATTCGCGCGCTGTCGGCAGGCACGTCGGGCCTGACCGTGATGCGTGTGGACGCGCGGTCGCTGCGAGTCGACTTCCCGGCGAGTTTGTTCCCAAGCGTGTTCGCCCGTTACATGCGCAGCGATACCGAGCGCTTTCAGATCGGCCAGCGGTTCGCCGTCTCGGGCCTGACCGCGACCATCGAGGCGCTCGACGGCCGCGGCGATCCCGTCAGGGTGTTGTACGAGTTTGCGGTTCCCGTCGACGATGCGTCGCTGCGATGGATGCAGTGGACAAACGGCACATACGTGCCCTGGCGGCCACCGCCGTCGGGCGAGTCAGTGACGCTGCCGCCAACGCGCGGGATCTTCGGATGAGCCGCGTTCCCGCCCATCGGCCGGGCGCGCGGTCACGGACGCGCCGACGCGGATCACACGGATCACACCTGGTCACGGACAGACACGGATTCACACGGACGTCCATTCATTTTGAATTCGTCCGTGGAGATCTGCGTCCATCCGTGACTGGCCTGAATCCGCGCCTGCTTTGATCAGTGTCGTTCCGTGACAGCGGATCCAAGATCCGCGACCCGGATTAAAGTCACGGACCCGCCGAAGCGGATCACACGGATCACATCTGGTCACGGACAGACACGGATTCACACGGACTTTCGTTCGTTTTGAATTCGTCCGTGGAGATCTGCGTCCATCCGTGACTGGCCTGAATCCGCGCCTGCTTTGATCAGTGTCGTTCCGTGACAGCGGATCCAAGATCCGCGACCCGGACCAAAGTCGCGAGGCCGCCCGCGGGAATCTCAGGGGATGGCACCTTCTGCGGTTGAATGACTGCGGCCAGGGTCAATGAGGTGCCTACGATCCTTACGACCGTAACCTCCTTCTGCGGGATGTGCGCGAGCGGGCCGAACCCGATCGCGCCCGTGACGCCCGCGAACGCCTCGGTCTCTTCGAGGGCTCCGGGAATCGCTTTCTGCTTCGCCGAGCCTGCGCGCTCAATGGCGTTCGCGATCAGCATCACGGCGTCGTACCCGAGCGCCGCGAATCCGGTCTCGGACGGCGCGCCGTACTCGCGCTCGTAATCCGCGATGAATCGCCGCACGGCCGGCGTTCCCTGCTGGGGGTCGAGAAGAGTGTGTGTCGTGAAATACGTGTTGTCGGCGGCCGCGCCGGCCACCTGAAGGAGCAGCGGTGTGTCGTAGCCGTCGCCGCCGACGATTGGCTGGTGGAGGCCGGCCTCGCGTAGCTGCTTGACGATTCGGCCGATGTCGTCCGGCCCTGACGAGACGTACAGCATGTCCGGCTGCGTCGGCAGCACGAGAATCCGCGCGATCTGGTCCGAGAAATCGCCAGTGCCTCCAGCGTACGTATCCTCGCCTACGATCGCGCCGCCCAGCTCGGTGTAGCGCTCCCGGAAGTACCGCGCGAGGAGCACCGTGTAATCAGTGGTGTCATCGAAGAGCAACCAGGCAGTCGCCGCCTGGAGCGTTCCAAACGCATACTCGGCGCCGGCAGCCGCCTGGGTGTTGTCGCCGAAGCACGTCATGAAGTAATAGCCCGGGAACTGAAGGGGTACGAGCGGCGAGGTCGCACCCGAGGTGAGGAAGACCATGCGCCTCTTCTCGGCGATGGGCGCGGCGGCGAGCGCCATGGTCGTATCGTTCAGACCGGTGATCGCGGACATACCGGGCATGCGCACGAACTCGCGGGTAATCGCGGCGACCGCTGCCGGATCGCTGCGCCCATCACGTGCGACGAGTTCAACCGGCCGCCCGAGCAGTCCGCCCTGCGCGTTCAGCTTCGTGACGGCGAGCATCGCGCCCCGAAGTGACGGCCCGCCGATCGAGCCGAACGCGCCGGTCAGATTGTGAACGGCGCCGATCTCGATCGGCGCTTGCTTCGGATCTGCCGCCAGGCCACCGGCGATCAGGCAAAGCGAAATCGATACGAAGAGGATGACGCGGCGGACAAACCGCGGCGGGAACGATCTCCTCATGCCTGACTACTCTACCTTGCTTGCCGCGGCCGCGATCTATCGACACTCGGGGCGAGGGTGCCGACAGTGGCTCATTGCTTTGGAACGCGGATCTCGATCGTTCGGTCGTTGCCGCTGTCCGGATGCTGGATGTTCACCCACGCCCGGCGCTTGTCGACCGGATCGAAGTAGAGTCCGGTGAATTCGGAGCCCACAGTCCCATTCGATGCCCACCGGCCCAGACCTTCCCCGGGATCGTTGAGATCGCCGTCGCCGTTGATATCTTTGGGCAGCCAGATATCATCGCCCTCGACCAGGCTCTGCCAGATCGTATCGGTCTCGCCAGTACGCAGGTCGTGGCGCTGGACGCCCGATTGATCGCTTTCGAACACAGTAAACAGGTAACGACCGGCATCGTGGCCGTTCTCGTTGACGGTGATCATGTCCCAGACGCCGGTGTTCGGCTTGCCGTCGGCCAGTTGCGTGTCGCGATCCGCAATGGACTCCTGCTCGAAGTCCGGGTTGCCGAAGGTGATCGGCGCAGCCTCATCGGTCGTCGGCGGCGCTGAGCTGGCGAGCGGTGTGTAGTCCGAGAAGCGGGTGCCGTCGGCCAGCAGACCAATACCCGCGAACAAAAGACCGCCTGCAATCAGAAGGTGTGTTTGTCGAAGTCGCATCGTAGCCCCTCGCAGCAGTCGCTGAAATGAGTGGTGGGTTGGAGTGGCCCACGTCGAGGAGCTCCCGTGAGCGTTCGAATCGAACGCGACCTAGGCTAGGGAACGAACACGACGACCGTGACAACACGAGGTGAAATCGGTGTGGCTGAGTGCGGATTCAGATTTCTACGGACGCGACCGAATCACATGCCGATTGTTCAGCCGCGGGTCCGGCCTTTATTGACGAGATGCCAAGCGTGCGCTGTGAATGTCATTGCGGGAGGATTCCGCCGGTCCAGGAGCCCGCTGGCGCAGAGCGGGCGCTTGCGATAGCGTACGCATAATCACCGGGAGCCCATGTCCCACCGGCTCATGCCTCGCGTCGTCGGTTGGTGCCTGGCGGCGCTCGTAATCGCGCCGATCGCCACGATCACGCGGTCGTCCGCTTTGTGGGCGGGTGACGCTTCGCCACTCGTCTACACGGCGGAGGTCGACAGCATCATCCACCCGGTCAGCGCCGAGTTCATGGTGTCGGCCATCGATCGCGCCCAGCACGACCATGCGTCGCTCCTGATCTTCGTCCTGCGCACGCCGGGCGGCCTCGTCGATTCTACCCAGACCATTGTCGCGCGCATGCTCAGCTCGCCGACCCCGATCGCGGTGTTCGTCGCACCCGGTGGCGCTCGAGCTGCCTCGGCGGGCTTCCTGATCGTCATGGCTGCCGACGTGGCGGCAATGGCGCCAGGCACACATATGGGCGCCGCGCATCCGGTGACGGTCGGTGGCGATCTGGCGGCAAAGCCCGATGAAACGATGACGAAGAAGGTGGCGTCGGATCTCGCGGCCTGGGCACGATCGCTGGCGGAGCGACGCAAGCGCAACGTGACGCTCGCCGCCGAAGCCGTCACCGACAGCCGCGCCTTCACCGACAGCGAAGCGCTTGCCGCCAAGCCGCCGTTGATCGATCTCGTGGCGAGCGACATCCGCGATCTGCTCGACAAGCTGGATGGCCGCACCGTCGGCCGTTTCGACGGGCGCACCGTGACGATCGCGTCGGCCGGCGCACGCATCGTCGCGCTCGAGATGACGCGCCGACAGCGGTTTCTGAGCGCGATCGCTCACCCCCAGATCGCCTATCTGCTGATGACGCTCGGTGTGCTCGGGCTCACCGTCGAACTGTGGAATCCAGGGGCGATTGCGCCCGGTGTGATCGGCGGTCTGTGCCTGTTGCTCGCGTTTTTCGCGTTCCAGGTCCTGCCGGTCAGCACTGCCGGCGTGCTGCTCGTCGTGTTCGGTCTCTTTCTCCTCATCCTTGAAATCAAGCTTCCGAGCTTTGGGATCCTCGGGATCGGCGGCGTCCTCAGCCTTGTGGTCGGCTCGCTCATGCTTCCGGGAGACGTGCCGGGCGTCGCGCTGCGGCCCGACGTGGTGGCGCCCGTGGCCCTGGCGATGTCCGCGATCCTGATCTTCCTGGGACGGCTCGCGGTCAAGGCGCACCGGCAACCGGCTGCGACCGGGACACGGGCGATGATTGGACAGCGCGGGCGCGCGCTCGCGGCACTGACGCCCAATCAGCCGGCGCAGGTCGCCATTCGGGGAGAGATCTGGAGCGCCACGACCGAGGCGGCCATCCCAGAAGGCGCAGCGGTCGTAGTCGTCGCCGTGAATGGTCTGACGCTTCGCGTCGCCTCCGCTGGCGACACTTCAGAAGGAGCTTCCTCATGATGCTTGCCCCCGGCGTCCTGTTCTTTCTGGTCGTGCTGCTGTACGTGTTCAGCTCGATCAAGATCCTCCGCGAGTACGAGCGCGGCGTAATCTTTCGGCTCGGCAAGCTCCTGCCTGAGCCGAAGGGACCGGGGATCGTGCTGGTGTTCACGCCCATCGATCGCATGGTGCGCGTCAGCCTGCGCACGATCGTCCTCGACGTTCCACCCCAGGACATCATCACGCGTGACAACGTATCGGTGAAAGTGAATGCGGTCGTCTTCTTCAGGGTGATGGATCCACTGCAGGCGATCGTCGCCGTCGAGAATTATCACTATGCGACGTCGCAGCTCGCGCAGACTACACTCAGGAGCGTCCTCGGCCAGGCCGAGCTCGACGATCTGCTGGCCGAGCGCGATCGGCTGAACCAGCAGCTTCAACAAATCCTCGATCACCAGACGGACCCGTGGGGCGTGAAGGTGTCGGCGGTCGAGGTGAAGCACGTCGATCTGCCCGCAGACATGCAGCGGGCAATCGCGCGCCAGGCCGAAGCCGAGCGCGAGAAGCGCGCCAAAATCATCCATGCCGAGGGCGAGCTGATCGCGTCGGAGAAGCTGTCGCAGGCGGCGGCGATCATCGGGCAGGAGCCGCTCGCGATCACGCTGCGCTATCTGCAGACGCTGACCGAGATCTCCGCAGAGAAGAATTCGACGATCATCTTCCCCCTGCCAATCGACATGCTGCAGATGATCCGGCAGAAAGCGTGAAGCCGCTGTTTCGCGCGCGGACAACTCGACAGTTTTGCCTCCGCGCCGGCAGCTCTCAGGCTCATCACTCGGGCAGCTCGCGAATCACCCGGCAAGGATTGCCCGCCGCGAAGACGCCATCTGGAACGTCGCGCGTGACGACGCTGCCGGCGCCGATGACCGCGCGCGATCCGATACGCACGCCGGGGAGGATGATCGCGCCGCCCCCGACCCAGACGTCAGAGCCGATGTCGATGGGCTTGCCGAACTCTTCGCGTCGGCGCTGTTCGGCATTGAAGGGGTGCATAGGCGTGTAGATCTGCACCGCAGGTCCGAACAGCGTGTAGTCGCCGATCCGTACGCGGCACACGTCGAGAACGATGCAGTTGAAATTGAAGAAGACGCGGTCGCCGAGCTCGATGTTGACGCCGTAGTCGCAGAAGAAGGGCGGTTGCATCCAGACGGACTCGCCGCCCGTTCCGAACAGATCGCGTAGGATGCGGCGCCGCTCCTCGTGCTGCGACTCGCGCGTGGCGTTGAGCGCCTGGCACAGATCGCGGGCGCGCTCGCGGCCGGTCACGAGCTCGGGATCGAACGGGTCGTACATTTCTCCGGCGATCATCTTCTGACGTTCGGTCATGGGCAATGGTCCGATGAAGCCGAGCTTCTCGTAAAGATTAGAACTGGCTCATCCTGCGTAACGGAACTGTCACCCTCGGATTGTTCCAGGGAATGTTCGAGCGCAACATGCTGACGTTCAATCCCGGGTGGGATGGCGCGACCCGTCCAGGATCCTCATCGATCAGCACGTGTGATCAGCGGCACCCGCCGTTGTTTCAGGCTGCCGGGCAAGTGCGATCTCCCGAACTCCGGGCTGCCGCGACCGAATGCGGCTTGACGTGTATTTTAGTTTAATCTAAATTACCGCCGTGGATGCGGCCCTTCTGACGGCCGTCGGCTCGCCGCGCCGGCGCGAGATTCTGCGCCTCCTGTGGCACGACGAGCTGACCGCCGGCGAAATCCGCCGCGCGATGCCCGACGTCACCTTCGGCGCGGTCTCGCTCCAGTTGAAGGTTCTGGCGAGGGCCGGGCTCGTCGAATCACGGCGCGACGCGCAATTCCGCGTCTATCGCGTGCGCCGCGAGGCCGTGTCAACCATCGCGCCGATCCTCGAAGCGATGTGGAGCGACGCCTTGTGGCAGCTGAAACTGAAGGCTGAACTCAGAGAAACCCGACGCGGTCCGCGCCCCGGGCGCCGCCGCCGTCCCAACCGGGCGCACCGATGACTGCACTCCCCTACCGACTCGATCGCACCGTCATTATCCGCGCGCGGCCAGCCACGGTCTTCGCGTTCTTCAGCAACAGCGACGACTGGGCGTCGTGGTGGGGCGCCGGCTCCAGCATCGACGCCCGTCCGGGCGGCCGTGTGATGATCCGTCATCCGAACGGCATCGAAGTCGGCGGAGAAGTCGTCGAGATTCAACCGCCGGATCGCATCGTCTTCACCTACGGATACGTCAGCGGCGCGCCGATGCGCGTGGGCGCCTCCCTGGTGACGGTTCGCCTGTCGCCCCATCCCGTCGGCACGCTGGTGCGGCTGACGCACGAGTTCGCCGACGACCAGGTCCGCGAGCAGCACGTGCAGGGCTGGCGTTTCCAGCTCTCGCTGTTCGCAAACGCCGTCGCCGACCGCCATCACGCCGCGGCGGCCACGACGGTCGACCGGTGGTTCGCGGCGTGGAGCGATGCCGATGCCGCGACGCGCGAGCGCACGATCGAGGCTATCGTGGCATCGGACGTTCGCTTGCAGGACCGGTTCAGCAGCGTCGCCGGTGTTGACGATCTCAAGATGCATCTCGCCGCGGTTCACCGCTTCATGCCCGGGGTGCGGATCGAGCGCCGTGGCGACGTGCGCCATTGCCAGGGCCAGGTGCTCACGGATTGGGCGGCCCTGACCGCCGACGGCAAGGAGCAGAGCCGCGGCAGCAATGTGTTCGGGCTGGATGCCGACGGCCGCATTGCCGAGGTCACAGGCTTCTGGGTGACATAACGGCCTCTTCCTCGCAAGGCTGTCATCAAGTTCTTTGGCGCTCGCTTATGTGTCTCCGGGGCGTTGAACGTTGGGAATGTAGGCGGGAACGATTGACCAGCCAAACCCACAGTGGGGACAGATGAAGTACAGCAGCTTCGACGCCACCACCGTCACTGATGGCGGGCCGGGGTAGCGGCACAGTGGACACGTGCCGAATGGTGCGGACGGCGGACGCGACCTCTCGGTCGGCAGCATAGAGCTCACGCCAGGACCGAGGAGCGGTGCAGTGCGGGGGTGCTGAAGAGCTTAGCAAGGCGAGGGACGTCGCCGCATCGACGAGCGGTCCGATTGGGTCAGCGGCAGGTTCCGATCGGAGACAGTCGTCTCCATTTGGATACGCGCGTTGTAAAGAACTGCCTCACTCCATGTCCAGACCGTACGCTCGGCCGGTGGGCAAAACCCGCCTGGCAGACAGGCGGCTCGCCGCGATGGTGTGTGGATGCATTACCAGGTGTCGAGCTCCCTGGGCCCCCTGGTTCGGGAGATCGTCGGTGCGGCGGTCGATGCGCTGCGGCGGTTGCCGGCCACCACTTACGACCGGAAGCAGTTCCAGCGTTCGTTCGGGCCGCTGTATGTTCTAGACAGCCCGGCAGGTTGTGCGTGCAGTGCCCCACGAGCGCCGGAGTCGCAGACATGATCGAACCGGCGCAGCACCGCGACTTTCCGGAGGTCCGTCGGTTGCTCGAGCAACTCAATCTGCCCATCGCCGGCCTCGACAACCACCTGCAGACAATGATCGTCGCCCGAGAAGGTGGGCACGTCGTCGGCTCGGCGGCACTGGAGCTTTACCCGGACGGCGCCCTGCTTCGGTCGGTCGCCGTGGATCCATGCTGGCAAGGCAGGCAGCTCGGTCACCAGTTGACTGAGGCGGCGTTGCGCCTCGCCGCAACCCGTGGTGCCAACACGGTGTTTCTTCTGACGACGACCGCCGAGCGCTTCTTCCCGAAGTTTGGCTTCGAGCCGATCACGCGCGATGACGTCCCGGAGTCGGTGCGCACCTCAGTAGAGTTCCATTCTGCCTGTCCAGCATCGGCGATCGTGATGCGAAAGCATCTCAAGGACTGATCGCGAGGAACAGGTGGGCCGCGAGCAACATTCAGCGCGCCTTCTTCCTACCGGTGACCGTCCGCTTCTTCGCGCCCGACGCCGCCTTCGGTCCGAAACGCTGCTCACACCGCCTCGAACATCGTCAGCGCAAACCGGGCTCGTTCGTCGATCCACTGATCTTTCTGGGCAAACCCAGCGGGTTCAACGAGCTGACGGATGCCTTCTGGTTCGTACTTGTAGGAGCTCTCGGTCCAGATGGTCTCCCCTTCTTCGAGTCTGAAGTGGAGCTCGGAATCTGCTACCAGCACCTCCTGGCCGACCAGGCTGACCAGGTGCATCTCGACGCGCGACCCGTCGCGATCCCAGACCGCGCGGTGAGCGAATCGCTCGAGGTTGAAGTCGGCGTTCAGCTCCGTGTTGAGGCGCAGAAGGAGATTCTTGTTGAACGCCGCGGTCAGCCCCAACGGATCGTCATATGCGAGCAGCAGTTCACGTTCTGGCTTGACGAGGTCTGCGCCTAGCAACAGGAAATCGTGGGGGTGAAGCGCCGCGCGAATCAGGCCAAGAAAGGCCGCCGCGCCCGGCGGATCAAAGTTCCCGATATTCGAGCCGAGGAAGGCCACGAGCGTTCGCTGTCCATCCTCAGTGGGCAGCGCCAGCAGCCCATCCTCGTAGGTCGCCTGGTGCGTGGTCACGCGGATGTCCGCGCCCTCGATCGTCGCGAGCGTCTGCACGGAACGCGTGAGCGCGGCGTCGGAAAGGTCGATCAGGTGCGCGTGCACGGTGCGGACGTCGCCATGCGTCAGCAGCGTCGCCAGCTTCTCGCCGTTGCCGCACCCCAGTTCGACCACTCGACCGCTTTGCCGGAAGACCTGTCCAATCGTGGCCGCATGTTCCTGAAGCAGCTGCAGCTCGGCTCGCGTGATGCGATACCACGGCAGATGGCAGATCGCGTCGAAGAGCGCCGACCCGAGCGCGTCGTACAGGAATCGCGACGGGAGTTGTCTCGGGTTCAGCTGTAAGTAGAAGCGAACCGCCCGTGCGAAATCGAGTTGCTCATCGCGAGTCGCTGATGAGCCCCGATCCGTCTGTTGCACTGATGATGATGCGGCTGACGTGTGCTTCTTCATCGCCTACTCGACCGGGACACAGCGGAACGTGGCATACACGTACGGGTAGTTCGGGCGGAACCAATTACGAAAGCTCCGCCGCAGCAGCGCAGCGTCTGTCGCTGGCGACGCCCCCTTCATCACCAGGTGCTGACCGTCGAAAAAGTCCGCTGAGTACTCCGGATATGAAGGCATCGGACGGAAGCCGTCGAACGGTGCGAACTCGGTGGACGTCCACTCCCATCCATTGCCCATCAGGTCGTGCACGCCCCAGGCGCTTTGGCCCGCGGGATACCGTCCGGCGGCGACGGGATTCCAGGACCTGAAATCGAACAGACCGCGCGATGCATCCGGAGGCGCATCGCCCCAGGGGTACTGCCGCTCCTCTCCGGACGGTTCGCCGAAGGCGGCGCGATGGTCACTCGGCCTCGCTCGGTAGCCGGGCGCCTTTCCAGCGGGCGTACGCCGCTGCCTCCGCTTGACTCACGTAAGCCGGCCATGCGCGGGGCAGGTCGATCTCTTCGAACATGCCGCGCCACTTCCACGCTCCATTACCGCGCGCCCAGAACCGCGGATGCTCGATGCCCTCGTCACGCACCCAGGCGAAAGACGCCGGCGTCCACCATTTCGATTGGCGGTAGCCGCCGGCGTCGACGAAGTCCATGAACTGCTCGTTGGTCACGTTGTGCACATCGATCTCGAAGGCAGGTACGTCGACGATGACGCCCGGGAACTCGTTGTCCCAGCCGAAAGGAATCTCACCCGGGCGTGCGCCAAGGGTCGCGCAGCCGGAAGGTACCGTAACTCTGGCGGGTGCCGGCGTCGTCCCGGTGACGTCTGCGATCGCGCCCGCTGGCGCTCGCTTGTGCTCAAAGGGCAACTGATGCCACATGTAGAGCATCGTTTCCTGATGCATCGCCTCGTGCTCGAGGATGGCGAATACCGCCTGTGCCTCGTGCAACAGGGGATGCCCGGGTTGCTCGAGCGGCGCATTCGCGAGCGCATCGAGAATGAGGGCATCGCAGTCGTCGGCGAAACGGCGGACCGCATCACGCGATGGCCATGCGGCGCTCTGGCTGCGCTTGGCGGATGCCTCGTCTTCCGGGTCGATGCCACGCGCGAACAGGCGCTCGAGCCGTTCGTCGACACCTGCACGGCCGAGTCCCTTCTTCACGAGCGTGTTGAGGCTGAACGCCGGAAGGTGTCCCTCGTAGAAGACGATCGGATTACGAAGGGAGATAGGACGGGAGTAATAAGCCTCCGGCCGGACGATGTCGAACAGTTGCTGCGATCGCTGCCGGTTGCGGCGGTACCAGTCGGCAAGCGCCGCGCGGTTCAATGCTGTCGCTGCTGTCGTCATGAATGCACCTCGCGGTCCCAGGCTGGGTTTCGGGCCGCCAATCGCAGGTCAGGGTTCTATTGTGACGCGATCGTCGCCGTGCAGGTTTCAGGTGTGGATTGAAGCCGTACCTGCCTCATCAGCTGCTTGGCCAGATGCCCAGCGCGCGCCGCACAGCGACGATCTGGCCAACGTGGTAAGCCACGTGATCGGCGGCCAGAAGGATCGCGCGAAGATAGGTCTGGTTCCCTTCGCCGGTAGGGACCTTCGCGGTCAAGTCTTCCACGTCGCGGGCAAGACGTTTCATCTCTTCGCGCGACCGCGCATACGAGGCGATGCTGTCGGTCCACGCGTGCTGGCTCGAGGGAGCAGGGTCTCTCGGCCAGTAATCGTCGGGCCATTTCATTGTGTGCTCGTAAGCGCTGTTGCGACAGAAGTCGAGAATGTCGTCCTGCGCAACGCGGATGTGCTCCAGCAGCTGCCAGGGCGAGTGCTCGAATCCTGCCGCGCGGGCGCCCCGTTTCTCGGGCGGGATTCCATCGACGGCCTTGTCGAAGCCGACATGCGCGTCCTCCCAATCGAGGACGCGGACGAGGTGGTCGCGGAGCGCACTGGTCGATTCGCTCATGGGAACCTCGGGCTTCAGGCTTCAGACTTCAGACTTCAGACAGCGTACGACGCTCCTATCGTCTTCTGTCAAGAAAACGTCTTGCGACCTCGTCCGGATTCTCGCGCTGCGAATCGGCCTTGTAGTTCATCTCACGCATGTCCGTCGCTGAGATGCGACCCCTCAGACCTTCCAGCGCCTTCCGCACTTGCGGATAGCGAAGCAGCGTGGTCGCGCGCGCCACAGGCACCGCGTCGTACGGCGGAAAGTAGTGCCGGTTGTCTTCGAGCTGAAGGAGGTCGAGGCTCTTGATCAGCCCTGCGGTAGCATCGCCGGCGATCAGGTCGACCTGTCCTGATGCGAGCGCGCGATAAGTGAGGGTCAGTTCCATCACCTGCGGCGGAGTGCGGAACGCGAGGTTGTACGTCTTCGCGAGCCCACGGTATCCGTCGGGCCGCTCGAGGAATTCATAGCCGAAGCCTGCCCGCCATTGCGGGGCCACTCTCGCCGCATCGTCTATCGTGCGCAGGCCCTTGTCGCGCGCGTCCGAACCGCGCACCAGGATGGCGAACGTATTGTCGAAGCCGAGCGGCGGCAGGAGCGTGCGCCCGCTGTCCGCGTAGAGTTGGCGCACCGTGTTCATGACGATTTCGCGATCGTTCGATGGCGGTCGATGGAAGATTGCCGTCAACGCGGTTCCGGTGTATTCCACGTATACGTCTATGTCACCGGCGAGGAGCGCTCGCTCGCAGATCAGCGTGCCTGCCAGATTCAGCCGGCGTTGGACGGGCAGCCCGGTTTCGCGCTCGATCGTCTGCGCGACGATTTCACCGAGAATCAGCTGCTCTGTGAAATCCTTCGAGCCCACGACGATCGCGCCCGATGAATGCGTGGCGATTGCCGCGCTGCCTGCGAGCGCGAGCGCGGCGAGCACCCCTGCGACCGCCAGTGCTGCACCACGTTGGCCGGTGCGACGACGCCGCGACAACCGCCGCTCGAGCCACAGCAACCCGCCATCAACGATCAACGCGAGGAGCGCGGCGGGAATGGCGCCGGCAAGGATGACCGTCGTGTCGACCATCGAGAGGCCGCGATAGATGTATTGGCCCAGTCCGCCGGCGCCAATCGCGGCCGCGATGGTGGCCGACCCGACGCCGACTACCGCCGCCACGCGGACGCCGGCAATGATCGCCGGCAGCGCCAGCGGCAGCTCCACCTGCCAGAGCAGCTCGCGCGTCGTCATGCCCATCGCCACGCCGGCTTCACGCACCGATCGGTCGATGCCAGTGATGCCGACGATCGTCGACCGCACGATCGGCAGGAGTGCATAGAGCACCAGCACGGCCAGTGCGGTGCGTGCGCCGATACCGCCCACGAGCGGTACTGGCAAGAGGAAGCCGAACATCGCGAGGCTGGGAACCGTCTGGACGACGTTGGCGATTCCCACGAGCGGGGAGGCGAGCCGGGGACGACGAGCGGCGAAAACGCCGAGAGGTACCCCGATCGCGACGGCAATGGTGGTCGAGACTGCCACCAGCAGCACGTGCTGGCCGACAAGCGTCACCAGCTCCTGCTGGTGCGTGAGCCAGAAGCGGACAACATCGGTCACGGGTGTACGTCCTCGATGCCGGAATGCGGCGCGACGGTGACAGCGTCCACCAGCCTGCGCACGCTCGGGTCGTCGGACTGAAGGATCGCACTCGCCCGGCCGCACCAAATCAGGCGACCCGAGTCCAGGACGCAGATCCGGTCGGCCAGTGCCATCGCTTCGGCCATGTTGTGCGTGACCAGCAGAACGGTCTTGCGCAGCCTCGACTGGATACGGCGGAATTCATTCTGCAGCTGGCGGCGCGTGATCGGGTCGAGCGCACCGAACGGCTCGTCCATCAGCAGCACCGGGGGATCTCCGGCGAGGGCCCGCGCCACGCCGACGCGCTGACGTTGTCCGCCCGACAGCTCATCGGGCCACCGTGCGCCGTAATTGTCGGACGCGAGCCCGATCAGCTCGAGCAATTCGCGCACGCGAGCGCTCACGCGCTGGTCGTCCCATCCTTCGAGACGCGGCACCACGGCGATGTTGTCCGTAACGGTCAGATGCGGAAAGAGACCAACCTCTTGAATCACGTAGCCAATGGAGCGTCGCAGGTGTATCGGGTCCCACTCGCGGGTGTCCCGGCTCTGGACGCGCACGCGACCCACATCAGGCAGAAGCAGTCGATTGACCAGCTTGAGGACGGTGGTCTTGCCGGCGCCGCTCGCCCCGACGAGCGCCACCGTCTCCCCGGCATCGACTGTCAGCGTGAATCCGTCGAGAATGGGCTTCTGGCGGGAGTAGCGGAAGGACACGCTGTCGAATTCGATGCCGCCCATTCGTTCACTATATGGCGCATGGGCGTAGCGGTGCAGGGTGCACACGCCCAGGGGCGCATGGGGGACCAATGCCTTCAGACCGTTCGATCCGTCAAAGCCGCATCGACAAGCAATTCACGGCAACCCTGCAGAAGGGCGCGAACAAGGGGGGATGGACGTATGTCAAGTGGCGCGACTCGGTCGAGTATTTCGGCACGCGCGGGCTGGTGAAGGTGACTGGGACGGTGGACGGTCAACCGTTCCGCGGCGCCTTCATGGCCCTGGGCGACGGGACGCACATGCTGCCGATCAAGGCTGACGTGCGGAAGGCCATCGGCAAGGAGGCAGGAGACCACGTCGCGATCCACCTGTTGAAGCGGGTCGGGTAGGGCGGTAACGCGGCCGTCGGGTTCGTTCGGCTACGGGCCAATCGTCAGCGCAATCCCTGCAAGGTCAGCTTCTGTTCTTGGCTGGAACCTACTCCCAATTCGATGAGCCACTCTTTGATATTGGCGCCGATAACATCGGGATGATCCTCCTGCAGGTAGTGCAGGCCAGAGCTCAGTTGCACTACTCTGCAGTTCTTGAGCCCCTTCGCAAAGCTCTCAGCGAACGCCTGTGACACTAGGGCGCCTGGATTTCCCGCGAAGAGTAGCTTCGGGTAAGTGGACTGCGCCAGAGCGCGGTGTGCGCTCTCGAGGGTCGAATACACATCCGCGGGCTCTCCTGCGATCGGCAGTTCATTCGGGAATCGCCATGTGGGTCGTCGCGACTCCGGAGTAGGAAAGGGTGCGCGGTACACGGACATCTCCTCATCGGTCAGCTTTCGAACGGTCGCCGAGGGAAGCACCCCGTCGACGAACGCGTTGCCTTCGAAAATCATCTCTTCGCCCACCCCGGGCGTCCTGAACTTCTGGAAAATCTCGACGGCATTCTGGTCAAAATCCTGCCAGGTCGGCATCGGCCGGATGAACTCCATGAAAGCAAGCCCACGGACAAACTCAGGCCTGCGGGCTGCCAGGTGAAATGCCAGCGCACTTCCCCAGTCGTGGGCTATGACGAACGCTGATGCGATTCCCGCGCGATCCAGGAACGCATCAAGGTACCGGACGTGGTCGGCAAACCGATAGTCGATATCCGGTTTTCCCGATTGGCCGAACCCGATCAGATCCGGTGCGATGCAATGCGCCACCGGTGCAACCATCGGAAGGATCTTCCGCCATATGTACGACGATGCGGGGTTCCCATGCAGAAAGAGCGCGACCGGTCCTTCGGGATTTCCCGCTTCCCGATAGGCCATCGTGGAATCCAGAACCTGGCGTTGGGGCAATGAAATATCAGCGAGGACGTTCATCTGTCTGCTCCTTGAATACGGTATGGAAAACAATCCGCTTGAAGCGCTCGAGCGCGGCAGGGCCGCGTTCGACCTTCATACGGAGGATGGCGCCCTCCCACGAAGCCAGGAGGAATTCGGCGAGGTCCATCGGATCGAACGTTGAATCGATTTCACCGACGCTTTGGGCCTCAGCGATACACGAGGCAAACGGAGCGCGCCACTCCTGGAAGATTGCCTGGAGCCTCTGACGCAAACGTGCGCTCTGAGAGGTGGTTTCGAGACTGAAATCGCCGATCAGGCAACCGCGATTCCATTTGTCGCCGGCCAGGACGCCGCTGATGATGTCCAGGTAGCGCTTCAGTCGGTGCCGAGGGGTAAGGGACTTGTCGTCGAGAGCCCTCCTGACGTTCGTCTGGAGGTTGGCAAAATAGCGGTCCAGTACTTCCTGAGCAAATGCCTCCTTCGAGCGGAAGTGATTCGTGAAAGAGCCTTGCGGCGCACCAGCGGCTGCGCAGATATCGCGTACGGTCGCCCCCTGATATCCCGAGCGGAACATCACCTTGAGGCCGGCCTCGAGAAGGTCTTCGCGAAGGGAGGGCTTGCTCATAACCCATAATACGTACGTACGTATTAATAGTCAAGGCTTTCGTCCTGGCTGCGCAGCGTGACGAACTCATTGATTCGCGCCCAAAACCCGCGGCTCGGCGGATGTGTCGTCGGCGCAACGCGAAGTGGCGAGGGGCGAGTATTAGTGCGTGATTTCGTCCATCTCATCCGCGGCAGTCCGCTCGCGCACGGCCTGCCAGCAGAACGGGAGAGCAAGCGCCTGAATGGCCGCGCTCGCGAGATAAGAGGCCGGATAGCCCCAGACGTCCGCCGCTTTCCCGAGAAGGGGCTGAATGACGGCGGCCCCGGACGACGCGAGGAGAGAGTCGAACGACAGGACGGTGGCGCGCCGGTTCGACTGGATGAGCGCGTTGAGATACGACTGACGGACTGGCGTGAGCGCGGCAAACATCAGCGCCCATAGCAGGAGTAGCGTGATTACCACCCAGAACGCGGGCGCGAGGCCGATGATTGCGAGCATCGCGACACTCACGATCGTGCCGCACAGCAGGACGATCGTGCGCCGGCTGAACACGCGCCTGAGATGTGGCACCAGCAGGCCGCCGGCAATCTGCGCGCCCGCGACGATCGCGGCGGCGAGCCCGGCGATCGCATACGCCCGCTCGTTTCCCCACAACTCGAGCAGGTAGGGCTGCATCGCATAGAAGGCAAAGATCGTGACGCCTCCTGTGAACGGCGCCATCAGCATCACCCATCGCACTGGACGATTGCCGAGCCCGTACTCAATCGATTCGCGCAACAGGTTTGTGATTTCCTGGATCGGCTGTTTGCCGTGGCGTGGTGTGAAGCCGGCGTCGCGCATCAGCGCGAATGCCGTGACGAAGGAGAGCACGAGACAGGCCGCGCGAAACAAATAGGGCACGCCCAGGTTGCTGGCCTGTGCGATGAGACCACCGGCCACGGAGCCGCCGAGCATCGCGACGCCCTGGACGATCTGGCCTCGTGCGAACACATCTTCGAGCCGGCCGCCTTCCTTCGTGTACCCGGAGAACGTGAGCGCATCGACCAGCCACGCGTCAACGGCGCCTGAGAAGAAAGTGAAGCCGAGGCCCAGGAGCGCCGACGTCGCCGCCCAGGCCCAGAATGGCGCCGGCCGCCACCACAAGAGGAAATAAAGCAGCGTCGCGATCGCCAGGGTGACGGTGCCGAGCAGATACGACGTGCGGCGGCCTTGGGTGTCGGCAACGACGCCAGTGGGCACTTCGAAGATGACCATCCCGGCCGTGAAGCACGCATTGGCGGTGAAGGCCTGCATGTTGCTCAGCCCGGCGTCGAGTAGAAACAGCGTGTTGATTCCCCAGATGAGCGAGGCCGCCAGCGTATGCAGGAGCAGGAGGATCAGATAAGTCGCCTGAACCCTGCGCGCGCTTTGGTTCACGTTCGATCTCTATCATGAGTTCATCGTCGATATCGTCGGCGCGGTCATCGGGACATTGGGCGGACGCGCCTTTCGCGCGCGGCTCGCAACCGCGTTCGGCAGCGATCGCTCCGCTGCGGGATTCCGTTCAGTACTCCGCAAACGCGTCGTCGGGATAGCAGTAGAGCCAGCGCTCCCCCGATTCGGCAGAGGCGATCACCGGATGGCTGGTTGCGTGAGCGTGTTTGGTCGCATGTTTGTTCGGAGAGCTATCGCAGCATAACGTTCTGCCGCACTCCTGACACGTACGAAGGTGGACCCAGCGGCCGCCGATCTCGATGCAGTCTTCACATACGTGTCGGCGAGGTTGCTGGATCGTCTTGACCGCGCGTACGTGAGCACAGGCGCCAGTCGTAGTCATGAGGTCCTCTGCAGATTGATGTTTACCGCAGCGTCACGCCCGAGAACGTCGCGATCTACTACCGCGCCGTTATCAGCGCTGTCGAGGGGGACGGGCACCTGACCGGGGTGCGCATTCGCGACGGATCGGGCAATGAGACGCGATTGAGCACGCCTGCGCTGTTCATGTTCATCGGCGCCGATCCGAACGCCAGCTGGCTGAGCGGCTGTATCGAACTGGATGCAAAGGGATTCGTGTTGACGGGCGCAGCTGCCGCGGGAGACCGCCGACAACCCGAGGTGGAGTGCGATTGGACGGGCCCGTTTCTGCTCGAAACGAGCCTGCGTGGAGTGTTCGCAGCGGGCGACGTGCGCAGCGGATCTGTGAAGCGTTGTGCGTCCGCTGTGGGCGAAGGCGCGATAACCGTCAGCTTCGTGTACCAGCATATCGGGAAAGGCGCTGTAGCGCCGCGGACGGGCCGCCAATTCACCGCCAGGCGAGCGCAAGGGCGTCGATGGTCGTCCCGCTCGACGGTCGGAGATCAGACCTGCGGATTGGTTACTACAAGGGATGACGATGACGCCTGAGTTCCGCCCGCACGACCTCTCGGGCGGAACCAGGCGCTATTGAAGTCCCTTCGGGTAATTGACTAGACCCCGAACGGGGGGCCAGATACGTCCTCGACCTTCCAGATCTCGCCGCTGAGCGTTACGACGTACGCGGTGTTCCCAATGAACTCCACAGAGGTTGGCTGGTTGAGGCGATCCACGAGAACGGTGAACGTGCCGTCCGCATTCACTTCCACGAGTGCGCCGGTATCTGGCAAGGCTGGAGCACCGGCAGGACCGCCAGAGAACTCGCCTTGTGCAAGCGCGTAGAGCCGGCGACCACGTCCAAATTCCACATCAACCAGAAGAGGAGCCCCCGCCGCTACCTCTGACACACTCAGCGTTTTGCCATCGATGGCGACGACTTTGCCATTCTCGGGCAGGTGAGGCACTGGCCCGGCTTCGGCCATGTAGACCGTGTTACCTCGTGCGGCCAAACCGGTGGGGACAATGTTGTCGAAGGCGAGGTATACGCTGACCTCGCCATCGAGCGTCACCCTCAGGACGCGGTTGTGGTGACCATCGGTGATCAGAAACCCTCCACGATACGGTTCCAGCGCATACTGCACGCCTGTCGGAACGTCGAACAAGGTGTCCGGAGGGTTGTCCAACGCGAACTGCCCGATGTCGGCAATCACCGTGAACGTATTCGGGCCGTCCACGCGATAGATACCGACGACGTCACTCCCGCCAACGTCTTCCCCGACAAGGGTGACCAGGACGTACGCGGTCTTCCCGATGAACGCGATGTCCATCGCTCCGCCGGTCGGCGCGATGCGCAGTGGAAGCCCGGTCGCGAATGTCGTAACCTCGCCCGTCTTTGGATCGACGCGCGAAATTCTTCCGGCCGCGCCTTCAGTGACATAGAGATCGCCCGCGGGACCGACGGTGCTGCCGCCGGCGCCTTCGAGGCCGCTCACGAGGCGGCTTACGTTCAACGACTGAGAGGCAGCCGGCATGGCGGCAACGCTGCATGCGAGAACGAGAGTCACAACTGGAATGGTTTTCATAGAACTCGCTCCAGAAAGTGAAGTCAGACAGGAGGCCGGGCTCATGGCTCGCCACCGACCGGGCGCAGCCTTGCACGATAATGTCCGACCGTCAAGCGCAGCAGCGATGCTGGATGAGCTGTGGCGCTTCACTGCCAGGCGAGCGCGCTGCGTCGCGCCCAGTAGTCTGCCGGTGATTCTGAGATGTCAGGCCAATCCGCAGGCTCACGCGCGGAGTCCACCGCCTTCAGATTCACGGATCACAACAAGGTCACGGACGGGCGCGGATGATCACGGATCACAACAAGGTCGCGGACGGACGCGGACAATCACGGATCAAACATGGTCACGGACGGACGCGGATGATCACGGATCACAACAAGGTCACGGACGGACGCGGATGATCACGGATCACAACAAGGTCACGGATGTACACGGATTACGCGGATGGATTTCGGGGACTGTCTCGGGCAACGCATCGTGGGTCGCGCGCCGGCCGGAGGCCGGCGCCGGGTTGAGTCGATGGCGCGGATCACAAGCCGAGATCGGCCGCACGAGAGGCTTGTGATCCACGCCATCGATTCGACCCAGCCGCGCGTCGCGCGGCGCGACCTCCACGTGGGGATGCCAAGCCCTTTCCGTGCTCATCCGCGTATTCCGTGACGAAAATCCGTTCAGGACTTCGCTGGGAGCGAGCCTGGGTCGGCTGTTGGTGGCGCGAGCTCGCCGAGCAGGGTCGGAATGAGCTCCGACACCGTCGGATGGATGTGCATCGCGCGCTTGAGGACGGGATAGGGAGCTTTCGCGTACATCGTATCCAGCACGCAGTGGATCGCTTCGTCGCCGCCGGTTCCGAAAACGGCAGCGCCAAGAATCTCTTCCGTGTGAGCGTCGACAACGATCTTCATCAAGCCGTTCGTTTCGCCCTTTTCGATCGCGCGTCCGACGCGAGTCATGGGGCGCTTCCCGACCAGCACTTCGTGTCCGCGGCGGCGGGCCTCGGTTTCGGTCATGCCAGCCCGGCCGAGCGGCGGGTCGATGTAGAGCGCGTAGGCGGTGATTCGGGACGACACACCGCGTGTGGTGCCGTCGAGAAGATTCGACGCGACGATCTCGTAGTCGTTGTACGACGTGTGGGTGAACGCGCCCTTGCCGTTGCAATCCCCCAGCGCCCAGATTCCCGGAACGTTGGTTTCGAGCCGATCGTTCACGATGATGTAGCCGCGTTCATCGCGCGACACGCCGGCGGCTTCGAGTCCTGAGATCATCCGTATTCGGCTGCCGGCCCACCGCGAGGAGCAGATGTGTGCCCTCGACCGAGGGACTGCCTTCCTGGCAATCGACGTGAGCGGCGACGAGCTCTGCGCGTCGGCTGACCTGAAGGCATTTCGCATTCACACGGACGTTGATGCCTTCGGCGGTGAGGACGTCCTGAATCGCGGAGGAAATCTCGTCGTCTTCGTGCTTGACCAGCTGTGATGCCATCTCGATGATCGTCACCTCGGATCCGAATCGGCGGAACATCTGTCCGAACTCCAGACCGACGTAGCTCCCGCCGACGATCAGGAGATGCTTCGGCAGCGTGTCGAGGTGCATCATCGAGCTGTTCGTCAGAAACGGAACCTGATCGAGCCCCGGCATCGGCGGCACATGTGCGCGTCCGCCGACGTTGATGAAGATGCGATCGGCGCTCAGGACCTGATCCGAGACCACGACTTCCCGAGCCGACCGGAATCGGCCGTGGCCCGTATAGACATCGCAGCGCGGTAGGCTGCGCAGCCACTTCTCGACGCCGGTGCGCGACTGTTCAGAGATCGCGTCCTTTCTGGCCTTCACACGCTTCATGTCGACGCGCACGCCGCTGTCGATGACTACGCCGTAGTCGCTCGCGCGATGTGCCAGATGGGCCGCGTACGCGCTGGCCACCATCGCTTTCGTTGGGATGCACCCGGTGTTGACGCACGTCCCGCCGAAGAGATGCCGTTCGATGACGGCGACCGACATGCCAGCGGCGGACAGTCGATTCGCGAGAGACGGGCCTGCCTGACCGGTGCCGATGATGATCGCGTCGTACTTCTGGTTCATAGATGTAATCCTCGATGCGGCTTCACAAATCAACGGTATGCGCGGTGCGACCCTTCCATTCAATGTCGCGCGGAAGCCCGACGTTCACCGACAGGAGTCGAGCCATGTAGCTCCGCTTTCGTGGGCGGTGCTCCGGTCTGTTCGCTAGCCGGCGACGAGCTGCTGCCCGCCATCGACGTCGTAGGTCGCGCCCGTGAGGGCCGTGTTGGTCATGATGTGTACGGCGAGCGCGGCGACATCGGCCGGTCCGACGACGCGCCGGATGGGAAGCGTGGTACGGAGCTGATTGCGACGGTTTTCGAGCTCGTCGCCGAGGAGCGATGCCGACAACGGTGTGTCGACGAAGCCGGCGGCGATGAGGTTGACCCGGACGGGTGCGAGCTCGAGGGCCAGGCTGGCTGCGAGGGCGGGAAGTGCGGCGGTGACCGCCGACGCAATCGCGAGGCCGACCCCTGGGCGGCGGCCGCCCGTACCGCCCATGAACAGCAGCGTGCCTCCCGGTCTCACCTTGCCAGCGGCGTGGCGGGCGATCTGGAGTATCAGCAAGAGGTGCTCGTCGAGGGCGCGGCGCGCCTGCGCGAAGTCCATGTCGGCGAGGCGAGCGTAGTACGGCCGCCCCGCCGTGACCATGATGTGGTCGATCGGCGTCGGCAGGTCCCGGAAGAAGCGCTCGAGGAGCGCAGCATCCGTGGCGTCGAAGGCCGCGGTGCTCAGCGCGTCGAGCTCGCTCGCGGCGTGCTGCAGGCGCTCGGGATTCCTGGCGGTGAGGATCAGGTTGGCCCCCTCCGCGCGTGCTCGCCGGCCTGTTTCGAACCCGATGCCGACGCTGCCGCCGATCACGACAACGGTCTGCCCGAGCAGTTCCGGTTCGCGCCGCGTGGGAGCTGTGGTTGCAGCGGTCATGATCCCTCCATGGTTCGTGATCGAGGGCTTCCGCAGCCCGACGAGCGGATCATTCCTGTTCCGCGAACAGCTGCGCCTGAGTCTTTCCGTACGGAAAGAAACTCGCCTTGTCGCCCTTCGTCCAGGCTGCTCGCTGCTCTGCGCTGCTGATGTCCCAATCGGGACGGCAGCGCTGCAGCACGGCGCGCAGGTCGAGGCGCAGCTCCTCCACCGTCGGCCGGCCGAAGTACCAATAGCCGTTGTAAATCTTGTAGATACGCAGGCCCGGCTCGAGCACCAGCGTGTGAGGGATCATCGGGTTGTGATGCGGGTCGGTGCACTCCGCGATGTCGAGATCCTTCTGCAGTTTGCGCCCCGGGTCCGAGAGGAACGTCCATTGGGCGCCAACCCCGGCGCGAAACTCATTCGTCTCGAGCAGGTTGTCGGTCGAGATGGTCACGAGACGGCAGTAGCCGACCTGCATCTCCCGATGGAGTTGCAGGAGCCCTTCGTGTTGTCTCCTGTCTTTTGGACAGAACCCTCCGCGGGCGAGCACCAGCACGAGCGGATCGACTTGCTGCAGCTCCGACAGCGTGCGGTGCTTCCCACGGTGGTCCGACAGCTCGTAGTCGGGAAAGACTGCGCCGGGCACGATGTCGGATCGCACACCAACCTCTATACCCGCACGGTGTCGCCTGTACGCTCGATGTGGAGTGCGCCATCCTTCGCCGCCTCCTCGGGAGTCTTCCCCTGCTGGCGCGCCACGATGTAGGCGGCGTACCACCCCGACCAGTGGTGCTTCGGAGCGATCGGTTCGTACTCACCATGGTGCTCCTCTGTCTCTCGCAGAAGCTCGGTCAGCGTCGCGACGTCAAAGTTGCTGAATCCTCGTCCGGGAAGCCGCGCCTTGACCTCCTGAAGCAGCCAGCTGTTGCCGTCCGGATCGCTGAACGAGGCGAATGAGGAATAGGAACGACGTTCCGGGTCCGGCCCCGGCAGGCGTCCCTTCGTCCCCGCGGCACGGAGGAGATTGTCCGCGAAATGGAACACCTCGCTCACGTCGGCGCCATATCCGACGAGCTTGGCGCGCGCTGCCTCGATGTCATCGACGATGAGGAACGTTCCCTGAACCGAGCCCGGCTCGGCTGTCGTGAGTCCCTTGCCGACGAAAATGGAGCATGGTGAGGCGGGAGGTGTCAGCTGCACTACGCGCCAGTCATCACCGGAGGCGAAATCGGCGTCGAGCCGCCATCCCAAGCTCTCGTAGAAGCGCTTGGCGCGATCGACGTCGGACACCGGAATAACGACGACCTCGAGCTTCGTCTCGACTGTTGCAGAGCCCGGGACTTGCGATCCGTCTTCCTTGCTCGTCTGTATGGTAGCCATTGTGACCTCCTTGATTTGCTGGTGAGGGCCTCAGAGTCGCGCCGCGCTTGACCGGTCGACCGACGCGGCGAGCTCCTCCAGGCTTGCCCAAGCATACGATTGAACGCTGCATTGGGGTTGAACCATATCAACGCGCTCGTTCCCCGTCATCAATCGATCGTGTGACGAGGATGCGCCCGCTTCAAGGTAGACGTCCATTACACTTTGGTGTTGCGACTTTCGTCCAATAGATCCGGCCTCGCGGATCTGATTTCATGCGGTCGAGGCGATCGCGATGAAGCGGGACGCCGAAAGGTAAGCACATGGACCGCCGGCGTTTTCTGGAGAGGGCGGCGATGACGATTGCAGCAGCGCACCTCGGCATGCTGGGCAGGGTCGAAGCGAACGATGGACCCCGTGAGTTGGCGGCCATCGGCGGCGCGGCAGCGTGGCTCAATTCGCCACGCCTGACGACATCAAACCTTGCAGGGAAAGTCGTGCTCGTCGACTTCTGGACCTACACGTGCATCAACTGGCTGCGCACGCTCCCCTATGTCCGGGCCTGGGCCCGGAAGTACCGGCAGGGGCTGATAGTGATCGGCGTGCACACACCGGAGTTCCCATTCGAACACAACCTCGAAAACGTTCGCCGCGCCGTGCAACAGATGAGGATCGAATACCCGGTCGTGATCGACAACGACTATTCGATCTGGCGGGCATTCAACAACCACTACTGGCCAGCGCTTTACTTCCTCGATGCGCGCGGGCAGCTTCGCGACCATCACTTCGGCGAGGGTGAGTACGACCGGTCCGAGAAGACTCTTCAGCGATTGCTGGCCGAAGCGGGCACGACCGGCATCAGCAACGGCGTCGTGTCGGTAGAGGCCGAAGGCGTCGAAGTGGCGGCTGACTGGGACAACTTGCGATCCGCGGAAAATTATCTCGGGTACGGCCGAACCGAACGCTTCGCCTCGTCTGGCGGCGTCGTTCCGGATCGGCGTCGCCCCTACGCTGCCCCTGACCGCCTGGCGCTCAATCAATGGGCACTCGCTGGCGAGTGGACGATGGGCAAGGAGGCGACGGTCCTGAGCGGCCCAAACGGGCGGCTCGCGTACCGTTTTCACGCACGCGACCTCAATCTCGTCATGGGGCCGCCCCGAGGGTCGTCGGTGCGTTTTCGCGTGTCAATCGACCGTCAGCCGCCAGGTCCTGCGCGCGGCATCGACGTGGATGAGACGGGCAACGGCACAGTTTCGGAGCAGCGACTGTACCAACTGATCCGCCAGCCGCGCCCGATTGTCGATCGACACTTCGAGATCGAGTTCCTGGAATCCGGCGTCGAAACTTTCGCGTTGACGTTCGGTTGATGCGCGCTGGAGAGAACGCGCTCTTCTCGCCAACTCTGACAGATCTCCTCGTGCAGTCATCGACGTGAGCAAGGTCGGTGGTGAAAGGGGTCTTGGAGCTCCGCTTGCCGGGACAGAACGAGGAAGAGGAATTCCTCCGCGCACACCGGGCCACGACGCCCGACGTCCCGACCTTCCTGCACTACTTCAAAGAGGGAATGTCCTTCGACCGCTATCTCGACGTCCTGGCCGAACGGGCGCGCGGCGAGCACCTGCCGCAGGGTCACGTGCCGTCGACGTTCCTGTTTGCGTTCGACGCGTCGAGGATCGTCGGCCGGGTGTCGATCCGCCACAGGCTCAACGACTTTCTTCTGCGCGTGGGCGGTCACATCGGCTATGTCGTGGTCCCGGAGTTTCGACGACGAGGTTATGCCACCGCCATGCTCGGCCTGTCCGTGCAATTTGCGCGCGAGCAGTTGGGCATCGAGCGTGTCCTCGTGACGTGCGACGACGACAACGTTGCGTCGATCAGGACGATTGAAAAGAACGGTGGTCTGCTGGAGAGTGTCGTGACCGGGGCCGATTTGCGCAAACCCAAGCGGCGGTACTGGATCGACGCTCGTCTCGGTGCAGCTTCTCCCGAGACGACCACGGGACACTTACGGTGAGAGTAAGCTCGTACACCACTCGTAAGTACGTTTCTGTAATCGAGAACCCGTACTGGGCGCGAACGTCGCTCGCGCTTGGCTCATCCGAAGGTATGTCAATTGCTTCGCGCCGCCGCGGACGATCGCGATAACGGCCGCCAATTCAACTCGAGGTGTGCTTGGCACTGCAGGACCCGACAGCGTGGAAGGACGACCTCGCGTACTACATGAGCGAGAAAGACGTCACAGGTCAGGTGTCGGCAATCGAGCCGCACCTCGAGACGGGATCCAGGACCGCGACAGCCACGTGGGTTGCCCTGACCGGCACCCTTGGCGGCGCGTTCGGCGCCGTGACGACGAGCCCCGCGATCCGGCGCCCGCTCACCTTCGCTGTGTACGTCGTGATCGCGGCGTTGTTGCTGCGAGGCCTCTACCCGCTGACCGTGCATCGGCTGGGAAAAGGCGCCGGCTGGCTCGCGATGTTCGCGTTCTTCTGGACATCGCTTCTGGGGCTCGGTGTCGCGCTCGTCGTCGAGATCGAATCCCGATGGCTGGCATACGGTCTCAGCATCGGGGGCGGTGCGTTCATCGGCATGATGTACGGCGCCTTCCCGCCGGACGTCGCCAGAAAAGACGACCCCTGGATGCTGGCGTTTCTGTTCGCGCCGGTCGGCGCCTTCGCCGCGACCTATTTCCTGCGCCACTCGGGAATGCTCGGCACGATTGGCGGCACGGCCGCTGCCGGCGCCCTCGCGGCCGCCCTTCTGATGGCGCCGATGGCCGTGCTGCTCGTCAAGCTGTGGGACGAGGCTCGTTCGCTCGCCGATCTCGGTCAGATCTATCTGCACAACGACACGTTTGCGCCCAAAGCCGTCGCCTATCTCGATAGGGCCATTGCGCTCGATCCAAAGGACGCGCGGTATTACAACCTGCGCGCGATCGCGTTGGCCCGCATGAACCAACCAGAGCGCGCGGCGGCGGATTGGGAGACGGCATCCAGGTTGGCGCCGAAGGACCCGGAACCGCACGTGCAGCGCGGCGTCGACTATCTTCGGCACGGTGCCCTCGCCAGGGCGATCGACGCATTCGAGTCCGCGCTCGCGAACGACCCGAACCATGCCAGGGCTCACGGTTATCTGGGTGCGGCATGGGAGCAGCAACAGGATCTGACGCGAGCCTTCGAGTACCTACGATCGCGCGGTCGCCCTCGCGCCAGACGATGCCAAGGTCCATTGCGATCGCAGCGTTGCCTACCTCCGCCGCGGTGATCATGCGCAGGCGCTCAAAGACGCTGATCGTGCCGTGCGCCTCCAGCACCACCTGGGCATCGCCCACGCGCGACGCGGACAGGCGCTCGCGATGCTGGGCCGCTCCGGCGAAGCGGTCGACAGCTTTCACGAGGCGATCGACCACGGTCTCGAGCCGCAGGTGCACCAGGACGTGCTCCGCACGCTCGAATCGCTGCGCAGCGACGAACGCGAGGACCGCAGTTGAAGGCGCCAGCCGGCGGCGGTCCGCCGAGAGCGGCATACCTGCCTCTGATCGTGCTCGTCCTCGAGGGGTACGCGTATCTCGCCCTGATCGTCGCGATCTTTCTCGCGGCGCCGGCGTTCCTCCTCTGGGGGGTGCTGACACGGCGGCCGTTCGTCGCCATCGCGGCAATCCTGGTTGGCATTCCAGTCGTGGTGACGACGACACGGGCGCTCCGCGCCCTCTGGTTCGCGTTCGAGGAAGCAAAGGGCATCGAGGTGGGGCCGCACTTCGGCGCACGGCTGCACCGCGAGGTTCAGGAGATCGCCAGGCGTATCGGCGCCCCGGCGGTCCATCGCATCGTCGTGACAGACGCGAACAATGCGTCAGCGGTGCAGATTCCTCGCGCGGGCGTGTTCTGGCCAAAGAACACTCTCTGCCTGGGGTATCCGCTGCTCGCCACATTGTCGGTCGACCAGGTACGTGCGGTCATCGCCCACGAGCTGGGCCACATGACGCATGCTCACGGACGGGTGTCGAGCTGGGTCCACCGGACGCGGCTGTCGTGGATGCGTCTACTGAACACCCTCGAGCGGCACCAGTCGGTGCCGGCTCACGTGTATTTCCTGTTCAGGCATTACGTGCCGCGCCTCCAGGCCCACGCCGCCGCCGTCTCGCGGCAGCAGGAGCTCCTGGCCGATCAGCTTGCCGCCGACGTGACCGGACCCGACGTTGCCGGGCAGACGCTGATGGCAATCGAGATCGGCCACGACTTGTTCGACCGGCGGTTCTGGCCTCGAATCGAGGAACGGGTCGCAGAGGATCCCAATCCGCCGGCTCCGTTCTCGGAGATGGGACCTGCGATCTGGAGTGACGTCGCCAATCGAGCCGAGGTGATCGATCGCCTCGTTGGCGGCCACACCGAGGCATCCGACACTCATCCCACGCTCGGCGATCGCCTTCGAGCGCTGGAGCAGTCACCGCGGTGGCCGGATCCGGTGCTGGCGACCGCGGCGGCGTTCTTCTTTGGACCGCAGAAGAAGGAACTCGCTGCCGCCCTTGACGAGCGGTGGCGCGACACCAATGGACGCACGTGGAAACAGCGTCACGACGAGATTCGGAAAAGGCGCGAATGCCTCGCCGAGTTGGCCGCATTGCAATCACCGGGACCCGAGCAGACGTACCGGCGCGGAGAGCTGACCGAGTTGGAGGGTGACGCTGACGCCGCGCTCCACCTCTATAAGTTGGCGCACCAGCGCGGGCATGCCATAGCGGGGCTCGCGGCCGGCAGGATTCTCCTGGACCGCGATGATCCTTCGGGAACCGCGCTCATCGACGCGGCGATGGACGCGAACCCGGACCTCGTCGAGGACGGCTGCGAGGCGATCGTCGACTTCCTGGAGAGACGCGGCCGGCGCGCGGAGGCGTATCAATATCAGCTTCGGATGACCCGTCAGGCGTCGAAGACCACCATGGCGCACGCCGAACGCACGACGCTCTCGGTGGTCGACCGGTTCCATCCATGCGCGGATCCGCGCGTCGACGCCGCCGCCCTGGCGCGTCGACTGGCGATCGAACCCGGTGTGCTGCGCGCGTTCCTCGCTGTCAAGGAGCTGCGCTACTCCCCTGGCACGCTGATCGTGTTGGCGGTGCTCGTGAAAAACGGCAATGCCGCCGAGCTTGGCCAGCGGCTGTGTGGAGAGGGCCTGTTGCCGAGTGACGTGATGGTTGCCGCCATTGGCCGGCACGACCACGGGATCGAAACCGCGCTTGGGCCAGGTGCGCTCATCTACGACAGTGCCACTCTTCGCTCCTGATGCCTGACCCCCGACGGTCCGGTGCTAAGCTCCGGCGATGGATCCGCTCAAAACGTTTCGCGACCGTCTCGGATCGCCACGCGCGCTCGTCGGCATGCTGCACGTCGATGCCCTGCCAGGCACGCCGTCGTCACGGATGACGCTGGACGCGATCGTCGAGCAGGCGATTGCAGAGGCCCGCGTATATCGCGACGAAGGCTTCACGGCGGTCGCGATCGAGAACATGCACGATCGACCGTACCTCCGCGGCGCCGTCGGACCGGAGATCGTGGCGGCGATAACCGCCATTGCGCGCGAGGTCAAGCGCGAGGCGCATCTGCCGCTTGGCATTCAGATTCTCGCCGGCGCAAATCGCGAAGCGCTGGCGGCAGCTCACGCCAGCGGCGCCGACTTCGTGCGGGTCGAAGGCTTCGTCTACGCCCATGTCGCCGATGAAGGGCTGATCGAATCGTGCGCCGGCGAGCTGCTGCGCTATCGCCGGCAGATCGGCGCCGAGCGTGTGTTGGTGCTGGCGGATATCAAGAAAAAGCACAGTGCGCACGCGATCACCGCCGACGTCTCGATCGTGGAGACCGCCAAGGCCGCTCAGTTCTTCCTCGCCGATGGCGTTGTGGTGAGCGGGCCGGCCACTGGCCTCGCCGCCTCGCCTGAAGAGGTCCGCGCCGTGGCTGATGGCGTTCAGATTCCGATCCTCGTCGGCTCGGGCCTCTCCGCCGACAACCTGCCGCAGTTCGCGCACGCCACCGGCTTCATCGTCGGCTCGTCAGTGAAGCGCGGCGGCCGTTGGGATCAGCCGCTCGATCGCGCCAGCGTGCGTGCCGTGGTGCGGGCGTGGTCGGCGCTCGATCGCGTGGAGACGCATTCGTGAGCGGCCTCTATCGCTGCAGCGAGGCCGTTGCCGCCGCGCTCGAGGCTCGACGGCCGGTCGTTGCGCTCGAGACCACGGTCGTCACGCACGGTCTGCCGCACCCTGACGGTCTCGCCGTCGCCCTGGCGCTCGAAGCGGTGGTGCGAGAGCATGGCGCCGTTCCAGCGACGATCGGAATCCTCGACGGCATGGTCCGTGTCGGCATGAACGTCGCGGAGCTCGGGCGGCTCGCGCACGCCGGGACGGCGGTGAAGACGAACCTGAGTAACCTGGCCGCAGTCCTGACGTCCGCTCAGCTCGGTTCGACCACCGTGGCGGCGACGATGGCGGTCGCCTATGCGAACGGCATCAGAGTCTTCGCGACAGGCGGGATCGGCGGTGTCCATCGCGGCGCCGAGGTCACTGGCGATGTCTCAACCGATCTGGTCGCGCTGTCGCGAGTGCCGGTCGCCGTGGTCACCGCCGGGGCGAAAGCGATTCTGGATCTGCCGCGCACAGTGGAAATGCTCGAGACGCTCGGCGTCCCGGTGATCGGCGTCGGCACCAGCGACTTCCCGGCGTTCTATCGGCGCTCGAGCGGCTTACGTGTTGACGCACGTGTGGACTCGATTGAGGCCCTCGCGGCCGCCATCAACGCACATCTGGCACTCGGAGTCGGGTCGGGCGTGCTCGTGGCGAATCCGATCCCAGAGGAAGACGAGCTGCCGCGAGACGTGTCCGAGAGCGCCCTGGCGAGCGCGCTCGCTGACGTCGACGCCCGAGGGCTGAGCGGCCGTGAGGTCACGCCCTTTTTGCTCGAGCGGCTGCGCGAGCTCACCGGCGGCGACACCGTGCGCGCGAACGTCGCCCTGCTTCGCAACAACGCACGGGTGGCCGCGCTTCTGGCTGTCGCTCTTTGCGCGCGCCCTGCTACCTAGATCAGAAGCCGCAGTGTCGGACCGTATGGCCCAGCAACCTTCCTGATTCAGGCGATGGCACTCTCCTTCCCTACAAGTCGGCTGACTCTCGCGAACACGTCGGCCGACCACATCATCGTCTCGGCACGACTGACGAGACGGAATCCTGCCGACTCGATAATCCGCAGCATGTCGGCTGGAGGATGTACGAAGGTTCGAAACGGCTTGCCTCGCCGCCGCCTGATCGCGTTCTCGCACTTCACCCCGAGTCGCACGAGCCATCGATCTCTCGGGTACGACATTGCGAAACCCTGTTCCGCGTGTTGAAGCGACTGCTCGAGCAGCGGGCGGTAGGATGGATAACAGCACACCACACGATCGAGGGCGACGACGGTTGCCGGTTCGAGATCGCGCGTGACGGCCAGGAAATCTCCATGCACGAACCGGGTCACCGTCGACCGTGCGCGACTGGCGGATTCTTCGGCCGCGGCGGCGAGATATGCGGAGGAAGCATCGACCACCGTCGCTCGAACCATTCCGGCGTCGAGCAATGCCAGGCTCAGAACGCCGAGACCTCCACCGACGTCCAACACCGAGCCCTGGGTGAGGCCGGCTGACACAAGGCCGTCGCGAAGCTTACGGGTCGTGACGCCAGGTCCCTTTCGTCGGTACAGCTGCAGCTCCTTCGCAACCTTCTCGGCGTCGAAGTGTCGGTCGGCGGTGTCGGCAAACGCACGGCACGAGCAGGCCATGCCCTCCTCCTCGCTTCGGCGCCGGCTAGCGCGGCGCGGGTTTCCTCGCCACCCTCATTCGTGCCACTGCGACCGGCGTGAACGTTTCCGTCATCCGAGATGAGACGACGAGGCCGGACATGAACGTCAGGCCTGCCACGATCCATAACGCGCCACTCAAACCGAGAAGGTCTGCCGCGACGCCAGCAATCAGCGCGCCGATCGCGTACCCCAAGTCTCGCCAGAAGCGGTATACGCCGATCGCCGAGGCACGCCACACCGGCGCGGCAACGTCGCCGATCGCTGCCAGCAGTGTGGGATAGACCATGGCCGTTCCAACGCCCAGCAAGGCAGCGCCGGTCGCGAACCCGGCAAACTCGTTCGACGTTGCGACAAGGGCGATGCCGAGGGCTTGCGTCCACATGCCAGTGGCGATCAGCCACTTGCGTCCAATCCGGTCGGAGAGGGCACCTGTTCCGAGCTGGGCGATACCCCACGTCGCTGGATAGATGGCGGCCAGCGTCGCCAGCCGCCCGATGTCCATGCCGGCTGCCGCGAAGAACAAGGGGAACAGACCCCATGCCATACCGTCGTTCAAGTTGTTGACCAGTCCAGCCTGACTGATGCTCGAGAGGTTGCGATCGCCGACGCTCGTGCGCCAGAAAATCGCCGAGCCGGTCGCCTGATCATCTGACATGGGTCGGACGAGCGTCTCCAGACCGACGTGCGATTTCGTTTCCCGGACGAGTACCGGAGAGGCCCAGGCCGAACACGACAAACAGGACGCCGAGGTAAAACGGCTCCGGGCGCAATCCTTCGCGCGCGGCGATCAGCCCGTCGCCCACGCTGCTCCAGCAACGGCAAGTACCCGCGAACTCGTTGAGCCCCATCGCCAGGCCGCGCCGCGCTGGACCAACGAGGTCAATCTTCATGATGACGGTCGTCGACCAGGTGAGCCCCTGACTGACGCCGAGCAGTGCATTTGCCACAAGCACCCAGCCCCAGGTCGGCGCCCACATCAGAAGGAACGGCACCGGCACGGCGACGATCCATCCTGCAATGAGAATCCGTCGCCGGCCGACGCGATCGGAGACCGTCCGGCGAGGTAGTTCGTAACGGCCTTGGTGACGCCAAAGACGACGATGAACGAGAGGATGGCCGCTCGCGCGGCAAGATGAAATTCCTGCTCAGCGAGGAGCGGCAGGATGCTGCGCTCGATCCCGACCATCGCGCCAACAAAAGCGTTGACGACGACAAGCAACGAGAACTGGCCAAGGTTCTCCTGCAATCCAAGACGAACGCCTGGTGCGCCGGGGGGAAGGCCTGGCATCATCCCATGGTAGACCGTTCCGTTGGCAGTTCCGGACGTGGCGGTAATCCTGGATTCAGCCAGACGAGGGCGAAGGCTCAGCGCGCGGGTCCCACGGGCGCGAGCTCGTAAGTGCCGCCATCGGCCATCAGCGACAAGAACAAGTGGCCGTCTCTGATCACGAATAAGCGCACGTCCAGGCCACTGCTTCACGATGTGATCGTGCAGCGAACCGTCCGGGCACTTCGCACGCGTGAGCGCCAGCGGTCCGAACTCGAGCTGTCCCGAGGGCGTCGCCTTCCACGTTCCACGTCCACGATTGCAGTCGATACGCGCGACCAGACTGCCGCCCGCTGCAAACTCGATCGTGTACCTGGCTGGGTCGTCCGGCGTCAATGTGCGGTCGTCCCCTCCTTGAAACGTCACCAACTGCCATGTCGTCCCCTGTAGCGTCGCAGCAGCATCTCCCGACGATGTCGCTTCCCGCCGCTCGAACACCGCGAGGGGTTTGCCGGTGGCGTCGAAGAACTCCAGGCGGCCTTCGGCGATCCTCCAGTGGCTCGTCCCGCTCAACGCAGCTCGGAATCGGCGCGTGATCTCCTCGGTCTTCTGGCAGGCCATCTGCGTTCCAGCAATTCGTTCGAAAGAGATCCATTGCCGTTGACTGTGTACGTGCCGGTGAGGCGATTGCACCCATCGGCCCCGGATACTTGGTCGCGGGCACCGAAGACGACATGAGGCTCCTGTTCGGTACTGGCGGATTGCGCCGGAACCGCCATGCCATAGAGCTCGATCGCGTTCCAAGCTGTCCCCTCCAAGCGTGCAGGGGCGGTCGGCGGTTGCTGCGCGCGCGCGGCGGCAATGCAGCTGGAGACTACGATCAGCCAACCGGCAACGGCCCGAGCGTAACGTGAGGTTCGACACTGGGACATGACGACACTCCTGTCAGCGCTAGGCTCCGGCGGCCGGTTGCCACTTCCAAGCGTCAGGCGTGCGGGGGACAGCAAGCGCGCACTTCGTCGGTCTGTCTTGGCTCAGAATACCCAGGTGCGTCTCATGCTGGGCGATATCGCACAGCCGAGGGGTCAGGCTTTGCTCCAATCGGTTCATGGTGTGTCATTCTGAGCCTTACTGCTCTGTCGAGGGACTCCTCGAGGCACGTCGCGTACAGCGCGGCAACTCGAGCAGTAACACTCGAAAGGAGGTCGCCATGCCGCACACCGCAACCTCGCATGTAGGCGCACACACGTTCATCAAGAGCGCCCACGGCGTCCGCTACCAGGTGAGAGATGTCGCTCGTTCAGTGACGTTCTACACGCAGCGTCTCGGTTTCACGTTGGAGCATCAGCAACTTCCGGCATTCGCCAGTGTGTCGTTCGGAGATTCACAAATCCTGTTGAGTGGCCCCGGAGCGTCTGGCTCGCGGCCGATGCCGAACGGCCAACGTCAAGAACCTGGCGGCTGGAACCGCATCGTGCTGCGCGTCTCGGACCTCCGGGCTGCATCGCCGCACTCAAGCGCGCCGGCCTCCGCTTTCGAAACGAGATGGAAACCGGTCCCGGCGGACGTCAGATTCAGATTGAAGACCCGGACGGCAATCCGATCGAGCTATTTGAACCGGCGCGAT
>CAWDCH010000008.1:0-320088 GCA_963800785.1 Vicinamibacteria bacterium
ATGTGTCGGGCCAGACCGCCTGCATCAGCCGTTCCTTGGGCACCGCGTCACCGGCATGCGCCGCAAGGCACACGAGCACCTGCATCACCTTTGGTTCCAGACGAATGGAGCCGCCGGGTCCGTCGATGCTGTTGAGCGAAGGCTCGACGTAATGGGACCCGCCGATGCGGAAGCCGTTTTCCATGCTTCCTCGCGGGAAACGCGCGTCCGTATTCTACTGCCGCGGATTCTGGCCGTTCTCGCCCGACGATCGCGTACGCGCCCAGGCGGGTGCCCTGCGGTCGATATGACACAGGTCGGTCAGAAGTCGGTCAGCATCCAGGCATTGATCTGCGTGGTCCATCCGGCGATCGCCAGATGTGTGCCGTCAGGAGACGGGATCGCCGCCACCGGAGCTCCTTGTTGCGACCACAACACATGGGATGTGCCGTCCGGTCGAATGAGCAGCAGTTCACTGCGGCCTGGCGTTTGGTTCGATGAGAACAAGCCGGCTCCGGTGCCCCCCCAGTCGAGATATCTGAGAGCGCTGGCGCTCTCCACTACGACTTCGTTCTGCAGCTCTCCACGCAACGAATAGATCCGGATGCGGTTCATCGGAGGCGAGCCTTCGACAATGAGTGCCACAGCGTGTCCGTCCGGGGAAAGGTCCTCTCCCCTGGTGTTGAACGGTATCGAACAGAGCCGCTCTCCTTTGCCGCGCACTGGGTCTAGTGATGAAATGATCCAGCGGTCCCTGTCCCGCTCGAACAGCACACATCGGCCGCGGACAGAGCATCTCGGGAAGGCACCGGCGCTGGCGGGCACCTGTTCTGGTCTGCCACCGCCGAGCGGCACACGCATGACGCGCCCTCCCTGCGCGGCGGGTTCCTGGAAAAGTACCCAATGCCCATCACTGCTCATGCGAGGCAACCATTGATCTCCCGGGCCTACCACAAGGGGCTCGGCGGATTCCCCGGTGAGGTTCTGCTTGAAGATGTCTTGCGACCCGCTCTGCCCAAAATTGAAAAGAATCGTCTTACCGTCTGGCGTCCACGCGCCAGGGAAGCTCCCGCGCTCGTCGGTGGTGAGGCGTCTTGGTGTGTCCAGCAGCCGGCCGTCACGCTCATCGAAGCGCGCCACATAGATGTCGACGTGACCGACGGCACCCCTCCAGGCAACACGCTTCCCGTCCGACGACGCGCTCAGCAGCTCGAGCCCGGAGAATACGCCAAGGGATGCACCAGCCGCCCTCCATTCTGTCAAGCGCCTGGAGGAACCGCGAGCGACTCCCGAGCTGCCATCGATCAGAACCTCCCAAACGGCGACAGCATTGGCCTCTGCGTTGCTCAGGAGCATGAGCAGGCGTCCATCCCGCAATTGGAGGAACTTCCCGAATGGGGGGCCGGTACCGTCAATCCGCTGCCCGTCGGCGACCGTGAACACGACCGACGAGGAACCACCTGCGAACGGTATGGATTCCACCGCCGATCGCGTCGGCCCCCTGGTGAAGAGCACCCGTTCGCCATCGGCACTCCAGCTCGCCGATCCGCTCGCGCCGAGATCCACCACGTGTCGCGGCGCTGAGCCGTCAAGGGGGTCGACCCAGAGGTCCCGAGAGTCCTCGCGGGCTTCGCGCTCACGGGATCCCTGCGTGATCCTCAGAAGTCGCGAACCGTCTGGCGTGGAGATCACCTGATCTGTCACGGGCCAGACGGCCCCGGAGCGGCGTCGCGTGCCGCCGACCAACGAGAGATCCCAGCCTGTGCATGTCGCCGTCTCGCACAGCGCGGTGCGGATCTTTGTCCCGTCGCCGCTCCAGGCATACACTTCCATTCCACGCGTGTCTGCGATCCGTTGGGTCTCGCCCGTGTCGATGACGCGGACCTGAATGCCCGTCGGATCGGCATAAGCGAGGTACTTCCCATCAGGAGAAATCTTCGCCGACGTCACCATAAGATCGGGTGGGTTCGCGGTGAGTTGCGTAACGGTGGCCTGACGCGGCGGCGCACCCGGTCCTCGGCGCGTCGAAGCGATCCACCATCCGCCGACCACCATGCCTGTCAACACAACGCCGACGAGTATGAGCGCGAGCTTGTAGCCCTTGGCTCGTGCAACGGCGGGTACCGACTCCTTGGCGGCGTCTTGTCCTAGCTCGGCAAGGACTTGTACTGTGTTCGAGGAAACCTCAGCAATCAACCGATAGCCGCTTTTCGGGATCGTCTGGATGACGCGCGATTCTTTCGCATCGTCGCCAAGAACTCTGCGCAGTTCCGAGATGCACCGCGTCAGCACGTCGTCGCTGACGTAGGTGTCGGGCCAGACCGTTCGTATCAGGTGTTCCTTGGCGACGACCTCGCCGGCGCGCTCGGCCAGGCACACCAACACATGCATCGCCTTCGGTTCGATACGGATGGTGCCGGCGGCGCCGGTTACGCTGTGGAGCGACGGCTCGACCTGGTAGACATCGCCGATACGGAAGCCGTTCTGCAACGCAGTGCTCAACGCGACAAGGCGCGTCCGGTCACCTGAAATTCTCGATCATCATGAGGTCGGCTTCATCCCTGACAAGCCGGCCGTAGAGAATGGTTCGTCCATCCGGCGATACCGCAAAGCCCGAGGGGAGGCTCTCGTACTCGAACCTCTCGAGCCTCCCGACTTCGCGATCCTTGCCGGTGACCAGATCTCTCATGCGCACGGGAGGATTGACGTCGGGCGGGTTGCCCGAACAGGGCACGTAATAAATCCCGGCCCGGGTAACGGCGAAAGCCGTAGCGGCCACACACTCGATGATTGTGCTTGTAGCGCCGCCAACGAGTGGTTTCGCCATCAACGGCGAGAACGCCGCCTTCGGGATGTACAGCAGCATCGCTCCATCGAAGGACTCCTGCGCGATGAACCCGCCGCCGTGGGTCACGCGCTCGTTGGACCCGGTCTGGATTTGCGTTCGCCAGATATCGCGATCAGTCCCCCGCGACCAGGTGTAGTAAATCCAGCCGCCGTCGCGCGACCAGGTGGGAGCCATCTGGTCGCCTGGATCCTTCGTGATCTGCCGCGGCGTCCCGCCCTCGCTATCGACCGTCCAGATATGGGGGTGCCCATCAGGCCCCAGCGATTCGAACGCAATTTGCCCGCCGTCGGGCGACCAGGACTGGTCACCCTGAAACGGACCGTGACCGTGCGTGATCTGTTCTGGCGCCGAACCGTCGGCATTGGCGACCCACACTTGCATCGCGTTGCCGGAGCGAAGCGAACTGAAGGCAATCCGCCGGCCGTCCGGCGAAAACTGCGGGATTCCTTCGTAGAGCGACGATCTCGCGACAGGCTGGGCGGGTCGTCCCCTCTCGAAACGGTAGATATCCTGGTCATGGAGACGACGCGTGAACACCAGACGATTGCCCGCGCCTGCGATCGAGGGAAAGAGAGCATGTGCGCCGGCGATCTCAATCCGTTCCGGCGGTTGGCTACCGGCCGCCGCGACGCGCCACAGGTAACTGAGTTGCACCTCCTCCGCATTGAAGATGATGAACTTCCCGTCTCGACTCCAGGTCAGGCCGGCCCTGCCCATTGAGAGGGGTCCGGTGAGACGCCGCGGTGCGCCAACCGCGGCGAATGACGAGTCCAGTTCCAGGACGTGCACCTGGCACTGCGAGCGGAACCCGTCGCACGAGGTGTACGCGAGTCGATGACCGTCCGGTGAAAACGCTGGCGATTGGTCCGCTCCCGGCGCCTCCGGTCGCGTGATCGCACGCGGCTCGCCGCCCTGGAACGGGATCAAGTACAGACCATTCGCCGGGTGTATCGTGTCCAGTGGGCCCTCGCGGCCTGCGACCAGGAAGCGACCGTCGGGCGACCAGACGGCGGGCAAATAGATCGGGAAGTCGCTGACCGTGCGATCGGACCCTCCGAGGGCCGACATCACGCGGATCCGCCGCTCACGAACGTAGGCGATCTGCCGACCGTCCGGCGACCAGGAGGGGGCAATGTCAAGGGCCGGATCGGTGGTGAGCCGGCGCGTTTCTGACGACCCGACAAGCTTGACGTAGATGTCCCAGTTGCCCTTCCACCAGGGACGAGTTTCGCCGTCAGGAATTTCGCCGTTCCAGCCAAATGCGACCTGACGACCATCTGGTGAAAACGACGCGCCGTACTCCGAGCCGCTCATCGTGGTGAGCGGAACGACGCGCATTGTCGGCACGACAGTCGTTGGAGATGCTCGAAACAGCCATGCGCCAGCCAGGGCCAAAACGGCTATGCCCGCGGCTCCGGCCGCGAGCAGGGGTCGCTGCCAGCGCGCGGACGTCGGCATCAGGCTCCGGTTCGTCACGTCGGCCGTTTCGCCATCGGGCGAGGGCATCGGCACCACCTCGCGCAGTGTGGGTGGAGGTGCGCCGTCGCCACGGGAGACGATCTCGACGGGCGCAATCAGCCGGTAGCCACCCTTGGCAATGGTTTCGATCACGCGTGGCCGACGGGCATCGTCCTCGAACAACCGCCGCAACTCGGAGACCGCCCGGGTGAGGACATCGTCCGTGACCGCCGTGTCCGGCCATGCCGACCGGAACAGCCGGTCCTTCGGCACCGCCTGGCCCGCGCGCTCGGCGAGACACACCAGGACCAGCATTACTTTCGGTTCGAGGCGGCTGACACCGCCCGGGCCGGTCACGCGGTTGAGCGACGGCTCGACGTGATAGGCCTCGCCGATGCGGAAGCCGTTCTGCAACGCGCTGCTCAATTTGGGAAAGGCGCGATCGCGATCTTAATCTATCGGCGGGGCGCGATTCTTGCGACACCGGAATTCAACGGGTCCAGCCGAACTCGCCCTTCTCGAAATCGAACCTGACGCGCTGGCAGGCGAGGGCGGTCACACCCAATACGCCGTCGATACCCGGCGGATATCCTGCAGTCTCGCGGTCGAGCGACCAGGCTGGCAGAGTGTCCCAGATGTTCGGTCCAAGGCCCGCGCGTCGTAGCTCGAGTCGCAGCAGGCGCGCGGCACCGGAGGCGTAATTCACAGTCTTGTCGCCTTTCCAGGGGGGATTCGAAAGTGCAGGGGGCATCCGCGTCTTGAACAACACGAGGTCCGGACTGCCGGTATCTACCAGCAATCGCATTTGCTGGCCGGCGATGGCCATTCGAACGGTCAGGAACGGCCAGGCGAGATCCAGCGGCGCCACTGATTCCTCGCGCCCTTCCGGCGCGAATCGCAGCCGACGGGTCCGGTAGTCGATACTGAAGCTGCTGCGCGCGAGCACGTCGAGTCCCACAATCGCATCGACCTGGACACCACGAAGGTACGACAGGTCACCTACCGCGGCAGGCACCGGCCCCGACCGCAGCGAGCCGATGTCGATGCCATTCAGCACGGCGCTCTGGATGGAGACCTGCTGGCCGAAGGCGACACCAAGCTGAGCGGGCCCGGTCTGCAAGCGCAGCTTCCGGGCGATCCGGCTGTCGACGACGCTCGGAATGGTGCCCGTGTCGATCAGCAGGTTGAGGCCTTTCAGCGGGCCGATAGCACCCTTCGTCACGACAAGGTGACGTTGATACAGGTCGAACGGCACCTCTGTGCCTGGCTCCGCGGACCGCAGCGGAATACCGTAAACGAGCAGGGTTGTAATAACCGCCACGGAGCACGTCGTTCCATGCATGACTCCTCCTCCGCGCGCGAACGCGTGGAGCGAGAGTCAGATCCCGGTGGAGAGGATGTCCTGTGGGGGCGCCGAGGTTTTTCTGCGGTTTACCCGAGGTGCGCCGAGGACTGTCTAGCAGCCCGTGGCAGAACTGTCCCACGGGCTGAGACACAGAGACGCGCGTCCGGTCGAGATCACGGAGAGTGCGGAAACGCGCCTGAAATCCCGTGCTCTCGGACGGCGAAGGCGCGGTCTCTGTGACCTCGCAGGCCGTGTCGAGTTGCACCACGGCCTGCTAGCGCATGCGCCGCCTGACTTTCCCGCGCCCGTGAGCCCAACGTCTGTTACGCTGCTCCTGACCGCTAGTCGAACCGACGAGCTCGGTTCTCGAGGAACTCCGGATGGGAAGAAGGCGTGGGGGCAACTTGAGTCCAGAAAAACTTCGCGAGCTGGCTCGTACCGGCGCAGAAGTCGCCTTGAAGCGTCTGCGCGCGGAGATCATCGCTATTGAACGGACGTTCCCCGAGCTCGCCCTGCCGAGACGCGGGCGGGCACTCAGACGGTCCGTCCAGCAGGCAGCGAACCGGACCTATCGGATGTCGGGCGCGGCGCGAAAGGCCCTGTCGAAGCGCATGAAGCGGTACTGGGCCGAGCGGCGGAAAGCGCAGGCGAAGGTCAAGTAAGACGTCGCAAAGCCAAGCGACGCACGCGAACGCGACGCTTCTCGGCAGTTCCGACTTAGCGCGCCCGTTCGTACTGGCCCATCAGCGCTGCGCTCGCAAGCGTGTGCGTCTCGAGAGCTTTCTCCCGGTGCGGCCCATGCCCAGGCGGCGGGCAGGGCGTCTCTACTTCCACGCATACAGGCGCCGCGCATTCTCGCGCAGGACCCCGCGCCCCATCGCGATCGCGCGCTCGTGGTCGATGACGCCGTCGCGAACCAATCCGGCGAGGGCCAGATACAGCGCGTCACGTGTGGCTCGCGAGACCACCAGGTGGTGTACGTCCGCCCCGCCGGGCATGCTCGGGTAGCTCGCCGCATCGGTGCCAAAGAGCACCTTTTCCGGCGCGAAGAGCAGGTACTTGCGCAGCACGTCGGCGAAATCAGGAACGGGGTCGATGAAGCCCCTCGCCGAAATGTCCACCCAGACGTTGGGCTTGAGCGCCAGATAGATGGCGATCTCATGCCACGGAAAGCCGCCGTGGATGAGCACGATCGGCGTCGCAAAAAACTTCGGGTCGGCAAGCACATCTTCCAGATTGCGGACGTCTGACTCGAGCGTCCGCAAGAACGGCGGGACGCCCAACGACGAATGGATGTGGACGGGAAGCGTCATCTTACCGGCTTCGAGGAGGATGTGCCGCCACAGGAAGTCCTGCAACGCCAGATAGTCGTCGCGCACGAGCGGTGATGTTCTGCCCTTCGCGTAGAGCTCCGCCGCCTGCGTCTCTGGCACATCAGCAATCCTCAAGGTGCGAAGATACGCGTCCCAGAACTTCACGGCGACGGCGCCTTGCTTCTGCCATCGGCGGAGCGTGTCGTCGATGAAGCGGACGTATCCGGAGAGATCGGCCGGCGCCGCGGGAAGACCGGCCTCAGTCAGGAATCGCTGCAGTTCCTTGTGCGCCTCCGCAATGTCGGCCTTGTGCGACGGACTGCGCGCCATCAGATGATCGGCCGGCAATGGATACAGCAGCGTGCTGGCGTGCGGTACCCACCGCAGGCGCCTGTCATCGATCAGCTGCCGGCTATTGGAGTTGACCAGCGCGACTTCCGTCCGCGTGTAGTCGAGATGATTCATCCAGTAGCCGTGCTCGCCAAGCCGCTCGACCATCGCTGCACGCGCGGCCGCGATCGCTTCAAGGCTCGACGCCGAGTCGGCGGGCTGTGCGGTGATACCGAACCGCGCCTTGAGAATCGAAGGGAACCACGGATGCGTGCTGCGAAGCATCAGCGGCACCTGCGCTGCCAGCGCCGGGTCGAACTTGCCCGGGCGCAACAGGTGTGTGTGGTTGTCGATCGCAAGAACGGGATCGAGCGCCGCGGCAAGGCGCTGAAACAGCGGATCGTCTCTCCACGGAGTCAACGGTTCCTGCGCAGCAGGCAGACCCGACAGCAGGCCGGTCAACGCAAGGAGACACGCGAGCCGTTGCTGCACTATCACAAGGTCCTCAGAAACGCGATCAGCGCCGCTTTGTCGGCGTCGGACAGATCCAACCCGATCACGTGTCCTGGGACCGGCCGCGACTTCGCGCCGACGACTCGGAAACCCGTCGGCACGTAATCGTCATCGATTCGTCGCGGATCGAACCAGTCCTCGAGCGTTGCGACCGAGCCGTTGTGCTCGAACGGCCCCCTATACCACACGCCCCGGAGCGAGGGGACCTTGTAATAGCCGGTGCCCCGCCGCGTCCTGAGCGTCAGCGTCGCGTCGGTACCGATCGCGGTCGGCATGATCGCAAACCGCTCGCGATCCCCTGGGGGGACGGCGAAGCCGCGAACGGGCATGAGCTTGTTGTTGGTGTACAGCGGCGGCGGATGACATCTCCCGCATCGTTCCCGCTGAAATACCTGCTCTCCTCGTACCGGTCTGAGGTGTCTGCCGGTTCGGGTTGACGGGCGGCTTCAACGAATAGACGTAGAGCGCGAGCGCGTAGAGCTGTTCGTCGCTGTACCGCCCGCCGGGGCCGACGCTGGGATCGGTTGGTGGCGGCAGCACACGGAAGTCGGTGCCGGCCGGGATGAAGTCGCCGAACCGCGAGAAAAAATCCAGCTCGTTGTTGAGCGCGGCATATCGCATCAGATCGCCGATGTCGCGATGATTGACCAGGCCTGTGCGATCCAGGTACCGGCGCTCCCTGATGCCAATCAGATCGGGAATCGCGGGCGGAGAATCGATACTCGCGCGGTGACGTGCAGCGACGCCAGGCGGAATCGCATCGAACTTCGTCACCAGCTCCTCCAACGTCATCGCCGCGACGCGCGCCGCCGGATCGGCGTCCTTCAACCACGGCGCAGCAAAAAGCGCCCGAAAGCCGGTTCGTACGTCATCGATATTCCCCCGCCGCGTCCCGTACGCCACGGTGCGATCGAAGGGGAAATTGCCCTGGGCTCCCTTGATGACGGTGCCGTCCGGCATGACCCGCGTGTGACAAAAGCTACAGGCGTTGTTGCCGAGCTCCACCTTGCCGGGGGTTCGAATGGCGTAGCTGGTATAAGGGAGGATGCCTTGGGGCGTCGAAAGCGGCCGGACGTGTTCGTGCCACGCCGGATCCTGAACGTCGGCCGCGGTCGCCACACCGTCGTAGAAGATCGCGGCATCGAAGACGAGCTCGCCTGCCTTGATCCAGTCCGCCTCGGTCTCGAGCGTCGGACGGTGCCCTTTGTCATCCCACACGATCTCGGGGGCGAGCTGCCGGAGCGACGTCAAATAGTCCTTCGGTTCCTTGCCGGGCACATACACGGGATACGTTTTGAAAATCGGCCGTACCGGCATGCGGTAGTAGTAGTCGGCAGGAACGGCCTTCGGCGAGTAATCGCGGTGTGGCAACGGCACTTCGAGAGTCGAAAGGGCCGCGTCGTCCCAGGATCGGGGGACGCTGGGGACGAAGACGCCGCTCGGGCTTTGCGAGTACGTCGCCGCAGCGGTGGCAACCATCACGGACACGCCGATCACGGCGCGACGAACGACCGTGGTGCGCATGTGAACCTCCGTCAAGATGAACCGCCCACTGAATGGTTGCAAGTAGGATCGATTTAGCGGCGGCCGGGTCGCAGCGGGTCAGCCCGGCGTCGCCTCGGACATCACGCGTCAGACGTCCGGCAGCTTTGTGTTCACGGATCCTGGTTCTCATCATCCGATCACCGTGTGGTTCTGCCGTCCGCCATCCCTCGCGGCCGAAACCCGCATCGTGTTCGTCATGCACGGCAGCGAACCACAGACCGCTCGTCAGGCCTGCGATATCGCGGCTTCCGAGCTTCAAGTCCTGAATGCCATTGTGCTTGCCCCACAGTTCTCCAAGGAGCACTACCCACAGGACGCATATACGTTCGGCAACATGCTCGATGCCACGGGGCGAATTCTTCCGAAATCGGAATGGGCACTCACCGCCATCGAACGGCTGTTCGACGCCGTGCGGCACGATCTCGGTCTGACACGCAATGACTACGACATTGTTGGGTTCTCCGGCGGCGGTCAGTTCGTGCATCGTCTCGTGCTCTTCGTGCCGGAAGCCCGCTTTCGCCGTGCAGTTGCAGCGAGTGCCGGTCGCTACGCCTTCCCCTCTTGGACAGAGAAGTTTCCGTACGGGCTCGCCGATGGTCCAATCGATCGGATCGTGCTGAGCAAGGCATTCTCGCGCGAGCTCGTCGTGTTGCTCGGCGATCGCGATCTCACTGATAGAGAACGCGAAGCTGCCTCGATGGCGCAGGGAACGACCCGATTCGCCAGAGGCTTGCGGTTTTTTGCCACGGCGGCCGACGAAGCGGCGGCGCTTAACGTACCGCTCCAATGGAAGCTTCGGATTCTCGCCGGCATCGATCATTCCCCAGGGCCGATGGTACGAGCGGCGCTTGAATTGCTCCACCAATAAGCTGAATGCTACCTGTCTGAGCGAGACCGTCGGCATTCGAAGAGTTCCTGAACGGCAAGCGACCTGAAATCGCCTGCCTTCGTAATCAAGTCAGGGGAAGTGCGACAAACCAGGTGACGAATGCCTGCCACCACCACCCTTGATAGAACCCGAACAGCAGAATCACCTGCGCGAAGACAAATACTCCGAGCATCGTGGGGAACACAGGTCGCCGTTCCCACTCCGTTACACATAACTTAACCACCATCGTCCCTTGTGCCTCTGTTTATAAGAGTCATACCATTTGCAAAGAGGGTACAAGGCCGCTACAAGACAGATCCACATCAGCCAGGTTATGGCTAAAGAGAATCCATAACCTTTGAATCCAGCCTCCCATGGTGACCAGGTCAGTATCCAATCACTCCAGTCATGACCCGCAGTTAATTCTGCCGCCAGCATAGCGAGCAGATGAATGACGTAAATGTGCACCAGGTAGTAAAACAAGGGAACACGCCCGTAGACCGAGATTATCCTTCCCACCCCTCCGCTGCTATTTTCCGCGAACGCCAAAAACAGTAGCGCCGGTCCCAAGGTCATCAACAGGAACACCAGTGATGGTGGATATTTTGACGTCTTTAGAAATGACAGCAGAGAAAAGCTCGCCGACGCCTGTCTACTCCAATGCGACGCCTCTCCATACAGGTTGAAGTAGCGGAGAATGACAAATGCCAGGACCATTGAGCCGCCAAGCAGAATCAGGAGTGTCTTCCTGCGGCCGGCATCAAAGTCTTTGGAGTACAAGCCTCCACAGCAATAACCCAGGGCCATGACTCCGATCCAAGGCACCAGCGGGTAACCAACTGAGAAACTTTTGTTGCCGACGTTGAAAGCGTTCGGCTCATGTAACAGGGCCCAGCCGAATGCAGCAAGGCTATTCCCACCAACATGGACATCGTCCAAAAGGTTATGGCCTGCCACCATGACCAAGCCAATGAACAGGACCACGGTTTTTGGAAGAAAGATTAACGCGGCCATGGCAATCATGCTGACGCCAAGAACCGATACAACATTGAAGGAAAAAAAGGGAAAGCTGATATTGAAAGACCAGCCAAAGGTTACGACACTCAAATCCAGAAACACCAACCACAAGCCGCGCGTGAGCAAGAAGAGGCTCAGCTCTCTGGTACTCTTGTGTTGGCCAACGAAATAGGCTGAAGTACCAGCCAGGAATACGAAACCCGGTGCACAGAAATGTGTGATCCAGCGGGTGAGGAACAGTGCAACACTCGTGTGGCTGAGATCAAGTGGGCGAAAAACAAATGAGTCAGCATGAAAATAGTCTCTGACATGATCGAGCGCCATAACGATCATGATCGTGCCCCGCAACAGGTCAATGGAAGCAATGCGGGGTGTGAAGGCAGGGTTAGCGGGCAGCCGATCCACAACGACTTGGCGACTCACGTCTTCACCGGAAAGTAGGTCAGCTTGAGCGGCTCGCCAGGCGACTCGCCAACGCGCGGACGCCGATTCCGCCGAGGGTCGCCATAAAGATCGCCACGGCAATCAACAGTGCGCTGAGGGCGATGACAATCGAAGAAAGAGAGCCCATCGCGAGGGCAAGGAGCGTGACGGTCGTAGCAAGCGCGGCGCCCAGGGCGTAGAACGCCGCCGCGCGAAAGGGTCGAACACGACTCAAGAGCGGGATGAATACGGCGCCAAGAGCGAGAGTCGCTGCGATTCTCGCAAATCCTGGGAGAAACCAGTGGCGGCTGTCGCGATACCCGTGCTTGCGTCCGACCTCATCCAAGTCGGCGGGAACTTTTCCCGCATCTGACACTTTCGCACTCTCACGGAGGGTCTCCGCAAAGTGCGGGGGAGACACCACCCAAAAGATCTCCAGTTCGCCGCTCTGTGCCTCGACGCCGTGCCAGGTGCCCTGCGGAATATAGACCGTCGTCCCTGCGCTGACACTCTTTCTCTGATCACCCACGACACCCAACCCGGAGCCTGAATGGATGAACAGCACCTCGTCTTCCTTTTCGTGCATGTGTACACCGGTCCCCTGCCCGCCCGTGAGACGCTGAAGGCCGACTCCAAGACGCATCGATCCGCTTTTCGGGTCGGCTTTGATGTAGTGACCACGAACGCGATATCCCTCGTCTCGCGCAAGAATCAGGGGCCGTGGTTGTCCGGGCGTTTGCGCAAAGGTGAGCGCCACGACACTTGCTGCCGCGCCGGTGAGCAGGAGGCCGACTAATAGCGCTGATCTCATTGGGAATCACCCTTCCGAGAGACGCCAGGAGCAAAATCCTAACTGTTTCCCAGTCCCGGTACTCAGGTTTCTGCGGTTCATGGGCTTGCCCCCGGCATCGCGGTCACAACGTCCGCGTTTTCCTTCTTCCTGTCGCTCGCGGCCCGATGAGTCGGCAACTCGGTTGCGAGGTTTTCAGCCGCCGCTGAGATTGTTTCCGAGGTTCTATACTCGGGCGCATGAACAGAGTCGCCACAACCGCTTTGCTCTTGGCGCTTGCGTTGGCAAGCCGGCCTGCCGCGCAGCACTACCAAAGTGATTTCCCGCCAGAGGAATTCAAAGGGCGATGGAACAGTCTGTTCGACCGCATCGGCAGCAACGCGATCGCCGCCGTCCAGGGCATGCCGCTCACAGATGGATATCTCGTGCCGCGGCAGTACAACACTTTCTACTACCTGTCGGGGATTGAGACGCCTGGCGCCTACCTCGTGTTGGACGGCCGTACACGGCGGGTGACGCTCTATCTTCCGCGACGGAACGAAGCGCTCGAACGAGCGGAAGGCAAGGTGCTGGCGGCAGAAGACGCCGATCTCGTGAAGCGGCTCTGCGGCGTGGATGATGTCAAAGCGATCGAGGAGATGACTGATCCCGGGTGGCCGATCGGCGGCGCCGCGGCGTCGGCCCAGTCACCGATCGCGCTTTACGCCGAGTTCAGCCCCGCGGAGGGGACGAGCCAGAGCCGGGGCGAGCTGGTCGCGGCCGAGACGTCGCGCGCGCTCGATCCGTGGGACGGCACGTCCACACGCCAAAGACGCTTCGTCGAGCTGCTGCGGATCCGCCAACCGCGCGCGGAGGTTCGCGACCTCACGCCGGTTCTCGACGACATGCGAGCTGTGAAAAGTCCTCGCGAGATCGCGCTCATCCGTCGGGCGTCGCAAATCGCCGGTCTCGGCCTGATCGAGGCGATGCGCAGCACCGAGACTGGGGTCAGCGAGTACCAGCTCGACGCCGCGGCCCGTTACGTGTTCCTCATGAACGGCGCGCGCCTCGAAGCCTACCGGTCGATTACCGCCTCCGGCACCGAGAACATCAACAACATGCACTACTACCGCAACGCGGATACTCTCGAGGACGGCAATCTTGTCTTGATGGACTACGCGCCCGACTATCGCTACTACGTCAGCGACGTGGGGCGCGTGTGGCCCGTGAACGGAAGGTACAACGCCTGGCAGCGCGAGCTGCTGCAGTTCGTCCTCGAGTACCACAAAGCGGTGCTGTCACGAATCCGGCCGAGTGCGACGCCATCGCAGATCCAGGAGGAGGCGAAGACTGCGATGGAAGCCGTCTTTGCCCGAACGACGTTTTCGAAGCCGGTCTACGAGCAGGCCGCGCGCCGGCTCGTCGAGACCGGCGGTGGCGTCTTTTCGCACACCGTCGGGATGGCCGTCCACGATGTTGGCAGCTATCGAGACGGGCTGAAGCCTGGACACGTCTTTTCAGTCGATCCTCAACTGCGCGTGCCCGAGGAACACCTGTACCTGCGCTACGAGGACACCGTTGTCGTGACCGACACTGGCGTCGAGAATTTCACCAGCTTCCTGCCGATGGAGCTCGACGCGATCGAGAAGCTCGTTCAGGAAAAGGGAATCGTCCAGAAGGTTCCAGCGCTCGCCATGCCCAAACAACAGACCGTTCCGCAGTGAGCGCTGTGACGCGCTCACATCGATGGCGTGCCCGAAATACACGACGATCAAACTGTGAGGGCGGGCAGAGCTATCGAGGCTGACCGACGCGCTTCGACGTCGCCACGGCGATCGCGCGGTGCTGGTCTTTCGTATCGCTCACGGCGGTGTAGAAGTGGTAGACCACGCCGTCGTGCTTGATCAGCCATGGCTTGTGCGCGAACAGCGCGTCGTACGGCTCGGAGGGACGAATCAAGTGCTCTCCTGTCCATTTCGTCCAGTGAACCAGGTCCTTCGATGCGGCGAACGTATCGAATGCGCCAGGCTGCCAGAACGCACCGAAGTAGAACATCACCCACTCGTCGCCGATCCGGACGACTTGTGGATCGCCACTGATGACGTTGCGCGATGACCCGGCGGGTGGGAGGTTCTCGACCACCGGCATAGTGCCGACACGTTTCCATCGCCGAAGATCGTCCGACACGGCAGCGAAGATCTGTTCACTGCTCGTGAGCGCCTTGGCGTTGTAGAACATTACGAAGGTCGCGCCGAGTGAAGCGGATTCGTCTCTGAAGATATAGCTTTTGAAGAGCGTGCCGCTCTCTCCCGCCCGCGCGTCCGGATCAGAGGTGGTGAGAATGGGCGTCGCGACTTTGGACCAGATCGTCGGCTTCGATGGGTCGCTCGTGGAGGCCAGGCCGATCTGCAGTGGCACGACCTCGTATCCGAACCCCTTGCCGCCGAGATACGACAGCCAGTAACGACCATCGTATTTCTGAAGTTCTGCACTGCCGTCCCATTGCGGATCGAAGAGCGCAACTCCGCCGCCGGCGTTGGCGTGGTCCCAGGACTCTTCCGCGCCGCGCGCCAGAATAGTGCCGAGCGGCCTCCAGTGAAGCAGGTCGGCACTCTCGGCCAACTGCGTCGTGTATCCCTCCAGCGGCGCAGGTTCCAGCTGGACGTACACCATGTACCACTTGCCCTTGTGACGAAATACGGTAGGGCAATCCACTTTCTTCCCCGCCGGTGGCTCGACGACGATGCCGTACTTGTACGGGGTCCTTACCTCCTCATAAATGGCAGCCATGCGGGTAGGAGAGACAGAAGTAGCCGCGGGCGTCACCTGCGCGAAGCGAGCGGCACCTCCTTGAACGCGGCCGCTCGTCAGGAGCGTCCACATCGTGACCACGAGTAAAACCATCGCGGTCTTGGCTTCAGGTCCCAACGGTCTACGTCTCCAGATCTGCGGCCCGCGATGAGGTCGGTGTACCCACCGCGGGCCGCAACCGTCGATCGCCGTCGACGTGTCGCGCTTGGCCGAAGCCTGCGTCGAGCCTACGCCCCAATCATGTTGCCAAGCTACGGAACAATCATCTTGGGGTTGCCGACCGACGATTGACAACGCGGATTCTCACACTTCAGGGTGTACTCGAATTCGCCTTTCTTCCGGCCGATCACCTCATTACGTGTCTGACCTGCCGCGATCGAGATCGGGTCGGCGCCTGACACGAATGGCGAGCCTTTCACGAAATTCATCGTGGCGTCGGTGTTCACTGCACGCAGGGTGACCTTCTGGCCAGGTGCCAGATGGACTGTCTTGGGCTGCGCCTTGCACCCGTTGCTGCACAAGAACTTGATTCGCGTCGTTCCCGATGTCGACTTCTTCTTCGCTGTCTTCTTCTTCGCTGTCTTCTTCTTCTTCTTCGCCATGGCACGCCTCCAGTGGCCCCGTGACTTCGGCAGCCGAATACCGCGTTACCGTCCACGCCGCAATTGCTGGAACCGAGGATCCTTGCGAAGCTCGAGAAGGTACGGCGACCGATCAATCTCGCGCCAGGGCTGCCCGTTCTCAATGGCTTTTGCCAGCCATTTCAGCCCCTCGCTTCGTTGGTGGAGACGAAACTCGTAAATCACTGCGATATCGAACAGCATCTGAGGATCGCTGGGCGCCAGCTTGATCACCTGAGCGAGTGACGCCCGCCCCTTGGCGAGGTCACCGAGCGCTGCGTCGCATTCGGCCAAGACCAGAAGGAGCGCCGGATCGCGTGGATTGACGGCGAGCAATTCTCGTACGAGCTCCCGAGCGCGCGTGTACGCGGTGGCCGCTTCCGCGGAGTCGCCGAGCGATTCCAACGCTCCGGCGAGGTTGCCCCAGACCCGATAATTGCCTTGATCGAGCGAGAGCGCCTGACGAAACGCGTCCGCCGATCGCCGATACTGTCCTTCGAAGAAGTAGAGAGTGCCCAGGTTGGATGCCGCAAGATGGTTCGGGCGGATCGCAAGCGATTTATTGAAGGCTGCGATGGCATCTTGTGTCTGATCCTTCATGAAATAGAGGGCGCCAAGGCTGCTGTAGCCGCGAAAACTATCCGGGGCCAGCGCCACGACCTGCTGAAACATCGTCAGGGCATCGTCGTATCGTCCGAGTCGGTAGTAGTACGCCCCCAGGTTGTTGTACGCAGCCCAGTAGTGCGGTCGAAGCTCAATCGCGCGCCGGTAGGTCTTTTCCGCGTCGGCTGGACGGCCAAGTCGTTCGTATGCGGTTGCCAGACCCAGGTAGGCCACGTCATTCGTGGGCTCGAGATCGAGAGCCGCGCCGAATTCTTGCGTGGCACGCTCGTACGCGCTCGTCCCGCTGAGGACCATGCCCAGGCACGTATGGCCTTCGGACGACTTCGGATCGATGCCGAGGGCGCCCTCACACGCGGCACGTGCAGGTTCGACCCACACCGCTGCGCCTGTGAGCTCGTGTTTGCGCCAGTAGGCCTGTCCAAGTCCGGCGTACGCCAGGGCGTAGCGCGGATCGATCTCCAGGGCACGGCGGAACACCGCAATCGCACTGTCGAGATTCTCCAGTCTGTCGAAGTTCAGCAAATAGCCTCTCGCCTGGAGGTAAAAGTCGTACGCGGTCGGCCGCTGTGGGGGGGATTCGGCGAGCGCCTGTCGCTCGTCGGGGTTGATGTTCAGCCCCAGCATTCGAACGCCTGCACGTGAGACGAGATCGCGCATCGCAATCGGATTGGACGCATCGGCGGCGAACGTCTCGGACCGGAGCGGTCGACCGGACCGCGTGTCGATCAGTTGACAGGTGACTCGCACACTGCCACCGGAGTACTGCAGGGAGCCCGTCAATACGACGTTGACGCCAAGCTGGTCTCGTGCCTCAGCTGAATTTGTGACACCGCGTGCGCGAATGTCGTCGATGGTGGCGACCTGGAGCCTCCGATTCAGGGTCAGTCTCGAAAGCTGTTGCGTGACCGCCTCGGTAAGTCCTTGCGTGAAGAATTGCCGATCCGCTCCTGCGCCCGCTCCTCCAAAGGGAAGAATGGCCAGATTGATGGAGTCTGGAACCGCGGCCATGACGGGCGGATTGACGGGCCAACGGCGCAAATGGTCCATGCCGAGGGCGGTCACGGCGAGAGCGCCGGCAATGACAACGCCGAGTCTGGCACGTGCGAGTGACTGGCGTCGTGCCCGAAAGCGCGGCAATTGATCGTGGATTGAGACGAGCTCACGACTGACTTCGCTCACGGTCGCGTAGCGATTGGACGGATCCTTTTCGATCATCCGTTGAATCGCGTGCGCAAGCCTGGGCGGGACCTCGCGGTTGACCAGGTGAAGCGGCTCAGGTGAGAAGCCGCGGATGCGATCGATTGTCGCAAACACGCTTTCAGCGAGAAATGGGTTCCGGCCGGCGAGCATCTCGTAGAAAACAATACCCAGTGAGAAGACATCCGAGCGCTCGTCTGGAGGCACCTCTTGGATGATCTCTGGCGCCATGTAGGCGGGTGTGCCGGCAACGCCGCTGTGCACTGTGGTGGTGGTCTCGGCCCCGGCCGCCGCTTTCGGCAGACGACGGGCCAGGCCGAAATCGCAGACCTTCACGTCGCCACTGTCACGTGCCAGCATGATGTTGCTCGGCTTCAAATCTCCATGCACGATGCCTTTGTTGTGGGCCGCAGTCAACGCGTCAGCGCACTGGATGGCGATTCTGCAGAACTCGGCGACACCGAGAGAGGACTTGAGCAGCTCGCGCAGGGTTGAGCCGTCGACGTACTCCATCACGAGAAACAGTTCCTCGCCGACGGTAAAGACGTCGTAGATGCTTGCAACACGCGAATGGTTCAGCGCTGACGCGCGTCGTGCCTCCCTGAGCAGCTCGATGTTTGAGACCGCCTGATTCTGCTGGCCAGGCCGCAGGCGCTTGATGGCCACGGTCCGTTTGAGCTGCATGTCCTCGGCGCGATACACCTCGCCCATGCCGCCGGAACCGAGATGCGCACTGATCCTGAATCGCCCGATGGTCGAGCCGGTGAGGTCTCTGATGCCCGATGGAGAGGCGACGATATGGTCGTGCCCTGTCGGAAGCGGGGGCTGTGGCAGAACGGTGATGGTTTCGATCAGCGTTCGCACATCCGCCGGCGCTTCGAGCTCGAGTGGCGAATCGGGACCAGCGTGTTCGAGAATCGCCTCCGGTACCCCGAAACAGCTCGCAAAAAGAGACGAGGATCCCCGAAGCGTCAGCGTTGGAAGTTGTTCGTCAGGGAAAACCTGAAAGCCCCGGCTCTCAAAGGCGCGGCGTACCGTGTCCGTCGCCTCGCGTGGTGGGCGATATGACTCGAGGCCGACGGACGGTCGCGCGGTCGACAGCTCGCGAACAGACTTACCTGAGATGGACCTGAGAAAGACGACCGCCGCGACGGGTTCCGGCTCGGCGACCTGCATGACCGATCTCGATAGGCTCACACAGTGTGCCACGCCTTCCGAGCGTTGACCAGGCCTGCGCCGGTCGCACGATCGGGGCCGATGCCAGCGTGATCGCCGGAGGCACTTTTTCCCGCCGTGATGTCGTCGGCCGTCGACGTCATGGCCGTTTTGACAGCAGCCGGCGTCAGCGCGGGGTTCTTCTGCAGCAGCAGGGCGGCGATGCCACCAACCTGCGGCGCCGCAAAGGACGTCCCCGTGCTGACCATCCAATCGGGTAAGGCTTTCGCATCATCGGGCATCGGCAACCACATCTTCGACGCGAGCGCACACACGTCTGGAACATCCCGACCTTTGAAAATCGAGCTCGAAAAGCTCGATGCGCCATTCCAGGCTTTCAGCTTGTCCTGGGCATCAATGGCCGCGCCGCCCACGGCAATCACCTCCGGTATCATGGCCGGAAACGCAGTCTGTCCATTTCCCCCCGCAGCAATGACGGTCACGCCGGCGCTGATGGTGTAAAGGATCCGGATCCAGAGCGGGACGAGTTCCTCCGGCACGGCGTTCTCGCCTTCGAGATCAAAAACCCAGCTGACCGAAACAACTTTCGGCGTTGGGAGCGGCTTCGCAAGATCCAGCGCGAGGATGGGATTGTTTCCGGCCTTGATGGCATAGGCATCCACATCGGGTGCGCACGCCAGCAATGCCGCGAGCACTGCCGTGCCATGGGGTTCATCGTCCACGTCTGGCGCCGTGGTATCGGGAGCAGCCAGCCGCGTGATCCTGTAATCGTGCTGAACGTAATAGGGGTGAAGCGCAAATCCCGAGTCGATGACGGCGACCGTCACACCCGTGCCCGTAGCCCGTTGTCCGCTTGCTGTGAGCAATCGATGGGTGGCAGACGCACCGGTCAGCTGAGCAATGTCCCCCGGCAGATGCAGGGCGAAACTCCCTGTCACCGGAGGTATCACGGGAGCCACGAACAGGGGCGGCGCAACGACCGCAATCAGCAGGGCGCCCTCGATCCGCGCCGGCGACGGCGGATTCGCGCCGGGGCGAAGAACGATCGCGCTGACGGTGCGCTTCGAACGATCCGTCCGGATCGTTCGAATCCGTTTGACCAATTCCGCGTCGAATACGGATCGAAAGAGGGCGACCGTGCCACGCGCGGATATGACGGGGCTTTCAAGTTCGAACACCTCGAAGCCGTGGCTTCTGAGCTGTTCGGCCACCTGCGCGCGAGCGCGCTCTGGGGCCACGTACTCGCTCAAGGTATTCAGTGCAAGCCGGCTACGGATTTCCTCGATGGAAGTCCCGGGCTTCGGCCGGACGACGACGGAGAACGAAACGATGTCGTCCGGCGCTGGCTCGACATACTTGTCTGCAACGTCCGAATTCGCTCCCATGACCGTCGGCCCTTTCCGGCGCCGCGCCATTTGATGGAGATGTTCAGGACTGCAGATTATCGCTCTTGCGTCGCTTGGATTGAGAAGAAAATCTGAGCAGAGGCTACTCCTTCATCGCCGACATCGCTGCTGGCTGGTCGCTGTTGTAGATGGCATAGGCGACCTTCCACGCCCCGCCGACTTTCTTGAGAATCACCGCGTACTTCCCGCTGTCATTCACCGCCGGTCCGTCGGCCGGCTTGAGCGTCTGCTTGTACGCACCGACGTCGTACCCGACATCGCCGCTCGCGCGCGATTCCCAGTGCTCGAGCGAGAACGCGGTCAATTTCGCGCTTTGCATCTGTTCGTTGTAGAAGGCCTCAATCGCCGCGGGCCCCCTTACCGGCGCGTGGTGGGGGGGCAACTCGACTCCATCTTCCGTGTAGAGTGCCACGATCGCCTTCACATCGCCGGCGAGTGAGGCTTTGGTGTACGCATCGGCAATGGCGATGACGGCAGGGTCCTTCGCGCCGCCCTGTGCCGTCACCGGCACGCTGCTCGAGACGAGGCCAACGGAAAGGAGAACGCCTAACTGAAACGCGCGGATTGCATGGCGCATGTCCAGGCTCCCTCGTTGCTGAATCGTAAGGTGTGGTGTGGGTGGCATTGTAGCGAGCCCACAGCATTGGTGCCAGTTACGTAAGCGCGAGCACGAAGCGTGATGAAGATTGCCACAGGCTGAGGTTGCTCGGCGGATGGCTCGCTTTGCGTCCGATGGTTTGCCGCGGATTGATCGAGGCCCCGCTGAGGACGGGCGGGCCGCTTGACACGCGACGACGCGGAGGCTAGATCGTCGTCGGTGCGCCTCGATGGCGCCCACGATGGAGGCAGGCGATGCTCACCCGTCGCGCGCTGCTCAAGGGGGCGGCGCTCACAGCTGGCGCGCTGATACGAATCGATGACGGCCCCTTCGACGTCATAGCGCAGGCCGTCAGCGCCGCGACCATACGCGTGCTGTTTTTGCCCAGGGCATCGATTGCGGCGCGACGGGTGCCGGACGATGGGGCGCTGGTGCAGCAGGAATGGCCTGGCCTTCCCATTAGCGCCAGTCCGCGACCTCGAGCCTCCAACCTCGCGGTGGAAGTCGCACAGGATCATGCCGTCCGCGTAATCTCCGGTACCCGGCTCGTCCAGCAGCTCCGAGCCGACCCGAAGACGGGCACGCTGTCTTTTCAGCTCGGTCGCGGTCTTTTGCTGGGTCTCGGAGAAGGCGGCCCGCAGTTCGATCGTCGGGGTTCGATCGACGAGATGCGGAACGGCCAGGAGGGGTATCGCCTGCGCACGCATGGTGCGCGCGTTCCGATCCAGTGGATGGTCGGGACGGATGGCTGGGGGCTCTATTTTCATCAGCCGCTCGGGGCGTTCGATTTCAGTGGGGCCGAAGGGCGCTTCACGGCGGCCGACCTGCTACCTCTCGATGTCTTCGTCGTCGCGTCGAGTGAACCGTCGACGATCCTTCGCGAGTACGCGACGATCACAGGCCTCCCGCAACTGCCTGCACGGTGGACGTTCGGATACATGCAGTCGCACCGCACCCTCGCCGGACCCGAGGAAGTGCTTGGTATCGCGCGCACGTTCAGAGAGAAGAAGCTGCCGTGTGACACCCTGATTTACCTCGGCACCGAGTTCACGCCATCGGGCTGGAACACGCGGAATGGCGAGTTCGCCTGGCACCGGGGGAACTTTCCGGAACCGCGGGAGATGGTCGACGCGCTGCATGCGTTGCATTACAAGGTCGTGCTGCACACGGTGATCGAGGGACACGATCTTCATGGCGCGGTCACGGATGCCTGCTCGCAGCCCGAACCGAGCGGTCGCGACGCGGACGATCGGTGGCCGGAACACCGCACCGTCGGATGCTACTGGCCACACCACAAGAGCGTGTTCGACACCGGCATCGATGGGTGGTGGCCCGATCAAGGCGATGGCCTCGATGCGCGATCGCGCCTGGAGCGTATCCGGATGTACTGGGAAGGCTCGCAGCTCTGGCGCCCGAACGAGCGACCGTTTGCGCTCCATCGTAATGGCTACGCCGGCATGCAGCGCTACGGCGCGTTTCTCTGGTCCGGCGACGTCTACACGACCTGGGAGACGCTGCGCACGCACGTGCCGATCGCGATCAACGCAGGACTGTCGGGAATCCCGTTCTGGGGCACGGACATCGGGGGCTTCGTGCCGACGAAGGATACACGGGCGAGCTGCACGTGCGCTGGTTCCAGTTCGGTGCCTTCTGCCCCCTGTTTCGCGCGCACGGCCGCGACTGGCATTTGCGGCTGCCGTGGGGCTGGAACACCGGCGAGCTGGGACCGATGGAGCTTCGTGGTTACCGTGACGGTGCCGCGAACCCTGATGCGAGCGAGCTGCACAATCCACACGTCGAGCCGATCTGCCGCAAGTACCTGGAGCTTCGCTATCGGCTGCTGCCTTACATCTATACGGCGGCGAAGCAGTGCAACGATACCGGTCTGCCGATGATTCGTGCGATGTGGGTTCACTATCCTGACGACGCGCGGGCCGCCGCTCTGGGCGATCAGTATTTGTGGGGTCGGGACATTCTCGTCGCACCTGTCGTCGAGAAAGGCGCGGCCTCCCGCCGCGTGTATCTGCCGCGCGGCCGCTGGTTCGATTTCTGGACCGAGACGCGGATCGATGGAGGGCGCCACATCGAGCGGCGTGTGGACCTGGAGACGCTACCTCTCTATGTGCGAGCGGGAGCAGTGGTACCGCTCGACCCGATCAGGCAGTACAGCAGCGAGCCCGTCGCCACGCCGATGACGCTCGTCGTGTATCCAGGCGCAGATGGCACGTCGCAGCTGTACGAGGACGATGGGATTTCTTTCGAATATCAGCGCGGCAGTTTCATGCGGATCGAGATGCAGTGGCACGACAGCGGTCGCACGCTCAGGCTGTCGCTCGTGTCCGGTTCGCGGATGATCGGATCGCCATCGCGTGTCATCAACGTGCGTGTCGCCGGTGAATCACGCACGCAGTCGGTGCATTTTGACGGTTTGACGACAGTGAAGCTGTGATTCAGCCGCCCGCGCGACCATCCGTCACCCTTGCTCGACAAAGACGATCATCGACGGGTTGCCGACGGGCGCATAGTGGCCAGTGAACGATAGCGCCCCGCGTGCGCGATCGACACGGAAGACGGTAACAGCATCAGCCCGCTGGTTGCAGCAATAGAGGAACCGGCTGTCCGGATCGAAGGCGAAGCTGCGCGGGTAGTTGCCGCGCGTCCATTCGTCGCCGACGAACGTCAGGTCGCCGTTCGCGCCAACGGAGAAGATGCCGATGCTATCGTGCAGCCGATTGCCGGCGTAGACGAAGCGTCCGTCCGACGACACCAGGATTTCGGAGCAGAAGTTGCTGCCGGCAAAACCTGGTGGCAGCGTCGAAATCGTCTGCCGAGCCGTCAGCCGGCCCGCCGCGGCGTCGTAGTCGAACAGTGCGATTGTGGAGCCTTCCTCCTGGATCGAGTAGAACCAGCGGCCGTTCGGATGGAACTGAAAATGCCGGGGGCCGTCGCCGGGCGGCAGCGTGACGAACGGCGGATCGCTCGGCGAGAGTACGCCCTGCTGGGCATCGAACTTCCAGATGTAGATCCGATCGAGGCCCAGATCGGCGTGCAACACGAACCGGCCGGACGGATCCGCCTGGATCATGTGCGCGTGGGTCCGATCGTGCCCGCTGATGGCAAAGCTGCCCGGCGGTGCATGGGTCGCCCGCGTGGGACCGACGGTGCCGGCATCGACCTTTACGTCGGATGCGTCGCCGAGCCTGCCGTCCGCCAGCACCGGGAGCACCGCCACCGAACCGCCGAAGTAATTGGCCACGAGCACGTGACGGCCGGCCGGATGGACGCTGACGTACGTGGGACCAGCACCGCCCGATCGCACGGTGTTCAGCAGCTCCAGGCGCCCGTCGCTTCGATTGACGGCGAAAGTGCTGACGCTGCCGTGTTTGTCGTCGCCAATGCGGTCGGTTTCATTCGCGGAATAGAGCCGCGTCCCGGCGGTGTTGAGGACCAGGCTGCTCGGGCTCGTGCCTTGCTCGACGACATCGAGCGGCGTGAGTGCGCCGGTCGTCCGGTCGACGCGGAAGCGATGGATGCCGCGGCCATTGCCGGGAGGCAGATCGACCTGTGTCGGCAGCGTATCCCGCAGCGGCGAACTGAAGGTGCCGACATACGCGAACAGAGGCGCGTCCGGCCCGCGTTTGCCGGCCCGCGAGGCGAAACTGCTCAGCGGGGCCAGCGCGGCCAGCGGCGCCGAGGTCTCCAGGAACGAGCGGCGGGAAAGGTGGTGGCTGTTCATCTGTCAATCCGAGGAGGAGGCATTTGGCACGGGTCCGGGCCATGGACCGTATCGCCAGTCACGGGGTGCGCCGATTGCGGACCGAGTCCGTACGGGTCTACCATCTGGACCGTCCAGATTCGGGAACGGTCTCGCCGGCCTGGAGGAGGCTCATATGCAGAATCGTTTCGGCGTACTGGCACTGCTTTTCGCAATCGCGCTGGTTGGTCCCGCCCGTTCTGCCACATACGCGCAGGACAAAGGAGATCGCGTCACCGGCACGGTGCAGCTTATCAACAAGGAGACCAAAACCATCCTGATAAGCGGCGAGGCGAACAACAAGCAGACGCAGGTGATGTACGACGACAAGACGAAGGTCACGAAAGACAACAAGCCGGCCTCGATCGATGACGTGCAGAACGGACAGCGCCTGATCTGCATCGGCAAGACCAACGATAAGGGCCAGCTGCACGCCGAACATTGCGACGTGCGCCCGTCAAGCTAGAAACGGTTTTGCCCGGTCTCCTCGACGCGGTCCGCACTGCGGACCCGTCGAGGGATGGGGTGCCGATTACTTCGACTGGCCGGCGTCCAATCTGAGAAAGCGCGCCGCATTGTTGTACAGGATGTCGCGCTTCTGGCTCGTCGTCAGGTAATCGGCGTTCTGAATCAGGCTGATCGAGTAGGCCATCAGTTTCGGCCAGCCCAGCTGGTCAGTGCCGTACATGACCCTGTCGCCAAATCCTGCGTCGACGAGCCGCTCGATGTAGCGATTGACTTCCTTCAACGGATAACTCCAGATGAGCCCGGCGACATCGACGTAGACGTGGGAGTTCGCCTGGAGCAGCGTGAGCGTGTTGTCGATCATCGGATAGCCGGCGTGCATCACCTGGACGCGCAGCTTCGGGTGACGCGCGAGGAGGTCCTCGAGCAGCAGCGGGTTGCCCATTGAACCACGGTACGAGCGCATGGCGACGTTGGCGCGGCCCGACCCGCCGGTGCCCATGTGAATGGCGACCGGGATATCGAGCTCCTCGGCCAGCGCGAAATACGGGTCGACGGACGGGTCGCTCGGCGACAGGCCCTCGTACTGCAACCCGATCTCGCCCATGACCTTGAAGCCGCCCTTGATGAACGTCTGTCGCAGCTCCTCGATGGGGATGCGCGAGCCCGGCGGAAATCCCTTGTCGAAGCCAGTACCCGGGATGACACGCTTGGGCGCCGCATCCGTCCATTTCTGAACGCTCGCGGGATCGCCGAACACGACAGCCGTCACGTTCAGCCGCTCCATCTCGGCGACCACGTCCTTCAGGTATGCTCCCTTGGCCGACGGATAGAGCTTGGGCGTGCACTCCTCCTGGACCCACCCGAAGGGCGCCTCGTTGCTGCGCGGATCCGACGCGGTGAATGCCGACGTGTTGGGACACATCGGTCCCAGGCCGGGGAACGATTCGTCCATCGCGTGGACGTGCACGTCGATCACCGGCGGGACGGTGGTGCTCGTGTTCTGCGAGAACATTCGGGTGGGCCACGTCGTCGCCACGATCGCGCACACGGCACAGACAAGAGCCGACCTCTGAGAGCGCGTCAACATGTGAATCTCCCCTGTGTGACATCTCGAGCGGCGTCGGCCGCCCCTGGGCGCGGTGCTATTCTCGTTCATCTGGAGCTGGTCATCATGAAATCGAGTCGGCGAAGGTTCTTCAGCACGGTGGGCGCGGGCGCTGCCGGGATGACGGTCGGAAACGTCGTCGGCGGGATCGCATCACCGGAGCACGCCGGCGGTCCGGCGAAGCGAGAGGCCGACGGTCCTGTCCTCCTCGTCGGCGACGACATCGCCGTTACGAGCACGACCAGCGGGCCCGTGCGCGGTTACATCCTGCGCGGTATCCACCACTTTCTCGGCGTCCCGTACGGCGCAGATACGTCGGGCACGAATCGCTTCATGCCGCCGCAGAAGCCGAAACCCTGGACCGATGTCTATCAGGCGTTGTGGTGGGGAAACTCGGCGCCGCAGAACATGGACAACCGGTACGGCAGCAAGTACGCGTCGTTCCGCGACCATTGGAACTATGACGACGTGAGTGAGGATTGCCTGCGGATCAACGTCTTCACGCCCGCGCTCAAGGACGGGAAGCGGCGGCCGGTGCTGTTCTGGATACATGGCGGCGGGTTCACGAACGGCAACGGCATCGAGCAGGACGGCTATAACGGCGAGAACCTCGCCCGATTCGGCGACGTCGTGTTCTGCTCGATCAACCATCGCCTTGGCCCGCTCGGCTACTGCAATCTGGCCGCGGTCGGCGGCGAGAAGTTCGCGGCCTCGGGCAACGTGGGCATGCTCGACATCGTCGCTGCGCTCGAGTGGGTGCGCGACAACGTCGCGAACTTTGGCGGCGATCCGGGGAACGTCACGATCATGGGGCAGTCGGGCGGCGGCGCGAAGGTGTGCATCCTCACGGCGATGCCTTCGGCGAAGGGCCTGTTTCACAAAGCAGTGGTCCTGAGTGGCGCCTTGGTGCGATCCGGTGACAAGGAGTACGCAGAAAAACTCGGCGCTTACGTGCTCACCGAGGCCGGAATCCCGTCGTCGGATATCGCGACGCTTCAGGAGATGCCGTGGAAGCAGTTCTACGACATCGCCACCAGGGCGCAGCGAAAGCTTGCGGCCGAGATGTCCACGGGTGGCCGACCGGCGACCGGGATGCGTTTCGGGTTCAACCCCTCGGTCGATGGGACGATCCTGCCGCAGCATCCGTACGACCCACAGCCGGCGCCGAGCGCCAGTGATGTGCCGATGATCATCTGTTCAACGGCCGAGGAGCTCTCGAATGCGTGGGCCGATCCGACCGTCCAGAAGCTGACGATCGCGGAAGTGGTCGAGAAGCTGAAGGAGCGAGCCGGCTTCGGTCCAGGGCTCGGTGACCAGGCGCAAGCAGTGGTCGATTCCTACGTCAAGGCGTTTCCCGACAGGAAACCGTACGAGATCTGGACGCTGGTGAGCAGCAATCGCCAGAGCGTGGTCACGCTGGCCGACGCAAAGGTCAAGCAGTCGGCGCCGGTGTTCGTCAGCTGGTTCGCGTGGCGGCCGCCGCTGTTCGACGGGCGCATCGGCGCGTTTCATTGCGTCGACATCTGCTTCTGGTTCCACAACACCGATCTGATGCTGACTCACACCGGCGGCGGCGCCAGGCCGCGCCGTCTCTCGGACAAGATGGCCGGCGCGCTCGTGCAGTTCATGAAGAGCGGCGACCCGAACGGGAAGGACCTCGTCTCATGGCCGAAGTACTCGCCCGAACGCGGTGAGACGCTCGTCCTGGACGATGTGTGCGTGGTGAAGAACGATCCGGATCGGGAGGCGCGAAAGGCGTTGCCGCGGACGTGAATCCATCACGGCCATTTCGTCGTTCGCTGCATCGTTTCGCCCGTCTGCTGATCGTACTCCCGCTTGGCTTCGCGTCCTCTGCTGGCGCCGAGACCTTCACCTTACGCGCTCCCGACCAACCGCTGGAAGCCATCGTGCGGACGGGCCGCGATCTCACGCTGGAAGTTCGCTACAAGGACCGCACCATCGCCCGCACACCGCCGCTTGGGCTCGACGTGGACGGCTTGCTGCGTGCCGACGCGTTGCCGGCTGTGACCGACAGCGCACGTCGGCGCGTGGATACCACAATCCGGCCAACCGTGCCCGAGAAGCGCTCGGTGATCGCCGACCGTTACAACGAGCTGCGGCTGTCGATGGGACCTTCGCTGACCGTAACGTTTCGCGCGTACGACGATGGCGTGGCATATCGGTTCGAGACTGCCTTCACTGGCAGCGTCACGATCCGCAATGAGCGCGCTGGTCTTCGCCTCGCGGATGAGGATGTGGCCTACGTCGCGTTGACAACCTGCGGCACTGACGCCGACTGTTTTCACAGCAGCTTCGAGGAGAACTACGTTCGCATGGCTGTCCGCGGCGTGCCCAGCGAGCGCCTCGCGTTCCTCCCAGTCCTTGTCGAGACGCAAGGGGTCAGGCTCGTGTTCACCGAGTCGGATCTCTGGGACTATCCCGGGCTCTGGCTGCGCGGCGTCCAGGGGCAGCCGGCCTTCACCGCCGACTTTGCGCGTTATCCGCTGGAGGAGAAGGTTGTCGGGACAGAATTCAAGAAGCTCACGGTCGCAACGCGTGCCGACTTCATTGCCCGGACAGAAGGCACGCGAACCTTTCCGTGGCGCGTGCTGATGGTGGCACCCGATGCGGCCTCGCTCGTCGAGAACGACCTCGTCTACCGTCTGGCGCGGCCGCTTGCGCTCGATGACGCCTCATGGATTCGGCCCGGCAAGTCAACCGAGGAATGGATCACGAGCCGGCTGCTCTACAACGTCGATTTCGTGTCGGGCCTCAACACCGACACCTATCGTCATTACATCGATTTTGCCGCCGAGTACGGGCTTCAATACATGATGTTCGACGCCGGTTGGTCGGACAACGACGACAACACGAAGCTCAACCCGAGTATCGACGTGCCTGGGCTCATCGCGTATGCGCGCGCGAAGAACGTCGGCGTGATCCTGTGGAACGAAGCGCTTGCACTCGATCGCAACCTGGACGAAGCGCTGGACCGCTATGCTGCGTGGGGCGCACGCGGCATCATGTGCGATTTCATGGAGCGCGACGATCAGAAGATGCTGCAATTCTACGAGCGTGTCGCCCGCGCCGCCGCTAAGCGGCGCCTCATCGTCAACCTTCATGGTGCCTTCAAGCCGACCGGCATGCAGCGCGCGTTTCCCAACCTGCTCACGCGCGAAGGCGTGCTCGGACACGAATGGAACATGTGGAGCGAGCGGGCGACTCCCGATCACGCGCTGACCGTGCCGTTCGTCCGCATGGCGGCCGGACCGATGGACTGGGAAGGCGGTTCGATGCACAACGGCACACAGAAGACCTTTCGCGTCGTCTTCGAGCAGCCGATGAATCAGGGCACGCGCACACAGCAGTTGGCCCAGTACGTCATCTACGAGAGCCCGTTGCAGTATCTCGCCGGGACGCCGTCCGACTACCGCGCCGCTCCCGACTTTACTCGCGAGCTCGCGGCGATTCCGACGACGTGGGATGAGACGCGAGCCATCGACGGCGCGGTGGGGGATTACGTGGTGGTGGCGCGGCGCTCGGGCGATGACTGGTATCTCGGGGCCATGACCGACTGGACGCCCCGTACGCTCGAAGTGCCGCTGGCGTTCCTGCGCCCGGGCAGCTATGCGGCGACGATCGTGTCCGATGGATTGAATGCCGATCGCTACGCCGCGGACTATCGAATCGACAAGCAGGAAGTGCGGCCAGGCACGACACTCACGCTACGCCTCGCCCCGGGCGGCGGCTATGTCGCACGGATCAGCAAACTGAAATGATTCGTTAACTCTCCCCTCAGACCGATGTTGACGGCCTGAGGGGAGCGTTGCCGATGGATTGGAGTGGCTCTGAGGATCTAGAGGGTGCTCTTCCGCCGCCGACGAAGCAGCCCTACGACACCCATCCCCACGAGAGTCAGCGTTGCCGGTTCAGGAATAGCAGCCTCCCCGTTCGCCTCGAGACTGACTCGATCGACACCCATCTGGAAAAAGAACTGATTGTCGGCCTCGGCAAACCGAAGGCGAAGCGTCTGCCCGGCCGACGCGGCGAGAAGCGCCGAGAGATCGAACGTCAGCGGGTTGTATCCGGAAACCGTGGGGTCGCCGACCTGTGTTTGAAACAAGTTGAGAAGGACATCACCTGCTGCGACGCTGAACGGATCGGCGCTGGTGCTGATGATGTCAATACGCGCTTGTTGATTCGATTCCGCGTTAAAGTCCAGCGAGTCGGGTGTTACGAATGCGCCACTTTGATTCTGTATGAACAGATCGAGACTCAAGCTCGCGCTCGTGGTTCCGAACGGAACCAGGAAGTCCTGGTAGAGCACATGCGAGCCTGGCCCATCCTGATCGGTCATTGCCGCGTGCGTCGGCCCGGGAGGTGCTGGCACCGTCGAGCCGCTGTCCGGACTCACCGTGCCGCTTTGAATGAACCAATTTCCCGAGCCACCGGCTTGATTGAGGACGGTCCACCCGGCGAAGCTGCCGCCTCCGGCCTCGAAATCACCGTTGACGAGGAGCGGCGCCGCATTGACCGGGATCGCCAAGGCCAAGACTGCTACCACGAAGCTCAGCTGTCGCGCGACTCGTGACATGACTCGCCCTCCCGGATCGTGCGGTTCGGCGAAGGCCGCCGCCTCAACACTCCGCATAAGCAAAAGCTGACCCTACAAAGATTTGTGAGAATGGCCCAAAGATGAGCGAACTGATGTAACTAATCAAAGTTACTTCATCGCCATGCAGACAAAAGGTCGTCAGTTAGGTCATTCGGACGAATTCTTAGCTCGACAGGTGAGGCACAAATGTCCATTAGCGCGGGTCACATAGATCTCAGGCAACGATAAGGCCACGTGCTCCGCCGGTCACGAGTAGGCGCTGTTACGACGTTCAGGCCTGGCTTACTCAGTGAGGCATCGCTGAGGCACTGCCGCCGGTTCCGCACTTCACGCGGGGATTCCAGTCGGCGAACAGCCCGCTCGGACTAGGCTCCCACGTCCAGACGTGCAGGTACCAGATGCCCAGGCTGTCTGCCCGCTTGAGGGCTTGCCCCATGATTCTCGGCGGCTCGGTGGCAGTCCATGCGGAGATCGGGACGAGGAACTCGACGCCGTTCAGTTTGAACCCCCCATCCGTCTTCTCGTAGACCAGCACCTCCGGATGATCGACATCGAGCGTCGTGTCGAGCAGTGCGTTGTTCTGGAAGTGGTAACCCATCGCGCCAGCCGGCTGGTGTTCGACGCAGTCGGTGACGCGCTTGTAGCCGGCCGCTTCGGCCGCCTCGCTCGACTTGAACTTGTCCGTCGCAGCACGAACCTTGGCGACGTCACGATCGACGGCGTCGCCGAACCCGCTCGGCACGATGCCCGGTACCTTCGCCATGTCCGCGGCCGGCGTCTGGGCCACTGCGGCGCAGGTCAACGCACCTGTCACCACTAACACTCCGCCAACCCACGCACCCCACCGAGTCATCGTCGTCGTACTTTTGGAACCGAATGTGGTTAGTTGCATGCGGCGAATCCTGGCGCAGCCGCCACTCGGCGGACACGTGTTTTTGACGGACCGTCCCTCCGGCATGCCGAACTGGACCGAGGCGCCGGCGAGCGCTGTTGGTCATCGCGAACAGGCCGCTTCGTCAAAAGCTGGCTCGGCTTACGGCAACCCACGGCAGAATGAACCTGTGATATCGCCTCGGGTGCGCCAGCAGGTCCGGCAGATCGCGGGAATCTGGCTCGCCTGGACGGTCGCGGGGCTCTTTTACATCACCCAGGACTCGGTGCCGCGCCTCTACCTGGGCGAGCCCGTGCCGTGGAAGTACGTGTTCGTCGGCTGGATGACGGGCGTGTACATCTGTGCCGCGCTCACGCCGGCGCTCCTGCGGCTGGGCGACCGGTGGCCCCCAGAGCGGCGCCTCGCCTACGCCGGGTTTCATCTCTGCTTCAGCGTCGTCTTCTCGATCGCGGCCACCGTCATCGAGGTACCCCTGCTGATCGCGCTCGGCGTGTTTCCGGCCGCATCGCCGCCCCCGTCGATCGCCGCCGGTGTCAGAGTGATGCTGTCGTTCGGCATTCAAGGGGGCGTCGTCAGGTATTGGGCGGTCATCGCGCTCCAGACCGTGTACCGGTCGCAGCAGAACGCCAAGATTCGTGCGCGCGAAGCATTGGAGCTGCGTGTGCAGGCGTCCGAGCTCGCGCGGCAGCTCGCGGCAGCGCAGTTGAGCGCGCTCAAGATGCAGCTGCAGCCGCACTTCCTCTTCAACACGCTCGGCGCCATCATCGTGTTGATCCAGCAGCAAAAGATGCAACAGGCCGAAGCGATGGTCGCAAGGCTCGGCGATCTCCTTCGTCTGACGCTGGAGGACGTCGAGGCGCAGGAAGTGCCCCTCTGGCGCGAGCTGGAATTTCTGCGGTTGTACCTCTCGATCGAGCAAGTGCGGTTCGAGGACCGGCTGCGGGTACGCATTGCGCCGGCGCCCGAGGTGTCCGATGCGCTCGTGCCACACATGGTGCTGCAGCCGATCGTGGAGAACGCTGTCCGCCACGGGCTGGGTCAGAGCGAGGAAGCAGTGACAATCGAAGTGGCGGCCACCGCCACGAACGGCACGCTCACGCTCGTCGTGTCGGACGACGGGCCGGGGCTACCGTCGCACCGGACGGGTCACACCGGAATCGGGCTGACGAACACACGGAACCGGCTGGCGCGGCTGTACGGCGATGACGCGCGTCTCGTCGTCGAGCAAGCGGCAGATAGGGGCGTTCGCGTGACCATCACGCTGCCCATGCACTCGGCAGGACCCGAGGACGAACGATGCGGCTGAAGGTCCTCGTCGTGGACGACGAGCCTCTGGCGCGAGAAGGGTTGAAGCTGCTGCTCAGCCGTGAAGCTCGTGTAGAGTCCGTCTTCGAAGCGCGAAACGGGCGCGAAGCCATTGCCCTCGTTCAGGAGCGGAAGCCGGATCTGGTCATGCTCGACGTCCAAATGCCGCGAGTCGACGGCTTTGCGGTGGTTCATGCGATCGGAGCCGAGCGCATGCCACCAGTGATTTTCGTGACGGCGCACGACCAGTATGCGATCCGAGCCTTCGAGATTGCGGCGGTCGATTATCTGCTCAAGCCGGTCACGGAGGAGCGCTTCGCGCTGGCGTTCGCGCGGGCAACCCGCAGGCTACGAGGCATGCCAGAGGAAAACACACGACAAGTATTGGCGATGCTCGACGCCATCGCGAATCCGCCGCGGCGGCTCGAGCGATTCGCTGTTCGATCCGGCGAGCGCACCATCCTCGTGCCAGTAGAGGAGGTGGATTGGATCGAAGCCTTTCAGAACTACGTTCGTGTCCACGCGGGCCCGGTGACCCACCTGCTGCACGTGCCCATGAACACGGTCGAGGCCGTTCTGGACTCCGCCCGCTTCCTGCGCATCCACCGATCGCACATCGTGAATGTCCGGCGGATCGCGCAGCTGTGGTCGATCGCCCACGGCCAGTACGTGATCGAGCTCAGGTCGGGGCACCGTCTGCAGTCCGGGCGCACCTACGGTGAGCGGATCCGGCGCGCGCTCGCGAACCCCTTCTAATCGAGCGCCACACTGGCGCACAGACACACTCCGCCTGTCACCTTTTGGCCGGACCGAACTCTATTGGTAGAGCACGGGAGGGACCAGCTCATGCGTCTCACTGGCCTCGTGTCAGCGGCCCTTGGTGTCGTATCGATCGCGCTGTTCTTGAGTGCCGGGACCGCGCGAACCGAGCCGAAAAAGGAATCGGACGGTCGCGAGATCTTCCGATTCGACACGTTTGGCGACGAACAGCTGTGGACGAACGTGCTACGCATGCACGAGGTCCTCGCGACCGTCGATCCGGCAACGGCGCTCTCTGTCGGGCTCAAGGTCGATGTCGACGCGCTCCCGCTGCGGTTGATTTCTGCGCTTCGAGCGGACCAGGTCGACCGGACAGACCCCGCTGTCACGACTGCATTGATACGCCTGAACGCGGTCGTGGGCATCAAGGGGCAGACCGACGACACCGGGAAGCTGACCAGCGTCGGGATCACGTGCGCCTTGTGCCACTCGACGGTCGACAACTCGTTCGCGCGAGGAATAGGGAAGCGGCTTGACGGATGGGCCAATCGAGATCTGAACGTCGGCGCCATCGTGGCTCTGTCGCCGGCGTTGCCAGGGAACCTCAAGGCCGAATTCAGGACGTGGGGTCCCGGCAAATACGATCCGCGGCATCACGCATTCGACGGAACAAATCTGATCTCGTTGAACAGCCCATCGCTGCCGATTGTCATCCCTTCCATTTTCGGGCTGAAGGGTGTCGGGTTCGAGACGTTCACGGCGGACGGACCGATTTCCTACTGGAACAGCTACGTGGGAGTAGGGCAGATGGGCGGCCGTGGGAATTTCAGCGACCCCCGGATCGGCCTGTCGATCACACAGACGCCCGATCTGGTGACGCCGAAGCTCGCCGCGCTTCTTGACTACCAACTTCGCTTGCGCGTGCCCGAGCCGCCGCCGGGCAGCTTCGACAAGCAGGCAGCCATCCGAGGAAGGCATCTGTTCCGGCATGAGGCTGGCTGCGCCGCGTGCCATCAGCCGCCAAATTTCACGGACGTACTGAACGGGCCGAGTCGCACGGCGCCATTACTTCACGATCCCACTGACGTCGGGACCGATCCTGGGTACGCCGAACGTTCAGCGACCCGAAAGTACAGGACCACCCCATTGCGTGCGCTGTGGCAGCACCCACCATATTTCCATGACGGCAGTGCGCCCGATCTGCCTGCAGTCGTCGATCACTATGACGAGCTGTTCCGACTCGGTCTCACGCCGGAAGAGAAGGCGGACCTGGTCGAGTACCTCAAGTCACTGTGAGTCTGCGATCTGGCGAGGTGCGAGACCGGCGCGGCGCAGCGCGACCCTGGCCACGGCGGTCCAGTCGCGATCGCCGTCGCCGTGTGCGATCGCATCGAGGAAGTTGTCGCGCAGCACGCTTCCAAACGGCAGCGCCACGTGTGCGCTCTCGCTGGCAGCGAGCGCCAAGCGGGTGTCCTTCAGGCCGAGCCGCAGCGCGAACCCGGCGGGCTCGAAGCGCTGATCGATGATCAGCGCGCTGTAGTTCTTGTAGATGGGCGAGGCAAACAGCGTGCTGGTCAGCATGTCGAACAGATCGCGCGGTGCCAGGCCGTGCGCCTGCGCCAGCGCTGCGCTCTCCGACATCGCTTCGATGGCGCAGGCGATCAAAAAGTTCCCGGCGATCTTCATCACATTTGCGCGTGGTGCCTCGTCGCCGACGCGCCACGTCTTCTGTCCGAGCACATCGAATAGTGGCTGTACGCGATCGATCGCCGCCGGAGGCCCGGCGGCGACGATGTGCAGCGTGGCGGCCGCGGCGGCATCGGGCCGACCGAAGACCGGTGCGGCAACGTAGGCAATCCCGCGCTCGCGATGCGAGCGAGCCAGCGCCTCGGCACACGACACCGAGATTGTCGCCATGTTCACGTGCACCAGCCCACTGGGGGCCGCGTTCAGCGCACCGCTGTCGAGGATCACGCTCTTTGCGGCCGCGTCATCGGCGAGCATCGAAATGACGGCCTCGGCGGCGAATGCGTCCTGCGGCGTCGCAGCGGCCGTGGCCCCCTTTGCGGTCAGTGCATCGACTGGTGCACGCGAGCGGTTCCAGACTCGCACGCGGTGACCGGCATGGATGAGGTTCGTGGCCATCGCCTGGCCCATGGCCCCAAGTCCGAGGAATCCAACGTCCATGTCTCTTCAGCTCGCCTCCACGAGAGCCCGCGCAGCCATATCTGCTGGGCGGTCAAAAGAGCGCTCGTCTCGCTCCGCGCTACGTCCGAGGCGCGAGCACGATGCGCGAGAGCTGCGGGTACGTCGCGCGATAGCCACGCCAGCGCGCAATCGGTGCGAGCGCAGCAAAGATCGCGCGCTGCACCGCCGGCGGCGGCGATCGGAATTCGATCACGTCGCTGAACTCCCGCGCACTCAGGGCGAGCTGCCACGGATCTGGCATGCCCTTGCTGTCTGTATGCCCGAGCCGCGCGAGGCCAAAGAACGTCTCGATCATGTGCACGAACCGCTCGCCCGGTGTGACCTCCACCCTGACCCGCGCGTCGCGGTCGCCCGCATTCCACCAGTCGTGCCAGACGCCCGGCTGGATGACGGCCGTCTGACCCTGATGAAGAACGCTGGTCTGCCCGTCGCGCTTCACCGTCAGCTCACCCTCGAGCACGGTAAATTGCTCGACGAGATGCGGGTGGCGGTGTTCCCCCATGACACGCGCCCCGACGAGCGCGGTCAACTCGGCCGTCGCACGGCCGACGGGATTGTCCCAGGTGCGCTCCAGGATCGTCGCGCGTTCCCTGGTGACGGGGTTCTCCCAGACCTCCCCGACTTCTATCGGTGTGCGATCTGGCTGGCCGTGCGGGTCGGGGTGCGACATGCGAACGATTCCTGTGACATCTCCGTCACTGGACGGAGTTAGGCCGTCTGTTCGCTGAAGCAGAGGATGTAACCGTCTGGATCTTCGACGTAGAAGTCCCTGCACGACCACGGCCTCTCTTCCAGCGGCCTGGTGATGAACGCTCCGCGTGTTATCAGTTCGTCATGCAAGGCTGCCGCGTTATTGACCGCGATGTACGCGTCGAGATGCTCCTGCTGCTTGCGATGCGTCCTGTCAGCTCCGCTTTTCGGCGCGCACTTCAGATGAATCGCGACGCCGTCACGACTGACGCTGGCATAGAAAGACTCGTAGCAGAAGTCCAACTCGAATCCAAGCCGTTCGCGATAATAGGCAATCGCCGCATCCAGGTCGTCGACCAGAAACTGGGGTGCGATTCCCGTCAGTGTTGCGCTACTCGATACGATTTCCATCGTCATACTCATCCGGTGGTCCCTGCAAACGGGGTGATTCCGCGTTCGGACGCGGCGTTGAAACCGTCTTCGACGCCGTCTCACGCCTACCGTCGCGGATGGCTCGCCAGACAGCTGTCGGACACACTGCCATGATCACTCGGAAAGCGGGAACAGCAATTCTCCAGAGCTCGTGAATCCTCGCCGGACGCATTTGAGCGACACAACAAGCTCATCCGTGATACCGTCGGCATCGCGTTGGCGCTCCAAACCGGCCGCGATCCTCTGGCTGCCGGCTTGACCTTCTAGAGACGCCGGGGCGAAGGAGGTTCGATGAGATCGCTGATTGCTCGGCTCGTCTTATTCGGCGGGGTCGTTGCTGCGACGACTGCCTCAGCACAGAACGCGCCCGCCTCGGCGGCAGGTACGGATGTGTATCACGTCCACTTTGCCAAAGCGGCGCCGGGGCAGGCAGAAGCCCTCGGGAAGTCGCTCATGGTTCCGGACAAAAGCGCGTCCATGCCCGAGCACTTCGTCGTGCTTCGGCATCAAGAGGGTGATGACTGGGACTACGTGGTGATCCAGCACCTCGGCCCGAAGGCCGAAGTCTCGGCGACCACCCCGCCGCCGACCGACGCCATGCGCGCGCTCAATGCGTGGCACAACGATACGTTCGTGAGCGGACCGTCGTGGAGCCAGTTCACCAAGGAGATGGGAATTGGAGATTCGGCGGCGGCGTCCAGTATGGTCTACATCCTCGGTGTCCACCGGCCGGTCGCTGGTCATCGCGAGCAGCTCTTGAAATCACTGAGTGCCCCGGCCGCCGGCAGCAAGGTCGCAACAGGAAACGTCCTCCTGCAGCACCTCGAAGGCGGCGATTGGACGTTCGCGACGATTACTCGCTACAACTCGTGGCAGGATCTTGGGACTGACCGCATGGCCGCCGCGTCCGCCGGAGACGCCGCGGGCGGCTGGGCCGACATCCGCCAGCACTCCGCGTTCCATCGCGACACGATCGCGGATCGAATTCATCCGGCCAAGTAGATCGACAGACGCCTCACGCGAGGTCGGGACGGCGTCCCGACCTCGCCGATCGTACGACGCTCGTGGCGAGCGAAATCTATCAGCCGCCGCGATTCGGCGCCCGGATCGCATGGCGACGACGGTCGGCTGTGCAGACTGGGTCACCGTGAGCAGTCGCGCTTGTGCCGCCCCAGGGCTGCGCCTGCTCCTCCTTATAGCGTTTGGACTGTAACGCCGCCTCGCCTCCCAGCGTATTTCCTCGTCAGGCACGCCGCGGCCGGACTGGCAGTCCGGATGGGCGAGCTCGTCCTTATGGATGCTCCGTTCATCCCGCGATTCTCGCGTCCGCACTCGGATTACGCACCCGTCGGGCGCGTATTGCGTCTAAGACCCTGGATATGACGCTGAAGCTCAAGGTGGTTTTCGCGCTGGCGGTTGTTGGTGTTCTTGTCACTTCTGTAACGGCTGTCTCGGCACAGTCGCACCTCTCGTCCGTGCGGGGGAGGGTCACCGACGCCGCAGGCTCCCCACTCCACGGCGCCGAGGTGCGCACGATCGATCAAGGCACAAACGAGCGGCGCGCCACAGTGAGCGACGAGGAGGGACGGTTTGCGCTCGCGCAACTGCCACCGGGCTCGTACGTTGTTGAAATTACGGCGAGCGGGTACCGCACGCACACGACGCGCGCCGAGCTGTCGGTCGGGCAGGAGTTCTGGATCGATGTGCCGTTGTCCCTCACGGCCACGCAGGCCGTCGAGGTGAACGCACCGTTGGTCCCCATCGATCGCGACGACGCGGCGATGGCGACACGCGTCGACGAGCAGCAGATCACGGGTCTGCCTCTCGACGGCCGCAACTTTCTCGAGCTGGCGCTGCTGGCGCCGGGTACCGTGCCCGCGCCACAGGGCTCGGCGAGCTCCGTGCGCGGCGATTTCGCGTTCAACGTAAATGGCGCGCGCGAGGACGCGAACGCGTATCTGCTCGACGGCGTCTACAACATCGACCCGAAGCTGGGAACGTCGGGCGTGCGGCCCGCGGTGGACGCGATCCGGGAGTTCGAAGTACTGACGTCAACGTACGACTCGTCGTTCGGTCGCAATGCCGGCGGGCAGATAAACGTCATCACTCGCTCGGGGACGAACGGTGTCGACGGGACCGTTTACGGCTTTTTCCGGAACGGCGGGCTCGACGCGCGCAATTTCTTCGTGCCTGCCGACGCGAACGACCCCGAGTACTCCCGCCAGCAGTTCGGCTTCTCGATCGGCGGACCGATCGCACGGGATCGCGCGTTCTTCTTCGCGGATTACGAGGGGACGCGGCTGGACGAGGGGATCACGCGCGTGACCAACGTCCCCACGGCCGCAGAACGATCCGGCGACTTTTCCCAGTCGCTGTTCGCCAGGCCGATCAATCCGCTCACCGGTCAGCCGTTTCCGGATGGGCGGCTCCCGTTCGTGCACCCCACTGGCGCCGCCATCGCGGCGCTCTATCCACTCCCGAATCGCAACACGCCGTTTGCCAATTACGTCGCGTCGCCGACGCTCACCGATGACGTTGACCAGTTCGACGTGCGAATGGATTACGCCCTCGACGGCGGATCGAGGCTGACCGGCCGATACAGCTTCAGCGACCGGCGGCTGATCGAGCCGTTTGCCGGGCCCGTGTTCTCGACGATTCCGGGCTTCGGCAACCGCGTCCAGCGGCGGGGGCAGAACTTCTCTCTGTCTCACGCGACGGCGCTCGGGCCGACGCTCGTCAACGACGCGCGCTTCGGCTACAACCGGGTGGCCATCGGCGTGTTTCCGGAAAACCCGGCCCTCGACAATGCGTCGGTCGGCCTGCCGGCGTTGTCCACGAACCCAAGAGACCGTGGGATGAGCCTGATTTCAATCGCCGGCTACTCACCGCTCGGGCACGAGTACAACAATCCGCAGGAAAGCGATTCTGACACGTTCCAGCTGGCCGACACCGTCACCTGGCTTCGCGGCGCGCATCTTGTGAAGCTGGGTGGCGAGTACTACGGCATTCGGCAGTCGGCGTTTCGCGATGTGCAGGCACGAGGCTTCCTGACCTTCGTGCAGCAGGGCTACACGAGCAACGCGCTCGCGGATCTGCTGCTCGGACTGCCGGTATTGACGGGAGGCGCGCGTCTCGACAATCCACAGAACCTTCGCACCCGCTCCTGGAGCGTCTTCGCGCACGACGATTGGCGTGCCCTACCGTCGCTGACGGTTTCGGCGGGAATACGGTACGACTACATCGCGCCGCCGGTGGACCACGATGACCGCGCGAACCTTTACGATGTTGCAACCGGACAACTCGTGCCGGTGGGCAGTGGCACCATGCCGCGTGGCGGGTTCGAGAGCGACCGCAACAACTTCGCTCCTCGCGTTGGCTTCGCCTGGACCGCCGACGCCGCCGCGCGAACGGTGGTGCGTGGTGGCTACGGCATCTATTACAACCAGGGTGCGCTGGCGACGTCGGAAGGGCTGTACTTCAATCCGCCGTACTTCAACCTGAGTGTGTTCTTCCCTGTGCCGGGGCTGCCGCCGCTGACGATTGCCAATCCTTTCCCGACCGGGTTTCCTTTTCCCATTCCCCAGTCGGCGACCGCCTATCAGCGCGACCTGCAGACGCCTTGGATGGAGCACTGGAACGTGAACGTGCAGCGCCAACTCGGTCCGACGCGCGCCGTCGAAGTGGCGTATGTCGGCTCGCGCGGACACGATCTCATCTCGGCGCGGGACATCAACCAGCCCGCGCCGAGCGCAAACCCATTCAACCTGCGTCCCGATCCGATGTTTGCCGACATCACGTTCATCGAGTCGCGCGCCCGCTCGAACTACAACGCGCTTCAGCTCAAGTTCCAGCAGCGCACCAGCGACGGCCTGTCGCTGCTCGCCTCGTACACGTTCGGCAAGTCCACCGATGATGCGTCCGGGTTCTTCACGAGCGCGGGCGACGCGAATTTCCCGCAGGACAGCCAGCAGCCCGAGGCCGAACACTCTCGTTCGGCGTTCGACGTCCGCCACCGCTTCTCCATGAGCGTGGCGTATGCGCTGCCGTTCAGGCAGAACGCCTGGGTGTCGGACTGGGAGCTGCACGGCATCCTGACGCTGCAGTCGGGGCGGCCATTCACCGTGGCGGTTCACCCAGATATCGACCAAAGCAATACCGGCCGGTCAAACCTGGGATTTGGCTACAACGATCGACCCGACCTGTCGGGCGATCCGGCGCTGGCCGATCCGTCAGCGGACCGCTGGTTCAATACCGCCGCGTTCTCGTTCGCGCCCTTTGGCAGCTTCGGCAATGCCGGCCGCAACATTCTCGATGGACCCGGTTACCAGAATCTGAACCTCGGCGTGATCAAGGACGTGCCGATGAGTGGCACTGTGCGCCTGCAGCTCCGCGCAGAAGCCTTCAACGTGTTCAATCACACGAATTTCGATCTCCCCGACGCGTTTCTGGGATCGCCGACCTTCGGTCAGGTTCTCTCGGCAGGATCGCCGCGTCGATTCCAGTTCGGTGTGAAAGCGCTGTTCTGAAATGCTCGCGTGTATTGTTTGATCCGCGGATGTCGCGGATTCACGCGGACAAAAGGCCAGCGCCGGCCGCGACGCGGCCGGCTGCGAAAGAGCGACGCCCGGGAGGAATGAGAAGCACACGAGGAAACGGCTTCTCATTCCTCCAGGGCGTTGCTCCTTCGCTGTGGCAGGCTTTGCCTGCCACTGGCCAGCTGTCTGGAGAGCTCGTGCGCTAATGTCGCGATTATTCCGGCGGAAACCGGCTTCAACCGCGATGAATCCGCGTGATCCGCGGAATCCGCGGATCAAGAAAAGCCGATTAGTAGGCCCAAGCTTTAGCTTGGGCAAATCAGCTCCCAATCGCGAACAGGTGCTTCTGCCCTCGAATGTAGATTCGCCCGTTGGCGATTGCGGGCGAGGAGAACACTGGTTCGTCGATCGAATTCGTGCGTTCGATCGCATGCGCGGGTCCGGCCTTCACGAGGAACGTCTCGCCGTCTTCGCTGGTGAGCGCCACATAGCCGCCGAACGCGACCGGCGATCCCATGAATTTCGCCGGTTTCGGCGGGCGCCCTCCCTCATACTTCACCACGCCGGTGGCGGGATCGAGACAGGTGACGATGCCGTTGTCGGTAAGAAGGTACAGGTACCCATCGTAGAGGATGTTCGAGACGACGTAGGCAGTACCCTTCGTGTACTCCCACGCAATGCGACGGTCTGCGGGAACGTCGCCGGGTCGAATCGCAAGCACGCGTTTCTCGGGATAACCGGCGGTGACGATCACGAGTCCGCGGCCCACGATAGGCGTGTGAATGGCGTTGCTTTGAACCCCTCTCGCGCGCCAGAGCTCCTTACCGGTCCGCGGGTCGTAGGCAATCGTCGCCTCGGTGCCCATGGCAACCAGTTCCTTCCGGCCGGCGGCCTCGACGATCACGGGCGTGCCCCAGCTGATCTGAATGTGTCGCTTCGTTCTCCAGGCTTCCTTGCCAGTCTTCTTGTTGTAGGCGACGATCTCCGAGTGGTCGCCGTTGTCTTCATCGCGCTGAATGATGATCAGGCTCTCGAAAAGCACAGGGGACGTACCTGCGCCGAGACCCAGCGTCGGAAACTTCTCGATCACCTTCCAGGCCTGCTGGCCGTTGAAGTCGTAGGCATACAGACCCTCAGGCCCGAAGTAGGCGAACACCATCTCTCCGTCGGTCACCGGCGTGGGGCCTGCAAAACTGCTTCGTCGGTGCCGCGCGTCGTACACGGTGCCTTCGTATGGTGTCCGTTCCCAGAGAATGCGTCCGGTTCGCGCATCGAGGGCGACGACTTTGAAGGCGTGCGTCCGGTCGGCGGAGACGCTCGCGGGATGCACCCACGTCTCGCCATCGACCGTGTGCGTCACCGCTTTCGCGCCGGGCACGATCTCGCCTTCGACAACGGCGGTGACGAACACTCGATCGCCCCACACGATCGGCGACGAAAGTCCGCTGCCGGGCAGCTCCGTTTTCCACGCGACGTTTCTGTCTGGCGCCCACTCGAGCGGCAGCGTCCGCTCGGTCGAGACGCCCTGGCCACCGGGTCCCCGCCACTGCGGCCAGTTTTCCGCTGCCGCATCCGCAGCCGTGGTTACGGACGAGGCAATGAGGCTCAACGTGATGATGCCGCGACGACAGGACATCCAAGAACTCCGGGTGAAACGAAAGCGGGTTCCGCCAGCGTAACTAGCCAAGGGGTGACGACGCGGCGATTATAGCGGCCGCGGTAGCGCCGCTCCGTGCGCGTGGGATGGACCGACCGTGGGAATGGACCGGACCCGTGAATCGCGGGACAGACTGATATCCTGAGGACCTATGCCGTTCAGACGATCCCCCCGTCTCCCGGTGCTTCTCGCGGCGCTGCTCGCGGCGCCCGCGGCTGCGCTCGTCACCGGCAGCAACTGGCCCGAGTGGCGAGGTCCCGAGCGAACCGGTGCCTCTGCCGAGCGCGGGCTCCCATCGTCGTGGTCGCCTGCCGGGGAGAATCTCGCATGGAAGGTGCCGTACGGCTCGCGGTCGTCCCCTGTCGTCTTTGGCGACCATCTCTACCTCCAGACATCGTCCGGCGCCGGCGCGACGCTTCAGGAACGCATCATCTGCTTCAACGCTGATACGGGCAAGCTCCTGTGGGAGCACAAGTACAACGTGTTCATGAGCGACGTGCCGCCGCATCGCATCGCCTGGTCGTCGCCGGCCGTCGATCCCGCGACCGGCAACGTCTTCGCGCTGAGCGGCAACGGCCTTCTGATGTCGCTCTCCAGCACCGGGAAGGTGCTGTGGGAGCGATCGCTGACCGAGGAGTTCGGCATGTGGACGACGCACGGTGGCCGAGTGTCGTCGCCGATCGTGGACGGGAAGCAAGTGATCGTGAGTGGACTGATGTTCAGCTGGGGGCAGCTCTCCGGAGGCGCTCATCGTTTTGTTTCGTTCGATGCGGCCACTGGTACTACTAACTGGGTGAGCTCTCCTGAGGGCAGGCCGACTGACACGATCTATGCGAACCCGTTCGTCGGGACCGTGAACGGGACGCGCATGTTCTTTTCCGGCGGCAGCGACGGCGCCATGCACGCGCTCAAGGTGCTGACGGGGCAGCCGGTCTGGAACTGGCGAGTCAGTCAGCGCGGCTTGAATACCGCGGCGCTCATGCTCGGTCCCAACGTGATCGTCACGCACAGCGAGGAGAATATCGCGTCGAACGAGATGGGCATGATTGCCGCAGTGCCCGCCGAGAAAACCGGCGCACTGACCGACAAGGATGCGGTGTGGCTTTCTCGCGGCGTCCAGGTGGGCTACGGTTCGCCCGTGGCCGATGCGGAGCGCATTTACGCGGTCGACAACGGCGGGATTCTGCTCGCGTTCGACACCAAAACTGGAAAGCAGTTGTGGTCCGAACATCTCGGCACGATCCAGAAGGGATCGCCAGTGCTCGCGGATGGAAAGCTCTATATCGGCACCGAGAACACCGGAAACGCCGGCGGCAAGTTCTACATCATTCGTCCGCACGCGGATCGAGCCGAAGTTCTGGACCAGGATTGGCTCGGCACGGCGGAGCGTTCCGAGATCATCATCGCGTCGCCTGTGGTCGCGCGCGGGCGCATCTACTTCGCGTCGATGGATGCGCTGTATGCGATAGGCCCGAAGGGCCCGTCGAAAACGCGCCCGCCAGCGCCGCCGGGCCCCAGCGCCGGCGCACTCGGGCCGGCAGGTGGACCCGCCTCGGTGCTGCTGGTCACGCCCACCGAGCTGATCTTGAAGCCTGGCGGCTCGGTCGCGCTGACCGTACGCGCCTTCAACACGCAGGGTGCCGGGATTCCGAACGCCGGTCAGGCAACCTGGTCCCTCGAAGGGCTGAAGGGCACCATCGCGGACGGCCGCTTCACGGCCGATGCGGCGCCTGCACCGCAGGCGGGCCTGATCAAAGCTGCGATTGGCGACCTCTCGGGATCGGCGCGTGTCCGCATCATTCCCGATCTTCCGTGGACTTTCGACTTCGAGGACGGTCGCGAGGTGCCGCCGCCGCACTGGGTCAACGCGACTGGCAAGTTCGCAGTACGTGACCTGGAGGGCAGCAAAGTACTCGTCAAGCTCGCCGAGAACCCGTTCGCGTTCGCGAGGCGGTGCCGCCCCTTCTTCGGGGGACCCGACTACCGCGATTACACCATCGAAGCCGACGTGCGTGCGATGGAACGGCGGCGCCAGATGGGCGACATCGGGATTGTGGCGCAGCGGTACGAGCTCGTGCTGTTCGGGACCCATCAACGCCTCGAGCTCCAGCCCTGGCAGCCGGAGACGCAGCGCACCGCGCGCGTGCCGTTCGAGTGGAAGAAGGACACGTGGTACACGATGAAGCTCGAGGTGCAGCGCACGGGCGGCAACGTGCGCGCCCGTGGGAAGGTGTGGCCGAAAGGCGAGGCCGAGCCACACACATGGACCATCGAGCGCGTCGACCCGATCGGCAGCCTGAAGGGGAGTCCTGGGCTTTACGCCGACGCACCGTCGCAGGCCGGCGGCGGAGCCGAGCTGTACTACGACAACATCAAGGTATACGCGACTAACAAGGTTTCGGCAAACAAGATGTAAGCGTGGCGGACGATGAAAAACACAGCAATTGTCGCAGCAGCATTCGTCGTTCTCGGGAGCCTGACCATCGGCGCGCGATCCGACCCGGGCAGCGCCGACTGGCCCATGTGGGGCGGCTCGGCGGACCGGAACCTCGTGTCGCCCATGAAAGGGCTGCCGGCGACGTGGGATGTGAAGACGAAGACGAACGTGAAATGGGTTGCCGAGCTCGGGTCGCAGGCGTACGGCAATCCGGTGGTGTCGAACGGCATCGTGCTGGTCGGCACGAACAACGAATCCGTGAAAGACCCGGCGGTGAAGGGCGACAAGGGGATCCTCATGGCCTTCCGCGAATCGGACGGCCAGTTCCTCTGGCAGGCCGTGCACGACAAGCTCGCGTCGGGACGCGCCAACGACTGGCCGTTCCAGGGCGTCTGCTCCTCGCCGCTCATCGAGAACGGCATTGCCTATTACGTGTCGAACCGCGGCGAGCTGATGGCCGTGGATCTCGACGGCTTCCGCGACGGATCCAACGACGGTCTCGTCAAGGACGAGAAGCAAACGCGCGAGACGGATGTCGACGTCATCTGGCGCTACGACATGATGGAGGAGCTCGGCGTTCTCCAACACAACATGGCGAACTCGTCGCCGGTCGTCTACGAGAACCTGATCTTCATCAGCACCTCTAACGGCCAGGACGAGAGCCACGTGAACGTACCGTCGCCGCGGGCTCCAGCGATCATTGCGATCGACAAGACGACCGGGAAGCTCGCCTGGGAAGACAACTCGGTCGGCGAAAAAATTCTGCACGGTCAGTGGTCGTCGCCTGCCGTCGGCACGGTCGGCGACACGGTGCAGGTCGTGATCGGGCAGGGTGACGGGTGGGTCCGCGGCTTCGAGGCGAAGACCGGCAAGAAGCTGTGGGAGTTCGATCTGAATCCGAAGGACTCGGTCTGGCCGAAGACCCGCAATGAGGTGATCAGCACACCCGTCATTTACGAAAACGTCGTCTACATCGCTAACGGCCAGGATCCGGAACACGGCGAAGGCGTCGGCCACCTCTATGCGATCGACGCGACGAAGCGCGGCGATATCACCGACAGCGGCCGGATCTGGCACTACGGCAAGATTCGCCGCTCGATTTCGACGGGCGCCATTTACAACGGCATTCTGTTCTACTCGGACTTCAGCGGCTTCCTCCACGCGCTCGACGTCAAAACGGGAACGCCGTTCTGGACGCACGACATGTTCGCGGCAGTCTGGGGCTCGCCGATGGTGATCGATGGCAGGGTGTATCTGGGCGACGAAGACGGCGACATTACCGTGCTCAACGCCGACCGCACGCTCAAAGTGATCGCCGAGAACAACATGGGGAGCTCGGTCTATTCGACGCCCGTGCCGGCAAACGGCGCGCTCTTCATCGTCAACAGGAATCAGCTGTTCGCCCTCGCCGGCACGAGCGCCACGTCGTCGACGAAATAGAACGTGATCGAGAAGGTGCCTTCGGAATTCGCCGCGGGCTTGGCCGCCGCTGGAATTACGCTGCTACTAGCCGTTGCGATTCCCGCCGGCCGGGTGGAGGCGCCGCTCCACGCTCCGGCCGACCGCTGGGCGCAGTTTCGCGGCACGCCGCCGCTCACCGGCGCCTCGGACGCTCGATTGCCCGACTCGCTGAAAGTTCGCTGGACGTACGACGCGGGTGACGTGATCGAGTCGTCGGCGGCCATCGTCGATGGCGTCGTGTACGTCGGGTCCGCCACCGGCGAATTGCACGCGCTGAATCTGGCCGACGGCTCCGTGCGATGGAAGTACAAGGCGTCGTCGGCCGGGATCGGCGAGTCGTCGCCAACCGTGAGCGGCGGACTGGTCTATATCGGGGATCTCGATGGCGTCCTTCATGCAGTGGACGTTTCGTCGGGGAAGGCCGCCTGGACCTTCAAGACCGGCACCGAGATCAAGTCGTCACCCGTTGTCGTCGACGACAAAGTGTTGATCGGATCGTCACGACGCACACCTCTACGCGGTGAACGCGAAGACGGGTACCGTCGTGTGGAAGGTACGAACCGACGGCTACGTCCACGCCACGCCGGCCGTGCTCGATGGCGTTGCCTATATCACCGGGTGCGATGAGATTCTGCGCGGCATTCGCATCGCTGACGGCCGCGAGATTCTGGCGCTCTCGTCGGGTGCCTACACTGGTGCGTCGCCAGTCGTCATTGATGGTCACGCCTACTACGGTACCTACGAGAGCGAGGTGCTCGGGGTCGATCTCGGCGCAAAGCGGATCGTGTGGAGATACAAGCATCCGACTCGGAGCTTTCCGTTCATGTCGTCGGCCGCGCTCGCAGGCGACCGCCTGATTGTCGGTGGACGCGACAAGATGGTGCACGCCATCGATCGCAAGTCTGGTAAGGCGATCTGGACGTTCGCTTCACGAGCGCGTGTCGACTCATCGCCGGTCGTCGTCGGGGATCGCGCCTTCGTCGGGTCGAGCGACGGAAAACTCTACGCCCTCGACGTCGCGACGGGCAAGGTCGCGTTCGAATTCGACGCGGGCGGGCCGCTCACCGCTTCGCCAGCGGTCGCGGCAGAGCGACTCGTCATCGGTTCGCAGGACGGGAAGCTGTTCTGTTTGGGATAGGTGTCAGTGCTTGTTCTTGGGGCTTGGCTCTTAGTCAGTCCTTCGTCCTTGGTCCTTCGTCCTTGGTCCGTCCTTGGTCCTTGGTCCTTGGTCCGTCCTTTGTCCTTGGTCCTTCGTCCCTCGTGAGAGACCAGCCTGGCCTCATTTCACGCATCAGGTATCTGGGTTGAACGTGGCGGGATGCTTGGCCGTGGGTACGAACACGTACGGCATTCGGTCGAGATCGTCCGCGAGCAGCGCAAAGATGGGATCCTCGGCCGCACGAGCGCGCTGCATGACCGCCCGATACTTCTTCGCTGCCGCCTTCATGGTGTCGAGATCGTTGGCGCGGTCAGCCGCTTCGAACGCGGCCCGCTGCCGCTGCGCGATGAAGACGTAGAGGAACGGCGCGAGCGGGTCGGACGGATTCAAGCGCTTTTCCGCGTAGGCGGCCTGCCGTAGGGGCGCTTCCGAGGTTCCCGCCCAGTCATCCGCGACGGGTGCATCATTCAGAAAGGCTTCGGCCCGCGCTGTTGCATCATCGCGGTCGAGAAGCGCCACGATCGCTCTTGTGAGCACGGCTGTCTTGTCGGGACGGGCGCCGCTGTGGGACGCAAGCGCCGAATATTTTTCGAGGAACCGCTCAACGCGACGGGCAAGCTCCGGCGGTAACGCGTCGCCGCCCGGGCGCGTCGGCGGAACGTTTTCTCCGACGAAGACGGCACGGTACAGGACCCCCTTCAGGTCGACTGACGGATGCGCAAGCCGCTCCTGCCCTCTGACGCCGGCGATGGCGACGGCAACGATGAACGCAGCGAAGGCGACACGACGCATGATGAAGCCCGGAGCCCGGAGCCCGGAGTCCGAAGTCCTCAGTCCGGAAGATCCTCGCGCTTCGGCTCGGGCAGCCAGAAGCTGGCGATGAACCCAACCAGGTACACGCTGAACCCCACGATTGCCGCGACGGTCGCCACTTTTATGGGTGCGTACGCGCGATTGGATGTTACGGCCAGCGACGCCGTCACCCAGGCGAAAGAGGTCCCAATCAGTCGGCCGCCGATGTTGGCGGCAAAGCTCTCACCCGTCCCTCGGAGGTGCACCGGGTACACGCGCGGGAGATAGTTTCCCCAGAAACTGAACTGGCCCACGGTGAGGAACCCCGCGATGAAGATCCCGATGTACATCCACTGAAGACTCGTCACCGCCAGCCACCCGAACACGAGTGGAATGATGATGAGCCCTGGGACCTGGAACATGCGAATGAGCCGGCGTCGACTGACGATGATGCCGGCCAACACCGCCAGCGTAATACGGCCAACGAGTCCGCCAAGCTCCTGCACCTTGGTGACGTCCGATGCGATGCGCTGTTCGGCTGCGCGTGCCTGTGGCGCCGGGAGGTCGGCGACGGCTGCACGCACGTCCGGCACGCCGGGCACGATCTGAGGGATCTGTTGAATGGCGCCGAAGGCGGCACCGTAGGCCATGGCGAACATCAGCGTCGTTACAATGGTGGTTCGTCGGAGCTCGGGCGAGAAGAGAGCCGCGATGCTCGGCCGCCTTAGCGTGCCGGCCAGCTTCTTCTGTTCCCAGATCGGCGACTCGGGGAGGAATGGACGGATCAGGATCAGTGGGATGGCGGGGATCACGCCCGACATCAAGGTATAGCGCCACGGCGCGTGCGGATTGGCGACGTGCAGTCCGAACGCGCTGATCGCCGGCAGGCTGGCGGCGTAGGTGACGCACAAGCCGTTGGCGGTCGCAACGAGCAGACCGCCGAGGGACGAAAACGCCTGGGTGTAGCCGAGCACTTTTTCGCGCCGCCGGGGTTCCGGGAACAGCTCTGCGAGCCAGGCCACGGCTGCGACGAACTCGACGCAGACGCCGATGAACACGAAGCAGCGCAGGGCGAGGAGCATTTCGATCGAGGTGGCGAACGCCGAGGCAAAAGCGGAGACCGCGTAGATGAGAATGCTGTAGGTCAGCACGCGACGGCGGCCGAGGCGGTCCGTCAGATACCCGCCGAGGAGACCGAAGATGCCGCCGGCGAAGGCCGGGATGTAAAACAGCCGCCCGACCCACATCTGGAACTCGGGCGATCCCGGTGCTGCGCCTGTGAGCTCGAGCAGCGCCGGCCGCACAATCAGCGGCAGCATCAGGATTTCGTAGATGTCGAAGGCGAACCCGATCGCGGCGATGACGCAAATCAGCCACTGGGTAGGCGTGAGGCTCGAGGTCGCGCTCGTCTGCATGCGACTGTTACGAGTGACCGGGTGGTAGAGTTTACTCTGGATGATCGCTTTCGATTTCCAGCCGAGAACGCGTGTCGTATTCGGCGACGGCGCGTTCGGGCAGCTTGGCGACCTCGCTCGTGCGATCGGGATCGAACGGCCGCTCGTCGTTGCCGATCGAGGGATTCGAGATGTCGGTTACGTCGCGGATGCGCTCCGGCTGCTCGCTGCCAGGGGCATCAGCGCGTCCGCGTTCGACGATTTCGGCGAGAATCCCGACAGCGCGATAGTCGAACGCGGGCGCGGACATGCCGCATCGCTCGAGGTGGATTCGCTCATCGGCTTGGGCGGCGGCAGCTCGCTCGATTGCGCCAAAGGCATCAACTTTCTCCTCACGAACGGCGGCAGCATTTCGGACTACCGGGGCTATGGCAAGGCCAGGCGACCGCTCCTGCCAATGATCGGCATCCCGACGACGGCGGGCACCGGCAGCGAGGCACAAAGTTACGCGGTCGTCTCCGATGCGTCGACGCACATGAAGATGGCGTGCGGTGACCCGTCAGCGGCGTTTAGAGTCGCCATCCTCGACCCCGAGCTTACGCGATCGGCGCCTCGGCATGTCACCGCCATGGCCGGGTTCGACGCGATTGCTCACGCCGTTGAAACGGCCGTCACGCTGCGGCGCACGCCGCTATCCGCGATGTATTCGCAGCACGCGTGGCGTCTGCTCAGCCATGCGTACGAACGCGTCCTGGAGCAGCCGGCCGACATAGAGGCACGCAGCGCGATGCAGCTTGGCGCCCATCTGGCGGGCGCCGCCATCGAGCAGTCGATGCTTGGCGCCGCGCACGCCTGCGCCAATCCGCTCACGGCCCGCTACGACATCGCCCACGGACTTGCGCTGGGCATGCTACTTCCGCACGTGGTCCGTTGGAACGCCGCGCGGGCGACCGGCTACGACACGCTGGTCAACACGTCGCCAGAGGCGACGAGCGGAAATCCAGCCAACGCTCTCGCGCAACAGCTCGAGCGCCTGGCGACCGCGGGTGGCATCCGCCAACGCCTGCGCGATCGAGGAGTGGTCGAAGGCGACCTGCCGGAGTTGGCGTATCAGGCGGCACAGCAGTGGACCGGAACGTTCAACCCGCGACCATTCGATGCGGCGGGCGCGTTGGAGATCTATAGGGCGGCGCTCTGAATAGTGCTAAGTGCGAAGTGCCAAGTGCTAAGTGGAGTGAGAAGTGGAAAGGGGCAAGTGGTTGCAGGAGTGGGCAGTTCGTCGCAGGTACGCAGCTGTAGCGCATTAGCTACCACTAATCACTTTCTACTCCCGCGATGTTCGGGTGTCGTGTGGTGCTGCAATCCGACGAGTTGAAACGTCAGAAGACCAGGGCGCGTCCTCTTTCGAAGCTCGCCGTGCTGCCGGCCATGCGCAGGACGGCAATCAGTATCGCCGCTGCCAATAGTCGTAACTCAGCACCGCGACAGTCGTCGCGCGCAGCAAGTACGGCTGCTCCGGCGGTCCAGCATCCTTGCCTGTCAGCGGTTGGCCGTCCGCGTCGGTAAACGTACGGCCGATGACGACAGCTCCGCCCACGAGCGTGAGAAAGTTCGCGCCACGATGCAGGTCGAAAAAGTCCGGACCTGAGAAGGGAAGATCGACGGCGTTGCGTTGTCGCATTTCGGCAGTGGCGACGACCAGTCGATCGGCCGCCCGGTAAGGCAGCGATCGCAACCAGCGCAAGGAGTGGGCTCCTCCGCAACGTGCGCGCAGCGTAAACCAGGTCGTTCAGCACGGTCGCAGTTGTTCCTCTTACTGAACAGTGCCAAGTGCTAAGTGGGGGTGGGAAGTGGACAGTGATTAGTGGTGGCCAATGCTCCGACAGCCGCGTACGTGCGACAATCTGACCACTCCTGCAAGCACTTGCCACTTTCTACTTCTCACTCCACTTGGCACCTGGCAGTTAGCACTTTGCACTGTCAAAGTTCGCGCAATAGCGCGCAATCGTGTCGGCCGACGGCGGTCGGGTCATGAGCGACACCACCACCATCAGCGCGCACGAGATCAGCGTCATCGGGACGACCGGCATCAGACCGAACCACGCAAGCGCTCCTGGGACGCGCCAGGTGTACATCACCGCGAAGGCGACCCACAATGCGACCGCCAGCGCGCCCCACTTCGTGCTTCGGCGCCAGAAGAGGGCGGCGATGAGAAGCGGCGAGAGCGCGGCATAGCCGGAAAAGGCAAACTGCACGGCAATGTCGAAGATGCCCTGCGGCGCCTGCAGGGCGGCGGCATAGGCGACCAGAGTCAGCGCGACGACGAAGATGCGGCCGGTGCGCACCTGCACGGCTTCACCGAACCGTGCCTTCCCTCCGTAGTAGGCGAACACATCCTCGGTGAACATCGTCGAGAGCGCGAGGATCTGCGAGTCGCTCGCCATGACAGCAGCCATGATGCCGGCGCCCAGAATCCCGGCGAGCCATAGCGGCGCGTACCGCTCCAGCATGAGCGGCACGACGTCGTCACCCGCGGCCTGGCGCCGCAGCGTCGCGCGGGCGTCCGGCGAGAGCGTCGCCGGCGCAGTGGCCAGTGCCTGCCGCGCTTCGAGTTTCGTCGCGATGCCAGGCACGTCGCGCATCGTGTTGGCGGCGACCCCCAGGAACACGCAGGGCAACCAGATCGCCAACAAACACAGCGGGTAGAGGATCACCGTGCGGCGGAACTGCGAAAGCCGCCGCGCCGTGAGACAGAAGATCGTGATGTGCGGAAAGGCGATCGTGGACAGCGGGATGAACGTGTAGCTTAGGAAAAACAGCGGCGAGATGCGCTCCCGCGTGAGGAGCGGCGCGGTCGTCTCGGAACCAAGCAGCGATTCCATCGCCGCGCCGAAGCCGCCCATCCCGCGGCCGATGATGACGAGCGCGATGGCGCCGAACGAGAGAAAGAGAACGGTCTGAAATGCGTTGACCCACGCCGTCCCCCGCATGCCGCCGAAGAACACGTACGACATCACCACGAGAGCGACGACGGCGCCGCCGAACCAGTAGGGCACCAGCCCACCGGTGATCGCCCGCAGAGCCGACCCGCCTCCCATCACGCCGATGACGATATACGGCACGAGGAGAGCCGCCTGCAGCGCGAAGATGACGGTCCCGATGTGACCGCACTCCCAGCGGTCACGAAACATCTGCACGGGTGTCATGAATCCATGGCGCGCGCCGAGCGACCACATCCGTGTGCCGATGAAAAACAGCGTCAACGGGATGACCAACGCGGACGAGGACGCCATCAGGCCGAATGTCACGATCCCATTGGTGAACGCGTGGCCGGCGGATCCGAGAATCGTGAACGCCGTCATGTTCGTGCCGAACAGGGACAGCAGGAACACGGCAGGACCGAGCGCTCGGCCCGCCAGGAAGTAGTCCTCTGCGCGCTCTACGTCCGGTCGGTGTCGGAAGGCGAAGATACCGATGTAAAGGACGACGGCGAGATAGGCGAAAACGATGATCGCCGGAATCAAGGAACCGGCACCCTAGTCGCCGTTAGGCGCACGCACTGTGCTGGAGCGCTCGAGGTGCGCCGGCCAGGCGAAGGTCGTCAATGTCCACATCATCAACGAGGCCCCGAGGCAATAGGCGGCGTGGTAGGCCAGGCCGATCGGCAGGAAGCCAAAGATCAGGGGGCGGGCCGACTGCCAGAACCAGATGTCCTGGTGAGCCAGGTAGAACGCCACGATTAGCACGGTCCAGATCAGCACAGGCATATGGACGGAGGGACGGCCCGTCATCCCCGCCGTCCCCGAATACGACCGGCGGAGCTGAAACGTTACGCCGGCCGGAGACGTTCTTTCTCTTTATGGCACAGGCAGAGGCGGAACACGCCGCTGATAGAATCTGATGCGGTTCGCCCTCCCGCTCGTTCTCCCTCGGCAGGAGCTTTCCTGGATGCGAATGCGATTTGCGACAGGTGTGTTGCTGGCGTTCGCGGCGGTCTTCGTCCCCGCCGCGATGGCCCAGACCACGGCAACGATTAGCGGAACGGTGCAGGATTCGAGCGGCGCCGTCCTGCAGAATGTCACGATCACCGTCACGAACCAAGGCACCCAATTCGTTCGTACGGTCGTCACAAGCGCCCAGGGACGTTACGTGGTGCCGGGCCTTCCGCCTGGACGGTATGAGCTGCGAGCCGAGCTGACCGGCTTCAAGCCGCACGTCCGGCGTGATCTCAACCTGAACGTCGCCGAGACATCGTCCCTCAACATCTCGCTTCAGCTGGGCGAGTTCACGGTTGAAGACGTGGTGGTGGGTACTTTGCCGCTCGTGAACACATCGAGCTCCGAGCTGAGTTATCTGGTCGGCGCGGAGACGATCGAACACCTGCCGCTGAACGGCCGCAACTACACCGATCTCGCATTGCTCCAGCCCGGTGTGCTCGCCTTCCCCCACCGCGATGGCGGCTCGGTCGTGGCGCATGGGCTTGGCATGAGCGTGAACGGCCAGGATCCGCGGTCGAACGTGTATCTGCTCGACGGCACGCTGCAGAACGACTTTACGAATGGGCCGGCGGGAAGCGCAGCGGGCACCGCCTTGGGAATGGAATCCGTTCGGGAGTTTCGCGTGGAGGCGAGCGCGTATTCCGCCGAGTTCGGCCGCAACTCGGGCGGCCAGATCAACGTGCTGACGAAATCCGGCACCAATGCGTTCCACGGCAGCGCATACGAGTACCATCGCAACGAGGCGCTCGACGCCAAGAACTTCTTCGACACGCTCGAGAAGCCGGACTTCCAGCGCAATCAGTTCGGCGGCACTATCGGAGGACCGATTCAACAGAATCGCACGTTCTTTTTCCTCGGCTACGAGGGGCTGATTGAACGGCTCGGCAAGACCATTTCGACCGTCGTGCCGGACGATAACGCGCGGCTCGGGATCCTACCCAGCGGCAATGTCGGTGTGAACCCCGCGGTCGCGCCATACCTCGCGGAATACCCGATTGCGAACGGTCGATTGCTCGGCCAGGGCCTTGCGGAACACAACTTTCCATTCCAGCAGCGGCTCGATGAGCAGTTCGTGCAAGGACGCGTCGACAATAACCTCACGCCCCAGAGTCAGCTGTTCGCGCGTTACACGTTCGATGATGCCGATCAGTATCTGCCGACGGACTACCCACAGTTTCCGCGGCGGTTCGTGTCGAGGAACCAGTTCTTCACCGCAGAATATCGCCATGTGTTCTCGACAAATTTGCTGAACACGTCGCGCGCAGGCTTCAGCCGTACTCGCATCGGACAGGAAGTGGAAGCCAATACCTCGCAGCCGCTCGCAGCGTTCGTGCCCGGGCGCGCGATCATGGGCGACATCGACATCGGCGGTCTGCGCCGGTTCGGCCCGCAGAGTTCGGTCGACGTCCGGCTGATCCAGAACGTCTTCAGCGCTCAGAACGACCTCGTGTACCTGCGGGGCGGGCACCTCCTCAAAATGGGGGGCCTGGCGGAGCATTACCAGGACAACATGGTGAACCCGACGTTCAGCCTGGGCATCTACTCGTTTCCGAATCTCACGACCTTTCTTCGCAACACGCCGACGAGTTTCGTGGGGCTGACACCGGAAGCGCAGTTCGATCGGTACTGGCGATTCACGTTGTTCGGGTTCTACGCGCAGGACGAGTTCCAGGTCACGCCTCGCCTCACGCTGAACGGCGGGCTTCGCTATGAGTTCTCGACACTGCCGGAGGACAAGTACGGGCGCGACGTCGCCATGCCCGACCTGCACGCGGCGGAGCCGGTCATCGGGCCGCTCTACGAGAACCCGACCTACGGCAATCTCTCACCTCGAGTCGGCTTTGCGTGGGACGTCTTGGGCGACGGGACGACATCGCTGCGCGGCGGCTACGGTTTGTACTTCAACACCAACAACCATCAGAACCTGATCGTGACGGTCACCAACCCGCCGTTCACGCCTCGTCCTGTGATCGCGAACCCGGAATTCCCGACGCCGGATTTCAATAGCGCCGGCGCCAACTCGATTCGTCCGATTCAGTTCGACCTCGAGAATCCGAAGCTGCACGTCTACAACATCAGTGGCCAGCGTGAGATCTGGGGACGGATGGTGGTGACCCTCGGCTACGCCGGCTCGCGCGGGCTCAACCTGCTGCGCAGCAACGATTGGAATACCGCGATTCCGACCGGGGAACTGAACGGCACACCGTTCATCGCGCCGGGTACGCCGCGGCAGAATCGCAATTTCTCCACCATCGAGCTGAAATCGAGCGACGGCGATTCCTGGTACAACGCGCTCATCGTCGATGTCCGTCGCCGGTGGAGCAACGGTGTGGCGGTGCAGTCCTCGTACACCTTCTCGAAGAGCGAGGACACCACACAAGCGTCAACGTTCTTCTCGGACGCGACCAACGGGACGACGTCGGCGATGCCGGAATACGTCACCGACTACAACAAGGGGCCGTCCGATTTCGACGTGCGCCACAACTGGGTGCTGAACTTCGCGTGGGATCTACCGGTAGCCCGGAACGCGACGGGCATCACCTCGGCGCTCCTTGGCGGTTGGAACCTCTCCGGCATCTGGACGATGCGCACCGGACAGCCATTGACGGTGTTCGTGACCGCCAACCGGTCGCGGTCGTTGTGGAATCCGTCGCGCGGACCTGGCATCGGCCAGGATCGTCCCAGCTACGCGCCGGGACACGGGCCCGACAACGCCGTGCAGGGGAGGCCGGACCAGTGGTTTAATCCGGCGGCCTTCGCGCTGCAGCCCGCCGGCACATTCGGCAACACGGGCCGTGGGGACTTCAGAGGTCCCGATCTCCGGACGCTCGACCTGGCGCTCATCAAGAGCACGCGCTGGTCTCGCCTCGGCGGCGACGGCCGGCTCGAATTCAGGATCGAGGGCTTCAACCTGCTGAACCGCGCGAATTTCGGTGGCCCGGAGCTTCGGGCGTTCGCGGGGCAGGCCGATGGCGAGGCACCGCTCGCAACGTTCGGGCGCATCACCAACACTGTCACGTCGTCGCGACAGATTCAGTTGGGGATTCGGGCGGGGTTTTAGGGTGGTGGATTCGTCCTTAGTGCTTGGTCTTTGGTTCTGGGTCCGTCCTTGGTCCTTGGTCCGTCCTTGGTCCTGGGTCCTTGGTCCGTCACCGTTCTTCAGCGCCTCGGGGTTCCCTGCTCCGACTCCTCTGTGAATCGCGAGGCTCCAGGGTTGCCTGCCAACGACGAAGCATTCTCGCGATGTTCTCGTTCAGCGCGATCAACTCGGCCGTTTCCGCGGACGTGATGTACTTACGGCCGTCGGCGGCGTAGTAGGCGGCTTTCACTTCACCGTTGGAGGCGAACGCGTATCGCAGAAATTGCGACGTCTCTTTGTCGCGACGTCGCAGAAATCCCTCACTGATGTTGAACATCACGGACAAGGCTGCGCCATTCATCTGACTCGCCAACTCTCGATCGGCGCGAAATGCGGCCCGCGCCAATAGATCTCCAACGCGGTCGCTCTGCTGTTTGGCAGCCTGCCATACGCGCAGGTCTTCGAATCGGTACACACCCATGCGGGCGCGAGTGGCATTCTCGGTGCCAACTTGGGCGCGCGCGCAGGCTCAAGGACCAAGGACCAAGGACCAAGGACCAAGGACCAAGGACCAAGGACCAAGGACGAGGGACGGACCCAGGACCAAGGACGGACCCAGGACCAAGGACGGACCAAGCACCAGGGACGGACCAAGCACCAAGGACGAAGCACCAAGGACCCAAATTCACCCCTGCGGCTTGTAGTACAGCACCATCCCCGCGCCGAGAGCGGTGATCAGAAAACCGACGTAGAGCAACGGATTCGGTGCGACCTTCGGCGGGTGCAGGTAGATCGTGTAGAGCACGTTGACGAGCGGCGCGCCGCCGAAGACCAATGGCATGACGTAGGTCGGCGTCCCGCCGGCGCGGAAGGCGAAGATGATGCACACGGCGCCGATCGCGCCGAGCGCTCCGGCGACCGTGGCCGACGTCGATCCGGCCATATTGAATCCGCGAAGCCCCTGGCCTTGAGACGCCAGGACGACCACCGGCACCAGCACCGCGATCAGGAAGTAGGCGACGCCCACGCAGAGCAGCGCACGCATCGGATTCCCCAGCTTCACCTGTCCCTGATGCAGCATCGCGCCGTACACGCCCCACGACAACACGGTGCCCGCGACAAACGCCAGCCAGTTCATAGATGCTCCATTCGTCTGTTCCGCGCCGATCAATTCGCTGCGCGTGGCTGACCGATAGCGTACAGCGCCTTCTCGGTTCTGAGGAAAATCTGGCCGTTCGAGACGGCGACGGAACTGAGCGTGTACTCGTGCACGGGGTTCTTGGCAAGCACCTCGAACTTCGGACCCGCCGCGAACACCGATGTGATCCCTTCCTCGCTGGTCACGTAGATGCGGCCGTCGGCAAGCACCGGCGATGCGCTGTACGTACCTGGCTCGAGACGCACGGGGCCGTACACGATCGTCCCGGTCTTCAGATCGAGCGCGTGCACCACGCCCTGATCTCCTACGATGTAGACCAGCGTGCCGTCGCTGACCGGCGTGGGCACGTCGGGCCCGCGATCGAACGACCATACGCGGTGCGTCTTCGTGACGTCGCCTTGCCCTCCCGGCTTGATGGCGAGCATTGGCTTGACCCGCGTCGGCGCGATGATCAGATCGCCCGCCGCGAAGGACGATGCCACGATGCGGTGATACGGATTGTTGTCGGGATTCAGTCCCGCGGATCGCCAGAGCTCTTTGCCCGTCGCCGGATCGTGACCGGTCACCACGTCGCCGCCCGTGATGACGATTTCGGCCTTGCCGCCATGCTGAACCAGCAGCGGCGTCGTATACGCATCAGGCGACTCGGTAATTGCGCTGGTCGCACGCTCCACGCGCCACACTGTTTTGCCAGCCGCTCCGTCCACCTTCAGCAGGTACGAGGGGTCGTCGGTGTTCATGCCGTGGAGCACCTGCACGTACAGCGCGCCCTGATGCAGCAGTGGCGATGACGCGTACCCCCAGTTGAGGCCGAATTCTCCGTAGTCCTTCTGGAGGTCGCGCGCCCACAGCTCGCGGCCCGTGAAGTCGAATCCCTTGAGCACCCCCGTGCCGGTCAACACCCAGACGGTGCGACCGTCGGTCACCGGTGAAGGCGACGACATGTTCTGTTTGCGCGCCTGCCTGTTGCCGCCGCCGAGCGGGGATTTCCAGCGGACTGTGCCCTTCGCGCGGTCGACCGACCAGAGCTCGAGAGTGCCCGACGCGAACTCGGTCGCCACGTTCAGAAAGATTGCGTCGTTCCAGATGATGGGCGTTGCGCCGCTGCGGCTCGGCATCGGCAGCTTCCACGCGACGTTCTCGGTGGCCGTCCACTTCACCGGGAGCCCCTTTTCGCTGCTGCTCCCGTTGAGTCGCGGGCCGCGCCACTGCGGCCAGTTCTCCGCCGAAATGGGAATGGCGGCGGCCATACCGATCGCGAGACAGAGTGCTATGCGCTTTGTCACGGAATTCCTCCGGGGCGCCGACCTGGGCGCGGTCTGTTGCTTCAGCCGCCCAGCGACAGCGCGACAATGTTCTTTCGATCGCGCGCGTAGAGCGTGGTCCCGGCCAGCGTCGGTACGGTCCACGCAACATTGCTCAAGACCGGCGCCTTCGCAAGCACTTTGAGCCCGTCGCGGCCCGCGATCGCCAGTCCGAGATTGCCGTCTTCGTCCATGATGATGAGCTTGTTGTCGGCGTGCACAAAGCTGGAACGCGCGAACTCGCGATTCTGCCAGAGGACGGTGCCGCTCTTCAGATCGATGCCCACCGTCGGACACGGCCCGAAATCGCCGCTGGCGCCGACGACGAAATCGCCGAGCCGGATCACGTTGCCAAAATGCACGCGCATGCGGTTCTGAAACCATTCCTCTTTCACCGTCGTCTTGCCCGCGGCCTGCCGCAGCCGCAATGCGCGCGTGCCGTTGTTGTACGCCGACGATACGAAGAGAAGATTGTCAGGTCCCCACACCGGCATGCTGATGTTCAAGCCGTACTGCGTCCGGTGCGGATGTCGCCACAAGATCGCGCCATTCGACGGGTTCATGCCGAAGACTTCGTCGGCCCCCAGCACGACCAGCTGATCCTGGCCATCGACGGTGATGAGAACCGGCGAGCCCGGCGCAATCGGGAAATCGCCGCCCTTCCAGACGACCGCGCCGGTTCGAGGGTGGAATGCCATCACGGCCGCCCCTGGCGCGCCGGCGAGCACGATCACCGTGTCTCGATACGCGATCGGGCTTGGCGCGTAGCCGCGATCGTCCTGCTCCGCGCGGAACTCTTTCACGAGGTCGTGCGCCCAGGCCAGCTTGCCGGTCTGTTTGTCGAGCGCGAACAGCTTGACCCGGCTGCTCAGGGCGTAGATGCGATCGCCAAGAATCAGCGGCGTGGAGTGGGGCCCCACGCCCTGACTGAGATTCAACCCGCTGGTGGACTCGGAGTACGAATACTCCCAGGCAGTTTTCCCGGACGCCGCGTCGAGCGCCACGACGAATTCGGAGCCGCCCTGGCGGTACATCGTGTAAAGCCGGCCGTTCTCGACCAGCACCGCGGAATGGCCTTCGCCGAGCGCCCGCGACCAGAGCCGCCGCGGTCCGCCCGCCGGCCACCGATCCGCGATCCGGCTGCCCTCGACCGTGAAGTTTCGCCGTGGCCCTCCCCACTGGAGCCACGCAAGTGTGTCGGGAACGGCGAGCGCCAGGGCAACCGTCAGTGCGGTGAGGCCGGAGAGGATCATTGATTGCACCACCTCAGAATCTGAAATACGCGAGCGAGCGTTCGTCTTTCACCAGAAGACCGTTTTCCACTGGGACCGGATGCGCCCAGATCGGAGAGTCGGCCACGGTGTATCTCTTGACGACCTCGAACGCATTGGGATTGGTTTTCAGAATCACGAGCTCGCCTTCGGTGGTCGCGGCGATCACGACATCCCCAGCCGCGACGAGCGCCGCGTTGTCGCCCTCCCGGCCCTTCGTCACCCACAAGGTCTTGCCAGTGCGAGCATCGGCCGCGAAGAACTGGCCCTTATTCCGATGCGTCAACCCGAACAGCGTGCTGCCGACGGCGACGGGAGTGCTCATGTAGCTCGGCAGCGATTCGTTCCGCCACGCCTCCGCCGTCGACCACTTCGTACCCTGTTGCGCCACGCGAACCGCGGTGAGCGGCTGATCGAGACCCGAGTAGATGAGGAGATCGCCGACGACAAGCGGCGTCACGATGTTCTGGTTGAAGCTGGTCGTGAACGGAATCTGCCAAAGCGGCCGCCCGTCCCTCAGCGCCACGGCGACGAGGTGACGTTGCGACTGTACGATCACCTGCGCGACGCCGCTGAAGTTAGCGACGACAGGGGACGAGTACGCCGGGCCATCGCCTTTCCACTCCCAGCGGACCACGCCCTTCGCGGCGTCGAGTGCCATCAAGGCGCCATTGCCCGGCCCACCCGAGAAGACGATCAGAAGGCCTTCGGCGACGAGTGGAGAGGTGGCTGTGCCGTACTCGGGCGATGTCGCTGAAAAGTCCTTGCGGAAGTCCTTGCGCCAGAGGAGCTGTCCGTCGCGGGCCTGCCATGCCGACAGGATGCCGCTGATGCCGAAGGTGAACACACGCGCGGCGTCGAAAACCGGCGTCGATTTTGGTCCCTTGCCGTGTCGCGCGGCGGCGGGATTCACGTCATACGACGCGTCGTATGTCTTCTGCCACAGCTGGCGACCGCTTGCGAGGTCGTATGCTGCCAACGCTTCCTGTTCCGTGGGGCGTGAAAACAGGTAGACGCGGCGCTCCGCCACAATTGGTGAGGAGTGCCCGAGACCGGCAGGGACGCTCCAGACCTTCGTGGGGCGATCGGGCCATCGATCCGGAGCTTTGAAGGCAGGTGCGGTTCCCGCGCGCGACGGACCTCGCCATCCTGTCCATTCCTGAGCCAACGCTGCCGCTGCGCCGACGCCGCAGATCACTAGAGCCAGCACGAGCGGGCGCGCTCTCATACGCATCGCTCTTGATACGTCTCATGGCGGGTTCACGTTACTCGGCGCGCAGCGCGTCCAGCAGCCGTCCCGCAAGCGCTGCGCGTGTCGCAATCACCGACGAGACTATTCCTGCCGCGCAGATGCCGACGAGCAGAGCGGCCAGCTCCAGGCCCGGAGCCGAGCCGCTGTGTGCGACCCATGCCGGAGCAATCGCGACTGCGGCGCACACCACTCCCGCTACCAGACCGGCAATCAGCAGAAACGCTGCCTCAGCGACAATCATCAGCGACAACCGGCGGCGGTCGTAGCCGACCGCGCGAAGCAACGCGAGCTCGCGCCGCCGCTCGAGGACGTTCCGGAACATCACGGTGGCCAGCCCGATCGTGCCGAGCAGCAGACCGAGCCCGCCCAGTGCCTGGAACGTGGAGAGATACGTGTTCTCGACCCTGTGGAACTCATCCAGCCGGCGAGTGGTGCCGATCGCGTCGACACCGTACGGCTGAAGCTCCCGTTCCAGGATGCCAGCAAGCTCCTCGGCCTGCTGAGAGGTTTTGACGTCCGGGTCGTCGATCAGGAAGAGCTGATATCCCTGTGCAGCCGGGAAGAGTGTGACGAATCGCTCTTCGGCCATGACCAGCTGTCCCTGCAAAACGCTGTCGCGAAGCGCGCCGACGAATCGCACGACCACCGAGCGGCCGCCGGTGTCGATCGTCATGGTGTCGCCAACGGCGGCGTGCAGTGCATATTGCAGCGACGTCGCGTCAGCAACCACCGGGATGCTGCCGTCCTCGAACCGGCGTTGGAGGAGCCGCCACGGATTCGCCCGCTCGGCATCGGTCGATGCGAGCGACGAGGAGAAAGTGAAGCGATTGGCGTCGAGAAATCGGGGCTCCGGCGCCACAATCGTCGGATTGGTCGGCCTGTACAGATTCAAGCAACTCGCATCGTCTCCTTGCCGCACTCGAAATCGCGTGAAGCGCGCGTTGGCGAGCTCCGGCGCCTGAACCACCAGTGCTTCGCGTCCGGCCGCCACGTCGGGATCATGGACGAGGGGGATCTCGGCCTCGGCCATCACGGCATACCCTCCGGTCCCTGCCTTCGGGTCGGTTGTCAACTCGCCACCCGTCCGCCGGAATGCGCCAACAGACACGATGATGAATACGGCCGACGCGATGAGCGCTACCGACAACGCGCTGCGGGATGGCCTGAACGCTGCGCTGCGCATCCCCAGCCGCGACACCGCCCACGCACCGTTGCCGGTGATCGGCACGCGATCGCGCGCGCGCAGCCGTGCGCTCACCAGCAGCACGAATGCCACGAGCAGCGCCGCGCCCGCGCCGAAAAATGCTCCGCTTCGCGCCGAGCTGTGCGCGAACGAAAGCGCGACCAGGCTCGCTGCGGCAATCGCCAACAGTGCCGCCAGCTGCCGGTTCCGGCGGCCGCGTGCAGGGTTGACGAAGGTCGGCACATCCAGTGTCTGCGCCGACAGCAAAGTACGCGGCGATGCGCGGCCGACGCCGCGCAACGACACGAACACGCAGACGACAGCTGCCAGCACGCCACCCGCCGCGCCGGCAGAGAGAGTCGAAAGGCCGGCGTGCACCGTGAGAGAGGTCGTGCCAACAGCGCCAACCCACCAGGTCCGAAGGCCGTACACGATGAGATGTGCGTATGCAATGGCGCCTGCCAGGCCAAGGACCGCCCCGGCCACGGCAATTGCGCTCGCCTCGGCGAGCAGCAGAGTGCGAATCCTCCGAATCGTGAATCCTGCGGCTCTGAGAATGCCGATCTGACGGAGCCGCTGTTCCACACCGAGCTTGAAGAAGAGCACCGTAAGCAGGAGGGCCGAAACGACCAGGAAGAAGCTGAAGTAGGTGAAGTACTCGCCGAAATCCGTGGAGCCGCGCGACGCTTCCAGGGCCGCATGGCGAGCGTCGAAAACCGCGATGCCCATCGCTTGCGGCGACAATGCCGACTGGAGCTCGCCGCGGAGCCGTTCGGCGACCGCATCTACAGCTCCACTGTTGGGCGCCAGCAGCCGGATGGACGTCGTCGCGCCGTAGCGCGACGCCCACAACTCGCGCCCTCGTTCGTACGGGATGAACGCTTTTGGAGTCGTCCGGAACTCGTCCCAGTAACGTTCGTCGACCGGGCGCACGCGTGACAGGTCGATGGGAAACGGCGGATCCCAGTCGGCGAGGCTGTCGGCGCCGGTAATGCCCTCGTAGTCGGGCGCGAGCCGCCGATCGGCGGCAGGGCCCTCGATGGGGACCACGGCACCGACGGCAAATGACGCGGTGCGCGTGGAGAGGCCGGCCGCGGCGTCCCAGATGTAGTACTCGAGATCGATGCGATCGCCAGGTGACGCGGCGAGTTCCCTTGCGGCCCAGGTGTTGAGCACGATCGGCGACTGCGTGGCGCCCGCGGGGGCCTGCGGTTGCGATCGCGCGACACCCATCGCGCCAAGATCGGTCGCGGTGATCAACGAATACGGCACTTGGCGATCACCTTTGCGCAGCGTGTTCGCCAGGTACGTCAGCACCGGGATCACGGTGAGGCCGGCTCTTTCACCCGCCGTGCGAACGGCTCGTTCGACGGCGTCGGAAAGAATTCCGCTGCTGGTGTCGACGACGAGCGCCCGTGGCTCGTGAAGCGTCGAGACACGCACACCCCGGTCCGCCAGCGAGAGCGCAGATCGCAGTGCCGCATTCGCCGCGCCTCCGCGGGCACCGCCAGCGACCAGGACGGTGTTGACTTGACCTCGCACGTCCAGGTCGCGCTGGATTCGGCGCAGCGGCGCGAAGATGGCTCGCACCCCGGCCTGTTGGGGCCGGAGAGCGAACTCGCCAAGATCGCCGAGTGGGAGCACTGCGTCCAGTGTCAGTCTCACCGTACGGCCGACGTCGTCCTTGCGACCAAACAGCGATTCGATTGGGACCTCCGAAGGTCGCTGAAGGCGGGCGAGGAGGACGTCGCCCTTGCGAGCGCCAAGGTCGGAGGCAAGCGCGGGCGAGACGAAGACACCGTCCCGCGGCTGGCCCCCATGAAAACGCCAGAAGCGTTCGTCGACGCCGTACACCAGGACCTTCGCCGCTCGACGTCCTGACGGCTCGTGCGTCACGAACCCATCGGCAATCACGAGCGGCGCTGCGGCCCCTGCATGGAACGCGACGCGGATCTCGTCGGTGACCTGCTCTCGAAAGAAGCCTGCGGCGGTCACGGCGAGATCGGTGCGACCGAGTCGGCCGAGCGCAATATCACGCAGGCTTTGCCTGACCGAGTCGCCGACCACGAGAGCGCCGGCGAGAACTGCGACCGCCGCCGCCACGCCGAGGAGGACCGCGGCGTTGGTGCGCCAGTGATAGCGAATGCTTCTGATGATGAGCGATTTGAACGTCACGGCTGTTCGGGGCGAAGCGGCCTCCGGAGCGACGCTGACGCAGAACGAGAACCCGTCGCCGACCTAACGCCGATCAGATTGGTCACAGACGAACACGGATCTATCTGTCACGGACGAACGCGGACGAGCACGGATATCCCAAAGAAAAAATCCGTGTCATTCAGCGTTACTCCATGACCGCCTTATTCGGTGTTCGCCCGTGACTTGTTCATTTTGGTCACAGACGAACACGGGTCTATCTGTCACGGACGAACGCGGACGAGCACGGATATCCCAAAGAAAAAATCCGTGTCATTCAGCGTTACTCCATGACCGCCTTATTCGGTGTTCGCCCGTGACTTGTTCATTTTGGTCACAGACGAACACGGGTCTATCTGTCACGGACGAACACGGACGAGACACAGACGAGCACGGAATATCCCAAAGAAAAATCCGTGTCATTCAGCGTTACTCCGTGACCGCCTTATTCGGTGTTCTCCCGTGACTTGTTCATTTTGGTCACAGACGAACACGGATCCATCTGTCACGGACGAACGCGGACGGGCACGGATATCCCAAAGAAAAAATCCGTGTCATTCAGCGTTACTCCGTGACCGCCTTATTCGGTGTTCTCCCGTGACTTGTTCATTCTGCGTCAATCCGTGACGGCGCTCCAATGTCAGCGGCGGTGCAGCGCTCCCCCCGACATCTCGAAGCGCGTTGGAAACTGCGCCGCCAGTGCAGGATTGTGGGTCACCACGACGAGCACCGTCTTGTGCGTCTCGTGCAGCCGAATCAGCAATGTCGCGACCGCGTCGGCCGAAGCGCTGTCGAGATTTCCCGTCGGCTCGTCGCAGAGGAGCAGCAGCGGATCGCGGATGAGCGCGCGCGCAATCGCCGCCCGCTGCTTCTCACCCCCCGAAAGCTCGCCGGGTCTGTGATCCAGACGATTGGCGAGCCCGACAGCGTCCAGCAGGTCGCGAGCGCGCCGATCGTCATCGCGAGCGTCAGAACCCCGTGCGACGAGCGTCGGCGCGAGCACGTTCTCGAGAACCGAGCATTGCGGCAGCAGCGAGTGGTCCTGGAACACGAACCCGATGCGCTCGTTGCGCAATGCGGCCTGTTCGCGCTCGCCAAGCGAGTAGGGATTGCGGCCCTCCAGCGTCACCGTGCCGGCGGTCGGCGGCTCGAGCGCTCCCAGGATGTAGAGCAACGTGCTCTTGCCGCTGCCGGACGGCCCCATGATTGCCGCCGACTCGCCGCGGTCGAGCGTGAGCGACACATCGTGCAGGATTGGCAGCTCACCGCCCGGTGTCGGGTACGTCTTGTTGACGCCGCTCACGACCAGCGCCGGAGAGAGGGTCACGGTTTTCCTCCCGTGAGCTCCGCGTACACCCGTTCAGCGGCAGCGGCCATGCGATCCGCGGTGTAATGCTCGCGCACCCCTGCGGCGCCCAGCAGGCCCAACCGATGCGCTTTCTCATGGTTTTGCCAGAGCTCGAGAATACCGTCGGCGAGTGCTTCTGCATTGTCAGGGTCAACCAGAATCCCGCCGCCTGTCTTCTCAATGATCTCGGGAAAGGCACCGTGGCGGGGCTGCACGACCGGCACGCCGCTGGCCATCGCTTCGAAGAGGAACATGCCTTTGGGCTCGTGATACGTGGCCGGGACCGAAAAGACGTCCACCTTCTGCAGGAACTCGACCTTTGCCGACCGATCGACCTCGCCGCGGTATTCGAACTCGCGCTCCAGCCCGTCCTCGCGCAACGCGGATCTTACCCGGTCGAGATACGTGTGATGTTCGGGCGCGAGATACCCGGCCGCCACGAGACGCGATCGTCCGATGCCAGGACGCCGGCGCAACCGCCGGTACGCGTCGGCAAGGAGGTGCAGCCCTTTTTCCGGGGCGATGCGCGCCAGGTAGCCGATAGTAAACACCTCCGAGCGCGCGCGCGGACGCGGCGCGTAGCCGTCGAGCGTAATCCCGAGCGGCACGAGGCGCATCTTTTCGGCGGGCACCCCGAGATACCCTGGCATGTAGTCGCAGTAATACTGGCTGACCGGAAGAAACACGTCGACGTGGCGGGCCGCCTTGCGAATCAAATCGAGTGACTGCTCCTTGTACGGGTCGCCAAGACCGTCGAGAAACAGGTCTTCGCCTTGCAACGTGCAGCAGATCGGCACCTTCAATTCTCGCTTGAGCGGCGCCGCGAGACCGAGAAGGAGCGTGTAGGGAAGGTTGATCACAGCGAACGGCGGCTCGGTCTTCAGCCAGGCGAGGAGCTTGTGGATTTCCTTCCTCTGGAATCCGTGCTCGCCACGCAGCATCGAGACCGTCAGCTCACCCAGACTCTTCGGATCGACCTTGATGCTTCGCTTGGATGCCATTCTGATCACCCACTCAGCGTCCCAGAGACGATCGACGACGTCGGGCAGGTTGCGGAAGAGTGCGGAATGCTGCTCGAGGAAGACGCTGATTCCTCCGAAGAAGACCCGTCGCCGGCTGACGTTCCGTTCGTCTGTCCGCGTCGGCGTGTAGACGGGCATCAGCATGACGTCGTGGCCGCGGTCGAGCAGTGCCGCAGCCAGCGCGTTATCGCGAAGGCAGCTGCCGCAGTACATCGCACCGGCGCCGCCCGTGAACGCGAGGATCCGCACGGACGGCTAGCTGCCGGCACAAGCCGGCGTCAAGAGCCGCTCGGTTGTCTGGAACGAGCGCCGGGCGTAGAGATGCTCGAAGAGATTGCCCTCGTGCGGCTGATCCCAGCTGATCTGGTTCGTCGGAATCGGCCCCACGTTCAAGCGATCGACGAGAGGTGACGTGAGGAGGCGGTCGATGAGCGGGCGGTCGGTGGTGAGCGCGGTCAGCACCAGGGTCTTGTCGAGCGGCTCCGGCATTCGCGACATCCCGTCCGGCTGAATCGCCACCACCGCGGCAAACGGGAAAAGGAACTCGCGGTTCGCAAGCGGGTGGTCAGCGCTGTCGCAAAGCGCGACGGTCGGAAGGAGATACGTGCTGCCCTCGAAGGTGACGACCCTCGGGCCGCTCCGATAGCGCGCCGTCACATCGACCGCCCCTGGCGTAGCGAGCCCGGCGTCGATTTGACTGGCGATGCGCTCCGCGACGCGTGGGTCGGCAAACGGCGCGAGGAGGGCCGCCTCGTCGTCAGCGGCCCTCGGCACGATGCTGGCGAGCCGCTCGGCGATCGCGTCGGCTACACGTTCCGCATAAGTTGCGGCGACCCAGACACCCGAGGCGTTCACGCATGACCGGCCGCCGTTATCGGCAATCGACGCGACGAGCAGGTCGAGGTGCCGACGCCATCGGTCGTCCGGCAGCTGATCATCGCCAATCAGCACCTTGCTGTAGCCGGGTCCATGGAGCTCGATGCGGGCATCCCCTTCGTAGGCGCCAATGGCCGCTACGTCGCCAAAGAACATGCTGCGGCCCGTGTGGCGCACGACCTCGCCGGCGCCGGCGTGACCCGCCGGGTAATAGCTGAAGCCTTCTGGAGGGCAGCCCGCTTTCATGAACGCCTGGGCGATACGGTACGGCGTCCAGGGCTCGGCGCTTCCGGGCTTCAACACGAGCGGCGTCTTGAGGGCGATTGCGGGCACCCACAGGGAATGCACGCCCGGCGAGTTGCTGGGCAGCACCACGCCGAGTGCATCTGTTCGCGGATAGAAGCTGAGCGCGTGCCCGGCATGCTCGCCGTGACCGGTGTCGAGCAGATCCAGATCGAGCCCTCGCGTCAGACCGCGCAGCACAGTGGGCATCTCGGTGAGGACGCCCGCGATCTTTCTCATATTGCGACGGACGACGACATGGGGCATGCCCGTAGTGCCCGACACCTGATGGACATACTCGTCTGGCGTCTGCGCAGAATCGCCGATCGGCAGGGCGTCGTCGAGAAAATGCGCCGCCGCCTGCGCGCACATTTCGAGAAGCGTTCGCGTGCGAATCCGCGCAAGGGTCTCGCGAGCCGCCTGCTGCACCTCGCGACGAAGATCGCGCCGTATGAGCCCGGCATTGGCCTGGCTGATCTCGACGAACGGCGCGCCGGTCCGGTAGTGCGGGATCCGAACCACATCGAGGCTCGTGTACGGAACGCCGTGGCGGAGCAAAGGAATGTGCAACATAGTACGCGGGGGTCAGGAATGTGTCAGGACCGCGTCAGTAGACCCCTTCGACGACGGTTGTCTGAAAGCGCGAGAAGGGCCGCACGTTTCGCACGCCGTCCCACGGATAGGTCGAGCACGGCGGCTCGCGCTCGGCCTCGTCGCGCTCGAGGAACCGCGGCATGAAAAATTCCTTCGTCAGCGTCGTCAGGCGCACTCGCCCGGTTTGCCCGTAGTCGACCACGTGTTCGGGCCGATCGGGCTCGACGACTTCGATCATCGCACGCGGCAATGGTGGGTAGTAGATGATCGCGTAGTTGTCCGCGGCCTCTGGCGGCTTGTGCGTGGCCAGGCCCATGAGCGTGTTGCCATAGGTCGGTGCGAAGTACACGCCGTCCAGTAGCTCTTCGACCGCGAAGCGGTGAAACTGCGGCGTCATCTCGGTGCCGCCACAGAACACACCGCGAATCCCCATCGCCTTGAGCGAGACCTTTTCCGCGAGTGCCTCGAGCAGCTTCGGCGTCGTGAACAGACATTTGATGTTGTCGTGCGCGCGCAGGATGGTGAGCGCCTGGTCGATCACGTGACGCTTGTAGGCTTCGAGCTGATCGATCTGGCGTGCCTTGATCAGTTTGATGACCCACCGTGGATCGAGATCGACCATGAAGCAGATGCCGCCGCGGACCTGCGCCAGGTGCTCGACGGCCAACCGGAGCCGGCGCGGGCCGCTGGGACCGACCATCAGCCAGTCGGATCCTTTGGGGAATGCCTCCTCAGGCAACGTGTCGCTGAAGTAGGTGTAGTCGATCCGGAAATCCTCGTGCGCGATGCGCGACTTTGGCACGCCGGTGCTGCCCCCCGTCTCGAAGACGTAGATCGGTTTGTCGGCGTAGGCCTTCGGCACCCAGCGCCGCACCGGTCCGCCGCGCAGCCACTCGTCCTGGAACGGGCCGAACTTATCGAGGTCTTCGTACGAAGTGACGTCGCGCACCGGGTCGAAGTCGAAGCTTTTGGCGCGTTCGAGCCAGAACGGGCAGCCGGTGGCGGCGTCGAAGTGCCAGCGCACGATCTCGCGCACGTGCGCGTCGAGACGGTGCTTGGCGGTCTGAATGGCCGTGTCGTCTACGCGAGCAGAGGTGGTCCCGAGCATCTTGAAATCGTATCAAAAGGGTGGTCACTTGCTGCGGACGTCGTAGGCGTAAATCGTGTCCTGATCCCGCAGGAACAGCTTCCCGTTGGCGACGACCGGATGCGACCACGTCGGCAGCGATCCCGTCTCGAGCTCGAAGCGGCCGTGTTCCCGATAGCCCTCCGGGGTCGCTTCGACCAGCGCCACGACGCCGCCCTCGCTGAACAGATACAACCGGCCGTCGGCGAACACGAGCGACCCCTTGCCCACACTGCGATCCTTCCAGGCGACTTCGCCGGTGTCGAAGCGCATCGCCGTCAGGATCGCGCTCGAAAAGCCGTACAGGTGGTCGCCGACCAGCACCGAGCTGGCATGATGGTTTCGCATCTCGCGCGTGAAATACACCTCGCGCGCCGTGATCCCTCCACCCGCCGCGGTCAGCTGCAGCAGTGCCGCACCAGTGCCATAGTCCGATGACAGGAACACGAAGTTCCCTCGTGCGATCGGCGTGGCAATGTTGGCCACACGGTTCGCGACCTTGTCATAGCTCCACAGCACGCGGCCGTTCGAGATATCGATCCCGAGCGCCCGCTGGCCGGTGAAGACGATTGCCTCGCGGATTCCTCCGATCTCGTGGAATACCGCCGACGAGTAGCCTGCCGTGTCCGCCTCGCTTTTCCAGAGCAGTTTCCCGTTCGTCTTGTTGAGCGCCACGATCGCCGAGCCCGATCCGCCGGGGCTCACGATGATGCGGTCGCCGGAGATTAGAGGTGACTCGCTGAGACCCCACTTGATGTTCTGACCGCCCAAATCGCGAATGACGTTGACTGTCCATGCAACTTTTCCGGATGCCGCGTCGAGCGCGCTCAGGTCGCCACTGGCGCCAAACGCGTAGACGCGGTCACCATCGATGGTCGGCGTGCTGCGCGGGCCGTCGCCGCGGTCGTTCGTGAATCGCCGGCCGAGTGGCACTTCCCACAGGCGTTTGCCGGTCGTGGCGTCGAATGCGATTACGTACTCGCGGTCGCCGCGCGCGCCCAGCGTGAACAGCCTGCCGGCGGCGACGGCAAACGACGAGTAGCCTTCGCCTGCGCCACTGATCTTGAAGGCGACGGGCGGGCCGCTCTTTGGCCATTCTTTCAACAGACCGCGTTCGGCAGATACCCCATCTCGATGCGGGCCGCGCCACTGCGGCCAGTCCTCAAGCGCGGCAGTCGAAACCGTCGCGCCAAGCACGAGCGCACCAAGTCCAAGAAACGGGGCCGGGTGACGGATCATAAACGCCTCCGCAATGCACGGAGGTTGTAACGGTAGCGGTGAGGCGGATGTTTACTGGCGGGGCTGAAGCCCGCCTCAGGATGACGGAGCGAGGAGCGGGGCTCGGCGCCTTGCTCCATGGCACGGTAGTCTACCGACCGCGCAATCAGGTCACAAGCGACGGGCCGTTCGAATTCGTTGACAGGCGCACGAGAATGCTCGTGCCTGTCGAAAGACGGGCACAGTTCGGGAGATGGAGGACATCGTATGGACCGCCGAAGCTTCCTGCGACAGACCGCCGGCGCCGTGACCGGGGCCGCCGCCCTCGCCACGACGGCGCGATCCTACGCGCGCATCAAGGGCGCCAACGACCGGTTGCTGCTCGGCCACGCGGGCATCGGCAACCGCGGACGTGGACTCGAGTACATCCTGGGTCTGCTCAAGGACACGCAGAACGTCGAGACCGCGGCGGTGTGCGACTTGTGGACGGTCAACCGCGAACGCGCCGTCGCTACCGCTACCAAGAGCTTTGGCCGCGCCCCACGCGCGCTCGCGAACTTCGAGGACCTGCTGGCAGTGAACGAACTGGACGGCGTCATCATTTCGACGCCTGAGCACCAGCATGCGCCGATGCTCAAGCAGGCTGCCGAGGCCGGGAAACATATCTATGTCGAGAAGCCGATGGGCAACAACCTCGAGGAGGTGAAGGCCGCCCGCGACGCGGTGGTCGCGCGCCGCCTGATCGTGCAGGTCGGTACTCAGCGTCGCAGCGAGCCCTATCAGATCGCGGCCAAAGCCTGGCACGCGACGGGGATCATCGGCGACATGACCAAGATCGAGATCGTCTGGAACTACCACGGCCCGCGCTGGCGCGGGCGGCCCGAAGTGGCGCAGATCCGCGAGACCGACACCGACTGGCGTCGCTGGCTGATGACCCGTCCGTACCGCCCGTTCGACCCGCGCCTCTACTTCGAGTACCGCCTCTACTCCGAGTTCTCGAGTGGCATTCCGGATCAGTGGATGAGCCACGGCATCGACCTGGCCCATTGGTTCATGGACGATCACTTCCCGACCTCCGTGGTGGCAAACGGTGGCGTGTTCGCGTGGAAGGACGGACGAGAGAACCCGGACACCTTCCAGGCACTGCTCACGTACCCGAAGGGCGTGATGGTCAGCTACTCCACAAGCTTCGGCAACGACGCCGAGAGCACCATCCGCCTGATGGGCAAACAAGGCACGATGATCAACTACGGCACCGAGGGCACGCCACGGTGGAAGTGGGTGGAGGAGCGCGGCAACTATGAGGAGACGCCCGATCTCGTGCGTGAGGAGAAGTGGCTGTCGCTGCCTGGCGACGGAGGCCGCAGCCCAAGCTCCACGCCCGACGAAGATCCATCACACATGACCAACTGGCTCGAGGCACTACGCGCGAGCCGGCAGCCGTCGGCGCCCGTGGAGGCCGGCTTCGCGCACTCCGTTGCCTGCATCATGGCGGCGCGGGCCTGCCGTGAGAAGCGGGGTCTTTACTGGGAGCCGCGCAGCGAATCCATCCTGGATCATCCGCCGGCCGAAGGCTGATTGTTGAACAGGCTCCCTCGCGCGTCTTCTACATGGCAGATCGGAAACGCCTCGCCGCGGCGTTCGAGTCGCACATGGACAGGCTGCAGGAATGGCGCAGGGACATCGCGACCCTGCACCAGTTGGGCACTCAACCCGGGCGGATGTTCTGGTTGTGGTGGAAGACGTTGTCGGGGTCGTACGTGGTCTTCACGTCCACCAGCCGGTCGTAGACGGAGTCGCCGTACGCCTCGCGGACCCGGTCGGGGTCTTCGTCGCCGCCGAGGAAGTTGACGTAGACGCCTTCGCGGAAGCAGCCGAGGGCGGCGAAGAACCCCCTCGTCCAAGCGGTGTCCCGGTCGCCGAAGTCCTCGCCGGGCCGCCACACACTATCTAGTGTGATTGCGTGCGACGCCTGCCGGTTCCCGAACGCCGTCGCGCCCTCGGCCACTCGGCTCACCGCCCCTTTCAGATGGAACATCGCCACGTACGACCGCGGCGACGAGCAGGAGAACGCGTGCTCGGCGATCACGTCGATGAGGTCGTCGCGGAGCTCGGGGAGGTGGGTGGACTTCCAGTAGTAGTTCCAACCGTGGACGACTGTCGAATCGAGCACGCTCTGGAATCGCACGTACGGCGTGGGCCCGACCAGGTCGAGGAGGGGAGTCCGGGATGCGCGGAGCGGGCGGAGCGCTCGCTCACCGTCCTCGATCGGCCCGGCATAGCAGGTACCCACAATCAGCACCGGGCGCCAGTGCAGATCCTCGGGGATGTCCGCTAGCGGCGGCGCGGTGCCGAACCTCACGACCGTGCCGAGCTCGTCGGGAGCGTCGCGGACGAAGTCGCGGTAGAAGCGGAGGACTTCCCCGGCGTCGCTCGCGTCCCAGAGGATGGGCCCGGCCAGGACGGTGGGCCCGACGGAGTGGAGGCGGAACTCGAACGAGGTGACCACGCCGAAGTTGCCGCCGCCGCCTCGCAGCGCCCAGAACAGGTCGGGGTGCTCGTCCTCGGACGCCCGCAGCAGCTCGCCGCCGGCCGTCACGACGTCGGCGGCGAGGAGGTTGTCGACCGTGAGGCCGTGCTTGCGCATCAGCCAGCCGACGCCACCGCCGAGGGTGAGCCCGGCGACTCCGGTGTGGCTCACGATTCCGCCGGTGGTGGCCAGACCGTGCGCCTGCGTCTCGTGGTCGACGTCGCCCCACAGCGCACCACCCTGCACCCAGGCCCTGCGGTCGGCGGGATCGACCCGCACGGCCCGCATCGCCGAGAGGTCGATGACGATCCCGTCGTCGCAAACGGCGGTGCCCGCCACGTTGTGGCCTCCGCCCCGTATGGCGATCTCCAGATCATGGTCGCGGGCGAAACGCACGGCCGCGACTACGTCAGCGGTCCCGATGCATCGGGCGATCAGGCGCGGGCGCCGGTCGATGGCACCGTTCCAGACTGCGCGGGCGATGTCGTAGTCGGCGTGGTCGCCACTGATTAGCCGGCCTCGGAACCCGTCGATCGCCACGACGGTTCGCTCCGCCTCCGCTGAAGCTGCGGCGGACAAGCCCTTGCCTCCGTGGCCGAGTTCCGTGGTCGTCGATGTCGTCATTGGGTCCTCCTCTCCCGATGGCCACATCGGACCACGGCGGACCGCAGCTGTGAAGTCAAGAATCTGGACTTCACAACCGAAGGCGGGTGCGCAACACTGGCGTCGTGAGGACGTACGGCCAGTATTGCCCCATCGCCCGTGGCGCCGAGATCTTCGCCGAGCGCTGGACACCGCTGATCATCCGCAACCTGTATCTCGGCTGCGGAAGCTTCAGTGAGATCCTGGAGGGCGCGCCCGGACTCTCCCGTACTCTGCTCTCACAGCGGCTCAAGCACCTCGAAGGCCTCGGTGTCGTCGAGTCGGCACCCAAGCCCGACGGGCGCGGGCACCACTACGAGCTCACGTCTGCGGGCCACGACCTCTTCAAGGTTTGCCAGTCGCTCGGCGAGTGGGGTGCGCGTTGGCTCGAGATCGCCCCCGAGAACCTCGACCCCTTTGTGGCCCTGTGGTCGATGTGCAACGCGCTCCGCCGAGACCGGCTCCCGGATCGACGCGTCGTCATCCGCTTCGACTTCACCGGCCGCCCTCGCCGTGAGCGCTATTGGCTACTCATCGAGCTCGGAGACACCGAGATCTGCAAGACGAACCCCGGCCTCGACGAGGACCTCTACGTCACGGCGGAAGCCGAAGCCTTCGTCAAATGGCACGCCGGCCAGCTCACCTGGGTCCAAGCCATTCGCGAGGGCCGCATCCAACTCGACGGCCTTCCGTCGCTGGTAAGAGCCTTCCCAACCTGGAACGCTCGCAGCATCTTCGCCCACATCAGGCCGGTCTCCCGCACCGCGGCGAGCCCCGCAGGCTGACATTCCCGATGCGGCCTCCCTTCCACGCCGATTGGATCAAGTAAGCCTTCACCGAAGGGGAGGTGCGGCCGCGCAGGAGAGGCTCGCGCAGTGTTGATCGAAGTACCGATGTCGACATGCGTACGAACGACATCAGTCCAATCCTTGAGAGGCTGTTCGCCGAGCTGGTGAATGGCCCCTCCAGTTCGGGTGCCTTCATCCTCAACTGCGGGAGATGCGGGACTGCTGCGATCACTCGACAAAATTCCGGCGGACGATGCATCGCTCTCGATCAACGGCGGCGCCACCCTCGCCGCTCACGCTCAACACGTCCGTTACGGGCTGTCGCTGATGAACCGCTGGGCCAAGGAAGGTGGCAACCCCTTCGCCGATGCGAAATGGGACGAGGCATGGAAGACATCCGCGGTCAATGTCACGGAATGGGATGCGATCCGCAACGGGCTCCGTGACGAAACCGCTGACTGGCTGCACGTCTTGAAGACGCCGCGCGAGGTCGCCGATGTCGAGCTGAGCGGGATGATCGCGAGCATCGCGCACCTCGCGTATCACCTCGGCGCCATCAGACAGATCAACAGGGACGCACGCGGACCCAAGGAGGGCACGTACTAGGCGAGCGCATCATCAGCATCATCGTCGTCAAAGTAGGTGATTTAAGGGACGGGTATCGCTGAGGCCGCGAGATCCTCGCTGGCCGAACTAAAGTTCGGCCCCACGCGCACAAACCCTCCCCTGCGCACAAACCCTCCGCGTTCTCCGAGTCTCCGTGGCGTTGACAGCCGCCCCACCCGGGGGCCATCATCCGCGACACCATGGCCGCTGGCTACACCATTCGCACGGCGATCTCGATCGCGCGGGCCCCAGAGGACGTCTTCGACTTTGTCACCACCCCAGACAACTGGCCCAAGTTCTGGCCGCTGACGATCCGCGTGGAAGGGGCAACCGCGGCGCCGCTGGCCCTCGGCGGGCAATGCATCGAACATGTCTGGGTCGGCGCGTGGCGCGGACGCTTCGCCTGGACGGCCAGCGAGGTCGCCCGGCCGCGGCGATTCGTGTTGACCGGCGCGGCCATCACCGAAGACCTCCCCAGAGAGATGCTGGCGCTGCTTCGGGATGTGCCGTGCCGCATCGAATACACGATTACCGGCGACGCCGGCGGAACGCATTTCGAGCGCGTGATGACGTATCCCATCGAGGGCTGGCAAGGGTGGCTCGGCCAGCGTCTCGGATTCGGCACCGAGATCAGCCGCCTGGTGGACGAAGCCCTCGCCGCATCCAAGGCGTGGCTCGAGAATCCGCTGCTGCAAGCGCCGTTGGCGCAAGTTGACGCGCCAGATCTGATCCAGCACGCCGATCCGCTGGCCGACGAAGCGGTCGCGTCACTGGTCGGACCGTCTGACGATCTCACCAGGCTCGAGGGCTTTCTCGGCGCCTTGTACCGAGGCGATGCTCCAGCAGAAGCCGACGCACCGACGCCGGCGGTGGCCCGGTTCCTCAAGGAGACGGCGACGCTGCCGGCATGGGCCGACCCCAGCCGCATCCGCATCGCGGAACAGCTCTTCTTCGACTGGGGCACTCTCGTTTACGCGAGCCTGGTCTGCGCGGCGCTGCCCGAGACCTACACCTTCCCAAGCCTCGCGCGCCTGCTCGACGGCACGGGCGGTCTGGACCTGAGTGCCGTGTATGTCCGCCGCCGTCTGAACTTCACGATGCGCATGGTGTTCGACATCATGAATCGGGGTGGGCTTCAGGCCGGCGGCAAGGGCGTGCTGGCCGTACAGCGCATTCGAATCATCCACGCCGTGATTCGCCTGCTCGTGCAACGGAAGTTCGACACCTCCAGCCGGCTTGCGGAGCTATCGGCAGTCGGGAGACCAGAAGGCGACGGCCTGCCTATCAACCAGGCCGAACTGCTCTACACGCTGATGACGTTCTCGCACGTCGTGCTGCGCTCTTTCGAGCGTTTCGGCTGCGTACTCACGCCATTCGAGCAGGAGAGCTACGTGCACACCTGGAACGTGGTGGGTGCGCTGCTCGGCATCCGCGAATCGCTCCTGCCGCACGACGTCGAGGACGCGCGCCGCATCTTCGATCAACTGCGCGCGAAGTACGCGGGGCCGACGGAAGCCGGCGTGAGGCTCGCGGCGGCGCTGGGCCCGTACTGGCAATCCCATCTGCTCCTGGTGCCTCACACCGTCGGTCTCGAGCTCATGAATCACGTGACGACAGAACTGCTCGATCCAACGACGTGCCACTGGCTGAAACTGGACGAACTCCCGCGTCTGAACTGCGCTGGCCGACCATCTGCTCACCCGGTTCGAGCACCTGCGGTCGCATCTGTTGTCCGACGTGTTCGGCGACTTCTCCGAAACCGGGCGGTCGGCGGCGCTTCTGATGTCGATGATTGCCAACATCGCCACCGATCGCGAGGAGGATCTGACAGGCCTCGGTGGCATCCTCACGCGCCTGTCGCGGGGCAAGATGCTCCCGGCCGTCCATGACACCGAGTCGCCGCTACCAGCGATAGATGAGATCGACCACCGCCCGGCGTCGTAACACGTCGCCCCCGAACAGCTCGTAGTGGCGGTGGTCGAGCAGGTTGGCGATGTTCAACCGGGCAGAGTAGTGAGAGCCGAAGCTGGCCGTCGATCCCAGTTCGAGGATGGAGTAGGCCGGAACCCTCCCGCGGAAGACGCCCGTCGCCCACAGAAAAGCGTCGGACCATCGGTATCGCACGGAGACGGCGACGGGTGCGCGCGCGTACGACAGAGCGGCGCCGGCGCGATTGGGCGTCGTGTTGGCGGTGAGCGGCTGGTCGGGCAAGTCGCGGCTGACGTCGAAGTTGAAACGGGAATACGTCAGCTCGGCCGTCCAATGCTTCGCCGGGAAGTACCGCGCCGACAAGTCGAGCCCCGTCCCGGTCACCGCGCCATAGTTGGTAAGTGAGAGCGCGGCGAAAATCGGTGCGCCATCCGCGTCGTTCGACATCACGGCCAGCAGACTCGGCGGAAGCACGGCGGCCAGGCTTCCAAGGACGATTGCCTGCTGTCCGGCGCTCAACGTCGATGGCGGACGGTAAGGCCCGTACTGCGGGTTGATGCGTCCAAGGCTCGTGCCCACCTGCGGCAGGAAGCCGGAAATGAAGTCGTGCATCCGACTCCTGTAAACATCGACCGTGAACAACCACTGGCGCCGCACCACCCCCGAATAGCCCAACTCGACGCTGTCCACTTGCTCCGGGTCGAGCGCCGAGTTGCCCAGTGCCAGCACCGGCACTGCCTCAAACTGCAGATCGACTCCGCCGACGACGGGAGCCAGCGCCGCTTCGAGCGCGCCCAGCGCCACGGGCGGCGCCAATGCCACGCGGGGATATAGCTCGCCGTACGTCGCAGGCTGGAACGCGCGGCCGTAACCTGCGCGTATCGTCTGGTCTCTGGCCACCGTCAGCGCCACGGCAACCTTCGGAGAGATCTGGACCGGATAGAGCGACGACTGATCGACGCGGAGCGCTCCCATCACCTTCGCGCGCGATCCGATGTCGTACTCGGCCTGACCGAACACGCCAACCTGATGCCCGTCGTGGCGGGCATCGAGGAGCGTCTGCTCACCGCTTGGGCCCGCGGTGTCGATCCGATTGTACGAGGCGGTGGCGCCGCCGACCAGTCGCAGCCGCGACCGTATCGCGTCGTACCGCCGGAGCACCTCGCCACGGAGCCGGAGCGAATGGTCGAACAGCGCGCTGCCGGTCGAGAGCGAGATCGAGTTTCCGCGCCTCGCGTCCGCATACCCCGCCACCTGCCATGCGCCGCGCTGGAACAGCGTCCGAGCCCAGGGGCGCCAGATGGCGTCGTTCTGCGCGCGGCCGGGGCCGGAGACGAACACGTTCCCCGAGACCCGTGCAGTGCCGCCCTCGATCGTCCACACACCGCCATTCGAGACCGCGCGGTCCACTCGGACCGTGCCCCCCGCCACGGCCGTGCCGGCGTGCGGGCTCACGGCTTCGAGGGGAAGGCCTGGATACTCGACGGTACGAGTCCGGTCTACGTAGAAGTCGTCCGTTCTCATGGCCGACCCGCTGACTCGGTACGACCAGTCATCGCTCAGCACATCGGCATACATCCCCGACACGCCGGCAGTTGCTCGTTCGCCGAACGTGGCAAGAAGGCGGCCGCCCTGATGGAACCGGGGATCCTTCGTGACGATGCTGACCACTCCGTTGAACGCGTTTGCGCCGTAAAGAGCGGAGCCGGGGCCGTTGATCACCTCGACCTGCGCGATGTCGTCAAGCGGCACTGCGTATGCGGCCCATTCCTGCGCGCCAAGCAACACGCCGCCGGGATCCCGCCCATCGATGAGCATGAGTACGCGCCGGTTGAGCGCGCGGTTGAACCCGCGCATGTTCAGGTTGAAATCGAACACGCCACTCTGGATGACTTCGACGCCGGGTGCTGCCTCCAGCAGCTTGGGCAACTGTCCATGTCCACCGTCACGGGCGATCACGTCTGCCGGAACGACATTGGCTGACGCCGGCGTCTCGACGAGACGCTCGCGACGGCGTAACGCACCGGTCACCGTGACGAGGTCTGCGTAGCGCAGTGTCCAGTCCACAGTCCGGTCCATGCGCACGGTGGTTCCGGCCACGACGACGGTGACGGTGTCGACGAAGTCGGCGAGTGTGAACACCACAACCTGCTCGCCGTCGGCGACGCCGTCCAGCACGAACTGTCCGTCTGCTCCGGTAATTGCGGAAACAGCGGCGGGCGCCACAGTTACGGTGACACCGGGGATCCCGTGGCCATCGGGCAGCGTGAGGCGTCCTTCAATGCGACCGGCAGTGGCGTTGGCGTTGACCGCTGCCAGCAGCGAGAACGCCCCGGCGATTGACAGGCGCGAGAGGAGCCGTCGCGTCATCAGATCGGCAGGACGGCGCCTATACTACTGCCAAACATGGGCGACCCCGGCGCCTTTCTCCGCAGCTTCGTGCCTGCGGCGCTGTCGGATGTCTGCGGGGCCGCACCCGATGGCCTCGTTGCGGTCGGCCGCCACTTCGAGGCCGCGATCCTCGTCGCGGACATCTCAGGCTTCACCGCGCTCGCCGAACGGTTTGGCGCTCAGGGTCCGGCGGGAGCCGAGACCCTCGCGGGCGTGATCAACACGTATTTCGGTAGCCAGCTCGCGGTCCTCGACGCCTACGGGGGCGCGCCGACGAAGTTCGCCGGTGACTCGATGATCGCGCTGTGGCCCACCGGCACCGACGGCGAGCTCGCCACGGCCACATGGCGGGCGGCTGCGTGTGGCCTTGCCCTTCAGCGGATGAGCGCGACGCCGGATGGCACGCCGCATGGCCTGCGGCTTCGGGCCGGCGTCTCGGCGGGGCGCGTGTGGGCCGCGCGCGTCGGCGGCCTCTGTGGGCGCTGGGACCACGTCCTGGCCGGCGATCCCCTGATCGATGCGAGCAAGGCGGCTTCGTCGGTGGCGCCGGGCGGCGTCGGCCTCGCGGGTCACGCAGCCATGCTCCTTCAATCTGCGGCCATCGGCGCGACCGGTGTGGATGGCGTCGTCGCACTCAAGAGTATTCCAGCGCCGCCGGCCATGATCCCGGCTGCCCGGGGACATACGATCGGCGCCGACCTGCTGCCAGCCTTCGTACCGCGCACGGTAGCCGATCGCGTGGCAGCGGGCCAGCTCGATTGGCTGGCGGAGTTCCGGCGCGTCACGGTGCTGTTTCTCAGTCTTGGACACTTCGACGACGGTGCGGCCGATGCGCTCGACTGCCTGCAACGGGCGATGACGACCGTTCAACGGGAGGCGCACCGCTTCGACGGCAGCATCAATCAGGTGCTCGCCGACGACAAGGGCCTGTCTTTCGTGATCGGGTGGAACCTGCCGATGATGGCGCACGAGGATGCAGCGGCTCGGGCAGTGCGGGCCTCTGCAACGCTCTCGTCGGCTCTGCGCGACGTCGGGCTGGCACCGGCGCTGGGTCTGGCGACCGGGACGGCGTTCTGCGGACTCCGGGGCGGCGACCGATGCCGGGAGTACGCAATGGTCGGCGCTGTCGTCAATCGGGCCGCCCGCCTCATGCAGAAATCAGACGGGCGCGTGTTGTGTGACGAGGCGACTGCGCGAGCCGCGGGCGACCGCGTCGTCTTCGCGCCAGGAGCCGCCCTGACCCTGAAGGGGATCGCCGCACCGGTCCCCACGTTTGAACCCACCGGCGAGTACGCCGTGCGGCCTCGGGCGCACGCGCAGCTCGTGGGCCGTTCGAGGGAACTCGGCGTCTATCAGAGCCGCCTGGACCGCCTCGTCGCCACTGGCGATTCCGCGGTGGTGCTGATCGAGGGCGAGCCCGGTATTGGAAAGTCGCGGCTGATGGCCGCCTGCGTCGAGCTGACCGCCAGCGGCGGCGTGCGCTCCCTGGCCGGCGCTGCCGATGCCGTCGAAATCGACGCGCCGTATTTCGTATGGCGGCCGGTCCTTCGTGAGCTGCTCGGTGTGGCGGCCGCGGATGGAGACGCGCTGCGGCAGGCTCTCGAGCTGCGCTTTGCTGGTCACCCCGATCCACTTGGCTGGCTGCCGCTGCTGGGCCCGGCCTTCGCCGTTGATCTTGGCGAGACTGAAGTCACTCGAGCGATGACGCCGGAGGCGCGCGGCGAGCGCACGCGCGAACTGCTCGTCGTGCTCCTGCAGGACGCCTGTCGCGATCGTCCACTGGCCGTCTTCCTGGACGATGGCCACTGGTTCGACTCGGCGTCGTGGTCGCTCGCGGCAGTGGCCGCACAGCAGGTCCGGCGGCTGCTGCTCGTGACAGGCACGCGGCCGCTCGACCAGCCCGTCCCGCCAGACGCCGCCACGGTGCGCCGTCTGGCAGGCGACGCGTATCTTCGTCTGGAGCCACTCTCGGCCGAGTGGGTGCTCGACATCGTACGGGAGCGGCTGGGCGTGGACGAACTGCCAGCCGCCGTGGCTCCCTTCATTCACCGGCGAGCGGCAGGCAACCCGTTCTTCTCCGAGCAGCTTGCTTTCGCACTTCGCGACCGTGGCCACTTGCGCGTCGAGGGTCGACGCTGCCGGCTCGCGCCAGGCGTCCAGGATCTCGGACGGCTGGACGACGTGCCCGAGAGCTTGGAGGGCGTGATCACGGCGCGTGTGGACGCGCTCGATGCTGACAGCCAGCTGACGCTGAAAGTGGCGAGCGTGATTGGACGCGCGTTCCGGACGGAGACGCTGATGGCCGTCCATCCGGTGGGCGTTTCCCGTGAGGAACTCTCCGGCCGTCTGTCGGAGCTGGCGCGGCGCGATCTGGTGGTCGCCGAGTCGGGTGGCACAGACCCCGAGTACCTGTTTAAGCACGTCGTCTTGCGCGACGTCGTCTACGCGCTGATGACGATCGAGCAGCGCCGCGGCCTGCATCGCGCCGTCGCCCGGCGTCTCGAGCTGCAGCACACGGACGATCTGACCCCGGTGCTCGGTCTGCTGGCGCACCATTGGCGCCAGACAGGCGAAGCGGCGACGGCCGTCGGGTATCTTGAGCGCGCTGGCGAACAGGCCTTTAATGCCGCGGCAAGCGAAGAGACGATTCACCTGGTGACCGAGGCCGTTGCGCTGACTCGCGAACATGGTTTGACTGTCGCGCCCGCTCAGCGTGCGCGATGGCACTGGTGGCGCGGCTTCGCGCACGTGCGGGCCGGCCACTTCCTGGCTGCCAACACAGACCTCCGCGAGGGTCTGTCGCTGCTGGGGCAGCGGACGCCATCGACGAAGGCTGCCGTCGCGGCCGGTCTGATCGCCGGGCTGCTGCGACAGGCCACCCGTCTGGTGGTGGGTACCCGAGCGCGGAAGGTCAATGGGCAGGAACGCGACGATGCTCGTCTGGCGGCCAGTCTGTATCACCGTTACATCGAAGTGCAATGGAACCTCCAGGCGCCGCTGTGGTCCCTGGAGGCCGTCGTGCAGTGCTTGAACGTGTCGGAATCGGCGGGCCCTTCGCCGGAGATGGGCATCAGCTACGCCAACGCCGGATTCTGGGCCGGACAGCTCGGGCTCAGCCGGCTCGCCGAGGTGTATTACGAACGAGGCCGCTCCATGGTGGAGGGCGGCGATCTCGCAGGTGTCGAGGGGTATTACTACCTGTCACGCGCCACGTACGCCCTGTCAGTCGGATTGTGGGATGAGGCCGAGCGTTCGATAGAGCGAGGACTCGTCGCCAACCGCCGCGCCGGCGACAAGAGCCGTGTGGAAGCCGCGCTTACGGGGGGTGCGAATGCCGATCTCCAGCGCGGGCGGTACGAAGACGCCCTCGTCTGGCTACACCGCGCAGAGGAGACGCTGTGGCCGTACGGATTGCCCACCCAGCGGATGTGGTGCCTCAGCGGGTTGCTGTTTGCACACTGCCGGCTGCGACGGCCGACCGGCGCTCTCGTCCAGCGGCTGGACGATGTGCTGGAGGACGTGACGGGCACGGTGGAGTTCGTGCTGGGTCACTGCTGGCGGGCAAGAGCCGTTCAGCTCGATGGCACGCGTGACGAGGCCCTGACGGCGATCGGCCTGGCACTCGAGGCCGTCCAAAGCCTGTCAACGACGCCGTTCTATGCGGGCAACGGGATGTTCGCGGTGCTCGAAGCGTACTTCGACCTGTGGGCTGGCGCGTCCAGCGACGCCGAGCGCGCGGCTCTGCTCCCAGGCATGAACGTGATGCGCCGGAAGCTCACGCAGGTGGCGCGCGTCTCGAGGATGACTCGTGCGGCCGCGGCTCTGGCGGACGGACGCATGCACCTGCTGCGCGGCGCGAGGCTGCGAGCCCGTGCCCGGTTGCAGAAGGCGCTCGAGATTGCCGAGCGGCACGAGCTGCGCTACGAGGCGGCATGCGCGCACTTCGAGCTCGCGCACCTGCACGGCATAGCGGCCGAGGACGCGGCACGTCACGACCGGGAGGCCACCGAACTGTTCTGTCAGATGGGCGTCCCGGCGCCGGAGCCGCGTCCGGCATGATCGGCCCTGGTCGCCGTGCTGCGCTCCGCCAGCCATGACCTCGCTGATCGTCAACGGACAGACGCAGCAAGTGGACGAGCAGCTGCACGATCGCCTGGTCGATGCCCTGCGCGTTGGCGTGCGATTGACGGGGACCAAGGAGTCCTGCAGCACCGGCGCATGCGGCGCGTGCACCGTCCTGGCGGACGGCGTTGCAGTTCTCAGCTGCCTGTTCCCCACGAAGGCCGCCGCCGGCCGGACCATCGAAACCATCGAAGGCCTCGGCCCTGCGCTGCATCCGATCCAGCGAGCGCTGATGGCGCACGACGGCCTGCAGTGCGGCTTCTGCACGCCAGGCGTGGTCATGCAGGGTGTGGCGTTCTATCGCTGCTGGCGCGCCGCGCGCGGCACGGTGGCTCCAACGCGCGAGGAAGTCAACGACGCCATGGCCGGCCATCTGTGCCGCTGCGGCGCGTACGTCGGCATCGTTGCCGCCATCACACGCGCGTGCGCGGGCGACTTCGATGGCGATACCGACCCGCCTTCACCGCGGCACGACGCCAGGTACAAAGTCACTGGCGCGGCGAAGTATACGGTAGACGTCTACCCGGACGGCGTGCTGGAGGGCGCCATCCTCCGATCCGTCCATGCGCACGCCCTGGTCCACTCGATCGACAGTCAACGTGCACTGGCAGCGCCAGGGGTGCGCGCCGTGATCTCGATGCTCGGCGATGGCACGGGGCCATGGGAGATCCGATACGTGGGGCAGGAGATTGCCGCCGTTGCCGCGGTGTCGGCCAAAGCCGCGCTCGATGCCCTTCTCCTGATTGACGTCGCCAGCGAGCCCTTGCCGGCCGCCATCGGCACGGACGGCGCCCGCGCCGACGGGGCACCCTCTGTGTACCGGCTCGGAGGCCCGCGCTCTCCCAGCGAGTCCGAGTTGCCTTTGGTGCCAGGTCCGTATCACCACAACCAGCACGGGCCGTTCTTCTTCTTCTCGCACCATCCGTTCCGCGCCGCTGCGGCGCTGGAAGCCGCGCGCCTCACACGCAACCGGGCGCTGTTCGAATGCACGTGGCGCACGCAGGGGCAATGCCATACGCCGCTGGAACCGCACGCGGCGGTGGCCGAGTGGACGGGCAGCGATCGACTCACAGTCCACTTGTCCACCCAAGCCTGTGCCGACATGGCCACCGATATCGCGGAACGGTACAGCCTCGCGCCAGGCGCGGTAACCGTCCTCGCGCCTCACGTCGGCGGCGCATTCGGATCGAAGTCCGATCTCACGCCGGAAGCCATCGCCGCGATCGACCTGGCACGTCGAGCCGCGGCGCCCGTGCGCGTGGTGCTCGCGCGGACCGAAGAGTTCACGGTGGGTGGCTATCGTCCCGGCGTCGAAGTCCGCAGCGCCGTCCTGGGCGACGACACCGGTCGGATTCGTGCCATCTCCATGCACGCCTTCGCAGACGGCGGGGTCGCAGTCGGGTCGACAGTGGCAGGCTTGTGCCGGTTTCCACTGTCGAAGGTGGACAAGGTGCTGCTCGACTACGACGTGGTCTCGCACGGCGCGCCCGCCAAGCCATTCCGTGGACCGGGCGGACCAGCGGCCTGCTGGGCACTCGAACGGTCGCTCGCCGGGCTGTGCGAGCGGCTGGGGGTCGACTGGTCCGCGCTACGCAGGAACAACAGCACCAGTCCGGCGCACGATCGGCTGTTCGACTGGGTGGACAGCCTCGATCCGTGGCGAAACCGCGAACAGCTTCGCGTGTCGACCGGCCCTGTCCGTCGCGGCATTGGGCTGTCGTTCGGCGCCTGGGGCTATTTCGTGCAGCCGCAGTGCGGAGTCGAGGTCAGCAGCGCGCCCAACGGTCTGACCATCGCGACCGCTTCGCAGGATATCGGCACCGGCACCCGGTCGGTGCTGGCCGACGCCGTCGCTGGCGTGTTTGGTGTTCCTGCGACGACCATTCACGTCCACCTTGGCCACTCCACGTTCGTCCGGGGACCGGTGTCGAACGGCAGCCGGACGATGACCTCGGTGAGGCCGGCGGCGCTCCAGGCCTCCATGCAGCTTCGCGATCGGCTCGTTTTGTGGGCTCAGCAGTCACTGGGCCTCAAAGACGTGCATGCCGAGCCCGGTGCCGTTGTGCATGCCGGCGGCCGCATGTCCTGGGACGTGGTGTTCGCCCAGGCGCCTCCCGACAGCGTCCGCGCCGCCCGCCGCCCCGACCGCCGTCCGTACCTGCTGCCCTTTGCCCTCAATCAATTCGAGGTGGGTCGAGGCATCCCAGCCAGCATCCACATCGTCGAAGCCGAAGTTGACATCTCGACCGGGCACATTCGTGTGCCGCGACTCTGGGCGGCGTTTTCCGTGGGACACATCGCCGCGCCTGTGCTCGCCACCAGCCAGGCCTATGGCGGCGCGATTCAGGGCATCGGCTACGCGCTGTACGAAGAGCGTGTGATTGATCCTGTCACAGGGGCTCCGCTCACGGTCTCGCTCGACGACTACAGGCTCCCAGGCATCGGTGACGTGCCGGAGATGCAGGTGGAGTTCCTGGAGGGTGGATTCGAGTACGTCGACGGAGGCGGTGTCGGTATCGGCGAGATCACGACGATCGGCGTGTCAGCGGCGGTCGGTAACGCCGTCGCTTACGCCACCGGCTGGCAGCCCACCGATCTGCCGCTCATGCCGGATCGGGTGCTGCGGGCAGTGGCTGATGGGGTCCTGCGGTGAGCGGGGACCCACTGGCCTTGGCTGTGAGCGCCGCCGAGTGGCGGGCGGGCGCAACGGACGTGCAGGATCGACGGCATCGAGGCGTGAGCGTCGGTCCGGTCCGTGACATCGAGCCGACGCCTGAGCGCACGACAGTCCGATGGCTGGACGACGGTGGCGTGCGCATCGGATCGCTGGTTCGGGTTGGTACCGTCGCGACCGACTCCGCGATTCGTGCGGCGTATCGCGGACTGAGCGCGACGGCCGGCGGCCTGGCGACGCCGCAGATCCGGGCCGTGGCCACGGTCGGCGGCGCGCTGGCGCAGCGGTCGCGGTGCTGGTACTTCCGGCAACCGCTCTTCAACTGTTTCAAGAAAGGCGGCCAGTCCTGTCCGGCGCGGGAAGGTGATCACCGTCTCGGCGTGCTGATCGATCTCGGCCCGTGCGTGTGGCCGCACCCCTCGACCCTCGGAGTGGCGTTGATGGCTTACGACGCCGTCGTGGACACCAGTCGCGGACGTCGATTGACGATGGCCGAACTGTTCGGCGACGGCAGCATCGCCGCCTCCGACCATCTGCTCGAGCCGGATGAACTGATCGAGGCAGTCACGATGCCGCCTCCAAGCGCCGGCGAGCAGGCCGGATATCTCCGAGGTATTGCGCGGCGCGCCGCGGAATGGCCGCTCGTGGAGGTCGTCATCCGGCTTTGGGTCAGTGACGACGTCATCAAGGACGTAGTGGTTGCGGCGGGCGCTGTCGCCAATGTCCCAATCCGCCTGACGTCGGCAGAGACGGTGTTGCGCGGATGCGCGGTGACCGACGTGCGAGCACGCCTGAAAGACATAACCATCACGGGAACGCATCTGGAGACGACGTCCTACAAGCAGCCTCTGTTGCGGGGGTGCCTGGCTGCCGTGGCCGCGCAGGCGCTCGCGCCCGAACCCGCGGCACCGGTCGACGGATTGGCGCTCGAGTGGCGGCTGTGATGATGCTGTGCCGATATCTGCGGTGGAAAAGTTACCACGGCGCAGTGTGGACGACGCTCGATGAGCTCGCGCTGCATCACGCCGAGCACCGCGGCCCGTGTACGTGCCTGCGAACCGGCCAGACATGGGGTCCCGACACCGAGCTGGCCTCGCCGGATTGCTGCACGGACACGCGGCGCTGCTACGTGGAGTCGCCGCGCCTGCCGAAGCCGGGGCCAGCGGCGCGCCTCTGGCAGTGGGCCGCGAGCTTGTTCCGTTCGCGCGCCTAATGGCCTGTATCCGCTGAATCAGGTGTGTCTTTCGGGCGGGGCATCCCGGCTGCCTGCGTTGCTCCTCCCTCAAATACTGCCGGTATTCTCGGTCGTCGCGCCTTGCCAGCCGGGCGCCGCGCTCCGAAAGCCACTACCGATTCAGCGAATACAGGCCACTAGTGCTGGTTCAGCCGCGCCTCGATCCCGGGAAGCGCGTCGAGGACGACGTCGCCGACCACCGCGGGTGGCGACGCGATGATTGCCTGCTTCGACGCGCACCTGAAGGGACTCAAGGCGCTGCGGCAGGCTCGAACCGTTCACGGCTTCTACTCACGCAGCGCCATCGAGCAACGACGCCACGCGCGGACCGCGCGCCAACTGCTCGCTCATCTCGATCAACTCCGCGCCTAAGGAATGGAGCACATACGGTCTCGAGGGCGACCGCGGGCAGATGGAGTATCGGCGCATCCGCATCCGGCAGGGCGCCGTGGATTAGGCGGTTTCGACGGCCGCGTACACGTCGCGCCGCAGGATCGCCACGAGCTCGCGGAGCGTGTACAGCACGATGGGGCCGAGGAAGAGTCCGACGAGCCCGAAGGCGGCCATCCCGCCGACCAGCCCGAAGAACAGCGTGATGCCGTCGAGCTTCACACCGCGTCCCGCGAGCAGCGGGCGCAGGACGTTGTCGCTCGTGCCGACGACGCCGCCGCCCCACACCACCATGAACACGGCGCTCCACGTGTTCCCGCCGAGCCCGAGCCAGATCGCGACGGGCGCCCAGACGAGCCCCACTCCGCCAGGCACCAGGGCCAGGAAGAACATGAGCGCGCTCAGCGTGCCGGCGTGAGGGACGCCCACCACGAGGAACCCGATCAAGCCGAGGGCCGCCTGGACGGCGGCGGTCAGTCCGACGCTGAAGAACACGCCGCGCGTCATCTCGCCGATGTCGTACAGGATGCGCCGGGCGTCGTCGATGGGGAACGGGAGCGCCGAGGCGAGCGCCTCGGTCATCGCCTCCCCGTGCGCGAAGAGCACCGGGATCCCCACGATCATCACGAGGAACGAGAACGCGAAGCCGAGCGCTCCCCCGACGAGCGCCGGGCCGGTCGCTGTGAGGAACGCCGCGACACGCCGCAGCGCGGTGACGGCGAGCCCCTTCAGGTTCACGTCGGCGAGACCGACCACCCGCTTGCCGTGCTCGACGAGATCGACGAGCCAGGGCCAGCGCTCGGCCACCGCCGGACCGGACGACGTGCCCTGGTAGGATTCCTGCACCCACTGGTAGCCGGCGATCCCGCCCTGCACGGCCTGCACCGCGGCGAGTGTCACCGGCACGATGACGAAGGCCGCCACGAGCAGCGTGAGGATGGTCGTGGCGACCCACTGTCGGCCGCCGCACGCGTGCTGGAGGCGGCGATGGAACGGGCGGAAGGTGACGACAAGCACGGCGGCCCACGTGAGGCCTGCGATGAACGGCGCAATCACCTGGCCCGCGAACCACGCCATCGCGAGGAGCAGGAGGACGAAGAGGAACCGGCTGGTCGTGTCCCGATACATGGCAACCTCCGGGCGCGGGCCGCCGGCACCCACTCTGACACCCTGGCAAGAAATCTCGCGCGGACTTCGGCGGCGTCGGTGGACCTTTGGAATCGAAACTGGCGGCGAAACTTCGGGGCTAGGCGACAAAACACGGTGGCCGTACCGCAGCTGCCTCTGTCACGCTGCGAGCACGGCCGGCTCCGCAACTACTTCATCGGGGCGCTTGCGCTCGCGACACATTGCCATTTGCCATCGGGCATCTTCACCCACGTGTCCGCAAACCGCTCCTTACCATCGATGGATTTTCCCGTTCCGTCGGTTCCTTTTCCCGTCCACACGCCCGTCACGACGGCGGAGTCTCCATGAACCTGCACTTTCATGTCGCTAACCTCACTGACCTGCCACTTGCCCTTGCTGGTCTTGGCGACATACTCGGCCTTGGTCTCAGTCGTCCCATCGGACTGAACCGAGACAAAATCCGTGGCAAGCAGCGGCGCGAGGGCCTCTCCGTTACTTGCCAGTGCTGCCTTGACCCACTGCCGCTCCAACTCCATCAGCGTCTTATCGACGCTGCCCTGTGCCAACGCCACAGCGCACATCCCCAGCATGACCGACGCAACCGCAAAGAGTCTCTTCATGAACGCTCCCTTCAAGTGTTCCGGCCGTTGTCTCAACTGCAGACGGGGGATCCTACTACAGTCCGGCTTGCTGGCTCGACGGGATAACTAGGGGTATGCAGATCCTCGACCGTACGTCCGCTTGCCCTGACAGAATTATTTCTCCTACGCTGACGAACGTGTCGGGCTCGATGTTGGGGTGGTGGCGGACCCGATCGGCGGGCTGGAGAGGGGACGGATGAGTTCGCGCGGTGTGCATGTCGCATTTGGATTAGGTCTCGGCCTGACGCTCTCGGCGAGCTTCGCACGAACGATTCCGTCGAGCGGTGGACTCGAAGCGGCTCCGCGAACCGGGGGTCCGATCCAGTTCGAGGACCGACAGCGAGAGTCCGGAATCAGCTTCCTCCTCGACAACGGCACGACGCCGGACAAGCCGATCATCGACGCCGTCCTAGGTGGAGTCGCCCTTCTCGACTTCGATGACGACGGCCGGCTCGACGTCTTCTTCACGAACGGCGCGCGAATCCACGGGCTCGTGAAGGACGACCCACGCTTCTGGAATCGGCTCTACCGCAACGAAGGCGGGGGGGCGTTCCGCGACGTGACCGAGGCAGCGGGGGTCCGGGGCGAGGGCTACTCGATGGGGGCAGTGGCCGCTGACTTCGACAACGATGGCGCGACCGACCTCTACGTGACCGGTGTGAACCGGAACATCCTCTATCGCAACGAGCGCGACCGAACGTTCTCCGACGTCACCGAGCGGGCCGGTGTCTCGGGGATCGGACCCGGCGCCAAGAAACTATGGTCGGTGGGTGCGGCCTGGCTGGACTACGACAACGATTCTGACCTCGACCTGTTCGTGGCCAACTACCTGGACTGGTCGCCTGAGAATAACCGGGTATGCGGTGCGGAAGGAAAACGAGTGAACTGCTCGCCCACCGACTACGAGGGGCTCCCGAATCTTCTCTACCGCAACGACGGCAGCGGCCGGTTCACCGACGTGTCCGGCCCGACTGGGATCGGAGCGCACATCGGGAAAGGCATGAGCGTCGCGGTTGGCGATGCGGATTCTGACGGATTCACCGACATCTTCGTGGCCAACGACCGGATGAGACACTTCTTCTTCCGGAACGCAGGCGGCCTCACGTTCGTCGAGAACGCGGTGGAGGCAGCCGTCGCCTACACGGAGGACGGCGTACCCGTCTCCGGCATGGGCGTTGATTTCCGCGACCTCAACGAGGATGGCCGCCCGGACATCTTCGTGACCGCTCTAAGCGGGGATACTTTTCCTCTCTACTTCAACACGGCCGAGCGCTTCTTCTCCTCCGTCACCTATCGGGCCGGCCTCGGCTTCGCCACCGTCTTGATGAGTGGATGGGGGACGGGCGCCTACGATTTCGACAACGACGGCTACAAGGAGCTCTTCATCGCGAACTCCCACCTCAGCGAGAACATCGAGCTGTTCGGCCATCACCGGTACCGGCAGCCAAACGCCGTCTTCCAGGGCATCGGGGACGGCCGCTTCCGCGACGTGAGTGCGAAGGCCGGAGCGGCGATGAAGCGGCCCCGGGCCCACAGGGGCTGTGCCTTCGGTGACATGGACAACGACGGCCGGGTCGACGTCGTGGTCTCGGTGATCGGCGAGCCGCCCGAAGTCCTGTACAACGTGACCGCCAGCGCCGGGCACTGGCTCGAGCTCCGGTTGGAAGGCACGAAGAGCAACCGCGACGGCATCGGCGCGACAGTCAAGCTGACGGGCGAGTCCGGGCGCGTCCAGTACAATCACGCGACCACCGCCGTCGGTTACGCGAGCTCTTCCGACAAGCGGGTGCACTTCGGCCTAGGCACCGACCGCGTCGCTCGCGAGATCGAAATCCGCTGGCCGAGCGGGACTACCCAGATTCTGACGGACGTCACGGCGGACAAGACTCTCGAGGTCAGGGAGCCATGAGCGGCCGGACCACGGTTGCGCTCATTATTATTGCAGTCCTCCTAGCGCACACGATCGCGTCGTCTCAAGACCGAGCCGGAGGTCCGTGCGCGGGAGTGGAGTCATCGATTCGGTCCGCGGCGGAGGCACTCGACCGGGGCGAGTGGGCCGAGGCTGAGCGCCGGCTTCAACGTCTCTCGGCTTCCCATGCGGACTGCGGCGGCGCCGTCCTTGGTCTCGCGAGGCTGCGGGCGGCGCAAGGCGTACCGGAAGAGGCGGAACGGCTCTTCGCCCGTGCCATTGCGCTCGCCCCCAACGATGCGCTCGCCCACGCGCTCTTCGCGCAATACTGGCTCTCCCGAGGTCAACCCGCCCGGGCGGAAGACCTGACGGCGCGGGCGCTTTCCCTGAACCCCGACTGTCCGGAGGCGCTAGTGGTCAAAGGGCGGCTCCTGAGCATGAGAGGCCAGATCCACGAAGCTTTCCAGGCGCTGGAGAAGGCCGCCCGACTCAACCCCGCGAACGCGGAGGCGCAATTTCGGCTGGCAATCTGGTTCTTCCGCCTGATGCTTTCCGCCGAGGCCGCCCCCCGCTTCGAGAAGGTAGCCACGCTGCGCCCCGTGGATGCGCTCGCCCTCGACTACCTCGCGCTCAGCCGCGAAGCGCTGGGCGAAGCCGAGGGGGCGGAGGCCGCCTACCGCCGCGCGCTGAAGGTGAACCAAGGAGCCTTCTTCGACCCCTTTCTCGACTACAACTACGGGCGCTTTCTCCTCAAGCAAAGGCGTCTGGAAGAGAGCCGGTCACACCTCGACCGCGCGGTTGCGCTCATGCCCGACCATCGTGGGGTCCATTACGAGCGGGCCAAGTTGAAGATGGCGCTCAGCGACTTCCAGGCCGCGCGCGAAGATGCCGAGCGAGCTCTCCGCCTCCGGAACCCCGGGAACCTGGTCCTCGATGTCCAGGTGTACTACTTGCTCTCTAACGTCTATACGCGCCTCGGAGAGCGAGAGCTGGCGCGTAAGTACGCTGAGCTCTCCCGGACGACCGCGTTCCCGAAGTAGAACGATTGAGCTCAGCGCGTTGAGACAGCCCTCCGCTCGTCGCCACACACGCCGTGGCAACGGCCTCATCATCCCTCACCAACGGAAGAAGCACGCCGATTAGCACACTCGCACCATCCATCAGGGCGTGCGCAATCGCGAGCGGAACGATCGCCAAGCTCGTACTCCGACAAAGAACCTGGAAGCGGAGTACCAGACCTCGATCGCCCGAGCTATTTCAGCGAGCCAGTGTTGAGGACCTAGCGATGACGCTGAGAGGCGCGAGATCGTGACCTCTTGACAACGCGGCCGAAGTGTATTTAGAATTCTAAATATTGTGGCGACGAAACCTGGGCAGCAGCCTGCACCCGCTGGCGATGGCGATCGGGCCGCAACGCTGCAGTTGATCATCGCTCTTGGGCGCGCTCTTCAAGCCATCGAGCGAGGGGTTCGGCCGCATCTTGCCCAGTGCGGGCTGGGCATGACCGAGTTCGCCGTGCTGGAGGTGCTGTACCACAAGGGCGCCCTCCCTCTCGGCGAGATTCGGGACCGGATTCTGGTGACCGGCGCGAGTACCGACGTATGTCGTGAAGAAGCTCGAGGAGCGTGGACTGATGCGCCGGCGAGCGTGCGCGGAGGATCAGCGAGTCGTGTTCGGCGAGCTGACGGCCAAGGGGCGGGCGCTGATCGACGAGGTGTTTCCAGCGCACGTGGGACGGCTTCAGCAGGCCATGGCGGGTCTGTCGGTTTCGCAGAAGCGCGAAGCCAGCCGACTCCTGCGCGCCCTCAGCCTGCACGCCCGGCGCACCATCGGGGAAAGAGTCACGGAGGACGACTGAGGCGCAAGCCTCAAAATTTTTTCGGCCAATAGTTAGATTTCTAACTGTTCATCAAAAGGAGGTTGCTCATGTCTCTCGCACCATCACTCACTCAAACATCGCCGGTCCGCAGCGTTCGCACTGCACTAATAGCTCTCTGGCTTGTCCAGATCGCGCTCGCCGGAATGTTCCTGCTCGCCGGCGGTTCGAAACTTCTAGGCGCACCCGCGATGGTGGGGTTGTTCGACGCCATCGGCATCGGCCAGTGGTTCCGCTACCTCACAGGCCTCATCGAGGTCGGCTCGGCACTTGCGCTGCTCGTACCCTCGTTCGCGGTGTTCGGTGCCCTGGCACTCGTGGCGACGATGGTCGGTGCGATCGCAGTACACCTCTTCATCGTCGGAGGTTCGCCTGCGCTGCCGGCGATTCTGCTGCTCGTGTCAGCAGGCGTCGCCTGGGCTCGCCGGCATCAACTCCTCGGCGCACAGCCGACCGTGCGCTGACGATCTGACCGCGTAGGTGGAGGGGAGGTAGCAAGTGAAATCATCAGAATCCGTTCAAGCGTCGACCCGGAAGGTCGTACATCGCACTCGCGGATATCGTCATGGTCCGATCACTCGTCTGATGAGCCCATCCGATCTGGGCGAGCGGCTCAAGCCGTTCGTCTTCCTCGATCTGTTCGAGGCGGACATGCGAGCCCTGGCGGGAAGTATGCCCGTGCATCCACATTCGGGAATCGCGACCGTGACGGTGTTTACCCGAGGCGACGTGACCTTCGACGACCCGATAGCGGGACACGGGACGATTGGGTACGGCGGCCTGGAATGGGCGCGTGCCGGAATCGGCATGTGGCACGGCAAAGAGCTGTCCGGTGGATCATCGCCTATGGTGCAGGGCTTCCAGCTGTGGATCGCCCTTCCACCTGAACTGGAGCGCGCCGAACCAGAAGCCCAGTACCTCGGCGCCGAGCAGGTGCCGAGCATTGGTCCCGCCCGCCTCATCGTCGGCACGTACAAAACCGCAACGAGCCCGGCGCGGGCTCCACGCGGGATTAACTACCTGTTGGTCACGCTCAAGCCCGGTGAGCAGTGGACGTACGAACCCCCTGGGGGTCACACCGTTGCGTGGGTCGCGGTCGGCGACGGCGCGCTCAGTGCCGGCGAGCGGCTGTCGAACGGTGAACTCGGGATCTTCGAGGCCGGCGAGGCACCTATCACGTTTGAAGGAGCGGAAGGCACTGGCGCGACCTTCGTCTTGGGCTGTGCAGTGCCGCATCCGTACGAGTTGCACCTGGGCGCTTATTCAGTCCACACAACCGCGGACGCTCTTGCGGCTGGCGAACGGAATCTCCGCGAACTCAAGAAACGATTGAACGCGAGAGGCGATCGGCGTACTGCATCGGGCTCAACGCCCGTGTTCCGGGGTTGAGTAGCCGGCAAAAACGAAAGAACGAATCGAGAGGGACATTCCATGAGCACGTCAGACAGCAACAAACTGATCGCCGTTTTCGGCGCAACCGGGCAACAGGGCGGCGCCGTCGTGCGTGCCCTACAGGCCCGCGGCCAATTCAGGGTGCGCGCGTTAAGCCGCAATCCGGACCGGCAACGCGGTCTGGGTGACGAAGTCATCGAAGCGAATCTGGACCAACCGGACTCACTCAAGGCGGCACTTCAAGGCGTGCACGGTGTCTTTGCAGTCACCAACTTCTGGAGCGAAGGGACCGACGAGCGCAAGCAGGCGACCGCGGCGATAGAGGCGGCGAAAGAGGCCGGTGTCAAGCACTTCATCTGGTCGACGCTGCCGAATGTCGAAGCGATCACGGGCGGCGCGATCAGCGTTCCCCACTTCACGGGAAAGGCGAAGATCGATCCGATCGTTGCGGCGGCGCGCTTTGCGCATCACACGTTCGTGGTCGCGCCTTTCTATTACCAGAACCTCCTGGGCGCTCTTGCCCCGCAGAAGCAGTTAAACGGGTCCTTGGGCTGGGCTCTGCCTCTTGACCCCGATGTGCGCTGCATCCACATGGGCGACATTCGTGAACTTGGCAACGTCGTGGCCGGTGCATTCGCGCACCCCGACCAGGCAGGGGATGGCCAGTATCTACCACTAGTCGGAGATTTCTTGAGCTTCAGCGACATCGTCGAGACGCTGAATCGACAGGGTCACACATTGACGTTCGACCAGGTCCCAGCGGAAGTGTTCGCGACTTTCTTTCCAGGGGCTGCCGAGGTGGCAGACATGTTCAAGTACTTCCAACGTCATACCTACCTGGGTTCGGATTGGTCTGATCGGATCGCGCTCGCTAACAGAATTGCCGACGGGCGGCCGAGCACGCTGTCGACGTGGGCAAGAGAGAACTTTTCGCTGCGCGCAGCTTAGGTCCGTCGGCCCGCATAGTGATGATGACGTTGCGAGCCGGACGGCAGCGGGTCCAACGACCGGCGCCTAGCGCGGTTTTCAGAAGGATGTAGCGTCCGCCTTCAGGCGGACCTTCGAGGTCAGGCTAAGGCCGGACGTAGACGCCACGGAGAATCTGCACTGAGGCGCAGAGGATCACAGAGGGCGCCGAGAGAATCTGGTGGTTAGCCGGATCAAGTGCACTCCCATGCGTGGCTGCGCCGTGGCGCCGGCCGAGCTGATGCCGTAACTTGATCAGATCTCTGAGACTCTGTGACCAGCCTTCTCTGAGACTCTGCGGCAGGCCTGCTCTGTGATCTCTATGGCGAACAGCGCTGCGATCTCTCTGGCTAGCGGCGACCGTGTCGCTACAGCATTGTGAAAAACGCTCTAGCCGAGACGCGCGAGCGCGCCAGATCGCCGCCCGCTTTGGAGTTCCAGAGCCAAGCTGCCGGTCAAGTTCGAAGGAGTGCGAATATCGCGCAAGCCATTGCTGAGACGAACCGGATCACTGATGCACCTCGGGTCCCCGAGCCACGGGCGGCAGTTACTGGCGACACACCGCAACGTGAGCACTCGCGTTGCAGCGTCGAGGACGCGCCCGATGGCCATCACTTGGGTCAATGGTTTGGAAGGTGTGTTGTCGTTGAGACCGGCTGCGGATGTACGTTCTCGATCGGTGTCGGCTCTCACGCCTTGTCCAATCTGCCAATGGCCCGCGCTCGAAGCGGCGAATCAGGCCGAGTGGGCTTCGAGTGCTCGGGCTCTTCTTGGGGGCAGAGGCCTGCGACGTCTCCTGACAAGTCCGCGCTGGGGCTACTCGGTTCTGAGCGCGGTCAGCGGGCTCACGCGAGTCGCGCGGCGGGCCGGCAGGTAGCAGGCGAGTAGCGCCGACGCGGAAAGCAGCACTGCGGCGGCGGCGAGCGAGAGCGGATCCGCCGGACTGACCGCGAACAGCATCGTGGACAGAATTCGACCGGCCAGAAGCGAAAGAGCCAGACCAAGTCCCACCGACACGGCCGTTTGCAGCACACCTTGCAGCGCAATCAACGAGAACACCGCGCGCCGGTCCGCGCCGAGCGCCATGCGGATGCCGATCTCGCGCGTGCGGCGTTGCACCGCGTAGGCCTTGACGCCGTACACTCCAACCACCGCGAGCAGCAGCGCGATTCCGCCGAAGACCCCGAACATCACCGCGGCGAGTCGCACGAGCCAGAGGGTGACGCTCCTGTCGAGCAGCAGCGTGAACGGCAGCTGTTGCAGGACCGGGAGATCGGCGTCCAGTTGACGGAGCTCACGGCCCAGCCCCTGCATCGCGTTCGCGACGGCTGCGGGGTTCTTGCTCGAGTACCGCGCGCTCAGCCAGGCGCCCGCTCCGTACGCCTGTGCAAACGGGAAGTAGATCCGGCGGGCGGGCCCGTTGTCGTCCATTACGTCATGACGGTGCCGGCCGACGATGCCAACGACTTCCATGTCCGCCGGCGATCCATCAGCCGGTGGCTGCGTGAGGCGCACGCGCTGCCCGAGCGCGTCCTTGTCGGGAAACAGCTTGCGCGCCAGCCCGTCGTCCAGGATGCACACGCGCGGCGTGTCGTGCTTCTGGCACTCGAGCTCGGTGAACGAGCGGCCGCGGAGCAGCGGCACGCCGATGCTGTCGAAGTATCCTGATGTCACGCTCGCGGAGACCCCGTAGGCGCCTTGTTCGGGGCCGTTCGGATCGGTTTTGAGCGGGCGCGCATCGGCCGGTACGACGCGTGCGCTGTTGGTGATGTTGGCGTACGGGACGAGCGTCGCCCAGCCGACCGACTGCACGCCCGGCAGCATGCGGACCCGTTCCGTTACCAGTGCCATTCGCCGCATCGCGTCCGCCCGCGGCGTATTGGCGAGCGAGAAGTCCATCTCCGTCAGCACCACGCCGGCCGGCTCGAAGCCGAGCTCGAGCCCTCCGGCCTTCAGCGCACCGCGAAAGAAAAGTCCCGCGCTGAAGATCAGCACTACCGACAGGGTCATCTGTGCCATGACGAGCACGTGCCTGGGCGCGAAGAAGCGGGTCAGGCGCCTGGCCGCGGTCGACTCCGCGCCCTGGTTCTTCAGGTCGGCGACCACGTCCGCCCTCGAGGCCCTGAGCGCCGGACCGAGACTGAAAATCAGCGTCGCGACGACGCAGAATCCGACGGTAGCGGCCAGGACTACCGCGTCGGGCCGGAGATCGGCCGTCAGCGAGAAGTTCATGGATCCGAGCAGGGCTGAGAACGATCGCTCGAGCAGCGTGTTTGCCCAGCGGGCCATCAGGAGGCCGGCGGCGCCGCCCGCGAGCGACAGGACCAGGCCCTCGACCAGCAGCTGACGGACGATCTGCCACCGCGTTGCCCCGATGGCGATGCGCATCGCGATCTCCCGCGATCGCGCCGCGCCGCGCGCCAGGAGCATGTTGATCAGGTTGAGGCTCGCGATCAGCAGGACAATGCCGGCCATGCCTGCGAGCAGCACGCTCATCAGGCCCAGAGGCCCGTCGTCTGACGGCGTGGTGCTGATGCTGAAGCGTGACGGGGCCAGCACCTGGAGTTCTCGGGTCCCGCCGGCGTCGCGGGGCTGGATCGCGGTCACCCGATCGGCGATGACGGGCAGCCGCGGCTGCACGCTGGTCAACGTGAGCGCCGGCTGGAGCCGCGCCATGACGTTCAGGGTGTAGTTCTTGGGGTTGTTGAGATCGAGGAGCTGGCCGCCGTCGCTGAATGCGGAATTGATCTGGGTATGCAGGCCGAGGGGAAGCCACACCTCCGGCGCGATCAACCCGCTGATTCCGGAGAAGCCCGCGGGCGCGACCCCGATGACGGTGTGCGGTTTGCCGTTGAGCCTCAGGGTTGAGCCCACGAAATCGGAACCGCCCCCCATGCGCTGCCAGAGGCCATGGCTGGCGACGACCACCGGGAGGTTGGCGTTTGGCCGGCCCTCCTCCGGCGTGAAGAAGCGCCCGGCCGCTGGCTGGACGCCCATGAACTTGAAGAAGTTGTCCGCGACGAGAAAAACGAAGGCGCGGTGCATCGGCTCCTGGCCGCGGGCGATGCCCGCCAGCGAGAAGTTGACCGCCGTCACATCGCTGAAGGCTTCCCTGGCCTCGGCAATCGTCCTGAACTCTCCGAAGGAGAACTGCCGGTAGTCGCGGTTCGACTCCTTGCGCGCCGTGAACACCGACACGACCTCGGAGGGCTTGTACGGGATCACCGGGCGCAGAATCAGGCCGTTGATGAGCGAGAACACAGCCGAGTTCACGCCGATGGCGAGGGCCAGCGTCGCGACGGCCACGGCCACGAACCCCGGCGACCTGCCCAGCACGCGGAGCGCATAGCGGAGGTCAGACAGGAGTCCAGTCATGGGTGCATGTTTGGCTCGCTAACACTAGCAGTTACGGGCCAACGCCGGATTGGTTCCGCAGTCGCGCGGTGTTCAGTGCGCGCCACCGGCGATCTTCTTGCTGGAGGGAATCGACGAATTCCTGAGGAAGTGGCGCGCCCGGCAGGGCTCGAACCTGCTGGCGACGAGCGAAGCGAGTCGGCGCGCGTCCTAGAGAGTGCCGGCCGCAGCCATGCCGCGTTGCGGCATGGCGCGCCCGGCAGGGCTCGAACCTGCGACCCCGGCTTAGAAGGCCCTGCGTCTGAGGCGCTTAGAAAACGCCAAATTCGGCATCTCGATCGGTTATCACAAGGCGGTTATCGCTTGCATAACAGCTTGCACCCATGAAGCGCCATCGAGTGGCGTGAACTCTGTGTTAAGCGCGCAATCCGGCGCTCGCCTTGATAACCGATTGCAGCGCGGACTCGTAAGTAGCCGCGATCGAACTGCATCCCCTCCACGACCTCGCGCGAAATGCCCTCGCGCTCTTGCCTGAAATCATCGGGGTCACTCTGAATGCACGGAGCCCTGTTCTCACCGTCCATCGCGAGGATTCGCTGCGTCGGAGTCGTCCGGATCGAAGCGCACGATCAACAGCGTGATGTTGTCGCGGCCCCCGCTCTCGTTTGCCTGCGCGAGGAGCTGCTTGGCGGCCAATTCCGGTGTGGGCTCCGCGTCGAGCGTGGCCGCGATCGTGTCGTTCGTCACCATCTCCGTCAATCCGTCCGAACAGAGCAATAAGCGATCGCCAGCCTGAACTTCGAGCGCGCGGGCTTCGACTGAGACTCCGAGCTCCTCGCCGCCGACGACGTTCGTGATGACGTGACGGAAACGGTGCCCGGCGACCTGGTCTGGCCGAAGCGCTCCGCTCCGCATCATGTCGGCCATCAAGGTGTGGTCCTGGGTGAGTTGGAGCAACTCGCCGTCGCGGTACAGGTACGCACGGCTGTCGCCGACATGCACAACGCACAGCTGCGTGCCCAGATGGAACGCCATCGTGACCGTCGTCCCCATGCCGCGCAGTTCCGGATCGTCCGCCGCCGCATCGAGAATTTGGGCGTCCGCCTGACTGAGTGCCGACTGGAACTGCGCGAGGACCCTCTGCGCGTCAGCGCTATTCGAGCCCAAGAACCATTTGAACGAATTGAGCGTGAACTGCTCGATTGCCACCACGGCCAGGGCGCTTGCCCGCTCGCCCGCCCGATGGCCGCCCATGCCGTCGGCCACGAGAAAGAGATGTGCGCGCTCCTCGCCAAACTGCACCGTCGGTTCCGGCAGGCTCGTCTGCCAGACACGCATCGCTTTCGTGAGTTCGGCAATCAGGAACTGATCCTCATTGGTCGTGCGCACTTTTCCCGTGTCGGTGATCCCAAAGGCCTTCGCCAGCAGCGTGCTGGGTGGCATGGGCTTGACGGGCTCGTTGGCCGTCGGCATCTCCGCTTGTTCCTGCGCCACTGTTACGCCCCCTCTGAACCAGTCAACTCATGTGAGTGCTTCGCTGCTTGCTCCGGGACAAGAGTAACAAAGGAGCCCGGCCCGGAGACTTGGCTGACACGTCGCGCTACACTGCGGGCTTAAAGGGGGAAACCGTGGATACACGCCAATGCTCGACGAGCCAACTCTGTTGAAAGAGCGCGAAGCAGTCGCCGAAGGCGTAGCGATCGGCACGGCTGTGACGAGCGGACCTCAAACGCGCGCACTCTTACGCGTCATCTTCGTGATTCTGGCAGTCGCGGTCGCGTTGTGGGCGCTCTACGCCCTGAAAGCTGTCCTCCTGCTCGTTGTGCTGGCGATGTTCTTCGCGTATCTCATCGCGCCGCTGGTGGAGGTCGTCCGGCGCCCGTTCATTCTGCGCAGGTGCGAACGGCTCATGCCGCGCGCGCTGGCGATCGGCGTCGTCTACATCATGCTGTTCGGCTCAGGCGTGGTTGCGTCCTACGCGGTGCTGCCGAACCTGAGCAATCAGCTCACAGCGTTTGCGCGCGAGGCCCCCACGTATCTGGCGCATGCCAGGGACCGCGTGCAGAGTTGGAAATTTTTCATCAATCTGGATCACGTTCCGGTCACGGTCCGTGACGCCGTCGACAAGGCGATGGCCCGCTCCATGGCAGCGGCCGAGGATCAGGTGAGTCAGGCGGTGGTGGGCTTGATCGAGCTCGTGAGTTACCTGCCGTGGCTCGTCCTGATTCCGATTCTGGCGTTCTTCCTGTTGAAGGATGCTGAGGCCTTCCGACGGAGTGCGCTCCTGTCACTTCCGCTCGGACAATTGCGCGGGCGTGGCGCTGAATTCGTCCAGGATGTCAATCTCACTCTTGCCGCGTACATCCGGGCGCAGCTCATTGCCTGTGTGCTGATCGGCACGGTCTGCACGATTGGCTTCATGAGCCTCGGGGTGCCGTACGCCCTCGTGCTTGGGCTCCTCGCGGGACTCCTCGAGTTCATTCCGCTTGTCGGACCGCTGGTGCTCGCGCTGTCGGCGAGTGTGATCTCGAGCTTCGACTCCGCAGGCGAGGCCGCTGCCGTGCTCCTCTTCCTGGCCGTGCTGCGCATCACCCACGATTATGTGGTGTACCCGCGCTTGATGGGCCACGGCGTTCATCTGCATCCGCTCGCGATCATCCTGGCGATCTTGTGCGGTGCGGAGCTGGGTGGCATTGCGGGCATTTTTCTGGCTATTCCGGTCACGGCCGTTCTCTCCGTCAGCTACCGTCATTGGTTGAAGTACAGAGGCAGTGAGGGACTGGTTGCCGAACTCTTGAAACCTACCGAGCCGCCAATCATCATTCCGGAATCCGCAATCGCGCCGTCGCCGGTCACACCCCCGTCCGTCGCCACGAACGCGGCACGAGGTGCTCAACCGAACGAGCCCGCCAACTCGGCGCGGCCATTACGGTGAATCGATAAGCGCGGCGAGAGGCCCTCGACGATCCTGCTGAGCGTGTTGCCGGGCCTTGACAGCGGAGGCCCATGCTGGTCCACATCGATGGTGCCGTCGCACACCACGCCAAAGGTACGGAACGGCCGAGTCGGCACGCGCTTTCTTCAGTTGATTGACACACAGTGTGGCACCATCCGAGCGTGACCATCCCGCCGCTCCTCGGAATGTTCGGGAGCGCGCTTCGCGCGTCGTGGGAGGATGACGTCCCGAGGCTTGGTGCGTCGCTCGCCTACTACACGCTCTTCGCCATCGCGCCCGTCCTGCTCGTCGCCACCGCCATTGCCGGTCTGGCCTTTGGGCCGCAGGCGGTGCGAGGAGAGATCGTCGGCCAGATCGATTATCTGGTCGGACGTGAGGGCGCCCGCGCGGTGCAGAGCCTGCTCGAAGGCGCGAGTCAGCGACGCGCGGGCTATCTCGCGACGATTGTCGGGAGCGTTACGCTGGTGCTGGCGGCGACGGGAGCGTTTCTCGAGCTTCAGACGGCCCTCAACACGATCTGGCGGGTGAAACCGAATCCAACCAATGCCACCTTCACGGCGTTCGTGATGGATCGCGTGCGCTCCTTCGGCCTCGTCGTGGCGATTGGCTTTCTGCTGCTCGTCTCGCTGGCCGTGAGCGCCGCGCTGGCAGCTTTGGGGAGCTGGCTCGAGCGAATATCGCCCGGCATGCCCTTAGTCTGGAATGTCATGAACGTATTGGTGTCGCTCGTCGTCATCACGGCACTTTTCACGCTGCTGTACGCCTTTCTCCCCGACGTCAAGCTTCGCGGTCGCGATGTGGTGGTCGGCGCCTTTGTCACGGCCATCTTGTTTACGATTGGCAAACAGCTGATCGGCTTCTATCTGGGGCAAAGCACCACCGCCTCCACCTACGGGGCGGCGGGTTCCGTGATCGTGCTTCTCCTCTGGGTGTACTACTCGTCTCAGGTGGTGCTCGTCGGCGCCGAGTTCACGCGCATCTACACACAACGTCAAGGGCGGCGGCCGCGACCGGAACCATTTGCAATGAAGGATCCTGACGCGTCCAAAAAGGCGCCGTGAGGCGATCCGGCCTCGCGTTCGGTTCAATACGGTCAACGGGGGACTTCGAAGGTTTCGCCACACCTCGCGCACTGGAGCTGCTGACGGTCGTTTCGATCATCCAGCAACACAGTGTCGTGTATCCCGCAGGCGGGGCATTGCCTGTCACGGACGGGTCAAGCAGGTGCCCATTCTGACAACGGTAGGCCGCTTGCCCCGTCTCGCCAGTCTTCCATGCATTCTGGGTCCATAGCATTTCAGCGCCACAATCCGGACAGGACGATGAGCGGACCAGCGTGTTTTCCATAAGTCGTCTGGGACCTTACTGAGGGGGTATTGTTGTGCGATTATGCGCGCGCTCGAGGGTGGCCTTCGGGAGGATGACCACGAGCGCGACGCCGTCCACGGCGTCTTCCCCGGGCTGTCGATCGAGTCGGCGCTGAGCGGCATCGCGCCGGTCGCCTGCGGATCGAGATGGAACTTGTCCACGAGGTAGTCACGTACGATCGACGCGCGCTCGTGCGATTGCAGATACTGCCGGTCGCGCGTGCCCTGCTGCGCGTAGCCTTCGACAATCACGATGCCGGATCCGACGTACTCCAGGTAGGGCGCTATCGCTGAGTCGACCCACGCCTTGCCCGGATCTGACAATCGCTCACGCTCTGGGTGATCTGGTTCCGGCTCGAACAACCCATCGGCGCGCCCCCAGTCGCGGACCAGACGACGATCGCTCCCCTTCGTGAGGGCACCCTGCCTGTAGTCCGCCGGTGAAAGCTGCGAGAGATCGAAGTAGCCTCGCCTCTTGAAAAAGCCGCGCAGCAGGAAGTTGTGCCTCAGCGCTTCCATGTTTTCTGCTAAGCCCTCCATTGCCGCGCGCGCATCGTCCATCGTCTGTTTGACGCTCGCGCTCATCCCTTCGACCGGACCGCCCTTCGATCGCAGACCCTCCAAGGTCTTGTTCGCGTTCTCGATCACCTGCCTCGCGTTCGTCGCGATTTCTTCAGCCTCCCTGGCGATGGCGGTGGCACGCGTATACAACTCGTCGTCGTTTACCAGCTTGCCAATGGTGCCCTTGCCGCTACGAACACTCTCCGCGATCCGCGCGGCGTCGCTGGCGATTCGCGCGCCAGACGCCGTCATGTGCTTCAGGTCGTCGCTGACGTCGACGATCAGCGCGTTCACATTGTCGACGGTGTCGCCGATCGCCACCACGGTGCCCTGGACTTCGGCCTTCATATCGTCGAACGTGTCGTTCACCTTCTTAATCGTCTCGCTCATCTGCTGCATGAGATCGGCGATCTCGAAGGGCTCCCGGCCGGGAATCGTCGCGTTCGGGACGACTGGCGGGGCGGCGTCCGTTCCGGTGCGTATACCGAGATACCTCCCACCCACGAGCCCTTCCGTCTCGATCGTCGCCAACGAGTCGGTGCGTACCAGTTGATGGAGCTGCTCGGTGATCTCGAGCTTCACGCGGAACTTCCCGCTCGGCCTGTTCGGCGGAAAAATCTCGGTGATCGATCCCGCTTTGGCGCCCGACACCCGCACGATCGCGCCGGGTTGCAGACCGGTGATCTTCCTGAACTCGGTGTAAATCGTGAACTTCTTGACGAAGGCCATCTGCCGATCGCCGATCATGAACAGACCGACGGCGAACAGGAGGAGACCACTCAGCACAAACACTCCGACGCCCGCCAGTCTCGCCGGTGTGGGCACTAGCCGCCTCCCTGCGAACGCATGAACGCCTGGACGACCGGTTCTTCGCTCGCTTCGAGGGTCGCGAGCGTCCCGCTGACGAGCATCCGACCATCCTGGAGCACGGCGAAGTCGTCGCCGAGGACGCGCGCGCTGGGAATGTTGTGCGTCACCACCACGAGCGTAGTACCGCGCTGTTTTGTCTTGACGAGCAAGCCGTCGATCTCACCGGCCGTGATCGGATCGAGGCCGGCACTCGGCTCGTCCACAAGCAGGATCGGCGGATCGAGCGCCATGGCGCGGGCGAGCCCGGCCCGCTTCTTCATCCCGCCCGACAGGTCGCCCGGCATCTTGTCAAACGCCTTGTCCAATCCGACATCCGCCAGCTTGCTCATCGCCCGCTCGCGAATATCGGTGGCCGACCAGTTGGTGTGGCGTCGCATCGGAAACGCCACGTTGTCGCCGACCGACATCGAGTCGAACAGCGCGGCGTTTTGAAATACGAAAGCCGATGTGCTTCCGAACGTTGGCGAGCTCGCGCCGGGCGAGCCCGCCGATGTCGCGTTCCTCGACAAATACTTTCCCGCTATCGGGCCGGACCAGCCCGACGATATGACGGAGGGTCACGCTCTTCCCGGTGCCACTCCGTCCGAGCAGACAGAACGCCTGACCCGATGGAACCGCGAACGAAAGATCGTCAAGGACCTTCAGCGCGCCGAACGCCTTCGAGACGTGATCGAATCGCACGGCGTTCATCCCGACACCACAGGATAAAAGAAGAAGATGATTTTCACGAGGATCACATCGCTCAGAATGATCAGGATCGACGACATGACGACGCTACGCGTGGACGCGTCGCCGACGCCCTCGGTTCCGCGGCTGGTCGTGAAACCGAGATAGCTGGACACGACCGCAATGAGGTATCCGAACACGATGGTTTTCAGCGTCGCGGGAATAATGTCCGAGTAGCCGATGAAGCTGAACGCGCGTTCGAAGTACAGCTGCCAGGACATGCCGGACACCGCGGCCTCCGCGATGTAGCCGCCAAAGATGCCGGAGAAGTCCATCATGATCGTCAGCAGCGGCATGGCGATCATCAGGGCGATGATGCGCGTGACCGCCAGATACTTGAAGGCATCGACCGCATTGGCTTCGAGCGCGTCGATCTGCTCGCTCACTTTCATCGCGCCGATCTCGGCGCCGATGCCGGCGCCGACGCGCCCAGAGACGAGGAGTCCGGCGGTCAGCGGGCCGGTCTCGCGGATGAGCGCGATGGCGAGGCCGGCGGGAATCATCGCCTCCGCGCCGAAGCGCTCGAGCGACGCGCGTGTATGCATGGACAGCACAATGCCAATCGCAAAGCCCGCCGTGAGAATCAGCGGTGCGGAGCGGTACCCGAACTGAAAGAGATGCCTGAGGACTTCGTGCGGCTCGTGAGGCGGACGGACGGCCTCGACGATGGCGCGCCCGGCGAACGTAGCGACCGCGCCGACGAATCCAAAGAAGCCGAGAACACCGGCGCCGGCGCGGTCGACGAGCGTTACCGGTTGCATGTGGTCCTTTCGTGGCGTGGCGTAATCACGTTCCGGCGTGTGCTGAAGTTCGAGCGTCCTCGTCGAACGCATCGACACTCCACCGTGTGCGTTCTCGCCAGCTCGACTTGGTCTCCCGTAAGCCTGCACGTGTGGTGGACAGCAATACCGGTGCCGCCCGGAGCCGGCGGGGTTCAAGGCGCAAGTGGGTGCAATTGTGCAGGGAAGGGACGCACTGGGTGAATGAATGACGTACGCTCGGCGCCCTGACGTCGAGCGCAATACGAGGGGAGATGCAAATGGAATGGACACGGCAGGTACAATCGTTCGATGCCCATCGCGCGATCCCGGGCGCTGAGCCCCGCAGCCGAGCGTGCCTCGCCGCAGGGCGTGCGCTGCTGGCCGAACTCCGCGACCGGCTCACTCGTTTGCCGGCCACGGAGCAAGACACCACTAACTTGCTCATTCAATTCGACAGCTCGATGATTTCTTTCTGCTGGTCGTCGTTGGCGAGTTCAACGCCGGAAAGAGCGCGATTCAATGCACTGCTCGGCGAGCGTGTGCTCGAGGAAGGAGTCACGCCGACGACGGCGCACATCGAGTTGGTACGCTATGGCGACGGGCTCGCGCGGGAGGTCGATTCGTCAGGGATTCATGTCGTTAGCGCTCCGGTTGCGTTGCTGCGGGATCTCCACATCGTGGATACCCCCGGAACGAATGCGATCAACCGCGCGCACGAACGGCTGACGGTGGACTTCGTGCCGAGGGCCGATCTCGTGCTGTTCGTCACGTCGGCCGACCGCCCGTTCACTGAAACCGAGCGCCTCTTTCTCGAGAGCATTCGAAACTGGGGCAAGAAGATCGTGCTGGTGGTCAACAAGATCGACATCTTCGAGAATGAGCGCGATCTCGCGGAGGTCGTGCAGTTCGTCAGCGAATCCAGCATGCGTCTCCTCGGTATCGTCCCGGACGTATTTACCTAGAAAGTCTTCCCAACTCGCCGCGTTATGCCACGTGGCTGACATCACACCCGAGAGCCGCCAAACGCCGGAGGTAGTACCGCTTCTGTCGACCGTCGTCCAGCCGATCAAAGTAGTCGGGACCGCGATCATGAAAGGCCACTTCGTCGCGAAGGATGTGATATGCGATCACGAGGATCGTGTGCGCGACGGCAATCGCCGCGCGCTTCGGCCCTCGACGTTTGCTGATGCGGCGATACCGAGCGCCCAGATAACTGGTGCGGGAGTGCGACGCGGCCCAGGCCGATTCCAGGAGGGTCGTTCGCAGCCAGTTATTCCCCGTCCCGGTCCCAGCACTGCGGCGCTTGCCAGCGCTCTCGTGCGTCCCCGGGCAGAGACGGGCCCACGACGCCAAGTGAGCCGACGACGCAAACCGCGACATGTCGACCCCGACCTCTGAGACGATCACCTGGGCCGAGCGCGGACCCACACCGACAATCGTCTGCAAACGTTCGATATGGACCTGCACGGGCTGTGCGACCGCCGAAATCTGGACGTCACAGCCATCGATCAACGCGGCGAAATGATCGAGCTGCGCGAGTAACTGCGTCAGCAGGAAGGCATGGTGGGAGGTGAAGCGCCCTCGGAGGGCCTCCGCAAGCGACTGCTGCGTTCGGACCAAGCTGCCCCGGCCCAGGGCGGCCAAGCGCTCGGGGTCTGTCTCGCCTGCCGCCAAGGTGCGGAGCATGGCGCGGCCAGATACGCCCACGATGTCGCTGACCACGGTCGCAAGCTTGATATTGGCGCTCTCCAAGAGCTTATGAATCCGATTCGTCGTCTGCACGCGATCGCGAAGCAGGCTCTTACGGTGTCGTGTCAAATCTCGCAGTGCGCGAATCCCGGCCGGAGGGATGAAGCTCGCGCGAATCAGGCCATGCGCCAAGAGCTCCGTCAACCACTCGCAGTCGCGCACCTCGGTCTTTCGCCCCGGCACGGCCTTAATGTGCCGCGCGTTGGCGAGCACGACGGTCAGATTCCCTTCGAGCAGATTGAAGACGGGCTGCCAGTACACGCCGGTCGACTCCATCGCGACGTGCGTACACTCGTGCTCGGTCAGCCACGTCCCCAAGCGGAGGATTCTCTGCAGTCGTCGTCTTGAAGGTCTGGACCTGCTTCTGAACGCGTCGGCCCTCGTGCAGACGTAGACACGCCACCAGCGTCTCTTTGTGGACGTCGATCCCGCAGCAGCGGGGATGCAGGATCCCTCCATTGCGCGCCTCTCGGGCGAGGCGCACCGGGGGATCACCACAATCTGGAAATTTACCTGGCGTGCTCCGGCTCCCTCGACGAGAGCCAGGCAACAGTGCGGGGTGCCCCGGGGGCGGTACTCGGGTCCATTTTTTTCCGAGCTCGTGGCACCAGTAAACGCCGACCTTTGCCCGGCCTCCGCTCAGGCGGTCCGCCACGTCTGGCGCAGCGACTTTCAGCAAATCAGCGCGCATCCGAGCGAGGGGAACGCCTCGGTGGATGTCGGCTCGCTTGTCGCAGCGATGCGAAAGCGTCGGAACTGGTTGAGCCTGGCACACGTCCGCTCCCACCGCCACCGGCCCACTCCCGTGCGCGGGACCACGCATAGCGACCCACGGCACGATATGCCGCGCCCGCAGCCCACGCCGATTCGCAGCCGTGCCGTGTCGTAGCCGCGATCCCCGAGCACACAGTCCGGCCGCTGCCGCGGTCGCCCCGCCGCACGGCGCACGTGGGGAATCGCATCCACCAACGCCTGGGCTTCTTGCGAGTCGTTCCGGTTCGCGCCGGTCAGGCGAGCCGCGAGCAGCATGCCCCGACCGTCGCAGATCAGTTGGCGCTTGCTACCGTGCTCGACCCGATTGGTGGGATTCGGACCTGCGCTCCGCAAATATTCGCCAGCCGTCAATACTTGGCTTTCCGTGAACGGACCCGCACCGACGAAGTCCGGATCTCGAATCCGCCGGTATTATGGACCGCTGCGGATGACTCGCACCGCTATTCTTCTCGTTCGTAATCTGCTGCACTTCGTTGCGCTCGCGTGTTCAACGCGCGCGAGCCTGGCAGCCGAGATCCTGATCCTGCGCAAGCCACTGGCGTTCTATGTCGAGCGGAAGGCCACACCGCGCCGTCTGAACGATACCGCCCGAATCGTGCTAATCGTGCTCGCGCGGTGGATCGACTGGCGACAGCAACTCGCGCGATGATGGTGGTGGGAGGCCAAAACGATGGGCATTATCCGGACGATGCTACTGCTGGCGATCGGCGCCGTCGTCGGTGTCCTCGCGTACAACTACTGGTCGGGACGCGGCTGGACGCTGCAGCCGGCGGCGGGCCCCCCAAGTGGTGATCTGACGGCAGCCAGGCAGCGCGGTGCGGAGCTGTCGCGAGAAGCCACCGAGAAGGCGGGTGAAGCAGCGACCAGACTCGAGGGCGCCATGAGCGAGAGCGCCGTCACCGCGAAGATCAAATCGAAAATGGCGCTCGACGATTACGTCAATGCGCGCGCGATTAGCGTGGACACGTCGGGAGCCGTTGTGACATTGACGGGCGTCGTTGAATCCGCCGCAGAACGCGAGCGCGCCGTGCGACTCGCTCAGGAGACAAAAGGCGTCACAGAGGTTATCGATAAGCTCGAGCTGAAGAAACCGTGAGAGCGTTCGATACAGTGTCAAGCCGCACTTTCTGTCAGTTCTTGCACATCGCTGGGTTTGACTTCACGAAGTAGCGCCTGTATTTGGACGCTTGCGGGTCCATGCACCCCTCGAGGTTGAGCAGATCGATCTTGCGGAAGTCGGTCGGCGCGGTTTCGGCCTGGATTGAGATATAGCCGCGTGTCAGTGGCGTGCCGTCGATCTTGATGGCTGAATCAACGGGCGAGACAGCGCCGCCGCCCGATCTGCGGTTTCGTGCACTCCAATACCGCGTAATGTCCCTTCGGTCGGCAGAGCCAGTCGTGTCGGTGCGCCGCCGCGACGCGGCCCGCTCGTAGTAATTCAGCAGCCGCCGAGCCGGACACGCCGACCGATTCGGCCCTCGACTCTCGATCAGCCGATTCCCCGACCCCTGATGATTCCGCTCGCCATGATAGTGCTCGACAAATTCCGTACGATTCGTCGGAAATGGCGCTCGCGAGCGGCAGCATCCGGTAGAGGCATTCCTGTTTAATGGACCGCACGAACCGCACCGCGTACGCATTCGCATTCGGGGCCTGCCGAGGTGTCTGTATCACGCGGATGCCCGCCATCAGCCAGGGGCCGACGGACTTTCCCGTTCCATTTCGTGTCCCGGTCGCAAATCAGCAGACGAGGCGAACGCGATTCCAAACTAGGACTGTGTCCGGGTAATCGCTCCTGTCATTATGATTCTCAGGGTGCGCGCCGAACGCACTTCGGCTCACCCCTCGGCGGCCGCCCATAACACTTCGAATTGCTCCAATGTTGCCGCGCCCGCCGTCGGGTGCAGCCGCTTTAAGTGCCATCCGGCGCGCTTGGAAGTCAGTGACCGACATCGGACACAGCAACCGATGCCGACCACACACGTTCGCAAGCATCACGGGATAGCGACAGCCACGCGTCGAATGTCCACACTGCGAATCGCTACTCCCGGTGCCGACCAGCTGGACACTGGAGGTGTCGAAAGAAAAGATAAATAAAAAGAATAAAAGAGAAAGAAGAAAAAGCCCTCACCGTCGACCGGATCGAACCAGTAACGACCGACGAAACCCTCGGCGGACTTCACTCGGGGCAGGATCTCATTCGTGAACGCCGCGGCCGCGGCAGGTGCGCGCGCTGGGTCTATGGTCAGGTTCACAATTGCCGCGTACATTAGAGCTCCCCGTTTCCCCGCGCTATAGCGATCTGTGACGCGCTTGGTCCCTCGATCGGATCTGTTCCGGAGAATTCCGAGCAACGACCCACTTTTCGACGCCGAACCGAGGTGCGCCTAACGAAGGGTTGTACTACACTGCGGGCGATGGCCAAGACCTATCGCCCCTACGTGCCCGAGCAGGATCTGCTGCTGCCGCCGAGCCTGCGGGACTGGTTGCCGGAGAATCACCTGGCGTTCTTCGTGAGCGACCTGATCGATCAATTGGATCTGTCGGCGATCACGACGGTCTATGAAGACGAGGAACGCGGCTACCCGCCGTATCACCCGGTCATGCTGACGAAAGTGTTGGTGTACGCCTACTGCGTCGGCGTCTTTTCGTCGCGGAAGATTCAGCGGCGGTTGGTCGAAGATGTGGCGTTCCGCGTGCTGGCGGCCGGCAATCGACCCGGACTTTCGCACCGATCGCCGATTTTCGCAAGACGCACCTGACCGCGTTGCGAGGGCTTCTTCGAGCAGGTGCTGCGCCTGGCGCGCGAACTGGGCGCGCCGCGAGTCGGCCGCGTGGCGCTCGACGGGAGCAAGATCAAAGCGAACGCGTCGAAGCACAAGGCGATGAGTTACGGACGGATGCGCGAGAAGCAACGGCAGCTGCGCGAGGAAGTGAAGCGAACTGCTCGCGCAGGCGGAAGCGGCGGATGCGGCCGAGGACGCGGAGTACGGAGCCGATCGACGCGGCGACGAGCTGCCGGCGGAACTGCAACGTCGCGAGAGTCGGTTGAAGCGGATTCGCGAAGCCAAACGGGCGCTGGAGGCCCGCGCGAAGGACGAGGCCGCCGCCGCGGGTCAAGCCCGCCGAGTCGGCGAAGCCGGATTCGAAGGCGCAATACAACTTCACGGATCCGGAGTCGCGGATCATGAAGGGTCCCGACGGATTCGTCCAGGCCTACAACGTGCAGGTGGCGGTCGACGAGCTGCAACTGATCGTGGGTCACGCCGTGACGCAGGAGACGAACGACAAGAAGCAGCTGATGCCGATGATCACGACCATCGAGCAGCAGTCGGGCGACACGCCCTCGCAGCTGCTCGCGGACGCGGGCTATTGCTCGGACGTCGAACCTGACCGCGATCGCCGACACGGACATCGACGCGTACATCTCGACGCGGAAGCAGAAACATGGCGAGCGGCCGGGGCCCTGTCCGCGCGGGCCGCTGCCGAAGACCGCGACGATCGTCGACCGGATGTCCCGCAAGCTGCACACGAAGACCGGCGCGGCGGTGTATGCCGCGCGCAAAGGGATCGTCGAACCGGTGATTGGGCAGATCAAGCAGGCCCGTGGCTTCCGGCAATTCTTGTTGCGAGGATTCGAGAAGGTGCAAGGGGAATGGTCGCTGGTGTGCACGACGCACAACATTCTCAAGCTGTATCGCCTCTGCGTGTGAACGGACCGGCCGATTTGTTCTTCAGGCTCGAGCGACGACCGGAGACCGACGCGGCCATCGCCGACAGCGACGGTAGACATTGAGCGCGCAGCGCGAGGGAATGTGACTATCATGGCAATTACTCGGACGGACTCCTAGAACCCTGGCCGCGCGCGGCAACCGACGGTAACACGCAACGTCGACATTACCAACGCCTAGAGGTCGCGCCGTCGGCTACCAGCTCGGACCTGCGCTGCACGCCCGCATCGCAAAGACAAGAGCACAGTGAGACGACCGAAACGGCGATGGAGCCGAGACAGCCGAGACGATTGGAGAAGAGGAAAAACATATGGGTCCACGTTCAGGATGGCCACTGCTCTCGCGGGTCATCGAGATTAGCTGGCGGATGACTATTTTCGCGGCTCGTTACCCACATGAGGGCGATTGCGGGACGTCGCTTTCCGCGCGCTGGGCGATTCGCCGCAGCAGTCCACGAAAGATCAGCGCGTGGAAAGGATAGATCGCGTACCAGTAGGCGGAGCCCAGCAGGCCTCGCGGGTCGAAGGTCGCGGTCTGACGGATCAACGATCGGCCACCGTCGAGCGGCGTCACCTCGAAGTCCAGCCAACCACGGCCCGGCAGCTTCAAGTCAGCAGACAGGCGCAGCCGCCGATCGGGCTCGTACGCCTCGACTGTCCACGAATCGATCACGTCTCCCACCGCGCAGCAGTCAGCGTCGCGGCGCCCGCGGTGCATGCCGACGCCTCCGAGTCGTCGGTCCACCCACCCGCGTGCCTTCCAGAGTAGGTTGCCGAAGTACCAACCAGTGGCACCCCCGAGGCGCCGAACGGGTTCGAACGCCCGGACCGGCGGCACGCTGACGACAATCGTTCGAGTGTCTATCTTCCAGCGCGCCTCCGCGCCCTCCTCGATCGCTTTCACGAACGACGTCCGCAGTGTCATCGGTTCGATTCCAAACGCCTTCCGCGCCTCAGGCGACCGGACGACGGTCGCGTTCTTCAGTCCATCCACGAGAGCGCGACCGACACGCGCTTGCGCGGGCGTGACCAGTGCAAGCCAGAGGCCGGACAGATGTGGCGTCAAGACCGGCACGGGCAGCAGGAGTCGACGCAGCCCCCGAAGGCGTGCATATTCCTGCATCATGTCACCGTAGGACACCACATCCGGCCCGCCGATTTCGAAGATTCTGCCACGGCGGTCGGGCAGATCCAGTGCTGCCACCAGATACGCGAGCACATCGTCGACGGCGATGGGCTGCGTGAGGGTCGCGACCCACCGCGGACACACCATCACCGGCAGCCGTTCGACGAGCGCCTGAATCATCTGGAACGACAAGCTGCCGGCCCCGATGACGACCGATGCGCGAAACTCGATGACGGGAACGCCACCCGCCCTGAGCGCGTCACCCGTCTCGGCCCGGCTCCGCAGATGGGCCGAGAGCGAACTGGTGTTGTCGGCCAGTCCGCCAAGATAGACGATGCGTCGGAGCCGAGCCCTCGCGGCCGCGCGTCCGAAGTTATACGCGGCGCGACGGTCGAGGTCCTCGAAGTGCGACCCGGCCGCCATCGAATGCACCAGATAGTAGGCACAACGCACACCGGCCAGCGCGCCGTCGAGCGACGCCTCGTCGAGGCAATCACCGGCGACAACTTCAGTGGTCAGCTTGATTGGCGCAACCTTCCCTCGTTGCCTGGCCAGGCAACGAACGGCGTGGCCGCCGTCTTCAAGGGATCGAAGAAGACGGCCGCCGATGTATCCCGTAGCGCCGGTGAGCAAAATGCTCACGTCCATTGCTCTCCAGCCGACTCGTCTGTCGGCGCTCCCATATAGAACACGAGGCCGCACGCGAAAGCCGACACTCCTGATCGGAGCCAGGCCATGCGCGTGCTGCGAGCGACCAGATTGGAGCGGTCATGCGGGTGCACGATCGGGAGTATCTGGAGCTGGTCGCCCGCCGGGCCGCTGACAGCGCAGACAGTGGGATTCGAGCTCGCAGCGAGCCAAATCCGAGCGCGGGCATCCGCGCGGCCGGCCGACGGGCACTTTCTGCTCGTCGGGGCCGGGAGCGGATTCAAGCACGTGGTGCTCGACGTCAGGCTCTGATCATCTTGCCTTTACCGACGTGCGGGCTTTGTCGCCCTCTTCGATGGCGCCTTCTTCGATACGGCCCGTGGTGCTTCGCCACCATTCTCCGATGGATGGTTGGCACCGGCGGCCTCTTGGTTGATGCCGTCGTCAGCGAGGCCTGACAGTTTTTCGTCCGCGGCTTTTTCCTCGTCGAGCGTTTGCTGAAGAAGGCGTGCGGCCTGCGTGTGCCCCATCGTGCGGGCCCACGCGATCAGCGTCCCGTAAGCTGCCATCTCGTAATGTTCCGCCCGCTGACCAGATGCAATGAGGCACGCATCCATCGTTGCATCGTCGAAGCTCTCCTCCATCACCGACTTGCCTTCCTCGATGATGCCGGCGATGCCATCGCAGTGCTTTCCTCGTACTTTCTCTTCCAAACTCGCGAACACCTGTTCGAGCCGGTCCACTTGGACCTTCGTCTCCTCGAGATGCGCTTCAAAGGCGGCGCGTAACTCCTCCGCACTGGCAGCTTTCGCCATCTTCGGAAGGGCCTTCAGAAGTTGCTTTTCGGCGTCGTATGCGTCGCGCAGTTCGTCAAGGAAAGCGTCGTGTAGAGTTCCAGATTCAGCCATTATCGTTCCTCTCCCGTCGTGTTTTTCTAGACCATCCCGTCGCCACGATGTCGACACGAGCGGGGGCGTCCCCGCTCGTGTTGTGATCGACTCGAACTTGCACCTCTACCTGCCGCACGCGACGTGGCCGACGACATACCAAATCACGATGAGACCAAAAGGCACACCAAGCAGCCAAGCGGCGATGTAACGCATTAAAGAAGGCTTTTCTGTTTGTGTCCCTGCACTGACTCGAGCGTCAGAACTTCCGGGGACCGTCGGCCGGCGCGGTGTAGGCGACCACGCGCTCTTCACCTGCCGACGCGATGTCTTCGCCTCCGGCTCGCTTCAGGATGTCCTTGGCGCGACCGATCTCGTCGGAGGTGTCGCAGTGCACGGATACCAGGACCCCGCCATCCTTGATCCGACCTTCGTACCGCTTGGCTTCGTACTCGGGAATCCCCATCCCGACCAGCGCACCAATGATCCCGCCGACGGCGCCGCCCACACCGAGACCGGCGAGCGCGCCCATGATGGGGCCCGCCGCGATGAGCGGGCCGACGCCGGGAATGGCCAGCGCGCCAATGCCGGCGAGCAGGCCCAGCGTCCCACCAATCGTTCCACCGGCTGCCACTCCCGTCGCGGTCCCTTCGGGCGCTTTCGTCTGCTTCTCGTGCGCGAAGCCTTTCGAGGCATCGTTATCGGCCATGAGCACCGACACGTCGTCGTTCGTAAAGCTTTCCTGAACCAGCGCGTCTACGGCGCGCTCAGCTTGAGGCACGCCCGAAAAAATCGCAAAAACAGCCGTCTTCTTGTCTTCCATGTCAGACTCCTTCGTATATTGAACGCTGGGTGGCCGGCGTCAACCAACGACCACCCGCATTGTCAGAGATGGTTGTAGATACTCAGTGGGCAGGGGCGACGCTGATCTGGTTGGTCACGTGGCCGGCGCCAGCCACTTCGATGGCTTTCGTCTCGACCGCGTGTCTCTCGTCCTTCGACCGCACCGGGCCCTTGAGGGTGACCTGCCCATCCCGGACGATCACTTTCACGTTGTGCGCGTAGGTAGACAAGCCCTTGTCATTCATGAGTGACTGCCTGATCTTCTGTGCCATTTCACGATCAGGTGCGTTCTCCTTCTGCTGATCGGCAGTCACGGCGCCCTTCGCTCGGTCTTGTGCATTGGCCTTCGTGTTGTCTGCGGGAGTTTGCGCGATCGAGGGAATTGCCATCACCGTCCAGACGCCGGCGAGAAGAACCACTCGAAAAAGCTGTTTCACGTACCTGCCATTCATCTTGCTGACCTCATCCGAGGCGCGCTCTTCGGCAACCGTCCGATGGCGCACCACGTTCCGCACATGCAGGCTGCAACAACGCTGCCGAGCGGCAACTTTGCGCAGCACTGCACTTTCATTGACTCCGATCACGAGTCACAGTGCGGCCGGGCTGGCTCTCAGATGTTGTGATACTGGACAGGTGTACCGGAATCGGTGCTCGATGGGCCGGCCGGTACAATCCTGAGGCTTCACAGGCGAAGTTCATGCGCAACGTTAGGTGTGCGACGCCTACGGCACATGATGTAGGCGTCAAAGTAGAGAACACGGCTTTGGGGGAGGCATGAATGGCGTTGAGCGATTTCATCCGATTGCACACCGACGAGATCATCAGCGCCTTCGATGGATGGCAGCCAAAGCTGTGGTGAACAGTCCCAGAAATCGATGGGCATGGGCTCTGCGCACGCCATGGAAGCATCGGGTCATCTACACGCCGACGCTCGCATTCGACACGGCTTCAAACCCGCGCAGCTGCTCTGGAGTTCCCAGCTTTTTGTGGACAGTAGCTAGCATCCGGATCACGGAGGGCCAAGCTGATGTCCACCCGCATGAGTGCCGGGCGAGTCCGCGCGACCTACGAGTTCATCAAGAGCCAGCGAGGCACGTTCAGCGTCCAGACGCTCTGCCGCGTGCTCGACGTGGCGCCGAGCGGGTATTACGCGTGGCTGAAGCAGCCAATGTCGGATCGGGCTCAGGAAGACGCCCGCCTGCTGCGTTTGATCCGGGCGTCGTTCATCGCGAGTCAGGGCATCTACGGGGCGCCGCGCGTGTTCCTGGACCTGCGAGAGGCTGGCGAAACCTGTAGCAAACACCGGGTCGCGCGCCTCATGCGGGCGCATCGCTTGCGCGCCCTCCACGGCTATCGAACCCGACGTTGGTCGGTCGGGAAACCCGCCATACTGATCCCGAATCTCCTGCCGCGCCAGTTCACGGTGACGCGGCGCAACAAGGCCTGGGTGACGGACATCACTTACGTTCGGACGTGGCCAAGGCTGGCTGTACCTGGCGGTCGTGATGGATCTGTTCTCGCCAAGATCGTCGGCTGGGCCGCGGGGCCGACCATCCACCGGGAGCTCGTGCTCGACGCCGTCCTGATGGCGGTGCGCCGCCGGCGGCCGCGAGGCACGCTGATTCACTCCGATCAAGGCACCCAGTACGGCTCCGATGCGTGGCGGCGCTTCTGCCGCTCCCATCGGCTCGAGCCGAGCATGAGCCGAAAGGGCAACTGCTGGGACAACGCCGTCGCTGAATCCTTCTTCGGTAGCCTGAAGAAGGAGCGGATCAAGAAGCAAATCTACAAGACCCGAAGACTTGCAGAGATCGATCTCGCCGACTATATCGACACGTTCTACAATCGCCAGCGTCGCCACAGCCATCTCGGTGGCGTGAGCCCCGAGCAGTTTGAAGCGGCTCACAAACTGCGCAGGCAGAGTGTCCACTGAATCCTGGGAACTCCATGGTGTTGAACCGCACGGCCCAGCGCGCGCGGACGCGGAGCTGGCCGATTACACTTCAGTAGCGGTCCGGATTGCAGCGCCGAAAGCGGGGACTCGTGAGGCAACGCGTAGTGGTCAACGATCGGATGCAGACCGGTTACAGCTACTATCGGATCGAGCCTATCGGTCGAAATTTCGCTCCGCAGTTTCGCCCGCAGCTGACGCCGAAGCAGATGCTCGAGCTCGGCGTGTTCGGCGGCAAATACATGACGGATTGCCGCGACGAATTCCCCGCTGCCTGGTTTGTGCGCGCGAAGCTCGCGGACGGACGCCGCGATCCGCGGCTCAACTACTTTGACGTCAACGCCTCGCAGTCGCTCGCCGTGTGGCGGCGGAACGGCTGGATTCACCTGCAGGATCCACGCGGGTGGTTCCAATGGTATTGCCGCTACTACATGGGTCGCCGGACTGCCGACGACCGGCGTCAAGTCCGGCGGTGGCGGGCGATCGCCCGCCATGTCGCGGCCATCGGAAAGCACTGCGAGCCTGGTGATTGCGAGTGCCGCAGGCGACAGCGCCAGGCCGTGCTCCACTGGGCATACGACAGCCGAAAGCTGTAGCTCGCGGCGACACTGACGGACGATTCCGGAATCGCTCGATTTTGCGTTTCGAACAGAGTATGGCATCGCGGAGCATGCCACTGGCGACCGTCAACGACCGAGACGCTCGGACGGCGACTGTACCGCGAGACCACCCCCACGCCGAAAGGTAGTCGGCCGTCGCTTCGACGGCGAGGAGCGCCGTCATGAGTGATTCGGCGATAGAGTAATCTTCGCCTTCAGAGACCGTCAGACCTCTCTCACCGATGCTGGCGAGTGCGGCCGCGCACCTGCCCACGGGCGCGGGCTGGTCCTACGAGGTCAAGTGGGACGGCTACCGGACGCTTGCAATCAAGGACGGCTCACGGGTCATGCTGCTTTCCCGCAACCTAAAGGACGCCACCCGCCAATATCCCACCGTGGCCCGAGAGGTGACGCGCCTCCGTGCTGCATCGGTGCCTGCTCGATGGCGAGGTGATCGCGATTGACGATCGGGGCCAACCGAGCGCGTAGAGAGCGCACAATGAGGCCGCCCAAGTACCCACCGCCAAGGCGACAAAACGCCGTCGGGAGGCCAGGAGACGGTTAGCTGCTGTCTCGCTCGCCCACTACCGACTCCGGAGCCTGGACGGTCCAGCGACTATTACAGACCGCACATATGAAGTGGCGTCCAGGCTCCGGATGCCCGGCGTGTTCGCGACCCTCTTGCTGCACTTGGGGCAGATGGGAGTGTATTTGGACCTGGGCTCACCACCCGCCACCGACGCCGCGCGAGGGGCCTCGGACACACGCACCGACGGCGCAAGCCTATTGCCGCGCTAACTTGTTGATCGTGAGTGTCCGCTTGTCGGACGGATGTACAGGCAGAACCGTATCAAGGTCCAAATCTGCGTAGTACCTGAAGTACCTGAGTCGCCTTCGGTGCGACCGTTTTACATCGTTGGGAGCGGGATGGGCGTGAGGTCGTTCGCGGTAATGACGAACAGGCCGTCTCGGTCGCACGCGTAGAGATGCACCACGGCACCCGGCTTCGTGGCGAGAAAACGCAACAGAGCGCCACAGCGAGGGCAATTCACCGGAATGCGCGGATCGGGACAGTCCTCCGCCATCGGGTGCCTCCGTGTACGCGGTTGGACCAATGGCGCATCCGACGAACGGCTGTGAACAAGCCTAACCCGGTTCATAACGCCCCCTAAACCGGTCCGGTGGCCGTTGCGATCTGAGCACACGGACTGACCGTTTGTAACAGAGCGTAGTCCTGTCAATGTCGGGAACTCTGTCCCCCAGGAACGCCGAGGGCCGCGGGCGGAGTTGTCGTTTGTCGAGTGGACTCGCGATGGCCTGCTGCGGCATCCCGAGTTCATCGGCGTGCGAGATGACAAGCGAGCGCGAGAGATACACCGCGAAGACAATTGAGGGGACCACTTCCGATTACGCGACCCTGACTCCGCCTAACCTTTGGAGGAAGGTTGGTAGCCCACTGGCGGTAGAACCAATCGGGGACCGTAGGACGCCGCTGTCCCCTACTTTCCTAACGATCTCACCAGCCCGAGGCAATCTGATCCGAAACAGGACCGCACCTGATTGTCCCGCACGCTTAGACGACCGTTACTTCCCTCATGAGCCCCGTGACTTTCAGCCACTGCTGCTCCAATGGTAGGAGGACGCAGGCGTCAAGCCCTGACCATATACCACCCATAGAATGCTGCCGATCAAATAGTCGTGCGGCCAGGGACGGGCCGCTGAGTTCAGCGGAAGGTTTCCACGAGCATGATGTCGCTGCTGCGGTGGTCCTCCTGGGTAAACAGAACCCGCCTCCCATCGGGAGACACTGCAATCCCCGACACAAACGGGACCGGCTTTCTGTCCAGCGTGGCAACATGGACGACCTGGCGCCCGACAAAGCTCAGAAATTGCAGAGCGGGCTGAGGCCTGACCTCGGTGTTCACGAAGTAGATGCCGGTCTCCACTAGCGCCCAGTAGCCCCAAAAGCTCGCTTTCGGAAAATCCAGCACAGGTGCTTCTTCGCCGCCGTCCACCGCCACGCGCCACAGACCGTCGATGTTCTGGCCTTTCGCGTAGTACAGGGTCTTGCCATCCTGCGACTCGAACGCTGCAAATCCGCCCCGCTTCGTTATCTGGACCGCCTGACCGCCTGCGGCCGGCACTTTCCAGACCTCCGAACGTCCCGTGCGAGGGGAGGCGAAGTAGATCCATTGTCCATCCCTCGACCAGCTCGGGACCACACCCTCGGAATGTTCGCTGGCCACACGCCGCGATGGGCCTCCATCGGCGTCGATGACGTGAATGCCGCCTTGCCCATCGAATGTGATGCGGCGGCCATCCGGCGACCACCGCGGAGTGCCAACGCCGCCAGACGAAGTCAACTGCACCAGGTTGGAACCTGCAGTGTCGCAGACCCAAATCTCAGAGCCACCTGTACGGTCGGAAGTAAACGTGATTCTCGTGCCATCGGGTGAGAATTGAGGGCCAGCTTGGCCCCGCGTGGAGGCGATCAACCTCGTCGCAGAGCGGCTGGGCTGTGTCGCCGTCGGTACCTCGATCTGCCAGATATTAAAGTTCTGCGATCGTTGCTCATACGCGAGCCGATTGCCCCGGCTTGAAACCGCGGGATTCGCCGCGTTCTCGCCGCCGACGAACACCGGCTGTGGTTTGCCGCCCGACGCCGGGACTCTCCAGAGACTGCTACTCGATTCAGGAGCGCCGCCGCTGACCGAAAACACCAACTCGCGCCCGTCGGCGGTCCAGGCGAGGCGTTCACAAAACGGACCCAGCTCGCGAGTCAAACGCGTCGGCTCTCCGCCGGCCACCGGGACGAGATAGATCCCACCAGCGGTGCTGACCCGGTTGAAGGCCACCGTGCGACCGTCGGGAGAGATGGCGGGAGCACAGTCACCCACAAATCCCATCGGGGGGGACGTGAGCTTCCGCTTTTCCAGACTCTCTATGGACAGTAGGAAGATGCTGCGCGGTGCCTGCGCCTGTCTTTCAGAAAACGCCAGCAGGCGTCCATCTGGAGACCAACTCGGTCCCGCCGCCCACTCGTGTTCCCGCGTGAGCGACACGATTTTGCGCTCGGGACCGCCGAGCGCGGGAATCACGAAGATTCCGCGTCCCTCCTCGGAGGAGCGGACAAACGCAATGTGCCGTCCGTCCGACGACCAGACCGGCTTCTGCTCGGCAGCAGGATGGGTCGTCAGGCGCAAAGGGACGCCCGCACCGACCACCTTTATATAGATGTCTTCATTGTCTCCCTTTTCGCCGTCCCAAACAAAGGCGATCTGGTTACCATCAGGCGAAAAACTTGGATGGCGTTCCCGACCGGGAAGGCTGGTCAGGGGCGAGCTTCGCATCGGGGCGGGCGGGGATGGCGAGACCCGAAACACGAACACTGAGACTGCCGCGCCAACCGTGAGTGCCACGATGGCCAGCCATATCACGTTCGCGGGGGGCCGCTTGGAACGCGGGCCGATGCCCGAACCACTCTCGCCCACGTCCGCCCGCGTGTGGCCCGACTCCCCTCCGGGCTGATCTGAAACATCCCGTCCCTTCACCCGCGCGTCCACAGGCGCAATGAATCGGTAGCCACGGCGGGGAATCGTTTCGACAAACCGCGGAGTGTCCGCCGAGTCGCCGAGCGTGTCGCGCAGGCGATTGACGACGGCGTTCAGGCCGTGCTCGAAATCGACGAACGTGCCGTTCGGCCAGAGCCGTTGACAGAGTTCGTCGCGCGTGACGAGATCGCCAGGCCGCTCCAGCAGCAACGTCAGTACCTGGAAAGCTTGTTCTTGGAGGGCGACCCGCACGCCAGCTTTCCGCAGCTCGCCTGACCGACGATCCAATTCAAAGACGCCAAACCGGATAAGGCCCGCAGTCGGGGACACCTCTGGCATCGTCGTCCTCTGCCCGAAGGGTGCTGGAAATCGGCGCGATCCTAGCACGCGGTCCGAGCTCGCGCTTGTCGCCCAGACATACCCGCACCGTCACAGCGGGAAAACTGGACGCCTGGGAAGAGGTCGGCGATGACAGCCGTCAAACCTCGCGACCAGGTCCAGACTGACCAACACCTCGTCATCTCGTGGCACTCGTGGCGTGACGAGGCTGGCGACGGCACAGCAGTCGAGCACCAAACGCGCCGCCCAATCGCCTTACCAGATTGACAAAAACCCGCCTCCATTCAACGAGACGGCCCGAGCCATCCAGGCCGTGCGCTGAGCCTCCGCTTCAAGGAGCCCTCGTAGTCCTGATTCTGCGCGAGCGTGCCGGCGCGGGTCCTACGAGGGCATGTTGGACAGCGCGAAAAGAAAAAGCGCGATGACCGCCAGAATGACGAGCCCACCGACAAGCATCAGGACTTTCGGGACGCTCGCGTGAGCTTCGCCGGGCGAAGGACCCGGTGCCACGTCCGTATTCGAGATGGCGCTGTCTTTGATCCCCAGGGCAATTCCGATGAAGACAATCTGAGAGAGGGCTAGCAGAACGCCGGACACCGCCCAGATCGCCAGGCAGATGTCATGGAGCGTCTCGCTCGGATGATGACCCACATTCAGAGATTGCCAGCACTGCCAGGATCCCACTATCGCCACCAGCAGCACGCTGGTTGTCGCAACGTAGGTGACGCCTATGTTCTTGCGATTGGCAAGACTCATGTTCTTTGGTCTGGCACGAAGGCGACGACGATTCGCGAAAGGCCCTGAGGCCGCGCGTCTGTCAACAGAGTTGGGCATAGTCGAAGTCGCGAAAACTGAGGCGCCCCCAAAAGATGAGCGCCGGTTGCGTCGCCTCAACCCTCTACTAGGGCTGCTCCATCCGTTTCCGCACCTCGGCTCGGCAGCGGGCACAGCCGCCGGTTGAGTCACCGGCAACGTCGCAGAAACGCTCCATCTCGGGGCCGTCCGAGCATGAGGCAACACTGGCGTTCTCGTGAGCGTCGAACAGCCAATAGACTGATCGCATCTGCCTGCCCTTGGGCTGGGTTTCAAAACCCTGATAGAAATCAACCCGCACATAGCAGCGTTGATCCGTTGCGTTGTAGTGGTTGGTCCAGGCAATCACATGCAAGTCCTTAGTGATGGCCCCCCGGCTCGAACCCCCAAATCTTGACGAGCGTGCGAGCGTCGTCGGCACACTGTCGCCGTCTCGTCCATAGCCGGTCGCCGCCGTCGGTTGCTGTCGGGGCAATGGCCTCCGCTGAACTCTGGGGCGAGGCCGGCACACGATTACAGCCAGTCGCCGGCAAGATGGCTACCACTAAGCTTGCTGCGACTGGCACTAGGGAAAAAGCGAACTTTGGGAACATGCGGCACGCAATACTACGGCAGGTGGGGTGTGCCATAGGGCGTCGGGGGACCCGCCGCCTCCAGGTCGCTGGTCTAGGTGGACCTTGGGCGAACGTCGCGACGCTGATCGTGTGGGTTTAGCCCACTTGCCTCTGGTTCACTCGTGGGTCGGTGATCCGCCCTGAGCCACGGCGGCAGTTATGTTATTTGGCGCACGCTGCGCCGCCTCTGACAGAGGATACATGAAGGGAGAGACCGGCTTTCCATCGATTTCAAGTCCAACCCAACTCGTCAGTCGCTTAGTGCTGGCGGTTTCTCGATCTGCCGACCATCACTAGTGAACTGCGTGCCGCAGGCCAAGCACTTGTAAACGGTGAGTCCTAAATGCTTTAGCCATGCGTGCTGGGAAATATCTGGGGATTGACACGACGGACAGGCGCTTGGCACTGGTTCCTCCTTGGGTGAGGAACCGCGCCGGGCGATAGCTCAGACAGAAAAAGGTAGACCGATTGTGCGCCTTTCGGATACGGAAGTCGAACCCGCATCTCTGGACCGTGGGAGGATTGGCCCAGTGCTGAAATCAGGCCCACCCCTCGCTTCGCGCCGTCGCTATTTCCGCCTCAAACTCACGGCGCTTGTCCAGCGCATCTTTCAATGTCGCCAACCCCCCGAACGCGATGCTGGTTTCGCTGCGCCGCTCGTAGTTCCAGCAACCGGGACGTTTTTGGGATGGCCCGACACACCAGAATCGCCTTGCGCCGAGGCGATGCAGCGTCACGTCCCGGGATCCCCCTGAAGCATGGGCGCCACTCTACACCTTGCGGCGATCCCCGCCGTTCCTCTAGGCGCTCTGCCGAACAACTGTCGTCCAATGCAAGCAGACGAAGAATCCAGTCGGCCCTGCCGTAGCCAGGGAACTCTACCGGAACGTTGATCGCTTCCAGAGCGGGTGACGGGATTCTCGCCGTCGCCGCTGGCACCCAAATCTGGTCAAGGCTTATACTCACGCCTCTAACGAAGGGAGGTCACGATGCCACAGCCGAACATCGCAGGTCTCGTCGTCGCCACCCTCGCCGCGACTGCGCTCGTCGCATGCTCCGGCGAATCGCCCGCAGCGCCAAGCACCCCGGGCGCCGTACCGTCCAACGCCACGCCCGAGGGTAGCGGCGGCCCAACAACCGCGCTGGCTGTTGAGGGGACGTACACACTTAACCTGGCCAACACTACTGGCCAAATCGTTTCGAGTCTGCCGCTACACACCCTACGCAGCGAACTACTTCTCTGGGCGCAAGTCAGTGGTCCCTCCGGTCTAGCGCAAAAGGGCGCAGTGATTTTTCAAGCGTGCCGGAGGGGAGGATCAGGGGATTCACGGTCTGGAGGCCGAGCGCGGAATGTGACAGCGGAGTAGCCCATTGGGACCCCGTAATCACAATGAGCGTCACTGAAGGCTGTCCTCCATTCGCACCCGACAGTGGGAATGCCTGCGTAACCTTTGGAGCGATGCCCATTCCAACCACGATCGGCTTTCGATACAAGTTTATCGGCCAAGGAGGCGACATCGCCCGCGGCGTGAGCGTGTCCAAGGATATGACGTGGGTAGAGTGAAACAGTCGTAAACGTGTGCGGACGGGCGCTTCGACGTTGGTTGCGCGTCGAAACCGCCCGCCGCATTAGTCGCGCACGAGAGTGGTGGAACCGCGCTCCTCAACATTGCTCTTCGTCAAAGAAGCCCGGTTCGCGATTGGGGTACGGTGACGCGTGGCTTCTCGCTCGTCCATAAACAATCCGACTCTCGATACCATCCTGTATCTCGGGTTGTTGCTCGTCGCCGGCATCCTGCTCATTTGGCAGTTCTAGCGGCACGCCGGGCGAGTTCACTAAATTTGCGCGCAAGCAGCGGCCCTGCCGCAACGAGCGCCTGTTGAAACGAGACGTTCAGCATCCGACATGTTGACGCCCGCGTTGACGCCCACGCGTAAGGCACGCTGAGGACACCGGCGGACGGCCTAAGCGATAACGGCCCAAGTTTTCTTGTGCGCCAACCTCCGGTGGACACCGGCGGATGGGGCACGTTGGGACTCTTAATCTGTAGGTTGAAGGTTCGATTCCTTCCGGGCTCACCAGCATCCCCCAGCGCGGATACGCGCCGAGTCACACGCCGCAGTCCCGCCCGTATGTGTTCGGCGAGCGGTCTGTGGCCGAACAGCGCGAAACGCAGACCCCTCACCCACGCTGCCGCAGACGGCCACATGAACGCCGCTTCTGGGCGAGACATTCAGACTCGCCCCGAAGCGCCTCGTGAAGCCGACCGCGACGGCGCGATGAGTGCTGCGGGTGTTATCCCACGAGCGGTGTGGACACCCCGAGCTTGAACCCGTCCAGATCGTTGAACTGGAACATGCGCGCGCCCCACGGACGGTCCGCCGGCTCACTCAGCAGCGTTCCACCCGTGGCCTTGATCCGCGCAGCAGCCGCGTCCACATCGACAGCGCCCGCCACGTTGATCTGCAGGTAGAAACCCTGTCCCTTGATCCGGTCCCAACCGAGCTTGCCATCGTCCTGGTTGAGGACGATGTGGCAATCACCCGCGGCGACCACCGCCGCAACGACCTTCCCTTCGTTCTCGAACGTCTGAGCCACCGCAAACCCGATGGCATCGCGGTAGAAGCGAATAGAGGCCTCCAGGTCCTTGCAGGTGATCGAGCAGCCCAGATTGGTCGCGTTGATTGCGGCCGCCGTATCGGTCATTGATTGATCCCTCCGTTGGTCGTGATGAAGGTCGAGGATGGTGCGTTCAACCGAGGAAGAGCGAGTGTACGGTGAGACTCGGTCGGGCGCAATCCAGGGGTTGGGGCCGAGGTCGCCGGTTCGGCACGCCGCCGCAACGGACGGCTCGCCGCGGTGGCCAATGGCCGGCTAGCTGGTCGGCCTCGCGCCAGGCGCTTCCGCACAACTGCGCGCTAAGTCTCGCTGAGCCGCAGAGTCAACAAGTCAGGAGCGCCCGTCAAGATGCACGGTGTTCTCGTTGTCGTCTGCCATGTCGTTCCTGCCGCCAAGGTTTGAAAGGGACGCGACCGCGAAGGGACACGCGGAGTCTACCGCCGGCCGTGATTCGGGACTGCTGGCGCCCGTAAATAAAATCGGACCACCAGTCGGACCACCAGCGTTCCGAAGCATCAATGGCGAAATTGCGCCATGTTCGTAAATGACTGTGAAGTCTATTGTTGCTTGGCGCGCCCGGCAGGGCTCGAACCTGCGACCCCCGGCTTAGAAGGCCGATGCTCTATCCAACTGAGCTACGGGCGCGTGGTTCCAGTGTAGCCGAACCAACGCAGGTCCTCGGCGACACGACTAATTGGTCAGCACGAGAGTCGCTTCACGCGCAATGATCGCATGTACGGCTCGCGTCGGATGGACGCTGTCCCAGAATAGAAAGTCATCGGGCCGATCGCAGACAAACGGTGCCGCTGTGGTGTGATGCACGCACGCATCGCAGGTAAATCCTCAAGCGGGAGAATGTAAACGCGAGCGACTCAGGGGCAAGCTAACAAGTCCGATGGGATCGCCGTGACGACGGCTCCGCGAGGCGCCCGCCGTTGAACACCAGAGTCGTTAGACAGCTTTAGACCGAGCGAGTGAAAGAACCATGACCGACCTCAGTAAACAGGTGGCACTCGTGACGGGTGCCAGTACGAGGAGTTGGGCGTGGCGTGGCTCTGGGACTCGCGAACGCGGGGGCCAGAGTCTTCGCGACCGGCAGAAGCATCAAACAAGCTGACTTCGGTGCTGTGGTCTCCACGTTGACGTGCGACCATACCGACGACGAAGCCGTTACCGGAGTATTTCAATACATCGACGAACACGCGGGGCACTTGAACATCCTCGCCAACGTCGCTTGGGGCGGCTACGAACGAATGGCCGAAGACGGTCGGTTCACATGGTCGGCGCCATTCTGGGAGCAGCCGATGTGGCGATGGGAGGCGATGGTCACGACGGGTGTCCGCGCCGCGTTCGTGGCGAGCCAGCAGGTCGTATCGCTATATCCCGGCCTTGTTCGTACGGAGGCGGTAGTTGCCGCGGGCGTGTTCGATCTGAGCAACTCGGAGAGTCCAGAGTTCATTGGCCGGGCTGTTGCGGCCCTGGCAGGCGACCTCTCCGTTTCGCGGTGGAGCGGACAGGTCGTCACAGCGGCAGCGCTTGGCACGGAGTACGGCTTCACGGACGTCGACGGTCGACAGCCGAGACCCCTGGCTTGGAACGCGTCGTAGTAGTGGAATGACACTCAAGGCCTATTTACTTTCTTTTCCAGAACGTATCGTCCGATCCGCGGTGGGGCTCGGCGCCGGAGTGGCGCGGGAACTTGGGGAGGTCGCTCTTCCGAAAGGCATCCGCCGCAGCCAGCTGTATCAGAACCTCGTGGACGCGACGCTCCGGTACCTCATCGAGCAGGTTGGAGGCGTTGAGGGCGTTTACGACGTCGAGGGAACGCTCCCCGACAACTTCCTGGCCAGGCGGACTGCCGGCAACGCGGTCGAAGTGCTTGGCATCGTCGCCTTTCGCGCCTCTCCCGTGTGGGTTCTCGCGGCTCTGGCGGACCTCTGCGGCATGGGTCGCCACCTGATTCCGGAAATCGCCGACGCGCTCAAAGCGCAGGGTCTGCTGGAAAAGGACGCGCAGTTCACGAGCGTCGATCAGGTGCTGGACGGCCTGGAACGGACCTCGTCTCGGTTAGCCGTGACGATTAACACGCCGCCTCTCGACGTGGCAGGCCTTCGAAAAGATTGGGAAGCAATTCGGGAAGAAGCCCGACGCCTGCCACCTGCCAGCCTTCCCTCCCGGGAAACGATCAGCCGTGTGTGGGCGCAGCTCAAGACCGAATCCGCACGGCAGGACCGGTCGGTCTTTGAAACATCGTCAATGATGGCAATTGCGGCGGTCCGAGCGCTTCCGGACGGCGTCCGCTGGCTCTCCGCGTCCGCACGTGTTGGCGCGATGCGAACCGGCCACATAGTTGCGGCGGCGCTGCTCGATCACTACACGCAGACCCTGAGCGAGATACAGCAGGTCGGGTACTTGGCTTATGCCGGCCGGCAGTTTCAACCCTATGTCCGCGCGGCCGTTTATCAGTTCTCGCCGAAGCGGCGCACCCTCACCCAACGCCTGTTGGAGAAGTTTCAGTCCATCAGGTCGGTGAGCGGCGAGCGAACGAGTACTACCGTACCAGGTACCCGAAAAGCGGTCTAACACGGGTTGCAGCCGACGACAGACGAAAGAATGAGCCGCCGCGGCTGAAGCCTGGCAGTTAGGCGCCCAATCCCAGGTTAATCGGTTGGTGGTTGCGTGAACACCGGAGGTCTGATTTGCACCGACGATATGTGGCGCTGCTGCGCGCGATCAGCAATGTTGGCATGCAGCCCTTCCGCGAGGCCATACAGGAGCTCGGGTTCACCAAGTCGAGAGCTGCTGGCGCGTATGTTGGAAGACGAGTCGAAGGGCGAACAGGGTGCGGGCAGGAGACATCGCGGACAGCCGTCTGCCGCATGCAGACTCTGTTAGATGGGCTGGCGCCTAACACGGCATACAGCCGATTTGCTCCGCGCTGCGCGCTCGGCAAACGGCTGATGCCCACGTTATACGGAAAGAGATCGAAGCACTTCTCGGGGTGCCGAACCGGTACGCCGCGTCTGATTCGAGCCGCGATGGCGTAGTCATTGCGCGCTGATCGCCGAACGGCCGCCCCGCAGGACGAATTTCTGCACCTTGCCTGTCGCAGTCTTTGGCAGTTCATTCACGAAGTGATAGGCGGCCGGACACTTGAAGTGGGCAAGCCGTGAGCGGACGTACTCGCGAAGTGCCGGCGCATCCACCGATGCGCCGTTGCGGAGCACGACGAATGCATGCGGCGATTCGCCCCACTTCGCGTCGGGCATCCCCACGACGGCGACCTCCTGGATGGCCTCGTGCCCCAGCATCACGCCCTCGATTTCGATCGACGAGACATTCTCGCCGCCGCTCTTGATCACATCTTTGATCCGGTCGCGGATCTCGATGTAGCCGTCCGGGTGCACGACCGCCGCGTCGCCGGAATGGAACCAGCCGCCGCGAAGGGCCTTGGCCGTTGCCTCGGGGTCGTTGAAGTAGCCCTTCATCACCACGTTGCCCCGCGCGACGATCTCGCCGACCGTCTCACCGTCGTGCGGGACCTCGCGGCCGTCGTCGGTGACCACGCGGATTTCGCCCGAAGTGATCAGCTCCACGCCTTGTCGAGCCTTGATCGCCGCCCGCTGTGCGGGTGCCAGCGAATCGTGCGCCGGCAGCGGCTCACAGATCGAGATTAGAGGAGACGTCTCGGTCAGCCCGTAGACGTGCGTCACGGTCCACCCGAGCTCGCTCTCGATCCGGCGGATGGTCGCCGCGGCCGGTGGCGCGCCGGCGGTCATCACTTGAATCCCTCGGCGCGCGCCTCGACGGATCTCTTCGGGCGCATTGGCGAGGCCGATGAGGACCGTCGGCGCCGCACAGAACTTCGTAATCGCCTCGCGCTCGATCACGTCGAAGACATGCGCCGGCGCGGGTTGTCTGAGGCAGACGTGCGTGCCGCCCGCCGCGGTCACCGTCCACGTAAACGTCCAGCCGTTGGCGTGAAACATCGCCAGCGTCCAGAGATAGCGGTCCGCGGGTCGCATTGGCACATGGACGAGAAAGCCGATTGAGTTGAACCACGCATTCCGGTGCGTGATCATCACGCCCTTTGGCCGCGCCGTCGTCCCGCTCGTGTAATTGATCGTCAGCACGTCGTCTTCGGCGATCGCCGGCCGTTCGAACGTGGGCGGCACGCCGGCGGGAGCGGCCGCTGCGATTTCCCGCTCGTACTCGAGCCAGCCGTCGCGGATGTCCTCGAGGGCGACGAAGTGTGCGACGGAGGAAAGCTGGGCGCGAATGCCGTCGACCGCCGCCAGACATTCTGAGGCGACGCAGACGACGTTCGCGCCGCTGTGGGTGAGGATGTATGCGAAGTCGTCTGCGGCGAGCCGGTAGTTGATCGGCACCAGGATGGCCCCGATCTGCGGCACGGCGTAGAAGGACTCGAGCTGCGCGTGGATGTTCGGCGCGATGTACGCCACGCGGTCGCCGCGCTTCACGCCCAGGCGCTGCAGCACCGCCGACCAGCGGTCGCAGCGATCGAAGAACTGCTCATAAGTGAGGCGCAGATCGCCGTCGACGACCGCCTCGCGCGCGCCGAACAGCCGGCGGGCCCGGCGAGCGAACTCGAGCGGAGTGAGTGGCGTGTTCATCGGCTCCTCGACTCGCGGGACGTTCCCGCGGGCGAAAGCAGCGATGAAGGTGTCAAATTTCTCCGCGCTTTGCAAACCCCGCGATGTGCTCGCCGGCGCGAAATGCGAGGGCCTGGATGGTCATGGTCGGCTGGCCGCGTCCGGAGGTGACCAGGCTGCTGCCGTCGCAGATGAACAGATTCGGCACGTCGTGGCTGCGGTGATATTTGTCCACGACCGACGTCTTCGAATCGTTGCCCATCCGGCAGGTGCCGAGCAGGTGCATCGCGAAGTCCTGCTCGGTCACCGGACTCTTCGACACTCGCTGCGCGCCGGCCGCCTCGAGGATCTCGACGCCGCGGTCCTGCAGGAACCGTGCGATGGCGAGATCGTCGGGATGGTCCTTGTAGGTGACGCGTATGGCCGGCAGTCCCCACGCGTCCTTCAGCGCCGGATCCAGCGTGACGTTGTTGGATTCGAGCGGGAGCGACGTACTGTGACAGGCGATCTGCATGCTGCGCGGGAACTCGCGCAGGCGTGCCTTGAACGCGCTGCCCCATGCGGGACCTTCTGTGGCCGTGCGGATCGCCCACGTCGTCGGCTGCGGTCCGATGCGGGCATCGAGCCCACCGCCGCCATAGAAGCCGCGCTTCGGATCCGAGTCGTAGAAGTCGTGCACGATCCGTGTGACCTGCACGCTCTTGTATTCGTTCAGTTCGTGCTCGAAGACGCCCAGCGCCCGCGACGTGTAGTTGAACATCAAGTACTTGCCAACCAGACCGCTGGAGTTCGCCAGACCATTCGGGAACCGCCCGCTCGCCGACATGAGAAGCAGTCGCGGTGTTTCCGCGCCGTTCGCGCAGACGACCACGGCACGGGCGCGCTGCAACCGCTCCCGACGTGAGCGGTCGAAGAACGCGACGCCGGTCACGCGCCCTGCCGCGCTGGTCTCGATGCGCGACACATAGCTCTCGGGCCGCACTTCACAGCGACCGGTCGCCTCGGCTTCGGGAATGACCGTCGTCAGCGTCGAGGCTTTCGCCATCACTTCACACCCGAAGCCGTGACAGAAGCCGCAGTGGATGCAGGGCGGCCGGCCGCGATAGGCCTGCGAGTTGATCGCCATCGGCGCCGGCACCGGATGCAGCCCAAGCATCCGCGCGCCGCGTTCCAGGATGACGCCAGACGACTTTATCGGCAGCGGCGGCATGGGGTACGGCTTCGTGCGCGGCGGATCGAACGGATTGGCGCCGGCAAGACCGGACACGCCAATTTCCCACTCGACCTTCGTGTAGTACGGCTCGAGATCGGCGTACATGATGGGCCAATCGTCGAAGCCAGTCCCGGGAATCGCCCCGAGCACGCTGCGTTCGTTGAAATCGATCTCGTGGAAGCGCCAGTAGTTCGCCGTGTAGTGCAACGTGCCGCCGCCGACGGCCCGTCCATACCAGAGCGAGGGCCTGATCGGGGCGCGCACCGCGGTCTGCGCGGCATCCCGCCGGAACGTCTGGGGATTCTTGACCGCGTCGTTGGTGATGCCCCCGAGAAACCAGTACTTCAGCTCGTCGTGATCGAGGGCGCCCGGCTGCAGCCGCGGCCCCTGTTCCAGCAGCACCACCGACAGCCCCGCCTTCGAGAGTTCGCGCGCAATCACACCGCCGGCTGCGCCCGACCCGACGATCGCGAAATCGACGGTGTCCGTGTCACGAAAGACGCGGGCGCTCATTTCGATGGGGCGGGCTCCGCCGCGTAACCAGGGTAGTCGCGATCGTAATAGCCAAACGGCGGCTGAAACATGTGCTGGTCTTCGAACCCAATGAGCTTCCAGCCGATGCCGTCGCGATTGCCGCCGTACTCCGGCGAGGAGAACATGCCGAGCAGCGTCAGCAGCCGCGTGGCTTCGAAGAACGGCGTGCGATCGACGGTCGTGAGATACGCGATCTGCTGCTCTGAGCTGAGCGATGCGAACGATGCCGCGTCGGGATGCCGCGCACGAAACGTCGTCTGAAACTCCGCGAGGTGCGCCCGATAGTCGCCGGCGAGATGTGAAAGGACGGTCGCAAGCGCCTGATCGATGAAGTGCACGACGCCCGCCTCACGAGCGCCCGGCGTGTCGTCGGTCGGGACAATCTGTGCGGCGACGGCGTCGACGTCCGCTGCTTCGGACGCGGTCAAGAATGAGGGGCTGCTCTTGCCCGCCGCCTGCGCCATCTGGCTCAAGCCCGACGGCAGAGCAGTGGCGCCGATCGCTGCGATGATCGCTTGTAGAAGCGACCGTCTCGAAAACTCTTCGTGATCCATGAAGTGGGCCGGAGACGCCCGGGGGAAGGTCGCCATTACACTACCACACCCAGCCGTCGTCTTCCTTCACCATCTCGAACACGTCGATGCCGCAGTCAGCGTCCGGTAACGCGTGTGAGCCGGACCGGTACTTCCATGTCGCCCGAGCTCGGTACGTCGATGTCGCGCGGCCACTCGTCCGAGCGGCTCAGCGCGAAGCCGGATGGGGGCGTGACGCTCACACGGACTCGTTTCACGCCTCCCGCGACGACGCAGCGGAACGCACCGTCGCCGGCGGTCGTCCCGTCCCCGCGCCAGCCCCCGTCGACATCGACAACCGTCACCGACAAGGCGGCGACCAGCAGACCGCGGTCGGCCGTCGCGACGAAGACTATGGTTGCCTCGTCCACCGTCGTCGGCGACGTGGTGATGACCACGAGACAAGCGGGCAGCGAGAGGAGCAACGCGACTGGCAGGGCGAGGCGCCAGAGCGTGCGCGCTGACGATCGCATCGCCATACTCTGCGCCTGGTCGCCTCCGAAGACAATCGAAACGTTGCAGGCGCTACAATCCCTCTCGCGTGCTGCGAATCCTGGGACTGCTGTTGGTTCTTTCGGGCGGCCTCGACTTCACACAAGGCACCGGCAACCGTGGAAGCGAGCTGGAAGCGGAAGTCGACGCCGCGCTCAAGACTGACACGTCCACGTTCGACGAGCGGGCCGCCCTTGTGGAGCGGATCGACCAGGCGCGCGGCCAGTCGAGCGGTGAGACGGCGGCGCGTCTCAGCCTGCTCTGGCTGCGCGGCCTCAAATGGATGCTGTCCGGCATTCCATTGGCGCAGCGCAACGGCGAGCCGAACAACGCCTGGCTGAAGACGCATCAGTCGCTCGTCGCCTGGAGCGAGCCGGCAGGGGAGTGGTTAGTGGCGTCCGACGTGATCTGGAAGCTGCACGACCAGTATCGCGATGCAACCGTTGCCGAGGAAATCGCGTGGCTTGCAGTAGAAAACGGTCTTCCCGGTGAGTGTGAAGGCTACGTGCCGTGCTACGCGGTTGGAATGAACCAACTGGATGGCGAGTACTTACGCCGCCACCCGCGTGGCGCCCACGTTGCCGAGAGCATCGATCGCGTGAAAGGCACGTTCGATCAGGCGCTCCGCCTGATGGCCGAACCGGACGGGCGGCGGTTCCTCAATCCAGCGACGGATTGCGGTGATCTCAAGGCGCCGCTCGTCGCGCTGCGTGCCGCGATCGCGGCTGCCCCGACGAGCGCGGATCGCGATCAGACTGTGGCGCTGGCGGACAAGATTCTCGGAATGTGCCCGTGATCGGCGGTACGCCCGAGTCGCGACCTACTGCACCACCTTCGTCCTTCGTCCCTCGTCCCTCGTCCAGTACCAGTAGAAAGGCAGCCCCAGGAGGATTAGGCCGATTCCCGTGAACGCCTGCACCGGCGCCGTGACGAACGCGTTCACGAGTAGGTAGCCGACGACCACGAGGAACAGGATTGGTGTCACCGGATAGCCCCACGTCTGGTAGGGGCGCTCGACGTACGGCCGGCGAGCGCGAAACACGAAGATCGACGACGTGATCAGTGCGCTGAAGAGCAGGATCGAGAAGATCGCATAGTCGGTGAGCGCATCGAACGAGCCGGAAAGCACCAGCACGCTGGCCCAGGCCGTCTGCGCGACGAGCGCGCGCACCGGAACACGCGATCGCGGCGAGAGCTGCGCGAGCGGCCGGAAGAACAGCCCATCGTTGGCCATCGCGTAGGGCACGCGCGCGCAGACGAGCGACGCCACCTGCAAAGCGCTGAAGATCGACACGACGAGCGCGCCCGCCATTACCTTGACCGCCACTGGTCCGAGAAACCGTGCCAGCGTTTCCGTGGCCACGGATGACGACAACGGCACATTGGCCACCGCCGCTGGCGGGAGGACATAGAAGTAGGCGGTGTTGGCGAAAACGTAGAGCGCGCCGATGATGCCAATGCCGGCGATGAGCGCAATAGGCAGATTGCGATTCGGGTTGCTGACCTCGCCGGAGACGTAGGTCAATTCATTCCAACCGTTGTACGCCCACAGTGCAGCCATCATCGCCGCGCCAAAGCCGGCGATGCCGCCTCTGGCAGCGGCAGTCACCCCCTCGCAGGCGCCGTCGGCGACCGATTGCGTCAACTGTGACCAGTCGCCAGGCGCGAAGACCATTGCCGAAAGGCCGAGGCCCAATATCAGGAGCACTTTGAGCGTTGCCAAAACCGAGGCGATGCGGCCGCCGACCGTGACCGCCGCCGCGTTGATCGCCGTCACGATCAGCAGCGCCGCAACGGCCACCAGCTGAACCCCGGTGATCCCTGCTCCAATTCCCAGCCTCAGCACCGGCGCGGCAAGCGCATTGGCTGACAGCACGTTGAGGAAGATCGCAAGTCCCGCCGCCAGGGCGGCCAGGCCGCCGCCGTTGCCGATGAAGAACCGCATCCAGCCAAAGAGGAACCCGCACGCACCGCCGTACGCCTCCCGGACGAACACGTACTCGCCGCCCGCCCTTGGCATCATGGCCGCCAGTTCGCTGTACGTGAGTGCCCCAGCAAGCGACAGCAGGCCTGCCACGACCCACACTGTGAGCACCAGCCAGGGTGTTTCGACGTTACACGTCATGACCCGGGCCTTGAGGAAAACCCCGGTGCCGATCACGTCGGCGATGACGATGGCGATGGCGGCCGTCAGGCCGAGACCACGGATGAGGGAGGGCGAGGACATAGGCGCACGCTGAGCTTAGCCGAAGGCGCGTGCCGTACGCCCTTCGCAATTCGGAAGGGGCACCTCCTTTGCAGCGCTTCCGCCTTTGAAGAGTCGGGGAGCGGCGCGTCAATGGCAGAGAATCAAGACGCTGCGACGGATGCTCCGTCGCAGGACGAGATGCGAGCGCGGCTGATCGAGCTCGCGTTTGGCGGCGACCTGCGGCGGTTCGAGGATTTTGTAGATCTGATACGCAAGGCGGTCCCGCAGGCGAACGCCGTGGTTTTGCGCGGAAGCGCGATTACAGGTGTGCGATGGAAAGACGGCGCGCCGTTCGATGCGGACGGCCCGGGCACCAGCGACCTCGATCTGACGCTGGTCGGCGCCGATCTTCTCAAGCTGTATTCGGTCACCGGCTTTTGGGTGCCGGGCATCCACACCCGACCGCTGAGCGATGAAGATCCCGACATCGCACCCGACCTGATGCCGTTGCGTCAGCGCTTGATGACGATCGTGGGGCGCCCGGTCAATATTCAGGCGACGCGGGACTTCGTCATGTATCTTCGCGGCGACGTGCTCGGGCAGCCGTACCTAATTCTCATCGGCAAGGCAGACGCGGAGTGACCTTCCGTCTGCTGACGTACAACATCAAGCGCGGCGGGCGCGGCCGGGAAGCGGCGCTTGCCGCCGTAGTGACGTCGTGCGCCCCCGACCTCGTCCTGCTGCAGGAAGCAACCCATCCTGAGACCGTCGCGCACCTTGCCGACGCGGCGGGCATGCGCGAGCGGGCGTCGCGACCCGGCGCTTCGCTCGCGGTTCTCAGTCGCGGCCCGGTGCAGGCGTTCCGATGGCACAAACCGCGTTGGGCCCGCCACGCGTTCCTCGAAGTCGCGCTCGGCGACAAGGCGGCGACGTTTTTTGGCGTCCATCTGAGCGCCGTTCATTCGAACTGGACGGAACGCCGGCGGCTGATCGAGCTGCGCGCCGTTCTCGCATATGTAGCGTCGAACGCGATTCCCACGCACGTGATCGCCGGCGACTTCAACACACTCGCTTCCGGCGAAGCGCTCGATCTGGCGCGCCTTCCTCCGCGGCTGCGAGCGATCACCGTGCTGACCGGACGTCGCATCCGTTGGCAGACGATTCATCGCATGCTCGAGTCGGGCTACGTGGACGTATTCCGCCACCTGCACCACGACGCTCCCGGCCACACGTTCCCGACGTGGGATCCTCATCTGCGGCTGGATTACGCCTTCGTGCCAACGGGGTCCGCCGGCATGCTGCGACACGCCGAAGTCATCACGAGCTCGGCCGCCGCCGAGGCCTCGGATCACTTTCCGCTGCTCACCGAGCTCGACTTGTAACGCGGCGAGCTCCGCTCACAGCACTTCGCCGAACCATCCCCAGAACGTTTCGAACGCACGCTGGGTCAGCGGGCGCTTCCGCCACTCTTCCACCGTCAGGCGCCTGGATCGCGCGAGGTCCTGTTCGAACGCCTTTGTCAGCTCGCGCGCCAGCCCGCCGTCGTCGACGGCGATCGTGATCTCGTCATTCAGTTCGAACGACCGGTTGTCGAAGTTCGCAGACCCGATCAGCGACCAACGACCGTCGATCACGACGGCTTTCGCGTGCATCATCGTCGGCTGGTACTCGTAGATGGCGTAGCCGTCGGCAAGCAGCCTGTCGTACGCCGAGCGGCTCGCGGCCTTCACCGTTTTCGTGTCGGTCTTGCCGCCATCGGTCAGGATGCGCACGCGAACTCCGCGCTGCCGCGCGACCGTGAGCGCATCGAGCGTCGAGGAGTCGAGGACGAAATACGGTGACTGAATGTCCACCGACCGCCTCGCTCCAGCGATCGACAGTAGATACAGCAGCTTCACATTGCTGATGCCCGACATCGGATTGCTCCAGACGACGAGCGAACGCGCGCCGGTCGCCTGCGGCGGCAGCGGCGGATCGACCGCCGGCGCTTCGCGGCCCCCGGACTCGAGCCAGTTCTCGTAGAACGCCGCCTCAATCGCGCGTACCACCGGACCGGTCACGCGGAACTGCGTATCGCGCCACTCCTGTTCGTTCTGCGCGTCGCCCAGCCAGTGATCGGCGACGCCAACGCCGCCGGTGAAGGCGACGAGCCCGTCGACGACGAGCGCCTTGCGATGGGTGCGATAGTTCACCTCCTCGATCGACCAGGAGGCGAGTGGGTTGAACCACACCACCTGCGCCCCGGCGTCGGTCAACGCCTTGACCGTGTCCTTCGACAGGTCCATCGATCCGATGGAGTCGAGGACGATGCGGACCCGGACGCCGCGCCGCGCGGCGGCGATCAGCGCCGACGTGAACCGTCGCGAGATCTCGCCATCCGAGTAGATGAAGCATTCGAAGCTGACGCGATGTCTGGCCTTGTCGATCGCATCGAGCATCGAAGGAAAGATGTCGTCGCCGTTCATGAGCATCTGGTAGGCGTCCCCCTCGGTGACTGGCACGCCGACCAGCGAGGCCACGTACGCGGCGAATCGAGCGTCGCCTGAACCCAGGGGACTGCGGACGCGCACCGTCTCCTGATCCTGGGCTATCAAGAGCAGAGCGGCGACCACCGCAGCGCTTCCAAGCACGATCCACGGCCAGCGACGGCGACGCTTCGACACCGGCGCGGCTCCGTGCAATCCGGGGGCCCGACTGGCCTGGTCATCCATTTGCACATCTGAGCCGCAACGGGGCTTTTGGGCCGGCAATCCGGCGCCACTGGTTCAGTCTCAATACACCTGGGTGTGTCGTGTTGGGCTGGGCTACACCCGAGTTGGGACGCGATTATGGGAAGAAACGGTGATTCGGCGCGCGGCGCGACAGTAGAAGCGGCTTCGCCTGACGAAAGGCCGGCCGTGGTTTCGTCGGGCCCCGAGCCGATCGCGCTGCAGATGCCGGTGGATGTCCGGAGCGTCTCGCTCTCGATCCTCGCCATCGCGGCGGTGACCATGCTCCTGCGCTACATGCAGGAGGTATTCGTGCCGCTGGTGCTCGGTGTCCTTCTGTTCTACGCGCTCGATCCGATCGTCGACTGGCTCGCGCGCCATAAAGTGCCGAGAGCGCTCGGTGCCGCAGCGGTGGTGCTTGCCCTTGTTGGCGGCACGGCCAGCGCTGCCTACAGCCTGCGATTTCAGGTCATCGCCGTCATCGAGCAGCTGCCGACGGCAGCGCAACGGTTCCGCGAAGCTTTTCGCGGACCGCGAGGGCAGGTTGGCACCTTCGGCAAAATGCAGGAGGCGGCAAACGAGATCCAGAAAACCGCAGATTCCGTCGCCGGGAACGACGTCCCGCGCGGCGTGACCAAGGTGCAAATCGAGGAGCCGGCGTTCGCGGCGCGGGCCTACCTCTGGGCGGGGTCGTTAGGCGCGGTCTCGTTGGCGGGCCAGGTCTTGATGGTCCTGCTCCTCACGTTCTTCCTGTTGCTGTCGGACGATCTGTTCAAACGAAAGCTCGTGGAGGGGGTTCCGACGTTTGCACGCAAGAAGCTGACTGTGCAGGTACTCGATGAGATCGCCGATCAAATCGAGCGCTTCCTGATGGTGCAGGTGTTCACCAGCGTGGTTGTCGGTCTGGCCACGTGGGCGGCGCTCTGGGCGGTAGGCCTCCAGCAGCCCGCAGTGTGGGGCCTGATGGCAGGCGTCTTCAACTCCATCCCCTACTTCGGTCCCATCATCGTCACTGGTGGCCTGACCGTCGTCGCATTTCTGCAGTTCGGTACCTTCACGATGGCCCTCGCCGTTGCCGGCATTGCGTTGGCGATCACGTCGCTCGAAGGGTGGCTGCTGACGCCGACGCTCCTCAGCCGGGCCGCCAACATGAACCAGGTTGCCGTGTTCGTGGGCCTGATCTTCTGGAGCTGGATCTGGGGCATCTGGGGCACGCTGCTCGCCGTGCCAATGCTGATGGTCGTGAAGTCCGTCTGCGACCACATCGAGGACCTTCAGCCGGTCGGGCAGTTCCTGGGAGAGTAGGGCAGAGAAACGGAGGGATGAGATATCCTTGAGTCAGGCGCACCGCATGTCCGCGGTGTCGTAACAGCCAGCACAAACCGTGATCGACCAATTCCACCCGGCCGTGCAGGGTTGGTTCGCTCAGACATTTACTGCGCCGACCGCCGCGCAGCAGCAAGGCTGGGCCTCGATTCGTGAGGGCCGCCCCACGCTGATTGCCGCGCCGACCGGATCCGGCAAGACACTCGCCGCGTTTCTGTCCGCACTGAACGACCTGGTGTGCGAAGCAGACCGCGGCCCGCTGCCGGACGAGGTCCGCGTCGTCTATGTGTCGCCGCTGAAGGCACTGAGCGCGGATATCCACAAGAACCTCGCCGAGCCCAGACGCGGCATTCGCCGGGTGATGTCGGAGATGGGGCTCGCGCCCTGTCGCGTGACCAGCGCGATTCGTACAGGCGATACGACGCAGGCCGAGCGGGCGGCGATGCTGCGGACGCCGCCGCACATCCTCGTAACCACCCCTGAGTCGCTCTATCTGCTGCTCACGGCCGAGCGCAGCCGCGAGATGCTGCAGGCCGTGCGCACGGTGATCGTCGACGAGATTCACGCGGTAATCGGCACGCGCCGGGGTTCGCATCTCGCCTTGTCGCTCGAGCGGCTGCAGCAGGTGGCGCGGGCACGCATTCAACGCATTGGCCTGTCGGCGACGCAGAAGCCGATCGCGGAGGTCGCGAGGTTTCTGGTTGGCACCGGCGGGGTCGACGACGCGGGCCGCGCCGATTGCGCGATTGTCGACGAGGGACACCGGCGCGCGATGGAGCTGGAGGTCGAGATTCCCCGGTCCTCGCTCGAAGCCGTAATGTCCAACGAGGTCTGGGGCGAGTACTACGACCGGCTGACCGAGCTGATCGAAGCGCACCGGACGACTTTGGTGTTTGTCAACACGCGGCGCCTGGCCGAGCGCGTCGCCCACGAGTTGAGCGAGCGGCTCGGTGAAGATGCGGTGACCGCACACCATGGCAGCCTCTCGAAGGAGCGCCGGTTCGACGCCGAGTCGAGACTCAAGGCCGGCACCCTGAAAGCGCTCGTGGCCACCGCGTCTCTCGAGCTCGGCATAGACATCGGCGCGGTGGATCTCGTGTGTCAGATCGGCTCGCCGCGCCGGATTGCCACGCTGCTTCAACGGGTTGGACGCTCGGGCCACACCATTTCGGGCACCCCGAAGGGCCGTGTGTTTCCGGCCTCACGCGACGACTTGATCGAGTGTGCGGCGCTCGTTCGCGCCATTCGCCGAGGCGAGCTCGATCGCATCGTTTCGCACGACGCGCCGCTCGACGTCCTCTCGCAGCAGATCGTCGCTGAAACCGCGTGTGTGGAGTACACGGAAGACGCGCTTTTCGATCTGGTGAGGCGCGCCTGGCCGTACCGCGCCCTCGTGCGATCTGATTTCGATGCCGTTGTGACGATGGCGGCGGACGGCATCGCGAGCCGGCGCGGCCGCCGGACAGCGATGATTCATCGCGACGAGGTGCACGGCACCATACGCGGCCGCCGCGGCTCGCGCATGCTGGCAATTGCGTCGGGCGGAGCGATTCCGGAAGTCGCCGACTATCGGGTCGTGCTGGATCCTGACGAGACGTTCATCGGCACGCTGAACGAAGATTTCGCAATCGAGAGCAACACCGGCGACGTGTTTCAGCTCGGCAACGCCTCGTGGCAGGTCCTCCAGGTCGGGCCGGGCATCGTTCGGGTGGCAGACGCGAAGGGGGCGCCGCCGAACATGCCGTTCTGGCTCGGTGAAGCGCCGGGCCGCAGCGACGAGCTGTCCGCTGCGGTCAGCGATCTGCGCGCAGAGATCGAGCCGCGTCTCGACAATGCTGCGGAGGCCGTCGGCTGGCTGGCGTCGGAGGCCGGTCTGCCCGCGGACGCGTCAGCGCAGGCCGTTGCGTACCTGGCGGATGGTCGGCGTTCGCTCGGGGTCCTGCCGACGCAGCAGACGCTCGTGCTCGAGCGGTTCTTCGACGAGTCGGGCGGCATGCAGCTCGTGCTGCATGCGCCGTTCGGCAGCCGCATCAACCGTGCGTGGGGGCTGGCGCTGCGGAAGCGATTCTGCCGGCAGTTCAACTTCGAGCTGCAGGCGGCGGCCACTGAAGATGCCCTCATGCTCTCCCTCGGCCCGCAGCACTCGTTTCCGCTGGCCGACGTCTTCCGTTATCTGCATCCCGCGACGGCGCGAGACGTTTTGGTTCAGGCCTTCCTCGACGCCCCCGTGTTCCCGACGCGCTGGCGCTGGAACACGACCATCGCGCTTGCCGTGCCGCGCAGCCGCAACGGCCGCAAGGTGCCGCCGCAGCTCCAGCGCATGCTCGCCGACGATCTAATGGCCGCGGTCTTCCCGGATGCGGCGGCGTGTCTCGAGAACATTCCTGGCGATCGGGAGATCCCCGACCACCCGCTCGTCAAGCAGACCGTCCGCGACTGCCTCGAGGAAGCGATGGACTTCGAAGGGCTTGCCGCGGTCCTGACACGCATTCACGCCGGCGCGCTGCGGCTGGTCGCGCGCGATACGACCGAGCCCTCCGTGCTGGCTCATGAAATTCTCAATGCGCGCCCCTATGCATTTCTCGATGACGCGCCGCTCGAAGAGCGTCGCGCGCACGCCGTCTACGCACGCCGCGCCAGCGAGCCGTCAAAGGCTGGCGAGCTCGGCGCACTCGACGGCCAGGCCATCGACCGCATTCGCGTCGAGCAGCGGCCGGATCCGCGGGACGCTGACGAATTGCACGACGAGTTGCTGAGCACGGGTTTCTTGACGCCAGAGGAGCTGGCTGGGATCGAGTTGTCGTTCCTCACGACGCTTTTCGATAGTCGGAGGGCATGTCGGGCCGACCTCGATGACGTCATCATCGTCGCTGCGGAACGGCTGCCTGAACTGCGCGCGATTCATCCCACCGTCGCGATCGATCCCGAGATCGCGGTGCCCGGTCGTCGCGCGGACCGCGTGTGGACCCGCGAGGACGCGCTGACGGAGCTCCTGCGCGGCCGGATGACGATTCTTGGTCCCGTCCGCACCGCCGACCTTGCCCGCTCTCTCGCTGTGACGACCGACGATGTCGAGCAGGCGCTCGCGCGCCTCGAGAGCGAGGGCGTCATCCTGCGCGGTGCATTTTCGCCGCGCACGCGGTCGCCGTACGGCGAGGCGGCCGACGAGTGGTGCGAACGAGGCCTGCTCGCACGGATTCATCGCGCCACGATCGGGAGGCTGCGCGCCGAAATCGAGCCAGTGAGCCAGACCGACTTCATGCGCTTCCTGATCGGCTGGCAGCACGTGCACCCGGCGCGGCGCCTGTCGGGCAGCGAGGGACTGCTTGCGCTGATCGAGACACTCGATGGCTTTGAGCTCGCAGCCGCCGCCTGGGAGCGTTCGGTGCTGCCCGCGCGTATGGATCGCTACGATCCGGCGCTGCTCGATATGCTGTGCCTCGGCGGCCATGTCGGGTGGGCCCGCTTGTCGGGCGGACCCAACCAGGTGGTCGGCGCCACTCCAGTGGCGCTGTTCGTTCGTGCCAACCTGGATGCCTGGCGAGCAGGCGCGCCGTCGAGGAGCGACGCCGAGATCGCCACGAGCGACAACGCGCAACGCGTCTACGACACGCTCGTCGGCAGGGGCGCGATGTTCTTCCAGGATGTGATGCGCCACGCCAGCCTCGACGCGGACACCTCGGCGCGGGCGTTGGGAGAGCTCGTTGCGGCCGGCCGCGTGACCTCCGACGGCTACGCCGGACTACGCGCCATTGCCGGCGATGTGCGACGCCTGATCGACGGGCGCACTGACGCCAGCCGCAGCGGCCGGTGGTGTGCGCTGCCGCCGCGCGGAGAGCAGGCCACCGACGAGGCGATTGAGGTACAGGCGCGATCGCTGCTCCGTCGCTACGGCATCGTGTCGCGGCGTCTTCTGGCGCGCGAGGTGAACGTAACGCTGTGGCGTGCGCTCGTGCGCGCCTATCGGCGTCTGGAGTGGCGCGGGGAGATCCGCGGCGGGCGCTTTGTCAACGGGTTGAGCGGCGAACAGTTCGCGTTGCCCGAGGCCGTTGGCCAGCTGCGCGAGGTGCGACGCACCCCGCCCGACCGCACGCTCGTGGTCATCAGCGCGGCCGATCCGCTGAACCTCGCGGGCGTCGTCACGCCGGGCGAACGGGTGCGCGCCGTTGCCTCCAATCGAATCGTGTATCGTGACGGCGTGGCCCTTGCCGCGATGGAAGGCGACTACATTCGACCGCTGACGGAAGTGGATCCGGCCGACGCAGGTGTCGTCGCGAATGCGCTGGCCGGCCGCACCGTGCCCCCGGTGCGAAGCGGCTACATTGGCAGAACCGGCTGACCCACGGCTCAGCTGCACAGTAGTTCACATAAGTTCGCCGGAGCGCTGCCTTTTGTCGCGTAAACATTTCCAACGCTGAGCTTCAAAACCGCGCATTCGGATCTACACTCGCGAAATCCCGTTGGTCCGGCGGCAGGCGATCTGCATTATTGCCCAGCGCCCCGTTGGATATCGGTGTCGATCATGAGCGCACCACCTCCAGTTGATCGTTCAGGTCGCGCACCAAACGTCCCGCCAGGGCCGTTCGCCCCGCCATTGCCGTCCACATCTACCGCCGACGAGCCATCCCGGTTTGCTTTCCTGCCGGACGAGCCGATGAAGCGTCCGCCGCCAGATCCCGCGGCGCGCATGTTCACCCCATTGGAACTTACTGAGACGGCGCTACTCGCACGCGAGGAGCGACTGCGACTTCCGAAGCCCTCGGCACTGGAGCGCGCGGTCGAGGACGTGAGGGAAGGCACGGTCTTTGGCGCGTCGATCATCGCGCATGCGACATCCGCGTCTGTGTTCCGCGTGGGATCGCACGTCGCGGCGCTGTGGCACGGGCTGATGCGTCAAATCGGCGCGGTCGTCGGAGCGACATTCGCCGCGGGACGAGGGGCTGCCGTCGCGATGGTGCGCGCTGTGGGCGCAGTGGCGAGAGCGTTCGCCTGGACCGGCCGAGCCGTGTGGCACCTGGCGACCCGTACCGTCACCGGCGTCGTTCTGGTGCTGCTCGCGATCGCGCTCGGTCTGGCGGCCGTGATCGTCGGCGCTGTCGGTGCAATAAAGGTGGCACTCGTCGTGCTCGCGCATTCAGCCGCGGCAATTGGCAGACACCTTTGGAATGGGACCGGGGTCCTGCGCGGGCTTGGCCGCGCGGGCTCGGCGGCGACGGCCGCTGGAGCACGCTCTGGCGCCCGATCTACCGTCGTGGCCGCGCGTGCGAGCGTTATAGCCGCGCGCGAACTGAGGAATGGGTCTGGCGTTCTCCTTCGCGGGATTGGCCGTGCAGGCTCGGCGGCGACAGCCGCTGCCACCCGCTCTGGGGCCCGGTCCACCATCGTTGTCGCCCATGCGACCACGATAGCTGGGCGCCAGCTGAGGAATGGGTCTAGCGTTCTCGTTAAATGGCTTGATCGCGCTGGTTCCGCGGCGACCGCTGCTGCCGGCCGTTCCGGAGCCCGGTCTACGGTGCTCGCCGCGCGTGCCACCGCATCGTCCAAAGTCTTTCTCACGAATGCCGTCAGCGACATTTCGCGACTGCGCGTCACCGTCAGGTGGCATGCGCGATCGGCACGGCCAATCGTTGGCGCGCTCTCGGCCGCCTTCGTCACGCAGCTCGGACAGTCAATTCGCCAGCTGCAGCCGCGAGGCGGTCAGCTGCAGCCGCGGCATGGCATCGCCGGGCTCGCGCTGGTGATAGCCGTGTTGATTGCTGCGGTCTATGGTGCGCCTGAAAGGGATCGCGCGACGAAGGGCGCAGAGGCTGTGACCGCAGCCACCTCGCCATCCAGTCCGCCGGCGCTTGCGTCGGTGGCGCCTGCGCCTCCCGCTGACGCCGTCGTCAAGACGCTGAAGGGACGGTCGGCCGTATTGCTCGCGCCGTCTGCCCCCCAACGTGGTCGTCCGGCCGCCAAGGCGACAACGCCAGCCGCTGCGGACGCGCGACAGGAAACAGCGCCGGCCGAGCGCTCGATGCTCGGGACGCTGTTGATTGCGTCGGCACCGAAGGGCGCGAAGGTCACGATCGACGGCGTCCCGCGCGGCGTGTCGCCGCTTTCGGTGTCCAGGCTGCGAGCTGGAAACCGGATGGTGCGTTTGGAGCTGGATGGTTACCAGCGTTGGTCGTGGGCGGTTTACGTGTCGCCGTCCCGCCAGACGCGCCTTAACGTGTCGCTGGTGCCGGACTCCGCGCCGCCTGCGACGTCGGCGGTCACCAACACGGCTGCAGCCGCAAAGTAGCTTCGCGTCATACGTAGGCCCGAGCTTTAGCTCGGGCATCCTGAAACCTCGGTCGATCGCCCGAGCTGAAGCTCGGGCCTACGAACGTCCTTACTCCGACATAATTGCCGATTCGGCGTGATCGGCTTCCCGTGGGGCCGGCACGCGTTTGATCGCCCGTACGCACGCGTTCCACCGGAGGACCGCATCGTCATTGCCGGCCGGTCGCAGCGCGATCGCGCGATCGAAGCCCTCGAGCGCAGCGCGCAGCCACTCGTAGGCCATCGTCGCGCGCCCGGCGTCGATTGCTGCCCGGGCGCGGCGCTCGTGAATCAGCGCCGCGTAGTAAGCACGGGTGTACGGGTCGTGCAGTTGGGGCAGCAGCCGCTCAGCGCGTCCCACGTGCGCCGCGGTTGCCTCGTCGCGGAACTGATCCGTGATGGCGAGGATCATCATCGCCAGCGCGTCCTGATTGTCGGGATCGATGGCCAGAACGTCCTGGCAGATGCTTTCCGCCTGGCCGCCCTCGTTGAGCAGACGGTAGCGTTCGGCCTTCGCCAGGGCGGAGGGAATGGCGCTCGGTGACAGGGGACGAAGTTCGAACATCGGTGTTCTCCAGGGCCTGAAGGTCCGCCTAACTTTTGAACATCCTCAAGAATCGCGTGACGGGATCGTAGAACCGATCGATGACGCGCTCCTTCAACGGGATGATCGCATTGTCCGTGATCGTGATGTTCTCCGGACAGACGTCGGTACAGCACTTGGTAATGTTGCAGTAACCGATGCCGTGTGTTTGCTTCAGATCAGGCACACGATCGGCGGTATCGAGCGGATGCATCTCAAGCGCCGCACTGTAAAGCAGGAACCGCGGGCCGATGAACTGCTGGTTCAACTGGTGGTCGCGGACGACGTGGCAGACGTCCTGGCAGAGAAAGCACTCGATGCACTTCCGGAACTCCTGGACACGATCGATGTCGCGCTGCTGCATCCGCCAGGTACCGTCCGGCGCGTCCGGCTTCCGAGGGGCGAACTTCTTGATCGTTGGCTTGACGCGGAAATTCCACGAGACATCCGACACGAGGTCGCGGATCGGCGGAAAGGCGCGCATCGGTTCCACGGTGACCGGCTGATCGTGCGGCAGATCGTTCAGCCGTGCCATGCACATCAGCTTCGGCATGCCGTTGATCTCGGCCGAGCACGATCCGCACTTGCCCGCCTTGCAGTTCCAGCGGCAGGCGAGATCCGGCGCCTGCTCGGCCTGGATGCGCTGGATCGCGTCGAGGACGACCATGCCTTCCGAGACTTCGGTCGTGTAGTCCTTGAACGCGCCCTCGGATCCCATGCTCCGCCAGATGCGGAACGTTGCCGTCGCCATTACGCCTCCCCCGTCACTTCATTTCCGCGATGACCTGCTTGAGGTGCTCGGGCATCTCGGGTATCGGGACGCGCCGAACCGTCATGCTGCCGTCTGCTGCGCGCGTGATTTGCACGTTCACCTTGCTCCATTCCTTCTCCTGCGTCGGGTAGTCCTCGCGGAAGTGCCCGCCGCGGCTCTCCTTTCGCTCGATTGCCGAGCGCGCGACGGCTTCCGAGACCGTCAGCAGGTTCCGCAGGTCGAGCGCCGTGTGCCATCCCGAGTGATACTCGCGGTGGCCGGTGACGCCGGCGTGATCGGCCCGTGCCGTCAGCTGATGCAGCTTGCTCAGCGCCTCGAGCATGTCGCGCTCGTTCCGGACGATGCCGACGAAGTCCTGCATCATGGCCTGAAGATCCTGCTGGATCTTGTAGGGAGTCTCACCTGTATCGCCACGATAGAACGGCGCCAGCGCCGTCTTCTCGATCGCGGCGAGCTGCGCGTCGCTGATCGGCCTCGCCGTTCGGCCCCGCGCGTGCTGCACTGCATACTCTCCGGCCCGCTTGCCGAAGACGACGATGTCCGAGAGGGAGTTGCCGCCCAGGCGATTGGCGCCGTTGATCCCCGATGCGCATTCGCCAGCGGCGAACAAGCCCGGCACTGACGACATCTGCGAGTCAGCATCAACCTGTACGCCGCCCATGATGTAGTGCGTCGTCGGCCCGATCTCCATCGGCTCCTTGGTGATGTCGATGTCGGCGAGCTCTTTGAACTGGTGATACATGCTCGGCAGTTTGCGCCTGATGTGCTCCTCGCCGTTCGGCAGCCGCGATTTGATCCATGAGATGTCGAGGAACACTCCGCCATGCGGACTGCCACGGCCTTCCCGAATCTCGTGCACGATGCAGCGTGCCACGTGATCGCGGGTCAGGAGCTCGGGGGGACGGCGTGCCCTCTTGTCGCCCTGCGTGTAACGCCAGCCCTCTTCCTCGTTGTCGGCGGTCTGGGCCCGGTAGTTTTCGGGGATATCGCTGAACATGAAGCGCTCGCCCTTGCTGTTGCGCAGGACGCCGCCTTCGCCGCGAACGCCCTCGGTGACGAGGATCCCCTGCACGCTGGGGGGCCAGACCATCCCGGTCGGGTGGAACTGGACGAACTCCATGTCGATCAGGTCCGCGCCGGCGCGGTAGGCCAGCGCGTGTCCATCGCCGGTGGATTCCCAGCTGTTGCTGGTGATGCGATAGGCACGGCCGATGCCGCCGGTCGCCAGGATGACCGCCCTGGCGCCGAACACGAGAAACCGTCCGCGCTCGCGCTCGTAGCCGAAGGCGCCGGTGACGCCGGTGTCGTCGGTGAGCAGATCCACGAGCGTGCATTCCATGTGCACCGTCACGCCGCTGTAAATCGCGTGATCCTGGAGCGTCCGAATCATCTCGAGCCCAGTGCGATCGCCAACGTGCGCCAGGCGCGGAAAGCGATGGCCGCCAAAATTGCGCTGCAGAATGCGCCCGTCGGGCGTGCGATCGAATACGGCGCCCCAGGCCTCGAGCTCCCGGACGCGGTCGGGTGCTTCCCTGGCGTGGAGCTCCGCCATCCGCCAGTTGTTGACGTACTGGCCGCCACGCATCGTGTCCGAGAAGTGCACTTTCCAGTTGTCGCGGTCGTCGACGTTGGCGAGCGCTGCGGCGATGCCGCCCTCGGCCATGACCGTGTGTGCCTTGCCAAGGAGCGACTTGCAGATCAGGCCAACCGAGACGCCGGCCGACGCGGCCTCAATCGCCGCCCGCAGACCGGCGCCGCCGGCGCCAACGACGAGGATGTCGTAGTCGTATCGTGTGTGCGCCCCCATCTCAGATCAGTCTCCAGTCGGCCCAGATCCCTATAGCGCACAGACGGATGTAGACGTCTGAGAGAGCGACCGAGATCAGGCTGCACCACGCCCACGCCATGTGTCGCCGGTTGAAGCAGGTGGCACAGCGGAACGCGGTATGCCGGGTTGGAGACATCTCGTCGCGCTTCCCCGCGACGAGGTGACGAAGGGAGTGGCAGCCGAAGGTATAGCCGCTCAGCAGGATGACGTTCGCCAACAGAATGAGCGTGCCGATCCCGATGCCGAACGTCACGTTGCCGGTGGCGTCGGTGAACCACATCGCCTTCCAGACGTCATAAGCAAGGACGATCAGGAAGAGCAGCGCCACATATAGGAAGTAGCGGTGCACGTTCTGCAGGATCAGCGGAAAGGAGTTCTCGCCGCGATACGTGCTTCGCGGCTCGCCAACCGCGCACGACGGTGGATCGGCCCAGAAGGCTTTGTAGTAGGCGCCCCGATAGTAGTAGCAGGTGACGCGGAAAAGGCCCGGAAACGGGAGGATCAGAAGCGCGGGCGAGAAGGGCACCCAGGCCGGCCAGAAGGACGGCTTCGGCCCGAACCACGCGTGAGACGAATCTCCGAAGAGCTCAGGCGAGTAGAAGGGCGACAGATACGGGCCGAACGTGTAGTGCTGATTCTGAAACGCCGCCCACGTTGAGTAGACGACAAATGACGACAACACCAGGAACTGGACACCTGGTGTCACCCACCACGCATCGCGCCGCGCGGTACGTCCGAACCCGCTGGGCGCCACTACCACCGGAACCGACGACATAACGCCTCCGCGGCTAAGTTATTGCAATCGGGGGGAACCATCAAGGTGCGGAGAGGTGCGGCGGGGTGCGGAGAGATGCGGCAGGGTGCGGAGAGGTGCGGCAGGGTGCGGAGAGGTGCGGCAGGGTGCGGAGAGGTGCGGCAAGGTGCGGAGAGGTGCGGCAAGGTGCGGAAAGGTGCGGAAGGGTGCGGCTGGGTACCGGTGCTATGGTGCAATCACGTGCTGAGGTGTCAGCGTGAGTCCGTGCACCAAGCACCGCGCACTCTCGCACCGCTCCGCACCTTGCCGCACCACTCCGCACCTCTCCGCACCCTTTCGCCCACAGCATTAGTCGACCCGAAGCGCCTCGATCGGATCTACCGAGGCAGCTCGCCGAGCGGGAACCCAGCACGCCACCAGCGCGACGACGACGAGCGCAAGCGCGATCGCGGCGAAGGTCGCTGGGTCGTGCGCGTCGATGCCGTAGAGCAGCCCCGACAGCAGGCGAGTTGTCGCCAGCGCGACAGCGGTGCCAATCGCGATACCAACAAGCGCCAGCCGTAAGCCGTCACTCAATACCATGCGTACGACCGTGGCCGGCTCGGCGCCGAGCGCCAGGCGGATACCGAGCTCGCGCCGCTGCTGGCTCACGGCGTAGGCAATCACGCCGTAAATGCCGAGCGATGCGAGCAACAGCGCCGCGACGCCAAACAGCTCGACCAGCCGCATGGCGAAGACGCGCGACGCCGTTTTTGCCGCCAGCAGGTTCTCTATCGGCCGCACCGCATAGAGCGGCAGGTCGGCGTCGACGGCCCTGATTTCCCGTCGCAGCAGATCTTCAACGTTCGTAGCGCCGCGCGGGTGCACGACCGCCGCCAGGCCGAGGCTCGAGATCTGCCACATCGATCCGTACATCTCGGGCGGAACTGGCTTGTCGAGACCGTGGCTGCGAACGTCCCCGACGATGCCCACCACCGTGATCCATTGCGGTGGAGCGCCGGCCTGGGAGGCGCCCCGAGCAACCTGGCGAAGTCGCCTGCCGATCGCATCCTGGTTCGGCCAGTAGGTCCGGGCCATGGTCTCGTTGATCACGATCGACCGCGGATGCTGCTCGTCGTCCCGTTCATTCAGGAACCGTCCACGAACCAGGCGGATGCCCAGGGTCTCGAAGTAGTCGCCGGCGACGAACGAGCCGCGTGCGGTGCCGATCTCTTTCGTGTCGTCGGGCCAGCCTTCGACAGCGAACGTCGCCAGGCCCTCCCCAGTCAGCGGCAGGCTGGTGGTGAGCCCGATGCGCTCGATCTGCGGCTCGACACGACGCAGCAGATCGCGGAAGAACCGGGCACGCGCGGCCTGCGTGAAATAGCGGCCCTGCGAGGGATCGTTCGGCTGTGGCAACCAGACGCGAGCCATGGTGACCCCTCGCGGCTCGAAGCCGGCATCGACCTGTTGCAGCCGCCAGAAGCTGCGCACGAGAAGTGCGCCGCCGACGAGGAGCACCAGCGCCATCGCCAGCTCGCCGATGATCAGCGTGCGCCGCGCGCGGACGTGCTCGCCGCCGGCACTCGACCGTCCGGCGCCCTTGAGCACTTCGACGACCGACGCCCGACCCGCCTGGAAGGCCGGGAAGAGCCCGAACACCAAACCCGTGGTCACTGCCGCTGTCAGGCTGAAGCCGATGACGCGCCAGCCGAGCGCGATCTCGGCCCGGCGGGGAAGCGCGTCTGGGGCGAGCTGCATCAGCGCGTCGAGCGCCCAGACCGTGAGGACGAGTCCGAGCACGCCGCCGGCAAGCGAGATGATCAGCGTTTCGATCAGCTGCTCGCGAACCATTCGCCCCAGGCTCGCGCCCAGTGCCCGGCGGACACCAACCTCGCGCCCGCGCGCGGCAGCGCGCGCGAGCTGCAGGTTGGCGATGTTGGCGCAACCGATCATGAGCACCAGCAGAACCGCCGCCATGACGATCAAGAGCGAAGGCCGGGCGGCGGCAATCAGGTCCTGTTTGAGCGGCAGGATGCGTGGCGCCCAGCCGACGCGCTCCGGGTAGTCGTCGGGATAGGACTGGCGGAGCTCTGCCCCAAAGGCATTGAGACGCGCCTGTGCGGCCTCGATGGTGATTCCGGGCTTGAGGCGACCGATCGCGGCTGGGAGGAAACGGCGGCTGTGTTGCGGTTCCCCGAACGGCGACGCGATCCATCCGCTTGGTGCCCAGATCTCCGCCTCGGTCTCGAGCGTCAGGCTCGGATGTCGGAAGTCTGGCGTCGTGACACCGATGATCTCGTACGGGTCATCGTCGATACGAAGCGTGCGGCCAACCACGCGCTGGTCGCCGCCGAAGCCCCGCTTCCAGAGCGCATCGCTGATCACGACGACCGGCGAGATGCCTGGCGTGTAATCCTGCGGTCCGAACAGGCGTCCGATTTGAGGAGTCGCGCCGAGCATGCGGAAGTACTCCGGGCCGGCGAGCACGGTTTCCACGCGTTCCGGTTTCGAGGAGCCCGTGAGATTGGCGGTGATCGGCCAGATGCCGGTGATCTCCTCGAATAGGCCGGCGCGATCGCGGTAGTCGAACAGCTCTGAGGCCGAGAGGCCCGCATCCTGCAGTCCAAGCCGCTCGAACTCCGAGGTGACGCGCACGAGTCGATCGGCGGACCTGTAGGGGAGCGGCTGCAGAATCACCGCGTCGACCACCGTGAAGATTGCGCTCGTGGCCGAGATGCTGAGCGCGAGCGTCAGCACGGCAACCGCGGTGAACCCGGGGCTCTTCCGCAGCCGCCGAATCGCGTGTTTCACGTCACGCAGCAGATCTGACATCTCAGCATCTCTGTTCGTACGTAGGCCCGAGCTTCTCCGTACGTAGGCCCGAGCTTCTCGTACGTAAACCCGAGCTTCTCGTACGTAGGCCCGAGCTTCAGCTCGGGCACCTGCGCGAATTTGCCCAAGCTAAAGCTTGGGCCTACGTACCTACGTACTTGGGCCTACGCACGATTGCGAGTCGATCCGCTCACCATCTCCTCGAACCGTTCCCGCTCGTCGTCCGACATTGCGTAGGTGTGCTTGTCCTCGGGATACGCGCCGCTGCGCACGTCGTCCACGTATGCGGCAACCGCACGGCGGATCTCCGTCGACAAATCTGCGTAGCGCTTGACGAATCGGGGGACTGGATCCTCGGAAATGCCGAGCAGATCGTGCCACACGAGGACCTGGCCGTCGCAGCCGGCGCCGGCACCGATGCCAATGACCGGAATGTCGATCGCGCGCGCGATGCGCGTCGCGACCGGCGCTGGCACGGCTTCGATGACGAGCGCGCTGCAGCCGGCGGCTTCGAGCGCCTTCGCCGCATCGTGCAGGTGTCTCGCCTTGAGCGCCGTCTTGCCCTGCGGCTTGTAGCCTCCGAGCATCGTCGCCGACTGCGGCGTCAGGCCGATGTGGCCCATCACCGGGATACCGGCGTCGACGATCGCGCGGACGCGCGAGAGCCGTCGATCGGCGCCTTCGAGCTTCACGATGTCGGCGCCGCCTTCCTTCACCATCCGGACGGCGCTGGCCACGGCCTTCTCGTCGGATTCCTGGTACGAGCCGAACGGGAGATCCCCGACCACGAGGGCCCGGCGCGCGCTGCGGGTGACGGCCGCCGTGAGCATGAGCATCTCGTCGAGCGAGACGGGCAGCGTCGAGTCGTGTCCAAGGACGACCATTGCCGCGGAATCGCCGACGAGGATCAGATCGACGCCGGCTTCATCCGCCAGTCGCGCGCTGGGCGCGTCATAGGCGGTGAGCATTACAATCCTCTCGCCCTTGCGCTTCATCTCGGTCAGGCGCAGCAGCGACAACCTGTCCATCCCGGGGCTCATACGGTGTTTCCTCCAACAGGTACATTGTCGATCAATCTGATGCCCCCCACGCGGACGGCAGCGGCGAGCACGGGTGGGTCGAATGGCGCCAGTTCCACGTATTCCACGTCCAGTCCCTGCAACATCGCTCTCGCCCGTGCGACGTCCTGTGTCGCCAGCGCCCGCGGCAGCGCCAGCGCGCGCGCGCGGTCGGCCGCAGTGAGGCGGGCGTTCCGCGACGACAGCGCGAGGCCATCGGCGTCGCGCACCGTCGGCAGCACCCGAAGCTCGATGGGCAGGTCCAGATCGCGTAAGAGCCGCCGGATGACCTCCACCTGCTGCGCATCCTTCTGTCCGAAATAGACGCGATTCGGACTGACGATGTTAAACAGCTTCAGGCAGACCGTGGCGACGCCCCGGAAGTGCCCGGGACGGACGGCACCTTCGAGAATCTTGCCGAGCGACTCGACCTCGACCCACGTGTCGAAGCCCGTCGGGTACATCTCCGCCGCGCCCGGCACGAACAGCAGGTCCACACCAGCCTGCTCGGCGATGTCGCCATCGCGCGCCTCGTCGCGCGGATAGCGCTCGAGGTCGGCCTTCTCGCCGAACTGCGTCGGGTTCACGAAGAGGCTGACAACCACTGTCTCGCACTCGCGCCGCGCCGCCTGAAGCAGCGACTCGTGCCCCGCATGGAACGCCCCCATCGTTGGCACAAGCCCGACGAGTCCACCGCGTCGCGACTCGAGGAAGCGCCTGACCTCAGCAATCGTTCGCGCTATCTCCATTCATGCTCCTTGCAGCGGTCAGCGGTTAGCGGTCAGCAGCACCTACGCACCATTGCACCTGGCCGCCCCCGCGCACCCCGCCGCACCCTGCCGCACCCCGCCGCACCCCTCCGCACCCCCCCGACCCGTAAGAGGTATATTTCAACTTGTATGACCTCCTCGAGCAAAGCACTCAGCCGTCGATCATTTCTTTCCAGCGCGGCCGCCTTGACTGGCAGCCTCGTGCTGGGCAATCGCGCCTTTGCCGGGCGCCGTCCGCAGGCAAACGACATGCTCGACGTTGCGGTCGTCGGCGTCGGCGGCCGTGGCATCAGCAACATCGGCGAGTTGTTGGCCACTGGCGCCGTCAACATCGTTGCCCTGTGCGACTGCGACGAACGGCAGGCCGCCGAGTCGTTCGCCAAGCTGCCGAACGCGAAACGCTACTCCGACTGGCGGAAGCTATTGGATGCGGAGAAGAGCATCGACGCCGTGCTCGTCTCGACGCCCGATCACCACCACGCGATCATCGCCATCTCTGCGATGCGGCTGGGCAAGCACGTCTACTGCGAGAAGCCGCTCGCGCACACCATCTGGGAGGTGCGCGAGATGGCGCGCGTGGCCGCCGAGACGAAGCTGGCGACACAGATGGGGACGCAGGGGCATGCCTATGAAGGGACGCGGCGGGCCGTCGAAGCGATTCGCGCCGGCTTGATTGGCGAGGTGAAAGAGCTTCACGTCTGGACCGATCGTCCGGCCGGCTGGTGGCCGCAGGGCGTCCTCCGTCCGACCGGCGAGCAGCCCGTCCCCGCCGGCCTCGACTGGGATGTCTGGCTCGGCCCGGCGCCCGAGCGACAGTACAACGAGGCGTACGTGCCGTTCAAATGGCGTGGCTTCTGGGACTTCGGCACCGGCGCCATTGGAGACATGGGCATTCACAATCTCGATACGGCGTATTGGGGGCTCGAGCTCGGCATCCCGACCGAGGTCACGGTGAAGCAGTGCTCGCCCGAGATGAGCGCGCCCGAGACGAAGGAGACCGCGCCGGTCTGGAGCATCACGGAGCTGAAGTTTCCCGAGCAGAATGGCAAGCCCGCGGTGACGATGTTGTGGTACGACGGCGGGAAGCTGCCGCCGGAGGAGCTCTTCCAAGGCGAGAAGTTGATCGGCCGTGATGGCGGCTCGCTCGTCATCGGCTCGAAGGGCACGCTGTTCACGCGCACCTGGCATGGCGGGCAGAACGAGGCCGACATGTTCCTCCTGCTGCCGCGCAAGCAGTTCGAAGGGGTCCAGATGCCCGAGCCGACGCTGCCGCGGACGCAGAGCCATCACTTCGAGTGGGTCGAGGCGTGCCGCGGACGCGGCAAGACGATGTCTGACTTCGGCTACGCGTCACGTCTCACCGAGTCGCTCCTGCTCGGGAACGTCGCGCTGCGGACCGGTAAGCCGATTCAGTGGGACTCGTCGGCAATGCGCGTGACCAACGCGCCGGAGGCGGAACCATTTATCAAGCCGACGTTCCGCAACGGCTGGTCGCTGTAGCAACAGGTCCGCGAACTCTCGCGCGTAAAGGTATCCGCGGATTGCGCGGATGACGCGGATCGGCGGTCGCAGGCTTTGCCCGCGACGCTGGCCCACTCGTCTGGAATGCTCGCGTCGTGTGGACCGACGTCGGCGCCATCGGTCGATCAGTCCGGAAGAATCTGTGAAATCCGTGTAATCTGTGGATCGATTCGTCGTCAGTGAAGGCTCGACGGTCAGTAACTCAGTTCGACACGAACGCCTGACTCTGAGGACCCGATAACGCGAAGAGAGCGGAGATCGGGGATCGCGTAATCACAACCCGCCAGCGACGGGAACGTCGTCGTCACGCCGATCACGATGGCGCCTGCCGCGCGGCCCGCCTGCACGCCGACTGGCGCATCCTCGATCACCAGTGATCGCGACAGTGTCGCACCCAGCCTGCGCGCCGCCTCGACATACCCCATCGGATTCGGCTTCCCGATCGGCATGTCGTCAGAGGTCACCAACACCGCAGGAACAGGCACAGAGGCGCCACGCAATCGCTGCGTCGCGAGCGCGCGTCCGGCGGAGGTGACGACCGCCCACCGGTTCGCGGGCAGCGATGCCAGCAGCTCCTGCGCGCCCGGAACGGGGCGCAGGCCTTCTGAGTCGTCAGCTTCACCAGCATCGAGCCTGGCCGCCTCCTCAATCGTCGCGAGGTGCGGCGCCACCAGCCGAAGCGTCTCGATCGTGGGCCGTCCGTGCGACACACGCAGGATCTCGGCGAGATCAACCCCGTGTCGAGCCGCCCAGGCGGCCCAATGCCGTTCGACCACCTCAGTCGAATCGACCAGCGTGCCGTCCATGTCACAGAGCAGGGCGTCGCAGTCGATGATCACGCGCGCGGGAAGGGTCTCGCGAGCGACGGCGACCTTATCGGGATGGGGCAGAGTCACGCCCGACTAGTGTGGCCGCCGGGAGCGATTCTGTCCAATGAAGAATCTGGCCGAATTCGATAACATTCAGGAATGGAGCTGCAGCTCACAGAACTGCGCGCCTTCCTGGCGCTCGCCGACCATCTTCACTTCGGCCAGGCTGCGGATCAGCTGCACGTGACGCAGCCGGCGCTCAGCAAGCAGATCCAGCGGCTCGAACAGAAGGTCGGGGGGCCGCTCGTCGTCCGGCGTTACCGCGAGGTCCGGCTCACGCCGGCCGGCCTGGCGCTGGTAGCTCGCGCGCGCCCGCTGCTGCGCGACGCCGCCGCGACCCTCGAGGCCGCGCAAATGGCGGCGCGTGGCCGGTTGGGTACGCTGCGAATCGGCTTCGGGATCGCGACGGTCCTCGACTTGTTGCCTTCGGTACTGTTGCGGTTCCGCTCGGCGTATCCGACCGTCGAACTGCGCGTGCGCGATATGTCCACGCCAGGACAGCTGCAGGCGCTGATTCGCGGCGATCTGGACGTCGGCTTCGTTCGTTTGCCTGTCGACGATCCCCGGATCGTGGCGCGCCCGATTCTCCACGAGCGCCTCGTCGCGGCGCTCGGGCCGAAGAGTCCCTGGCGTCCCGGTGCCGGGCTCGCGTCGGTTGCCGGCGAACCGTTCATCACGATCGCGCGCACGACGTCGGCCAGCTTCTACGATCACGTCGTCGCCGTGTGCCGTGCCGCCGGATTCACGCCGAACATCGTGCAGGAGGCGAACGAGCTGTTTACGATGCTGATGCTGGTGCGCGCCGGAATGGGCGTCGCCCTTGTACCGAGCGCATCCGTGTTCCGCGGGGTTCCCGGCGTGCGCGTCCGGCCGATCTCGCAGCGCGAGGCCGCATGGGACATCGGGATCGCCTGGAGCACCGAGCGCGGCAGCGAGCCGCTGTTGCACGCCTTTCTCGAGCTGACGCTGCGCTTCTACCGGCCGAGATCCCGGTCGCATCCGACACGCTGACGCTTGACCCCTGACTGCTGACCCCTGCGCTCTGACCCCTGCTCCCTGACCCCGCACGCTATACTCCGCGAATGGCCGGATCGCGCTCGCACTTTCACATTGCGATCTCGTCGGGCGGCCTCGATACCGAATCCGGGCGCGAATTCTTCCAGGAGCGGCTGAAGATCTTTGCGTTCTGGAACGGGCTCCTGTCCTTCAGCTTTCTGCCGCTGCGGCTGGGCCTGGAGGCGGCGTTCGCACCTGATTTCTCCTGGATTGGCCTTCTCGGACGTCCCGGCGTTCTCCCGCACCTGACCGCGTCGCTGACCATGGTCGTGGTGTGGCTGGTGATGCGCCGGTCGCGGATTCTCCCGATTCGCTCGCTCACCACGATCGACGCAACGGCCACGTGCGTTGTCGGCGTGTCCTTCACGCTGATGGGTGCGGCGCTGGCGGTCAATGGCGGATTGCTGGTCGGCGACGCCATGGTCGCGATGCTGACCGCGACGCTGGCGATCGCGTTTACCGTGATCTGGCGTGCCGTGGCGATCCCGTCGACGCCTCCGCGCACGGCTGCCGTGACGGCGCTGGCGGTCCTGCCGCTCATCGCCGCGGACGTCTGGATGCTCGGCGTCGCGCGCCCGCACGACGCTGGAAAGGCGGCGGCCGCCTCCTTCGCCGTGCTATGGGCGCTCGTCACGCTCGCGCTTTCTATCGTCGTGTCCAACGTCGTGTTCGGGCTGCGGAGAGAAGTGGAGCGCGTGCGACGGCTCGGGCAGTACACGCTCGACGAAAAGATCGGAGAAGGCGCCATGGGCATGGTCTACCGCGCGCGCCACGCGATGCTGCGGCGCCCGACCGCCATCAAGCTGCTGCCGCCGCAGCGCATGGGGCAGAAGAACCTGCAGCGGTTCGAGCAGGAAGTCCAGCTGACGGCGATGCTCACGCATCCCAATACCGTGGCGATCTACGACTACGGCCGGACGCCCGACGGCGTCTTCTACTACGCCATGGAGTTTCTCGACGGCATCAACCTCGAGGATCTCGTGCGCCGCTACGGTGCGCAGCCGGAGGGCCGTGTGATCGCCGTGCTACGGCAAGTGTGCCGCGCCCTTGCGGAAGCGCACGATTTCGGCGTGATCCACCGTGACGTCAAGCCAGGCAACATCATCCTTACCGTGCGCGGCGGCGAGCCCGATGTCGCGAAGGTGGTCGACTTCGGCCTGGTGAAGGAGCTCGACACGAGCGGCGGCTCGACGACGCGGTCGGCAGACACCAATCTGCTCGTGGGCACGCCGCTCTATCTGTCGCCGGAGGCGATCACCACCCCGGAGCACGTCGATGCCCGCAGCGACCTCTACGCGCTTGGTGCGGTCGGCTACTTTCTCGTCACGGGCAAGCCGCTGTTCGAGGGACGCACCATCATGGAGTTGTGCGCGCATCACCTGCACACGCAGCCCATCCCGCCATCCGTCCGCCTGGGCCGACCCGTCGATCCGCAGCTTGAAAGAGTGATCCTTTCATGCCTCGAGAAGGATCCAGCCAAGCGCCCGCGCAGCGCGATGGCCGTCCACGACGCCCTCGCTGCCAGCGACGTCGCCTCGGAGTGGTCGACTGAGGATGCCCGGCAATGGTGGGCATCGTTTCGTCCGGATGGACCCGTGACGAGCGGAGGTCAGACGGAGATCGAAACGATCGCGGTTGACCTCGCGGCGCGCTGAGCCCCCCACAGAGCCGCAGAGAAGCCCCTGCGGCGCCAGTACTGGCGTGCCCGTGCAAATCCGCGCAATCCGCGGATGCGACGCCTGATTGTCCGGCCTTCTGTGACCCTCGACCGTTGACTCGTCGACCGCTGAAACGCTGTGGACACACCTCCGTGACTTGGTGGCGATCCGAGTCAGCTATTCACGGTTGAGTGACGACCTTACATGCCCGGTTCGCGAACAAGCCCGAAAAACCCCAGAAATTCCGGCGAATTTCTGGCCTTCGCTTTGCTATTGAAGAAAGTGGAGGACCGCGCTGCAAAAACGCAGCGGATTTGCCGATATGAATGGTGTGACTGAAACGTTTCTGATGGCTGTGGTGATGGTCGGATCGCTCGGAGCGGGCATCGGGCTCGCCCACGTCGCTCTGTCGGGAGTATTTGCGTTTCTCCTCAACGAGCCCGCTCGCGCCGAAGCCGTCGCGCGGAAGCCCCAGGCCCGCGCCAAGTAGCACCGGCTATACCTGGTCCTGCAGGAGCCACACCGCGGCCTCCTGCACGCGTGACCAGGCGCCGCGGTGCCGCCATGCGTCCAGCGTCAGCCGATCGCTGACCGCTCGATCCCGTTCGAACGCCGCCTCCAGCTCTCCAACCAGCCGTCGATCCACGAACGAGACGTTGCTTTCCTCGTTGAAGGCGAACGATCGATTGTCGAAGTTCGTCGTGCCGATCGTGCCCCATTCGCCGTCGACGACCATCGTCTTGTGATGGAGCATGGTGCGGTTGTACTCGAAGATCTCCACGTCGGCTTTCAGGAGATCGCCGAACAACCGGACGCTGTTGCGCCGCGCGACGAAGTTGTCGTTGTGGCGTCCCGACACGATGATCGTCACGCGGACGCCGCGGCGGGCCGCATCGACGAGCGCGTCGATGGCTGCCTGGTCGGGCACGAAGTACGGATTGGCGATGTGAATCGTCCGCTGCGCGCAGACAATCGCGAAGTAATAGAGCGTGCGTGCCGCCGACGCGCCCGTCGACGGTGAGCTCAGGACCGTGTGCAAGGGCACGCGGCCGGCCGGCTCGGGCGGGGGAAAGTAGTCGGGCCCGCTCACCACCTCGCCCGTTGTCTGTTGCCAGTTGCGGGCGAACCCGGTCTGGAGCGGCAGCACGCCCGGGCCTTCGATGCGAATCTGCATGTCGCGCCAATGCGCCGGATCCTGCGCGTGCCCCGCCCAGTGATCGGCGATGCCGGCGCCACCGGTGAACCCGATGCGTCCATCGATGAGCAGCGATTTCCGGTGCGTGCGGTAGTTGAACTGTCCGATCGAGTACCACTTGATCGGGTTGAACCACGCGAGCTGGCAGCCACCGGCCTCCAGTGTCTCGAGGATTTGCGTGCCGATGGTGGACGACCCGACCGCATCGAGCAGGATCTTCACGATCACTCCCTCGCGCGCGCGGTCCGCCAGTGCATTCGCGAACTCGATCCCGACGTTCCCCGCCCAGTAAATGTACGCCTCGATCGTGACCGACTCCTGCGCCTTCCGAATCGCCTGCAGCATCGACGGGTAGAACTCGTCGCCGTTGTTCAGGATCTCGACCTTGTTCCCCTCGAGGAATGTGATGCCGGTCAGGCCGACGACGCTGTCGAGAAACGCCGGATCCGCGGTGGGAATCGCGTGATCGAGCCCGTAAGTCGGCGACCGCTCGCGCGGCGCGGCCAGGTAGGTGATGAACGCCATCATGCCGAACACCACCGACCAGTTCCAGGCATCGGTCGCCAGCGCCCAGACCGTTGCGATCCCCCACGGCCACCAGGCCCAGATCAGGCGACGGACTCGCGTCCAGAGCCCGGGTAGGCCCTTTGGACGCCTTGCTCGCGCTGACGGGGGCTCGAGCCGATGCCGCCACTTACGAGGGACTCGCCTGGTGCGGAAGCGAGCGGAATAGCGGTACGGCGCGAGGCGCCTGACTGACCCGTGGCGGGGCATCGTGAGAGTCGGCGGCGCGCGGCGCGGCCCCCGTGAACTTACACCGAACGGGCGGCGGAAAACTGGACGGACCTCTCAGGACGAAATCACCAATCTGGCACGCCGGTTGTAAGCGGCGGTGCTCATGAATGACAGCTCTACTCCCCGCGACGCTTCGCCCCAACACGAGGTGTCGACAACGAGCGTGGTCGTCCGGATCAAGCCAGATCGCCGAAAACAGCCGCGTCAGGATAGTCCCGAGCCGGCTGGCGCGTTGCCGGAGCCACCGTGAACGCATCGCTACGCCCACGTCCTCGAGCCTCGTCTAGGATCGGGACATGTCGCTGCTGGTGCCGCCGGCCGCGAGGACGTAGGCCTTCACATAGTCGGTCACCATCCGGTCGGCGCTGAAGCGCCAGCCCAGGGTCCGGATGGCGCGTTTCATCCGCGCAATCCACTTGCGCGGCAGACCGTCGCGGTCGCGATCGTAGTAAAGCGGGACGACCTCCTCTTCCAGCACAGTCTGCAGCGCCTCGCCGTCGCGCGCGTCGTGGACGTCGAGGGATGTGTGCGTCTCACCCTGGCCGATCGCAAACCCGTTCAGGCCGTCGTAGGCTTCCGCCCACCACCCGTCGAGAGTCGACAAATTCAGGCCGCCGTTCAGCACGACCTTTTGCCCGCTGGTGCCGGACGCCTCGAGCGGCCGGCGCGGCGTGTTCAGCCAGACGTCCACGCCCTGTACCAGATGCCGCCCGACGTTGATGTCGTAGTCCTCTACGAACAGCACTCTGCCTGCGAAGCGCGGGTCGCGCATGAGTCGGCTGACTTCCTTGAGGATCGTCTTGCCCGGCCGATCCAGCGGATGCGCCTTGCCCGCGAAGACGAGTTGCACCGGTTTCTGCGCGTCGTTGACAAGTGAGACGATGCGCTCGATGTCCTGGAGGATGAGGTTTGCGCGCTTGTACGTGGCGAAGCGTCGCGCGAAGCCGATCGTCAGCGCGTCGAGGCTCAACGACTGTCGGATCTGCGCGACGAACTCGCCCGACTCGCCTCGCCGCTCGGCGCTCGCCGCCGCGCGCCGTCGCGCAAAGTTCACCAGCCTCGCTTTCATGGCCTGATGCGTCTCCCACAGTTCGCCATCGTCGACGCTTTCAATCGCCTCCCAGCACGTCGCGTCGGCGCAACGGCGCGGCCAATCGGGGCCAAGGTGGCGGTCGAACACCTTGTGCATGGGCGGCGCCAGCCACGTCGGGACGTGGACGCCGTTTGTGATGTGGCCGATGGGCACGCGCTCCTCGTGCAGGCCTGGGTAGAGGCCCGTCCACATCGCACGTGAGACCTGTCCATGCAGCGACGATACCGCGTTGGCGCGGCGGGACAGCTTCAGGGCGAGCACGGTCATGCAGAACGTCTCGCTGCCATCCGAGGGGTTGACGCGGCCGCACGCCATCAACTCCTCGTGCCCCATGCCAAGCGCGTCACGAAGCGGTCCGAGGTGTTCCTCGATGGCATGGGCAGAGAAGCGATCGTGTCCTGCCGGCACCGGTGTGTGCGTCGTGAACACCACTTGCTGCGAGACGCGACTGAGCGCTTCGCTGGCGTCGATGCCTTCGCGCACCATGCGCACCCTGACGAGCTCGAGCGCCGCGAACGCGCTGTGCCCTTCGTTCAGATGTGCGACTCCAGGTGAAATACCCATCGCTCTCAGCGCGCGCACGCCCCCGACGCCGAGGAGTAGTTCCTGTCGGATCCGGGTGCGATCGTCGCCGCCGTAGAGGCGCGCCGTCAGTGTGCGGTCCTCGGGTGAGTTGCCCTCGACGTCGGAATCGAGCAGCAGCACCGTGTTCCGGCCCACCGAAAGCGTCCACACTCTGGCCGCGATGGCGCCGGTGCGCGTCTCGATCGTGACCGTCACCGGCGTGCCGTCGAAGCCCGTGGCCTGGCGAATCGGCAGGATGCGGCTGTCGACGTCGATGTAGTCCTCGTGCTGATCGCCGTCGAGATCGAGGCGCTGCTTGAAATAGCCCTGCGAGTAGTAGAGCCCGACGCCGACGAGCGGAATGCCGAGATCGGACGCCGACTTGACGTGATCGCCGGCAAGAATGCCCAGACCGCCGGAGTAGATGGGCAGCGACTCGTGCAAACCGAACTCGGCCGAGAAGTAGGCGACCGGTCTCGCCCACAGGACGCCGGCGTCACGAGCTCCCCAGGTTCGCGTGGACGCGAGGTATTCCTGCATGCGCCGGTAGGTGTAGTTGATGCGTCCGTGCAGCGCGAGCTCCGACGCACGATCCTCGAGCTTGTCGATTGGGATGCGCTGGAGGAGCGCGATCGGATTGTGCGCGAGCTCTCGCCACATCACGGGATCGAGATCGCGAAACAGGCTGGTCGCCTCGGCATCCCAGCTCCACCACAGGTTCTGTGAGATCTCCGACAAACGGCGATGCGCCGGCGCGACGAACTGTCCCAGGGTGCGCGCCTCGCTGACGAGCGGCGCCAGCTGGGTGCCCGCCGTCATCAACATCCGCACGATCGCATCGTCGAACGCGCGCGGCTCGATCGTCTGGACGACGAGGACGCCCTGCAGCAGTCCGCGATCGACTACCGGCACGCCGAGGAACGAGTGATACGGGTCCTCGCCGGCCTCCTTGAAGTACTTGAACCGCGGATGCCGCGTCGCATCCTCCACGACCTGCGGTCGCAACTGTTCGCCGACGAGGCCGGCCAGGCCCTCGCTGAGCCGCATCCGCACGCGTCCGACGCTTTCCGGACGCAGCCCCACGGTGGCCGCCAGCACCAGCGTCGATCGATCCGGCTCGAGGAGATAGACGGAGCACACATCGCTCTCGAATCGCCGTTGAATGAGCTCGACGATGTTGGTGAGCGTTTCGGTGGGATTGCCGCTGTTCGAGACCAGGCGGCTGATCTCCTCCAGGGTCCACAGAAGCGACTCCTGCTGCTGCGGCGTGTAGGGCGTCATCTCTTTCACGGTCTCGTCTCGCACGCGGTCGGTTGATGTGGTTCGCTGCCCGATCTCATGCTGCAATCCGTTCTGAGGTACGGCGGACCGTTAGGTCCGCGTCAGGCGTGAAGGACAGGCTCGCCTTGCGGCGAGGTTGACGGGTCCGCCTCGAGGGTAGCAACGGCAATGCCACGCCTCAATCGGTTGCCGCCACCCGTCGGGGGCGAATTCCTTCGGCAAACGCGACGCCGTGCAAGGGTGGGGCGCAGACAAAAATGTCGAACGAGCGACTGGGCTCCTACAACAATGTGGGAGATCAGCCCGTCGCTGCGGAGGCGGGCGCCGCGCGCCTTCTCGGAAACCGCCGCACGAAAGCGGTTACGGATTCGCTGGCGCGATTCTTGGAGTGCCGCAGCCCATGAAGGTCGTTGGCGGCGGCGCGGGCGAGACGCTACGTTCACGCGTCCGCGCCGAGTTCATCGAGATGCCGGGGCTGCAGCTTACATTCGAACAGGCCACGCGCCTCTGGGGGCTCGAGCCGAAGGTATGTCAGGCGCTGATCGATGATCTGGTGTCGTGCGGGTTCCTCAGGCGGACGGCCAACGGACGGGTCGCGCGCGCCGAACGTCAGTGATGGGACAATTCTGTAGGGTGCGCTGGCAGAAGCGACAAGAATGTCGCCTCTGGTGACTGTCACTGCGACTCGGCGCCGGGCGGGTGAATGACCGCGACAACGTCCGGCGTCTTGAGATTGTCGACCGTCACCATCATCACGCCGGTATCCACCTGCGGCGCCACGCTCTTGCCCTGGAGGTGGTCGACCATGGTCCGGACGCTGAGATACCCCATGTTCACGGGGTTCTGGACCACGAATCCCGCCAGTTCCCCGCGCTCGAGCGGTGCGATGAATGCGGAGCTGTAGTCGAAGCCGACGAACGCGATCTTCCCCGCCTTGCCGATGTCCTGAAGCGCCAGCAGCATTCCGGCGGTGGATGATTCATTGGGGGTGAAGATGCCGTCGAGGCGATCGGCGAAGCGATTCAGCAGGTTCTCGGAGGTGCGCTTCGCGGTGTCGCGCGTGGCGCCCGCATATTGATCGGAAGACGTAACGGTGATCCCCGGATAGCTGGCCTTCAACTCGTCGAGAAATCCCTTTTCGCGTTCCTCAGTGGCGGCGGAGCCTTCCTGATATCGGAGCATCAGGACCGTGCCGCGTCCCTTCAGTACTTCGCCCATGCGTTTCGCCGCCAGGCGGCCGCCCTTGCCGTTGTCGGTCGACACGTAGCTCGCTGCCTTCGACGGATCGGCGAGCGCCGAGTCGAAGATGACCGTGGGGATTCCGGCTTGCTTGGCTTCCTCGACAGGCCGGAGCAGCGCAGTGCTGTCGAGCGGCGCCAGGACAATACCGCTCACGCCCTGGCTGATGAAGCCTTCGACGACCTCGACCTGCTGCTCGCGATCGTCCTCGCGGAGGGGCGACTTCCACAACACTGTGACCGGTACGCCGGCTTTCCGGTATTCCTCCGCCGCCTTCTCGGCGCCGAGGTGCACGCGCTTCCAGTGCTCGTGCGTGGATCCCTTCGGCACCATGGCGATCCTGATCTCCTTCGCGCCGCCTGGCGTCGATTTCGAACCGCACGCCATCGCCGTCACGGCCAGGCTCGCCGCCACAATCGCGTAGAAACCGATTTGGGGTCTTGTCAGCGTCGTCACAGCGCGACAGGCTCGCACAGAACCCGGGAATCGGCAACTCCGCTCGTCCCGACAGCCTTCACTGTCGTCAGCGGATTCACAGATTGCACAGACTTCTTCGGGGATCATCGGACCGGTGGGCTCGAGGCCGACGTTCCGCGGGCCGGGCGCATTCAATCGATGCGCAACGCGCGCATCGGTTCGACCTTCACGGCGCGGCGTGTCGGAGCGAGACCGGCGACAAGGGCCGCCGCGGCGAGCGCCAGGACGGCGCCTGCGATCGAGGTGCCGTCCATCGGCGTCACGCCGTAGAGCTGACTCTCGACAAAGCGGCTGAGCCACCACGCAATCGGAAGTCCCGCGGCCGCGCCCGCGACGGCAATGGTCAGCGTCTCCCGCATGACGAGCCAGCCGACATCGGCACCGCGCGCGCCGAGCGCCATCCGGATACCAATCTCGCGCGTCCGGCGCGCGACCGTGTACGCCATCACGCCGTACAACCCGACCACCGCCAGAGCCGTCGCCAGCACGCCGAAGATCGCCGACATCGTCGCCATCAGCCGCTCGTTGCTCAGCGATCGCGCCACCTGCATATCGACCGATCGCATCGCGCTGACTGGCAGATTCTGGTCGAGCGCGCGCACCGTCTGCCGCGCCGTCGTGAACGCCGATTCGACGTCGCGCGTGGTCCGGACGTATACGGCGAAGCCACCGGCGTCGCTGACTTCGAGATAGGGGAAGAACACCTGGCTGCGGATCTCGCTGCGCACGTCCGTGTACTTGGCGTCCCGGACCACGCCGACGATTTCGATCGGCGTCTTCGTCCCCGGATTGGTGCCGAAGCCGATGCGTCGGCCAATCGCGTTCCCGTGGGGGAAGTACTTCTTTACGAAGCGCTCGTTAACGATCGCGACACGGAACTCGGGCGTGTCGTCGCCTGCGGGCTTCGGGGCCGTCGCCACGTACTCGTCGCGCTCATTGAAGTCGCGCCCGGCCACAATCGGCATGCCCAGCGCCTTGAAATATTCAGGGCTGATGGCGTTGCACAACTGGCCGCTGTCTTCGCGGGGCTTCATCTGGTACCCCTCGATGGTCATGCCGCTGCTCCACTGATTGCCCTCGAGGATGCGGACGGTGGCCAGGCCTGCGGAGTCGATCCCAGGAGTGGTCCGCAGGCGATCCAGCAGCGTCTTAGCGAACTGGCGTGTGCGTGCGGAGTCGTAGCCGTTGCGCGACGGATCCACCTCGAACGTGATGAGGTGTCCCGTCTTGATGCCGAGGTTCACGGTGGTCAGGTTCGAGAGAGTGCGGATGAAGAGCCCGGCACCGAGCAGCAGCAACAACGACACTGCTACTTGCGATGCGACCAGGGCCTTGCGCATGCGACCGCGGCCGCCCAGCACGGCGGTCGATTCCGACTTCAGCGTGGGAGCGAGGTCGGCGCGCGTCGATGTGAACGCCGGCGCCAGGCCAAACACGAGGCCGGTGAGGACCGCGAGGCCGAACGTAAAGCCGAGGATTCGCAGATCCGGCAGTGTCGACACGACCGGCGGGCCGCTGGGATCCGCGAAGAAGCTCAGCACGAGCGGCGCCCCGCCGATCGCCAGCGCGAGACCGGCGAGCCCGCCCGCGATCGACAGCGTCAGGCTTTCGACGACGAGCTGTTGAATGAGACGGGACCGCGTCGCGCCGAGCGAGAGGCGCGTGGCCATCTCGCGCTGTCGGCCGGCGGCTCGCGCGAGGAGGAGATTGGCGACATTTGCGCATGCGATCACCAGAACACCGCCCGCAATGGCCATCAGCACCCAGAGCGGCTTCGTCAGCTCGCGCCGGAAGTTTGAATGCCCCCGTGCGGCGGGATCGAGCACCAGCCTGTTGCGCAGGTAGGTCGCACGAGAATCGGCGGATGCGGCCGCGAATCCCTTCGATTCCACGTCGGCTTGGAGTGTCGATTGAAAGAGCGGCACCAGTGCAGCGTGCGCCTGCTCGCGCGTGACGCCATCCCGCAGCCGCCCGAACACCCGCACCCAGCGATACAGTCGATCGTCGAGCCCATCCCAACCGGCGGTCATCTGGGGCTTCATCATCATCGGCACGAACACCTGCACCGGCTCGCCAATCTCGATGCCATCGAAGCCTTCCTGAACAACACCGACGACAGTGAAGGGATGGCCGTTGATGACCGCCGTGCGTCCGACAACGGTCGGATCGGCGCCGAAGCGAGAGGCCCAGAACGCGTAACTCAGGACGGCGACCGGGTGCCCGCCCTTCTGTCGATCGTCGGCGGGCGTCAGTAGCCGGCCGACCGCAGGCCGCACGCCGAGCACAGGAAAGTAGCTGCCGGTGACGAGCTCCCCGTGCGCCCGGTCGGTCTTTCCCTGAAAGCCGATGTGCATGTCGTAGCCAAATCGCCCGAACACACCAGAGAAGACGCGGTTGCGATCGCGCACTTCCGTGTAGGTGGGATACGAGATCTCGCTGCCGTCACCCCAGTTGCTGCCATAGTGCTCGCCCTCGAACGTCACCTGGACCAGCTGGTGCGGATTTTTCACGGGCAGCAACCGCAACAGCACCTGATCGACCAGCGTGAAGATCGCGGTGTTCGCGCCGATACCCAGCGCGATCGACAGCACGGCGATTGCGGTGAATCCTGGGCTGCGGCGGGACGTGCGCAGTGCGAAACGAAGATCGGAAAGGAAGTAGGCCATCTGTACTCCGGGCCGGCGAGGCGGACCGTGTCGCGCGCCGATGCGTGTTAGACGTGGACGTCAGGAAAAGCGTTGGTAGTCAACCTCTGTCCGCGTCGATCAGCGGCAATGATGAGTCTGCGACCTCAGACGCGGGCGACGGGCGCGCTCAGTGGAGGCAGCGCCGCTTCGATTTCCCGCCGTGACGACTCGAACCACGGCGGCAGCACCAGCGACTCGCCGAGGTGATTGGGATCTTCGTCAACCGCGAACCCTGGTCCGTCGGTCGCCAGCTCGAACAAAACGCCGCCCGGTTCCTTGAAGTACACCGACTTGAACCAGAAGCGATCGATTACCGGCGTTGCGTGCGCGCCGGCCGCTTCGGCCTGCGACCGCACGGTCAGCTGATGCGCTTCGTCGTCGACGCGCCACGCGAGATGGTGCACGCTGCCGACGCCCCAGGCGCCGCGACGCGCCTCGGGCGTCTCACGCAGATCGACGACGCCGGGCACGTCCTTGAAGCCGTATCGCGTCCAGCCGTCCTGCGACGCCAGCACCTCGAACCCTAAAGCGCCCGTGAGGAATGTCGTCGTCGGCGCGAGCTCTCGCTCCCACAACCGGGCGCCGTGGAGGCCGCGTATCTGATAGCGCGCTTCGACCGGTCCGCCGTCCCAGGGCGTGAACAGCGTTCGTGGCGTAGCTGCCTCGACCAGGCTCACCCGCAAGCCGTGCGGATCGATGACGGGCAGCACGCGCTCGCCAAAGCGCGATTCGACGGCTTCGATTTGCGCTCCGTACCTGTCGAGCCGCGATCCCCAGAACGTCAGGCTGTCGGGTGGCACCTCCAACGTCACCTCGACCGCCAGGCCATGGCCGATACGTGGCGGCGCCAGATGCGCCCACGGAAAGAAGGTGAGGTCGCTTCCGGGGTGCCCTTCTGCGTCGGCATAGAACAGGTGGTAGGTGCCCGGGTCGTCCTGGTTGATGCTCTTTTTCACCAGACGCATGCCGAGCACGCCGGCGTAGAAATCGAGGTTTTCCTGCGCCGGCCCAGCGATAGCGGTGATGTGGTGCAGTCCGTTGACGCGCGCCATCGATGTCCTCCCGGCAATCCTACTGCTTGATCGCCACCAGCCGCACATACCACAGGCGAAACGCCACTGGCGTATCCCGAGGCAGCCACCTGAACTGCCGGCCGCCCTCGCGGGCGGTCACGGTGTGCGAGCTCACGAGTCCCACGGTGTTCAGTCCAGCACGGGTCATCCGTGCGGGCACCTCGAAACGATAGGCGCCCATCCGCGCGGGGTCGCGGGTCAGGCGAATCTCGCCCAGACGCTCGCGATTGAGGAACACGGTCACCGACGGCTGGCGGGTCCGATCGGCGGTTTCCGGGGGATCCATCTTCAACGTGAGCCACAAGGGCATCGGCTCGCTGAGCGCGAAGCGTACGGCGGTGTCCGTCGACTTTGCGACTCGCACGACCACCGGGCCGCTGCGGCGCGGCGCGGACCACGCCCCGCTGAAGAACCAGCGCTCGCGCGCGCCGGCCTCGATCGTCGACGCGTCGGCGGCGGCCAGCGCCTCGCGAACGATAAGCAGAGGGAGGGCGTAGTAGGCAAGCACCACGGTGACTGCCGCTGCTGCGATCAGGAGGCCCGTCACGCTGCGTCGTCGCGTCAGGAGTGCTGTCCAGGATCGCCAGTGTGTTCGATCTCGGAACGCCGCGCTCACGAGATTCGCCGCGCGCCGCCACGCGACGCCTGCGGCGGTCAGGTAGATCGGATAGACGTGTTCAGAAAACCTCCACGCACCGCCGCCGCCGAGCGAGTAGGTCAGCGCGTATGGCGCAAGCGCGGTGATCATGAGAACGAGCAGGAGGCGTCCGTTGGCCGACCAGAGGAAGAGCACGAGGCCCACGCCACCACTCCAGCGCAGCGCGGTGACAAGGCGAGGGGACCAGGGACCGAAGCCGCCCCACTTGCTGGCGAACGGCCACGCAAACAGGCCACCCATCGCGGTGTCGAACGCCGCGACGGGCCGCTCCTGAAACTGGCGCGCCACGAAATGCGTCGCGCTCTCCGGCACGAATCCTCTGAGCCCTTCGGCATGGCGGTAGTACCGCGTGTGGTAGTTCACCGCGTAGAAGGGGTCACCCGTGGCCATCCAGCAACTCAGCATGTACGGCCCCACCAGGATCGTGGTGAGCAGTGCGGCTAGCCCAGCGATCTTGGCCGCTCGCACCCGTGTCGCCGGCATTGCCGGTTCGACAATCGTCCACACCAATCCCGCCGCCACGAACAAGAGCGACGACAGGCGGGTGAGACACGCGGCCGCTCCGGCAAGCCCCGCGGCGATGGCGCTCGTGGGGGCAGGCGTCTGCCGAAGGCGGATGTACGACCAGGCCGACAGCGTGAAGAACAGCGTGAACGTGTCGTCACGCCAGCCGCCGGCGCTCCAGCTGATCGCCTCGAACTCGATCGCCCACCCGGCGGCCGCCAGGAGCCCGACGACCGGCCCGAAGGCGGCGGAGCCGAGCAAGTAGATCGCGGGAACGACCAGCGTCGACGAGAACGCCGACGCGTAGCTGACCGCGATGTCGCGGTCGTGCAGGAGACGCTGGAACCCGCGCGTCACCGCGAGAAACATCGGTTCGCGCACGTGGGGCTGATAGAAGCCCTGCATCTCGCGTGCAAAGCGGATGTAGTTAATCGGATCGCCGGTGTAGGGCGTCGGGTCGTACGTCCAGGTGACGGCCGAAGGCCGGAGCCTCGCCCCGATCGGCGCCGCGACGCGCTCGACCAGGGCCGCCGCGCCCGTGTCGCCGGTCGCGCCCAGTCGCGTGACCAGCACGTCGGCTCGAAGCGCGGCCGCGTAGAACGTCAGCAGCGCGACCGCAAGTCGCACCGCAAGTCGATTACGCGTCTCGCGGGGCGGAAGGGAATACGCGCGCGGGCCCACCCGCATCGCGCTAGCTTCGCGCGACACTCGAAGGAAGCCGCACGAAGGGAACGGAGCCGGCGCGCGATCTCACGCGGTGATTCTAAGGCGAACCCCCAGCCTTGGCTACGGCCGCGGTCGCGAGCCCGAACTCGTCAGTGAAGGTGGTCCATGGCTTGCTACAAAGCACAGAAGAGCGACCAAGGTGACCATCGTGGATACAACTCCTTACTGGAACGAAGCCGTGTCGCTGCCGATGCTGCGCTGGCTCGACAGTGATCTTCGCGTAGATGTAGGCATCGTCGGCGGCGGAATCACCGGCATCACGGCTGCGTATCTGCTCAAAGCGGCGGGCTGTACAGTCGCGCTTCTCGATCGTGAGCGCCTGACCAGCGGCGACACGGGAAGCACCACGGCTCATTTGACTGCCGTGACCGACACTCGCCTGACGGAGCTGGTCGACGAGTTCGGCCGCGACCACGCTCGGGCCGCGTGGGACGCCGGGCTCGCCGCTCTCGCGCAGATCGACGAGCTGGTGCGGTCGGAGCGGATCGCGTGCGGCTTCGAATGGGTGCCCGCGTATCTGCATACGCCGGCATCCTGGGCGCATGTGCAGCGCGAGGTCCTCAGCGCGGACGATCTCTCGTCCGACGCGCGCCTTGCTTCGGAGCTTGGATTCGATGCGGAGTTTGTCGACCGGGTGCCTTTCATGGATATGCCCGGAGTGCGATTCGATGGCCAGGCGCGCTTCCATCCGCGAGCGTACCTTGCGGGACTTCTGCGGCGCATCGATGGCGAGGGCAGCTATGTCTTCGAGCGCTCTCCGGTCGAGGAAGTGATCGACTCGCCGCTGGCACTCAAGTCCAACGGGCATACCGTGACGTGCAACTACGTGATCGTCGCCACGCATAATCCCATCGTCGGGAAGGCGAGCCTCGCCGCCGCGACACTCCTGCAGACGAAGCTGGCGCTCTATTCGAGTTACGTAGTGGCAGGACGTGTCCCGCACGGACATCTTCCTGACGCGTTGTTCCTCGATACCGCTGATCCGTACAACTATCTCAGGCTCGATCCTGGCGACGCGTTCGACGTCGCGATCCTCGGCGGAGAAGATCACAAGACCGGCCAGGAACCGGATACCAACGCCCGCTTCCAGCGGCTGCAGGAGGCGCTAATCCGCGCCGTTCCGGCGGTGCAGATCACGCACCGATGGTCGGGGCAAGTGATCGAGACACTCGATGGCCTGCCGTACATCGGGGAGTTCGCCGACCGGCAGTTCATCGCCACCGGCTTCGCCGGCAACGGAATGACGTTCGGCACCCTCGCGGCGATGATGGCGCGCGATGCCGTTCTCGGCGTGCGCAATCCGTGGCGAGATCTGTTCGATCCGTCGCGTACGAAGCTGAGCGCCGGCACAGTATGGGACTACCTGACCGAGAACAAGGATTACCCCTATTACCTCATTCGCGATCGATTTGCGGGCGCCGAAGGAAAGTCGCTGCGCGTAGTGAAGCGGGGCCAGGGCCGAACACTCGATCTGAACGGTGAGCGCGTCGCTGCCTACCGTGCGCCCGATGGATCTGTTGCGGTGCGATCCGCGGTCTGCACCCACATGGGGTGCCTTGTGCGATGGAATCCCGCCGAGCGGACGTGGGACTGCCCCTGCCATGGCTCGCGGTTCGCGCCGGACGGCAGCGTCCTCTCTGGTCCTGCCGAGGCGCCGCTCGCTGAAGCTTCCCGCGAAGCCACCAAAATCGTCTGAGACCCGGCATGGACCTGCGAACCGGGTTTTCCTACTGGTTATTGCGTAACGGGCTGCTGGCGACGTACCCACCGCTCGAAGACGACCAGACGGCAGACGTGACTGTGGTTGGCGGCGGCATTACCGGCGCACTCGCCGCATACGAATTGACGCACGCGGGCGCGAATGTCGTGGTCGTCGACAAGCGCGATGTCGCGAGCGGGAGTTCGTTGGCGACAACTGGCCTGCTCCTGTGCGAGACGGACGCCTCGCTCCTGGATCTCTGCGATCGCGTCGGCGAGCGGGCGGCCGCTCGTACCTACCACCTGGGCATCGAGGCGATCAGCCGCATCGAATCGTTGACCACGAGCCTCGCCGATACGTGCGGCTTCGCGCGTCGCTCGAGCCTGTACCTGGCGTCGACACGCGAGGATGCCAGGATGCTGGAACGCGAGTACGCGTTGCGTCGCAAGCATGGAATCGGCGTGGCGCTGCTCGGCCCGGCTGAGATTCATCGTAAGTGGGGCATTGACGCGCCGAATGCGCTTTACAGCCACGGCGCCGAAATTGACTGCTTTCGCTTCGCTCATCGGCTCCTGGCCGCAGCGCGCCAGCGAGGCGCGCGAATCTACGACAGGACGACCGTCGAGCGCCTCGAAGTGGAAGACGGAGCGCGGATGACGATCGTCACGGCGGGCAACCACCGGATCCGGTCGCGGTGGGTCGTTGCCGCCCTCGGATACGAAGCGGTCGAGCACATCCGGCTACCCCAAACGCAGTTGAGCAGCACCTGGGCGTTTGCCTCGGAGCCGCTGCGCAATCGCCTCCCGTGGGGCGAGCGCAGCTTAATTTGGGAAACCGCGCGTCCGTATCTCTACGCGCGAACAACGGACGACAACCGGATCGTCGTCGGTGGCGAGGACGAGCCCTATGCGGAGGGGCACCAGGATCGAGACCTGCTCAAACGCAAGACCGCTCGTCTCGCGTCGCGCATCCGGGAGCTCTTTCCGCACCTGAGATTCGAGATCGCGTATGCGTGGGCGGGGACGTTCGGATCGACCACCGATGGCCTGCCGCTGATCGGCCCGGCGTCCGACAACCCACGATTGTGGTATGCGCTCGGCTACGGCGGCAACGGGATCACGCTCAGCACGATCGCGGCACGGCTCGTCGTCGAAGCGTATCTCGGTCGTCCATCGCCCGACGCAGCCTTCTTTGCGCTCAATCGCCCGGGCGTCGCTGACACGCTGCGCGCGACGTGAGCCATGCTGTCGCGCGTGCCAAGCGCGGGACGATCCACAGATTGCACAGACGCAGATTCATTCGCGGCCTGGGTTCATCACTCCTGGCGCGCGGCCTGCTGCCGGTCGGCTTGGTGTCGTGAAACCCGAAGGAATCTGTGAAATCTGTGTCATCCGTGGACCAAACTACTCGACCGCCTGGCGCCCTTTAGGCAACAGTCCCCCGATGACCATTCCCGTGAAGAGCATGGCCGCACGTGGCCAGCTGAGTGGAGTGGTGATGGCTTGCACCCGTCCACTGCGAATGGCATTGCAGATGGCATCGGGCGTGCGCTCGTCGCAGTCGACGAGCGAGTAAGTCGTTCCCAGCTGCATCAGGAAGTGGAGGTCGGTGTTGCCGACGAGCGGCTTGCCGTTGCGTGTGGCCCACTCGATGGCCCGGCGATTGAAGTTGATCCCCCTCACGTGCACCGAGTTGATCTCGATCGCATCCGCGAGCGTTGGCAGGCGATCGAGCAAGCGGCCCACCGCGCTGCCGATCGGGTAAAAGGGGTGTGGCGCCACCACCAGCGCCCCCGTCTGCATCTTGAACGCCATCACGTCCTCGAAGGTACGAAGACGCTCCGCGTCTTTCGGACCGTTGATGATCAACAGGTGCTTGCGACCGATGTTGCGCTCGATGCCGGAGAGCACCGTGATCCCGCGCGCGGCCGCGTAGTCGGCCAGCGGGGCGGGATCGGTCCAGCGGTTGTGCAGCGTGATGGCAACGGCCCCGTATCCGAACCGGGCCGCGCGATCGATCAGCTGAAAGGCGGTGTGAAAGATCCGATCGGAGGGATCGCCTTTGACATGTGCGTGCAGCTCTACCTTGATCATCAGGTTGATGGCTACTGGGTCTGCAGAGCAGGCAGCGCCGCGACCGCCGCCTCGAGCTGATCGCGCGTTTTGAGAATCGTCTTGCCGGATCCGGCCGGTCGGGGCGACTCGCTGCCCCAGACCGTCCCTGGCGGATATATCGCCCAGATGTCCCACGCCACGGGACGCCAGTGCTTCAGATCGTCACGCGCAGCGATCGCGGTGCCCACCACTCTACCCTCGTCCCAGTAGTGGGTCGCGCGTGGATCAACGATCTCGTTGCGCGGCCACTCCGATCGCGCGTCCGTCCGCACCATCGCCAACCAGATCACGTACACCTTCAGGTCACGGTCGCGGTATTTCGCCAACAAATCGTCCTGCACCCACCGGGCGCCAGCGAGGCATTGCGCTCAAGTCGGCGCGACGATGACCAGGAGACGCGCTCGATTGCGGTCGACGTTGAAGGCGTTGCGAAACTGATCGAGGGAGGTCAGATCGCGCAGCGCCGATTCTGGCAGCGGCGCCACCTGCCGGCACGCGCCAACGAGAAGGCAGGCAACCAGTGCGACGACGCGCCCAATCCGCAATCTCGAAGCCCAATCCGCAATTCCCAATCGAATCCGCAATCCGCAACCAATCCGCAATCCGCAATCCGCAATCCGCAATCCGCAATTGTATAGTTTCTCCATGCACTTCGAGACTCTCGCTGTTCACGCCGGAGCTTCCGTCGATCCCGTCACGCGCGCGTTGACCCCGCCGATTCACCTGTCCACGACCTTCGAGCGCGCCGAGGACGGATCGTTCCCCAGCGGATTCATCTACACCCGCTCGGGCAACCCGACGAGGCAGTCGTTGGAACAGTGCCTGACGGCACTCGAAGGCGGCGCCGCGGCGGCGGCGTTCGCCTCGGGTTCGGCGGCAACCGCTGCGATCTTCCAGGCGCTGCAGCCCGGCGATCACGTCGTCGCCTCCGAGGACGCCTACTACGGCACACCGGTGCTCCTGCGCGACCACTTCGCGCGCTGGGGACTCGGCGTCACGTTCGTCGACATGGGCGATTCGGCGGCCATCGAGCGCGCGGTCACGCCGACGACGCGTCTCCTCTGGATCGAGACGCCCTCGAATCCGCGGCTGCACGTGACGGACATTGCGGCCTGCGTCGGCATTGCCCGTCGGTGCGGCGCCAAGACGGTGGTCGATAACACCTGGGCCACACCCGCGCTGCAGCGCCCGTTCACGTTCGGCGTGGATCTGGTGATGCACTCGACGACGAAGTACCTGAGCGGGCACAGCGACGTGCTGGGAGGCGTCGTGATCGGGCGCGAGAATGACGGGTTCTTTGCGCGGGTGCGCGAGATTCAGGGTGCGGGCGGCGCGGTGCCATCGCCGTTCGATTGCTGGCTGGTGCTCCGGGGGATCCGGTCGCTGCCGTATCGCATGCGCGGCCATGTCGAGGGGGCGCGCCGGCTGGCGGCGTTTCTGGCCGAGCAGCCGGGAATCGAGCGTGTCTATTACCCGGGGCTGCCATCGGACCCGGGGTGGACGGTCGCCTCGAGGCAGATGAGCGACTTTGGCGGGATGCTGTCGATTGGCGTACGCGGCGGACGAGCTGAGGCGTTTGGCCTGGCGGCGCGGCTGAAGCTGGTCACTCGCGCGACGAGTCTTGGCGGGCCGGAGACGCTCATCGAGCACCGCGCGTCGATCGAGGGCGCGCTCTCGAAGGCGCCGGAGAATCTTCTGCGAATTTCCGTCGGCCTCGAGCACCCCGACGACATCATCGAGGATTTCCGGCAGGCGCTGTGAAAGGGGGACTGTCCCCCTACTTGCGCTGAGGGGGGACAGTCCCCCTACTGTTGCTGCGCAGTGGGCGGGGGGAGGACCGGTACCCGGCGTTCGTACTCGGGCCGCTTCGGCGCGGGCGGCGACGACTTCAGCCGCTCCAGAACCTCGCTGATCGCCCGCTCGAGTTGCGGGTCGACCCCTTTCGCCAGCTGCGTGGGATCTTCCTCCACCGTGATATCCGGCTCGACGCCGTGCCCCTCGGCGAACCACTTGCCGTCAGGCGTGAACATGCGGAAGGTCGGCACGGTCACACCGCCGCCATCCACCAGCCCCGGCGCGCCGCTGATCCCGATGAGACCGCCCCAGGTGCGCGTGCCGACGAGCGGCCCGAGTTTCGCCTCGCGGAAATAGAACGGGAACGCGTCGCCGCCCGACCCGCTCCACCCGTTGATCAACATCACCATCGGTCCGCGCACGGCCACCGGTGGCCACTGGCGCGCCGCACCCGTGCGCACGGCCCAGTACGCCAGCATCGGCCGGTTCAGGAGCTCGATGAACCGATCCGGGATCTGCCCGCCGCTGTTGAAGCGCTCGTCGACAATCATCCCCTCGCGCGACCACTGCGCCATGAACTGACGGACCAGCTCGTTTTGTGCGTTGAGGCCGGTGCTCTGCACGTAGAGATAGCCGACCCGCCCATTCGTCGCCGCGTCCACCCGAGCGCGTCGCGCCTCGATCCACTCGCGGAACCGCAACTCCTCCTCGCTCGGCAGGCACTTCACCGTCACCTGCCGCGCGCCTTGCGCGCTGGGCGTGCCGTTCACCGTGAGGACGACGGTCTCGTTGGCCGCCCCCGCGAAGGCGGCCCAGGGATCCTGTTCCGCGTCGAGCGGCTCGCCGTTCACCGCCAGAATGTAGTCGCCGACTTTGAGTTTGGCGCCGGGCTCGGCCACCGGCGCCCGCGCGTCGGCATCCCACGGACCGCCGGCGGCGATCCGCTTTACGCGGTATGCGCCATTGGCCAGCTCCCAGTCGATCCCGAGCATACCGACGCCGCGCTCTGGCGCTTCCTCCTGATCGCCGCCACCGCGATAGGTGTGCGATGCGTTCAGCTCACCGATGAACTCGCCGAGTACGAAGTTCACGTCCCACCGTGTCACCGCGTCGTCCAGGAGCGCCGCGTAGCGATCGCGCGTCGCCTTCCAGTCGACGCCGTGCATGTTGGGGTCGTAGAAGTAGTCGCGTTCGAAGCGATACGCGTCGGCGAACATCTGACGCCACTCCGCTCGGGGATCGACGGTCATCTCCATCTCGTCGATCCGCAGCGGCTTCTCGAACTTGGCCTCCTTCTTGATCTCGACGATCGCGTACTTGTCGTCGCGCCTCACCATGGCCTTCTTGCCGTTGGCCGTCACGTCGACCGCATCGACATCGTCCAGTACCGTCTTCTCGTCGCGATCCTCGAGATCGAAGAAGATCAAAGACGCTTTGCCTTCGCCAGCGCCGGCCCGCGGCGTCCGGCGGTAGATGACCTTCCCTTTCGTCGCGAAGAGCTGCGCGTAGTTGCCGGGCTTTGGCGGCAGGACAACCGCTCGCGCCTCGAAACCCTCCAGATCGATCGCGACAGGAGCGGGCTTCGCTCCAGCGTCGTCCTTCTTCGCGTCGTCCTTCGCTCCGTCGTCCTTTTTCTCGTCCTTCGTCCCTCGTCCCTCGTCATTCTTGCCCTCGTCATTCTTGCCCTCGTCCTTCTTGCCCTCGTCCTTCAAGTTCTCAGCATCATTCCGGGGCGCAAGGGGAGAGGCCACATCGTGGCGCAATGGCACGGCGACGATCAGCGTGGCGTTGGGATACGACCAGGAGTTGTCGTAGTCGCTGTAGACCGGTTCGAAGTTCCGGTCCGAGAAGAAATAGAGGTACTTACCCTCGGGTTCGAAGACCGGCTGCGCGTCGTTGAAGTAGCCGGAGGTCAGCTGATGCTTCGTGCCGTTCTTCGTGTCGTAGACGAAAATCGCGTTGTTGCCCGACGTGAGTGGACGCGCCCAGGCGACCCAACGCGAATCGCCGGACCAGCGGAACAGGTAGCCCTCCAGCGTGCCGTGGTTCTGGAAGAGCGGGCTCTCATCGACCTCTGCGATTTTTCGCGTCGCGATGTCGAGCACTCGGATCTTCATCGCCTGATCGACGAACGCGACGTGCGAGCTATCCGGCGACCAGAACGCCGTGTAGCGGAAGCCAGGACCGAGGGTCGTCAGCACTTGCTCCGCGCCGCTGCCATCGGCCGGTCGAATCGTCAGCTCGTATTCGCCCGAGCGGTCGGTCCAGTAAGCCAGTGTCTTCCCGTTTGGTGACCACGATGGATAGCGCTCGGCGAAACCTGACGTGCGCGTGACGTCGAAAACGGGGCCGAACTCCGCAGGGACCGTGAAGATGTCGCCGCGGGCCTGGAACAGAGCGCGCTTGCCGGTTGGCGACACCGATGCGCGCGCGATCAGCTTCGTCACCTTCTCGTTGCGCGGCTTCAGCGTCATCCGGTCGGTGACGACCTGCACCTGCACCTCGCGCGTCTTCTCGCTCCCGAGGTCGAGCAGATACAAACGTCCGCCGGCCTGAAAGACGATGTCGTCGGTGCCCATGGCCGGGTAGGTGATGTCGTAGTCGGTGATGTGCGTCACCTGATGCAGCGCGTTCGTCTTCGTGTCGATCGCCCAGATGTTCTGGCGCTCGTCGCTGCCGCGGTCGGACAGGAAATACAGCGTATCGCCGTGCCACATCGGGAACTCGTCGTTCGCGACGTTCTTCGTGACGTTGGCCGCGGCGAACGACTGCAGGTTGAACCGCCAGATGTCGGGCGCCCATCCGCCGCGATAGCGCTTCCACGTCCGGTTCGACTGTGTCTGCGGCACGTACGCGACTTCGCGGCCGTCAGGCGAGAACGATGCGAACTCGCCGTACGGGACCGACAGCTTTTCGGGCATGCCGCCGCTGGATGCGACCAGATAGAACTGATTGAACCGCTGGCGACCCGATTCGCGGCTCGAGGCAAACAACACACGCGTGCCGTCGGGATGCCAGTCGAGCACGCGGTCGTCCATCGGGTGATGCGTCAACCGCACCGGATCGCCGCCAAGCGAGGCGACCACGTAGACATCGAGGTTGCCGTCGTAGTTGGCGCTGAACGCGAGATGCGATCCGTCGGGTGAGAAACGCGGGAAGAGCTCCTCGCCAGGGGCGGACGTCAGCCGGGTCGCCAGCCCACCCGTCTTGGGGACGACCCAGATGTCGCCGGCGTAGACGAAGGCGATGTGCGTCGATGACACGTCGGGCTGTCGGAGCATCCGCGCGTCGATTTGCGCCGCGGCGAAGGCAGGAAGACAGAGCGGCGCAAGCGCTGCGAGAATGAGGCGAGCGGCAGGTCGGAACATGCGGGGAAGTATGCCACGCGGCGAGGAGCGGGGCTAACGCCCCGCCCCCACAACCGCGACCTACTTCGTCCCCGCGGCCACCGGCTTGCCCTCCACGTCGAGCACCACGATCTCGCCCAGGTTCAAGGCTTTCAAGCCAGGCTCGATCTTCGCGCGATCCCCGACGAGCAGCATCGAGGCCGAGCCGGGCAGCACGTGCTTCTTCGCCGCTGCCAGCACTTGCGCGAGCGTGACGGTGCCGGTTGCGTCGTATTCGCGCTGCAGCTCGGTCATGGGCAGGTTGAGCGCCCAGAGGTTCGAGATCTCGTTCGTAATTCGCCCGAGCGATTCGAACTGCTGCGCGTAGCCGCGAACACGGCGTGCCTTCGCCACGGCGAGCTCGTCCTCCGAGATTGGCGTCGCGCCAGCCAGCGCCTTCAGCTCGTTGTCGAATTCCGTCACCGACTCGGACGTCTTATCCGTCTGCACGCCACCGCCCGCCGTCCAGTTGCCGGCGGTTCGCATCGGATTGAAGTTCGAGAAGACGCCGTAGGAGTACCCGTGTCTTTCGCGCAGATTCAGGTTCAGGCGTGTGCCGAATCCGCCACCGCCCCAGACCGCGTCCACCAGCGACAGCACGTCGTAGTCGGGCGAGTTCCGCGGTGGCGCCGGCAGGAAGTCGACGAGCACCGTCTGCGCGGAGTCGGGCCGATCGACGAGATAGATGCGCCCCGTCGCTGATGGCGCAGGGGCCGGCACGTTGATCGCCGGAGCGGCGCCGCCGCTCCAGCTGCCGAACGCCTTCGTCGCCAGCTCCGTCGCGCGCGCCAGCGTGACGTCCCCGGCGATGACGAGCGCGGTGGATCCCGGCTTCCAGCGGGCCTGATGAAACGCCACGAGATCGTCGCGCGTGATCTTCTCGGCGATGCTCTTCAGGCCCTGCACCGGCCGGCCGTACGGGTGATCGGCGCCGAACGCCAGCATCGGCTGAATGCGCGCGGCCAACGCGTTCCCGCTGCGCTCGGCCTGGGTCAGCGCGTCGATCAGGCGCTTGCGCTCCCGCGAGACTTCTTCTTCGGGGAACGTCGGGTTCTGCGCGATATCGGCCACGATCTCCAGGGCTGCCGGCAGGTTGCGCGACAGCACCTCGAAGTTGATCGCCGCCGTCTCGCGCCCGGCGCCGCCGCCGAGCGTCGTGCCGAGAGCGCCCAACGCGTCCTCGATCTCCAGCGCTTTCCGCGTCTTCGTTCCCAGATCGATCGTCGTCATCGTCAGGTTCGCGACGCCGGGCTTGCCCGTCGGATCGGCGATCAACCCTGCGCGCGTCACGAGCGTCACCGTCGCCTTGGGCAGGTCGTGTCGCTCGACGACGAAGATCCCCATGCCGTTCGGAAGCTTGCCGCTCTGGACCGTCGGCGCGGTGAACGGCCGGTCGGCGCCGAGCGGCGGCGCCACCGAGCGATCGAGCGTTGTGGTGCCTGTCGGACGTGCGGACTTCTCGGGATGGAAACGGATCAGCACGCGATTCGGCGTATCGATCCAGCGCGCGACTGCCTGCTGAATTGAGGCTGGCGTGAGCCCGCGGTATCGCTGGAGGTCCGCAGCCATGCGATCCGGCGCTCCGAGGAAGGTGTTGTACCGGTTCAGCACGTCCGACTTGCCTTCGAAGCCACCGATGCGCTCCAGGCCCGAGATGAATTCGGACTCCTGCTTCGTCTTGGCCCGATCCACCTCTGCGGCCGTCGGTCCTTCCTTGGCCAGGCGCGCGATCTCCGCCGTAACCGTCCGCTCGATCTCCTGAAGGTCGACACCGGGCCGCGCCGTCGCCTGGACGACAAACACGCTGGCAATCTCGCCGGTGATGTTGAATGACGCGATGGCGGTCGCGAGCTGCTTGTCATACACGAGCGTCTTGGTGAGGCGAGACGAAAGGCCATGGGCGAGGATACGGGCGGCGATGTCGATCGCCGCGTCATCAGCAGAGAAGTACTCGGGCGTGGGCCACCCCATGTAGACGCGCTCGAGGGAGATGCGGTCACTGACTTCGATCACTTTCTCGGAGGTCAACGCCTGCACCCAGCGCGCTGGCCGATCCAGCGCCGGCCCCGGCGGAATGTCGCCGAAGTACTTCTCGACGAGCCGCTTCGCCTCGGCCGGATCGAAATCACCAGCGACCACCAGCGACAGGTTGCTCGGAGAGTAGTACTGCCGGAAGAACTCCTTCACGTCGTCGAGCGTTGCAGCAGAGAGGTCCTCCAGGCTGCCGATCACCGGCCACGAGTAGGGATGCCCGTTCGGGTACGCCGCGCCGTACATCAGCGGCAGCCAGCGTCCGTAGGGCTGATTCTCGTAGGACTGGCGGCGCTCGTTCTTCACGACCTTGCGCTGCTCGTCGAGCTTTTCCTGCGTCGTCGTGTCGAGGAGCGTCGCGAGTCGATCGGCTTCGAGCCACAGCAGGTGCTCGAGATTCGCCGAGGGCGCGGTCACGAAATAGTTCGTGCGATCCTGGCTGGTGGTGCCGTTGACGCCGCCCTCGGCGAGGTTCGCCCCGGCTTTCTCTGCGTAGTCGAAGTACTCACCCTTGACGTTCTTCGACCCCTGGAACATCAGATGCTCGAACAGGTGGGCAAAGCCGGTGCGGCCCAGCCGCTCGTTTTTCGAGCCGACATGGAACCACTCGTTGACGTGCACGATCGGGAGTTTGCGATCGACGTGCAGGATCACTTGAAGCCCGTTCGGGAGCGTGAACGTCTCGAATTCCACCTTGGGCAGATCGGACGTGGCAGGCGCGGGTGCCTGCGCGGCGAGCACGCCCGAAACGAGTAGTACCGATGCGAATGGAGCAAGCAGACGCAGTCGAGTCATGACTATCAAAGCCTCTCGGGCGGCGATTGTACGGAAAAGCGGCGCGTCTGCCCGGAATGTGGCCCGAAGTGGCAGGGACGAACTGTGGGGCGAACCGGGACCTCTCGTTTGGGGCACAATCGTTCGCGGGAGGATTGGCTCTAGTGAACGAATTGTGGCGGCGGGGATTCATCCCTGCGAAGCAGTCTCTGCTCTGTATTGCGTGTGTGTCGACAGTCCTGGCAGCGCCGCACGTCCGCGCCGCGGCCGAATCGGAACCGGCGGCCGACGTGCCCAGGATCGCGGGCGCGCAGGTGCGGGCGCATATCGAGTTCCTGGCTGACGACCTGCTGGAGGGACGGGAAGCAGGCACGCGCGGGTTCGATCTCGCGGCAAAGTACGTCGCGACCGTCCTGAAGGACGCTGGTCTCAAACCCGCAGCAGACGATGGCACTTACTTTCAGAAGGTGCCGCTGCGAAAGAGCACGTTGGGTGCGAGCGTGTTGTCGGTGACGCCAAAGTCCGGTGGGACGGCAGCGACGATCACGATCCCGGATGAGGGAGTGGTTCTCTCCAACCACAATGTGCCGAGCGTCGATGCCAGCGGCGACGTGGTCTTCGCCGGCTATGGCGTGACAGCGCCGGAGATTGCGTACGACGACTACGCCGGCATCGACGTCAACGGCAAGATCGTGCTCGCCGCCTACAACGCGCCCGCGAAGTTGAACAGCGAGATCCGCGCGCACTACGCGTCGCCTGTGCAGAAGCTGAAGAACGCGGCGAACCGCGGCGCGAAAGGCATCATCTTCATGTTCACGCCCGAGGATCAGCAGCGCATCCCCTGGGACTTTGCGAAAGCCCGGATGTCAGACCCCGGCTACACGACGATGCAGCCGGATGGCACCGCGTTCCTCAACGAGCCACGGATGAACGCGGTCGCATACGTCAATACGGCGGGCGCGCAGAAGCTGTTTGCCGGCGCACCGACCTCGATGGACGACGCGATCGCGTCAATTGTCCGTGGGGAGCCGAAGTCGTTCGCGCTGCCGGTCGCGGCGACGATCAAGGTCACCACGACGCATTCCGATGCGATGAGCGTGAACGTCGTCGCCAAGCTCGAAGGATCGGATCCAGCGCTGGCCAGGACATCGGTGCTGCTGACGGCCCATCTCGACGGCGTCGGCATCGGGCCGGCGGTCAACGGCGATCGCATCAACAATGGCGCTTACGACAACGCGACCGGCAGCGCCATTCTGCTGGAAGTGGCGCGCGCGCTCGGCGCCGGCCCGCGTGCGCCCAAGCGATCGGTGCTGGTGGTGTTCGTCACGGCGGAGGAAAAGGGACTCCTCGGCTCCGACTACTTTGCCCGGCATCCGGTGAAGGCGGCAGGCCAGATGATCGCGGACGTGAACCTGGACATGCCGGTGTTCATGACGCCCAGCAACGAGCTCGTAGCGTTCGGATCCGAGAACTCGACGCTCGATGCCATCGTCACACGCGCCGCACAGGCCGAAGGCTACGTGTCAGCGCCCGACCCGATGCCCGAAGAGAACATCTTCGTGCGCAGCGACCAGTACTCCTTCGTGAAGCAGGGCGTGCCGTCGGTGTACCTGATGCCCGGCTTCACGCCGATCGATCCGAAGTCCACGACGCCGCGGTTCGAGGAGTTCCGGAAGGAGCACTACCACAAGCCAAGCGACGACCTGTCGCTGCCGATGGACCTGGACGCCCTCGCGCGCTTCACGCGCGTGAACTACCGCGTCATCGTCGCGATCGCGAACGACCCTGTCGCGCCGACGTGGAAGCCGGGCAACTTCTTTGGGAAGATGTTTGGGAGGGGCACTAACTAGAACTCGAGAACTCGAGAAATGTCGGGATGCACCCCGGCGTTGCGCCTGCAACGCAAGTAGGGCGGACCTTCAGGTCCGCCTTCTCGAGTTCTCGAATTCTCGCGCTTCTCGATTTCTATTTCGCTACGCCAAACCGATAGACAGTCGTCGTCTTGTACTCCTGCCCCGGCCGCAACACGACGGAGGGGAAGTCCGGCTTGTTCGGCGAATCGGGGTAGTGCTGCGTTTCCAGGCAGAACGCCGCGCGCTTTGGATACACCTTCCCGCCTTTGCCTTTGATCGTGCCGTCCAGGAAGTTCCCCGTGTAGAACTGCACGCCGGGCTCGGTGCTGAGCACGTCGAGCGTGCGGCCCGTGGTCGGCTCGCTGACGTGCGCGACGGGACGCAGCGTGCCTGCCTGGCCGTTGACCACGAAGTTGTGGTCGTAGCCGCCGCCGAGCGTGATCTGTTCGTCCTTCGCATCGATCCGCGCGCCGATGGCCGTGGGTTGCCGGAAGTCGAACGCCGTGCCCTGGACCGGCTTCAGCTCGCCGGTCGTAATCAGCCCCTGCGCAACCGGCGTGAAGCGGTCGGCGAACAGCTGCAGCTGGTGATCGAGAATCGTGCCCGTGCCCTGGCCGGCCAGATTGAAGTAGGAGTGATTCGTCAGGTTGACGACCGTCGGCTTGTCGGTGGTGGCGTGATAGTCGGCACGCAGATCGTTGCCGTCGGTCCACGTGTAGGTCACGTGCGCGGTGAGCGTGCCGGGGTATCCCTCGTCGCCGTCAGGGCTGACGTGCGTGAGCTCGATCGCGAGCCCGTCCTTTGACGGGACCTCGCGCGCATTCCACACGTACTTGTCGAACCCCTTGACGCCGCCATGGAGCGTGTTGGCGCCGTTGTTCTTCGCGAGCGTGTAGGTCTTGCCATCGAGCGTGAACTGCGCGCCGCCGATGCGGTTGCCGTAGCGTCCGACAACCGCGCCAAAAAATGGATGCGTGCCGAGATAGCCGTCGAGCGAATCGAAGCCCAGCACGACATCGCCAACCGTGCCGGTCTTGTCGGGCACGTTGATGGACACGACGATCGCGCCGTAGGTCGTGATCGCGACCGAATTGCCCTTCGCGTTGGTCAGCGTGAACAGCTCGACCGCCTCACCTTTGGGCCCCTTGCCCCATGCCTGGCGGCGAATGCCTCGAGAGTCGGCCGAGGCAGCAATGGCGAGTCCAAAGGTCACCAGCAGGAAAGAGATCAGCATCGCGGGTCGTCGCACCATCAACGGGCACTCCTTCGCAGCGTATTTGATGTCGGACCACTCCCAAAAAGCAACCGCTCCAGCCCTCTTGTGGAGCGGGACTTGTCTTTCCGCCACGCCACGGCGATTTGACGGCTTGGCAGCCGTGGCTTGACCCGCAGGCGTCGGGCAGCGCCGCCAGGCACTGGTAAGGATGTTAAGGTATGGCGCCTGCTCGACATTCTTGACAGTGCCCGGCACCAATCCGGGCACGCACAGGAGGCCTCACTGTGATTGCCCGACGCGCGCTCTTCTCCGCTCTCGGAGCGACTGGTCTCTTCTCGTTTGCCCGTGACGCTGCCGCACAGACCGGGCAATCGGCGCGGGGGTTCAACGGGCTGGTTTCAGGCCTCTCCGATCTGAGCCGCCTGTCGCGCGCCAGGTCACGATCGATCAGCCCCGAGAACTTCACCGGCGCGAAGGGCGGCGGCGGCCAGGCGGTGAACGGAACCGGCGCCAAGGCCTCACGCGACCTCGGGAAAGGCTGGAAGGTCTCGCCCTCGGTGCGCATCGAGGCCGGCCAGACGTTCACGCTCGCCGAGATCACCGGGCCCGGCGCGATTCAGCACATCTGGATGACGCCGACGGGCCACTGGCGCTTCTCGATCCTGCGGGTGTACTGGGACGGCGAAACCAATCCTTCAATCGAAGTTCCAGTTGGCGACTTCTTCGCCTCAGGCTGGGGGAAGTACGGCCAGGTCAGCTCGCTCGCCGTGGCGGTCAATCCGGGCAGCGCATTCAACTGTTACTGGACGATGCCGTTCCGGAAGAGTTGCCGGATCACGATGACCAACATTGCCGCCGAGGCGATGACGCTCTACTACCAGGTCGACTACGCGCTCACCGACATCCCAGACGATGCGGCGTACTTCCATGCGCAGTTCCGTCGCGTGAACCCGCTGCCGTACAAAGAGGTGTACACGCTGGTCGACGGCATCAAGGGCGAAGGCCACTATGTCGGCACCCACATGTCATGGGGCGTACGGAACAACGGCTGGTGGGGCGAGGGCGAGATCAAGTTCTACATGGACGGCGACACCGACTTCCCGACAATCTGCGGCACAGGCACTGAGGACTATTTCTGCGGCTCGTACAATTTCGAGAATCAGGAGGTGCACCGCTACCAGGAGTTCTCGACACCCTACTCGGGGCTGCCGCTCGTGATTCGGCCCGACGGGCAATACCAATCGCAGGAGCGCTTCAGCCTCTACCGCTGGCACATCGTCGATCCCATCCGCTTCGAACGGGATCTGCGCGTGACTATCCAGGCCCTGGGCTGGCGAAACGACGGGACCTATCTGCCGCTGCAGGACGACATCGCGTCCGTCGCTTACTGGTATCAGAGCGAACCTCATACTGCGTTTCCGGCGCTGCCGGGGAAGGAGGTGCTGGAGATCGTGTAGGGGCATGGGCAGGGCGCGATAGGAGGCGGGCATGACGTACGTAGGCCCGGCCATGACGTACGTATGCCCGAGCGTAGGCCCGAGCGTTGACGTATGTAGGCCCGAGCGTGACGTACGTAGGCCCGAGCTTCAGCTCGGGCACTGATTGCATGACAATGCCTTCAGCTGAGCTTCGCGGTGTCCCATCAACAGTACGCCGCGGTCCCTCTTTATCGAGCAATTTCGCGGCTTTTGAGACGGATCGCTCTTTGCTATGGAAGCTGGCATGAAAAGTCATACTGTCCGTCCGGCCGGCTTCAACCGTCGCGTCATCGCCGTCACGATTGCGGCCGCATTGGCCGCCGGGCAGGCACTGGCGCAGACGCAGATCACGCCACCGAAAAACAAGTTCACGCCTGAGCAGGACGTGCAGCTCGGTCAGGAAGCTGCGGCCGAAATCCGCAAGGCGTATCCGATCATCAAGAACGACGCCGTCGACAGCTTTGTCGACGGCATCGGCGAGCGGCTGGTCGCTGCGGCGCCGCCGCAGTTGAACAACCCGGTGTTCCAGTACAACTTCACGCCGGTCAACCTGAAAGAGATCAACGCATTCGCACTGCCCGGCGGGCCGATGTTCATCAACCGCGGGATGATCGAGTCGGCGCACACCGAGGGGGAAGTCGCCGGCGTCATGGCGCACGAGCTCGCACACGTGCTGCTGCGGCACGGCACCGCCAACGCGACGAAGGCGCAGAACTTCCAGATTGGCGCCCTCGCCGGCGCGATCGCCGGCGCCATCGTCGGCGGTGGCCTCGGTCAGGTGATCAGCCAGGGCAGCCAGTTCGGGCTCGGCACGTGGATGTTGAAGTACAGCCGCGAGTACAAAAGCAGGCGGACATCCTTGGCGTCCAGATGATGGCGCGCGCCGGCTACGATCCGCGCGACCTGGCGCGCGTGTTCGAGAACATCGAGAAGCAGGGCGGCAGCGGCGCTCCCCAGTGGATGAGCGATCACCCGAACCCCGGGAATCGCTCGGCTTACATCGCGCAGGAAGCGCAGATGGTCAGGGTGTCGAACGTGCGCGACGACAACGGCGATCTGCAGCGAACCAAGCAGGCGCTGTCGACGCTCCCGCGCGCCAGGTCGATGGCCGACCTGGAGCGGGCGGGTGGCCGTGGTGGCGACCCCGGCAACGAGGCGCCGGCGTCCGTCGGCCGCATCGGCGACCCGGTGCCACCGCCGTCGTCGTCGTATCGAAACGTGCGGGGCGGAAACCTGTTCCAGGCGAGCGTGCCGTCGAATTGGCAGGCCGTGCAGTCGTCGAACAGCGTCAAGTTCGTGCCCCAGAACGGGCTGGGTGACTACAACGGGGAGAGCGTCTTCACGCACGGCGTCGAGGTCGGCGTCGCGCGCGCTGCGTCACGCGATCTGAACGAGGCGACCGAAGCGCTGCTTCAGGCGTTCGCACAGGGGAATCCGAACCTGCGCGAGGCACGGGACCCGCAGGTCACGCAGTTGGCCCAGCGCCGCGCCCTCGCCCACTATCTCGAGAACCGATCGGCCACCGGTGGCCGCGAGTACGTCGGCCTCTATACGACGTTCCTCTCGGACGGCAACGTGTTCTACTATCTGACCGTCGCGCCGGACGAGGACGTAAACCGGTTCAACCCGGCGTTTCAGCGAATCGGCAACTCGATCCGCCTGAACGACCGGTAGAGCCGCCCCCCCACAGCTCGTCTCGCGCAAGGAGGAAACCGTGAGACGAGTTGTGCTCCTGCTCTTTATCGTGTTCGTTGCCGTGTCGAGCAGCGGCAGGGCTCAGGCGCCCGTCGCTCCGGCACACATCGGCATGCTGCCAGCCGAGATCAAATGGGGCCCAGCGTCGCCCGCGCTGCCGCCCGGCGCCCAGATGGCTGTGCTCGCCGGCGATCCGGGGAAAGAAGGCCCGTTCGTGCTCCGCGTCAAGCTGCCGGCCGGATATCGCGTCCCACCACACTGGCATCCCGTTGACGAACACGTCACCATCATTTCGGGCACGCTGCAGCTCGGGATGGGTGACAAATTCGATGCCGGGTCGATGAGGGCGCTGACCGCCGGTTCGTTCGCGATTGCGGAAAAGGAGATGCGGCACTACGTGCTGGCCAAAGGCCCGACGGTGATTCAGGTCAGCGCGATGGGGCCGTTCGTTATTACGTATGTGAACGCTGCTGACGATCCCAGAAACAAGACGCAGTAGAACAGCGTCTTCGTTTCGGTCGAAGGGTCGAAGGGTCGAAGGGTCGAAGGGTCCAAGGGTCGAAGGGTCGAAGAGTCGAAGGGGTCACTCTTAGACCCTTAGACCCTTGGACTCTTCGACCTTTAGACCCTTAGACTCTTGGACCCTTCGACCTGAAGGTTAAGCCGCCGACCTCGCCCGTTTCTTTGCGCTTGCGGCTTTGCGCGGCGAAGCGCGCTTCGTTGCCGCCTTCCGTCCGCCTTGGGCCAGGCTTTGACGCAACCGCGTCATCAGATCGATGACCTCCGCGCTCTGACGTGGTTCGGTCGCTTCCAGCTTCGCCGTCTTGCCCTTCATCTTGGCCTTCAGCACTTTCATCAGGTTACTGGTGTACTCGTCCTTGTACTTCGACGGCTCCCACTCGGACGTCATGCTGTCGACCAGCGACTTGGCGAGCTGCAGCTCCTTCGGACGAATCTCGGTTTTCTTCGGGAACGACAGCGTGCTTTCGTCGATCAGCTCGTCGGCGAATCGCATCAGCGTAAGCACGATGGCGTCGTCGACGACTGCGATGCCCGCGAGATGCTGCACCTCGCGCAGCATGACGCGGGCGATGCCGACCTTCTCGGCGTCCGCCATGGCGGCGCGCAGCACGGCGTACGCGCGCTCGTTGCCCTTCGACGGGACGATGTAGTACGGGACGTCGAAGAACCGCGGGTCAATCTCGGCTTCAGCGACGAAGTCGAGCACGTCGATGACGCGCGATTTCTCCAGCGCCGCCGCCTCGAAGTCTTCCTTCGTCAGCGTGACGAAGTGGCCCTTTTGGTACTCGTAGCCCTTGACCAGGTCTTCCCAGGGGACGACCTTGCCTTCCTTACGGCAGACGCGTTCGTACGAGATGGGGGATTTGTCCTTCGCGTGCAGCAGGCGGAACTTCGGACGCGCATCGCGTATGGCGGTGTGAAGCTCGACGGGAATGGAGACGAGACCGAACGACAGCGTGCCTTTCCAGAGCGCTCTAGCCATGGCGAAGGATATTGCAAGCGGGACGCCAGAACCGGGCAGCGGATATTCAGAGCTCAGGGGTCGCGCGGTCTGTGAGCGCGCGTCGGGTGCGTGCGAGCAACTCTTCCAATCGCGTCATATCGACGGGCTTGACCAGGTGGTCGTCGAACCCGGCCTCCGCAGAGCGGTGGCGATCGCTTTCACTGCCGTACCCGGTCAACGCGACAACCACGGCATCTGCCGTCTCCGGTGCGGCACGCAGCCGTTTGACGACGTCGTAGCCACTCATCGACGGCAGGCCGATGTCGAGCACGATCAGCTCGGGGCGCCAGTCCGCTGCCAGCTGCAGCGCGCCCTGGCCGTCGTACGCAGTTTGTGCCTCATTGCCCAGAGCGCTCAGGAGCATCCGCAGGCTATCTGCCGAGTCGCGATTGTCGTCCACCACCAGGACTCGCAGGCGACCGGCTGAGGAGGCCCGTGCCCCGGCGTCGAGTGTCAACTGTGCATCCTCCATGGTGGCGCCCGGCGCCGCAAGCGGCAGACGTACCGTGAACACGCTGCCTTTGCCCGGGCCGCCGCTCGCCGCGGCGACGGAGCCGCCATGCATCTCGGTGAGGCGCTTCACCAGGGTGAGACCAATGCCCAAACCGCCCTGGGATCCGTCCAGCGTGCGGCCCGACTGCACGAACAAGTCGAAGATCATCGGCAGCACCTCGTCTGAAATGCCCGCCCCGTTGTCCTTTACCTCGACGACGGCATCGCCGTTCTTTCGCGACGTGCAGATCTCGACGCGTCCCGACTCGGGCGTGAACTTCGCCGCGTTGTTCAGCAGATTCGTCACGACCTGCACCATGCGTGTCAGGTCGACGTCGACCGGCAAGGGCTGGTTCGCGAAGGTCACCATCAGCGAATGACGGCTGGATTCGATTGCCGGACGGCTGGCCTCGACAGCGCGGTTGACGATAGTCGCGGCGTCGACCACTTCGCGCTGGAGCACAATCTTGCCCCGAGTGATCCGCGACACGTCCAGCAGATCGTCGACCAGCCGCACCATGTGATCCACCTGCCGCACCATCATGTCGGACGTCTGCTCGAGGACCGCATCGCCGCGTGCCCTGAGCCGCAGGATGTGCAGCGCGTTTCGGATCGGTGCCAGTGGATTGCGCAGCTCGTGCGAGAGCATCGCCAGGAATTCGTCCTTGCGGCGATCGGCGTCGCGGAGTGCGTCGTAGAGGCGGCTGTTCTCGATCGCGATTGCCGCCAGGTTCGCTAACTGCCGGAGAATCGCCTCGTCATCTTCGGTGAAGTCCCCGGATACGCGATCGGACAGCTGGATCGCCCCCAGAATGCGGCCATCGCGACCGACCAGTGGGACGGCGAGCCACCCGCGGAGCGCGGGACGAAGGCCGTCGTCATCAGGCGGCCACCAGGCGCTTTCCGCCGCGCGCTCGGTTTCCGTGAAACGAATCGGCGTGCGCCGCCGCCAGACTTCAGGATCCACGCGCGCGGGCCGGACGTCGCGGTCGCGGAGCGCAGCGTGCTTGTCGGAGAACGAGCACGCTGTGAGTGCGTTGTCCCAGTCTTCGTTCACCGCGATGCTGCTGTACGACTGATGAGAGGGGACGATGGTGAGGGCTTCACCTGCCATCACGCCGGCGATGCTCGTCAACGACTGCGAGGCATTGATGGTGAGCGACGCGGCCGCGGCGCGCTGAAGACGTGTGCCGGTCTCGCGCTCCCGCTGCAGGCTGCCGACGAGTGCCTCGCGCGCGATTCGTTCGTCGTGCACGTCGATGGCGACGCCCGTCCAACGCTCGATCGTCCCGTCGGCCCGTTTGATTGCGCGTCCCTGAATCTGATGCCAGCGATCCGCGCCGTCGGCCGCCCGGCGGATTGGCGCTTCGATCTCGCAGGTGTCGCCGCCCGCAATCGCGATGCGCCAGCCGTGCCGGGTGGCTTCGCGGTGCTCGGCCGGCACCGCCTGGAGCCAGCCGTCCCCAGCTGACTGATCGCTCGACAGACCGGTCAGATTCGACCACCACTGGTTGACAAACGTCAGGCGGCCATCCGGCGACGCCATCCACACGCTTTGCGGCGAGACCTCGATGAGCGTGCGATAGCGATCTTCGCTTTCCTGGAGGGCACGTTCGGCCTGGCGCCGTTCGCCGATGTCGCGGAAGACGAGCACGACGCCGGTCATGGCGCCGCTGCGGTCGCGAATTGGCGCGCCGCTGTCGTCGATGGCGACTTCGGATCCGTCGCGGCGGATGAGCAGCGTGTGGTTGGCGAGCCCGACGACGAGCCCTTCCTTCAAGACCTTGCTGACCGGACTCTCCACCGTCTGACGCGAGTGCTCGTTGACGATGCGGAACACTTCGGTGAGCGGGCGATTGATCGCGTCGCTGTTCCAGCCGGTGAGTTCCTCGGCGACGCGGTTCATGAACGTGACATTCCCGTTGGTGTTCGTGACGATCACGGCTTCGCCGATGCTGGCGAGCGTGACTCGATAGCGCTCGCGTTCGTTGGCGACGACCATCGCCGACCGCTGCCGCACCAGCAGGACGCGCCTGACCAGCATGAAGACGAGGCCGACCATCACCGCCGCGACGCCCGTAGAAATGAGGTTGGAGACGAGCGCCAGCTGAAAACGGTGCGCGGCCACCGTCTCACGCCCTTCGAGGAGGCCTTCCTCGACGCGCCGCATCTCCGCGATGCGCGCGCGGACCGTGTTCATGTGTTGCCGGCCTTCGCCCGTTGCGACAACGGCGCGACCGCGCTCGAGTCCATCCGGGCCCTGGCGTTCGGCGATGCTGCGATCGATCGTGTCGAGTCTTGCGCGGGCGGCGCGTTCGACTTCAACCAGCCGCGCCAGCTGGGACGGATTGTCGGGGATCAACGTGCGAACACCCTGGATCGCTTGCGGCATTGCCGCGGCGGCGGCGCGATATTGATCGAGGTAGCCCTGGTCTGCGGTGAGGATGAATCCGCGCTGGGCGGTTTCTGCTTCAGTGAGCGACGCGATGATCGACTCGAGTCCCGCGAGCACTCGGTGGGTGTGGTCGACCGACTCCTGAGAGCTGACGAGCTGGGACGTCTGCCGGTAGGAGAGCGCGGCGCTGGCGGCGAGTACGAGCCAGAGAACGACGAAGCCGATTGTCCACGGCCCGATGTTCAGCGCACGCTGGCAGTGCGGACAGACCACCACACCCGTCGGGAGATCCCGACGGCACATCGGACACTGGGTCATTCGGCAATGCGTGACGCGGAGGTAAACCCGTGGGAGAACGCTCCCACGGGTGGGGGGATCCGTGTGCCAGTTAAGACTAAGCGGAGCCGCGACTTGTCCGCAAGCGGACTGGGTTAACGGCTTCGGGCGAGATACGCCAGAAGCGCGGCGACGCCGCCGGCGAGGACGATCGCGCGGAGGACGTGAAACAGGCTGGCGAACCAGGCGATACCTAGCCCCAGCGCCGCCCACTGGACCCACCAATGGCCGGGCGAGGTCATCAGGTTGATCGCGAACAGCATCGCGAGGATCAGCGGCGCCATGAAGAGGAACTTCACCGCACGCAGCGTCTTCATCGTCTTTGTGCCACCTCTTGGTGTGATCCTACGAAAACCTGGGACGAAAGTTTCTGCGCTGGGTGGGGGCCTGTCCCCGCCCTTACTGGCGGTACAGGCGGAGGTGGGGGCGGACGAGCTCGGTCCAGAGCTGGTAGCCCTTACTGTTCATGTGGAGCCGATCGTCCAGGTAGATGTCCGGCTTCGGTAGACCGTCAGGCCCCAGCATCTGGGGAAACACGTCGATGAAATCCAGCGTCGAGTCCGTACGGATGTACTGTCGGATCGCGCTGTTCGCGGCCTTGACGGTCTCGACCTGCGTCCACCGCGCGGGGTTCGGCGCGATCGAGATGAACGCGATTCGCGTGGCCGGCAGCGGCGTGTGGATCGCCTTCACGAGCGCCTGAAAGTCGCGCAGCACCTGATCGGCGCTGCGGCCGGCGTTGATGTCGTTGCCGCCGCAGTAGACGACGACCAGCATCGGCTGGTGCGGCGTGATGATGCGATCGACGAACGCCGTCACTTCCGGCAGCATCGATCCTCCGAACCCGCGATTCATCACCGGCAGCCCCGCGAAATCCTCCTTCAGCGTCGTCCACATCCTGATGCTGGAGCTGCCAGTGAAGATGATGCCGCCGCGGACCGGCGGATCGGAGAGGTCTGCCGCTTCGAAGGCACGGATGTCGGCTTCCCACTTCGCGGGATCCGGTCCGCCCTGCGCCGGCAGACGCAGCGGCGCGAGGAGCAACGCAACCAGCACGACCATCGACGCGCGCATGGGCGGTCATTCTGTCACACGGTCTCGCCGGGTGTTGCAGATGCCGACACTGTCGCGCGCACGGCTGAACCGTCGCCGCAAACGTCAACGCGGGGGTCGTGGCGCACCCCTTGCACCTCATCGCCGTATGACTCCGCCGATTTCACCTCGGCCGCTGATGATCGCGGCCGCGACAGCTCTGCTGACGGCGACGCTCGTGTCCACTGAGCTCTTCGCTCAGCCACCGGCGCCAGCGCAGCCAGCCACGCCACCAGCACAACCAGGCGCGCCGCCACCATCGCCGCCGCCATACGCCGGGACAACCAACCGCGCCGCCGACGCCCGCCACGCCCACGCCGCCGACGACAACGACGCCCGCGCCAAGCACGCCGACGAATCCGTCAGAGCCGATGCCTGGCACGACGACAACGCCGCCGACGGCGCCGAAGGCCACGACCGGCGTCACGCCGCGTGTGTTGACGAACGAGGGGCCGCTGCCCGGGCAGATCGGTCTGCCGATCGCGATGACCGGCTGCGTGAAGCGCATCGAGCGCCTTGATACCGACAACGCTTCGGTCGCCGACGTGATCAATCGCCCGATGACCGCCTACGTGCTCGAGCCATCAGGCGGGGAGGTGGACGAGGAGCGGCGTGTCACGGGGCTGATCTCCGCCAACGGGGGCGTTCGACTGGACGCAGTGGTCGGCAAGGCCGTCGTGGTCTCGGGCACGATGCGGCCGCCGATGGCGATCGGCTCCCCGCCGAAAGGTGCCGACTCGCCAGAGATGACGGAGCTTCAACCGATGATCGTGCGATCGCTGAAGGCAGCGAGCGTCCAGTGCCGGTGAGTGCGCTCGCGCAATCTGACGGAGGCTTGACGTGAACGAACGACAGAAAGTCTACGAGATGCTCGATCGGTTCGAGTCCGCAATGCTCGTCACGCACAATCCGGACGGCATCCTCGACGCACGGCCCATGCGCGTGGCAGAGGTCGAACCGTCCGGCCAGCTGTGGTTCCTGGCGTCGCGATCGAGCCGCAAGGTCGGCGAAATCGCGAAAGACTCGCGTGTCCTTCTGGTGTACCAGGACGGCGGCGAATACCTGTCGATCTTCGGCACTGCACGGCTCGTCGACGACACGCTGCGGACGCGTCGCCTTTGGAAAGAATCCTACAAGGTGTGGTTCCCCAAAGGGCCCGACGACGCTGACATCATGCTGCTCTCGATAGAGCCGGAAATCGCCGAGTTCTGGGACGTTGGCGGACTGAACGGCCTCCGCTACCTGTTCGACGCGGCGAAAGCCTACGTTACCGGTGACCGCGCAGCCATCGAGGACAGCGACAAGCACGCGCGGCTGCGCGTCTAGAGCAGTTTTCGTTTCCATGTGGAAGTAAGTCCTTCGTCCATGGGCCTTAGTCCTTAGTCCGTTCTTTGTCCAGTGTCCTTCGTCCTGATGTCGTTCCGGTGGACCATGGACGATGTGGACCATAGGACGGACCAAGGACGAAAAGCCAAGGACCAGGAACAGGTGCTGCACGGATCTGAAAAGCACTCTAATGCCGGAGGGCACCGTGACACGATCATCGATCGTCAGAGCCATTGCCGCCGCCACTGTCCTGTCGACTGCGCCGCTGGCGGCACAATCCACGGCGCCGCCGAACGTCGCCCCGCCACAGGGCGAACAACGGCAGCCTGCGGCTACTACCGAAGAAATGAAGATCACGGGATGTCTCTCGGCCGCGGCGAATGCGGGTGCCGCCACGGGCGAAGCGAACAACGCGTCGAAATACCAGCTGAAGACGACGCCGGTGGGAAAGACGGACGCGGGGGAGTATGCCCTGCTGCAGCCGGGGACGCCGGATCTGAAGCTGGAGTCTTATGTCGGCCGCAAAGTCGAGATCACCGCACGACCCGCGGCCACCGCGGATCCGCTGTCGAAGCCGCAGTCGAACGAGGGCGTCTCGACCAGTCAGCCGAGCGGCTCGACGGGAATGGAGACAATCCCTCCGCCAAGCGGTCGGACGCTGGTCGTCAGCGCGGTCAAGGTGATTGCGTCTTCGTGCCAGTAACCAGGCCAATGCGGCGGCCCGCGGCGCAGTGATCGATCAGCGTCGCGAGCCGTCGCCGCTGGGTCTCTTCCTTCACGGCGCTGACCACATACCAGATCGCCGTTCGCCGATAGCCAGGCGGCTGCGCCGCGAAGAACGCCCACGCCTTCTTGTTCGCGCGAAAGTCTCGCTCGAGCGGCGGATCCAAGCGGGTTGGCCGCTCCTCGTAGGAGTAGCGGCCCACCTTCTTTGTGGATCGCTTCTGATACGCCGCGAGGCCTGGCGGCCGCATGAGGCCGGCGGCGATCAATTCCTCCGCGCGCTTTCGATTCACCGCGCTCCACACGCTGTCCGGTCGCCGCGGCGAGAACCGGTTCGTGTAGCTCGTGGCATCGACGCGTCTTCGCACGCCGTCGATCCAGCCGTAGGCGAGCGCCAGATCGACGGCTTCGCGGTAGGTGAGGCCCCCTCGACCTGATGCCTTGTTGTAGAACCCGACCATCAGCTCGCGCTCATGATCGTGATGTTTCGCGAGCCACGACTCGAACGCGTCCGCTGAAGCGAAGTAGGTTATGCGAGCGGCTGCACGCGCCATGCCCGCATATTTTAGCGCTCGTGGTCGGTGTCATGGCCCGACGAAAGTCGGGGCGGCAGATACCGCCTACGTGCGGGCCATCTCCGAGACGTCCGGCACGTCGACGCCGAGCGCTGTCGCCAGATCGATCTGATGCTCCTGCTCCTGACGGAGGATCTCCCGGATCTCCTCGGCCATCGCGTACTCGCCCAGCGCCTCGCACTGCTTCACGCGCTCGCGATAATTGCGGACGGTCGTATTCTCGTTGTCGAGATCGAACCGCAGCATCTGCTCCGGATCGTCGGACGTCTTCACGGGCTCTGCTTTCACCGTCGGCATGCCGCCGAGATAGTCAATCTGCTTCGCCACGACGAGCGCATGCTGAAGCTCTTCCGACGCGTGCTTCTCGAGCTCCTTCGCGATGCTCATGTATGCCGCACCCTTGAGCACCTGTGAGTAGTTCACGTAGGCGATGACCGCTTGATACTCGCGGGCGAGATCGCCGTTCAGCAACTCGATCAGCTTCTCACGACTGATTTTGACGTCGGCTGCCATGGGAATTCCTCTCGAAGAAAGTAAACGTCTGGTAGGGCGGTAGGGCCTTCGTGACGCGGTGCAAGGCATGTTCCAGCAACTCTGCAGAACGGGCTGGACGTACACCTTGCTTCTCCCGCGCATAAGGAGCACGATTCGGGCCCATCAGCAGGCGATCCGTTGTGTTTTTGTACATCCAGAGAAAGCTCGAGGGCAGAAGATGAACACGTCACAGTTCTCTCGAGGCCAGATGACGGAGGCGACTCGGTTCTGGCTTCCCATCGCCATTGGCTCAGCAATTGGCGCTCGTTACGTCTGGTCGCGGATGCGGCGCTACGACGTGAAGGGCAAGACGGTGGCGATCAGCGGTGGCACCCGCGGGCTCGGCTACCTGCTCGCACGCGATTTCGCGCGCCGGGGAGCGCGCGTGTTCGTGTTCTCGCGCAGCGGCGACGAGATCAGCCGCGCCGTCGGGAAGCTGCGCGGCGAGGCGCTGCAGGTCGACGGCCTGCGCTGCGATGTGCGCGATCCCAACGACGTGGCCGGAGCTGTATCGGCCATCGTCCAGCGCAGTGGGCGCCTCGACGTCGTCGTCAACAATGCCGGCGTCATTCAGGTCACTCCGTTCGAGAACGCGCATGTCGAGGACTTCGAAGAATCGCTGCGCACGCATTTCTGGGGGCCGCTGCACATGATTCGCGCGGCGCTGCCGTATCTGCGGAGGGGGCGCGGCCGGATTCTGAACGTCTCCTCGATCGGCGGACGGATCGGGGTTCCGCATTTGTCGCCTTACTGCGCGGGCAAGTTTGCGCTCGTGGGACTCTCAGAGGCGCTGCGTGCCGAACTCGCGAAGGACGGTATCGGCGTGACGACCGCGACACCGGGGTTGATGCGCACCGGGTCGCACGTGCAAGTCGCTCTTCGTGGGCAGCATGAGCTCGAGGCCATGTGGTTCGCGGCGGCGATCGCCACGCCGTTGACCTCGATGAGCGCCGACCGCGCCGCCCGGCAAATGGTGGACGCGTGCCTGTCTGGCCGCGCCCACGTAACGCCTGGCATTCAGGCGCGTCTCGCGGAGCTCCTCAACGTCGCCGCTCCAGAGCTGTTCGCCGAACTCTCGGCGCTCGTGGCCCGCGCGCTGTTGCCGGGCCCGGCCGACTCACCGTCGGGCGATGAGTCGAAGCGCGCGACGGACGTCGGCTTCGGATGGATCGCACCGTTCCTGCCCGACGCGGCGAGCCAACGGAACAACGAGATGCCGGCGTAAGACCGGATGAAGGTACTGGCAACTCTTCCGTCCGCAACTCGGCCGGAACAGATCGGTCGGGTATGGCGCAGGTCTGGCATAGTGATCGTGAGCAGGTGCGTGCTCCCCAGCGGGCGCCCGTTCGGACGTCGTGTTTCGCGACGCCAGGGAGTGAAGTCATGAAACGCATGCGTTCAGCGATGTGTATGGCGGCGGCGATGCTGCTCGCCGCCGTAACGATGTCTGCTCAGGATGCGACCGACAAGACGGACACGAAGGAAAAGAGTGTGACCGGCTGCGTGCAGGCTGGGACGTCGCCGGGCACCTACATGCTCACCAAGGCGCAGCCCGCCATGGGCGACAAGGCGGCGACCGACACGATGAGCGGCGCGAAGGCCGAGATGGGATCGATCATGCTCTCGGCGACTGATGTCGATCTCGCACCGCATGTCGGTCACAAGGTGACCGTGACCGGCTCGATCACGGGCAAGATGAAGCACGGCGACACGTCGAAAGATGACAAGGCCGCGTCGTCCGACATGGCAGCTGCCGGTCCGTCGATGAAGGTGAAGTCGCTCACGATGGTCTCGTCGACCTGCTCGTAAGCGCCTGCAACGTACGTCGGGCCGGACAGCCGGCCCGACCCGTTCTCTCCCGCCCGACGCGACTCTGGGGTAAGCTCCCACGCGATGAGCGAGTCGCGCCCTGTCTATATCGGCACCGACTGCGGTGCCACCACCTCCAAAATCGGCGCTGTCTGGGACGATGGCACGACCGTCTCGACGGAGCTGTTGCAGCGGCGAACGAACGCCGATGCGGGACCGTCCACGGTCGTCCGCACGTGGATCGAGGCCATCGGCGAGTACCTCGAGACGAATGGTCTCGACTGGGGCCAGGTCCACGGCGTGGGCCTCGCGATTCCGGGCCCGTTCCAGCGTTATGGGGTACTCGATAAGTCCGCGAACCTTCCTCTCAGCTTCGCCGGCTTCGACGTGCACACTGCCTACAGCATGGCGCTCAGCGATCGCGTCCAGCGCCCGATCCCGGTTGTCGTCGGCAACGACGGGGACCTGGGCGGCGTCGCTGAGGCCCAGCGCGTGCGCGGGTCGATGACGGCCACCGTGTTGATGCTCGCGCCAGGCTCCGGGCTTGGCTGCGCATTCGTCGATCGCACGGGTCTGCCGCTGGCGGGCGACACCCTTGCCGGCATGGAGGCCGCGCACATGCCGGCGCCGCTGCACCTGCTCGGCGTGCGGCCGCTCCCATGTGGCTGCGGCCGGACCTGGGGTTGCGTCGAGGCATACACGACACTGTCGGGACTGCCGTATCTGCTTGCCGACAAGCTCGCGGAGCGTCAGGACCATCCGCTGGCGCAATCGCCGCTCGGACCGAAGGAGCGCGCGTTGGCGCTCCGCGGCCTCGCGGCCGAAGGCGATGCGCTCGCGATCGAGCTCTTCGATTTCCAGGCGCGCGCGTTGGGCCTGCACACCGCATCGCTTGCGATGGCCCTCGATCCCATGTTCGTGGTGATCGGCGGCGGCCTCATGGATCCGGAGTCGACGACCCCGGCGTTTCGCGAGCGCTACCTCCGCGTGCTGCGGGAGGCCGCGGAGCCCTATCTCTGGCCGGCTCAGCGCGCGCGAATGACCCTCGCGCCGGCGACATTGGGCGATCTCTCGCAGGCCATCGGCGCTGCGCTGGTGGCGCTGTATCAGTCACGCGCATGAACCGGCGCGACTTCCTTCGCAGCAGCCTCGGCGCGACGACGGCGCCATTGTTGTCACCCACGCCATATGAAGGGCGGAGCTTTAGATCCAACTACACCCTGGGGCCCTCCAACGACGACTTCGTCGCGGAAGCGGAGCGCTTGAAACCGTCGCTGACGCGCACCGTGCACGGGCCCGCGTCGGTCGTGGAGCCAGTTGCCGATGCTGGCGCCTTTCTCCGCTGGCGCATGAACCGCTTGGCGCCTGCCGAGTCGATCGAGTCGCGGCTGTTCAAGCCGGGCGAGTCGGTGATCCTCGACTTCGGCACGCATCTCACGGGCCACCTCGCGCTCTCGGTTCGCGGCGAGGGGCGAGGCATCGATGCGCCGGCGCGGCTGAAGCTGACGTTTGGCGAAGTGCCCGGCGAGGTTGCCGAACCATTGGATCCTTACAAAGGCTGGCTGAGCCGGGCGTGGCTGCAGGACGAGATCATCAACGTCGACATTCTCCCCACGACACTCCAATTGCCGCGGCGGTATGCGTTCCGCTACGTCAAGCTCGATGTGGTCGCGACGTCGCCGAATTATTCGCTGCGCATCGCCGACGTGAAAGTGACCGCGCTCACGTCAGGAGCCGGTACCGTCGCGCCATTGCCCGCGTCCACTCCGGAGTCGCTGCGCGGGATCGACGAGATCAGTGTCCTGACCTTGCGCGAGTGCATGCAGACCGTCTTCGAGGACGGGCCCAAGCGCGATCGTCGCCTCTGGATTGGCGATCTCCGCCTGCAGGCGCTGGCGAACTACGTCACGATCCGCAACTTCGATCTGGTGAAGCGGTGTCTGTTGCTGTTTGCAGGTCTGCCGCGCGAGGATGGCCTCGTCTCCGCCTGCGTCTTCGAGGACCCGCATCCGCTCCGCGGCCACGAATACATCATGGACTACGCGGTGCTCTACGCCGCGGCGGTCGTCGACTACGCCGAGGCGTCCGCCGACTGGGATACTGCCATCGCCCTCTGGCCGACGGTCAAGCGGCAGATAGAGCTCGTCACGAAGTACGTCTCCACGGACGGCGTATTTGCCGACCCGGGCGGATGGTGGATCTTCATCGACTGGAGCGAACCGCTCGAGCGCACGGCGGCAATGCACGGCGTGCTGCTGTATTCGTTGCGGTATGCGCTGAAGCTGGCACAGCGAGTGAAGGCACCCGAGCAGGCCGATTACGAGCGGCTGATCGACAAGATGACGGTCGGCGGTCACCGTGACTTCTACGATGCGTCGCAGCAAGTATTCGTCAGCGGTCCGAAGCGGCAGGTCTCGTGGGCGACGCAGGCGTGGATGGCGCTGTCCGGTGTCGCCTCGCGCGACGAAGCCGCTCGCGCTCTTGTGGCGGTGAAGAGCGTCCAGAACGCCGTGCGTCCCGGCGCGCCCTACCTTTATCACTACGTCGCCGACGCCATGATCCACTGCGGTCTCCACTCGGAGGCGCTCGAGCTGGTCGACTGGTACTGGGGCGGAATGGTGAAGGCCGGGGCGGACACGTTCTGGGAGGTGTACGACCCATCGAATCCCACGCTCTCGCCGTACGGCAACGTTCTTACGAACAGCTACTGCCACGCCTGGAGCTGCACGCCGTCATATCTGCTGCGCCAAGAGGCGGCCTCGCGACGCTGAAAGCCTGTGATGCTGTGCACGGCAGGGTCCTACGACATCTGTCGCAGGAGCTCGATGGGCCGCTGCACCGATTGCGGCCGATCGAAGAGCGTCGCCCACAAATCGCCGACCGCGGCGACGCGCTTCTCCAGGGTCCTCAGCGTGAACGTGGCTGGGCCGACAGAGCCGCTTTCGACCTCGTCCCAGGTGACCGGCGCCGAGACGGGTGCGCCAGGGCGCGGACGCACGGCGTAGGCCGCGGCGAACGTGGCGCTGTAGCCGTTGCGGCCGGTGTCGACCAGGAGGCGGCCCTGGCGATCGACTTTGCTGAACTCCTGCGTCAGGCGATCGGGATGTCGCTTCACGAGCAATGCGCCGGCGCGATCGGAGAAGCGGGCAGCATCGCGGTAGCTGGTGCCCGCTTCGAGCGGCACGAAGATGTGAAAGCCCTTCGACCCGGATGTTTTCACCCAGCTCGATAGTCCAAGCTCCCGAAGCAGGTCGCGAACTGCCAGCGCTGCCAATCGAAGGGCCTCAGGATCGTCTGTGGCGGGATCGAGGTCGAAGACGCACAAATCCGGATGTCGCAAATCGGGCACGCGCGACGGCCAGGCGTGCGGCGTGATGCAGTTCTGATTGGCGAGCCAGAGGAGGGAGCGCACGTCTGCGACCAGTGGGTGGTGCACGGTTCCACCCTTCTTCGGCACCTCGACACGCTCGAGCCAGTCAGGGAAGCCTTTCGCAACGTTCTTCTGGAAGAACCCCTTCGTTCCGATCCCGGACGGGTAGCGCTCCATCGTGATCGGCCGCCCCAGGAGGTAGGGCAGCATGACCGGCGCGATGGCCTCGTAGTACGCCGCCAGATTTCCCTTCGTGATCCCATCGTCCGGGAACAGCACCTTCTCCGGATGGGTGATCACGTCGTTTCCCGTACAACCTCACGCGGCGCTTTGTCCGGGCGAATGCCGAGCAGTCGCGGATGCCGCAGCTTGCCGTGCACAGTCCACTCGATGAACGCGACTTGCACGACCAGCTCGGGTCGCACCCAATGGGCGCCGAGGCGCGGCAGCCCGACCGCCTTCGTAAACGGCGGCTCCGGAATCTCGATGGCGTCGAATCGCTTCCGCAGGTCGCGCAGGAGCTTTGTATCGAAGCCGGTGCCGACCTTGCCCGCGTAGACGAGATCGTCGCTTTCGTAATACCCGACGAGGAGTGCGCCAAGCCCGACGCGACTTCGCCGTGGATCGGTGAAGCCGCCCACGACCAGTTCCTGCGACGCCTCGCACTTCATCTTCAGCCAGTGCTTCGAGCGCCGGTGCTCGTACGGCGAGTCGCGCCGCTTGGCGATGACGCCTTCCCAGCCCTCGCGGCACGCCTTGTCCCACGGCGTGTCCCCCCGCAGCAGTGAGACGCGCTCGAGCGGTGACTGCAGCGCCAGCTTTTCGAGAACCGCTCGACGCTCCTCGAGCGGGAGCGTGGTCAAAAGGCGGCCACCCTGAAACAGCACATCGAAAACGTGGTAGACGATGCGTCCGCGCGACCCCCAGACGCCGGTCGCTTCACCGTCGAGGATGACGTTCCGGCCCGGCAGGCCGACGATCGCCGAGACGATCGTGGGATAGGCCGCGTTCTGAAGAAGCCGATTGCGAGAGTAGAGTCGCACATCGCGGCCCTGCTTGTACGCGATCAGCCGGATGCCGTCGTACTTGCGCTCGAAGATCCACTCGGGGCCGACGAAACGTTCCTGAGTGAGCGTCGCCGCCATCGGCTCGAGCCACTCGGGGAATGGGTCAGACACTTGCGAATCTTACAGTGCCAAGTGCTAAGTGCTAAGTGCCAAGTGGAGTGGGAAGTGGAAAGTGAGAAGTGATTGCCAGGTCGGTCAGATCGCCGCTGGTTCGGCCAGATGGAGCTACCAGCCACCACTGACACTTTCCCACTCTTCACTCCACTTGGCACTTAGCACTTAGCACTTGGCACTGCAAGAAGTGCTTACTGGTCCTTGAGCACGACCAGCGGATCGACGCCCATCGCTCGCCGCGTGGGGACGTAACACGCCATCATTGTCACCAGTGTGACCACGATTCCGACCGCCGCATACGTCAGCGGGTCGGTCGGGCTGATGCCGTACAGCTCGCTCGACATCAGCCGCGTTGCCGCCAGCGCGCCGGCGAAGCCGATGATGACGCCAGCGCCGCACAGCATGCTGCCTTCCTTGATCACCAGCCAGAACAGATCGCGGCGCTGCGCGCCGAGCGCGATCCGGATGCCGAGGTCGCGGCTCCGCCGCGACACCAGGAACGACAGCACGCCGTAAACGCCGATGCTGCCCAGCACCAGTGCCAGCCCCGCCATCGTTACCAGCAGCGACGCGGTGGCGGCTGGCGCGGCGACAGCATCGGCGACGACAGTCTCCATCGTCCGGACCTCGCTGATGGCGACATCGCCGCCCGCCGAGGATCCGGCGGCGCGGCGCAGCACGCCTGTCACTTCCACGGGATCGAGCGTCGTTCCGAGCGTCAGCGTCATGTCAGCCGGAATACGACCATCCTCCATCGTGGCGTTGGGTCCATACGGCACGTAGACGGCGCCGGCGATCCACTCGGGTACGTCCCGCGTCAGGTCGAAGGCGCGTACGTCGGTGACGACGCCCACGATCGTGTGCCAGTGTTGCTCGCCGACGAATCGGACATGGCGGCCGATCGGGTTGGTGTTCGGCCAGAACTTTCGCGCCGTCGCCGCCGGAACAATGGCGACGGCGGCACGCCCGGTAAGGTCCTCGGGTACGAACGTGCGCCCCGATACGAGACGGATGTTCATGACGCGGAAATAGTTTGTGGTGATCGTGTGTAGCCAGAAGAGCGGTTGTGTCTGGTTGCCCGGCGTCTTGAAGCCTTCGAGCTCCAGCGACCGCTTGGCCACGGCGCCGGTCAGGGGCAAAGTGTTCACCAGCGCCGCAGATGTGATGCCGGCGGTCCCCTGGAGCTGCGTTTCAAACGACCGGTAAAACGTCAGGCAGCGCTCCTGTGCCCCGCAGACAGACTCGGTCGGCGACACGCGTGCGGTCACGATGTGCCCGGGGCGGAAGCCCGGGTCGCTGTGTGACAGGCTCCAGAGGCTGCGCACGAGGAGGCCAGCGCTGATCACGAGAGGTACTGCGCAGGCAATCTGGCCGATGGTGAGCGCAGACCTCAGAGGCATCGCCACGGTGCCCCCGCCACCGCGGCCTCCGGCATCAAGCGCAGACCGCAGCTTCAAACGCAACGCACGAGCCACCGGAGCAAGACCAAAGGCGCAGCCGGTGAGCATGCCGAGCGCGCCGGTGAACGCCAGCACGCGCCAATTGAGGTGCACGTCGCCGAGGCGCGGCGTGTCGGCCGGCAGCACGAGCTTCATGATCGCGAGCGCCTGTGTCGCGAACAGGAGACCGACGCTTGCGCCGAGCGAGGCCAGAATGACGCTTTCCGTCAGGAGCTGACGGGCGATACGTCGCGGCGCGGCGCCGATGGCGGTTCGGACCACGATCTCGCGCTCGCGCGCGATTGCCCGCGACAGGCTCAGATTCGCCACGTTGGCGCAGGCAATCACGAGGACGAGCGCGACCGCGGCGATCAGGATCAGCAGCTGTGGCCGGACGTTGCCGACGAGCGCCTCCTGCAGCGAAATGACCGACAGATTCCGATTCCAGGCATCCGGCATCCGCCACGGGAACCGCGCGCCGATCCGGGACTGGAACACCTTCATGTCCGCGAACACGCTCGGCATCGTCGCTCCGGGCCGCAGCCGCCCGACGATGGGCATGTAGTCGCCAGCCCAGTACGACGTCGTGTTGCGGGCATCGAGCGAGAGCGGAACCCAGATCTGCGTTCGCGCAGACGGAAACTGGAACGATGCGGGCATCACCGCTGCGACCTCGCGCGAAACGCCGTCGAGCAGAATCGATCGGCCAACGATTGTCGGATCCTGGTGGAATTGATGCACCCACAGCGAATGGCTCAGGACCACATATCGATCCTGTGGCGACACATCGTCGCCGCGCCGCAGCCAGCGGCCGACCGCGGGGCGGACGCCGAGAATCGAAAAGAGCTCGGCGGACACGCGCGTCCCGGTCAGCCGCACGGGGTCACCGCTGCCGGTCAGCGTGAACGAGTGGCCTTCCGCGTACGCGCCGAGGTCAAGGCTGTGGACTTCGTCGCGCAGCGCGGCGAAGGCGCCGTTCGGATAGGTCGCATCCTTGATGCTGACGAGCTGATCGGAAGCAGGGTAGGGAAGGCGCGAAAGCAGAATCCCATCGACCAGGCTGAACACAGCGGTATTGGCGCCGATGCCCAGGGCCAATGTGAGCACGGCGATCATGGCAAAGCCGGGATTCCTGCGGAGGGTCCGTCCTGCGTAGCGCACGTCCTGGCGTAGTGAATCGATCAGCGCAACGCCACGCGCATCGCGGCATTGATCCTTCGCGAGATCGACGCCGCCGAAATCCCGTCGAACCATCCTCCACGACTCCGCGCGATCCACCCCGCGCGCGACGAGCGCGTCGACCTGCTGCTCGAGGTGATACTGGATCTCGTCGTCCAGCTCCTGATCCACCGCCTGCCGCCGGACGATGGAGCGCCACATGAGCGGTAGCTTGTAGATCCAATGCTCGGCGCGCATCGCGTCCTCCTTCGATGTCGCGGCTTACGCTCGCTCGAGATTGACGATTTGGCTGATCGCCCCGGAGAGGCGATTCCAGTTCTCGGCCTCGCGCTCCAGGTGGCGACGTCCGAGACGGCTGAGCGCATAGAACTTGGCGCGCCGATTGTTCTCGGTGGTCTTCCAGGTCGCGGTCACCCAGCCTTCCTGCTCGAGCTTGTGCAGGGCGGGATAGAGCGATCCGTCGCTCACCTGCAGGACGTCGCCAGACACCTGTCTCAGGCGCTGGCTGATCGCATGCCCGTTCATTGGCTCGAGCGCGAGAATCTTCAGCAGCAGCAGATCCAGCGTGCCCTGGACGAGGTCCTGCGGTTTGCTCATGGGTCTCCTCGGTTACCGAGCCAAGCTTACAAGTACTCCGCTCGGTTATCAAGGGGAGGAATTGACAGGGGGTCAGGGATCAGGGATCGGGGATCGGGGATCAGGGGTCAGGGATCAGGGATCAGGGCGGGCGCACGGCGTGCGCCGATCTGCGCTAACGTACGCCCCACATGTCCACACGTCGTCCGATTCCTGATGTCGAAAGCGTCGTCGCCTCTCTGACGCGCCTCGCCAGCGCACGCACGCGGGACGACATGAAACGGTATGGGCTTCCGAACGACAAGGCCCTCGGCGTCCCGATGGCGGCCATGCTGAAGCTGGCGAAGCAGCTCGGACGCGACCACGCTCTTGCTGCGGCCCTGTGGAAGACGGGGATCTACGACGCGCGGATGCTTGCGTCGCTCGTCGACGACCCGGATCGCGTCACACCGGCGCAGATGGACCAGTGGTGCCGCGACTTCGACAACTGGGGCATCTGCGACACGGTCTGCTTCAAACTGTTCGATCAATCGCCGCATGCGTGGCGAAAGGCCGCGGTGTGGGCCGGTCGAAAGCCGGAATTCGAAAAGCGCGCGGGCTATGTGCTGATGGCGTGCCTGGCGCTTCATGACAAGAAAGCGCGGGACGACGCGTTTCTGCCATTCCTCGTGCTGATCGAACAGTCAGTAAAAGACAATCGCAACTTCGTCACAAAGGGCGCTGACTGGGCACTGCGCTCGATCGCGCGTCGTGGCGCCAGGCTGAACGCTGCGGCGGCGGACGTTTCGCGGCGGATGAAAATGGCCCGCGCGACAATGCGTCGCAAATCCTCAGCGAAAGCGTCGTGACGGCGCAGCTTTCGGAGTCGACGCATTCTCGGCGATTCGCGCCTTCACGATCTTCCGCACCAGCGCCGCGGGCAGCGGCCTGTCGGGCTGAAAGCGGATCGCGCCCATGCTCGTCTCGTAGCCTTCGAGGTCGTCTCTGAACGCTTTGACCGTCGAGCCGTTGAATGGATAGAGCGCGCAATGATTCCTCGTCGCGGCAAAGCCGACCAGGATGCCGTTCAGTCGAAATGCGGGCATCGAGTAGCTGATGCACTCCTCGGCCTTCGGCGCAGCGCTCTTGATGGTTTTCCGCAGTTTTTCGAGCGCCGCGCGCTGGTCGTCGTCCACGCGGGCGAGATACTCGTCGATGGTCTTGGGTTTGGATTTCATCGAGGCATTCCTTACTCGGTAGGAGGCGCGCTCATCACTTGCCGGACTTCAATCGGCATGTTGAGTGGCACTCCGCCTCTGCCCGGCGCCGCGGACGCGCGCGCTGCAATCTGATACGCGCGTTCGGCCGATTCGACATCGACGATCCAGTAGCCGGCGAGAAACTCCTTCGATTCCGCGAACGGGCCGTCGGTCACCTGCGGCGCGCCATCCTTACCGGCGCGCACGACGCGCGCCTCCGACGGCGGCGCCAGTCCTTCCGCGCCCGCCAGCACGCCCTCTCGCTGGAGGTCGCCGGCGAGCCGGATCATGAAGTCGATGTGGGCCTTCAGATCGTCGGCCGGCCAGCTCGTGACCTGCCAGTCGCCGCCTTTCGGCGCGTTCATCATCAGCATGAACTTCATCCGCAGCTCCCAGGGTTCGCGAGGCCTGTCTCATTTTGTGACACTTTCGTCGGTCGCGCCGCATCGGGGGTAGCATAACGGCCGAGGTGGTCATGTCCAGAACGCTTTGCGTCGCGCTCGTGCTCGCCGTTCTGTCGCACGCCGCCGCCATCCGGGCTCAAGCTCCGAACGTCGTCACGCGCGAGTCGACGACGAAGGCGACGGTGGACGGGATCGAAAAATCCATTCGCGTCGTGACGCTGCGGGGCGATGGCAACACGCTGCAGAGCGTCTATGTCGATCCGTCGGTGAAGGCCTTCGACGACTTGAAGGTCGGCGACCTGGTGACCGTTCGTTACCTCGAGTCGGTCGTGGTCCGGGTTCGCCGCGACGCGAAGCTCGCCGATGTACGCGACTCCACCGACGAGGCGAAAAAGACGAACGACAGCGTCATCCAGCAGCTGCGGACAGTCGTGACCGTCGAGGACATCGATTCGCAGGGGCTGAACATCACCTACCGGACCGCGGACGGGCGAAAAATGGTGCACGTCGTGCAGGACAAGAAGCTCCTCGAGGGCGTGCGTCCTGGCGACCGCATCGAGGTGACGTTGACCCGCGAGCGTGCCATCGGCATCGAACCAGCGCGGTGATCTGTCATGGAGAGGCACAGAGCAGATCAGTCACGGACTGACGCGGACGTACACGGAAGAATCAAGAATAGATCCAGAAGATCCGCGTCAATCCGTGTCTGTCCGTGACCCGACTCGCTCCGTGTGGATCCGCGACGGAGGCTTTCGGGTCACGGATTCACACAGATCAGATCAGTCACGGACTGACGCGGACGTACACGGAAGATCAAAGAATGGATCTCGACGATCCGTGTCAAATCCGTGGCCGTCCGTGACCGACTCGGTCCGTGTGGATCCGCGACGAGCGGCTTTCGGGTCACGGGTACGCACAGATCCGATCAGTCACGGACTGACGCGGAGGTAACACGGAAGATCAAAGAATGGGATCCTGAAGATCCTGTGTCAATCCGCGTCCGTCCGTGAGTGCTAGTCGCACAACCGCACCAAGCACGAAACACGGCACCAACGCACTTGCCGCACCCATCGCACCCGACAGGGATCTATAGTTAGACAATGAAAACAATCGGCTTCATCGGATCAGGTCACATTGGTAGCCAGGTGGCACGACTGGCGGTATCGCATGGCTACAACGTGATGATGAGCAACTCGCGCGGGCCGGAGACGCTGTCCGACCTCGTCGCGGAGCTTGGCCCCACCGCACGTTCGACTACGCCTGCCGAAGCCGCCAAGGCCGGCGACATCGTCGTCGTGACGGTGCCACTGAAGAACTATCGGCAGGTGCCGGTCGAGCCGCTTGCGGGAAAGATCGTCATCGACACCAACAACTATTACCCGCAGCGCGACGGTCACTTCCCCGAGCTGGATTCAGAGTCGATGACGACCTCGGAGTTGCTGCAGGCGCATCTGCCAACGTCGAAAGTCGTGAAGGCGTTCAATCACATCTACGCGTCGCAGATCAGCACCGACGGCCGGCCCGCCGGCACTCCGAATCGCCGCGCCCTGGTGATCGCTGGCAACGACGCAGCGGCGAAGGCGGCGGTCACGAAGCTCCTCGACGAATTCGGTTACGACACGGTCGATGCCGGACCGCTGAGCGAGAGCTGGCGCATTCAACGCGACACGCCCGGCTACGGTCCGCGGCGGAACGCGGAGGAGTTGAAGAAGGATCTTGCCGCCGCACAGCGCCCGCTGGCGACGTGAAACGCCGTCACGTGTTCAGGGTCACGGATTCACACGGATCAGATCGGTCACGGACGGACGCGGATTGACACGGATCTTCTAAATCCATCTTTGATCTTCCGTGTACGTCCGCGTCAGTCCGTGACCGATCGGATCTGTGTGAATCCGTGACCCGAACGCCTCCGTCGCGGATCCACACGGACCGAGTCGATCACGGACGGCCACGGATTGACGCGGATCTTCTGGATCTATTCTTGATTCTTCCGTGAATGTCCGCGTCAGTCCGTGACCTGATCGGATCTGTGTGAATCCGTGACCCGAACGCCTCCGTCGCGGATCCACACGGACCGAGTCGGTCACGGACGGCCACGGATTGACACGGGATCATCTGGATCCATTCTCTGATTCTTCCGTGAATGTCCGCGTCAGTCCGTGACCTGATCGGATCTGTGTGAATCCGTGACCCGAAAGCTCCGTCGCGGATCCACACGGACCGAGTCGGTCACGGACGGGCGCGGATTGACACGGGATCTTCTGGACCCATTCTCTGATTCTTCCGTGTACGTCCGCGTTCAGTCCGTGACTGATCTGATCTGTGTGAATCCGTGACCGAAAGCCCTCGTCGCGGATCGACGCGGACCGAGTGCTGTAGAGTGTGCGGGTGCTGACCCGGATCGCGGTCGGGATGGCGATGCTGCTGGCGGCGTGTCTCGCGCTGCTGATCTGGTCGATGCACGAAGACCAGCGCGGATATCTGGCCGCGGTGTTTGCGCCCGATGGGCAGTCGATCTACGCCATCGAACGCGACGTCAGCGCGACGGTCCTTGGATTCGGCTATGAGTTCTGGACGCCGCCGGCCAAGGTTCGAATTCACCGCGATCGCTTCCGGCTGATCAACATCAGGCTCGCCGATGGCCGCGCCTCGACCGTTCAGGCATTCCCGCCCTCGCCACTCGAGGGGACCAGCATCTCGGCGTATCACGGCGCGATCTTCGGCGTCTCGCGCGGATCGCTGCGGTGGGCCGACCGCGCGCATCTCGACTACGCCATGTCGGTGGAGCGGAGCGAGCAGCCCGTGAGCCGCACGTTCATCGTTCAGCGACAGTGGAGCAGCGAGGCGCAGCGCTATATCGAGAAACCGCCGTGGCAAGAAGGGTACAGCGCCGGTGGCGGCTCGGTTCCGGAGCAGCTTGCCGGCGACCTGGAAGTGATTGTGCCGCCGGGCGACGAGCTCCTGCCGTGCGCGATAGTCGTCTTGACGAAGGGAACGCCGAACGCGCGCGTGCTGATGGATACGCCCGCGTGCCGACGCAAGTATCCCGATGGCTATACCGCCGGCACGATGGCGGCGTTTTCGCGGCGCGCCGAGATCGAGCGCGTCCAGACGATGACGCGCACCTACGCCGATCTCGTCGCACAGGGTAAGGGACGCGGGATGAACGAGGGCGAGGCGATGCTCGACGCCAACAAGCGGATGCAGGACCTTGGCTACTATCCCAAAACGCCCACCATTACCGCGCAGCCGGCAACCTGCGAGGGCGTATCGCCGGTGTTCCGCATCTCGGACGAGGAGTTCCGCGTCGGGCTTTTCCAGGACATCGAGCGCGCGATTCGTCGTCCAGGGAGCGACGAGGATCGGGGCGGCACCTACGTGCGCCATCAGGATTACGACACGAGCGAGAAGCTCAACGCCTATCTCAACGAGCGCCGTGACGCGACGTTCTACGTCGACGGGCTGGGCGGCTGCTGGCAACTTATGGTCAAGTACTACGAGAGATGAGCGGATTGGATTGCTACACGCCGCGACCACGAAAGCGGACGGGTGGCGAGCGGCAGGCCCCGTCCGCATGACGGCGCGGCCGAGGGTCAACCAACCTGTGCGACCAGGTCGACACGATCGACCCGAGCTCGTTCCAATCCGCCAGGCGGCCGGTGCGATTCTCTTCGCCGGCCTCGGCTACTTCGTGGACATCTTCGATCTCCTCCTCTTCGCTGTCGTCCGCGTCGCCAGCGTGCGCGACCTTGGCGCGGGCGACCGCACGATCGAGGTTGGTACGCTCCTTCAGAACTCGCAGCTGATCGGCCTGATGGTGGGCGGCCTGGTGTGGGGAATGCTGGGCGACCGTCGTGGACGCCGCTCGGCACTGTACGGATCGATTCTGCTTTACAGCGTCGCCAATATCGCCAACGCGTTCGTGACGAGCGTGCCCCAGTATGCGCTGTGGCGGTTCATCGCCGGCTTCGGCCTTGCCGGCGAGCTCGGCGCGGCGCTGACGCTGGTGAGCGAGATGGTCGATCGTCACCAGCGGGGCACGGCGACGACGCTGGTCGCCACGCTGGGCGTGATGGGCGCCGTGGCGGCGGCGATCGTCGGCGAGCTCGTCTCGTGGCGCACCGCCTACTTGATCGGCGGCGGTCTCGGGCTCGCGCTGCTCGTTCTGCGCGTGCGTCTGCCGGATTCGGCGATGTTCGGCCGCACGCGGGATCGCGGAGTGCGCCGCGGCGATATCTGGCGGCTGGTCAGCCATCCAGATCGCGCGGCGCGCTATCTGCGCGCGATCCTCATCGGCGTGCCGGTATGGTTCTCGGCAGGGATCCTTCTGACCTTCTCGCCGGAGTTCGCAAAGGACCTTGGCGTGGTGGGCGAGGTCACGTCTGGTCGAGCCGTGCTGGCGTACTACGCCTCTACGACGCTCGGCGACTTCTCGAGCGGGATTTTGAGCCAGTGGCTCCACTCGCGCCGGAAGGCCGTCGCCATCTACTACGCTTTCTGCATCGTCGGCTTCATCGTCTACCTGTCCGGCCTCGTCACGACGCCGGCCGCCTTCTATGCGATCTGCGCGTGGCTTGGCGTGGCGACGGGGTTCTGGGCGGTGATGGTGACGATGGCGGTGGAGCAGTTCGGGACGGATCTCCGTGCGACGGCGGCGACGAGCGTGCCGACGTTCGTGCGTGCGAGCGCAGTGCCGATGACGCTCGCGTTTCTCGCCATGCGTCCGCATCTCGGGAGCGTGGTCGCCGCGAGTCTGGTGGGCGTGGTGGCCATGACGCTCGCCAGTCTGGCGCTCTGGCGGCAGCCCGAGACCTACGGCCGCGATCTCGACTTCACGGAAGCCGGAGTCACTCGCAGCGAAGCACTTGCGACGGGTCCGTAGAGCAGGCCCGCCACGTTGGCATCCAGGCGGCGATACCCGCGATGGCGACGAGGACGATCGCGCTGACGAGATAGATGTCGGCAGCGGTTGGCGCCACGCCAAACAGAAGCCCGCCGGCCGCGCGTGCCGCGGCCAGGGCCACGGGCACGCCGAGCGTGATGCCAGCGATCACCTGCATCAGCACGCGGCGAATCACGTCCCACGCGACGCGACGTCGCGGCGATCCCAGCGCGATGCGAATGCCAAACTCGGACCGTCGCCCTGCCACCGAGTAGCTGAGCACGCCGTAGAGCCCGATCGCGGCGAGGCCGAGCGCAAGCCCGGCGAAGGCCGTCGCCAACGTCGACAGCAGACGCTCGCTGACGAGCGTCGCGTCGATCTGATCCTGCACGGCGACTACGTCCGACACCAGCGTGTTCGCATGAAGCACGTGGACCTCGCGCGCCACAACGCGAACCAGTGTCGCGGTTGGTTGATCGGACGCAATGGCCAGTGTCGTCCGGCCGACGATGTCGAGAGGCTGCCACAGCGGCAGGAAAACAAACCTCGTCGCGCTGTCGCGGACGCTCATGTGCTTGAAATCGCGTACCACGCCCACGATGCGGTACGCGTGCGTGTCGCTGAAGCGCAGCGTTTTTCCAATCGCGTCCGCCCAGAGTAAGCGGTTGGCTTCCGCGCCCTTCGATCCCGCTGCGAAATAGGCTCGTGCCGTCGCCTCGTTCACGACCGCCACGCTCGCCTCGTCACCATCGTCACGCCGCGCGAACCCGCGCCCTGCCAGCAGTTGCATGCCGAACGTGCTGAAGTAGTCTTCGGTCACGTGATTCACGTGAACCATGCGATCTTCGTCGCGCCTGAATTGAAAGGCAGGCACTTCCACGTCTCTCCCGGTATCACGGCCAGAGAGCGGCGTCAGCACCGACAGGCTGGCGGACCGGACGCCCGGCAACCCACGAACCTGTCCCAACAGGTCTCTCCAGAACGGTTCACGCGGGTTCCGATCGTTGTTTGCGGGCCCGATCTTCCCGTTGTCCGCAGGCCCGCGCTTCCTGTTGTCCATGGGCCCGCGCTTCCTGTTGTCCGTGGGCCCGAGCTTCAGCTCGGGCGTCATCGACATCTCCGGCGTCACAGACATCGTCAGAACGTTTGTCCCGGTGAACCCGAGATCGACCGCGCGCAGATTGACCATCGTCTTCGCGAACAGCGCGGCGCCGACCAAAAGCACCAACGAGAGCGCGACCTGTCCGACCACGAGGATGCCGGCCGCTCTCCCAATCCGACCCGCGCCCGCCAGTCGTCCGTCGCCCTCTTTGATCGTTGGCTGCGGTTCGGTGCCGAGGACGCGCAGCGCCGGCCACAGACCGGTGGCAAGCGCGGCGATCAGCGCGACAGTCGTCGCAAATGCCGCCAACCGCCAGTCGTAGCGCACGTCCAGGACAATGGGGTTTCGGCCGATCGCGAAGAAGGCCGTCAGCGTCTGGATGGCGACAGGCGCGACCAGGAAGCCCGCGCTCGCTCCGAGCGCGAAGATCACGAACGTCTCCGTGAGAAGCTGCCGCACGATACGGCCCGCGCTGGCGCCAGTCGCGAGGCGGATGGCGAATTCGCGCGCCCTCGCGGCGCCGCGCACGAGCAGCAGGCTGCCGATGTTGGCGCAGGCGATGAGCAGCACCATGCCTGCTACGAGCGAGAGCGCAAGGAGCGGCGTCGAGAATCTCGCCCGGAGCCGGTCGAGCCCACGCGACGCCGGCAAGAGCTCGACATGATCGAAATATTTCTTCGTGACCTCCCCTGAACGGTTCTGGTCCCTCATGAACGATTGGAAAATCGTGTCCGCCTGCGTGGCAGCTTCGGCGACCGGTGCGCCCGATCGCAGGCGCGCGACAGCGTCGAACCACCAGGCGCCTGCGTCGGCGAGAGCGCCTCGATCGTGTGTGATGGGCAAAGTCACATCCACGTGTCGGCCCGGCTGCAGACCCCAGAACTCTGGAGGTGTGATGCCGACGATGGTGAAGACGCGATTCTTGAAGACGATCGTGCGGCCAATTGCGCGTGCCGGTTCGCCGAACCGCCGCTGCGCGTAGCCGTATCCCACCACCGCCGCCGCCGGGTCCAGCGCCTCGTCCGTCGGCGTGATCAATCGTCCCGCGATCGGGCGAACGCCGAGAAGCTCGAAGTAGTTCCCCGACACGACCTGTCCGAATACCTGCTCGATGGCGCCGTCCACTTCGACGCGCAGCTCGTCGGCCGCGAAGGCCGCGATGCCGGCAAACGCCGAGGTCCCGGTACGGATGCGTTCGAAACAGGGGTAAGGCGGCGCGCCGCTGCGGCCTTCGGTGCCCGCGATCGTGAGGAACACCAGTTCCTGCGGGCGCGCCACTGGCAGCGATCGGAGTAACACCGTGTCGATGAGGCTGAACATGGCGGTGTTGGCGCCGATGCCGAGCGCCAGCGAGAGGATGGCGGTCAACGCGAAGCCCGGCGATCGTGCGAGCAGCCGCAGCGCGTAACGGGTGTCTTTGACGAGATCCTCGATCAGGTTGACGCGGCGCGTGTCGCGGCACCGTTCCTCGACGAGATCCTGGGGGCCGAATTGACGCGCCGCCGCGCGTCGCGCTTCGGCCTCGCCGAGACCTTCCGCCATCTGCTCTCGTACGAGCTGCTCGAAGTGCAGGCTCAGCTCGCGCTCGAGCTCATCTTCCACGACGTCGCGTCTGAATATCGAGCGCAGGCGATGGCGGAGCAGTCGCAGCTGACGCATGGCGGCCTCACGCGTTCTCGATCAAGAGCTCCACGGCGGACGACAGGCGGTCCCAGCTCTCCAGCTCGCGTTCCAGCTGCTTCCTGCCATGGCGCGTGAGGGCGTAGAACTTGGCGCTGCGTCCCAGGTCGGAGTCCTTCCACTCAGCACCGATCCAGCCCTGCTGCTCCAGCCGATGGAGCGCCGGGTAGAGGGAACCCTGGCCCACCGTCAACACGTCGCCCGAAAGCGTGAGGATGCGTTTGGCGATGCCCCAGCCGTGCAGGGGCTCGCGCGCCAGCGTTTTCAGGATGAGCAGGTCGAGCGTGCCCTGGAGGAGGTCGGATGGCTTTGGCACGAGGATGCCTCGAACATCGACAATGATACCTCGATTATCGACAATGACCAGCGGGCTTCGGGCTTCGGGCACGTCGCGATAGCCGCCGTACGGCGCGGTCGCGATAGAATCCGCCAGCGTCATTCCCGCACACCGGGCAGTAAAGGGAGATCTCTGATGATCCTCGTAGTCGGCGCAACGGGACAGCTCGGATCGAAAGTCGTCCGCGGCCTGCTTGCGAAAAGGAAGCCGGTGCGCATCCTCGCACGCCCGGCGTCGGCGTATCAGTTGTTGGCGGACCTCCGCGCGCAGGTAGCGTTCGGCGATCTCACCGATCCGCCGTCGCTCGCGGCAGCCTGCCAGGGCATCGACACCGTCGTCTCGACCGCGAACTCCGCGCGCCGGGGTGGCGCCGACAACGTCGAAACGGTTGACAGCCGCGGCACTCAGAACCTGATCGACGCGGCCGCTGCTGTCGGCGTGCGCCATTTCATATACGTCTCCGTGCTCGGCGTGAACGTCAACAGCCCGGTCCCGTTCCTAGCGGCCAAGGCGCGATCGGAAGAGCAGCTGCGCGCGAGCGGCATGAAGTGGACGATCCTGGCGCCGAACGCGTTCATGGAATCGTGGCCAGCGCGAGTCATCGGCATCCCCGCAAGCGAGGGACGTCCCGCCACGATCATCGGCGAAGGGCGTGCGCGTCACATGTTCGTCGCCGAGGATGACGTTGCGGCGTTCATCCTGGCAGCGGTCGACAATCCTGGCGCGCACGATCGGCACGTGCCGATTGGTGGGCCGCAGCCGCTGTCGTGGATGGACGTCGCCGCCATCTATGAGCGCGTCCTCGGGCGCAAGGTTGATCTCGTGCACGCGGCTCCGGGACAGCCCGTCCCCGGTATACCTCCGCCCGTCCTGCCGATTTTGGCGGCGCTCGATACTTACGAAACCGTCTTCGACACCGGCGTGTCCGCTGGCGCGTTCGGCGTCGCGCTGACGCCGTTGGAGGATGTCGCGCGCCGGCAGGTGGCCGCTGCCGGAACGCGCTGAGAAAGGATCGGGGAGGATCGATGCGCATTCGTCTGACGGTTTGTCTCGTCCTGTGCCTCTTTGCCGGATTTGAATCGCTCCAGCCGCCGGCGGCGGCGGCCGCACGCGCCCGATACGACTATTACCTGACCGGCAGCGCCGCCAACGTCGTTCCGTCGGCGCCAACGACTCCAGGGCTGCTGTTGATGGGCGGCGGCACCGATGTCGATGCCGCGTTCGTCTGGCAGATCGGCCGAGCCGCCGGCGGCGACTTCGTCGTGATTCGCGCGTCCGGTGCTGATGGCTACAACGAGTACGTCTTCGGCCTCGGGCAGCTTGATTCGGTCGAGACGTTCGTCATCAAGAACCGCGCAGCGGCGAGCGACCGGACGGTCGTGGACGCGATCAAGAACGCCGAAGCGCTGTTCATCGCGGGAGGCGATCAGGCCGACTACGTGAACCTGTGGAAGGACACGCCGGTCGAGGAGGCAATCCACGATCTCGTTGACAAGGGGGTGCCGATTGGTGGAACGAGCGCGGGCCTCGCGATACTCGGCCAGTTTGGCTTTGCGGCGTTGAACGGCAGCATCACGTCGGCGCAGGCGCTGTCGAATCCATTCGATCGCCGCTTGACGCTGGTCCGCGATTTCCTCGAGGTGCCACGTCTCGCCGGGATCATCACCGATAGTCACTTCGTCGAGCGCGACCGCATGGGCCGTTTCGTCGCGTTCCTCGCGCGTATCGTGCAGGACGGGTGGGCTGCGCGGGCGCGCGGCATCGCGATCGACAGCCAGACCGCGGTGCTGGTCGACGAGAATGGCGCTGCGACGGTCGTCGGCAACGGCACCGCGTACTTCATGCAGACGCCTCCCGATGGTCCACAGGTTTGTCAATCGAAGACGCCGCTGACCTTCCTCGACCTGTCGGTCTATCGCGTCGATGCCAGCGGCACGTTCGACCTGCCGTCATGGTCCGGAAGCGGCGGCACTGCTTATCAGCTCTCCGCCGAGGACGGTGTGCTGACGTCCACACAGGCTGGAAACAGCGTTTATTAGCACGGCGCTTGATGTGTATTTGGCGAGAGTGTTCGCGGGGCTGAAGCCCCCCTCCACAACTGTTCGCGGGGCTGAAGCCCCGCCTCCACAACTGTTCGCGGTCGAACGTGGCGGCGGGGCTTTAGCCCCGCGGTCGAATGCAGGGATCGTGGGATCCGCAGAAGGGCGTCAAGTGACGCTCACCAGATCGTGTATCCGCCATCGATGACGTACGCTGCGCCGGTGACGTAGCTTGCGGCGGGGCTGGCCAGAAAGACCGCGAGTGGCCCGATCTCGTCCGGCTCTCCGGCCCGTCCCATCGGCACGTTCTTGACGAACGCTTCGATCACGTCGGGCCGTCGCTCGTTCCACTGCCGGTTGATGTCGGTCATGAAAAGGCCGGGACAGATCGCGTTGACCGTAATCCCGTGAGGCGCCCAGTCGGCGGCCGCACATCGTGTGAAGTGCAGAACCGCCGCCTTCCCGGTCTCGTAGTCGCGCCCGCCGATGCCTCGATTGACGATCAACGCGCTAATCGACGCGATATTGATGATGCGGCCGCCGCGCCCGCGCTCGAGCATCGCGCCGCCGACGATTTTCGTCCCGAGAAAGCAGCTCGTGAGATTGAGATTGACCGACGTCTGCCAGGTCTCGAGCGTTTCCGCCTCGATCGGCACGCTGACCTCGCGGTTGCCGACATTGTTGATGAGGATGTCGATTGGCCCCGCTTCTGCGAGTGCCTGTTCGCATGTCTCAGCGCAGATCTCGGGGACACTCATGTCGGCCTTGAACGTCCAGGCCTGACGTCCGCGCGCACGAATCTCCGCAGCCGTCGCGTCCAGCGTCTCCTGCGTGCGGCCGGTGATCGTCACGTCAGCACCTGCGTCGGCCAGCGCGAGCGCCATCACACGTCCGAGCCCGCGGCTCGCCCCGGTGACGAGCGCCCGCTTGCCATCGAGGCGGAACAGATCCAGCGTGCTCACATGGGCTCTCAGTCTGCGAGTACTTCTGCCATCCGGACCGCCCGGCGTTCAGTCAGCGATTTCAACGTCGCCTCGATCATCGCCGTCACCATCAGTCCGTCGCGGCCGTTCGCCTCGGGCGGCACATCGTCTCCGACGCAGTCGATGAAGTAGCGGATCGACTCGTACTGGTAACCCCAGACCTTGCCGTAGCGCGTAATCGACGTCGACGAGAACGGCGTGTGGAACCGGTCGGTGAATGCCCACAATGTCGGCTCGTTCCTGATCTCGAGGCCGCCGCTCTCACCGTAGATCGAGAGCCTGTTGTCGACGACGTTGGTGAAGCTGTTGGGGACGATCCACGACGTCTCGAAGGTGCAGAACACGTTGCCCTCGAATTCGATCATCGTCTGGATCGCATCCCAGCACGTGATGCCCTTGCTGTCGAGCAGGCCTCGGCGGCCTTTCGCATAGACCTCGACCGGGTCTCGTTGAAAGAGCCACCGCACCACGTCCATGATGTGCGGGAAGAGGAACCATTCCGGGCCGGAATTGCCGCTCCACTTCAGCATCTCGGTCGGGACGTAAATCGTGTCGCTGAGCCGCCCATACGCCATCACCGGCTTTCCCAGCTCGCCTCGCTCGACATACGCCTTGGCGCTCATGAACAGCGGGTGCCAGCGCGCGTGGAAATCGACCATCAGCTTGAGGCCGCCGCGCTCCGCCGTGTCGACCATCGTGCGGCCATCTGCAACGGTCGTGGCCAGCGGCTTTTCCACCAGTACGTGCTTGCCGGCCTCCAACATCAGGAGCGTGGGCTGCCGGTGCAGATGATCCGGCGTGGCAATCGTCACTGCCTCGACGTCGCTTTCGGCGATCGCGTCGATGCTGGTGGTCCAGGCGCAGCCAAAGCGCTCGCCGAGCGCACGGGCACGCACCTCGTCGCGGTCGCAGACGATGACGACCGCCGCGCGTGGATGGGTCGTGAGCGCGAGGGCGTGGTTGGTGCCCCAGATGCCGGCGCCGACGATCGCGGTTCTCACCGGCTTCATCGCCGCGCGACTATATCATCGGGTTGTGGCAGCGGGCCTTTAGGCGCCTTGTGGTGGCGGGCCTTCAGGCCCGCGACGAATTGAAGTCATGCCTTCAACCAGCGGCCCACAGAAGGCCGGACGAAAAGAGTGGATTGGGCTTGGAGTGATCGCGCTGCCGTGCCTGCTGTATTCGATGGACTTGACGGTCCTGAACCTGGCGCTACCGTCCCTCAGCGCGGATCTCGCTCCGACCAGCGCGCAGCTCCTCTGGATCGTCGACATCTACGGTTTCCTGGTCGCTGGTTCGCTCATCACGATGGGCACGCTGGGCGATCGGATTGGCCGGCGCAAGGTGCTGTTGATCGGCGCGGCGGCATTTGGTGTCGGCTCAATCCTTGCCGCCTTCTCGACCACCGCCGGGATATTGATAGCCACGCGCGCGCTACTCGGCCTGGCAGGGGCGACGCTTGCGCCCTCGACGCTGTCGCTGATCCGCAACATGTTTCTGGATCCGCAGCAGCGCAGCGTTGCCATCGGTGTCTGGATCTCGAGCTACTCGGCCGGCGCCGCGATTGGTCCGCTTGTGGGCGGCATCTTGCTCGAGCGCTTCTGGTGGGGTTCGGTGTTCCTGATCAGTGTCCCCGTCATGGTGCTACTGCTTCTCGTCGGTCCAGTGCTCCTGCCGGAGTATCGCGACCCCAAGGCTGGTCGCATCGACCTCGTCAGCGCTGGCCTGTCGGTGGTATCCGTATTGCTCGTGATCTACGGCCTGAAGAGGATTGCGCAAGACGGGCTGTCCGTCACCGCCGCCATCGCCATCGTCACTGGCACCTTCGTCGGCCTCGCGTTCGTGCGCCGGCAGCAACGGTTGGAGGACCCGCTGATCGATTTGCGGCTGTTTCGCGCCCCGGCCTTCACCGCGGCGCTGACGGCTTACACACTGGCGACATTCGTCGCGTTTGGCATCTTCGTGTTCATCGGCCAATACCTGCAGCTGGTGCTCGGCTTGTCACCGCTGCATGCAGGCTTGTGGACCATGCCCTTCGGTGGCGCGTTCATCGCCGGGTCGATGCTGACGCCCGCGCTCGCGCGGCGCGTGCGACCGTCGTATGTGATCGCCGGCGGCCTGGTGGTTTCAGCCCTCGGATTCTGGATGCTGACGCTGGTCGACGCGCCATCGGGCCTGCCCGTCCTCGTCACCGCCTTCGTCGTCTACTCGCTCGGCCTCGCGCCGGTCTTCACGCTGACCACCGACCTCATTGTCGGCAGCGCGCCACCGGAGCGCGCGGGTGCGGCGTCGGCGATGTCGGAGACCGGCTCAGAATTCGGCGGCGCGCTTGGCGTCGCTATCCTCGGAAGCGTCGGCACGGCGGTATACCGGCATGCAATCGCCGATGGCCTGTCGCCGGCGATTCCAGCCGACTCCGCCGCCGCGGCGCGCGATACCTTAGGCCGCGCGTTGGTCGTTGCATCCGAGTTGCCGCACGATGTTGGCGCACAATTGATCACTGTCGCGCGGTCGGCTTTTGGCGACGCGCTGCAGATGATGGCGATCATCAGTGTCGCGGTCGTACTCGCCACCGCGCTCGTGACCGTCGTCATGCTGCGCGATGTGGGCGTTACGCGAACGTAGGCCCGAGCTGCGTAGGTGGAGGCGGGGCTTCAGCCCCGCGGCAGTACTCTTGGCCACGGGAGGCCGACCTGAAAATTCTGATCCTCGCAGTGGACGCCTGTTAAGGCGACCAAGGTAACGTCGCGTCATGCCTGAACGAGTCACGTTCGGCCTGTTCGAGTTCGATCCCGCGTCAGGCGAGTTGAGGCGCAGCGGTCGACCGGTCGCGCTCCAGCCGCAGCCGGCGAAGATGTTGACGACGCTCGTCGCACGACCGGGCGAGATCGTTGATCGTGCGACGTTGCAGGCGGCCATCTGGGGTTCCGACACGAACGTGGACTTCGAGCGCGGCTTGAACTTCTGCGCTGCCCAGATCCGGGCCGCGCTCGGCGACTCTGCTGCGTCGCCACGCTACGTCGAGACCGTCCCCAAACGGGGCTACCGGTTCATAGCGCCGGTGAGATCGGAGACGGCGCAGGCTTCGGACTCCGGGCTACTAGGGCTCCGGGGTGCCTGCTGCGGGCTTCGGGAAGCGGGTGGCGGGGGTTGTCGCGGCAGCCGTTCTTGCCGCCGTGGCAGCAGTGGCGTGGACGGTTCATACCTCGCGCGCGGCTACGGAGCCGCCGCGGCTCGTCGTTGTCCCGTTCGACAACGAGACCGGCTCAGCAGAGTTCGATCGCCTATCGAAGAACCTGTCGGACATGGCCGTCGCCAGGCTCGCGATCCCGGAGCGGATCGAACGTCTGAAGGTGATCGGAAACGCGTCAGTGCGCTTCTCGTTCGTCCCGCGCGACCTGAAGGCGATAGGGGAGTCGCTCGACGCGCAGTACATCCTGCTCGGTCAGGTCACGCGCGACGACCGCCGGATCCGGGTCATCGCACACCTGATTCGGTCGAGTGACCAGAGCCATCTCTGGGCAAACCCGTACGATCGCGCGACGCTCGATCTGAACGGGCAATCGGAGCTCGCCGAGTCGATCGCCACGGCCGTGATCGATCGGATCTCGCGCGACCGACGTCCTCACTCGTGACGGCAACTCAGCGCACTCGAGGCAGTTAGCGCCTCACCTGAATCTGGTTTGCGTCGGCCGATGGATTCGGGCAGCCTCACGCGCATGTCCGACGTCACTCGCCGTTCGTTCCTGGGGCTGAGCGCTGTCTTGGGGTGGATCCCCAGCTCCGCCTTCTCGAGCTCTCGGGTGCTCGATTTCTCGAGTTCTGATTCGGAGGCCGCACCCGCTTCGCCCGCCTTTCCGTTTCAAGCCCGCGATCTCGTGCGCGAGGTGGTGGCCGCCTCGCACGGCAACCTGGCCCGCGTGAAGGAACTGGTTACCGCACAACCGACGCTGGCGCGTGCCAGCTGGGACTGGGGGTTCGGCGACCACGAAGCCGCCATAGACGCCGCTTCGCATATGGGCAACCGCCCGATCGCGGAGTTTCTGATCGCGAACGGCGCACGCCCGACGATCTTCACGATGGCCATGCTCGGCCGGGGCGATGCGGTAAAAGCGATGGTCGAGGCGCTTCCCGGTGTGCAACGCACGCGCGGTCCGCACGGCATCACGCTGCTGGCGCACGCGAAGGCCGGCGGTACGTCGGCGGCGGAACTGGTGAAGTATCTCGAAGCGCTTGGCGATGCCGATCCGCGGTACGCGAATGTGCAATTATCAGAGGCAGAGCAGGCTCTGCTGACCGGTGCCTATGCGGTCGAGGGTCGATCGCTCTCGCTGCGCATAGGCAAGAACACGCGAGGCGACTTCTCGATCTCCGCGCCCGACGTGATGATCGATCGGCCTCTCTTTCATCAAGGCGCGTTCGTCTTCAATCCTGCCGGGGCGGAGACCGTGAAGATTCGCGTTGAGCTCGAGGGTGGGAAAGCCGTTTCGCTCGTCGTTGAGGATGGCGCTTCGATCGTGCGTGCCATTCGTACGTAGGCCCGAGCTTAGTCCCATTCGTACGTAGGCCCGAGCTTAGTCCCATTTGTACGTAGGCCCGAGCTTTAGCTCGGGCATCAAAGTAGGTAAGCGCAACCCATCAACCCGACGAGTGTGTCGCCTCTGCTTCGATCGGCAGGCTTGCCGTTTCCCACGCGCTGATGCCACCTGCAATCTCGCTGACCTTGTTGAACCCGTGCTGCTGCAGGATGCTGGCGGCGATTGACGATCGATAGCCGCCCGCGCAAAAGACGATGAGCGGCCGATCGGGTGGCAGCTCCGCGAGCCGCTCGCTGAGGTGATTGAGCGGCAGGCCGACGCTGTCCTTGATCCGCTTCTGTTTGCGCTCGCCGGGTCCGCGCACGTCGACGAGGACCGCCGCTTTGTCATCCGGCGCGCTTGCCGCCCGTTCCGATGCGACCTGCGCGCTCAGGCGCTCCGTCGATTTGGTGAGCTCCGGCCGTGACGCGAGGCTGTGGAGCCCGTCCGCGAGGTAGCCGACGACGTGATCGAAGCCGATGCGGCCGAGGCGTGTCGCCGCCTCGTGCTCGTGACCGGGGTCGGCGATGATCACGATGGGGTGCTCGTGGTTCAGCACTGTCCCCGCCCACGTTGCGTACTGCCCGCGCAGGCCGATGTTGATGCTGCCGGCGAGATGGGCCGCGGCGAACTCCGCCGGGTCGCGCGTGTCGAGAATCTGGGCGCCGACCTGCTGCAGCGCCAGCAGCTGGTCCAGCGTGAGCGGGTTGACGCGCTCGAGTGTCTCGTCGAGCGTCGGCCGCTCTTTACTGTTCAGCACCGCGTCGTAGGTGAAATACGACGGGGCGTCAGGCTGATCGGCGGTGACGAGATCGATAAATGCCGCCTTGCTCATCGGCTGGAGCGCGTAATTCGATCGCCGCTGCTCGCCGATCGTCGAAGAGGTCTCCTTACTCAGGGCCTTGCCGCACAACGATCCTGCGCCGTGTGCCGGATACACTTGGGTGGAATCCGGCAGCGGCAGCAGCTTCTCCCGCAACGAGTCGTAAAGCAGCCCGCCCAGATCGCTCGCCGACCAACCCAGCGCCACGCGCAGGTCCGGCCGACCCACGTCGCCAACGAACAACGTGTCGCCCGTCAGGACCGCCTGCGGCTCGGTCGCGCTGCGATCGACGTCGAAGACCAGCAGCGAGATCGACTCGGCGGTATGTCCCGGCGTTTCGAGCGCGCGCAGCTCGACGCGTCCGAGCGAGACGACGTCTCCGTCGTGGAGAGGCGTGAACTGATACTCCGCCTTGGCTTTCGCCCCGAGATAGATCGTCGCGCCGGTCCGATCGCGGAGCTCGAGGTGTCCGGCGATGAAGTCGGCGTGGAAGTGGGTGAGGACGACGTGCGCGATTTTTAGATCGTGCTCGGCGGCAAACGCCAGGTACTGATCGATGTCGCGCTGCGGGTCAACGACCGCCGCGACGTGCGACTGCTCGTCGCCGACCAGATACGACGCGTGCGCCAGGCAATTCAAATAGAACTGTTTGAGAATCATCGGCAGCCCGCACGCATCGGTACTCCGAATCTGCCTCGACAGGACACTCGCGCCCTCTTGCAGCGACAGGCGCCTGGATCGCAGCGCGTGCGCCCTATCCCTCAACAATCGACCCCCCTCGCATTGCCGGCTCGGAGCCTCAACGGAGCTGACGCTCGAAACCGCGCCTCCGTCCGTTCGCGTTTCAGACTGTCGCCGAGAGCGCGACTCCTACCCGGCCTGGCGGTGGAGAAAACCATGGCGGATGCCTACGGAGCTCGCGCTCGAAACGCTCGCTTCCTCCGGCGCGGTTTCAAACTGACGCGTATCGCGTCACTCCGATTCGGCCCCGAGGCGGCAACGCGACGGCGGGCCGCTGACCCGATCCGATCCGATCAACCAGATCAACCCGATCCGACCTTCAACAATCGACCCGCCCGAAACCGCGCCTCCGTCCGTTCGCGTTTCAGACTGTCGCCGAGAGCGCGACTCCTACCCGGCCTGGCGGTGGAGAAAACCATGGCGGATGCCTACGGAGCTCGCGCTCGAAACGCTCGCTTCCTCCGGCGCAGTTTCAAACTGACGCGTATCGCGTCACTCCGATTCGGCCCCGAGCCGGCAACGCGACGGCGGGCCGCTGACCCGATCCGACCCGATCAACCTGATCAACCCGATCCGACCTTCAACAATCGACCCGCCCTCGCATTGCCGGCTCGGAGCCTCAACGGAGCTGACGCTCGAAACCGCGCCTCCGTCCGTTCGCGTTTCAGACTGTCGCCGAGAGCGCGACTCCTACCCGGCCTGGCGGTGGAGAAAACCATGGCGGATGCCTACGGAGCTCGCGCTCGAAACGCTCGCTTCCTCCGGCGCGGTTTCAAACTGACGCGTATCGCGTCACTCCGATTCGGCCCCGAGCCGGCAACACGACGGCGGGCCGCTGACCCGATCTGACCTGACCGACCCGATCCGACCTGATCGACCATGATCTGACCGGGTCAGACCACGCGAATCGGGACCGCCTGGATCGAGTTGTTGCCGTACCCGAGCCGATTCCACTCGGCCTGCTCCGGCTGCGTGCGCCCCGCCATGTCCGTCGCCCGCGCCCGCAAGGTGGTCAGCCCCGGCGCGTCCAGGTGCGCGACCAGCTCCCACCATTGCCAGCCATGTCGCCGCCGCTCGCCCACCAGCCGCGCATCGCGCCAGTCGCCATCGCCGACGCTGACTTCCACGCTCGCGATTGGCGCCGCCCCTGACCAGGCGACGCCGCGAATAACCGCGTCGCCGTTGGGCACTTGCGCATCCGGTCCCGGCTCCGCGATCAGCGCGCGCACCCGCTGCACCGCAACCGGCTCGCGGACGATTTTTCCGTCGCGCATCCACTCGTACCAATACTTGTCGGTTTGATAGTGGCCCTCGAACGTGTGGTCCAGCACCTCGATCTCGGTGAGCCACTTGACGGACGCGACGGCATACCAGCCGGAGACGATGAGGCGCAGAGGATAGCCGTGTCGAATCGGCAACGGCTCGCCGTTCATGGCATAGGCGAGCAGCACGTCATCGCCACGCGCATCCGCGATCGACAGGCTGCGCTCGAAGCGAATTGCATCCGGGCGGCCGTCGACCTCGCCCCCATCGGCCCCCTTGAACAGGACCTCTCGCGCGTTCGCTTGTACGCCCGCGCGATCGAGCACTTCGACGAGTGGCACGCCGGTCCATTCCGCCGTGCTGACCGCGCCGAGATTCCACTTCTCGCCGGCAATCGCCGGGTCGAACATCGTGCGTCCGTTGCCCGCGCACTCCAGCGTCACCGCCAGCGTCTGCGAAAGCAGATTGTGGAGGTCGCGCAGCGTGAGGTTGAGTGGCCGCTCGACGACGCCCCCAACCTGCAGGCGGAATGTCGCCGGATCGAGCGAAGGAATCTGGAAGTGGTTCCGCACGTAGAAGTGCGCGTTCGGCACGAGGCCGCCGGTGAGTGCCGGGATCGACGTCTCGGCGTTCAGCGGATGCGCACGATGGACCACCAGCCCCGCCTCGATCGCCTGCTGGCAGGCGTCCTCGGGATTCAGGCTCGCGACGCCTTCGCTTGCCGGCATCGGCGCGCCGCATCCGCCGCTTGCCACCACCCGCGCGCACGTGGACGCAGGGAAGATGTCCAGCGTGCCAGCCATCTGGAACGGCTGCATGAACGCTCGCAGGCGTTCCTCGTCCTCGGCCTCGGCGATCAGATAGAAGGTGTGCTGCCCCTGGACGACGGCCTCGGCCTGAATCTTCACGCCGTGCTGATGGACATTCGGACGGCTCAGATAATTGAGCAGGGAAGCGCCCCTGAAAGGATCCTGGGCGGGACAGCGATCGGGAGCGTGCTGGTGACGGACAACGAACAATGCCATGTGGTGTCCGGACTATACATGCGCGGGCGGCTCTATGACCAATTGGACTTTGAGAGACTACTCCCTCGACTCCGGCTGCTGACAAAGATGGAGGATCGACCGAGCGCGCAGTGTCAGAACGAGCGCGAACAAACGATTCGTGGCGTGGCCCACCAGCGTGAGGGCGTGACGCCTGGAGATACCGGCTGGCCCTCGGGCTTGCAGCCGACAGCGGCTGGTGCAACGATGAGCCGCCGCGGGTAAACTCGAAGAATTCAAAGACGTCGCGGCTCAGTGCATGCGATTGGTGCGTGAACGGACTCGGGCACCTTACAGTACGATTGGTTCTTCAACGACACCGCACGGAATGCGTCGTTCGAGAAACGTACAAGGACTCGGGAGCGGTGCTGGAGCACATTGCAAATCTTGGCGCGACCCTGGGGGCGATCCTCGGCATCTGTGATATGGCTCTTGAAATCTATGGATTTCCATCCCCCGAGCTTGTCAAGGCTGCTGCTGGCCTAGCCCCCAAGACCTACTCGCCGTTCCAGAGCATCTGATCGACTGAAAGGACTCCAAGGGACAAGGCCATGACGAAACGCCTGCTAATTACGGGAACCAGCACAGGGTTCGGCCGGGACGCGGCCGAGCGGCTCGCCCGCCGGGGAGATCACGTCTTCGCGACTATGCGCGATGTCGACGGTCGCAACGCTGAACATCGGAACACTCTGGAAAGTTTGGCCAGACGAGAAGGGCTGCGGCTGCGAGTGCTGGCGCTCGATGTCACTGACCAGACATCGGTCGACACTGCCGTGGGTACGGCGCTCTCGGAAGCCGGCGGTCTCGATGTCGTGATCAACAATGCCGGCGTAGCGGCACTCGGCGTCACCGAAGCCTTCACTCCTGAGCAGTTCGAACAGATCTTCGCCGTCAACGTGAATGGGGTCGTCCGCATCAACCGTGCGGTTCTTCCAGCGATGCGGCGGCAGCGAAGCGGGCTCCTGGTCCACGTCAGCTCGGGCGCGGGGCGAGTAACGGTCCCCGCGATGGCTGCGTACTGTGCCAGCAAGTACGCGCTGGAGGCGATCGCAGACGCTTACCGATACGAGCTATTGCCGTTCGGCATCGATTCGATCCTCGTGGAGCCAGGCGTCTACCGGACGGGCATCCACGATCGTTTGACGAAACCCGCGGATGCCGCGCGGCTCCGCGACTACGGTGGCGGCGCCGACTTCGCGGAACGGGTAAATGGAGTGTTTCAGGCAATCGTCGGCGCGCCGGATGCGCCCGGAAGTGCCGAGGTCGTCGATGCTCTGGTCCGTCTGATCGACATGGATCCCGGACGACGACCGTTCCGAACTGTAGTCAGTGCGCCGATTCAGCAACTACTGGACTCGTATAACGCCAGCGCCGACGCGCTGAGGCCCGTGGTGGCGCAGATCTTCAACGTCCCCGAGCTCGCTGGATCAGCGATAGTCTGATCCGGCGGGCGGCGTCGGTCGAACCGTGGACAGCGCGAAAGACCATGCTCCGGCCCTCTCCCCGCTGAGAGGCACATCGAAAAGGTCTAGTGGCCTGTATCCACTGAATCGGTAGTGGCTTTCGGAGCGCGGCGCCCGGCTGGCAAGGCGCGACGACCGAGAATACCGGCAGTATTTGAGCGAGGAGCAACGCAGGCAGCCGGGATGCCCCGCCCGAAAGACACACCTGATTCAGCGGATACAGTCCACTAGTTATCCAGCGTCGCCCAGACGATCAGAAACAGCGCGAGAAACGACGCCGCTCCGGTGGCGGCGCCAATAGCTATCGCCTTGCCCGTGTCGAGGCCCGTCGATTGCGGTGCGAGCGCGACGATCGTGTCGAAGCGAATGCGCCGGACGGGCGATGGCAGCCGCGTTTTGGGCTGGACAATCACCTCGTCCTGCTCGACGCCGAGGATGACACCGGTCACACGTGCGCCGTCGGCGAGGTCAATAGTCAACGTCGTTCCGACCGGCAGGTTCGCGATGTAGCGACGCCAATCCTCTGGGTCGCGTTCAACGGTCGAAGCGCGGCTCGTGCCAGCCTGCAGCCGTAAATTCGATTGCGTTGCGAGATTCATCCGTCGTGGTGCGCAGCCGGTGAAGACGAGCATCACCGTGAGACCGAGAGCGACGATGCGTGTCATGATGTCCTCCATGGGCGGTTGAGCCCGCCCGGATTCAGAAGTCCCAGCCGAAACCGAAACGCCACGCCACCTGATCGAGACCATCGGTGACCGACGCGCGAAGATCGGTCCGCAGAAACGCGTGGCGCGCGACGTATGCCTTGAAGCCGGCAATCACCACCGCGCGGGCAATGACCCGCGTGTTCGCTTCGCGCGGTAGCGGGTCGCTCGTCACGATCACCTGGTCGTCGCGGCTATCCACGGTCTGCACGCTGCCGTCCGTTGTTTGCCGTTCCCAGTCGATGTCAAGGCCGCCGCCAAGGAAGGGATGAACCCAGGCGTTGTGCCGGAACTGGTAGGACTGGACGAGCGAGAGCGTGCGCAAGCGATAGGAATGGCTTCGATAGATCGCGCGTGAGAAGGACGGCTCGGTCTGGACGTTCTCGAAGCTGACCAGCGTGCCGCGACTCGTGCCGGTGAGTTCGGCTTCAGTCTTGAGGTGCTCGGTCCAGTAGCGTCCCACGCCGGCGCCCCAGAGTCCGGCCGTGTACCAGTCGCGGAACGTGTCGCCGCCGATCCCCCCGCGATTGCCGCGGAACCAGGCGACGTAGCCGGTCGCATCGAAGTTGCGGAGGCTGGCGCTTTGCGACTGTGCCGTCTCTTGCGCTCGCGCGAGGCCAGGCACTAACAGAGCGGTGACGATGACGGCCGCTGCCGATACGGTCGGGCAGGATGGGTGCACGGCTGGCTTCCCTCCCGGGCGTCCTTTTTGGGCGCCTCGGAAAGGAATGCGATAGCCGCTCGCGGATCGGCTCAGCGGAGCCGCGCCACGAAGATCTCGTGGGCACCGGGCTCGACGTCGGAATGCTCGAACGGTATAGCCCGCGCATCCTTGAACCCGGCCTCGGTCAGCAGGCGCAGCCAGTCGGCCCGTGCGAACAGCCCTTCCACGTGGCGATCGTGCTCGACGTGCACGGTGCCGTCACGGTCTCGGAGGAGGTAAGCGTAGTCGGTCAGGTAGGTGCTGTCCGTCGTGTCGGGATCCCAGGTCCACGACAGGAATCTCAGTCCGCGCGTCCCGTCTTCGGAGTCCGAGCCGCCATGGTCCGTTGACGGCGTGAAGTTCTCGCGCACGTGGTCTGGCGCGAATAGCGCCGCGCCGCCAGGCTTGCAGTGGACGAAGGCCGTGTCGATTGCGCCGCGCAGGTCGGCTTCGGTGGTCATGTACGACACGGCGTCATGCACGAAGACCGCGTCGAACGTTCGTCCGAGCCGCACCGTGCGCATGTCGCCCGCAACGTGCTCGCATTCCGGGTTGAGCTCTTCGCTGACCGCGCGCATACCATCCGACGGCTCGACGAGCGTCATCTTCCAATGCGCCTTCAGATGCGAGGCGTTGTGCCCGCCCCCGCCGCCAAGCTCCAATACCTGCAGCTGTGGTGGCGGGGCTTTAGCCCCGCGATCTTCAGCCCGGTGCACCCTGGCCTCGCCTCGCTCGCACGCGGCCTCGAGCGCTGCTCTATAGAAGGCCGCTTCTTCTTCGTATTCGGACGCCGGCGACAAGAGCGGCCACCACGATGCGAGCTCGCCGTACATTTTGGGCATTCCTTAATGATGCCGTCGCCGCCTTACTCGTTGCATCCCTGTCCAGCCAGTGCTCGTCACACCTGGGGAACGGCTCGTCACGACGCTCAACATCCACACCGGTTCTCTCGTCTAAGCCGTCCATGCGGACCCACGACCTGCGCCAGGCATTTCGAATCTTCCGGCGGGAGCCCGCCTTCGCGGCCGCCGCCGTGCTCACGCTCACCCTGGGCATCGGTGCGAACACGGCACTCTTTGCCGTCGTCGAAGCCGTCCTGCTGCGGCCGCTGCCGTTCGACGACGCCGATCGGCTGGTCGTGCTCCGGCACCGCGATGTCGAGACGGGGCTCACCAAGCCCGATATCGCGATCGGCGACTTCGTGGATCTGGCCCGCCGTCAGCACACGCTCGAATCACTCGCGGGGTTCGGCGGTTTCCAATCGACCCTCTTCGGCGACGGCGAGCCGGTCCGCGTCGATGGGGCCGTCGCCACGCCCGATGCGCTCCACGCGCTGCGCGTTCGACCATCGCTCGGCCGGTTGCTCCAGGGAGACGATGCGCGCGAGGGCGCGGCGCCAGTGGTGCTGGTGAGCCGGAACTTCTGGCGGACGCATCTGGGATCCGATCCGCGAGCGCTGTCGCGGTCGATTCAGCTGGGCAACGTACGGCGGATGGTGGTCGGTGTGCTTCCTACCGGCTTCCGTCTTCCGGCGATGCCGAGAACCGACGTCGTCGTTGCGCAGACGCTGCCCGCGGCGGTACCTGCGCAGCGGAGATCCGGATGGATTTACGGAATAGGTCGCCTTCGCCCCGGTGAAGGCCTCGAGCGAGCACAGGTAGAGCTGGCGTCGCTTTCGAAGCAGTTCGAAGTCGAGTTCCCCGAGCAGAACAAAGGATCGCGCTACGAGGCACTCGCGCTGCGCGATGCGCTGGTCGGTGACACACGCCGGCCGCTATTGCTGCTGCTCGCCGCGGTCGGATTCGTGCTGCTGATCGCCTGTGCGAACGTCGGCAATCTGCTGCTGGCGCGGGCGCTGGGAAGGCAACAGGAACTGGCGCTTCGACTTGCGCTCGGCGCCAGTCGTCGTCGGCTGGTCACGCAGATGTTGACCGAAGGTCTCGTGCTCGGACTGGCTGGCGGCATCGCCGGGGTCTTCGTTGCCTGGCGCGCGGCGCCAGCGCTGGCGGCCCTGATCCCGAACGCGTCGCTGGTGCCTGGGCTGGAGCAGGTGGGCATCAGCGCTCCGGTGCTGCTCTTCGCGTGTGCCGCGGCTGTGGTGTCGGCGCTGCTGTTCAGCGCGATCCCGTGCGCGCGGCTCTCGCGCATCGACCAGCGTGCGCTGCCTGGTCAGCGTGCTGGCACGATGACGCCTGAAGCAAAGATCGCGGCGTCGAGCCTTGTCGTCGTGGAAATCGCGTTGGCCGTTGTCCTACTGGCCGGCGCGGGGCTAACCCTTCGGAGTTTCGCCAACCTTCTTGCGGTCGATCCCGGCTTCAGACCAGAAGGCGTGTTGACCGTGCAACTGGTCCTGCCCGATGGACGTTACGAGGCAGACGATGCGCGCCGCGCCTTCTACACACGGGCCTTCGCGGATATCGGCGCAGTGTCAGGGGTCGATAGCGTCGGCGCGGCGATGGTGACGCCGTTGACCGGGAACAATTGGACCGTGCCGCTGCAGCGCGTGGAGCATCCTGTGGCTCCGGGCCAGCGGCCTCCGGAAGTCGGCTGGCAGATGGCATCGGCGGGCTATTTCCGCGCGTTGGGAATCGTGCTTCGTTCCGGACGAGTGTTCGAACCGCGCGACGCGACCGGCCCGGCAGTCGTAGTCGTCAGCGAAGCGGTTGCGACTCGCTTCTTCCCTGGTGAGTCGCCGGTCGGGCGCCGGATCAACCTGGGCGACATGCAAGCGGAGATCGTCGGCGTCGTCGGCAATATCCGCCGCGCATCGCTGACTGACGAGCCGCGTGCGGATCTGTATTTTCCCTTCGAGCGCGTGATGAGCCCGCAGATAACGCTCTTCATCCGCGCGACCGGCGATCCAGTGGCAGTGCTGCCCGCGGTCCGGACCGCGGTGCGCCGTCTCGAGCCACACGCCGTGTTGTATGAAATGCGCACGATGGCGAACATCGCGGAGGAGTCGGCGGCTGTGACCCGGCTGGCCACGCGCCTCCTCGCCGGTTTCGCCGTAATTGCGTTCCTGCTCGCGGCAATCGGCGTCTACGGGATGATGTCGTATCGCGTGCGCCGTCGCACGCGCGAGCTTGGCGTGCGGCTGGCCCTCGGCGCAAGCCCTCGCGCGATTGCACGGCTGGTGCTGTTGCAGGCGATCGCCACGGCAGCCATCGGCCTTGCGATCGGGATCGCTGCAACGGTGGCATTCGGTCGAACGCTGTCGTCGGTCTTGTTCGGCGTGACCGCGTGGGATCCGGCGACACTCGCCGCGGCAGCCGCGTTGCTCGCGTTGGCGACACTGGCGGCAAGCTATCTGCCGGCCCGGCGAGCGGCGCGCGTCGATCCTGTGTCGGTGTTGTCGGCCGAGTAGGTAGGCGGGCAGCGTTTATGGATGAGCTGTGAAATATATGTTTTGAAAGTGACCTCCGTGCAATACGGCGCGCATATCATCTGCGCCCATGCCGCCGCCTCCCGAACCCGAAACGATCAAGAAGGCACTCGCTGACCGGGGGCTCGTCGCACATGTGGTGCTGCCGCCGCTGATCGACGAACTGCTGGCGGCACTTACGTCTTCGGTCGCCATAGCGGCCGGTAATGACGTCGGCGGATCTGTCAAGCTCGCTGCGAAGAAGACGCTCGGATTCCTCGCGCTCGATCTCGCACCACCGCCGAATATCGAATTCGCGTTCAAGCTCGTCACGAATCCAGCCGCACATAGTTTCAAGTTCTGGCTCGAGCTGAACTCTACGCCTCCCGCCCGGAAGCTGTTCGAATTCGCTGCCGGTGCCGCAGGCGTCGTGTTGAAGGCCGCCGTTAAGACGACGGCAGCGGACGAGGAACGGCTCGAACTCGATCCAACCGGCCCGCCTGTCAGCATCTCGGGCCTCAAGGTGGCGCTGCTGATCGAAGGCGACCCGACGCATCCGGCAACATTGCGATTGACGCCGACGGTCGGGATGCCGCCGGGCATCATCGAACTACAACTCGTCCCGCCGACCGTCCTCATTGGAAATACGGGTTTCGGCCTCGAGTTCCCCGAGACCAACGGTGTGCCCGGAGCGTTCGTCATCGACGACACGCCCGACGCGGCGACGACGGTGCCAACGGCACTCGGCGTCCAGACGCGCGCGGACGATCCGGCCTGGCGCGGCCTCGCCGCGCGCAACGTCCGCTTCTATCTTCCGGGCGGTGCGCCGCTTCTCGGCGGCCATGCGGTGAACGCGTATGTCGAGGTCGGCACGGCGCCGGGGGAGGGTATCGATCTCGCGATCCACACGCACATTCCCCCGGTGCCGGGTTCACGGCCCGGCATCGACGTGACCATCGAGTGCCGCGATCCCACGGCACAGGGACTTCAGGACTTCATCCCGACGCTCGTCGAAGCCGCCATGGAACTGCCGCTCGACGGGACGATGCAGAGCGCGCCCGGTGGAGGCTTCAAGATTCTAAACGGCAAGCCTGTCATCGCCCGGCTGCGTTTTGCCCGCAGCACCGGGAACGCCGAGACCACCGTGACGTTCGCGGTGGAATCGCAGGGACCAAACGGCGTGCTGACGGTGAGCGCGCCGGATGGCGGTGCCTCTGCCCGCATCCTGATCACCGCGGCGGCACTCGCGACGGCCATCGTTGCCGACAAGGCGCCAACCGGCGCCGACACCGGCGGCGTCGTTCTGCACGCGCTGCTCTCAGCGGCGGTCGGTCTCAGCAGCGCGCTCAAGGATCAAGGGCGATTCACGATCCACAAGGTGGAAGTCGCGAGTACCGGCCACGGGCTGCCGGTGGGCGACAAGGTCCGCTTCGTCATCGACTACTCGGTCGACGTGCTGGTGAAGCCGATCAGCGTTGGCGTGCTCTCGGTCCAGATGCGCGACGAGCAGCCGATGCGCGTGCGGAACCGCAACGTCGGGCTGCGGCTGAATCTGGCGGGCGGGCCCGGCGTTCAGATGGTGGAGCTTGATTTCAGCCGCGCCGACATGGAGATCGAGGACCCGGGCGGCTGGCTGGTGCAGAGCCCGGCGTCGCTGTTCGACATCCTCGGTACGCGGTCAGGGCGCGGCTCGACGTGGCTCGAAGTCGATCTGCGCTTCAAGTTGAATCTCGGTCCGGTCCGAGTGTCCGGCGCAACCATTCGCGCGACGCTCAACGAGGATGGATCGATCGACGCGTCGCTCCGTGGCCTCGACGCCAGCCTGGAAGTGCCGGGTGCGATCAAGGGAAGGGGCGCCGTTCAGATCCTGCCGTCGGGCGGCATCACCGCTGCGCTCGACGTGAAGATCCTCCCGCTCAACCTTTCGACCGACGGCGTGATCCTCTACGAGCCGAAGAACGATACGTTCTGGCTCTTCGTGCAGATTGGCGTCGACCTGCCCGCGGCGATTCCCATTGCCAACTCGGGCCTCGGCATCTACGGCATCTCTGGCGCGTTCGGCATCAACGCGCGTCCGAAGCCGCCGGCGCCCGCCGATCCCGATCCGATTGGCTATCAGCTGCGCTGGAACTCCGCCGATCCGGTCAACGCCTTTGAATTTCGCGCCGACAACATGACGTTTGGCGCGCAAGCGGTTGTCGGCACCCTCCCGGATCTCGGCTTCTCGTTCTCGACGCGTGCGGGGCTGTTCATCACCGTCCCCGACATCGTGGTCCGCGGCGCTTTGTGGGCGAAGTTCTTGAGCCCGCGATGGGCGTGATCGATAGCCAGTCGCAGCCGGCGACGTCGGCGTGTCGTTCATGGGTGTCGTGGTCGTCGATCCCGCCGACAGCGTCACGATCGGCCTCCACGGGCAGCTCAATATCCCAGTCGTGCTGCACGTGGACATTCCCGTGGGGGCGCGATTCCCGACGACCAAAGCGGATTCCGACAACTGGTACATCTATCTCGGCTCCGACGGCTATCGCGATGCCGTCCCCGCCGACGGACGAGGGCTCGGCCCGATCCGGGCAGAGATCCTTCCCGATCTGGTCGGAGCACAGGCCGATGCGTACGCGATGCTGCGCGGGCGCGGCATTCAACACTGGCCGCGCGGTGGACAAATCACGATTGCCGACGGCCTCGTCATCGCGTTCGGCTTCGGGCTCGAATACATCATCGGCGTCAAGCCGATTGCGTGGGCCGAGGTCCACATGAGGCGCCGATCTCTTGCTGGCCACGCATCCGCTGACGCTGGCGGGCTTCGGCGCAGCAGGCGGCTCGCTGAACCTCGGTCCGTTCTCGATCGGCGTCGACGCCACGCTGGCGCTTCTGAAGGTCGAGAACGCCGATCCCTACATCCATGCGCGCCTCTGCGGACACATCGATCTGTTCTTCACGGACGTCGAAGGCTGCGTCGAGCTGTCGATCAACAGCGAACAAAAGCTGGTGGTGCCGCCCCGACACGCACCCGCTCGACAACGTCGAGAACGGCGCGGTGGCAGGCAACCTCGCGTACCTGATCGATCACCAGTTCAGGCGCGTCGCCGATCTGAGCACCACCGTCGAGGGGGCGAAGGAGGTGTGGGGCGACACGCTGTTGCACCTGTCGTTTGCCGCGGCGCCAAAGCTCGCGTCGGGATACGTCGCGACGGACGGGACGACGCAGCAGTTCGCGTCGATCGACAGCTATCCGGTCGGCCTGGCCGCGAAGCCAACCGGCAGCGAGATGTTGAAGTATGAGTGGACGCTCACGGGCCTGGCGCTCTACGACGTGAAGGCCGTCGGCGCGGACAAGCTGGTGAAGGGGCCGCTGAGCGCGGCGTGGCAGACAGGCCGAGACGGCGATCTCGGCAAACGGCCGCAGGCCGGCAATATCGTGCTGCTGACGTATGAGGGCGACCTGTACCTCAATCGCCTTGCCGATGGCGGCGCAGGCCTCGCCAACGATCCGATTGCCGACGCGGCGACGGCGTGTCAGCGTGAGGTCAAGGCCGAAGAAGGATGGGCGGTAGGGTAAGTCGCGACCGGCGCTGACGCCTCGTTCCTGCTACCGGCCGATCCGGTGTCGCCCGATCCCTGCGTCAGCCAGTTCACGGCGACGCTGACCGAACACACATCGCTGCTCCCGGCCTTGCCGTTGACGGTGCACACCGCCGCTCAGATTCCGCCGCCGTTCGACTACGACGCGCCGACGCTGGACGTCTTCACGCCGCAGTTGACGCTCGAGCGCGCCTTCGCGGGAGCACTGGAACTATCTTCAATCAATGCCTTTGCGGAGCGAGGGTTTCTCCGCGTTCCCCCTCTCAGTCCGCGCTCATCGTGCCCGACGTGGCGCTCAACCTGGCGCGGCTCTGGCTGACGATCGATATGCCTGTGAATCAGGATCTCCCCATCGTCGTCACCGACAGCAACGGCAACGCCTGGGAAATCACCGAGACTCGCGAGGTCACGCCAGGACGGACGGCCGTTCGGTTCGCGCCGCGGGTGCCTGGCTGGATCGCGTCGGTCGAAGTGCGCTGGCCCGCGGGCCGGCATCTCGCGGTGCTCGGCCTGGGTGGCATCACCGAAGCCGCGCAGTCGGCCGCGATCAAGCGGAACGCCGCCGCGCAGGCGGCAGCCGCGCAGCAGACGGCAGCGAAGGCGAAGCAGCCGCAGCAGGCCGACGACAACACCGGCACCGCAGTAAGTTGCGTGCTCGAGCCTGGCCGCACCTACCGCCTCGACGTCGCGATGTCGTGGGAAGGGTGGATCTACAAGCAGACCGAGGACGGAAAAATCGTCGAGGCCGGTCACCTGTCGAATCAGACTACCTACCTGCCAAAGGGCGCCAGTGCTGGGAGCCCGCCGTCGACGGCGAGAAGCTACTACTTCAAGACCACGCCGAAGAAAAAGACCAAGGGCGCCGCGGCCCAGACGTTGGTGGCGCTTCCGAGCTACGGCGAGAAGGACTACCTGCAGAAGTGGCACGTGCAGCGCAACGACTTCCGGCCCGAGATGCTGTCGCGCTACCTGATGGCGTACACGCCGGCACAGACCGAGGACGCACGCTTCGCCGACGATCCGGTCAGCGCGCACTTTTCCTCGGCGCACGTCATCACGCTGGCGAAGGCGTACGGCTTTTCGCTGAAGCTCGGAGTGCGACGCGTGGACATCCCCGGACCTGCCGGTGTGCCCGCCGAGCTGAGCCGAACTGGGTGGCGCTTGCGCAGCCCGAACTGCTGACCGGCGTCGATGCGCGGCGCATGACGTTCGCGACGACCGCGCCATGCGCGATGCCCACGCCTGGCGCGACGCTGACCGCGGTCACGCCGCTCGCGACGCAGGCATGGTACGAGGTCTATGCGCTCGCGAAATCCGACGATCCGCCAAACGTCCTCGACGGACAACTCGACGGCGTCACGTTCCGAACCTCGCGCTGGCGCAATCCTGCGGCGATGCTCGTGGGGCTGGGATTCGAGTCGACGCCGAAGCCGCCAACCGGCGACATCGCGTTGCGGCAACCGCTGCCCGCGCTGGGTGTGCCTGCCGTCGATGGTTCGGATGCCGACTTCGAGGCGGCGATGGACGCGTTGGGACTGGACGGTTGGCCGGCGGCGCCGAATCCGCGGGTCAGCGTGCTGTGGGTCACGCAAGATTCACCGGCCGGTCCCTCATGGCTCTGTGCCGGACTGCTCCTGGAATCACCGGAGCCAATCGATCGGCCCGGCCGCGTGCAGCTGAACGCGCTTCGTCTCGTGATGTCGCCGCTGCCGGCCGGGACCTTCGATATTCGCCGCAGCGATCGCTCGCGCTCGCGACTGCTGTGGATCTGCTCGACGCCGTTCACGCCGCGGCGTTGGCTGCAGCCGAAGCTCTTCGCGCCACCGGTCTGGAAGTGGCCGAGCTTGCAGCTGGAGCTCGTCGACAAGGCGAACGGTGCGTTGCTCACCGGAGCGGTGCAGGTACCGCTCGTGCCCAGCTTCGCGGGGGAGGCGTAATCGATGGCGATTTTTACTCCGCCCAATCTGTTTGCAGCCGTCGCTAAGCGGCGCGTGGAGACGACGACCTTCCCAACGGCATTCACCTGCGGCTGATGCCGTCGCCGGGGCTGGGGTTTCCAGTGATGCCGTTCGCGATCTTTGCGGTGCAGCCGCGCCCGGCGGAGCCGCAGGTGTTGTGGCGCAACGGTCGCGACGTGATCCTTCCGGAACCATCGCTCGAGATGGCGGAGGGCGTCCTCGTCGGCGACATCCTGCCGCCGTCAACGACGGGCGATGCGCTCGACGTTGCAGTAGAGCTCGTCACCGACGGGTCGTTCGAGGGATCGTTCGAGCTCCTCGACCGCGTCGGCCAGCGCGTCTTCTCCGAGCGGACCGAACCGCCGCTCGTCGTCGGCGGCCCCCGCGTCGATCGCGTACGGATCACTGGCCGCGGCCGCGTCGAAGGACTGCGAACCTGGCGGGTGACCGCATCGGACATGCTCGAGCAGATGCTCGGGCGTGATCCCGTTGCTTTGCTCAGCCTGCCCATCGACGGATCGCGGCCGTGGTACACCGGCGGTCTCGGACAGGCCGCGTCGATCGGCGAAGTCGAGCGAGGCGCACCGAAGCGACTGAATCGGCCGGATCGGCCCGACGGGCCGTTCGACCCGCTGACACCGCAGGACGAAGTCGCGCGCATCAACGCGCATGCAACCGACATCATCAATCAGTGCGAGCGGCTAGTCGGCGATCTTGGTGTCCCGCCAGCGGCGCAGCGCCTGCAAAGCCAGGCCGTGCCGGCGAGCGGCCCGCAGCACATCGCCAACGTGCGCATTGGCGCTACGCTGCTCGCGCAGGCGATGGATCCGGGGATCGGTCGCTTTCTCGGTGTGGTTGGCTCGATCAACGAACGCTCCCGCGGCGAGCGGCTGCTGGCGTACGCGGCCATGGGGATCTTCACCTACTGGTCCGACGCGAAAGCGCCAGGCGGCGCTTACATCGAGAGCGTCCTCGGGCCGCGGGTCGAAGTGTTGGACCAGATCGCGACAAAGCTGGTCGAGCGATTCGATCGAGACGGCGTCCTGCAGCAGCTGGGCGAGCGCTACGCAGCGACCTATGGCACCTTCTCGACTTCGCGAGCGACGCTGATCGCCCGCCCATTGATCGCCATCGCCGGCGCGGTTCCGCCGACCAATCCTCCGCGACTGCAGATACCGGCGGCCGGTGAGGCCCACTGGCTCCCCGGTGACGGCGGTCCGTCGAACGCGTTTCGGCAGGAGTTCCTGTTTCCAAAGACGCCGCTTGGCGCGCTGGTGGCGCTCGGTCGACTCGAAGAAGGCGACTGGGTGAGCCGGCATCGTTCGATGGACGTGACCGGTTCGAGCCTCGAATCGCGCGCGGTGGCAATCCTGCTCGGACGAACGCGACCGACGCCCAAGCGGATCGGACGCGTGCCAGCGTCGGGCAGTTACCTGCGGCGCGGGCTGATTGCCGACGCGCCGATTCCCGCGAGCGAGCCGCCCGCGCGATATCGCGCCGCGCTCGCGGATCTCTTCGGCCGATTTGGCGAGCCGGCGGAGTTCGATGCGATCGTGCCGGCACGTCCTCGGCCTCCCGCGCCGGGATTGCAGCTGCACGTCGTGCTCGACGGTCCCGAAGGCATCGGCGGTCCCGCGACCTCTCCGGGTCGCGTCGACGTGACTGTCGTCGTGCCTTCGGTGGCAGCGCTGGCGAACGGCTCGCTCGATATCGCGTCGCTGGAGATCACCTTCGACGGCGCGGCGCGCCCGCCGACCGCGCTCGTCCAATCCGCTGGCGCCACGCAGACGGTCATTGCGCGAGTTCCGCTGCGGCGCTCGACGTCGGCAAGACAGCGCACGGTACTGTCGTGGCCCAGTTCGTGGACACCGCAGGCGTGAAGTCGGAGCCGACGACGAGGAGCGTCGCCTACGCCGATCGGCGTCAACCGCAGGTCGTGCCAACCGGTCTGGGTCTCGTCTGGACCAGCCGTCCCGGGCCGTCTCAGGAAGTAGAGCTGAAGCTCGTATGGCCTGGCGCGGTGGATACGCGCTATCGCGTCTACATCGCCGATCGGAGAGCGCCGGGGTGAGCGGGTGGTCGCGCGCAGCGGTCGCTGTGGCTGGCGGTGAGCGTGATGGCAGGAACGCTTGGTGGCCGCAATCGATTCCGCTTGCTCACCGAGCCGCCCTCAGCGAGCGCTGTAACCGCGGCGAACGAGCTGGTGCCGCAGGGGAGTTGTGGTGGTGGTGAGAGTGGGTGAGGGAGTTGAGTGTGGGGTGTGGTGGGTGTATGAGGTGTGGGAGTAGGTGATTGAAGACTTGAGACATCGATCGTGCTGAGCACTCGATCTGGTGGAGCTGAGCTGCGAACGGGATTGTTATGGCGCGCCGATGCAGCAGTGGCTCAGTTGGCGCGACGCGCTAGGTCTGGTGCAGATCATTTACGCGCGCGAGGTGGCGCGAGGTTCGCCGAGGTGACGCGCACAATGACGGGAATGTGGTCGGCTCGTCGCGGAGGTCGACGATCCTCGCCGCTCAACGCCTTCGTGCGCTACAGCTACTGGGCCGAAGTGCGGATGCCGCCCGAGCGTCGTCTTGCGATCGGAATGGTCGAAGTTCCACCCGCGGGCGGTGTCGGTCCAGTGCGACCGGAGCAGGTCGAAAACATGCCGCGGGCCTCAGCGCCGTCTCCACTCCGGCACGGCACTCCATCTCCCGAGTTGCCGGTGCCACGCTGGAGGATCCGTCGCTGCTGATCAGCGAGGCGGGAACCAAGCGCGCCAGTCTGCGCGTCGACGATCTCGCGAACGGAGCGTCGGACTATTGGGCGAATCTGAGCAGTGGCACAAGCGATTACCTCCGGGTGAGTGACTTGATGTCGCTGGTGGAAGCATGTGAAACGCGATTAGAGTTAGTTATGATAATTTAAAATATGTAATAAAAAGGGGCGGCGCGGCCGAGCATCCTATCAATCGCGTCCATCTGCACTGGGGTGAGCGGCCCGAACTCCATCGCGCGCGCATTCTCCACGACCTGACTCACCATCCGAAAGCCAGGGATTGGGACGGTCACTGGACTTCGCGCCCACAGCCACGCCAAGGCTCCCTGGGCGAGCGTCCGCCCGCTGGACGTGAGCACATCCCGAATCGCCTCGAGGCGCGCAAGCCAATCGCGATTCGGTTGGCCGTTCTTGAAGTCCTTCATCCATTCGAGATTGTTGCTGCGGATGTCCGTGGGCTCGAAGTTCGCGCGGCTCGAGTATTTTCCCGTGAGCAGTCCCATCGCAAGCGGAGCGCGGTTGATGCTCGCCAGCTTTCCCGATTCGCACAACGCCAGCATCGCTGGATAGTCCTCGAGGACGTTCAACTGGTGTTGCACGCTGGCGCAGTGTTCCCCAATAGCGAACCGGGCCGCACGATCGGGGTCGTCGGTGCTCCATCCGTAAGCGCGGATCGCTCCTTCGCTCACGAGCGCCTCGAGCGTGGCGAGAACGTCGGGAACTCGCTCCAGCGGGTAGTTGCCGACATGGAACTGAAACAGGTCGATGTAGTCCGTACCCAGCCGGCGCAGGCTGGCCTCGCACGAACGCCGAATGGCGTCGTCGCTCGCGTCCACGCCGCGCACGAGTTTTTCGTCCTCGTAGACCCCGTACCCAAACTTGGTGGCGATGACGACGTTCGGCCGGTCACTCGCGAGTGCCTGGCCCAAAACGCGCTCAGCATGTCCGGCGCCGTAGTTCGCGGCGGTATCGAAGAACGTCACCCCCGATGCGACCGCCGCTCGAATCCCACGGGTGGATTCGCCGTCGTCGATCGCGCCCCACCCCGCCTCGATTGCCTCGTATTTGAACGGGCCGCTGATCGTCCAGGTGCCCACGCCCAAGGCGCTGATTTCGATTCCACTTCTTCCGAGTACTCGCTTCATGATGTCGGTGAAACTCCTCGAACCATCCACGCCAACTCGGTGCGGTAATACGCTGCGTCTTCGGTGTTCGAACCGTCGAACAGGTACACCTCGTTCGGGCCGCCCCAGGCTCGTAGCCGCGCTCGTGCACCCAGCGCCAGACGGCGCCATAAGCCGCTTCCATGTCCGCCGCAATCGCCGTCATGCACCGTAAAGGCGACCCACCCTTCGGGCAACTCGCCGAGGATCGTGTCGCTCGGCAGCGTCGCCGCTGGCTTCTCGTTGACAGGCACGCACACCTCGATGTCCCAGGCTTCCTCTCCTTCGTCGTGATAACGAGCCATAGACGGACCGGCTGGCCGGACGAAGAGCGGCTTGAGCAACCGGAACAGCTGTCGTTGCGCTGATCCGATGAACTCGCATGCCTGGTCCGGGTGGCACCAGGCGCGAAGACCGACATATGCCTGCGCGTGAGCCTTCTTGATCGCCACGTCGTACCGCCGTCGTGGCGTACAAGCAGAGTATCGAGCGCCTTCAACGCCGACTGGACGTGCGCAGCCTGACGTTGCAGGCGCTCGCGATGCCGCGACAGGTGATCCGCGAGCTCGGGTGAGTTCCAGACACGCAACGCTTCGCGAATGGCGTCGAGAGGCATACCCAATTCGCGCAGGTGCGCGATGCGCGACGCATCCTCGAGTTGAGCCAGGCTGTAGTAGCGATACCCGGTTTCCGAATTGACGTAGGCGGGCCGCAATACGCCCAATTCCGCATAGAGGCGCAGCGCCTTGCGGCTCAGCCGGGCGAGCCTGGCAAACTGTCCGCTCGGAAGGAGGTCGCGCATCAATGGAAGCGTAAAGCTGGCCCCTAGGGCCAGGTCAAGGGCGGTCGAAGCGGAGACTGCATCGGACCTCTCAACGACCGACGATTTACGCGTGCTCGAACGAGAGTTGCGATCGCGAGGAACGGGTGGCCTAGCGCGGTTTTCAGAAGGATGTAGCGTCCGCCTTCAGGCGGACCTTGGCGGTCAGGCGAAGGCCGGACGTAGAGGCCACGGAGAATCTGCCACTGAGATGAGATGAAGCGGCTGGCTGCCACCTCGCGTGGTAGCTTGCGCTCCACAAGTTGGTGATGACGCCCTGCGGAAACAGGGCCCTCACAAGGAGCAGCCAGCCATGGTCTATGGTGCCATTGATCTTTACATGCGGTACAGCCAGATCCAGATCCTCGACGCGGAGGGCCGGGTGCTCCGTGAGCAGCGCGTCTTGACGTCGCACGACCGACTGGCGCAGGCGTTCAGCGGCTACGGCGCGATGCGGGTGCTGCTCGAAACAGGGACGGAGAGCGAGTGGGTGGCGCAGGTGCTCGAGGCGGCTGGCCACGCGGTGATCATACCCGATCCCAATTACGCGCCGATGTACGGGGAGCTCACGCGCAAAGTGAAAACGGATCGGCGCGACGTGGCGGCCCTGGCGGAAGCCAACCGGCGCGGCTGGTACTGGCCGACGCATCGCGTCTCCGCCGAGCAGCGCGCGATACGTCAGATCTTACGAGGAGTCGGCGGTTGCTGGTGCAGATGCGGTCTCCGGCGGTGAGTCTCCTGCGGGCGCTTCTGCGGCAATCGGGCTACCGGCTCCCCAGCGGCAGCTGTGAGACCGTGCCAGCGCGGGTCGCCCGGCTGCGCCTGCCGGTCGAGCTCGGCGCCACACTGGCGCCGTTGTGTGGCAGGGTCGCGACGTTGACGAGTGAGATTCACGCGATCGATGGCCGCGTGCGCGCCCGGGTGTCGAGCGATGCCGTGGTGACGCGGCTGCAAAGTGTGCCCGGGGTCGGGCTGATTGTCGGCGACGACGTTTCGCAGCTTTGTCGATCGGTACGAGCGCTTCGCTGGCGCCGCTGCCGGGCCAGGTCAGTGCCGCGATCGGCTTGGTGCGCGGGAAGACAGTTCCGCGGAGCGGCGCCACCGCGGTCACATCACCAAGGCGGGGCCCGGCGAGCTGCGCGCGCTCCTGGTGCAAGCCGCGTGGGTCTGTTGGCGCGCCAGGCGGGAGTGCGACCCTGCGCGCCTGGGCGGATCGGCTCGCGGGGCGCCGCGGGCGGCGGATTGCGGTGGTCGCCTTAGCGCGCCGCTTGAGTCGCATCCTGTATGCGATCTGGCGCGACGGGTCGACCTTTGATGGGAGGAGATTGGCCGCGGCGTAAGCGGCCGCGCCGAGCCTGGCAACGCCCACGAGACGGTGGGGCGAGCGCGGTCTGCGCTTCGACCACTCCGATGATTCATCACTGAGATGGCGCCACCCCACCGATGCGAACGACATGCTGCGCGGTGATCCGGACCGATCACCAGGAAACGCGAATAGAAGGCCGCCCGGCGTCGCCCACGGCCCCATGTCACCGCATCGCTGGCTTAACAGACGATCACGCATGTGTGGAAATGTGGAAATCCACAACACGGATTCCCGCGCCATTCCCACACGCCTCCTCGCAGACGGAGCTTGACTATCAACAGCCGCTTCATAGAAGGCGCAGAGGATCACAGAGGGCGCAGAGAGAATCTGGTGGTTCGCCGGATCACGTGAAGTCCGCTCGACCGGCGACGGCCGCGAAGCGGCCGTTACGTGGGCGTGCGCGCACCACAAAGATGAGAGCCTGGGGCCGCCGTCAGGCTCTGGTTGCCTTTGGGGCGTTTGCACTTCCCGTGCGCAGGGCTGCGCCGTGGCGCCGGCCGAGCTGATGCCGTCACTTGATCAGATCTCTGAGACTCTGTGACCAGCCTTCTCTGAGACTCTGCGGCAGGCCTGCTCTGTGATCTCTATGGCGAACGGCGCTGCGATTTCTCTGGCTAGCGGCGACCGTGCCGCTACAGCATTGTGAAAAACTCTCTCGCGGCTAACCGGCTGCCACTGTGACGCCCTTGACAGCAGTTTCGATAATCTCGGCCACCGCCGACGGGTGTGACACGTAGATGGAGTGACTGCCGTGTTCCTCGACAATGGTCGCTCCCGCGCGTTTGGCCATGAAGCGCTGGGCGGGGGGTGGGATCATGTGATCGTCGCTGGCGACCAAATACCAGCTCGGTTTCGTCTTCCAGGCCGGCGCTCCGACCGCCCCATTGAGCGCATCAAGACCCCACGGAACCTGTGAATCAGCCATGAACGCCGCTTTCTCGCCGTCCACATCCGCTGCGAAGGCGGCGGGGAACTGCGCCTTGTCCAGGAAGAGGTAGCCATCTTGTGGTGGCATGATCGGCGGCACAGGGGCGCCTGGCGGCGGAGTTTGAATGAGTGAGGCGACGGATTCGCCTCTGTTGCAGGGCGAACGCCGCGATGTAGACGAGGCCCATGACCTTCGGATCGTTGCCAGCCTCGGTGATGACCACCCCGCCGTAGGAGTGACCGACCAGGATCGCGGGTCCGTCTTGCGCGGCAAGAATCCGCCTGGTAGCTGCGACATCGTCGGTTAACGAGATCGTCGGATTCTGAACGATGCTGACCTCGTAACCATCATTCTTCAAGATCCTGTAGACGCCCTCCCATCCCGAGCCGTGCACGAAACCACCGTGTACAAGAACAATGTTCACCGACTTTTTGGTGCTCTCCATCACCGGTTCCTTTCTCTATCTGTGTCTGAATGGGTTCGAGTCTGGGGCGCGGACGGATTAATGTCCAGCAGCTCGTTCGAGCGGATCACGACATCAGGTGTCGCGGCAGTACCTCTGGGGTCTGTGCCTGCGCTAACCCGAAGGAGTTATCACGAGTCTCGTAGCGGCTCAGCGCGGCCGCCTCTGTGAGCCCCACACCTCGTTCACCGAGTCTTGGTGGCCGCCTCGAGCTTCTCGATCACCTGTGACCACCTCTTGCGGCGACGCCGCTGACAAGGTTCCGACCCCAGCGAGCGAGCGACGGACGACGTCAGGGTGTACGCTGACTGTATGCGGTGGTGCCTGTTGCTGTTCGTTGGTACCGTCTGCACCGGCTGCGTGACGCTGACGCCGGACGGATCACGGGTCCTAGTCTACAGCGCCGCACTCGACAACCCACCGGCACGGCGCAACATGCCGGACGGCTGCCGTCTCGTCGCGACGTCCCCCGGCGTGGACCTGACCGAGCTCGATATGCAGGGCCAGAAGGATCCGTTTCGTGTCCAGCGAAACGAAGCGGGCGCGGCAGGCGCCAACGCTTTGCTTGTGCTTTCACGGATGACCGTCTCGCGGCGTGATTTCGAGTGCCCGGGATCCTCGCCAATCACGGATTGCCCTCCAAGTGTCGGAGCCTGGTATCGCGTCGTCTTCGAGAGTTACGCGTGCACGCCCGACGCCCTCGCCCGGCTGACGACGCAGCGGTAACGTCGGCGAGCGCGTTGCGATGTTGGATTCGCAATGGGTTGAGTGATGCTCGATCAACGACGCAGCTCCGCCAATCGATCGAACGCGAGGCCGCTCGAACCTTCGCCGCGGCCGGTCTGCTTGCCGACGCCGAGCCACACCCACACGCGGCCGTCTCGCCAGCGCGTGCGCTGGTAGCGTTGCCATGACACGCACGCCCGCGCGCGGCACTTCCTCCTCGTGCAGGAAGTAGCGGCGAACCGGCGTGCGATCGAGCCGGGCGCAGGAGCGACGTCCGGGGACGACCGGCGACTGGCGGATCGGATCGCCGTCGATGACGCGCGGCATGGCCGCGCGCTGCAGCTGGATCTCGCGGTTGTCGCCTGGCACGTGCACCGGGATGAACGGAATCCAGTTCTCGGGCACCGAGCTCATCACCTGATAGCGGACCCGCGCCTCTGCCGCGGCGGCGGAGGCTGCGGCGGATGGCCGAGCCGCCGCTCGAGCGCCTGTTCGATGAAGCGCCGCGTTTCGGCGGCCGCCTCGCGCCCGGCTTCGCTCGCCGGTCGGCGAGCGGGACGTGCCGCTCGATGCCCCAGACCATGTTCGCCATCTCGTCGCGCACGAGCATGACGTCTTCGAGCGGCGGCCCCTCCTGAATCTTCTGCGCGGCGGGCGGATGAGCAGGCTGAGGTCGGCCGGCTCGTCGCCGTGTCCCTTGACGCTCAGCGAGGAACATCGCCCAGCGCTGCCAGTCCTCGTCCGCGCCGCGGCCGGCCGCCTCGATCCAGGTCCGCTCGCCGAAGACGTTCGTCACGGCGACGCCGCGGACGGTCGCAATCGTCCCGGCGGGAACGGTGAACGGCAACAGGAACCAGTCGTTGGCGTACACGAGGCCGAACTCGATCAGCAGCAGCTTGGCGAGATCGGTCGTGTCCGGCTTGACGTCGCCGAAGTTGGTGCGGCCGTCCTCGAACGTCCACCAGCGCGTGTTGGGCATGCCGTCGAAGGTGACGGCGCCGGCAGCATCGACAGCGTCCGTCCGCGGCGAGCGTCAGCGGCGTCGCGTCGCCGAGCTGCACGCGTGCGCGATCGACGTCGAAGTTGTACCAGTCGAGGTGGCCGTGGAAGTATTCTTCGGCGGCCAGCACCTTCTGTCGATCGGCGCCTTCCGGCGCCGAGCAGCGAACTGGTACTCGAGTCGATCCGGCACCCAGGCGTCGGGCTGCGCGGGGTGCATAGAACAGCCGATCGAACCAGGCCACGAACCGCTCTCCAAGCGCGTCGGCCTTCGCCTTGAGGCTGGCGAGCGATGGCGATGCCGTCCGACGCCGTTGTCGGTCCTTCTTTTCAGATGCGCGTACAGCTTGAGCCGTCCATCGCGCGGCCCGCGACCGCCTGCATGGCTGCCAGGGCCTCCGCATGGGCGGCGACGGCGGTGCGCGCCAGGTCGAGGGGATCCGGCGCCTCGACTGGATACGCCTTGATGTAATCGGCCCGCGCGCCGGGCGCGAGCGGCCACCAGCTTGAGCCAGTAACGCCCCATCAGCAGCCGGATGTCGAGCGACATCGCCCTGCCGCCCAGCACGAAGGGGATTGGCATCTGCTCGACCCGCGTTTCCAGTGGAATCGTGGTCGACAGCGCCTCGACTTCCTGCGCGGCGCGATACTTCTGGAGCGGCGTCGTCTCGACGCGGACCTTCGCGGCGATCGGCGAACCCGCATCGTCGCCGCGAAACTCACCCATCTGCCACTGACGGGTCAGCATCCACAGTGCATCGCGAACCTCGGCGCGGAGCGCACGCTCGAACGTTTCGGCGCTCGGCCGCCCTTCGAGCCGGTTCCACATCGTGACACCGGGCGCCGAGCGTCCGGCGATGACGACTTTGAGGTTCGGGGTGATGGTCTTGTCGGCCACGTCAGTCCTCGGAGCGGACAAACTGGTTGTTCAGCGCGAGGTTTGCGGCAATCGTGAGCTGCTGGACCTGGGTCGCCATGATCGTCGCGGGGAGAAACGACGCAATGGGCAGCTTGTCGATGTGCGCGGGCTCGATCGCGCGCCGCTTGGCCATGTCCAGTGCCTCATTGACCGCATCCACCACGTCGTCCCACTGCCAGGCGCCGCGGAACTGTGAGGGCGTCAGCAGGAGCATCGTCTGCGACGCTTCCGCGTTCGGCCGGTCGTAGTGAAGCGCGATGCCGGTGTCGTGCTGGGAAGCCGGGATCGTCTCTGTCCATTCGTCGAGGAGCAGGCCACACAGCGGCCGCGAGGCGTCGAACGGCTCCGCGAAATGCGCCGTGTAAAGAAGCCGATCGGCGTCGAGCTTCTGATCGGCGGGAAAATCCAGCCCGATCCAGCGATCGCCCGGCACGTGAGGTAGCTGCAGCGCGTCCAGTGAGGCTCCGTTCGACCGAACGCGCCCGTCAGGATAGTCACCTGTTCCCAGGCACGAGCCGTTGGCCGGACGCGCGCGACGCCGTGAAGCCACGTATCGACTGGAAAGTCGATCGGGGGCCTCGCCGATCGGCGGGTGAACGAGATGATCGAACAGCGTGCCCGAGCGGCTGGCGGCGAGCGCGTTCGTGAGCTCGTCCCCTGCGCGGCGCTCAGCGAAATCAGGCACGACGACGAAATCCTCGCCGAGGAGAGCCTTGGCCGCCGCATCGAGGGCCCGGGCGCGATCGGCGGCCACGCCGCTCGCGTCGTGCGCGGCGAACTGGCGCGGCTCCTGCCAGCCGCCGCCGTGACCGCTCGCCGCAGAGCGCAACGGTCTGCGCTTCGTTCACGAATTGCAGGATCGCCTGGTCGAAGCACCGGCGGGAACGGCGCCGGATCGAACGCCGTCACCGGCAGCAACGCGCGCACGTCGGCCATCAGGTCGCCACGCGCGTGCGTGTCGTCTGCTGCAGCGCGGCGAATTGATCGCGCTTTTCCACGAAGGCCTTCCGGCTCGTCTCGACGAGCTGGGTGCGCAACTCCGCGGACGTCGGCGGCCGAGGAAAACGGCCGCGTGGAGATCGCCGCCTCCGCGACGGCGAGCACCCGGAACCGATCGGCTCCGGAGGCCGAGCCGGCAGCGCATCGTGTTCGGCAATTGTGGCGTCGAACTCCGCGAGCTGCGCGGTCCACCTGTCGACCACTCGCCCGCCTGCTTCAGCACGCCGGCAAAGACGCGCCGCTTGAAATCGCGGACGAACTGGCGGCCGGCCTGGGGCACGCCGAAAGAGCCGCCCGGGCGAGCAGCGCGCCCACTTCCGTCGCGAGCGCATCGACGGACGCAAGCAGATCCGCGCGCGCGCCACAGGATCGGACAACAGGCTGTCGACCTTCGCGATGAACGTCGACAGGTCGCCAGCCAGTGCGCGCATCGCGTTCTCGACGAGGCGATGCGTGTGCGGTCGACGATCGGCGCCGCGTCCTGCGATGAGCGCGCTTCGCTGGGGAGAGATAGGTCCGACGGGCGAAACGGACGTGCGCCGGACGTGAGCGTCTTCAGAGCGGAAGAGCGGCAGCAGCTCGAACAGGCTCAACGGCCGTCTTCTTTTCCATGTACCGGATCGTCACGGGGACGTCGGGGCGCGCGTTGAACGTCGTCATCGCGAATTCCGCCACGCGGTCGTCGAGCTCGGTCATTGCCTCGTGCGTGCTGCCGGTCATCGCGACGAGATCAGCGGGCTGGATCCCGACGCGGTCCAGCGTGACTTCGCGCGTGAACGTGGCCCGGCCGTCGCATCCAGAGGTCACGATGCACCCGATCGTCGAGAGCGGCGGCAACATCGCGGCGAGCCACGCGTTCAGAGCGGGCTCCGCCTGCGCGCGTGGGGTCATCGGCAGGGCCCGGTCGGGCGACAGGTTGGGGTCGCCGCCGGGCGCCAGGTGCAGCGCGACGCGATGCGTGAGGCCGAAGATGGATGCCGGCGTGCGGATGATCGTCGGGCTGGGGTGGCAGGCCGCCGCGCGCGAACGCATCGTAGTTGGCAGCGGCCCGATCGTAGTTGCCGATCACCGCCTGATAGACGCCTTCCGCGAGCGCGAGATCGGCCACGGCATCGGATGACGCCAGCAGCCGGTCGGCTTCTGCGTTGATGGCGGCCGCCTCCGCGGTTGTCGCGTTCGGCAGCCCGTCTTGCCGAACGGATATCCGTGCGCGCCCTGTCGCGATGTGGTTCGCCAGGGCCAGGCCGTCGATGACGTTGCGCGCCTCGATCGACTCGATGGAGACACCTTCGGCGTGGCCGTAGACTGCATGCGATCGGCGCGCAGCGGAAACGCCTTGCGGAGCGGATAGATGAACTTGTCCACTTCCGCCATCCCGTGGCGATCGTGCAGCCCCCGCTCGAATTGATAACCGAGCAGATCGCTCAACCCCTGGCCGGCGCGAATGCCGTCGAGCAGCCACGTGGCGGTGCGCATCCGCTCCGACGTCAGGTTCACGGCAAGCGTGTCGTGCAGCTCCGGCGTGGCTGTCGAGAGATATCCGTTGCGCAGGACCGCGGCAGCCACGGCCTGATTCAGCGACGGCGCATGCACGAAACCCTGGTTCGTCGTGTCGCGAAACAGCGGCGCATCGCCCGGCCGGGTGAAATCAGCAGCAAGCGCCGGATCGTCGAGCACCACCGGCGGGGCTGAAGAACTGATGCTTTGGACGGACCTCCTCGAGCCAGCCGTACGCACCAAGAAAGATGCCCTGCCGTGGCGTGCCGGCCTCCCCTTCGCGTGTCCGCCGCATCTTGGCGAGCTGATAGTTGACGAGACCGAGCGTCCACGCGTCGAGACGATACGAGCAGCAGTCCACGTGATCCGCGAACACGCGCTCGAGCCTCGCGGTGGGTTGCGCTTTCAGCCGCTCCAGCGCCGCGAGCTGCTCGCGCAGTCTGACGCTGCCGGCAGTTCGGCATACGTGACGCGATGAACTGCGCGACCGTGGCGGTGCTGCTCGGCCCGGCAATCTCCGGCCGACGGCGAACAACGGCTGAAATCGGCTCTCGCTGACGCCTGATGCGGCGACGTGGACGATCGGCTGGTCGATCTTCGCCGCTGCCACCTGGGCCGGCGTCAGAATCCCGGCCTGCTCGTGCAGGCGCAGGCTGGTGTCGTGGTAGCCAAGCTGCAACGCATGCCGAAGCAACAGATACAACAGCGCGGTCGGCGGCTGATCGTCCACGAAGTCTTTCTGCGCGTAGAGGCGTTCGAGCGAAGAAGATGCCGCGTCGATCAGCCATTGCAGATAGTTTCTGCCGCCAGTGGCGGACGCCGCCAGGCATCGACCTCCGAGAGGGGCCTGTCGTCGACGACCCCACCCTTCAGCAGGCTCTGATCCCGGCCAACACATAGTCCAGGATGACTGGCGCGTCGGATCCCTGGTAGCCGAGCCTCGTGAACTGCTCCCGCGCGTTGACCCACTGCGACGCGATCGCGATCTGTCCGATCGCGCTGCCGAGTCCCTGCAGGTTGAGCCGGTTGTACACCGACGTCCGGCTTTCCGCGTCGCGCGACGACCACTCCACCGATCCCGAGTGCAGCCCGAGGATGTCGAGCAGCATCTGATGCGGGTCGCCGCCGAATTTACCAAATAAGACATTGCCAGCAGCACCGCCACTCCGGTTCAGCTTCTGCAGAACCGATACAACCACTTAATGTACAGCGCGATCGGATCGGCCGGGGCTCCTCCTGCGGCTGGTTGAACCACGCATTCGCGAGAACGGCGTTGCAGGCAGGATGCCGTAGGCTGCGATCCGATGCGGATGGCCGGAATCGCCCGGATCCCACCACGTAGCGCGTGAAGAACCGGCGCGTCAGATCGACGGCGCCCGCCGGAAACATGGGCGCCATCATCGATTCCATCCAGTAGCCGAACGTCGCCGGCCACAATGCCATGTTCATCGCGCGCGCGGAGGATTGATCCGTTGCGTCTGCATGATGGACGTGCGCGAAGAGCGACGGATCGATGCCCAGCGCCTTCGCCAGCCACTGGCCGTCCTTCTTGTCGAACCACTTCGAGGTCGGAATGAAGAGCGGTCTTCGCCGATCGTCGAAGCTTTCGTCGGCCGCATCGCTGCGCCCGGCCGCGGAACTGACGGTGTCGGTGTTGTTGGTCGGTGTGCCTTGGGGGAGCAGGCTCAGGCCCGACCGGCTGAAAGCGTGATGACGAAGCAGCGTTTCGAGCTCCGCTTGCGCTGTGCGTTCGTCGGCGCTCAGGCGGATCCCAGCACGATCACGCGGTCGAAACCGACCACCCGCATCGGCGGGGGAGCTGACCCTCATGGCCATCCCGTTCTCGACGGCCTTGTCGAAGTCGGCCATCCAGGCGAGCTCGTCCGGCAACACGAGATTCCCGGACTCATCCAGCCGCATCTGTTGGCCGGCGCTCGCCGACGGATCCGCGCCGACCACAACCGTTGACGCCACCGGGCGACTGATAGCGACGATGGGCGGTTCATCCTTGGTGATAGCCGATGAACACGAACCGATCCGGAAGCAGCGTCATCCTCGGGGCACGCGACCATGCCTGATCTCGCGATTCCTTCACATCCAGCACGAGCAGTGCGGCCGAGACGTGATGCTCTCGCGCTTCACACCCTCGCCGAAGCGGCACGTTGAAGTTCCGGGCGGAGCGTTCGACGATTTCGGCCGCGCGCGCGTCACCGACGGCGGTCGCGAGTGCCGCCCGCGCAGCCGCCAGCTTCGTGGCGTCGCCTTGCGAGAGCCATGCGTCCCGCCAGAACGCCGCTGCGCGCTTCCTCGCCGCTCGGGCAGCGGCGAGTCGTCACCAACGTCAGGACGACGTCGTCTGGCTTGCCTTGGACGGTCTGGCCGTGAGGTTCGCAGGCTTGAAGGTCTCGGCGATCCACGAGGCACGCCCGGGCCGTGCGCCCGGACCAGCGACCGCCACGCCGCGCGTTCCTGCTCCTCGATCCCGCCGGCTTCCCAGATCCCGACCCAGTACGCACGCGCGCTCGCGGCCTCCGCCTCGGTCAGCCGCGGATCGAAGCTGTCAATCCAGCAATCGTCTGGATAGATGCGAACCAAAAGCAAGTGGTGACCGGGAATCGGCCCCGGGATGGAGAAGGTCTTGAAGCGCGTCTCGATCCGGACGGGCATCATCAGGATGGGCGTCGCGTCGTTCAGCCGCGGCAGCTCGGCGCGGGATCCGACAACGACCCGAACTGCATCCGCAGCTCCACCTCGCTTGGACGCGGAGTTCCGCAGTTCCTCGCTGTCTTCAGTTGCGCGTTGACCCGCCGGCGCTCTTCCTTGAGTCGCTGACGCGCCGCCACATGGTCGGGACATCGGGATTGAACACGCGCGCGAGCTCCGCGTCGGCCGCCTCGATCTGTTTCAGCTGCTCCTCGGTCGAGCGGACCGCGGCCGCGGTCGCCCCAGCTGCGCCCGGACCTGTCGCAGCCGTTCGCGGAGGTCTTCGAACTCCGGCACCCGGGCCTCCTTACTTGGGCAGCATCTCACTCGCGTGGATTGCGACGAGCACCGGCGCCTGAAAGAGGATGTATGCGAGCTCCGCGGAGCTCATGTCGCGGCTCCACACGACCTGGCGATCATCCTGATGCTGCTCCTTCTTCTCTTCGTCTTCCGTACCCGGCGCCACGAGGGGAAACGTTGGCGGAGCCGATTGCGATCTCGATGAAGCTGCCCGCCGCCGCGGGCTGCACGTCGTTCCACGAGAGGTCGTTCCAGACCTTCAGCTGCGGCTGCTTCTGAGTCGAGCCCGAACCGCGGTTCGCCCGGCCGCTCCTTGATGACGAAGAACCACCCCGGGTCGTCGTCCGGGCGTTCGCCGCTGCCTCCGCGTGCTCCTTCGGCGGTGAGATCGAATCCAAGAAAGTAGATGTCCGGGTCCACCTTGGCCTCGAACATCGGCGTGAGCACCTTCGTTCTCGGCGGGGCGGACTCTTCGGATGCGGTGAGCGGCGCGAGCCGCCGTTCTCGGTGTTGTCGATGGCGCCGCTTCTCTCGCACGGGTGCTTCGCCCGGTCCCCCGCCGTCCCATCGTCTTTCCGCTGCCAGCAGGCGCGATGCGCGTAGATGACGGCGGTCGGATAGCGCTTCAGCAGCTCGCCCCGAATCACGAGCACCAGCTCGTCTTCGTTCTCGCTGCCCTCTGCGGTTGTCGTGCGACCCGAGTACCGAGTCGATCGGCCAGCGATGCAGCGGCAGGATGTCGCGGAGCTTCTCGCGCAGGCTGGGCGAGTCCGGGTTGACATCGAAGAAGCTGCGGACGTCCCAGAACTGCCTGAACGTCGAGCCGCGCTGATCGGTCGGGTATTCGCGCCACAACAACTCGCGCGCGAACTCGTGGTTCAGGCCGACCATGTAGGCCTCGATGAACGGCCGGTTCGTCTCGAGCAGCGTCACGCTGTTCGGCGCGATCAGGTTGATGTTCGGGAGGAACAGCTCGGGCGAGAGGTTCTCCAGCGGATCGAACATCGGCGTGTCGATGACCGGATAGGCCATGGGCTCGACGAACTCGTCGCCGATTTCCTTCTGCATGTGCGGAGGCACGAAAATGCCCGCCATGACCCGGCGTGGGATCGTCCTGCTCGGGTGCAGCGCGGCGAACGCATCTGCCGCGACTCCATCGAGATCGGCCGCCGCACGCGCCGGCGGCGCCCCGAGCTGCCTTCCTGCATGGCATCGAACGTCGCGGAGCGCGCTCTTGAACCGCGCCGCTTCGACGCTGTCGGCCCCTGGCGCGGGCGTGAAGACCGCGCCCGGCTGCATGATGGCGAAGTTCGCGACCCCGGCGAGGTCTGGACGGTCGATCCCGACTGGGCCTGGAAGTTCACCGCGCGCGGCGACTTACGCCCGCGTCTCGCGGCAGCCCGATCACGGGCGGAAAATCGGCGCCGCCAGCGGGGGATGTCGTCGACCGGGCGGACATGTCCGCCCCCGAGTCCGGGCGGCATGCCTTCCGTCAGGATGCCGATCCGCGACACCTGAATGGTCATCGCGCCGGCCGGAACGGCCCGCGGCGGCCCGGCGCTCACCTCGCGCCTGTTCACGCGAGCAACGAGCAGGCCGCGCGGGTGCACCCAAGGCCGACATCCGCATGGCGCGGCCGCGCGGCCGAATCGCCCGCCTGAATGCCGACGACGTGAGCGTCGGCTGGACGAGGCTGCGTCTGATCGAGTGGACACCGTCGTCCCGGCACTCAGGATTCGCGCCTTCAGCGGCGCGACGAGCATCAGGCCTCTCTGCTGATCGCGCGCCAGCAGCGGCGCGACGTGGCGCGTGTGCCAGACCGTGCTGACCTGAACGCCGAGTTGAGCGAACCGGATCTTCTGTTGCGCCTCGAGCACCTGTCCGACTTGCGCCCATGCCGCGTCCATGAACGATTCCTGCTGATCCTGGATGACGCGCGTGCCGAGCCCGGCAGCGATGCGGAGCCGGGGGTCCAGGTTCAGCCGGTGAATCCAGTTGTCGTCCTGCGATCCGCGAGCCGTCGGGTTTCGTGAAGACGCGGTTCGTCAAGCGCGTGCCATCGTCCGTAGAGCGGCGGCGCGAGCAGGGGATCGGGATCGCCGGTCGCGTGTAGTCGTCTGGAAGATTGAGCAGCCGCGCCAGATCCTCCTGCAGCGGCCGAGGCATCGGATCGTCCCATGTGTCGTAGACGTCCGGCTGCGGCGGAGGAACGGTCGGAGGCGGGCGCAGCGCGCCACCGAGTCTCAGCACGCCGTCGAGCTCCGGCTTGTCGACGCCGCGCACGGTGGATCCAGGAAACTGCACGTCGACATCGCGCGTGCCGACGCGGCGATTGACTGGCTTGGGCGTGAGGAGCCTGACGAGCGTTTCGAAGTCGCCGCTCGTGCCGGTGCGGAAATGCCAGCGGAAGTAGTACGGATAACGCTGCGGGTCTGGCCGCGGTGCGTCCTCCCACGCCGACGCCGTGGCCACCACGTCGTCCTCATCGAGGCCGAGGCCGCGCGCCGTCCGCTCTCGAACGTCGGGATGAGAAATGCGTGATACGCCGTGCTCTCCGCGAGCTTCCGCGGACAGAGGAGCCGCGAGTACGCGAGATCCGGGTTCTGCGCGAGGACGGCGGCGAGCTTCGGCAGGACGCTGGCCATGTCGCGAGAGACGAGCTCCGTCGCTGCCGCCAGGTTGCCGTTGACGTGCACGTGCCCCCACGCCCACAACTCATCGGCGCGGGGAAACAGCTGACGATTCGCGACCTCGATCGATGGCAGCGGCGCGACGTCGGTGGCTGGCCGTCGGTGAACTCGTCCTCCGTGAGCACGAGCAGCGTGAGCCATGGCCGAAGGCGTCCCGTCGCCTCGTCGGGCGCCGAGGGCGTGTAGCGCCACGGAAAGTCCTCGTCGTAGAACTCGATGTGCGCGAGGTGATTCGGCTCGAAGTTCGTGACCCAGTCGCGCGGCTCGACGCGCAGGATCGCGCGGCGGTCGATGCCGATGATGTCGCCGGGGCCGAAGAGCGCGACGGGCCGCGTGATCGGCGCAGTCTGCTCGCCCCCGCCGAGCCGGGGCCGCGCACGGTCAGCTGCACGTCGACCTGTACGCGCGACTGGACGCTCGGGTCGAGGTCCGCATTGCGAATCCGGCTCGCGAGCCCCTGCCGCAGCCACGGGAGAAACGAGCAGGCGCCGAGATCGCTCATGCCGCCCTCTCCACGGTGGGAATCACGTGCAGCGACCCGGCGAGCGATGGGTCGGCGGCGATTCGATTGTTCAGGTACTCGCGGGCCATCGACTCCGTGTCGAACGAGATCGCGTCCTCGGCAACCGCCTTGTTGTCGCGACGAAGGCGACCGTGAACGTTTCGCCGGTGACGGCGACCGTGGCGGCGAACGGCTGGCGCCCGTTCTCGTGGCCTGCGAGAGCTCGGTCCGGGCGGCCGATCCGCCGCGGGCGAAGAAGTTGAACAGCGACCCCGCGTACCCGCTGAACGGGCGGGCGAATCGCTTGAAGTTCGAGTCCATGACGATCTCCTCGTACCTGATGTTCCGCTTCACCATGCCGCTCGATTGCAGGTCGGTTCCGGACGACAGCACGAGGCCCGACCGTTCGAGCGAGAATGCCGGCCTCGAGAGCTTTTCGGCGTCGCTGAGCTCGCGGAACTGCGCGGGCGCGAAGGCCTCGAACGCATCGCCCTGTCTCGTCAGCCCGCTCCGAGGCTCGATGGTGAGATGGTTCACGTCGACGATCCGCTGATTTCCGAGCTTGTCGATTTCAAGGCGAGCGGCAGCGCCCGCTGCGAGACCTGCAGCGCGCCGAGCGGATGCAGGACGAGGTCGGCAGTAGCCGTGCGCGACCTGACCGACACGAGGAGGCGGTTGGCGGGCGGAAGCAGCGCGCGCCAGTTCTCTGCCTTCGCCAGCTCGGCGACGAGCAGCGGGAAGACGGCGACCGGCGGGAGCACATCATTGAGGCTCTCGCCCCACGTCTTCGAGAAGTCGACGTCGAGACTCCAGAACAGCAGCGAGATCGAGCCGTGGCCTTCGACGTGCCAGGGCGCGGGACCGTCGAGCGTTCCGCGAATCTTCACGGAGAAGAGACCGGCGCCGAACACCTTCACCGAGAGCGAGGCCGCGATGTCGACCGTGAAGTGGAACGGTGAAAACCGGAAGAGCGCGTCGAAGGGCAGGTGACCCTGGACGTAGAACGACTTGAATCCGAAGAACAGCTCCAGGCGTCGCGCCGAACTGCACGGTGTTCGACGTGACCGCCACGTAGCAGTCCGCATTGACACGCGCGGCCGCCGAGTTGAAGAGCGGCGCTTGATCCGGTGCGGAGACGGGAAGGGCAGCGGCGGCGCGATGAACCGCGGGTGAAAGCCGCCGACCGTCAGGACGAAGTTGGCGCCGGTGCCGAACGCCAGCAGCAGGCCCATCTCACCTTCGAGCGTCTGGAAGCCGATCCGCGACTCGAACAGCGCCGCGAAGAAGAAGAAGCGCTTCCTGTCGAACTCCAGCGCGCCGGCGAAGCTGACCTGCAGCAGAATGAGCGGCGCATCGGCGTTGGGAATCGCCACGCGCACGACGCCGATGGCGGCGATGTTGCCGGGAATCTCGACGATGATGCCGAGCGCGATCCGGACCAGCGTTGGCGTGCCCCATCCGATCTTCGCCATCGGTCCGATCAGGAACGTGCCGGCGCGCGGCGGGAAGAACGTCTTCAGATCGCTGATGATTCGCGGCGCGTTCGCCAGACGTCCTTCGGGAACATCACTGCTTCGACCGCGCCGCTGCGGACGCCGTCGAGCAGCGCCAGCAGGCGAACGTCCGGTTGAGGCCGAGGAGCCGCCCACGCCCAGCAGCGTGAATCCGAACCCGAGTTGGATCCCCTGAGCGAACTCCGCCGTGATCACGAGGAGAAGCGAGAAGCCGGGGGAGCCGTCCGGCATACTCGTCGTGATAAGGCCGACCGCGTTCAACGTGAACAGGTCGCGCACCGCCAACTGCAGCGCGCCGGCGTACTGCCCCTGCGCCGGATCGAACGACAGGAATCCGCCGCCGGTGATAGGGCCGCCTCGATCGACAGCCCGACGCCGACGGGAGGTTTGAACGAGGTGTCGATGTCGAGCCGGCCCGAGGTTGCCCTGCTGAAACCGCAGCGCCGCGTGAACGCCGACGTTCTCGACGATCGCGCGGAGCGGACCGAGCTGCAGGCGAGCACCACGCCAGCGTCGATCCCAATCTGATCGTCCGCCGGCGCGATCGCCAGCCGCAGGCTGTCGATCTGCACCGGTCCGAGATCGGCGTGCGTGCTCACGTCGATCGCGAGCTGGCCGCTGCCCTGGACGGTGAAGCCGTTCAGCAGCGTCAGGCCAACGGTCAGGCTGGCTTCCGCGTGCACATCGAGGCCGACAGGACCTTCTGCAGGAAGCCGTCGCCGTCGCCGCCGCCGAGGACGAGACGAATCGCCTGGACTGTCCTTCGACGCCGACGTCGAGCGCCCTTGCGGGTTCTGCGCGAACCACGAAATGCCCAGCCCCTGCACGGCGAGCCGCGAGCCGCCGGCCGATCCAATCAGCACGATTTCCTCGGCGCGCTCCGGCTTCTCGGCGATCCGCACGCTGCCTGGAACGCGCCCTGGAGGTTGAGCAGCGGGTCGACGTCGAGCGGCGGCCGCACGACGAGCCGACGCCGCGGATGTCGGCGGTCGACTCGAACTTGAGCTCGCCGCGATCGCATACGCCGAAATCGAATTCGGACGCGCCCATCAGGTAGGGCAGCAACGCGAACCCTTTCTTTTTGGCCCCTGGGCATCGGCCGGCGCGAACGCGATGCCGAACTGCGCGTAAGTCTCGGGCGTGAACCCGCGCTGGAACAGCGGGAACCGCAGCTCCTCGCGAGCGGGGACGCATTGCCGAGCGCGGCGCGCGTCGCATCGGCCTGCGGATGCAGCCCGCCCGGCAGCGGCGCGGCCTGCATCACCTTGAACAGCCGTTCGAGAAACGTGTCGGAATCGAAGTCGGTGTTCCAGCGGTACACCTCGTCGGCGATCCGCGACGGCTCCTCGAAGAACAGACCGAATCGTTCCCAGTTGACGAGCCGCGATGGTTGGCCGGGCTGCGGAGCGGGCACGCGCTCGATGAGGCCAAGCAGGTGGAGCGTGTCGTGGAGCTGCGGACGCTGCCGTTCGAGATAGTCGAGCAGCAGGAAATCGGTGAGGCGGCGCGGCAGTTCTTCGATGTGAGGGATCGACGCGCTGGTGGATTGCAGCTCCGCGTGGAGCGCGCGGATCGCGTCCACCGCGGAATCCACGCGGCCCAGCATCGTGACGAGCGCCGTAGCGACGGCGCCCGCGCCCTCCGCGTCCGCAAGCTGTCGAACCGCCGCCGTGAGGCCGCCCGCCTCCGCCGCAAGGGCGGGGAGCGCGGGGCCAATCGCGGCGGCCGGGACCTCGTACCCGAGTTCTCGCAGAAACGCGACGGCGCGCTCGGGCGAGTTCACGGCCCGCAGGCGGCTCAGCGCCAGGCTGGTCTCGGTGAGAAGCGTCTGCAGCGCGTCGTGCTGGGCCATGTCAGGGATTCGCAGATATTTCCGCAGTCGCCATCGACCTCGCCCGCTGGACGCGGTCGGATGCGAATGCACAATCCGTATCGTGGGAGCGGAAGAACCGACTCTACCGACTTGTGATCTTCGTTGAACAGCGTCGGCATCGTGTGCGCCAGCTTGTCCTCGATCGCTGCCGTCTTGTACGTGCCCGTCTCGGGCAGCGGATCCTTCCACAGGCACTGGTACCACGACTGCTGCAGGACCTTCGCGTGTGGCGTGAACACGACGATCGAGTTCTTCTCCCGTTCCGGCCTTCCGAAGATGAAGACCGGCAGGCCGGCGAAGAACATGTAGTAGTGCAGCCCGTCTTCCTCTTTGAGACTCTTTGCCGCCGCGGTCATGAACTTCTTCACCGCGGCGAGCGGCGTGGCGTCGAAGTAGTCGAGCAGCTTGGTCTGAAAGCCACGGATGTCAGCCGCGCGCAGCGGTGTCGGCGGCGTTTCGGGCACGATCGTCTGCTGCTCGGCCTTGCTGAGGGCGCGCAGTTTGTCGTACAGCTCCTTCAATCGATCGGGTGCGAGGCCATCCTTGGCTTCGGCGAAAAGCGCTGCTGACCCGGTCCTGATCGCGGGCGCCTTGTCGTTCACCGGCGTGATCGCCTCTGCCGACGGAACGGCCGCCTTGGGAACGTTGAAAAAGTCCGCCAGCGCCGCGATCGTCTTCGTGACGTCGGGATCGGTGATCTGCTTGAGGCCTGGTGCGGGGATGAACAGCTTCGGGATGTCCTTCTCGACGAGCGCGATGAGCCGGACGGCACGCCCTTCGAGCACGCCCGTCCAGAAGTCGGTGTGCAGCGGACGCACACGAATCAGCTCCGCCCATTTGCTGATGTTCTCCCGCAGCTGCTCCGGCGAGTGGTGACGCTCCGGCCTGCTCAACCAGATCCGGACATCCCTCCGGTCCTTCAGCGTGTCGAAGAAGAATTCCGGGTAGGCCTGGAAGATCTGCGGTCCGGTCACGGTCGGTTCCGATCCCTTCTGGCCGAGGAACGCTCCAAGCGCCTCCAGGTACTCCGGGTCTTCGCCTACCCGGCAGCCGCGCATGTCCAGCCGCGTCGTCGCCTTCAGATGTGTCCGTGCTTCCTCGAGCTGCTTCCGGAAGCCGCCCTTCACCGCTTTCACGAGTGCGACGAGCGACGGAAAGTAGTTCATGTTCTCGTTCGTCAGATCCAGATCGAAGGTGGCGTCCATTATTTGCAGGTCGTCGAACGGAATCGCCGTGAGGGCGGCGCGGAGCGGCTTCAATTGGTCCGCCGTGATCTTCTTGCCGTTCACCGTTTTGCCGTCGAGTCTCTTGGATAGCTCGTCGAGCACTCCGTTGATGAACGTGAACAGCGTCTTCCGGTCCGCCGTGGCAAGCGCTTTCCCCTTCACCGTCACCTTGGGCGGTCCCTTCAGGTACACGACATCCATGCAGTGATAGAAGAACTCGGACATGTCGCCGGCCGGCGGTGTGCCTGTCTTGTCCAGGCCGAATGGCTGCAACACCGCAGCATTCTTCGCCCTCGCAACCTTCATCACCTTGTCGATCCTCGTGGACCAGTCGAAGAGGTGTGCGGTCTGGGCGCTGAACGGCGTCATCGTGATCATGCCGTCGTAGTCGCTCTTGGCCAGCGACTTGAAGAACTCCTTGTCCGTGCCCACGGTTGCGCCGCTGAACATCGGCAGCAGCATGCCTCGCGGATGCGCGTGGCTGACGATCGCCAGGCGTTCGAAGACTCCCTGCCGTTTCGTGAGATCGACGACGATGTCGTGGACGGACTTGACCAGCTTCACCTCGATGCCGAAGAACTCGTAGAACTCCTTCGCCGGCCCAAGGAACCCGTCGCTCTTGAAGTTCGCCACATACACGAGCTGCGGCACGCGCTCCTGCTTCCCGAGAAACTCGTTCGGGGCCGGCGCCGGCCCTTGTTGCCCCGACGGTTGATTCGGCTGGATGGTCGACAGGCGCTTCTGGGCCGCCGCCTGGGTCCGCCGCGTGGTCGTGCCCATTCCGTCTCACACCCTCGAGAGTGGACCCTCGCGAAAATGGCGGACGATCCAATGCGCCCGCGTTCCCGACAACCCATTGAGCACATCGTCGAAACTCGCGCCCGTGAAGTAGCGGTCGCGGAGCGTTTCGACAATGCGTGCACAGTGCGTGATGTTGGATTTCGGGAAGCGGACGATGTTGAAAAGATCGGCCTTTGCCGAGTCCTCGAGCGCCGCTACACGTTGGCAGAGCTGCTCGTCCGCAACCGCCCGTCGCGGTGGCACGTCGGGCAGCTCGGTCCACTCCAGGTGCGGTGTCGGGTCCGATGCCGATCGCCCGACGACCATCGCGAGCAGCCCGAGCCTGATGCCGCAGACGCCGGCGGCTTCAGCGGAGAGCGTGGCGAAATCATCCCCTGCCGAATTCAGCGACGTTGCGAGGCGATTCAATTGTTCAGCGCGACGAGACGGCGTCCGCCGTTGAGCGCCGTCCGACACCAGGCCGAAGATCATCTGCCGGAACGAATCGCCGCTCTCCTCTGTGCGCAGCGCGACCGCCTGATAGTCCGGATTGTGGTCGTTGATCAGCTCCCGGGCGACCTCCGGGTTGCCGACTCCGGGGCCCGGCTCGTTGCGCGCCGCGTCGATCAGGCTCTCGAGCTCGCCGTTGGGATCGACGACTTCCTGGGACAGGGTGAGGGACGCCTGCTCAGTGCCGCCGTCGTCCAGCAGACGCACCGTGACGCGGAGATCGCCCGTCGCCTTCGGCCGGAACGAGATTTCGCCGACGTCGCTTTCCTGGCGATCGGGTTGCGCGTCTCCCAACGCGAAGGTCCACTCGAAACGCGATGTGCTTTGCGCGAGTACCTCGTCCACGACGAAGACTACGTAGGCGTTGTCGCGTTCGACGACGAGCGGGGAGGTGATGCACGACACCAGCACCACGCGTGCATCGTCGGTGGCGATCGCCTCGCCGAGATCGGCGGGCTGGAGCGTGGCCGGAACGCGGCGTTCCGAGAGGCGCACGGTCATGGTGAAGAAGCGCACCCACGGCCGAGCTAAGGGCTCGGAACGAAGGCAAGACGCCGCGGAGCTTACTGCGTCGTCCGCACGCCTTCAAGACACGCGCGCAAAGATTTTGTGGAGCTCGACCGCATCAGATCGCCGCAGCTCTTCAGTTCGTTATAATCGCGAGGTTCGGTCGGGCGGTCACGCACCTCTCTCAACGACTTAGGAGGCGGCTATGAAGTCGCGGCTCTCGCATCTGAGGCTATTCCTGCTTATCTTTGGGGCCGGCACCACAGTGGCGCTCATCGGGACCACCCTGGCGGCTCAGCCCCAGGTGACCGTCGTAATGAGCGAACTCGACAACCCGCGCGGGCTCGCGATCGGGCCTGAGGGAGCGCTTTACGTGGCCGAAGCCGGACGCGGCGGTCCCGGACCGTGCGGGGTGAACGCGCCCGGAGAGACGCGATGCTACGGGCCCACGGGCGCCATCACCCGTCTGTGGCGAGACGAACAAGTGCGGATCGCCGAGGGCCTTCCGTCCCATGCCCTTGTGTCCGGCGAGGCAGCGAACGGACCGAACGACATCTCATTTCAGGGACGCGGCGGCGCCTTCGTCCCGATCGGACTGGGCAACGACGCCAGCCTGCGAGTCGCGCTCGGCGCGGTGGGTCCGCTGTTTGGAACCTTGTTCCAGGTCAACGCCGGTGGTGGTTGGAAAGTGGACGCTGACGTCTCCGCTTTTGAGTTCGCGGCAAACCCTGGCGGCGGACCGATCGATACGAATCCCTACGGCGTGCTGGCCGAGTCTGCAGGTTCGCTAGTGGCCGATGCCGGCGCCAACGCTTTGCTGCGCGTCGATGCGAACGGAAAGGTCACGGTCGTCGCGACGTTTCCCTCTCGCGCGCAGGGGCGCGCGACCGACGCAGTGCCGACGGCCGTAGTCGCCGGGCCGGATGGCGCGTACTACGTCAGCGAGCTGAGCGGCGTCCCCTTTGCCGCCGGCGCAGCGCAAATCTATCGCGTCGTGCCCGGCGAAGCGCCTCAGGTTTATCTCACGGGCTTCAAGACCATCACCGACCTCGCATTCGATGAGGACGACAACCTGTACGTCGTCGAGCATGCGAGCGGGGCGATGTTCTTCGGCGGGCCGGGCCGGCTGCTGAGAGTCGCGCCAGACGGCACTCGCACGGTGGTCCTTGATGGCCTCGATCGCCCGACCTCGGTGGTCGTCGGCCTCGACGGCGAGATCTACGTGACCAACCACGGGATCACGCCAGGTGCGGGAGAGGTGCTCAGGATCGATCAGTAGCGGCTGTCGAAGACAGACGAACCTTGCCATCCAGTCGTCTCGTTCGGGGCCTCAGCTCGGCGGAAACGGTGTTCTCTCGCCGTTCGTGCGGGGCCTCGAACGAGAAATCACCGTCGAGGGTGATAAGCTCGAGCGAGGCCGCGTCGCGCGTTCCCCTCACCTCCAGGCACAGGTCGCCCGGGCTGCCAGCAGCTTTCTCCAGAACGGCGCAAACCGGTTCCATTGCGGGAGTTGCCATTCGGCCTCTGACCCCTGAAACACAAGCTCGATTCTGAGCGACGGCGATGTCGACCCGTTTTCGTCCTGATGGAAGTCTCGCAGCTCCAGCCGCACGACGTCATCGTGCCCGCTGAGACAGACCGAGAGTGCATCCAGAAAGGTGGATTTCCCGGCGCCGTTTTCGCCAATGATGGCGGCATCATCATGCGCGTGCTGGTGCTTGGTGCAACGGGCAGCGTCGGCTGGCTGGTTGTCGAGGAAGCGTTGAGACGCGGCCACGACGTCGCTGCGCTGGTCAGACACCCTGAGAAGCTTGGCGCTCTCGCGAGCCGTATCCGAGCGGTGGAAGGTGACGCGCTCGATGCAGGAGCGATTTCACGGGTTGTCGCCGGGCAGGACGCCGTGGTGTCCGTGCTTGGGGCCGGCAACGTCCGCAAGACGACGTTGTTCTCGGAATCCACGAAGATCCTGCTCGCGGCGATAGCCGAGCACGGCGTCCGCCGACTGATTTGTGTTACCGGCGTTGGAGCCGGCGAGACGAAGGGACACGGCGGCTTTCTCTATGATCGGATTCTCTATCCGCTCTTCACGAAGGCGATCTATGCGGACAAGGACGTTCAGGAGGGCTTGATCCAGCAGAGTGGGCTGGATTGGACAATCGTCCGGCCTGCATCGTTTCGCTCGCACACGCCGCCGGGCCCGCTTCGGGCCATTACGAACGTCGAGGGCGTCACGTTGACGAAGATTGCGCGGTTCGAGGTCGCCAGGTTCGTGCTCGACGAATTGGAGCAGAACCGCTACGTGCGCCGGGCTGTGTTCATCGGGCATCCATAGTTCGTCCGAGATCTCGTGCTCATCACCAAGGTAACGATCCGGCGCGCGACACGCGGGACGCGCGCCTAACGCGGTTTGCCCAGCCGACGTTCCGCGATTCCGTTTTCCTCCACTCCGCGCCCGACGATGCTTAGCTCATCAAAGGCGTTGCGGGCCGTATTCTGTGGAAGCTGCTGCGGAGCTAGCGGATCAACGGGCTTTCCCACACCCGGAGCAGCAGCTCTTTGAGTCGGGCGAACGGCTGGGGGCCGAGCTCCTCACTCCAGTCGCGCTCGATCTCCCGGAGGATGTCGTGCATTTTCGCGTAAGCGGCGCGTCCGCGCCTGGTGAGGCGGACGATGCGCGCGCGGCCCTCGTCGGGGACGTCCGATCGGGCGAGATATCCGAGGGCTTCGAGGCTCCGGAGCAGCTGGTTCATGGCCTGCTTGCTCATGCCGGCGCGCTCGGCGAGCACGCCAGGGCGGACTCCGTCCGGGCTCGGATACTGCAGCACCGCCATATGCGGCACGCGGAGCTCCTCGAAGCCGGCGGCGTTGAGCTCGCTGATGATCCGACGGTGAATCGCCTGGGCCGGAACTCGCAGCAGGGCCCCGATCAGCATCTGTTTCGCGGCGGGCGGGGACGGCGGTCTTGACATGTAGGTAAATGGCATTTACAGTATACACGAGTAAACTGAATTTACCAGTGGGAGGCTTGCTATGGCACCGCAGACGACCAATGTCCGGGTCAATCCCTCCGACGAGGTCATCCGCCTCGGGCCGCTCGCCGTGCGCTTCCTGATCACGGCAGACGACGCGAGTGGAAGCGTTGCCCTCTTCGAGTTGACGGTCCCCGCCGGGCAGCGTCTCGCGGCTCCGGCGCACAGCCACGATCACTACGAGGAAACGATCTACGGCCTCGAAGGCGTGTTGACCTGGACCGTCGGCGGCAAACGGGTCGACGTCGGGCCAGGGCAGGCCCTCTGCATTCCACGCGGCGCCGTTCACCGATTCGACAATCACGGCAGCCAGGACGTGAAGGCGCTCTGTGCGATCACGCCCGCCGCGATCGGTCCGCAGTTTTTCCGCGAGAGTGCCGCCGTGATCGAGGCGGCTGCCGGTGGGCCGCCGGACCGGGTCAAGGTGGCCGACATCATGCGCCGCTACGGCCTCACACCGGCGCCGTAAATCAGGAAGACGCGGCTAGAGTGCTTTTCAGATCCGTGCAGCACCTGTTCCTGGTCCTCGGCTCTTCGTCCTTGGTCCGTCCTATGGTCCACATCGTCCACGGTCCAGCGGAACGACATCAGGACGAAGGACACAGGACAAAGAACGGACTAAGGACCAAGGCCCATGGACGAAGGACTTACTTCCACATGGAAACGAAAACTGCTCTGATATGGAAAGACCGGTGTCAATGCCCGGTACTCTCCGTTCTTCGGTCGTGCGTTCAGCGCGCGCCCGGCGTATCGAGCCATCCGGGCGCGGGCGTCGTCGAAATCCAGCCAGCTGATCGGCCGAGCAACAACGACGATGAATCACTCTGATATTCGCGGGTCGGGACCGCATGACCATGATTCGTCGGGAGCTGCCTCCGTCTAGGGGCGCGAGTTAGCGATTGACGTCGGGTATCGCATAGAGCAAACGAGGATTCTCCTTTCCGAAGTCGGCCGATCAGCTCAATGGATCAACGCAGCCCACACAAAGCCGGTGAGTTCGCGGGCGATGGCGGTGATGACCTGTTGGTGCGGTTTCCCACGGCCGGCGAGTCGTTGGTAGCGACGGTGTAAGCGCTGCTGCGCGGTCCAGGCCTGCGCCACGATGGTGGCCGGCGCGCCCTGCTGGCGGCGGCGCAGCGCCGCCCCGACGAAGGGTCGGTGCCGATAATGCCACGCCGCTTCGACGAGCACACGCCGCAGATGGGCATTCCCGGTTTTGGTGATCGCGCCGCGCGCCTGTTTCGTGCCGCTGGAATGCTCCGACGGCACGAGGCCGACAAACGCCATCGCCCGCGGGGCGGACCGGAAACGACGGGCGTCCCCGAGTTCAGCGGCGATGGTCAGCGCGGTGAGATCGTCCATGCCACGGAAACAGCGCAGGCGCTCGACGCGCGGCCGCAGCGGCTCGAGGGCCAACAGCGTCGGAGTTCGTCTTCGACGCTGCGCAGCCGCGCGACGGCTTCATCGACCGCGCGTAGATAGGCGCGGTGCGTCTGATCCAGCGCCGGAATAGGCCAGGCCTGAGTCCCGCAGCCACGTGTCATGGCGCTTCGACCACGCCTTCTTCGTGCCGGTAAATCGGCGGCCGTGCCGCAGCAGAAACTTAGAGAGGCGGTGCCGTGCGCGCAGGAGATCCGCGCGGATGTCCTCGCGACAGCGCAGGAGATCGCGGGCCGCCTGATATGGAAAGACCGGTGTCAATGCCCGGTACTCCTCCGTTCTTCGGTCGTGCGTTCAGCCCGCGCCCGGCGTATCGAGCCATCCGGGCGCGGGCGTCGTCGAAATCCAGCCAGCTGATCGGCCGAGCAACAACGACGATGAATCACTCTGATATTCGCGGGTCGGGACCGCATGACCATGATTCGTCGGGAGCTGCCTCCGTCTAGGGGCGCGAGTTAGCGATTGACGTCGGGTATCGCATAGAGCAAACGAGGATTCTCCTTTCCGAAGTCGGCCGATCAGCTCAATGGATCAACGCAGCCCACACAAAGCCGGTGAGTTCGCGGGCGATGGCGGTGATGACCTGTTGGTGCGGTTTCCCACGGCCGGCGAGTCGTTGGTAGCGACGGTGTAAGCGCTGCTGCGCGGTCCAGGCCTGCGCCACGATGGTGGCCGGCGCGCCCTGCTGGCGGCGGCGCAGCGCCGCCCCGACGAAGGGTCGGTGCCGATAATGCCACGCCGCTTCGACGAGCACACGCCGCAGATGGGCATTCCCGGTTTTGGTGATCGCGCCGCGCGCCTGTTTCGTGCCGCTGGAATGCTCCGACGGCACGAGGCCGACAAACGCCATCGCCCGCGGGGCGGACCGGAAACGACGGGCGTCCCCGAGTTCAGCGGCGATGGTCAGCGCGGTGAGATCGTCCATGCCACGGAAACAGCGCAGGCGCTCGACGCGCGGCCGCAGCGGCTCGAGGGCCAACAGCGTCCGGAGTTCGTCTTCGACGCTGCGCAGCCGCGCGACGGCTTCATCGACCGCGCGTAGATAGGCGCGGTGCGTCTGATCCAGCGCCGGAATCGGCCAGGCCTGGTCCCGCAGCCACGTGTCATGGCGCTTCGACCACGCCTTCTTCGTGCCGGTAAATCGGCGGCCGTGCCGCAGCAGAAACTTCGAGAGGCGGTGCCGTGCGCGCAGGAGATCCGCGCGGATGTCCTCGCGACAGCGCAGGAGATCGCGGGCCGCCTCTTCCTGCTCGGTGGGAATATGAATCGCGGTGAGGGCGCCCGCGCGATACAGCACGGCGAGCTGTCCCGCATCGCGGCGATCCGTCTTGATGCGATCGCCCGCCCGCCGCGGGATCAAGGCGGGCGCAATCACGTCGCAGGGAATCTCGTGCGACATCAACGCCCGCTGGAGCTCAAAGCCGCAGGGCCCGGCCTCGTAACAACAGGCCACCGCGCCCTGCGCCCCGAACCCGTGCCACGAACCGCACAATCGCCGCGCTGTCCGACGTCAGTGAGTGGAGCGCCGGCGTCCGATGATTCGGCAACACGACGGCGGCTACCGTCGTCGCGGCATGCTGATCGAACGCGATGATGGTTGTAGACTGCAACATGACCGACCTCCTTTGTATGCGGCTCTGCTCCGAGCTGTCGCAGGCTGAGAGTAACCCGCGTCATTGCAAAGCCGAGGTCGGTCTTTCCATATGGTCTAGCCCGATTGCTTTGCTGCCGCATTCAAAGCCGGTATCGCGAGCGTGCGAAACAACGCGTCGATCTCGGCGACCGACGAAGACAAGGGAACGCTCGATGTTGAGGTTGGTGCGAATTGTCTACTACCGCGCCGGAAGGTCGCTGACATGAGGACTCTGCGTGGACGGGTCGATCGACCCTGCCGTGCTACCTGGGCGGACCTCAGCCACTTGAAATCCGTCGCAAGCTGCCGGCCGTTGCATCGAGTGAGGAGCAAGGCCATGGCAGAAGCGGAAAATCTGCAATTGATCAAAAACGCCTACGCCGCGTTCAAGAGAGGCGACCTCACCGCCATGCTGAACAGTTGCGATGAGAACGTGGAGTGGCTCGGGGTCACCGGCTCGGACAACATGCTGCCCCTGGTGACCGTTCGGCGCGGCCGTCTCGCCGTCGCCGAGTTCTTCAAGCATGTGGCCGAGACGACGGGCTTCACGGCGTTCGAGCCGCAGGAGTTCGTGGCGCAGCGGGATACCGTAGTCGCCGTCGGGATCTACACGTCGCGCATGAGGTCGGGCAGTCGTAGGAGGTCGAACAGCTGGGTCATGCTGTTCACCCTCCGCAGTGGGAAGATCGTGCGCTTCCGGGAATACAGCGATGGCGCGCGTATCTCGGTGGCGTATAGAAGCGCGGCAATCGTCGCGTAACGTCCGCCGCGGCGCGCAGCATCAAAAATTCACAAGACACCTGCATACGCGGTGGGGAATGATGAACGGCTATGGACCTCACCACCGCCGTCGTCCTTCCGTTGCTGATTGGCGTGATCGCCGGGTTGCGAGCGATGACCGCGCCGGCGGCGGTCAGCCTGGCCGCGCGCGCCGGTTGGCTCGACCTGACTGCAACGCCCCTCGCATTCATGGGTTACGCCTACACCCCCTGGATATTCACTGTCCTGGCGCTGGTTGAGCTCGTCACCGATCAACTGCCGACGACGCCGAGTCGTACGGTGCCGATCCAGTTCGGCACGCGAATACTGGTGGGTGGTCTGACCGGCGGCGCGATCGGCGCCAGCGGCGGATCGCTCGCGATGGGTGTCATCGCCGGCATCGTCGGCGCGGTCATCGGGACATTGGGCGGGCGTGCCGTTCGCGCGCGCCTCGCGGCCGCGTTCGGCAGCGATCGCCCGGCTGCGCTGATCGAGGACCTGATCGCGATCGGTGGCGCTTTCCTCATCGTGACGGCGCTGCGATGACGGCCGTCGACGCGATCGTCAGTTAATCCCGAAGCTCACTTGGCTCGGTACGTGCCCTGGTTCTCGCGGGTCCTGTCGCGGGGTATCCCCGCTCGTCCTCGGCGCCAAAGGAAAGATCACGCGTGAACGGTGATCACGGAGAGGCGCCTGCGCGGCGAGCGGGGACGCCCCTCCCCGCGCCACCCGCGAGATCTGCTGAACTGCCGAACCCACGCGAGCCTTGGGTTAACCTCACAAATCAATGACGACGTCGCGAACCGGCTGTGAGCAGCAGACGAGGACGTTGCCGTCCGCTGGCGCGTCGAGTGGCTCCGGTCCGTAAACGACCGCCCCCGACACCAATCCGCTCTCACAGTTGTGACACACACCGGTCCGGCACGACCAGCGGACCGGGACGTCGCACGCTTCGGCCAACTCCAGAATGCTTTGATAGGACGACGCCTTCCAGTGTGCGGCGATGCCGCTGCGCGCGAACGACACCAGGGGACCGGTATCGGCGTCGTCCGTGGGCAGATGTGGCGCTCGCGTCGCTCCGCCGACGACACCTGGAGTCATCGACTCGCTGCCGTTGAACAGTTCGACGTGAACACGCGCGGGAGCCACGCCGACCGTGGCGAGCGCCTCTTTCATCTCTGCCATGAAACGAGTCGGTCCGCAGACGTAGACATCCGCCTCTCGTGGAACGCCGACCTCCTCGAAGACCGATCGCGACAGGTGACCCGTTGCGTTGAAATCCTGCGCCGTGTCGTGCGATCCCGGCCTGCTGTAACAGACATAGCTGCGGCCGTGCGCGAGCGCGGGCATCAGGCGGCTGACCTCGGCAGCGAAGGGATGATGCTGGCGATCGCGAGCGCCATGCAGCCACAGGATCTGTCGTGTCGAGCGGGCTGCCGCGAGGGCGTACAACATCGCCAGAACAGGCGTTGCCCCGATTCCTGCGCTGAGCAGCACCACCGGGCGCTCTCCGGGCTCGAGGACGAAGCTTCCGCGCGGTGCGCTGACATCGAGGGGATCGCCCACCCGGACATGCTCCCGCAGGTAGGTGCCAGCCGCTCCATTCGGCTCGATCTTCACGCTGATTCGATAGCGCTCCCTCGATTGGGGGCCCGAGAGCGAGTAGCTGCGAAAGAGTGGAGGGGCGCCGGCCCTCGGCTGTAGGCGCACGACCACGTACTGACCTGGCAGGGCCGCGCGCAGCGGCTCACCGGCCGGGCTCTCCATCGTCAGCGACAGGACGTCCGCAGACTCGTGATCGATCGCCGTCACGGCAAGCGCCCGAAATCCCGGTGCGGCGGGATGCGCAGCGGCTGCTGGCGCGAGGCCCGCGTTCCCACTCCCCACGGCGTGGTGTCGCCATGCAGCAGCGCCTCGAACGACGAGCGCCATCCGGGTGAAAGCGCCTCGATCCGCGAGGCGCGCTCCAGTCGATCCCGCGGATGGTCGGGCGAATAAAGCAGCGCGTTGATCTCGGCCACGGTCATGCGCTCTGTCGCCTCGCCCTCCTTGACGATGTCGTCGCCGGCGCCTACATCGCCCTCCTGCAGAACGCGACAGTAGAATCCAGGCCGTCCGCTCGAGGTCAGCAAGGCCGGCATGCGGGGCTCGTTCAGCCGAATGCCGACGCGATAGCAGGTCACACGAGGCTGGGTCACCTCGAAAAGCGCGCTGCCGATCCGATAGCGGTCGCCGATGCACACGGCATCGTCCGGCAATCCTTCGATCGTGAAGTTCTCGCCGAACTGCCCATGGACGAAGTCGGTCCTTCCGAGCTGCTCCTGCCAGTGGCGATACGATTCAATCTGGTAGACGAAGACCGCGCGCTGCTCGCCTCCGTGTCCGGCCAGGTCGCCTTGACCGTCTCCGTCGAGATTCAACCGGCCGACCCGACAGCGGCCACGCACCGGCTCCTTCCAGATCGCGGTGTGCACGGTGCGACCCTTCCACGCGATGTCGCGCGGGAGTCCGACGTTCACCGAGAGGAGTCGAGCCATGTCGCTCCGCGTCGCCGGCAGCCCTTCATGGCTCTGTGCGCGGGAGAGTCTCAACTCTCGATTCGATATATTTCACGCCAACCCTCGTCGACGAGCTCGTGATAGCCGGCCATGGCCTCCCTGAGGGTGTCGCTGGCCATGAGCTGCTGCTCCAGGGCGAAGAACTGATCGATCGTCTCGACCTTCGCTTCGGCGACGACCGTCCAGAATCTCTCTCCCGTGACATCAGTGAGCAGGCGAAGGGGTTCGTGGCCCTGTTCCTTCAACGCGACCGATATCGCGTTGAACTTCTCGACCATCTGGCGGACCTTACCGGGCTTGCAATGCATCACTTCGCGAATCACGAACATGGCGCCCTCCTCTCCCATCCCGTTCAGAGTTGAAGTTCGGAATCCTTCGCGGCGGTCATGATCCTGTCGAGGTTCTCGTCCGACATGAAGTCACGGAGCGGAACGGCGCCGGTGATCGCCGATAAAAACGCATTCGTGGCGTCCTGGTTGCCGCGCAAGGCGGCGAAGAGCGCCTGCATCCGCGGCGGCGGCGGCCCGAGTGCTGCGAGCGCTGTGGTGAACTCGTACATCGGCCGCACCCGTTCGTTGCGGGCGGCTTCATACGCCGCCAGCAAGGCGTCGAAAGTGTCGTGCCCCGACAACCAGGCGCTCACCGCATCCGCGAGCGCCGAAGCGTCAATGAACGCGTCGCTGATGCCCTGGGCGGTAATCGGATCCCGGTTGTAACTGGCGTCGCCGACGAGCGCCCATCCCTTGCCGTACGGCTTTCTGAAATATCCGGGTACGCCAGCCGTGCCGTACCACTTCTCTGCGCGCCGGCCCTCGCGCACGCGGGCGAGAAAAGAGGGCGCGGCTTCGAGCGCTCGCCAGACGTGCGCCTCAACGTCGGCGCGGACGGCGGGGAAGTCGCTGGCCGGCCAGTTCACCATCACGAGGTGGAGACCGTCGTTGGTCGGCGCGCCGCCGAACGCATTGCGCTCCCGCATGTAGAGCTCGACGTCGTCCTGCGGGACATCGCTGAAGTACGAGTAGTACGCGCAGGCCGCCACGGGCCGCACGTTATACGCCGGAGCCCGCACAGCTTGCGCGACGAAAGAGTTGACGCCGTCGGCGCCAATCACCAGCCGGCCTCGTTCCTCGACACCGTTCCCACCCGGCGCGTGTCCGCGGACACCGGTGACCGTGTCATCGCTCACCAGGAGCTTCTCCACGACGAAGCCTTCCCGAACCTCCGCGCCCGACTCGGCCGCCGCGTTCACCAGCAGGCTGTCGAGCACGGTGCGGCGAGGACAGAAGCCGCCCTGACCATCGTTGGCATCGGGAATCGTGCCGCGCAGCGCGAACGGACCGACGTCGAAGGTCATCCGGCGACAGATGGGCGGCACGCCGGTCGCCGCGAGCTTTGTCAGGAGCCCCCAGCGCCCCAGGATCTCGGCGCCGTGCGGCCACACGATGTGCGTCGAGATCGTGTCGCTCGGGAACGTCGTCCTGTCGACGAGCAGGACCTTGAATCCGCGTCGCGCCAGGAGGATCGCGGTGGACGATCCGGCACACCGCGCGCCGACGATGATGGCGTCGTACATCTGGAACCCTCTACGTCGATACCGAACTTACTCGACCGGGACGGCATCGACATCGGTCGAATTACCCAAATCGCCGAGGACGTGAAATTGGGTGGTTCTTGGTACGCTGTCAGATCAGGTGGCGTTGGTACGCCAGGGCCGTGGCGCCCGCCCGGGTCGAGACGCCGAGCTTGTCGAAGATGTTGCTGACGTGGCGCGCCACGGTCTTCTCGCTGATGAACAGCTCTGCGCCGATGTCGCGATTCGTCTTGCCGGTGGCGATCAGGCGGAGGACCTGTGCCTCCCGTTCGCTGAGCGGGCCGACCGCGTGGCGCGCGCCACGATCTGCCTCTTCGGCGAGGCGAGCGAGCTGGGCCTCGGCGTTCAGCTCCTTGAAGAGCCGTCGGGCGGCATCGAGCTCGAGACGACGACCGTCCTGATCGCCGCGCTGTTCACAGGCCGCCGCCAGCAACAGGCAGGTGTGCGCTTCCTCGTACGGCATCGCCAGGTCTCGCCACCCTTCCCAGGCGTGCCGCAGCGACGTCGAGGCGGCAGGGATCTCCGAGGCGGCAAGCAGGACGGCGCCGGTTGCCTGTGCGGAAGCGGCATGCAGCATCGGCGCGCCGACCAGGGTGGCGATGTCCGTCAACTCTGCCGCCGCACTGCGCGCGCTCTCGACATCGTTCACGGCAAGCAGGATCTCGACAGCCGCCGCAAGCACTCGTGCACGTGCGGCCCGGGTCTGCGTGTCGATCAGGACGCCGCGGATCGACGCGGCTGCCGCGTCGACCTGCCCTTGCGCCAGACGGAGCAGCGCCAGGCCCGGCTGCGGCTTTCGTCCACGCTCGTTGGCTCGCGTGTACTCCGTTTCGGCCTTCGCGTCCTCTCCGCGGAGCCGATGGATCTCGCCGAGGCGATAGCGCGCCGCGCCCGCCATCGGTCGCGAGCCCAGCAGCTCGCACGCCTGGTGGGCATCCCGTTCGGCGTCCTGCCACTGGCCACGCAGCTGCAGGACCTCGGCCCGATAGAGCAGGCACTCTCCGTGGTAGCGCACCAGACCAGGCTGCGCCGCGCACCACTGCGAGAGCGAGGTCGTCCACTCGTAGGCGCGGCGCAAATCGAAGGTCTCCTGACACCCCTCCAGCACGCTGCAATAAACGTCGCCGGCCACAATCGGCGAGACGTCGCCGGCCATCACGGCCGCCATCGCCTCGTCGAGCCGCGCGACGCCGGCGGCGACATCGCCAAGGCGAATCAGCGCACGCCCCCGGCCGTGGCACGCGATCGAGGCCAGGTCGCGATCGCCGAAGCGGCAGGCGATCTCGGCCGCTCGTTCGAACATCGCGAGGCCCGCTGGCGCGTTACCGCGCACGATGTCGTGAATGGCGGAGGGGATCAGCAGATATCCGCGCGCGGCGGTGTCGAGGTGCGCCTCATCGAGGATGCGTTCGGCTCTGGCGAACCAGCCCGAGGCTGGAGCCGCCGCGCCGCGCTGGTACAGTCCGAATGCGAGCGACAGGGCGGATCGTGCGGCGCCTTCGCGGTCGCCTCGATCGGACAGCGCCTGATGCGCACGCGCCCAGAACGCCTCGCTCTCCTCGTCCCGTCCCACGAGGTAGGCAGCCTTTGCCAGTCGTTCGAGGTCGTCCGGCTCGAGCGGCGTCTCGTGGTCCGCGGCCGACAACTGGCTGTACGCATCGGTCCAGGCCTTGCGTTCGAAGGCGTCGCGGCCGCGATCGAGCATGTCGGGTCTGGCCATTGGCCGTCTGTGCAATGTCTCGCATTTTCACACGATCGCGGCAGGCAAGAAGCCCGTGCTGTCGCGCGCCACGGTGAAACGCGTCAGTCGTCGGCGACGCGCGATCGAGATCGAGAGGTGCTAGCGGCTTTCCTGCGGAAACGTAGTGGGCCTGCATTTCGGGCTAATCTTCATCAGCCTGCAAGCCCACGAAGGAGACGACCCGTGCCGCAAAAAGATATCTCCGGAAGGCCCGACTCCGCCTCGCAGATGATTGACCAGTGCATTCGCGAGCTCGGCGATTGGCGAGGTTCGGTGCTGAAACGGATGCGCAAGCTCATTCACGAGGCGGACCCCGAGGTCGTCGAGGAATGGAAGTGGAAGAAAGCGTCCTCCCCGGGAACTCCCGTCTGGTCCCACAACGGTGGCATCTGTACGGGCGAATCCTACAAGCAGATCGTCAAGCTGACCTTCTTTCACGGGGCCTCGCTGAAGGACCCCGCTCATCTCTTCAATTCGAGCCTCGAGGGAAATACACGACGGGCCATCGACATTCACAAAGACGACGCGATTCAGGAAGTGGCGTTCAAAGAGCTGATTCGCGCCGCTGTGGCATTCAACGCGGCGAAACGGAAGAAGTAAGGTCTTGACCGCAGCCCGAAATTCACATGACTCAACCAGACATTTCCGGCATAGCGCCATTCTTCATCGTCAAGAATGTCCTCGCCGCGCTGGCGTTTTATCGCGACCGTCTCGGGTTCGACATCACGTTTCAAGGGCCCGAACCTGACGACATCTTCTTCGGCATTGTCCAGCGCGGCGCTGCGATGATCATGTTCAAGGACGTCGGCGTCGATCCAGTGCCGAACTACACGCGAGACGTCGAAAAAGGCATCGCCCGCTGGGACGCCTACCTCCATGTCCCCGATCCGGACGCGTTGGCGGCAGAGTTCTCGTCGCGCAATGTCGAGTTTTCCGAGCCACTCAAAGATACCGATGATGGTTTGCGTGGATTCGAACTCAAGGACGCGGACGGCTACGTTTTGTTTTTCGGCCGTCCTCGTTCATGAGCCACGCTAACCCTTCGAACGTCCAGACTCAACGAGCGCGACCCGGCGACTCATACCCGGCGCCTGGGACAGTCGGCGGTCGCACGTAAGGAGGACGCCATCGAGCACCTCCGCGAGCGCTACGTAGACGGCATCATAAGCAGTCAGGTTCTTGCGGAGCTCCCAAACGCGCTCCAGCAGCGGCTCATGTGCGTGGCGCTGCAGATCCAGCGCTCGCAGATCGTCCAGCGCGGCTTCTGCCGCATCCGCGTCAATCTCGCCCTCTCGCACGTAGCGTCGCAGAGCCTGCACGACTTCGATGTCCGCGAGATGCGGTACGTGGAGACCTTCGGCCGGATCGGCAATGCGGTCCGCGACGAGCTGACCCGTTGCACTGTCGAGAATCAACTCCACGAGCGCGGACGCGTCGAGGACGATCACCGCCCATCACGTTCTGCCCGAATCACGTCGGCCGCATTTCGCTTCAGCCGACGGACTGGGCGGGTACGTAATCGCTCCAGCACTTCAGCACGCGTCGGCCGCTCGAGCGCTTTCCCGACCTCGCGCAGGATGTAGTCGGACATCGACATGCCTTCCAGAGCCGCGCGGGCTTTGAGCCGACGATGGAACTCGGGCGGAACATTCCGAATCTGGACCATGGTCGAAGACATGAACAAATGATACTTTCATCGCTTTTTCATGTCCACTGTCGATGGCGACATGGCGTCTGCTAGGGTTCACGCAGGCACAAACGGAGAGCTGAGTGATGAGCACGTCATTGAGATTCGCAATCGCCATCTTCGGCGTCGCCCTGGCTACGGTAACGGGTGGCCACCTGGCCGGCCGCCTCGGCGCAGAGCCCGCGCAGAGTGATCGCGATCGATTTGTCGGAGCCTGGCGACTCGTGTGGCTCGAAGAACCGGGCCCGGACGGAAGCGTTCACAGGGCCGACTCCACGGGGCTGTTCGTCTTCACTCGCGACGGCCATGCGTCGGTGCAGGTGATGTACCGGCATGCCGGTGGCAGTAACGCCGGACCGGTTCAATACGCCCAGGGCGGATACGAAGCATCCTATGGCCGCTATGAGGTTGACGAACGCACACACACCTGGACGTTTCATGTCGAGGGCGCGCTCGTTCGCAGTCTGGTCGGCAAGAACCTGAGGCGTGTCTACGAATTGTCGGGGAACCAGCTGATCGTCAAGCCCTCCAGCCCCGACGAACACTGGCGGGTCGCCTGGGAACGGTACTGACGGAGATCTCGTGCGAGGACACACGATGAAAACGCGCGCGCGGCTCCAGCGGCGTGGTCTCGCCCGGCCATCACGACGGTCAGTCCCTTCGCGAGCAACTGACGGCTCGTCTCGAGTCCCAAGCCACGATTCGCCCCGGTCACGAGCGCGACGCGCGGTCGAACGATCACGCTCGAATTGTAGCCCGCGATGGGGTTTGCACTTGTCGGCCCTCGCGCCACCTCAAGCGGGCTATACTGCGTTTGGCTCTTACGGATTCAGGAGAACCGACATGGCGTCAATGCAGGGCACGATCAAACGGCTGGTCAGCGATAAGGGGTTTGGCTTCATCCTGGCGAGCGACGGCAACGAGTACTTCTTCCATAACTCGGCGTGCGCCAACACGCAGTTCGCCGACCTTCGTGAAGGACAAGCCGTCACCTTCGACCGAGGACAGGGCCCGAAGGGTCCGAGAGCCGAGAACGTCAAGGTCACCTAGAGTTCCGAGCGGGTTCACCGGCGGGAAACCGCCGCCACGCGGAGGGCGACGGATTCAAGAGAGGAATTTGTCCGTGTGAGTTCGTGTTCGTCCGTGACCGAGTTGATCGGTGTTGGTCCGCGACGACGGTCACGGATGGCTTCAGTCACGGACGGACGCGGAGGGCCACGGATTCAAGAGAGGAATTTTGTCCGTGAGAGTCCGTGCTCGTCCGTGACCGATTCAATCGGTGTTGGCCGGCGACGCGGTCACGGATGGCTTCAGTCACGGACGGACGCGGAGGGCCACGGATTCAAGAGAGGAATTTGTCCGTGTGAGTCCGTGCTCGCCCGTGACCGATTCAATTGGTGTTGGCCGGCGACGCGGTCACGGATGGCTTCAGTCACGGACGGACGCGGAGGACCACGGATTCAAGAGAGGTATTTGTCCGTGTGAGTCCGTGCTCGTCCGTGACCGATTCAATCGGTGTTGGCCGGCGACGCGGTCACGGATGGCTTCAGTCACGGACGGACGCGGAGGACCACGGATTCAAGAGAAGTATTTGTCCGTGTGAGTCCGTGTTCGTCCGTGACCGAGTTGATCGGTGTTGGCCGGCGACGACGGTCACGGATGGCGGACGACAGCGGTCAGGGCAGAAGGTCCGTGGCCGGTCTCCCGCTCATGACATCGACAGGCAGCGAGATGTGTTCGTGCGTGATCAGCCACCGGTCATTTGACCGCTGGCAGCAACTGGTCGCACGTACCCAGAATCCGGCTTCGTGACCGTTCTTCAACGTTCCGCTTACGCGGCTCAGCCAATGGGCGACCGCGATATTCCCGCTCTCCGAAATACTGAAGTCGCGGGTTTCCACGCTCGTTGAGCCTTGATAGGCATCAAACCACTGCAGGAACCTGCCGCGGAGCGCAGCCGATCCGGCGTAGCGGAGAGGAGGGACCACGTCGAAGTAGAGGATGTCGGGGGAATACAGCGACATGAGGCGGTCAACGTCCTTCGTCCGGATGGCCTCGGCTTGACTGTCAAACAGCGCTCTGATCTCGGTCTGAGTCGACTCCATTGCGTCCTCCGTCAGAGGTCTTCATTCGTCCGGCGAACGGGGATGGAAAGCGGAATGACGGTGACGGACCAGGCGATCGTCGCCTGGTCCGTCCGATTGAGCGCAACTAGGCGCGCGCCACGTTCTCGGCGCGTGGTCCCTTGGGACCCTGTCCCGTCTGGAACGTCACGGCCTCGCCTTCGCGCAACTCCGAGAACGAAACCCCGTTGAGCGCCGACTGGTGGAAGAAATACTCGTTGCCGTCGGGCGCGGCGACGAATCCGAATCCCTTGTCGCTGACCAGCCGCTTGATAGTGCCGTTCAAAGATCTCATTGTGCGAAACTCCTGCATTGACAGACGAAATTCTCCGCGCAATATGCGCGGCGATGGCTTTGATGAGTGGCTGGAGCGGACAGGCGGCGAGCGCCGGCGTGCGACAGAGCCCAGGAAAGCGTGATCCACTATCACGCCGTCCTATCAGGCGATTCGCGCCGTCCAATCAGGCGATTCGCGCCGTCCAATCAGGCGATTCGTGGCCCCGCGGGGCCGGTCTCTGGCCTGCGGCCGTGAACGCCGTCGCCGAACGTGAGGGTGCCGGTCGCCTGGTCGAAGACGTAGACGGGATCGTCCGCCCCCGCTTCCGCAAGCGCATCGACGCGACGCCACAACGTGCCATTCACACGGACGGCAATCGAGTCGGGCTCGTCGTACCCGGCCAGCGCTTCAACGATCCTGGCGGCCGTGAACGATCCGCTCGCGACGACGCCGCGGTGAAATCGCAGGCCCTCGGCGAGAAACGCCAGCAGCTCGAGCATCGTGATGCCTGGATCGGTGTCGCCGCGGTTGGTCCACCCGGGCGCGTGCGCGCGCATCGTTCGTGACAGCGCGGCGGTCAGCCTGAGCCACTCGTTCATGCGACATCATCGCACGGTGCCTTCGCTGTCCGACCGTCCTGGAATGGCCCGCGTCCGGCCGCGCTTGCAGATCCGCGGCAAGCGTGGCTAGCATCGGATCGATACGCAGCAAGGAGGAGCAACGTGGCCACAACCCAGGAAGCCCTGCAGATCAGCACCATCGTTCCCAGCTTCACCGTCGACGATCTGCAGAAGAGCATCACCTTCTACCAAGCGCTCGGCTTCGCCGTCGATGAGCGGTGGGAAGACAACGGGAAACTGCTCGGAGTGATGCTCCGCGCCGGCAAGAACCAGATCGGCTTGAGCCAGGATGATTGGAAGAAGGGGCGCGACCGAAAGAAAGGTGTCGGCATGCGCGTGTTCATGTCGACGACGCAGAACGTCGACGAGATTGCGGCGCGGGCCAAGAGCGCGGGAGTCAAGCTCCATTCCGAGCCGCACGACACCGAGTGGAAGACCCGCGCGTTCGAGGTGACCGACCCGAGCGGGTTTTTGCTGACGATCTCGTCGGAGGAGAACGCGTAGGCGCGACGGGGGAAATTCGCCCCCGCAATCGCAAGAGACATATCACCACGCAACCATCGACTCTTCGAAGAGCGCGCTCAATTGGTCCGCATCTGCGGGTCGAGGCGACAACTTCGTCACGCGATGCTGCGGCAGTGTGCCTTCGACCAGCGCGGGGATATCGGCCGACGAATAGCCGATCCCGCGCAGGCCGTTCGGCATCCCCAGCCGTTGCATGTACCACGTGATCCGGTCCGCGAGGATCTTCCCGGCGTCTTCCGCCCGCGCTCTCGACACATCCGCCCCGAGCGCCTCGGCCGCCTGCAGATGACGGACCGGATTGGCGCTGGCCGTGAATCGAAAGACGGCAGGCGCATTGAGGATGACCGACACGCCGTGAGGGACCAGCGGATGTTCGGTGAGGTAGCCCGGAGCGTGATAGCTCTTCACATTCCCCGAGACCGGATACGACATGCCGTGCGGCAAATGCACGCCCGCGTTCCCGAATCCCACGCCGGCATATGACGCCGCCAGGAGCATATTCGCTCGCGCCTCGTCGTCCGACGGATCGTCGACCGCGCGCACGAGAAACTGCGCCACCATTCGCAGCGCCTGAATCGCCCAGACGTCGCTGATCGGGTTCGATCCCTGATAGGCCGGCCGCAGCGCAGGACGTTCGGGCCGGGGCCGGTCGGTGAAAGGGAGCGCCGTATAGGACTCGACCGCGTGGCTCAGGACGTCGAGGCCGGCAGAGGCCGCCACTTGCGGCGGCATCGTGCGGGTGTTTTCGGGATCGAGATAGCCAAGCGTCGGCTTCAGGCGGCGATTGGCGATGCCGGTCTTGGCGTGCATCCATGTCAAATCGAAGATCGCCACGCCGGTCGTTTCGCTGCCGGTTCCGGCGGTCGTAGGAATCGCCATCAGCGGTTTCAATGGCCCGGGTACTGGCAGGCCTACTCCGATGGGCGGGTTCACATAGTCGAGAAAGTCCGCGGGAGGATAGGTTGCGTAGAGGTTGACGGCCTTCGCGGTGTCGATCGTCGATCCGCCGCCGACGGCGACGTACGCGTCGTAAGCACTCGCGCGTGCGAACTCGATCGCGTCGAGGAACGAGGCATCGGTGGGTTCGACGCGGACGCGATCGTACAAGGCGAACGAGACGCCATGCTGCTCGAGTGAATCCAGCACCGTCCGCACGGGCGGCAGGCCGCCAACCTGCGGATCCGTCAACACGAGCACGAGGCGTGCGCCCATCTCTTTCAGATCCATTCCCACTTCGCGCGTGACGCCGACGCCGAAGCGGACGGTGGAGACGGCCATTTCAAAAGCCGTGTCGTTGCTCATGGTCCCGCACACGATACTCCACAGTGCTCCGCCAGAACCTCGACCGCCGCGATTTCCGGCGCGGACCCGGCCTGCGCTACAGCGGTTAGAATGCGCAGCAACGGCCAAAGACCTGCATGTCCATCGAACCCGGTCGGCTACTCGCGCACTACCGCGTCGTCGGCATCATCGGCGCGGGGGGCATGGGCGAAGTGTATCGGGCCTCCGACACCGTGCTCGGTCGCGACGTCGCGATCAAGACGCTCCCCCAGGATGTGGCGAGCGATCCGGCGAGGGTTGCGCGGTTCCGACGCGAAGCGCATCTGCTCGCCTCGCTCAATCACCCGCACATCGCCGCGATCCACGGCTTCGAGCAGGCCGATCACGTGTCTTTCCTCGTCCTCGAGTTCGTGGAGGGTGAGGATCTCGCCGATCGCCTCGTGCGCGAACCGCTGTCAATCCGCGAGGCTGTAAAGATCGCGCGCCAGGTAGCGGACGCCCTCGAGACCGCACACGAGAGCGGCATCGTGCACCGCGACCTCAAGCCGGCCAATATCAAGGTGCGTCCGGACGGAACCGTCAAGGTCCTGGACTTCGGGCTCGCGAAGGCGTGGTCCGGAGAGGGCGTGGGTGCCGCTGCGCCCCTCCTGGACTCGCCGACGGTGACCTACGACGGGACAGCCGCGGGGGTGATTCTTGGCACGGCGGCGTACATGGCGCCAGAGCAGGCGCGCGGCCGCGTCGTCGACCGGCGGGCGGACGTCTGGGCGTTTGGGGCGGTCCTGTTCGAGATGTTGACGCGACGTCCGGCGTTCGGGGGAGAAACAGTCACCGACATCCTGGCAAGTGTCGTTCACCGGGATCCCGATTGGCAGTTGCTGCCGCAGGACACGCCAGCGTCCGTGAGGACGCTACTGCGCCGGTGCCTCGCGAAAGATCCCGGTGAGCGGCTGCCTCACATCGGTGCGGCGCGAATGGAGCTGGCGGATGTCCTGTCGGGCGGCAGCACAAGGGATGGCGAACTGCCGATCGTGCCGCGCGCTCACGCTGCCCGGTCGCGCGCGCGGGCGTGGCTCTTGGGGGTGAGTGTCATGACCGCCGCGGCGGCGCTGACGGCGTTCCTGTACTCGGGTTCACGCCGCGACGTGCCGCCGCTCATGCGCCTCGCAATCGAGCTGCCGACGGACCTTCGGCTCACTCCCGAGCCGCCACAGATCTCGCCCGATGGACGGTACGTCGCAGTCGTGGGCCGGCAGAGTGGAGAGAAAAGCCGGATCTGGATCAGGCCGCTGGACGCGGCCGCGTTTCGGCCGCTGGCCGGCACGGAGGAAGCCGAAGACGTGTTCTGGGCGGCCGACAGTCGCGCGCTGGGTTTCCTCGCGGCGGGAACGCGAACGCTGAAGCGCGTGAGCGTTACCGGCGGATCGCCCCAGACCCTGTGCACGCTCGGTCAAACTGAGTTCACCGTAGGCGCAAGTTGGAACAGCGCCGGACTGATCTTGTTCTCCAAAGCCTCTGCGACCGAAGCCGCGATCTTCTCGCTTTCCTCGCCGGGACGGACACCGACGGCCGTCACCCCGCGTGCTGCCTCGTCCACTGAGGTGCACTTCTACCCCCAGTGGCTCCCGGATCATCGGCGCTTCCTGTTCGTGGTGAGGGGCGATCCCCGAACGAGCGGGCTGTACATGAGCTCGATCGATGACCCTTCACTCCGAGAGCGGATGCGTCCAGAGACCGACCCCGCCGTTGTGCGGAACGGTCAGCTCCTGTTCGTGAGGAGCGGGACGCTCTTCGCGCAGCCGGTGGACGCCCGCATGCGGCTTGCCGGCGAGCCGGCGCCGATTGCCGAAAACGCCGGGGCGTTTTCCGTCTCGGACGCCGGCACCGTTGTGTACCTGCCGGCGCGCAGTCCCGATATGCAGCTCACGTGGGTGGCCCGGAACGGCCGCACGATGGCACCGTTCGGCGATCCCAAGGCCTATCGGCAGATCTCTCTGTCGTCCCATGGTCAGGTTGCCGCCGAGATCGAAGGATCCCCTGGCGGGCCGCATCTGGGCGCTGGACGCGCGAGGTGTCGCGTCGAGAGTGGCCGATTCGAGTTCGGATCCAGTGTGGTCACCCGATGGCACGGAGATCGTCTTCGCGGCAGGGTCGAGGAGAGGTCTTCGCCACAGCGTCTTTCGCCAGGCGCTTGGCTCGAGGCAGGCGAAGCAGATGCTCTCCGACCAGGGTCGCGCGCAGTTTCCAAAGTGCTGGTCCGCTGCGGACGATGCCCTTCTGTACCTCGTGGTGACCGGTAAGAGCACTGACATCTGGCGCATCCCTGCCGGCGGACACGGCGCACCCGAACCCCTCGTTCGCAACGGCTTCTGGAACGATCAGCCGCAGGTGTCGCCCGATGGACGATGGCTCGCGTACATCTCGAACGAATCCGGCATGATGGATGTCTATGTGGCGCCGTACCGCCGCCCTGAAGCCCGCGTGCGGGTGTCTCCCGCGGGCGGCGGGCAGCCGACGTGGCGGGGCGACAGCAAGGAACTGTTCTACATCTCAGCGAACAGCCACTTGCTGAGCGTCGCGATCGGTCCGGCTGCGAGCGCCGGGGCGCTCTCGACGGAGTCCGCGCCCCACGTCGGCACCCCTACTTCGCTCTTCGCGGTCGCCCCCGCGAACCCTGAACTCGACACGTATGCACCGGCTCCCGACGGGCAGAAGTTCCTTGTCATGCGCCCGGTCGACGCTTCCGACACCGCGCATCTTGAGGTACTGGTGAATTGGAACGCACGAGGTCGCGCAGCAGCGAACTGATGCACCCGTGAACCGTCCCATGGCAATACATCGAGGATTGTGGCTTCGCCTCCCGATCCTTGTGCGAGCGCTTCTCACCGGAATCGCAACAGCGTTGGCCGGGACGGCGCCATGGTCCATCCTGCTGTCGGCGAACACCAGGTACCAATCAGCACTGCCGTGGGCGGTGCCGATCATGGCCGTGTATCTGTGGTTCTATTGGCGCTACCTTGTGCGCGGATGGGGATGGCCGCGGTCGACCGCCGGGACGCGACGCACTGATTCCCGTGCCAACCGTCTCGCGGGCGATACCTGGGGACCGGCCCTGTTGGCGGGGATGCTCGGCCTCGCGAGCGTCCTGCTCCTTCAGGGCGTGTTGGGGCGACTCGTCGCGCTTCCACAGCAACGAGACATCCACGTCTCGCAGCACCCTGTTGTGACCGTGTTCCTCTGGATCGTGAGCGCCTTCGACCTCTTGACGCGCGGTCGGTCCGAGTGGCAGCTTGCGGGTGAGCCCAGGCCTCTGATTTGGGAGACGGGTCCCGATGCGGCATTCTGGGGCAATGTAGGAGCGCTGCTCATCATCGGCGCCGTGGCGATATGGGCGTACAGCCTGCTTGCAGCGGCTACCCGAGCGGCTCGCGCATCCGGTGCCGCCTGACTCGATCAAGCCGTGAGGCCGCAATGATCCGTCGAGACTTTTTCAAGAGCCTGGCCGCGACGAGACTGGCGCTGCTCGCCTCGGAGACGATCGATCCGACGAGCGCCGAGGCGGCATCGCCGCCGACTCCGACGACATCGAATGAAGCAGTCGGCGCGGACGCCCTTTCAGACGGACCGTCCTCGCCCGATTTCGCACCGGTCCCGCTGACGGGAAATATCGCATTCGAGGATCTCGCGACTGCGGGCTTGTCGGAATCCCTCGCCAAAGCGATTCCAAAGGCACCGCGAGGCTCCTGCGTCTGCCGGGGCATTCCCTTCCAAATCGATCGCCCCGTGCTGTTGAGGGGCGAGGTGGTCACCGTGACGGTGCCCGCAGTGAAGGCTGAATGGCTCGTCTTCCAACACACGACGGACAACAGTCCGCTGCAGCGAGACGAGCACGGGCTCATCCGTCCGATGGCCGGCCAGGGACGCCTCGGCGAGCACGTTGCCGACTACGTGATCGTCTACGCGGACGGCACCCAGTCGCGCCAGGCGATCCGGAGACGCCACCACATCGGGATGTTCACACAGCTGTGGGGTGAAGAGAGCTTTCAGGCGGTCACGCACCGAAAACCGCACCCGGTGGCGCCCGTTCACGATCAGCCTTCGATGCTGATCGACCACGGTGGGGACATCGGGTGGGGCACCTCGCAGACGCGAGTGTGGGTCTCCGGTCTGGATGCCTGGACCAATTGGCTGTGGGCCTGGAAGAACCCGTCTCCGGACAAAGAGATCGCGGCGCTGCGGTTCGAGCCCAAGTCGGGTGTCACCATCATCTCGGGACTCTCGGCTGGCAACGCGACCGCGGAGCCACTTCGCTGGCAGACGCGCCGCAAAGCGATCCTCCTTCTCCCGGAAGGAACGTCGTTCGACTATCGCCTCGAACGGCTGGGCGTGTGGAAACAGATTCAGCTGGACATGGGCCAGGTGATTTCCGCCGAGGCAAGGGTTCACTACCCGAGCGCCGACTGGGCCGCCACCTACAACAACAAGGTTGGGGAGGTATCAGCCCGGGAAATCCTCATCGAATACAGCGCGCATCCCGATGCACTGTTCCACTTGTGGAACGGGTCGAGTATCGCCGTATCGGAGTTGGAGGCGACGGGGAATGCGGGCCCGCTGACGCGCGTGACGCCGGCGACGCGGCGAGTGCAGATTCGCGTGGTCGACAAGACGAGCGGCACGCCGGTGCCTGTGAAGCTGCACGTGCATGGCGAGAGCGGGGAGTACTTATCGCCAGTCGCTCGGCATCGCAAATCAAACGATGCCTGGTTCGAAGACTACGCGCCGGAGTTCTCGCACGAGGCGTGGACCGAAAAGCGGCCTGACGAATGGATCCGGACCGGCAGTCACCGTTGCACGTACATCGACGGAGAGACGGTGATCGATCTGCCGCTCGGGCGCGTCTACCTGGAGGTCAGCAAAGGATTTGAAATTGCGCCGGTGCGTTTGACGGCGCAGGTGACGCTGCCACCGACACGATTGAGGTCGCCATCGAGAAAGTGCTGCCCTGGCGGGAGCGCGGCTGGGTGACGGCCGACACCCATGTGCATTTCCTTTCTCCTTCCACGGCGAGGCTGGAGGGCTCGGCCGAAGGCGTGAACGTCATCAACCTGCTTGCCAGCCAGTGGGGCGAGCTGATGACGAACGTGGGCGACTTCGACGGCAAGACGACGTTCGGTTCGAAGGAAGCGGGCGGCGATGGGGAGTGGCTGGTCCGCGTGGGTACGGAAAACCGGCAGCCCGTGCTCGGTCACATCTCGCTGCTCGGATACAACGGCAGCATCATCGCGCCGATGTGCGCCGGCGGGCCCAACGAAGCGGCGCTCGGCGACGCGGTGGGCACGCTACTGCTGGAGTGGGCCGAGCGATGCAAACAGCAGGACGGCGTCGTGGTGCTTCCGCACTTTCCCAACCCGCGGTGCGAGCATGCCGCGGCATTGATCGATGGTGCGATCGATGCGGTCGAGATGACCTCCTGGGGGAACCTGTACGGCGGCATCGATCCGTACTCCCTTTCAGACTGGTATCGGTATCTCAATCTCGGATACTTCGTCGCCGCTGTCGGGGGCACCGACAAAATGTCCGCGAACACGGCGGTCGGTACCGTCCGAACCTATGCCCGGATCCCGGGTGAGCGTCAGTTCACCTACGACGACTGGAAAGCGGCGGTTCGCGGAGGAAACACGTTTGTCACTTACGGGCCGCTGCTGGAGTTCGCTGTGGACGGGCGGCCCGCAGGAAGCCGCATCGAGATGAATGGCCGCGGCGGAACGGTGGAGGTGACATGGGAGGCGGCGACGGTCACCGTCCCGATGAGCAAGATCGAGCTGGTCGTGAATGGCGAGATCCGCGAAAGTCGCTCGATCCAGCCGGAGCGAGACGCCGGGCACTGGTCGGTCCGCGTCGATCGCAGCTCGTGGCTGGCAGTGATGATTCGCGGCCATCACCCCGACAAGCCGGAGATCATCGCAGCGCACTCGTCGCCCGTGATGATCCCCGTCGCCGGCACCGAGTTCTTCGCCGCAGCGGATGCCGTGACGATCCTGGATCAGATCGAAGGCGCCCTGGCCTACATCGACACCGTCGGCACCCGGGCCGAGGACGAGACGTACAAACGCATACGGATGAAACTGACGTCGGTCTACAAGCGGCTACACGACCAACTGCACGCGCGGGGCCACTATCACGAGCACAATGCCGTGACGGAGCACCGATAGGAACGATAAACCGCAATGTTCATGGAAGGAGAACGTCATGAGGAGCGGATCGACGACAACGCGTCGGGAGTTCTTGATCGAAGCCGCAGCGTCGAGCGTCGCGCTCGGCGTACTGTCCGCGGACGTCCTCGCGAGCCAGCAGCCGGCGGCCGCTACAGGGCTGCCGACCCGCCTGTTGGGACGGACGGGGGAGCGCGTGTCGATTCTGTGTCTCGGCGGGTGGCACATCGGATCCGTCAAGGACTCCGCCGAGGCGATCCGCATCATGCATGCCGCGGTGGATGAAGGGCTCACCTTCTTCGACAACTGCTGGGACTATCACGACGGCGGCTCCGAAGAAGTCATGGGGCGCGCGCTGTCCGACGGCCGCCGCGACAAGGTCTTTCTCATGACGAAGAACTGCGAGCGCGACTACGCGGGGTCGATGAAGTGCCTCGACGACAGCCTGCGGCGTCTCCGGACGGATCGGATCGACCTCTGGCAGTTCCACGAAATCGTCTACGACAACGATCCGGACTGGGTGTTCGACAAGGGCGGCCTCAAGGCGGCGCTGGAGGCGCGGAAGGCCGGCAAGGTGCGCTACATCGGGTTCACCGGCCACAAGGATCCGCGTATCCATCTCTCGATGCTGGCGAAACCCTTCGACTGGGAGGCGTGCCAATTCCCGGTGAACGCGCTCGACGTGCACTACCGGAGCTTTCAGAAGCAGGTGCTGCCCGTCTGCCTGAAGAAAAAAGTGGGCGCGCTCGGCATGAAGGGCTTCGGCGGCGGGAACGGCATCGCGCGCGAGGCCGGGCTCACGGCGGAAGAGGCTTACAGGTACGCGCTCAGCCAGCCGGTGGCGTCGCAGGTGGTGGGGATGACGACGATGGAGCAGTTGCAACAGAACGTCGCGCTGGCCCGCGACTTCAAGCCGCTGTCGGATGCCGAGCAGGCCGCGCTGGTCGAAAAGGTGAAGCCGTTTGCGACGGACGGACGCTTCGAGCAGTTCAAATCCACGCAGAGCTTCGACGGCCCGGTGCATCGCCGGCAGCACGGGTTCCAGACGTAGGTGGGAATTCTTCGTGCGGCTGTAAGAGCGTTCTTTGCGGAGATCGAGAAGAAGTCCTGGGAGCCCCCTCGGCGCGGAATCAAACCGTGTCAGGTCGTCGGCCAGAAGAGCTCATTCTCCTCGATCTCCCGAAAGCACTCCGCCGCTGTCAGCCCACGGTAGACCGTGAACCATTTGTCCGTGTGCCGGAAGTACGCCAGGTCGAATCTGCCGAAGCCGGTGAGCGTCATTCTGGTGTGCCGAACGACGAAGTCATCTTCAGGCCTGCGGCTCTGAGCGCGGTATCGAACATTGAGGTAGAACGCCTTGCCGCGCCACTCGGAGAACACGGCGATGGGATAGTTGAACGGACCAGGATCTTGCGCACGCAACTCGAGGAGCCGCGAGAACGTCGCCTTGAGCCAGGTCTCCGCCCAGCGATCGACTTGCTGCCGCAGCAGTGCCGGCACAGACGTTGTCTTAGAGGGCCTTCTCGACATCAGCCAGCGTGATCATCATGGTCATGGGGTCGACGGAGGAAGGCGAGAACCCAGCCTTTTCGTAGAAGCGCTTCGCGTCTTCGGAAATCGCATGGAGTAAAACGGCCCTGATTCCGACAATCGAGGCGACGTTCAGAGTGCGCAGGAGCGCATCCTTCAAGAGCGCCGATCCAAGCCCCTTCCCTTGGTACACCCGGTCGACCGCGAGCCTTCCAATCACCATCACAGGGATCGGTTCCGGCATATTCCGGCGCACCTTACCGGGCGCTTCCTGTTGTGCCACGGCGCCGGTTGCAAGCGCGTAGTAGCCGACGACTCGTTCTCCTGCGGAAACCACGTACGTGCGCGAAGCGCCGGAGGCTTCGTGCTGAAGCGCCCGGCGCTTCAACCAGGTATCGAGCTCGGGAACGCCGCTGTCGAAGGCAGAGACGTCATGTCCGGCAGTCAGGTGCTCTGGTGCGCCGACTGTGGGTGCATTCATCGCTCCCAGGGAGCTTTGTTCGCCAGGAGCTTGCGAAGTCGGGGATTAGCCGATGGGCCCGCGTCGAGTGCGGCAGTGAACTGTTTGCATGCCCGTGCGTCAAGTTGGAAGAAGCGTCGATCCAGGAGAACTGCCGTGGCTTCCCGGGTCGCGACGTCGAGCATGAACTCGGAGCGATTCTTTCCGACCGCGGCGGCAGCGCGATCGATCAGACTCCGACGAGGTCCGTCAGCTCGCAAATTTATGACCGTGCTGCGATTGGCTCGACTCGCCATAACTTGCAGTTTAGCCGTGCGTATATACAATGTCAACACATGCAGACCGTGGTGCTTGCAGTCGTACAGGTCACGCGCGATGATTCGAACCTGCCTTCGCTAAAGCTCGGGCGCGCCGGGCCAGCGACCACTGCGCCCAAGGCAAGCTGGGGCAACCTCGGAAGGTGCTGAGTCGTGAACGATTTGCAGCGTCTGCAAATTCGTGGGCCCAAATTTGGCCCCAGTCGATCGGCGATGCGTCGTGACACGCGGCATTCAACGGCGAAAATCGGCCCGCGCACATTTTCCGATCGACGCGACGCCATGGCAGAATGGTGGTGGGTATGCCGAAATCCTCGCAGTTGACGATCACCCTGACGCCGGACCTCGAAGCGTTCATCCAGGAACGTGTCGCATCGGGACGATTCGCGACAGCCGGTGAGGCCGTGCGTGAAGGCCTGCACCTGCTCGAGGAGCGAGAGCACGAGCGCGAGGCGGTGCTCACCGAGCTGCGACAGGAGATCGAAATCGGCGTCGAGCAAGCGAAGGCCGGCCAGGTGAGCGACGGTAGGGCATTCTTCGAGGAACTCAGACAGAAGATCCGATCAGCATCGTGAGCGACTTCGTCCTCACCCAGGCAGCCAAGGGCGACTTGCTGAAGATCCTGGAGTACCTCGAAGGCGATAATTCGAGTGCCGTTCTGAAAGTCGTCGACGCACTTGACGACGCAATGCAGCTCCTCGCCGATAACCCAGGAATCGGCCATCTTCGGCCGGACCTCACTCGCCAGGACGTAAGATTCTGGTCGGTGTTCAGGTACCTGCGTGATCTACCGTCCCGACACGAAGCCGCTTGAAAACGTTCCTGTGTTGCACGGCGACGTTGGAACCGGAGAGGAACGATGTTGCATACAGCAAAAACAAGAGAAACACCGGGCAGTGGCGAGGTAAGGCAAGCGCCAGCTATTCCAGCAGCCAGGATCAGCGCAAGGCAGCCCGACGATCCAAATCGGACCATACCATCGACGCCGCAATCGCACGAGTCCAGGATGAACCGAATCGCCAGACGTGCCCACCAGATCTACGAGGCTCGAGGAGGACAGGACGGCAAAGCGCTCGATGATTGGCTGCAGGCCGAACGGGAAGTCGATGCAGAAATGGAGAGTTCGCGAGGTGCCGAAGAGTAGCGGTACGGCGGAGCAGCGTTGCCCTTCGTCAGCGCCGTGCCGGCTCGAAAAGCTCGATCGGATTCCCATCGGGATCCTCGAGCTGAATCGCGGTAGAGGATGAAAGAGATGGCGACATCAAGGCAACAGGCTGCCGCTCGCCGGAATATCAAGAAGGCTGCGGCGAGGAAGCGGCGAGTTGGACGCTAGAGCCCAGCTTAACCCTTTGAGCCTGACGGTCAACAGGCGTCAGACGCTTCCTGCGCTGGCATGAGAACTCTCGGGAGGGACCACACCATGCGAATTCTGCTGGCGGTGGACGGTTCGGCTCCGTCGCAGGACGCGATCGACGAGGTCGCAGAACGTTCGTGGCCTGCGCCAACCACCGCGCGGGTCATCTCTGTTGTCCGGCCCTACGTTCCACCGGCGACTGAGTTCGTTCCAGGAGCGCTCACGCCTCAGGACGTTTTTCAGCAGCAGGAGAAGGATGCCCAACAGATCGCCGTCAGCGCTGCCGAGCGACTGACGCAATCCGGCCTTTCGGTTGATACCGCCGTTCGACAGGGCGATCCCCAAACGGTGATCGTCGACGAGGCGTCAGAATGGGGAGCCGATCTCATTGTCGTGGGCTCGCACGGACACACCGGCCTGACGCGCCTGTTGCTGGGCAGCGTGGCGCAGGCTGTCGTCGCCCATGCGCCATGCTCAGTTGAAGTCGTTCGAAGGCGTCGGACGACCTGAGTCCTGGAGAGTTGTGCGACGTTGGCCGCAGAACTCACGAAGGCGCTCATAGGAAATGGGCTTCATTGCCGCGATCGCAGCCCTACTGACGGCCGGGGTGGTCTATCAACAGATCGGCGCCAGACGAGATCGCCGGCGTTTCGCTCCGCCTGGGAGCCTGATTGATGTTGGTGGTCATCGCCTGCACGTCACGTGTTCGGGTATCGGCAGCCCTGTCGTCCTCCTCGAATCCGGCATCGCGGCTTCCTCCCTGAGTTGGGCAGTTGTGCAGCCACAGATCGCCGCGTTCACGCGCGTTTGCTCGTACGATCGCGCCGGCCTTGCCTGGAGCGAACCGGCTTCGTGCCCACGAACATTCGAGAGGATGGTGGACGAGTTGGAGACAGGTCCTCGCAAACATCGCCCCAGACGAACGCTACATACTCGTTGGCCATTCATTCGGCAGCTTCCTCATATCGGCGTACGCTGCGCGTCACAGTTCCAGAGTCGCAGGTCTCGTGCTGGTGGATCCCGCGACCGAGTGGCTTGCGACGACGACGCCGCACCGGGCGCGACTTCTCTGGGGTGGCCAGAAGCTGTCACGTATCGGCGCTCTGCTGGCACGTGTCGGCGTTGTCCGCGCATGCCTGGCGCTTCTCACTGGCGGTGCGCCAGGGGCGCCACGCCGGTTCGTCAGAATCTTCGGTCCGACTGCAGCACGTACGCTGGAACGGCTGGTTGGCGAAGTGCGCAAGCTTCCACCGGAGATTCATCCCATCGTGCAGGCTTTGTGGTGCGATCCGAAGTGCTTCCATGCAATGGCGGATCACCTTGCCGCCTTGGAGCGCCATCGCGACGCTATTGCCACCGTGATTCCACCTCGTGAGATACCGCTCGTCGTCATCTCGAGCGGCGACCAGCCAGCTGACCAGCTCGCCGCACATCGAAGCCTGGTCGAAGAATCAGTCGCCGGCCGCCACATCGTCGCGACACGAAGCGCACATTGGATCCAGTTCGACGAGCCTGAGCTGGTGGTCGATGCCGTAAGGGAACTCACCGAGTCCGACAGGGATGAACGTAATAAGATCGTCTAAAAGGGTCGAGGTGCACCATGGACGACGTGCAGATTGGGCAGGGAGACGTTCGACAGGTCGAACCGTCGACGGGCAATACCGTGAGAGAGCAGACACTGATGCAGCACAATCGGGCTCGAGCTCTTGGCGCCGTCGCATTCGGCGCGTTCGCCCTCGGGGCGTCCGCGATCGGGGCGCTCGCGATCGGGCGTCTCGCGGTTGGCGCATTCGCGATGAAACGCGGGCGTGTGCACACACTGACCGTAGACAACCTTGAAGTACGGCGGCTGCACGTTGGCGAACTGATAATCGACAGCCGCGCTAATCCTTCGTGAATTCGCTCAGTTCGGCGACGGCTATAATCGCCGGCACGATGCCGAACCGCAGGGAAGATCTGCTGCTCTCTGAGAGATTTCCGCGTTCGTCCGCGTATAATCCCGATTGGGTCGTCAGCAACGCAAGCGGTGGCGCCAACGCTCTCTGGCTCACTGAGTGGCTTGCCGAGGGGCTCGAGCTGAAGGCGGGGTTTCGCGTCCTCGACCTTGGCTGCGGCTGCGCCGCGTCGTCGATCTTCCTTCACCGTGAATTCGGCGTACAGGTCTGGGCGACCGATTTGTGGTTCAGCGCGTCGGACAATCTCGAGCGCGCTCGTGACGCCGGGGCCGATGGCGCCGTCTTCCCAATCCATGCGGATGCCCGGTCGCTGCCGTTCGCGGCGGCGTTCTTCGACGCGATCGTGAGCGTCGACTCTTTCGTTTACTACGGAACGGACGATCTGTACCTGAACTACCTGGCTCGATTTGTGAAGCCCGGTGGTCAGATTGGAATCGCAGGCGCCGCGCTGATGCAGGAAATCGACGAGGACGTCCCCGATCATCTCAGGGACTGGTGGGAACCGGGCATGTGGTGCCTGCATTCGGCGGCCTGGTGGCGACGGCACTGGGAACGTACCGGGATCGTGACCGTTGAACGCGCGGACACGCTCGCGGACGACTGGCGGTTGTGGTTGCAATGGCAATATGCGGTCTCACCCGACAACGCGACCGAGATTCAGACGCTCCAGACCGATCGCGGTCGACATCTCGGCTACGCTCGCGTCGTCGGTCGACGGAACGCCGACGCGCGCCTGGACGAACCTATCGTCTCCGTGCCGACGCAATACACGAAAAAACCGTTGCTGCGCGCGACCTCAGAATGACGTCATGGCGCTCGGCATTCGACTGCGAACCGCAGTCGGCTGAGCTCGAAGCGATAAAGCTCCGGCGCGCCGGGCCGGCGACTCGCTGCGCCCAACGAAGCCGGGCAACCTCTGAAAGTGCTGATTTGTGAACGATTTGCAGCGTCTGCAAATTCGCGGGCCCAAATCTGGGCCCACCTAAAACGGCGACAGGTCGTGACGCCGCTCGACGAACGGTGACATCGTCTCGCGGTTCGCGCTCTTCGCCACGTCGTGGGACAATGACGTAATGCCGAACGCCACGATCACCGTGGACGCCGCGTTGAAAGAGCGACTCGCAGATCTCGCCAGCCAATCGGGACAGCGTGTCGACGAGTTCGTCGAAGCGCTACTCAGGCGGATCGCGGACGCTGATGTCCGATTCGATCGCGGCGTTCCAGTACTTCCACGACGGCCCGGCGCTCCAACGCTATCGGTCGAAGACGTTGACCGCCTCGCCGAGGGCGCCAGCGAATAGTCTTGGCCGTGGTCGGCCTTCTGGACGTCAACGTGTTGGTTGCGTTGCTTGTTCCGGAGCATCAGCATCACAATTCCGCGATCGCGTGGTTCACGACACAAGGTCATCATCAAGGCTGGGCGACCTGCGCCGTGACCGAGCTTGGCGTGATTCGCGTCTGCGCACAGCTTCCCGGCGGCCCATGGTCACCCGAAACAACCGCCGATCGACTTCTTCTGTTCACCGCTGCGAGCCGCGACTACGAGTTCTGGCCTGATGCCGTACCGCCGGCCACAATGGCCGAAGTGCGGACCGCCGCCACCGCGAAGCAGATGACGGACCGGTACCTTCTCGGGCTGGCGCGACGACATGGTGGTCGTCTGATCACCTTTGACCGTGGACTGGCTGCCTTCGGCGGCGACGATGTAACTTGCCTCTTGGAACCGGGAGCGTAACCCAGGGCCGAGATGTCCACATGACACACGATCAGCTCCTTGTCGAGTGAACCGCGACACTGACTAATGCGATGAAGCACCTGATCGTGATCGAACAGACCCATACCGGCTACTCGGGCCTACGCCCCCGACGTACCCGGCTGCATCGTCACCGGCAGTACGCGCGACCACGTCGAGCGCGAGATGAAGGACGCGATTGCGTTTCATCTCGATGGCCTCAAGGCCGAGCGCATGGCGATTCCACAACCGAGCACCTCGTCCTCCTACGTCGAGATTCCCGCGTAGGATTCTCACGCCCCTTTTCGGCTCTCAGCGGCGAGAAGCCGCCCAGTCTTCCCACTTCAGACCCGATACCCGCGCGAACTCCTTGGAGTTGGACGTCACGAGCGTCGCGCGATGTCGCCGTGCCTGACCGGCAAGGAGCACGACATAGGCACCGATCGGTTTCCCGATCGCCTCGAGCGCGGCACGGATGGTTCCGGCCGCGCGCGCATCTTCTTCGTCGAACAGCGTCCATTCAAGCGGGCCGGCAAGGAAGGCGTCGAGCCGCGCAGTGTTACTCTCCTTGCGCTGGCTCTTCGCGACGCCGTACCAGAGCTCAAACGCAACGACCGAGGACAGCAGAATCACGCTCTCCCTCCCCACTGCACGTTGAAAGCGCCGGCGGACGTTCACCTCGTTGCCGGTGATCAACGCGATGCACGCGTTCGTATCAAGCAGGTACGTCGTCATTGAACACGTCTCGCTGCGGCGCAGGGGGCTGTTGCCGACCTTCTGGCATAAAGGGCTCGGAGGCCAGACGGTCCAGCTCCGCGAACCATGCCGAAACGTCCGTGAACATTGGCTCGACGAGCACTCCTCGGCCGGCTCGGCGGACTCTGACGCGGTCCCCTTCGAACCTGAATTCGCGGGGCAGTCGTACAGCCTGACTTCTTCCGTTCTTGAACAGCTTGGCGGTCGCAGTCATGGCGGCTCCTGTTGATATATACCATCAGTATATACCACAGTTGCCCCGGTCCCGGCCTCACGCTCGTCGTCGGGCGAAACGGCTCGGGGAAAGTCGAGCTTCGCCGAAGGCCAGGAGTCGATGAAGGAGGCGACGTCGTCGATCAGGATCGATAAGATTCTGGGCGATCGACACGTCAGGGGCAGATATGGGACGCAACAGCGAATTGATTCGACAATGGACGATCCTGCAGCGGATTGCCACCACGCGAGGCCAGACGATTCCGAAGCTCGCGACTGACCTGTCGGTCAGCACGCGCACGATTCGAAGGGATCTGGAGGCACTTCAGGTGGCGGGATTTCCCGTCTACGACGAAATCGTCCACGGAGCCAAGCTCTGGCGATTGGATGCGCGGGCAATGGGCGCGCTGGCCCGCACCGGCCTGACGCTGCCGGAACTGGCCACGCTGTATTTCAGCCGCGCGCTGATCGAATGCTTCGCCGGGACGGCGCTGCGAAAGGACATCACGAGCGCATTCGACAAGCTCGAAGCAGTGCTGTCGCCGGCCATGAAGAAGTTCCTCGACAGGCTGCCGCGCGCGATCTCGGCCAAGCACGAATATGCGAAGCGCCAGGGCGCGCACACCTACGAAATCACCGCTCGGCTGCTCGATGCCATTCTCAGCCAACGCGTCCTCTCGATGCAGTATCACTCTCTCGAGAGCCGGCGCGAGAAGGTGTACACCGTGCATCCGTCACGCTTGATTCACGCGCAGGGCGGCCTGTATCTCATCGCCTTCGTGCCGGCCTACGCCGAGGTGCGGACGTTTGCCGTCGAGCGCATCAGGAAAGTGACCGTGCAGGAGACGACGTTCGAACCGATCGCCGAGCTTGACACGGATCCCTTCAAGAACTCGCTGGGCGTGCACCGCGGCGGGCCGACGTGCAAGGTGCGGCTCCGGTTTCATCCGCAGATCGCGCCTCTCGTGAAAGAGCGCACATGGCACGCATCGCAGCAGTTTAACGATCGGACCGATGGATCTACGGTCATGACGCTCGACGTCACCGACGACTACGCGTTGAGGAACTGGATTCTTGGTTTCGGGCGGTTTGTGAAGGTGCTGGCGCCTGCGCAGCTGGTCAAGTGGACGGAAGACGAGTTGGACGCCGCACGGCAGCAGTACGAGTCGGGTGGCGTGGCGGTCGACAGCGATGTTCAGCCGCCGCTGCCCTTTATGTTGACCCGCCTCGCGAACGCATGATTCCTTGTGGGGGGGTCGGTGTACAGGCGCCTACTTCCGCAGCAGCACGTAAACGGCGCCCGAACCGCCGTCTGACGCCGGCGCGTCCGTGTACGCGAGGACCGACCGGTGCGACCTGAGGTACTCCCGCACGCGCGCCTTCAGGATCGGCGGGTTGCCTTTTGAATGCAGCCCGCGGCCGTGGATGATGCAGACGCATCGATGGCCGTCATGCCGGCTGTTCTCGATGAACCGTCCCACGCTGGCGAGCGCCTCGGCACCCGTCATGCCGTGCAGGTCGCGCCGGTCGCCGACGACGTATTCGCCTCTTTTCAGTTTCCTGATCTCGCGCCGATCGACGCCGTGCGCGACGAAGTCGTTATCCGATACGTCCGGATCTTCCGTTCGCTCCGGTGAGTGATGCGGCGGACTGATTGGTACAACACTGCGCACGCGCCCGCGCGGGTCGGGTTTGAGCGGGACGACGTCCCGCATCTCCAGAGCGAATGCGTCGACGTCCGCAGCTGCGTCGGGCCTGTCGGTCGCGGGGAGCTTGGCGCTGCGTTTTTTCACGGGTTCCATCTACCTGGCCTGCACCGCCGTTCGCCGTCAGCGGCGTAAAGAAATCGGCGACCCTCCGGCCGCATGTCGAGCACCACTATGATGCTGCCAGGATCGGCTCCTCAGCCTCGGGAAGTTCAAGGAGCGCGATCGGCGGCAGGGCAGGAACCAGCCCCTGCAGGTCGCCGTACATCCCTGAGACGTTGAAGGTGACCGCATCAATCTGACGCGAGCGGCGCGCCCACTGCCGCTCGGCGGCCCGGCGCTCCTGGTCGAGGTCGTGTCGCATGGCAGTGAACGCCTCCACGACGGCCTCCACGCGGTGCCGGAATTCGACACCCGACAAGTATCGGTACAAGAGCTCGAGGCTTTCTTCTTTGCTGATCGCTGCGCTCCGCGTCTGCGCGAGCTGACACAGGTTTGCCCGCAAGACCGCCGCCAGACCGGCGGCACAGGCGAAATCAGTCACCAGAACGCCTTCGATGAGCCCGAACCTGGTGCAGCCCTTGGGCAAGGTTGCCGTCACGAGAACCGCGACGTCAGCGTGAAGTGATCGCTGATCCTGTTTCAGCTTCGCGATCCACCCGTCACTCCAGTTCCTGGTGTTCTTGCACTCCCACAGGATCGCGCCGCTCTTCCTGCCGCGGCCGTCGATGACGACCTGGTGCACGTCGGCCCCACGGACGCCCTGGCCGATTGCGCTAATCTCGTCTGACGGGAAGTTGGCACGCAGGAGCGATTCCAGTTCTCCTTCTCCGGCTTCACCCTGCAGTTGCTGCGAGCCCTGTTCGGCCTTCCGCTTCAGATCTTCGATCTGACGGCGCATGTCACCGAGCTGCCTTTCCTTTTCTGCGTCTTTCAGGCGGTGCTCCTCGGCAAGACGCTCCCGCGTCTCGGTGACGAGCCGGGCGACTCTTTTCTCCGCCTTCTTCGCAGCATCTGCCAGCGCGCCCTGCAGGTTCTTCTCCAGCCGGCTCTCGTATTGCGCGCGCAGCTCGCGCTCGCGGTCTTGCAGCGTTTCGTCGAACTGATGCTTGAGCGACGCCTCGATTTCGGCGCGTAAGGCGCGTGTCAGTGGGATCTTTTTTCCACATGAAGGGCACGAGATCGACTGGTCGGCCATGGGACCTCTTTCGCCGGGCGGTCATCGCTCCCGGAATGCAGTCGACTGTAGTGCGAGCGTTTGACAGGGCTGGTCATACGCCTTGTCTTCGCTGCAGGCGGTGCCTCGGGATACTGGAGACGACGCTGAACAGGCTCGCGGCGCGCCGCCGAGCTGGGACTGCGCGCTGGTGACGTGCCAGAAGCGATCATCTGGCGCATGACCGGACCTGTCAGCCTCCGTTGATACCCTCCGGAAGTCGAAGCAGGGCGCCGGCCCGAACCGGCCTGGAGGTTGCCGATGTCGAGCAATGAACTTCGTCGCCAGTCGAAGCTTGTCAAGACGCTCTGCGCCGTATGCCAGCAGCGCAAGGCCAGGTTCCGGTATCGCGCCAAGCAGCTTCCACGCATCGCCGATGTCGCGGAGTCGTTTGCGCGGGTCTTTTTCCAGGCAGCTCTCGATAAGTCGTCGCGCCTGAGCGGGTACGCCATCCCACTGAGGCTCGGATTGGATCACGGCGGCGATGATCGAGGACACATCCTCGCCACCGAACGCGCACCGGCCGGTCAACATTTCGTAGAACACCGCGCCAAACGCCCAGATGTCGGCGCGCTTGTCGACCCGCTTGCCTCGCGCCTGTTCGGGCGCCATGTATGCGGCCGTGCCGAGGATCCCTCCCTCCCGCGTCCTTTGAAGGGTTACGGTCGGCGAGTTCGCCGGGTCCGTTGCGCTCGACGTGCCCGGCTCAATCTTCGCAAGCCCGAAGTCCAGCACCTTGACGGTGCCGTCGCTTCTGACCATGACGTTGCCGGGCTTGAGGTCGCGGTGGACGATGCCTTTTTCGTGTGCGGCGTCGAGCGCGTCGGCAATCTGTTTCGCGATGGGCAGCGCCTCGGCAAGCGGTATCGGTCCTCGCGCGATGTGCTCGGACAGATCTTCGCCCTCAACAAGCTCCATGACGAGTGCGCAGACGTCACCGGCCTGCTCGAGCCCGTGAATGATGGCGATGTTGGGGTGGTTCAGCGAGGCCAGGGTCCTGGCTTCGCTCTCGAACCGCGCGAGGCGATCCGCGTCGGCGGCGAACGCCATGGGCAGGACCTTGATCGCGACGTGGCGCCCCAGCTTGGTATCGCGCGCGCGATACACCTCGCCCATGCCACCGGCGCCCAGCTCAGACAGTACGTCGTATGGGCCGAGGCGAAAGCCGGCCTTCAGCCGCGTCGGCGGTGTCACCGGCGGTACTTCCAAGGCCATTCCGCGGAATCAAGCGTTGAAAAAAACGCCGAAAACATTGGTCGGGGCGACTGGATTCGTGCCAAGTCGCGGCCGGAAAGCCGCGCGATTCGAACCAGCGACCCCTGCGCCCGAGTGGCGCATTATGCGATTTCCCGCAGCTCTCTGCAATACCAACTACCGCCAAGTCGCTGACCTTGCGCCAGTTCGGCGCGTCGGCCTGTAAAAAACGCGCGTCAGCCGGCGGCGGCAGCCATGTCACATTCCGAGACCCTATCCCGTCTCACCGTTGGAGACAGGAGGAGCGACATGATCAAATGGGCACTGGGCAGAGCGATTGACAAGTTCGAGCGGGACTGGAACTACGACGCCAGCTATATCCGCGACATCATCGACGCGAGTCCGCGTGCCGGGTGGCTCTTTTCCCGCGTCACCGCCCTCGGACAGTTCCGGCGTGACCTCCCCATCGAGGCCTGGTGCGCCGCCGGCATTACCGCCGTGCGCGACGAGGACTGCGGCCCATGCACGCAACTCGGCGTCACGATGGCGGAACGTGCCGGTGTCAGTCCTGCGGTTCTGCGCGCCGTGCTCGCCGACAACCCCGACGCGATGCCGCCGGACGTCGCGCTGGTGTGGAAATTCACGCGCGCCACGCTCGCACACGATGCGGCGGCCGATGAGTATCGCGAGGCGATCGTGAAGCGCTGGGGACGGCGCGCCCTTGTCAGTTTGGCTTTTGCAATCACCGCGGCGCGAATCTATCCCACAGTCAAGTACGCCCTTGGCCACGGCAAGGCCTGCATGCGCGTCGTCGTTGGCGGCACGCCGGTGATGTTCGATCACGGCCGCGTACCGGCGCCTGCGGATGTCGCCGTGCGCACTGCGTGAGCTCCGTGAGCACGATGTCGAATCCCGCCGTGAGCTTCGAGCCGTACCGCCGGCGCCTGCTCGGTCTCGCCTACCGCATGCTCGGGTCGATGGCTGATGCCGAGGACGCGGTGCAGGAGACGTACTTGCGCTGGCACGCGGCCCACCGCGAAGAGGTGTCGGACCCGAGAGCGTTTCTCATGACCACGACGACGCGGATTTGTCTCGATATGCTGACGTCGGCGCGCGCACGACGCGAGGAGTACGTCGGTCCCTGGCTGCCGGAGCCGGTTGTCGAGACGGCCGCGCTCGCGCCCGACAGCCGCACGGAGCTCGCCGAGGATTTGTCCGTCGCGCTGCTCTTGACGCTCGACCGGCTGTCGCCGCTCGAGCGGGCTGCCTTCCTGCTGCACGACGTGTTCGATTTCTCGTTCGGCGAAGTGGCCGCGGCACTGGAGCGGAGCGAGGCTGCATGCCGGCAGCTTGCCGCCCGCGCACGCGCGCACGTGCGCGCCGTACCGACCACGCGGCGCCACCGCGCCGCCGGCGCGTTCAGGCGAGATCGATGCGAAGCATGCGCAGCTCATGTCCGCATTCGTGGCGGCAACGCGCTCGGGCGATCTCAACGCGCTGACGCAGCTGCTCGCGAGCGACGTGCGCGTCGTGACGGACGGGGGCGGCAAGGTGGCAGCGTCGCTGAACGTGCTCGACGGCGCCGATCGCGCGGCGCAGTTCCTGGTTGGCGTCGCGCGCAAAGGGTGGCGCGAGGACTTCACGCTGCGCTTTGCGACCATTAATGGCCTGCCCGGTGTCATCGTGGACGGACCCGAGGGAACGGTCCAGACGGCGGCGTTCGAGATTGAGGACGACGTCATTCGGGCGCTGTACGTGGTGCGCAATCCGGACAAGTTGCGGCACCTGGCGGCGGCATCCGCGCCGCACGAGAGCGGTCCCGCATGATCAAGCGCAATGGTCTCCCGGCAGTACCAGATCGATGTGACGAGGAGGCTCCGATGCATACTCAAACGATCAAAACGTTCGAGCACGTGACCGACGAGAAGTTGGCCACCCTCTCACGAAGCCGCTGGTACCGGATCCGCACCATCACCTACTGGACCTTCACCGTTCTCCTGGTCTTCGAGTTGGCTGCTGGATCGCTGTGGAACCTCCTGCAGATCGAATGGGTGCGCGTCCAGCTGAACCACCTGGGATACCCGCTCTATTACACCTACATTTCAGGCGTGTGGCAGATCGGTGGGGCCGCCGTGATCATCGCGCCCGGGTTCCCGCGGCTCAAGGAATGGGCGTACGCGGGATCCTTTTTCCAATTCTCGGGTGCCGTGGCGTCGCACCTGCTAGCCGGCGACGGTGTTGAGGTGTGGCTACCGCCGCTGGTGTTCTTGATGTTCGTCATCGTGTCGTGGGCGCTGATGCCAGCCGACCGTCGGCTCCCGAATGCGGCGCTCGCGCCGGAAACCCGTCCTCTCGCTTGGGCCGTTCCGATCGGGATCCTCCTTCTTCTATTTGTCGTTTCGTATCTAACGCTGCCCGCGGTCAACGACGCCTTCCACAAGCGGGCAGTTGATCTCGGCTGGATTGCGCGCTGAGTCGAACGACGAGGCGCTCGCCGCCGTCCGGAGGCTGGAATCCATGGCAATACAACGTGCGACTGACGAAGCCAACATCCGACAGCGAATAAATAGGTGGGTGGAGGCGCTTTGCACCATGGACCTCGAGGGTGTGATGTCGCTTTACGCTCCAGACATCGTGTCGTTCGACCTTGTACCGCCGCTGCGGCACGTGGGAGCAAAGGCAAAAGAGAAAAACTGGGCGAACGTCTTTGCGATGTTTCAGCGTCCGCTCGGTTACGAGATTCGCGACCTCACGCTCACGCTGGGCGATGACGTGGCATTCGGGCACAGCCTCAATCGGGTGAGCGGCACCTTGAAGAGCGGGAACAGGACCGATTTCTCGGTTCGGTGGACGGCGTGCTTTCGGAAGATCGACGGCAACTGGCTCCTCGCACACGACCAGGTCTCAGTGCCTGTCGATCCGGAGAGCGGCAGAGCGTTGCTGAATCTCGAGCCCTGAGAGTTTGACGGGACTGGATGCTGAACTTGCAAGGCTACCTGGCTGTCCTGACAATTGTTTTCTTGCTCGGAATGGTCTTGACCCGCGTGGTCTTGATGAGAAGATCTGGAATACGCGCGATGCATTTCGGCAATCTTGACAAGACGGACTTCGTGATCCCGCCGTTTGCGCTGTTCTATTTTTATACCTTGTTTGCCGCCGCTTTCAATCTTCCTCTATTCAGCACTCGAGAATTCTTTCAGTCCGAAGGAATTGCCTGGGGCGGAGTCGTCCTGTGCTTCGTTGCCATGAGCCTGTTCCTTGTCAGTCTTGTTTCATTTGGGAAGAGTTTTCGTGTTGGCATCGATGTTGACCATCCCGACAGGCTGGTCACGACGGGCATCTTTGCTGTCAGTCGCAATCCGCTTTACGTGGGATTTGCGTTTGTGTTGCTTGGGCAATTCCTGGTGTTCCCGAATTGGGTTCCATTGATTTACCTCATGGCCGGCATTTGGCTGTTCCACCGTCAAGTCTTGCGCGAAGAGGAGTTCCTGAGAAATCACTACGGCCAAGAATATGTGGAGTATTCCAAGCGTGTCAGAAGGTATCTTTGACCGGATCACAGGCTGCGTGGCTAACACGCGGTTGCGGCTGACCAAGAAGCCATCTCACAAATAGCCGGCATCGGACTCAACCCGTTGGGCGGGCGTCTCCGGCGCCTCGCTCGTGGTCAGAGGCGCCGTCAGTGCGACAAGATCACGACCAAATTACCAAGAGGTCCGGATGTGATGAATACCTCCCCGCGGTACGCGGGCCAGGCGACCGATAGGGCGGCTCTCATGCGAACCTGGCAGTGGCTCCCCGTGCTGGTCCGGGCGGTCATCGTCGGATGCGTAGTGGTTACCGCGGGCGGCATGCTAACGGGCCCGCTCATTTTTGCCAACCTGAAGTTTTGGCCCGCCGTTCCATGGTCAGTTCCGGTGTTGGCTGCCTACATGTGGTTGTTCTGGCAATACCTCCAGGGCCGGTGGTGGCCTCGTTCGACGGCCGAGGCACGTCGGCAGGGCCTTCGAGCGCGTCGCCTTTCGCTTCGTGTCTGGCGTTGGGCGATGATTGCGGGCTACTTCGCGATGGTCAGCAGTTTTGCGCTGCATTGGGTCGTAGGGCGTGTGGCGCCACTCCAGTACGGTGTTCCAGAGGTGCTGCAGCAGTTCCCGTTTGTTACGCTGCTCGCCATTTTGCTCATGGGTTCGGGGGTGGCGGGGATTGTAGAAGAGGCCGCCTTTCGAGGTTATATGCAGGGGCCCATCGAGAGGCGGCATGGCCTTGCGGCGGCGATACTGGTCGTCAGCGTCGTCTTCGGCATCGGGCACCTCACCGACTGGCAACCCAACATGACGGTCGCCCGGATGTTCTTCATCATTACCGCCTCAGTCGTGTACGGGATCTTGGTGCACTTGGTGGATTCCATCCTGCCTGGGCTCGTCCTTCATGCGACGGGGGATGCCATCGGTATCTGTTGGATCTGGTGGCTTTCAAGGCGCCCCGGATCGGGGTCCTCGCAGCAGGGGCTTGCTGTTGCTCTGGGGGACCCGGTGTTCTTGGTGAACCTTGGTGTAACCGGCGTCTTCGGCGTCGCAGCCGTGTGGGCCTTCGGAAGACTCGCCTCTGTGGCGCGAATCGAGCGCGGGACAATACCCTCATGATGGCGCCGCCCAACAGGGCGTTAGAGGTCGTATCAAACATGCCACCGCCGGTTCGGCTATGCTACGAAGAGTGCGATTCCCACGTTTCCTCGACGAATTACTCCACACTGCGCGACTTATCAGGAGAGTATGGACTTCGTGCTGACGGAGAGCCGCGGTGGATGATACAACGCGGTATCAGCTGGCCCTGATCGCTAGCGCGGTTTTCAGAAGGATGTAGCGTCCGCCTTCAGGCGGACCTTGGAGGGTCAGGCTAAGGCCGGACGTAGAGGCCACGGAGAATCTGCCACTGAGATGAGATGAAGCGGCTGGCTGCCACCTCGCGTGGTAGCTTGCGCTCCACAAGTTGGTGATGACGCCCTGCGGAAACAGGGCCCTCACAAGGAGCAGCCAGCCATGGTCTATGGTGCCATTGATCTTCACATGCGGTACAGCCAGATCCGAATCATCGACGCGGAGGGCCGGGTGCTCCGTGAGCAGCGCGTCCTGACGTCGCACGACCGACTGGCGCAGGCGTTCAGCGGCTCCGGCGCGATGCGGGTGCTGCTCGAAACAGGGACGGAGAGCGAGTGGGTGGCGCAGGTGCTCGAGGCGGCTGGCCACGCGGTGATCGTTGCCGATCCCAATTACGCGCCGATGTACGGGGAGCTCACGCGCAAAGTGAAAACGGATCGGCGCGACGTGGCGGCCCTGGCGGAAGCCAACCGGCGCGGCTGGTATCGGCCGACGCATCGCGTCTCCGCCGAGCAGCGCGCGATACGTCAGATCTTACGGAGTCGGCGGTTGCTGGTGCAGATGCGGTCTGGGGCGGTGAGTCTCCTGCGGGCGCTACTGCGGCAATCGGGCTACCGGCTCCCCAGCGGCAGCTGTGAGACCGTGCCAGCGCGGGTCGCCCGGCTGCGCCTGCCGGTCGAGCTCGGCGCCACACTGGCGCCGTTGTGTCGCCAGGTCGTGACGTTGACGAGTGAGATTCACGCGATCGATGGTCGCGTGCGCGCCCGGGTGTCGAGCGATGCCGTGGTGACGCGGCTGCAAAGTGTGCCCGGGGTCGGGCTCATTGTCGCGACGACGTTTCGCAGCTTTGTCGATCGGTACGAGCGCTTCGCGCATGCCGGCCAGGTCAGTGCCGCGATCGGCTTGGTGCCGCGGGAAGACAGTTCCGCGGAGCGGCGCCACCGCGGTCACATCACCAAGGCGGGGCCCGGCGAGCTGCGCGCGCTCCTGGTGCAAGCCGCGTGGGTCTGTTGGCGCGCCGGCGGGAGTGCGACCCTGCGCGCCTGGGCGGATCGGCTCGCGGGGCGCCGCGGGCGGCGGATTGCGGTGGTCGCCTTAGCGCGCCGCTTGAGTCGCATCCTGTATGCGATCTGGCGCGACGGGTCGACCTTTGATGGGAGGAGATTGGCCGCGGCGTAAGCGGCCGCGCCGAGCCTGGCAACGCCACGAGACGGTGGGGCGAGCGCGGTCTGCGCTTCGACCACTCCGATGGTCGTCACTGAGATGGCGCCACCCCACCGATGCGAACGACATGCTGCGCGGTGATCCGGACCGATCACCAGGAAACGCGAATAGAAGGCCGCCCGGCGTCGCCCACGGCCCATGTCACCGCATCGCTGGCTAACCAACGATCACGCGTGTGGAAATGTGGAAATCCACAACACGGATTCCCACATTCCCACACGCCTCCTCGCAGACGGAGCTTGACTATCAACAGCCGCTTCATAGAAGGCGCAGAGGATCACAGAGGGCGCAGAGAGAATCTGGTGGTTGGCCGGATCACGTGAAGTCCGCTCGACCGGCGACGGCCGCGACGCGGCCGTGACGTGGGAGTGCGTGCACCACAAAGATGAGAGCCTGGGGCCGCAGTAGGGCTCTCATCCTTGTGGCGCATGCACTCCCATGCGCGGCTGCGCCGTGGCGCCGGCCGAGCTTATGCAGTCACTTGATCAGATCTCTGAGACTCTGTGACCAGCCTTCTCTGAGACTCTGCGGCAGGCCTGCTCTGTGATCTCTCTGGCGAACAGCGCTGCGATCTCTCTGGCTAGCGGCGACCGTGTCGCTACAGCATTGTGAAAAACGCTCTAGCGCCAGGCCGGGAGCTCGAGCTCGCTCAGCCCGCTGAGGTCGACGCACATCATCTCGCGCACCTCGACGAGCACCATCGCGATGTTGTGGCAGACGCGGCAGCGGACGACGACGCCCGGGCCGGCGAGATAGACTTCGCACTCGGCCAGCGGGCCGCGCGCCCCGCAGCGGCCGCACTCCGCCTGCGCCATCGTCATCTCGCCGCCGAAGACCTGGTACAACATTCCGCCGATCGCGTTGCCGTCGAGCGCTTCCATCAGCGTCCTCCCGTCGCTCCGAACCGCTCGGTCTTGATGCGTCCCGGCGCGTAGCCGAGCTCGACCAGGCCGGCCGCGACCGACTCCACGAAACTCGTCGGACCGCAGACGAACGCGAGCGGCCCGTCCTCGGCCGGCCAGGCGACCTCGCGCAGGAGGTCGGCGTCGACCCGACGCGCGTATCCCTTCCACTCGGGTGGCTGCGCGCGCGTGAGCGTGTGGACGACCTCGTCCCCGTCGAGCTCCGCGCGGTAGATGACGTCCTCGAGGGTGCGCGAAGAGTAGAGCAGCCGCGCTCTCACCTCGCTCTTGCTGTTGCGCCGGTGGCGCAGGATCGCCCGCATCGGGGCGACGCCGGAACCTCCGGCCGCGAGGAACAGCGGGCCGCCGTCGTCCGGGCGCCAGACGAAATAGCCGCCGATCGGCCCGCGGACCTCGAACGCGTCGCCCGGCCGCACGTCTTCCGTCAGGTACGGCGACACCTCCCCGTCTTCGAGCCGCTCGACGGTGATCACCGGCGGCTCGCCGGGGGCGGAGGCGAGCGAGTACGCGCGCTCGGCGCGGTAGCCGTCCTCGGCCGTCAGCCGGACGTCGACGTGCTGGCCCGCGTCGTGGCCCGGCCAGCCCGGGACCTCGAGCTCGAGGGTGCGCACGCGTGGCGTCTCGTCGACGACCGCCGTCACGGTCGCGACGCGCCAGGTCAGTCGCCGGAGTAGCGCTGCTCCCGCCACGGGTCGCCGTACATGTGATAGCCGTACGTTTCCCAGAAGCCCGGCTCGTCCTCGTCGAGCAGGCGGAGCCCGCGCACCCACTTGGCGCTCTTCCAGAAGTAGAGGTGCGGGACGAGCAGCCGCGCCGGGCCGCCGTGCTCGGGGTCGAGGGGTTCGCCCTCGTAGGTGTAGACGACCCAGGCCTTCCCGCCGGTCACGTCCTCGAGCGGCAGGTTGGTGGTGTAGCCGCCGTCGCAGAACGCGAGCACGTAGCCCGCGTCGTAGTCGACCTCGTCGAGGAGCGTGTCGACCGACACGCCCTCCCAGGTCGTGTCGAGCTTCGACCATCGGGTGACGCAGTGGATGTCGGCCGTGACCGGCTCGCTCGGGAGGGCGCGAAACTCCTCCCACGTCCACGTCCGGAGCACGCCGCCGTTCTCGATCGAGAACGTCCACTGGTCGAGAGGCGTATCCGGCGTCGGGCCGGCCGAGAGCACCGGGAAGTCGCGGGTCACGGATTGGCCGGGAGGCACGCGGGCCGGATCGGCGTCCGCGTCCCGTCGCCGGCCGCGAAAGCCGCGCGAGACGAAGCTCATATGCATTCGGTCGAAGTCGTGGTGACCGGCTGCTCGAAACACTTCATTTAACTGCAAGTGGCGGACAAGCGCAACGACTCTGGCCACGGGCGGCTGGGCAAATCGAAACCAAGGTGTGTGTCAGACACGAACAGGACGCGCACGTCACACCCACCAGAGAACAGACGCCAGGTGCACGTCCGCAAGCGGAGGTGCGACGCTTAGTCGCAGCGCCACGGGGATATCTGCGGCAACGAGACGTTTCAGCTCGGTCGTCAGAACTCGCAAACGATCGAAGCACGCTAAAGTGAAGGCCTCACGGCGTGCGGCGACTGCACGAGCGTAGCCAGGCGGAATCGGCGGTGTCGCGTCGGCGTCGATGTCGGCGTTGACGACAACCTCGCCCTTCTCGATCACGATCAACCGCGCACCAGCGTTGCCCGGCTCGGTCCAGAGCACGCTCGAATCGACCAGGCGGGTCAACCAGATCGCTCGCCGCCGCGCGAGCGCCCCGCGCAACGCGAGCCACTCCAGAGAGCGTTGCACGAGGTCTGGTGTCCATGACGTGATGCCGCGAGCCTCTTCCTCCGCGTCGACGTCGTGGTCTCGTCGACCTTCTCTCCAGAGGCGTGTGCCGAGCCGCAGCAGTTTCTCGCAGGCGCCGAGGTCGTGACGCGACAACTCGGGGTGCATCGCGCACAGCCGCGCGTAACCCGCATCGAAGGTGGCTGCGTCGGGACCCCAGCGACCGGAGCCGAGCGCGCGGCGGTCAGCCCGGGCGAGCGCCGCGAATTCGTCGAGCGTCGCGCCCGAGGGAAACGGTCCGATTGGACATTGGAACGACGGGTGCGCGCTGTGCGCGCTGAGATCCGGTGCCGCGAACCACACCGCGCGGTCGTCGACGGTGAGCGCGACGTTGTACGGCGGTCGATGCCGCTTGATTTCGTCGGGCTCGAAGAGCGCCGCCTCGAGCGCGCTCGGCGTTACCTCGAACGAAATCCCACGCGCCTGCGACAGCATCTCGAGCGTCCGCTCGGGCATGCCATTCTGCTTCCGAAAGTAGCTGTTGACGCGATGACGGAGCGACGCTGCCTTGCCGACGTACAGGACGTCGCCACTCGTCCGAAGCATGCGATAGACGCCAGGCGCATCGGGCAATGAGAGGCGCACGTCCCGCGGCATCGGCCATACGCGGCGCCCGCGCTTCCTCGTATCGCTTTTGGCGGCGAGCCATTCCTGAAGCGCGCTCCAGGTCGAAATACCTTCGTCCTGGAGTAGCCGCACCAGCCCTCGCCAGACGAACGCTGTGGCCTCCACGTGATCGGCGCTGCGACGCAGCGCGCTTACCCCGCGGCCGAAGTACCCCGTGAGGGCACGCACACCGCGGCGTGGCAGATCGGGTAAGAGGCGGCGGGCGATGTCATGCGTGCACACGATGTCGAGGGGAGGCGTGCCGCCGGCCAACGCACGAAGAAATGGTTGCTCGAATCGAGCAAAGTGAATGACCGTTGGCGCCGGCTGCCTGGCCAGCGTCGCGGCTTCGTTGGAGAGCTCGCGCCAGGCAACATGCGCATCGACGCCGTCCTGTGCCATCGGTTCGGAAATGCCCGTGAGGCGCATCACGGCGGGCGGAATGTGCTCGCCGTCAGGAAGAGCGATGAGCCGCGCCTGTGTCTCTGTTGTCGTCGTACTGGCGTGGGCCCACCCAATCTCGAGCAGATGTCCATGCGGAGCTGCGGCAGTCGCCTGACAGTCGACGACCAGCACCTCGAGCTGCGAGAGCGACTCTGCCATCTGTTCGTCCCGCCGTCAGGACAATCAATCCCGCCGTCAGGACAAATGTTCGCTACTTCGACGGCAACGTCAAGCCCGCGGCGAAACGACGCCTTCAGCGGGCTGGCGGCGGTAGCGCCTCGGCGATGACCGCGCACGCCTCAGGCTGTGGCGGGACGATTCGGAAGTCGCGACCGGCCGGCGCAAGCAGGTGGTCGGTCCTGTGGTTCGCGCGCATCAAGCCGACCGGTGTATGGCTGGCTGAGGCGAACAGAAAATGTCCCAGTTCGTGTGCGATCGCGCGGCCAAGCGCCCGGCCCACGAGATGGAACCGCAGCCCCGCCGGACGATGGGCCAGCGGCTGCTCGTCGAAGCGCACGTACTCGAGCAGGCGTTCGGCTTCCAGAGGATACGCCCTGATCAACGTCGTCGGCTTCCTGTCGACGAACAGGATTGACGCCAGCGGACGTTGCCACGTGGAGCCGCGCTTCAGTCCATCTTCCGCGACCTCGCGGGTCAGAATGACGTTGACGGTCAGGTCTGCTGCAACCGGTATGGCCTCTGTACGCACGCTATCGAGGGACCAGCGCACCGTCACGCCGCCCGCCCGCCAGATGCGAGTGGACTCGTGCATCATTTCGTCACGCGCATGGCGCGACAAGCCCGCGCGATCGAACAGGCGCATGACAACGGAAGTTGACAGGGGCTGCGCCACATCGAGACAGCCCTGATCGCATCACACCGGACGACGACGCCATCGCGACGACTTTCGCAAGCGGTAGGAAGATTGCAGCGCTCGTCACGATGCGCAGCAGCGCGGATGCAGTCGATATTCTGGATGAGCTGGGAACGTTGGACACACTTTTGTTCCTCCTCGCGCATCGTCGCGTGACGCTTTCACATTCGCGCCCGCCACATTCGAGAAGGAGGCTGGACCAGTGCAGCGTGCCGGCCTTTTTTCCAGGTACGCTGAGGTACCAGTTTCCAGATAACTGATAGACCAGGACGCCGTGCGTCTTGTCGGGCAGGCACAGATCCGATACAACGGGATCACGAGGTGAAATGATGCGAGGGTGGAACTTCCCCGTAGCGCTCGATGCGACGGCGGAACTCTCGGTCTACTTGCAGATCGCCCGTGCGATTGCCCAGGACATCCGGCGAGGGCGGCTCGTGGCCGGCGATCGCCTGCCCGGCACACGCCGGCTCGCGGAGATTCTGGGCGTCCACCGCAACACCGTGCTCGCTGCGTACACCGAGCTCGCGATGGAAGGCTGGGTGACGACTTCAGTGAAGCGCGGAACGTTCGTGTCGCACGACGTGCCCGAGTCTTCTGCGCGACAGGGCACGCAGCAGGAGCCTGCCCCTGTCGGGCGGCACGTGCTCGGCTTCGATCTGCCCGATGCAGGTGACTTGCCGGACCCGACAGTGTATGCACACTGTCGGGTGCCGAAGACGGGAACGGGCGCGAGCGATCGACGGCCGGACTTCGTGTTCTCTGGTGGGCTACCGGACGTCCGCCTCCTGCCGGCTAGGGCACTGGGCCGCGCCTATAGCCGCGCGCTACGCGTCTCGTGGCGCACCACGTTGATGTACGCCGAGCCGGAGGGTCATCCGAAACTGCGTGTCGCGCTCGCCAAGATGCTCGCGTCGACGCGTGGTCTCGTCGCCCCCGCCGATCGCGTGTTCGTGACACGCGGCGCGCAGATGGGGATCTGGCTCGTCGCCCGTGCGCTGATCTCGCCCGGCGACGTCGTGGCAGTCGAAGCGCTCGGCTACCGACCCGCATGGGACTCCTTCCGGATGGCGGGCGCGCGCATCGTCCCCATCCCGGTGGACGAACACGGCCTGTCGACCGCGCACTTGAAGGCGCTGATGGCAACCGAGCGCGTGCGGGCCGTCTACGTCACGCCCCAGCACCAGTTTCCGACGACCGTCACGTTGTCGCCGGAGCGCCGCCACGAACTCCTCCTTCTGGCGACCGCACACCGGTGCGCGATCGTCGAGGAGGACTACGATCACGAGTTCCACTACGAAGGGCGGCCCGTGCTGCCCCTCGCTGCCGCGGACCGCGCCGGGGTCGTCATCTACGTCGGCACGCTGTCGAAAGTGCTGGCGCCGGGTCTGCGGATTGGCTTCGTCGTGGCCCCCATCGCGCTCATGCCGCGGCTGGCTGCGATCAGATCGAACGTCGACCTGCAAGGCGACCACTGCCTCGAATACGCGATTGCCGATTTGCTGGAGGACGGAGAGATCCAACGCCACGTCGCGCGCATGCGCGGCGTCTACCGCGCGCGCCGCGATGCGCTGGCGGATGCGCTACACCATATCCTGGCGGACACCCTGACCTTCACGCTCAGTTCCGGGGGGACGGCGCTGTGGGCGGCGATGGTGGACGGGATCGATGTCGAGGCGTGGAGCCAACGGGCGCGCGCCGCGGGGGTCGCGGTGCCGACAGGACGCCGCTATGATTTCCACGCGCGATCGCTGCCGTTTGTCCGCCTCGGCTTCGCGGCGCTGAATGAGCGCGAGATTGCCGAGGCCACGCGGCGTCTGGCCCGATGCCTGCCAGTCCGTGGGGATCGTGCGGTCGGCGCCCCGCGCCTCGCGACCAGCGCGCGGCTGGCGAGCGCGCGACCTGTCCCCGCGGTCGTATAGTCCTCAACGGCCAGCGGCCGACCCGCCCGGTCATGACAATCGGCTTCGATGATTTTCTCGTAGTGACTCTTGCTCTTGTCATAACAGTCTTGCGAGTCAGAACGTCTAATTTTCGTGGATGCGGAAGACCCCTGCGCCCAAGCTCGACCATTGGCACTCGATGTTGTATCACGAGGTCGTGTTCATCCCCAAGTCTTTGACTTGATTTGGCTTGACCGCGACACACCCTAAACGGGCGTGTGACCTACAGATTTGGGAGTCCCCCTGCTTCGTTGCGCAGGAGGTCTCGCCGTTCAGACTACTGAGATCCGGCGCTGTCGGCGTCTAAGCGTTACATGGGGGTGACGAGCGGCTTGACTCAGGCTAAAACCCGAT
>CAWDCH010000009.1:0-50791 GCA_963800785.1 Vicinamibacteria bacterium
GCCCACTTGCGAGCCCACGAGCGGCCGGCGGTTCACCATGCCCGCTGATTCGACGCCCGGGAGCGCCGTCACGGATTCGACAATACGACCGCAGAATCGAGCGAGATCGACGTCCTGTTCATATCTGGTGCGGGGAATGGCAAGGTGGAGCGTGAGCACGCGATCGGCCCGAAATCCGGGATTCACGCGGGTCAGCGTCGAAAATGGCCGAGCAAGCAGCATCGCCGCGACGAGAAGCGGCAGCACCAGAGCGATCTGCGCGATGACGAGCAGACCGGCGGTTCGCATCTCGCCGTGACCAGCGGTCATCGTCCTGCCGTTCGCCGGGCCCGGCGTAATTTCACTCGTGTGAGACGCATTGAGCGCCGGCACCACGGCCCCAATCAATCCAACGACCGACAGCGCCGCTGTCGCGACGGCGATCACCCAACCATTCACGCCGATGGTCTCCACGCGCGGCAGCGTGGGCGGAGCGATCGGGAGAAAAGCCTGGACGGCGAACCACGCAGCCACGATTCCTATGACGCCTCCGATGCCGAGCAGCGGAATGATTTCGGCAACCGCCTGCACGAGCAAGCGTCCGCGCGACGCGCCCAGCGAGAGCCGCAAAGCGAACTCACGTTGTCGCGCTGCGGCGCGCGCGCCGAGCAGATTCGACAAGTTGAGGCAGGCGATGAGCAACAGGCATCCCACGGCGCTGAAGAGCACGTACAGTGCGGGCCGCACCTGCCGCACGCTGTCATCGAGCAAGGGGCCAAGGCCGACGCCCAATAGCCCGGTAATCGTGCGCGCCATCTTGCCGCGTCAATTCCGCCTGGGTGAGGGTCAGCGGCGTCCAGACTTCGAATTCCCGGGTCGGGTAGCGGAACTGGGCCCCATCACGCCGATGACGACATACGGGACGCTGTTCAATTGAATCGTGCGGCCGACGACGGCAGGGTCCGCGCCGAAGCGTCGCAGCCACAGCGCATGGCTCAGAAGGACGAGGCGATCGCGTCCCGCGACGTCTTCACCCTCCCGAAAGCCGCGGCCAAGAATCGGCGAGACGCCGAGAACGGACAGGAGGTTCGGCGACACGCGGGCGCCAAACAGGCGCTCGGGCTCTCCCGCGCCGGTCAGGTTGAAATTTGCGATTGATCTGACCAGTGCGATGTCGGTGAAGACGTGGTTGTCTCGCCTCCCCACCCGATAGTCCGCACGTTGACGAGCGCGCGTGGCAGATTGAAGTGAGGCATCGTGCTCCAGACCGACACCAGCCGTTCAGGCTCTGCGAAAGGCAGCGGACGGAGAAGCACGCCGTTCACGACGCTGAAAATGGCGGCGACGGCGCCAATCCCCAGCGCGACGATCAGAACCGCGGCGGCCGAAAACGTGGGCGTCTTGCGGAGCAGCCGCGCACCGTAGACGACATCGCGCGCAGCCTGGCGGATGAATGCGCCCGGCCGATTCTCTCGACAGGTCTCACGGATGCTGTCGACGTCGCCGAGGGACAGCCGGGCAGCACGACGGGCCTCGGCCGGATTGACGCCCTGTGCTTCATTGAGCACCGCCTGCGCGTCGAGATGGAAGCGGAGTTCCTCGTCCAGATCAGCATCGAAACCGCCTGGACGCAGCCACGAGCGCAGGAGCATGCTTGAGTCGCACGAGCCAGCGCATGCGGTGCTCCCTAGGACGACGAGGCACGGAGCAGCAGCGTCACTGCGCCGGCGAGGCGTTCCCAGGCCGCCTCCTCCTTCTCCAGGCGCCGTGTGCCGGCGGCGGTGAGACGGTAGAAGCGTGCGCGGCGGTTGTTCTCGGAAGCGCCCCAGTCCGCGGCAATCCATCCCTGGCGCTCGAGCCGCTGGAGGGCGGGATACAGGGAACCCTGCTGCACCTGCAGCACTTCATTCGAGAGCTGACGGATCCGCTGAGCGATCGCCCACCCATGCAGCGGTTCGAGCGCGATCGTCTTCAGAATCAGCAGGTCCAGCGTGCCCTGAAGCAGGTCGGTCGGTTTTCCCACGCGCTGTCTCCCCTTGACTATCTACAAGAGTGACACCCGTTCCTGTAGATAGTCAAGGGGACAACTTTGACTGAGCAATCGGCGCGCAGTGACATTTTCGTGATCGAGTCCGTCGGCCGCTCGACGCTCGCCACGGCCTCTGCCCGCGTGGAACCGCGCGACGTCGCGCGCGAGTGCGTGTGAATTCACCCTTTCTCGCGTGCGCTCCGCGAAGTCGTCGATAGCAGGCAATCGTGGCACGAGACGTGCATAACGCGCGACTGAGCGGCTGAGTACCTGTTTTGATACAGCCGCCCGCGGCAGGTTACTTTCGCCGCGAACACACAGCGGATTCGTTGAGCCAAGGAAGCGCCTATGTGGAAGTGGATCACGTGCTATCTGTCCGGACGGCACGACTACGTCGTAGCCTGCGAGCCGGGCGCGATCTTCCTGAAGTGCAATCACTGCGGCCGCCGATCGAACGGCTGGGAACTCCAGCACGACGCGGCGCTGCGAACGGCGCAGGTGCACGTGCCCGCGGCACCGCGGCCCACGCCCACGTCGGTACGCGCGCTTTAATAGCGTCGCTTGACACTCGTCCGGGGCGGCACGGAGAATTCCGTACGTGCCGTCTGTCCCGGGTCCGGACGAGACCGAGGCCAGCCCCGCACTTCCGTCCACTCTTGTTGTTCGTCTCCGCCTCGCGACGTGCGCGCTCGTCGGAGCGACCGCGTTTCTCCTGTATCACGCCACCCTCTTGCCCGGGTTGGATTTCGGTGACACCGCTTCCTTTCAGGCCGGTGTCGGCACGACCGATCTCACCCCTCGGCAGGCCTATCCGCTCTACTACGCCATCGGGAACATCGCGCTCACGTTGACCGGCGACGAGCCGGCGCACGCGCTGAATCTCGTCTCGGCCATCGCCGGCGCCATTGCGGTCGCCATCTTCGTCTGGGTAGCGGCCGATCTCACGAGGTCGCTGCCCGCCGGCGCCGCCGGAGGGCTGTGGCTCGCCTCCTCTTATACGTTCTGGACGCAGGCCATCATCGCCGAGGTCTACGCGCTGCATTTGGCGCTGATGGGCCTCGTGCTCGCGACCGTTCTCTGGTGGGACCGCAGACGGACACTGCCGCGATTGACGCTGGTGTTTGCCACCTACGCCCTGGCGTTCGGCAACCATTTGATGAGCATCCTCCTGTTGCCAGCATTGCTCGTCTTCATCGCAACCGCGCCGGGTGGTGTGCGTCTGCTGGTTGCACCTCGCACGCTTGCGATCGCCACGCTTTGTGCGAGTGCCGGCGCCCTGCAATACGCCTGGAACCTGTCGTCCTTATGGCATCTCCCTGACGTCGACTGGACGCTGCCGTCGCTGGCTCGGGCATTCTGGTTCGACGTCACGAAATCGGACTGGCGCGACACGATGATCCTCGCGGTGCATCCGGCGGCGCTACGACGACGACCTGCGATGTACCTGTTCGAGCTCCTGCAGCAAATCGGGCCAACGGGAATCGTCGTCGGCGGCGTGGGAGCGGTGGCCCTGTTCCGGCACTGGCGCAACGCTTTGCTCGTCTGGACCGCCTATCTCCCGGCTCTCCTCTTCGCGGCGACCTACAACGTGGGCGACGCGCACGTCTTTTTCCTGCCGTCCCATTACTGCGTCACGCTCGCGATTGCCGCCGGCGTCGCTATGATCGTCGCGTTTGTAAAGGCGACGTTGCCGATACCCGCCGTGAGCGCGGCCGCGATTGCGCTGGCAATTGGTGTTCCGGCGTGGCGGGCCTGGGATACGCTGCCGGCGGTGGACCGGCATGAGGATCGACGGCCCGCGCAGTGGCTAGGCGACCTCACCAAGGGCCTAGACCAGCGGTCGCTTCTGATCGGCGATGTGAACTGGCAGCTCGAGAATGGCCTCGATTACTACACCCGTCGCGTCCGCCCCGAGTTGAATATCGTCCGGGCCGGGGGAACGCTGCTGACGCTTCCCTTCCTGATCCGGAACAATCTGGCTGCCGGGCAGGAGGTGGCGGTGACCCCGTTGGCACGCGACCGGCTCGTCGCCGCGTACGGCGACCTGTTCACGTTCTCACCGGACGAACGCGTTGCTGTCGCGCCGCTTGCAACGCGTCTGGCAACCCTGTCACCTGGAACACCCTACGTCCTGACGCTGCTGGCGCCGTACCCCGATCTACCGTTCGATCAGCCCGAACTTGAAGACGCCGTGGACTTTCTGACCGCCGGGACGGCCGCCCTGGACCGCAAGTCGTCCTACACAGTGCTGGCCGGATTCGTGGGGGGGCGCCCCGCGGTCGTCCGGCGCTCCGATCACCCGTTTCGCGAGTTGGTTCGCCTCGGAGAAATAGCAGTCGATGTCCGCATGGAATCGTGGCTTCCAACCGATACGATCCGTAGGGCGGGCTTTGGACAGGTCGTCGTCGGCAGGCGTCATCTGCTAACGATGGAGCGGGGTGTCAGCGTCGTGGGCATCGATCAGGATGGCACCGCGCGCCTGGTCGCCTACGCCTCAGGCCTCTTCGCACCGTTGCCCCGGTTTCGGCTGACGATGCCGTCCGCGAGGCCAGCGACTGACCGCTGAGCTGGCTCGAGTGCCTATGCTACGCTGGTCACCGTTTTTGCACGATGAAACGATCCTTCGACCTGGCGCTTCCGCGCCTCGATCAGGGCAGGCTCTGGAAGAGCTGCCTCGCCATCCTCCTGCTCGCCGGCGGCGAGACGAGGGCGCGACAGGCTTCCGATCCATCGGCTCTGGCCCAGCGAATCCAGCAGCACTACGACGGCGTTCGCGATTTCCGAGCCGACTTCATGCACGGGTACGAAGGCGGCCTGCTGCGCAAAAAGACGGTCGAGTACGGCACCGTGGCGATCCGGAAGCCGGGCCGCATGCGCTGGACCTATACGAAGCCCGAAGAAAAAACCTTCGTTTCGGATGGCGTGAAGCTGTACTCCTACATTCCGGCCGATAAGCAGGTCTACGTCGCATCGGTGCCGCGGGGCGATCAGGCGTCGACGCCGACCCTGTTCCTTGCGGGCAAGGGAAACCTGGTCCGCGATTTCACCGTCGGACCTGCAACGCTGAAGACCCCGCCGTCAGGGACGGCGGCGGTCCGGCTCACGCCCCGACGGCCCGAACGCGAGTACGAGTGGCTTGAACTCGTGGTCGACGAGCGGACCTTGGAGCTGCGGATGCTAATCACCGGCGATGCACAGGGTGGCGTTTCCACGCTCACATTTTCCAGGCTCCGCGAAAACGTAAGCGTTCCCGATAAGGAATTCGTGTTCTCAATCCCTCGTGGCGTCGATGTCATTACAGATGCGGGACGCTAGACGGTCGACGGCCGCGAAGGTCGCGACTGCGCTGGCGGCGATCGTCGCGGTCTGCTCGCTGAGCGCCTGTGCCACGAGCGGTGCGTTCAGCAACGGGCAGAAAGCCGAGTTCCAGAGCGATTACGATCGCGCCGTCATCGAATACACGCGCGCGGCGCGGGAGAAACCCAACAACCGGGACATCACGCTCGCGCTCGATCGCGCCAAGCTCCGCGCCGCGGAGATGCACTTCTCCCGCGGCCGCCGGCTTGCGGCCACTGGCGAGCTCGACGAGGCGCTGAACGAGCTGCAAATCGCCAACGAGCTCAATCCCACGAGCGGCGATATCCAGGCGGAACTGCGTCGCACGAGAGCCGCTGTTCGCAACAAGATTGCCGTGTCCGCTGACGGCAAGACGCAACTCGAGTCGCTCGTCGAAAGCACGCGTGACCAAGCGCCGGAAGGCCTGGCCCTCCCGAAGGACGTCAAGCTGCCGCCGTCGTTCGTCTTCCGCGAAGCCAGCTCCCGCGACATCATCGTGACGCTGGCGCGCTACGGCAACCTGAACGTTGTCTTCGACCCTGCGTTCCGAGAGGCGCCGGTCACCACCGAGCTCCGGAACGTCAGCCTCGAAGACGCGTTGACGTCAATCACGTCGAGCACTCGAACGTTCTACAAGGTGACCGCGCCGCGCACCATCACGATCGTGCCGGACACGCCGGCCAAGCGCCGCGAGTACGAGGACGAGATCGTTCGCACTTTCTTTCTGAGCAACGCGGATCTCAAGGAAACCATCGACCTCCTCCGCATCGTCGTCGATCTGCGACGCATCGCCGGGTTGCCGGCGACCAACGCGATCACGATCAAGGACTCTCCGGATCGCGTGGCAGCGGCATCACGCATTCTCGCCGCAATCGACAAAGCCCGGCCTGAAGTCGTGATCGACGTCGAGCTTCTCGAAGTGGACCGCAAGCGGATGCGCGACCTCGGGCTTCAGATCGCGTCGCCGGGAATTCCACCCACGGGCATCGACGGGTCGATGGACGTCAACAGGCAGGGCCTGACGCTCGATGACCTCCGTCACCTGACCGCTGCCGACGTGTTCGTGACCGGTGTGCCGGGCCTCTATTACCGCCTGATCAAGACCGATCAGACCACGAGAGCACTCGCGAACCCGCAGCTGCGCACGGCCGAGGGCATCGCGGCGCAGGCACGGTTTGGCGAGCGTGTGCCGGTGCCGGTCACCACGTTCGCGCCAATCGCGACTGGTGGCGTCCCGCAGCAGCCGGTGACCTCGTTCAACTACGAGAACATCGGGGTCAACATCGACATCACCCCGCGGATGCACCACAACGACGATGTGTCGCTTGCGTTGAAGGTCGAGGTGAGCGCCGTCTCGGGCGTGGGCTTTGGCGGTCTGCCCACCTTCGCGAATCGATTCGTCAATACGGTCATCCGGCTGAAGGACGGCGAGACGAACATGCTGGCCGGACTCATCCGCGACGACGAGCGACACACCCTCGATGGCGTGCCCGGACTGACCGACCTGCCAATCGTCGGCAGGCTGTTCGCGCGCAACCGGAAGGAAACGCAGCAGACCGACATCATCCTCACCATCACGCCGCACATCATCCGTGTGCTCGATTTGCATGAGAGCGATCTGCGTCCGTTCCGCCTCGGTCGGGAAGGCGCGCCAGGCCTCGGGCTGGTACCGCAACTGCAAGTGCCGGAGCAGCCGCCCGCTGAACAAACGCCGGGGCCGCCGCCACAGCCCCAGCCACAACAGCCGCAGCCACAGGGTCCGCAGCCGATCAGGCCCATCCTGCCGCCACCGCCCGCCACGCCGCCGGATCAGCAGGAGCCTCCGCCGCCTCAGATGGAAGAAGGTGCGCCGCCGCCCGATTGATCGACCGCGGGGACAGGCCCCAGTGGGGACAGGCCGCACTTTGGTGCGGCCGTTCCGGATCAACTCAGCTTGGTCACTTTAGCGCCCAGCGACTGGAGCCGCTCCACAAGTCGGCTATAGCCGCGCTCGACGGTCTCGAGCGGACTCACCCGGCTCTCCCCGTCCGCGGCCAGCGCTCCAGCAATCAGCGACATGCCCGATCGCAGGTCGCGGCTGTCGAGCGATCGTCCCCGCAGCTTGCTCGGCCCGGTGACGATGATCCGGTGCGGATCGCAGAGGAACAGATCCGCACGCATGCCACTCATCTGATCCAGCGCGAACAGGCGCAGCTCGTACATCCAGTCGTGCACGAGCGTCCGCCCTTCCGCCTGTGTCGCGAGCACCGTCACGAGACTCACGAGATCGCTCGGAAAGCTTGGCCAGAGGCCCGTCGTGATGCGGCCGGCGGCGACGAGCTTCGATGGTTCGACCCGTAGCCAGCCATCGTCGAACGTGCAGGCGACGTTCATACGCCGCATGACCGCGACGGCTACCTCGACGTCGACGGCCCTGGCCCCCCGGATCTCGATCTCGCCGCCAGTGATTGCGCCGATGACTGCCCAGGTGCACGCATCGATGTAATCGCCCCAGAGCGTGTGCTTGACACCGCGGCGCCGCCCAACCCCGTCGACGGTGATCGTCGAGGTTCCCGCACCCTCGATCGATGCGCCCATGGCGCTCAGAAACCGCGCGAGCTCGACGACGTGCGGTTCGGTAGCGGCGTGGCGGATTTCGCTATGGCCATCGGCACACGCGGCTGCCAGGAGCGCCGTTTCGGTCCCGGTGACTGACGCCTCCTCGAGGTAAATCGACACAGGCTTGAGCCCGTCTGGGACCTCCAGTGCGTGCCCATGTGCTTCCAGCGAGCGTGCGCCCATCGCTTTCAACGCGGTCAAATGCGTGTCGATGGTGCGGCGGGCAGGGAAATCGCCTCCTGGCGGCGCGATGCGCACGCGGCCGCGACGCGCGAGGAGCGGTCCCAGCAGCAACACCGATCCACGCAGTCGCCCGACTAGCGTGGGATCGGGCTCTTCGCTCTGGATATTGGCGCATCGGATGCGCAGCGTCGTCGTGCCAATGCCGTCGACTTCCGCTCCGAGATCGAGCAGCAGCCGCGCCATCACCTCCACGTCGCCGATGCGCGGCACGTTCTCGAGGACGCATTCCTCTTCGGTGAGGAGACACGCAGCAATCATCGGGAGCGCCGAGTTCTTGTTGCCTTCGATCTCGATCCGACCGCCGAGACGCTGGCCGCCTTCGATGAGCAGTGTCGACACGCTTCAGGCCTCCGATGCGGACTCGAACTCTCCGAGGTACACGATCTCGTTTTCCAGGGTCACGTCGAACCGGTCCTGCACGACCGCGCGGCATCGTTCAATCAGCGCACGAATCTCCGCAGCGGTCGCGGTCCCGGTGTTCACAATGAAGTTACCGTGCGTTGGCGATACCATTGCGCCGCCAATCCTGACGTCTTTCAGGCCCGCCCTATCCACGAGCGCCCCAGCCGACCGCGGAATGCCGTCAGGAACGCTGACGCCGGGCGTCGGATTCTGAAAAATGCAGCCAGCGCTGGGCGACGCAAGCGGCTGCGTTCGCTTGCGATACGCGAGCGACGCTCTCGCAGTCGCGCGTAACGTATCCGGGGCCCCCTGACGCACGACGAACACGGCTGACAGGACCACCTCCTCACTCGTCTGCAGCCGGCTCCGATCGTAGCCGAACCCCATCTCCGCCACAGGCACATCCACGACCGCTCCGCCGCCGGGCCGTGCCAGTCGGACACTGTCGATTGCCTCGGACAGGAGCCGTCCGCTCCAATGCGCGTTGCCGTAGATGCCGCCGCCAACAGTGCCTGGCGTGCCCGCCCACGCTTCGAGACCAGCCAGGCCATGACTCACGAGCCACCGCACGAGCCCATTGATCGTGACAGCTGCGTCGGCGCGGATACGCGTCTCATCCACACGTTCGATGTGCCCTCCGCGCGGTCGCACGACAAGGCCTCGTATTCCGGCATCTGCGATGAGCACGTTGGAGCCGCCACCGAGGAGCGTCACACTGACGCGATGCGCGGCGGCAAGTTTGAGCACGTCGACGGTTTCCTCCGACGAGCGTGGCTCGACAAAGAGATCCGCTGGCCCGCCAACCTTGAACGTCGTGAACGGACTCAGGGGAACGTCGGTGCCCACGCGATCGCCGCCAAGTCGCGCGGCAAGCGCTTCTCGGAGGGCGATGAGTCCAAACCTCACGCGCGAATCTCCGGCACGATGGCGTTCAGCCGGGCTTCGAGAGCCGCGTGTGCCGCCCCGGCAGATTCGAGCGTCGTGGCCGCAAACCACACGCGGTCACCCGGCGCGAGCTGCCCGGCGGCGGACCGATCTGCGCGCTGCAACACCGCAATCTGAGGATAGCCGCCGGTCGTCTGACGATCCGCCATCAGGAGGATAGGCGTACCGTCCGGCGGCAATTGGATTGCGCCGCCAGCAGTGGGCGAGGACAGCAGTGAAGCTTCGACAGCCGGCCAGCTGGCGGAATTCGACAATCGATACCCCATCCGATTGGAATTCGCTGACACCAGAAACGATTCCCGGCAGAGCGTCGCAAATGCCTCGGCGCCGAATGCGTCGTCTGCGGTACCTGGGAGGACGTGCAGAGTAACGGTCTCCCTCGCGGGCCTTGACGCCAGATCCAGTCGCGCTGGGGCAACAGGTACCGTATGTGCGGGTCCCAGCGGGACCCGATCGCCAGCCTTGAGCGCCCTGCCATCCAGGCCGCCGAAGCGTGCGAGAAGATGCGTCGAGGTGCTTCCGAGCACCGACGGTGTGGCAATCCCGCCGTCGATGGCCAGGTACGCGCGTGCGCCGCATGTTCGGTCGCCGAATGCAACCTCAGTGCCCCTCGCCACACGGATCAGAAACGGCGCTCGCCCGTTCGACGATCCCATCCGCACTTCGAAGTCGGCGCCGGCGACGGCAAGCCACGAGTCGCGCTCGAGCGTAAATCGTGGACCAACCATGGTGACCTCGAGCACGGCATGACTGTCCGGGTTTCCCACCAGCCGATTCGCGAGCCGAGCCGACCAGCTGTCCATGGCGCCGCAGACGGAGACACCGAGCGCCTGATACCCCCGCCGCCCCAGATCCTGGATCGTGGTGAGCATTCCCGGTTTGTCGATTCGTATCGCACTCATCGCAGATGGCGCGGCGTCCCGGCGAGTTCGCCGAAATAGCGACTGTCGATGGGCACGAACCGCACATGATCGCCTGGACGGATGAGCGGTGCTCGTCCGCTCGCGGGATCGAAGAGGCGTGTCGGTGTGCGCCCCACGATCTGCCAGCCACCCGGACTGTCGACTGGATAAATCCCGGTCTGACGCCCGGCGATCCCGACCGAACCCGCAGGCACGAGCGGGCGCGGCGTCGCGCGACGCGGAACCGCGATTAACTCGTCCACCAGGCCCATATAAGGAAACCCCGGCAGAAATCCGAGCATGAACACGCGATAGCTGACGGCCGCGTGGCGCGATACGACCTCCGCGGTTGTGCAGTGACTGGCCTGACTGACTGCATCGAGATCGAGCGCACACTCGGGGTCATAGCAGACCGGAATCTCGACGGTTCGGCGGCTCGACGTGTCCTGAACCTCTGAGGCCAGCAGCGCCTCGAGCAGAGTCCTCAGACCAGCTTCGTCGAGACGATCGGGCTCCGCGTGCACGGCAAGACTCGCGTATGCAGGAACCACGTCGAACACGCCCGCCGGCCGTTCGCGATCCAGCGCATTTGCAATGGCCAGAACTCGCTCGTTGACGGCGACGTCGAGCCGTGGCTCGAACTCGACCAGCCAGGTCTCCTCGCCAAGACGCGAGAGGCGTGGGAACATCGCAGCGAAAGCGTGGCGGCGGTCCGCTACGCCGCAGCACCCGCGGCTTCGAGCCTGGCGACGAGCTTCCGGTGCAGCCCGTCGAAGGCGCCGTTCGACATCACGACCACGACGTCGCCATCGCGCCGCTCATTGAGGATGGTATCGACGATCGCGTCGACGCCGCCGACGTGGCGGGCTCGCCGCCCGGCGGCACACACGTCTTTCACGAGGTCGTCGACCGACAGGCGCTCGTGCTCCGGCAGCGACGACCTGAATACGGTGGCAATCAATGTCTCGTCGGCGCCCGATTCGCCGAAGGCACGCGCGAAGTCACGCTGGAACACCCGGCGGCACGACGATGCGGAGCGAGGTTCGAACACCGCCCACACGCGACGACCTGGATAGGCCCGTCGCACTGCGGAAAGCGTTTCCGCAACGGCGGTAGGGTGATGAGCGAAGTCATCGTACACCGTGACGCCGCCTGCCCGTCCAACCACCTCCAGCCGCCGCTTCACGCCGGCAAAGGTCTTCAGGCCTTGCGCCACTGTCGTGGCGCTCAGGCCGACACAATGCGCCACGGCAATGCCCGCCAGGGCGTTCCGGACGTTATGCGCTCCAAGCAGCGGCAGATCGAACGCGCCGAAGTAGTCGTGGCGATGTCGTACCGAGAACCACTGGCGACCATCTGCGGCCTTCAAGTCGTAAGCGACCCAGTCGGCCGACTCGTCGAAGCCGAACGTTTCCACCGGCGAGATCGCATCAGCCTTCAGCGCCCTTGCGTGCTCGCTGTCCGCGCCCAGGAGGAGCAGCCCTGTCCGCGGCACCAGGAGCATCAGGCGCCGGAACGCCAGCTTCACCGCGTCGAGATCGGCATAGATGTCGGCGTGATCGAACTCGATGTTGTTGATGACCGCGATGTCCGGCAGGTATTTGAGGAACTTGGCCGTCTTGTCGAAGAACGCGCTGTCGTACTCGTCGCCTTCGATGACGAAATCGCGGCCCTGTCCACGGCGGTAGCTCGATCCGTTCGGACCGAAGTTGCGCGCGATGCCACCAACGAAGACCGTCGGGTCGATCCCCGCTGATGTCAGCAGCCATCCCGTCAGGGAGGTCGTCGTCGTCTTGCCGTGCGTGCCGGCAATCACGATGGAGCGCGAGCCCCAGAGGAAATGCTCGCGAATCGCCTCCGGAAGCGAGCAATATCGGATCTTGCGAGCAAGCACTTCCTCGAGCTCTGGGTTCCCCCGCGAGATCGCGTTGCCGACGACGACCAGGGACAGATCCGAAGTGATGTGGGCGGGTTGATAGCCCTCGAAGGCACGAATCCCCTCGGCGGCGAGGAACTCGCTCATCGGCGGGTAGACCCCCTGGTCCGAGCCCTGGACGTCGTAGCCGCGCTGCTTCAGGAGCGCGGCCAGCGTGGCCATCGCCGTTCCGCAGATACCAATCAGATGCACCTTCATTCGACCGCAGCCTCTTCGATGATCAGCCGGCTCGCTCCGCCGGCGACGAGCCGCGCCTTGACGCCCAGCGGCAACGTCATCGCCGCGCCGTCGACGTGGCCAGTGGGGAACCCGAACACGATGGGACCCGGAAAGTCAGCGAGCGCATCCGCGAGCACGTCTCGCGCCGACGGCATACCGCCGGGCTCGTCGCACCGCGGGAACGTGCCAAGCAGGATCCCGCGGACGTGGTTCAGCGCGCCACTCAAGCGAAGCTGCGTGATCATCCGGTCAAGCCGATACGGCCGTTCCGCCACGTCCTCGAGCACCAGGATGGTGTCGTCCCAAGGCGCGAACGCGTAGGGCGTGCCGGCTGCCGCGACCAACTGCGTCAACGTGCCGCCCAGCAATCGGCCTCGGGCGTTGCCCTCCTTCAGCGGCTGGAGCCCGTCGGGCGCCAGCTCTCCAAGCGGCGCTGAATCCATGAGCGCAGCGAGGAATGACGCTCGATCGTACGCCTCCACGCCCCGGCCCAGACGGCCCGCAACCGTCGGACCGTGGAACGCCACGACGCCGCACTGACAGACGAGGAACGTCAGGATCGACGTCAGGTCGCTGTATCCGATAAAGGCGCGCGGTCGCTCGACGAGCCGGGCAGGATCGAGGTGCGGGAGTATCTGGACGCTCCCATATCCACCACGCACGCCGATGACGGCGTCTACGTCTGGCCGGTGCCATGCCTCGTCGAAGGACTCCGCGCGCAATGCCGCATCGCCCGAGAAGAATCCATGCCGTGCAAAGACGCGTTCGTCCCACACTGGATCGAACCCCAGCGTTCGCAGTTCCGCGGTGCCCGCCTCGAACTCGTCGACGTCGAATGGGCTGGCTGGAGACACCGCGGCGAACCGCGCGCCGGGAGCAAGCGCGTGAGGCTTGCGGAGATCCCCGCTCATGCGAACTTCGCCATCTCCGCCGCAATGGCCTGATGGCTCTCGCTCCCGACGATCTCGCGCAGCCGCGGACGAGCTGCGACGGCAACCTTCGGTACGACCGCCTTTCCTGCGCCCAGGAGAAACCGCTCCTTGGCTGCCCGCTGGTGAGCCAACGCCTGTTCGACGCGCTTGTAGGGAATCTCTTCCTGCTCGACCGCCTTCACCAACGCCTCGAGCGTTGCCGCCTGAAGGTCGTAGTTGCCGCTGCAGACGAGGACGGCATCGCAGCCGGCAATCACGGCCTGGACGGCCGCCCGGGGCACTGGCCAGCGAGCGGCAATCGCCTTCATCTCCATATCGTCGGTGAAAACGAGCCCATTGAATCCGAGCTCGTCACGAAGCAGCCCCTGAACGATTTTCGGCGACAACGTGCCGGGACGCTCTTCGTCGATCGACGGCACAACCACGTGGCAGGTCATGATCGAGGCGACATTCGCGTTGATCGCCGCGCGAAACGGCTCGAATTCGACGGCTCTCAATCGCTCGGGGTCGTGCTCGACGTACGGCAGGTCGTGATGCGAATCGGCCAGCGTGTCGCCGTGTCCTGGGAAGTGCTTGCCGCAGGCCGCCAGCCCGGCGGCTTGAAGCTCCTCGATGATGGCGGCGCCGAGCGACGCCACCTGGGCGGCATCCTCCGCCAGCGCGCGATCGCCAATGACCGTGTTCTTCGGGTTTGTGAAGATGTCGAGGACTGGCGCGAAGTCGAGTGTGATGCCGACGGCGCGAAGCTCCGCGGCCAGCGCACGCGCAAAGCGGCGCGCCAGCGCCGGATCGCCGCTCCGTCCCAGCGTCGCCATCGGCGGCCACTGCGTGAAGCCGCGCTTGAACCGCGCAACCCGGCCTCCCTCCTGATCGACGCTGACCCACGGCGGCAGCGGGCCCGGCAGCTCGGCGATCTGCTGCGCGACCTCGGCGACCTGCTCGGCCTCTTCCACGTTCCGCGCGAAGAAGACAACGCCGCCGAGCGAGAACTCCTGTGCGAGCGATAGCAACTCGACGGGCAGCTGGGGTCCGGCAAAGCCGGCCATGAGGAGCTGTCCGATCTCGTGACGGAGGGAACGCGGCGACATGGACGCGACGGTCGAAGCGGGTCGCGCCCATTATAATCGGCCGAGTCAGTGGAAAACGCCGCGCTCGCCCGCCTCCTCTCCGAGATTGCCGATCTGCTCGAAATCCGTGGCGACAACCCGTTCAAAATTCGGGCGTACCGGAACGCAAGCGAAGTCGTGATCACCGAAACGCGGCGCGTCGCCGAGCTCGACGAGCAGGCGCTTCGCGAGCTGCCGGGCATCGGCAAAGATCTGGCGCAACGCATTCGTGAGTTCGCGACCACCGGCGATTCGCCGTTTCGTCAAGAAGTGGCCGCGTCCTTCCCGCCGACGCTGCTCGAGCTGCTGCGGCTGCAGGGCGTCGGTCCGAAGACGGTCAAGCGGCTCTACGACGAGGTGGGGATCGCCTCGCTCGATGCGCTCGAGGAGGCGGCGAAATCCGGCCGCATTCGGGCGATGAAGGGCATGGGCAGCCGCAAGGAAGCCCTGATTCTCAAGGCGATCGAGGAGCGTCGCCGCTACGTGGGGCGTCATCTCGCGGCCACGGTGGCGACAACCGCGCAGGCCATCATCGAACGTCTCTCGTGGCTCGAGCCGTCGACTGAAATCATCCCCGTCGGCAGCCTTCGGCGTGGTGCAGACACCTGTGGCGACCTCGATCTCCTCGCCGTCGGCGGAACGCCGGCACTGATGACGGCGTTCGTAGGGCAACCCGACGCCACTCGCGTCCTCGGCCTCGGCGATACCAAGGCCAGCGTGTTGCTGACGAGCGGCCTTCAGGCAGACCTTCGGCTGGTCGACGGCGCGTCGAAGGGCGCCGCGCTGCAGTACTTCACGGGCTCGAAATCGCACAACATTGCCCTGCGCGACCGCGCGTTGTCGCGTGGCATGCGATTGAACGAGTACGGTTTGTTCCTGCTCGACGGCACGCGCCTGGCTGGCGATACGGAGGAAGGCATTTACGAAGCGCTGGGGCTCCAGTTCGTCCCGCCGGAGCTCCGCGAGTTCCGCGGCGAGATCGAACGTGCCGAGGCTCGAACCCTGCCCCGCCTGATCGAACGGTCGGATCTGCGTGGCGACCTGCACATGCACACGACCAGCACCGACGGCAAAGACAGCATCGAAGCGATGGCGATGGCTGCGAAGGCGGCAGGGCTCGACTACATCGCCATCACCGACCATAGCCAGGCGCTGGCCATGGCGGGCGGCCTCGACGAGCATGGAGCGCTGGCGCATGCCGCCGCGATCCAGGAAGTTGCGCGCCGCCTCGACGGCATCACGCTCCTGGCGGGCATCGAGTGCGACATCCGCCCGGATGGCACGATGGACCTGGCTGGCGATTGCCTGGCGCAGCTGGATGTCGTCATCGCCTCCGTGCACTCGGGCTTCGGCCAGGAGCCAGCAGCACTGACCGACCGCTATCTGCGCGCCATCGAATGCCCATGGGTCGACGTGCTGGGCCATCCAACGGGACGTCTGCTACTGAAGCGGGAGCCGCTCGCGTTCGACCTCGATGCCGTGATCACCGCCGCCGTTCAACGAGCGGTCGCCATCGAAGTCAACTGCCAGGTCGATCGCCTCGATGTGAGCGACGGAGTCGCCCGTCATGCCCTCGAGAAGGGGGCCCGGCTCGTCATCTCGAGCGATGCCCATTCGGTGAAGGCGTTTCCGACGCTCGATCTCGGCATCAAGGTGGCGCGGCGCGCCTGGGCAACCACGGCGGACGTGCTGAACACCCGGCCGCTGGCTGAATTGCGTACCCTGCTGAGACGCCATCGATCGGCAGGCCTCGCATCATGAGCAAACTCCTGCCGATGCTCGATCCGTTCGATGAGATCAAGAAGCTGTACTTCAGCACAACTCGCGAGACCGTCGATCGAGATCTCACACGCGCGCTCGATCTGCTGACGCGCATGGCCAGCGACGAGGAGCGACAGCGCGTCGCCGGCTACATGCACGGCCTCTCGGAGCTGAAGCGCGAATGGAAGAAGCCGAAGAACAAAAGGGAGACCGCGAAGAAGACGCCCTGAATGGTCACCCGAGCTGCGCCTTCGCGGCTCGCTTGCGAGCGGCCATACGGACGGGCTCGGGGATGTTGCGGTCGAGCGCCAGCAGCTTGACGTCGCGGTCGTGCAGCCGTTGCAGCAGGTTCAACGCGATCGCCACCGGTGTTTTCGGATTGCGGACGAGCCCGGCGACCACGCCATAGCTCTTCGTCCACTGCCGATTCGTCCCGATCACGCGCAGCACCTCTTCACCCACGTTGGCCATCTTCGCGATCGCTTCCACTTCCTGGCCCGTCAGCTTGGGGCTGCTGAGCACCGCGGCCGCGACGAGCCGATTGGGATCGCGTACGAGGATCGCCCGCTCCTCGCGGGTTCCACGCGTCGCCGCTTTCATCTTCTCGAGGACGCTCATCATCGCCAGCCGCTCCGACACGCTGGCGTTCTCGTTGTCCTTTGCCGTCGGCGTTTCCTCGTCGACGACTTCGAATAGCGGCTCGTCGCCACTTTCCGCGGCGGTGGCGACCAGGATGCCGCGCGCGGCGAAAAACGCGCGCATCTCGGTGGGTACCTCTGACCGGCCCAGAAATGCCGCGAGTGCCGCCTCGGGCAGCCGCTCCAGCGTGTTCGCCGCTTCGCGCGCAATCTCCGGATCCCCGTCGTCTTTCAGGATCAGCAGGAGCGCGAGCTGATCCAAAGCTCGCGGTGCGAAGGCGCCTTGCGCCGCGATCAGGCGAACGTCGCGTGCCACTTCACCGCGGCGGAAGAAATCGACGAGAGGCGTGCGAACACCGGAATCCATTGACAACAACTCTAGGACATTGTGCCGAAAGTGCGCCGGACCTGGTTGACAATCTCCTGCAATGGCGTCAGGCGACCAGGCCCGGTCGGGAGGAACAGATCGACCGCGGCAATGCCCGCCGCCCCCGTCGCGGCAACATCCGCAAGATTTCGAAGGTTCACACCGCCGATACCGAGGACTGGCGCGCGAGCGCGACGCACGACCGCTTCGACGGCGCCGGGACGTGCCGGCGCCGCGTCAGGTTTAGAGCGTGTCGGGAAGAGCGTGCCGAAAATCAGGTAGTCGACGGCGTCGCCGGCGCGATCGACCCCGTGAATCGATTGCCCGATGAGGAATCCGCGTGGGACGATCGTTCGAACGCGGTCGATCGCGATTGGCGCGTCTTTCAGATGAACGCCGTGTGCGCCCGCGCCGAGGGCGACGTCGAGCCGGTCGTTCACTACGATTCGTGTCGATGTCCCTTCGACGACTCCCACGCACCGACGGACCAGGGCCGTAAGAGTATCCGTCGGCAGATCGTTTTCACGCATCTGTACCAGATCGACGCCCGCTTCTGCAGCGGCGATAACTATGTCGACCAAGGCTTCGAGGACCGGCGCGGTCCCGCGATTGAGCGCGAGCCGGTCCGCCAGCCGATGTCGATCGGTGACGAGGCAGATCACCGCAGGGGGTCTCACGTCGAAGATCGTGAGCGCGTCTGCGACCAGCGTTACCTGAGCTCCGACGGAGGAGCCAGCTCCGGCTCCCGGGCTCGATGGTCCAGCCGCGACCCGATGAACGCCTTGACTTCGACGATGCCGAGACCGAAATTCAACACGCCCAGACCGGATACGGCACCGCGCACGTAGGGACTCTGCGTGAGGTCCCGCAGGGCGGGCAGCGCGTCGAAGACGTAATTACGCTCCCAGAACATCGTCCAGGGCAACACGACGAGGAGCAGCCCGATTTCGAAGAAGCAGGCTGCGTAGACCAGCTGTCGCACGTTCAGCTCTCCGTCTGCACCCGCGACAGTCGCTCGACGCGCGATTTGAGGTCCGCGTACTCCCCGGCGTCGGCCTGGAGCTCGAGATAGACGGCCAAGGCTCGCGCCACTTCGCCGCAGCTCTCCAGCGCCTGGCCCAATTCGTACAACAACGCCCGCCCGGCTTCGGGCGTCGGTGCGGGCGCTTCCGCCGCCCGCTCGAACCAGTCGATGGCCGACGGCACGTCACCGCGATCGCGCACCAGCCGCGCGAGATGGGACGCCGCTTCGAACCGCAGCCGCGGCGAACGAGCGGCGAGCTCCAGCTCCCGTACGGCGTCGTCCAGCATGCCCATGTCGCGGTACGTCAGGGCGACTTTATAGTGTTGTTCGGCCTCGTCGGCGGCAGTCTGCTTCGAGACCTCGTCCCGAAAGTCCCGGAAGACGTCTTCAAGGTTCGACCGTTCGGGCTGATCCGACATCCTCATTCCTTTCTTCGATGCCGCCACCTTCGCTGACGGCGGCTTCAATTCGCGCAGCACTTCAGTAAGGTCGATTTCGGGAGCTTCGGCGTCGAACCCCGAATCGGCGAGCTCGCCCGCTCCGCCTTCGCCCAGGATGCCACTCAGATCGATGGCTGCTGGGCCCAGCTCGAACAGGCGCCGCTCCTCAGTATCCGCCTCTTCGAGCCCTGCCTGGGTCACACCCCGCACCGGCTGCGGAGGCGCCTCGACCATAAAATCCGGGTCGATCGACGTGGAAAGCGCCGCTGCCTGTCTTGCAAATTCTGTGACGGCGTTTTCCGGATCCGGTTCCCCAACGAGGGTCAAGGCGCGGCGCAACAGATTCCTCCGGGTCGAATCGCCGGGCGCCCGGGATACCAGATCTTCGGCGATGACGCGCGCTTCCGCACCGGAACCAGCCTGCAAATAGGCCTCCGCGAGTCGCGCCTGCCCGTCGCTCAACTCGTCGTCGTTGCCGACGTCCACCAGGAGCTCGATCAGTTTCATCAGCGACGCCACGTGCCCGGGATGGGCGTCGGAGAATCCGCGCAGCTGCCTGACCGCTTCGTGAAGAGTCCCGCGCTGGACGAGCCGCTCGACGAACAGATCGAGCACTAGCCAGACCGCTTCGGGGTTCGAGGCTGCATTCGTGGCGATCAGTTCGCCCACCTCCTGATCGCTGATGCGGTCCTGATCAAGCAGCGCCCTCAGCCGCTCGACCGCATCGCTGGCGCGTCCGCTTCGAAGGGCGCTGACCAGCCCGAGCGTCTGAAGGCCGGGATCCTCAACCTCGCCCACCGCGCCGAGATCGTCCAACGCGCCGGCATGATCCCCTTCCTCGTAGCGTAGACGCGCCGCGCGCGTTCTCGCCTCCGCGGAATCAGGCGACAGCCGCACCGCCTCGTTCAGCGCCATCGACGCCCCTTCGCGCCATCCTGCCGTCATCAGCCGATCGGACAGGGCGAGAAACTCTGCGCCGGTCGCGAGCGATGCTTTCAGCGGCTCGAATTGCTTCGCTGCAATCGCGCTCTCGATCAGTCGCTGCCGCAACGTTCCGTCCTGGGGAGCGATCGCGATGGCCTCTCGCAGCACGTCGAGGGCCTCGTCGTGCTTCTGATCCGCAGCCAGGTCCGTCGCAACCGCGGCGAGCTCTCGCACGGCGAGGTCGCTGTTGCCACTCTGAACCGCCGCGCGTGCAGCCTCCCGCCTCGTTGACACGTCCGCAGGATCGAGCGAGTGCACTCGCAGCAGCGCCTCGGCGGCCCCGCGCGCGTCGCCGCGCGCCCGCCTGGCGCGCGACAGCGCCACAAGGTGCCCCTTGGCCTCGACCAGAAGGCCCTGGCGAATCGTCAGGTCGGCCAGCGCCTCGATCGCCCGTTCGTTGTCGGGCGTCACCTTGAGGATGCGCTTGTAGAACGCCTGGGCCCTCGCGTCGAAGCCTTCCGCTGTCAGGTGCTGAGCGATCCGTTCGAACAGCGACGACGCGCGCGCCGGCTGATTTGCGCGCAGGTAGAGATCGGCCAGCGCGTTCAGCGTTTTCCAGTCGTTTGGCACCTCGTCGACGATGCGCTGGTATTCGACGATGGCCGCGTCGAGCCGTCCGAGCCGAAGGAGCTTTTCGGCCTTTTTCAGTGCGTCTTCGCGGTCGAACAGCACGAAGGGAATGGTACTACAGGGATATTGCGGATTGCGGATTGAGGATTGCGGATTTGATTGCGGATTGGGAATTCCGATTGCGGATTAGGGAGCTGATTGCGGATTGGGCTTAGCGATCACAGATCCGGCTTTGCCTCAGGCGCAATCAGTGCCAAAGGCTCGTCGCGATCGAACAGGGAGGGGGGGCGGAACGAGCGCCTGTGTGCAGCCGAATAGCCGTGGCGTGCCACGGCGTCCAGGTGCTCGCGCGTCGCGTAGCCTTTATGGTGGTCGAAGCCGAACCGCGGATCGGCGCGATGCAGCTCGTGCATGATGCGATCGCGTGTGACCTTGGCGACGATGGACGCGGCGGCAATTGCGGCGCAACGGCGATCGCCCTTGACGATGCCGCGCTGCGGTAATGGCAGGTCGGGAATTCGGAAGGCGTCGACTATCACGACTTCCGGCAGCGGAACGAGATCGAGCACGGCTTGCCGCATCGCCCAGAGCGAGGCGCGGTGGATGTTCAGCCGATCGATCTCGACGGGCTCGACAGACGCCACCGCCCAGGCCTTCGCGGCGGTCACGATGGTCGCGTAAAGGGTCTCCCGCTCCTGGACGGGTACGACCTTCGAGTCGGCGAGCCCCGGAATGTGCCGGCGTGGATCGAGCACGACGGCGGCCGCAACGACTGGACCCGCGAGACAGCCGCGGCCGACCTCGTCGACGCCTGCGACCGCAGTGAGACCGAGACGCCGCAATGCGTTCTCGATCGTGCGTCGCGCGACGCTCCGCCCCACGTCCCCTTCCCGGCCAACGAACGGTTAGTGCGTGACCCGGCGGGTTTCCTTCATGCGCGCTGCCTTGCCCTTCAGGTCGCGCAGGAAGTACAGCTTTGCGCGGCGGACCTTCGCCGAGCGGACGACTTCCACTTTCTGAATGACCGGCGAATGCAGCGGGAAGATGCGCTCGACGCCCTGGCCGAACGACACCTTGCGCACCGTGAACGACGCCCGCAGCCCGCCGCGGTGCAGGCCGATGACGATGCCCTCGAAAATCTGCACCCGTTCCTTGTCGCCTTCGCGCACTTTCACGTGCACCCGCACCGTGTCTCCCGACCGCATCGCGGGCTTCTCGGTCAGCTGCTTCCGCTCGACGACATCAATCGCGCTCATGATCGGCTCCTTCTCCATGCAACATCTCGGGTCGGCGCTCCAGCGTCCGCCGCAGCGCTTCGTTGCGCCGCCACCGCTCGATCTCGCGATGATGGCCCGATAACAGCACCTCGGGCACCGCCCACCCACGATACTCCGCCGGGCGCGTGTAATGCGGGTGATCGAGGAGCCCGCGGCTGAACGAGTCCTCGTCTACCGACCGCTCATCGCCCACCACGCCAGGCACCAGCCGGCTCACAACGTCGATGATGACCATCGCCGCCAGCTCGCCGCCACTCAGCACGTAATCGCCGATCGAGATTTCCTCGGTCGCGACGTGCTCGCGCACCCGTTCGTCCACGCCCTCGTATCGGCCGCACAGCACCACGACGTGCTCGAGCGACGCCAGCCGCGTCGCGTCCGCCTGCGTGAGCGTGCGCCCCTGCGGCGACGTCAGGATCACGGCCCCAGGATTCCCCCTGGCCTCGCGGATGTGATCCACCGCCCTGAACAGCGGCTCGGGCTTCAGCACCATTCCTGGCCCGCCGCCGTACGGCACGTCGTCCACGACACGGTGACGGTCGGTCGTGAAGTCGCGCAGGTCGTGCACGACCACGTCAACCAGCCCCGCCTGAATCCCCCGCGCCACGACGCCCTCCGCGAGCGGCGCGTCGAACATGCGTGGAAAGATCGTGACGACGTCGAACTTCATCGCCGGTCAGCCGTTCAGGCCGATCAATCCTTCCGGCGGCCTGACCACGATCCGCCGCCCGGCCACGTCGATCTTCACGCAGAACGTGTCGACCAGCGGCATCTGAAACTCGTCCCGCCCGTGTCCGACGACCAGACGCGCCGGACCGCCCGTCTGCTCTACCGCGCGAACGACGCCAAGCGATCGCCCGTCTTCTGTCGTCAGCGTGCAGCCGACGAGATCGTGCTCGTAGTAGCTGCCCGCCGGAAGCGGACGTATCGCTTCCGGTGGTACACGCAACTCCGCGCCATGCAGCGCCTCGGCGTCGTCCATCGTCTCGACGCCCTCGAGCGCGATCACCGGCCGGCCCTGCTGGGTCCAGGCGCTCCGAACGGCGATTGGAACTGCCGTCCCACCCCGGAGGATCCAGACCGTCGCCCCCGGTGCGAAGCGATCCTCTGGAAAATCCGTCTCGGGATTGACGATGACTTCGCCGCGCCGGCCATGCGTCCTGGCGACGCGGCCCACGAGCACGAAGTCATCCCAGTCCGCCACGCGTCAGCGGTCCGGATCGCGAATTTCGAGCGCGGCGCGCGTCCCGTGATGGTGCGCGGTCGCGGCGACGATCGTGCGCAGCGCCTCGGCGATGCGTCCCTGGCGGCCGATGACTTTGCCAGTATCACCGTCGGCGACGGTCAGCTCCACGAGCGTCGTGCCACGATGGACCGTCTCGGTGACGCGCACGGCGTCCGGCGTGTCGACGAGCGCTTTCGCGATCGTCTCTACGACCGTGCTCAGCGGGCCGGGCACGCGCGCTACTCGGCCGCCGGCGCGGCCGCGGCCGGCAAGTGTCGGGCGATCAGCGTGCGCACCGTGTCGGACGGGCGCGCGCCCTTCGCGATCCAGTAGCTCACGCGCTCGCGATCGATATCGATCTTCGCGGGCTTCGTCCGCGGATAGTAGTGGCCCAGAATCTCCACGAACGCGCCGTCGCGCGGCGTGCGCTGTTCGGTCACCACGACACGGAAAAACGGCCGCTTCTTTGCGCCCACCCGCCTCATTCGAATTGCCAGCATCTCGTCTCCCTACGCTCGTTGCTCGTCGTTCGTCTGTGATCTTTCCGTGACCCTGACCGGTGATCGTTGAACCGGCGACCGGTCAACGATCAACGCCGCCCCCGCAACATTCCCATCATTCCGCCGCGCTTGCCGCCGCCCATGGCACCCAGCTGCTTGAGCATTTTGCGCATCTGGACGAACTGCTTCAGCAACCGGTTCACTTCCTCGACGCTGGTGCCGCTGCCCTTCGCGATGCGCTTGCGACGGCTGCCGTTGATCAGATCGTGCCGGCGCCGCTCCATCGGCGTCATCGACGAGATGATCGCCTCGACCCGATTCAGCGTTTTCTCGTCCGGCTTTTGATCCGCGAGCTCCTTCAGATTACCGAGCCCCGGAATCATTCCGAGAATCGACTCGAGCGGCCCCATCTTGCGAATCGTTCGCAGCTGATCGCGGAAGTCCTCGAGCGTGAAATCGTTCGAGCGCAACTTCCGTTCGAGCTTCTCGGCGTCCTCGACGTCGATTGCGGCTTCGGCCTTCTCGATGAGCGACAGCACGTCGCCCATTCCCAGCAGCCGCGACACGACGCGGTCGGGATGAAACGGCTCGAGATCTTCCAGCCGCTCACCGCTGCCCGCAAAGGCAATCGGCACGCCGACGACCGAGACCACCGACAGCGCCGCGCCGCCGCGCGCGTCGCCATCGAGCTTCGTCAGCACGACGCCGGTCACGCCGACGCGGCGATTGAACTCACCCGCGCTCTTGATCGCGTCCTGCCCCGTCATCGCGTCGGCGACGTAGAGCAGATCGACGGGTTCGACGGCCGTCTTGATCGCTTCGAGCTCGTTCATCAGTGCGTCGTCGATGTGCAGGCGCCCCGCCGTATCGACGATCACCGCATCGAAGCCGAGATTCCTTGCTTCACCGACGGCGCCGCGAGCGCGCGCGACCGGATCCATCTCGCCGGCCGGGTCGTGCACGCGCAGCCCGGCCTTCTTGCCGAGCACGTTCAGCTGCTCGATAGCGGCCGGCCGCCGCACGTCCGTCGAGACGACGAGCGCGTGACGTCCTTGGCGCGTCAACCACCGGCCCAGCTTGCCGCTCGTGGTCGTCTTGCCCGAGCCCTGGAGCCCAAGCATCAAGATCACACGGGGCCGCTTGTCGGTCTGCTGCAGCCCGCCTTTCGCGTCGCCGAAGAGTGCCAGCATCTCGTCGCGCACGATGCGCACGACCTGCTGGCCAGGCGTCAGGCTGCGCAGGACCTCCTGGTCCATTGCGCGGTCGCGCACGCGATCGACGAACGCCTTGACGACCTTGAAGTTGACGTCGGCTTCGAGCAGCGCGAGGCGAATCTCGCGGAGCGCGTTCTCGACGGTCGCCTCGGTCAGCCGCCCTTCACCCCGGATCGAGCGAAAAACGTCCTGGAGGCGGTTGCTGAGTGCGTCGAACATACGGGCGTTCCGCAGGGCCCGTTCACGTCCCCACGGGACGTCGAGCGGCGCCAGCGCAAACCCTTATCTTAGCTGGGGTTGTGGGCGCCTGTCAAAGACTGATTAGAGAGACGCGCTACGGCTGGCTCGACGTGTCACACGCTTGACAGAGTGTGCCCGAGCTTATCTTTTTTGGTTTTCAGATACTTCCGCGTGAACTCGGTGGCGGGCTCGATCTCGAGTGGGATCGACTCGGAGACCGACAGGCCATAGCCTTGAAGTCCGATGAACTTTCGCGGATTGTTCGTCAGGAGCCGCATGGTCCGAACGCCGAGATCGCCGAGGATTTGGGCGCCGATACCGTAATCCCGCTGATCGGCTTTGAACCCGAGCCGCTCGTTGGCTTCGACCGTGTCGAAGCCCTGATCCTGCAGCTCGTAAGCGCGGATCTTGTTTGCCAGCCCGATACCGCGCCCCTCCTGATTGAGATACAGCAGGACGCCTCGCCCCTCGGTCGCGATGCGTTCCATCGCCGTGTGCAGCTGCGAGCCGCAGTCGCACCGCCCCGAATGGAAGACGTCGCCGGTCAGGCACTTCGAGTGGACGCGGACCACGACGTCCAGCCCGTCGCCAATCTCTCCTCTGACGAGGGCCACATGAGTCTCGCCGTCCAGCAGGCTTTCGTACCCGTGAAGCTGGAAATCTCCGAACTCCGTCGGCAGCTTTGCGGTCGCGACCTGCCGCACAAGCCGCTCGTTCTCCATCCGGTACTTGATCAGGTCGGCGATCGTGATCAGCGGGAAGTGAAAGCGTTTTGCCAGCCGAGTCAACTCGGGGACGCGTGCCATCGAACCATCGCGCGCCATGATTTCGCAGATCACGCCCGCCGGCGTGAGCCCCGCCAGGCGCGCCAGATCGACGGCAGCTTCCGTATGCCCGGCGCGCACGAGGACGCCGCCTTCACGAGCGCGCAGCGGAAAGATGTGTCCCGGGCGTAGGAGGTCCTGCGGCTTCGTAGTGGGCGCAATCGCCGTCGCGATGGTCGCGGCGCGATCGGCAGCCGAGATGCCCGTGCTGGTTCGGCCGCGCGCGTCGATGGAAACGCACATCGCAGTCTCACGTAACGACGAGTTGACGGACACCTCGAGGGGGATTTCCAGCGCATCGAGCCGATCCGGCGACATTGCCAGGCACACCAGCCCGCGCCCGTGTGTCGTCATGAAGTTGATCAGTTCAGGCGTGACTGTTTCCGCGGCTATTGTCAGATCGCCTTCGTTCTCGCGATCCTCGTCGTCGACCACAATCACCATCCGTCCGGAGCGAATGGCGTCGATCGCCTCCTCGATCGAGGCGAACGGCCCGCGATGACGGCGTGGGCGCGCGAGTTGCAGCCGGGCGGCGGGAGGACGGCGACGGGATGAGCGCGGCGGCTTAGTCATGATCGTGAGAAGCTTGCCGGCATCATCAGCGAGACCGCACGGGCCACGTACTTGCCGATGACATCGACCTCGAGATTGACGCGCGTGCCGGCGCGTGCCGACCGCAGCGTGGTGTGCGTCCACGTGAACGGGATGATCTGCACGTCGAAGAAATCGTCGGCGAGCGTCGCGATGGTCAGGCTGACGCCGTCGAGGGCAATGGATCCCCTGGGCACGATCTGCGAGGCGAGCGCGTCCGGATAGCGCACGCGCAACCACCAGAACTCACCCTCGGGCCTGACGTCGACGATGGTGCCGACGGCGTCCACATGTCCCTGCACGAAATGGCCACCGAACCGCGCATCGCCGCGCATGGCCCGCTCCAGGTTCGCAATCGATCCCGGCTCCAGCTCACCGAGCGTCGTGACCTGCATCGTCTGCGGCCCAACCTCGAAGGCGGCCGTGCCGCCACCCGATTCAACCACCGTCAGGCACACGCCGTTGATGGCGACGCTTTCCCCCGGCGTGACGTTGTCGCCGATTTCGCTCGAGACGAAGAGCCGCGCGGCACCAGGCAGGTGCTCGACGGCGACGACGTCGCCGATGGCTTCAATAAGGCCGGTGAACATATCCCGCAATGAGGACGTCTGGTCCGATACTGACGGTTTTCAGTTCGCTGAGAGCTGGAATCGAGGGCCCATGCCCGCCCGAAAACGGCACACCCGACGGTCCGAGGGCCGCGGGCGCCACGAACAACTGGACCTCATCGATCATACCCGCTTCCCAGGCCGCCTGCTGGACGGTGGGGCCACCTTCGAGCAGCACCGACTGCACGCCGAGCGCGGCGAGGCGGTGGAAGGCCGCCTCGAGCGCCCCTCCAGTGGATTCCACTCGGGCCCCGGCGGTTTCAAGCACTGACGCCGCGTCGCCTGGTGCCCCGCTGCCGTTGCCCAATACCACGATCGGCCCTTGGTCGATCGTCCGGAATATCCGTGCGGCGGGCGGGGTCCTCAAGCGGCGATCCAGGATCGCGCGCACCAGAGGACGCTCTCGGTAGACATCACGAACGGTCAGGAGAGGATCGTCGACGAGCACCGTTCCTGAGCCCACAGCGACGGCGTCGACCTCGGCGCGGAGCCGCTGCACGAGATTCATCGATTCGCGAGAGGTGATTTGCGTTCGGGTGCCTGGCGCCGCCGTGATCATGCCGTCGCTGCTGACGGCGGCTTTCAGAATCACCCACGGTCGCCCTTCCCGCATCGCGGTCATGAACGGGCGATTGAGCCGCCGCGCCGCGTCTGCGCCGACGCCGACGGTGACCTGGATGCCGGCGTCACGCAGGCGGCGAAATCCGCCGCCTGCGACGAGCGGATTGGGATCTTCGGTGGCCGCCACAACATGCGTAATGCCGGCTGAGATGATGCGATCCACGCACGGTCCCGTGCGTCCGTAGTGGCAACAGGGCTCGAGCGTACACACGAGCGTCGCACCGGCGGCGCGCTCGCCAGCAAGATCGAGCGCGTGGGCCTCGGCGTGCGGCGTACCCGCGCGCCGATGAAAGCCATCTCCGACGATGGTGCCCTCGCTCGTGATCACCGTGGCACCGACCATCGGGTTGGGGCTGGTGCGACCGCGGCCGCGCGCGGCCAGCCGCAACGCACGCGCCATCAGCTCCTCTACCACTTCTCCTCGAACAGCGCGGTGACGTATTCGTCGGGCGAGAACGGAATCAGGTCGTCGATGCCCTCGCCGACGCCGACATACCGAATCGGAAGCTTCAGATCGTTGGCAATGGCGACGGCAATCCCGCCCTTGGCAGTGCCATCGAGCTTGGTCAGCACGACGCCGTTCACGCCGGAGGCGTCCATGAACTGCTTCGCCTGGACGAGACCGTTCTGCCCGACCGTCGCGTCCAGCACGATCAACACTTCGTGCGGCGCGCCCGGCACCTCGCGGGCGGCAACGCGTCGAATCTTTTCGAGCTCCTGCATCAGGTTGACCCGCGTGTGCAGACGGCCCGCTGTGTCGACGAGGATCGGGCTTCGATTCCGCGCCTTGCCGGCGGACACGGCGTCGAATACGACCGCCGCCGGATCCGAGCCTTCCTTCGCGCGAATGATCTCGACGTTCGCGCGCTGGGCCCAGATCTGCAATTGATCGACCGCCGCGGCGCGGAAGGTGTCGGCCGCGCAAATGAGCGGCTTCTGTCCTTCCGACCTGGCCAGGCTCGCCAACTTGCCTACGGTCGTGGTCTTCCCGGTGCCGTTCACGCCGACGATCAGCGTGACGTGCGGGTCGCCCGGAGGAATCGGACGCTGCCCGTCCCTGAAGATCGTCAGGATTTCATCGCGTACCAGCTCGCGGAGACTCTCGCCATGGCGAGCGCGGGCGCTGACCGCGTTCAGGATGCGATCCGTGGCCGCGACGCCGATGTCAGCGCCGATCAGGAGCTCCTCGAGCGCGTCGAGCGTATCGACGTCGATCGGGCGGACGCGGCGTTCGGGGGCGTCGGCAACCCGAACGATCTCATCGAAACGCTCGACGAGCTGCTGTGTGGTGCGAGAGAGCCCTGCTTTCAGTCGATCGAAAAAGCCCATCCGATCGAGTCTACCATCCGCTATCCGACTCGGCCCGTTGTCGCCGCAGCATCAACTCTTCGAGCGCCGCGCGCGCGTCCTTACGGCCTGCGAACACCTCCGCCATCTGGGTCGCAATCGGCAGCTCCACGCCGGTCCGCGCGCCAAGCGAAAGCGCTGCCTCGGTGGTCTTGATCCCCTCAGCCACCATTTTCATCCCGGACACGATCTCTTCGAGTGATCGGCCTTTCGCGAGCTCGATGCCGACGTAGCGATTGCGGCTCAGCGATCCGGTGCACGTGAGGACGAGATCGCCCAGACCTGCCAGTCCTGCCAGCGTGTCGCGACGCGCTCCGAGCGCGCAGGCGAGCCGCGAGATCTCCGCGAGACCGCGCGTGATGAGGCCAGCAAGCGCGTTATGGCCGACGCCCATGCCTTCGACCACGCCGGCCGCGATCGCGATCACGTTCTTCAAGGCGCCACCGATCTCAACGCCGACGACGTCGGAGGTGCCGTAGAGCCGAAGATACCTGGTCCGCAGTTCTTCCTGGACGAACGCAACCATGCGCTCGTTTTCCGCGGCCACCACCACCGCCGTTGGCATGCCCTTGCCGACCTCCATCGCGAAGCTCGGACCGGAGACAACGGCAACTGGAAAGGAGGCGCCGGCAACCTCGCCGATGAGCTCGGACATCCTCAAAAGCGAGCCTTCTTCGAGTCCCTTGGTGGCGATGACGATTGGTACGCCGGCCGTCATGAAGGGCACGGCGCGACCCATCACATCACGCGTCCCGTGCGAGGGCAGGGCACTGACGACCAGGTTCGAGCCGCGAAGCGCGACGTCGAGATCGGAGGTCGCGGAGACGGTGCCTGGAAGAACCAACTCCGGCAGATACGTGGGGTTCGAACGCCGCTCCGTGATGGCGTCTGCGATCGCTGGATCTCGCGCCCAAAGGCGGACCGTGTGGCCTGCGCGAGCGAGGTGCACGGCGAGCGCCGTGCCGAAACTGCCGGCCCCAAGGATGGCTGCGGTCTTTGCCTGCGGCCGCTCACTCACCGTCACCTCCGACCCCTGCAGAGCCATTGTAGATGGAGTGAGCGGCCGGGCCCGGCGGCGTGAATCGCTAAGACGAGCGCCGTGGAGATCCGAGCGGACTCGAGGCCAGCGCGATATGCGTAGCGCCGTCGCGTCCGAGCCGGCTCTCGTAGAGCGTTACGCGATCGACCCGCATCCGTCCGGTTTCAGCAGCGCCACGGCGTCCGGGTATTGGGGACAGCTCCCTCATCCGACGGGGTGGCGGGCCTGTCCCCACGGTCTGCCTCAGGCGGGCAAGCGTCAGGTGAGGCGAGAACGGCCGTTCCTCGAGCGGACAGCCGACCCCCTTCAACCGCCGCCCTACCAGGTCATGCAGTTCGATCAGCGGAGCCCGGCCTTCGGTGATCCCCAGCCAGATCACGTTGGGCCGGCCGCGCGACGAGAACGTGCCGACCTCACCGAACGCCAGATTGAACGCCCGCAGATCGATTGGCGGCGCCATACTTTCGACGACGCGAGCTGCCGTCGGGTCGTTGACCTCGCCGAGAAAGTGGAGCGTGAGATGCAGTCGCTCCGGAGCGACCCATGAGATCCGCAGCACGCGATCGTCGCGAGTCTCCGACCGCAGGCGCTGGATTACCCGTCCGACATCACGACGCACGTCATCATCCAAGTCCACGGCGACGAACAACCGCACGCAGGCCTCACGGAACAGGACGACCCGTCAGCAGTCTCCGAACCATGTCGAGGGCGGCATGACTGGCGAGATCGCGAATGAGATCACGTCCTCCGCCGTAGCGCCTCGTGCGGACGGCGCGAACATCGGGCAGTTCTGCAGCAATCATGACCGTGCCTACGGGCTTCAATTCGCTGCCGCCACCGGGACCCGCGATGCCTGTGACGCCAACTCCGACGTCCGCGCCAGTGACCCGACGCACACCGCTCGCCATCTGCAACGCGACGGTCTCGCTCACGGCGCCTTCGGCTTCGAGCGCGTGCGACTCCACGCCAAGGATCGCCGTCTTCATGGCATTGCTGTAGCTCACGACGCCGCCCTCGACGTATTCGGAGCTGCCCGCGAAGTCTGTGAGACGCTTCAGAACGAGACCACCCGTACACGATTCTGCGGCTGCGAACCGCCAGCCGCGTTCTCTCAACAACTTGCCGACGACGAGCTCGATCGGCTCGCCTTCAGTGCTGTACACGTCATCCCCGAGAACCGCGGCGGCGCGATGTGCCGCAATTTGGAGCGTCTCGGCCGCCGCCTCAGGGGAGACCGCGTTGATCGAGAGCAGCAAATCGATGGCGCCTCGAGCAGCCAGGATGGTGACGTCGATTGGCGGCGAGGCCAGAGCCCATTCCGCATAGAGCGGCCGCACCGCTTCTTCGGTGTGCGATTCGCTGCGTCCGAAGACGCGAACCATCCGCGTGTAAAGCGCGCTGCCGGCGGTCCGCTGCGCCAGAGCCGCCGTCACCGGTCCGTCGAGCATCGGGATCAGCTCGCGCGGCGGACCGGGGAGAAGAACCACGAGCCGGTCGCTGGCTTCGACCCAGAGGCCAGGCGCCGTGCCGTTTGGATTCGGCAGCACGACGGCGCCGCGAGGCACCATCGCCTGGCGACGATTGATCTCCGGCATCACCAGCCCGCGCCGCGCAAAGCGCTCGCGGATGGCGTCGGTGATGGCGATGTCTTCCACGAGCTCCAAGCCCAACTCGAGCGCGACCACATCACGCGTCAGATCGTCGTCGGTCGGTCCCAACCCTCCCGTCAGCACGACGAGATCCGCGCGACCGAGCGCGCCGCGGAAAACAGCGGCGAGATCGCTGGCCCGATCGCCGACGACCGCTTTCGCACGGAGGGCGATCCCGAGCGCCCGGAGCCGCTCGGTAATGGCCAGCGAGTTCGTGTCCAGACGGGAGGCGGTCAGCAGCTCCGAGCCAACCGCGATGATTTCCGCGCTGGCAATCGCGGGCATCAGACGAGGAAGAGACCAGGGAGACCTGCGACAGCTGCGCGCAGCAGCAGGTTGCCATAGATCGCCACCATGAGATCGTCGGCCATCATGCCGAGGCCGCCGTGGAGGCGCTCGAACCGCTGCGCCGGAAACGGCTTGAAGACATCGAGCACGCGGAACAGGAAAAAGCCGCCAATTGCCATCACCCAGCTGGCGGGCAGCGCGTACAGCGTCACCAGCATCCCTGCGACTTCATCGATGACGCCCGGGCCTGGATCGGTCGTGCCGAAGTGCCGTTCGGCGAGCGTTCCACTCCAGATGCCCGCCACGACGATGATCGCGATGACCAGCGCCTCGACGAGCGGTGATGCCCCCGCCAGGCGCAATGCCGCGTAGACGGCGAGGCCGGCAGCCGATCCGGCCGTCCCGGGCGCCACGGGCGAATAGCCGACGCCGCCAAAGGTGCAGACGAAGAGCGCGATTCGCATCATGCAGTCGGGCGCGGGACCGGCCTCAGGCCGACATCCGGACGACGCGCGTGTCGGCGAGACGATCTTCGAGGGCCCGGCCACCGGCGCCGAGGAGCGCAGGCGCGAATCCCAGGCCGAGCGAGGCGATCGACAGGAGACATCCGAAGGTTCGGACGATGGACGCGCCGGCGGAGACGGGTACGTCCTGCTGCCCCACCACTTTCAGGCCAAACGCCATCTTTCCAATCGTCTGCCCGCCCGCCGCGGTGAACGTGGCGAGGTAACCGCCGTTCACGATCAGGAAGAACGCGATGATCGGAATCGGCGGCAACACGCCCAGCTCCGACGTCTCGAGCCCGCACAAACGAAGCGTGAACGAGATCACGAGCGCGTCTATGGCGCCGAGAATCGCAACATCGACCAAGGCGGCAAGCCCGCGAAGCAGCGGCGGCGCCGCGTCAACGTCGGCCGCCTCGGCCTGGGCCTGAACGACGGACGATTCACGACGAGACCCGGTGCGCTCGCTGACGCTGGGCAGCGGAAGCTCGAGCGACTGTGTCGAAGTCCCTGCATGATGGCGCACGGGCTTTGGTTTGAGGCGAGCCGGATCGGGCGTCGCGCGCCGCACCGATAGCGGTCGTCGCGGCTCAGCACCGGCGCTGACGAGCGGAGGGAGTTCCTGTTCCGAGTCGCGATCAAACAACGGGAGATCGGGCGGCACGGGTTCGGGTGCGCCGATCACTCGATCGAGATTCTGCATCACGCGGTCGAGATCCGGCGCAGCGCCGGCGCGACCAGCACGGCCGACTGACGCCGATCTGATGGGCGCACCGCCATCGCGAATCGCCAGGTCCTGCAGCGGCCCATCGTCAGCGCCCGACGCCAGCGAAAGATCCTGCGGTGGGGCCGTTGGCGTCGACAGCGCGAACTCGTAGCCGCAATTGCGGCATCGATCAGTCGATTCGAAGCCGATGTACCCGCACGTCGGACACTTCATCGCGGCACACTCGTTTCCGAGACCGGTGCCTCGGCGGACGCCAGAAGGGTCCGCTGGATGTCGGCGAGCATGCGATCGCCCTCGGCTCGATTCACGTCCGCCGGACCAATCGTCGCAAGCAACCGCATGGCGTCCTGCAGCCGACCGGTTTCGAACTGTGCTCTGGCACGCGCCAGCGTCGCGTCACTTGCGTTCGGCACTGGTACCGGCTCCGTGCCAGCCGATGGCGCAACGTCTATACGCTTCGACCCGGTCACGGTGCCGAAATCCATCCATGCCCCGGCAAACCACGCCAGTGCGGTGACGGCTGCAAGCGCGGCGACGCCCAACACCACCATCCTGGGACGCCACAACGGCCGCGCCGGAGTAACTGCCTCCGGCGGCTCGGCATCCGGAATGTCCACCGACGGCTCGGGAATGTCTCTGGTCGCCTCGAGCCGATCGAGGCGGCCCAGGTACGCCAGCGCCACATCGGGCGAGGCACCGCGCTCGACCGCCGCGGTGAGCAGACGCCGCGCGTCGGTTACGGCCCCGCCGTCGAATGCCGCCGTTCCGCGGTGCAGCAGCTCCTCACTCTCGCGTTGCCGCTCGGCCAGCGCGCTCCGCGCGCGATCGATGTACGCGCAGGCGCGCGGATGGCCGCGTTCAAGAAACAACACCCGCGTCCACACGTGGATCGCACGCTCGTAGCGGCCGGCGAAATAGTGATCGAGTCCAGTGAGAAGCAGCTGTTCGACGCGTGCATCCCGCTGGTGTCCGGCCAGCGCGTCAGCGGCAGGAAGATCTGTGCGTGCGGGATCGGACATTCGATGGACGACGCTGATTATAAGTCAAAGAGGGAAATCGAGAATGCGAAAACTCGACAACCCGAGAAGGTCGCGCAACGTGGTGATTTCTCGAGTTCTCTGTTTTCTTCCTATGATGTGCCATGCCAATCATCGAGTGCATTCCAAACATCAGCGAGGGACGGCGCCCCGATGTCGTCGCCGCCATTGCCGCAGCGGTTGGAGCGACGCCAGGCGTTCGCCTGCTCGACGTTTCGTCGGACGCAGCCCATCATCGTTCGGTCCTGACGCTGGCCGGTAATGTCGCCGGGCTGAAGGCCGCGGTCCTCGTCTTGTTCGAACAGACGCTGGCGGTCGTCGATCTCACGGCGCATAGAGGCGAGCATCCGCGTCTCGGCGCCGTCGACGTCGTGCCGTTCGTGCCAATCGAAGGGGTTTCGATGAGCGACTGCGTGGCGCTCGCGCGCGAGACGGCTGCAGCCGTGGCCGAGCGATTTGCGGTCCCGGTGTATCTCTATGAAGAAGCCGCCTCGGATCCGGCGCGCCGCAACCTCGAGGACATCCGTCGCGGCGAATTCGAAGGCCTGGCAGCGAAGATGCGGACCCCAGGATGGGCTCCCGACTTCGGCCCAGCCGAGCCCCATCCGCGCGCGGGTGCCACCGTCATCGGCGCGCGAATGCCGCTCATCGCCTACAACATCAACCTTGCCACCGATCGGCTCGACGTCGCGAAAAAGATTGCTGCGGCGGTCCGCTACAGCACGGGCGGCCTGCGGTTTGTGAAGGCCATGGGCGTAATGCTCGGTGACCGCGGCGTCGCGCAGGTGTCGATGAACCTGACGAATTTCGAGAAGACGCCAATTCCGCGCGTGTTTGAGATGGTGAAGCGCGAGGCACAGCGCTATGGGGTCGCGGTCCTCGAAAGCGAGATCGTCGGATTGATACCGCAGGCAGCGCTCCTCGCGGCCGCCGAATACTACCTGCAGATTGCCGGGTTCAATTCGGGTCAGGTGCTGGAAAATCGCCTGAGGAACGAAACATAGGTTGCCCGAGCTAAAGCTCGGGCCGCGACCTACGTCAACGACTCCTCCTCGGCACGCTTCCCGGGCGCGATGCCGAACGCGCGCATCTTTCGATAAAGGTTGCTGCGCTCCACGCCCAGCACTTCGGCCGTCCGCGACATATTGCCGTTCTGCTGCGCCAGCGCGCGCAGGATGTAGTCCCGCTCGAAGCGATCCCTGGCTTCGTGCAGCGGCAGAACCGGTTCCACATCGGCGGGCGCCGCATCGCCGGTCTCCGACGGATCTCTTCCGAGGAACGCGAGATCGACCGTGGTGATGTGGTCGCCCGGCACCATGATCACCAGGCGCTCGATCAGATTACGCAACTCCCGCACGTTGCCTGGCCACGAGTAGCGCTGCAGCAGCGCCAGCGCCCCTTCTTCGAAGGCCTTCGGACGCCGTCCGTACTCGTGCGCAAAGCCCGCCATGAAATATTCCGCAAGGAGCGGGATGTCGCCCTGCCGCGCGCGCAGAGGCGGCACGAAGATGGGGATGACGTTCAGGCGGAAGTAGAGGTCCTCGCGAAACTGCCCCGCCTTGATCGCGACGGGAAGGTCTTTGTTCGTGGCGGCAATGACGCGCACGTCCACCTGAATCCGCTGCGTGCTGCCGACCGGCTCAACGACCTGCTCCTGCAGCACGCGTAGCACCTTGGCCTGCGTCTTCAGGCTCATGTCGCCGATCTCGTCGAGGAAGATCGTCCCGCCGTCAGCCGCCTCGAATTTGCCGCGGCGGTCCGTGACCGCGCCCGTAAAGGCGCCCCGAACGTGTCCAAAGAGCTCCGATTCGATCAGCTCTTCGGGAATCGCGGCGCAGTTTACTTCGATGAACGCGCCGGTATGTCGCTTGCTCAGACCGTGAACCGAGCGCGCGACCAGCTCCTTTCCCGTGCCGTTCTCACCGAATACCAGCACGCGGCCATTCGTGGGCGCCGCCATCGCCACCTGCTCGCGCAGCTGCGTCATCGCGTAACTGTCGCCGACCATGGTCAGCCGACGATCGACCCGCGCGCGAAGGTCCCGGTTCTCGGCCTCGAGGTGACGCTGGCGAATCGCGTTGCGGACGACGAGGACCGTCTTTTCGAGCGACAGCGGCTTCTCGACGAAATCGAACGCGCCCATCTTGATCGCGCGTACCGCCGACTCGATATTCCCGTGGCCCGAGATGACCACCACCTGCGCGTCCACCTGGCGCTCCCGCAGCCGCGTCAGCGTGGCGAGCCCATCCATGCCCGGCAGCCAGATATCGAGCACGATGACATCGAATGCCCGGCGCACGGCCTTGTCGAGGCAGGCCTCGCCGCTGTCGGCGCTCTCGACGTCGTAGCCCTCGTCGCGCAGCACACCCATCAGCGAGCTGCGAACACCAGGCTCATCGTCAACAATGAGAACACGAGACATAGGAGACACTCTGCAGTGCCAAGTGCTAAGTGCTAAGTGCCAAGTGGAGTGGGAAGTGAAGAGTCGAAAGTGAGGGGCAACTCCTCAGGCGTTGCCCACTCACACCGTTCACTGTTCACTCCACCTGGCACGAAGCCATTGGCACCTGGCACTGTGCTTTTCACCTCATCCTGGCAACTCGATCGTGAATCTCGTCCCTCGCGGCATGTTGTCGCCGACGTCCACCGCGCCGCCGTGCTCGGCGATGATACGCCGGACGATGGCCAGGCCCAGGCCGCTGCCGCGCCCTTTCGTCGAGTAGTACGGCATGAACAGTTTGTCGCGGTCGCCAACGGGAATCCCCGGCCCGTTGTCGGCGACGATAATCCGGACGACGCTGTTGGCGGGATCGTGCTCGGTTTCGAGCGTAATGGTCCCGCGGCGCTCCATCGCCTCGATGGCGTTGTCGACAAGGTTGATCACTACCCGTCGCAACTGCTCCTGGTCCACCCGCACGAGTGGAAGCGACGGCGCGTACCGGCGCTCGAAATGGACGTCGGCGAAAAGGCCATCGTAGAGGGCCAGCGACTCGTCCAGCAGCTCGTGCACTTTGGTCGGCACGGCTTTGGGGGCAGGCATCCGCGCGAACTGCGAGAACTCGTCGACGAGCCCCTTGAGCGACTCCACTTCACTCACAATCGTCGAAGTGCACTCGTCCACAAACGCGCGTGTCGCTACTGGTGCGCCTGAAAAGTGGCGACTGATACGCTCGGCCGACAGCTGGATCGGCGTCAACGGGTTCTTGACCTCGTGCGCCAGCCGCCTCGCGACCTCACGCCAGGCCGCCACCTTTTGCGAGCGGATGAGCGGCGTCACATCGTCGAACACGAGGACCGTGCCTTCGGCGCGGCCCCCCTCGCCGACGAGTGGCGTCGCCATCGCCGCAAGGTGCAGCTCGCGCCCGTCGCGCACCAGCGCCACTTCCTGTGGAGGCATCGGCGCGCCGACGGTCGTGGACTTCGCGAGCAACGCGGCCAGCGGCGCGAGATCGTCGCGTGAGAAGACGTCCGATGCGGGACGGCCAATCGCTTCCGGGCCGACGCCAAGCAGACGGCGCGCCGATCCGTTCACCGTCCCGATGGTGCCGGACGCATCGAACGAGATCACGCCCGTGCCAATGCGCTCGAGAATGGTCTCGATATAGCGGCGACGCCCTTCTCCTTCCAGGTGCTTCCGCTCGAGATCGTCGGTGGATCGTTCGAGCTCACGGCGGCTTTCCGCCAGCTCCCCCGCCATGCTGTTGAACGCTTCGATCAACGCGCCGAACTCGTCCTGTGTCTCGGGTTCGACGCGATGATCGAGGTGCCCGGCACCAATCTCACGAGCGGCCGCCGACAAGAGTTGCACCGGGCGTGTGATCCGCTTCGCAAGGTAGAGGCCCATCCACGTCGCTCCGACCAGGATGAGCAGCGTCACCATCAGGAAGAATGACACGTACACCCCGAAGAGCGGCGCTTTCAGCACGCGCAACTGCCGGTAGTCCTCGTAGGCGGCGGTCATCCGCCGCGAGCGCGCAGCAAGGTCGCCCGTGAGGTAGTCGCTGGCGACCACGACACCCGTCGGACGACCGGCAGCGTTTCGAATCGCTGCCGCGCCTCGAATCAACTCGCCGCCACGGCTTACCGGCTCCAGCAACCAGGTTTCGGTCGCCCCCGCGGCGACGCGACTCGCCAAACGCTCCGCCGAGGCCAGCGAGGCCCCCGGTGGCAGTGTCGGCGACGCCACGTCCAGCACCGGGGCCACATCAGCCGGCAGTCCGGCTTCGGGTGCGAGCCGGAAGATTTCAACCATCTTCAGTCGGCCCGGCGCCACTTCGGGAGCAATCCGCGTCTGTAGTTGAGCGACGTTCGCCGGTGTCAACTCGAGCGAGGACAGCCCCCGCGCGATGCGCCCGGCCTGATCGACGACGAAGCGTTGGCGCTCGGCGTAGTAGTCGCTGGCAATGCGGTTCGCCGACGAGAGCACTTCGTCCATCGGCGCGTTGAACCACCGGTCGGCGCTGTTGCGAATCAGCTCGCTGCCCACGATCAGCACGAGGATCGACGGGATCAACGTCATCCCCAGAAGGACGGCGACGAGCTTGGCGCGGAAGCGCGCGAATGGCAGGCCACGCCGCCGCTCGACCAGCAGCTTGATGATGTTGCGCGCCAGCACGAACACCAGCGCCACCAGCATCGTCAGGTCGGCGACGGAGAGCGCGTAGAGGACGACTTCGGTCAGAAAATCTGGCGAAAAGCTGGTCGTGCGCCCAGCCAGCGCGAGCAGACCGGCCAGCGCGACGACGAGCAGGACGATCCCGACGAGCAGGAGGCGGGGATTGTCGCGAATCGGCCGGCGCGCCGGACGCGGCGCGACCGAAACCGGGCGAACCGGTCGCGATTCCTGCGCGCGGCGACGGGGGGTGGCCATGTGGGAATATGGGCTCCGGGCTACAGAACGCTCGGATGCATCCCGCCGCGGCGTTCTGATCCCGGAGTCCGGGGCCCGCAGTCCGAAGCCGGCATTGTCTTCAGTCCCTCGTATTCAACAAATCCTTCAGCTCGTTCATGAACTCGCCGATGTCGCGGAAGTGCCGGTAGACGGAGGCGAAGCGGACGTAGGCCACCTTGTCGAGGCGCTTCAAATCCTCCATCACCGCCTGGCCGATCTCGACGGTCGCGATCTCCTTTTCGGGGCGTTCCTGGAGCGTCGCCTCGACGCGATCGGCAATCGCTTCGACCTGCGCCACACTGACCGGCCGCTTCTCGCACGCCTTCAGCAGTCCCGCGATCAGCTTCTGGCGTTCAAAGCGCTCGCGGCTCCCGTCCTTCTTGATCACCATGTACGGGATTTCGTCGATGCGCTCGTAGCTCGTGAACCGGCGGCCGCAGTCGAGACACTCCCGCCGTCGCCTGATCGCCTCACCCTCCTTGCTCTCGCGCGAGTCGACGACCTTGTCTCCCAGATGCCCGCAATACGGACACTTCACGCTGCTTCCTCCGCTCCTCCGCCTCGCGTCAGGCTGCCGACCCGCGAGAGGCTCAGGCCTTCCTGCGCCAGCAGAATCAGGCCGACGATGGCGACCGGGACGAACGAGATCGCGTGCAGCACAATTGCCGCACCAACGGCGCGGTCGGCCGATGCGCCGTAGAACGCGGTCATGCCGAGCTTATAGAAGTAATGGAACCCTCCGACGGCGCCGGGGGTCGGAACCGCGACGCCGACCACGAGCAGCACCTGTATGAGAAACGCGCCAGAAAGCGGAAGGTCCATGTGGAACGCATGGGACACGGCCCAGGTGCCCGTCGCGATCGACAGCCACAACGGCAACGAGAACACGAGGGCCAGGAGTAACCGAACTGGCTGACGCACGATCGCGAGTCCACCGGCAAAAGCGCGCACGAACTTCGTCGCGCGAGCGGCCAGCCGCTCCGGCAGAAACCGTGTGACCGCCCCGATGACGTTCGCCAGCACCTTCGGATGCCCGGCGAGAACGAACAGGACCACCAGGACAACGAAGCATGCGGCGGCCATGACGGCGCCACCCAGCTTCACCTGGGCGAAGGTCTGTGCCTGCGACGCGCTGACACCGGGATCCGTGAACAGTAAGTAGCCGGCAAACAGCAGCAAGACGGTGATCGTGTCCAGCAACCGCTCGACGATGATCGTCGCGAATGTCGCCGTCGCGCTGAGCCCCTCCTTCCGTGCCAGCAGGTACGGGCGCAGCAACTCCCCCGCGCGAGCCGGCAGCAACGACGAGGCGGCAAAGCCGATGATCGTAGTTTTGAGCGCCGGGCCGAAGCGCACGTGGCCGACCGGCCGCAACAAGTACTGCCAGCGGGCCGCGCGGAAGCAGTAGGTCAATCCCGTGACAACCAGCGCGACCAGCAGCAAGTCGACGCGCGCGCGAGCGATCTCGGCGCCGACCTGACGGAAGTCAGTGTTGCGAAGGAACAGGGCCAGCAGGCCCGCGGCCGCCACGACCGCGATGATCGTACGCAGGTGCTGTCGCATGCCGCGCGCAAGACCTGGACCCCGACCAGCCTCCGCTAAGGCGACGGCGGGTAGCCGAAGCCGTCGGCGAAGGCGGAAGAACGAGGGCCAGCCGGGCTCGGCCCGGCTCAGGCCAGAACGTTTTGTAACTATATGCCGGATTCCAGGCATCTGCTACCATGCGGCGGTTCCGGACCCGCCCGTGCCATCGTCGCCGCTGCTCTCCACGTCGCTGTCGAATCTGCCGCTCTTTCGCACCGGAAAAGTGCGCGATGTCTACGATCTCGGCGATTCGCTGCTGATTGTCGCGACCGATCGCATCTCGGCCTTCGATTACATCCTGGCGACGGGGATTCCCGACAAAGGCCGGGTGCTGACGCAGCTTTCGGCCTTCTGGTTCGATCGGCTGGCCCACATCATCCCCAATCATTTCGTCACGATGGACGCCGACGCGTATCCGGCTGCGGTGCGCAGCCATGCAGCCGACCTTCGTGGACGATCGATGCTGGTACGGAAGACCTCGCCGATTGACATCGAGTGCGTCGCGCGGGGATATCTGTCGGGATCAGGCTGGAGGGAATATCGCGAAACGGGGCGGGTCTGCGGGATCGCGCTGCCTGCGGGATTGCGTGAATCGGACCGTCTGCCCGCGCCGATTTTCACACCGGCGACGAAGGCAGCGTCAGGCCACGACATCAACATCGACGAAGCCGAGGCCACGGCACGCCTGAAGGACCCAAGGCTCTTCGCAAAGCTCCGCGACACGACGCTGGAGCTGTATCGGCAAGCCTCGGCGCACGCCGAAACGTGCGGGATTCTGCTGGCCGACACGAAATTCGAATTCGGCTTCGACGGTGCCACGCTGCTGCTCATCGACGAAGCCCTGACCCCGGATTCGTCGCGCTTCTGGCCGGCCGATCGGTACCAGCCTGGCGGCCCGCAACCGAGCTTCGACAAGCAGTTCGTGCGGGACTACCTCGAAGCCATCAAGTGGAACAAGCGGCCACCCGCGCCCGCGCTGCCCGACGACGTCGTCGCCCGCACGCGCGCGAAGTACATCGAGGCGTTCGAACGGCTGACGGGACATCAGCTATCGGCGTAGAGGCGCCTTGGCCCGCATCCGCGCGAGGCGGCATCTCGGCAGGGCTCAAGAACGACGTCGGACTCGCCCGATTGACAGGCCCGAACCGGAGGAAATCGTTGCGGGAGCTTCTTGGCCGCCTGATCGATCAGATGGTCGCTGGCGGCATCACCTTCGAGGACGGACGCCGCGAGTTCGAGCGCCGCTTCATCAGCCGCGTGCTCGACGAGACCGACGGCCATCTTTCCAAGGCGGCCGCCCAGCTGGGACTCCATCGAAATACGCTCACCAGGAAGCTCGCGGAACTGGGAATCAAGGGCAAGAAACGGTAATTTCGCGGTTGCCCGCCGGTTGCCCAGGTTACTCGGGTTCCCCGGTTGAACCCGCTTGGCCGGGTTGCGGAACCCGGAGAACCGATGACAATCGAAGCAACCGGGTAACCGGCCGCCGACATCCGGATTGCGTTGTGTCGGTCGGCTTGTCTATACTTGGCAGTCGCACCCTGCGAGTGCTAGCACTGAGGGTGCACCGATTGCTGACTTATTTCAGGCTCAGTCCGCACGTTCCACGGAGTTGACACACATGAAGGTTCGACCGCTCCACGACCGCATCATCGTCCAGCGCATCGAGGAAGGCGAGCAGAAGGTCGGCGGAATCATCATCCCCGACACCGCCAAGGAAAAGCCCCAACAGGGCAAGGTGATTGCCGCCGGCGCCGGCAAACAGAAAGACGACGGCAAGCGCATCGCGCTCGACGTCAAGGAAGGCGACACGATCCTGTTCGGCAAGTACTCCGGCCAGGAAATCAAGATCGACGGCGAAGAGCGCCTCATCATGCGTGAGGACGAAGTACTCGCCGTGCTCGAGAGCAAGTAACAACGCAACATCGCAGGCACCGCCTGCCTTCAGGGAGTAGCAATGGCCAAGCAGATTGTGTACGGGGAGCAGTCGCGCCAGGCGATCCTCCGCGGCGTGAACCTCCTCGCCGATGCGGTCAAGGTCACCCTTGGACCGAAGGGCCGCAACGTCGTGCTCGACAAGAAGTTCGGATCGCCGACGATCACCAAAGACGGCGTGACCGTCGCCAAGGAGATCGAGTTGAAGGATCCGCTCGAGAACATGGGTGCGCAGATGGTGCGCGAGGTGGCGAGCAAGACGTCCGACATCGCGGGCGACGGCACCACCACGGCGACCGTGCTCGCGCAGGCGATCTATCGCGAAGGCGCGAAGAACGTCGTCGCCGGCGCGAACCCGATGGAAGTGAAGCGCGGGATTGAGCAGGCAGTCGAGGCGATCACCGAGGAGCTCAAGAAACTGAGCCGCCCAGTCAAGGGCAACATGATCGCCCAGGTCGGCACCATCTCGGCGAACAACGATCACACCATCGGCACGATCATCGCGGAAGCGATGGAAAAGGTCGGCAAAGACGGCGTCATCACCGTCGAGGAAGCCAAGACGCTCGAGACCTCGCTCGAGGTCGTCGAGGGCATGCAGTTCGATCGCGGGTATCTCTCACCGTACTTCGTGACCGACCCGGAGCGCATGGAAGTGGTGCTCGAGAACCCCGTCGTCCTGATCCACGAGAAGAAGATCAGCTCGATGAAGGATCTGCTGCCGGTGCTGGAGCAGGTCGCCCGGATGGGACGCCCGCTGCTCATCATCGCGGAGGACGTCGAAGGTGAGGCGCTGGCCACACTTGTCGTGAACAAGCTGCGTGGGACCCTGCAGGCCGCGGCGGTGAAGGCACCGGGCTTCGGCGATCGGCGCAAGGCGATGCTCGAAGACATCGCGACGCTGACCGGCGGCAAGGCGATCACGGAAGACCTGGGCCTCAAACTCGAAAACATCAAGGTCGACGATCTCGGCAAGGCGAAGAAGATCACCATCGACAAGGACAACACGACCATCGTCGAAGGCGCCGGCGCGTCGGCGGCGATCGAGGGCCGCGTCAAGCAAATCCGCGCGCAGGTCGAGGACACCACGTCGGACTACGACCGCGAGAAGCTGCAGGAGCGGCTGGCGAAGCTGGTCGGCGGCGTCGCCGTCATCAAGGTCGGTGCGGCCACCGAGACCGAGATGAAGGAGAAGAAGGCGCGCGTCGAAGACGCGATGCATGCCACCAAGGCGGCCGTCGAAGAAGGCATCGTGCCCGGCGGCGGCACGGCGCTGATTCGCGCAGCCAAGGTGCTCGATAGCCTGAAGCTCGAAGGCGACCAGAAGGTCGGGGTGAACTTGATCAAGCGCGCGATTGAAGAGCCGCTGCGCTGGATCGCCACCAACGCCGGGCTCGAAGGCTCGATCGTCGTCCAGAAGGTCCGCGAGCTGGATGCCGAGTCGGGTTTCAACGCGCTGACCGACACTTACGAGAACCTGGTGAACGCCGGCGTTATCGACCCGACCAAGGTCGTGCGCACGGCGCTCCAGAACAGCGCGTCGATTGCCTCGCTCCTTCTCACCACCGAAGCCCTGGTCTCGGAGATTCCTGAGGACAAGAAGGAAGCGCCGATGCCTCCGGGCGGCGGCGGGATGGGTGGAATGTACTAAGCAACGAGCTCAGAACAACGAGCGACGGGTTCAGAACGACGAGCTCACGAAGACAAAAGGCCTGGCAGGAAGTTCCTGCCAGGCCTTTTCTTTGCTTATGCGCTTGTGCCCTTATGCGCCCATGCGCTTATCTGAGAGTGAACGTCAGCTCGATGGTGACGAGAACGGCGACGGGCTGACCGAAACGGCGGCCGGGGACGAAACGCCACTGTTTGGCCGCTTTGATGGCTTCCTGATCGAGGCCGAACGTCGAGTCGAGCGACTTCGTGATGTTCACGTCGCCGACGGAGCCGTCCGGGAGGACAACCGCGTCGATCCACACCACGCCCTGAACCTTGGCACGCATGGCCTCGGCGGTGTACTGCGGTTTCTTCTGGACGATGACCTGCGGGAGCTCGACACCGTTGCCAGGCCGGTAAACCCCGCCGCCGGTGCCGCCGCCTTCGCCTGGCCCCAATCCAGAGCCCTTGCCCGGGCCGATGCCGCTGCCCTTCCCAGTGCCGGCGCCGCCCTCAGAGCCGGTACCGGTCGAGATCATCGACGCAGCCATCGCGCTCTCGAGCAGCCCTGGGGTCATTTGCTGCGCGTCGCCGAGCGTCTTGGCGGGAATGTTGAACGCCGGATCCTTCGGCTCTTCAAGCTTCGGCTGCGGTGTCACTTCCTTCTTCACCACCGGGACGCTGATCTTGTCCTTGGCGGGCACCTCCGCCTTTTTCGGCGGCTCGGGCATCTCATTGCCGCCACCGCCACCGCCGCCCCCTGGACCGGGGCTCGCAATCCAGACAATGCCGCTGGGCACGTGGTTGGCGATTGGCGCGCTGGCAACAGGCTTGGGGGCGTAGAGGTAAATCAGGATCGCGACGATGCCGAAAATGACGTGCGCCCCAACGGCCGAACCTACACCGATACCGGACTTACGTTCCTCGAACGAGAACGTGAGCTCGGGCGCGTGTAAGCCCTCTACGTGCAGCGAGAGATGGCCGTGACCGCCGACGACTCTGGCGGGGATCCTGGGGTTCTGTTCTGCCATCGACTGACTGTTCTCATTGTGCCACGATTGACCAAAAGGCTGCGATGCAAGAAGACTGCCCTCGTCCGGCCGGGCGGCGGCTGAAGTCCGTCAGTCTGCCGCTCGAACTCCTGTCCCCTCACTGTGACACCATTCCGGTTTAGACGTCACGGGCGCCCGGGAAGCCGCACCCTGGCGCGGCCGGCCGCCAAAGTATCCGTCCCGCGCGCGGACCGTCACATTCGGACGTGCGACCGTGACCCGAATCGAGCGCCACGTCTCCGGGCCCTGGTCGACAGGCCGCGTCGGCGCGTAGCCGAGAAGGTATTGATTCCGGAGGTCCTCGGCGAGCGTCTCCGCCGCCCGTTCCGCCTCGCGCACGTCACGCGCCGCGAAGGCGCGCCCGCCAGATGTCGTGGCGAGCTCGTCGAGGAGGGGAGTCGGTTCGTCGCCGACGGCAATCGGATAAACCAGCACGCTCCCTCCGCGCACTTTGTCGAGCACCGCCGCCCGCTCTGTTTCGTTGTAGCGTTCACGGCCATCGGTAAAGAACGCGAGGGCGCGGCGTCCCGATCCCGCCGCGACTTTGGCGATCGCCGCTATTGTCGCGTCGCCGAGCGGAGACGTGCCCCAGGGCGTCAACGACGACACGATCTCGCGCGCCCGCTGTCTGTCCGGTGAGAGGGGAACGAGCGTCTCGACCTGACTCCCCACCGCGACCACCATCGTCTGATCGGCCGCTCGCAGCACGTCGAGCAGCCTCCGCGCGCCCGACTTCGCCGCGGCCAGCGGACGTCCGGCCATGCTGAAGCTGCGATCGACCGCGATACCCAGTGCCAGCGGCATGGTCCCGGCGGCGAACGTGGTGATGGACTCCACTGCGCCGTCTTCCCGTACGGTGAAGGCGTCCCGTGGCAGATTGGTGACGGGTCGGCCGGCTGAGTCGGAAACGGATACATAGACCTCGACAAGCTCGGTGCCCGCCGAGAATTGCCCGTAGGTTGCCTCACCCGACAAGAATGCGACCGCGACAAGCAGGGCGGCAGCGACGTGGGCGGGCGTCCAGCGCCTCTCGAGCTGAGGTGTTACAATCACGAAACCGAGGAGCATTGAATGGGAAGCCTGGGCCTGCCGGAACTCATCATCATTCTGATCATCATCATCCTGATTTTCGGGGCCAATCGCCTGCCGGAGATCGGCCGCGGCATCGGGAAGGGCATCCGTAACTTCAAGGACGCCACGCGCGACGGTCAGAACGAGAGTAAACCGTAACGAGCGCCGCTGAACAGCAGCTTACCTATCGGCTTGCCCGCCGTGGCGCCACGGCGATGCCCTCCTACAAGAGCACCCGCGAGTCGCCGACCCGCCGCGTCACACGTTCTCGATCAAGATACTCCAGCAATGGAATCGCGTGCTTGCGGCTCAGGCCGTAACGATCCTTGAATGTCGCAACCGAGATCGCGGGCCTGGTCGACCCCTCCTTCAGACTCCGGATTTCCGACTTCAGCCGATCGAGCGAATCGCGATGGAACGGCATGCCGTCCAGCCTCACGACCATCTTCTGCCGGACGAGCAGTTGCAGCATCTTCTCCACCACAACCGGCGACGTCGCCGCCAGCTCGGCGAGCCGGACGCTCTCGGGCGGCCGCAGAAACGCCAATCGGAGCGCGCGATCGATCGCGTCGCGGACGCGTGACTCTTCGGGCGTCAGCGTGATTTGGCGTCCCCCCAGCGCGAGGCGATCGCGCCCGCTGATCCGCCCTGCGTCCAGCAGATCGTGAATCACGAGCTCCGCGAGTGCGGGCGCCGCGACCCCGAGCACACGCTCCCGTACTTCCTCGCGCGAGATCCCGTCTGACAAGGGCTGCGCCTTGTGATGCGCGTCGAGCGCCGCGAGCACGCGTTCGGCCAATCGCGTCCGCCAGATTGGAGACACCAGGCGATCGCCCGCTTCGAGCGCGCGCCCATCGTTGGCCAGCGCGCGCGTCGCACGGGTCACGTCGTGCGGCGCCACCCCCATCCGCCACGTGAGCGCCGTCGCCGTGATCCCCTGCGGTCCAGCCTCGGCGACGACGAGCGCCTGCGCGTCGGCCTCGCTGGCGTTCGCTGCTTCCTGTAACGGCGCGAGGAGCGTCGCGAAGCGCTGCAGTGTAGGCGCCAGCCGGACTCCGCCGCCGGGCGCGGCGGGATCGACAATCCGGCCGCCGCCAATCGTCACGGTCGGGGAATACGAGCGGAGGACGAAGCGATCGCGTCGGGTGACCGCCGCGTCGGACTCGAGACGGAGTCTCACGTAGCCTCCCTGGCCGCTCGCGATCGCAAGGCTGCTGCCCTCGTCGACTGGCATTGCTACCACGGAAACCCGCGCCATCACTTCCGCCGTCCCCTGGTGGAAGCGCACGCGCGCGCCATGCCGCACCGCGCGTGCCGTCGGCAGGACGTCGATCCAGGCGTCGATCGTGCGAGCGGCCCTGAGCGTCCCTGGCGAGGCGAGCGCCTGACCACGCATGAGATCCTTGACGTCGACTCCGGCAAGGTTCACCGCCACGCGCTGACCGGCATCTGCTCGCTCAACCGCAGCGCCGTGCACCTGGAGGCCTCGCACTTTCACACGCCGCGATCCAGGCACCACTTCCAGTTCATCGTCCACGCGGACGCAGCCCGCCACGAGAGTGCCGGTGACGATGGTGCCGAATCCGCGCATCGAGAACACGCGGTCGATCGGCAGCCGCGCGGCACCGTCGGCCGCCCGAGGCGGCGTCGCGTTTGCGAGGCTGCGCAGCGCCTCACGAAGGCAGTCGAGCCCCGCGCCGGAACGCACCGACACAGGAATCACAGGCGCTGAATCGAGTGCGGAATGCTTCACGAGCTCCGCGATATCCGCGCGAACGAGCGCGAGCGTGTCGTGATCTGCGAGATCGCTTTTCGTAATGGCGATGACACCACGTGGAATGGCAAGCAGCCGGCAGATGTCGAAATGCTCGCGCGTCTGCGGCATCACCGATTCGTCGGCCGCCACGACCAGCAGCACCGCATCGATGCCGCCGACCCCGGCGAGCATGTGACGGACGAATCGCTCGTGCCCCGGGACATCGACGAAGGCGATGGTCGAGTCACCGTCCCGCAGGTAGGCGAATCCGAGGTCGATCGTGATGCCGCGCGCCTTTTCTTCCTTGAGGCGATCCGGATCGGTGCCGGTCAGGGCGTAGACCAGGGCACTCTTGCCGTGATCGATATGCCCTGCGGTGCCGACGACGATGTTACGCACGAGACTGTTCTAACAGTGCCAAGTGCTCGGTGCCAAGTGCGAAGTGGAGTAAGGAGTGGGAATTGAGAAGAGTGGCGGCTGCCAGCACTTCTATCGTCCGCGCTTCGTTGCGGCTTTCCGCGTCGCCCGCTCCCTCCGGCCTGGCCGCTGCTTGCTCCGTCGAGTCTCCTTTTTCGGTCTCGCCTTGCTGCGACGCGGACCGCGACGGCTTTCATCGTCTCTGATGCTGTCAAGAATCTCCGTCAGCCCCAGGTCGATCTGGCGCCGTTCCAGATCGACGCGAATCGCTTGTACGCGAACTTTGTCGCCCAAGCGAAACACCTTCTCAGTGTTCTCGCCGCGGAGGGTGTGACTGGCCTCCATGTACCGGTAATAGTCGTCCGCCATGCTGGAGATATGGACCAGCCCCTCCACGAAGTGATCGACGAGCTCGATGAACAGGCCGAACGCTGCCACGCCTGTAATGTAGCCGTCGAACTCGTCGCCAACCTTGTCCGCCATGAACCGGACCTTTCGCCACTGCAGGAGCTCCCGCTCGGCGTCGTCGGCCCTCCGCTCGCGCTCCGACGTGTGCCTCGCAATCTCGGGCAGATCTTCTTCAATCTCTTCGCGACGTGTCTCGTCGAGCCGCCCGTACCGGCGGGCGCGAAGCAGCCGGTGCACCACGAGATCCGGATAGCGCCGAATCGGTGACGTGAAGTGTGTATAGCTCGCGGCTGCGAGACCAAAATGCCCGAGGTTCTCCGGTGCGTAGCGTGCCTTTTGCATCGTCTTCAGCATCAGGAACGCGACGGGCTTCTCGACGGGCGTCCCTTGAATGCGCTCGACAAGTTTCTGGAAATGACGGGGCCTCAGCGCATTCAGAGGGGCGCCGAGCGACAGGCCGAACCCGGCGATGAACTCTTCGAACTGCTCGACTTTCTGCAGGTCTGGCTCCTCGTGGACGCGGTACAACCCGGGCCCGCCTTCCGAGTCGAGATAGTCGGCCACGGTCTCGTTCGCGAGCAGCATGAACTCTTCGATGATGCGGTGCGCGACGTTGCGTTCGGCAACGACGATGTCGGCGATCTCACCCGACTCGTCCATGAGCACTTCCGCCTCCGGCAGGTCGAAGTCGATCGAGCCGCGGCGCCGCCGCCGCGCATTGAGGATTTCGAACAGCTCATGCATCAGCCGGAACATCGGCACCAGCGCAGCGTAATCGGCGGTCGTCTTGCGATCGTGCCTCGTCAGGATCGCGTCGACCGCCGTGTACGTCATGCGCGCGTCGCTGTTGATGACCCCGTCATGGAACTCGGTTCGCACCACGTCCCCGTTACGCCCGACTTCCATCAGGCAGGACTGGACTAATCGATCGACGTGGGGGTTCAGCGAGCACAGCCCCGTTGCCAGTTCCGCCGGGAACATGTGCAGCGCTCGTTCGGGGAAATAGACGGACGTGCCGCGCTCGTACGCCTCCGTGTCGAGCGTGGTGCCTTCATCGACGTAGTGGGACACGTCGGCGATGTGCACGCCCAGCCAATAATGGCCATTCGGCAGCCGTTCGATCGTGATCGCATCGTCGAAGTCGCGCGCGTGCTCGCCGTCGATGGTCACCGTCATGAGCTGACGAAAGTCGGTGCGTCCAGCGATGTCACGCGGTCGGACGGCGGCACCCAGCCGCCGCGCTTCGGTCACCGCGTCTTCACCGTGTTCGTCAGGCAGCGCATGCTTGCGGACGATGATGCGCGTGTCGACCCCCGGATCGTCGAGGCCACCCAGCACCTCGATGATGCGCCCGGCAGGCGGCCGGGTCGCGGTCGGCCACCGTGTGAGCTCCGCAACCACCATCTGTCCCGACTCCGCGTCGCGGCTTTCGCCTCGTGCGACCTGAATGTCGGTCAGAACACGACGGTCGAATGGAACCACGTACCCGAGCCCTAAATCGTCGAGCTCGAATCGCCCGACGAGGGTGTTGTTGGCGCGCTCGAGAATGCGAATAATCCGGCCCTCGGCCCGATCGCCGCGTTGATGCTCGAGGCGGGCGACGACGCGATCGCCATGAAGTGCTTCTTTGATGTTGGTGGGCGCGATGTACAGGTCCCGCCCCGCCTTGTCGTCGGCCGGTACGACGAACCCGTAGCCGGCTGGATGCATCTGCAGGCGGCCGACCACCACGTCCATCCGATCGGCAAGGCCGAAGCGATTGCCGCGGATCTGCAGCAGCTCACCGTCCGCCACCAGCTGCTTGAGCAGGCGACGAAAGGTCGACCGCTGCTCGCGGGGAATGCGCAGCAGCTGCACGAGCTCACGCGCCGTGGCCGGGTGGTGGGCCCGCTCGCGCATCCTGCCGACGATCTGCTCTCGATTCAACAT
>CAWDCH010000010.1:0-269057 GCA_963800785.1 Vicinamibacteria bacterium
TTCGTCAGCGACGACGTGTTGACGCGCGCCATCTCGGAACTGCGACGCGTCTTCGGTGACGACGTCAGGACTCCCCGCTTCATCCAGACCATCCCCAAGAGCGGCTACCGGTTGATGGCGCCGGTCTCGTTCACGAGTCCGGACGACACTGGTGCCGCGACGGCACAGCCCGTCGGCGCCGAGACGCTGCAGTCGAGGGACGACGGCGACGTTGCGCGTGCAGAGACAGACCGTGCGGGCGTCCGTCCTCGAGCGTCGCTGCGCTCCTGGAAGCGAGGCCTGGCGATGGTGGCGGTCGTGGCCGCCGTTCTGCTGGCGGGTGTCGTCGCCCAACGGATAATGACGTCGCCCCCTGTCAAAGTCGTTCGCTCGGTCCGGCTCACCTTTACCGGGCAGGTCGCCTTTCCATCGCTCGAGGCGGCCTTCTTCCCGGCGCTCGCCACCGACGGCGGGCGGGTTTACTTCACGCTCAACACGCTCACGCTCACGCTCGCACAGTCCTCAGTGGGAGGAGGAGAGGCCATCACCATCCGAACGCCGTTCAAGCACGCGTTCCTCCTGAACGTCTCGCCGGACGGATCGCGGTTGCTGGTCCGCGACTCCGACCCGGCAGAGCCGGAAGGCGCTCTCTGGGTGGTCCCCGCCGTGGGCGGCGCACCGCTTCGCCTCGGTGCGGTCGTAGCCCACGACGGCGCCTGGTCGCCCGACGGGAAGCGTATCGTCTTTGCCCGCCGCGAGGCGTTGTTCGTGGCCGGCAACGACGGGAGCAATCCGCGAACGCTCGCGACCACGCCCGGCCGCGCGTTCTGGGTGCGCTGGTCCCCGGACGGCGCGCGCTTGCGATTCACGGTCGTGAGTCCGCAGGGGGATACGCGGTCGCTCTGGGAAGTCTCGGCCGAGGGTCTCGGCCTGCGGCCGGTGCCGCTGGGCCGTGGCGAGCACGACGTGGACTGCTGCGGCGAGTGGAGTCCGGACGGGCGGCATTTCTTCTTCAGCCGGTTCCGTGACAACAGGGCAGACATCTGGGCCATCCAGGAGCGGAGGGGCCTCTTCGGCGGGAGAGCCACCGGCTCCGCGCGCGTGACGAGCGGACCGCTGTACTTTATGGCTCCCGTCCCGACCCCGGACGGCCGGCGGTTGCTGGTCATCGGCGGCCAACCGCGGGGCGAGAACCTGCGGTTCGATCTGGGCAGGCGCGAATTCGCGCCGTACAGCGTCGGAGGAACGGCCGGGTGGTTCGCATTCTCGCGAGACGGACAGTGGATGGCCTACGTCCAATATCCGGACGACACCCTGTGGTGCCGCAGGGTAGACGGCAGCGAGCGGCGCCAGCTCACGCAACCGCCGCTGCGGGTCCTGCTGCCGCGGTGGTCGCCGGATGGCTCGCGGATCGCCTTCATGGGACGGATACCGGGACAGCCCTGGAAGATCTACGCCATTGCTGCGGAGGGCGGCGAACCGCAGCTGATCCTGAAGGGGGACCGTCCCGAGTCGGATCCCGACTGGGCTCCAGACGGGAAGTCTCTGATGTTCGGCCGTCCTCCGGATTTTCTGGCCGAACCTTCCGCGCCGAAGGCCATTCATCGCCTCGACCTGAGGACGAGGGAGCTGTCGACGTTGCCCGACTCCAACGGCCTGTTCGCTCCCCGCTGGTCGCCCAGTGGACGCTACGTGGCAGCAGTGACCCTGGACCACAACACACTCCGTCTATTCGACTCGAGTACACGGACATGGACAGAGCTGGGACGGTTCAAGATCGTGCACAACCCCGTCTGGTCGCGCGACGAACGGTTTCTGTACTTCGAGGTTGCTGACGAGGCGAGCATCTATCGGGTACGGCTGAGTGACAGAGCCGTGGAAAGGGTGGTCGCCATGGAGGGGGTGTGGAAGTCAGCGTACGCGGGCGGCTGCGTTTTCGAGGGTCTGGCGCCGGACGACTCTCCTCTCATCTCGTGTAACCGTAGCGACACCGACATCTACGCTCTGGATTGGGAGATGCCGTGAGTCGAAGGCTGGCGACTGGTTGAAGAGGCCGTCAGAACCAAATACTACGAGCCGCGCTCAACAGGAGACAGGAACCATGGCCTTCGCTATCAACAGTCCAGCGTTTGGTGAAGGCGCCACCGTGCCGGCGCAATTCACGTGTGACGGCGCCGATGTCCCTCCGCCGATCAAGGTATCCGATCCGCCCGCGGGCACCGGCAGCTTCGCCATCATCATGGACGATCCCGACGCGCCGAAGGGTACCTTCACGCACTGGCTCGCTTACGACATCCCGGCGAGCAAGGCCGAGCTGCAGGTGAGTGCCGGAAAGAGTCTGCGCAACAGCTTCGGACGCGATGGCTACGGCGGGCCCTGCCCGCCGCCTGGGCATGGGCCGCACCGCTACTTCTTCAGGGTCTACGCCGTCGACGCGCCCTTACTCCCGCTGAAAGGAAAAACCAGGCAAGACTTGGAACAAGCTCTCGAGACGCACGCGCTTGCGACCGCAGCGCTGATGGGCCGGTACGAACGGACGCGCTAAGGCGGCGCGCGTTCCCATCCTTGGTCGCCCTGGTGGCTGCAAGCGCGCACCGTGTGTCACACAACTAGTGAACCGGTTGCAGATAGTGGGTGAACGCAACCTTGCCCACCTTGCTTCCCAGTTTGAGGCCCTCGATGGTCGCATGACGAAAATGGAACCCGACGTAGATGCGGGAGTTGGCATTTTCTTGGGCCGCTTGAGAGAAGCTCGTGAATGAACGCGTGACGCCCGGCTGCGTCGTGGCGGTGGTACTGAAGCTGACCTTGTCGCCGAAGAACCGCGCCAGCACCTCTGACATCGCGCCTCCCTGCCCGCTATGTCCTGACGGGTACTCCGGGACGGGTCCGGTCAACACCAATGATTCCCACATCGGGTCTGCCACAGTCTCCGGATTGCCGTCGGTACCGGCAGCACGGATCGCGGTGACCGGCCGCCAGAACTCGTAAAAGTACTTGTTTTCGAAATCTGCGATGTAGGCGTCGGCCGAGGCGAGGTTGAGCAGGCCAAACAGGCGCGCGGTCTGCCAGAGATCAAGGCCATGCTGGCCCGAGACCGTTCGCGCGATCCGGTTCCACCCCTGGGGAGAGCCTTCCACCCAGAACAGAGCGATCTCGGTCTGTTCGTCGGTGCGCGTGGTGCTGTTCACGTCGGCCAGACTTTTCACCTCATTGAAATCCGCCGCGTACTTTTTGCTGGTCACGGCGTACGGCGCCTTCGGCCGGTACTGCGAGCTGGAGCTGAGCACGAAGGGAGTGACCTTCCCCCATCCTGTAAAAGCGGCGAACGGCGGGTACCCCGGGATGAACTGGAAATCTCCGGGATTGGGCCCCGGGACGTAGGTGAAATCAAGGAAGGGGGGCGTGTTCGCTCCATCCCCGTCTCGCAGGTCGAGGATGGCTGCGGCTGCCGCCTGGCCGATCAGGATCCCCTGGGCCTTGGCTGGCGAATCTGGGATCGTCGCGAGCGCCGCGGTGTAGGTCGCTTCGACGAAATCCGTGGCGGCGGCAGGGGTAAGGCCAAGCTCAGCAGGGAGCTCTGGGAACAGCGCGACGAGCACGTCGTGTGCCGCTGCCGCTACTGCAGCCTCAGGGGAGGTCCCCACCGGCGCCTGGGCGTCGAGCGCGTACGGCTGGTACCGTCGGTCGATCGCATTCAGCGCATCATGGATTGCCACGTGCATGATGGCAAAGATTCGCGATTCATGGAGCGCGTCCACACACCCGAACTCATTGTCCAAGCCGCCAGCAAAAGCAGCGGTCGCTGCCGTCTGGTTCCACTCAGTGACTACGTCAGCCCGGGCGAGCTGTGGCCAACCCAGGAGGACAAGCAGGAGCACGAATTTTTTCACGGGGACCTCTTTTCTGACTCACCGGTTCACCCGGGTAAGCGGAAAAGAGGGTGTGAAACTACAACCGAGGGTCGAACTTAGGCTCGATTCTACTGCCGGCTTGGCGCCAACCCGATATCTCGCAAGAGCCTTCCGTAACGCGGATCCGATCGGAATGGTTCAATCCAGGGCTCGACGCCAAGCCAGGCCATACAGTCGGCACGTTCGTCCGTGCCCTTCCGAAACAGCTTATAGGCCGTGTCACGATCGCCGAGACTGACATACACCGTGGCGATTTCGTACGGGCAGAAATATCGGTGCCTGGCGGCGTCCTCTACCTGCCGTAGGACCGTTTCAGCCTGTTGTTTGCGACCCGCAACCGCGAGCACATGCGCTTGCAAGGCAAGTATGGTCAGGCTGTTGTCCAGCTGCGCCGCCTTTCGCAACGTGTCAGTCGCTTGGTCGAACTGGCCTTTCTCCGCATACGCGACGCCCAGGAACGCAAGCGTGAAGGCGGAATTCGGTTCAAATTCCAAACCCTCTCGAGCGAGTGCGATTGCCTCGTCATAGCGCCGCGTGAATAGCAGAAGACTGGTTCCCCAGGCATGGGTCCGTACCGACAGTGGATCAAGGTCGACCGCTCGTCGGATCTCACGGACCGCCTCGTCATGTCGTGCCTGAGTGGTCAAGTACGCCGCATAGTTCAAGCGGGCAGTCGCCAGCGTGGGATTGAGGTCAAGCGCACGCAAGAGCCTCTTCTCCGTAGCCGGTCCGTCCCAGTCGTACACGAGATGGACGAACCCGAGGGCCGCGTGCGCGTCGGCGAGCGACTCATCCAGGCGAAGTGCGCTTTCGGCGGCCCTCTTCGCTTTCGGCATGGCCTCCCGCGGGTCCACGTAGAAACCGGATAGCTCCGTGTAAGCTTCCGCCAGGCCGGCATGCGCGATCGCGTTAGCCGGATCCCTGGCGATTGCCGCGTCGAAATACCGAACGGCTTTCCGTAATCCTTCTTCCGTTCCCTTGCTCGTGTGGTGTCGGCCCAGCAGAACTTGTCGATGGATGTCGGGGTCGACAGGCCGTGCTCTCGCCAGGCGCGCCTGCTCCTGCGGCGTCAGGGAGATATCGACCTTGGCGGTGATGGTTCTCGCCACATCGCTCTGCAGGGCGAGGACGTCTCGCAGCTGACGCGCGAAACTCTGCGCCCAGATGATTTCCCCTGTGGCGCCTCTGATGAGTTTGGCAGTGATTCTCACCTGATTGCCAGCCCGGACAATCTCGCCTTCGATCAGCGCATCAACCTGCAGTTCGCGCGCGATTGTCGACACGGGCTTGCGTACTGTCTTGTAGTGCATGACCGACGTGCGCGAGATCACGCGCAGCCCGCGGACACTCGCAAGATTCGCAATGAGCTGCTCCGTCATTCCGTCGGCGAAGTATTCCTGTTCTGGCCCGCTCGACAGATTCTCGAGCGGCAGGACCGCCACTGATCGAATGTGGCGCAAATCCGCCGTCGTCGATGAGTGTCCCCACCGGTTAGCGATCATCCACACGGCGACTGCGACCAGAGCGGCGACCAACGATGCCGCAACCCATTTCCACCCCTGGCCGCGCATCGTTCCATCCGGCCGCGATGCCTGTCTACTCGCCTGACCGATCGCTTTGGAAGCGTATTTCAGGTCGCAGACGAGTTCGCTGGCGGTCTGCCATCGCTCGTCCGGGTTCTTGGCGAGACAGCGACGAACGATGGCGTCCGTGCGCGCCGGCGCCAGTGGCTGGAGAGATGTAATCGGGGGCGGTTCGTGCTCGAGAATGGCCGCGCGCACACTGGCCGCGTTGTCCCCATCGAATGCCTGTCGCCCGGTCAGCATCTCGAAGAAGACCGCGCCGAAAGCAAACAGATCGCTCCGCGCGTCGGCCTCGCGGCCTTCGATCTGCTCCGGGGCCATATAACGAATCGTGCCCAGGATGGTGCCGTGGCGCGTCACTTGCGCGTCGTCGCCGGCGAGCCGATCGACGGCCGGGTCTTCAGTGCTCGGGATGGTACCGTCGCCGAGCGCATCCGCCTCCGTACCCGCAATTACGGGCGGGCGGAATTTCGCGAGCCCGAAGTCGAGCAGCTTTGTGCCGCTCGGCGTCAGCATGATGTTGGCGGGCTTCAGATCACGATGGACTATTCCGTGGCCATGCGCGTGTTCAAGCGCGCTGGCGACCTCGATGGCGTATGCGAATGCCTCGTCCAGTGACATTCGGCCGTTCGCCAGCCGTGACGCCAGCGTGTCGCCTTCGATGTACTCCATGACAAGAAAATCAATCTCGCCGTGACGCCCGACGTCGTAGAGCGTGCAGATGTGCGGATGCGTGAGCGCAGCGACCGCCATCGCTTCCCGAGCGAACCGGACGCGCATCTGCTGATCGAGTGCCACGCCCGCCGCGAGGACTTTGATCGCCACCGTGCGATTGAGACGGGTATCTGTGGCGCGGAACACTTCTCCCATACCGCCGGCGCCGAGAGGACCTTCAATGCGGTACGGACCGAGAGTGGTGCCAGGGAAGAGGTCAGCGGCAACGTCGAACAGCGGCGCCGCGGTTGACCACACCGACCGATCGAGAACGAGCCGCTCCGAATCCTGCTGGAGCAATGACTCAACCTCGCGACGCATTGCCTCGTCACCCCCGCATGCTTCGGAGAGAAACGCGTCGCGCGTCGCCGCGTCATGGTCGACGGTGAGCTCGTAGATTCTGGCGATGTGCTGCCAGCGTTCGGGAGTCAGGGTCACGTTTCTCCCTGCGATCGGAAACGCAAGGAGCGCGCCAGGGGGAACGCGCTATGGAGGGCGTCGATGTCGCCCACTGACGGGTCGGAGAGTACACGGATACTTGCAACGGGGCAAGAGCTAAGGACCAAGACAATGACTGAGATTGATGAGGCGCACCTGGCTGCAGAGCGATAGACACAGAACTACAATAATTTTCGTGACGCCGCCTGACGCGACTGATATCACGGGCCTGCTGAAGGCATGGGGCCAGGGTGACCAGGCAGCCCTGGAGCAGCTCACACCGCTGGTGTACGCGCAGCTGCGCGCGCAGGCGCGGCGATACATGCGCAACGAGCGTTCAGGTGTGACGCTGCAAAGCACGGCACTTGTTCACGAGACCTTTCTCCGTTTGATAGACGCAAAGCATGTCGACTGGCACGATCGCGTTCACTTCTTCGCCTTGTCGGCACAGCTCATGCGTCGCATTCTCGTCGACGCGGCGCGCGCCCGGACGGCGGCGAAGCGGGGCGGAGGCGCGGCACGGGTCGAGCATTCGTCGGAAGTAGACCTCGACCAGATTCCAACTGCCGATCTGAGTGCCGCGCGGCTCTGTGAGCTCGATGATGCGCTCGAGGATCTGACTCGAATCGATCCGAGACGTGCGAAGGTAATTGAGCTGAGATTCTTTGGCGGGTTGAGCGTAGAGGAGACTGCGGCGGCGCTCGAGGTGTCACCGCAGACTGTGATGCGCGACTGGCGACTCGCGAGGGCCTGGCTCGGTCGGGAGCTGCGCGGCGAATAGACGTTGTCGCGATTGGCTCAGAAGGTGACCTTGGCTCCGATCTGCCACCAGAACGGCAGCTGCTGGCTGATCGCCTTCCCGAAGTTGCCAGACGACAAGTCGTTCGACAGATACAGGTTGTCGTAGTTGAACAGGTTGTAGAACTCGAACCGTAACTCGAAATTGAGTCGTCCGGCCAGGCGTGTCGTCTTGTACGCCGCCAGATCGACCTCGGAGAAACCAGGTTGCCGGAACTGCTGCGGCTTCTCGTTGCCCTGGGTGCCCGGCGGGGGCGCGCTGAACTGTCCTGGTGAAAACACCCCATTCAGATACGCATCGTGCGATCTGTTCATGTCGTAGCTGTTGACGTTCGGATAGTCGAAGATTGTCGCCATCGGCGTTGTAAGTCTCCGCCGGCCGTAAACGGCGCCGTCGTGATCACGGTCATCGGATAACCCGACTGCTGGATACTGAGGGCGCTGACTCCCCAGCCGCTCGACAACCGGCCCAGAAATCCCTGGCCGTCGTTGTACGCCGGCACCTCATAGTTCGCCGTAAGCGAGAAGCGGTGCGGGACGTCCCATGGCGACGGCCCATAGAACTGGTGCGGATTCTGCGACGTCGGGTACAGGCCGGCATCGTCTTTCGAGCTCGATCGCGTATAGGACGCGTCGAAGAAGATCCGCTTCGCACGGCCCCTGACATTGAACGTGACGCCGTTGTAGTTGGCGACGCGATCGTTGTCGGCATACATGATGCTGCCGAAACTCGGATTGAGCCTCGTGGGCGGCGCGTTAGCCGGCTGGTCGAGCATGTCTCCGGGGAACGCGTTGATATTCACGCCGTAGCTGACGACACCGGCCTGCGTTGCCATTGCCCACCAGATTTTCGGAATGGGATCCGCTGTAGAGCACGCTGGCAGAGAGGTTGTTGCCGATCTTGTGCTCCACGGCGGCGGTGTAGATATACGCCGTCGGCGTTTTCAGGTCTGGATTGATGCCGCCGATGGGGAACGCGGCGCCTGCAATGCCTCCTTTCGCGTCGAGACACGGTGCCACCGGACACAGAGGCGAACCCGCCAGGCTCGGGAAGGTGAATCCGAAGGGAGGCGTATCGCTGGTCCCCTGCACGAACACCGGCGGGCTCGCCGACCCGGGAAAAAAGGTCGGCAGGATCAAGCCCGGCGGATTGCCTCGGAATTCTTCCTGCACGTTCGCCTGCGTCAGCCAGTTGGCGTACACGCCAAACCCGCCGCGCACCACCCAGTCGCCCTTGCCCGTGACATCCCAGGCGACGCCGGCTCGCGGGTTGAACGCTTTTGGCGACTGATTGAGCGCGTGCTTCGTCGGCCTGTGCCACGCCGTTCGCCACGCGCTCTTCAAAGGTCTGCCCCTCGCCGAGATAGAAATTGCCGAACACCGTCGTGTCGGTTCGCGAGTACGGGATTCCCCTGATTGTCGAAGCGGAAACCGAGCGTCACGGTCAGGTTGCGCCTGGCGCTCCACGTATCCTGCGCGAAGATGCCCCATGTTTTGGAGGCTGCGTTCCACTCCCACAACTTCTGCTGACCGGTCACCGGGTCGTACATGACGCCGTTCTCGTTGTTCGGCGCGTCCTGCGCCAGCGTCAGCAGGTTGTCGAAGCCGAACTTCGGCTGCGACCACGGCCCCTGGAACGGCTCGACGTCGTCGCCGAACCAGCCCTCGTAGCCGAACTTCAGGACGTGCGCGCCGCGCACGTGCGTCAGCACATCGCGCCACTGGTAGTTGTGCTGGATGAAATTGCCTTGCGCGAAGCCGACGCCGTACCCGACCGACAGTCCGGTCACGCTGATCCCGGGAATCGTGAAATCGCCGGTCTCGCCGATGAACCCTTCGATCCGGTTCTGCGCGAAGATTGCCTCGTTCAGTGTATTGGGACCGAAAACGTGCGTGTAATTGACCTGATAGGCCTGCTGCGTATTGTGGTTCGTGGTCGAGAATTCGGGGATGACTGCAGGACCCCCGTAGTCGAGGGTCGTGCGGAAAACGCTGCCGTAAATCCGGTCGGCCTTGAAGTGCTTGTCAATCCGTACGAAGTATTGGTCGCCGTCACGGAAGTTGCTCGAATTGAATATTCCCGAGTCGATCATCGGCAAATCGCAGGGCAGATTGTTCGTCGCCGGCGTGCCGCAAGTTGGCTGGAAAGATGTCGCTGGCTCTCTGAGACACGCCGCTGATCGTCGCCCGGCTCGGTTTGTACGTGTTCAGGATGTGCGTGCCGAACGTGTTCGGGTAGTTATCCTGCGCCCAGTCGGCGAACTGCTGGTCCGGGAAGAGGAGCGTCTGGTTGCCGGTGGAGGCCGACGAACGCAGCGGCGCGGCCGAGAAAAAGAAGAAGAACTGCTTGCGGGGAACGATTGGCCCGCCGACCGTGAACGAGCAGTTGTTGCTGTGAAATGGATTGTATTCGGCGTCCGGACCCATGAACACCGTCTTGGCGAACATGCTCTCGTTGTTGTAGTAGATGCTCCCCAGTCCATGGAACTGGTCCGTCCCTGACTTCGTCGTGCTTGCCATCTGGATCGAGCTGCCGCCTCCATACTCCGAGGAGAAGGTGTTGACCTGGATGCTCGTCTCTTGGATGGTGTCGGGGTTCGGCGTAAGGTTCACGACGCCCTGCCGAATAGCGCTGTTGACGTTGAGGCCGTCGACGATGAACTTGTTCGAGACCATGCCCTGGCCGTTCGCGCTGGCATCCACGGCTGTGTTTCAGTGGAATAGTTGTCCGGTGCCGACCCGGAGTGCCCGGCCGCCGGCTGCCGCCGCCCATCGTGCCGAGTCCCGACACGCCAGGTGCCAGCGTCACCAGCGAGATGTAACTGCGGCCGGCAAGCGGCAACGCCGCGAGCGAGTCGGTCTGCAGCGTCATCTGGTTCCGCGTCTCTGCGGTGTTGACGAGCGGAGTCTGGCCGGTCACGATGACCTGCTCGGTGAGTCCGACCTCGAGGGCAATCGGCACGTTCAGCGTCTGGTTCGTTTGGAGGATGACGCTGACTTCCGCCTTGCGAAAGCCCTTGGCCTCGGCCGTGAGCTTGTACGTTCCAGGAGCCAGGCTCAGGAACCGGTAGTTCCCAGCCTCGTCGGAAGTGGTCGTCGCCGACACCTGTGTCGCAAGGTTGACTGCTTCAAGGGTTGCGTTCGCGATTGTCGCGCCGCTGGCGTCCGTCACGACGCCCTGGATGTTTGCCGTGTACTGAGCAGAGCTGACGCCGCACATCAATAGCGTCACGACGAACGAGAAGCAACCGATCCGGGCGAGTCGTCGGGTCCGCATGGTTCCCCCGATCCGCGCAGGTGACCTGAAGGCCGCACCGTGAACGTTCACGGTGGCTGAACAGCGCGCACCCTAGCGCCAATCCCCGGCCCGCGTCAAGCAGAACAGCAAGGCCCCGCCGTCAGCTCATCATTGAGCGGCTCGAATCGGCGGCTACTTCCAGGCGGTGCTGCCGATCACCCCCGCGCCCTCGCGCACGGTGATGAGCCGATTGGCGGCCACGCGCTTCAATGTTTCGCGTAACCCGTTAGGCCAGTGGATGTCGACATCCGCAGCCGTGAATTGGCCGAGACCGAAGTGCAGGCGCGGATCGTTGCTTGAATAGAAGCTCGACTGGCTGAGCACGGCTTGCGCCTGCGTTTTGTCACCGTAATGGACGAGTACGCGAGCACCGATCGCGCTGCGATTCGACTTCACGCCTTCGAGCTTTACTTTGAGCCAGTTCCGCGCGCCTTTGAGATCGTTGCGGAGGAGCGATGGCGGCTCGTTCAGATTCACGATCAGCACGTCGACGTCGCCATCGTTGTCGAAATCTCCGAACGCGCATCCACGACTGCAGTGGGCCGCGGCAACGCCTGGACCGGCCTCTTCCTGCAACTCCTCGAACGTGCGATTCCCGAGATTGCGGAACACCGCGCGCGGTGTTTTGCTCGGATATCGTGGCAGCGCGCGCTCCACATCCGGATACACGTTGCCAGTCACCATGAAGAGATCGGGGTGACCATCATTGTCGAGATCCAGCATCGCGGCACCCCAGCCGACATACCGCGTCTCGACGCCAATCCGCGACGTCCGTGTGACATCGTCGAAGTTCCCCGTCCCGTCGTTGTGGTACAGACCGTTGGCGTCGTCGGCGAAGTGGGTCTTGAACAGATCGAGATGCCCGTCCAGATCGTAGTCGCCGATACCGACGCCCATTCCTGCCTGCTCGCCGCCGTCATCGCTCAGCGCGACGCCTCGCAACACACCTTCCTCGCGAAACGTGCCGTCATGGTTGTTCAGGAACAGCAGGCTCGGCGTCGAGTCGCTGGCTACGTAGATATCCGGCCACCCGTCCTCGTCGAGGTCGGCGACGACGGTCGTCATCCCGTAGGTCCTGGCCGCCGCCGAGATGCCCGCTTCCTGGCTGACGTCGGTAAAGGTCCCGTTGCCGTTGTTGCGGAACAGCGAATGTGTCCCGGGCGGCAAGCCGCGGGGGCCGCAGACGACGGGTATTCCCTTCCAGTTGCAGTTCGTGTTCGCTCCGGGTACCGGGGCGTGTTCGAACGAGAAGCGTACGTAGTTGGAGACGAACAGATCCAGATGCCCGTCGCGGTTGTAGTCGAGGAAGCTGCAGCCGGCGCCCCAGCGAGCCTCGGCGCTCCACAACCCGGCGGCCCTGGTCACGTCAGTGAAGGTTCCGTCTCCGTTGTTGCGATAGAGGCGGTTCTGACCGAAGTACGTGCAGAAGATGTCCTCGTACCCATCGTTGTTGTAGTCACCGACGCAGACGCCTGATGCCCACCCTGCGGACTGCAACCCGGCCTTTTCGGTGACGTCCGTGAACGTGCCGTCACGATTGTTCTTGTACAGCCGGTTCGTCGCTCCTTCGGGAGTTCCCTCCAGGCGCGTGCCGCACAGGAGGAACACGTCCATCCACCCGTCGTTGTCGTAATCGATGAACGCGCAGCCGCACCCAATCGTCTCCAGGATGTACTTGTGGTTCTGTTCGCCGCCGTAGACGCACGGCGCGCGTAGTCCGGCGGCTGCGGCAACGTCCACGAAATGAGCAAGAAATGGGATGCCGGATGGCGCGCCCCGTGCCAGAGGCTTCGCCGTATGGGTCGCGACACCCTGGGCGAGGAGTTTCCGCGACGTCGCTGAAATGGCGGAGGCCAGCGAGAGCTGCACAAATGTGCGCCGTGTCACCCTCATCGTGAGCAGACCGTCACGGCGGCGGTGCCTGATCCGCAGCCCGATTTCCCTCTATCAGTTTGTACCGGTAGCGATCTCGTTCTTCCTTGGCCGCCTGTTCGCGCAGGAGTGCGAGACGTTTCAACAATTCGGGAATCTCCGCTTTTTTGCCCGTCTTGCGGAGGGCCTGAATGAGCCGGTACAAGGCGGTCTGGTCTGTCGGGTTGCTGACCAGCGCTTTTCTGCACTGTTCGATCGCCGCGTCGTTCTGCCCCGCTTGCATATAGAGCTTGGCCAGCACGCCACGGGCTGCACCGAGTGACGGCTGCAGCGATACGGCTCTCCTCGCGGATGACAGTGCCGTCTTGAACTCGGCGGAGCCCGGCTCTGGCCCCATCTGCGCGAGGATGTCCGCCTGTACATACAGCAGCAATGCGTCGTTCGGTTTACTCGCGAGCCTCTCCTTGACCGTGGCAAGCGCCCGATCCAGGTCGTTGGCTTGCGCGGCGGCAAGTCCCTGTGCGGCCGCGCTCAAAGACTGACTCGGATCCACGTCGTTGGCTTTCTCGAAGTCCGCTTCGGCTTTGTCGTAGTCGCCCAGCTGGACATGAAGCACGCCACGCGCCAGGTACAACGACGCCGCGCCTGGCTGCAGAGCGATGCCGTCATTGATGATGTTGATGCCGACCTGAAACGACTGATGCGCGAAGGCTATGTTGGCGAAATCCAGATAGAGGCTGGTATTCCGGGGCTCGAGGAGAATCGCCTGACGAAGCAGGCTGACCGCACGTGTGGTGTCGCCGATTTCCTCGAACGCGTTCGAGGCCAGCTGCAACGTCTCCGAATCGGGGCTGGCGCCTTCGAGGAGCGGCGTCAGGGTCGCAATCGCGTCCTTCGGCTTTCCCGCGATCAGCTGAATTGCGGCAAGAAGCCGACGCTCTCGGCGATCGTTCGGATGAAGCGCGAGCGTGCGTTGAAACACCGACACTGCGGGCTCCAGCCGTTTCATCCTGACAAGACACGTGCCGTAGGCGTGCAGCGCGTCGAGCTCCGAATCGAGCAGTGCACCGGCCTGTTCGAAATGCTCGACGGCGGCCGGACAATTCCCGTCGCGGTACTCCAGCACCGCGAGCATGGCATGGCTTGTCGGATCGCCCGGGCGCAGCCGGAGCAGACGAGTCAGCAGCGGCACCGCCTCGCGACTGCCTGCCTGATAATGGAGCTGAGCGGCGCCCTCCAGGGCAGGGATGTAGTCAGGCGAAAGAGTCAGCGCTTTCTGGAAGGTCGTCAAGGCCGCGCCGGTGTCGCCCTTTCTCGAGAGCGCGATGCCCTGCAGCGTCCACAGCTGCGCATCCTTGGGTGCGTCCCGCAGCGCGACACGGCTCAGCTCCACCGCTCGGTCGAAGTCCCTGGCGCGCATGGCTGCAGTGATCGCTTCGACCTGTTCCTTCGTTGCGGCGTCGACGCCGATGACGACGCAGACGGCGATCACCAATGCGCGCCCCACGCAGCTGAGCTGACTCATTGCACCCGACGGATGTTCCGGTTTATACCGTACCTCCGTGCCGAGGAGTCGCCATGCCTGCATTGAGCGGCCCGGCGGTCCGAAAGGAGCAACGTCCAATGCGCAGCGCCCTCTACGCCGGCACCCTCGTCGCGGCGATGTCGATTGCAGCGCCGAATCGGGCTGATGCGACGACATACGAAGTCGGCCCGGGCAAGACTTTCGCGAACATCGGCGACGTTCCGCTCGAGTCGCTGACCGCCGGCGACACGGTGCTCATCTACTACCGCGCGACGCCGTACAGAGAGAAATTCGTGATTGGTGCAGTCGGCACGCCGAGCGCGCCAGTGACGATCCGCGGCGTCCTCGGTCCGAGTGGCGAACGGCCAATCCTCGACGGCAACAATGCGACCACGCGTGCCCAGCTCAACTACCCGAGCCGCGTGCGAGGTGTCATCAAGATCGGCGCGTCGGTTGTCCCCTTCGCCGACGGCACGACGGTGATGCCGCAGTGGATCGTGATCGAGAACCTGGAAATCCGCGGGGCGCACAACCCGAACACGTTCACGGGGCCCAGCGGCGCTACCGAGACGTACACGGCGCCGGCGTCGGCGATTTACGTCGAGTTCGGCGAGAATATCACTGTTCGCAACTGCGACATGAACAACAACGGCAATGGCTTCTTCGTCTTCTCGTCGAACACGATCGCCAGCCGCAACATCCTGGTCGAAGGGAACGACATCCACGACAACGGCAACGTCGGCAGCAATTTCGAGCACAACGTCTACGTCGAGGCGATCGGGATCACCTTTCAGTACAACCATCTCGGCGCGCTGCTGCCCGGGGCCGGCGGCAACAACCTCAAAGACCGTTCAGCGGGCCTGGTGGTTCGCTACAACTGGATCGAGCAACACTCCAACCGACAGCTTGATCTTGTGCACGCCGAAGACAGCTCGCTCGTGCGCGCCGACCCGCGCTATCGGGAGACCCACGTCTACGGCAACGTGATCATCGAGCATCCGAACAGCGGCAACAACGACATCTGCTTCTACGGCGGCGACGGGGGATCGGCGCAGAAGTTCCGAAAGGGAACGCTCTACTTCTACAACAACACCGTGGTCTCCGACCGTACCGACAACACGCGGCTTTTCCGGATGGCGACCAACGACGAGAGCATCGACGCGCGCAACAACATCGCCTACGTCACCGCAGCCGGGGCCAACCTCCAGGTGCTGGACAATTACGGCAGGCTGACGCTCACGCAGAACTGGTTCAAGACCGGCTGGACGCCGTTCGTGGTGAGCCGGCCCAAGGGAACGATCACGAACAACGGCACCGTGACCGGCGCATCACCGGGTTTCGTGAGCGAGGCGGGCCAGGACTACCACCTCGCCGCCGCGTCGCCGGCCATCGATCTCGGAACGGTACTGAATCCGGCGGTGCTCCCGGACCACAACGTGGTTCGCGAGTACGTGAAGCATCAGTCGAGCGTCGCTCGCGCGGTGCACGGCGCGCTGGATATCGGGGCGTACGAGTTCTAACGATCAACGGCAATCACCCGCGCCGGGAAGGCACGTCAGTCTCTTGTAGAGCTTGGAGACGGAACGCACGTTCGGTGACAACCGAACACGTCGACCGCCGCGCGTGTCGCCGCAGGCCATTGTGTAAGAAGATCACTGGCCCAGTCTTCCCTCCCAGGCGTCGAGCTGTGCCGTGAGCTGCCTCAAGGCTTCTTCTTCGGCCACCATGGCATTGGCGAGCTCCGATTCTTCCCTGCGTCGCTGCTCCTCGACAGACTGGTGCTCCTGAATCTGCGCTTTGAGACGCCGACGATCGCTTTCGGCCGCGGTCCGTTCATCTGCGGACAGGTCTTCGAGGCGCTGGCGCTCGAGATCTCTCAGTTGTACCGACGTGGCCATGCGATTGTTCGCCGCTTCCATGCGTCGAGCCGACACGAATGCGAGCCGCTGATCGAGGTGCGCGAGGTGCAGCTGCTGCAGCTCCACACGGCCGAGGAGCAGTTGCAAACGGGTGCCCGCTCGGGCCACGTCGCGCACGTCGGCGCGGATCCCCTTGACCTCGGCGAGGAGGTCCGTCATGAGATCGGGTTGAAACACGCCGGGCGAGGGCACGCTGCCAGGAACTTGCGCGATCACGCGCGGCGGCGCAAGCGTGTCGCGTCCAAGAATCACCACGGCGACAGTCAGCAGCATCGCGGCGGTGCGCAATTGGAGTCCGATCATGACCACCTCCAGGGCTGTGCTAGTGTATGCGCGCCACGAGGGTCACAGAATGTCCATTCCCTCACCAGCGTTTGCTGCGCCATCTGGACAGATGACACGCCGATCCGCGCTCGCCTGCCTCCTCGGAGCAGTGGGCACGGCACCGCTCCTTGCCGCGGCCGCGCGAGCCGTCGGTCAGGGCGGCGCGGACGGCGCCATGCGGATCGTCCGCTCGGCCAGACCGCAGGATTTCGAAACGCCGGTCTTCCTGCTGGACTCGTGGCTCACGCCCAACGATCGGTTCTTCGTTCGATCGCACCTCTACACGCCCGAGATCAATCTCCAAGAATGGAGGTTGACCGTCGACGGCGAGGTCGACACGCCGCTGAGCCTGACCCTCGAAGATCTCCGCGGCCTTCCGGAGCAGAGCCGCGTCGTCACTATCGAATGCGCCGGCAACGGCCGCGCCTTCTACGTCCCACCGGTCGCCGGCGTGCAATGGCAGAAGGGGGCCGTCGGCACCGCACGCTGGACGGGCGTTCGCCTGGCCGACGTCCTCGCTCGTGCGCGGACGAAATCGTCCGCGCGGTTCGTCCTGCTGAACGGAGCGGACGCACCGATTGCGACGATCCCGGATTTCGTCAGGCAACTGCCCGTGGAAAAGGCGCTGCACCCCGACACGCTCCTTGCTTACAACATGAACGGGGCGCCGCTGCCCGTGGCGAACGGCTTTCCCCTGCGTGCGATCGTGCCGGGCTGGGAGGGCGCCTACGCCGTGAAATGGCTCACCAGTATTCGAGTGCTCGATCGCGAAGGCGATTCGTTCTGGATCAAGACCGCTTACCGGTATCCGAAGAGGCGCATCGCACCGGGCGCGGCCGTCGCGCCCGAAGACATGGCGCCGGTGGCCGGCCTGTTCGTCAAGTCGCTGATGACAGCCCCGCTGGACGGTTCCAGTGTGCCGAACGGCGTCGTTCACGTACGAGGGTTCGCCTGGGCTGGAGAAGCAAACATCACCGGTGTTGACGTTTCGGTCGACGGCGGCAGCACGTGGTCGGCGGCGCAGCTCGGAAGCGATCGCGCTCCGTATGCGTGGCGCCAGTTCGAGTACCGAGTGGCGTCCCACCGATCCAGGCTCGTACCTGATCATGTCGCGCGCGACCGACGATCGCGGTCGCACGCAGCCGATCGTCGCCCAATGGAATCCATCCGGATATCTGTGGAATGCGATCGATCAGGTCCGCGTCGACGTGGCTGCTGGAGCGCCATTGCAGACCACGGGCGCGGCACCAGGCGCGCCGCCAGTCCCGACCGCGAGCGAATCAGAGCCGGCGATCCTCACCAAGGCATGCCTCACATGCCACGATCGCGACCTGATCGCGCAGCAGCGTCTCGCGCGGTCAGGCTGGGTCCGGGAAGTCGAGAAGATGATGCGCTGGGGAGCGCAGCTCAGCGACACCGAGAAGGCCGCCCTCGTCGATTATCTGGCGCAACAGTACCTGTCCGGTAAGCGGTTCCTCGACCCGTCAGCGACATTCTCGCGCTAGACCGGGCAGATCCGCTCGTCAATCAGCGTAGGATAGCGGGGCAACCGTCCGGCGGATTGGAGCATGGACGTCGTTCTCCTCGGGGCGCCCGGATCGGGCAAAGGGACGCAGGCTGACTACCTGTGTCGCGAGATCGGCCTGACGCACATCGCCTCCGGCGACCTGTTCCGCGACCACCTGCACCGGAAGACGGCGCTTGGAGCTCAAGCCAACGAGTACATGGCTCGCGGCGCGCTGGTGCCGGACACCATCACTATCGCGATGCTCCGGGAGCGCGTCGTTGAGCCCGGAACGGAGCGCGGTGTCATGTTCGATGGCTTCCCGCGCACGATGGAGCAGGCCATCGCGCTCAACGAGATGATGGTTTCTCTTGGCCGCCGCATCGACAGTGTGTTGTACGTGGAGGTGCCGGACGAGGAGCTGGTTGCCCGGCTCTCCGGAAGGGTGATTTGCCGCGAATGCCAGGTGCCTTTCCACCGCACGGCGAACCCGTTTCTTGCATGTCCGCACGGCCGCTGCGCTGGAGAGCACCTCTATCAGCGCACCGATGACGCGCCTGAGACCGTGCGGGCGCGATTGGTGACATTCCACCGTCAGACAGCGCCGGTGATTGACTACTATTACCTCATCAAGCTGCTCGTCACGATACCCGGGCACGGCGCGGTCGAGGACGTCAAACGGGCGACGCTCGAAGCAATTCGGCGCCTCGGCTCGGGCGGCGTTTGAGGGCGCGGATGTTCGAAGCTGCCGAGCTCGGCCGAACGATCGAGAAAGACGACTACAAGAAGCAGGTCCCGATCCTGCGCACGGAGTTGCTGGAGGTCCAGCGTCAACTGACCCCGGCGCGGTTCCCGGTGATTGTCGTATTCGCCGGCGTCGACGGCGCGGGCAAGGGCGAGACCGTCAACCTGCTGAACGCCTGGATGGACCCGCGCTGGATCGTGACGCGCGCCTACCAGGAGCCCTCCGAGGAGGAACGCGAGCGGCCGGAGTACTGGCGCTACTGGCGCGACCTGCCGCCACGCGGCCGTATTGGCTTCTTCCTGAGCTCGTGGTACTCGCGCCCTATACTCGATCGCGTCTATGGTCGCATCCGCACTGCGGAGTTCGATCGGCAGCTCACCCGCATTGTGGCGTTCGAGCGCAACCTGACCGATGACGGCGCGCTCATCCTCAAGTTCTGGATGCACCTCGGGAAACGCGCGCAGAAGAAGCGCCTGCGAACGCTCGAGAAGGACCCGCTGACCAGATGGCGCGTGACAAAGAGCCAATGGCAACACTGGCGGATGTACGACAAGTTCGTGGCGGCCGCCGAGCGCGCACTGCGCGGCACGAGTACCGTGCAGGCGCCGTGGATCATCGTCGAAGGCGTGGACGAGGCGTATCGCAGCGTCACGGTCGCGACGACGATTCGAGATGCCATTCGCAAGGCGCTCGGGCAAACCGATGGCGCCGACGGAGGGAGGACGCTCGTGAGCAGCGCGGCGAATCAAGGTCGCCGCAGGTCGGCGAGCGTGCGAAACTCACGATCGTCGGCGACCGTCGAGACTTCGCAAACGGCGAACGCAGCGCCGACCATCCTGAGCAGCCTCGACATGTCGCAGGCAGTCCCAAAGAAGGACTTCGGCACCGAGCTCGAACGGTACCAGGGCCGGCTCAATCTGCTGTCGCGCAAGGGCCAGGCGAAGGGCGTCTCGACAATCCTGGTCTTCGAAGGCTGGGACGCGGCCGGTAAAGGTGGGGCGATCCGGCGAATCACGAGCGCGCTCGACGCCCGATCGTACCAGGTGATTCCAATCGCCGCGCCGACCGATGAGGAGCGGGCGCACCATTATCTGTGGCGCTTCTGGCGTCACCTGTCCCGCGCCGGGCGCCTGACGATCTTCGATCGCAGTTGGTACGGCCGCGTTCTGGTGGAGCGAGTGGAAAGATTCGCGACCGAGCAGGAATGGCGACGCGCGTACTCGGAGATTGGCGAGTTCGAAGAACAGCTCGTCGAGCGGGGCATCGTCCTCCTGAAGTATTGGATCCACATTTCCGAGGACGAGCAGCTGCGGCGCTTCAAAGAGCGGGAGAAGGCCCGGTACAAGCAGTGGAAGCTGACCGACGAGGACTGGCGTAACCGCGCGAAGTGGGCCGACTACGAGCGCTCGGTGAACGACATGGTCGAGCAGACGAGCACCCGGCTGGCGCCGTGGACCCTGGTCGAAGGCGACAACAAGTACTTCGCGCGGTTGAAGGTGTTGAAGACGCTGTGCGCGAGCCTGGAGAAGACGCTGTAGATCGTGCAGCGGCTTGCGAAGCCGGCAGAAATCAGCGTCCCGAGTGCTACCGACTGATCACAAACTGATAGCATCCGCTCTCGAGCACCGGCGTCATTGTGACTGTCTCGACCACTCGGAAATGAATGTCGAATCGCGAGCCGGGGGCAAACGCTGAGAGATCCCGGAATAGCGAGGCGCCTCCGGTCCCCGAGGCATCTGTGATGATGGGCTCTGGCTGCAGACCCTTCCCGAGCGTCAGCCAGCCCGTGCTCGTGCACTGATCGTCGACGGTGACATCCACCGCCCGCTGCAGGCTGTAGTTCGTGTCCGGCGCAAGATCCCGGACCCAGACATCGAGATTCACGATCAGCGCCGAATCGTTCGGTTGTCGGAACTTCACCAGTCCAAACCCTGAGTCGCCGACGGGACGTAGTGCAGCCTGAAGGTTGAACGGCGGCGTCTCTGGACCCCAGGGGGAACCGCTCGGCGCGGCGGGCTGAACCTGCGCGTCCGGAGCCAGTGTCGGTTGTGTCGCTTCAGCGGCGGTGGCTGGACTCGGCACTGCGGGGCTCGACTGATTGCAGCCGGCAAAGAGACAGGCTGTTAGAACGACCATGACTACGGCTGTGGCTGTGGCGCGCATTGGTCCTCCAGAAGTCGGCGACGTCGCTGCCGTCACAGGCGGCGCTTCGCCGGCTACTGGAAGACGCGGATTCCTTGCGCAAACTGGCTCACGCCCCTCCGGCTGAGGTAGAATCAGCCCCCCACGGGGGGAATATCTGCCTGATTCGGGCGATCTGACCGGTCTGCTTCTGGCGTGGGGCCGCGGTGACGATGCCGCTCAGAGCGCGCTGTTGACAGCCGTCTACGACGACCTCCGGCGGATGGCCCGCCGACGCCTGCGCGGCGGTCGTCCTGGCGATACCCTCACCGCCACCGCGCTGGTCCACGAAACGTATCTCCGCCTCATCGATCAGCAGCGCGTCGGTTGGCAGAATCGCGCACAGTTCTTCGCGCTTGCCGCGCGCCTCATGCGGCGGGTGCTGGTGGATCACGTGCGCACACGTGGCGCGCTGAAGCGAGGCGGCAACGAAACAGTCGTCCGGCTCGACTCGGACCTGCTCGTACCTGACGGCGTGGAAACTCCCGTCGATCTCGACGTCCTGGCGCTCGACTCAGCGCTTATCCGCCTGAAGGAGTTCGGCCCGCGGCACAGCGCCCTGATCGAATTGCGATTCTTTGGCGGGTTGTCGATCGAAGAAGCGGCGCTGGTTCTGGAAGTCTCGCCGGCCACGGCCAAGCGCGACTGGACGCTGGCGAGAGCCTGGCTGTACCGCGAGCTGCGCGGGGCAGCGTCATGATGGATGCCGATCGCTGGCGCCGCGTCGAAGCAGTTTTTGCGGAAGCGCTCGAGAAGACGCCTGATGCGACAGACGCGTACTTGAATGCCGTCTGCGCCGGAGATCCGTCGATGCGGTCGGAGCTGATTTCGCTCCTGGACGCGCATCGCAAAAACGGATCGTTTCTGGAAGCGTTGACCCGCGCAACATCTCAGCAGGACGACGCCCAAGGCCACATTCCGTTAGCTGCCGGGACGCGACTCGGTGCGTTTGAGATTGTGGCGCCGATCGGCTCCGGCGGTATGGGCACGGTTTATCACGCACGTGATAGTCGCCTCGATCGCGCCGTCGCGCTCAAGATTCTGTCGCATCGTCTCGACGTCCTCGGTACGAGCTCGGAGCGATTCCAGCGTGAGGCGCGGGCGATTTCGCGGCTGTCGCATCCACACATCTGCACGTTGTACGACATCGCACGCGCGCCGATTCCGCCAGACAGCCGCGATGGCGAGTTCCTCGTCATGGAGCTTGTTAGAGGCGAAACCCTCGCCGATGTGATTGCCCGCGCGCCGCTGTCACTCGAGAACGTCGTGCAGTACGCGATTGAGATGACTGACGCGCTCGCTCACGCGCACCGCGAAGGGATCGTTCATCGCGATCTGAAGCCGCAGAACATCATGATCACGCCTGGCGGCGTGAAGCTCCTCGATTTCGGCGTGGCGGCATTCACCGCGAGTGAGGCGCACGCGATGCCCACGTGGCCCGGCGTCTCGAGGGTCGCGGGCACTCTGCAATATATGTCGCCGGAGCAGATTCGAGGCGAGGACGTCGACGGCCGGACCGACCTGTTCAGCCTGGGACTCGTCCTGCACGAGATGCTCAACGGACGGCGCGCGTTCGAACGATCCACGACGTTGGAAACGCTGCACGCGATTCTGAATGAGGCGCCCCCGCCGCTGCCCGAGACCGTTCCAGCCGAATTACGACGGATTGTTGGACACTGCCTCGAAAAGGATCGGCAACAACGAATGCCATCGGCAGCAGATTTGGCAATGGCGTTGCGGTCCGTGACCGGATCGGTGCATCCGCTCGCCAGTGACGTTGATGTAACCGGGATGCGGCGATGGTGGCGCCTTGCTAGCGCCGCGCTGTGGTCTGGCGCGGCAGTCCTGGCCACTTCACTTGCGGTGGCGTGGTCATGGAAAGAGCCGCCGACACTGAAGGTGACTCGATACGTGCGGCTCACGAATGACGGGCACGAGAAGACCGGGGGTCTCGTTACTGACGGGACGTACCTATATCTCTCGGAGCTGGTCGCCAACGAGCCAATGCTCATGAAGGTGTCGACCTCCGGCGGAGACCCGGTTCCTCTCCCGATTCCATTCCGCAATCCAGGCCTGGACGACATCTCCTCACGCGACTCCGAACTCGTCGTTGGCAGTTACGTTCAGCCCTATCCGTTTCCATACTGGCGAGTCCCCGTATCCGGAGGACAGCCGCGTCCGCTGGGACCATTCCGTGCGCATGACGTGCACCCGTCGCCCGACGGACGTCGGGTCGCGTACGCCGTCAACGCCGACGTGTTCGTGAGCGGAGCCGATGGCTCAATGGCGCAGAGGGTGGCAACGTTTCCAGGGAAGTCGGCTGGTAACATGGCCTGGGCGCCTGACGGGCGCCGCCTCCGCATGAACGTCTCGGACTTCAAGGCCGGTGAGTGGTCGATCTGGGAAGTGTCGCTCGATGACCGCGATGTGCGGCCGGTCTTACCCGGCTGGAGGAAACCGTCTGCGGAGTGTTGCGGCCGTTGGACGCCCGACGGGGCGTATTTCATCTTCGAGTCAAAGCAGAACGGCGTCACGAGCCTCTGGGCGCTCAGCGAGAGCCGCGGGTATTGGCGCAGGAACGCCGGAAGGCCCGTACGGCTCACCGATGGCCCGCAGCACTTTCGCTCGCCGACACCCGCCACGGATGGGCGAACGATCTTCGCTATCAGAGACGAAGTACGCGGCGAGATCATGCGCCGCGATCCATCCGGGGAATGGACGCCCTACACGCTCGGCTCCAAGGTCCGCTCCATGGCGGAGGTCAGTTTTTCCCGCGATGGCCGGGTTGCGTACGTTGACTATCCCGAAGGAACGCTGCGGTCAAGCAAGCTCGATGGTAGTGATGACCGCCAGCTGACATTTCCTCCGATGCGGGCGAGCTCGCCGTCCTGGGCGCCCGACGGACAGCGGCTCGCTTTTCAAGCCAGAGTTGCCGATGGACCCTGGAAGATCTACGTGATCGCCGCGGCCGGTGGCACACCGGAGCAGTTGATTCCCGGCGCCGAAAGCCAGGCCGCTCCCGACTGGTCGCCCGATGGGCATCAGATCGTGTTCGGCGGGTCGCCCTTTTTCGATCCTGGTACCGCTGGACCTAAGACACTGCGCATGTTCGACCTCATGACACGGCGCACATCTGAAATACCTGGAGCCGAAGGGATCTGGGCCGCTCGCTGGTCGCCCGACGGCCGCTACATCGTCGCCCTTCGATTCGACTTCGCTGAAGTGCGACTGCTCGATGTCGCGACCGGACGATGGGAAACGCTTGCGAGTGGCGTGCTCCACTTCGCCAACTGGTCCAGGGACAGCCAATACGTCTTCTTCGAGAGCTGGGGTGAAGACACCGCAGTCGTCCGAATACGAATTCGCGATCGTCAGCGGGAGAAAATTGGCACGTTGAAAAAATTCCGCAGGACGGTCGGCCCCGAACGGTGTTGGAGCGGCCTGACACCCGACGATTCCCTGCTGGTACTTCGTGACGTCGGCTCGCAGGAGATCTACGCACTCGCCCTTGACGAGAACTGAATACCGGTGCTCTACGACTCGTCCCTCAGAATGGCTGCCGGATCGAGCCGCGCGGCGCGCTGCGCCGGCACCAGGCAGGCGATGAGCGCTACGGCCAGAAGCGCGACCGGAATGCCGACGATCATCCGGGGATCGGTCGGATCCACGCCGTAGAGCAGCGTCTCCACGACACGGCTCGCGACGAAGGAGGCGCCGATGCCTACCGCGACGCCGGCGATTGTCAGACGGAGCCCCTGGAGCACCACCATGCGACGGACTCGAGCCGGCTCGCCGCCGAGGGCGAGACGGATCCCGATCTCGCGGGCGTGCTGCTGGACGAAGTAGGCCATGACCCCGTAGATGCCGACGATTGACAACACCAGTGCCGTGCACGCGAACACGCCGATCAGCAGGGTGAGGTACCGCGGCGTCGCCAGCGCCTCCGACATCAGCTCGTCACCCGTCGCCACGTTCGAAAGCGCCAAGCCGGGATCGAGCTCTTTCGCCGCCTGCCGCAGCGAAGGCACAAGCGACACCGGCGCGCCCTTGGCGCGAAGCACGAAGAACCCGCTTGACGAGTCCCCGAGCGGGAAATAGACGGTGCCGTCTTCAGCCGGCGCGTCGAGACCGATCCATTTCATGTTGCTCACGACGCCCACTACCGTCGTCCACGAACACGTGGTGCATCCGCCGTTGTGGAATCGGCGACCCACGACTTCCTGACCGGGAAAGAACCGGTTCGCCCACGCGCGATCGACGACGACGGCGTCTTCCTGCGCTGAGTGCTCGTCGAGCAGTCTTCCCTGCTCGAGCCTGAGCCCGACCGTCGTGAAGAACTCGGTGGACACGCCGACCCAGGTACAAACTGGCTGGCTCTGGCCGGGGGCCGTCGGGCGATCCTCGAGATCGAAATTGTTCTGTTGCCCGCTCTCGCTGGGCGGGCGGCTGTCGGCGATCGCGGCGGCCTCGACGCCCGGCAACGCCGCCAGCCGCGGCACGGCGCGCTTCCAGAACGCCTCCCGGTCCGCATCGCGCCCGTAGCTCGCCGCGGGAAGCGAGACTTCTGCTGTGAGGAAACGGGGCATATCAATGCCGACGGAAACGCGAGTCAGCCGATCGAGGCTCGCCCCAACCAGGGTGGCGGCGACCAGCAGCGGCGTCGCCAGCGCGAATTCCGCGGCGACCAGAGCGCGGCGCACACGACGCGCGCCGGGCCCGTCGGTGGCGGAGCGTCCGCCGGTCCGCAGCGCGTGATCCAGCGGCAGCCGGGATCCGTGCAGTGCCGGAATCAGCCCGATGATCACTCCGCTTGCGAGCGACAGGCCGGCCAGCCACCCGATCACAGCGCCGTTCATCCGTACTTCGTCGATGCGCGGCACATAATCGGCACCGTAGATCGCCACCAGCTGCAGCGAGGCCGCGGCGACCCCGAACGCTACGAACGCGGCGGCAACCGTCAGCGCCGCGGCTTCGACGAGAAGGTGCTGCACCAGGCGGCCGCGCGACGCACCGAGCGCACCGCGTATCGTCATCTCGCGGCTGCGGTGCAGGCCGCGGGCGATGAGCAGGTTCACCGCGTTCGCGCAAGCGATGAGCAAAACACAGGCGACGGCGGCGAGCACCACGTTGAGCGTCGAGCCGATCTCGCCGACCACGCGGGCCTTGAGGTCCTGGAGTCCCCAGGTTGCCTTTTCGTCCTGATACGACGATCGCCAGATCGGAAAGAGCCGCCTGTTGGTGGCGCGCAGCGCGGAAAGCGCCGCGGCCCGCGCCGCGCCTGGACCCACGCGCGCCAGGACCGTCGTGAAAAACGGCCCCTTCCGCGTTGGCGCCGGCCAGTGCGCCGTCGTGAAGAGGCCGATATCGTGCTCCAGCGGACCGACCGTTCTTTCCAGCACGCCGACGATCGTGTGCGGCGCGCCGTCGATGCCGAGCGGCTGCCCCAGCACGCCGCGATCGCGCCCGAAGCGTCGCGCCCAGTAAGCATCGGTCAGGACCACTGTTCGCTCACCTCGCCTGTCGTCCGACGGATCGAAGAGACGGCCGATCTGCGGCCGCTGGCCGAGCAGGGGGAAGTAAGAGCCCGTCACTTCCTTCATCGCGACGCGCTCCGCGGATCCGCGACCGGACACGGTCACGAAGTTCGTCTGATAGGCCGCGAGGCCACTGAACGTCGGATGGTCCGCCTCGAGCGCCCGGTAATCGACGACCGAGAGGCGGAACCAGTACGGCGGAGTGTCGGTGTAGATCCAGACGAGCTCCTCCGAATGCGCGTACGGCAGCGGATCAACGAGGACCGCGCGAACCAGGCCAATCATCGCGCTCGTCGCTCCCAGACCGATGCCAACCGTGAGGACGACGGTGGCCGAGAGCGCAGGCACACGAGCAAGGCTGCGCAGGCTGTAGCGGATGTCGCGCCAGAGATGAGGCATGGTCGTCGCTCGGGGAAATGGTTTACGACAGCGGTCGAGGAGGAGATGCCAGGGATACGCCAGGTATTGCCGGCGCAGCCATCGATTGGCTGCGCGAGTGCCGCGCTGTCGGCGACGGAGGTCGTAGAGCTCGGCCAGGTCGCTTTCGATGGCGCGACGATCGGCGTCACTCGTGAGCAGCCGCAGCAGCCACCGCATGGTCACGCCTTGCGAATGCGGAGCGGGCGCCTGGCGCCCTGCCAGAGCCGGAGGTGCTCGACGCGCGTCGCTTCGATCGCGGCCAGCCCCTGACGTGTCAGCTTGAAATAGCGGCGGGTGCGGCCGTCATCGGGCTCCTCCAGGCGCGACGTGACGAGGCGCTTGCGTTCCAGCCGTTGCAGCGCGATGAACACGGCCGCCTGCGTCACAGGCCGGCCGGTGCGGCGTTCGAGCGCGAGCACCAGCGGCACGCTGTAGGTCTCGCCGCCCTCTTGCAGCATCGCGACGAGCACGTGCAGCTCGAAGAGCTGGAGCGCCGGCTTCGGCATGACGCCGGAGAGCATAGCACTAACAGCGCTAGTCTTGGATAGATAACCGCCCGAGCTGAAGCTCGGGCCTACTTGGATAGATAACTGCCCGAGCTGAAGCTCGGGCCTACTTGGATGGAAATTGCCCGAGCTGAAGCTCGGGCCCACGTACGAAGAGGCGATCCTACAGGCGCATCGGTTGCAGCTGGCCGTAGGTGAGCGAACGCCATACCCACTCTGCGGGACCAAAGCGGTAATGGCGAAACCACCAATTGCTGAACGCAATCTGCAGTCCGAACAGCACGAGCGTCATGACGAGGCAAACGGTCGCACCGATGCGGCCGATAAGGCCAAGGCCCGCTCCAGTGAGCACGAACAGGAACACGACGCTTTGAGTGAGATAGTTGGTCAGCGCCATCCGTCCGACAGGGGCAAGCGGCCCGAGGACTGGCGCCCATCGCGCGCTTCGAAGCAGCAGCGCGATGCAGACGGCATAAGATGCGGATAAGCAGATCACTCCAGCTTCGATCAGGGGCCGCAGCGCTGTCAGCCAGGCACTGGTGGCCGAGAGCCCGAAAACCCCGCGCGCCCACTCCGAGGCAACATTGGCTCCATTGCCGAGTACGCCGATGATCAGAAGCCAAGGCAAGGCCCGGCGGAGCACAGGAAGCCAATCCTCGAGCTGGTAGAGGTATCCGCGTCTGCCGACATAGACGCCGATCAGAAAGCGCCCGAAGACCTCTCCCAGAAGAGCGACGAAAATTCCTGCTCTGAACAGATCGTTCCAGTAGATCGACACATTCTGGCGGACAACCGACGTGTAACCGGCCTGAAATGCCGCCAGTGTTCGACGCTGTGTCTCCTCGGTGGGATGAGCGGCCACCGTCTGCGGCGACTGCCCGTGCGTGACAGCGTTCTGAACAGAGACGAAAGCGGCGCGTGTGAAAAGGATCAAAAGAAAGGCAACAATCAGCATCGATTTGCCCGGTTGCCAGTTCCGCATCGACAGGAGGAGGAGGCCGAGAAGCCCGTACGCAAAGAGGATGTCGCCGAACCAGACACACACGAGGTGAATGACACCTATTACCATCAGAACGACAGCGCGACGCGCGTAGATCGAGACACCACTCGCGCCGCGCTGCAGCGCTCGCCGCATCTGGATGGTGAAGCCGACCGCAAAGAGAAATGAAAACAGCGTGACGAACTTCCCGTCGACGAAGAAGACGACGAGGTACTTCACAAGCCGGTCGACTGAATGAGTCGGAAGTTGCTGGGCAGCGCTCGGCGTCAGCGCCACGTCGTGCGCTGTCCAGATAATGTTGGCCAGGAGCACGCCATAGAGCGCGAATCCGCGAAGAACGTCGAGATACTGGACGCGTTCGCCGGAGGAGACAGGCTGGAGAAGAGGGCGGAATGCCGGAACTCCAGGCATAGCCAAGCCGATCCCTGTGAGAAGTGGCGCACTGTACTACGGATCACTCATGATCACACGCAGAGAGTTCCTCGCCATCTCGTCGATACCGGCTGCCGCCAGATTCGCAAGTCACGCGCACGGTGGCGCTCACGATTTTGCGCCGACAAAGGAAGGGTCCAACGCACGGCCCTGGTACGCGACGATGCGCCGATGCGGGCAGATCAATATCAACGAGCGCGATCCGATTGACATGGACGTCGATCGCTGGATCGCCTACTGGGCCTCTCTGAAGGTTGATGCCCTCCTCCTCAACGGTGGTGGCATCGTCGCCTACTATCCGACTGAGATCCCGTATCACCATCGCAGCGAGTTCCTCGGGTCGCGGGATCTTTTCGGAGAACTGGCGGCGGCCGCACGCGCGAACGCAATTCGCGTGGTGGCGCGGATGGACTGCAACTACGCCTACGAGCCGGCGCTGAAGGCGCATCCGGAATGGTTCGAGCGCAATGAGGACGGCTCGCCGCGCCCGCACGGCGAATCGACGTGGCTGTTCAAGACCTGCATGTTCAGCACGTATTTCAGCGAGCAGATGCCTGCCATCTACCGTGAGATTAATCGTCGCTATCGGGTCGACGGCTTCTTCACGAACGGATGGCCTGGGACCGGCGCGCTGTCCGTGTGTTATTGCGACGCCTGCCGCGACGTGTACCGAACGAAGACAGGCGGTACCCCTCCTGCAGATACCGACGCGACGAGTCCCGTTTACCGCAGGTATTACGACGTCTTCATGGACCGCATCGTCGAGATCTGGAAGCTGTGGGACGGCGTAGCAAGGGAAGGCACACGGGATTCAGTCTACGTCGGCAACCTTGGCGGCGGGATCCGAACGGTCAAGGACATGTGGCGCATCGGGCGGACTGCCGGCTGGTTCAACGCAGACCACCAGGGGCGCTCGGGCAACACGCCGATCTGGGACTGTTCGCTGCAGGGCCGTGTCGCCGCCGCGATGATGAAGGGCGGCGCAGCCACCAACGTCACCGGCGCGTACGCGAACACGCAGCCGCTGTGGCGTCACGTCGCCAAATCGCCGGCCGAGGCGACGCTGTGGATGGCGCAGACGACGGCGAGCGGTATGGTGCCGTGGTACCACTGGCTGGGCGCGAGCCCTGAAGACACCCGATGGCGCGAGACCGGGCGCGCGTTTTTCCAATGGCTGGCTGACAACGAACCGCACTTCCGCAATCGTCGCAGCATCGCCGACGTTGCGGTGCTCTATCCACAGCGAACGATCGCCTTCTATCGCTCGGGCGCCGGGCCGGTTTCATGGTCGGGTGCCGATCGGGCACGCACCTCTGAATACTTGCAGGGGATCTACTACGCGCTGCTCGAGGCGCGCATTCTGGCCGACTTCGTTGCCGAGGACGATCTCGCCGACGAGACGCTGCGCAAGTATCGCGTGCTGATCCTGCCGAACGCGGCGTATTTGAGCGATCGTCACGTTCAGCACATCCGGGACTATGCCAATCGCGGTGGGTCGATTCTGGCGACCTTCGAAACGTCGCGTTACGACGAGTGGGGTGACCGTCGTCACGATTTCGCGCTGGCCGATCTGTTCGGCGCCACTGTCGACGGCGAGATGCCGCCGCCGGGCGACAACAGCTACATGCGGATCGAGCAGCCTCACCCGGTTCTGGACGGCTTCAGTGGCACGACCCTGCTGCCAGGAGCCGCAGAACGGGTACCGATCCGCGCCGCGGGCGATCCGCTGGTCCTGAGCGTTGTGCCGTCCTATCCAGCCTTTCCGCCCGAGATGGTCTTTCCGCGCGCACCGCGAACCAGCGAGCCAGCGGCGGTGTTTCGCCGGCACGGCGACGCGCGCGTTGCCTATTTCGCCGGCGATGTCGACCGCACGTTCTGGCGTTCGACGAACACGGATCTGTCCCGCGTGATCGGCAATACCGTTCGATGGCTGCGCGGCGATCGGCCGCCGCTCGCCACGATCGAGGGCGACGGCGTGATCGAAGCATTCGCCTGGGAGACCGAGGCGGGGGTGGCGCTGCACCTCCTCAATTACACGAACCCGAACATGATGCGCGGCTGGGTGCGGCAGGTCTATCCGACGGGCCCGCTCCGCGTCGAGTTGACCGTCCCGACCGGGCAATCGGTCCACCGTGCACGGGCGCTCCGTGCCGGACGTGAGCTTGTGCTGAGAGGAGAAGGCGATCGGCTGCGTTTCGAGACGCCGCCGGTCGCCGACTACGAAGTGATTACGTTGACGTAATGGATGTTACTTCGGCCAGGTGGCGTACTGCGCGCAGATGCCCGCGTTGTCAATCGAGAAAGGCGCGTGGCGGACGGGTTGCCAGCGCGATCGTTGGTCGGATCGCCGAAGGTGTCGTTGTAATAGACCTCGCTGAGCGCGGTATCGAGGCGGCGGTCGCCGTTGATGTCAGTGGGGAATCCTGTGACTTCGTCGACGAAAATGAACGTCACCGTGAAGGCCAGTGTTCCCCGTCCGGCGCCCGGGCCGCCGGCGGCTTCGAAGAAGGCGCGCGGCAACCAGCCGGCGTCGACGATGTCGGCAACGAACGGATTGCCGAAGCCGCCGAACCCGAAGAAAGAATCGTAGATATCGGGATCCTCGCCCGAATCGGGCCGCTTGACGAGATCGACCTTCTTGAGACACTGCTGTGGCTGCCAGGTGTCGTACGCGCGATCGATCGCCGCTTCGGTTTGTGTGCTGGTCAGGCCGCTCGCCGTGGTCCCATCGCTCTGGTCGACGACATAGGTCAACCGGTCGCCGTCCGCGAGGCGGCGCGGGTCGTTGGCGACCCATCGGAACGGCAATGCGTGAATCCTGTTCCGGCTGTTGTCGACTGGGGGCGGGATTCTACAACAGCACAACGCCTCAGCTTGCAGGCTCACGCTCTCGACCGGTGGCGATGACCGTCCGCCATGCCGAGCTTTTGCGCGGTCTCGCGTTCGAAGTCGAACTCGATGACCACCGCCGGTTCGTCGCCGACGACCCAGCCATCGTGTCCCGGCTCGATCGCGATCACCTCGGGCGCGACGTATTCCTTGATGCAGCCATCAGGAAAGCCGATGTGAATGCGTCCCCTCGCGAGAAAGCCGACGTGTGCGTGCATGCAGACGTCGGTGCCGACAATCGGCTTCATGTCGACCGACCATTTGAAGCCGACCGGATAGATCATGCGCTTCACTCGCGCCGATCCGGCGGGAGCGACCTCCAGCTGCACGCCGCCGACGATTCGGCGCTCGGCGCCGTGCATCGGTGCAACGAGCGGATCGAAGGTGCTCATGGATGGCCTCCTGTCCCTGAAGCCCGAGCGGGCATTGTACTCGCGCCGATGGGACTGAACGAAGTCGCCCGCGTTGACTTGCGCCCGAGCGGGCCCTACCATTCCAGCCGAATCGCGTAACGCAATGATCGGCCATGTGCTCGGCCACTACAGGCTCGACGCGCCGCTCGGCGCCGGCGGCATGGGCACGGTCTATCGTGCGTACGACACGCGACTCCAGCGGGTCGTCGCAATAAAGCTGCTCACATCTGCTGAAGAGTCGATCGACAGCATCCTTCGCGAAGCGCGGCTCGCCTCGGCGCTGAATCATCCCCATATCTGCTCGGTGTATGAGGTTGCCGAAGCCGAAACACAGGCGTTCATCGTGATGGAGTTCGTCGAGGGGCAGCCGTTGAGCGGCCTTATCCCTCCGCGTGGGCTTCCGCATGACGATCTCGTCCGCTACGGCACACAGATAGCCGACGCTATTGCCCATGCCCACGATCGCGGAGTGATTCATTGCGATCTCAAGCCGCAAAACATCATCATCACCACCAACGGTCGCGCGAAGGTGCTGGACTTCGGCATCGGGCGACGGCTGCCGGCGGCCGGCGCCGAATTGACCACCGCGGCAACTGCATCGACAGGCTCGATCGCCGGGACGCTGCCCTACATGGCGCCAGAGGTCCTTCGCGGCCAGCGTCCGGACGCGCGGAGCGACATCTGGGCGCGCGGCATGCTGCTGTACGAAATGGCTGCGGGGTCGCGGCCGTTCGCAGGCCAGTCTGGATACGCGTTGACGACGGCCATCCTGGAAGGGCCGATTCCGCCGCTGCCCGCGCCCGTTTCACCGGCGGTGGCGACCGCGGTCCAGCGCTGCCTCGTGCGCGAGCCGGGTAGACGCTGCGCGCACGCTGGCGAGGTGCGCGCGGTGCTCGAAGCGAGTGACGCTCTAGGGACAGTGACACGCGGCACACGGCCTGCCCTACCCAGCCGTCGGGCGGCAACAGTCGCGTTGATTGGCGCGGGCGGCGCGGCATCTATCGCGTTGGTTATGAATCGCGCGCGCTTGTCGTCCCTCATCGGCAGTAACAGGACCGCTACGGCAATTCAATCGCTGGCTGTCCTGCCGCTTGAGAATCTCTCGGGCGACGCTGAGCAGGGCTACTTCGCTGACGGCATGACCGATGCTCTTATCACCGAGCTTGCCCAGATCGGCGGACTGCGAGTGATTTCGCGGACATCGGTCATGCGCTTCAAGAAAGCCGCCGCATCGTTGCCGGCGATCGCGCGCGAGCTGAATGTTGAGGCCGTCGTGGAGGGGTCGGTACGGAGGAGCGACAAGCGGGTCGGGATCTCGGTGCAGTTGATCGACGCTCACACGGATCAGCATCTTTGGGCCCGCAACTACGAGCGCGATATCGAGAACGTGCTGGAACTCCATCGCGATGTGGCGCGCGCGATCGCCATGGAAATCCGGCCACGTCTCTCCGGCACGCCTCCTCAGTCTCTTCCGAGCATGCGACGGGTCGACCCGGTCGCGTACGATCACTGTGTTCGAGGCCGGTTCTTCTGGCTGCAGCGAACCGAGCCATCGCTGCAGCGCGCGCTGCGTCACTTCGAGCAGGCGATCGAACGCGATCCCACCTACGCGCCGGGGTACTCAGGCCTCGCCGATACGGCACTTCTACCTTGGCTACGCCTTTGGCCATGTGCCGCCGCTCGAAGCCATGCCGAAGGCAAGAGCCGCGGCACAGAAGGCGTTGGAGCTCGACGGGAATCTTGCCGAAGCAAGGGTGTCGCTCGGCTTCGTCAGGTTTGCCTTCGACTGGGACTGGACCGGCGCCGAACGCGAATTGCGCGAGGCCATCCGCTTGAATCCGAGCTACTCGGTCGCTCATCACATCTATGCGGTTCTGCTGATGACCGTTGGCCGGCCCGACGAGTCCGTGGCCGAGGCGCAGCGAGCGCTGGACGTCGACCCCCTTTCAGTGCCCATCAACCTGATTCTCTGCTCGATCCAGTTCCACGACGCGATCGTCCCGTCCTTGACGCGCTGGTTGAGCACCGGGGCGAGGGCGGCGGCGATGATCGCGTCGGCCTCGGTCTCGTCCGAGTCGCATCGGTAATACTGGAGCGAGATCGCTCGCCTCTCCTCCACCCATGCAGATGTGGACATCGCGATCGGGCGCCATCAGCGACTTCGTCAGCGCATCGCGCGCCGCGGCCACCTTGCCCAGGTCGGTGAAATTTTCTCAAGCGGGTTCGAGGGAAACGACGGCGTTGTAATCCGGCTCCATCGAGTCGGGATCGAGGCGGTCGCCGGCCAGCAGCACGTTGCCCTCCGGCCAATGCACCTCGAGGTTGCCGGGCTTGATCGGCGCGGCGAGCAGCCGCCCCGTGAAGCTGCCGTGCGCGGAACGCAGCGTCACGCGCGTCCCGGCGTCAATCTGGAGTCTCGCGAGATCCTCGACACTGATCAGGATGTCGTCGCGGCGTGCGCCGGTCAGCGGATCGACCGCGCGCTGCACCATGGAGTTGAACTGTTTGCCACGGCGCGTCGAGACGAGGAATCCATCCGCTGCTTGTGGCGAGGCGATGAGCGACACTGCCGCAAATCGCGCCTTTCCGTCGGGGGTCGCGAAATGGCCATCGACGAAGAGTCGCCGGCCACCCCACTGCACCTGATCGCCTTTCGCGCCCAGCACTTCGATGCCGGCATAACGTGGCACGGCCCGCGCAATCTCGCCGCGGATCGCGCGGGCATCGTCGAGCCCGACCTGGTGGCGCTGGTCGGGCCGCGCGCGAGCCATCACCTCGCGAAAGACCCACCACTCCGGTTGCGCCGACCCGATTCGCCGCCCCGGGATTTCGGGCGAGAAGATGATGCGGCGCTCGGTGGACGTCTCAGTGCTGCCGCCCGGCGACTCGTAACGGGTCGTCGCGGGAAGCAGCAATACGTCGCCCTCACTGTCGACGAGCATCGCCGACGACAAGACGATGTCCTGGTGGACGCAGAGCCGCGGGCGAGCCAGGGCACGGCGCGACCGGGTCCTGTCGCCGAGGGTCTCGAGAAAATTCCCGCCAACCATCCAGAACAGGTCGACTGCACCCTCTGACGCATGCGCGACCATCTCGGCCGCGGTCCAGCCTGGCGCATCAGGTACCGGAAATCCCCACATCTCCGACCAGCGGCCGCGCGACTCGGGACTGATCCGCGGCTGACATCCGACTTCGGCACCACCCTGCACACCCGAGTGACCGCGGATGGGCACGAGACCGGCGTTCGGCCGGCATGGAAGCCCGCGAGCCAATCCGACGTTGACGAGCGCCTTCACTGTCGCGACGCCGTGAGCGTGCTGCGTCAGCCCCATCGACCATACGAAGATGGCTTTCGGCCGAGCAATCAGCAGATCCGCGAAGGCGCCAATCCGCTCTCGCGTGACGCCGCTCGCCCGTTCGATCGCGTCCCAGCCGATCGCCGATGCGCGTTCACGGGCATCGGTGAAGCCGGTCGTGTGTTCGCGCACGAAGTTCTCGTCGATGCCGCCGCGCTCGACGAGCGCACGCAGCACTCCGATCAGAAACGCCAGATCGCCGCCGGTGTGCACGTCGAACCAATGCTCGGCGAGGGCGGTGCCGCGGATGGCGCTGCTCGCAATCGACGGGATCCAATAGCGCTTCAGACCCGGCTCGCGAAACGGATTGACGACGGCGATCTGCGCGCCGTTCCTTATCGCGTGGTGCAGGTACTTGATCGTGACCGGTTGATTGTTCGCGACGTTCGATCCGAACAGGACGATGAGTTCGGCGTCGAGCCAGTCGGCGTAGCTGCAGGTCGAGGCGCCATAACCCAGCATCGCCGCCATCGCCACGGTCGATGCGGCATGGCACAGGCGAGCCGAATTGTCGACGTGATTGGTTCCGAGGAACCTCGCCGCCTTCTGGGCGGCGTAATAGACCTCGTTGGTGATGCCCCGCGAGCTCAGATAGATGGCGATGCGCTGCGGATCGATCTCGGCAGCCTGTCGGGCAACCATATCGAGGGCATCCTCCCAGGTCAGGACGCGAAACCCCGTCTCACCGGGCCGGCGCAGCATCGGCTCCGGCAACCTGCCAAGCCTGCGCAGCTCTCGGGATCGCAGGCCCTGTAGCGGTCTCACGTCGCCAAGCACGTGGGGGTCCAGGGCGGGGGCGGTGTTGAGACGCATCAGCTCGAGGCGCACCATGCAGAGGTGCGTGCCCGGCAGCGTCCAGTCGCGAAGGCCGCTCGTGCCGAGCGCGCAGCCATCGCAGACGCCGTCCGACAGGATGCGCCACGCGAACGGCAGCTGATCGCGGTTCTCCCACGCGGCTCTGACCATCTCGCGGTAATGGCGTGGCTTCTGCGAGCCGTATCCGAAAAGCGGCATGTCCAGGCGGTATCATACGGCGCACTCGCGTATGTCCGAAGAGCTCACCAACGCTGCCGTACGTCCAGTGGACGTCGTGCGCGACGGAACGGAACCGGTCGTCGATCACGTGGCCGTTGAGCGGCCCCTCGAAGTGCGGCTCAATGGTGTCTCGTTTGCGGTAATCATGCGAACGCCCGGGTCGGACCAGGACCTCGCCCTCGGTTTTCTCTTCACCGAGGGGCTCGTCGCGCGACGCGGGGACATCAAGCGTATCGATCGCGACGACTCCGGGGACATCATCAACATTGTCTTTCCCCGAACCCGCGGCGATGCTGTCGCGGAAGCGCTCGCCGGGCGGCGTCAGGTGACGATCAACTCGTCGTGCGGGTTGTGCGGCCGGCGCTCCTTGGACTCACTCGCCGTCAACGTGCCGCCGATCGCTATCGAATGGTCAGTCGCTCGCGAGACGATCGGCGGCCTTCCCGACGCTCTTCGCGCGGCGCAACCGGCCTTTGCACGAACCGGAGGCCTGCACGCCGCGGCCTGCTTCGACGTCGAGGGTCGTCTCGAGACCAGCGCCGAGGACGTCGGCCGCCACAATGCCGTAGACAAGCTGCTCGGCCGGATGCTTGACACCAACCGTCTGCCACTCTCGCGATCACTGCTGTTCGTCAGCGGGAGAGCGTCCTTCGAGATCGTCCAGAAGGCCTGGCTCGCGGGCATTCCCCTGGTCGCCGCGGTGTCTGCGCCGTCCAGTCTCGCGATTGACCTCGCGCTGGAGGCCGGCATCACGCTGCTCGGGTTCGTGCGCGAAGGCCGATTCAACATCTATGCGCACGCGGCGCGCGTAAGCGAGTGAAGCTCACTTGAGCTCGTCAACTCCCAACCTCCGACTACCAACACCAAAAGAGCGCTCCCTTTGTAAAGACGCTTTGGAAATTGGGAGTTGGGAGCCTTGCCATCGCCCTGAGGCCGCCCGACTGCTCAGCTTAATGCTGAGGAATTGAGAAGCTTCGTCTGACTGCAAGGGGGGCCGTAATGGCATCGAGCCCTGCATTGGATTACCATGGCCACTCACGTTTTCACACACTCACCGTCGCACATTACGCGGGGGGACCGTCATGTCAGCCACCGTGCGAGACATGTTGCGTGGCAAGTCCAACATCTACTCCGTCGAGCCCGGCGACACGGTGTACAAGGCGCTCCGCCTGATGGCCGACAAGAACATCGGTGCCGTCCTCGTCCGGTCGAATCAGAAACTCGAAGGCATCTTCTCCGAGCGGGACTACGCGCGAAAGGTGATCCTTCTCGGCAAGATGTCCAAGGAGACGCCGGTCAGCGAGATCATGACGACTCGAGTCATTTCCGTCGAGCCGGACTGGACCGCGGAACAGTGCATGGCGCTGATGACCGACAAACGCATCCGACACCTGCCGGTCATCGAACAGGGGCAGCTGGTCGGGGTCGTCTCGATCGGCGACGTGGTTCGGGCGGTGGTCGACGAGCAACAATTCACGATCGACGTGCTACAACGTTACATCACGTCCTGACAGCCTCCAGATCAACGCGGCAGTCGCCCGCTGACCCACTGGTCGGTTACTGCTTTTCGTAGCGCATCGGTCGATCCACGCCCCAATGTGTCATGACGAGCGTGGTTCCATCCTTCTCCAGGCGTTCGTCCTTGAACAGCACCTGTTGAATGGCGTCGCCGTTGATCTCGAAGTAGATGTCCTTGTGCGCCGGGTCGATATCGAAGGGACCCGCCTCGACCTGATAGACGCGCACCTCGAAGCTAACCGCGCGGGGCTTGGCGACATCCTTGAAGACCGCGGCGCCGTCGTTGTCGGTCGTCGCTTCGGAGTCGCCGCCGGCCGCCTGGAGCGTCACCCGGATATGCGGTACGCCCCGGCCGTTCTTGCCCATCACCCAGACTCTGATTCGCCCGGCTTCGCCTGGTTCGCTCCGCAGGAAGCGGAATGGCTCTTCCTTCGTGCCGGCGCTGTTGAGGACGACGACATTCTGTTCGGACTGCCATGTGCCCTTTGCCCGGTAGTCGGCGGCCCCGTAGGCGAGCATGAACTCGAACTGCCCATCCGGCTTCAGCAGCAGCTCCGATCCGACTTCCATCACGCCTTCCAGCACGTAGTGCCCAGCCACGTCTCCGCTCTGTGCGGCGGCGCTCGCGATACTCAACGAGGCCACCAGGACAATCGTGTTGCACGGCATTTGGCGCCTTCCTTTCCTCACTGCCGAGGCGGCAGCGTGTACGCCACGATCCCTTTCGGTCCCTCGAGGGGCGGCAGCTCCGCGTTGTTGGTGCTGCGAGCGCTGGGCACTGATGCGGTCACGAGCAGATACTGCCTGCCGCCGAGCTCGTACATCGATGGCGCGCCGCTGGTGGTGCCGCCCAATGGTGATTCCCACAGCTGTCGCCCGGTCGCGCTGTCGTAGACGTGAACCTTGCTGTCCGCCGCGGTGGCGAACACCAGCCCGCTCGCAGTGACGATGAGCCCTCCCTTGACCGTCGCCGCGCTGCCGGTGCCCTTCACGCCCTGGCTCACGAGCCGTCGATCGTCGCCGAGACCGATCTGCCACCTGATCGTTCCCTCGTTCAGATCGTACGCGGTCAGCGTCGTGTACGGAGGGTTCACGATCGTCGGAAAGAGACCAAAGCCGTCAGTGAGGTATTGCCGCTGCTTGACGACTTCGTCGGGACCGCCATTCCGTCCAGGACGAATCTCACCCGGCTTGAGCAGGCGAAGGATGGTCGGGACGTTGAAGCCAATCACGTAGACGCTTCCGTCGGTAGGATTCGCGGCGGTGCTGCCCCAGTTCGATCCGCCCTGGTTCCCCGGCATGTGGATCACTTCGTCGAAGCCGATTGGCGTGAAAGGCCCATCGTTTCTCGCCTTCATGATGCGCTGCACGGAACGCCTCGCGTTCCGTGGGCGTCAGGATGTACGGGTTCAGATCGTCGACGGTGAACTTCTGTCTCGAAAAGGGCGGAGGGCTGGTGGGAATCGGCTGCGTCGGCGAGAGCACTTCGCCGGGCACGTCGGTCCCCTGCGGCACGGGACGCTCCTCGATCGGCCAGATCGGCTCGCCGGTAGCGCGATCGAAGACATAGAGGTAACCCGTCTTCCCGGCCATCGCGACGACATCGATCTTTCGTCCGTTGCGCTCGATCGTCGTCAATTGTGGCGCCGAGTTGTTGTCGAGATCCCAGATGTCGTGATGCACGGTCTGGAAGTGCCAGAGCCTCTTGCCGGTCCTGACGTCGAGCGCGAGCAGGCAATCCGCAAAGAGATTCGCACCCTTGCGGTTGCCAGCATAGAAATTGAACTTCGGGCTCGCGGTGGGCACGAAGAGGATGCCGCGCGATTCGTCGATGGTCTGTTCGCCCCAGTTGTTGGCGCCACCGACGGTCTTCCACGCGCCCTCGGGCCAGGTGTCGTAGCCGAACTCGCCCGGCCTCGGCACCGTGTGAAACGTCCAGACCAGCGCGCCGGTTCGTACGTCGAAGGCGCGAATGTCGCCTGGCGCCGAGGCGTACTCCTGGTTGGTGGCCGATCCCAGGATGAGGAGGTTTTCGAAGACACGCCCAGGGATGCGACTTTGCTGATCGACGGTCTCGGGATCGCGATCGAGGCCGGCGCGCAGGTCGACACGCCCGTTGGTGCCGAAGGACATGATGTCCTTGCCGGTCCGGGCGTCGATCGCCTGCAGGAAGTTGTTGGCGCTGAAGATCAGCCGGCGATCCTGACCGTCGCGGCTTTCCCAGTAGTTGACGCCGCGGCTGTTGAAGCCCTTGACGGCCTCGTGAATCCAAATCTGCTTGCCCGTCGCCGCATCGAGCGCGACGAACGACCCGTTCGGGCCGCGGCCATACACGACGCCGCGCGCGACGATTGGATTGAAGTCGGTCTCGCCCGGGGCGTAGGCCCACGCGACTTCGACCTGATGCACGTTATCAGGCGTGATTTGAGTGGCGGCGACGAATCGGGAACTGTCGGGGCTGCCACCGTAGTCGCGCCATTCGCGCGGTGTCTGGCTGGAGATCGGAAACGCGAGAAAGAGAGCGACCGCGATACCGGCGGTTGCGGCGTTCAGCACGTCCACGAGTCGCCATTATGTGCCGACGTCGTCGTGTGCGCGGCGATTGGCCGAGGTGACTTCGCGGCCACCTCGACCGAGCCCAATCGTTGCGTCTGATGCCCGCCCGCGGGCAGAATCGGCGTCGTCCCGACGAACGCCGTAACGATTACGTCGTCTGTCCCAACTTACGGATTTGGTGTGAACCCTTCGCATGACACCTGCGGATTCCAATCGACGAAGGTGCCATGAGGGTTGTCGCGCCAGGCCCACACGTGCAGGGCATAGAACGGGTCGAGGCCGTAGCGGTTCGGGCTGTCGTTGTAGGTGAACACCTGACCCTGCAGCGTTGGGGGCAGTTTGTTGTTCTTGTGCCAGTCCTTCACCAGCACGATGTACTCGACGCCGAGCAGGTCCAGCCGACCGTCCCGCATCTCGTACATCAGCGATTCCGGCCGATCGGCATCGAGTTTGCCGTCGAACACCAGATCGGTGTTCACGTAATGGATGCCCATCGCCCCTTCCTGCGTGCCGCTGACACACCCGAGAAACGGACCATACCCCGCCTCCACGGCGGCAGCGACATCCATGAACGGACGGGTCGCATTTTGCACTACGCTGACGAGGCCAGTGTCCGTGGCGGCCGCATGCACGCCCCCATGCGGGTGCTGCGCAAGGGGAGGAACGACGGCGGGCGCCGCCTCGAGGGCCCGCTCGGATGCGAGGGGCAGGGTGAGTACGATTGCGGCAGCGACGAGGACAGGACGTGCCATCTTCATGTGAAGTCCTCCAAAGCGTGGCCAGATAGCAGGCCACGACCTGAAAGTGTAGGAACCAGGACGCGCGCGAGCATCGGGGACACACCCCCATTTTTTGATGTGCCCCACCCCAATTCGGTGCGGCGGGAGTCATGACGCTTCTCGAGCGAGACGACCCACTCGCGATTCTCGACCGCGCGATCGCGACCGCGCACCCACAGGGACAGATTGCAACCGTCTCGGGCGAAGCAGGCGTCGGTAAAACAGCCCTTCTTCAAGCGCTGGCCGATCGCAACCCGTCGGCGTCATTCCTGTGGGGCGCGTGCGAGGCGCTCACCACGCCGCGTCCCCTGGGGCCACTGCTCGACCTCGCTGTCGAGCTTGGCGACGATCTCGAAACACTGGTCGCAACTGGCGTCCCGCGGTACCAGGTTTTCGCCGCCTTCATCGCCGCGATATCGCGTCGCAAGCCACCCGTCTGCGTCGTCTTCGAAGACGTGCACTGGGCCGACGAGGCCACGCTGGATCTCTTGCGTTACGTGAGCCGCCGTGTCGCGCGCGTCGGAGCGCTGATCGTGGTGACCTGGCGTGCCGACGAAGTGAGCGCCGATCACTCCCTGCATCGACTGCTGGGTGAGCTTCCATCAGGTTCGACGCACCGAATCGAACTCGAACCGCTTTCGCTCGAGGCCGTGACCCGCATTGCCGGCGAGCGCCACGATGCGCGCGCGATGTTCGCGCTGACGAACGGCAATCCGTTCTTCGTCACGGAGCTCCTGCGCGCCGGCGGCGACACGGTACCGGCCAGCGTTCGCGAGGCGATCCTGGCGCGCCGCGCGTCGCTGCCTCCCGAAGCGCGTCAGGTGGTGGATCTCGTATCGGTGGTCCCCGCCCGCGCCGAGATCGAAATCGTACGCGCCCACGTCACGTCGGCGACCGACGCGCTGCTCCTGGCCGTAAACGTCGGGCTTCTAACCTTCGATGGGCGCGCCCTGGGCTTCCGTCACGAGCTCGCCCGGCTCGCCGTTCTTGAATCACTGCCGCTGCTTCGCGTCCAGGAATTGCACCGGACGATGCTCACCGGGCTTTGCGATTATGCGGAGCGTCCAGGGATGCTGGCGCGCCTCGTCCACCACGCGGTCGGAGCCGGCGATCACGCTGCCGTCCAGCGCTTCGCCGTCGCCGCTGCCCGGCAGGCGGCGGCGCTGGGCGCTCATCGTGAGGCCGCCGCGCACTACCGCACGGCGCTCGGCTCAGCTCATGATCTCGAGCCCACTGCGCGAGCGGAGATCGTGGATCTCCTTTCGTACGAGTGCTATCTCACCGGCGACATCGCTGCTGCTCGCGCAGCGAAGGAGGACGCGCTGGCGTTGTGGCGCCAGCTGCGCGTGCCGCGCGCGATCGGCCGCGATTTGTGCTGGCTGTCGCGGCTGGCGTGGTTCCTCGGTGACCACAAGTACGCGCGGCAGTGCGCCCGGGAAGCTCTCGACGTGTTGTCGCCGCTTGGCGAGGATGAGGAGCTGGCCTGGGCATTGAGCAACCAAGCGCAGCTGCACATGCTGGCGCACGAGCACGAGGCCTGCATGGCATCGGGCATGCCGGCAGTGAATCTCGCCCGGCGCCTGGGATCCGTCGAAGTGCTCAGCCACGCGCTGAACAACGTCGGCAGCAGCTTGATCGAGGCCGGCGATCCAGCGGGCCGTGAGATGCAGCAGGAAAGCCTGTCGCTGGCGCTCGATCACAATCTGCACGAGCACGCCGCGCGCGCCTTCACGAACCTCGCGACCTGCAGCATCCACGTGCGGGACTACGAGTTCGCGAGGCGATGGCTCGATCGAGGCATCAACTACTGCTACGAGCGCGACCTCGATTCGTGGGGCGTTTACCTGCTCGCCTATCGCGCGCGGCTCTTCGCCGAAACCGGCCGGTGGAGCGACGCCGAGGCCGATGCCAGGAAGGTGCTCAGAACTGCCGGCACGCTGGTCGTCGCGAAGATCCCCGCGCTCACGACGCTCGGTCTGATCCATGCACGGCAGGGGAAAGACGACGCGGCGCGAATCCTCGACGAGGCGCTCGCGCTCGCACTTCCCACTGTCGAGAACCAACGGCTGGTGCCGGTTCGTGCGGCGCGTGCGGAGCATGCGTTGCTCCAGGGCCGCCTCGACGCCGCAGGTATGCAGGCGGAAGCCGGTCTCATGCTGCTGGCGTCGACCGATCTCCCCTGGGACTGGGAGATCCTGCGCTACCTGAAATGGCGGGCTGACGGCGCGATGCTGGCGCCCTGTTGCGAGACGCACCTGACCGATGGGTCGCCGCGTCCTTACGCCCTCCAGATGCGGGGCGACTGGCGGGCTGCCGCCGACGCCTGGACCCGGATCAGCTGCCCTTACGAGCGAGCACAGGCGCTGGCCGACGGCGATGTGCCGGCGATGGAGGAGGCGCTCGAAATTTTTCTCTCGCTCGGCGCCAATCCCGCCGCGGACCGCGTGCGACAGGATCTGCGCCGCGTCGGCATCAATCGGCTACGTCGCGGCCCGCGATCCAGGTACTCGCGCACATCCTGCGGGGCTGACACGGCGCCAGTCGGAGATTCTCGCGCTGCTCGCACGACACCTGAGCAACCCGGCCATTGGCGGCCAGCTGTTCGTGTCGCCGAAGACCGTGGAGCACCACGTCTCGGCGATTCTCGGGAAGCTCGAGGTGACAACACGGGATGAAGCCGTCCTCGAGGCCCGGCGCCGCGGGTGGCTCGCCGATTCGACGAATGCCTCCACAAAATAGGGCGGACTCCCCTATGTTTTCCGACGCCCGGTCCGCTAGGCTTGAAGCGCTGGCGGTCAATCAGGACCGCGGTCTTCGAAGGGCACGCGGCATGTCGCGGTATGTGGTCGAACGCACGTTTCCGAATGGTCTGGGACTCCCGGTGAGCGCCGAAGGCGCGGCAGCCAGTCGGGAAATCTGCAAAGTGAACCGGGAAGAAGACGTGACCTGGGTGCACTCCTATGTCTCAACCGACAAGAAGCTCACGTTCTGCATCTACGACGCCCCCAATCCGGGGGCGATCCGCCGCGCGGCACAGCGCAACGCGCTGCCGGTCGATCGGATCACCGAAGTTCGTGTCCTCGATCCCTACTTCTATTACTGAGCGCCCCGTGCGTCGCAGGTCCGCATGACGGCGAGCGGATCCGCATTGACCGCCGACCGGGAGGCCGTCGACGGAGCATCGCCGCAGTCGGCGATGCGCACGGCGATGGCCGGCCTGATCGGCAACGTGCTGGAGTGGTTCGACTTTGCCGTCTACGGCTATTTCGCCAGCGACATCGGCCGGCAGTTCTTTCCGCACTCGAGCCCAACGGCGCAACAGCTTCTCAGCTTCGCAGTGTTCGCGCTGGGCTTCTGTGCCCGGCCCGTTGGCAGCCTGGTACTGGGCGTCGTCGGCGATCGCATCGGGCGGCGCGCGCTGTTGACGCTCTCAATCGCGTTGATGGGCGGGGCGACGCTGGCGATTGGGCTGCTGCCCACCTACGCGCAGATCGGTATCGCCGCCCCGGCGCTGCTCGTCACGATGCGCGTCATCCAGGGCTTCTCGGTGGGCGGTGAGTTCACCGGATCGATGGTTTACACGACCGAGCACGCTGCATCGCGGTGGCGCGGTCTGATCAGCAGCTCCACCGCCGCTGGCACGACACTCGGGTTCATTCTCGGGTCGCTTTCGGCGTGGCTGGTCAACGTCTCACTCGGCGCCGAGCAGGCGGCCGCCTGGGGCTGGCGCATTCCGTTCATTGCGAGCGTGAGCCTATGTCTCATTTGCTGGCTGCTGCGCCGCGGCATCCACGAGTCAGTCGAGGGACTGAAGGCGGCCGAGATTCGGCCGCCGCTCCTCCCGTCGCTGATCGCCGACTGGCGGCCCATACTCCAGACGTTCGGGATAGTCGCAATGACCAACGCGGCGTACTACCTGACATTCACCTACGCGGTGGATCGACGGAAGCACCTGACCGGCGAAGGTGGCGAAGTCTTCCTGCTTGCCAACACCCTGAGCCTTGTTGCGGTGCTGGTGGCCAAGCCGCTAGGAGGCTGGCTGTCCGACAAGGTCGGTCGGCGGCGGCTGATGATCGCGCTGACGATCGCCACGATGCTGCTGATCTACACGGCGCTGAAGCTGATGCTGTACGGCAGTCCGGAGTATTTCATCGCTGGCCAGCTGCTGATGGCGTTGCCACTCGGCATGGCGCTCGGCCTGCAGGGCGCGATGCTCGTGGAGATCTTCCCGCTGCGCACGCGCATCACCTCGATGAGCCTCGCCTACAGCGTCACGCTGGCGCTCGCCGGCGGCACCGCACCGCTCGTCGCGGCGTGGCTGATCGAGCGCTTCGACCAGCCGCTGGCGCCTGCCTACTACATCATGCTCTACGGCGCCATCGGCCTCGCGCTGATGTGGCCAATGCAGGAGACGAACGCGAGGCGGCTCGATCAATAGCGACAGACGCGATCGTTCGGACAGTCTTCACTGAGGGAAGGGATCCACCGATTACACAGATTCCACAGATTCATTCTGGGTTCAGTCCAAGTGCGGGCAAAAGGATTGCGCGAGCCCACCAGGACAGCGGGCCAGCGTCGCAGGCGAGGCCTGCGACAACGAAGAAGAGGCCCTCTTTCTGTGCAATCTGTGGATCCACCAAGACACGCGAGCGCCGTGTGCCTTAGTGGGACGCGATCGCGATTCGAAGGCTGCCGCTGTTGTCGAAGAGCCCGTCATCACAATCGTTGATTCTCAGTTCCAGCTGACCCTCACGGTTCGGTGTGAACGTCGCGCGGTTGCCGATGGTCACGATGTCGCTGCCGACCCGTGCCATTGGCATCGGCGATGGCAGTTTCCTGGTCCTGAACTGCCCCCGACAAGTACGCGATCGTCACAGCGTGTCCGGCTGCCACGCGGACACCCGAACCCTGCCATCCGCGTGATGCGGACACGTCCACTTCCCGCGTGCCGCTGCAGCAACGCAACAGGATTGCGAACGGCCGCCCAGATGAAGAGGACTGCAGCGACGAGACTTACAGCGCTGCGGACCGCATGGAGCCGTCCCCACTTCTCCAGCAACGCGCGGGTTTCAGACGACGAGCGATCGCGGGAGGGATCGAGCAGCCGTGAGTTGGTCGGCAGGATTGCGATGAGCGTGAACGGGATCACCGCAAAGATCAGCCCCGAGGCGACGAACCAGATCATGCCGCCGCCGAGCCCTCCACGGACGAGGCCGGCGAGCGTGGCGGTCGCCGCCAGGAACACCTGCATCACGGCCGCGCGCTTGTAGCTGGGGATGAACTGTGTCGCGGCCAGCTCCGTGCCGCACGCCAGGCGCGCCGGATGCTCCGCGATGTTGATGTATATCGCCGCGCCGGCGAAAAGCGTGGAGGCGAGCACGGCAACGAGCGCAGCAAGCTCGGCCAAGGCGTTCTCTATCGCGAGAGGATGCGGTGTAGGGTCAGCTTTCGATAGAGCGTCTTCCGATTCAGGCCGAGAACGCGCGCCGCTGCGGCCTTGTTGCCGTCGACCTCATGAAGCGTGTGGACGATATGGTCGCGCTCGACATCGGCCAGACGCCGGCCGCCCGGGTGTCCCACGGGCGCCGGATCGCGTTTGAGACTCTCCGGAAGGTCGTCGAGCGTGACGAGCGGGCTCGTCCCGAGCACGAGCGCCCGTTCGATCGCGTTCTCCAGCTCGCGCACGTTTCCGGGCCAGCTGTGCCGGCGGATCGCCGCCATCGCCTCGTCAGACACGGCCCAGTCGGCTTTGCCGATCTTTTCGCCGTGCTTCCTCAGCAAGTGGCGCACGAGCGGCTCCACATCGTCGGGCCGTTCGCGGAGGGGCGGCACGCGGATCTCGATGACGTTGATGCGATAGAGCAGATCCTCGCGAAAGCGGCCTTCGGCGACGAGCGCCGGCAAATCGCGGTGGGTCGCGGCAACGACGCGAACATCGGTCGGGACTGGTGCGGGCGCACCCAGGGGATGCACCTCCTTCTCCTGCAGGACGCGGAGCAGCTTGCCTTGCAGCGCCGTCGCCATGTCGCCGATTTCGTCGAGGAAGATCGTGCCCCGCTGAGCCGACTGGAACAACCCAGGATGATCGGCTCGAGCGTCGGTGAATGCGCCGCGGCGATGGCCGAAGAGCTCGCTCTCGAGCAGCGGCTCGGGGATCGCCGAGCAGTTCACCGCGAGGAACGGCCCGGGCGCGCGTGGGCTGCTCCGGTGGAGCGCCCGTGCCAGCAACTCCTTGCCCGTACCGCTCTCCCCGACGAGCAGGATCGGCGTATCGCACGACGCCGCGCGATCGATGAGCTGCATCACCGCACGCATGGGCGCGGACACGGCCAGGATTCCGTTCTGATCGTCTTCGACCGGACGCTGCCGAAGGACCGTGACGTCTGAAGTCATTGGACCATCATCACGTGAGCCGGTCCGAGATGTCACAGCCTTTTTTTGTAAATTTCTGCGTGGCTGAGCCTCGGGCCCACTCGTGCCGGTGCCAATTGCCACATGCGTGACGGATCGACACAGTGGCACTTAAGGCGCACCGCCGCTGATGATTGCGCGCCCGTGAGCGCTGCTGGCGTGCGTCGCCATGGGACACCAGACGCGGCGTCAGCATCGCGAATCGCGCATTCGCCGGCCTTCGATACGGAACGAACGTTGCGAGATGAAGACGTGTCTCACACAGGTGATCACGACTTCGAGGGAGGGACAATGACCGTGGGTATCAATCCATACGCATTCCAGCAATACGGACAGAACCAGACGCTCGGGGCGACTCCGCTCAGCTCGATCGGTGCGGCGCCTGGGCTGCAACCGCCGCCGCAGGTGCTGGCGCTGCTGCACATCGTTCCACAACAGTTGCAGCATCTGCAGCAATTGGTGTCGGTTCAGTTGCAGGAGCTGCAGCAACTGCAGCAAATCGTGCAGTTGTTGCCTGCGCAGCTGCAGCAGTTGCAGCAATTGCTGCAATTCGTGCCGCAGCAGCTTCAACAGCTTCAACAGCCGCAGTTCCCGCAGCCGTGGCAATTCCAGCAGCCGTCGCAGTTTCAGCAGCCCTTCACGCAGGGATCCGCGTTCGCCGGCGCAGGACCGTGGGGCGTGAACCCTCAGCCGTTTGGCGCACAGCCCAGCCACGTGATGTGACGCGAAAGGAGACATCACATGGCAGAACCGCTGTTTGGAACCATTTCTCCGGTATGGTCCGCGATGCCCTTTCCCGGGCTCGCGTGGTTCCAGTCGCCGATGCCAGGAAATCGCGGCATCGGCAGTGCTCAGGGGTCGTCTGCGATCACGAGCATGATGGCCGGAGCGTCCCCAGGCTTCGGGGCCGCGTCATCCAGCGCCGCGCCGGCGCCGATGGCCGCTCCGTGGGCGCCGCTGTTCAATCCGGAGTTGGCAGGTGTGACAGCCCCCGCGCTGGTCATGGCGGTCGCCGTGAGGCGTGGGCAACTCGCGGGACCGACAACCGATCAAGAGATCGAGGATTTCATTTACGACACCCTCGACCTGTTGCCCGCTACCAATGACGTCGAGATCCGTTGCGATGGCGGTCGCGCCACCCTCGCCGGCACCGTCTCGCAGAAGCGGCTGAAGCGGGACATCGGCGAGATCGCCTGGGCGATACCCGCGATCAACGACGTCCATAACACCATCACCATCGCCCCACGACGGCGCGCGCGTGCGTCGAGTCGTGAGGCCGAGCCACCAGCGGCCGCCGGACGAAAGCCGGCATAGCCGCGTCGAGTCGTGACGCGCGCCTGTCCGATCGAGAGCGGATCCGCGATGTTCTCCGCATCGCCCTCTCGAGCAGGCGCGCGTCATTTCCAGCGGACCCACTTTCACCGTCGAAAGGCACCAGAGAGTTCCGGCGGGACGTGACGGCACTGCTCGAGGCGAATCGCAGCGACGCCGGCTATCTCCGCGCGTCGTACCACTGCCGCCAGGCGGCGGCGTCATGCGGCAACGTCTGGCCGGTGATGTCGCGCAGCGCTTGAAACACCCACTTGCGCGTTTCGCCGTCGAGGAGGCCGTCCTCCGCATAGTCGAGGAGCGTCGGGATGGCCCGGCGTCGTTGCTCTCGACTGAGCATGCCGGATTGCGCCAGACCGCAGGCGGCGCGCTCACGGATCATCGGTGAAGGGTCGTCGTGGAAGACCTGCAGAAGCGGCTCGATCGTTTCGTCGGTGCCAAGGTACGCGAGGCCCTCAACCGCCCAATACCTGATGTTGACGTTGTCGTCGTGCAGCGACGCGAGAAGAATCTGCGCGGCGCGCTCCGGTTCGACGCCACGGCTCCCGAGCAGGCCGATATCCCAGAGGGCATTGGCACGCGGTCCCTGTTCGCCGCTACGCGCGGCGGGCTCCAGGCGATCGACTGTCGCCGACGACTTCGCGAGATTCCTGGCCGCGATGTCCACCTCGATGCCGGCTGCTCTCACCCGGAGATCGTCCGAGTTGATCGCCGTGAGGAACAGATTGTTCAGGCGTTCCTGAAGCGCGATTCGTCCCCGCCAGCCGGCCACGCGCACCGCGATCTGCTCGTTGGCGCCCTGGTAGTGGTTGATCGATCGCTCGAGCAGCAGCTCCGCCTGGGCCTGCGGCGGCATCGAGTCGAGCGTTTCGATTTCGTGCTCGGAGAGTACATTGGCCGATGCCGGCGCCGGGTCGCCGTGTAGACTCAGGAAGCGTGAGATCCGATCAAGGGCCGCGCGGACGGTGCCTGTGCCCGCGAGGAGCGTCACGATCACGACGCCACCCACAGTCGCCACTGCCGCGCGAGTCGGCAGGCTCACCGACACATCTCACCCTCGCCGGGATCGGTCTTGACGATCATCGGACGATGAGCGAATCCTCGTCGTCCGAGACATCGGCAAGGAGCACCTGAAGGTTGCCGACGTTCGTCGCATAGAGCAAACCGGTCTTGTACGCCACCACACCGGCCCGCACCAGCTTCTCGAGCTCGCCGTCGAAGTACTGCATCCCGTCGAGTGCACCGTCGCGCATCGCATCGAGCAGCGTCTTGCCCTCACGCTCGCCGCGTTCGATGTACTCGCGAGTGCGCATCGTGGACTTCAGGATTTCGAGCACCGCAACGCGACCACCGTCCTTCTTCGGCACCAGCCGCTGTGAGATGAAATGGCGGAACGACGCCGCGAGCCGCGTTCGAATGGTCTGCTGGTCGCCGGCATCGAAAGCGCCGACGATGCGGTCGACGGTCTTCGAGGCGTCGATCGTGTGCAGCGTCGACAGGACCAGATGGCCGGTCTCCGCCGCGGTCAACGCGATTTCGATCGTCTCGCGATCGCGCATCTCGCCGACGAGGATGACCTTGGGCGCCTGGCGCAATGCCGCTCGCAGGGCGAGCGAGAAGGTCGGCGTGTCGCTGTGCAGCTCGCGCTGGTGCACCGTCCCCCTCTTGTGCTGATGCAGGAACTCGATCGGATCCTCGATTGTGACGATGTGCTCGGCTCTGCTGGTGTTGATGTAGTCGATGATCGCCGCCAGCGTCGACGACTTGCCCGATCCCGTTGGCCCCGTCACGAGAACGATGCCGTTGCGCAGCGAAGCGACTTCGGTGAGCGCCGAAGGCAGCTTCAGCTCGTCGAGCGACGGGATCTTCGTCGGAATCACCCGAAGCACCGCCGCAAACGTGCCGCGCTGTCGGAACACGTTGACACGGAACCGGGCGCGCCCGGGAATCGCGTACGAGAAATCGCACGCCCCCTGCTCCTTCAGCGTGCGCAGGGCGTGGTCGTTTGCGCCAATGAGATCCCTGGCGATGCGCGCGGTATCATCGGCTTGCAGCAACGAGAGGCCCGGCACGGCGATGGCGGTCAGTTCGCCGTGCTTCTCCACCTGCGGCGGCCGCGCCGGCGAGAAGATCAGGTCGCTGATTCCCGGCGTGGATTCGAGCATCACCGCAATCAGGGTGGGCGTCTCAATCGGGTGCGTGATGGCACTCTCTGTGCCAAACAGTGCATCGGCGTCAAGTTGCATTAGCGCAGTGGAGTCCGGAACCGGAATGTTCATGATGGGATCTCCCGGTGTATCGGCCGCGCCGCTGGAACCCGTTATACGAGAGCCCAGGCGATGAACCCGACGAGCACGCCGGCAATCGAGTCGACGACAAAGTGATACCGGCCGGTGACGGTAGCCAGAACGATACTGGGCGCGAGCACCAGGAGGACGGCACGCGCCTCGGGAACGGCGTTTCCAACGGCGAGCGCGACGGCCGTTGCGGTCGCGGCATGTCCGCTGGGTATCGTGTTCGCGTGGATGCTGCCGCGGCCAAGCAGCCATAAGTTCCCGCGGCGCAACAGGGTATCGTCGACGGGTCGATTCCCGATGGGATCCTCGAGCAGCCGCGGCGGCCGGGTCTGCAGCCACGGCAACCCGCCGTACGAGGCGAAGGCGGCAAGCATTACGGTGGCCCAGAAGCGCTCGACCTCGTCGGGGTGCCCCGACACGACGAGCGCAATCGCACCGGCAGGGACGACAACGTAGACGAGAAGGTAGGCGAGCTCGAAGTAGCGACCGAGCCAGGTGCCGGCATGCGCCCATCTCGTCGCTCCAGTGGCCCCCAGGCATACATCGTCGATTCGGAGCAGCAGGCGTTCCAGTCCCGGCATCGGACCGAGATAGAAGCGCCCAGACAGCCAGTAGCCGGCGAGAAGGATAGGGGCCGGGACGAGCGCACGCACGACGTCGGGCATACCGCTGCTCCAGGCGGCGAGGAGCGGCAGGAGCATCCATGCGGCTGCGACCGCGCCGAGGGCGAGCGGTCGCGCGGCACGGAACCGGGGCATCAACGCAACCGCGGCCAGATAGCTCACGTAACCGATGCCGACCCATTCCCAACGCACCATTCGCGGGCTACCCTTTCCTTCTCGTATGCGTCGTTTCGCCGCGAACGGGCTCACCGCGCTGGCGAGCCTGCTGTTGATCGCAACGATTGGAACCGCTGTGCTGTGGGCTCTTCAACGTCGACTGATCTATTTCCCCCTGAGTGGCGTGCCGGCGCCAGCCGCCGTCGGATTGCCGAATGCCGAGGAGGTGTCGTTCGCCGCCGCCGACGGCGTGACTCTGCACGGGTGGTTCGTGCCGCGAGCAACAGCCGGGTCGGGTGACACGGCAATCGTGTTCAATGGCAACGCCGGACATCGCGGATTTCGCGCCCCGCTTGCGGCGATGCTGGCGGAAGCCGGCGTGGCGACGCTGTTGTTCGACTACCGGGGCTATGGCGACAGCGAGGGCGAGCCGTCGGAAGAGGGGTTGGCCGAGGACGCGAGAGCCGCCCGCGAGTTTCTGCGACGACGAAAGGACGTCGATCCGGTACGTCTTGTCTACTACGGCGAATCACTAGGCGCAGCCGTCGCGGTGCGCTTGTCGACCGAATATTCTCCACGCGCGCTCATCCTCCGATCGCCGTTCACCTCGCTGCTCGACGTCGGCCGGTATCATTACCCGTTTCTGCCGGTGGCCAGTGTCCTCCGCGATCGTTATCCATCCCTCGACCGCATCGCGAAGGTGACGTGCCCCACGCTCGTCCTCACGGCCGACCGCGACAGCGTCGTTCCATCGGAGCAGAGCCGCAGGCTTTACGAGGCCATCCAATCGCCAAAACGCCTCGTCGTCATCGACGGCGTCGACCACAACGACCACGAGCTGCTGGCGGGACCACGCCTGCGCCAAGCGCTTCTCGAGTTCCTCGAGCCGCTATAGATCGGCCTTTATGAGCGGGCCCTCAGGTATCGGAATCGGCTCCTCCACCCGCCATTCGGATGGGGCGTTTGCCTCCCTGCGGGCTTATCCCTTTCCCTTCCCTGTCCTTGAACTGAAACTCGACCGACTCGAACGGTCCGCGCCCCGGTTGGAGCCAGCACGCTGAAATGCAGGTGATCTGAGGCTAACGGTTGTGGTAGCGTCAGCGGCGGTCAGCCCAAGCAGAGCTTCGGTCGAACAGGAGGGGTCATGAACCGACGACAGTCCCTGGTGGGCGTCGCCGCGCTTGCCGCGCACGCGCTGTTCCCCCAGGTGCTCGAGCGCTTCGCGCTGGCGTCGCACGTCATCGCCTCAACGGATCGCTGGGAGCCGGAGCTGCTGTCAGCTGCCCAGGGCGCGCTGCTCGCCGACGTCATGGACACGATTGTTCCCGCGACCGACACACCAGGCGCGAAGGCGGCGCGGGTGCATGTCTTCGTCGATCTCGCGCTGGCCCGGTGCGTGTCACCTCCCCAGCAGCGGCAGGTCCTTGCCGCGATCGACAGCCTGCCGAACGAGTTCGGGACGCTGGCCGTCGCCGAGCAGCAACGGCGACTGGCACAGCTTCCGCCCGACGCGTTCGGATTGCTGCGCGAGCTGACCGTCCTCGGCTACTGCACGTCCGAGATCGGCACGACTCAGGGCATGGCGTACGACCCGGTACCCGGAGGATACCGTGGCTGCGTCGAGCTCAAGCCCGGACAACGAGCATGGGCGACGCGATGACGGACTTCGACGCGATTGTCGTTGGCTCGGGCATCAGCGGAGGCTGGGCGGCGAAGGAGCTGACGGAGGCCGGTTTGCGCACGCTCGTGCTCGAGCGCGGACGGAACGTCGAGCACGTGAAGGACTACCCGACGGCGATGCTGCATCCGTGGGAGCTGCCGCACGGCAACCGCCCGACGGTGAAGGATCTGGAGGAGTACCACGTCCAGAAAGACCTGTATCTCTTCGGGCAGGACTCGAAGCACTTCCTCGTAAAGGATGTCGACCATCCGTATAACGCCGTGAAGGATTTCCGCTGGTACCGCGGCTATCAGGTGGGCGGCCGCTCGCTGCTCTGGGCGCGCCACTGCTTCCGGTGGAGCGACCTCGACTTCGAGGCCAACGCCAAGGAAGGCGTCGGCGTCGACTGGCCGATTCGCTACAAGGATCTCGAGCCGTGGTACGACCACGTCGAGACGTTCATCGGCGTCAGCGGCGAGAATGCCGGGCTCCCGCAGCTCCCCGACGGCAAGCTGCTCCCCCCGTTCGAGATGAATTGCATCGAGCAGCACTTCCGCGATCAGCTTGCGGCACGCTACACGGACCGACGCTTGATTCGCAGCCGCGCGGCGGTGCTCAGCCAGCCGCACAAGGGCCGCGGCGCGTGCATGGCGCGCAATCTGTGCCACCGCGGCTGCCCGTACGGCGCGTACTTTTCGAGCAACTCCTCCACGCTCCCTGCCGCCGCCGCGACCGGCCGACTCACACTCCGGCCGCACGCGATCGTGCATAGCTTGATCACGGATCCGCAGACCGGCAAGGCGCGGGGCGTGCGCGTCATCGATGCAGAGACGCACGCCACGACCGAGTACGTCGCCCACGTGGTTTTTCTCAACGCGTCGGCGCTCAACACGACCGCGATCCTGCTGCACTCGTCGAGCCCGCAGCACCCGAACGGCTTCGGCAATTCGAGCGACGTCCTCGGCCACTACCTGATGGACCACCATGCCGCCGTCGGCGCCACTGCAGTACACGACGGCTACGCTGACAAGTACTATTCCGGCAGGCGCAGCACGAGCGTCTACATTCCGCGATTCCGTAACGTTACGACCCGCTATCCGAAGTTTGCGCGCGGCTTCGCGTACGAGGTCTACACGGGGCGTCAGGGGTGGCTCGAGCAAAGCAGCACCTCGATCGGGCCCGCGCTGAAGGACTCACTGACCCGTCCGGGACCGTGGTGGATCTATATGGAAGCGTACGGCGAGTGCCTGCCGCGATTTGGAAACTGTGTATCGCTGAATCACGACAAGAAGGACAAGTGGGGCATGCCCACGCTCGACATCGACATGGCCTTTGGCACCAACGAGCTCACGATGCGAGAGGACATGGAGGCCTCGGCAGTCGAGATGCTGCAGGCGGCCGGGTTTCAGTCGGTGAGCGGCTACAGGCACCCGCCGCATCCGGGTGAAGTCATTCACGAGATGGGCACGGCCCGCATGGGGCGGGATCCCAAGACGTCCGTGCTGAACGCCTACAACCAGTGTCACGACGCGCGCAACGTGTTCGTGACCGACGGTGCGTGCATGACGTCGACCGCATGCCAGAACCCCTCGTTGACCTACATGGCGCTGACTGCGCGCGCCTGCGCGTATGCGGTCGAGCAGTTGAAGCGCGGCGACCTCTGACATGATGTAGAAGTTCTCCGGCAGGAGCCGCAGATATGAAACTGACGCAGCTATTCCTCGACGAACTCGATCGTGAGGCCGAACGCACCCGACGCGTGCTCGAGCGTGTTCCGGCCGGCCACGACGACTGGAAGCCGCACGACAAGTCGATGCCGTTCGGCCGGCTCGCCGGCCTGGTGGCGTCGATGCCGTCCTGGGTCTCGCTCATCATCGACCAGGACGAGCTCGATCTGACGCCGCCGTCCGGCCAGGGAGAGTTCCAGCTGCCAGCGACCACTCAGCTCGTTGCCGCCCTCGATCAGCACGTCGCCAAGGGTCGCGCCTCGCTGTCGAAGACGAACGACGAGTATCTGCTGACGACGAAGTGGAACCTGCGCGCCGGCGGACAGGTCGTGTTGAGCGATCCTCGTCACGTCGTCCTGCGCGACACACTGAACCACCTTGCTCATCATCGTGGGCAGCTCACCGTCTATCTCCGGCTGTTGAATCAGCCGGTGCCAGCGGTCTACGGTCCATCCGCCGACGATCAGCGCTTTCTGTAGCCATGGTCCGCGCGCTGCTCATCATCGGCGGCCTGCTCGCCCTGGCGGTTCCACAGCCGGCGGCGGCGCCCTCGCGGGATCCAGCGATCTACGGACACATCAACCATCTCGGTTGGATCGTCAAGGATCTGGACGCGGTCACGCGCGCCTGGCGGAACTTCGGCGTGACGGGCATCCAGGATGCCGGCACGGTGGAGATTCCAATGACACAGCGGGGCGAAGCCGGCAATGTTCGCGTTCGGCGCGCCACGGCACAGATCGGCTCGCTGGCGATTCATTGGATCCAGCCGCTCGGCTCGTCCGACGTTTTCACGTCCTTCCTTACGACGCACGGCGAGGGCGTCCATCACATCGCGTTCGAAGTGCCGTCGTCGGAGCGACTGGACGAGGAGGTGCGGTCGTTGGCGGCGGCCGGCATCGCTCCCGCCCTTGAAGGCGGACTTTCAACGCCGGCCGGAGACGTCCGGTTCGTCTATCTGGACACGGCGACCGCGGGCGGCGGGATCACGGTGGAGCTCGAATACAATCCGGCGACCGCACGTGCTTCCGCGACGCCGACGGTCCCACACGAGGAGCCCTTCAACCGCGTGACACAGGTCGCGTTCGTCGTGCGCAATCTCGAAGCCGTGAGTGCGTACTGGGCGCGTGCTGGCTTCGGCGCAATTCCCTTCGACCGTAACGTTACGCTCGATCGTGTCTACCGCGCCCAACCCGGGCGCTTCGAAATGCTTCTCGGGTTCGCGCGAACCGCCGACGTGCCGTTCGAGTGGATCCAGCCGCTCGTCGGGCCGAGCGTGTACGAGGAGTACGTCGCCGCCCACGGCGAGGGCGTTCACCATCTTGGCTTCAACGTTGTCGACTTCGATGCGAGCGTCGCGCGGCTCGGAGAGCGCGACCTGAACGTCACGATGAGCGGCCGATGGGATACCCGAGGTTCGCAGGGCCGCTTCGCGTATCTCGACGCTGAACGGTTTGGCGGCGTGGCGATCGAGCTGCTGTGGAACAAGCCTGCCTCGGCGCAGGCCGACACCGCGACTGCGCTTTCGAAGGGGGCCCAGCGTGAATTCCTGCTGAAGGCGAAGATCATCAAGCACAAGGCGCTGAGCAAGGGGGTCACGCGTCCGCAGCGTCTGACGCTCACCGACGGCACGCTGACGCACGATGCCGTGTTCTCGGCCTTCCGGGAGACAACGCCGATCATGCGGTTCCCCAGCGGCCGGACCGAGCTCGACTTCGTCGATTCATACGCCTACAACATCGCCGCGTATCGCGTGGCCGAGCTGCTCGGGCTCGACGCCATGATGCCGATGACGGTCGAGCGCGAATACGAGCACCAGAAAGGATCGCTCGTCTGGTGGGTGGACGCGAAGTTGGACGAAGGCGATCGACGCACGCAGAAGCTTTTGGCGCCCGATCGGGAGGACTGGAACCGCCAGATGTCGCGCATGCACGTTTTCACGCAGCTCATCGCCGACACGGATCGCAACACCGGCAACATCCTCATCGACGCCGATTGGAAGATCTGGATGATCGACTTCACGCGCGCCTTTCGTCGCAACCGCACGCCGGCTGCCGAGGCCGACCTGCAGAGATGCGATCGCAACTTGCTGTCCAAGCTGCGGGAGCTGACGCGTGACGGCGTGGCTGCCGCTGCAAAACCCTACATCGGCGGCGCCGAAATCGACGCGCTGATCGCGCGGCGTGATGCCATCGTCGCGAGGTTCGACAAGCTGATCGCCGAGCGCGGAGAGGCGCGGGTGCTGTACTAATCGTCGAATCGGCAGCCTTCACGGCTTCAAGGATCCACCGAGTACACAGATTTCACAGATTCATTCCGGGCCCATCACCCGACTGTGAAATCTGTGGACAAAACCTCACACCCGCCAACGCGTTGAGTTCCCCTCGATTGACAACGCTCGCCTGGTACCCTATTTTGCTCTAGGCATATTCCGACCTAGCCTAGTCACCACGACATGGAGGCATCCGTACGTGACTTGTTTCCGGGCGCCCTCGAGATGATGGTGCTGCGGTCGCTGCAACGGCAGCCGCTTCACGGTTACGCGCTGGTGCAGCACATCAAGCGGTCGTCCAACGACCTGTTGCAGGTGGAAGAAGGGTCGCTCTATCCGGCGCTGCAGCGGATGCTCAAGGCTGGCTGGGTCAAGGCCCGCTGGGGCCTGTCCCCGACTGGCAGGCGCGTCCGGACGTATCAGCTGACCACGGCCGGGAGCCGGCGGCTGCGAGACGAGGTGTCGCGGTTCGAGCGCATGCTCGAAGGCATCCAGCTCGTGCTCGCGAAGGAGAACGCATGATCTGGCTTCGGCGGCTGCTCGAACGACGCCAGCTGGACCGCGATCTTGCCGACGAAATCGAGGCGCACCTCGCCGAGCGGACCGACGAGCTCGTCGCCGAGGGGATTTCGCGTGAAGAAGCGCGCCTGCGTGCGCGACGCGAATTCGGCAACGTGACTGCAATCGAGGAGCGCGGCCGCGAGGTCTGGCGCTGGGCCACGATCGAGAATCTCTGGGCCGACCTGCGATACGGGACCAGACAGCTTCGCGGCTCGCCGGCGTTTGCCCTCGCCACGATCCTCACGCTGGCGCTCGGCATCGGCGTCAACGCCGCCGTCTTCAGCGTCGTCGATGCCGTGGTGCTGCGGCCGCTGCCCTTCCCGCACCCGAACCGGCTCGTCTCGGTCGCGCCAAAGGACACGAGAGGTGGACCGCATCCGGCGAGCCTCTGCTACCCGACCTTCTTCGACTTCCGTCGCGGCAACCGCGTTTTCGAGAGCATCGCCTCGTTCCGCGAGGACCAGCTCACGTTAACGGGCCACGGCGTCCCGCTGAGTCTGGCGAGCCAGATCGTGTCGCACGAGTTCTTCCGCGTCCTCGACGTCCGCATGGCGCTGGGGCGCGGCTTCATCGCGTCGGAAGAGCGTTCCGGCACTCGAGTCGCTGTTTTGAGCCACCAGCTCTGGACCACGGTCTTTGCCCAGGATCCGGCGCTCGTCGGACAGTGGGTGACGCTGGACGGGCATCCCTACCAGGTGGTCGGCATCGCACCGGCCGGCTTCAATTTTCCCCTCGGCCGGCCGATCCAGTTATGGACCACGCTGGCGCGCGACGCTACCGGTGCGACGCCCGTCACCGAGCAACGCGGCGCACGCATGCTCGATGCGATCGCCCGCCTCGCACCCGGCGTCTCGATCGAGCAGGCGCAGGCGGGGATGGACGTCGTCGCCGGAGCCGTTGCGCGCGAATATCCGAATACCAACAGTTATCTCAGCACCACTTATGTGCAGCCGGCGCTGGACACCATCGTCGCGCGCGCCTGGCAGCCAATCACCCTGCTGTGGGGCGCGGTGGGGCTCGTCCTGCTCATCGCCTGCGCCAACGTGGCGAACATGCTGCTCGCGAGAACCACTGACCGGGAGCGTGAGTTCGGCATGCGACTGGCCATCGGCGGATCGCGATCGCGGGTGATCCAGCAGCTCCTCGTCGAGAACCTGATGCTTGCGGCGACGGGTAGCGGCGCCGGCGTGCTGCTGGCGATCGTGACGCTCCGGCTGGTGGTGATTCCGTTCGCCGCCGGCCACGTGCCACGAATCGAGGCCGTCGGTCTCGACGCCCGCATGCTGACGTTCGCCGTGATCCTGGCGATGCTGACGGCAGCGGCGTGCAGCCTGCCGCCCGCGCTTCGTATCCATCGCGTGGACTTCATCGCGATGCTTGGCGGACGATCGCGGGGCAGCACCGACATCCACGATCGCGGCCGCGGGCTGCTCGTGGTCGCGCAGATTGCGATTGGCCTCGTGCTGTTGAGCGGCGCTGGCGTGCTCGTTGCCGGCTTCATCCGGCTCCTGAATCGCGACCTGGGATTCGAGCCACGCCAGCTCCTGACATTCCAGGCTGGCTTGCCTGGCGGACGATACTCGGAAGTCGCCCGGATCGTGTTCATCGAGCAGCTGCTCGAAGGGCTCGCGGTGGAGCCTGGCGTCACCGCCGCCGCCGCTTCGATGCCGCTGCCGCTCGAAGGCGACACGTTGAAGATTGCGTTCGATCTCGAGGATCGGCCCAGTCCGCCGTCGCAGCGTCCGTCGTCGGACATGGCGATTGTCACGCCCGGCTACTTCACGACCCTCGGCACGACGATTGTCGAGGGTCGGGACTTCACCAGGCGCGACGACGCACAGGCGCCAGCGGTGGCAATCGTCAATCAGGCATTCGTACGCCGATTCTTCCCGAACGGGCGGGCGCTCGGACGGCGATTCCAACCGGGCGCAACCGATGACCGCGGCGCCCTCATGCGGGAGATTGTGGGTATCGTCGCCAACGCCCGGCAATCGCCTCTTGGGCCGGAGCCCGAGCCGATTTACTACCTGCCGTTGCGGCAGATGACGTGGGGCCAGCCGTCGTTCGTGGTGCGGACGTCGGTGCCGCCGATGACCCTCGAGCCATCCGTCCGCAGGCTCGTGGCGGGATTGGATAAGGACGTGCCGCTCAACAGCGTCAAGGCGATGGAGGACTTGCTGGCCTCGGGCACATCGGTGCCGCGCTTTGCTGTGACGCTGATGAGCGCCTTTTCCATCATTGCGATCGTGCTGATCGCAACGGGCGTGTACGGTCTCCTGACGTACGCCGTACTCCGGCGAACGCGCGAGCTCGGCATTCGGCTGGCTCTCGGCGCCACGCGGCGTGGCGTCGTTGCGCTGGTCTTGACCCGCGCGGCCAGACTGACCGCGACCGGTCTCCTTCTTGGCGTCTTCGGCTCGGTCGCGATCGCGCGCGTCTTCGCCCGCGTCTTTCCCGAGTCCGCCGATCCTGGCGCATGGCTCTTTCCGACGGCCGCGTCGATCGTGACGGCCACTTCCCTGCTCGCCGCCTTCATGCCGGCCACGCGCGCTGCAGCGATTGATCCAATCGAAGCGCTGCGGCGTGAATAGTACGCACAGCACTCACCAACTTTGAGGATCCACAGATTGCACAGATTCGTTCGGGGTTCAACGACCGGAGTGTGCCGATCCCACCAGCTTGCAGCGACTTCGATCTGGCGCGTCGGCACCAGACACTGGCGGGCGTCGCGGCGGAGCCGCGACGGCGCCTCATGTCCGCGTAATCCGCGTGATCCGCGGTTAGATCGTCTGCGCCGCCGACGCGCGGACCTCATTCGACGCGAAGAGCCTCGATGGGATTGACCGACGCGGCGCGGCGAGCGGGGACGAAGCTGGCCAGGAGCGCAGCGAGCGCAAGAAGCAGGGCGACACCAGCCAGCGTTGGCACATCCCATGGCGTCGTGCCGAACAGCAGCGTCTCCATCAACCGGCCGGACACGAGTGAGGCGATCGCGCCGATGGCGAGCCCGGCGACGACGAGACGCCCGGCCTCGCCGAGAATCAGCTCATACACCGCCAGAGGCTCCGCGCCCAATGCCAGACGTAATCCAATTTCACGGGTTCGCTGGCTCACCGAATACGCGATCACGCCATAGAGGCCGATGATGCCGAGCACGAGGGCGAGAACGGCAAAGCCGCTGACCAGCCAGGCCGAGGATCGCTGCATGTAGGCAGCGGGCGAATCCTGAATCCGCTCGCGCATGATCGCAGGCGTCTGTGTGACCACGTCCCGATCGACGGCGCGAATAGCGCCTGGCAGCGCCCGCAGGACCGCCTCTTCACTTCCATTGGCTCTCACAACGACCGAGAAGAACGCCGTTGGCCGCTGCGCCATCGGGTAATAGATGGCGGGCCAGATATCGGCGTTGAGCGGCCCGTCGCGAATGTCGTCGATCACCCCGACGACTTCCACAATCGTCTCCGGCTTCAGCTCGTTGTTTCCGAATCGCTGGCCGATAGGATCTTGGTTCGGGAAGTACTTGCGGGCGAGCGCCTGGTTGATCACGACAACGGGCGGTGCGTGATCGGTGTCGTGCTCGTTGAGCCCACGACCGCGCAGCACGGTGGCGCGAAGCGTCGAAAAATAGCGCGGATCGACGACGCGCTGGAGCACTTCGTTGTGCTCACCGTGATAGGGTCGACCGACGAACCGGATCCAGGTGGTGTTGCCGTTGTAGCTCACAGGCAGGATGTCGATGAGGCCGACCGATTCGACGCCGGGGAGCTGTGACGCCTGCTCGGACACCTCTCGGGACAAGCGGAAGGCGGCTTCACGCGTGTCGAAGCGCGGACCAGGTGCCGCCACCTGAACGGCGACGAGCGCATCTGGCGTGAACCCAAGCGTCACGTTCAACAACCGATACAGACTCTGCCCGAGGAGCGCGGCGCCAACCAGGAGCACCATCGCGGTGGCGAGCTCGAAGACGACGAGCTTGAAGCCGAGACGTCGCCAGGCCTGCCCCGACGATCCGCGCGCACCCTCCGCGAGCCCCTCACGCATTTCACTGAAGCGCACGCGCACGGCGGGCGCGACGGAGAACAGCACCAGCGCCACGACCGCGATCAGGCCCGCACAGCTCAGCACCCGCCAGTTCATGTCGACGCGATCGAGGAACGGCATCATGCCGCGCATGTCTACCGAGAGGAGCGACGACAGCAGGCTGATCCCAGTGGATGCTGCCACGAGGCCGCCAATGGCGCCGGCTGCGACCAGCACAAATGCCTCCGTGACGAACTGCCGGATCAGACGCGCGTTCGAGGCACCGAGAGTGCTGCGTACCGCGAGCTCGCGCTTCCGTCCTTCCGATCTCACCAGAAGCAGGCTCACCACATTGATGCAGGCGATGACGAGCAGCAGTCCAGCGCCGCCCAGGAGCAGCAGGAGAATCGGGCGGATGTCGCCGACGATGATCTCGGCGAGAGGCGTGACAATCGCGCCTTGTCCCTTGTTGGTGACCGGATACTGCCGCTCGAGCCGTGCCGCGATGGCTTCCATCTCCGCCTGCGCGGTCTCGATGGTGACCCCATCCTTCAACCGCGCCAGGCCGACAAGGGAATGGCAGCCGCGCTCGGCGTCGCAACCGCCTGAGGCGTGGAATGGCGTCCAGAACTCGACGGATCCGCGCGGCGCAAAGTGAAACGCCGCCGGAAGCACACCGACGATTGTGCACGGCCTGCCATCGAGTGTGACCGTGCGCCCGACAATGTCGGGACGGCCGCCAAACCGACTGTGCCACGTCTGGTAGCTGATAATGGCCGTCTGCGCGATCCCCGGCTCGTCCTCGCCTTCGTAGAAATCGCGGCCGCGAATCGGTGCCACTCCAAGCGTGCGAAAGAATCCCGCGCTGACCCGCACACCGCGGACCGCCTGAACGCCGTCGCTCGTGCTCAACGCATAGCGTTGGGCGTTGTGAAAGTCGAATCCCCGAAAGACCGTGTTGTGCTGTTGCCAGTCGAGATAGTCGGGATATGACAGGTTGGCGTGGGGAATCTGCGCATTGCGCTCGGTGACGTCGACCAGCCGTGCGGGCGACGCAAACGGCAGGGGCGCGACCAGCGCGGCGTCGACGAAGGCGTAAATGGCCACGGCCGCGCCGAACCCGAGCGTCATCGTCAGGATGGCGGTCATGGCAAAACCAGGCGCTTTCACGAGGTGTCGCAGGGCGAAGCGAAGATCCTGCATCAGGTGCTCGAGAGCCGGGAGGGACTGCTGGTCGCGCCGCCGCTGGCGCGCGGACTCGAGGCCGCCAAGTTTCAGAATCGCGCGGCGCCGCGCCTCGTCAGGCGGGAGGCCAGCCCGGAGGTTGTCATCGATATGGAGCTGAAGATGGCACTCGAGCTCCTCATCGAAGTCATCGGCACGCCCGCGGGTTGCGAAGCCGGTCAGCCGGATCAAAAGCGAGCGAAGCCATCTCATCCCGATTCTCCGTGACCTGCAGCCTTGGCAGATCGTGGCATCCTCTCCTATGGGATTGCAATAGGAGTAGACGGAACCTGGAATCGGGATGTTCCGGCCGCGACACGCTACACTAGCCGTCGATGAGGAGAGGTCGAGGAGTCTGCCGCTCGTGGACGATCGCCGCGATTATCACGTTCATGGGCGGAAGCGCTTGTGGGGGCGGCGGCGCGATGCCGACGCCGACGCCAACGTTCGCCAATGTCGCCGGGATCTGGCGCGGAACGGTCAGCTTCACGGCGGGCGGCATCGCCGCCGAGGAGATCTACGAGATGACGCTGGTCCAGCCTTCGGGCAGCGCCTCGGTCACCGGTTCCTACACGGCGACCCGCTTCAGCGGGAATCTCAGCGGCCAGACCACCGCGACCTCGTTCAGCGGTACATTCGAGTTCAACTCGAACGCGCAAGGTCAGATCTGCACCGGCACTTTCACTGTCTCAGGGCCTGCGATCGGAAATAACCTGACCTGGACGAGCCCCAATATCGTCGGCGCGCCGTGCACGAACACTCCGATCGATCTGGTGATCGAGGTTCAGCGTCAGTGAAATCCTGAGCCAGACGACCACTGGGCTCACGGTCGCTGGCTATTGAGCCGACGGGCTCATCGGCGTCACCGCCGGACTGACCCACCTCCTTGCTCTGTGCACCTGACTTGGTTCGTGGTGTGCGCCGGCGCTGGGTGGCCAGGCACGGACTCGAATGTACCGGCAGAAGAAAGCGGGTCAATCCCGAACCGAACCTCAAGCGATCGATTTCTCACACCTGAGGCAGTATTCACGGATCCACCGTGATCCCGATCCCACCTGATCCAGGACTGGGATCCTGATACACTTTTTACATCGGCGCTCGTAATACCGGCGCCGAATCACGATTCGCGTGCCTCGTGCGATGATCGGCGCCGATGTCATCGCGTCCGTACCGCGCGGGCGAGTCGCTCGAGGACTTCTGCCGCGCGTGCAAGACCGACCGTATGCACACCGTGATCGCGGCGGACGCCGCAGGCCGACCGCTGCGTGTGAGCTGCGGCTATTGCGGCAGCGAGCACAACTATCGCGGCGGACCTCGCATCGACGTCGACGGCGGTCCTGCCCCTGAATCCCGGACGCCGTCGCCGGCGACCGCGGCACCGAGTCCGGCGCGCCGCACCGCCGCTCAGCGCGATCCGTTTCCCATCGTCACCGAGCGCGAGAGGAGCGCTGCGCCGATCATGTTGTCCGACTCACACCCCGACCTCGAACTCCTCCTCCGTCGCATCATCCGCGAGGAGACCGGCATCTCCGCCGTGGCTCCGGCCGAGAAATGGCGCGGCGGCACGCTGGTGCTGCGGCCCGCGACGCCTGGTCAACAAGAGAAGACCTGGCCGATCGAAACGTTCTTTCACAAGGTGGTGATGCTGCGGAACCGGCTGCGCACGCTGGAGCAGCAGGTGAACGCCTCCGATCTGCCCGACGACGTCAAACTGCGGCTCCAGGCGTATGTCAGCGGCTGCTACGGCTCGCTCACCAGCTTCAACGTGCTGTTCGCCGACGAGGACGATCAGTTCAAGGGCGGGGGGGAATAGGGACGAAGGGGTGCGGAGGGGTGCGACGGGTGCGGAGGGGTGCGACAGGGTGCGACAGGGTGCGACGGGTGCGGAAGGGTGCGACGGGTGCGACAAGGTGCGGGAAGGGTGCGACAAGGTGCGACAGGTGCGGCGACACGGTGCGACAGGTGCGGCGAGGTGCGCGATGGTGCGGGGGGCTCAGGTGCCCAAACGCTTGCCTGGCGTGGGTGCCTTGGTTGTGCGCAGATAGTTCAGCAAGCTCGTCGTTGCGCCCCGAGCTCTCGCCGCGAGATGTCGCAGTTCCTCGGTACTCTTCACTTGAGATCAGGCTCTGAGCCCTCGCCGATCCCAGCCGAGTCAACGATTCTCCCAATGAACCCAGAGCAATGCCGAAGAACCGGGCGATTTCGGGATGTGTGTATCGGTAGAACCCTTCCGCAAGATTGGCCGGGATGGACTCGGCCGCGTTTTGAAGCTGATCGCAGTATTTGAAACGTCCCCTGAAGCGGGGCGTAGCAAGAAGCGCATTTATTCGGTCGCGGAATTCGACGGAGAGCTGCCAACAAACGAGATCTTCGTGAGTCCGCACTCCCATGCGGTGTCATCACGGCAAACGACATGCCGGCCTCGGACAGGCCACCCGCCGCACCTTTGCACCGCCCGCACCTTCGCACCACGCCGCACCCTGCCGCACCCTCCGCACCCTGCCGCACCCCTCCGCACCCAAAAACTAGTCCTCCTCGTCCTCCTCTTCAGGAACATCATCATCTTTGACGTGCGCGTCGAGCGCGGTCTTCAGATTGCGAGCTTCGTCGATGAAGCGTGCGGGCGGGACCGGCGCTGCCACGCGAAGCACCGGGGGCGCAAGCGTCGCGACATACAGTTCGCCGAAGGGGCGATCGTTCACCTGGTAATTGCGCGTCAGGAAGAGCGCAATGCCGGCAACGAAGAGCACGACCATCCCAATCGCAAGCGGACGCCGGCGCGTCGGGAGAAGGAGCGTCAGGTGTGCCAGCACCATCGCCCAGATCACTCCGGCCGCCGCAATTCCAGCGATGCGGCTTGGAAACGCCCAACCGGTCGCATAGGCGGCGAGCGGCAGCGCCACGATCGCCACCGCTGAGATCAGCCAGTACGTCGACGCGATGCGCATGTGTTGTGCGTAGTCGAATCGATGACGAAACAGCCGGGACCCGAGTGCCCAGAATCCACACCAGACCGCCAGGCCCAGGAACGGCACGATCACGACCGGCAGATAATCGATCAGCCGTCCGCCGGGATCCGTGCCGAGCCAGCGCTCGGCAACGTTCGACGCAGCGATCGCGACGACCGGTACAGCGAGCGGCATGCGCCCCGGCGTCGGCTCCCGCAGCAGCTCGCGCTCGGGGACGATATCGTCGGCGGAGCGGCGGATCCGAAGCCGGGTCGCACCCAGCTGAAACAGCTCGCCGCTGGAGAGCGGTGCGCTCTCGGCGCGCTTCAGATGGCGGGTCGAGAGCTGCGCGCCGTTGACGGTCTCGCCAATCTGCAGCGTCAGGCGGCCTTCGATCTCGTCGACAGTCGCATGACGCGCCGCGACGTACGGATCGTCGAGCACGATGTCGCAGTCGATGGCGCGGCCGATCGTCACCGGCCAGCGCGTCACCGGCACGACCTGCCGCGCGTGCCCGTCGCGATCGAGCACGTCGACGACCGCGATCCTCATCGACGGGCCGCTTGCGCCGACGTCCATCCAAAGCCTTCCAGGTAGTGCTCGCTCAACTTGAGCGCGTTGTCGAAGCTCACACCACGCGCATCGAAGCGCCCCAGCACGCCGATGCGCGGCTCGTCAACGGTCGCCACGAGCATGCTGGCATCATAGAGTCCGTTCAGCTTCTTGTAAGCTTTCATACACAGCACCACCCGCAGCGGCAGCCCGCGCCGATCGACATACCGCTCGTGGCATTGCGGTGCGGTGAGCTCCCTGCCTCCGGGTCCGCCGAACTGTTCGTTCCGGAAGTTGGCCGTATACCGATCGGCGAACCGCAGTACGCCCAGCTTTCGTCCGTCGTACGCTTCGTGCCGCACGCTGAGGGCGCCAGTCGTCAGCCACCCCGAGACAAACACACGTGAATCCATCTGGCAGTCGGAACGCTCGAACTCGAGCCCCTTCTCGTCCGTCGTCGTGCTTCGTCCCCAGCACCGCATGAAATCTTCCTGCGGCAGCGGAATGACATACCGCGGGTGCGCCGCGTGCCGCCAGCGCTGGGCGAGGAACCGATCAGTGAGCAACGACTGATGCGTCATGAGCTGACGGGTGAGCTCGGGATACGCGGCCGCGGTGAGCGGGGCCGCATCGCGCCCGCGTTGCAGCAGCTCCTCCGCGAACGCCGACGGCACCAGGAAGCTCACCTGTTCACCGTCCCTCCGCGCCGCGACGTTTACGCCAATCACCCGACCCTGCTGATCCAGCGTCGGCCCGCCGCTGACACCGGGATTCAACGAACCCGCGAAGAAGATCGTCGGGTAGAAGCTGCGCTCGACCAAGCCGTTGTAGGTACCCTCGATGACGGCGAAGCCGATGTCCAGGGGATTGCCCAACGAGTAAATGCGCTCGCCCTGCGCAATCGGCAGGTCGCGCGGGTGAAAAGTCAGCGGCCGATGGCCGGCCAGGGCCGTCGGCACGGCCGGCTTCACGAGCGCGAGATCGTGGATGGCGTCGAAAGCGAGAATCTGCAGCGCACCTTCGCTGCGATCGGAGGCACTGTAGACGAGGCGAAACCGCTCCGGCTGCAGCGCCGCCTGACTGACGACGTGGTAGTTGGTCAGGATGTGCCCGCGATCGCTGACCACGAACCCCGAGCCGACGCTGGCCTGGCTGTCCTGCCCCTTCAGCAGCGTGCGCACCTGCAACAGCTGCGCGCGCGCGTCGTCGTACACTCGCTGCGCCGAGGCCGATACGGGCGGCAATACCTGGGCGGGCGAAGACGGCGCCTGCGCCGATGCGCCGCTCCAAAGGCTCAGCGTCGCGACCAGACAGGCGACCGCGTCTGCCGACCGTTTTGTGTCCGTGACACGCATCCCGGCATTCTAGACTGTCAGCGATCGAACGCCAGTGACCGCATTTTCGAGCGACGAGCTACAAATTCACCATGAACCGACTTTTTCCGTTCGTCATGCTCGTCGTCGGGGCCAGCTGGTTCGCGCGGCCCGAGCGGCCCTTTCCCACCTTCGAGCGCCATCACATCGACGCCATCGGCAGCGAGCTCGGACAGACGGCGCTGGCCGATATCGACAAGGACGGCGATCTCGACTGGGTTGCCGGCACCTCGACGCACATCGGCGGATCGATCTGGTGGTGGGAATATCGCGGGCCCGATGATTGGCTTCGGCACGATGTCGGCACCGGTCATACCGACGTCGGCGCCGCGACGTTCGACGTCAACGGTGACGGCTGGCTCGACATCCTGTCGGGTAGCCGCCTGCTCCTGAGCACGGGGCACCCGAGAACAGAGCCGTTCCGCGGGTACGACGTCGGCACCATCTACTCGCACGACACGATTGCGAACGACGTGGACGGCGACGGACGGTTGGACGCAATTGCGAACTCCGATCAGACCGGGCTGTTCTGGTACACCATCCCCGCTGATCCAACGACGGCGTGGCCACCGCACGCGATTGCGACTGCTGCGCAGCGCAAGGTCCACGGCGGCATCGCGCCCAGAGGTGCAGGGGACGTCGATGGCGACGGCGACACGGACGTCGTTACTGCCGGCGCCTGGTACGAGAATGCCGATGGCAAGGGGGCGACGTGGCGCGAGCACCTGACGCTCGATCTCGGCGTCCCCGACAAGTACGGCGTAGCGGTTCGATCGTGGCTGATCGATCTCGATGGCGATCGCGATCTCGACCTCGTCCAGACCGAGGCGGACGCCAGCGACGCGCGGGTTGCGTGGTTCGAAAACGACGGCAAGGGCAAGTGGACACGCCGTCTGATTCGCGATCACGGCCAGCATCAGGATTTCCATGGCCTGGTCGTCGCCGACTTCGACGGGGACGGCGACGCCGACATCTTCTCGGGGACTGCCCCGCTCACCGCGCAGGGGCAGCACGCCTGCTACATCTGGGAAAACCTGGCCCCGAAAGCGAGCGGACCGCCATCAGGAGGCTGGCGCGAACACCTCATCGCAAAGATGCCGTGTCACGAGCCGGCCGGTGGCGACGTGGATGGCGACGGCGACGTCGATCTGGTGTGCAAGCCCTGGACGGAGGGTAACGAACACGTGTACTTACGGAACATGTCGACCGCGCGGCCGCGGCAATCCCACTACGGCTAGGTGTTCACTGGATCGTCTCTCGAGGTGCCCGATGGCAGTGCGCGCGTTGGTGCTCATGCTGGTCTTCCCCGCCGTGTGTCTGGCCCAGGATCCCGATACCAGTTGATGACCTAAATCGGCCTGATCCGCGAGGGCCATCACGCCGGATCGCGCAAGAGTCATTGCCGAGGGGGTTCTGCGACGGAACGCTGCGGCTCTGTACGGCTGGCAATAGACCGCTGGCCTATAATTTACGGATTCCTCATGTCGCTCGCTCCAGGTTCCCGGCTGCATGGCTTTGACATTCGCCGGCAGCTCGGCGCCGGCGGCATGGGTGTTGTCTATCTCGCCCACGACGTGAAGATTCGCCGAATCGAATCATCTCGCCCCACGTCGATCGCGCCGAAGTGGGCATCGGCGCCCATCGGGCGGTGCTGGCGCTGCTGACGGTCAGCGGCGGTATCTGGATGCTCGACGGCCTCGAGCGGTGAAGTCGAAGGCGGCCGTCATTTTTCCGAAATCGTCTCTGTCGAGGTCGCCGCCGTCGCCCACTCCAGGCGCAGCGGCACGGCGCCGAATCGCAACTCGTCTCCCTCGGCGAGATCCACCCGGCCGGTGATTGGCCTGCCGTTCACCCATTCTTGCTTCCCAGGTCCTCGAGCGACACGGTGCGGCCCGTGACGACGAGGCGCGCATGCCGGCGCGAGACGCTCCCCGAGTCGAGCCACACGTCGATGGGGAGGTCGCGCCCCACGATGTTCTCGCCACCTGCGAGCCTCGCTTGGACATCGTCCCCGTGCAGCCACCAGGCGCCAGACTCGGGCGTCTTGACGTCACGCCCGCGCTCCCGGGTCACTTCAGCCGTGAAGGCATAGCCGAAGCCGTGGACCGTCCGCACGTAGCGCGGCCGGCGCGCGTTGTCACCGAGCACGGCGCGTAGTTCTGCCACGATCACCGACAGGTTGGCGTCGTCCACGAAGATCGAAGGCCACAGCCCTTGCTGCAGTTCGTCTTTCGAGAGGGCGCGCGGCTCGGCCTCGATGAGCATGGCCAGCAGCTGGTAGGCCTTGGGGGTCAGATGCAGAGAGTGGCCGTCGCGAAGCAGCTGGCGGCCATCGAGGTCCACGACGAACTCACCAAAGCGGGCGCGCATCGATTCCTGGACGCTTCTTGGAAAATTCCTGTCCCGCTCTAAGGACTTCCCCCGCGAACCCGCTCATATTACCGCCAGTGCCGAGAGGCTCTCGAAGGAGATTCATCATGGGCAACTACGCGGCCTTTGCGGGCTGCGTCAGCGGCCCCCAGGAGGGCGCCATGGGCGTCCATTACGTGAACGGCGCGCTCGTTGGCGACGGCGTGATAGATGAACGCCATCCCGAAGCGCTGATCTACGAGCCCCGCAACGGCCGTCTCCAGCTCGTCGCCGCCGAGTTCATCGTGCTCGCCGCGCAGTGGGATGCGAGCCACTCGGACGGCGCCCCACCCACACTCATGGGGCAGGTGTTTCACTACAACGGCAGCCCGAACCGCTACCGTCTGCCGCCGTTCTACGAGCTGCACGTCTGGGCGGACAAGCTGAACCCGAGCGGCGCGTTCGCGGACTGGAATCCGCACGTGTCGTGCGACACATACGCGGCCAACCCGTAGCCGCTCGTCGGAGGGGCTGGGGCGCGTGGCGGCGAATCCGCTCAGGCCGCCAGCTCTCTCTTGTCTTCAAAGAGCTGCTGCGTCGGGTCGATCTGGAGCCACAGCCAGGCTCCCACGAAGAGCGCCGCCGCCATTGGGATCAATGGCGCGTCGTAGCTGCCGGTGAGCGTCACGATGTATCCGAACACGACCGAGGAGATCGCAGACGCGGCATTGGCCGCGGTGTTCATGAAGCCGAAGACCGCGCCCGCATGCTCTCGGCCGATGTCCAGACTGAGCGCGCACAGGTTCGGCTGCTGCAGCAGGATTCCGCCATAGGCGACCGAGAGAAAGACAAGCGCCCAGGTGCCGTTCGGCGCCACCGTGGTCGCCGACATGAAGACCGCCGCGATCCCGAGGCCGACGACGCCGACAGTGCGGCGGCCCTTTTTGAGGCCGAACCTGCGCACCAGCCAGTCGCCGACGAATCCTCCCGTCACGTTCGCGCATGCGCCCAACGCGTAGGTCAGCGACGACAGGACCAGTGCCGCTTCAGAATAGCCGTGCCCCCTTACGAGATAGGTTTGCAGCCACGCTTGAAAGAAGCCGAGGGTGTACACATAAGAGGCGCCGATGGCCGCGAACTTCCAGAACGTGGGTTGGCGCAGCGTGCGGCCCCAGGGGAGCCCGCCATGTTGGGCGGCCAGCGGCGGCCCGATTTCCTGCAGCTCGCCCGGCGTGACCCCCGCCTTCTCGGATGGCGAGTCGCGAAACCAGGCGTACCACACGACGGCCCAGACCACGCCGACGAATCCGAAGAGAAAGAACGACGCCCGCCAGCCGTAGCGCGCCTGAATGGGCAACACCAGCAGCGGCGAAATGGCCGCGCCAATCTGGCCGGTCATCCACACGATGCCCCACGCTCGCGTTCGCTGCAGCGGCGGAATCCAGCGTCCGATCACCGTCGCCGCGTTCGGATAGGCGCCGGCCTCGCCCATCCCGAAACAAAACCGGACCACGAGCAGCAGCGAATAGTTCGTCACCGCGCCGGTCAACGAGGTGAACGCCGACCACCAGATCACGATTCTGGTCAGCACGCGCCGCGGGCCAATGCGATCGCCGAGCGCGCCAGTGGGGATTTCGAACGCGCTATACGAAAGGAAAAAGACACTGGCGACCCAGCCCCACGCTTGAGGGCTGATTTGCAGGCTGTCCTGCATGCGAGGGCCGGCGACGCCGATGCAGACCCGGTCGATATAGGTGATGATCGACAGCAGCGACAACATCCCGAGCACGCGATGCTGATACTTCACCGGCGGCCGCCGTCCGACTGCGATGTCATGCTCATTCAACCGCGCTGCCGCCGCGTGCGAAAAGCGCCGCGATGTCGGCTCCCCAATCAGTAACGATCCGCAGCTCTCGCGGACGCAACAGGTCCGGTGTCCGTGTCAGGTAGATTGACTGACCGTCGGCGGAGACATCGTAATCGCCGTCGTAGTAGGAGGGCCGCTCCCGGACGGTGCGGAACAGCGGGCGCGGCGGGCCGATCTGCAACACAGGCGACGTGCGGATTTGCACGGCATTGAGCAGATCCCGCTGCCAGAAAAAGAGCTCGCCATTGCGGGCCCATCGCGGAAGCTGTCCGCCTGCCCCGGACACGGGCACGGGGCGGGCATTTCCGGCGACGGGCCGTACGTAGACCTCTTCGCGCCCGGTCGCGTCGGATTGGAAAGAAATGAATCGTCCATCAGGGGAAAACGACGCGAAACTCGCTGCTCCTTCCTCGCCCGGGAACAATCGCGCTTCCCGCGGGCGAGCCAGTGGAAGAATCCCCACGCTCCTCCGATTGGCTGCAGTCGTCTGCAGAAAGAGAAGCCACTGACCGTCCGGCGACACGTCCTGTGGCACCTGATCTTGAGAGCCTTCCAGAACGCGCTTCGGCTCGCCGCCACCGCTGGTGTCGGTCTCGAAGATCTGGAACAGCGGCAGATCCACCACGTGGAAGATGCGAGCGCCCGAGCGATCCCAGACTGCGCTGTACTCCCGGCGCGCCGATGCCGCCAGCCGCGTGATCGACTTGTGCTGGAGGTCGTACACCACGACGTCAAATCCGCTCTGATTTCTCGTCAGCGCAAGCTGATGTCCGTCGGGCGACAGCGCGGGACCCTTGTAGCTGGTCTCTGCCGGGAGCAGGACTTCAGCACGACCGGAACGATCGAGCCGCACGACCTCACGCCTCGGTGGCAGTACGTCCGAGGGCACAAGGACCAGCGTGCCGTTGCCCGACAGCGCGTAGTCGGCATGCGCTACACCGAAATACACGGCGGCCCGATGGCGGGCCGGCTGCGCTGGACCGGTCACGCGAAGCGCGTCGACGTCGAAGGGTGCGACCATCAGCATCTGATCGCGCACGAACGCGAGGTAACCCGGTTGGAAGTACCGTGCCTCGATCGCGTGCTCGATGACGACGTGACGTACACCGGTCGCCAGGACCAGCGCTTCGATGCGTGAGTCACTCAGCGGCGACCGGACGGTCGTGAACAGAAGCGCGCGGCCGCCGGGGAGCAATTCGGGATAACCGTGATTCAATTCGCCGTTCGCGGCCATCGGGCTTCGTCAATTCCTGTGGTGCGCCCCCCGCAGCGGAGACGCGAAACAGGCCGGTGTTGTAATCGGACGTGTAAAAGATGTCGCCCGAAGGGCTCCACGTTCCCTTGCCAAAGATTCGGGGTGCAACGCTAACCGGTGGCCCGCCGGCGAGTGACAGCTTCTTGAGGCCGTCCTGGGCGAAGGCGATCCAGCGGCCATCGGGAGAGAAGAACGGACCCTCTGCTCCGTCGGTGCCGTCGACCGGACGCAGCTCCGGTGAATCGAGCGGACGCAGGTAGAGACGCCGGTTGACGTCATCTTCGGCAATCACAGCGATCATCCGGCCGTCGGGTGAAATGTCGATGCTCCCAAACGATTCTTCGGCCCATCGGAGATTCGGCGGCAGCACGACGGAGAGAGTTCGCGACGGGGTCGGCACCGCCGGAGTGTTTCGAGCGACGATCCAGCCAAGTGCGGCCGTGATGGCCGCCAGCAGCAGGACCAGGCCGAGCAGCACGCCCTGACCGCGACCTTTCGTGCCCGCGGTGGCCAGCGCCGCGTCGGCGGGCACGCCCGATATTGCTTCGTCAATCACAATGCGGGCGTCGGCGATGTCGTGCAGCCGCTGTTTCGGATCGCGCGCGAGACAGCGGCGCAGAAGCGTGCGGACCGATGACGGTATCTGCGGCGGCAGCTGCGACCAGTCCGGATCGCGCGTCATCACGGCCACGAGGACGTCGCTCACGCTGTCGCCGTCGAACAGCCGCTTGCCCGTGAACATTTCCCAAAGGACCACACCGAACGCCCAGATGTCAGTGCGTTTGTCCACCGATCGGCCGCGCGCCTGTTCCGGCGACATGTACGCGGCGGTGCCGAGGATGATTCCGGCGGCGGTCCCCGCATGCGGCATGGTAGGCGACTGCGAGACGTCCGACGAGGCGACCGTTCCCTCGCGGCTCTGAGCCTTGGCCAGGCCGAAATCGAGCACCTTCACGGTGCCGTCGTCGCGGACCTTGACATTGGCGGGCTTCAAATCGCGATGGATGATGCCCTTCTCGTGCGCGGCCTCGAGCGCCTGGGCGATCTGCCGCGCGATCGCCAGCGCGTCGTCAACAGGCAGCGCGCCGGGCGCCAGCCTCTCGGCGAGGTTCCGGCCGTCGACCAGCTCCATCGCGAGGAAATGCACGGAGGTTCGCCCATCGAGCGCCGCCTCGAATCCGTAGATCTGCGCGATGTGTGGGTGATTGAGCGAGGCCAGCACCTTGGCCTCGCGTTCGAAGCGAGCGAGTCGATCGCCATCCTGGGCGACATCTTCGGGCAGGACCTTGATCGCGACGTCGCGCCCGAGCGTGCGGTCGGTGGCGCGATAGACCGCACCCATACCACCCGCCCCAATTGCAGCCGTGATCGTATAGTGCCCGAGCCTTCGGCCGATCACGAAGGACCCTTCAAACGCCGCCCCCCTCGAGCAAACCGATTGGTGCTGTCGGCGGATTCTATCCCAGCGTGCGATCGCCGGCCTCTCCGATCGTTGGCGGACGATTTCCGGGCTGACCTATGATGCTGCCCGCGCATGCCGCCAGCTCCAGCCGTCGCATCGCTCGTCGCCCTGCTCGCCGTCATCGTCGCGAGCCTCTTCTCGCGCGTCAACGTCGGTGTCCTCGCCGTGGCGCTCGCGTGGCCAATTGCGATCTACGGCGCGGGGTGGAAGGCCGACGCGCTGATCCAGACCTTCCCGTCGTCTCTGTTCCTGACGCTGGTCGGCGTGTCGCTGCTCTTCGGCGTCTCGCACACGAATGGCACGATGCAGGCAGTGACGCTGCGAGCCGTGCGGTTGTGCCGCGGGCGGATCGCACTGGTCCCGCCGCTGTTGTTCCTGCTGGCGTGCGCTGTCGCCACACTCGGCCCCGGCGCGATATCCGCCACTGCGCTTGTTGCGCCACCTGCGATGACGATTGGCGCCGCCGCCGGCATCCCGGCATTTCTCACGGCACTCATGGTCGGAAACGGTGCCAACGCGGGGAACCTGTCGCCGATCAGCGCCGTCGGGATCATCGTGCAGACCCTGATGCGGGACGCGGGGCTCGGGGGCCACGAGTGGTCCGTCTGGGCTGCCAATTTTGCCGTCCACCTTCTCGCCGGTGTCGGCGCGTGGCTGCTGTTCGGCGGGGCGGCGCTTCTGCGGCAGGGTCGCGTCGAAGTCGACACCGTTGTTTCGCCGCTGACAGCGATCCACTGGGCAACACTCGCCGTGACGGCAGCCTGGATTGCCGGTGTCGTGATCCTGAAGGCGAATCCTGGCCTCTCAGCGTTTGCGGCGGCGTGCCTGCTCGTGCTGGCGGGATGCGCGCTCGATGGTCCGGTCCTCAAGAGCGTCCCATGGTCCGTCGTCGTCATGGTGTGCGGCGTGAGCGTGTTGATCGGCGTGCTCGAGAAGACGGGCGGCATGGATCTCTTCACGACACTGCTGGCGAGGATGACGACGCCAGCCACGGTGAACGGCGCGATTGCGTTCGTGACGGGACTGATCTCGACGTACAGCTCGACCTCTGGCGTCGTGTATCCCGCATTTCTCCCGGCAGTGCCTGGTGTCGTGGAGAAGCTCGGCGGCGGCGATCCGTTGCAGGTCGCCATGAGCATCAACGTGGGCGCAGCGGTCGTGGACGTGTCGCCGCTCTCGACGATCGGTGCGCTCTGCATCGCGGCGATTCCAGACACCGAGGATGCCAGAGCCCTCTTCCGGAAGCTGCTTGCGTGGGGTCTGTCGATGACGCTGCTAGGGGCGCTCTACTGCCAGCTGCTGATCGGGCTGTTTGCCAGGTAATGCTCGTACCAGACACCGGCAAGCGGCAGGATTGCTGGCGCTACTTCCTGATTGTCGCGACCCACAGGTCGCCCTCGGTGGCAGTCTCGGTGTAGGTGATCCACTTGTTGTCGCGCGAAACGCCGACGGTGCGACCGACCATGACACCGCCGACGTCGAACAGCGTCCTGCCGGCGCCGGTTTCGGCGTCGATGACGGCGACACCCCTGGGGCTCCGGACCAGGAGGCGCCGGCCGTCGGCCAGCCATTCGGCCCACAGGTAGTAGCTGCCGCGAGTAATGTCCCCAGGGACTCGCGCGAACTGTTTGGTCGCCACCGCGTACACGCCCAACGAGACGACCGAGCCGTTGGTGGGAATGACCTGACCCACGATGCGCCCGCCGCCCGTGGGCGACCATGATGTCGGGAGAAACCGGTCGGTCTTGCTGAGAACGGGTCCCGCTACCGGTGGTACCGATGTCGTCGCCTTGAGATCGACCAGATGCCAGCTCGAGTACCCGAACGCGATTGTGCCGCCATCGGGTGACCACACAGGGAAACCAGGAACGCCGGTGCCATGCGTCAGCCGCGTGAGGCCGCTCCCATCGGGTCGGATGGCCCACAGGTCGTATTTCCCGCCCCCCCGATCCGAGTAGAACGCGATGCGCCTGCCGTCGGGCGCCCACGCTGGTCCACGGTCTCGGAAGGCGTCATCGGTGAGCCGGCGGTACTGCGTCCCGTCGACCCGCGCGACAAACAAATCCTCAGGCACGCCAGCCTCGGTAAACGCCACCCATTGGCCGTCGGGTGACAGCTCGTGATCGCGAATCGCCCGTGTGCCCTTCAGGATGGGTTCGGGCGGCCCCGTGGTCGCGGCGCGCGCGGCGTCAAACGGGAGCCGCAGCAGCGTCGAGTGAAAATCCTGGCTGGCGAACGCGAGGCGTGTGCCGTCGCGGGAGAACGACAGATAGCCGCTCCATGTCGACGGCGTGGTTGCGGGTTCCGGCTCGGCGAGGACCTGTCCCGATCGCTGGTCGATGCGCACGCGCCACAGGTTCATGGGCCCGCCGCGCGTGCTCGAAAAATACAGATACCGTCCATCGGGCGACCAGGTCGGGCCCCAGTCGAGCGCGGCGTCGTTGGTGATCGGCACGCCGCCGCTGGCAGCATCCGATCCGTCGGCCGCGACCGTCCAGATGTCGCGTTGTCCGCCTTGCCCGCGAACGCTCCAGTACGCGATGCGAGTCCCGCCTGGCGACCGGCTTGGTTGCAGCGCCCGCGCGTTGATCTCCAGTGCGCGCACCTGGCCGGATTTCACGTTGACCACAGATAGCCCGGTCGCGTCGCTGAACAGATTCGCCGGCGAGACGAAGGACCCCGGCGACACGACGACCTCGTTGCCGTCAGGTGACCAGCTCGGAAAGTAGCCGAAATCCGTCAGGCGCGTGACCGATTCGCCCGAGGCGGTCATCAGGAACACGCCGCCGCCGTCGCGATCTGAGTGAAACGCGATGCGCTCACCATCGGGAGAGAACGCGGGCTGGCGATCGTCGGTCGGAGAATCCGGTGTAAGGCGTACGGGATTCCTGCCGCCGATTCGCAAGAGGTAGAGGTCGGTGTCGGAACCCACCGTCTTTACGTACACCACCGACTTGCCGTCCGGACTGAGCGATGGCTGCGTCTCGAGACCGGGCTGGTCGGAGACTTGCGCGAAGGCGACGATTTGCGGCGACGCCATCGGCTCGGCACCCTTTCCGACCGTATAGCGGCCCAGGAGCACGAGCGCGACAGCGCCGATCGCCGTCGCGGCGATCGGCATCGCGCGCGGGCGGCGCGAGGACGACAGCGCGGTGGCGGCCGCGATCGCCGACGTCGGACTCTCGCCCGACGTTGACGAGCCCAGAAGCGACCGGAGCGCGAACGCGAGGTCGCGCGCCGACTGGAAGCGCTCCTCCGGTCGTTTCTCGAGACAATGACGGGTTACCGCTTCAAATGCGACAGATCGCCCACCCGACTCGCGCGGCAGGTCGGGCGGATCGTCGCGCAGGATCGCCGTCATCGTCTCCGCCGGGGTATCGCGGCGGAACGCACGTTGACCGGAGGCCATCTCGTAAAGCACGCACCCGAGCGAGAAGATGTCGGCGCGGTGATCGGCATGGCGACCGCCCACTTGCTCCGGCGACATGTACCCGACCGTGCCCATCACCATCCCGGGCTCGGTCTTGCCCAGACCGGTGCGTCCGTCGGACGTCTTGTTCTCGGCCGTCGTCCCGGAATCCATCTGAAGCGCGAGCCCGAAGTCGAGGATCTTCACGCGGCCATCGGACGTGATGAAGATGTTCTCCGGCTTCAGGTCGCGGTGGACGATGCCTTTCTCGTGTGCGGCAGCCAGGCCGTCGGCGATGTCGGCGCCCACCTGGAGGCCTTTGCGCAGCGGCAACGCGCCGGCGGCCAATCGCTCGCGGAGCGTCTCGCCCTGAAGAAGCTCTGTCACGGCGTACGCGATACCGTCGTGCAGGCCGAAATCATGAATCGCAAGGATGTGCGGATGCGAAAGGGCAGCGACGGATCTGGCCTCGCGCTCGAAGCGGCTCAGCGCATCGGGCTCGTTGGCCAGCCGTGCCGGCAGCACTTTGATCGCCACATCGCGATCGAGCCTGACGTCGCGAGCCTTGAACACTTCGCCCATCCCGCCGGCACCGAGCGGGGCGATGATGCGATACGAGCCGAATTGCGAGCCAGGTGCGAGCGGCATCGATCGTTGAGCTACGGCGTGACCACCGGCAGCTCCACGAAGCTGGCGTGCCCAGGCGCGTGATACACGCGCTGGACCGCCTTCCGATAATCGGCCGGCTTCGCCCAGAAGATGTTCGGGACGAAGGTTTGCGGGTTCCGGTCGTACAACGGGAACCAGCTCGATTGCACCTGCACCATCAAGCGGTGTCCGGGTAGGAAGACGTGATTCGCGGTCGGCAGCGCGAATCGATACTCGAGCGGCGTGTCCGGCTGGATCGCCTTCGCGTGCTCGAAGCTCTCGCGGTAACGGCCGCGGAAGATGTCGGCTGAAACCATCAACTGATAGCCGCCAAGCGCAGGCTGGGCCGCGACTTCGTCCGGGTATACGTCAATCAGCTTCACCACCCAGTCCGAATCCGTCCCGCTCGTCGAAGCGACCAGGTGAGCGACGGGTTGCCCACTGATTTTCATCGGCACCTTCACCACGTCGGAGACGAACGCGACCACGTCGGGACGGCCCGAGGCCTCGCGCTGATCGTCGACGAGCCATCGCGACCACGTCATCTCGCCGGTGTACCCGACCGGTTGGATCGGACGCGCGCGGAACGGCACCGGCTTCGCGGGGTCGGACACGTACTCGTCGAATGCCGGACCACCGGCCACTGGTTCGGTGAACGTCACTCTCAGGTCGGCGCCGAGATACGCGGGAGTCGGACGAATCTGGCATCCGCTCGGGCACCCGGCCGGCCATGCGGCCAATCGTCGCCACGCATTCGTGCCGGTCTCGAACGCGGTCACCGGGGCGACATCAGCCGCCGGCGCATCGTCTTTCAGATAGCGATCGAGAAATGGACGCAGGATCTTTTTTCGAAAATACAGCGCGGTGTCGCTATTGAATCGCAGGGCACCGAGCGCGCTGCCGTCTCCGATCTCCTGCCCGTGATGCCAGGGTCCGAGCACGAGGAAGACCTGGTCGTTCTTCGCATCCTTTGCCTCGAGCGCCTTGTAGACGGCGATCGCGCCGTAGATGTCTTCCTGGTCCCACAGGCTGTGGACCACCATCACGGGCACCGTGAGCGGCTGGTTTGTGAGCACCTTGTCCACCGCCTGATCGCGCCAGAACGCGTCGTAGGCGGGATGCTCGAGGATCTTCCGCCAGAAACCAATCTGCTCGAGGCCGCGACGCCTCCCGAGCTCGCCGGCTGACCCCGCCTGCATGAACATGTCGTAGTCGTCGAAGTGACTGGTCCACCACGTCTCGGTGTTGGCGCGTGTACCTGCCTGGTCGTAGACGTAGGCCATCATCTGCTGCCGGAACGCACCGTTGTGGAACCAGTCGTCGCCCATCCACCCGTCCACCATCGGGTTCATGGGTACCGCGACTTTCAGCGCGGGATGCGGATTGACGATCGCCATCAGCGGCAGGAACCCGTCATACGAGATCCCCAGGATCCCGACCCTGCCGTTGGATTCCGGAACGTTCTTCACCAGCCAGTCGATCGTGTCCCACGTGTCGGTCGAGTGATCGATCGGACTTGGATTCTGCGGCCCGTGCAGCGGCCGGTTCATCACGTAGTCGCCTTCTGATCCGTACTTTCCGCGGACGTCCTGCACCACCCGGATGTAGCCGCCTTCGACGATGACCTCGGTGGCGTTGTCGTAGCCGTTCAGGATCGGACCGAGGTGCGCACTCTCGGCGTGACCGGTCAGCGTCTTTGCTTCGTACGGCGTGCGTGTCAGCAGGATGGAGGCGTGCGCTCCGCCCTTGGGGATCAGGATGATTGTGTGCAGCTTCACGCCGTCGCGCATCGGGATCATCACGTCGCGCTTGACGTAGTCGAAGGTATTGGTGACGGGCACCAGCTGATCGGGCGTGTCGCTCGGCAGGGCGGGAGAGGCGGGAGCTTGCTGCGATTGGGTGCGCACTGGCTGTGTCAACAACGGCGTGAGAAACACAACTGCGACCGCTACCAGTGCCAGCCGAATCCGAACATCGATCATCGAGTAGCCCTCAGTGAGGTGTGGACGCCTCGTGCCGGCGCGCCAGGTCGTCGCGACAGGTGACGCCGCCCTTCATGACGAAGCCTACGTGCTCCAGCGTCGTGATGGCGTGAAGGAGATCGCCGGCGACCGCGGCGATGATGTCCGCCAACTTGCCCGCGACCAGCGAGCCCACTCGATCCTGCCACCCCATATTTCGGCGTTGAGCGAAGTGGCAGCGACGATTGCCGACGGCCCAAGCTCATGCGGTGCCGCAATTATAGAAGTGCCACGTGCTAAGTCTGAAGTGCTAAGTGGAGCGGGGAAGTCGACGGCGCTCAGTACTCAGGGGAACACCCCGTCTTGGACGACCTGAAGCCAGCGCCGGGTCAGAATTTGCTACAATAATGGTCATGAAACAGGTCTCAATTCAGGACCTCAAGGCACACCTGTCAGAAGCCGTGGCTGAAGCGCAGGCGGGCCGCAGGATCGTGATCACCCGGCACAACCAGCCGGTGGCGCAGCTCGGTCCTGCGCGGATGGAACACCTGCACCACGGCGCGCGGGTCGGCATGGGCCGCGTGACGCCCGCGTTGAAGCGCGGGACGAAAGGCCGATCGCTTGCCATCCTGCTCGAAGACCGGGGCACTCGGTGACGCCGTCGTCGGACGCGGCGCCGGAGCGTCGCCGTCTGTATGTCGATACCTCAGCGTATCTCTGCATGCTGTTGGCCGAGGACGGAGCCGCACGCCTGTCGGCGGAGACGGCCGGCGCCGAGTTGCTCTCCAGCGTGTTGCTCGTCCTCGAAACGCGGCGGAACCTGGTCCGGCTGGCGAGAGAGGGGACGCTGACGCCGGCGCAGTACAAGACGTGCCTTGATCGCGTGGATGAGGACCAGGAGCTGTTCGTGTTGCGCGATCTCACGCTGGACCTCTGCGAGTCCAATCCTTTGCCCGCCATCGTCACACCCCGATCGCTCGACCTGGCGCAGTTGCGAACCGCCCTGTGGTTTCACCGCGAGACCCGCATCGATCGCTTCGTGACGATGGACAGCGCGCAGGAAGAAGCGGCGAAGGAGTTGGGACTTCCGGTGTGAACGCGAGCCTCAACCCGATCTGCGCGATGTTGGGATGGTTGAGCGACGCGAGCTTCGGGCAGGATTTTCAACGCGACGTCGCGGTGCAGTCGCGTATCACGGGCGCGATAGACCTCGCCCATCCCGCCGGCGCCCAGCGGGCCGAGCACCTCGTATTGTCCGAGGCGAGTCCCGACATGCAAGCTCATCGGTGAAGGATTATAGAAGCGCCGAGTGCAAGTGCTAACAACCAGGTGGAGTGGATTGTGCGGAGCGGCACGCGCCGGCAGGTCGTGGGCGCTGGATGTTTGACGGTGAACTGCGCTCAGCGCGTAAGCGCTGGATCCCGTTCGGCATTGAGCGCTAAATGCATTTCCTCGGCAATTGCCGACAACGTGCTCGGGCCGGTCAACTTATTCAGGAGCTCTAACTGCACGCGATAGCCGACGGCTCGGGCAAATTCGGTTTCAATCCCGGCTACGGGACCCGCGCGCTCTTCGCTTTCCCGCGCCAGCACGATCGATCGCAAGCTGTTCGTGTCGAATCCTCGTGGCGCGAGGGCCACTTCCAGCGCGTGCGCCAGCTCGTGAGCCAGTATCCGGACGGCACGATTGCTGCCTAGCGGTTCGGCCTGGTATTCGAGGAGCCCGAACAGACGTCCGCGCACTACCCAGAATTTCCCGCGCCCGAGCAACCGGTCCTGCCGAACCAGGAGCGGATGCGCCCGCACGATGAGCACGACGTTCTGTAACCGCTCGATCCTGCTGACCAGCTCACGCGCCGTTGCAGACCCGGCGAGCGCCCGCTGAAGATGATCGCGCGTCAGTCGGTCGTTCGGGAGCACACGCAGCACATGTTCATGTGTCGCCGCTCGTGCGGCTGGCGTCGCCGCGACACTGGCCGCCAGACCGTACATAAGGAGTAATCCCGCCAGGAGCCTATGGCGCTGGATACCTGTGCGTGACGCGGTGCTGATCGGCCAGGCGAACATGTTTGCCTCCCACACCGTGTGCAAACCGGTGTGGGTGCAAAGTAGGTCTGGTGCCTGGCGGCAGTCCTTGGACTAACCGGGTATTTTCCTGAAGTTCTGAGAGTGCGCGCCGTCCAACGACTTTATCGGCGCTTCGGGGTCGGCACACTCGACTGTGTAGATGAGGACATCCGCGCCCGCCGGAACGTGAACACTGACGATCCCAGGCGTACGATATTTCCTTCGCTCAGACGCTGAGGGGCCATGAGCTGGCGATCGTTCAGCCACGTTCCGTTCTTGCTGCCGAGATCCTCGATGGTCACACCTTCGACGTCGATCCGTATTCGCGTATGGCGTCGAGAGATCGTCGTCGTGTCGAGGTCCGGATGGTCCGAGCGCCCGACGATGTTTTCGCCGGCATGAAGCGGAACGCGTCCGCTGGTGCCGACAAGCCAGCCGCGTACGACGGCGCGGTCCGCCTCCGGAAGCACACTCGAATCGTGAACGGCGCCCGAGAACGCATAACCAACGCCGTGCACGGTTCGAATGAATTCGTCTCGGCGCCCGCCCGCGTCAAGCGCTTCTCGCAAGTCCGAGACGAGCGCCTGGAGACTCGCCTCGGACACGAAGACATCGGGCCAGAGGCGGCCGTAAATCTGCTCCTTGGTTACCACGTTCGGGCGCTGCTCGAGCAGCAACAACAGCAGATCGATTTCCTTTCGTGTCAAGTGGATGGAGGCATCGCCCTGCAGGACTTGACGTGCGCCAACGTCGACACAAAAGGGTCCGAAGTGAAGCCGCATTGCCGGTGAGTAGTCCGTTTACGGGTACTCGAGTTCTGAATAGTATCCGAGGTCCGCAGTCGAGCGGGGCGGCAGTCAGCTAAGACGACTGATGTAAACTCCCTCGCGTCGACGACGAGAAATGTGATGACTACAATAACCCTGGTGTTCGTGCTCGGTGCCCTCGGACAGAGCCCCGCGGCGGCAGCGATGCCGCTGCCCGCCCCTCAGCAGATCGCAGCGGCCGTTCAGGCTGCTCCCGAGGAACGCCGGGCCGACGCCACCGTGCTGGGCTATGACGCGACGGGCAAGCTGGTGACCCTGCGCGAGGGAAAGGGCGACCTGATTTGCCTCGCCGACGATCCGGGAGACACCGAATTCGAGGTGGACTGCTATCACAAGGACCTCGAGCCGTTCATGTCGCGAGGACGTGCAATGAGCGCGACAGGCCTCAAAGGGAAGGAACGGAACGAGGCGCGATGGCAGGAGATCGAATCGGGCAAGCTCGTGATGCCGCGCGAGCCCCGAACGCTCTACGTCCTCGAGGGCAGCGGCTACGACGCGGCCACCAGCACCGTGATCAAGCCTTACCGGCGCTGGGTCGTCTATACCCCGTACGCGACGCCCGAGTCTACCGGGCTCTCGACGATGCCTGTCCCCGGTGGCCCATGGCTGATGTTCCCAGGCAAGCCTACGGCGCACATCATGATCGACCCGCCAAGGGACAAGTAGGAGGCGCGAGCGGCGGGGAACGCCATTCGCCACGCAAACCTGGGCGCGAGGACTCGATGAGCGCGGGCGACCGATCCTGATTGCCGGCATGGAGCCGTCGCCAATCCGAACGTCCACCCCTGCGAGGAGCAAGTTGGGCTGCTAGACTTGAGTGCGCGCCGAATCGATCTCGTTCGCAGGAGTCATCGCCATGCCAGGATCACCAACGGATCTCGAAGCCCCACGCGCCCGGGAACTCTCGCGACGGCGCTTTCTTGCAGACGCCGGCGCTACCGCGCTCGCGTTCTCCATCGTCAAACCGGACCTGGTGAGGGGGAGCCAGGCGAACGCAAAGGTGGATCTCGGCATCATCGGCTGCGGCGGCCGCGGGACGTGGATCGCCGACCTGTTCCAGAAGCACGGCGGCTACAACATCGTCGCGCTGGCCGACTATTTTCCTGATCGCGTCGAGGCCGCAGGCAACAAGCTCGGTGTACCAGCCGAGCGCCGGTTCACCGGGCTGTCCGCGTACCGCCGGCTGCTGGAACAGAAGCTCGACGCGGTCGCGATCGAGAGTCCGCCGTTTTTCCATCCAAGCCAGGCGGCCGACGCAGTTGCCGCGGGCAAGCACGTCTACCTGGCCAAGCCGGTGGCGGTGGATGTGCCCGGCTGCATGACGATCGAGCAGAGCGCGCGAAAGGCGACGGCGAGCCAGCGTTGCTTCCTCGTCGACTTCCAGACGCGAGCGACAACGCCCTTCATCGAGGCGCTTCGCCGCGTCCACGCCGGTGCGCTGGGGACGTTCATCTTTGGCGAGGCCACATACCACGCCGAGGATCCGTTCCTGGAGCAGGTGGAGGCCGCGCGATCGGGGACGCCGGAGGGGATCCTCCGCGGATGGGGGCTCTCGCGCGAGTACCTGGGCGACATCATCACCGAGCAGAACATCCACACGCTCGACGTCATGAACTGGATCATGGCGAAGCCGCCGCTCGCCGCGTCGGGGACAGGCGGTCGCAAGTTCAGAAGCGCCGGCAACTGCTGCGACACATTCAGCGTCACGTACAGGTACTCCGGCGATGTGGGGATCGCGTTCACGTCCCGGCAGTTCGACGGCTTCGGCACGAGGCCGGAAGGGATCCGGAACCGCATGTTCGGCACCGCGGGTGTCCTCGAGACCGAGTACGGCGGACAAGTGCTCGTCCGCGGCAAAGATTTCTACAACGGTGGCAAGACGGAAGACATCTACGAGCGCGGTGTCGTCAACAACATCGCGGCCTTCCACGACGCGATCGCGAAGAGCGACTACTCCAACCCGACCGTCGCCGACAGCGTCCGCAGCAACCTGGTGACCATCCTCGGGAGGACCGCGGCGTACGAAGGCCGCGTCGTCACCTGGGAGGAGTTGACGAAGAGCGATGAACGGCTGTTGCCGGACCTGAAGGGATTGAAGGACTGAGGAGACCCTCGCAGTGCGAAGTGCCAAGTGCTAAGTGCTAAGTGGAGTGGACAGTGGGTAGTGACAAGTGGTGGCTGAATCGGTCAGATCGTCGATGGGACGACTGTTCGGATCAGCAACCACTCTTCACTTTCCAACTCCTCACTCCACTTGGCACTTTGCACTTAGCACTTGGCACTGCAAGATCGCCCCATGGGTCACGAGTGTTACCACTGCAAGCGATGGATCGAAGACGGAGAGGCGCACGACTGCTGGACGACGACAGAGGCGGTGCTGACGCAGGGCCTCTCCGAGGATCTGCAGGAGGCGTATGAACGGCTGCGCGACACCGCCGTCACGTTCGGCGAGCAGCGGATCTACGCCTCGCACAACTCGATCATGTTCTCTCGAAAGTCGTGCTACTTCTTCGTGCGGCCGAAGAGGAACTTCCTCGAAGTCTGCATCTTTCTCGGCCGCACGCTGAAGAGCTCACGGATCCGCCGAGTCACTCCAGCCTCGAAGTCCAAGGTTGTGCACATCCTGCACATCCGTCACCGCGATGAGGTAGAAGCGCCGATCACCGATTGGCTCGAGGAGGCCTATCAATTGTCGGACGTGCTGGCCACACGCGGCGGCACGCGCGGAGCGAAGACGGCCAAGAAACGCCAGGCACGTCGCACTGCAAAGTTCTAGTTTTTGAGTGCGGTTGTCCAGTTGAGCACGATTGACGCCGGCTGCTCCGCCTCGCGCGCCAGTGGCGCCAGCACCAGGAAGCGCTGTCCGTCCGAGGTCGGGCGATACACGGTGCGCACCGTGATTGCGGCAAAGCGCGTCTCGAACACCAGTTGCGGCGTGCCCACGGTGAAGCTCGCACCGGCCTCGACGGGCACTGCCATCAGCCGCGGGCCATTGCGGTAGTAGAGCTCGCGTCCATCAGCACGCCATGAGGCCGCAGCGCCGCCTTCCGTCGACACCTGCCATTTGTTGCGTGCTTCAGGAAACTCCTGGACGTAGATTTCCGGCCGTCCCGACTCGTTCGAGTGGTAGGCGATGTACTTGCCGTCTGGCGACAGCGTGGCAAACAGCTCGTTGAACTTGTTCTTCACGAGCGGAATCGGCTTTCTGTCACCGTCGAGCGGTAGCGCGAAGATGTCCCAACCGTACTCGTCGCCTTTGCGGCTGGTGTAAAAGACATAGCGGCCGTCGCGAGACCAGTCGGAGATGTACTTCTCGTCCGGCGAGATCAGCAGCGGCTCGGCTTCCCGGGTTCCGGAGGCATTCTTGATGTACAGATCGCCAGGCCCCTTTGACGCGCGAGGTGAACGCGATCCGCGTCCCGTCGGGCGACCATTGCGGGTTGAGCTCGTCGGCCGCCTCGAACGTGAAGCGGGAATTGACGCCGCGAGCCAGATCACGGATCCACAAGTCGAGGCTCCCGTTGTTCGCAACGTCGTACACCAGCCGCTTCCCGTCGGGTGATAGCGAGGTATTGCCGTACTCGCCGATCGCCTCGATCGCCGGCGTCGTCTGACCCTGGCGATCGATCCACAGGAGACGGCGGCCCTGGAGCTCGCCGGCCCGGAAGGCGAGCAAACCGTTACGCGAGACGGAGAACGACGCCAACCCTACGTCGTCGACGCCAAGCCCCTCGCCAAGCGGAATAGCTTCGCCTTCGAGGGACAGTGAATCGACGTTGAACTTCTGTGCGACCAGCGTCTGCTCTCTGACGAAGAGCAGGTATCCCGGATCGGCGTACAGGACGCGTGACGTGGCTTTGAACAGGGGCTTCGCGTCTTTCGAATCGAGCGTTCCCACATGGAGCGTCTGCTCCTGCGCGGTCTCGCCGATCTTCATGAAAAGAAATCGCCGGCCGTCCGGCAGGAACTCGGGCCAGCCTACGCCGAAGACTCCTGCCTTCTGATCCACGTGCACTTCGGTCTTCGGGACGCCACCGGCGGCAGGAACCCGCCAAATCGGGTCGGTGCCGCGGCCGTCGAACAGAATCACGCCTTCCCGACTCCACGAGCCGTCGGCGCCGTTCGGTGCATCGCAGATGGTCTGCGGCGGCCCGCCGGCGATATCGACCTTCTTCAACTTGCCGCCGGCAAAGAACGCCACGAAGCGGCTGTCGGGCGACCAGAACGGCCGCAGCACGCCCTCCGTGCCAGGAAGCGGTCTGGGATCGATTGAATCGAGCGTGCGGATCCAGATCGTCCGCTTGGCGTCGCTATCAGCCGCGAATGCGATTTTCCGTCCATCCGGTGATGCGACCGGCGGGCTTGGATTCGACAGGCTGGCCGGCATCGACAGCGGAAAGCGTACAAGCGGTGGCGGTTCCGGCGCACGACGCGCCCAGGCGATGCCGAACGCGATCGCGACGAGAGCCGTGACTGCGCACGCCGCCCACGCGACGCCCTCGCGCGCGCGGCGGCGACCGGTGACGACGGCCGGCAGACCGACCTTCGAACCGCCCTGCGACACCCACTGGAGCTCCGCGGCAACGTCGCGCACGGTTTGCCAGCGATCGTCCGGATCCTTCGCCAAACACCGCGACACGATCCGTTCGAGCGCCGGCGGCGTGAGCGGCACGAGCTCGTCGATCGGGCGCGGCTTGGTGGCCAGGATCGCCGCCATCACCGCGGATGGCGTCTTGCCCTCGAAGGGACGTTGACCGGTGAGGAGCTCGTACAGCACGCAGCCGAAGGCAAAGATATCGGTACGCGCGTCGACCTCACGACCCTCGATCTGCTCGGGCGCCATGTACTGCGGCGTGCCGACGACGGTGTGCGCGCCGGTGAGCGCCGCCACCGTCGCCTGCTCGCCGACGTGCGCCCCACTGCCGGGCATCGCGCCGGAACTGCCGGTCGCCGACAGCTTCGCCAATCCGAAGTTCGAGCAGCTTCACGCCCTGCTTGGTCAACAGGATGTTGGCCGGTTTCAGGTCGCGATGGACGATGCCTTTCCGGTGCGCGGCATGCAGCGCCTCGCAGATCTGAATGCCGTATGTGAGCGCCTGCTCCACCGACAACGGTCCGGCGACTGGCTTCCCGTCGATGTACTCCATCACCAGATAGCCGCTGCCGTCGTGCTGCCCGACGTCGTAGAGGGTGCAGATGTTCGGATGGTTCAGCGCCGAGATCGCGCGAGCTTCCCGCTCGAAACGCTCGGTGAAGGGACCTTTGATCGTCTTGACCGCGACGTCGCGATCGAGCCGCGTGTCGTGGGCGCGGTAAACATCACCCATGCCCCCGGCGCCGGCGGTTTCAGCGATTTCGTACGGCCCCAGACGTGTGCCGCGGCTCAGGGACATGTGGCCCGATTATACGCCCGGTTGAGCTAGACCAAGTTGAATGCCACCACTCGACAGAGGGCCAGGGAATCGAGATCAGAGGACTGGCGGCAGGCGTCTACTCCTGACCAGCGCGTAGAATCACACCCGCTGGCGCGGTGCCGACCAAACTTCTCCTGCTTGCCGTGCTCGTGGCACTGACCGCGGTCTTCCTGACCGTGTGGTTGCTCGGGGTACGGCGGTTGCGGGCACGGCACGCGGCGTCGCAACAGCCATTTCGACCGGGGGCGCGACACCTGGGCATCGGCTTCATCACCAACTTCTGGGACACGTTCGGCATCGGCAGCTTCGCGACGACTACAGCGGCGTTCAAACTCTGGAGAGTCGTGCGCGACGAGCAGATCCCTGGCACGCTCAACGTCGGCCACACCTTGCCCACCGTCATTCAAGCACTCGTCTTCATCGTCGCGATCCATGTCGAAACGATGACGCTCGCGCTCATGATCGCGGCTGCGTGCGCCGGCGCCTGGTTCGGCGCAGGCGTCGTGGCCCGCCTGGCGCGGCGGAACGTACAGATTGGGATGGGGGTCGCCCTTCTCGGTGCCGCTGCGATCGTCCTGGCGCAGCTGCTGGCGCTGGTCCCGAGCGGGAACGCGGTGGCGCTGAGCGGAGCGAAGCTTGCGATCGGGATCTCGACGAACGCCGTGCTCGGCGCGCTGATGACGCTGGGGGTTGGCCTCTACGCGCCGTGCATGGTGCTCGTCAGCCTGCTCGGCATGGATCCAGCGGGTGCATTTCCAATCATGATGGGGTCGTGCGCGTTCCTGATGCCGGTGGCGGGGCTCCGGTTCATCCGCCGCGATGCGTATGACGTCCGCGCCGCTCTCGGTCTGACGCTGGGCGGACCGATCGCGGTGCTCCTCGCGATCTGGCTCCTCACCTCACTCCCGACGACGGTGGTGCGTGCGCTGGTGTTCGTGGTGATCCTCTACAACGCGGTCACGATGCTGCGTTCAGCCATCACCGAGTCTCGCGCCGAGCGACGGTCGCTGATCCTCGACGCGGAATAGCACGGACCAAACGTAACACGGCGAGAACACTGAGCTCCGTGGCAGAGCGACACGGATCAGGCACAACTCCGACGTCGCAGAACTGTCGCTGGGGCGGATTCTTCAGTCCGCCCTAGGCGACTACACAGGAGCATTGTTCGACGTTGACAGGCTGGCTATCATGACGACGGTCTCGGCGCCAAGCTGCGAATGGCCGCTCAACGACTTCCCTTCTGGCAGGACGTTCAGGAAGTAAGGTGATGAAGGTCCTGTTGGGTATTGCCTGCCTGCTGCTCATCGAATGCACGCCGCGGGCGCCAACGGTGGCCATCCGCGACGCGCGGACGCGGGCTCCGGCCGTGGCGATCCGAGCTGTCACCGTCGTCGATGTGATGGATGGATCCCTCCGTGGCAAACAGACCGTTCTTGTAGCGGGCAATCGCATCACGGCCGTGGGCCCGGCCGACCAAGTCCGGATACCCCGCGATGCGGAGTTGGTTGACGCTGCAGGCCGCTACGTCATCCCCGGCCTGTGGGATATGCACGTCCACTCGGTGAATCCCGTGGGGGTTGACACAGCCAACCGGTCAATCGCGGCCCAGGACTGGCACTTTCCTCTGTTCCTCGCTTACGGCGTCACCGGCGTTCGCAATATGAATGACGGCACCGCCGACGTGACGCTCGAGCTGACAAACACGATCAAGCGCCAGTTGGCGGAGGGAAGTCGTCGCGGCCCACCCCGATTCCTCAGCGCCGGCCCCGCGGTCGATGGCGATCCTCCCTTGGGGATGAGCAAGAAGGTCATCGTGCGCACCGCGCCGGAGGCTCGGGCGGTGGTGGAACAGCTGGCCTCGAATGGCGCCGATCTCGTCAAGGTCTACGAGAACGTCTCCAGGGAGGCCTACTTCGCGATCATCGACGAGGCCAGGCGCAGAAAGATCCCCGTGGACGGTCACCTCCCCTTCCGCATCACTCCCGAAGAGGCCGCCGCCGCCGGTCAGCGCACGGTCGAGCATCCGGAGGCCCTCGCAACGGGTTGCTCCACCAAGGCCGACGCTGAACGGGAACGTTTCGCGGGAGTTCTCGCCAACTACCACGGGCTGCCGGTGAGCGAGAAGCTCCTGCTGATGCAGATCCAACACTATCGCGCGCTCTACGACAGCCGGGATCCGGCCGCCTGCGCGTCGGCCTTCGAGGCGTACCGGCACAACGGTGTGGCGGTTACTGCCGATCTGCTCGTCTATCACCACATCGTGCACGCGGACCAGATCCTTTCGGACACCGCCCGCCTGCGACTCGTCCCCGAGACGGTCCGTCGCAACTGGGCGCACTTGCTCGACTCGGAAACGACTCGGGAGCTCCAATCGATCCTTCGGCCGATTCCCCCTCTCGAACTGGAGAATGTTCGTCTCGCGAATAAAGCCGGAGTCGTGCTGCTGGCGGCGACAGACGTCGACATCCCGATGGGAGTCCCGGGCCTCAGCCTGCATGAGGAGCTGGTCAGGCTGGTCGAAGCCGGTCTGACTCCACTCGAGGCTTTGCAGGCGGCCACGCTCAATCCTGCGCGCGTGCTTGGCCTGGCGGACTCGCTGGGGAGGATCGAGCCGGGCAAGCTCGCCGATCTCGTGCTCCTCGACGCCAACCCCCTCGAAAACATCCGCAACACGCAGAAGATCGGTGCGGTCGTCGCCGATGGCCAGCTCTACCGGCGCGCCGACCTCGACCGGCTGCTGGCCGAGGTCGAGGCGTTGAATCACAAGGTTGAGAAGCGAGAGAAGGAGTAAAAGGCGCGGCATACCACGCTGTTGCATCTGCTGCGCGACCCGCAGGTGAACAGCTGGCCGTTAGGTCACGATAGACGCCGCACTGACGACCGGCTCTCTCGGTGGCTCGGTAGCGGCCTGGCGACGAGTGGCCTGTATCCGCTGAATCAGGTGTGTCTTTCGGGCGGGGCATCCCGGCTGCCTGCGTTGCTCCTCCCTCAAATACTGCCGGTATTCTCGGTCGTCGCGCCTTGCCATCCGGGCGCCGCGCTCCGAAAGCCACTACCGATTCAGCGGATACAGGCCACTAGTGTGGAGTAACCCGCCACGCGAGAGGAACAAGCAACTGGTCGGCGGCGGGCCGTCGGACAGGGTGGCTGGCGGGGTGCGAGCGTGCACCAATCGAATGGTGCGTGCTGTTCACTGCTTGTCATAGACCGCGACGCGATCGATCTTCGGCGCAGGCAGTCCGGCGACCGCCCTGGTAAACCCAGCGGTATAATCCGCCTCACTCCCATGTCCCTCGGCCCCCCCGGTTCTCGGCTGGATGCCGGCCAACGCGTTCGCCCACTCGGAGCGGGGTACGGGTGACACGCACGGCGGCCCCTATCTGGATGCGTGACGACGTGGCCACCTGATGCCGCTCACGGCGGGTGCGACGCTCGGCCCCTACGAGATCCTCGCCCGCGCCGGCGCCGGCGGGATGGGGGAGGTCTACAAAGCGCGCGACACGCGCTTGAACCGCACCGTCGCGATCAAGGTCCTCCCGGCGGCCCTGACCGCCGATCCTGACGCACGGCAGCGGCTCGATCGGGAAGCCAAGGCCGTCGCGGCGCTCTCGCACCCGCACATCTGCTCGCTCTTCGACATCGGCCACCAGGACGGCACCGACTTCCTGGTGATGGAGTTCCTGGTGGGCGAGACGCTCGCGCAGCGTCTCACGCGCGGCAAGCTGCCGCTCGACGAGGCCCTCCGGACCGGCATCCAGATCGCCGATGCCCTCGGCACGGCGCACAAGGCCGGCATCATCCATCGCGATTTGAAGCCCGGCAACATCATGCTCACCAAGCGCGGGGCGACGTTGCTCGACTTTGGATTGGCCAAGCCGCCCCCGGTGGCCCTGAGCGCAGGGGTGACGCAGGTGGCGACGCAGCAGCCGCTCACCGGCGCGGGGACACTGGTCGGCACGCTGCAGTACATGGCGCCTGAGCAGTTGCACGCGTTGCCAGCCGACGCACGCACCGACGTGTTTGCCTTCGGATGCGTGCTGTACGAGATGGTGACAGGAAGACGAGCGTTTACCGGGGACAGCCCAGCGAGTGTCATCGCCGCGATTCTGGAGCGCGAGCCGGCGCCGATGGCGGGTGGGTCTGATCCGATCCCGGTGCCCGTCCTCGACGCGATCGTGCGGACGTGCCTGGCGAAGAACCCGGACGACCGCTGGTCGAGCGGCCACGACGTGTGGGTGGCGTTGGCACGACTCGGACACGTGGCAGAACGACCCACGCACCCCAGAGTGTCACGGTGGCCGGCACGGTGGGCCGCCCTCGGCTGGGCAATCGCGGCGCTGTTGTTCGCGACCATCATCGCAGTGCTCTACCGTTCTGATCGCCGCGTCGATGACGCGTCGGCGGCAGGGGCCGTCAAAGCTGCCATCGAGTTTCCGAATGTGACGCTGGCGCTCCCGATCCTGTCACCAGACGGACGCTACGTCTCGATGTTCGCGTTCGGGTCAGGTCCACAAGGGCGGGCGATTGCCATTCGGCGCCTGGACGACGGCGCGGTGACGTGGCCGGCCGGTACAGAAAACGCCTTCCCAATGACCTGGTCGCCTGACAGTCGCTCCGTGGCCATTTGTCAGAGACGGCGAACTCAGGGTGGCGGACGTCGCAACCGGCGGCGTGCGGGCGATCGGCAGGGTGCCGGCCGACGTGCGTGACAGCGCCTGGAACCGCGACGGCATTATCTTGCTCGGCGGATCGCGCTTGCGGCGTCTGTCAGCGGCCGATGGGCATCTCACCGACGTCTATCGACCCGGCGCTGGAATCAGCAGTCAGTTCTTCCCCTCGTTCCTCCCCGACGGGCGAACGTTCCTCTACGCCCAGGACGGCAGCGACGCGCAGCAACGTGGCGTGTTCCTCGGGACGCTGGACTCCCCGACGGTCACGCGGCTGTTGCCCGAGCCCGCGAACGCCGTGGTCTCCCCGCGCGGCTACCTGCTGTATGGCCAGCAAGGGACCATGTTTGCGCAGCGTTTCGACATCGACCGCAGGCGCCTGGTGGGAGACCCGCTCACCCTGGGCTCCGGCATCCTTTTCTCCGGACCGCACACCAGCTTTGCGGTCGCGGGTGACCTGCTCGTCTGGGCCAGCTCGCAGACCCCCTCCGCCAGGATGACCTGGGTCGATCGGACTGGGAGGACGCTCGGCACGGTTCCCGAGGCGGCGCAGTACGTCGGGATCGCGCTGGCGCCCGATGAGCAGCGCGTGGCGGCGACGGAGGCCGACGCGCAGGGCAAAGCTTCGTGTGTCCCTGACCGATCTGACTCGCCCCATCCACGCACGCCTCACGACGGGCAATCAGCCTGACGAGGCCGATCCCGTCTGGTCGCCGGATAGCCGGGAGCTGGCCTTTCAGTCGGAGGGCGGCTTGTTCACCCGACGGATCGATCAGGACGGCCGGACGCCCTTGCTCGCGTCGTCGTCAGTCATCAGCGCGGAGGACTGGACGCATGACGGGCGGTTCGTGATCTTCCTGTGTGGGACGGGACGCATCTGCGCGTTACCGCTGAAAGGAGACCGCACGCCCGTCCCGCTGATCGAGTCGTCATCCAGCGTCGATGAACCGCATGTCTCGCCGGACGGCCGATGGCTGGCGTACAGCGGCAACGACACCGGGCAATGGGAAGTGTACCTGCAGCCGTTCATGCGGCCTGGCGGGCGCGTGCGCGTGTCGACGAACGGCGGGAGCCAGGCGCACTGGCGGGGCGACGGCGCGGAGCTCTTCTACCTCGCCCTGGACGGCACGATGATGTCGGTGCGCACCGCCAATCCCGCGAACCCTGGCGCTCCGCGCACGCTGTTTCGACTGCGCCTCGTGGTGAAACCCGTAGACGACCAATATGCCGTCACCGCAGACGGTCAGCGGTTCCTGGTCCTCGATCCCGAGGGGCAGGAGACCACCCGGTTGACGGTCCTGACCAACTGGCCGGCGGCGTTGAAGCCACGGTAGGCGCGTTACAGGAAGGAGAGAGCCATGGGTCAAGAAGACCGCAAGGCGCAGCTCAAGGACGCGGCCACGAAGTATTTCGCTGCCCTTGCGAACAAGGACTTTGACATGATTCCGTACGAAGACAACGTGGTCCTGCGCGCCCCGCTCGCCCCCGGCGGAATCCATAGCCCGCTCGTAGGTAGGGAGAAGCTGCGTAACATCTGGTGGCCTCCGATGCCGCAGATCCTGGGAGAGGTTAAGTTACTGGACATCTATTACAACGAGACCCTCACAGGAGTCGTGGCCGAGGCCGAGGTCGAGGTGACCAACCCCAAGGCTCGGCTGCGAGTGGCAGACCGCTTTACCGTAAACGCAGCGGGGAGGATCGTCGAGCAGGTAAATCATTTCGACCCGCGCGACGTGACCAACCCGGGCTGGCAAAAGCAGAGTGGCTGACGCGTCGGCGTTGGCTGAAGTGGGAGAGCGGCTAATTGGCGCTTAACCTGACGGCGCCGGCGGCGTTAGATCCTCATAAACGCCGTTGCGGCTAGCTGGCGCGCTGATCGCTCCGCACCGGAGGACCGGAAACAGCGGACGCAAGACGGTCGCCCGCTGCGTCGCTACAACGGAAGTGAAAGGTAGAGCGACTTTTTGCTTGGCTCCAGAACTTTCGGCAGATCGTCGTGCGCTACGAGCGAGTCGCGGAGAACTTTCTCGGCATGCTACACCTTGCCTGCAGCCTCATTCTCTTGCGGGGTTTATGAGATGGCCTAGCCTAGTGGCCTGTATCCGCTGAATCAGGTGTGTCTTTCGGGCGGGGCATCCCGGCTGCCTGCGTTGCTCCTCCCTCAAATACTGCCGGTATTCTCGGTCGTCGCGCCTTGCCATCCGGGCGCCGCGCTCCGAAAGCCACTACCGATTCAGCGGATACAGGCCACTAGGTTGTTCTTCTCCGTGTAACTCCGCGTCCCTCTGTGTATTCTGCGTTGTTGTTTCCGTGTATTTGTCCCGTATCAGTGTGCGTCCGTGACCGACGCCGAAACGCGGACCGTCGCTGATCCTGAGTACGGCAGGACGCTGAGCCTCGCGACGAAGTAGCACGGGTCGGCAAAACCACAGAGTACGCGCGGCGACACGCGGGACGACGAACTAATTCGTTCCTCCGTGTAACTCCGCGTCCCTCCGTGTATTCCGCGTTGCTGTTTCCGTGTATTTGTCCCGTATCAGTGTGCGTCCGTGACCGGCGTCCGTGACCGTCTCCGGCGTCTGTGACCGTCGCAGACGTCCGTGACGTGAGTCGCCGCCATCCGCGACTTCAGGGCCCGTCGTCCGCGACCTCAGTCGCGATAGGCATCGATCGTCTCGATCGCCCCATCGTCGCGGTATTTCAGCTCGACGACCTTGACGTTCCTGAGGTGCGTCTGCCCTCCCGAGAGCTGGCAATCGTGGTAAAAGAGGTACCACTTGCCCTTGAACTCGACGATCGAGTGATGGTTCGTCCATCCAAGTACCGGCTCGAGCACCTTCCCGCGATACGTGAACGGCCCATAGGGTGAATCGCCGGTCGCGTACACGATCAAATGCGTGTCGCCCGTCGAGTACGAGAAGTAGTACTTCCCGCGGTACTTGTGCATCCAGGACGCCTCGAAGAAGCGGCGCTTGTTGTCTCCGGTTGTGAGCGGCTTGCCCTGTTCGTCGAGGATGACAACGTCGCGAGGCTTCTCGGAGAAGCCAAGCATGTCCGCCCGCATCGCGGCGACCTTCGGTGTCAGCGCGGGCTGATCGTTGGCGGGATAGGTGTCTTTGGCGACATAGCTGCCAGTCGACCAGCGCTGCAGCTGTCCGCCCCAGATGCCGCCAAAGTACATGTAGTACCTGCCGTCGTCATCCTTGAAAACCGCCGGGTCCATGCTGAACGAGTGCTCGATGGCTTGCGGCTCCGCCTTGAACGGTCCTGCGGGCTTGTCGGAAACGGCGACGCCGATCCGGAAGATGTCCTGCTTGTCCTTCACCGGGAAATACAGGAAGTACTTGCCGTTCTTCTGCGCCGCGTCCGGCGCCCACATCTGCCGCCCCGCCCATGGCACGTCCTTGATGTCGAGCGCCACGCCGTGGTCGGTGACCCTGCCTCCCACCGCGTCCATCGACAGCACGTGGTAGTCGCGCATGGCGAAATGGCTTCCGAGATCGTCCTGGGGCACGCCGGCCTCGAAATCGTGCGAGGGATAGACGTAGAGCCTGCCGTCGAACATGTGGGCCGAGGGATCGGCGGTGTAGATGCCTGAGATCAGTGGCTGCGTGAGGAACTTCGCCGGGTCAGCCGGCGTCGGGCGCGCCGGCTGCTGCGCAGCAAGGCACGTGCAGAACGCCGCGATCAGAATGAGCACTCGATGCATGGTCGTCAGACCTCAGGGGTATGAGCTGCAACGCCGCGTTGGCGCCAGCTCGGGCGGGCGACAGCATACCCGACATTCATCCCTGATGGGTCTGGTCCCTGTTCGGGGAGAATGGGACAGTCCCCAGGGAGCGCGGAACGACATGATGAAGGATGCGCTGCTCACGGAGTTCGATCTCGAGCTTCCCTACACGCGGCGGTCGATCGAGCGCGTGCCGATCGACAAGTTCGACTGGAAGCCGCACGAGAAGTCGATGACGCTCGGCTGGCTGGCCACGTTTCTTGCCATCGCCCCGACGTGGGGCAATATGGTCATCGAACGCGAAGAATTCGACGTGAAAGCGGCGGCTGGCCCGCGTCCCGAGTTGCCGAAGACCCTGGAGCAACTGCTCGCGCTGTTCGATCGGAACTACGGCAACCTCAGGAAGGCGCTGGCGGGCGTGTCGGAGGCACAGCTGCAGGTACCGTGGACGATTCGATCGGGCGACGAGATCTGGTTCACTCAGCCACGATGGCTCGCTCTTCGCGAGTACATCCTGAACCACATCGTCCACCATCGCGCGCAGCTTGGCGTGTTCCTGCGGCTGCTGAACATCTCCGTCCCCGCCATCTACAATGATTCTGCGGACGAAAAAGGCGGCGTCTTCCGAGATCAGGTGTAGCTCGGGTGACGATCGACGATCTCCGGCGCTATGCCGTCGCTCGCAGCCTGTTCCCACCGACCACTCTCAGGCGCGCGGTACACAAATTGGGATTCGTGCAGGCGGACCCGATCCGCGCCCCGGCGCGGGCGCAGGACCTCACGCTGCGGCATCGCGTTCGGCATTACCGGGCCGGCGATCTCGAACGGAGATATGCCGGCCTCGGCGTGCAGGAAGACTTCTTCGTGAACTACGGCTTCGTCGCCGACGAGGTGCAGGCGCTGATGCACCCGCGCGGCGGGCCGCCGCCATGGCCGCGTTCCCGCGCGAAACGTGTGGAGGCGCTTCTCGAGTTCGTCCGCACTCGGGGGGAAGTCCACCCGCGTGAAGTCGACAGCCATTTTTCCCACGGCACTGTCACCAATTACTGGGGAGGGTCGTCGAACGCCACCACCCACCTGCTGGATGGTATGCACTATCGCGGGCTGTTGCGCGTGGTCAGGCGCGATCGAGGCATCCGCATTTATGCCGTGCACGACCACGCGCCAGGACCTGCCGATCGAGATTCGCTGCTGCGTCAGCTGGATGCGCTCGTGGACGTCGCCGTGCGCACCTACGCGCCTCTACCGGGCGCTACGCTCTCGTGGCTGATCAATCGGCTGCGGTACGGCGTGCCTCAGTGGCGACGCGAATTGAAGGCAGCACAGGGCCGCGCGCGAAAGCGGCTCGCGCACGCGCGTTTCGACGGCACCGACTGGTACTGGCCGGAAAACGAGCGCGTGTCGGACGAAGCATCGAACGGCGCAGTGCGCCTGCTCGCGCCGTTCGATCCCATCGTCTGGGATCGGCGGCGATTCGAGCTGTTCTGGAAATGGGAGTACCGCTTCGAGGCCTATACGCCGGTCTCCAAGCGGCGCCTCGGCTACTACGCGCTGCCGCTGTTGTGGCGCGACGCCGTGATCGGATGGGCGAACGTCGCCGTGAACGACGACGCGCTTCGCTCCGACATCGGCTACATTGCTGGGAGCGCCCCGCGCGATCCCCGCTTCACGCGCGAGCTCGAGGCGGAGCTGGATCGCATGGCCGTGTTCCTCGGTATCGGAGAGAGACGATGAAAGCGGTCCGCATCAACTACTGCAAGGCGTGAAACTACCGTCCGCGCGCGGCCCGTGCGGCTGCGCTCATCAAGGATGCGATCGGGGTCGACGTGTCGCTCGTCGAAGGTAAGCGCGGCGAGTACACGGTCTGGGTCGACGACACGCTGGTCGCGAAGAAGGACCTGAAAGGATTCCCGTCCGAGCAGGACGTCGTCGCCGCCGTACGACTGGCGCTTGCGACGTGATTGACCGCCGAAGTCAGTTTGCGGGAATTGAGAAGCGAACGGGGGCGCCGGTGGGAACGCCGTGCGGCCACACCTTCGTGTAGACGCGCTCCAGCGTTTCCCGCGGAATCACACGCAGCGCGATCTTGTTCGCCAGCTGCTCGGTCTGCAGATACGGATGGTGCGTAAAGATCCAGACGTGCCCGAGCTCGTGCGCCACGACCGCCCGCAGCTCCTCGGCGCTCAGCGCGTCGAGAAAGTCGCCCTCGAAGGCAATTCGATACGCGCCGCCGCGCTCGACCGGCGACAGCACCGACACCCTTAATGGGTTCTGCGGCACGATCGCCGCGACGACGCCGCGCGCCAGCGACAAACGGGCGCGCAGGTCGTCGATCACGTTCTGAACGCGGTCCGCCTTCGCCTGGAGTTCCGCGGCTGCGGCTTCCTCGCCGCGATCGGCGGCAGCCGCCGTGCCGAGCGCGAACGACATCGTGAAGAGCAGGGCGAGGGTGATGCTGGGGGCAAAGCTTGGCCGATGGGACGTCATACCGAGCGCGCGGCGTTCCTTCTGATAGCGATAGCCGTCTTATCGGCGCTGGTCCTGCAGGAGTCCATAGCCGAGCGGCATTTTTTTGACGAGACAACCTCGAGCGTGAGGCAACAAGAGATTAGCAGAAGTGCTTTTCGTCAGCGCATCTTTTTTTTCACTCGAGGACCGGGAACCGCGCAAGAGTTGCGCACCTGCGTATTGCCGCCAACGCTGTTCATCCCTCGCTCCGCAAAGTGCACGGCGATCCGCGAGACTTCGGAGGGTGTCGGCTGGCTTGGAAGTTGCCCTTGTCCGAGGTGCCCAGCGATTCGGAGGAAATGGACATGAATACAATTCGTCGAGCTCAGCTCGGATTCGCCGCGTTCGTCCTGGTTGGTGGCCTCGCATCCGCGGCGGCCGCGCAGGACAGGCCTCAGCAGCCCGCCACCCCGCCGCCGTCGGATCAGCCGGCGACGCCGCCGTCTGATGCCGCCGCGCCGCCGGCCGACCAGGCTCCGGCTAGTGACAAGATGGCGTCGAAGAAGATCAAGGGTGAACTGCTGAGCGTGGACGATGCGACCAAGACGCTGACGATCCGGACCGAGGACGGCAGCGAAGTGAAGGTCGCCTACAACGAACAGACCAAGATCTCCGGCGCGACCGATCAGGCGGCTGGCCTGGCGACTGCCGCCGGTTCGAAGGTGAAGGTCGAGGCGAGCGGTGAAGGTGCCTCGGCGGTGGCCACGAAGATCACTGTCGAAGCGAAGAAATAGCCCGACGCGTCTGGCGCTGCCGGGTGCGAACACATGGGTTCAGCCCGGCGGCGCTTGCGCGGGGACCAGCTTTCGGACGCGCTCCCGCCAACAAAAACTCTTCCATCGATCTGCACACTTTCGGCGCAGGTTGCACAGAATCTTCGGTGCTCCTGCGCTTTTCCGTAACGTTGGTCAGGCCGCTAACCGATAGTTGTCGGCGACGCGTATGCCTACGCTCCTGAAGGTGCTCATCGTTGAGGACTCCAGGGCGAGTGTCACGGCTGTAATTGATGAGCTTGCGGCTGGCGGCTATGAAGTGCAGCACGCGGAGGCAGAGACCGCCGAGGAGTTGCGGGCCGCGCTGGCGCGTGAGGAGTGGCACCTCGTCCTTGCGAACTACAGCATGGCGAGATTCAGCGCGCCCGAAGCGCTGAAGGTGCTGCGCGCCACCGGCCACGACTTGCCGTTCATCATCCTTTCGGACATCCCCGGCGAAGAAACCGCAGTCGCTGCCATCAAGGCGGGAGCGCACGATTTCCTTGTCAAGAGTCGACTCAGTCACCTGGCACCCGCCGTTGAGCGCGCGCTGACCGATGCCGAAGCGCGTCGCGATCGGGAACGGCTCGCGGCGGATGCCCAGCAGACGCGAAAGATGGAAGCGCTCGGCCGCCTGGCCGGAGGCGTGGCGCACGACTTCAACAACCTACTGACCGCGATCCTCGGCTATGGGGCGCTCGTGCTCGAACAGGTGGGGCGCGACACGCCGGCCGGTCGCGACGTCTCGCAGATTCTGGCGTCCGCGCAGAAGGCGTCGACGCTGTCCCGGCAACTGCTCGCCTTCAGCCACAAGCAAGTCTTCACGTCGGTCCCGCTGAACCTCAACACGGTCATCTATGACATCGAGCCGCGGCTGCGGGCCCTCGCCGGGGATGCGGTGACGGTCGTTGTGCGGCTCGAGCCCGCGCTGCACTGGGTGATGGCCGACGCCGCACAGATCGAGCAAGTACTGCTCGCCGTCACCGCGAACGCGCGCGACGCGATGCTGGAAGGCGGCGTCATCACGATCGAAACGCGGAACTCGGCAAGCGTGGACGATGCGCTGGTCCGGCCGAACCTGCTTGCCGGCGCCCACGCCGTGCTCAGTGTGCAAGACACTGGCGTCGGGATGCTCCCGGAGATCCGCGCCAGGATGTTCGAGCCGTTCTTCACGACGAAGGAGAAGGGACTCGGCACCGGGCTGGGGCTCGCCGCCGTCTACGGGATTACGCGTCAGCTGGGCGGCTTCATCCGCGTGGAAAGCGAGCCTGAGAAAGGCACGACTCTTCAGATCTTCCTGCCACAGACGGCGCGGCCGTCAGAGGTGTCCACGGCGAAGGCGGAAGGCGCCGACGTCGCGAGCGGCCTCGGCACGGTCCTCCTCGTGGAGGACGACGATGGCGTGCGCTCGTTGATTAGGACGATGCTCGAGCGGTATGCGTACCGAGTCCTCGACGCGCCGAGTGCTGAAGAGGCATTGCCGATCCTCGAGTCGACGGGGACGCCCATCGACTTGCTGCTCAGCGGCCTCGTCCTGCCCGGCATCCAGGGCCCTGAGCTTGCCGCGATGGCGGTCGCCGCCCGGCCGAAAATAAAGGCGCTGCTGATTTCCGACGACGTCGATCGTCTGGTCGGGGCAGCTCAAGCCGCCGGTGGCGACTGGCCGGTCATCGCGAAGCCATTCTCGGCCCCAGCCCTGATCGCTCGAGTCCAACAACTCCTCGGCCAGCAAGGCGTGTGACCTGGGGAGAACGAAACCGAGACGACACTCGTATGTCTCGGAAAGTCCCCTTTCGGAGCCGACATGTCGCTGTTGCAGAAACTCTTCTCTCGCAAGCCCAGCACGCCGACGACCCGCGTCCGCGTCTGTGTCGAATGCGGGATGCCGGTCGAATCTCACGCCACGTGGTGCGCGATCCTGCGAACCCAGCAGGAAATGGATCTGAAGCGCGCACAGCGCGACGCCGCGAAGTCCTGACCCCGCTGACGTGGCGACTGTATCGCCGTACGATATAGTTGGCGCGCGATGCCCGCGCGCACCCCTGATCCTTATACCTTCCTGCCGCTGACCGCGGCATTGCTGCACGTCCTCCTGTCGCTCGCCGACGGCGATACGCACGGCTACGCCATCATCAAGGAAGTCCAGGAACGAACGAACGGCGAGGTCGCCATCGGGGCCGGCACGCTTTACAGCATGTTGAAGCGCCTGCTGGCGGACGGCCTCGTCGTCGAAAGCGGAGACCGGCCCGATCCGGAACGCGATGACGAGCGGCGTCGCTACTACCGGCTGACGCCACTCGGCCGCGAGGTCGCGGTTGCCGAGATCCGTCGACTCGAATCCCTCGTATCGCAGGCGCGACAGAAGCACCTGATGACCGCGCCGCCAGCTCCCGGACATCGTCGCTGACCACCATGCCCTCGCCGCCGGGTCGTTTCCTGCGCTGGCTGATACGCCTCTTCCCGGAGGATCTGCGTGCCGCGCACGGCGAAGAGATGCTGCAGATCCTTCGCTCCCAGCACGCGGACACAGCGCACGGCACCCCGCGGCTCCGCTTCTGGATGGCCGCGCTCGCCGACGTGCTTCGTTCGGCGCCGCGACTGCATGCCGAGGCGATTGGACAGGACGTGTCGTACGCGCTTCGAGGGCTCGCCCGATCGCCGGCATTCGCGGCAACCGCGCTGCTGACGATCGCGCTCGGGACCGGAGCGACGTCCGCGATCTTCACCGTCGTCAACTCGGTGCTGCTCAGGCCGTTCCCGTATCAGGATCCCGATCGCATCGCCCTCGTCTGGGCGACGGTAGCGAATGGTCGCGCAACCTGGCTGTCGGCACCCGAGCTCCAGGATATTTCACGCCACGCCAGGACGCTCGACGGCGTTGCCGGCCTCATGGATCTCAGATTTGCCCTGACCGGGGCCGGAGAGCCCGAGGAGGTGCAGCTCGCCGGCGCAACTGCCTCGCTCTTCCCTTTCCTCGGTGTGCATGCTGCTGTGGGCCGTCTGTTCGATGGCCACGACGATCGCGAGGGCGGATCGGAAGTCGTGGTTCTTGGGCACGACTTCTGGAGGCGTCGCTTCGGCGGATCGCCGTCGATCGTCGGCAAGGCGATCGTGCTCGATGGACGACCGTATGCGGTGATAGGGATCCTGCCAGCCTCCTTCACCATCGTGCCTCCGAGCTCGGTGTTCCCGGCCAGGGTCGACGCGTGGGTTCCGCTCCAGCCGCACCTGCCGTCGCGCTCGCGCGACGTGCGCTTTCTCCATCTGGTCGCGCGGATAAGGCGCGGCGTCGACTTTCGGCAGACCAACGAGGAGTTGACCGCGCTGGGCGCCTCGTTGTCACGCGAGTTCGCCAGCGCCTACCAGAACCGCGCGGTACGGTTTCATGCCGTGCCGCTCCGGGACGACGTGGTGCGCGCGATCCGACCCGCGCTGGTCCTCCTCGCCGCCGTCGTGGGGCTTGTGCTCGCCATCGCGTGCGCAAACATTGCGGCGCTGCAGCTGGCGCGCGGCGAAGGCCGTCGGCGTGAGATGGCCATTCGCGCTGCACTCGGCGCCAGCCGGAGCCGCCTCGTACGACAGCTGCTCGCTGAAGGCGCGGTCCTTGCCACTATCGGCACCACGTGCGGCATCGCGCTCGCGAGCCTGACACCGCTCGTCACGCAATCGGCAGCGCTGACCAACCTGCCGCGATTCAGTGACGTGTCGGTAGACAGCCGGATGATCGTCTTCGCAATGACCGTGGCGGCGCTCACGACGCTCGTATTTGCGCTGGCGCCGGCGATGCAGCTGCTGTTGCTTCGCGACGGACACGCCGCCGGCCCATTCCGGGCTTCGGGCCGCTATGCGACCACCGTGCGAACGGTTCGCGTGCTCGCCGTGAGCGAAATCGCGCTCGGCTCGGCCGTCCTCGTCGTCGCGCTGATGCTCGCGCAGGCATTTGCGCACACGCTGGATCGGGAACCGGGCTTCCTGCCCGAGCGCGTCGTGACGATGAGGATTTCGTTGCCACCTTCGTACGATCGGCCGGGGGTGTCGCGCTTTTACGACAGGGTCCTCGACGCGATCCAGTCCACTCCTGGTGTCACCAGCGCAGCCGCTGTGACGCAGCTCCCGCTGAGCGGCGCGATGCTCGGCAGCACGTTCCTCGCCGACGTGACGTCGTCGGGGGAGCGCCTGCAGCAAGACGCAGACCTGCGGGGCATCTCCGCGGACTACTTTCGAGCGATTGGTATTCGACTCGTGGACGGCCGCGGGTTCGACGATCGAGATCGCGCCGAAACCCCGGCGGTCGCGGTGATCGACGAGACGCTGGCGAACCGACTCTGGCCGGGTGTCTCGGCCATCGGACGCCAGATTCGATGGATACGTCAGCCGGATCGGCCGATCGAGGTGGTCGGCGTGGTGAACGGTGTCAGGCATCGAGGCCTCGAGATCGAGCCTCGCGAAACCGTCTACCTCCCGCTCACGCAATATCCTCGTTGGACGATGTTCCTCGCGGTCCGGGTCGCTGGCGATCCGTCGAGCTCGGCGTCGGCCATCGAGTCCACGGTGCATCGGATCGATCCGTCGCAGCCGGTCGCCGAAATCACCACTCTCAACGCACTTGTCGGCCAATCGCTCGCGCGACCTGGATTTGGTGCCGGCGCAGGCGGTGTGCTTGCCGCTCTGGCGTTGGCGCTTGCCGCGATCGGCGCACATGGGTTGTTCGCGTTTGCCGTGTCGCAACGTGTGCGAGAGATGGCTGTGAGGATGGCGTTGGGGGCCTCGCCAGCGGCCGTGCGGTGGCGGGTTTTGCGGGATGGGCTGTTCATCGCGATCGCGGGGCTGTCGATTGGGCTTCCTCTCTCGACAAGCGGGCTGCGCGCCGCAGGGGCGTTTGGGCTGGACGTTCTTCCTGTGAGCGCGTGGGCGCTCGGCGTTACCGCCGCGACCCTGCTCCTCGTCGTCGCAGGGGCGTGCTGGCTGCCGGCACGCCGCGCCGCAAGAATACAGCCGGCTGTCGCGCTTCGTGCCGAATAGCGAGAGAGCATCGGCCCGACTGAAGTCGAGCCCTACTGCCAGTCAATCAGCGATCGCAACAGATCCCGCACGACGAAGTACGCGAAGAACGCATAAAACGCGGAGCAGAGGAGCAGCCCCGCTTCACGCCACAGCGGGGGACGGACGGCGGCCGGAAGGAACCGGCGGTTGACCAGAAAGATCTGCACGCCTGCCACGATGAGCACGATGCCCGCCATGTTCGCGAGAATCTTGAACAGCTGGAAGGGCGATGCCGACCGGATCACGACGATCCCCCAGACCGAGAACACGACGAGGATCCCGTAGTAGATCGCGCGGATGCCCATGCGCCACTCGCGGGCACGCTGACTCGACATCCACAGCGCGTCGGTGATCGTGCGAACCAGGATGTCGGTGTTTCCAAGCTGCGTCTTGAACAGGATCCAGAAGCCGTTGAACAGCGTCAGGAACCAGAAACCGGTCCAGATCCGGCTGAGATACTCCGCCTGATAGGCGCCGGCTGCCAGGCCTTGCAGATCAGTTCCAGGCGGCACGATCGCCGTCGCGAGATTCACGTTCAGATACATGCCGCAGAAACAGAAGAGACCCCAGACCCAGATCTGGTCGGCATGCACGTAGCGAAGCCACTCGCGCCACCGTGCGAGATTCTCAGGCGAAGCAGGAAACACGGTGCCGACGTGCGACAGCTGAATCGAGTGGCCGCCGACGGCGCTCGGAATCGCGCCCACTTTCGAGGCCATGCCGAACCCTTTGTCGCGCATCCAGTTCGTCACAGTGAGGTTCCCAATCCCGCCGGAGCCGGCAGTCGCGGCGAGCGCGCCTATCAGCCCCCAGTCGATCGGGTGCGGCAGTCCCGAGAAGCTGAAGAAGCCCACGAGGGTGCTGGCCCAATGTGCCGCGGGCACGAACGCGACGTTTACCGCGACGAGGAACAGGAAGACGACGCCGAGCATCGTCCACGCGAAGTACTCGAGCATCCGCTCGATCGTGCCGCCGAACGACAGGATCAGGACGATCGCCGCAATCAGACCGGTGGCCACCCACGTCTGGGCGGCCTGATCGGGGGCGCCGGGCATGCGGCCCATCCACGCTCCAAGCAATGTGGCAGCGGCGCTCCCGGCGAGGGCCGGCCATCCCAGTTGAAAGAAGCCAATCAGCGCGTAGAACCCGGCCCAGAACTTTGGACCCGGGCTGAGGCGCATGATGCCGCCGTAGATCGGCTCGCCCGTGTAGAGCGTGTAGCGGATGGCCTCGAGGTTGAAGATCACCTGAAGCACGATCGCAAGCGACGCGATCAGAAAAATCGAGGAGGAGTACTTCACTGCCGCGGCTGGACCAACGAGCCATTCGCCCCCGCCGATCGACGTGGCGGCCATGATCGCGCCAGGGCCGATGACCTTCAGCACATTGCGCAGGCCGAACGCCGGCGGCGCCGGGAGATCGCTGACATCCCACGGCCCGAGCAGGCCGTGGCTCGCAGGAAGTGTTTTGTCGGGGGAATCCGAAGTGTTGACGGCGGACGGCATTGGGCGGCCGAAGGATTCTGCCCTTCGGCCGCGTGTGCGTCAACCTGACGATCGCACAGTCGTCAACGATACTGCCAATCTCTCGCCCCGAGCTCAGCTCGCCAGATCCTTCAGATCCGAGCGCGCCTCGTCGCGGGCACGACGCACTTCGGCATTCGCGTTGATGTCAGGCTTCGACTCGCGAATGGCCTTCGCCAGCGACTTGCCTTCCGTCAGGACGCGATGCTTCAGCACCATGAACGGCACCTCGGTGTTGCGCGCCGCGTGCGCGACCGTCGCGAATTCCTCGGCGCTCCGGAAGCCCTCGGCCGCGATCGTCATGTTCGTGCCCTTGTTCAGCACCGGCTTCAAGCGTTCTTGCAGCTCGGGCGTCGAGAGCGCGACGGCAGGCACGGCGTCGCGAGACGTGCTGCGCGCGGTCGAACCGGTCGGCCGCGCGGCGGCGGGCGGCGCTGACGCCTTCGCCGGCGCCACCTCGTGAGCCGCGGTCTTGTGGTCACGGTCAAAGGGGGCGTGCTCCCTCACGAAGGGGCTCACCCACACGCCGAGCGCCATGGCGACCACGAAGCCCATGGCGAGTGCCAACGATTTTCCGACCGTCATTCCGGCACCTCCATGAAATTCCATCTGGCGCTGGATAGTGCAAAAGCGTGACCGGAACGCGTTACTCGTGCCAGTTGTGACACTTACGAGAAAAACGGGGCATACAGCCGAGCTCGGCGAGCGCTGGCGGCAGAGCATTTTCTTCACGGTCAACGCCCCGAGTCCGCTTGTCCGAAGCCCGAGCTGAAACTCGGGTTCGGCCTGAAAGAGATGGCGTCCTGAACCTCTAACGTTGCCACTCGATCTTGGGCGACCAATACGCGTTGATGCCGAGCGCCGACCAACGCGGCGCCTGCGCGCCGAGGCGGCCGCGGAACTCGGACCAGTGCCGCGCGCTCTGTGGTGACCACGCCACTTCGGCAACCGCCGCCAGACGCGGGAAGGCGAGGAACTCCAGATCGCGCATAGTCGCAAGCGTCTCCGACCAGATCGGCGATTCGACGCCGAGGATCGCGTCCTCCTGCACGTTGGGAACGTGCGTTGCCGGGTTCCACTCGTACGGCACCGACACGTCGGCGTTTCCGGCCCAGTTCAGTCCGAGCACCGTCGTGTCGTCGTACTTCATATCGAGGTACACCTTGTTGGCTGGTGAGAGCACCAGCTTCGTCGAGGGCGGCGGGGTGATCGACGCGTCGGGGCGCCAGTCCTGGATCACCGTCTTGGGCAGGAGTGTGGCGTGCGCGATCTCGTCCCAACCAATCACCTGCTTGCCGTGACGCTCCACGATTGGCTGCACGCGCTCGACGAACTGCTTGTACTGGGCCGGCGTCAGCGTCTTCACCTCGTCTCCGCCGATATGGAAATACGGACCCGGCGTCATCTCGGCGATTTCGCGCACGACGTCGTCGATGAACTTGTAGGTGATGTCCTTGTCCACACAGAACGAGCTGAAGCCGACCTCGATACCGGTGTACAGCGGCGGCGCTTTGCCGTCGCAGTTCAACTCCGCGTACGACGCGAGCGCGGCGTTGATATGACTGGGCATGTCGATCTCCGGGACGATGGTGATGAAGCGTTCGGCCGCGTACGCAACAAGATCGGCGTATCCTTCTTCGAGTAGAAGCCGCCAGGGCCGCCGCCCACTGCCGTCGTGCTCCCGTGCGTCGTCAGATTCGGCCACGACGCGATCTCCACCCGCCACCCCTGATCGTCGGACAGATGCAGATGCAGGTGGTTGAACTTGTAGTACGCGAGGAAGTCGATATAGCGCTTGACGTCGACTGGACCGAAAAAGTGACGCGCGACATCGAGCATGGCGCCGCGCCACGCGAATCGCGGCCGGTCGGCGATCCGACCCGTGGGCACGCTCAACGCGTGTGGTCGCGCGGCGCGCAGCTCGACGGACCACGGGAGCAACTGGCGCAACGTCTGGACACCGTAGAAGATTCCCGCAGCCGTCGCCGCCTGAACGCGCGCGCCCGTGGCGGTGATGGCGAGCTCGTATCCCTCGTCGCCGCTATTCCCCTCGGCGATCTCCAGACGAATTGCGGCCTGTGGCGGCGTCGCGGACAGCGGCCGAACCGGCACTGCCACGTCGAGGGCTGGCCGTAGAAGCTCTGCGAGCTCGCGGCCTATGCGCTCGACCGCCGGCTGACCGGGCGACACCTCGATCACCAGGTCCTTGCCGATCGCAAACCGCTCGCTTGCGTTCAGTGAGACGGATACGGGCAAGGGAATTAGCGCAGGCGTGGCGGCCATGGCTGTCGGCGGCATCTGAGCCTTGGGCGGTGGCGCACGATGCGCGCACGCCGCGAGAACGACCGGTATCAGCAACGACACCGGCACGACGACCCGGCGTCCGAGGGCGACTCCGCTGAGCATCATGCGGCAAAGCTTAGCATCCGCGGCCGAGGTGTTTGCGCGACTGCCTGCCGCCGATGGATGTGTTAAGTTTGTCTACGCCCGAGGTCACGGGTTGACCGTCCTCAAAGTCATCCAGCCCACTCCCCACCGCTTACAGCCGCTCTTTGTCACCACCTCGGCGGAGGTGACATTTGCGGAAGGCTTCTACAAGGAGGAACGCGAAAACGGGCAGCCGTTCCGCTGGATGAGCGAACGCGGCACGCTGACGTTTGTCCCCGCTCCTGTCGAACGCTACCTCGAGCTCTGGACGCTATCCGAATTCCACGACCTGTCCCAGCGGCTCGTCGTCGAAAGCTCCAGCACCGAGGCATTCCCGCTCGTCCACGGGTGGGCGCCCACCTCGATCGTCATTGGCGCCGGAGTCGACCACGTTGCCCTTCGCGCCAGCCGCTTGTTTCCTCTGGCGCATCATCCGGACGATCGACGGGTGCTTGCGATCCGTGTCCGAGGCCTTCGCCTGCACCAGGACGCGGAGCGCCACGCCTTCGTGCGACGGCAGCACGTCAACGGCGCGATGAACGTTCGGGAGCTGCTCGAATCGCGCACAGCACTGCAGTCGACGCCGCCGAGTCTCGGCATCGATCTGTATGGCGTCTGCAACGTCAAGCCGCCGTGCGTCTATTGCGAGTGGGATTACAGCAAGGGGCTCGAAGGCGATCACGTCGACACGCCGTTCACTCGCGAGACGCTCGCCGAGTGGGGCCCGTTCTTCGACAATGCCGTCCACCTGGTGAACTGCTCGATCGGCGAGCCGTTCATGATGCGCAACTTCGACGAGCTCCTCGACATCTTCGGCAACACCGGCAAGGTGCTGGAGATGACGACGAACGGGCAGATCCTCACGGAGCGAAACATCCAGAGGCTCCTGGATCGCCACATCGACCTGTATATTTCGCTCGATGCCGCGACGCCGCTCACCTATTCGCGTCTGCGCAACGACACGTTCGAGAAGATCCTGAGAAACCTGCGCCGCTTGATCGAGGCCAAAGGCGGGCGCGGCCGGTTCCCCCACGTGTTCCTCGTGTTCATGCCGATGCGGTGCAACGTGGACGAGCTCGACGACTTCGTGCGGCTGTGCGCGGACCTGCAGGTCGATCGGATGGTGCTGCGGCCACTGAACGCAGCGCCGTCGAGCGTTCTCGACTGGGAACGGAACGGGTACCACTTTTCCTATCAGGACGAGTTGCTGCCGTTCGATGAACTGGTACGCGCCAGCGGCCGGGCCGCGCGCCTGGCGCACGATCTCGGCGTCGAGCTGTCGGACCAGATGGACTTCGGCGGCGCGATGCGCGATCTGTTCAGGGAAGAGTTCGACCGCGGAGCGAGCCTGGAGCCGCCGAACGCAGCGGACGCCCCCATTACGCCCATGCCTGTTCCGGCTGCGCTCGAACCGGCGGCCGCCACACACGTAGAGGAGGTGCGGCCCTCGCTCGGCGGCGAGCATCAGCCGGTGTGTCTCGAGCCATGGAAGAGCCTGTACATCCTTCGCCGCGGCGTGATGCCCTGCTGTTACGGCCACGGACCAATCGCCCCGATGGAGGAGTATCGGACCGCGTGGAACTCGCCGATGATGCAGTCGATTCGCGGTGAGCTCCTGGCGGGACGTTTTCATGACTACTGCCTGCGATCAGCGACATGCCCCATCGTCCGCAAGCATCGCCAGGCGAACGCGCTGCCGAAACTCCAGCAATGGCATCTCAAGGCCCGCGAATGGTGGGGCCGGATCGATCGACGGCTCGGCGGTGTGCCGAACCGGATCTGGCGCCCGCTGAAGGGTGCGCTCGGCCGGCTGCGCCCCGTCCCGCAAGGCGGCGCCGCCGCCTGAATTGCGATCGACGCCGCGCGGCCGTAAGATGCGCGGATGTCGAGTCATCCGAAAAGCCGCCGCGATTTCCTCCGGACGTCGCTCGCCTCTGCCGCCGCTTTGCCGATTGCCCGCCGTGTCGCCGCGCGTCCTCACGCGCAGGAAGCCTCCCAATCATCGGGGCGCATCCGCTTTGCGGCCATCGGTCTGAATCACGGTCATATCAACGGACAAGTCGAAGCCGTTACCCGCGGCGGCGGAACGCTTGTCTCCTTCTACGCGAAAGAACCTGACCTCGCTGCGGCATTCAGCAAGCGCTTCCCTGAGGCCAAGCTTGCCGGCAGCGCACGGGAGATCTACGAGGACGCGTCGATTCAATTGATCGTCAGCGCCGCGATTCCGAACGAGCGCGCGGGCATCGCCATCGAGGCGATGAAGCACGGCAAGGACGTCATGCTGGACAAGCCGGGCATGACCACGCTCGACCAGCTCTCGGACGTGCGACGCGCCCAGGCCGAGACCAGGCGGATCGTGTCGATCCTCTACAGCGAGCGTCACGAGAACAAAGGCACGGTCAAGGCAGGCGAGCTCGTGAAAGCGGGAGCCATCGGGCGCGTCATCCAGACCGTGGGCTTCGGCCCGCACCGGATCAATCCGAAGACGCGGCCGCCATGGTTCTGGGAGCGCGAGCGGTACGGCGGCATCCTGTGCGACATCGCCTCGCATCAGTTCGACCAGTTCCTGTTCTTCACCGGATCGATGAAGGCCGAGATCATCGCGTCGCAGGTTGGCAACGTGAAGCATCCCGACCATCCGGGACTCGAGGATTTCGGAGACGTGATGCTTCGCGGTGACGGCGGCAGCGGCTACATCCGCGTCGACTGGTTCACGCCCGACGGGCTCAACACCTGGGGCGATGGGCGGCTCACCGTCCTCGGAACCGATGGCTACATCGAGGTCCGGAAGAATGTGGACATCGCCGGCCGAAGCGGCGGCAGCCATCTGTTCCTCGTCGATCAGAAGGAAACGCGCTACGTCGACTGCAGCGACGTCGCGCTCCCGTACGGTGAGAGGCTCGTGGACGACATCCTGAACCGGACGGAAACCGCGATGCCACAGGCGCACACCTTCCTGGCCCAGGAGCTGGCGCTCATCGCGCAGAAGAACGCTCGTCGCCTGACGTGAGCGCCCCGAGGCCGCGACGGCTGCTCTCCGTCGACCTTCTGCGCGGGCTCGACGTCCTGCTGATGCTGTTCGTCAACGAGATGGCCGGAGTGACGGGCACGCCGGCCTTCCTACGCCACGTCGCCCCCGACGTCGACGGCATGACGTTGACCGACGTCGTGTTCCCCGCGTTCCTCTTCATCACCGGCATGTCGATTCCGCTGGCGCTCGGCGGACGCCTCGTCGCCGGCGAGTCGCGCATTCGCACCGTTCGTCACGTCGTCATCCGCAGCGTGTCGCTGATCGTCATCGGCGTGTTCATGGTGAACGCCGAGCAGGGCTTCGCGCCTGGGTGGCTGTCGCCAGCCGCGTGGAACGTGCTGATGACGATCGCGGTGCTGATCGTGTGGCAGGCACCGACTGGCCGCGGGCGGCGCTGGCGTCCCGCGTTGATCGCCGTCGGCGTGGCGTCGCTCATCGCACTGGCGTTCCTGTTTCGCAGCACAGAGGCAACGGGAATCATCCAGTTGCGGCCGCAGTGGTGGGGAATCCTCGGCCTGATCGGCTGGGCGTATCTCGTCGCCTCGCTCGTGTATCTTGCCGTGGGCAATCGGCCAGTCGTGCTTCTTGCCGCAACCGTTCTGCTGTACGGCCTCTTCTTCGCGGACGCTTTCAATGTCATCGGACAGATTCCCTATCTGAGTGTCGGTCCGACGCTTGGATCGCACGCGGCACTGGTCGTGTCGGGAAGCGTCATCACTGCGCTCATGAAGGACTATCGCAGTCGCGGCGGCGCGCCGGGCGCCTTCGGCTGGTATGCGATCGGGTACAGCGCGCTGCTCGTCCTCTCGGGAGGCGCACTGCACCAATTTCACGGAGTCCATCCCGCTTTCTGGATCAGCAAGCCGCACGCGACGCCCGCCTGGTGCCTGATCTCGGGCGGCATCACCTGCGCCGCCTGGGCGATCCTCTACGAGCTGGCGGACGTCAAAGGCTGGCGGAGCTGGCCTGGCACGATCAGAACAGCGGGCGAGATGGCGCTGCTCGCCTACCTGCTCGCGCCGCTGCTGCTGTCGCTATTCCAGCTCTCGGCGACGCTCACCGGTGGCGTTAACCTGTACGGTGCGCTTGGGGATCATCTCGTAATCGGCACCATCCGATCGGCCGTGTTCGCCTGGCTGGTCGTCTGGATCTGCGGACGCATGCGGGCATTGAGTATTGAACCGAAGCTTTGACCGCAGCAGGGCCCGACTGCAGTCGGGCCGACGACGATGTACGAGGCCCGAGCCTGGTACGTAGGCCCGAGCTTCAGCTCGGGCAATCATGGCCCGACTGCAGTCGGGCCGACGGCGATGTACGTAGGCCCGAGCTTCAGCTCGGGCAGTCATGCCCCGACTGAAGTCGGGCCCTACTGCAGCTGGGAGGATGAATGAAAGCACGCGTGCTCGTGCTCGCCTTTGCCGCGCTGTTTGTCTCCGACGGTTCGCGTGCGGCGGATAGCCCTTCCCGCGCGATCATCGGCTACGTCTTCGCCGAGAACGACCTGATCGACCCTGCGACCATCGCTGCGGACAAGCTGACCCACATCAACTACGCCTTCGCGAACATCAAGGACGGTGTGGTCGTCGAGGGCTTCGCGCGAGACGTCGAGAACTTCAAGGTGCTGACCGGACTGCGGCGTGCGAACCCCACCCTGAAAATTCTGATCTCGGTGGGTGGCTGGACCTGGTCGGGCGGCTTTTCCGATGCGGTGCTGACGGCCGACAGCCGGCGTCGATTCGTTGAGAGCGCCATTGCCTTCGTACAACGTCACGATCTCGACGGCTTCGATGTCGATTGGGAGTATCCCGGGCTTCCTGGCGCGGGTAACACGCATCGGCCCGAGGACAAGCAGAACTTTACCGCGCTGATGGCGGAATTGCGAGCGGCGCTCGATGCGCTGGGCCGTGAAGCGCACCGGACGTATCTGCTGACATTTGCGGCTGGAGCCTTCGCCGATTTCATCACGCACACGGAGCTGGACAAAGTGCAGGCCTCGGTCGACTTCGTCAACCTGATGACCTACGACTTCCGCGTCGCCGAGGCCGATCCGATCTCGGGACATCACGCCAACCTGTTTCCCAGTCCCGCAGATACGGAGCAGCGATCGGTCGATCGCGCCGTGAAGGCGTTTCTCGCCGCCGGTGTTCCGCCAGCCAAGCTCGTGGTTGGCGTACCGTTCTACGGGCGCGGCTGGGCGGAGGTGGCGCCCGAGCGCAACGGCCGCTATCAACCTGGCAAGCCGATTCAACCGCGCATGGATCTCAACTACTCGAACCTGGCGTCGGCCATCATCGGTCGCGACGGGTTCGAACGATTCTGGGACGCCGACGCGCAGGCGCCGTACCTCTGGAACGCGAGCCGCCGGATTTTCATCACCTACGAAGATCCGGAATCCCTGGGACGCAAGGGCCGCTACATCGAGGAGCACGGGCTCGCCGGGGCGATGTTCTGGGAGTACAACGCGGACCTCTCGGGCGCGCTCCTGGAGGCGCTGAATCAGGCGCTTCGCTGAACTGTGACGGCGCGTCTAGAACTTTCGGGGCGGCAAGTGCGGCAGCAGGTGCGGCAAGGTGCGGCAAGTGCGGCAAGGTGCGTCAGAGTGCGATGGATGCCGTCGCAGGTCGCACCTGGCACGCCTCGCACCAACGCACCTCCGCACCCTGCCGCCGCGCACGCCATCGCACCGCTCCGCACCCTGCCGCACCGCCCATGCACGCCATCGCACCGCTCCGCACCCTGCCGCACCGCCCATTTGAGCGTAAAATGTGTCCGATCTCGCGTTCCAGCCACACGGAGGACGATCATGAATCGAGCCAGCCAGGTCCTGGCGGCAGCGGTGGCGGTAGCGTTCAGCGGTCTCTCTTCCCTCGCTGCAGCCCAGAACAAGCTCGTCGCGCCAGTGCACGGCGAGGCCAAGATCGAGGTCACGAAGCCGGCCACCAAGGCGGTCGGTAAGGACGTCGTGACGACGATTCTGGTCAAGAACGTCGACAAGGCGCCGATCGCGGGCTTCAAGGTCGAGGAGTACCTGGTACGACAAGGGCGGCAATCCGCTCGGTGGGGGCAACTATCGCCACCCGCGGCCCTTTCAGCCCGGCGAGATCATCACGGTCACGCTGAAGACGCCGCGCAGCACCAACCTGGATCGCAACCAGGTCGGCTTCGGGCACGCCTACGGGCCGATCAAGAAGACTGTCGTGCCGAAGCTGGTACCGCCGAAGCCGGCGACGTAAATCTCTCCGGGACGGAGGGATGCGACAGGGTGCGGCAGGTGCGGGAAGGTGCGGCGGAGTGCGGCGGGTGCGAAGGTGCGGAAGTGCACCGGATGCACCCCGGCACATCGCACCATCGCACCATCGCACCATCGCACCCTTCGCACCCTTCGCACCCCTTCGCACCCCTTCGCACCCCGCCGCACCGAGAACGTTTTATTTCCCGTAAACAATCGCCCCCTCAATCCCCAACGCTCCCGACGCCTTACCGTTGGCCGACTGCATCCTGACCTGCACGGTATGAGGACCCGGCTTCAGGCCGGTGATGAACCAGTAGTAGCTGTCGTCGACGTTGAACACGTCGCTCGCGTCGATCGTGCCGGCGGGCTGGCCGTCCAGGATCACGTCCGCTTTACCACCCTGATCGTCGTACTCGCCGCGAATGACAACGCCGGTGCCGGAAAACTGCAAAGTCGCCTGTGCATCGGGCCGCGTGGTCCACTTCGCGCGGCCCATGCCGGCAGGCCGCTCTTCCCACCCGTCACTCCACGTCCAGGCGCCGCCGTACGACAGCAGCGAGGCGGTCGGGGCGTCGACGTCCCACTGCTCCAGCGCGGGCGATTTCGGCGCCTGGAACGGCACCGTGATTTCTGCTGACGACACCTGTCCGCCGGCACCCTCGACGACCTTCAGCGCGCGCGCCACGGTCGACGCAATGATCTCGTTGAAGGTGTAGTTGGTGTAGTCGAACTTCGTGTCGGCGATGGCGGGAATGCCCGACTTCCATTCGTCGGGAATGGCGTTGTAACCGATCATCACCCCGAGGATGCCGGCGGCGCTCGACGGGTTGCAGTCCGAGTCCTGGCCGGACCGCGTCGCGACCTCCAGCGTCTTGCTGAAGTCGCCGCCGCCGTAGAGCAGCCCGAGCGCGACGAAGGCGCCATTCAGCTTGGCGTCGATGTTGAAGTCGTTCAACGCACCGTCCGGGCAGGCGTCGTCGCGATCCCATTTGTCGGTGATCTTCCGCCACGTCTTGCGCCAGTCCGGTTCGGTCGCCGACCAGTCGAGCACGTCCCTGATCACCTTCCCGTATTTGCTGTCGGCCGGGATCGACGCCAGGCCCGCTTCCACCACCTTGCGGGGATCGGTTTCGAAGAAGGCCGCCGAATACATGCCGCTGAAGAACATGCCGCCATAGAGGCCGTCGCCGTAGTTCATGACGCGGCCGACGCGATCGGCGAAGGAGTTCGCCACCTGCGGCAGCCCGGGCGTCATCAGCCCGATGAAGTCGGATTCAATCTGGAAGTCGATGTCGTCGGCGTGCGCGTTGAACTTCGGATGTCCCGACCACGGCGCCTTGACGCCCCGATTCAGCAGCCGGCGCGCCGAGGCGTTGGCATGCCACAGCATGTACTTCGAGTTCTTGAACATCTCGCCGAACTGCTCGGTGGTGGCATCCAGCCCCTGTTTGTCGAGGACTTCGGCGAACGTCATCTCGACGTAGAGATCGTCCTGCTTGATCGAGTTGGTGACGTTCTCCGGCTTCCAGGTGATCGGCCAGCGGATGATCCGCCGGTTCGAGACGAACTCCGTCGGCGCCCCGTAGGAGACCCCGATCATCTGGCCGGCCCAGCCTCCCCGAATCTTGTTCTCCAGCTCTGTGCGCGACAGTCGGCGAGCCTGACCCGTTTGTGCTGTAGCCGCGCCCGCGCCGAGGCCAACGAGCGCGGCGGCGATCGCGAGAATCCGGAATCTGCGCATGACGTGTATTCTCCCCGTTGTGGAGGCGGGGCTTCAGCCCCGCGGATCTGTGGTGCGTTCCGAGTTGGGTCGCGTGCGGCCAGACAATCCTGCGCCGCACGACGCGCGCACGATGAGCGTCGTCTGCAACGCCACGCGGCGCACGGGGCGATGCGGCTCGAGGATGCGATCGAGCAGGATGCGCGCGGCGGAGACGCCGAGGTCGTAGGTCGGCTGTACCACCGCGGTCAGCGGAGGGTTGACGCGGGCCCCCCACGGAATATCGTCGAACAGCACGAGCGCGATGTCGTCGGGCACGCGCAGGCCGGCGTCGCTGATCGCGCGCAGCGCGCCCATCGCCATCAGGTTGTTCGCCACGAACACCGCTGTCGGACGCGGCGTGACACGCAGCAGATTTACCATCGCCTGATAGCCGCCCTCCTCGCGAAAGTCGGCGCGCTCGACGAGCGACGCCGAGAACGGCAGGCCCGCATCGTCCAACGCGCGACGATATCCCTGTTCGCGCTCGACTGCGACGTTCGTCGACAGTGGCCCCCCGACGAGCGCGATGCGGTCCCATCCAAGTCCCGCCAGGTGCAGGACGGCGGCGCGCGCCCCTTCCTCGTTGGTGACGCCGACGACATCGACATTGAGCCCGGCCGGCGATCGGTCGACCGCGACCACCGGCACACCCTGTTTCACGAGGTGATCGTAGGCGCCGGGTTCGGCGTTGCAGGGCACGACCAGGAGGCCCGCCACTTCCTCGGCGCACAGCGTATCGAGGCAGACGCGCTCACGCGCACTGTCGCCATCGGAGTTCGCGAGGAGGAGCGTGAACTTCTGTGCCTGCAGCGCGTCCTCGATCCCCCGCACCAGGCTCGTGAAGAAGGGATTCTGGATGTCGGGGATGACAACGCCGATGGTGCTCGTGGCGCGGGCGCGCAGATTGCGCGCGACGTGATTGGGCCGGTAATCGAGTTCGCGCACGGCCTCCCAGACGCGCTCCGCGAGCTCGCCGCTGACGAACTTGCTGCCCGACAGCACACGCGAGACGGTGGCCGACGACACATGGGCGCGTCTGGCGACCTCGTGAATCGTCGGGGCTGAGGCGCGCCAGGTTTTGAGGGACGGCCGGGGGCGCCTGGGGGGACGAGGGTAAATGGTCATCGGATGCGCGGTGAGGGTAAACGATTGCCCTGCTTGGGTCAATTGCGGCCTGAGGTCCAGAATCATTCTGGTGAGACGCCGCGCATAGCCTAGCAGGAAACTGTCACTGCTTTATCGCTAAAGGATTGGCAAATCAGCACATTCAGCCTTGACATTTCGGGAGGCAGGGCCGAGAATCTGCGCCCACGCCGCGTGTCGGACCGTTCGGAAAACGATTGCCTGAGGAGATGCCCATGTCCGTCCGTCCGAGTCTCATCTGGTCGACCGGGTTGGATCGGGTCGGATCAGGTCGATCCGGTCGGGCAGGGTCGAATCGAGTCAATCAGGTCCAACCAGGTCGGTCGGTCCGAAACCCGATTCGACCGGACGCGATCTGATCCGACCCCGATCTGAGCTGGATCGAGCTGATTCGACCCGATCCGATCCAATTAAAATTGCTTGCAGGTAAACGATTGCCTTTCTGTAGGCGAAATCCGAGACTTTTTGCGCGGGAACTCGCAGGAGAGGCCAAAGGGACCCTTCGCGCGCCAGGCGGTCAGTCTACGGGCAATCTGGCTTAGGTATTCGATTGCACGATCTTGACAAGCGGCAAAGCGGGGGTAGAATCAGCCCCCACACGGCCGCGGCCGTGCGTTTGGGAAATCGATTGCCTACGATACCACGGAGGTCCGCCGATGCGTTCGTCTCCCACGCGTATTGTCCTGGCCGCCTGCCTGGGCCTGGTGCTGACCAGCGCGCTCGCCCACGCCCAGTTCGCCCTCCGCAGCAAGGTCGAAGGCACCATCACGGATACCACTGACGCCATGCTGCCTGGCGTCACGGTGACACTGACCGAGATCGAGCGCAACCAGATTCAGACCGCCACGACGGACACCAGCGGCACCTACGCTTTCTCCAACCTGGCGACCGGCACCTACACCGTCACCGCCGAGCTCTCCGGCTTCATCAAGACCGTGTCGCAGCCGATCACGCTCGGTAGCGCCGCCAACGCCAAGGTCGACCTCACGCTGAACGTCGGCGTCAGCGAGACAGTGGAGGTCGTCATGGAGACGCCGCTGGTGCACACCGATCAGATCGCGGTCGGCGTCGCCGTCGACAAGACGCTCATCGACAATATCGCCAGCAAGGGCAGGAACTTCACCAGCTTCGTGCAGCTCGCCCCCGGCATCACCACACAGCCGCGGTCCGACAATGCCGGCACCTATTCGGCCGGCTCGCATCATGTCATCGGCGGCATCGACTACGTGACCGGCGGCGGCGGCAACAACGGCTTCTACGTCAACGGCGTGAACGCCAACGACAACTACGTCGGGGGACAGAGCTATTCGCCGTCGCTCGAGGCCATCGACGAGATCAAGGTGGATGTCGCGAACTTCTCAGCGGCGAATGGCCGCGACGTTTCGACGCTCAGCGTGACGACGCGCGCCGGGACCAACAAGTACCACGGCGCGATCTACGACTATCTCGAGAACGAGGCGCTCAACGCCTGGAACCCGCTCGACCGCCAGCGCGTGACCGAGGGCACGGACAAGCCGTCACTGGACCGGCATCAGTACGGCGGCAATGTCGGTGGACCGGTGTTCAAGGACAAGCTCTTCTTCTTCGCCAACTTCGAGCGAACCTACAACAAGCGCGGTCAGGAGCCGGAGTTCTTCCGCGTGCCGACGGCCGCGGAGCGGCAGGGCGACTTCAGCGAGCTGCTGTCTCGCTTCCCGGGCGACCCGAACTACGTGCTCTACAACCCGTTCACCACGGTGATTACCGACGACGGCGAAAGCCTTCGCGAGCCGATCCCGAACAACGATCTGCGGAACATCACGCGTCCTGACGGCTCGCCGTCGATCGACCCGCGCGCGCAGGACATGCTCAACCTGTTCCCGATGCCGAACTACGTCGACCCGTCCGACCCCGACAATCTGGCCAACTACCAGGCGCTTGGCACCAGCAAGTTCCAGTCGCATCGCTTCGACGCCCGCGTCGACTTCGCGCTCAGCGCGAACGACAACCTGTACGTCAACGTCTCGCAGTCACACGGCCGCGACGAAAACACGGGCGGCCTTTTTCCCGACGTCATCCCCGGCAACGTCGACGACAAGTCGTGGATGACCTCCGTCAGCTACGCGCGGATCTTCACGCCGACGCTGACGAACGAAGTGGTGGTCGCCTACGGCCGCGGCGAGCTGTGCCTGCCGGACCAACAAAGCGTCGACTACATGCATCAGACCGACACGCTGCGTGCGAAGTACTTTCAGAATCTCGGCTCCGGGCCCGATCTGGGCCTCTACGCGATGTCGGTTGGCGACTATTACGACTTCGGCGCGTTCGAGGTCTTCTGCGCGGCCAACCCGAGCTTCCAGGTGTCGAGTAACCTGAACTGGATCAAGGGCGCGCACTCGATCAAGGGCGGCTTCAACTACTTCCGCAAGAAGGAAGAAGACTTCGACTACATCCGCTACGTCAGTTTCGACCAGCAGTTCACGCGATCGGGAACGCTCGACGGCAGCCTCGGCGGTGACAGCGTCGCCAGCCTCCTCGTCGGCGTGCCGAGCTCGATGCAGCAGCGCTACGATCTCACCGGCGGCGACGACACGCTCAACTTCGTGATGCCCTACTGGGGCTTCTACATCGAGGACAAGTGGCAGCTGAACCCGAAATGGACGCTCTCGGCCGGCATGCGCTACGACCTCGGCATCCAGACCTACTCGGGCAATCGCTACGGCAACGCGATCGTCGACATGAACTACGACGGTTGGCAGCTGGCCATCCCCGGCCGCGCCGCTGGCCTCGATCTGCACTACCTGCCGGCGGACAAGAACAACTTCGCGCCGCGCGTGAGCGTGGCATTCGAGCCCACGCCCGGCTGGGTGTTCCGAGGCGGCTACGGCGTCTTCTACGACCTGGGCATCACCACCACCGGGGTGTCACGCCTTGGCGACGGGTTCGGCGGCGTGCCGGGGTACGTCGGCGACTTCTACTCCAATTCCCGCTTCGGGGTGCCCGACGACGTGCCGGTGATGAGCCTGGATAACGTCTTCCCAACGCCGTCCAGCATCGAAGTGGGCACGTATCCGATCAGCACCGGAGAAGGCACCGGCTACTTCGACTACCCGGCGAGCGTCCGCTACATGGACAGCGAATCGGGCGACACGCCCTACTTCCACCGATTCGTGCTCTCCACCGAGAAGCAGGTGGGCCCGCGCACGGCGGTTTCGGTGTACTACACGGGCAGCCGCGGACGCGACCTGCCGTACTACATCAACCAGAACATCCCGGCCTACCAGACCGGCTGGACCTCGGACGACGAGCTGAACGAGGCACGCCCGAACAACAACGGCCGCTTCGCCGACGTCCGGGTGCTGCGGCACGGCCTCACATCCACCTACAACGCCGGCACGGTTCGCGTCGATCACCGGCTGACGAACGGTCTGACGTTCCTCTCGCACTACACGTATTCGAAGACCACCACCGATCGCTACCAGACCGATGGCCCGATTGACGACCTGTCGCAGCCGGCCTGGGATTGGAACCTGCACCTCGGACGGGGCGAGGCGATCTTCTCGCATCCGCATCGCTTCGTGGCCGCGGCGACCTGGGACCTCCCGTTCGGCGAGTCGCTGACCGGGATCGCCCGCGGCGCGCTCTACGGCTGGCGCCTATCCGGCGTCTACGTGGCTGAATCCGGCGATGCGCTCACGGTATTCAACGGCCAGAGCAGCGCACGCGACTTCGAGCCGGAGATGCCAAACGTGGTTGGGGATCCCAATGACGGACCAAAGACGACGCTGGAGTTCTTCAACACGGGAGCGTTCGCCGATCCCGGGCAGGACGTGAAGGGCAACGCACGCCCCGGGATCCTGCGCGGACCTGGCATCAATAACCTCGATCTCTCGATGGGCAAGACGTTTGCGATCATGAACACGAGGCTGCTGTTCCGCGCGGATCTTTTCAACGCGCTGAACCACGCGCAGTGGCGGTATCTGGACACCGAGTTCAATACGGGTGATGGCAGCACGTTCGGGCGCGTCACTGGTGCACGCGAGGGCCGGATCGTGCAGCTCAGTCTGAAGCTGACGTTCTGATATGGAAAGACCGTTAGTCAACCCTTGAAGTACGGCCTGTGGGAATGTGGGCGCGCGCGTTTTGTGCGCGCGTCCAAGGCCGCGAAGCGGCCGGCATTTCCACAGGCCCTTGGTTCTTCTGATCCGGTCATCTGATCGGCTTAGCGGCAACGACGATGAATCACTCTGATATTCGCGGGTTGGCTACCGCATGACCGTGGTTCGTCGGGAGCTGCCTCGCTCTAGGAGCGCGAGTTCGAGACCGAAGTCATCAATCGCATAGAACGTTCGAGGATTCTCCTTTCGACGTCGGCCGATCAGATCACTGGGTCAACGCGGCCCAGACAAAGCCGGTGAGCTCGCGGGCGACGGCGGTGACAATGTGTTGTTTCGGTTTGCCGCGGGCAGCGAGCCGCTGATAGCGACGATGAAGCCGCTGCTGCGCCGTCCACGCGCGGGAAATGATATCGGCGGGGGCTCCGCGCTGGCGCGCCCGGAGCGTGGCGCTGACGAAGGGATGATGCCGATAATGCCAGGCCGATTCGACGAGGACGCGGCGCAGGTGGGCGTTGCCGGTTTTGGTGATTCCCCCCTGGGCGCGCTTCGTTCCGCTCGAGTGCTCCGACGGGACGAGGCCGACGAAGGCCATCGTGCGCGGGGCCGTGGCGAAGCGACGGGGATCGCCGAGTTCCGCGGCAATGGTCAGGGCGGTGAGGTCGTCGATGCGACGGAAACAGCGCAAGCGTTGAACGCGTGGGCGCAGGGACTGGAGATCGAACAGGGCGCGGAGATCCTGTTCGACGTCACGGAGTCTGGCGAGGACTTCATCGACGGCCCGGAGATACGCGCGATGGGTCTGCTCGAATGCGGCGATCGGCCACGTTTGCGCCCGGAGCCAGGCATCGTGCCGCTTGGACCAGGCCTTCTTGGTGGCGGTGAAGCGACGGCCATGACGGAGCAGGAATTTTGAGAGTCGATGACGAGCCCGCAGCAGGTCGGCACGAATGTCTTCACGACAGCGGAGGAGATCGCGGGCGGCTTCTTCCTGCTCGCTCGGAATGTGAATGGACGTCAGCGCGCCCGCTCGGTAGAGCACCGCAAGCTGGCTCGCATCGCGCCGGTCCGTTTTGATCCGATCGCCCGGCCGTCGAGGAATCAAGGCCGGAGCAATGATGTCGCAGGGAATCCCCTTGGCTGTGAGGGCGCGGTGGAGCTCGAAACCGCACGGCCCCGCTTCGTAACAGCAGGTCACCGCGTGCTGACGCTGCAGGCGTGCGACGAAACGCAGGATCGTGGGCGTGTCAGACGTCAGTGGGTGAAGCGCCGGCGTCCGATGGGCCGGAAGTAACACTGCGGCGACCGTCGTGGCCGCGTGCTGATCGAAGGCAATGATGGTTGTAGACTTCGACATGACCGACCTCCTTTGTATGCGGCTCTGCGTTGAACCCTCACACGGCCAGCGTAACCCGCGTGAGATGCAAAGCCGAGGTCGGTCTTTCCATATGGTCTAGCCCAGAACACACGCGCATTCGTGGCCGTCAACTCCCAACCTCCAACGCCCAACTACCAAGACGTCCTGCAAATCGCGGGCAAGCACGATAGGGAGTTGGGGATTGGGAGTTGGGAGTTGACACACTCGAGTAGGCTGACGCCCCGCCCTACATAACCACATGAACATCACCTTTCCGGCGTTCGCGGTTTCTGTTGCGCTCGTGGCTGCGGCGCTCGGGGCCGGCGACCGCAGCACCAAGGTGCGTCCCGCTGTGCCACCTGGCGTCGAGGAACGCTTCGTCCCTGCACCGTTCGAAGCGCAGACCATCGACGGCGTCCTGGGCGACCGCATGGCGGTCAATCTGAATGAGCGCCTGCTCGCGGGCGTTGACCTCGACGTCATCCTCAAGGGCTACCGGACACGCCCCGGCCAGCACGCGTGGATTGGCGAGCACGTCGGAAAGTTCATCGACGCCGCCACGAACACGTGGGCCTACACGGGCGACGGGCGGCTGAAGACGAAGCTCGATGCCGCGGTGAGGGAGCTGATCGCGACGCAGCTCGATGATGGCTATCTCGGCACGTACACTCCACAGGACCGCTTCATCGACTACGGTGAGAAGGGGTACGAGCCGGCCGAGAACCTCCCGCTGTGGGACGTCTGGGCGCACAAGTACAACCTGCTCGGGCTGCTCAACTACTATCGCCGCACCGGCTACGAGCCTGCGCTGCAGGCCTCGCGCCGCATCGGCGATTTGCTCTGCAAGACCTACGGCGACGCCCCCGGCCAGAAAGACATCGTCCGCAACGACTGGCACGTGGGGATGGCCAACACCAGCGTGCTCGAGCCGATGGCGATGCTGTATCGCTATACGGGCGATCGCAAGTACCTCGAGTTCTGCCGCTACATCGTGCGCGCCTGGGACGAGCCGAAGGGCCCGAAGATCGCCACGACCCTGATCGCGAGCGGTCACGTCAACGAGGTCGCCAACGCCAAGGCCTACGAGATGACGTCGAATCTCGTCGGGCTCCTCGAGTTGCACCTCGCGACCGGCGACGCGGCTTACCTCCGGCCAGTCCTCCGTGCGTGGACTGACATCGTCCAGAACCGGCTGTATCCCACGGGCACGACGAGCTGGGGCGAGTTGTTTCGTGCCGACCATCTCCTCCGTGCGGATGGCAGGGTGGGCGAAGGCTGCGTCACGACCACCTGGATGCAGTTGAACCTGCGCCTCCTCGAGCTGACCGGCGAAGCGAAGTACGGCGACGAGATCGAACGGACGATCTACAACGCGCTGGCCGGCGCCCAGCATCCAAAGACTGGGCTCGTCTGCTACTTCACCCCCTTGAACGGCGCGAAACCGTACGGCGTCGTCGATCAGGGCGTCCCCGGCGTCAACTGCTGCACGTCGAGCATCCCGCGCGCGCTGAGCCTGATTCCTTCGGCCGCCTGGGGCGTGCGCAACGCCGGTATCGCGGTAAACCTGTTCGTGCCGGGCACGGTGACGCTGGCCATTCCGACCGGCGACGTGACGCTCGTCTCGACGACGCGCTTCCCTGTCGACGGCGAGGTGACCCTGGACCTGAAGCTCGCGAAAGCAGCGCGATTCCCCCTCGCGATCCGCGTTCCTCAGTGGTGCAAGAAGTCCGAGGTCACTGCCGGCGGCACGACGTGGAGCCACGCGACGAACGGCTACATCACGATCGATCGGACCTGGCAGGACAAGGATCGGGTGACGATCCGGATGGATTTCTCCCCGTCGGTGATCACGGGCGCACCAACGTACCCGGACGCCGTCGCGGTCGAGCGCGGTCCGCAGCTCCTCGTGGCCGATGAAAAGCTCAATCCGGGCTCGTCGCCGTGGACGACCGACCTGTGGCTCACCGGCCTTGCGTCGACGTCGTTGACACTTCGCGATGCGAGCGCGTCGCTACCGGCCAAGTGGATTGGCAAGCAGGCGTACGGCGTGCCGGGATACTTCGGCAACGCTGCGCTCGGCAAGCGATCGGTTGAATTGATTCTCGTACCGCTTGCCGATGCCGGTCAGCTCGGTGGCGAATATCGAACGTGGTTGCAGCGGCCCTGAATCAATCAATTCTTGAAACCGCAGACACCGCAGATACCGCAGATGGATAGAAGAGACTTCATCGGGCTGATCGGACTTGGATCGGGTCTGATCGGGTCCGATTGGGTCGGATCAGGTTCGATCGGCTCGGACAGGGCTAGTCCGGTTGATCGCGATACGTCGTGGCTCGAGTCGCTCGCCTGCTCGATGCCGATCTTCCTTCGGCCACGCAAAGGCAACAAGGACGCCGTTTTCCCTCTGAAACCGTGGGATGCGGCCGAGCGACGGCTCGAGGAGTTCCGCGACGCCGGCATCGGCATGGTGGAGATCTACGCGCCGGCCGAGGCGGGCAACAGCTTCCTGGGCCTCGACACCATCGACCGCTTCAAGGTGGACTCGCGGATAGGCACGCTGGACGACATCCGCCGTCTCGTCGATCTCGCCCACGCCAAAGGGCTGAAGATCATCAGCATCGACAACTTCGGGTACTGCAGCGTCGAGGCGGTGGACTTCTTGAAGGCGTGTGACGACGTGAAGGCGGGGCGCGAGACACGCGAGACGCGGATGTTCCTGTGGGCCGATTCAGCCGAGGCGTCGCCGCCGCCTGGCGCGGGCAGGCCCGATCCCTACTTTATGGTGCGCCCGACGCACCTGGGCGGCTACAACGCGGCGAAGGTGGAGATCTGGGCACCGAGCGCGCGCGCCGGGAAGCATTACTGGAGCCGGTGGGACGGCGTGAACCTGGCCGGCAACCGCGTGCGGCTGCCGCAGTACAACTGGTTCAGCGACGAGTTCCAGGAGGAGTGCGAGAAGGTCGTCCGCTTCTGGATGGACACCGGCGTGGACGGGATGATGATCGACGCCGTGAACTGGTACGTCGGCTGCGACTGGGCGAAGACCCGCAAACGGATGACCGACGTGATCAACAGCTACGGTGTGAAGTACAGCCAGCCCGAGGGCGCGGGCGCGTTTCGTGACGACCCGGTGCCGTGGGTGACCGACGGCGGGTGGGCCTGCGTGCAGGACTACGGCCTCGGCATCCTGTGGGAGAAAGGCACCAACGTCATCTCGAACGCCATCGAGACGGGCGACCCGCGCCCCCTCGAGCCGGCCCTCCGCAACTACCACGACCGCGTGGTCGAGTCCGGCGGCATCCTGTTCTTCGCCCCGCTCCGGTTCGAGGACGCGGTGAAAACGCACCTGGCGGTGGCGGCGACGGCGGCCTTCGGCGACCTGCTCTCATGGTCCGCGGTCTTCGACGACCTGTGGTCGCCCGTCATCCCGGACGCCGAGGAAGCGAAGGTGATGAAGCTGAAGGCGACGCACCCGGCGCTCTTCAACAGGAGCCGCCGCCTGCAACTGCCGGTCGCCGCGCCTGAACGCCACTACGCGTTCCTGCGCGTCGCGCGCGACGGCAGCGAGCGGCTGATCGTCGTGCTGAACTTCCAGCCCGAGGCGCAGACGGCGGAGCTGAACGTGTGCGGCGTCGACTTCGCGTTGGCCACGGACCTGCTCGCCGGCGGCGTCTTCAAACGTGAACCGCTGTGGCGCGTGGAGCTGCCGGCGTTCGGCTACCGGTTCTTTCAGCTCGATGTGCGGAAGGACGGGCGGGCATGAGGCTGCGATTGACACTGGCGCTGTCGCTTGCGGCAGCGGCGGTGCTGTCCGCCGATCGCGGGGCGAACTTGCCACCCGTAGATTCAGCGCAGGGCGAGACGACACACTTGCGCCCGCGGTACCACTTCACGCCGCGACAGAACTTCATGAACGACCCGAACGGGCTGGTCTTCCTCGATGGGGAGTACCACCTCTTCTACCAGCACAACCCGCAGGGGGACAAATGGGGGCATATGAGCTGGGGCCACGCCGTCAGCCGCGATCTCCTCCACTGGGAGGATCTGCCGCTCGCCCTCGCCGAAGAGAACGGCATCATGATCTTCTCGGGCAGCGCCGTCGCCGATCCGGCGAACACAAGCGGTCTCTGCGGCACGTCAGGCCCGGCGTGCCTGATCGCCATTTACACCGGACACACCGAACAGAAGCAGACGCAGAACCTCGCGTTCAGCCACGACCGCGGGCGGACCTGGAAAAAGTACCGAGGGCAACCCCGTCATCGATCTCTCGCGCGGGGACCATCGCGACCCGAAGGTGTTCTGGCACGAGCCGACGAAGCGCTGGGTCATGGTGACCGTCCTGGCAGGCGCCAGGCGGGTGCGCTTTCTCGCCTCTACGGATCTGAAGCATTGGGAGACGCTGAGCGACTTCGGCCCCGAAGGGTCCACGGGTGGCGCCTGGGAGTGTCCCGATCTGTTCGAGCTGCCAATTGAAGGTGAGGCCGGAGAGAGACGCTGGGTCCTGGACGTCGATCTCAACCCCGGCGGCCGCGTCGGCGGCTCTGGAGCACAGTATTTCGTGGGACGCTTCGACGGCCGGCGCTTCGTCAACGAGAACCCGGACGACGTGACGCTCTGGGTGGATTACGGCAAGGACTTCTATGCGAGCCAGTCATACGAAGGCATTCCCTCGTCCGATGGCCGAAGAGTGTGGATTGGCTGGATGAGCAACTGGATCTACGCGGACGTCGAGCCGACCGCTCCGTGGCGTGGCGTCCAATCGCTTCCTCGCGTGCTGACGCTGCGTCGTACGCCGAGCGGCGTGCGTCTCGTGCAGTCACCGATTCGAGAAGTCAATTCGATGCGATCGTCCTCCGCGCCCCATCGACTGGAGGGACGAGGGCCGCTTCCCGGAGCCGCAGACATCGAACTCGAAGTGATACCCGGCGCCTGGTCTCAGGCCGGCGTGCGATTGAGCAATGCAGCCGGCGAAGAGGTGCTCATTGGCGTCAAGGCGGAGCCGCTGGAAGTCTTCGTCGATCGCCGCAAGTCGCGCGCGACCCCGTTCCACGAGGCCTACCCGGAGCGACACGCGGGGCCCGTCCGATGGCGCGACGGACGCGTCACGCTGCGTGTGATTTTCGATCGCACCACCTTGGAAGTGTTCGCAAACGGCGGCGAACGGGTGATCTCGGATCGGATCTATCCGACGCAACCCTTCGATCAGATCGAGCCCATTCGCGACGCGCGCGGCCAGACGCCGCCGATTCTCCTCTGGGAGCTGACACGTTGACGTCGCCTTCTCGCCTCTCTGCGCTGGTGCCCGCAGTTGGCCTCATCGGTCTGATCGTCGCCGCCGGCAGCACGGCGGCCGGAGGGATCGGCTCACGAACGACATACGCGGCCTCATCACTGCCACAACGTTGGTGGGAGTCCGCGCCGGCCATTGCTCGTGTCGGCGCGCGAGGGAAAGAGGGGCCGGGATTCCCGCTCGAACGCAGTCGCGCCGCGGCGGCGCTCGACGATCTCCGCAAGGCCGGGATCACAGCCGTTGAAGTGTTTGCGCCCGCTCACGGTGGCAGGAGCTTTGGCGGCCTCGATACGATCGATCGCTACCGCGTCGATCCGGCGCTCGGCACGATGGACGACTTCCGCGGCTTGATCGAGCTCGCGCACGCCCGTGGCATGGCCGTGATCGCGTTCGACAACCTTGGCTACTCCAGCGTCGAGGCGGTGGACTTCCTGAAGGCGTGCGACGACGTCAAGGCTGGACGCGCGTCGAAGGAAGCCGCGTTCTATCTGTGGAGCGACCGCGCCGACGCGCCGCCGCCGGGTCACCAGGCGGGCAACACGTTCTTCATGGTGCGCCCGACGCACCTGCCCGGCGGCAAGCCCGGCACGTTCTACGACTCGACGAAGCACGAGTTCTGGGCCTGGAGCGAGCGCGCCGGCAAGTACTACTGGAGCAAGTGGGCCGGCGTGGATCTCGCCGGCAAGGACGTCCGCCTTCCGCAATACAACTGGGGCGACCCCGCGTTCCAGGCGGAAGCCGAGAAGATCGTCCGCTTCTGGATGGACACGGGGATCGACGGCATGATCATCGATGCCGTCAACTGGTACGTCGACCATACATGGGCGCTCGGACGGCGCCGGATGACGGATGTCATCGCCTCGTACGACAACAGCTACAGTCAACCCGAGGGCGCCGGCGGCTTCCACGAGGATCCCGTGCCGTGGATCACCGAGGGCGGCTGGAACTCGGTGCAGGACTACGGCCTCGGCATCTGGTGGGAGTCGGAATCGGACGTGGTTCGCAAGGCGATTGAGTCCGGCGACCCGCGACCGATCGAGCGCGCACTCCGCGACTATCACGACCGCGTCGTCTCTGTGGGCGGCACGCTGTATCAGTATGCGCCGAAGCTCGACGATGCACGGCGACAGGCATTGGCCAATGCGATCGTCGTGTTGGCCGGCGATCTCCTCGGCGTACGATACCCTGCGGACTTCCCCATCGCGCCTGACACAACGCGCCTGCTCGAGCTGAAGCGGCAGCATCCGGCCCTGCAACAGTTGAGCACGCGTCGACAGATTCCAACCGACGCCGACAACAAGTACTACGCGTTCCTGCGCACCGCCGCCGATCGATCGCAACGCATCCTCGTGGTCATGAATTTCCAGAACGCCGCAGCAAACGCCACGCTCGACCTGAGCGGCGTCGACGCCAATCGCCTGACGAATCTCCGCACCTCTGCGACCGTACCGCTCCAGACGAAGCTGTCGGTAGAGGTGCGGGCATACGGATCCGAACTGTTCCTGGTGCGCTAGACGTGCCGGTACGAATCGAACTGAATCTGCTGCAACAGGATGGGTCGTTGCTCGCGCTGGGCGTCTGTATTACCGTAACCCTTGGTTTGCTTGACGTGATTGGACGCCACGCCGCCCGTCGCCTGACTGAGCCCCCCGAGGATCCCGATCCGGATCGTTCCAGCACGACCGTCCTCGACATCAGCGGCGCACTGCAAAACCACGCGGGCCGCTGAGTTCTGATGCTGCTGTCTTTCGCCCTGGACCTGTTACTCGCCGTCTGCCTCGGGATGCAGGCGCCGGCCGCTTCGCCCGCCGCCGACTGTCAGAACTGGCAGGAGTGCCGGCAACAGGCCCTCGAGGCTGGGTCGAGCCACGACTATGAGCGGTTTCACGACCTCGCCTGGCGCACGGTGCAGAAGGGTCCACCGCGTGATCCCGAGTTGATGCTGCTGCTCGCCCGCGCGCAGAGCCTGAGCGGCCGTCCGCACGACGCGCTGGTCATGATCGCCCGGCTGGCGGAATCGGGATTCAGAACCACCGCCACAACCAGCCCGGATTTCGAGCGGATGCGCAATTTGCCCGAGTGGTCGGACGTGCGATCGCGTGTCGCGCTGACGTGGGTCAGAGTCGATCGGCTCCCTGAGCTCGCGGTTGGGAAGCGGCTCCGGGCGTCGGGCTCCAGGCTCGAGAGTCGGGCACCTTCAGCACCTGTCACAGCCTCCGCACCAGCCGGACTCGTTGTCCCGCCTCCCCCTTCGGTCGAGGAGGTGCTTCGACTGCCGCCGATGTCGCTGACTCCGGCAGGTCTCGCCCACGACGGCGTCTCAGGCCGTTATGTGCTGGCCGATCGCGCCCGACGCAAGCTCGTGATCGTCGACGAACGCGCACATCATGTGGTCGATCTGGTCGATGCTGCGTCGGCCGGATTCAACGACATCGCCGCGCTCGTGATCGACGCCCGACGCGGCGATCTCTGGGTCGTCAGCGGGTCAGAGGCTGAGAGCGATAAGCCCGCGGCGTCGATCCTGCACCGCGTCCAGTTGATTTCGGGGCGTCCGCTCGCGGCGTGGTCGCTGCCGGCGTCGTTCGGGCCGGCGCACTTTGCGGACGTCGATGTCGGCGATGGCGACACCGTTTTCGTCCTCGACGCTATCGGAAAGCGGATTTTTCCTGTGACGCCACGGTCGGGCCGATTTGGCACGCCGCTGAAAGTCCCCTTCGATGGCCTTACCAGTCTTGCCGTCGTCGGTAGCCACGACGCGTACGTTTCGCACCGCGGCGGAATCACACGCGTAAGCCTCGCGGGAGGCGGGACAGTGCCGGTCCGTGCCGCAGCCGGCGTCGAGCTCAAGGGCTTCGAGCGGATTCGTTGGGACCGCGGACGGCTGCTGGGCATCCGGCAGCTGCCAGACGGATCGCACCAGCCAATGCGGTTGCGCCTCTCGGCGTCAGGGACGCGCGTGATTGGGACGGATGTCATCGAGACGCCGACGCCAATCGATGATCCGACCGCCGTCACCGTCTCCGACGACTCGTTCTACTTCGTCACACGCGAGTCGCCCAACGGCGTCATCGTCCTCCATCGTGCCAGGCTTCAATAGCACAAGAGCCCCAGTCGCTTAGCCCCCTCAAGAGCCCAGTGACGGTCGAGCCGATGAGCGCCGCCATGCCGGCTTGCTGCGCGCGGCTCAGGTTATAACTCGACAGTTTACCGATGTCGTGCTGCACGGGCGTTCACTCCCGCTACACGCGCTGAGATGGCCACTGCACCGCACACGCATTTTTCTGAGGAATTCGCGCCTGGAGCGGTGCTTGCAGTCGGTGGACTGAGATGCGCCCTTTTCTTTCAGGAGTCGTAGAGATATGAAGCGCCAACTCATCGTCACCGCGGCCGGGCTCGTCCTGGCCTCGCTGTTCGCTGTCTCGGCTGCCGGGGCTAACACGCCCGATCGCCTGGCCAGCGCAGCAGAAACACTGAACGCACTCATGAAGATCCCGGAGTCGGAGAAAGGCATTCCTCAGGATCTGATCAAGAAAGCGGAATGTATCGTGGTCGTGCCGTCGATGAAATCCGCCGCGCTCGCCGTGGGAGGCGACTACGGCCGAGGGTTCGCCTCTTGTCGTCAGGGCGGAGGCTGGACGGCGCCCGCCGCCGTGAAGATCGAGGGCGGCAGCTTCGGCTTTCAGATCGGCGGAAGCGAGACCGAAGTCGTCATGCTGGTGATGAACCACAAAGGCATGCAGCGGCTGCTGTCCAACAAGTTCACGCTCGGGCCGATGGCACCATCGCGGCCGGCCCGGTCGGTCGCTCGGCCGAGGCCAAGACCGATGCCGCGATGACCGCGGAGATCTTGTCTTACTCACGCTCGCGCGGGCTGTTCGCGGGCGTTTCGCTGAGCGGCGCGACACTGCGCGAGGACGACAGCGCCAACAAGGATATGTACGGGAAGGAGCAGACGAACAAAGTCGTCCTGAGCGGGAAGGTCACGCCGCCGCCCGCGGCCAAGCCGTTCATGAGCGCGCTCTCCAATCTCTGACGCTCTCTCGGGTTGATCGGGTTGGTCGGGTTGCAAGGTGCGCGGCTTCGGCATCGGCAACCTGATCAACCGGATGTCTTCGCCTCCTCCGCCAGATTCTGAACTGCCAATCCTGTCTCTCGAGCCACCTGCACGCAGCCAACTGCGTCCGGATGGCCAGGCGCTGGCGGGTCCACAATTCTCCGGCCTCCAGTGATCGCAGCTTTGTCAGAGGCGTTCTGGGCGTAAGCTACCGCGAACTACCCAAGCCCAGGTGAGGTGAGCTCATGCGTGACATCTGCCTTGTCGTCACGATTGTGGCGTTCGCGTCAGCAGCGTCCGCGCAGACCTTCCGCGGAGGCATTCAAGGGACCGTGACCGATCAGACGGAAGCCGCGCTGCCCGGTGTCATCGTCACCGCAACGAGCGTCGACACCGGCCTGAGCCGATCGGTTGAGACCGACACGAGCGGCAACTTTTTCTTCTCCGAGCTGCCGCTGGGCGAATACACGCTGACCACCCGCCTTCCGGGATTCGCCCCCCAGACGGTGAAGGGCGTCGAGGTCGAGGCGTCACGGAGCCGCCGCGTGGACGTGCAGCTCCAGCCAGGCGGCGTGGAGGAAAGCATAGAGGTCCGCGCCGGAAGCCCGCTCGTCGATTCCACGCGCAACGTGCAGGGCGGCACGATCGATGGCAAGCAGGCCGCGGAGATCCCGCTGAACGGCCGCGACTTTACCAAGCTGCTGTCGCTCGTCCCCGGCACCGCCGCGGATCCGAGTGGCATCAACGATTCGCCGGGGTCGTTCGGTCTCTTCAGCATCAACGGCAATCGTGGTCGATCGAACAACTATCTGCTCGACGGCACCGATATGAACGACGGCTACCGCAACCTGCCGGCGATCAACGAGGGCGGGGTGTTCGGCACGCCTGCAACGGTCCTGCCCATCGACGCCGTCGCGGAATTCCCGATTCTCTCCGGCGCTGAGGCCGAATACGGCCGGAATGCCGGCGGCATCGTCAACATCGTCACCAAATCCGGCACGAACCGGCTCGCCGCCACCGTCTACGAGTTCTTTCGCGACGATGCACTGGGGGCAAGAAACTTCTTCAACAGATCCCCGGCTCCGAGGAACGAGTTCCGGAACAATCAGTTCGGAGGCTCGGCAGGCGGGCCGATCAAGACCGACAGGACGTTCTACTTCCTGGCCTACGAAGGGCAGCGCGAGCACGGCGGGCTTCCTGGTCCGGCACGCGTGCCCACGGACGAAGAGCTCCAGGGCGCCATCGCGGCCAACGGCGGGGTCGTCAACCCCGTGATGCAAGGCATCCTCGATCGGCATCCGTGGCCGGCGCCGAATCAGGCCTCCGACGAGAACGGCAACAACCTCACGGCGACGACGCAGTTCGACAATCGGGTCGACAGCTTCATCGCCAAGATCGATCAGCATGTCGGTAACGTCGATCTCCTGACGGTCAGGTACTTCCTGGGCGACAGCGATCAGAGTTTCCCGCTGGGGCTGCTCGGAGGCGGATTCCTGCCCGGCTACAACACGGACACGCCGACGAACGTGCAGCTGGTTTCCGGATCGTTCACGCACCTGCTGTCGACGAAGCTCCTCCTCGAAGTGCGTGGCGGCTACAACCGCTTCGACGAAACGTTCTTTCCTGAAGATCGCGACTTCAATCCGAACTCGATCGGGCTGGCGACCGTGTCGAACCCGCAGGATTTCGGGCTCCCGCTCATCCGGGTCTCGGGCTTTGCCAACGTTGGCGCCAACCTGTCGCTGCCGCGCGGCCGTGTCGACAGCAACTACCAGGCGTTCGCGAATCTCTCCTACAACGCCGGCCGGCACAACTGGAAGGGCGGCTACGAATTTCGCCGCACGACAGTAGATGGATTCTTTGATGCCGGTTATCGCGGGCGCCTCGACTTCGACAGTCTCGAAGACTTCGTCGCTGGCCGGCTCGCGGGGGGCCGTCAGGCCAAAGGCGACTCACAACGGTTCACATTCCAGAACAACCACGCGTTCTACCTCCAGGACTCGTTCCAGGCGCGCCGTAACGTCACCGTCAACTGGGGCGTTCGCTGGGACTACTACGGCGTGATCGGTGCGGAGGGCGATCGCTTCAGCGCGTTCGATACCGCGGGGCAGCAGGTGACGCCCGCTGCGCAACTGTACGACAAGGACTGGAACAATTTCTCGCCTCGCGCCAGTGTCGCGTGGGATCTCACGGGAGAAGGTCAGCAGGTCGTTCGCGCAGGCTACGGGCTGTACTACGACGCCTTCTCGCAGGACTTCTTCGTCGGTCAGCTGCCGTGGAACACGTTCAATCCCGGCCCGGCGTACAACGACATCCTCTTCAGCTTTGGGCCGGTCGCAGAGATCGTCGATGGCAGCCCCGTGTTCGCCGATGACAGTTTCAGCGCCTCCGATGTTTTTACGGTCGACCGCTCGCTCCGGACCCCCTACGTGCAGATCTACAATGTCAATTACCAGCAGGAGCTTGCCAGCGGCGCGGCGTTTCAGATCGGCTACGTCGGCTCCCTGGGCAGGGCGCTTTTCCGCTACCGCGACATCAACCAGCTCGACCCGGCCACCGGCGCTGCGCCGTTTCCGGACTTCATCTACATCAACCACTTCGAATCGACGGCAAGGTCCCGCTACAACTCGCTCCAGGCCAGCCTGCGACTGCGCGAGTGGAAGGGGCTGACGTCGACGGTCAACTACACACTCTCGAAATCGATGGATACGGCGAGCGACGGCCAGGATTACGTGCCCAACGCCTCACAGCCCGACGACAGCACCAACCCGGAGGCCGAGTGGGCGCCGTCGAACTTCGACGCGCGGCACCGGTTCACGTGGTACTTCACGTGGAACATCACGCCCGTCTCGCAGGCGAATCCGTTGACCTCCGGATGGTCACTCAACGGGGTCGTCACGCTCTCGAGCGGCCAGCCCATCAACATCAACTATCTTTTCGAAGACGACTTCAACGGCAGCGGCGAGTTCTTCGGGCGTCCGGATCTCGTGGGCGATCCGTTCGAGGGCACCGGCGGCCCCGACCGGTTCCTGAACCTCTCGGCATTTGCGGCCCCCTGCACACCGAGTGGCGAGGGCGGCTGCGACGGCGGTCAGCACTTCGGCAACCTGCCGCGGAACGCCTACTACGGTCCCTCGTTCAAGAACGTCGATCTCTCGCTCGTCAAACGCACGCGACTGGGCGACCGCGCGACGTTCGAGGTGCGGCTCGACACCTTCAATCTGTTCAACCGCACGAACTTCTCGAACCCGATGCTGCCCAACTTCGCGATCGACTTCCTGCAGAACGGGATCGACCCGGCGACGAATCGGGGCGTGGGCTTCCTGCCGTTGACCGCCACCCCGGACGTCGCGGGCGGCAACCCGTTCCTTGGCGGCGGCGGGCCTCGAGCCCTGCAACTGGCGGCGCGGGTCACGTTCTAGCCGCAGTGCTGCGTGCTGCAGTGCTGCGGTCACTGAGAACTTTTCCCGTCCGTCCTCCGTCTCCTTGACAGACTAGGAGAGGCGTGACACTCTCCTAGCCAAGCTAGGAGACGTACGTCATTGAGCAAGAGCGCCGAGATCCTGCCGGGCACGTTGGACATGCTGGTACTCAAGGCGGTGTCGCTGAAGCCGCTGCACGGCTATGGCGTCCTGCTGCGGGTCCGCCAGATCTCTGGCGAGGCGCTCGACATCCCTCAGGGCTCCCTCTACCCCGCCCTCTATCGTCTCGAACATCAGGGCCTCATCGTCGCTGAGTGGGGGCAGAGCGAGAACGGCCGCCGTGCGCGCTACTACTCCGTGACGGCCGACGGCCGGAAGCGACTGCGCGAGAAGGCGGCCAGCTGGAATCGCCTCGCCTCTGCGATCGCGGCGGCGCTGAACACGTCGCCCGACGAGGTATGAGATGTGGAAGCGAGCCTGGTCGATGATTCGCGCCGCGGCGCGCCGCGAGCGGTTCGAAGACGGCATGAGCGAGGAGCTGCGGTTCCATATCGACGAGTACACGGACGAGTTGAGACGGGCGGGCGTGCCAGATGCGGTGGCCGCCAGACAGGCGCGTCTGGCGTTTGGCAACGTCGAGAACGTCAGAGAAGATTGCCGCGAAGCACGCGGCCTCCGCGTGTTCGACGACCTGCGGCGCGAGACCGGCTATGCGTTTCGGCTCCTGAAGAAGACACCCGGCATTACCGCGACCGCGCTCAGCACCCTGGCGCTCTGTCTCGGCGCCAACCTGACGATCTTCGCCGTCGTCCAGTCGATCCTGCTGCGGCCGCTGCCCTTCCCCGCTCCGGATCGGCTGGTGCTCGTGTTTAACACCTATCCGAAGGCCGGCGTGCCGGACGATGGGTGCTCGATTACGAATTACTACGAGCGGCGCGGCCATATTGCTGCGTTTTCAGCGCTTGGTGCCTACCGCGACGGCAGCGGCATCATCGGCGAACCAGGATCGACCGAGCGCGAGTGGATCACGCAGGTCTCGCCAGACTTCTTCGCGACGCTCGGCGTCGCGCCGGCGATCGGACGCGTGTTCGCGGACGACGACATGCGCTACGAAGCCGCGCGGGTCGTGATTCTGAGCGACACGTATTGGCGCAAGCATTTCAACGGCGATCGCTCGGCGCTCGGCCGATCGATACGGGTCAATGGGTTCCAGCACACCGTGGTCGGCATTCTGCCTCCCGACTATCGATTCCTGTCTTCACAGGCTCGATTGTATTTTCCGCTCTACTCGCGTCTGGAGGATCGCGGGCCAGACCGCCGGCACTGGGGCAGCTCGACGCACATGATCGCCCGCTTGAAGCCGGACGCCACGCTCGCCGAGGCGCAGGCACAGGTGGATGCGCACAACACGGCCATGGAGCGCACGAACCCCAAGGCGCAGGCGATGGCGGACGCTGGCTTTCGATCGATTGTCACGCCGCTGCACGCGCATCACGTCGCATCAATCCGTGGGACGCTCCTGCTCGTGCAGGCTGGCGCGCTGGTGCTGCTGTTGATTGGCACCGTCAACCTCGCCAACCTCCTGATGATCAGGATGAGCGGGCGGACGAAGGAGCTGGCGATCCGTCAGGCGATCGGCGCCAGTCGACACCGAGTGCTGATCGAACTGATGGTGGAAACCTCGCTTCTCACCGTGATTGGCGGGCTGGTTGGGCTTGCCGTCGGCGCGGCCGGCACGCGCCTGATGGCGGCGTTCGGCGTCGCGCATCTTCCTCTGGGCACACAGGTTGCGTTCGATACCCGCGTCGCGACGATGGGCCTCGTCGCCGCGATCGCCATCGGTCTCGCGATCGGCGCCGTCATCGGCTGGTACGGCGTGCGTCCTCAGGAATCGAACGCGCTGCACATCGACTCGCGCGGCGTCACCTCGAGCCGCGCGGCACAGCGGCTTCGGCATGGCTTCGTCGTCGCCCAGATCGCGCTCGCGTTCGTGCTGCTTTCTGGAGCCGGCCTTCTGGCGCTGAGCCTCGGAAACGTCATGGCGTTGTCGCCGGGCTTCATGCCCGAACGGACGCTCAGCGGGCACGTCTCGCTCCCGGGCAGCAGCTACTCGGACGGGGGGTCTATTCTGTCTTTCACCGACCGCCTGGTCCGGACGCTCGGCGCCACGCCAGGCGTTCGCGCCGCCGGCATCGCGACCAACGTTCCGCTCAGCGGCGACGACATCAAGAGCGCGGTGAGGGTGAAGGGGTACGCGTTTCCACCGGGCGAATCCTTGCACGGGCATTACTCGTACGGTGTGGATGGCGACTACTTCAGAGCGATCGGGCTGCCCCTGAAGGAAGGTCGCTACCTGACGGCTGCCGACGTACGCGGCACGACGCGCGCCTGCGTCGTCGACCAGGACTTCGCACGGCGATACTGGCCGCGCGGCCGGGTCTTGGGACAACGCGTGTTCCAGGGCAGCGAGGAACGGCCAGACGCAGAGGCGTTCACGGTCGTGGGAGTCGTTGGTCCCGTGAAACAGTCGGACATGACCGACGCATCGGCACAGGGCGCCCTCTACTACCCGCTCGACCATCGACTCGATAGCGACCTCTTCGTCGTGGTTCGAACGAACGCCTCGCCCGACGCGTTCGCTTCGACGCTGCAACAGGTGGTGCGGCGTATCGATTCGGACCTGCCCGTCAGCGACATCCAGTCGATGGACACACGCATCACCGAGAGCCTCGTCGCCCGGCGCTCACCGGCGCTGATGGCGGCGATCTTCTCGGGGCTGGCGGTCCTGCTGACCGCGATCGGAACCTACGGCGTCCTGAGCTACGCCGTCTCGCAGCGGCGTCGCGAAATCGGACTGCGCATGGCCCTCGGCGCGAGTCCACGCCAGGTGCGACGCCAGTTCTTGTCCGTCGCCTCGCGACTGCTCGCGGCTGGCATCTTCATTGGCCTCGCGGGTGCCTGGGCCACCGGTCACGCGCTCGAGAGTCTGCTCTTCCATGTCCCGGCAGTACACGTTCCCACGCTCGCTGTTTCCAGTGGTGTGCTGGCCGTCGTATCACTGACCGCATGCCTGCTGCCGGCGCTGCGTGCTGCTCGCACTTCACCGATGGAAGTGTTGGCGCAGGAGTAAGGACGGCGTCCGTTGCACCTTCACGCGAGCTCACCCAAGACACAGGTGCCAGCGTCGCAGGCAGAGCCTGCGCAGCCGGCCACAATTGCGGCCGGCGCTGGCCTCTCATCTGTGCAGTCTGTGTGATCTGTGGATAACACCAGACACGCGAGCGCGATCACTGAACCTGGTTCTTCTGCTGATCGATGACGATGACGGCGTCAATACGTGTCAGGGGGTACTTGACGGTGGGACCATTCGCCCAGCGCACTTCGAGCGATGTGACCTCAGTCGCCGCGCCGAGTCCGAAGTGCACGCGCAAATCAGACTGAGATACCTGCCCGCGGCCGCTGGCGACCTCACCGCGCATGCGCACGCTGCCGGCGGTCACGAACACGACCGAGCCGATCGCATCTCGAGGGCACTTGCGTGACGGATCGCCGCGAAGCTGCACGGTCAGCCAATGACCACGTCCGCTGCCCTCGTTTTTCGCCAGGAGCGGCGGCCCGTCGATCGTGTTCACGACGAAGTCGACGCCGCCGTCATTGTCGAAATCGCCGACGGCCAAGCCTCGCGCCACTCGGGGCGTCGTCACCGCTGCGCCCGCGGCGGCGCCGATCTCCTCGAATCGCTTCCCTTCGAGGTTCTTCCACAACAGCGCACGTTGCGCGTAGGTCGTATTCCAGTCGAAGCGATCGGCCATCGGGTAGACGTGGCCGTTGACCACGAGCAGGTCGCGCCAGCCGTCGTTGTCGTAGTCGATGAAGTCTGTGCCCCAGCCGAGGAACGGGATCGAGATCTGTGCAATCCCCGCCCTGAAGCTGACATCGTTGAAGCTGGCGCCGTCGTGGTTGCGGTACAGCACGTTGAAGTCGTCGGCAAAGTTCGTGATGTGAATGTCGTCGCGGCCATCGTTGTCGTAGTCGCCGATGGCCACGCCCATGTGCGCCTGCTCGCGCCCGTTGCCATCGAGCGCCGCGCCGGATGGATAACTGACGTCTTCGAACTTGCCGTTCCCCAGATTCCGGTAGACGTAATTCGGGCCGGAATCGTTGGCGACGATGAGATCGAGATGCCCGTCGTCGTCCATATCGAACCAGGCCACGCCGAAACCATAGAGACGCTTGGAATCGGTGACTCCCGCGTCAGCGGTGACGTCGGTGAACGTGCCGTCGCGGTTGTTGCGGAAGAGATGATCGGGCGCGCCCTTCAGCCCGCGTGGACCGCACATGACGGCTTGTCCTCGGTATGTGCACACCGTCGCACCCGCCGTGTACGACGCGCCCATTCCGGTGCCGCCACGTGGCTGCGCTGAGGCTCCTTGTGGAGGCGGGGCTTTAGCCGCCGGCTCAGCCCCGCCGGCTTGCGTCTGTTGTGGAGGCGGGGCTTTAGCCCCGCCCGGCGCCGGCGGCGGATTCTTCGCATCGAAGTCCACGTAACCGGCCACGTACAGGTCGAGCCATCCGTCACCGTCGTAGTCGCCAAACGCACAACCGGTGGACCAGCTGTCGACGGCTACGCCAGCCGCGACCGCCACATCGGCAAATCGCGCCTCGCCCGTGCCGCGATAGAGCCGGTTCGGCCCGAAGTTGGCGACGTAGAAGTCTTCCCGGCCATCGTTGTCGAAGTCGCCGAGGCAGACGCCCTGCCCCCAGCGTTCATTTGCCACGCCAGCGGCGTCGGTGATGTCCTGGAACGTGCGGTTGCCAGCGTTGCGGAACAATGCGGCTTTTGGCGCCGGTGAGCCCGCCATGACCCGGTCGAGCGTCGATCCGTTCACGAGATAGATGTCGACGAGACCATCTCCGTCGAAGTCGGCCATGGCGACGCCGGATCCCGTCGTCTCGAGGAGATACGACTTCTCGGGACTACCCGACACGTGGCGAAATCCAGCGAGTCCCGCGGCGGCGGTCACGTCTGCGTAACTCACGTTCGCGGCGGCATGCGGCGACGCCGGAGGCACGGCCACGGTCGGAGGTGACTGCGCCAGCAGCGCGGTGCCGGCAGCAATCACCGCCAACGAAAGAAGACGTGACGTCATTGCGGCGGACGGGGCGATTCGGCCGGGGCTGACCCGGAGTCGAGCGTGCCGCCAAGTTGCTCTGCCTGGCGAAACGCTTTCTGCGCCAGTTCCGGCTGCCGGGCCGCCTGATAGGCCATCCCGAGGGCGTAATAGGCTTCGCCCATTTTCGGCTCGAGCGCGATCGCCTGCTGCAGCTTCGGAATGCCTTCGGCGGCACGCCCGGTTTTCGCCAGAGACGTGCCGAGGCCCACCCACGCCACCGCCGCCTTCGGGTCGCGTCGAGTCGCCGCTTCGAATTTGCCGACGGCCTCATCGTCGCGCTGCAGATAGCCGTAGCAGACGCCAAGGCCGTAGGCGCCGTCGAAGGTCGGGCGGATGGTCTCGGCCTTTTCGTACAGCGGGATCGCCTCCTCACACGCAAGCCGAATGCGCTTCAACTTCGCAAGCCCGAGGAGCGCCTCGAGCAGATCGGGCTTCACGTTCAGCGCTGCCTGGTACTCCTCCTCCGCGGCCGACCGACGCTCCTGTGCCTCGAGCGCCTCGGCCTGCAGCTGGTGCACGCGCGCCGATTCGGGCGCCATCTCGGCCAGGTGTAGAAGCTGCTGCTCTGCCAGCCGGGCGCTCACGACGCCCATGTAATACAGAACATCCTCGTTGCGCGGCGCGACGCGAAGCGCCCGGCGCAGCTGTAGATACGCCGCATCGAAATCGGCATTCCTGATGTGCGCTCGCGCGATCAGCACGTGGACACGCGGATCGTTCGGCTGCTGCGCGAGGGCGGCCTTGCTAAGCGTCAGCGCTTTTTCCGTCTCCCCCGCTGATAGCGCACGAGTCGCCTCGGCGAGGCGAGTGTCGCCAGCCGCCCGCGTCGTACCGGTCTGCGCGTGAACGACCAGAACGCTGCCGGAGAGCAGCACGGCTGCGCCAATCCCCAATCCACGGCACAGCCCAATCCGCAATCCACGGCGCAGCCCAACCCGCAATCCAATCCGCAATCCAATCCGCAATCCGCAATCCGCAATCCGCAATTTCAAGGCGCCACCTGAATGATCCGCAGGAACTCCTGCGCCTGAGCGGCCCGTTTCTCTTGGAGCTCTTTCAGCCGTGCGACCTGCGCCTCGCGCCGCGGGTCCTTCGTGCGGCTGTAGAGCGTGGCCAGGTTCACATTGGCGACGTAGTTGTTGGGATCGATTGCCAGCGCTTTCTCAATGGATTTCTCCGCATCAGCGTACTGCGCGGTACGAGTCTGGATCAAACCAAGTTCCGCCCAGGCGTCCGCGTACTTGGGATATGCCTGAAGCGAGGCGTCGATCTCGTGTCGCGCCGTCTCGAGGTCGTTCGACTGCCGCGCGATCCGCGCGAGGAAGTAATGGGCGCCCGCGGCGGTTTCCTTTCGCGCCGCCGCTTTCTCCAACGTTAGCCGGGCCTGCTCGAACTGGTTGCTATAGAAGTATGCGGCGCCCAATGCGAAGAGACCCCGGGGATCGGCGGGCATGAGCGCCACATACTTCTCGAAGTACGGAATCGCCTCGGACCGATCGGGCCGATGAGTCGCGACCGCGCCCAGCACGTAATTGATCCGTGGGTTGTCCGGGTCGAGCGCGATGGCTTTCTTCAGCGAATCGTACGCTTCCCCCGACAGATTCAGCTCGACGCAAATGATGCCGAACATGAAGTGGACGGCCGCGTTGTCGGGCTCGAGCGATCGCGCATGCGCGAGGTAGCCGAGCGCACCTTCCCCGTCACCGGCTTTGAACGCAGCTCTCGCCAGGTCGAGCAGCAGCGGCACGCTCACGCCAGACGCCGCCGCGCGCTCGAGCACGGCGCGGCTTTCGGCATAACGGCCCTCACGCGCGTGAAGACGGCCCAGCGCCTGCAGCACGGCCGGCGTCGCCAGACCGCGTCGATCGAGCGCCTCGAGAAGCCTGCGCGGAACGGTGTCGTCCTTGATGTGATCGAACGCCGGAAGAACCGAGAGAATGTCGGATGCGGTCAGCTCGGCGTGCGACTCCAGCGCCGCAACCGTCGCCGCCGTCCTGGGATCGTTCTGGCCGGCGAAGTCGGACGCGAGCACGGCGAGAACTTGAGGCCGCGTACGGAGATCCTGCGGCAGACGATCGACCAGACTGCGCGATTCGGCGAACTGCCCTGAGAGCGCCTGCAAGAACGCAAGCTGATACAGCCCCTCCCGGCTTGCCGGGTCTACGCTCAGGAGGGTTTGGTAAGTGCGAATCGCCTTGTCTCGTGCGCCCGGGTCAACCGCCGAACGCTCCTGATAGAGCCGACCGAGGTTCTCGTAGGGACCCGGAGAGCGTGGTGCAAGCTTGATTGCGGTTCGAAAATGCGACTCGGCACTGACGAAGGCTCCCTGCTGTGCATCGATCACCCCGGCGAAGTTATGCAGGGCCGCGCTTGTCGGATAGGCTCGTAACCCTTCATCGACGGCGGCCTTTGCCGCCGGCAGATCCTGCGCGTCGAGAAGCTGTGCGACCCGCTGTGTCGTCTGCTCGAGCGTGGCCTGTACCGCTTGCAGCGAAACGTTCGGCGCACAGAACAGGGCGACGATCGCTGATGCAACTGCCCAACGGCCGGCTGTCATCGCTTCGGCGGGACCCCTTGCGGCTTCTGCTCCTGTGGAGGCGGCGCGTTAGCGCCGAGGTCCTTCGCGCCGCCGTCCTCACTTACACCTGGTGATGCCCGCTTCGCGTCTCGGAGGCGCTGGAACGTGGCCATCGCCTGCGCCGCTGCTTCGGTCTTGCCTTGACGGCGGTAGATGCGCGCCAGCGCGTAGTGCGGCTCGGCGTACTCGCGATCGCTCGCTGCCGCATGCTTCAAGGCCGCCACTGCCTCGTTCAGATGTTCCTGCTGTTCGAGCAACATCCCCAGTTGAAAGTGCGCCTTGGCCGCAGTCGAGTCGTATTTCACCGCCTCGCGCAGGAGCGCCTCCGCCTCGACGAGCTCGCCGCGGTTGCGCAACAGGGTCGCGAGGTTCAACGGCGGCCAGAAGGACGGAGCTTTTGACGCCCGGTTCAGCGCGATGGCCTTGCGATAGGTGGCAATCGCCTTGTCCGGCTCGTTGAGCGCCTCGTAGCAGAGCCCAAGGTTGTCGAACGCCTTCATGAAAGTGTCATCGGCGTCGACGATGGCTTCGAAGTGCTTGGCGGCCGACGCGTACTGGCCTGAATCGTAGTCCACCCGACCGAGCCAGGTACCTGATACAGCAGGTTGCCCGGATCGGCATGTGCCAGACGCTCGAGCTCGGGCCGCGCCCAGTCGCCGTGGTTCATCGAGAGGTACGCGATGGCGAGCTCGTAGCGACTCTGGTTGTCGAGCGGCGTGATCGCTTCGGCCTTTTTGAACGCGATCGCCGCGTTCAGCGGGCGCCGATCGGCGAGAAACACGCGCCCCAGGAGCTTGAGTAGGTCGACCGATTGGGGGGCGGCCTCGATCTTCTTGACCAGCAGGACTTCCGCCTGCTCCCATTTCCCGGCACGCAGTGCCTGGTCCAGGTCGGATCCTTTTTCGACCAACGCCTCGGCACCGAACGGCGCCGGCTGCGTCCCCCGGTCAGCCGGCGTCGGCGATTGCGCGGAGGCGTGCGCGAGCACGAGCGTGAGCAGGAATATGATGACCAATCCACAATAGCGGACTGCCGAATCCACTATCCAAATCCGCAATCTGCAATCCGCAATCCGCAATTTCAAGGGGCTCGTCTTTCGAGAATCTTCGTTTTCAGTTCTTGCGCGTCCCGGCTCTCGGGCGCCAGCGCCAGCTCACGATCGATCTCGCGAGCGGCATCGTCCCATCGTTCCTCGGCCGCGTACAACCGCGCAAGCGCGAGATGAATTTCCACGAGCGTCGGGTCCAACTCGGCCGCGCGCTGAAATACCTGCGTCGCACGATCCCGCCGGCCCTGTTTGGCGTATTCGGTCGCCAGCGCCTGGCTCACGCGCGCCGAATTCGGATTGACCGCTCGGAGGCGCGAGTAGGACACCTGCGCAAGGCGCAGATAGGCCTTCCCGAGTCGATAGACGTACTCGTCGTTCGCCGGCGACAGCGTGACCAGGCGACGGTATTCATCGACGACGCCCTGCATCCGACCGGTGCGCTCGTAAGCATCGGCGAGCTGAAGGTGAGCCGTGGGCTCGTCCGGCATCAGCTTGACGGCCCGTTCGAGCGCCGTCACCGCCTCCGCCGATCGATTCAGGGCGAGCAGGCTCACGCCGGCGAGCAGCCGCGCCGGACCGAACGAGGGGTCCAGTCTGGAAGCCGTCTGAAATTCGACGACCGCTTCCCGATGGCGGCCGCGCTGCTGAAGAATGATGCCGAGGTTGTGATGGACGAAGCTGCGCTCACCGCCCTTGCGGAGCACGTCGCGGAAGAGCCGCTCGGCGGTCTCGGAGTCGCCCGCCTTGAGGGCCGCAACACCGTCGGCGAATCGAGCTGCGAGCGCCGGCGGGAGATCCTGCGCGAACGAGACCGATCGAGCCAGCGCGACGATCACGACGGCAGTAAGCAGGAGCCAGACACGCATTACCAAACAACAAAGGCGCCGCACCCGCCACCGCTGACGAGTGCGACGCCACTCATTTTGCACGAGTCGGTACGATTCCCTCGTTGCCTCCTCTGCGCCTCGTCAGGCCGTGGCAACGCCACGGCCTGACGCTAGAACTCGAACCGGGCCGCGAGCTGCACGCTCCGCGAGTCGGTCACCCTGCCATTCCACTTGCCGAAATCTGGGCTCGCAAGGTCGGTGTTGAACGCGGCTATTCCGTTGTTGGCCGACCCGGGCGCGCTGAAGTTGTGCCAGTTCCACATGTTGAACGCCTCGATGCGGATCTGCACGTTCGTATTCCCGGGCAGCCGCGTGTTCTTGATGAACGAGAGGTCCTGGTTCCGATAGGCGAACCCCCGCACGCTCTCTTCGATGCGGTTGCCGGCTCCCTGATAGAAGTTGAACGCGCTGACAGGTTCGAACGCATTGATGTTCAACAGCGGACCTGCAGCCGGATCAAAATCCCCCTTGTCCTGAGCGAACACGGCATCCGGGTTGATGATTGCCGGAATGCAGGCCGCCCTGAACGGGCCCGGCACGTTGCAGGCCGCGCCAGCGACTCGGAAGAACATGGGCAACGCCGACGAATAGCGGAAGATGGTGCTCACCTGCCACCCGCCGACCAGCGCGTTCAACGCGCCCCCTTCGTTCAAGTGCGTTTTGCCCTGGCCGAACGGCAACTCATAGACGAACGCCGCTGACAGAACGTGAGGGGTATCCTGCAGAGAGATCGTATCGTTGCGCTCCCGTTCGAATGGGGAGATCACGCCCTGGGTGCCGCTCCACGTGAGTGCATCACGCTGCGTGTTGTCCGACGCGCTGCCCGAGGTCTTCGACAGCGTGTACGACACGAGCGCGTAAATGCCGTCCGAGAACCGCTTTTCGAGCTTCATCTGGAACGAGTTGTACATCGACTCGCCATGGTTTTCATTGAGGCCCTGCAGGTTGTCGCAGTACCTGCGGATAGGGCCGCAGCGCCTGCGCCACAGAAGGCGCGCAACCGGTCATCTGCTCGACCCATCCCGGGTATGGAAGTGGCACGCCCGCAACGCTGGTGTCACCTGACTTGAAGTCCTGGTTCAGCACCGAGCCCCTAGACAGGTTGCTCAGGTCGATTGCGTTGATCGGATCGATGCTCGACGGCAACCGGCGGCCCGCGGAGCCCACGTAGGCGACACTCAACGCCAGATGGTGCCCCAACTCGCGATCGACGGTGATGTTCCACTGGTGCGAATACGGTCGCTCGTTGCCATCGAGCGGGCGATACAGAATGCTCTGACCATTTCGGTAGTCCGAGCGAATGATCGGAGGCGCCTCGAAGTTTTGTGGAAACCCCTGATCGAGGAAGAACGCCGGCTGAATGCCCCCCAGCGTGCTCGAGAAGCTTGGCGTCGCCGAGAAGCCGTTCTGACTAATGCCCCCGCCCCAACCCGGATAGAACGCCTGCGTGTAGAAGATGCCCCAGCCGGCCCGGACGACCGTTTTGTCATTCAAGGAATACACGCCGCCCAGTCTGGGAGCGAAGCCGTTGTACCAATCGTCTTCCGGATAGCGCGCGCCAAAACTCTCCGCCCCGTAGCCGTCGCCGGCAAATGCCAACCGTCCTGGCAGCCCGCCAGCGCCCGGATTTGCGCCAACCGGATCGAAGAACGAGAATTGGTCGTACTTCTCGGACGACGGCGAGAAGTAATCCCATCGCACTCCGAAGTCCACGGTGAGCTTGTCATTGACGCGCCAGGTATCGGCGGCATGCAAGACCCACGCGTGCTGGCGCGGGTACGTCGCGTCGACGTCGCGGAAGGTCGAGTTGCCGTTATCGACAGCACCGAGCAAGAAGCTCGCGATTGGGCTGCCGCTGTTGACGCCGACGAGTCCCGTCGCACGCGGGCCAAAGACGAAAGTGCCGGCCTGGTTTCCGTTCGCATGGAGATTACCCATGATCTTGCGCCATTCCATGCCGAACTTCAGCGTGTGTGCGCTGTTCGTCCACGTCACGATGTCATTGATGATGAATGTCGGACGGGTAGTGATGTTGCCCTCGTTCACGCCCGCGTTGCAACCGAACGACGTGAACCCCGGGTCGGGAAAATCCATGAGCGGCGGGATATTGTGCGCCGCCACACCGACGATCTGAGGGAAGTCGTCGACGAAATCCTGGTCGACACATCCATACCCTTCGTTCCGATTGAGATAGCCCATCGACATGTGATTCAGCAGGGTACTGCTGAAGGTGCGATCCCAATTGAAGCGATTGACCCACGAGTTCTGCGGATCAGAATAGGTTTCAGTGGCGATCGGTTGCGGCAACGTCGAAACGAACTTCGCCGGCGCGGTTTGGTGCCAGAAGCTGGCGAAGATGTGATCGCTGCTGCCAATCTGCACGTCGTAGCGCCCCAAATAAAGGTCGCTGTTTCCGAGGATCGTGTCGGGGATGGGGGGCGCAAGGTAGTTGTTCAGCGGTCCCGCGCTCGTGGGATTCGGCAGCGCAGCAAGGTACGGCTGGACAAGCGGGCTGATGCGATCCGGACAAATCACATTGGGTGTATTGCCATCGCATCCCATGAACTGATTCTTGATGAACCCGCCGTGCCCGTCCGACCGAATCGTCAACGGGTCGTAAATTGGAATCAGGTTTCCGTTCGCATCGCGCCAGTCCCTGAAATCGCCGCTGCGCTCCAGCAACGATGGAATCGACAGCGTCGGTGCGTTCGAACCGCCGGTCTGCCGATAGCCCTCGAAGTCGAAGTAGAAGTAGCTCTTCCACCGATCGCCCCAGAGGCCGGGAACCTTTGCGGGCCCGCCAATGTTGAAGCCGTAATTGTCACGCTTGAACTCGGGCTTCTTCGCCTGACCCCACTGCTTGGCCTTCAGCGAATCGTCGCGGTGATAGTCGAACACCGAGCCATGAAATGCGCTGCCGCCCGACTTGGTGACCGCCATGATCTGGCCGCCGGTCGTCCCGCCGTACTCAGGCGCATAGTTCGAGGTCAGGACCTTGACCTCGCTGACCATATCGGGAGTCATCGGGAAGTCCTGGAAGATCGAGACCATGCCGCCCTGGCTCATGAAGCCCTGCTGCATGCTGATGCCGTCGACGGTGGCCTCATCGCCCGACTGCAGGCCACCGTTGATGCGCGCTTCGAATGCGTTCGACGCCCCGCCGGTGCTTACACCCGGCATCAGAATCGCGAAACCCGCGGCTGCACGAGGGCCGGTGTTCATCAGCAGCGGCAACCTCTGCAGCGTTTCCGGCGAGATGCCGTGCTCCTGCGTCTGCGTCGTCCCGAGCATCGAGGAGCCGCCGATGACCTCCACGCGCTGCTCCTGCCCACCGACGGGCAGCGTGACCTCGACGCGCTGCGTCGAGCCGAGCGACACCTCGATGTCGGGCATCGACACCTGCTGGAAGCCTTCCTTGGTCGCCTGCACTTCGTACTTGGAGGGTGCGAGGTTGCGAAAGGCATATTCGCCCTCAGGCCCGGAAACCGTCGTGCCGACGATCTGGTCGGTGGCAATGTTGCGCAGCGTCACTGCCACGTCCGGCACAACTCCGCCGGACGCGTCCTTGACGACGCCGATGATGGCGCCGTTGACGTTCTGGCCCCACGCGGTGCCCGAGATCGCGAGCAGCATCCCGAGCACGAACCCCAGTTGACAACGTCTCTGCATCAGACTGCTCCTCGGAAGACCACACCCCCGATGAGGGGAAGAGTCTCGGGCGCTTTCGCTAGTGCGAAAGCGTTAAAGTGGTCAATTTGTTGATGGGAGTGTATAGCATCTGGGACTGACCAGTGCAAGAGGCCGCAAGCGCTTACTTCCGTGGATTCGCGCGGATCGGGCCCCTTTTTGGGGTCGTTGCATAAGTTGCGCTTACGGCTGAGCTCCGGTTGGACAGACCTCAGGGCCGCCGTTGGTGTCCTGGTCGCCCGCTGTACCGTTTACATTGCAGTCCGTTGGATCATCGCCTCACATCATCGTGAGACCTTCGTGCCCGTCCCTTGCGTGAGCGTGACGAGGCGATCGGCGGCGCCGCCGCTGAACCGCTCGATCGCACCGCCGGGCCACGTCACGTCGATCGCGTCGAACGTCGCCGCGTCGCCAAGCCCTAGATGAACCCGAAGATCGCTCTGTGAGAGGAAGCTCGACCCGGTCTGGACTTCGCCGGAGACACGACGTCCGCCGACGTCCGCCGCGACACGCGCGCCGATGGCGTCACGATTCGGCGTGTTGCCAACGGTACGCACGAGGAGCCAGTGCTTGCGTGGCCCCATGTTCTTCAACAGGCTCGGGCGCGCGCCGAGATTGCTCACCACCACTTCGAGGCTGCCGTCGCCGTCGAGATCGCCCGCCGCGGATCCGCGCGACGCCTGCGGCTCCGAAAGCGCAGGACCGGAGTCTGGAGAGATGTCCTTGAAGCGGCCGCCACCAACATTCCAGTAGAGCAGCTTCGGCTGCCGATAACGGACTCCTGGCAGCCGCTCGACTTCGGGATACACGTGGCCGTTCATCATCAGCACTTCCTTGCGCCCGTCGTGATCGACGTCGAGGAAGTGGATGCCCCAGCCCACGTACTGCATGTACCCGCCGAGACCCGAGCGAAAGACGCGATCCTCGAACAGCCCCGTGCGATCGTTGTGAAACAGGTTCGGGACGTCGTCGCTGAAGTTGGTCTTGGCGATGTCCACGCCGCCGTCCTCGTCGTAGTCGGCGACGGCGACACCCATCCCGCCCTGCTCCTGCCCGTCGTCGTTGAGGGCGACACCGGCGAGCAGCCCCGACTCCTCGAACGTGCCGTCGCGCTGGTTGCGGTAGAGCAGACTTGGCGTCGAATCGCACGCGACGAACACGTCGGGATATCCGTCTGCATCGACATCGGTCGATACCGCGGTGAAGCCATAGCAGCCGCCGGATCTCGCGATGCCGGATTTCTCCGATACATCGACGAACCGTCCGCCACCTTCGTTGTGGAACAGGCGATTGCGCGAGAACGGCAACCCGCGCGGGCCGCACATCACCGGCATGCCTTTCCACTGGCAATAGCTGGTGGCACCCGGCGCCGGCACGCGTGCGCGATCGAATTTCAAATAGCTGGTGATGATCAGATCGAGCCGGCCGTCGAGATCGAAATCGAAGAACGAGCAGCCGGTGTCCCAGCGCGGCTCGACGCTGGCAATGCCAGCCGTGGCGGCAACGTCCCGGAACGTGCCGTCGCCTTCGTTGTGATAGAGCGCAGTCTGGCCAAAGTACGTCACCAGGAGATCGCGGTGGCCGTCGCTGTCGTAGTCGGCGGCACACACGCCCTGTCCCCAGCCCACTCGCGACAACCCGGCGCGCGCGGTGACGTCTTCGAAGCGGAGTTGACCGCGATTTCGATAGAGGTGACCGCTCGCCGTCCCGCCGTCACCGTCGCCATCGAGGGACGTCGCGTTCGCGATGAACACATCGGGCAGATCGTCGTTGTCGTAGTCGAAGATGGCGACGCCTGTGCCGGTCGTCTCCAGGATGTACTGCTTGCGGGCGTCGCCGCCCGACACGATGCGCGCGGTCAAGCCCCGCAGACTCGGCCACATCGCGATAGTCGACCGTGATCGGCGGAAGGTCGGTCTCGATCGTCGGGAGTGGGCGAGGAGCGCGAGTGGTCCGACCCATTCCCTGCGAACCAACGATCGCCACCGTGCCGCCCACGAGCACCAGGGCTGCGGCAGCAGTACGGCACCGGTAAAGTTCTTTAGCTGCCTTGCGGAACAGCTGGGCTGGACAGTCCAATGGGCTTCGCCTAATCATCGCTTGACAAACCAAATATCGTATACGATATATCGCCGGGCTGCGGTGCGGGGCCGCCAGCCTAGTCGTTCCCGTCGACGGTGTTGTTCGGGGGAGAAATGCCATGACGAAGCGCCGGGCGTCAGTAGTGGCAGGGCTCGCAGTTCTCTTCTTCGGCGTCAGCCGACCCGCAGTCGCACAGTTCGCCAGTTCCATTGAAGGCACGGTCACCGACTCGAGCGGTGCGATCGTGCCAGGTGCCACCGTCACCGTCCTCAATGAGGACGCCGGCACCGAGCAGTCGGTCACGACGACGAACGCCGGGTACTATCGCGTGCCGGCATTGCCAGCGGCCCTCTACACGGTGCGCGCAACCTTCACCGGCTTCAAGACGGTCGTCCAGGAGCACATCCGGCTCCAGGTCGCAGAGACGAAGACCATCAACGTCACCCTCGAAGCCGGACAGGTGCAGGAGCAGGTGACGGTCAGCGGCGCCGCGCCCCTCGTCGAGACCTCGCAGGGCCGGGTCTCGGGCGTGATCGAGGAAAACCAGGTCAGGGATCTTCCGCTCGTCGGACGCAACTTCTTCAATCTCGTCGTCCTGACGCCGGGCGTCACGGGCCGCGCCGCAGGCGGCGGCCAGGCCTACGCGCAGTCCAACGCCGACATCTTCATCAACGAGTACGGCGTCAACATGAACGCCAACGGCGCACGCACCGAGTCGAACAACTTCCTCGTCGACTCGTCCACGGTCAGTTCGAGCCAGCGCAGCGGTGTCGCGAACATCACGCCCAATCCCGAGGTCGTCGAAGAAGTGCGCGTCGCCGTCAACAATTTCTCGGCGGAGACCGGCAGGAACGGATCCGTGCTGGTCAACATCGTCACCAAGAGCGGCAGTAACACGTGGCATGGAAGTACCAGTTACTTCTACACGAACGATTCCCTGCAGGAGAAGAACAAGTTCCAGCAGCAGGTGCCCGGGTTCCAGCACCCCGACTACGGCCGCAAGGAGTATTCCTGGGGGCTCGGCGGACCAATCCTGAAGGACCGCACGTTCTTCTTCACATCCGGGGACGTCCTGCGATCCGAGGTGGCGATCAGTCGCGCGGCTCGGATCGTGACGCCGCAGTTCATCGACTTCATGAAGCAGAGCCGGCCGAACAACGTGTCGACGTACGTGATGAGCACCTTCCCGGCATCGTTCAGCGCCGAGCGCAATTTCCTGACGGCTGGGGCGCTCCTCGGATCGTCGTGCTCGGGCAGCGGCGCGATCGACTCGCCGGTCGGCGCCATCCCGTGCAATCTGGCAGTGACCGGTGAGGGGACGTTCAACACGACCTCACCGCGCAAGGGACTGCAGTGGACCGGGCGCGTCGACCATCACCTCAACGCAACTAAGGATCGCATCTACGGCGCGATCAACCGGACGACGGTCGACAAGGTGCTCTTCGGCACGCCCGACGTTTACCCCGACTTCAACACGATCTCGCCGACCAACAGTCTCCACTTCAACACCAACTGGACGCGCATCGTGTCGCCGACGATGGTGAACGAGGCGTCGTTCTCGTACGTGCACGTCTACGGGAACCTGCCGCTCAACCGGCCGGATGTTCCGGGCATCCAGGTCACCGGCATCGAGCGGTATCAGACGACGTGGGGACCCAACGATTTCGTGCAGAACAACTTCGAATGGCGCGACGTCCTGAGCTGGACGCGCAGCGCGCACAACTTGAAGGTCGGCGGGAGCTTCACCGCCGAGCACGCCGACAACGAAGGATCGCGCGTCTTCAATCGCCCGATCTACACCTTCCCGGGCGTGTTCGACTTCGCGGCCGATCGTCCGAGCCGACAGGACAATCTGGCCATCGATCCGAACACGGGCGACGCGGTGACGAATCTCCTCCGGGAGCACCGCACGAACTCGATTGCCGCCTTCGTGCAGGACGAGTGGAAGGTCAGACCGAACCTCACGCTCAACCTGGGCCTGCGCTATGAAGGCTACTCGAACGTCCGCGACTCGGCGGGAGACGTCACTGCCATCGAGTTCGCCAGCCGTTCCGGCTCGCTTCAGCAGGATCTGGCCACCGCGACGCTGGTCGAACGGCAGTACATGCTCGACGGGGGGCTCTGGAGCGGGCTCCATACGTTCGGACCGCGTGCAAGCGTGGCCTGGGATCCGACAAACGAAGGACGCATGTCGCTGCGAGCCGGCATCGGCCGCTTCTACGAGCGAATGTCGAACCAGCTCTGGGACTCGGAGTACACGAACCTCCCGGGATTCGCAGTGACGTCGGCGACGATCTTCGATCCCGTGAAGCCGGTCTTCGGCCTCGGTTCGACGCCGGATAAACCGTACAATTACCCGCGACCGTCGGGGCTGACGGCAGGGTTGAACCCGCAAGGCGGCTTGCAAAACGGACGGGCGAAGGCTGATGTCCTCGATCCGACGATCGACCCGATGTATCTCGACAACTGGTTTGCCGGCGTCCAGCGCGTCGTCGGCAAGGATCTGGTCCTCGAGGGCGACTACATCGGATCGCGGGGCAGCGATATGTACGTCCGCTACGATGTCAATCGATTCAACGGCGATCTCCTGGATGGCCGTTTCGACGGCATCATCCCTGGCGTCTCGCAGCTGCTGTATGGCCAAGCCATCGACAAGAGCCATTACAACGGCGTGACTGCCGCGGCGCGGTTGAATCGCGCCGACTTGCAGTTCGGCGCGGCGTATACCCTGGGCAAAGCCACCGACGACTCGAGCACCGCGACGCCGCCGGCGCGGCCTGATGCAAACGGTCCCGCCGTGCAAGACGAGGGTCCGTCGGACCCGGACATACGACACAAGCTGGTGCTGTCGGGCAACTGGATGATTCCCGGGCCACAAGAAGGCATATTGGCAGCGATTCTGGGCGGTTGGCAGGTGGCCGGCATGCTGCTGGCCCAGACCGGCACGCCGTTCTCCGTTGTCTGCAACGGTCCATCCTTCACCCCGATCCGCGACGGGTCGGGCGCCATCGTCGGCAACTCCGGCTGCGACTACAACGCGGATCTGGCTGGGAACGATCGACCGAACGTGCCGGCGTTTGGCGATTCGCTTTCCGGTTTGAGCAACGACGACTTCCTCTCGGGGATCTTCACGAAGTCCGATTTCCCCACGCCTGCGCCTGGGGTGCCTGGCGCATTGGGACGGAACACGTTCCGCGGACCGCGCTACTTCAACGTGGACATGTCGTTCATCAAGAGCGTGAAGATTCCGTGGGCCGGCAACAATTCCGCGAACGTGCAGTTCCGGATCGAGAGCTTCAACCTGTTCAATACGACGAACCTCGATCTGCCAATCGCGAATCTCGCCGACCCGCTGTTCGGCCGATCGGTGTCGGCCGCGCCGGGCCGGATTGTGCAGTTCTCGGGTCGGTTCCAGTTCTGACCAGTTGGGCGGCCGATGGGGTTCGGTCGCTCGCCCCGGGACGATCGCCTCCCGCACGCGATCGTTCCGGGGCTCTCCCATGAGTAGAATTCCGTGGTGCGCCCTCGGCTCCGATTTGCCCGGCGCGTCGCGTCGCCGCGCACGCTGACGTTCGCCCTCTTCCTCGGCGCTGCCGTTGCGGCGCCGGGACTTTGCAGCGCAAGCTCGTCGCCTCCCTGCACCGCGGCACCCTACGACTGCGCCGCTGCGCTGGTGGAGCAGCGCGACTTCGCCAACGCCATCACGCTGCTGCGGAGCGTGCTGACGCCAGACGCCAACAAATCTGAAGGCGTTGAATCTGCTGGGGATTGCGCTGACCGGGGCCGGGAAGATCGCCGACGGCAATGCGGCGTTCGAGAAGGCGCTGGCGGTCGATCCCCAATTCCATCCGGCACGAAAGAATCTCGCCATCAATCAGTTCAATCGGGGCCGTCTCGCGAGTGCCGAACGCCAGCTTCTGCGAGTGGTGACCGACGCTTCGATGGCGACGAAGTGGCGCATCTCTATCTCGCCGAGATCGCGGTGCAACGCCGCGCGTGCGGCAAGGCGATCGGCCATTTCGCGAAAGCCGGCCACTACGCCGCCAGTCGGCCCGAATTCATCATTGCACCGCGGCGTTTGCCTCCTCGAGACCGGAGCGATCGCAGAAGGCGCCGCCCTGCTCGAGGCGCTCCCGCCGGACGCATCGGCCCAGCGCTTCGATGCCGCCGTGGCGCTCGGGCAAGGCAAAACAATATCACGGACGCCGCGCGCTGGTTCGGTGCCCTCAGAAGCTCTTATCGCGACCCTCCACGGCTGGGTACAACCAGCTGTTGATGTTGATGAGGGGAGGCGAGTACACGGCAGCGGCGACTGTCGCCGACGAACTCCTCGCCGGCGAGCCGCGGCGCGCCGAGCTCCAGAGTCTTGCCGCTCAAGCGTTCGCCAAAGCCGGCCGAGTCAAAGACGCCTACGATGCGTTGCGCGCGGCGACGGTGCTCGAGCCCACCAACCAGGAGCACTATCTCGATCTGGCCGCCATCTGCACTGAGCATGAGAACTACGATCTGGCGCTCGAGATCGTCGACATCGGCCTGCAGAAGAATCCGTCGTCATGGGTGCTGCAGCTGCAGCGTGGAGTGCTGTGGGCGATGAAGGCGCAGCTGCATCAGGCCGAAGAATCGTTCGACACCGCCCGTCAGATGGCACCGGACCGATCAGCCCCGTATGCAGCGCTCGCGATGGTCTGGATGCAGACCGGTCGCACGCCGAAAGCGGTCGAAACGCTGCGCGCGGAGGCGCGGCGCCGGAAGCGCGACCACGTCGTCCCGTACATGTTCGCCGTTGCGCTGATACGGTCGGGCGTGGATCCGACCGCGCCGGAAGCGGTTGAAGCGGTCACCGCCCTGCGCGCATCGATTGCGGCGAATGCGTCGTTCGCGCCGGCGCACAGCGAGCTCGGGCGCCTCCTCCTCAAGCGTGACGACGTGGATGGCGCGATCGCTGAACTGGAACAGGCGGTCCGCCTCGATGCGGATGCGACCGCCGCCCTCTACAACCTGGCGCAGGCCTATCGCCGGAAAGGCGACCGGGCCCGCGCCGCAGAGCTTCTCGCGCGCGTGAACAAACTGAATGCCGAAAAGCGAGGCGACGATCCGGAGCGTGAGCTGCGCCAGGTCGTCATTCGCATCGTCCGCGAGGGTTCGACGCCGGCGCCGGCCGGCACGCCGTGAATCTGCGCGCGGCGATCCGGTGTCTTGGTCTCGCGATACTGGTCGTCGCCCCCGCACCGTGTGCGTCTGCCCAGGAGGCGGCTGCGCCAGTCGTCGAGGGCGGCTCACACAAGCAGCGTGGACTCTCGCTCCTCGATCGGTCTCAATTCGATCGCGCGCTCGCGGAGCTTCGCCAAGCCGCCGCTTTCGACCCGGCTGACGCTGTCGTCCACGACGGTATCGGCGTGGCGCTGGGAGAATTGGGCAATCTCGAGGAGGCGCTGACGGCATTCCGCCGCGCCATCGAGCTCGACCCCGATCTTGCCGCGCCGCGATTCCATCTCGGATTGGCCCTTGAGCGATCCGGACATCCTCGCGAAGCACTCGTCTCCTATCAGCAGGCGGTACGTCTTCGACCGGATTTCGTCGAGGCCCGGCACGGTCTGGGGTCTGTGCTCGAACGGATTGGCGACTTCGACGGCGCCATCGCGCAGTTCGAAGCCGTGACGCGCGCGGCGCCTGGTATCGCCGAAGCCCACTACAATCTCGGTCTCAGCCGTTGGAACCGCTACAAAAATGCCACCGGCCCGCGACAGTCGGCGGACATCCAGGCGGCGACGGCGTCATTGAAAACGGCGGCGCGACTGGCGCCCACGGACGCGAGGCTCCATGCGGCGCTTGGACAACTGTTGGCGGACACGGAGGATCTCGCCGGTGCGGTCGAGAGCCTACGCCGGGCCCAGGTGCTGGCGCCCGACAGCAGTGCAATCGCCTACGACCTGGGCCTTGCGTTGCGCAGGTCAGGCGATCTCGACGGTGCCGAGGCCCAACTGCGACGGGCGCTCGGCGGCACCGAAGGCCCCTCGGGCGCGAGCCGTGCACTCGGGCTCGTGTTGAGACAGAAGGACGACCTCACGGGAGCGGCGAAAGCATTCGCAGCGGCGGTGCAAGCGAATCCGGAAGATGCGCTCGCGTACCAGCTGCTCGGAAGCACGCTGATCAAGCTTTCGCGCGAGGACGACGGTCTCCGGGCCCTGGACCACGCGATCGAGCTCGACCCGCTCGCGGCGGAAGCGAGAGCGGCCCGCGCCCAAGTCCTTGCCAGACAGGGGCAGCCGGACCTCGCACGCCGCGATCAGGCCGAGGCGCGGCGCATCAAGGAGGCGGAAGCGGCGGTGGGCCGGGCGATGCTCCTGATCGAATCGGGACTGGCGGAAGCGCGAAACGGTCACGTGGCCGATGCCGTCGCGAGCTTTCGCCAAGCTACCGTCGTATGCCCCGAGTTGTCGGAAGCGCACTATCAGTTGGGAGTCGCGCTGATTGATTCCCCCGGCGACGCCGCTCGAGCGGAGCGAGCGTTGATTCGTGCCAGCGAGCTGCATCCGTCGCGCGCGGACGCGCACTATCAGCGCGGACGGCTGCGCAGGCAGCAAGGCGACGATCTCGGTGCGGCCGACGCGTTCACACGTGCGACGACACTCAAACCGAGTCTGATCGAGGCGCATCGTGCCCTCGCCGACATGGCGGTGTCACGACAGGACTGGGCCAGCGCCATCTCGGAGCTCGACGTGGTGCTCGCCTGGCAGCCTGATGACCGTCGAGCCCGGGATCAGCGCGCCCTGGCGACTGACGCGCAGAGACGGTCAGCGGAGCCGCGATGAGGTCACAGCGTTGCGCGCAGGCCGCCACGGTAATGGCGCTCTTCGTTCTCGCGGGTCTGATTCGCATCGACGCGCAGATGGCCACGGCCGAGCGGATCCAGCAGGCACGCTGGTGGCCGACCTCGCCCAAGGTCTCGAGAGACGACGTCGTCGGGCCGGGGGAATGCGCCAGCTGTCATCGCGCCAATGTCGCCTCCCAGCAGACGACCAGCATGGCTCAGACCGCGTCGCGCGCTGACGACGCCGCGGTCTTGCGCCGTCACGAGCGCCTCGCGTTTCGTTCCGGCGCGGTCTTGTACTCGATCGCGCGCACGGGACAGAGCACGACGTTCACGGTAAGCCATGGCTCACAGACGCTGAGCGCAGCGCTGGCCTGGGCATTTGGCAGGGGCAATGTCGGGCAGTCGTATCTGTTCGAGCGCGACGGACGATTTCACGAGGCGCGCGTGAGCTACTACGACTCGATTGAAGGTCTCGACTTCACGCCGAATCGATCGATCATCGAACGGCCGCCGACCATCCAGGACGCGATGGGGCGGCCCATCGCGGAGGCCGAGGCACGCCGCTGTTTTGGATGCCACACGACGGCCTCGACGACCACCGCCGGGTTCGCGCCGAACCGCTCGATTCCCGGAGTGACCTGCGAGGCCTGCCATGGTCCGGGGCGCGCGCACGTCAGCGCGATGGAGCGTGGCGGCGACCGTGTGCGTGCGGCGGGGACGATCTTCAATCCGCGAACACTCGACGCCACCGATTCCGTCGATCTCTGCGGAGCCTGTCACGCCACGTTCTGGGACGTGCAGCTCGCCGGCGAGCGCGGCATCGCCGCGCTCCGCTCGCAGCCATTCCGGCTACAGAGCAGCCGTTGCTGGACCGGAGATCGTCGGCTGGCGTGCGTGTCGTGCCACGATCCGCACGCACCCCTCGTTCGCGATGCCAGCTTCTACGATCCTCGCTGTCTCGCCTGTCACTTGCAGCAGTCAGCCGGCGACACCACATCGAATGTTCGAGTATGTCCAGTGGCGACCACAGGATGCGTCAGATGCCACATGCCCAAATACGAAGTGGCCGAGATGCATTACACGTTCACTGATCACCAGATCCGCAAACCAACAGCGCGCTAATCCGCAATTCCCAATCCGCAATCCGCAATCCAATCCGCAATCCGCAATCCGCAATCCGCAATTCAGAGGGCTCGCCTCATTCCTTCCACGCGGGCCCTCCAGCGTCCGTCGCGCGGAAAACCCGGTGCCTCCGACGGTCCACCGTGCCAGCCTGCCGACATGAGCGCAGTGGCATAGAGCAGACCGCCGTTGCCGGGCAAATAGAGCGGCAGTCGATCCGATTGCACGTTGTGGCCGTTCGAAAGGTAGCGGTTCTTTGGCACGTCCATGAGCAGGGCGTTCACCGCGCGCGCGGGATCGCCGACACGCGCCGCGGTCATCGCCATCATCGGATAGTCCCAACCCCACGTGCTCGGCCAGTCCCAGTCGTCCGACACATCGTCCAGCGTACGCTTCATGGTGCCGGCGTCGATGAGAGGGGTCGGCGGCAGCATGCCGAGCGCGGCCAGCATCGACGGGTGGTCGGTACGATCCGTGAACGGATCAACGGCGATGGCCGCGTAGACGCCGCCGCGGACGGCGGGCGGCGTCAGATGATTCAGCACGCGGTCCCACCGCGGGTTTCGCGGCCGGGCCAACCGCGTCAACCAGGTCTGTGCGGTCGCGAGCGCCCAGTGCCAGTAGACCAGCTCGAACGTGGGATTGACCAGCCGTGCGCGAATGGCGCTGTAGCTTTCCTGCGCAGGGATCAGCGGCGGACCGAGCACAAAGCGGCCCGACGCGACGTCGAGGACGGCAAAGTCGGCCATCCACTCGGCGGTCGCGAAGACGACGTCGGCATATCGGAACAGCGTGGCGCGTGTCGGCCGCGCGCGGTAGAGGAGCTCGGCAAAAAAGATTGGGTGAGGCTGCTGCCAGATCAAGAACGCCGCGATCTCGCTCGGCGCTTCGTGACCATCGGGCCCCGCCATCTTCGGCCAGCGTGCGCCGGTGTATCCCTGCCGCCGGGCGATATCGCGGGCGCGCGGCAGGACGCGCTCGTACCACGCCATGCTGCGCTCGAGAAGCGACGCTCTTCCCCAGAGCGCGAAGTGCGCCGCGTGCCACCAGTGCATCTCGAGATGGTGCTTCCCGTACCAGCTGTTGGTGACGAGGCCGGTCTCCTGTGGTGGCATGGAGCCCGCGCAGTTCACTGCGGTGAGGAACTGCGACAGGACGACGCGGCGCTCGAGCTCCAAGGCGCGAGAGTCAACGCTGTCGGACAGATCGAGTGCAGCACCGTCGACCCAGAACCGCGTCCAGTGCGTCTCCGCGGCGCGAGCTGTCTCTGCGAATGACGAGGCGACAATTTCGCTGCGACTGAACCCGACCGCCAGGTCGATGACGTCGTCGCCGGCGGCGCTGACCTCGAACTCGTGATCGCCTACGGCAACTAACGCACCGGCGCCCGACCATGTCGCGGATGCGAGATACCGGGTATCGTCCAACCGTCGCTCGAACGCGGCGCCATGCGGGCGCCTCTCCACGCGCGTGCTGTGACGATCAGGCTTGTCCCAGTCCGCGGCGCGGCCCCACTCTTCGGAGCCGTAAGGAAACGCAATCGCGATCGCGAGCCGTCCCAAGGCCAGGAGCGGTGACATCACGCGTGCAGCCACGAGATCGAGCGACGGATGGCAGATGGTGGAAACGCTGACCGTCTCGCCGTCGATTGTGAACCGGCTCGCAATCCGTCCAGTCCAGAGATCGAGCTCCTGACGGGGCGCCCCGATGTCGTCAATCGTCGCGAGGCGCCCAGAAGCCATGCGTATCCGCAGCCCGATGCGGCCCAGATGCAGCCGGTGCGGATTCATCCGCTGCCACACCGCCTCACGCGTCATGCCCGAGAGCGGCGCGCCGGTTCCTGCGTCCCCACGGCCGTCCGCATACGTCACCGCGCGGCCATGGGAGTCGTAGATGGAGTAAATCGCGCTGCCGCCCTCACTGTCGCCGCGGCCCGTCGCGCTCGATTGGTCCCGCGGCACGCTGTGCCAGGCCCACTGCGCCATCGTCCCCAACGGCATCGCGGCATCGTGAAACGCCTGGAACGTCTGGAGGCCGGTGATGTCGACCGTGATGGCGAACTCGCCGTTGCCAACCTGACAGGGCGACGACGCGTCGGGACGGGTGAGGACGACGTTGTGCCGCCGAACGAGCGCACGGCGATCGATGCCGGTGCGCGGCGCCATCGCCGTCAACGGCCCGAACAGCCCGAATTTGAGAAGCTGGCGCCGGTCCAAAGAAACCTCGCGAGCTCTTTTGTACAGCGTTTCAGGTAATCCGCAATTCCCTCCAATCCACATCAAATCCGCAATCCACAATCAAATCCGCAATCCGCAATCCGCAATCCGCAATTCCGTGAGCCCTTCCCGTCCTCCTTTTCGCATACCAGTTCGGAGGACCTCAATGTCGACCGCTGTCATCGCCGGGCGCCCGCCGGCCGCTCATACCCGTGATCACCGAAGCGTCCTCGCGGCTGCCGAGAAGCGGCTGCTCGTCTGGATCGCGGGCCGACTGCCCCGATGCATAAATGCCGACCACCTCACGGCTCTCGGCGTGGTCGGCACTGCCGGTGCCGGTCTGGCGTTTGCTGCCGCGCGCTCGACGCCCTGGGCACTTGCTGCGGTACCACTCTTCCTGACGATCAACTGGTTTGGCGACAGCCTGGACGGTACGGTGGCACGCGTTCGCAATCAGCAGCGCCCCCGCTACGGCTTCTACGTGGATCACGTCGTCGATCTCGTCAATGCCGTCTCGCTCTTCGGAGGCCTTGCGGCGTCGGGCCTGATGCAGCCGGTGCTGGCCCTTTCGCTACTCGTGGCCTACGTGCTTCTTTGTGCGGAGTCGTTCCTTGCGACACATGCCGTCGGAATCTTCCGATTGTCGTTCTCGGGTGTTGGACCGACCGAGCTTCGAATCCTGTTGGCGGTCGGTGCGCTCGTCGCAATGGGTCGGCCGACCGTCGTGCCGTTCGGGTGGGGTCCGATGGCGTTGTTCGATGTCGGGGCCACGGTGGCGATCGCCGGGATGGCGGTCGCATTTTTCGTTTCGGCTTTCCGGAATGGTCGCAGGCTCTATCGAGAGGAGCCGTTGACAGCGGGACCGCGATGACGCGAGTCGGCAAGTTCGCCGTTGTCGGCCTGATTGGCTGGGTGGTGCAGTTGATCACGTTGTCGACGCTGCTCTGGTGCGGTGTGCACTATCTAGTCGCGAACGATGGTGGCGGTAGAGCTCACGATTCTGCACAACTTCGCCTGGCACGAGCTCTACACGTGGCGGGATAAGCAAGCGGCGTCCGCGGCGGCGGTTGCCGCGCGGCTGTTTCGATTCAACGGGTCGACCGCGCTGGTATCGGTGGTCGGCAACGTCGTCCTTACAGGGCTTGCCGTCGAATGCCTCCACATCCCCGCCGCGATCGCTAATGCCGCGGCGGTCTCGCTGCTGTCGGCCCTGAACTACGCCACGGCGAACCGCTGGGTATTTGCAGCGGGACAGGTGCCAGGCACGGTCCGCGCCCCACGCCGAGCGTATTGGGACGGAAGGTTCGAGAAGTCCTCGATGCCTGAGACAGCGCCTCACTGAGCCTCGAGGTTCGCAATCCCTCCTGCCTGGCTCTTCTTATGCATCGTCTGGTCGAGGCAGGAGGATGCTCTGAGTGGCGACGCGATGGCTGACGTTGGGGCTGCTTGCCCTCGCGGTGACCGGTTCGTGTGGAACGCCGGAACAACAACAGGGGGCCGGTGTTGCGGTCGAGGCGTACTCAAGTGCCGGACGGGATACGGGGTGGCTGGCTCTACCGGCGCGGCCTGATTCCATCAAGTTCGCGGTGATCGGTGACAGCGGCCGCGGGTCGCCACCTCAGTATGAGGTCGCTGCGCAGATGCGCTCGTATCGCGAGCGCTTTCCGTTCACCTTCGTGCTGATGAATGGCGACAACATCTACGAAGGACCGGCGAGTCGCGAGGATTATCGCGCGAAGTTCGAGCGGCCCTATCAGGCTCTCCTCGCCGAGGGTGTCACCTTCCACGCCGTGTTAGGCAATCACGACGACCCCCGAGAGCGCGACTATCCGCTGTTCAACATGGGCGGCGAGCGCTACTACACGTTCAAGCCGGATTCGGGCGTGCTGTCGACGATCACGACCGACGCGAGGTTCTTTGCACTCGACAGCACCTCGCTCGACGGAACCCAGCGCGCCTGGCTCGAAAGACAACTTTCGACCTCCAAGGAGCGGTGGAAGATCTGCTTCTTACATCACCCGCTGTACACCTCTGGGCGATACGGTCTCAACGCGCGATGGATGCGCTGGCAGCTCGAGCAGCTCTTCGTCGATCACGGCGTGGACGTGGTCTTTGCGGGCCACGAACACATGTATCAGCGAATCGCGCCGCAGAACGGCATTCTCTATTTCGTCTCGGGCGGTGCCAGTTCCCTCCGCCACGGCGACGCGCGACCGGCCGAGTTCGTGGCGCAGAGCCTGGACAGCGATTTTCACTTCATGCTCATAGAAATTGTCGGAGACACGCTGTACTTCCAGACGATCACCCGGCATGGAGGGACGGTTGACGCCGGCGTCGTGCGACATCCGTCGTAACGGCTCGACGCCAAGCTGTTACGGCGTCGGACAAGGCGTTCCCTCCGCGATCGCTCGCCTCCTTGTCTTGAAGGCCTGCACCCACTGCGCGATCGCCGCGTCATGGCGATCGAACCGTGCACCTTGAAACAGCGACGCGATCTGGCTGTCGGACAGCTTCGCGAGCCGAGTGCTCAGGAACTGCCGGCCCGCTTCGCGAATCTGCACCGGCGGAAAGGTGGCACCCTGATGTGGCAGGGTCTCCATGCTCACGAGGCATTCGCTCCGGCGCTTCCAGATCGGCGCCTGACGCCAGCCGTCGAGATCGACTTTTCGTGGGCCAAACGTCGCACCAGCGTCCTGGATCAGAGCAAACACGCGCTGGCACCCGCCGTGCCCGTCCAGGGCGTCAGGCAGACAGACCAACCGCTGATTCTCTGCCTTGTTGTCCCAGTGCGCGAGAAATGTCGCGAGCAAGCGGAAGGCGTCCACGTGTGCGCGGGGCGCCTCCTGCATCTGGTTCACTTCATGCCAGCTCCAGCCGCGCGCGGTGGGAGTTTCGATCGCCTCCCCGGGAAACTTTCGCTCCACTGCCACCCACTCGAACTCGACGGTCGACTCGTAGTTGACAACTCGCTGGTAGACGCCTCGAGCGCGAGCGAGCTGAACGACCTTCGACGTGGCGAAGGGGAACCATGGGCATCCGCGGCAGCGGACGCGCCTGACGAACTCGACGTGATCGGCGCCGAACCCGAGTGTTCGCAGGAGGCGCGTCGCCGCCACTTCGCCGTGCGGCTCGGGCCCGCCGTACTTGATCTTCACGTGGTCGCCGTTTTCGAGGGCGCACTCGAACTTCGGCGTCGTGCCGGACGGCTCGTCGAGCTCGAACCGGCACTCGAGATCGTCCGGAAGGCCGGCGTGATCCCGGGACAGGTCGGCACGCTCGATTGGCACCGCCGGCTCCCGCCAGACGCGAGCGCGCCTGAGCGCGTCCGCGCGGGCCGCGTCCGTCCACTGCGTCCCCTCCACGGCGAGGGACGGTTGTGCTGCAGGTGCAGTCGCAAGCCACGCCGCAACGCCAAGCGTGACGCCAAACGTCAGCCGCAGGCCCGATCCGTACATGCGAATCAGCTGTGCAACACGAGTGCCCGGCCCAGCCGGAGACGATTGTTCAATCGTGCGACACCCATGATGGTGTTTGCGCGTCAGCTGTATCGGCGAGCGCTCACTTGCGCCCGCCAGGCGCTCCCTGGACCATTGCTTGCACCTGCTGTTCGAGGCTCGCCCAGCGATGGTGAAGGAGATCGATGGCTCAACAGCTCCGAGGCAAGAAGGTGGCCGCGCTCGTGACGCACGGCTTCGAGCAGGTCGAACTGACCGAACCGCAGAAGGCGCTCACTACCGAAGGCGCCGAGGTCCATATCGTCTCCCCCGAGTCGGGGCACGTGAAGGGGTGGAACCATACCGAGTGGGGAGACAACGTGAAAGTCGATCGCGTGCTCACAGAGACGCGGGCAGACGAGTACGACGCGCTGCTGCTACCGGGCGGCGTGCTCAATCCCGACAAGCTGCGCATCAACCCCAAGGCCGTGAGCTTCGTGAAATCGTTCGTCGATGCAGGAAAGCCCATCGCGGCAATCTGCCACGGCCCCTGGACGTTGATCGAGGCTGAAGGCGTTCGTGGTCGCAGGATGACGTCCTATCCGTCACTGCGGTCCGATCTGAAGAACGCCGGGGCGACATGGATCGATCAGGAAGTGGTGGTCGACCGCGGGCTCGTCACGTCGCGCAAACCGCACGACATTCCCGCATTCAATCGCAAGATGATCGAGGAGTTCGCGGAAGGGGTTCACGCTGGCGCAGGGACGGGCGCACGCCAGACCACCCTCTAGTGAGAACGCAGTTGCAGACTGCAGGCAGCCAGGTACGTCAGCTTCTGCCTGCGTCTTGAAGCCTGCAGTCTGCCGTTTTTGAACCTGTCACTCCGTGCGAAGTACCGTAATCGGATCGACGCGAGTCGCTCTATGGTCAGTCGTAGCGAAGGGCGCTCGTCGGGTTCACACGAGAGGCGCGCCACGCCGGCACGAGCGTCGCGATCAGCGCGATCGCCAGGAGGATTGCCGCTGAGGCGAAGTAAGTGATCGGATCGCCCGCAGTCACGCCAAAAAGGAGCGTGGCGAGCAGCTGCCTCAGTGCCCATGACAGCGTGAGCCCGATCGCGAGACCAGCAATGGCGAGCGCCGCGCCGTGGCGGAGCACGCGACTGAACACCGCTGACGGCGCCGCGCCGAGTGCCATGCGGATGCCGAACTCGTGCGTGCGCTGGCTCGCGACGTACGCGATCAGGCCGTAGATCCCGACGATCGCAAGAACCAGCGCCAGCGTCGCGAAACAGCCGACCATTGCCGCGTAGAGGCGAGGTCGCGCCAGCAGGCCGCTCAAGTATTGATCCATGGTCTTCACGTCGGACACCGCCTGCGTCCGGTCGGCCGCCTGAATCGCCGACTTGATCGATCCGGCGAGGGCCGTCGGTTCGCCAGCCGTTCTGACGACCAGGCTGGTGATGTAGCCGGGGTTCTGGGCGTGCAGCAGAAACACCGTCGGCGCCGGTTCTGTTGTTAGACCGGCGTGCCGGATGTCGCCGACGACCCCGACGATCTCGGATGACGGCTGGTCGGCGCCGTGGACGCGGACGCGGCGGCCGACGGCGCTGGCGCCCGGGAAGTAACGGCGGGCAAATGCGCGGTTGACTATTGCGACGCGCGACGCCGCGGCGGTATCGCGCCCGTCGAACCCACGACCTTGCAGGACTGGCATGCCAATCGCCGCGAAGTAGTCTCCGCTCACGAGCGAACACTCCGTCGGCGATCCCCGCGGGTCGCTGATCGGCTGGTTCTCGATCCAGACGCCAGTGCCACACGTCATGCCTGACAGCGGCAGGAACTGGATCGTGCCGGCCGCGTCCACGCCGGGTACGGTCTCGACCTGCCGCAGGATCTCGTCGAGCAGGCGCACTCGATACTCGTCGTCGCGATCGCCCAGAAACAGCCGCATCGTGAGCGTGTCGGCCGGCCGGAAGCCCAGATCGACGCTCGCCAGGCGTGCAACGGTGCGGAGCAAAAGGCCAGCACCGACGATCAGCACAACGGCGAGCGCAACCTCCGCGATCACGAGCGCGCTTCGCAGGTGGTGCTGCGTGCGATCCGCGGTGCCGCCACGGCTCTGTCGTCCGAGTGTGGTCTGCGGTTCCGCGGCTCCCGCCTGCCATGCCGGGATCAACCCGAACGCGAGTGCGGTGATGGTCGAGATAACGAGCGTGAACCCGAGGCAGCGGGCGTCGAGCTCGATTGGTTGTGCCGTGCCGAAGCTGAGCGCGCCTTCCGTCAACGCGATCAGAGCGGGCGTGCTCCAACGCGCCAGCACCAATCCAGCTGTCGCTGCGATGGCGGCGAGGACGAGGCTCTCGATGACCAGTTGACGAACCAGTCGGCCTTTGCTGGCGCCGAGCGAAGCCCGAACTGCCAGCTCCTGGCGTCTGGCAGCGCCGCGCACGGTCAACAGCCCGGCGACATTGACGCATGCCAGCAGAAGGACGACGGCCACCACCGCCATCAGGAGCTGGAGCGCTGTCCGGGCTTCGCGTACCAGATAGTCCTGGAGCTGTGCGAGATAAACGCCGTAGCCATAGTCCAGCGGCAGCTCACGGGCCAGCCGGCCGGCGACGGCGTCCATCTCGGCGCGCGCGCCGCTGACTCCGATGCCTGGTCGCAGACGCGCATAGCAATCGAAGGACCGCGAACCGACAGCGTCGGGGTGCGAGGGATCGATCGCGAGCGGCGTATAAACGTCCACCTCGGTCGCTCCGAGCTTCAGGTCGGGCGACGCGACACCGACGATCGTTCGCGAGCCGTCGCTGACTTGCAGACGCTGCCCGATGACAGCGCGGTCTCCTCCGAAGCGACGCTGCCAGAAGGAATATCCGAGGATGGCGACCGGCTCGCTGCCTGCCGTTCCGTCGTTTGCCGTGAAAGCTCGGCCGACCGCAGGTGGCAGGCCGAACACGCGAAACAGGTCGGGCGTGACGTTGGCGCCACTCACCTGCTCGGCGGTGCCGTCTTGACCCATCACGTTGACAGGTGGCCGTTGCGAGAGTGCGATGGCGTCGAACGAACTCGCGCGCGCGCGCCACTCGAGGAAATTCTGGGGGTGCACGGACACGGTCCCGTCGCTCGCCAGCGGCCGCTCGCGAAGAACGACGAGCCGCTCCGGATGCGGGAACGGCAGCGGTCTGAGGAGAATCGCGTTGACGAAGGTGAAGATGGTCGTGTTGGCGCCAATGCCAAGCGCCAGCGACAAGAGCGCCACTGCCGTGAAGCCGGGTGTCCGGGCAAGCCCGCGCACAGCGTACTTCGCGTCCTGGAGGCAGCTCTCGACGAGCTGGACCCCGCGCGCGTCGCGGCACTCTTCTTTCCGCTGGTCGAGTCCCCCGAACTCGCGGAGCGCTTCCATCCTGGCGTCATGCTCGGACATTCCCCGCGCACGGAGAAGGTCGACCTGCCGATCGAGGTGATAGCGCATCTCCTCGTCGAGCTCGACCTCGAGCTTCGACGAGCGGATAAGCGATCGCAGACGAAGTCGCAGTTTTCGTAGTGCCCGCATCAACCCGATTGGCCTGGGTAACCCGATCAACCTGGTCGACCCGATCGACTCGATCGACCCGGTCGACCCGCTCTCACGCCGTCCTCACGATGAGCGAGATGGCCGCAGAGAGCCGTTCCCACTGTGCCGCCTCCTGCGCAAGCGCGCGGCGGCCATCTCGCGTGAGGCTGTAATACTTCGCGCGGCGAGCGTTTTCGCTCTCGCCCCACTCGGCCTCGATCCACCCCTGGTGCTCCAGCTTGTGCAGGGCCGGGTAAAGCGACCCTTGCCCGACCTGCAGGACGCTGTTCGACATCTGTTTGATTCGCTGGGCGATGGCCCAGCCGTGCATCGGTTCGTTCGCAATCACTTTCAGAATCAGGAGATCGAGGGTGCCTTGCACGAGATCGGTCGGTTTGCTCACGGGTCCTCTCGGTTACCGACAACGGTAGCACCGCTCTTGTCGGTAAACAAGGGGAACAATGCAGCGCTACGGTGCTGCGGTGCTGCGGTGCTGCGAATGCGGTGCACATAATCCGCACACAATTGCTCCGGATACTGCCCTCAGCCACAAGTTGTGGCGGCGGGGCTTAGCCCCGCGTCAAGCGTGTCGCGGCGGGCTTCAGCCCCGCGTCGAGCGCGTGGAGGCGGGGCTTCAGCCCCGCCATTTGCAGCGAATTCTGCTGTGTGGAGGGCAACAATGTCAGGCAACTTTCGATGGAGCGCGCTCGTCCTTGCGGTGCTACTCGCGCTCGGGATTGGGTACGGCGCGTACAACTACGGCTTCTCGCAGGGAGTCGCGAACAGCCCGCAGGTCGCCGCGGCGATTCGCGATGGCGGTCACGCATATGGCTATCCGTATCCGTGGCATCACGGCTTCGGGTTCTTCCCCTTCTTTCCGTTCGTCGCGATCTTTTTCTGGATCCTGATCGCGAAGCTGTTTTTCTGGGGCGGCCGCCCGTGGCGTTATCGCGGCTGGTATGGTCCAGGCGACGTGCCGCCGATGTTCGACGAATGGCATCGGCGTGCGCACGAGCAGAACAAGGGCGCGGCGGCCTCGTCGTAGCATCATGATCGCGCGATGCCCACGGTCCTGGTGGTCGACGACGAGCCGCAGATCGCGCAAATCGCGCGCGACTATCTGGAGCACGCCGGGTTCACGGTCATCGTCGCCGGCGACGGCGCGAAGGCGCTGGACCTGGCGCGCTCGGGGCATCCCGATCTGATCGTGCTCGATCTGGCGCTGCCGGCGATCGACGGCCTCGACGTGGCCCGAGTGCTGCGGCGCGACTCCAACGTGCCGATCATCATGTTGACGGCGCGCGTCGAGGAGTCGGACCGGCTGGCGGGGCTGGAAATCGGAGCGGACGACTACGTCACGAAGCCGTTCAGCCCGCGCGAGCTGGTCGCGCGGGTGAAGGCCGTGCTGCGCCGAAGCGACGTCTCGGCCTCGCGAGGTGACGTGTTCACGGCGGCGGGCCTGACCTTCGACGTGCGGCGGATACGGTTGACCCATGGAGGCGACGCGATCGATCTCACCAGCACCGAGTTCCAGCTGCTGGTGACGCTGGCGCGGCAACCGGGACGCGTCTTCACACGCGCCCAGCTGCTCGACGCCGTCCACGGCCTCGAAGTCGACGCATTCGAGCGTGCGATCGACACACACATCAAGAACATCAGGCGCAAGATCGAACCCGATACCAGGAACCCAATCTACGTGCTCACCGTGTACGGGATTGGCTATAGGTTCGCGGACGCATGAATCGTCCACAGGCACAGGGTGAGGGCGGTCGGCGCCGGTTCGGTCATCGCGGCGGGCCGCCGCCGTGGTGGCCCGCCAACGAGCCATGGCCGCCGCACGATTCACGCTCGTGGCGTCGAGGGCGCGCACGGTTCCTGCGCGGCATCGGCTGTCTCTTCATCCTGGTCCTGACGCTCAGCGGCGTCGGCGTGACCACGATCGTGAGGCTGCTGACAGATCGCGCCGCGGCGGGGGCCTGGCCGTCCGCCCTCGCCGTCGGAGTGCCGCTGCTCGCACTGGTCGGCATCATGCTCGCGTTCGTGGCGCTCATGCGCCGCGTCGGCGTCCCGGCCAGCGATCTGGTTGGCGCGGCAAATCGCGTCGCTGATGGCGAGTACTCCGTGCGCGTGATCGAACGCGGTCCGCCCTTTCTCCGGTCGTACACGCGCGCGTTCAACACGATGGTCGAGCGGCTGCAATCGCAGGACGCGTTGCGACGGCAATTGATGGCGGATGTCGCGCACGAGCTGCGGACGCCTTTGAGCGTGATCCAGGGGCGGCTGGAAGGTCTGCTCGACGGAGTCTACCCGCGCGACGACGAGCGGCTGCGGCTGGTGCTCGAGGAGACCCGCGTCCTGGGACGGCTGATCGAGGATGTGCGGACACTGGCCCATTCGGAGAGCGGCTCGCTGGCTCTGCAGCGGGAGCCGACCGACATCTCGGTCCTCGTCGCGGATGTCGTGCGCTCGCTGTCCGCGCAGGCCGAGACCAGCGGTGTGCGCCTGGAAAGCCGCTGCGCGCCGGACCTGCCGCTGGCCGACCTCGATCCGCTGAGAATCCGCGAGGTGCTGGCCAATGTCGTGACGAATGCCGTTCGGCACACGCCTCGGGGCGGCCAGGTCGTCGTCGATGGGCGCGCCGAAGAGGGCGACCTGCGGCTGACGGTGACGGATACGGGGAGCGGAATCGCCCCGGCCGATCTGCCGCACGTGTTCGATCGGTTCTACAAGGGCAGGACGTCCACCGGGTCCGGGCTGGGTCTCGCCATCGCCCGCGCCCTGATCCTCGCCCATGGCGGCGACATCAGCGCGGAAAGCGCCATCGGCGTCGGCACCACCGTCCGCATGCGGATCCCCGCGCGGTAGGGGGGACAGTCCCCAATGGCACGAATTTCGTGCCATTGGGGACTGTCCCCCCCTTACAATGCGGCGAACCGGTGTTCCCGCTCCTTGCGCAGATCTGGTCCGCTGCCCGACGCCTCGCGCTCGGCCTCGCGCTGATCGTCGGCGCCTCCGCCGTCCTGCTCCTGTCGGACCGCAGTCAGCGCACGACTTCGGCGGCCCACGTCCCGCGCGTCGCGATCGTCCAGCATGCGTCGACCCCCGTCCTCGACGAAGGCGTCCGCGGCATGATCGACGGCCTCGCGGAACGCGGCTTTCGCGATGGATCGACGATCCAGCTCTCGACCTACAACGCGCAGGGCGATCTCGCGACCGGCAACGCGATCGCGCGGCAGGTGACCAGCGGCGAGTTCGATCTGATCCTCACCTCCAGCACCCCATCGATGCAGGCGGTCGCCAACGCGAATCGGGATGGCAAGACGAAGCACGTCTTCGGCCTCGTCGCCGATCCCTTCAGCGCCGGCGTCGGACTCGATCGGAACAACCCGATGAAGCACCCGCCGTACATGGTGGGCCAGGGGACGTTCCTGCCCGTCGCCGAGGGTTTCGAGCTGGCGCACCGGGCGTTTCCTCGCCTGCGGCAGGTGGGCGTCGCCTGGAATCCGGCGGAATCGAACTCGGCCGCGTTCACCGGCAAGGCGCGCGAGGCCTGCGCGCGTCTCGGTCTGACGCTCCTCGAGGCAAACGTCGACCACAGCTCGGCGGTCGTCGAAGCCATCCACTCGCTGGCCGCGCGCGGCGCCCAGGCCATCTGGGTCGGCGGCGACAACACGATGCTGTCCGCGATCGCCACCGTCATTGCGACGGCGCAGACGGAGCGGATTCCTGTCTTCACCATCACGCCCGGCGCCCCCGACCGCGGAACGATCTTCGACGTCGGCCTCGACTTTCACGCGCTCGGGCTCATCCACGGGAAGCTGGCCGCTGACGTGCTGAGCGGAACGGATCCCGCAACGATCCCGATTCGCGACGTGCAGGACCAGGTCCCCCGGCGGCTCGTCGTCAATACGCGCATCCTTCGCGATCTTCGCGATCCGTGGCGCATTCCAGACGACGTGCTGGCCACGGCGAGCGCCGTCGTGGATGACACCGGCATCCACGAGAAGCAGGCTGCGCCGCCGCCCTCGACGGGGCGGCTGAGCAAGGTCTGGCGCATCGATCTGGTGCAGTACGTCAGCATCATCGACGTCGAGGAGGCTGAAGAGGGCGTCAAGGAAGGGTTTCGCGAAGCAGGTCTCGTCGAAGGGCGCGACTACGTCAGCACCACGCGCAACGCGCAGGGCGACATGGCGACGATCAACACGCTCGTCGACGCGGCGCTCGCCGAAAGGAGCGACCTCCTGCTCACCTTCTCGACCCCGTCGCTCCAGGCCGCAATGCAGCGGGCGCGCAACATACCGATTGTGTTCAACTACCTCGCCAGCCCCCAAGCCGCTGGCGCCGGCAAGAGCGATACGGACCACCTGCCGAACGTCACTGGCGTTTACCTCCATGGCGCCTACGACGAGATGCTGGCCATCATTCGGCAGGTCCAGCCGAACGCGCATCGGCTCGGCACGCTGTTCGTACCTGCCGAGGTGAACTCCGTCTTTCACCAGAAGCTGCTTGAAGCGGCCAGTCGCAAGGCGGGATTCGAGCTCGTCTCGGTGCCGGCGAACACCAGTCCTGACGTTGCCGACGCCGCGCTCGCGCTCGTCAGCCGCGGCATCGACGCGATCTGCCAGATTCCCGGCAACCTCACGGCAGTAGCGTTCCCGACCGTCTCACAGGTCGCGCGGCGCGCCCGCGTGCCGATCTTCGCGTTCCAGACTGCGCAAGCGCAGGCCGGTGCTGCCCTGGTGCTCGCGCGCGACTATCGGGACGGCGGTCGCCTGGCTGCGCTGTTGGCGGCGCGCGTGATGCGCGGCGAGCGGCCCGCAGCGCTGCCGTTTCAGCAGGTGACAAAGACGCGGCTGTTCATAAATCTCGCGGTGGCACGCGAGACGAACCTGACGATTCCTGCGGATCTGATCGGCCGCGCGGACGAGGTGATAGGACGCTAGATGGAAATCCGACGGCAGGCCGGCAACGGGTGGCTCGAGCTGATCATCGAGGGGCGGCTGGATGGATCCTGGGCGGATAGTCTCGACGCCGAACTGGCCGAGACCGTTCGCGCCGGCCACCATCGGCTCCGCCTCGATCTCACTGGCGTCAGGTTCATCAGCTCCGCAGGCATCGGCGTGCTCGTCAAATCGTACAGGCAGCTCACCGCGATCAAAGGTCGCCTCGTCATCGGCGCCGCCTCGTCGCAGGTGCGCACGGTCCTCGAGATCACTCGCCTGCTCGATCTGCTGATGCCGGCGCCGAGCGAAGCGGCTCCTGAGACGCTGACCCAGGGGGCCGCGCTCGTTCGCGATGGCCTCGTGGTCCAGGTGTTCGATCTCTCCCCAAGCGCGCAGCTGACGTGCCGATGGAGTGCCGACGACAGCGAGACGCTTCGCTGCACCGAATCGCTTTTCGCCGTCGGCATCGGCGCGTTCGGCGAGGACCGGCAATCCTGTTGCGAGCGCTACGGCGAATTCGTGGCGGTTGGTGGCGCCGCCGCGTATCTACCCGCCGACGGAACCGAAACCGCCGACTATTTGGTGGGATCGGATGCGCGCCCGGTCGAGATCCATGCGCGCCGGCATCTCACGTGTGAAGGTGGGTTCGCGCACCTGACCCGATTCGAGCCGATGCCGCCGCGGACCACGATCACGCTCGCTGAAATCGCATCAGCGTGTCTCCATGTGACGCGGGCCGACGCCGCGGGCCTGGTCGCGATCGCGGAAACCGCGGGACTCGTCGGTGCGGCGCTTCGACAATCATCGGCGCTGACCGTCGGCGGCGACTTCTTCGCGTTTCCCGATGTCCGCACGCGTCTGACCTTCACTGCCGAGCGCGCCTTCGCCCGCTCCCTTGCGCTCGTAATCGGCGTCGTCCAGCGCGCCGGGGGACCGGTTTCAGCCACTGAGGTCCGTCCGCTCGATCGCGACAGCGGCCTCGAGGGCCATTTTCACGCCGCCGTCTTCCCGTATCGCGCGTTCAAACAGGGCCGGCTCGATCTTGGCGATGCCGTCCGCACGCTCTTCGACACAGGAGGGCTTCAGGGCATCCTCCATCTCCTCAACGACGACCGCGCCATCGCAGGCGTCGGGCAGAGCGAGCTCACGCGCGGCGCCTGTTGGGTAGGCCGGATCGGAGCGAGGCGATGACATTGCTCGTCGGGGCCTTGACGATTGGCCTCATCCTCTCGCTCCTGGCGCTCGGGGTGTTCATCTCGTTTCGCATCTTCGAGTTTCCGGACATCACCGCCGATGGCTCGATCACGCTTGGTGCGGCGCTGTCGTCGGCACTCCTCGTCCAGCAGGTCGACCCAATCGCCGCCACGGCCGCCGCCTTCTTCGCCGGGGCCGCGGCTGGCGCCGTCACTGGCGTGATCCACACGCGCTTTGCCATCAACCGGCTGCTGTCCGGCATCCTGGTGATGACGGCGCTCTACTCGATCAACCTCCACATCATGGGCAAGAGCAACGTGCCGCTCCTCTCGGAGACCACGCTCGCCACCATGGTCGAGCACGCCGGCGTTGCCCTCACGGGCACCACGAACGACCTCGCCATTGCCGGGTGGAGCGTGGCAGTGCGCGACGTCTCGATACTCGCCGGATCGTTTGTCGTCGTGATCGCGATTGCGATCGTTCTGTTCGTGTTCTTCCGAACCAATCTCGGCATGGCGATGCAGGCCGCCGGCGACAACGCGCAGATGATCCGCGCGCTTGGCGTGAACGTCGACACCATGATCGTTGTCGGCCTGGCGCTCTCGAACGGCCTGGTGGCGCTCTCCGGATCGCTCCTCGCGCAATACCAGGGCTTCGCCGACGTCCAGATGGGGATTGGCATGGTGGTGTGGGGCCTCGCCAGCATCATCATCGGCGAGGCACTTGTCGGGGTCCGGCAGCTCGGCCTTCTGATCGCAGGCGGCATTCTCGGCTCCGTGCTCTTCCGGCTCCTCGTGGCGATTGCGCTCCGCGGCGGCCTCGATCCCAACGACCTCAAGCTGGTGACCGCGGTCTTCGTGTTCGCGGCGCTGGTGCTGCCGCAGCTGGCGCGACGCGCCGCCGGCTGGCGGCAGAACCGAGCGGCCTGATGCTGGCGATCAAGCGCATCGCCAAAGTGTTCGGTCGCGGCACGCCCAACGAGGTGCGCGCGCTCCAGAACGTCGATCTGACCATCGAGGAAGGCTCGTTCGTCGTCGTGATCGGGACGAACGGATCGGGCAAATCGACGCTGCTGAACGCGATCGCCGGCACCTTCCTGCTGGACTCCGGGTCGATCGCGCTGGATGGGGAGGACATCACCGTGTGGCCCGAACACCGGCGGGCACGGTTGGTCGGCCGTGTCTTTCAGAATCCCTTCAGCGGCACTGCCCCCGGCATGACGATCGCCGAGAATCTGGTCCTGGCCGCGCGGCGTGGACAGCGGCGGGGGCTTGGCCTGGCGCTGAAAGGCGACACGCGCAGGGCCCTTCACGACCGCATCGCCCAACTGAACCTCGGGCTCGAGCATCGACTCGACAACATCATCGGGACGCTCTCGGGCGGGCAGCGTCAGGCGTTGACGCTGCTGATGGCTTCATGGGTGAAGCCCAGGCTGTTGCTGCTCGACGAGCACACAGCCGCGCTCGATCCGAAGAGTGCCGATCACGTCATTCACCTCAGCCAGGAAATCGTCGCGCGCGATCGGCTCACCACCGTGATGGTCACCCATTCGATGCAGCAGGCATCGAATCTTGGCGATCGGCTGATCATGATGCATCGCGGCCGCATCATTCACGACTTCAGCGGAGCGGAGCGAAGGCGGCTGCGCCCTGAGGATCTGCTCGCCCGCTTCGAAGCCGTGCGTCGCGCCGAACGGCTCGACGAAAGCGCCGCGGAGATGCTGCGCCGGGCCTACGTGTGAGAGGCCAAGCGTGACGATCGGCACCATGCACGTCATGGCCATGGCGTTTCTCCTGATCGCTGTCGCCGGGCAGACCGGAGTGCCGGTCTCGGTCACCGAGGAGCCACGGCACAAGGTCGTCTTTACGAATCGATACGTTCGCGTGATCGACGCGGCGTTGCCGGTCGGGGACGCCACGCTCTTTCACACTCACGATCTCGACAACGTCCCAGTCGTCATTCGCGGCGGCACGATCCGAACGCAGGTTGTCGCGGGGTCCACGAGCGAAACGACGCTCGAGGTCGGCAGCGCATGGTTTGCCAAAGGTGGCTACACTCATCTCATCGCGAATATTGGAGCGACGCCGCTCCGCTTCATCGATGCCGAGATCCTGTCTCGATGGGACGAACGCGGTCAGGGCACCTCAGTTGCAATTCCGCAAGAGGCGACGATCGTCGACAACGGCATCGTTCGCGTCGCGAGAATCAGGCTGGGAACGAATGCAGCGCTCGCTCCACATGTCCATGCCAGACCGGTGCTTCATGTCGAGGTGTCCGGCAGCACCGGGGATCCGTCTCGTGCGCCGGGCAGCTTCGCCTGGCTCGAGCCGGGCGGTCGACATGGAGCGACTGCCAGTGGCCGACCGTACGACGCTGTCACTGTGGAATGGAAGTAGCACGTGAAGGGAACAGCCATGTCTCGACGAAAGCACTCCGCCACCGGTCGCGCGCTCGAACGCTTCTCCGGCACGGTCGCCCGATGGTCAGGCAGCAGTGTCGCATTCGCGATTGCCTTCGCACTGATCCTGATCTGGGCCGCGACGGGACCGGTTTTTCAGTACTCGAATACATGGCAGCTCGTGATCAACACCGCCACGACGATCGTCACCTTTCTGATGGTGTTCCTGATCCAGCGAGCGCAGAACAAGGATGCCCGTGCTATTCAGATGAAGCTCAACGAGCTGGTCGCTGCGATTGACGGCGCCAGCAACAGGCTCATCGACATCGAGGATCTGTCAGAGGACGAACTGGAGACGCTGCACCGCTTTTACAGCAAGCTGGCGCGCATGGCGAAGCACGATAGCGACATCGGGAAATCGCATTCGATCGAGGAGGCGCAACAGCGCCACACGCGGAAGCTGAAAGCGACCGCCAAAGGCGCGAGTCGCGGGTAAGAGCGGGGGGCACACGCAATGCGCCCCCTCGTCCCTCGTCCTTGGTTTTTCTTACACCAGGCCGACCTCGTCCTTCGAGATTGCCTCGACGAGCGCGCCCGTGGTCGTCGGCTGCGCGATGCGCGTGGCAACGTCGGCCTGGGCGATGATACCGACGACGCGGCGCTGGTCGTCGACGACCGGCATCCGCCGCAGTTGATGAGTCCCCATCGTCTGCAGCGCCTCTTGATAGAGGTCCGTCTCCTTGCAACAGATGATCTCGGTCGACATCGCATCGCCGACTGTCGTTTCTGCCGCGTTACGGCTTTCGCCGACCACACGGATGGCGATGTCCCGATCGGTGATGACGCCCACCAGCACCTGGCTCTCGTCGTCTTTTACGACGGGCAAAGATCCGACGTCGTAGCTGCGCATGAGCCGCGCCGCATCCACGATTGGATCGCCGGGCCGGCACGTCACCGGAGCCGGTGTCATCACTTCGCTACACGTCATGGTCGTTCTCCTTGTGAGGGAATTACGAAGAGATCGTCGGAGGCTTGCCGGCCGAGACCGAGAGCATGATCCCGAGGCCCACGGCAATGACAAGTCCGATCGCGATCCATGCGGGCGCGATCGTCTGGAGCATCCCGCCGTACCACAGTGCCAGCACGCCACCCACGATCAAGATCACGTAGCCGATCAGGTAGAGATTGATGAACTGCACATGGTCCTCCCGCGGGATCCGTAGCAAAGCGTTCGCCACCCGGACAGGATCCTGAAGATGGACCGCGCAGCTCAGGCGCTGAGCGCCTCCTTTTCGTCGACTTTGGCGCGATCGCCAGGCTCGGCCTCGCGCTCCTCGCGCTTCGCGGCGCTTTCGGCCCAGTCCGCCTCGAATACATCGCGCAATCGCTTCACGATCCGGGCGTCACGGACGATGATGCCAACTTCGCGCCTCGAATCGAGCTCGAGCGCTCGCAGGCTCTGGCTGCCGAGAAACGCGTGCGTCCCGTCGCGAATGATGCAACGCGCATGCAGTCGCAGCCCCTTCAACCGCTCGGTCCTGAGCGCTTTCGCGCGCGACCCGACCGATCCGAGAATGCGAATGTCGACGCCGTGCTTCGTGCGATCCTCGAGCAGCCGAACCATCGCACTGTCCGAGACCTTCGGATCGTAGATGCAGAGTTCCCCTTTCGCCTTGCTGATGAAGGCGGCGAGTTGCTTCCTCGCGTTTTCGGGGCTGACGACCAGCCCCAGCGAGCTGGACTTGTAGTCCTGGCGCGCCACATCGGCTTCGAACACTTTCATCGCCTCGGCGACAAATGCCCGCTGGCGCGTGATCACGGCAAAACTTCGGCTCTGCAGATCGAGACCCGTGTAGTTGAACAGCATCACGACCAGCGTTTTCCCGTCGACGATCAGCATCTTGCCGTGGTAGCGCACGAGGTCGTCGCCGGTTCGAGCGGTGGTGACGCCGGCAGCCAGCAGCGCCTGTTCGAGCTTGCGCAGCCGCTTTTCGCCCCCGCGGTTGGTATGCGCCACGAGCGCGCGGACGTGCACGCCACGAGCGACGGCCGCAGCCAACGCTTTTTCGATCTCCGGCCGATCGAACCGGAAGATCGTGGTATCGATGGACGACTTTGCGCCTCTGATCGCCGCCAGCACCGGACTCAGGCCATCGTCAGGCTGGATGATGAGCTTCATGAAGCCTCTCACTTCTTCTCTTTCATCTCTTCCCAGTCGACGCTGACGCCTTTGCCAAGCGCGACAAGCGTCTTTGAGACAGCGTCCGTTTTCTTCCCGAACGGGACCTCGACCATGTAGTGAAGCTCTCCGGAGGCCCAGCTTCGCAACTCGTATTGCAGACGCTCGCGCCGCAGCGCCGCCTCGACGGCGCGACGAATCCTGGCGGCATCCTCGGTCGCGATCTTGAGCATGAATCGAACCGCTGCCTCCGGCTCGCTGGTCTCGAGAATGTAAAGCAGCGCCAGCAGGAACAGCGTCGCGAACGGCGACAGCCAATACAAGCCGACGCCGGCCGCGAGCCCCACTCCCAGCGCCGCCAGCATCACGCCGGCGTCCTTGGGATCCTCGATCTTGGCGCGATAGCGGACGAGGCCCGCGATACCCACCACGCCGAAGGCTCGGGCGAGGCTGGCGCCGACCACGATCATCACGAGTGCGCCGACGACGGCGAGGATGATCTGCGTCTGCACGACGGCAGGCCGCCGCGGCGGCGTTCCGGCACGCCTCGGGCGCATCGCCAGCGCCGCACCGAGCGCGGCTGCCAATGGCAACCGCACCAGGGCCTCGAGCAGCGAATTGGTCTCTGTCACGAGGCCTGCCTCTGCGGCTCGAACGCCAGCCCCTCTCGCACCTTCTCGCGAATCCGGTGGACGAAGCGAGTGGCCGTCTCCGGGCTGAATCCGCCGGCGCGGAATGCGTCGCGCAACTGCGCGTCGGTGATGCGCTGCAGGCGCCGGCACGTCCAATTGACGTCGGCTGGCCGGATGTTCTGGAGCAGTTCCTTGTGACGTCCCTTGAACGCGAACTCGACGAACGGGCCGGAGACCTTTTTCAGAAACGGCTGCTTCTCGAACGATTCGACGTCACCGCGTTTCGGCGCGAAGCGGCCGGTCTCGCCGAACGTAGCGCCGAGATCCTTCACCGTGTACAAGAGCGTCGCGCGCGACCCCGGCCGGCGAGCGAGATACAGTGTGTTGTTGTCGTCCTTCAGATCCGTGCTATTGAGAATCATCATCAACACGATCAGGCCGCGATACGGTTCTGTACCGACAAACGGGTTCTTGGCCCACTTCCAGGTACCGCGATTCTCGAGCCATTCCAAATCTGGCCGGAGCCGCGCTGGTCCCTCGTCATTGACCTCGCCGCCCCTCCGCACCGGCAGTTTGAAGACGTGGTACGACGGCGGCTGCGGATACCCCATCGCCCAGACGATGCGCGAAGCGACCACTTCGGTCGTCGCCTCGGGGCCGATCTTCGCGCTCCACTTCCGGCCTTTGTGGTCGCGCAGATCCATGGTGATGCTGAACCCGCCCTCGTCCCGCTTGATCAGCATGTAGGTCGTCTCCGGATCGGGCGCGTGCTCGCGCCCGCCAACGCCGAAAAACAGATCGTCGCGACCGGTCGGTTCACGCCAGAATTCGACGCTGGCACCGGTGGGCGGCGCGATCCGCGTCAACTGCGGGGCGCACGCCACCGAGGCGACCACACAGACCACGGCGAGTCGCAGAGTTCTCATCGCTGAGGCGGAACAGCAAGTTGTGCGCCGCCTGCCAGCCAAACGCGTAAACCCTTCAGCCGGCCGAAGCTCTGCCCGACACCGAGGCTGTGTGTCGTTGTCCACGGAACGGACAACCCGGTATTTCCTGCTCAACCACAGCTCGGTCCCGACCTCGCCCAGCCCGAGGTTCCCATGTGCCCCAGGTTGCTACCGGCTGCTCGACGTCGGAGAAGGAGGCCGTTTTGGCTCCGGGTCAAGCGTAAATGTGCCCTCGTCCACGGTCTTTCCGAGCCGCGAGACGGTCCGGAAGCGGAAGGTCTCGCCACTGACTTCGACCAGCATGAACGACCGATCCGTGTCGAAAGCCGCCGCGGTCAGCGGACCGCGGAGGACGTCACCTTCGCGAAGCTTCGCGCCGCCGCCGCATGTGAAGTGGCGGATCCCCTTCTGCGGGGTGATCCGCTCGTAGAAGTGCTCGTGACCGGCAAAGACCACATCGACGCCGTACTTCAGGAACAGCGGCTCGAGCTGCTGTCGCAGATCGACTTCCGAACCGTGACGTCCGCCGGATGAATACAGCGGATGATGGAAGTACGCCATCTTCCATTTGTCCGTCGACTTCTGCAGCTCGCCTTCGAGCCAGGTCAATTGCGCGCGATCCATATAGTTGCTGTCGAGGACGAAGAACCTGATCGACCCCTTCGTGAACGTGTAGTAGCGCTCACCGTTCATGTTGAACGGCTTGTACAACCGCTGATTCGGATCGTCGTGGTTGCCGAGCGACGCGTAGAAGTCCACCTCCGCGTCGAGCAGCGGCTTGTAGGGCATCTCGAACTTCTTCACGTAGTCCTGCGGGCGCTCCGATCCGTAGAGGTTGTCGCCCATCATGATCACGAACGTGTAGGGAAAGGTCTGGTGGCTTTCGATGAGCACCCGAGCGACGTCGTCCTGATACTTGTCACCCGTGCCGGTGTCGCCGATGACCGCGAAGCGCGTGGAGTCCGCGTTCGTCGGCGCGAGAGTGGGGGCCTGAATCGAAAGCGCCGTGGTCGCAACGCTGAGCGCGACGCAGAGCGTCAAGAGAGCGGCCGCGGAACGTCGCAGCGGCATGGGCACCTCACGTCGGAACCACATTGCGCAAAATGTCCGCGACGATATTGGCCCTCACGTCGCGAAGAATCAGATGCCGGCCGTAAAACCGGTACTCGAGGCCCTCAGGCAGTGGCGGCAGGGTCTGCAGGAGCGTAGGTGGAAACGTGATGAGGGGCACCGATGACGGGTATATCGCGTTGACATTCAGCGTCGGGACCCGCGCCGGCATCTCGGAGAAGAGCGCCTTCCGGTCGGCGCGCGGACGATGACGGATGTCGTCGCGAACCAGCCGTGTGACACGCGGCGCGATCTCGCCGAAGATCTCACCCGGCCGCGCCGTCGTCCGAGCCTTCGCGATGTTCTCGCCGAGCAGGCGCTCCCCATCGGCGATCTTCTGGGAATCGCTGGTCTCCTTCAGCGGCGGCAATTCTCCGGCGACCTTCTTGTGAAGCGCCAGGTAGGCGTCAGCCCGATCGCGAAAAGCTTTCATGGTTGCCGCGTTTGGGTTCACGGCCTGTGCGGCCACCGAGGCGACAAGAACGAATGGCAGTGCAGCGGTAATACCCGACGTCGAGCAAATCCGTTGCAGGAACCTCATGAGGAAGGACCGATCAAGGTGCGTGCCACGCATCAACTCATCAGTTCAGCCGGTGGGCATGTTCGTTGCTGTTCGACACCTGCTGGAGGCAGCCGTGTCCCCTCACCTGACCGACGAAACGAAGGCCTGTATCGACGCGTGCGCGGCGTGCCACGAGGCCTGCATGGAGATCACGGCCAGGCTCCGGATGCCGGGGCCCGGCGACGAGGGACAAATCGGTGCACTGCTCGACTGCGCGGAGCTGTGCCGCCTGACGGCCAGCTTCGTCGGACGCGATTCGCCGCTCCACGCGATGGCGGGCGCGCTCTGCGCGGAGAGCTGTCAGCGCGCCGCACGCGATTGCGAACGCCTTGACGATCCCGCCACCCGGCGTGTTGCCGACATCTGCCGACGGACCGCGGATCATTGCCGGCGCATTGCGGCCGGCGCAGTCGCCGTCATGTGACCACCGTCCCGTTTGGGGTACGATCGTGCCAGGGAGCGACGAAACGATGCCTGGCCGAGACGAGACCATTCGGGAGTGGGTGGACGAGATCACCCGGGTGGTCACCCCCGACCGCGTGGTGTACTGCGACGGATCGGAGGCTGAGCGCCGCGCGCTCATCCGCGAGTGCCTGGCCACCGGTGAACTGATCGAGCTGAATCAGGAAAAACTGCCGGGCTGTTACCTGCATCGAAGTGCGCCGCACGACGTCGCCCGCACCGAGCACCTGACTTTCATCAGCACCACAGACCGCGAAGACGCTGGCCCCACGAACAACTGGATCGCGCCCGAGGACGCGCGCGCGAAGATGACGCCACTCTTCGAGGGCGCGATGAAGGGGCGCACGCTCTTCGTGATCCCGTTCCTGATGGGGCCACCGGGCTCCCGCTTTGCCCGCGTCGGCGTGCAGATTACCGACAGCCGCTACGTCGTGCTCAGCATGCGCATCATGACGCGCGTCGGCACAGTGGCGCTCGAGCATCTCGCGCGGACGGGCGAGTTCACGAAGTGTCTGCACTCGCTGGGCGACCTGAGCCCGGAGCGCCGTTTCATCGTCCACTTTCCCGAGGAGAATACGGTCTGGTCGGTGGGATCCGGCTACGGCGGCAACGCCCTGCTCGGTAAGAAGTGCATGGCGTTGCGGCTCGCCAGCTGGCTCGCGCGCTCCGAAGGCTGGATGGCGGAGCACATGCTCATCCTGGGCCTCCGCACGCCGGCAGGACGGACGCACTACGTGACTGGCGCCTTTCCGTCGGCGTGTGGCAAGACCAACCTTGCGATGCTCGTTGCGCCCGCCTCGATGCCCGGGTGGCAGGCCTGGACGGTCGGCGACGATATCGCCTGGTTACAGCCCGGCTCCGACGGCCGCTTGTGGGCCGTGAATCCCGAGTCGGGTTTCTTCGGCGTCGCGCCAGGCACGAGTCAGCGCACGAATCCGACGGCGTTCGACATGATTCGTCGGAACACGATCTACACGAACGTCGCGCTTCGTCCCGATGGCACGCCGTGGTGGGAGGGGCACGACGATCCGCCGCCTCCGACAGCGCTCGACTGGCAGGGCCGGCCGTGGACACCTGCTTCGCCCGACAAGGCGGCGCATCCGAACAGCCGGTTCACGACGCCTGCGGCCGAATGCGCCACGCTGTCACCCGAGTACGGCAACCCCGAGGGCGTTCCCATCGACGCGATCCTCTTCGGCGCGCGGCGTCAGCGGCGGGTGCCCCTCGTGTACGAAGCGCGTTCGTGGCAGCACGGCACATTTCTCGGTGCGACGCTGTCGTCCGAGACGACGGCGGCCGCGACGGGTCGCGTCGGCGTGCTGCGGCGAGACCCGATGGCAATGCTGCCGTTCTGCGGCTACAACATGGGCGACTACTTTGGCCATTGGCTCGAGATGGGCCAGACCGTCGCCAAGCCGCCTCGAGTCTACCGCGTCAACTGGTTCCGGACCGACGAAGGAGGGAAGCTTCTGTGGCCCGGCTACAGCGAGAACCTTCGCGTGCTCAAGTGGATTCTCGAGCGCTGCGAAGGCGCGGGCGACGCGGTGGAAACGCCAATCGGCCTCGTCCCCACGGCAAAAAGCATCGATCGAACGGGACTCGACCTCTCCGATGCGACGCTCGCAACCCTCTTGAAGGTTGATCCTGCCGAGTGGGTCGAAGCGGTGGAGGGACAGGACCACTTCCTGGTGTCGCTCGGCTCGCGACTGCCGCCGGCCATTCGCGACGAGCACCTAGTGCTGGCCCACCGTATCCACGACATGATCACGCCGCCGGAGCTCAGGGGGCGATACCGCTAGTGATTCCCCGGGCGCACGATGTGCGCCCCTACACTGCCAATGGGGGTGCGCACGCGGTGCCCCGGCGGAGAAGCCCCGCCTCCACAGCTACCACTACATCTGGGGCATCGGCGCACGCTGGGCCGTATCTCAAATATTGCGGCGCGCGGTCCGCGTTGTCTCCGTGTGTCTTATTTCGCTCGCGCTCTTGCGGGGGGCAGGCGACGCGCGGCATCAGGGGAATCGGCACGCCGAACGTATTGGCCGCCTGTTGTTCTCCATAGAAATCCGCCGTCGACGAGCGACCGCAGCAACGGTTCGACCACGGCGCACTCGCAACCCCAGAGACGCGCGGCCTGCACCAGCGTCAACGCCAGGCCCGGCATCTCCAGATACTCGGCACGGATACGCGTCAGGCTGGGGATCGATGGGCTCTCGGCTGGGGCATGAGAAATCGTCTGAAGCATCGACGTCTCCATCCAGACCTAACAGAGCGAAATACCTGCCAGCGACCGTTTTCGGAAGCTGGATGAATTTCGCGCAGCATCGGAGATCGCACCTCAGCAAGTAAATGCGGCGTGAACAAATTTCAGGTGCGCTGTTCGATTCCACTACGCGAGGCCTCGAAAGAAAACGGCGTCTCCGGCAATGGTCTTGCACGATTCGGCCGTGAATTTCCCGTCGGATAGGAGTGCCAATGACTGTCGCCCGATCGATCGGCCACGACCCGTACCTGCCTTCAACCGCGCTGGTTCTGATGGCGCAGGCGCGCTACGCCAGCGATGCCGCTGACGACCTCGACGACGAGACAGAGGAAAACATCGAGGACCTCGATGACGAGGACGACGAAGACCTCGGCGACGAGGACGACGAAGCCGACGATGAAGAGGAGGACGAGGACGAGGAAGACGACGAAGACGAGGACGAAGACGAGGACGACGAGGGTGAGGACGATGACGTCGACACGCTGGACGAGGAGTTGGGGTGAGCGATCAGTCGCGGCCCAACGGCCCGAGAGCGCCAGGACTTCGGCCACGCCGCCTCTCAGCACCGCAGAAAGCACCTCATCGCGAAAGCGGTCGAGGGCGGCACAGCCGAGGTAGAACTGGCACAGCGGGCCAATCGCGACCTTGAAGCGATTGCGGGCCAGAAGAGCGTCAACCTTAGCAAGACGCAGCCGACGTTGCGGGAACACCTTCACCAGATCGAAGCCGCCGCCGGGAAGAAATGAACAACGGGCGGGCGCCGGCCCCCGGCCCGCTCTCCCGAAACGGCCGCCCGTTTGTCCGGGCGGACGGATAAATTCCAGGCCGCGCGCAACATTGACGTGCTATGTCGCAGAAGCAAACTCGGGTGTTGGCTGTGGACGACGACCAGGAGACCACCGAGTGGATGCAGCAGCTCCTCGAGAGCCGCGGCTACGAGGTGCGAACCGCCAACGACGCGCGAACGTCGGAGCTGCTCTGCGAACTGTGGCACCCGGATGTCGTCCTGCTGGACCTCGTCATGCCCGACGTCGAAGGCGTCAATCTGCTGCGCCGGCTGAAAACGGATGCACCGTCACGACCGGTCGTCATTGTGTCAGGTGAGGCGACCGTGCCGCGCACGGTGGAAGCCTTCGCTGCCGGTGCCGCGACGCTGATCCAGAAACCGGTGACGCCCGAGCATCTCGTAAAGGTCGTCGAACAGCTCACTCGCGGCAACCATGAAGACAACACGGCATTCGACGGCGGCGAGATCGACCAGATCGGCCCGATGCAGACGGTGTCGCCGGTGATGCGGCGGCTCTTTCAAACGGTTCGAAAGATCGCGCCCACCAACGTCAACGTGCTTGTCGTCGGCGAGAACGGCACTGGGAAGGAGCTGGTCGCCGCCGGCATTCACGACCTCAGCGATCGCCACGCCGCCACGCTGATCAAGGTTAATTGCGCGGCGATTCCCGCCGACCTCCTCGAATCCGAGCTCTTTGGACACAGTCGCGGCGCGTTCACCGACGCCGCAGGTGAGCGCAAGGGACTCTTCGAGATGGCGCATCGAGGCTCGATCTTCCTCGACGAGATTGGCGAGATGCCGCCGCGGCTGCAGGCCAAGCTGCTGCGTGTGCTCCAGGAGCACGAATTCCGCCCGGTGGGATCGACGGAAACCGTGCGCGCCGACTTCCGGTTGATCTGCGCGACCAACGCCGATCCCGAAGAGGCCGTTCGCGAAGGCAAGCTGCGTGAGGATCTCTACTTCCGGCTCAACACCATTCTGCTGACCGTCCCCCCGTTGCGCGAGCGACCCGAAGACCTGCCGCTGCTCGCGATGCAATTCCTTCGCGCTTACGCGGCGCAGTACGGCCGGAAGGTGCAGGGCATTGCGCCGGCGGCGATGCGTGCGCTCGAACAGCACCACTGGCCCGGCAACGTGCGCGAGCTCGAACACGCGATCGAGCGTGCCGTCATCCTCTCGCGCGACCGCGAGATCAAACCGTCCGACCTTCCGGAATTCGGGCATGCGCGCGAGCTCAAGGCGCGCGCCAGCGGTATCCCCAGGGGATGCACGCTGGAAGAAGTCGAACGTCTCACGATTCTCCAGACTCTGGAGCTCACAGGCTGGAACAAGCGCGCGACGGCCGACATTCTCGGCATCCACCGTCCTACGCTGTACAACAAGCTCCGCAAGTACCGGTTGTGGCGACGTGAGGACCGGTTTCATCGCGGCGACGCTGATGCCCTGGGCGCGTCGAAGGAAGATTCGTAGCTGAGGCGCCACGCGAGCCGCGTGGCCCATCACTTGCAATCCAATCCCGTGGTTCACGTCGGCGCGTCCGGCTGTGTTTGGCCGGTCTGGCAGCCACGCAATCAACGTGTTGGTGGAGGATCTATGTCGATTACACGGATGATCAGAACTGGCGTCTGGACGAGCGGCATCGTGCTGTCGGCCAGCGTCGCACTGGCGCAGACGCCGCCACCGCCGTCTTCACCGCAGACGCCTTCTTCACCGCAGACGCCTTCGTCGCAAGCGCCATCGCCACAGACGCCTTCCGCGTCGTCGCCGACGGCCACCGATCAATCTGGCTCCACTTACGGATCGCCAGTCACGATTACCGGTTGTGTGCAGCAGGCGACCGGGAGCAGCGCGGGCGCAGGCGGCGGTTTCGTCCTGCGAAACTCCAGCGGCCGCGGCTCGTCGTCGTCGAGCAGTGCGTCTTCGAGCTCCACGAGCCCGTCCTCGTCGAGCGCATCGCCCTCGGCGTCGGCGACCGGGCAGGACGTCCAGTTGATGCCAGGCTCGTCGAGCGTGCAGCTTGCCGATCACGTCGGACACCAGGTGGAAGTGACCGGTACGTTCGGGAGCCCTGCGGCGTCGCCGACGTCGGGCACGACCACGGGGACGACCGGCAGCACGTCGGGAACCGGCACGTCGAGCACGACGCCGGGTCGTCCGGGCAGCACGCAGCCTGGGCAGGCCACCAGCCCCTCAGCGTCGAACATGAACACCGGGACGACGTTCAACGTCACCTCGGTGCGCATGCTGTCGACGAACTGCCCGCAGTAACAAGGCGAGTGATCCCGAGTGCCGCGACGCGCGGCACTCGGGCTCGAGAGAGGTGCACATGCAGTCAAACGTCAACGGCATCGATCGGGCCGCATCCCTTGCCGCCGGTCTGCTGCTGATCGCGGCGACGCGTCACACACGAGGGCGCGGGCTGGCGACGGCGCTGGGGGCCGGGTTGATGGCGCGCGGCGTGACCGGGTTCTGCCCGATCACTGCAGCGGTTCGTGGCGGTGGGCGCCACGATACGCGCGAGGCGTTGGGCGGCCGCCGTGGCGTGCATGTCCGAGAGTCGATCCTCGTTCGTGCGCCGCGCGAGACCGTCTACGACTTCTGGCGTTCGCTGTCCAACCTGCCGCGCTTCATGACTCACCTGGAGCGAATCGATGTCATCAACGACACGCGATCGCACTGGGTGACGATGGGACCTGCGGGCACGCGGCTCGAATGGGATGCGGAGTTGATCAACGACCGGCGGCCGGACCTCATCGCGTGGCGCTCCCTCGAGGGCGCCGAGGTGGCGAGCGCCGGCTCGGTGCGCTTCCGCGAGACGATGGACGGCGGTACCGACATCACGGTGCGCCTTCAGTACGAACCACCGGCCGGGAAGCTCGGCGCCTGGGTCTCGGCGCTGCTCGGAGAAGACCCCGCACGACAGATTCGGGAGGATCTGCGGCGATTGAAACAACTCTTCGATCGCGTCGCGTCGCCCTCGAGATCAACAGCGGCGACGATCGATCGACTTCAGGTGCAGCCCGAGGTGGGCTGACATCACGAGGACCAAAACCATGTTGATGACTCTTGCCGTGATCCTGCTGGTGCTGTGGCTGCTCGGCATCGTGACGGGCTACACGGTGTCAGCATTCATCCACGTCCTGCTCGTCGTCGCAATCGTGTTGATCATCGCGCAGTTCGTGACCGGACGAACGAGGGTCTGACGAGCGACGAAGCCGCAGCGCGGCACTCGGCGCCTTCGCGTCACTGTCGTCCTCGTATGATTGTGGCTGCACCGACGGCGCGCGCACGTTGCTGGCGTCGGCGTAGCACCGTCACCCGGCGTTCGTCGTACGGCTCGTACTCGTCAGGCACGAATTCCACGGCGACTGCTGTCCCGCTTTGGTTGTACCCGCATCGAGCCGAAGCGTGATCAGCACGCTCGCCGGTGTCTTGCGCGGTCCGCACTCGATCTGGCCCTGCATTCGTCGCGATATGTGATGAAGTCGAGGCGTTGAACGCGGCGCACGTGCGCGGACGGTCCCCGCATCCACGTTGACGATCAGGATGATGCCCTCGGCGCCGCACTCGATTGTCGTGAGATGGCCCGAGTATCTCGACTCCCCAGGCTTCAGATCGCGCAGTTTCAGCATCGTCCTCGTCGACCCGGAGCGACGAGATCGGGTGACGTAGCAGACGGTGCTGCGGCGGACTTCGAACCCGCTTCCCATGCGGCCCGCTGCTTCTCGTAGTCGAGGATTTTATCGAGCCGTGCCCGAGCCATTTTGCGGATGTTCTGATCGTTCGCGCGACTAGCAAGGGCATTCAGGATTGGTTTTGCCGCGGCGAAATCCTGCCCGTTCGAGAGCAACGTCCCCAGTGCCAGCACATAGTCCTCGCGTCCTGGCGTCAGCTTCAGTGCCTTGATTATGAGCTCCGAGGCCTCGTCGGTCCGTTTCTCGTCGCGGCTGACGACGTGAGCCAGCTGCGCATACGAGTCCGCAAACGTCGGATTCAGTTCGATCGCACGTCGGAACGAGCGTTCCATCGTAGCGAGATCGTCGGCTGCCGGTGCTTGTGTGAGCAATGCCTGTGACAATGCGACGCCGTAATAGTAGTGGCTCAGGAACGTGGCGGATGGCGAGGCCACGGCCTGCTGGAAGTGGCGCCGGGACGCTTCCCAACACCTCTCTGATCGCATTCGATCGCCGCGAGCACGCCCGCACGGCCCAGGTTGCTGACGCGATCGGCTGCGAGCTCACGCCCGTCGCGCCGATCACGAGCGGCGTCGCTTGCTACGAGCTCCGCGCTCACACCCGTCCGCAGTTGGTCGCGCTGCGCTGTTTGACGCATAATCCGGCTCATGAAACTCACATGTAAGACCACCACTTTGTTGTTGTTCGCGTTCGCGCTGGCGGCCTCGGCAGCCGCACAGCAGAGCGCGGCGCCGGGCAATACACCACCTCTCGACGAAGGCCAGCAGAAAATGCGCGATGGGCGGCACGCCGAAGCGCTCGCGTATTACAAGAAGGTCCTCACCGAAACACCCGATTCGTATCAGGCCAACAACCAGGCTGGCGTTGCCCTGGATCTGCTCGGCCAGTACGAGGAAGCCCGCAAGCATTTCGAGAAAGCCATCGCGGCAGCACCGGACGCAGAGGCGAAGTCGAGGGCGACACGCAACATGGCGATGTCGTACGCATTCTCGCGCGACTGTGCCGGTGCGGCGAAGTACCAGGGACCGCTGGTCGATGATGCGGTCGGCGCCGGAAAGATGACGGACGGCGGGGGTATCGCGAACGAGCTGGCGCGGGTGTGCCTTGAATCAGGAGACATCGACCGTGCCAGCGAGTGGTACAAGAAAGGCTACGACGCCGCCATCAAGCAGCAGGGCCTGACCGCTGCCCAGAAGGACCTGTGGGACTTCCGATGGGAGCACGCGCAGGCGCGCATTGCCGCGAGACGCGGAAACGCCGCGGAGGCCCAGCAGCACGTCACCGCCGCGAAAGCGATTCTCGACAAGGGCACGAATCTGGAGCAGGCGCCGTTTTTCCCGTATCTCACCGGTTATGTGGCCTTCTACGCCGGCGACTACAAAACCGCGGTCGCTGACTTCGGCAAAGCGAATCAGGACGATCCGTTCATCGTTTGCATGATCGCCCAGAGCTACGAGAAGCTGGGCGACGCCGCGAAGGCGTCGGAGTTCTACAAGAAGGCGTTGACCAGCAACGCCCACAATCCGACGAACGCCTACGCCCGACCAATTGCGAGTAAGAAAGTCAGCTGAGGGAAACGAGAACGGGGTGCCGTGCCAGTAGCATCCCCGTCACTTTCTGTCTCCGTACTCGATAGTGATGTTGCCGATTGGCGCTCCAGAGCGATCGAGCACGGGATCGACGGCCGGCAGTGAGCGCGCGCGGCCGCCGAAAGCGATTCGGATACGGTCGGCGAGATTCCAGACGATCGTCGGATGCGGACCGATCCTGAAGGGCTCCTCCGAGGGGCCGAGGCGGAGCGTGGACGGAGCGTCCGGCACAACGCGAACCGCGCCGGCACGCTGACCAAATCGATGAACCGTCACCATCGTGAAGGCCTCTGACGCGTCCTCCGCAACGTCGTAGATCTCATCGAAGGGCGACTTCGCTACAAGGTGCTGGATCGCACCGCGGCGGACGCCGAAGGCGATCCGGGTTTCTGAGCTTGCCAGAGCTTCGAGCGCCCGAGCCGCTGGCTCGCGAACGCGCTCCTCCGGCGAGCCGACGTCCTGGGCCGTCGCCACGGCGGGACGCGCCGCAGTCACCGCCGCGACAACGGCGAACGATAGGACGTACAGCAGCGATCGCGAGTACCTCACGCGTCCCTCCCTGGTTACGGCCGACCGTCCTTCGGCAGGCTCACGTTCACCGTCGTCGTTTCCCCCGGCCGCACATCGACATCCGTCGAGAACGGCTTGTGACCGGCCTTTCGTACTTCCACGCGATGCGGACCGACGGGCAGGCTCACCAGCAACCGCCGATCCTGATCGGCGCCTTGCCAGACCTCGCCATCGATCAACACCTCGGCATCGGCCGGCTGAAACCGGACGGCTATCGTTCCGAACTCCGAATCGTGCTCGACGGGCGCACCAGACTGGCCGTGACCCTCCGGTCCTTGGACCGCCATGTCGTCCGAGGGCGGCTGTGGCGCGGGTTGCCTCCGGCCAGACGATGGCGGGCCGTAGTTGCGGCCACGATTTGGCGTCGCTCTCGGTGTCGGAACCGGGTCCGGCGGCTGGCCTTCGGCGAGCTTCACGAGCTCGCCGCGCAGCTTGAACGTCGAATCCGGTGTCAGATAGACAGTCTGCCGCAAGGTCTTGTAACCCTCGAGGTAGACCTCGATCTGATGTGGGCCTGGACTCAGCCGCAACCGCTGGAACGTGCCATCGTACCTGTCGACGTCGCCCGCGAAGTAGCCGTCAACATAGACGCGCGCCTCGCGCGGATGGACTTCCACCCGGACGGACGACAGCGGATCGTAGAACCCACCGTAGTACGCGCCGTAAAAACCGTACGGGGCGTAGTAGTAAGGGTAGTAATACGAATACGGGTACCAGAAGAACGACGAATACAGATATGGCCCGTAGAAATACGGTCGGTAGTAGTAAGGGTGGTAATAGTAGGGGCGATAGTACGGCCGGTAGTAGTGCGTGCGTGGCACCGCCTGAGCGGTGCGATAGACCGCACGCCCACGACGGGCTTGGGCTGACACTGGCGTAGCACTGCCCGCGAGGAACAGCACCATCAGCGAAAGAGTCACCCAGAACAAGGAAAATCTCCGACTCACGATGGACCTCCGCGTCTGCGGCGCTACCGTTCAAGTTGAGCAATGGCTGTGCCGCGGGATCGGCCCTGTTTCGTTGATAATTTCCGTCATTCTAGCGCTGATGAACGGGAGGCGTCCCCTGGGCGCGACGCTCGGGTGTCGCGCAAGGGAGACAATCCGCAATCCGCAATCCGCAATCCGCAATCCGCAATCCCAATTCCCCCCAATCCTCAATCAAATCCGCAATCCGCAATCCGCAATCCGCAATAGCTACAATTCAGCCCGTGCTTTCGCCCCTCGCCAGCCGCGCCCAGCCTGTGGTGCGGCGCGCCCTCACCATGGCGAGGCATCCGGCGGCGGCGGTCGGCGCGGGCATCTTCGCCAGCCGCATCCTCGGCCTTCTGCGTGTCCGGGCCTTCTCGCACTTCTTCGGCCTGCAATCGGACGCCGCCGACGCCTTCAACGCGGCATTCCGCATCCCGAACCTCCTCCAGAATCTGTTCGGCGAAGGCGCGCTTTCCGGATCGTTCATCCCGGTGTATGCGGGGCTGCGCGCCCGCGATCGCCCGGCCGACGCCGCCCAGATGGCGCGCACGATCTTCGCCCTCGTCGCGCTCGTGGTCTCGCTGCTCGCGCTTGCCGGCGTGCTCGGGGCGTCGTGGGTCGTGGCGTTACTGGCGCCGGGCTTCACGGGTGAGAAGCGTGAGCTGACGGTCGCGCTTGTCCGCATCCTGTTCCCGGGCGCGGGCGTGCTGGTCCTGTCGGCGTGGTGTCTCGGCGTGCTCAACGTTCACGGCCGGTTCTTTCTCAGCTACGCCGCACCGATCGCCTGGAACGTCGCGATGATCGTCACGCTGGTCGGGTTTGGACCCGGTCGGCCGCTTCCGATGCTGGCGATCTACCTCGCGTGGGGATCCGTCGTCGGCAGCCTCGCGCAGTTCGGAGTTCAGGCACGACAGGCGTGGACGTTGTCGCGCGGCGGGTCGGGAATCGCGCTCACGGCGCCCGTGCGCGAGGCAGTCCGCAACTTTGGTCCGGTCATGGCGAGCCGCGGTGCCGTACAGTTCTCCGCGTACATCGATACCGTGATCGCCAGCCTGCTGCCGACCGGCGCAGTGACCGGCCTGACGAATGCGCAGCTGCTGTACACGCTGCCCGTGAGCCTGTTCGGCATTTCGATTTCCTCGGCTGCGCTGCCCTCGATCTCGGCTGACGCCCACTCGAGCGACGCCACCGAGCGCGTCCGCGTGCGGGTGGCAGAGAACGCGCGGCGGATCGCCTATTTCGTCGTGCCCTCCGCGGTCAGCTTTCTCGTGCTCGGCGACGTACTCGCCGCCGCGCTGCTCCAGACCGGACGGTTCACGGCATCGGATTCGGCGTACGTCTGGGGCATCCTCGCGGGCTCGGCGATCGGCCTTGTCGCCTCGACGCAAAGCCGGTTGTTCGGCGTGGCACATTTCGCGATGAGCGACACGAAGACGCCGTTTCGCTTCAGTTTGGTACGGCTGATCGCCGGCACGATTCTCGGCTACGCGGGCGCTGTGCTGGTGCCCGCGATGCTTGCGATGGATCCCAAATGGGGTGCGGCCGGATTGACGACAGCCGGCGGCGTTGCGGGTTGGATCGAACTGTGGTTGCTGCGCGCGAGCCTGCGGCGGCGCGTCGGCGAGGTGACGCCGCCGTTCGCCTTCGCGGCGAAGCTCTGGATCACGGCGCTGATGGCTGCTGGTGCCGCGCGGCTGGTCTACCTGGCTGTGCCCGGCCTGCCACCGCTCGTGGCGGGCGTCGTCGTCCTGCCGTTGTTCGGCCTCCTCTTTCTCGCCGGCACGCGGTTGACAGGGATAGGCTTTGCCGGTCGTGCCAGCAGTTAGGGCCCGACTTTAGTCGGCCCTGAGAGCCCGAGAGCCCGAGAGCCCGAGCTAAAGCTCGGGCCTACGTACTACGGCGCTGACTGCGGCCGGAGCGTCGGGTATTTGACCCCCAACTAGCTCTCTAGGTCTTCTCGGAGATCTCGAATCCTTTGCGGTACTCCCGCGTCAGCAGCTTGTCGGCGTCCTTGTCGTCCTTGAACCGCTCCGCCTTGCCGTCGAACTCGAGCGACCGCTTCGTGAGGTAGGCGATGTTCGCCAGATGCGGTAGCGTCGAGGAGAGATGTCCCTCGAGGATGTCGCACGTCAGGATCTTCGGGTCGTTGGCACGCAGCGCATCGACGAAGTTCTGATAGTGCGGATACTCGATGCTCGTGAGCACGTTCGGATCGCTGCCGCCGCCGCTCGACTCGTCGGTCAGATCCTGGCCTTCGCCCTTCTCGTCCTTCGCGCCGTGGTACGACTGCCACTTCGCGCCATCGCCATCGATCCAGATCCACCCCTCGGTCCCATAGAACAGGTTGCCGATCTTCTGCGTGCCCTCATCGTTGGTATCCTGGCCACGCGTCCCGAACTCCAGGAGTGTGCCGTCCGCATACTCGAACGAGGTCGTGTGGATGTCGGGCGTCTCCTGCGATGCCGGCGGGCCGAAGTAGCCGCCGCTCGACACGATCCGTACCGGATGCTCGTTCTTGCCGAGACCCCACCGCGCGATGTCGAACTGGTGCGGCCCCTGGTTGCCGGTGTCGCCGTTGCCATAGTCCCAGTGCCAGTGCCAGTTGTAGTGGAACCGATTCCGGTTGAACGGTTTCTTCGGCGCGGGTCCGAGCCAGAGGTCGTAATCAACTTTCGAGAGATAGGCCTCGTCGTACGCCGGCTCGAATGTCTTCGATTCGACGTTCAGCTTGTACTGCTCGGCTGCGGACATCGGGCCGTCCGGATACTTGCCGATGCCGGCCCGCCGCTTGAAGCAGAGGCCGCGTGCCATGTAGACCTTGCCGATGCCGCCGCCTTTGATGAACTCGATCGCCTTTCGCGCGGCCGGGCGACTCCGGTTCATCGTTCCGACCTGGACGACGCGGTTGTACTTCGTCGCGGCGTCCACCATCTTGCGGCCCTCCCACACAGTGTGTGAGGCGGGCTTCTCGACGTAGACGTGCTTGCCGGCCTGAAGCGCCCAGATTGTCGCGAGCGCATGCCAGTGATTTGGCGTCGCGATGATCACGCCGTCAATGTCCTTGTCGTCGAGCACGCGGCGGAGGTCCTGCACGAACGTCGGCTTGAACGTCGGGACGTCGGTCAACTTCGGATCGTTGATCCGTTCGTCGGCCAGATTCGCGTCGATGTCGCAGAGCGTCTTGATCTCGACGTTCTTCAGCCGCGCGAAGCCGCGCTTCAGCGAATCGCCTTGACCGCGGATGCCGATGCTGGCGAGAACGACGCGATCGTTGGCGCCAATGATGCGCGCCGGCGGCACGGGCTTGGTGTCGGCCAGCGGCGCCGCGGCCAGATCACGCCCCGCGACGACCGCGGCGGCGGCGATACCACCGACTCGGCCCGCAAAGTCACGTCGTGAAATCTCCTTGGCGTCATCGTGCTTCGACACAGTGCACCTCCAGCCTGGGCAACATGGACACCTGGTAACCTCGGTGAACGGGCGAAGTGTATCAGAGCCCGTTCAAACCCGGTCAGACGTTGCCCTGTCTCATCTCCTCCAGGAGATGGTCGGTCGAACGAACCGCGAGCGCCATGATTGTCAGCGTCGGGTTCTGACACGCGATCGACACAAACGCCGACCCATCCATCACATACAGATTGTCGACGTCGTGCGTCCGGCAGAACTGGGTCAGGACCGACGACTTTGGATCGTCGCCCATCCGCGCGATGCCGACTTCGTGAATGCCCCAGCCGGGAACGGGGTTCGGCTGGACGTACGAGCTGACGCCGACGGCACCGGCGGCTTCCAGCATCTCGGCCGCGGTCACCGCCATGTCCTTCATCATCGCGGTCTCGTTGTCACCGAATTTTATGTTGATCTTCAGGATCGGAATGCCGAAGGCATCCACCGCGCCCGCCGGATCGATCTCGACGAAGTTCTCGAACTTGGCTAGCGTCTCGCCGAAGCCGCCCAAATAGACGCCACTTTGCGGTTGCGACAGCAGCGCTTTCTTATAGGCGGCGCCGTAGCCGGGCGCAGCGAAGTTGAACCGGCTGCCGCCGCCTCCTTGGAAGCCGTAGCCGCGGATGAAGTCCTTCTGCTGCGGGCCGTTCTTCGTGTTGCGAAAACGAACCACGTAGATCCCGTTCGGCCGGTTCGGACCGCCTTCACGCGGCTTGTCCGGCTCGAGATCGGCGAAGCCGCCGAACGCGCCCGAGACCGAATGGTGATCCATCAGGTAGTGCCCGAGCACACCGCTCGAATTCGCGAGCCCGTTGGGATGCTCGCGGTTCGCCGAGTTCAGCAGGATCCGGACCGACTCGAGCGCCTGCGCGCACAAGACGACCACCCGGGCGTGCACCTCCTTCGGTTCGCGCGTGTCGCGATCGATGTAGAGGATGCCGGTCGCGCGCTTCGTGCCAGGATCGGTCAGGACCTTCCACGCCATCGCGTTAGGGATGAGCGTGCACTGGCCGGTCTTGAGGGCGTCCGCCACCGTGGTGAACGCCGAGTTGAAGTAGGAGTGCGTGACGCAGCCGCGCTCGCACGGACCGCAGTAGTGGCAGGGCTGGCGGCCGTTGATCGCCTTCGTCAAATTGGCAGTGCGTCCGATGGTGATCGTCCGACCGAGCTTCTGCTTCACGCGCGTCCGCAGCCGCGTCTCGGCGCATGTCATCGGCATCGCCGGCTGGAACTTCCCGTCCGGCAACTCGTCGACGCCTTCGGACTGTCCCGAAATGCCGACGTATTCCTCGACGATGTCGTAGTAGGGCGCGAGGTCGGCGTAGCTGATTGGCCAGTCCGCGTCGTAGCCGTCGTGTGACTTTGCTTTGAAGTCGAGAGCGCTGAGCCGATAGCTCTGACGCCCCCAGACATTCGTGCGGCCGCCAATCACGCGCAGGCGTCCCTGCCAGCTGAATGGTTTGTCCTCAGGGGTCGTGTACGGCTCCTCGAGGTCGTTCGCAAACCAGTGGACGTTGTATTCCATGCATGCGTAGCAGTCCTTCTGGACCGGACGCGTCTTGCGAATCAGCTGCTCGGCGCGGTCACGGTACTTCAACTGCCACGCGGGCTTGTGCTCGGTGAAGTCCTCGTCGCCGTGGGGACGGCCGCAATCGACCAGCGCCACCTGGACGCCCGCTTCCGACAGACGCTTGGCGACCCAGCCGCCCGACGCTCCGGAACCGACGACGATCACATCGAACTTCGGTGTAGCTGGCTTCTGAGCCACATCCACTCCTCGTTCCACGGAAGTTGCTCAATTGGAATCGTTTACACGTGTTACATGGCTTGTTTCTGTGTTACATTGCCCAGGTCGGACCTGAACCTCGGAGCCTCACCATGCAGGACACGCAATCCCCAGCCGCCGCCGGGAAGGACGCCGCCGACTTCCGCAACTTCGCTGCCGAAGCCCGCGACACCGTCAAGGAATTCTACCGCCTGAATCACACGCACCAGACGCTGGATTTCGTGCGCGAGAAGAAGGCCGATTACCTGTCGCTGAGCCGGAAGCAGATGACGGTCTGGGAAGCGCTCGAGTTCCTCGACACCCTGGTCGACGACAGCGATCCAGACGTCGATTTCACGCAGATCGAGCACGCGCTGCAGACCGCCGAATCGATTCGGCGCGCCAACCAGCCGCGCTGGTTCATCGTCACCGGTCTCGTCCACGACCTCGGCAAGATCCTCTGCCTTTATGGCGAGCCGCAATGGGCCGTCGTCGGCGATACCTTCCCGGTCGGATGCCAGTTCTCGAATGCGTGCGTCTATCCGGAGCTCTTCTCACTGAATCCCGATAGCACACATCCTGTGTACTCGACCAGGCTCGGGATCTACGAACCGAACTGCGGGCTCGACAACGTTCACCTTTCGTGGGGCCACGACGAGTACATCTACCACGTGGTCAAGGACCGGTTGCCGGTCGAATCGCTCTACGCGATGCGCTATCACTCGTTTTACCCGTGGCATAAGGAAGGCGAGTACGACTACCTCGCCAACGATCAAGATCGCGAGATGCTGAAGTGGGTCCGCGCATTCAATCGGTATGACCTGTATTCGAAGGGCGATGGCCGGCCGGACGTCAAGGCGCTGCGTCCCTACTACGAGGAACTCGTCACCGAGTTCTTCCCGGATCCGCTGCAGTGGTAAGGAACCGCCGCGCGCGGCGGATCGTCTCTCTCTAGTAAGCGGCTGATTTCGAATCAGCAACTCTCTCGGGTATCTCTCAGGGGAATCACGGGCGCGGTTGGTGCGGGACACACCGGCCGCGCCCGTGGTGTGTTATAACAACCTTCCAATTGTGGACGAGCTTGTCGCGCGCTCGCTCCTGATCGTTCGCTCCTTCGCGTTAGGGGTATCCGGTGTCCGAGTTCGAGTCTCGATCTGTTGTCCCGCCCTTCGTCCCTACCGTTCGACCGGAAGCGTTTCACGACGATGACTTCGAGCCCGCAGAATTCTCGGAGGAGACCGGGTTTCGGCGTGAAGGCTTGCCGCCCGGCTTTCGCATGCGCCACGACGCGCATTACGTCGAGCAGCTGACCGGCCGCTCGACCGCGCCACACGTGCGGGTGATTCCGCTGCGCGACATCGAAAGCCCGCGCAGCAATGACGCGGCGGACCTGGATTCGCTCATGCGTTCGATCCAGGCGCACGGTGTCCTGCAGCCGATATTGGTGCGGCCGCGAGGCGGGCGCTTCGATCTCATCACCGGCAGAAAGCGGCTCGCCGCGGCTCATGCGGCGGGGCGCGGCGAGATTCCGTGCCTCGTGCATCACGCCGACGACGTGCGCGCGCGCGAGCTGGCCGACGCCGACAACGTGCGCGTGGAGCCCTCGGGGACGCTGGCACCTGCGGCAGAATTGCGAGAGGGCGGGCACGACGGCCTGCGCGAGCTCGGCAAGAGCTTCGGCACCATCGCGTCCTGCCTGAATCTTCTCGGCGATCGCGACCAGGTCCTGCGCGATCGCGTCGCGCTCGATCTGATCCGCACCGAGATCCATCGCGCCGAACGGTTGGTGCAGTCACTCGCCGCGCTGGCGCAGAATCCGACGATCGTGTCATCGAGGGTACTCCCCGGCGATCGAGGCGGCTGCCGGCTCGTCATGATCCTGCCGCAACCCTAGTCGCGGTGCTGCAGTGCTGCGGTGCTGCAATCCTGAAATACGATGCGGCTGAACGACGCTCACTGTCACTTCTTCTCCCGGCGTTTCTTCGAGACGCTCGCGCGCGACGATCTTCAGGGCCGCTTCACCGAGTCGCCCGTCGAACGGATCTGCACGACGCTCGAGTGGGATGCGCCGGGCTCGCCGACGGAGCTTGCCACCAAGTGGGTCTCGACGCTCGATCACCATGGCGTGTCGCGCGCGGCGCTGATCGCGAGCGTGCCCGGCGACGATGTGTCGGTCGTCGAGGCAGTGCGCCATGCGCCAGATCGCTTCGTCGGGTTCTTCATGGTCAACCCGCTCGCCGAGGGCGCGGTCGATCGTGTCAACCAGGCGATCGCGAATGGCCTTCGCACCGTGTGCCTCTTCCCCGCGATGCAGCGCTATGCGCTCAGCGACGCACGCGCCACATCGGTCATAGCGGCGGTGGCCGCGGCGAAAGGCGCGGCACTGTTCGTTCACTGCGGCGTGCTCACGGTCGGCATTCGCAAGAAGCTCGGCCTCCCCAGCCGCTTCGACATGCGGTTCGGCAACCCCGTGGACCTTCACGGGCTCGCGCTCGAGCATCCGCAGCTGCCGATCATCGTGCCGCATTTCGGCGCCGGGTACTTTCGCGAAGCCTTGATGCTCGCGGACCTTTGCCCAAACATCTACCTCGACACATCCAGCTCGAATCGCTGGATCGCTTACGAGCCGGGGCTCACGCTGGTCGACGTCCTCAGGCAGGCGCTGCTTGTCGCCGGGCCATCACGGCTGCTCTTCGGCACCGATTCGTCCTTCTTTCCGCGTGGCTGGAACCGCCCGGTGCTCGACGCGCAGCTCCAGGCGGTGCGTCAGCTTGCCATTGCTGATCCGGACGTCGCGCAGATCTTTGGCGGGAATTTCGATCGTCTTTTCCCGCCGGCGCCGCTGGCGATTTAGAACCGTCTCACACCTGCCGGCCGCTAGAGTTGACCCTGGTCAATCAACTCGAACGGCCGACCAGAGGACGCGGCCTCTTCCTCGCGCTGTCGCCTGCCGATCGACCGCCTTGGGCGGTCAGAACCACTCCGGCGCAAAGCGACCTCCCCGCTGATTCCCGAGGGAGTGTTTGTGACGTGGGGCCTGACGCTAGAGCTGAGCACGGCGTCGCGCCTCACTACAAGCACGACGTCTTATGCATCGCCGCGAGTCGGTCGATCAGCCCGCGAAGGTCCGGGCCGCTTGCCCGGGGTTTTGTGTGAGTGCTAAACTTTGAGGTTCTACACGATACGGTGGGTGTAGCTCAGTGGCAGAGCGCCGGACTGTGGCTCCGGAAGTCGCGGGTTCGAACCCCGTCATCCACCCCAGACCCCTTGTCCAGCGGAGTCAGCGAGTTATCGTCGGCCTGGCTGCCTATAGCTCGAGCACAATCGTCCCTTTCGTGCGTAAGCTGTCCTTGCTAGTCTCATTCTGTCGTGGCAGGTCTCTTGCGGCGAATCTGTTTCCTGGCGCTCCTCGCGGGTCTGCTGACAGGTTGCGGTTCTTCGTCCACGACCAACGTGACGGGTCCCTCCAATGCACGATGTGCAATTGCGGTGGGCGGGCCGATGCCCGTCATCGAAAGCGCGGGCGGGACGGGACGCCTCAACATCCGCATCAATCGTGAGTGCACCTGGTCGGCGCGTTCGGAGGTCGACTGGATCGCCATCTCGCCTGCGAGCGGCCAGGGCGATGCGCAAGTCGACTACAGCGTCGCGGCGAATCCCCTCGCAGCTCCACGCACGGGCGTCATCGTCCTCAACGAACAGCGCGCCGAGCTGAGACAGGCCGCCGCGTGCCTGTACACGCTCACGCCGCGGCAGCAGACCGCGCAATCGAGTGGCGAGCGGCTGACCGTGACGGTATCCACTGCGGCCGGTTGTGCCTGGACGACCGTCAGCCAATCCTCGTGGATCTCCGTCGAGTCTGGAGCCAACGGGAGCGGCAATGGCACGGTGTCGCTGCTGGTCACGCCCAACACAGGCGCCAGTCGAACCGGCACGGTGTCGATCGCGGGGCAGCCTCATACGGTGTCTCAGTCCGCCGCCGAGGGCACGCCCGCGCCGAATCCTCCGGCGCCCGCGCCGCCTACGCCTACGCCGACGCCCACGCCGACGCCGACCCCTACCCCGCCCGTGTGCGCCTTCGTGCTGTCGAGTACGGCGGTAACCGTCGCGCCTGCCGGGGGCTCGGCCTCGGTGAGCGTGACAGTCTCGGACGGCTGCGAGTGGACGGCTGCAGGCAATGTCGGGTGGCTCTCAGTCATCGTCGGAGCGTCGGGCACCGGCAACGGCATCGTGCAATTCTCCGTCGCGCCGAACACGGCGACGTCACTTCGTACAGGCACGTTGACGATTGCGGGCCAGGTCTTCACGGTGACACAGACTGGAACGCCGCCGCCGTGCACGTTCACCGTCGCGCCGACGAATGTGAATGCCCCCGCGGAAGGCGGCTCGCATTCGGTGACCGTCACGGCGTCGGATGCCTCGTGCCCCTGGGAAGCCCGGCTGAACGCGCGGTGGATCGAGGTGACGTCAGCGTCCAGCGGATCGGGCAGCGCCCAGGTGAGCTTCTCGGTGGCGTTGAATGCCGAGAGCGTGCCACGGTCCGGGACGCTGACGATCGCCGGTCAAACCGTGACAGTCGATCAGGCGGCTGGTCCGGTGGTCACCGGAGAGGTGTCAGACCTTCAGGGTGATTGCCCGACGCTGACCTTCGTCGTCGGCGGCCGCAGAGTCCGGACCGACGCTGCGACTGAGTTCGACAAGGGCTGTGGCGGCTTGAAAAATGGGCGAGAAGTGTCGGTCGAAGGCAGCGTGCAGATCGATGGTACGATCCTGGCCACGCACGTCCGGCGGTAGGCACTGCATGCACGCGACCCTTCGCCTGGGGTGCCTCATCGCGGTAGCGCTGCTGACGGCCCCTGCAAACGCGTCGGCGCAAGAGAGACCCCTGCCGCTCGCCGGCGTTCTGTCGTTCCTGCTCACGAACCAATCCGTGCCGACCGGCGACTTCGTGAAAGACGCTCAGGCGGCGGCAGTCACGCGCGACACGATCACCCGGCTGCTGCTCGTCGAGCTGACGACGCTGCCGCTTGGGTCCTCGTCGGCCGGGTTCACATACCGCGTCAACCCGGCCCTCGGCACCATCGAGCGCGCCAGTCAGAGCTTCGGGCCCTTCTTCGCGGAACGCAGCCTGACGGCCGGCAGAGGCCGGGCATCGATTGGCGTCAACCTGCAGTTCGCCAAATACACACGGTTGAACGACGTCGATCTCGAGAGCGGCGAGTTCGTCGCGACCGGCAACCAGTTTCGCGACGAGGCCGCCCCCTTCGATGTCGAGACGCTCTCGATGGAGATTCAGTCACGAACCTTGACGGTGCTCGGCAACGTCGGCGTGACCAACAGGCTGGATGTCGGCGTGGCGGTGCCCGTGGTCTGGCTGTCGCTCGAAGGCTCACGCGTCAACACGTATCGCGGCGCCGCGCTGCTTCAGGCGACGGCTTCTGCGGAGGCCACCGGCCTTGGTGACATGGCGATCCGGGCGAAGTATCGACTTGCGGGTGATGGAGGCACCGGGCTGGCCATCGTCGGCGACGCGCGGCTTCCCACGGGCCGTGAAGAGGATCTACTCGGATCGGGAGAGGCCTGGTACACCGCGGTCATGGTCGGCTCGGTCGAGCCGGGCCGGTTCTCCGCTCACGTCAACGCGGGCGCGACATGGGGCGGCCTGGTGAACGAGGTGGGGTATCGGGGCGCCTTGAGTTTCAGCGCTTCGCCCAGAGTCACGCTGCTTGCCGAACTGCTGGGGCGGCGGATCGAGGACATCGGCGAGCTGACACGGGAACGAGTCCCGCATCCGACGATTGCCGGCGTCGACACGATTCGACTGGTGTCCACGGGCACGACGCTGACGACGAGCTCGATGACGGCCGGAGCGCGCTGGAATGTCGTGGGTACCTGGCTGCTCAACGCCAGTGTGACCTTCCCCCTTGCAAACAACGGCTTGCGATCGGAAACGACGACGCTTGTTGGGATCGAGTACGCCTTTGGGGGCCGATAGTCCGATTGAGGAGTGGTAGGGGTTTACTGGCAGGAGCTACTTCATCGTCGCGCGCGTGATGAGCCAGACGTCCTGTTGTTTCTGAAGCTCGAAGTTCCACTGCCGATCGCCCTTGTGCGCCGTCTTGCTGCCAACTTTGGGGATGTAAGTCACCGATCCCCGGCATGCGGCGCTCGCCCCACGATCGACGACGCGCACGTCGCACTCGTCGAACGTGAACTCTTGTGACTCGAGGCTCTTGAACGCCCGGGCCAGCGCTCGTTGATCCACGGTCGGCCAGACCGTTCGTGCGCCGTTGGCGTCGAGTTGCTGATAAGCGGCGGCGTATCGATGAAGCGTGGCAGTGATCTGCTGCTCTTCTGTTGGGCCAGCGGGCGACGACCGGGGAATGCTCACTCCGGGAGGCGACGGCGGCGTTGCAAAGGTTGCCTCGAGCGGCACGGACTCTCCTATCGGTGATGCCAGCGGCGTCGCGACCGGGTTCGCCGCGCTCTCTAGTGTCGGCGTGACTGGCGGCGCTGCGGCTTCGGTGTTCGTGTTCGCAATTGGTTCGGCAGCGGTGCGGTTGGCCGTTCGATCGCTATGAACGGACCCCCGCTGCTCAGCGACGCGATCGACCGGTCGCGCGCGCTGCAGGGTCTCGTCGGTCGCGTCAATGAGCACACCTGCATTCGTATTCGGTGAAACCGACGGCGGGGCCTGAGTCTGAGCGGCGCTTGTATCAGTTCCGTGGGCGGCCGCAACAGCCCGCTCGCCTGCGGAGCCCGAGTTCGCCCGCCGGTGTAGAGGCGTCGTGTGCCGCGAAGACGGCATGGTCGAATGATGCGCGTCCGCTCTGGCAACGAAACGTGACGCCCATTCATAGGAGCGTTGGCCTAGCCAGGCACCACCAGCGAGTCCCATCGTGAACAACGCTGCTGCAGTCAACGGAATCCAGAACGGGCGCCGATGCCGGTGACTGGCGGCCGAAGGCGCTTCTAGCGGCTCATCCACCGCAACCGCGACGGCATCGTCGGACCGACGAATTGGCAGGTCATCGACCGGCTCGCGCGCTTCTACCGCCACTCGAGTCGCAGCGGCGGTCACGCGCTCCTCGCTTCGAGGCGATGGGAGGTACTGATGCAGGGCGCGGTCCCCACATGCCCACAATTCGCGAAGGACGCCCGTCGGATCTGGTGTGGCGTACTGGCTCAACTCGGCGGCCAGGCCTTCCGGCGCAGATATCGGAGCGAGCCCCGGCATCCCGCGCGCGCGGGGCGCGAGCATTCGCAACGAGGCGCGCACCGCGAAGTCGGGCTCCGTGCTGCCGAGCGGCGGCAGCAGCAGCTCGAGCAGCGACGCGAGCGCCCGCATCTGTTCCTCGGCAGTCGCCGAACCGGCTCCGCTGATTGTCAGCGAGCCATCCGAACCAAGAAGAATGTCATTGGCAGTGGGCGCGATCTGATTGTCTGCGTAGAACACCTGCCGGCACACTTCCGCCACGAGCGATGCCGCCTCTCGGGTGTACGGCGGGACGCCTGCGCGAAGGAGCTCGCCAATGGAGAAGGCCGAAACCTGCTTCAAGCTCATGAAGTCGTCACGCTGAGCCTTCAGTGCAACGCTGCTGCCATTTGCCCGCGTGCTCGCGCCGCGACCGTTCGGGTCGTCGCCGATGGAGTGCCTCGAAGGCTGTCGGCGTGAGGTGACGTGAGAAGCGAATCTGAACTCTGCCGGCTCCCAAAAAGCTCGACCGTCTAGCCCGGCTCTTCGTGGACATCGACACGGTCTCCGGCGGCGACTAGGCTGACGTCAGTGGCTCACCGGCGCGCGACGCCGTAGCTCGTCGAAGAAGTTCAGGAGGAGCACAACCTCGTGCTCCTGCTTGGGCGCGTCTGCGGATGCCACAGGCGCGAGCACAGCCACGCGTCGGCCATCCGGCGCTACATCAAACAGTGTCCCGCCAAGCTTCGCGATCCATACCCGGGGCTTCTCCGCGACGAACGTGTCGCCTTGCACCGTATATCTCGCGGCCATGACCTGGTCGCCCGACTGGTACACGAGCTCGTGTCCGCTCCGCGACCAGCGCGGAGTCACGCCGCCGCTGTTCGAGATCTGCCACTTGGCACCCGGCGCGGACGACGATGACACAAATGCCCGCACATACACTTCATTTTTCCCCGATTCGTTCGATTGATAGGCCACCCATCGACCATCGAGCGAGAACACAGGGTTGGCGTCGTCGAAGCTGCTCTTGAGCCATGGCTCCGGCTTCCCGGCTCTCACCTGGCCTCCCTGGTCCTCCAACAACACCGTCCAAATTTGGATGTTCCTCGCAACTTCGAGATAGGCCAGCCGCTTGCCATCCGGCGTGAACGAGCCTGGGTTCTGGAGCGCCTTGCTCTGCGTCAGCGCGTGCGGCTGGCTGGCGCCATCCGCGCGAGTCTGGAAGATGCCATGGCCAGCGGACGAAAACACGACGGATTGGCCGTCCGGGCTCCACCTCGGGGAGATATTGAATCCGCCAAACGTCAAGCGCGTCATGGCGTCCCGCTTCGAATCGTAGACCCACACGTCTTGTCCTCCCTCGGCGACTGTCAGCGCGACCCGCTTGCCGTCCGGTGAAAGGCTTGGAAATCGGTAGACACCAGGTTTGGCTTGCAACGGTTCCTTCTGACCGCTGGGATCAACCCATTGCAAGGTCGCCATCCCGGAGGCGTCGCCGCTGGCCCGGCGGTAGACCAACGTGCCGGTGCGGGAGACGTCAAATTGACCGGTCCCGGAAGGGTTCTGATAGGCGACATCATCCAGCACGGGCACGGCAGACCCGTGCGTCTCCAGTTTTTCCAAATCGAACGGGATCGCGAACATGGTGGCCTTGTTGACGTAGACCAGATGGCCAACTCCACTCGACGTGGGGAGATACCGCGGGGACTGGCCGCCGCGGAGGAGAATCTTCCTGTGACGGTCGGCCAGCGTGAGAACCTCGATGGTGAATGCCTCTAGGTCAGGGGCCGCAGGGATAGCCGCAAACAGGATCGCTTGTGCACCGGGCAGCATCTGCGGGTGAGCGAGGGCTATTTCACCGTTGCCGAGTGGCGCCACGACCTCGGGCGGGCCGCCAGCGGCGGGAACCCGTTGCAAGGCCTTCCCGAAAGCCTCGCTCACCAAGATGCTGCCATCCTCACCCCAACTCGCGCCAGCGAAGGTGGTGAGGTTGATGTCCCCGAGCGGAACCACGGCGCCGCCCTCCACGGCGATCTTGTTCAGCTTGTTGGGCGTAAGAAAGCCCACCCAATGCCCGTCCGGCGAGAAGAACGGTTTGGATGCCCCCTGCGTTCCCGGAAGCTCGGTGACTTTCGGTTGGTCCAGCCGTCTGGTGAACAATTTCACGGGTGTGCCCGAAGCGAAGACGAGCCGTGTGCCATCGGGGGAGATGGCCACACTCTGCCCGAACGTGGAGGGAGCAGGCAATGACACGTCCGCGCCCAGATTGACGTCCAGACGCGCCAGCGGACGATCCACCGGCTTCTCCGCCCGCCACGGTGCCCACAGCAGCACCACGGCGATGGCGAGCCCGAGCATCAAGGCAGCCAACCACGGGAGCGCGCGCGACCATGCCGCGCGCGCAGGCCCGGGTGGCATGGTGGCGCCGTCGACCGCTGACGGCGCCAGCGCCTCGTCGATCTCTAGTCGTGCGGCGGCAGCCGAATCGAGGCGCCGGGCGCGATCCTTCTCCAGGCAGCGGCGAAGCAGACGCCGAATTGGCGGAGGCGTGTCTGCCGGCAGCGTCGCCCAGTCCGGCTCGCGCGTCAGGATGAACGCCAGCGTGTCCGACACGTCCTCACCTTTGAACGCGCGCTGGCCGGTCAGCATCTCATACAAGACGACGCCGAACGCCCACACGTCGCTCCGCCGATCGGCCGCACGCCCCTTCGCCTGCTCCGGGCTCATGTAGGCGGCGGTGCCGAGGATCATCCCCGCCTGTGTCATGGCGGGTGTGGTGATCGTCGGTGACTGCGTCACATGCGATGACGCGGCGCCGGTCGGTTCCATGGCCTTCGCGAGCCCGAAGTCGAGCACCTTCACGGTGCCGTCCGGGCGGACCTTGATGTTGGCCGGCTTCAGGTCCCGATGGATGATGCCCTGCTCGTGGGCCGCTTCGAGCGCCGCCGCGATCTGCTTCGCAATCGGTAACGCGTCGGCCAGGGGAATCGGGCCATGTCCGATCCGCTGCGACAGATCCTCGCCCTCGACGAGCTCCATGACGAGGGCGCGCACACCGCCGGATTCTTCAAGACCGTGGATCTGCGCGATGTGTGCGTGGTTCAGCGAGGCGAGTGTCTGTGCTTCGCGTGTGAACCGCGCCAGGCGATCCGGATCGCTGGCGACGGCGTCGGGCAGGATCTTCAACGCCACGTCGCGATTGAGCCTCGTGTCGTGAGCCCGAAACACCTGCCCCATGCCACCTTCGCCGATTAGGGCGGTGACTTCGTAAACGCCGAGCCGTGCGCCTGGGCTGAGCGCCATCTGTCGCGTGATTATAGGTGCCGGGCAGATAGAACAATCAGCCCTCGCGGTGGTCTAGTGCTGATCGTGCCCACCGGGCGACGGCGGCTGTCGGAGAAAATCCTCGCCCAGGCGCCGCAGTTTTTCGGCGAGGTCACGGGTGAGATTGCGCTGGAAGACGATCCGGGTCTCGGGATCGGCTTCGAGATACCGCCGCAGCGTTGCCACTTCCCAGCGTAACGCACGCACTGGCTCCACTGTCACCGCGTCCACTTCGGCCGGGGCGCCGCTCAGCACGAGTGCGGAGCCGACGATATCCCCGGCCCCCAGCTCACCCAGGACCCGTCCGTCCTTCGACACACGCACCGTGCCGCGGACAACGAGTGCGATCGCCCCGGCCGGCGTGCCGTGCTCGATCAGACGCTCGCCGGGAGCCGCTGTGGTCCAGGACCCGAGGCTGGCAAGTTGCAGAACCTTGCGAGACGGCAGTTGCGCGAACGCAAGCCGGCGAACCTCCTCCTCGTCGGGCGTCAGCTTGACTGGACGACGTTCGAGGTAGAGACGCCAGGATTGGAAGGAATTGATTCCAGCGAAGACGACACTCCAGGCGATCGGTGCCCACTGCGGTGTGGGCTGAAGGACGAAGTATGGGAGCGAAATCAGCGACGCGGCCACCGCGAACAGCCGCAGCCACAGAATGTCGCTCACGCTGTACGCCACCAGCAGCAGGACGTTGGCCGCGTGAATGAAATAGTTTGGATTGAATGAGGTCATGATGACTTCCCCATGCCGCACCTTGACGCAAACCGGGGTTCGCGACGGTGACGCCGCTCAACAGGATATGGCAACGACCCTCGTCGGATCAGCATGGACGCGGTTGCATTGCGAGCGGCTCGATGCCCGGCCGAGATTGCCACGAGCCATCTTCTGGTTCGATGCGCAGGCGACTGTAATACTCCAGAGACGACGGCCAGCGGTTTGTTGGACGCGACTGGGCTCGCCGCCGCCTCGGCCTGTGTTGGCGCCGCTGGGGCTGTGCACTAGGATCCGTAGAGACAAGGTTTCGACCTTCGACGTCGTCTGGGCGCTGTCGCCTATCAGCGGTTGCCCGTCGGTCGTCATGCCTTTCGGACATGACAGCCATGGTCTTCCATTTGGCGTGCTGCTCATGGCGCGGCGATGGGAAGACGAGCGGCTGTTGATGATCGCGAAGCGTGTCACTTCGTTGATGGCAGGATTTCGCCGTCCGCCAGTGGAAATGCGATGAAACGCACATGGACGATCATTGGCGTAAGCGACGTCCCGGGCAGCTTCAAATGGTACCAGTCGCTCTTTGGCCAGCCCGAGACGCCTCCGAGCCATGACCATTTCGGTCAGATCCTGGATACGGATGGAACTGTCTTGCTCTGCCTCCACCGGTGGGGCGCGCACGAGCATCCCTCCTTGATGAGTCCGGACGAGGCGCCACCTGGCAACGGGCTCCTCTTGTTCTTCCGCGTCGACGACTTCGACATGGCATTAAAGAGGGCACGCGCTCTCGTCACCCGGCTCGAAGAGGAGCCGCACGTGAACCCGAACACTCAAACAAGAGAGTTCTCACTCCGGGATCCGGATGGGTATTACGTCACGATTAGTGCGCTCTCTCAAATCGGTGCTTGAAGAATGGTGTAACACTGCGCCCGAGACGGACGCACTGCGAAGACCGATGGCCGAAGGCCTATTTGTTCGCGTCCTTGATGCGGGCCGTAATCTGATCGACGTACTCCAGGACGCCCTTTTTGACAGCGTCTCCGTTTGCGGCGGGGCCGCCGCCTGCCAGGTTGCCCTTGTGAAAGAGCGATACCTCGACGAGCACCGGAGGCTGCGACTGCCGGTAGGACATGGTCGCCGTGGTGTGGGAGGTGAGGTAGACGTCGTAGCGCGAGACGCACAGGCCGTTCGAGATGGTCGCGGTATTGACGTTCACGTAGACGTATGTGTCCTCGTCGGTGTTACGAAGCACCTTCAGGCCCGCGGCCTTCAGGTGCATCGCCACCGCCGACTCGAGGGCGTCCTCGGTCAGGCCGCACGCGCTTGATGACTGCAGGCCTTCGACGACGAGGCCGACCTCGGTCAGGCCCTTGAACTCCGCGCCGGGGGACTGGTCGAACGCGCCGGCTGGAGGTGGACTGGGAGGGGCGGCCCCCGGAGGAGCGCCGCCGGCTGGCGCCGGTGCACCCGGTGGCGTCGACGTCGTCCTGGCGCTCGCGGGTTCGTAGACGCGTGCGACCTTGTCGCCATTGCCGCGGTCGATGAACTGCACCTCCGCAGTCAATCGATCGGGATTCGACGCATGCGAGTAGGCGTAGCGAATCTGCCGGCCTTCTTCGACCTCGTAGAGGATGATCAGCTGCGCACCTTCCCAGCGCGTAATTGCGACCACAGGCACGCCGCCAAGATCGATGACCTCTTCATTCCCTGTCGGGTGAAACGTGCGCGAGAAGTCGCGACCGTCAGAGAACTTGATGCCGCCATTCGAGGTCTCGATGATCAGGTCCGCCGGAGGCAGGCGCGCCTCGTCGGTGAGCTGCTTGAGCCTCCTCGCTTCGTCCGCGCTCTCAGGCCGCGGCATGTAGTTGCGCGTGCTGCCGTAGCGGCTGCCGCCGCGGCTTCGAGTGCCTCCGGGCGCGCCGTCGCGTTCGGTCCCGGGCGCCTGTTGAAAGTAGTCCGCGTCGAAGCCCAGCTCCTGCGGCATCTGGCTGACCGCGCGGTTGAGCGTCCAGTGGCCGGTGAGGTCAGGGACCGACTGCGCACGGACCGTCGTGGGATGGAGAAGGACCGAACTGATCGTTGCAGAAAGAAAGATGACGACCCACGAGCGGATTCGAGTCACGGAAGTACGGTAGCACGGGCCGGCTAGCCGTGCCGCCGTGCGCGGGCTGATTACGCGACGAAGACGAGGAAAGCACACGCCGCCAGCGCGTCATCCCCGACCCGCAACCGAATTCCTGCGGGAGCATCTGCCAGGGATACCGCTGCGAAGGACAAACACAATGCCGGTGTGGCACGTCCGATCAGACATGCGCCGCGGTTCACCTTCGGTCGAGGTGGGCCGAACCCCCACCTCATTCCCTGACGTTCGCAATTGCGGCGCGTAGCGGCCGGGGCTACTATTGCGCGCAGCGTTCCCGCGTCCAATCGTTTTCGCTGGAGGGGCTATGAGAAGGCACGGAACCCTGCTGGCGGTATTGGTGTGTCTGGTCGCAGCGACCGCCTTCGCCGCGGACTGGCTGATGATGGGGACTTGGAAACTGAATGAGGCCAAGTCCAAGCTCAGTCCCGGATCCGCCAGGAATCACACAGTCATCTACACGACCGTCGGTAGCAAAGTCCGGGTCACGGTGGACGGGACGGATCCGGGCGGCAAGGCGACGCACAACGAATGGATCGGCGCATTCGATGGCAAGGACTATCCCGTCACGGGCGATGCGAACCAGGACATGAGGTCGTACACGAAGATCAACGACCACGCCATGTCGTTCACCACCAAGAAGACCGGAGAGGTCACGTTGACCGGGCAGATTGTCATCTCCAAGGACGGCAAGAGCCGCACCGTCACGACAACGGCGACAGACGCATCGGGAGGCCAGGTCACGAATATCGCCGTGTACGACAGGAAGTAGGCAAGAACGGCGCTGTCGCGGGGCCCAGGCGCGCGCCTGGCCCCGAGGACAGTGGTCGACGCTAATCGTCAAAGATCAGCGTGCCGAAGTTCTCCGGCACGTGATTCGGGTCGCGGCCGATCGCGCACGTCGGCTGCCAGCACATGAACCGGCGCTGTGCGTCGGGTCCTTCCCCATCGATCCGGTACAGGTTCGCGCGCCAGCGCGTGCCGGGTTCGACCTTCTTCTCGCTGATCGATCTCAACGGGATCCGGCAGGCGGCGTACCAGATCCTGGCCCGCCGATCGATGCGGGCAGCGGTCCTCCATTCAGATCGCCATTGAGGATTCGTATTCGGATGGTCGAGATCGATGGCGAGATCGATCCAGTCGCCAGTCGGCGCGATCTCGAATTCACGGTAGTGGCGGATGTTGGTCCAGTCGTCGCCCAGGAACATTTCGACGACATCGCGGTCCCAGAGACCGCGACGGGCCGTGTCGTTCGCCACTGGCAGAAAGACGTTCAATGAGCGATAGGGGCACGTGAACAGGAAGTACAAATCCGTGTCCGTCCAGAATCCGCGGACCTCGGTGGTCAGATCGGGATAGTCCAGGGTACGGCTGCAGTCGCGGGCAATGGACGCCGGACGTGCCGCCCTCCACGCGGGTGCGCGAGGGTCAGTGGTCAACTCACCGGGATCTGTGGCTCGATGAATGGTGAACGTCGCCGTCGGGTGCGACACGGTGCATGGCGCCGCTCCCGGCGGCGAGCGTTGGCGTCCCTCAATACAGACGCATGCCATCACGACAGCCAGCATCACCAGGTGCAGGCGTGACATCTCGCGCGACGCGGATGCCGGTGTCACTTCTTGGTCAGGCTCTTCTGGACGACGGTGACCTGCGCCGCGTGCATCTTCCCGTCGACGTCGTGGTAGACGACTTTGACCATGTCATCGACCCCGACACCGTCCGTAAACGTGAACGCCTCGTGCTTGGCCTTCTTTTCCTGCATCATCGTGCTGAGGCCCTTCCCCAGCAGCTTGGTGGATGCGTCGACGGTAAACGTCAACGTCTTTCCTCGGTCGTCGATGGTGAGCGATTCGTTGGTGGCCGCAGTGACCTTCCCCTGCGCCATCATCGTCTTTGCCTGCTCGGCCGCCGCAGAGGCACTGACGACCATGCCTGTCAGCAACAGTGCAGCTATGAATACGACATGTTTCTGCATGGCAACTCCCAATGAGTGGACAAAAACGAGTTACGTTCCGGCGACGTCGGACAACGCCGCATCGACGGAATCGTAGATGGGAAACACGGTGTCGAGGCGCAGGAGGTGAAGCACGCGCTGGACGTTCGCCGGGACGTTCGCCAGGCTCAGACGACCGTCTTTTTGCTGTACCGTCAAATGGCCGCGCACGAGCGCTCGAACCCCGCCGCTGTCCGCGTGTGCCACCTTGCCCAGATCGACAATCAGCTGGCGTTGACCGGCGGCGATCAAGTCCAGAAGGAGTTTCTCGAACTGCTCGGCGCGGCCGCCGCACATCAGCGAGTCGCCTGGCGTGAGAATCAAGTGCCCGCCTCGTGTCTCCTGGCGCACTTCCATCACAGCCTCGCTGTCAGTCGAGATATTTGACGAAAACCACCTCGTTGTGGGCTTCGTTGTACAGCAGCTCGTCGACCATGCCCCGCACCAAGAAGATGCCGAAGCCGCCGGCTCGAATCCCCATTTCCTCGCGAACCGCGATGTGGTCGAGCGGACGGTCGGGAGCATTGCTAATCGCGGAGTGCGCCAGGTCGTCCATCGTGAACCCCTGCCCGGGATCCGCGATGCGATAGACCAGCATGCGCTTCGCGCGCAGATAGGCAATTCGCACTTTCCTCGTCGAGTCGAGCTTGCCGCCCCACTCGATCGCGTTGCAGAGGAGCTCGCGAAAGGCGTAGCCGACCGATTCCCGAACGGCGTCCGGCAGGTCGGCGTCGAGCCGCATCATGAAGCCCTGCAGCCGGTCCGCGATCTCCAGCGAGCACGGCACCAGCAACTCGACCCATTCGGGCCGGGCCGACAGCACTTCGATCGCAAGCGAGCTGTCCGAGGCCAGTGCCTTGTGCACGATGGCCGGGATGGTGGCGGGCGGGAACGGCTTGACGATGTAGTCCCAGGCGTGACTGCGGACGGCGCGAAGCAGCGTCTGCGGCGTATCGTCAGCGGTCATGACGATCACTTTCGGCGCCGCCGATCCGTTCGGCAGGTGGTTGAGGATCTCGAGACCGCTGGTACCCGGCAGCCCCAGATCGAGGAGGACGAGGTCGTAATTAACTTTCTGCAGCCGCGCCAACGCCTCGGTGCCATCGCCCGCGTCGTCGACCCGGAAGTCTGCTGACAGGAGGCGTGTGAGGGCGAGGCGGAGCCCCCGATCGTCCTCGACCACGAGGATGGATTTTGCGTTCGCGTCTGCCGGGTTCGTCACGGGATACCCCGCCGGTGTCGTGAGAGAAGTCGCATTTTAGCAGGGACGCCACGGGAATGGCGTAAGGTATGCGCGTGGACGGCGTCGGCGGCAAGCCAGCGGCGGACCCGAGACGGGCGTGGGCGGAACAGCGGCTGACGGTCCTTTTCGAGACCGCGCACGCGCTGGCCTCGTCGGCGACCCTGGCCGAAGGCCTCCCCCGCACGCTCGGTGCGGTCTGCCAGGCGCTGGGCTGGGAGTACGGCGCGCTGTGGAACGTCGACAATGCGGCAAACGTGCTCCGGTGCGCGGCCACGTGGTCGCTGCCATCGCTCAGCTTCGAAACGTTCGTCGAAGCCAGTCGGAGTCTGAGCTTCGCCCCTGGGGTTGGCCTCCCGGGCCGGGTGTGGGCGAGCGGTGAACCCGCGTGGATTCCCGACGTCCTGCAGGATACGAACTTCCCGCGCTCGAAGATGGCCGCGCGCGACGGGCTCCACGCGGCGTTCGGATTTCCGCTCGTCATGGACGGCGAAATTCGCGGCGTCATGGAGTTCTTCAGCCGTCAGTTCCGGTCCCCTGACCCTGCGCTCCTCGAACTGCTCGGTGCGATCGGCAGCCAGATCGGGCTGTTCATGGGACAGCGGCAGGCACAGGAACAACTCACGCAGTTCTTCACGCTCTCCCGCGATCTGTTCTGCATCGCCAATGCGGAAGGCCGATTCCTCCGCGTCAACCCGGCATGGACCGAGCTCCTCGGTCATTCCGAGAAGGAGCTGGTCAGCGCGCCCTATATCGACTTCGTCCACCCCGACGATCGCGTCGCCACGGAGGCGGCGGCCGCGCAGCTTGCAGCCGGCCAGCCGGTCGTGTCGTTCGAAAACCGGTATCGCGCACGGGACGGCTCGTACCGCTGGCTGCTGTGGACCGTGGCACCGAAAGCGCAGCTGCTCTTCGGCGCGGCGCGGGACATCACGGAAAGCAAGGCGAAGCAGCACGAGCTCGAAAAATATGCGCGCGCACTCGAACTCGCGCAGCAGGCCGAGATGGACAACGCGGCGCGACTCACACAGCTCGTTCGCGAGTTGGAGGTTGCCAAGCACCGCGCCGAAGAAGCCACCGCCGCGAAAGGCCAGTTCCTCGCCAACATGAGCCACGAGATCCGGACGCCGATGAATGCGGTGATCGGCCTGACGGATCTCGCGCTGAAGACCGACCTGGCCCCGCACCAGCGCGAGCTGATCGTGTCGGTGAACGAGGCGGCCGATTGTCTGCTTTCGCTGGTCAACGACATCCTCGATTTCTCGAAGATCGAGGCGCGCAGGCTGGAGCTCGAAACCGTCGCGTTCAGCCTGCGCGACACCGTTGGCGACGCCTTGCGCATCGTCGCTCCCCGCGCGCACGAAAAAGGGCTGGAGCTTGCCTGCCGGATTCGGCCCGACGTGCCCGACTCGCTCGTCGGCGATCCGGGGCGGCTACGCCAGGTGCTCCTCAATATCGTCGGCAACGCCATCAAATTCACCGAGCACGGCGAGGTCGTGGTGACCGCCGAAATCGCGGACGACGCGCATGACGACGTTGGCGTGCACTTCATCGTGCACGATACCGGCATCGGCGTGCCGTCCGAGCAGCAGTGGAAGATCTTCGGCGCCTTCGTGCAGGCCGACGGATCGACGACGCGCCGGTATGGCGGCACCGGGCTGGGCCTCGCCATCTCCTCGCAGCTCGTGGAATTGATGGGCGGGCGCGTGTGGATCGACAGCGAGGTTGGCAGAGGCAGCGACTTTCATTTCACCATTATGCTGAAGCGCGAGGAGAGCGCAGTCGTTCCGGCGGCTGATGCCACGGTGGATCTGCACGATCTCCGCGTGCTGGTCGTCGACGACAACGCGACGAACCGCCGCATTCTCGACGAAATGCTCGAGGCCTGGCGGCTGCGAGGAACGTCGGTGGCGAGCGGCAACGCCGCGCTCGACACGCTGGTCGCCGCCGCGGACGCCGGCGATCCGTTCCGGCTGGCGATTGTCGACGCGCTGATGCCGGACATGGATGGCTTCACGCTGATCGAACGAATTCGACAGCATGCCCGTTTTGCGAACCTCCAGATGATCATGCTGACCTCTGCAGGCCCCTGGGCCGCGCACAGTCGCATCCCCCAGCCTGCGGTCACGTCGATTGTCAAACCGGTCAAGCACTCGGATCTGCTCGACGCCATCCTCACGACCATGGGCAGCGCGTCGTCCACGCCCGCCGCCGACCGTCCGGCCGGCATCCCGGCGCTGCGCCCGCTTCACGTGCTGCTCGCCGAGGACAATGCGGTGAACCAGAAAGTGGTAATTGGGATGCTCGGCAGCCAGCGTCACGAGATCACCGTCGTCGACAACGGGCGCGACGCCGTGGCCGCCGTCGGCCGCCAGGCGTTCGATGTCGTGCTCATGGACGTACAGATGCCGCTGATGAGCGGCGTCGAGGCGACCGATGCGATTCGAAAGGCCGAGCGCGACTCGGGCCGGCACGTCCCCATCGTGGCCATGACCGCGCACGCGATGAAAGGCGATCGGGAACGCTTCCTGGCCGCAGGGATGGACGACTACGTCTCGAAGCCGTTGCGTGCCGACGAGGTGTTCGCTGCGATCGCGCGCGCGACGCGCGGGCAGCCGTCGGTCGCGGACCAGCCGCGGCGGACCGCGACGAGCCGCGATCTGGACGTGTCGTCGATCCTGGCCGGCCTTGGCGGCAGCCGCGAGCTGCTGCGCGAAGTGATCGATGTGTTCCTGAAGGACGCGCCAGTGCGACTCGCCGACACGCGCGCGGCCCTCGACACGGGGGATGCCGCAGCCATCGCCGGACAAGCCCACGCCCTCAAATCCATGGTCGGACTGTTTACGACCGCCGAGCCGTTTGCCGCAGCTCGGGAGCTCGAAGCACGCGGCAAACAGGGCGACCTCACGGGTGCGGTGGCGGCGATAAGTGCGCTCGACGGTGCGGTCGAATCGCTTGCAGAGCGACTGCGCACGCTTCGCGCAGAGCTGGCGACGTAGCTTCGTCAGCGGCCGGCGTGCGCCGGCGTCACGCGCTTCCGTAGTGTCTCGAGCGTGAACAGCAATGATTCCCTGGGTACGCTCGTGACGAACGGGCCAATCACCCAGCCGAGACCGAACGGGATATCGCGGCTGAGGCTCACGGTTTCGAACTGCACGAAGATGCCGCCATCGCGCGCCTCGAGGCGGCCATACGTGTTCAGCCGCCACATGAAACCGCGCCCCTCGCCCACCGGCTTGATGACTTCCGTCGCCGTTCCCGCATCCGCAACTTCGCGCACGCTGGTGCTGCGGGCTCGAAACTCCACTCGGTCGGGGCGCGGCGACGAATAATGGACGTCATTCTCGGTATCGAGCACGACCGTGATCACCTTGGTGCGCACCAGGCGCAGGTACATTCTGAAGTCGTCGCCCTGCCGGGACCGCAACGCCGAGCGCATCACGGCCGGCGCGAAGGTCTGCGCGTGATGGTCGTAGTCTTGAAGGACCGCAACCACGCGCTGGAGATCGACATCGGCAAGAAACACCGTCGCGATCCAGTGATGGATCAGGGCGTCCGGCGCCTCGAGACGACGTCCGTTGCGTAAGGTTTCAAGCCGCTCAATCAATATGCCGCCGGACTTCAGCCGCGCGAGCTCCGCCTGACGGCGTGCCTGCGGATGCGAATCGACTCGCAGATAACGATCGGGCAGTGCGAGCTCCGCGTCGAGGCGCGCTTCGGTAAGCCGCGCGTAATCGTCGAACGCAGTCGCCGTGTTCGGCTGCGGCTGCGCGCCGACGCTGCTTAAGCTGGCGAGCCAGAGGAGCATGGCGGGAAGGACACGGCGCATGTCAGAGGTGGTCTCCCTTGTGACTTGCGCATTTTGAGAGGAAATCGGCTCGCGGGTCACGTGTAGGACGGAGTTCAAGGTCCCGCCAACGATCGCAGGTTGCCCGAGCTGAAGCTCGGGCCTACGGACAGAATCGCACGCTGCGGCACCGCAGCACGCTACCCCGGCTTCACCTTCAACACACCCGTCTTCATCAGTACGCCGGAGAAGTCGAAGATATGGCGGACGCTCTGGATCGCCCCGTCGGCGACCGCGAATTCGGCCGCGCCCGTCATCTCGATACGCGTGCCTGCGCCGACGATGCCAAAAAAGGGACCGTGGGCGGTGCCGGCGAACGTCCAGAACACTGCGGCGCGGTCGTCGCAGACGATCGGCGGCCCGAGCGTCAGCTGCAGATCGGGAAAGGCCGTGAACCAATAGCGATAGATGTCGCCAATTTTCTCGCGCCCGTGGACCACGCCGTGCGCAGGACTCTCGAACGTACCCTGATCGGCATGCTGGCCGGCCAGCGCGTCGGCATCGCGCCGTGTGAACGCTTCCTGGTGACGATCGAGCAGCGCGCCAATCTCGTCGCGGGTCATCGTCGTCCTCTTTTATCCACCGAAACGCGCCAGCGCGAAGGTGGACGAGCGATCAGCCTTTGAAGATCTTCTTGATCTCTACCTTGAATTCCGGCTTCTTGATCGGGCCAGTGACTCGTATCGGGAAGACGGCGCCGGCGCCATCCTTCGCGAAGAGCGGATCGAGAATCTTCAGCGGCAGGCGCTTCCAGCCGGTCACCATTTCTGAGACTCGCGCCTGCATTCGGGCGGTCCCGGTGAAATCCAGCGTGCTGTGGACCAGCGAGTACTGGCCCCTCATTTCGATCCGAGCGCCGCGCACCAGGAAGGACACTGGCGACAGCGTGAGCACACCGTTCTTCAGCTCGAAGCGGCCCTGCAGATCCGAGGCGACGTTGTCCGCTTTCCCGTCGGTCGGGCGGCCCCGGCCGCGCCGGCTCAGCTCGTCGATCTTGTCCTGGACCTTGCTGCTGGCGAAGCGTGCCGAGGCCACGCGGAACTCGCCTTTGAGATACAACCGGCGCGGCACCGGCTGATCGCCGGGCGGCAGTTCGAGCCGCGTCGTCATTCGCAGCGCACCTGTCATGTCCGGTGGGGATGAATCGACCGCCAGTCGCAGGATGTCTTCGAGCCGGCCGTCGTCGATAACGACGTCGAGTTCCACGGTTCGTCCTTTCCTGCCAGGCGTGTGCACGATACCACCGTCGGCGGTCAGATGCGTCTGCCCGAGAATGGCCCGCACGGGCTTCAGAAAGGTGTCGCCGTTCGTGCCGTCGATGATCGCTGTGTAGACCGTCTCGAGCCGCGTTGGCTTGCCTCCGATATCGAGCGAGAAGTCGGGAGTCTTCGTCGCGCCCTGGGCGACGATGCGCTCCAGGACACCATTGAAGTGGCCGGTGGAATCGAGCTTTCCGCCGATGCCCTTGATCGTGCCGAGATCGGCGTCGGTGAACGCGTACTCGCCGGTGACCGCCGACTGGGCCGGCTCGTCGGCGTCCCACGGCCCGAAGGTGCCTTGCGCGTCTATGGTGCCAATCGGCTTGGGGTTCGTCAGGCGGGCGTCGTATTTCGTCGGTCGATCGAATGCGGCCTCGGTCAGCGTCAGGTCGTGAATCAGGAAGATCCGTGGCGGCCGATCCGGTTTGCGCGACGCGATCGCCAGCTCCGCGTTCGACGACGACAGGCGATCGATGACGACGGGCGAAGGGCCGCGGAGCTTGTTCGCGAAGCCTCCGCCATCGTCCTGCTTCGCGGCATCGGCCGGCGCCGACGCACCAGGAGGTGGAACCTCGGCCGCCGCCGCAGGTTGCCGGACAGGATTGTCCGAGTCGGCGGGCTTGTGCCGAGGAGGAATGAAGATTCGCAGGCCTTCCATTTCAACGGAGGAGATGTGGATCGGCTTCCGCAGGATCGCGAGCACCGGCGCTTCGATCGCGAACGACTCGATGCGCACGAGCGGCGGGCCGTCACGATAGACCTTATGGTGCAACACCAGTCCGCGGCCCGAGACGCGCACCACGCCGCCCAGCTGCACGTCGAGATCCGCGAGCTCGACGTTTGCGCCCAGTTGCTGCGACAGGATGGTCACGATTTGATCGCGAACGCGCGGCTTCTGCCAGCGGTACACGACAACGGATGCGCCAATGGCGATCACGATCACCGCGATCAGCACCACGCCCAGCCACCAGCGACGTGGCCATAACCTCACTGCCGTGCCTCTCTCATCGCGTTACCGACCCATCTTCATGGCCGCGCATTCACCGCTCTCGGGATCCGGCGCTCCGTACGTCGACCGAATGAGCCGAGCCGGCGCGCCAGACTCGATCACAAGCGTGAAGAGCAGCGCGTATTGCCCGTCACAAATGTCAGGCACTTTCGGCCCGCCGAGCGCCTGAATAATTGCCGGCACGGTGTTGCTGTGGCCGACGACGAGGACGACATCGCCGCCCTTACTGACCGCGGCGGCGACCGCAGCCGCGTGCGCATCGTCGTTGTCACCGGTCGGCACGACGACTGGCGTGAGGTGGCGGCGTGCGGCCAATGGCGCTGCGGTCTCCCGAGAGCGCCGCCGCTCCGTCGTGACGATCGTCTCCACACCGGCATCGCCGAGGGCGGCGCCGGCGAGCGCTTCCGCACGAGCGCGGCCGCGGTCGCTCAATGCGACATCCTCTTTCGGCGCCTCCGCCTTCTCCGCGTGCCGCACGATGACCACGACCTGCGAGCCGATCCCTGCCGTCGCGGGCAACGGAGAGACAACGAGCAACCCAAGCGCCGCGACGACGGTGCGCAGCCGACGCGTCATGCGATGACCATCACGGTGTGATCGACGTGGTGCCGGCAGGGATCGGAGTGGCCATGTGAACAATCCTTTAGAATGCTTGTCCAATCGAAAAATACCACCGCCCATCCTGGTTCTGCGCGTCCTTGCTGAGCGGATATCCGAAGTCGACCCGGAAGATGAGGAACGGGAACGTCAGACGGACGCCGCCGCCGACGCTGTTGCGGTTGCGCTCGCCAGGGAACTCGATATCGCCGAAGAGTATTGCGTGATCGTAGAACGTGGCGCCACGGAAGCGCCAGAAGAGCGGGAACCTCAGCTCCTGGTTCAGCACGACCAGTCCCGTCTTCGGATTCGGGTTCCCCGGCGTCGTCAACTGGCCCAGGATCACATCGTCGTACCCGCGCACTGTATTGGCGCCGCCGGCGCGAAGGCGCTCGGTGATGATGAAATCCTGCCCGGGCCCGGTGGCCACCTCGAAGCGTGCTGCCGATCCGAGCACGACCGTTGTGCCCGGCGCGCGCAGGAACACGAACTGCTGACCCAGATATTTTCTGAAACCCTCCGTCGAGCCAAGCCATTCGGGTGCCAGCTCGTAACTCGACGAGTGGAACCAGCCACGGCGCGTGTCGATCGCGTTGTCGCGCGCGTCCACGACGGCCGCGACGAATGCGCGACCGACGTTGGCGCGGATGCTCGTCGGGATCGGCGACGGCAACACCGAATCGTTGAGCAGCACGTCCGTCCGAATCCGCTCGAAGTCGTAGCCGTAGGCGAACTGCACGTGCCGCTGCCGGAACCGTTGCTCGAATGTGGTCTCACGCCGGTGGTTTTCGAGCGCCTGATCAAAGGACACGGCGCGCTGCCACTGATCGGTGAAGTAGACGGTCGTCTCGAGCGGCAGCGTGAAGAAGTTGCGGCTCGAGACGTACGCCCGTCCGAGGCGGTTCGATGGGTTCAGGCGCACACCCACGCCTGCGGTAATGCCACGGCCGAAGAAACCACGACGGGTGAGGTCGGCAACGACACCCGGATCGACCGCGCCCCACTTGGGGCTGACCGCGGGCGTCGTGGGGTCGTACAGCTGGAAACCGTAACGGAGCCGGTACTTCGGCAGCGGCTCGACATTGACGATGATGTCGGCAACCGTGGACGGCTGCCCTCCCTCAGGCGTTGGCCGCGGCGTCGTTTCGATGTCCACGGACCGGAAGACGTCCGTGTCGTAGATGCGCTCTCGCGCCCGGGTGAGATCGTCGAACAGCACCGGATGGCCCGATTTGAACGGCAGCAGTCGCGTGACCAACCGCTCGCGGCTGCCGGCGACGCCAGCCACTCTGACGGTGCCCACGGTGAGACGGCGTCCGACGGTGACGTTGAACGAGACATCAACCGTCGATGGGTCACCCTTCCGCGGCGTGCCCTTCGCCTCTACGCGGGTTCCCCGGTAACCGGCACGTCGGAAGCGCGTCAGGAGCTGGCGGGTCGCGTCAGCCACGCGGTTGTCCGCGTAGACATCCTCTTCGGACAGCGGAGGTTCGAGGTTCACGATGGCCGGCAGGCGGTCGCGCGGTGCGTTGACGGTGACCGTTCCGATCCGATGGAGAGGCCCTTCGACGATCGTCACGGGAAGATCCGCGCGATGACCCTCGAACCGCGGCGTGCCCGCCGTCACTTTCGCGGCCCTGTAGCCCCTGGCGCGATACGCGTCGGCCACCGCCTGCTCGACGAGCGAGGGGTTCGACCACATCTGCGCCTCGATGCGTGCGTTGGCAATGATGCGTTTCAGGTCACTGTCGCTGAGCGCACTGTTGCCGGTGAACGCAGCCTCGCGCGTGTCGTACTTCTGACCCGACGCGATCGAAATCTCAGCAATCTTCTTTCCGCCCTCGTGAAGAATTCTGGTCGCGAGCTTCGGCCGGAGGTAGCCCTGGCCGGCGAGCCACGGCTGGAGCCGGGTAGCGAACTCGTCACCAAGCAGTGAGTCGACCGGCGTGTCCTGCCACAACTGAATCAGCGTCCCGCGTACATCGTCCGGCAGCTCCAGGCCGGTGATGCGAAGCTCAGTCGGCGGCCCAGTTTCAATCGTGTAGCCGAGGTCGACGGGCGAGAGCTTCCCGGGCTGCGGCTTCGGTGGCGCGGACGGATCGCGTCGAGCCGTCAGCCTGGCCTCATAGAAGCCGCGCTCGACGAACAGCTTCTGCAGCCGGTCGCGGTCGCGCTGCCACTTGTAGAAATCGAAATGCCGGCCTTCGGTGATGCGGAGCAAGCCGCGGATCTCCTCCTCGGTAATCCCGCCGAACACGGCCACATACACGTCTCGCACCACTTCGGTTGGCCGTCGACCCCTGAAGTCCGCGGCCGAGACGCCGCCGCCAAAGGACAGATCGTTGCGAAATTCGTACGAGCGGTCGCGGTTGTCGAGCTGCGCAAACCGGAACTCGAAGTGCGGGAACGGCTCGTAGGCCGCGACGTACGTGATCTCTCCGCTCTCTCGCAGGCTTTGCGAAAAGATGATCTCGAGGTTGGGAAACACGCGCTTCGAGAAGGTGATGCGCTGCGTGGGGTTCGTCGTGCTCGACAGCAGCGTTGGATCGAGCAACAAGTCCGCGGGATTACCGGACTCGACACGAACCGCATCGAAGCCGATGGCCCGACCGAGCGTGCCGACGATCTCGCCCGACAGCGCCTGCATCAGCTGTGCCGTCACGACTTCGCCCGCCGATCCAGTGGTCGTCCGCTGACCGGACAGCATCAAGGACGCCACCTCGTCTTCCGGCAGCGGCGGATCGGACGTGAGGGTCGTTTCGACATTGCCCTCGCGGCTTTCGACCCGCATCGTGATCTCGTAGCCGCCAATCGTGGTGTGCGCCACGATGCGCGCATCCGGGCGAAGCGTCTGCGCGCGGAAGTCGAAGATTCCGGACTCGATCTGATAGGTGTGACCGCCAAAGAAGAGCTGTCCGCCGGGTGCGATGTCGGCGTGCCCCGTCAGTCGAACATTGGAGATCGGTCCCGCTACACGGAGGTTCGTGCCAATCGCCACGCGCGCCAGGCTCGTGTCGATGACGATGGAGTCGTTGGCGAGCACGCGGATGTCGAGCACGATGCTCGCCGGCGCCGACGGCTGCCTGGGGCCTGTGGCGGCGGGAAGCACGTCCTCCTGCTGGCGGAAGATCGCCGCGAGGCCGCCGGTCAGAAGCGACTCGCGATACGCGGCATCGGTGATCGTTGCCGTTCCGCTGAAGCTATAGCGACCGTCGGGCCGTCCGGCGAACTGCAGATCGGCATCCGCCGAGCTGCGGAATCCCCTGGGGACGTCGAAGAGCGCCCCGCGCACCGTGATTGTCAATGCTCCCGACGGCGCGCCTCGAACGGGCTGCCGCATTTTGCCGTCGATATCGAGGGTGCCACCGTTGACCGTACCGGTAATGCGTTCGACCGAGAAATCGTCCCCGGCGAACCGCGCCGTGCCGTTGATGTCGCTCAGCAGCAGCCGTGGGTTGCGCACGAGGAGCTCGGCGCTTTCCAGCGTCACGAAACCGTCGGCGTTCGGCCGGCTCAACGGTCCGGTGACTTTCGCATTAACGATGGCCGTGCCTGCCGGCCGATACGTACCGAACAGCAGGCTCAACGTGCGCAGATCGAGTCGTCCGTCGACCTTCGCGTCGACCGTTGGTGTTCCAAGGATCGTGGCCGACCCACCTACCGTCACCTGCGTGGTCGTCGTCGCCTTGGCGGCGATCGTCCACGGCTCGAGCGTTGCGACGCTTTTCCGAAGCGTCAGGTGACCTGTGCCCTGCTGTTCGAGGCTCAGGTCGCGCGACCGGATGACGGCATCGGTGACGCGCGCGTCAGCGGTGACTGCGTCCAGCGTTGGCGCTGTTGCCTCGATCGAGTACTCCAGCCGGATATTGAAGTCGGTCGCCCCCAATGCATCGGCGCTCACCAGCGGCTGCAAGACCTTGATCGTGACGTCGTCCAGATGGCCGCGAACGGCGGCGCGGCCTTCGCGCGTCGCGCCGGGCACACCCAAAAACCACGCCGGGATCGATCCGGAAATCGCCGTATGCGCGCCCTGCCACTGCATCTCGGCGAGATCGATGCGAACGACGTTCCGATCGAGGACGGTGCGAATCCACACGTTCGTCAGGGAGGGATGGACGCCGTCGCTGAGCGTGGCCGCATCCACCGCGAGCGATCCAACCACGGTGGGCTTCTCTGGAGTACCCGCGGCGGTGAACGTAACATCCACGGCCCCTGCGAAGACGGCGCGCTCGAGCGCCGGACCGAAGGCCGCGCGTGCCGCGGGCTGGAAATCATCGAGCCGCCCCCTGATGCGGGCCGTCAGCTGGTGACCAGGATTGCCATCGAGCATGCCGGACACGTCGAGCGAGGAATTGCCAAAGGCGGCGCGAAACCCGCTGACCTCCAGGCGCGACGGCTGCCACACGACATGTGCGCCGGGCTGAATGGTCGTCGAGAGGCCGGCCGCGCTGATGTCGAGTCGAGTGGTGGTTACGTCGAGGGAAGACACGGCAGGACCGTTGAGCCTCCCTATCGCATGCGCGTCGAGCTGCATGGCACCGACCTCGACGTCCACACCGCCCAGACTCGCCGCGAGCGCCGAGTCTGCCGTGTTCACCGTCCCAGTGAGGTCGAACGGGCGTTCGCCGCGTAACCCGACCGTGCCCGTTACGTGCGTTCCCAATCCGGAGGCAGTCACGTCGACCTGCGCGACATCGTTGGCGGTCGTCACCTTCCCTTCCACGGAGCCGAACGATCGACCGTCCAGCGCGAGCTGAGGGGATGAAAAGGTCGCTTCGATGGCGGGGCTTTGGGACGTGCCCGAGACCTTGACGGTGCCGGTCGCGACGGCTCGAAGGTCGCCGCCCTCGGTGCCCTCGGGCGTCGTGATGCCTGGGATGCGCGCGGCGAAGGCGTAGTCGCGAATTTGAGCCGTGGCCTCGAGCGTCTCTGTTCGCGTGGAGTAGGTCACGAGTCCCGTGACATGGCCGCCGGCAGGCTGCGACAAATCGATCTGATCGACGCGCAGCTGTCCATCCTGAAACTGGACCTGGCCGGTCACCCGATCGACGCGCTGATCGAGCGCGACGAGCGTCATCGGTCCGCCGTCGATCGTCGCCGCAATCAACGGGCGCCGCAGCGGTCCCGAGACGCGGCCCTTGACGTCGATCGGGCCCGTCGCGATCGTCGGCCATTCGAACCGCCGCGTCCACGACTCGGCGGGAACATCGGTCGCGGTGAACTCGGCCCCAATCGTGTCTCGATTGAGATCGATGAGCGCGGTGCCCTGGGCGCGGCTCGGACCCGATTCGCCGGTGAACTCGGTGACCTTCACGGCATCAGGGTCGACGGCGGCTCTGACGCCGACATGCACCGGCGGCTGATCGGCCCAGCGCATCGAGCTGTCGAACGTCACGTCCGTGAGGATCGTGCGGAAGGTGCGACTGAGAACAGCTTCGCCAACGAGATCGCCCGACGCGCCCAAGAGTGGCGTCTCGAGCTCGAGACCAGTCAGGCGCAACCCGTCGCGAAACACCGCCGGGGCCGAGCCGCTGAGCGCCAGGCGTCCGGTAATCGGCCAGTCGCCGTAGTCACGTAGGCTGCCGCGCGTGAACAGGCGGCCCTTCAACCCGAGGGAACTGTCGGCGACCGCGTCCACGTCGATCGTCCAGGGACCGCGCGCAAACGTGGAGACGATACGGCCGTCGTACCAAAGGATCTCGCCGCGACGCGGCCCCGATGGGCGTCGCCGCCAGGTCGTGTCCAGCCGCCCCTCGAGCAGGTCCGCATCCCACCCTGGCCAGCGCCCCTCGAACGCGCCATCGACGATCGAGCCCGGCGCGACGCGAACGGCGCCGGGCGATGAGGCGAACAGGATCTTCCAGACCTCGCCCGCGTCGACGTCCCGCCACTTCATCGACGCATGGCTGGTATCCCTCTTTGACCATGCGAGATGACCCGTGCCTTCTCCCCACCCGCCGGCGACACGAAGCGCCAGGCGGGTCAGCGTGATGCCGCTCGTCGCCAGGCCGCCGGCGGCGTCGAATGCCTCGACCGGCAGGTTGCGCCAGCTGATGTGGGTGCCGGTGAGCCTGACGTCGGCAAACGACGGCGCGCCTGCCTCCGATGGCATCGTGAAATCGAGCGCGAGCGGTCCGCGCAGGGTGTCGAGAAGTGGATACCAGGCTTTCAGCGATTCGCCACGCACGTCGCCGCGCGCGTGAAGCTGGAGCCGATCAGTGCCGTGAAACGCGAACTTCACGGTCGTGGTGATCCGGCCCTCCGGCGCCTCCACCGCCAGGTTGTCGACGCCGGCGAGCTCGGGCGTGTAGATCGCCCGGCCGCCGACGAGCGTGAGCGAGGTGCCGCGCGGTTCCCATTTGAAGTCGCTGGTGGCGCCGGCCTGCATCTGTCCGGCCAGGTGTCCTGGAGCCTCGCCGGTCGCCACCATGTCGACGCGCAGCCCCTTGGTATCGGACGCAAAGTTGGCGTCGCGGTCCTCGTACCGGACGTTGACGCCTCGCAGCCGCAGCGCCGCGAACGCCGGCAGGCGTCGACGCGCCGTCGTCGGCCTGGCGCGCGGACGAATCCACTGCTCAGGAAAGCTGATCCACCTGCCGCCTTGCCGCACCAGGCGCACGCGTGCCGACTCGAGGGTGACATCGAGACCGTCGAGCGAACCCTTGAATGTCCGGAACGGAAACGCGACCTCGACCCGCTGCGCTTCGACAAGCGGCGGCCCGCCCGGACGTCCGAACTTCAGCCCCTCGATCGTGACGTGGCGGGTGATCAGGTTGTAGCGGACGCGCGTGTAGTCGATTGAGACGCCGAGCGTTGCACGCAACCGGGTCAACCCGATCTCGACCAGCGCACGCTCTACCGGTGGGAGATGGATGCCGATGACGATGCAGAGGACGAGCGCACCGAGCGCTGCCAGCCCTCGCCTGATCCACCGCCACAGTCGCGACCTGCGAGGTTCGGCAGGCTGCTGATCCACGCTCACGAGTCGATCTTAACTGGGGACATGGGGGCAAAGGGCATAGGGACACTGGGCATGAGGCCCCCTGTGCCCCCTATGTCCCATTCCCTCATGTCCCTATAATCGATGAGATATGGACGACTCGCGCTCGGGCCCGGGAAAAGGTGAACCCGTCAAGGTCGTGGATCGCCGCTGGTGGGCCCGCGGCGAAAACGCGCCGGCGGCCGAAAGCGTCACGGCAAAGCCGAGTTATGTCGAGGAGCTCGAACAGCGCCTGGCCGAGCGCGATCGGCAGGTCCAGCAGGCGCTGCAGCAGTTGAAGACGGCCACGACCGAGTTCGACGAAGCGCGGGTTCGCGCGCGGCGGGAGGTCGTGAAAGAAGTGGAGCGAAGCAAGCGCGCGATGCTGGGCGAGCTGCTCGACGTCCTGGACAACCTCGATCGCGCGCTGCATGCCGGGGCAACCGCGCAATCGGTGGACGCCCTGCTCGAGGGCGTCCGTCTGGTCCGATCGCAGTTCCTCAACCGACTCGAGAGCTTCGGCATCACGACAATCGACGCGCTGAACCATCCATTCGATCCTGCGCTGCATGAAGCGGTCACCACTGTGCCTGTTGCCTCTCCCGAAGACGACGACCGGGTCGTCGGCGTCGTGCGTCCCGGTTACCGCGTCGGCGACGATGTGCTCAGGCCCGCGATGGTCGCAGTCGGCAAACACGGATGACATGATGAGCGAGATTCGACCGCTGACCACTCGAACCGCGGCGGCGGTTGCGACGGTCGTGCTCTTGTGGCTCGGAGGATCGCCGGCCTTCTGCCAGACAGCGCAACAGCGTCCGAGTGGAACCAGCCGGCGCCCGCCTTCCGCATCATCGGCAACATCCACTACGTCGGCACCAACGAGCTTGCAGCGTATCTGCTGACGACGCCCGAAGGACACATCCTGATCGACGGAGGGCTGCCCGAATCGGCGCCGCTCATCGAGGCCTCGATTCGAAAGCTCGGCTTCAAGGTCGAGGACGTCAAGATTCTGCTGACCACGCAGGCCCATTTCGACCACGTCGGCTCGCTCGCCGCATTGGCTAAGGCGTCGGGCGGACAAGTGATGGTCATGGCTGGCGACCAGGAGATCGTCGAGCACGGCGGGAAGGGCGATTACCTGTTCGGCGACAAGGAGACCTTCCCCGCCGCACAAGTCTCGCGCGTGCTGCGCGATGGCGCGCCGGTGCGCCTCGGCGGAACGACGTTGACCGCGATCGCCACACCGGGCCATACGAGGGGCTGCGCCACGTTCACGACGACAGTGGACGATGACGGGCGGCAGTTGCAGGTGGTGTTTGCCGGGAGCACCAGCGTGAATCCGGGGACCCGACTGGTGCACAACGAATCGTATCCCGGCATCAGGGCCGACTACGAGAAGACATTCGCCACGCTCTCGGCGCTGAAGGCCGACGTGTTCCTCGGCGCGCACACAGGCTTCTTCGATCTGGCGGGCAAGCGGGAACGCCTACAACGCGGGGAGAAGCCGAACCCGTTCATCGATCCCGCCGGCTACAGGAAATGGCTTGCGGAGATGAAGACGCGGTTCGACAAGCTCGTCGCGGAGGAACAGGCACAATAGGAGGGGCGCGCGTCGTGCGCTCAACTGCAGTTGGCCGCGACTCTAGTCACCCCAGTATCTGTTATGGATTCGATCGTCGAACGCCGCCTCCGCTACATCGAGCGCCAGAAGAAACTGCACGCCGACACAGTCAACGTCGATCCGGGCTCACGCCCGGTGATGGGCACTGGGCCGGCCAATCGTCACGGCATGCCGCAGCTGCCGATCGGCCAGCATGTGGTCACGAACTGGCCGGTGCTCGATTTGGGTGACATCCCGGACGTCAACCTGCGTGACTGGCGCTTCGAGGTCGGCGGCCTCGTCGAAAGCCCAGTGACGCTTACGTGGGACGACTTCCTCGCGCTGCCCCAGGCTGACGATGTCAGCGACTTCCATTGCGTCACGACCTGGAGCCGCCACGACAACCATTGGAGAGGGGTTCGATTCAGGGCGATCGCCGAGCTCGTGGTGCCGAAAGACGAGGCACATTTCGTCCTGTGCACAGGCTACGACCACATGCCGGGCACGCGGATCCCGTATACGACCAACCTGCCGCTCGCCCGGGCGATCGAAGATGACGTGCTCCTGGTGCACACCTGGGAGGGCGCGCCGTTGCCGCGCGAGCACGGCGGGCCGGTCCGTATGATCACGCCGAAGCTGTACGCCTGGAAGGGCACGAAGTGGATTCGAAAAGTCGAGTTCCTCGCGCGCGACCAGCGGGGGTTCTGGGAGGTCCGTGGCTACTCGAATACCGCGGAGCCCTGGGCGAACGATCGTTACAGTTAGCGTGCCGTCTGCGCCGCGAGTGGTTTGACCAACGGAAGCGCGAGGACGTTGATCGCTTTCGAGCGAAACCGTTTACTGGCCCACCTCCGGCGAACGAACCTGTTTCCCAGCCAGATTTGACACCCTTGTGATGTCAGACCACGCGCGATCCAGCCAAACCCTTGCTACAATTGATGACCATCGTTCGCGGACCGACGAAGATTTTGTTCACCCCGCGTCCATGAAGCAGGAGATCTGATGAGCAAGCGTACGACCCGCACTGATTCTTCCGAATCCTCGACGCCAGCGCCGCGCAAGCGCAAGGCTTCCCCATCAGCCGAGCCCGTTGCCGCGGCGCCGAAAGCCCCTCGCCTTCGCAGGAAGACTGCTGAAACGGTTGAACCGGCTGTCCCGACGAATGGCCACTCGTCTCCCAACGTCGTCGGGACCGAGACCATCACCATCGTCCAGACCGAGCCAAGCTACGAGGAGATCGCGACGCGCGCCTATTTCATCGCGTTGGAGCGAGGCTTTCAGACGGATCCGTTGTCCGACTGGCTGCTGGCCGAGCGCGAGCTGCGCACGTCCGCCAGTTCCTGATCGGTTCGTTCTCAATCCTCTTCCCGCGCACTGATATTCTTGGTCGGTGCGCGCCGCACCGACGCCAACCCCTTCGCCGTGGCGCGAGGGCGATCGTGTGGTTCAGCCCATGCTGGCGTCGACGGTCGACGTGCCGTTGCGCGGCGAGGATCTGGTCTACGAGCCGAAATATGACGGCGTCCGCACGCTGGCGCTGCTGAAGCCGGGCCGGCCGCGGCCGAGCGTGCGGCTCACGTCGCGCCTCGGCAACGACAAGACGTCGCAGTTCCCCGAAATCGCGCGAGAGCTGGAGCGGTTTGCGAAGGAGCGGCTGAAGAGCGCGCTGCTCCTCGACGGCGAGATCGTGGCCCTGGACGATCACGGTCGCCCCGTCAGCTTCCAGCACCTGCAGGGCCGCATCCACGTCAAGACGCCGTCAAAGGCGGCATCAGCGGACGCCCCCGTGGCGTTCGTCGTCTTCGACCTGCTGCGCGAAGGCGGAGACGATCTGCGCGGCCTGCCGCTCACTGCACGCCGGGCCCGGCTCGAGCGGGTCTTCAACGATCCCGGGTCGCCGCTGCTGCGTATGTCGCCTCAGGTCGCCCACGATGGCCGCGAGCTGTACCGCCAGGCGCTCGAAGACGGCTGGGAAGGGCTGATCGCGAAGCGCGCCAGCTCGCGATATTTCTCCGGTAAGCGCTCGAGCGAGTGGCACAAGCTGAAACTGATTCGGGCGCAGGAATTCGTGGTCGGCGGCTGGACCGCACCACGCGGCGCGCGGTCGCATTTCGGCGCGCTGCTTCTGGGAGTGTACGAAGGGCGGAAGCTGGTCTACGTGGGGCACGTCGGCAGCGGGTTCAACGAGAAGGAGTTGAACAAGCTGATGGCCCTGCTGCGGCAGCGACAAATCGGCGAGAGTCCTTTCGATGTGCCGCCGCCGGAGACGAACGACACGCCGCACTGGGTTCATCCTGAGCTCGTCGCTGAAGTGAAGTTCACGGAGTGGACCGACGACAATCGCCTCCGCCACCCCACCTATCTCGGCCTCCGCGACGACGTGAAGCCCGCGTCAGTCCGTCGCGAGCCCGGTTCGAAATACAGCGCCGTCGCCCTGAACCGCCTGAGCGAGAAAACAGGGACGGCAGCAGGGCCCGACTTCCGTCGACCCAGTCAGGCGGACGCAGGCCTGAGCTTCAGCTCGGCTGCCACTGCGCGAGAATCGGAAATGCCGCGCGCAAAATCCGCCGCCAAGTACCGCAGTCCGGCGGCACTGCAGCACCGCAGCACTTCAGCACCGCAGCACCGCAAATTAGGTCCCGCCCTTCAGCTCGTCATCGATCAACTCGACGACTTCGAGCACAACCGCCGCAAGGGCGCCCTGGTGCTCCCCGACGGCGACACACTCGATATCGGCAATCTCGAGAAGGTCTTCTGGCCCGAGCTGAAGCTGACGAAAGGCGATCTGCTGCGCCATTACGTCCGCGTCTCCCGTTATATCCTTCCGGTCGTCGATGGGCGGCCGCTGGTGATGAAGCGCTATCCCAACGGCATCAGCAGCCAGGCGTTCTATCAGCACCGGGCGCCAGACCCGCTGCCGCGGAACATTCCCACGGTGTCGTGGCCCGACGATGACGTGCCGAGCCGGATCGTCGGCGGGAGTTTGAAGACGCTCCTGTATCTGACGCAGCTCGCGGCGATTTCGGAGGATCCGTGGTTCTCCAAGGCCACGACGCCGCACCTCGTCGAGGACATCGCCTTCGATCTCGATCCGATGCCGGGGACGTCGTTCGAGAACGTGCTCGACGTCGCACGATGGCTGCGCGACGAGCTCGCGCACGTCGGCGTGACAGGGGTGCCCAAGACCTCTGGGGCCGACGGGCTGCACGTCTACGTGCGCATGCCCCCCCGCACGACCTACGAAGCCGGCCGGATCTGGGCGCAGATCGTTGCGACGATGGTGGCGACGAAACATCCCAAGGTCGCCACCGTCGAGCGCGTCGTGCGTCGGCGGGGCGCGAAGGTGTACGTGGACTATCTGCAGAACATCGAGGGCAAGACGCTGGCGTGCGCTTACAGCGCGCGCTCCAGCGCGTTTGCCGGCGCCTCCACGCCGGTCACGTGGGAGGAGGTCGACGAAGGGTTCGATCGCCGGGATTTCACCATCCAGACGCTGCCCGATCGGCTCGCGGCAGTCGGGGATCTCTGGAAGCCGGTGCTCAAGGGCAAGCCGGCGGATCTCCGTCGTGTCGAGAAATACCTGAAGAGCTCATAGATGTGTTAGGCTTCCGGCAGTACGCCGGAGCACGACCATGCCGAAAGAGCCGTGGCTTAAAATGCAGGCCGCCGCCGCCCGTCAACGTGCATCGGAACTCCAGGACCGATCCGTCCGGTTACGCGCCGCCTCGGACGCGCTGCTCAACGCGGCGGCCGCGTCGAGAACCAGCACGACGGCCCTGCCGCGGTGCCCCGCGTGCACTCACGACGAGACCAAGCCGGCGCTGCGAACGGACCTCGTCCAGGTACTATCGCTGCCCACGCTGCGGATTCGTCTGGTCCCGGCCCCACAACGGACGCGGATTGCGCGTCGAAGACCGCCTGAGCGCACGCTAGAGTGCTTTTCAGATCCGTGCAGCACCTGTTCCTGGTCCTCGGCTCTTCGTCCTTGGTCCGTCCTATGGTCCACATCGTCCAGGGTCCACCGGAACGACATCAGGACGAAGGACACAAGACAAAGAACGGACTAAGGACCAAGGCCCATGGACGAAGGACTTACTTCCACATGGAAACGAAAACTGCTCTAGCCCTCGAGATCGACGGCGCACCCGAAACCCGATCGTGCTGCAGCGATCGAGGCCCGGCCAGGTCCTCAGAAACTTGACGGCGAAGTTCGTCGGGCGGGGACCTCCATCCGTGTACCAGATTGATCCGGTCGCCGCGAACCACGATCCCCCGCGCAGAAGGCAGAATCGCGTCCGGCCGTCGATGCGCTCACTCTCGGTCCACTGCCAGACGTTGCCGCACATGTCATAGCAACCGAACGGCGACCGGCCGGCCGGGAATGCCTTGACCGCGGTCGTGCCGCTCGTCTGGCCGCCGTTGCAAGCGGCCCGCATCGAACTCGTCGCCCCAGGGATAGGGCCGACCATCGGCACCCTGTGCCGCGTATTGCCATTCCTCTTCGGTTGGGAGCCGCTTCCCCGCCCATCTCACATATGCGCGCGCGTCGTCGAGATCGACATGGACCACGGGGTGATCGGCAAGGTGTGAGGGCGGTCGCCCGCCGCCCGCTTAACCGTGTCCGTGCCTGATCGTAGCCGGTGCGGTCAGAAAGGCCCTTGACGAAATCCTTCCGTTTTGCTGATTTGTCTGCCACGCACGTCCACACGCCACCGGGAAGAACGACCATGGCCTTCCATATTCGAGTCCACTACGACAATCCCAACGGCTTCGCCCATCCGCACCTCTGGCAGTGGGCGGATGGATCCACTGCGACCGTCGACATCGCGCCGGTCGGGCACGACGGTTTCGGCGCGGTATTCGACGTCGTGACGTCCAGATCCGAGTTTCACTTCAAGTTCAAGGACGGTCCGGGGAACGGCGGTCCTTGGGAGGGCGGCGCGTTCGATCGGCTTTACAGCTGGCTCGCCATCGACGGATCGACGATCTCGCCCGACGAGATCTGGACGACTGGGGCCAACGCGTTCGTGTATCACGTCGAGCCGCGGGCGCCGGAAAGCGAGCGCGCGGATGCGGTGATCCGACGTTTCGACTTCAAGCACGGACTCTTCATTCCTGACACGGGCGTGCTGTCGGGACTCGGCGCGAATCTGACCACGGATGGCCGCACGGTGTTTGGCCTGTACCAGCCCAACGCCGCGCGTGTCTTCGTGATGGGCACCTTCAACGACTGGCAGCGGCCAGGCGCCGACAACGAGGACCCAGGCAAGTTCATCGAGGCCAGACGTTACGTCGGCTATTTCGGCGTGCCGAACATCTGGCTGGCCGCGACCGACAAGGCGCGCGCGGGGGACCAGTACAAGTTTGCGGTCTACGGCGGCGTGCCCAGCGACACCAAAGGCCGATTTCAGCAATACATCATCGACCCGTACGCACGTGCGCTGAGCCCGGACTTCCGCTTCAACAATCCGATCGTTGTCGATCCCACCCTCTTCACGTGGACTGATGGCGGGTGGAGAACCCCCGACCCTGCGACGCTCATCCTGTATGAGCTGAGCGTCAACGGCTTCACCGAGGGGGACCCGGACATCGACCCGTCGAACCGCGGCCGATTCGCGGGCATCACCGAGCGAATCGACGCCGGATATTTCGATCGACTCGGCGTCACGGCACTCGCGATCATGCCGCTCGCCGAGTTTCCCACCGCGCAGGGACCCGACACGCTCGGTTACAACCCGTCGCTCTACTTCACCGTCGAGCGTGATTTCGGAGCGCCCGACGATCTGCGGAGGCTCGTCGACACGGCGCACCGGCGGGGCCTGGCGGTCATCCTGGATGAGGTTTTCAACCACACCGACAACGGCTTCAACCCGCTCTGGAAAAGCATCATCGAGCGCCCGGACGAGGAGGGGAACCCCGGCGAAGGCGGTTTGTACTTCAGCGGCTCGACGCCATGGGGCAACCGCGTCGCCACCGAGAAGCTCGACGTCCAGAACATGTTGATCGACGCGTGCAAGTTGCTCATCGCCGAGTATCACGTCGACGGCTTCCGCTTCGATGCCACGCACACCAACTACATGGATCACGCGTTCGTGCTGCGCCTGGCGCGGGAGTTGAAGCGCTTCAAGCCCGACACCATCCTGATCGCTGAGAACCTGCCGAACCAGCCGGATCTCAATCGACAGGGCTTCGACGGATTCGCCCAGTGGTCCGACCCGTTTCACGACAAGATCAAGGCGCTGCTGCGCGAGGGCGTGTTCCAGGACACCAACTTCTACGACACGGATCGCCTCGGCGCGATCTTCTTCTTCAGCCGCGATCTGTTCGCCGCCCACACCAATAACGCCGTCAACTATTGCGAGAGCCACGACGAGCACAGCGTGCCGTACGAGGTGAAGTTCAACCCGGCGCTCAACAACCCGGCGGCGAAGGAGCGCAAGGCGCGCCTGGGGCTGTTCGCATCGAGCGTGGCGCTGGGCCAGCCGATGATCTACATGGGGCAGGAGTTCAACGTCGAGCGGCCGAGAAATCTCGTGACCGTGCAGTGGCCGCCGGATCTCGATGCCCATGGCTACTTTCAGTGGGCACATCGTCTGCTGCGGCTTCGCCGCCGCTACCCGGGTCTGAGGCTGTTTGGCGACAATCCTGCCGCCAGCGGTGTTTTTCGATTCGTGATCGGCCCCTGGCTGGAGTCGTCGCGCGGCGGAGGTCAGAAGGTGATTGGCTGGCAGGCGCGCCCGAACGGGGACGCTTTCGATGCGCTCGTCGTGATGCTCAACTTCGAGAATCACGACGTGCAGGTCAATGTCGAGTTCGGCATCCCCGGTGTCTGGGTGAAGTTGGGCGACATCGATCGCGTCAACGACATCGCACCCGAGGGCACGAACGGCCGGTCGGATGGGACTGCGCTCCGCACGCTCGACGGCAACTTCGGCGGCTTCACGCTGCCGAGCTCCAGCGGGTTCATCTACAAGTGGGAAGCCCCGTGAGGCCGAACCTCATGTGTAGCCAAGCAGCTGTGGCGTAGGCGGAGGCTTCGTCGATCACCGCACGTGTGAGTGGCAAGATCTGGATCGAGGAAGTGGCAGAGGGGATCCTCCGTCCGACCAGCCTGTGCGACGGAGTGCATCGTTTTACCTTCCAGCGCGCAACGAGTTGATGCCCGTCGTCGCGCGCTTGATTACGTTGCGGGGCTGCGACGATTCCGTCGCGCGGTCAGTCGAACAATGAGCGCGGCGGCGAGCACCGTGGCGATGTAAGGAAGGTGCACACCGAGATCGGGCGCGACCAGCGCTTGTAGCTGCGCGTCAGTCAGACGGGCCGTCCAGGGCGCCGCGGGCATCGTGTCGTACGGCGACCTGAGCGAGACCAGCGAACTCTGCACCCAATTGCCGCCAAGATGCAGACCGATGGGCAGCGCGAGCCCGCCGGTCCGGACGGCGGCCCATCCGAACAGCACGCCGCCAAGGGCCGGCATGGCCATCTGGAAGAAAAGGCCGATCGCCCACATCCCACTGCCAATGCCGTGGTACACGCTGAAGAGCGCGGCAGACAGCAGGATGGCTGGCCAGTCGCCAAGCGCCGCAACCAGCCGCCGCAATGCGTAGCCGCGAAAGAGCAACTCCTCGGGCAGCATCAGCAGCAGCGCGGTAACCAGGCCCGCGAGGGCCGCCGGCACCGCACGCACGCCTGAGAAGCTCCATTCGGCATCGACGAGTTCGCCGCGCGCCAGCGCCAGGATCGCGAACAGCGCCGCGCCCACTCCAAACCCCAACACGAGCTCGGCCACTCGAGCGCGCGCCAACGCCAGGCCCAGGTCGCGCAGCCTCGAACCCTCCAGCCGCAGTGCTCCAGCGGTCGCCGCGAGGAGCAGGACGACGCAACAGCTCGAGTAGGCCCACACGGGAATTTCACGCCGACCGAGGACTCCCGCGGCGAGACCCGCGAGCGGACCCGCAGCGACGATCGCCGCCAGCGCAAGCGTTGCGAAGCCAAGCGCTTTCGCGATGTCGATCGTTCGCTGCCTTCGGTCCGACGATGACGAGCTCCAGCCTTCGACGCTCCCGGTAAGCACGCCGGAAGCGTACCACGACGTCCGCAAGGCGTAGAGCCTCGCTCTTCGTCATGTCGGGCAATTACACTGTGACGCCAGCCAGTCGGGTCGTTTGCCCATGCGTGCTCAGCGGAGGTTGGAGATGCGAAATCAGTTCTTGGTGGCTGCTGCATTCGGCATCATCTTCGCTGCCTATGCAGGGGCTGAACCAGCGCAGAAGGAGTCGGGGCAGAAAAATCGAGGATTCCAGGGCTACTGGATGGGCGTCGACCCGGTCGATGGCGGTGATGCGCGTCGCAGCCTCCTGCAGCTGCCGGATGGGAAGTACGCGCTCGCCGCGCGCGATTCGGTGTTGACGCTCTGCGACGGAACCGATCGCGCCTTCGCCAGCTTCAACGACGGGCAGGTGATCGGCCGCAACGTAATGCAATCGAACACGCTGACCATTCAGTGCTTCAACAACGGTGCGTCAGTCGTATTGCACGTCAGGTACGAGCTGCTCGACAGTGGCCTGATGGCGGAGATCGCAACGCATCCGGACGGCAGCCCGGTGAGCACGATCATTCTGCACAAGGTGAGTCTGGACTGACGCGCTCCATGATCTCGAGACGATTCCCGAACGGGTCGCTCGTATAGAAGCGTTCAAAGCCGTCGATCTGCGTGTCCCAGACGACGTCGGCGCCGATCGCCTCCAAGCGACGTCGTACCTCCTGAAGGTTATCGACGACGAAGCCCGGGTGTGCCTTGCGAGCTGGCACGAAGTGATCGTCTACTCCCAAATGCAGGTGGACGCCGTTCGAGTGGAACCAGCAGCCGCCACGCGCCGCCAGGTGCGAGGGCTTGTCCACTCGCTGAAAGCCAAGGATGTTTCCGTAGAACGTCTCGGCTTTCGCCTCCTCGCCCTTGGGCATCGCCAGTTGGACGTGGTTCAGAGCGATCACCAGTCCCGACCGGAAACTGTCGTCCACGGCGTTGTCCTCCTACACTTCCAGCGCGAAGGCCGCCTTCAGCGACGCGCGCAGCTCGCGGTCGACATCCGCCGGTGCATTCAGGCGCACCTGTACGACGGCATCGTAGGTGGCGCGGACGTGAGGATGCGATCGGGCGAACAATCCATCGACCGTGGGCACTGACAGCGCACTCTGCATGAGCGCAGTCGCTACATCTCCGAGACCCACGGCGCGTACGGCAGCACGTACGATCTGGGACTGATTCCCCGCTATGCCTGCGATTCCATCCGCAGCGCCACCATTCGCCGGCAATCCGCCTCGAATTCGCGGCGCGACTGCTTGAGCGTCATCAACGAGCATGACAGCGTGTGGTGAGCCTCCACCGCTGATGAGGCCCCCGCCGACGTTACCGCCGAAGCGCGACTGCGAGCACGGACGGCTGTGTTATCGCCTGTCTAGAGAAGTGCATTTCGACTTACCTCGATTCGGATTCGAGGCAACGCTCGAGGATTCTCAGTGCAATTGCGCCTCCAGGATGGCTCAGCGACGTATGTCTCGCGGGGAGTGCAGCTTGAGGGGCACCGCGAAAAAAGAGCACCGGAGAGCGGTTCCGCTGGTGGTAAGCCGCGCACGCGTCGCGTAAACGGCTCCGGTCATTCGAAGTATCTTGGAGCGCTTGGGAGGTTCGTCCCTGTGTGGGAGCATGAGCTGCGAGTCGCCATCCGAGTACGAGGACGACGGCACTGCTGAACGCAGGGGTTTTGAAGGCAATGTACAGGCGATGGCCTGCCGATTGCAGCCGTTCGCAGAGAGTGGCCGTTCTGCATCCCTTTGTGAAGGTCACTCGATATGCACGTGGTATTGTCTCAGCCTGGAGTTCCGCTCGCGCCCGACGAACCTGGCCTCTCGGGCTGTGTGTTCGATCGCACATTTCAGGACAAGGACCCCGACATGGCAACCCCAGACATTCTGGTCGTTGATGATGACGACGCCACACGCGAAGGGTTATGCCAGCTCCTTGCGCTCGACGGATTCAACGCGGACTGCGAGAAGGACGGTGCACAGGCACTGAAGCGGCTGCAAACGCAGGATATCAAGGTGGCGCTTCTCGACGTGATGCTTCCCGGCATGGGCGGGCTAGAGGTGCTGGCGCATTCCGCGCGAGACGGCAGCAACGTGAGAATCATCATCATGACGGGCATGGACGCGCCCGAAACCGTGCTCGGGGCGCTGCGCGATAAGGCTTATGCGTTCCTGTCCAAGCCTATCGAACCGGCACGACTGGTCGAGCTCGTACGGAAGGCGCTGACGACCGACGTGGCTCCGCCAATCGAGGTGCTGTCGGCACGACGTGAGTGGGTCGAGCTGCTCGTGCCCTGCACGCGCGAGGCGGCCGATCGGATTCAGGGCTTTATGGAGCAACTCGAAACCGGCCTTCCCGCCAACATCCGTGACTCCGTCGGGCTCGCATTTCGCGAGTTGTTGCTCAACGGCATCGAATGGGGTGGGCGGCTCGATCCGACCCAGAGGGTTCGCGTTGCGTGTGTGCGCACAGACCGCATGTTGCTCTACCGAATCGCCGACCCAGGCTCCGGCTTCCGGCTGGCGGACCTGAGTCATGCGGCAATCCCCGGAGGCGACGACGGCATTGCCCATGACCAGGTGCGACAGGAACAGGGGCTGCGGCCTGGGGGATTCGGGCTCGTGCTGATTCGCGCGATTGCTGACGAATTGATCTACAACGAGCAGCGGAATGAGGTCTTGTTCGTCAAGTATCTGGACGAGCCGCGTGACGCCGACTCAGACGCCGGAAGTCAGAAGGCGACGCGTTCCGCTCTTCAATAGAATCATTTCCCACGGCTTTTAAGGTGCTTGTCGACGAAGTCGAGGACCGCGGTGTAGCCCTTGACTTCGTTCTCCTTCTTGACGAAGCCATGACCCTCGTCTGCAAAGACGATGTACTCCGTCGGGACGCCGTTTTTCTTCGCAGCCTCGACGATCTCATCGGATTCGACCTTGAGGACGCGCGGGTCGTTGGCGCCCTGCAGCACCATCAGCGGGGCCTTGATCTTCGTGGCGTTGAAGAGCGGCGAGATGCGTCGCAGGCGCTCGGCGTCCGTCTTGGGGTTACCCAACTCCGCATACAACGCTTCCTTGAAGGCCTCCCACCACGGCGGCACGTTCTCGAGTGTCCGGATCCAGTTCGAGATTCCGAACAGGTCGACGCCGACTTGGAACGCGTCGGGCTGCAGGGTGAGAGCAGCCAGGACCATGTATCCGCCATAGCTGCCGCCGATGATTCCGATGCGGGCGGGATCGACGTAGCCAGTGTCGGCGAGCATCCGCTTGCTGGCCACGACGTCGCCGAGGTCGGCCTCGCCGTGCTTGCGATCGTCCATGGCGTAGAAAGCCTTGCCATAGCCGGTGCTGCCGCGGTTGTTGATATCGAAGACGACGTAACCGTGGTTGACGAGCGCCTGTGTCAGACCAAAGTAGCCGAACTGCGCCTGACCGCCGGGGCCGCCATGGACCATGACCAGAGCGGGAGCCTTCGCGGAGGCCGACGCCTGATGCGGGGTGTACAGCAACCCGGGGATTTCGAGGCCGTCGTAGGACTTGAAGCGAACCCGCGTCGGGACGACCAGGTCCTCGCGCGCGATCGCCGGGTTGAGGGCATTGGTCAGGCGCTTCGGCGGTCCGCCGACTGGACCCGCGTACAGGTCGCTCGGAACCGAGCCGTCGCTCGCATAGAAGGCCGCCTTCGCGTCGTCGCGCGAGAGTCGCAGGCCGCGAACGAGGCCTCTGGGCATACCCTGCTGACGGATTTCCTGCAGCGAGGCGGCGTCGTAGAGGCGTGTTGTAAGGGCCGCGTCTTCGTTGATCCAGACGATCAGGTACTTGCCACTCTTGGAGAACACGGCGCCCGAGACGTCCCAGTTGGGTTCCAGGACGGCCTTCTGCGCGCCGGTCGCGAGATCGTAGCTGCGCAGCGACTTGAATTCACGGCCGGCATCGGAAATGAACAGTAACTTCGTGCCGTCAGGAGAAAAATCCGCCGCCGCGTTGCTGACATCTCCCTGGTGGGCGGTGATGTTCTTCGTCGTACGCGTCTGTCGGTCGAAGAGCCAGATGTCGGCGTCGCTGGTGGTACGGCTCTTCGCAAGCGCGATGTAGCGCTTGTCGCGTGAGACTGGCCCGAGTTCAAATCCCTTGTCGTTCCGGTAAAACAGAGTGCGGGCATAGCCGTCGGTGGCGTACTCGTAAAGGTCGAAGTAGCGCTGATCCCGCTCGTTGGAAGCGACAAAAAACGACTTGTCGTCGCGGGCCCAGCCGGCGAAATTTGCGTTCAGCTTCTCGCCAGGCGTCAGGTCTTTGATCGTGCCGTCCTCGGCACGGACGTAGAGATGACTGAGCTCGTTGCCGCCCTTGTCGCTCGTGTAGAGGATGCGGCCGTCGTTCGGGAAATAGGACGCAGCAAAGATCGAATCCGTCGTCGAGCTCGTCAGCGCCGTGGGGTTGCCGCCGGCGGTCGGAACCGCGAAGGCGTTCCAGACACCCGAGCTGTTCGACGACACCAGGATCTTCGTGCCGTCTGCCGAGAACGACGCGCCGAAGAACTCGGAGTTTTTATAGAGGTCGGCGACCGAGTATCGGGCGACGGGTGGCGGCGCCGGCGCTGCCGCCTCGCGGGATGCCCCGCCGGCGGCCAGGAGGACTCCGATGACAGCGGTAAGCAGGCCGACCCGCATCGCTACGCTCCCTTCGATCGACGCCGGACTCTAGCGCTTCGTGGCCGCGCGCCCTCGCGCATCGGTCTATTTGGGCGCGATCATCACGAACTCAATCGGATCGTTTCCCACGTTGCCCAGCGCGTGCAGCACATAGGGAGGCAGCACGTGGAACTCGCCGCGGCGTGCCCGATGAAAACCGAGCTGACCTGTTGACCCACTCATCTCTCCGCCGCGCAGGTAAACGAGCAGCGTATCTCGTAAGTGAAAGTGAGGGGGTTCGGTTTGCACCAGCGGCACCAGCCGGTGCCAGGTGACTGCGACGCGTCCGTTCTCGACCAGCGGGCGTGCCCGGTGTGCATCGGGTTCATAGAACGGGTATTCGGTGGACCAGGACGAGTACGAGTAGGCGACGGGCATCGCCTCTGGTTCGACGGACGCCGGCGCTCCCGAGGCCGGCGCGATCAGTTCGACGAGAAGCGCCTCGAATGACGTTCGTGCGTGATTCTGCAGGCCGTAGGTGCCCATCGGCTGCCACGTGGCCACGGCATCCGGCACACGACCGTCGAGGTCCGCTGTGAGATAGATGAGCACGGCGTCGGGATGATCCTCGACCGCTGTCTGTTCGCCGGGACGCAGAGACACCCGAAGCACGCGCACCTGGTCGTCCTCGAACTCGACGCGGTACTGTGGTGAGCTGTTCGTCGCCGGATATTGTGCGACACTTCCGCTCGCGAGCATGCTCCCGACCATCACGATCAGGTTCAGCGTGACCATACGGACCTCCTGAGTCTCGTCGAGGCGTTATCGTGGCCTCCGTCTCCGTTCGCTTCTACGGTACGCTCAACGACTTCCTGCCGCCGCCGCGCAGACAGTCGACGCTCGTCTGTACGCTCAACGAAAGCCCGTCGGTCAAAGATCTCGTGGAGTCGCTGGGTGTGCCGCATCCGGAGATTGACCTCCTGATCGTGCAGGGCCAGTCAGTGGACTTCGGCTATCGCGTCCGCGACGGCGACCGCGTGGCGGTGTATCCGCTGATTCGCGAATTCGATCTCACCACCATGATTCGGCTCGCTCCGCCTTGCCAAACAGAGCCGCGCTTCATTGCCGACGTCCATCTCGGCCGGCTCGCTGCGTATCTCAGGCTTGCCGGGTTCGACACGACGTACCGCAACGACTTTCTCGACGAGGAGATTGTCGACATCTCGGCTTCCGACGACCGCGTGCTGCTCACTCGCGATGTCGGTGTGCTGAAGCACCGCATCGTCAAGCGAGGCTACTTCCTGCGCCACACGCAGCCCGCCCGGCAACTGGTCGAGTTGCTGAAGCACTTCGATCTCGTCGCGGCTGCGGCGCCCTTCACCCGCTGCCTCCGGTGCAACAGCCTGCTGCACGTCGTCACGAAGGATCGCGTGCAGCACAGGCTTCCTGCGCGGACACGCGAGCACTACCGCGAATTCTCCCGATGTCCGACCTGCCGCCGTATCTATTGGCGGGGGTCGCACTACGCGCGCATGAGCCTCCTCATCGAAGCGGCGCTCGAGACCGCGAGGCGGGCCACCCGGCGCTAGCTGGCGCCTCGCCATCTGTGTCAGGACTCTCGCATCGGCAGTCCAAAGTCCGCGACCGTCGGCTTCACCAGGTCCTCGAAATCCCGATACCGCATGCGAATCGCGTCGTGATGTGACCCGCCATTGAACAGGATTTCCGGATCCGACGTCAGGCTCCGCTCGACCACCACAGGCTGCTTGTAAAGCGGCCCGAACGGCGGCATCGCTCCCACCTCGCAATCCGAATACAGCGGCCGAAATTCCGCTTCGCTGGCCAGCCGCGCCGAACGCGCGCCGCACGCGTCGCGAAGCCGATCGAGATCGATGCGCCGATCCGCGGGCAACACGGCGAGCGTCGGCTGGTCGTCGACGATGCAGACGACGGCCTTGGCCCATTCGCGGCCGGGCACATGGACGGCGGCCGCCTCTTCCTGGGCGGTGTACGCGACGGAATGCTCCACCACCGAAAAGTGCACACCGTGTTGTTCGAGATAGCGGCTGATCGAGGCGGGTAGCATAGTTTGCCTCCGTTGAGCAGAGTGTCAGGCCGACCCTATGCCTTCCAGACGGGCCTGTCAATTTCTTCCCGGGCGATCGCCGATGAACCGATGCTCAGCCGCCGCTCGAGCACCGCCGGGTAGCGACCGAGGCGCCGGGTCCCGCTCAAGCGGATAGATTCCTTGCTGTCGCGAGCGGTCAAATCATGACGCTACAGGGGCGCGCAGGACTGGACATAATCGACGGTCCGCGCCACTATTCGAATCGCCATCCATCTGCCCGGCTTTACGTCCTGCCCGACAGGCGTCGGGTGCGGACCCCGACCAGGGCAGGATTCGACAGAGTTCATCGAGCACGCCTAAGGAATATGGTGCCAGCACAGCGACGTACGGGACACCCGAAGCGACCTCCGCTGACGATCTTGACACCGCGGCTCCTCGTCCACTGTGTCGTGACGCCGTGGCTGCTGAGTGTCACGGCCATTGGCGCCCTGAGCGGCGCTGAAGGTGCCCGCCCGAACATGATCGTCATCACGGTCGATGCCCTGCGGCCCGATCATCTGGGCGTCTACGGCTATACCCGGCCGACATCTCCGTCGATTGACGCCTTCGCGAAAGGCGCTGTCGTCGTCACCGACGGCATCTCCCAAGCGCCGTATACCAAGGCCTCGGTCGCGTCGCTTTTTACGGGTCTGTACCCGACTACTCACAAGACCTACACAACCAAGCCCAAAGTCGGGCAGCTCATGACAACCGGCGTCGGCAAGACTGCGCTTCCCTATACCGACATCCTCGGCGCCGAGCTTCAGACGCTGCCCGAGGCGCTGAAGGCCGCGGGGTACGAAACGTTCGCGTTGACCTCGAACCCGTTCCTCATCTCCGAGTTCGGGTTTGCGCAGGGGTTCGATCATTTCCGTTTCATCTCGGAGCAGGGCGAGTTCGGAAGCGCTCGATATGTGCTCGCTGAAGCGATGAAGGCCTTTGACGCGCGCAGTAAGCGGCCCTTCTTCCTGTGGGTCCACCTGATGGAACCCCACAGTCCCTATACGCCGCCCGAGCCGTATCGCTCGATGTTTCCCGCGCTGACGCCTCCCGAGCCGATCAATCCCTCGGTGATCCCCGCGTGGATCCGGATCGGCGGCTCTCGCGACCTGAACCTATACAAGGCCCGCTACGACGGCGAGATCCGAACGGCGGACGAGGCGATCGGCACGTTCTTCGAGGAGCTGCGGCGCCGCCAACTCTGGGATCGTACCGCCATCATCTTGACCGCCGATCATGGCGAGTCGTTCATGGAACACGGCGTGCTCGAGCACAACACGTGGCTGTATGACGAACTCGTGCGCGTGCCCCTGGTTATCCGCATCCCCGGACTCCCGCCGCGCCGCGTCCGCACGCAAGTGCAGCTCGTCGACCTGTTTCCTACGCTCGCCGGGATCGCCGGTGCGAAAGTGCCGAAAGGGTTGCACGGCCGCGATCGTCTCGCGGATCTTCAGGGACGCACGAACTCACAAACGTACGCGTACTCGGAGGTGGTCGGAAGCCGCTTCGCCATAAGAACCCTGGAATGGAAGTACATTTCCTCGCTGCAGGGTGGGCGTCAACTCTTCGATCTTCGAGTTGACCCGCGCGAGAAGAACAACCTTGCTCGACAGCATCCGGAACGGGTCGAGCAGCTCGAGCGCGTGCTTCAGCGTGTCGTCGCGACGGCTGTCAGGTCGGGCGAAGCCATCCGGGGACAGTCCTCACCGGTCTCGCCGGAGGTCCTGGAACGTCTTCGGTCGCTGGGTTATCTCGGACACTGAGGAACGAGGGCCAAGAGTCCGCGTTCCAGAAGGCACTCCGCCGCACGGGACGGGTTCACGATCGCGGACGGAAGAATCGTTGCTATCGATCAACTCGCAGATCCAGCCAACCTCGATCAGCTCGATCTGGTCATGATCGACTGAAACCAAGGCACGATTCACCGACGCGACCGGTTTCCTTTTGGCTGCAGGTAATGCGTGATCGTCCACTCACCGATCGCGATACCCGCTGAGAATCCATCCTCGATCGCCGTTCTGAAATGGATGCCGGCGTAGAGGCGGCTTATGCCAGCTTCTTTGGCTGCGGCTGTGAAGCTGGTGAAGGATCGGGTCGCGCCACGCAATCCGTCGGATCCGACCGTGAAGCTGATGTGGTCCGTCCCATAGAACCTGGCCAGCACAGTCGCTGCCGCGCCACTGAACGTGCTGTGTCCCGAGATGTAGTCCGGAAACGGCGGCGTGACGAGAAATGATGCCCACGCAGGATCGGCGACGGTAGCAGGGTTGCCGTCTGTGTCGCCGCTCCTGATCGCAGTCACAGGTCGCCAGAAGTCAGACGTGTACTTCGCGTCCCACGCACAAATCGCGGCGTCGGCCATCGCGATATTCAAGAGTGCAAACAACCGCGCATTCTGCTCAATCGAGTTCCGGCGGTCGGCGCTGACCCATTGAGCGATGCTGTTCCAATGGCCAGGAGGCGTCCCCGTACCCGGGCCATCCGACCAGAACAGCGCGATCAGGCTTTGCTCCGGGGTGCGCATCGAGCCGACGACCGCACCAAGCGCCTTGACCTCGTTGTAGTCGCCAACCCACTCTGGACTGTCGAGCGACGGTGGTCCAGGCGGACGCATGAAGGAACTGGCGGGGATCGCAAACGGCGACACAAATGCCCACTGCGGCAAGAGATATGAGGCAAACGCCGGCGGTGTACGTTGCCACGCACCCGGGCCACTCGCTGATGGTGCACCGACGATGGCGTCGGAATTGTCGTTGGCGCGCCAGCTCAGAATGTCTCGTGCGACGCGCTCACCCCATTCAAGTCCCGTCCGCTTTCGTGGGCCGTCCGGGACCGCGGCAATTACCTTCGCGTGAAGGTCGTCGAAGGCCGGCACCTCCGCAGGGAACAGAGCGACGAGGACCCCATGTGCGGCGGCGCTTGCGGCCGCTTCGATGGAGGCGCTGGCCGCCACCTTGCTCCGCACGAAATAGCGTTCGTGCGAGCGCGTGATGCCATTGATCGCGTCGTAGATCGAGGCGTGCAGTATCGCCAGCGCCCGCGAGGCGTGTGGCGGAGAGGTTCTATTTACGCGAATGGCCGCAAGTGCGCCGCTGTTCCATTGCGTCACGACATCGGCGCGAGAGGCAGATGTCGCGCTGAATGCCGCTGTGAGCACGAGCAGCGGAGTCAGCAATCGGATCTGCATGGGTAGCTCCTGTCATCCGAGTGCGTGGCCGCCTGCAGACTCAGGGATTTCGCACCACCCACGCGACAGGCTTGCCTCGGGAATCTTGCCCGACAACGAGCCGGCTGCCATCCGGCCGCACGTCACTAAGCGCGTTCGCCGTTGCCTCGCGCCGTACACCGTTTCCTCCCTTCTGTCCGTGGAGCAGCCCGAGGATTCGAGGTGAGCTCGTCCCGGCCAGCAGAGGAGAGCGCGCGAAGCCGTCGCGGGAAAATCATTACCCGCCACACATCACCCCGATTGTTGACGCCTCTGGCAATTGTGCTGCTGGCACCTGCCGGCCACGCCAAGTCGCTGAACGCCCACGACCCGTCGCTTTACGGCGTCCGCTTGACGGCGTGCTGTAGGCCTGAGACGTCCGACGCCGATCCGACGATGATCGTGCCCCGGGCGTCGACGGCGAGCGCTTCGGCTATGCAGTGAATCGACGGCAGCGTAACAGGACCGCTAACATTGCTGATCCGCCGTGCGGCGGCGACCGAAAACTGCGGCACGATCAGCGCGACTACCGCCGCGACAGACAGGAAGTGGCGTGTCAACTGGCGTGTCATCGCCTTCCCTCCTTGGCACTGCCTGCGTGCATCAGCTGCTTCCAGGCACCTTCACGTTCGTCGCCGAGATCAGGAGCTGACCGCCCGAAACCTCGATGTCGCAGATCGTCGCCGACATCGTTTCCGTGAAATAAGCGCGGCGCTCGCCGTCCTTCGTCCCAAAACGGACCTGGAATCCTGACGCAATCAAGTTGCCGCTGACCGGATACCCGGGGAAACTCCGGCCGTCGGCGGTCCAGATGAGTGAATTGTTCGCAGTGTCGAAGTGCACGATCTGCTCCTGGACGTCACGGACATCGGGCGTAGAGAACGTGGAGCCAGGATCGTGAAATTCCGCCAACTGGACCGGCGCGGGCGGTGGTGGTGCTGGTTGAGGTGAAGGTGACGGCGGCGGCGCGGAATCGGAGCCGCCGCACCCCGCCGCTCCCTCGATCAGCATGAGAAGCAGGACGGCTGTCGCCCTCATAGTTGCCTCCTAGTTCGCTTCGCGTCCTGGCGTCGCAGAGAGTGCGCGACATCAGCCCGGAACCGGTCATTGGGAAGAAGACGTAGATCCCGCGAATTTGCGCCGCACGGGCCCTTTCAAGGTGTTCGGCGCGACGTGTGTCACGTCGCCATCACGCGTACAAGAAATACGCGGTCGCGGGCAGCAAGTCTTAAGGCCCCGTCAGGGTTTCTTCAGGGTACTAAGGGAGCAGGCGAACCGCTCAGCTTGGCTGTCGCAGAACGACTGCGCGCCGCTCTGTGAACGGAACCGGCGGCGATATAATTCTGGCGTTCCGGAAGTTCGGCTAGGGGTGGGTGATGCCGTTGGCAGCGGGTACGCGCGTGGGGGCCTTCGAGGTCCTGGCGCGGCTCGGTGCGGGCGGCATGGGCGAAGTCTATCGGGCGCGCGATACGCGCTTGGATCGCACCGTCGCGCTCAAGATCCTTCGCGCGTCCGAACTCCACCGCCGCGACCGCCTCGAACGCTTCAAGCGTGAAGCCCGCGCGATCTCGCGACTGAATCATCCGCACATCTGTGCCCTGCACGACATTGGCGAGCAGGATGGCGAAGCCTTCCTGGTCATGGAGTACGTGCACGGTGAGACGCTTGCCGAGCGGCTGGCGCGCGGGCCGCTGGCGATCGAGGAGGTCCCGCGCTTAGGCGGGCAGATCGCCGCTGCGCTTACGGCCGCGCACCGCGAAGGCGTCGTGCACCGCGATTTGAAACCGAGCAACATCATGCTGGCTCGCGACGGCGTCAAGCTGCTCGATTTTGGCCTCGCCAAGCTGCGCGAGGTCGACCCCGCACCGGGCGAGCAGGACGTGACGATGAGCCTGGCCCTATCGGGGGATGGGGCGATCATCGGGACCCTGCCCTACATGGCGCCCGAACAGCTCGAGGGCAAGACTGTGGACGCGCGCACGGATCTCTTTGCGCTCGGCGCCGTGCTCTATGAAATGACGACCGGGCAGGCGCCGTTTCAGGGCAGCAGCAAGGCCAGTGTGATCGTGGCGATCCTCTCCGAAGAGCCGGTCCCGCTCTCGACGCGGCAACCGCTGACGCCACCGCTCCTCGAACGCGCGATCCAGCGTTGCCTGGCAAAGGAACCGGATGCGCGCTGGCAAACGGCGGCCGATTTAGGGGCAGAGCTGACGTATATCCTCGACATGTCGCACGGCCACGCATGGACCGCAGGACCCGCGCGCCGGTGGTCTTCGCGGCGCGTCGCGATGGTTACTGCTGCCCTCGCGACTATTGCCGTCATGGGCGCCGCCGCGATTCCACTATTGCGGGAATCTCAATCATCAGAGCCGTCGTTCCATCACGTCACGTTTCGCAGGGGCATCATCACGTCGGCTCGGTTTGCGCCGGACGGCCAGAGCATCGTTTACAGCGCCGCGTGGGAAGGACAACCGTACGAGCTGTACCTGACGCGCTTCGGGAGCACGGAATCACGTCCGCTCGGCATTCCTCATTCGCGCCTATTTAGCATTTCATCATCAGATGTCCTCGCAATCATGCAGGGGCGCCAATCGGTTTTTCGTGCCGCCGGTACTTTGGAGCGCATGCCACTCACCGGCGGGGCGCCCCGCGAATTGCTCGAGCACGTCACCTCCGCCGATTGGACGCCTGATGGCAATGCGCTTGCGGTGGTTCGGCAAGCCCCAGAGACCCCAGGCCGATTGCAGGTCGAATTCCCTATCGGAACGAAGCTCTACGAGACGCCGTTACACGTCACGTCGCTTCGTGTCTCGCCGCGCGGCGACCGTGTCGCGTTTTTGGAGGGTAACAGCTCTAGGGAACTCATCGTGCTCGATCGCTCGGGTAAGAAGACGACGCTATTCCGAGGGTGGAACACTTCGACCCTAGGATTGGCTTGGTCGCCCGATGAAGACGAGATTTGGTTCACGGGTACGCTCGGCCAATTTGCGCCATCGTTTTATGCCGCTTCTTTCGATCGCAAACAACGTTTGCTGGCAAGCGTACCCGACCCGGTACAGCTCCATGATGTGTCTCGAGATGGCCGCGTCTTGGCGGTGCGCCATTTCGGCCGCGAAGGGGTGGTGTGCCGCGCACCTGGGGAGACGGGCGATCGTGACTTGAGCTGGTTCGACGGATCGTCACTCGAGGCGCTGTCGGCCGATGGTCGAACCGCGATATTCGGAGAGATTCGCGGAGGCGGCGGACTGGCGCAGGGAATCTATCTTCGGAAAACGGACGGATCGCCGGCCGTTCGGCTTGGTGACGGGTATCCCGAAGATCTCTCAGCAGATGGACGGTGGGTGCTCGCCCGACCGAATGCAGCGTCGCCGGATTCAGTCGAAAAGGGCTGGGTACTTCTCCCGGTCGGTGCGGGCTCGCCCAGGTCACTGCCCCTCGGGAAACTCGCCGGCCTGTTCGAAGCGGACTTCCTGCCCGATGGACGCGTGGTTTTCGGCGGCAGCGAGACTGGTGGAGACGGACGAATCTACGTTCAGGACACCAGCGGCGGATTGCCACGCGCGATTTCACCCGAAGGAGTCCACACCGCGGCCCGGGCGACTCCGGATGGGCACTTCGTCGAAGGCACGTCTGGTGGCAAGCACGCGCTGTACCCAGTGGACGGCGGAGAACCGAGCGCGTTGCCGTTTCTTTCCGCCGAGGATACCGCGTTGCAATGGACCAACGATGGCCGGTTCATGTATGTGCTGCGCGCGTCTCCCTGGTCGAGCACACCTGGTGAGATTTACCAGACGCTGGAGGCCGAGATCGACAGAGTGGACCTGAGAACCGGCAGTCGGAAACTCTGGAAGACGATAAAACCGGTCGATCCCGTTGGCCTCGAGGCGATCAACGACGTTCGCATCACGCCAGACGGGAACAGCTACTGTTACGGTTATCTGCGATCACTCTCGACCTTGTTGGTGGTCGAAGGTCTGAAGTGATCGCGCGCGGTCGAGAGCACGAACCGTCATCTGAACTCAATCCGGATGTGCCGTAATGTGCTGATCCGATCGATGCCCATTTCTCTCACGGAAAACTGAAAGGCACGTCCGTCGCTCAGGTTGCCTGACGCGACACTCTCGATTTTCCCGTTGCCAAGCCCCTGCGGCCGAAAGGCGCCGGGCTGCTGCAGATATTCGAAAAAAGAAGCGGAGCCGATCAGCAGGGATGGGAGCGCCTCCAGCTCCTCGATCGACAGCACGTCATCTGCGATCGCGGCCTGGAGTTCGGACCAGCGCACGAACCACATGGGCACTGTTCCGTCGCCTATCAACAAAATGTTCATTGGGACCAGGTCGGACGGGCCGTTTTTGTAGATCACAAACCCGTGCACGGTGAGCTGACAGGTGAAGGGTCGTGGCGGAAAGTCAAAGCCCTCAAGCAGATTCACGTCGGCGGGCACGCATGCCGGGTCGCGCAGAAACGGAATAGCGGCCCATTCGCCATCGTGAAAGATCTGGCCGGTTGGTGGACGGTCGATGGCAGCATAAAACGGCGGACCCGGATCCCGCGATGGAACCGCCAGTCGAACTGAAGCGTGCAGATACGCTCCGGCGCCAAACACGCCAACCGCCGCGGCGACGAAGCGCGCCCGTGATTTCGTCATACGATCCTCCATTCCGCGTAACTACACAGACGATCGTCCGTCCGATGAAAAGAAGTCTCAGCGCGCCGTCAGGATTTCTTCAGGAAGAATTCGCTAGAGCGAGTGGAAACCGCTCAGTTTGTGAAGGGTAAACGGCAAAAGCGCCGTCCAGATCAGCGGCGGTATAATCCCCGACGTCTTCCGAAGCTCCGGGAAGTTTGACGCATATGCGCCTGGGGTTTGGTGAGTTCATCTTCGACTCGGACACGCGAGAGCTGTTGCGGGACGACAAGGCCGTCACGTTGTCGCCGAAGGCCTTTCAGTTACTCGAAATCCTGATCCAGAGCCGGCCCAAGGCACTCTCGAAGGCTGAGTTGCACGATCGTCTCTGGCCGGAGACGTTCGTGGTCGAGGCGAACCTATCCAACCTTGTGGGTGAGATCCGTCACGCGCTCGGTGATGATCCGGAGCGATCACGGTTCGTCAGAACCGTTCATCGCTTCGGATACGCGTTTCGTGGCAAACCTGCGGCGGCGCCGGTCGAGACCAGTGGTGTCGTCTGCCGGCTCGCATGGAAAGGCGGGAGCGCCACGCTTCGCGAAGGCGAGCACATCATCGGGCGAGACGCTGACGCCGCGGTAATGCTCGATTCTCCCAGCGTTTCGCGCCGTCACGCGCGGGTTCGGATCGAGGATGGCCAGGCGACATTCGAAGACCTCGGCAGCAAGAACGGCTCACACGTCGCAGGTCAGCGAATACACGAACCAGTTGCGCTCCACGACGGCGATGCCATTACCGTCGGCATCGTCAAACTGACGTTCCGCATGGTTCGCCCAGCGTTGCCCACCGAGAGTGTTCGATAAGGTCGACCGTTTTCCCCGACGACTGTCACTTTCGATTGCGCTGAAGCCTTCAAGGAAACGTTCATTGTGCTTCGACCCGCATCGAACTATTGGCGAGCTTGCCACTCGAAAGTCTTGACCGGCTGGCGCTGAAGGATCGGCTCGACGAGATCGGAGGCAAGTGAGATTGTGGGCCAAAGGAGCGGCAGAAAAACTGCCGCCCCTTCCTGTGAAGGTTCCGCCCGCCGCTAGCGGCCTGACCTGACTGACTGATTCGTCCTGTCTAGAAGCGGAGCTTCGCGCCCAGTTGCATGACGCGCGGCCCACCCACGGTGTTGGTAATCTGGCCAAAGTCAGTGCCGGCCTCGCCAATCACGTTTTCCGGCAACGCGAAATTGACGTTGTTGAAGACGTTGAACACGTCCCACCGCAACTCCAGGCTCGACGTTCCCACAAGCGTGAACTGGCGCGCCAGACTGAGGTCCACACGACGCTGCTTGAGATTTCTCAAAACATTGCGACCCAGGTTGCCGAACCCCTGGTTGCCCGGATAGCCGCCGGCAATGGACGTCGGCGAGCAAAGAGCGCTTGTATTGAACGCCGCTTCGCTCGGGTCGGGCCCTCCGTTTTTCAAATCGTCAAGAGAGCCGCAGAGGCTGGGACGGCCGAATGCCAGACGGTACAAGCCACCACTGCCTCGAACCAGATTGTTGTACTGCGAGGCGGTCTGCAGCTCCGGTTCCCCCGAGAAGATGGAGTACGGCAGCCCCGACTGCACCTGCACGAAGCCAGCGAGCCGGAAGCCGCGTAGCACTCCGGGCATCTCGTAGATGAAGCTGCCGCTGAAGCGATGTGGCCGGTCGAAATCGGAGCGCGCATAGTTCGCTTCGATATCGCGCTGATTGCCCTGCACGGCGAAGCCGACGTTCGGCAGGTCCGGCTTGCCGCCGCCCGAGGTGCTCCCAGGATCGGCGGAGCTCGTGTCCTTGGACCGCGAGTAGGTGTACGAAAGATTGAACTGCAATCCGGCAGACATCCGCTTGAGGAAGTTGACCTGCAACGAGTTGTACAGCGAGTGACCCGTGTTGGCCATCAAGACGGCTTCCGGGACGTTGAACCCGAGGATCGGGCCTCGCGCCTCGAAGGGAAGCACCGCTCCCGCTGCGTTCCCAAGGTTGAGATCGACCATGCCGTCCAGGGATGCATTGGGGAAGCCGAATGCACGGCCGACGCCGCGCTCGCGGGCCGTGGCCCCGGCGTTCAGCGCTCCGTTGGGACTGCCGGCAGCCAGATAGGCCTGGTTGAATCGCTCGTAGATGTAGTCGGGTACGCCCGGGGCATTCAAGTCGTAGCCCTGGTTGAAGGCGCGCGCTTCAAGCAGTTTGTGTCCTTTGGTGCCAACGTAGCGGACCTCGATGGCCATGTCCCTGCCCAGATCGCGCTGAACGCCGAAGTTGTACTGCTGCACCCACGGCGACTCGAGGTCGCGATCGACGGCGCGGAACTCGAAGGTCTCGGCGACGTTGCCGCGCACCGGCAAGCCGGTCGCCGGGTCGATGGGATTCGACGCCCCGTTCGCTCCGCGGACTACGTTCGTGTGATCGCGAATTTCGTAGGTGCCACTGGCCCCGGCGTTACGGACGATTCGGTTCGGCAGGTACTGATCGAACGGGAAGGTCGGGTCCTGCTGCGAGAAGGCCGTCGTGATCGGCACCGCGCGGCTCGGGAACGTCACTTCGACCTCGCGCAGGAACGGATAGTTCGAGAACACGGTGTTGATGAAGGCCGCCGACGGCCGGTCGTAGAAGATCCCGTAGCCGCCCCGCACGACCCAGCGACCATCCTCGCTTGGCGTCCACGCGAAGCCGAGACGCGGCGCCACGTTGTTCCAGTCCTGCCCCTTGAGCGTGTGGTTGTTGTTGGCCTTTTCCGAAACCGCAATCGCGCCGTCGATGGCCGCGAATCCCGTCGTCTTGGCGTTCTTCGGAACGATGAACGCATTCACCGGGTTTTCGGTGTTCATGAGCGCGTCGAAATCGACGTTGCCGAAGCGACCGTCCAGTTCGGTTGGAAGCCCGAAGAATTCGTAGCGTAGGCCGGCATTCACGGTCAGCTTCCGCCCAATCTTCCAGTCGTCGGCGACGAATGCGCTGAAATCGTTGAAGCGGAATCGCTTATCGGTGACGCCGAACTGCGTGTCCCCCTCACGCGCGAGGCCGCGGAGGATCATCGTGAAGTTCTCGAATTTCTCGAACTCGGTGGCCTGTTCTTCGGGCAGGTTCGTATCGAACGCGTTGTGCCGGAACTCGCCGCCCATGCGCAGCGAATGCGCGCCCCTCGTCCAGGTCAGCGTGTCGCCGATGGTCCACGTCTGCTGTTCTCGCCGGTTGTACGAATCGTTGGGACCGCCAAACGAAAATCGCTCCATGATCGTCCCAGGTGCACCGATGTAGTGACCGAGTCTCCGCGTCGCAATGCTGTCCTCGAAGAAGGTCGCCGGGTTGGGCACGCCGACGGCGGCATTGGTCAGGGCGTCGAACGGGTCGTCGAGTCGGCGGCTGTTGTTCAGGTCGAACACGCCGCCACGGATCTCGTTGACTTTGTTCCCGCCGAAGACCCACGTATTGGTAATCGCCACCGTGGTATTGCGATCGGCGCGACGAAGCGTGAACGGCGACGCCAGCGAGCCGGGATCCGGGAACGAATCGAGCCCCGGGAAGTCGGCGTAGAACGCCGTCCCACTGAGCCGATTGTTGTCGGTCAGTTGGGCGTCGACCTTGCCGGTGTATTGATTCTGCGTGAACTCCGAGGGAACGACGTTACGCTGACGAACCAGCGGGTTCCCGCCGACCGAAGATCCCGCCACCCCATCATTGCCGACGACTTCACCGCCAGCGCGCGGCGCGGGAATGACGTAGTCGCCGGTGACCGGGTTCTTGAGCGTGAAAAGATTCAGGGCAACGTCCGCGATGCAGGCGGTATCCGTCGCGGTGGCACACTGGGCCTTCGGAATCGACGTAAGAATGCCGGGGTTCATCGCGGAAAACGCTTGCCACAGGTTTTCGCGGGTGCGCTCTCCGGAAATCAGACCCAACGCGGCAGGGACGACCGTGATGCTGCTCGCGGTCGGCACGAAGCCGGTTTCGGCGTCAGTGCGCTGGTAGCCGCCGAAAAAGAAGATGCGGTTCTTTTTTAGCGGACCACCCACCGTCACCCCGCCTTCGTTGCGGCGCGCCTTCGGCTTGTCGATGCCGTCCTTGTTGTAGAAGAAATCGTTGGCGTTGAAGTTTTCATGCTGGAAGTTGAAGAAGCCGTTGCCGTGGTAGTCGTTCGTGCCGCTCCTCGTGACCAGCTGGAAGTTCCCTCCGCCCGAGCGCCCAGTCGACGCGTCGTAGAGGCTCGTCTGGAGCTTGACCTCTTCGAGCATTTCCGGCGCGGGCGAGATGTTGTCGTTGAGCGATCCCTCGTTGGTCGTGATGTTTGTCGCGTCGACGCCGTTGAAGAACAGGCTCGTGCTGGTGGTGCGGGTGCCGTTGACCGACGGCGAAATGTTGCCGGTCCCGTTGATCAGCACGGGCGGGAGATCGGCACTGACGCCGGCCTCGGCGGACAGCAGATGGGTGAAGCTTCGCGTGGAGGTTGGAACGGCGATCAGCTCTTCACCATCGAGCTTTCGGAATGTCGCCGCCGTCGAGTGAGTCAGGAGTGATGCGTCGGCCGTCACCGTGATGGCCTCGCTCAACGAGCCGACTTCGAGCGCGACGTTGATCGTGCGCGGGACCGCTGCCTCGACAGCCACGTCGTTGCGGACCATTCGCTTGAACGAATCGAGCTGGAATCCGACCTCATACCTGCCGGTGGGGAGCGTGGCGAGCGTCCAGCGACCAGAGGCGTCGCTCACGGCAGTTCGCGAGACGCCTGTGCCGAGATGACGTGCCGTGACGCTGACGCCGGGAAGAACACCGCCGCTCGAATCAGAGACGGTTCCTGTCAGCGTTCCCGTCGCACTGCTCTGGGCACCGACCGGGAACGCTGTGAACGTCAACAAGCATCCAAGCACCAGTAGTCGTATCGCGCCGTTCATGTACTCCTCCGGAAGGGGTGGGGACGTTAAGCGCGTGTCGGCGAATTTCTGGGGAATCGGCTCACGATACTGAGGCGGTGCAATGTCGATTTGACGCGAATGTTGCAGGTCCGTTAACGACAGTTCGTCCAAATAGACCGTGCCCTGATAGGCGGGAAACGCGAAGCCGTCACACCGTTTTTGCAGAGATGTTACAGAGCGGAGAGAGAATTCGCATGATTCTTGGGCAGAGAGCGTCGGTGGCACACGTTCCCTTCAATCCGGTCGTTCTGATCGTGGGTGACGGAGCCCGCGCGAAGTTCATGTGTACCAAGCTCCGTCGGTTGGGCGGCTCTGTCGCCACCGCCGCGTCAATCCCGCTCGCGGGGTCCCTCCTCAAGGAGTGCTCGAGCTTCGATGCTGTCGTGCTGAGCGCGGAAGTTCCGCAGGACGGATGGGCAACGGCGCAAGCGCTGCGCAAGATTTCTCGACTCGACGCGCCGGTGTGGATCGTGACCGAACACGGAGCCGGGCCACTGCTCAGACGGCAGGCGCGTGCGAATGGCGTGCAGTTCTTTCCACGACGCGAGGGACTGCACCGATTGTTCGAGACGCTGATCCGCCGAAGCCTGGATCGACTTGTCGGTCTTGTCTACCTGGCCTCGGAACTGACGGAATTCGCGACGTCGGCGAGCCTCCTTCTGGGCGGGGCCTAACGACTGCACTTCGGTATGAGGGTCGATGCCGCGCCGCTTTCGGTGCGGCTCGTTGACCTGGATAAGCGACGATCGGGCGCGCTGAAACGTTTTCCGGGTTGGCGTGTGCAGGCGTAGGATCAGGGCCCAATCTGGATATCGCATGCCGGCCGTTCTCCTGCAGATGCTTGCCAGCGTTCTACCCGCAGCGTTATGCCTTCAGATTGCAGGGGCCGAATCCATCCCTGACCTTCCACAGCTCAACATCGGCAACTTTCTTCCAGCCATTCGGCAGCAGGTCCAGCAAGCCGAGACGGCTTCCCGGGCGAATCCGGACGATGCCGATGCGAGCGGGACGCTGGGCATGATCCTGGACGCTTACGAGCAGTACGAGTCTGCAGCGATCTGCTATCGGCGGGCACATCTTCTCGATCCCGGCTCGTTTCGATGGCTGTTCCACCTCGGATGGGTTCAGGCGGCCCAGGGGAAGCACCAGGACGCCGTGCTGACGCTCGGCCAGGCATTGCGACTGAAGCCTGACTATATGCCCGCTCAGTTGAAGCTCGCTGACAGCCTGCTGACCATCGGCAAACGGGAGGATGCCCGTGAGATCTATCAGTCCATCAGCAGGGTGCATCCTGAGAGCGCCGAGGCCCACTATGGATTGGGTCGAGTGCTTGCTGCTCGTGGAGAGGCAGCCGCGGCCGCAAACGCGTACCTGAAGTCCTGCGAATTGTTTCCGCCATACGGCCCGGCCCACTACGCTTTGGCGATGGCGTACCGGAAGCTTGGTGAGGAAACAGAGGCTCAGCTGCAGTTCAGCCTTTACGAGCGGAACAAGACGGCGGTTCCGCCGTTGGAGGACTCGCTGCGCAGCGACGTCGCCAGACTGAACCTTGGACCCACCGCTCACATTCGACGCGGCGCGGATCTCGAGCAGGCAGGCCGGCTCGCCGAGGCCGTCACTGAACAGAATGAAGCGCTGCGTGTGGACTCGCGGGCTGTCCAGGCCCACATCAACCTCGTGTCGCTCTATGGCCGGTTGGAGCAGTTTGACAAGGCGGCAGAGCACTACAGGGCTGCGCTCGATCTCGATCGAAACCACGCCGACCTCCATTACAACTACGGAGTTCTCCTCCTCAAACAGCACAAACGTCAGGATGCCGAGAGGGCATTTCAAGAAGCGTTGCAGATCAATCCGTACTACGCCGAGGCTCACAACCACCTTGGAGCGCTGTACGAGCAGCAAGGGCGGATGACCGACGCTTTTCAGCAGTTCACGGAGGCACTTGAGAATCGGCCCGCTTACCGGGTTGCGCACTTCCACTTGGGCCGGATCCTGGCCAATCAGGGGAAATTCGACGAAGCGATTCGACACTTTCTGCAAACACTCACGCCGGAGGACGACAACACACCGCGCTACCTCTACGCGCTGGCAGCGACCTACGCACGGGCCGGCAACCTGACAGACGCGCTCAGATACGCCCGCACCGCCCGGGAACAGGCCACCGCCCGCGGCCAGACCAGATTGCTGGCCAGCATCGAGAAAGACCTGCGAGCTTTGGAAAAGGCCGTCGCGCTCGACAAGCCATGAAAAGGCGACTCGTCTGCCTGACGCTTTCGATTGTGACAGCTGGACGCATCGTTTCGTCGACGGCGACACCGCTGTTCCGCGAGATTGCTTCAGACGTAGGCCTGGACTTCCAACATTTCACCGGAGCAACCGGCGAATACAACATGCCGGAAATCATGGGCTCCGGAGCCGCCCTCTTCGACTACGACAGCGACGGTGATCTCGATGTCTATTTGATCCAGGGCACTGCGATCGACGACGGCCGGAAACTGCTGTTTCCGCGGCCCGCGGGCTCGAAGTCAGGAAACCGGCTATTCCGGAACATGCTGTCTCAAACGGGGCGCCTGCAATTTGTCGATGTGACCGAGAAAGCCGGCGTGGGTCATGACGGCTATGGGATGGGTGCGGTGACTGGCGATTACGACAACGATGGGTTTCTCGATCTTTATGTGACGAACTTCGGGCACAACGTCCTGTACCACAACAACGGCGATGGAACCTTCGCCGATGTCACACGCCAGGCCGGCGTGGATGACGCCCGATGGAGCACCAGTGGCGCGTTTCTCGACTACGACAGGGATGGCTATCTCGATCTCTTCGTCGGAAACTACGTGGACTTCACCGTGAAGGGCAACAAGCGCTGCTACGCTCCGACCGGCGAGCCGGATTACTGCACCCCCAAGGCCTACAAGGCCGTTCCCTCACGGCTGTTCCGCAACCAGGGCAATGGCCAATTCGTCGATGTCACCGGTCTCTCTGGAATCGGATCCTCATACGGTCCGGCGCTCGGTGTTCTCGGTGCGGACTTCAATGGTGACGGCCGTACGGACATTTATGTTGCGAACGATACGGCGGCCAATCGCCTGTGGTTGAACCAGGGCGACGGGACCTTTCGGGAGAACGCTCTGGAAGCTGGCGTGGCGTACAACGCAGACGGCCTCACCAAGGCCGGAATGGGCGTCACCGCAGAAGACCTCGACAATCAGGGCACTCTGACAGTCCTGGTGACCAACCTCGCCCGCGAAGGCGCGACGCTTTTCCGTGGCGATGGCAAAGGCCTGTTCGAAGATGTCACCCTGCAGTCCGGGTTGGCGGCACCGACCTTCGCCTTCACGGGATTCGGGACGCAGTGGCTGGACTATGACAACGACGGCCGGCTGGATCTGTTTATCGCGAACGGTGCGGTGAGCATCGTGGAATCCATGCGAGGCGAGCGATACCCGTACGATCAACGCAACCTTCTGTTTCACAATGAAGGTAAAGGGGGCACCTTTCACGAGACGAGTGACGTCGCCGGACCAGCCTTCCAGCGCGTCGACGTTGGGCGCGGGGCAGCCATCGGCGACATCGACAACGACGGAGCCGTTGACATCCTCGTGACGAATAACAATGGCGCCGTTCGACTCCTCCGCAACGAAATCGGCTCCCGGCAACACTGGCTCGAGGCTCGGCTGGAAGGCATCAGGAGCAACCGTTTCGGAATTGGGGCTCGTGTGGCGGTCGTGCGTGATGGTGAAGAGCCGCTCTGGCGAAGGGTTCACACCGATTCAAGTTACCTGAGTGCCAGCGACGTTCGCGTCCACTTCGGGCTTGGCAAGAGTTCTGCCGTGCGGGGTGTGATCGTGCACTGGCCCGATGGCTCCAGCGAGAGCTGGGACAACGTGCAGGCAGACACCATTGTTGTTCTTCGGCAAGGCTCGGGTAAACCAGGATGACGGACTCGTCAACGGCGCCATCTTCTCGCCCTCGAGCAGAATGATTTCATTTTCGAAACCGCCAAAGATTCGCTTCCTCGCCGCGACATTCCTCGCGGTTTCCTTGGTGTTATCTTCCGCGGCGACGAACCGCCCGCCGGACATTGTCATTTTCCTGACGGACGACCAAAGTCAGTTGGACGCCTCGCCGTACGGCTCGACCCTACGCACGCCCAACATGCAACGTCTCGCAATTGCGGGGCTGACGTTCACGCGCGCTTTCGTGGCGTCGCCAAGTTGCGCGCCGAGTCGCGCTGCCTTGCTTACCGGGTTGATGCCCGCGCGTAACGGCGCTGAGGCGAATCAAACGAAGCCGCGCGCCGATATTAAGAAGTGGCCCGCGTATTTTCAGGAGCTGGGCTATGAAGTGCGTCGCGTTCGGGAAGGTCTCGCATTACGGCCACACGAGGGATTATGGCTTCGATCATTTCGAGCATGACACGTTTCATGATCCCGAGGGCATCCCGTCTGCAGTGCGGTTTTTGAAGAATCGTCCGCGCACCAACGCCAAGCCGCTTTGCCTTTTTGTTGGCAGCAACTGGCCGCATGTGCCGTGGCCAACGAACGCGGAGGGTTACGATCCCGCCTCCCTTATTCTGCCCGCTGGCTCGGTTGACACCCCGGCAACCCGCCAATGGCGCGCTCGCTACACCGCCGCGGTCACGAAAGCCGACGACGAACTCGGCGCAATTTACGACACCGCTCGAGAAACGTTGGGGGAGAACACACTATTTCTGTTGAGCAGCGACCACGGCGCGCAGTGGCCATTTGCGAAATGGAATCTTTATGACGCCGGCATCCGGGTGCCGTTGATTATCTCTTGGCCAAGCATGGTGAAGTCGCAGCAGCACACCGATGCGATGGTGAGTTGGGTGGACTTCCTGCCAACACTCCTGGAGCTTGCCGGAGGCAAACCTCCGAACAACATAGATGGGCAATCTTTCGCCGGTGTTCTGCTGGGGAAAACCGCGCAGCATCGCGACCGCATTTTCACAACGCACAGCGGGGATGGCCAATTCAACATTTATCCCATGCGCAGTCTTCGCACCGACGGATGGAAGGACATTTTCAACCTGCATCCGGACTTTGCGTTCACCACGCACATTGACTTGCCCGTGCATCTCGGTCAGCGCGCTTACTTCGCGACCTGGGAAGCCGCGGCAAAAACCAATGCACGAGCCGCTGCCATTGTGAAGCGTTATCACGAGCGGTCTGCCGAAGAACTTTACGATCTCAAAGCCGACCCGGATGAGCAGCACAATCTCGCGTCGGAACCGAACCAAGCCGCGCGCTTAAAGGAAATGCGCGCGGAACTGGAGGCGTGGATGCGTGAGCAAGGTGATCAGCAGAAAGTTTACGACGATCCTCGCCGGCTTAGTGATCCAACGAGCTACGGACCGGGTGCGTTACCCGAAACACCCCCGCCAAAGAAGAAAGCACAGGAATGAAAATGATGCGTGCGCGAGCGCGACACTGATCTTCGGGTCAGAGAAGCTCAAGAGTCGCTGGAGGTTCTCATCAGGAGTCTTGAAAAAGCTGCAGACGCTTACCGCAAGCTCCTTGGCGCCACCAACATGTTGAATGACTAAACAGGGTCCTCGAACGACGAGCAGGAGATCACGGCGATCGACCCGCTGACCAGCGATCGCTCGGCCGACGCCGATGGCGTGCCCGCCGGTCTACGGCATCCAGACGCGCAGCGATTTGACCTCGCCCGGCTTGGCCGGGTTCGTCGTCTCGCGCCCGTAGCACGTCCGCAAATCGTTCAGCTCGAACATCCACTCGTTCGGCCCGGTCCCCGGCCGCGTCTCCGCCTTCGTGAAGTCCAGGTCGTACAAGTCGCGGCACACGCTCTTCAGCGCATCGAGCACCGTGGCTCGCTTGGCAGGCAGCGCTGGCGTGAACGCGATTACGAAAACGTGGGAGTCCAGATGGTAGGTGTAGGCGTACTCCTGGAACTTGCCCGTTCCGTCCGGCGGTGGCGCGGCAGGCGGACGGAGGGTTTCGGGCGCGCGGAGCTGAATAGACAGGAGCGCCGTCACAAGCAGGGATGCCAGCATGGCCTCGGATTATAGCCTTATGGCTCGGGCCATCGCACGGCGCTATTTCTGTGAAATCGGCAGCGAGCCTCCACACTGAGAATCGAGGCCTTCCCGACTCCGTACAATCCACGCGCACCCGTGTCGTCCAGTGTTTAGTAATCTGCGCGAAGGTATCCCCGGCGGTGCCGATTGGGGGGTTTGTTACACGCTCGAAAGCTCTGACGGCGACAGCGCGTTAATGCGGAGTCCCCTGGGTCACAGGCCGATGAAGGAAAATGCGCGCACGACCGACGGCAGTGTCCACACCAGCAGCAGTCCGGCGGCGATGAGGCCCGCGACAATCTGAATCGGATCGATCACATCGAGCGGCGCCTGCGCCTTCCGCTCGTTGTTCCATCGCCGCACGAACTGCGCCCTCCACCAGAGCACGGTCGGGTCCGGAAGCGGCGCTCGCTGTGCATCGGGCAGGACGGCCACGCGCTTCATGAAGGCAGCGACGGCGTCCTCTTCCTCAGGCGTCAGGTTCCGACTGAAAAGCTCGAACATCATGCCCTCGCGACGATTCGCGCGGAACTCAGAAGTTCCCGGAGCCTGTTTCGTGCGCGCGACAGCAGCACCTTGACGCTGCCGCGGGCCAGGCCGAGGGAGTCGGCGATCTGCTGATGGTCCTGCTGTTCGACGTACGCGAGCCACAGCAACGCGCGCTCGCGTGGCTTCAAGGCCGCAAACGTCCGAGCCACCTCCTCGTCGTGCCCGGCCGGCGGCGGCTCGGGTGGAGGCGGGCGCAGGCGAGCGAGCCAGGACAGCTCGCGCTGCGCGTGCCGCCATCGATCCGTAATCAGGTTGCCGGCGACGCGGAAGAGATATCGCCGGCAGTCCACATCGCTGAGATCGGACACTTCCGCGCAGAGGAGCCGGCAGAACGCATCCTGAACGATATCGTCCGCATCGGCGGCGTTGCCGGTCACCCGATACACGTACGACCACAGTGCCCGCGCATGACGGCGGTAGAACTCGCCGAAGGCAGGCTCCGTGAGCTCAGGCATGTCACGACACTGTTGTCACGTGAGGCGCACGGTGCGCCTGATCTTCGATCAGTCCCATCTTTCTCGAGAGACGGTACGAGACGAAGGAGGACAGCAGCAGTCCGACGCCGATGGCTGTCGAAACAGTCGCGAGAAACCCCAGGTTCGCCGGAACGGGGTACGGCAGCGTGACCCACCTGACGAACAGGAACAGCGCCGCACCAAGAACGACGAGCACGATTCCCGTCTGCACGGCGCGGAGAATACGTGCGTGCACGCTGCCACCTCTCTCCGTCCCGATGACGTCGATGAACCGGCCGCCCCCCTCGGTGTTGAGAAACTCGCCGAATTCCCGGGCGGAGCCAATCCGTTCCAGGAGCTTCCCCTGAAACTCGGTCGATCCCCTGAGCCTACGCCACCGCAGGATGCCGTCGACGATTGTGAAGACGACGTAGCCCGTCAGCAGGAACGCCGCCGGCACGATGATGATCTCTGAGCCCATCTGCGCTTCTCCTCGCATGTACGAGATTTACCGATACAACGCTGGAGGCGCGTCAGCGGTTAACAGGCCCTGCAGGCGCTCCGGCTATTTCCTTAAGCCACATCCACCGGCCCTCACTTGCTGGCGCGTCAGGCCACTTGGAGTTCGGCCGCCGCCTTTATCCTCGAGCTTCGCTTTGGTCGGTGGGCTGTCGCCTTTAAACTGCACCGTCTTCCCGTTTGGCGCTGTGACCTCGAACCGATCCGCAACCGAGCCCAAAAAGGGCGGCGACTGGGAAGGCGAACCAGGCCGCGTGCCGTTCGGCTGACCGAGACCGACTAATCGTGCCCGACACTCCAGACGCCGACAACGATCTCCATCGACTGCCCAGCGAGAGAGAGCTGGGCCTGCTGCAGTTGTCCACGGTTCTTTACTATCTGCACGAAACCAACCCGGACAATGGACTGGTCCGAGACAAGACCGACCCGAACGCTCCGGTCAGTATCGCCGCCGTCGGCATGGCACTGGCGACGATTCCAGTCGTCGTCGAGCGCGGCGTCCTCTTCCGAGACTTCGCCGCCAAGATCACCCTGAAACGCCTGCGGTACTTGCTCGCATGCCCGCAGGGTCCCGAGCCGGACGCCAGCGGTTACAAAGGCTTCTTCTACCATTTCCTGGACATCGAAACCGGTCGCCGCGTTTGGAAATGCGAGCTCTCCACCATCGACTCGGCATTCCTGTTCGCCGGTGCCTTGTCGGTCGGCACGTATTTCGACCGCGATACCCCCGACGAGGTCGAGATCAGAGACCTGGCCGATACGCTTTACCGTCGGGCCGATTGGAATTGGGCTCGTGATGGCGGACCGACCCTCACGCATGGCTGGCGGCCGGAGAACGGGTTCATCCAACACCGCTGGCAAGGTTATGACGAAGGCTTGCTGCTGTATATCCTCGGACTGGCTCGCCGACGCATCCGTTGCCTCCCGAGAGTTATCGCGCCTATTGTGCGACTTACCAGTGGAAGAACATCTACGATCGTGAATTGCTCTACTCGGGGCCACTCTTCACTCATCAACTCTCGCATATGTGGATCGACTTTCGCGGTATTCGCGACGAATTCATGCGGACGCACGGCAGCGACTACTTCGAGAACAGCCGGCAGGCGACGTTCGTGCAGCAGGAATACGCGATCCGCAATCCCCGGAATTTCGTCGGCTACAGCAACACTGTGCGGCTTCACGGCATGCGACGGACCCGGTTGGGCGAAGCGTGTAGTCGACGGCGTCGAACGCGAGTTCTTCGACTACATCGCTCGAGGCGCCCCATTTGGTCCAGACGACGGCACGGTCGCGCCGTGGGTCGTCGTCGCCTCGCTCCCGTTTGCTCCGGAAATCGTCATCCCGACCTTGCGGAACTTTGCCGACTGCACTTGGGGATGACCGGGAAATATGGGTTCAAGCCGTCGTTCAATCAATCGTTTGCCATGCCGGATAGTCCGACCGGTGGTGGGTCACGCCGTATCACTTCGGCATCGATCAAGGGCCGGTCGTGCTGATGATCGAGAACTACCGGACCGGACTGCTGTGGAACATCATGAGCCGCTGCCCGCCGGTCGTGGCTGGACTGCGGCGGGCGGGATTTAGCGGCGGTTGGCTTTAGCTCAAGGATGCCCACACAGCGTAGTCGCTTGACGGAGCGCTCCTCCTTTGACGCGGCAGCGGCGCGGAAACCGGCGACAGTTTGTAGGCCGTGTGACCCGACTGAAATGCGCTCGCCAGTGAATTGCGGGCCGATCTTCTACAGCCGTAGCGCGGTTCGGATCGTACCGAACGCGGTTTGGCGGAACGGTCGCGTGTTCCGGTGTGCCCGTGGTGCGCCTGCCGCTGCACGCGACTGTATCTGCCGCTGGCAACGTTAACGCTTCGCTGTCGGCGCTGCTGGGGCTGACAAAAAACATCGCGCCAGCGTCGAAATACAGGGACACGGAACCGCGGTGGTCCTTCGGCGGCCTTTGGAGTTACCGCGAGATGGCGTACTGCGAGGCGGATGAAGGCGCGCCATCGACGAAAGCAAGCCTGTTTGGCATGGTGGGCCGAACGACGCGCTTAAGATGATCGAAATTGTCGGCTAGGTGATCGCGCCGGGTGGCCTGCATCACGCCTCGACGAATAGGCACCTCGTCAACGAGCACCTTCGGGAGCGGGACTACAACTACCACCGGCGGCACGGGGCGCTCGATGACAAACACCC
>CAWDCH010000011.1:0-174972 GCA_963800785.1 Vicinamibacteria bacterium
CTCCAGGCTGAAGACCGTCCGCTCCCCTTGCGGCCCCAGGAGGAAGTCCGCCGGCTCGGGTGTGGCCGCGTGAATCTGGTCGCGCATTTGTTCCAGGACGGCCGTCGCGCTCTGCGTGGTGAACACGCTCGCGACCACGATATCCTGCTCGTCCACGCCGAGCGCGCCGGGCCGCGTGAATCGCGTCGAGGACGCCTGTTTGTCTCGCCGCGACGGTCTGGCGGAATCGCCGAAACGCCTCGCTCGCCTCCACGGGGGCCCCGACGTCATCGCGCACTCCGCGTGTCACGATGAGGGCAAAGCGCGTGTGCTGCGCCAGCAACGCGTCCGACTCGATGTGCAGCGTGGTGGTGAACGTGTCCCAGACGACCTGGTTAACGCCGACCACGGTGCCCGGCCATGTCCCTGGTCCGGCAGGGTGCTCCCCAGACTCACTAGGAACACCGTGTCGCTGGTGGCGCTGTTCGCGTCAATCGAGCCGCTGAACGGCACCGACAGGCGCGGCTGAAGGTTGAAGCCGTCAAGAGAGTTGAGAACTGCAATGTCCTCACAGTCCGAGCGGCGCGTCTCGCAATCCGGCTGGGGCAGATTCACCCGCCGTCCGGTGTTGTGGCTGGTGTCAGCGACGGTGAAGCCGTCGCTTGCGAAGGGGCCAGTGACCGCCCCACTCAAGATCAAAGAGGGCATGAACGGAGCCGTGCGGCGAAATGCCGCCCGCGTTGAGCGCGTTCAGCCTGGCCGCCGCTGTGATGAGCATGAGGAGGCCGGCACTGGCGATGAGGAAGGGCTTCAGTCTGATCATGATGTGTCTCCTGTCCCGGTGCCGTTCTTTGCAGGGCTCGTGGGCAGGAATGGTAGGAAGTCGGTCGGACGCCGGCTATCAGCAGAATTGAGTATTTTTAGCGACCACTGTGACGAGGCTGCCGTCAGAAGCTCGCCAGGTCCTGGTGAAGCACAGCCGGTGAACATCGCGAGGAACTGGCGCGGGGAATAGCAGGGACGGCGCTCGGTGCGGCGACATCACTCGCGCCACCAAACTGCGCCGTTCATGTGATGTTCTGATTGACCCGGAACACGTTGGCGGGGTCGTACTTTCGTTTCACTTCGACGAGCCGCTCGTACTGCTCGGCGACTGCCGCGCTCACGAACGACTTCATGTCTTCCCCGACGCCAGGGAAATTGAAGTTTGGTTTGCCGCGTGAGCACTGGTGCATGTCTTCGAACACGGCGCGTGCCCACGCGATATTCGCGTCGGTGCGCTCCGGCTCTTTCCAGTTCGCAAGGACCTCGAGGAGGAACGGGCTGTTGCGGGACCCGACCGCTGTATCGCCGGGTCCCACGCGAGCGAGCGCGCCGCCCTGCGCCCAGACGACGAGCATGGAGAGCGGCGACACTTTGCGCGAGAACGCAGCGGCCAGCCGCGAAATACCCGAGTCGCACAAGCTGTCGAGATACAGCCCCTTCCAGTAATAGCGGAGCGCGTACTTCGGGAAGAAGACATCGAACATTTGCTGCACCGACGTGTAAGCACGCGGCTCCGACACATCCAACAGCGGATCGGCGAATGTGCGAACGGCATGCAGGACCTGCTGGCCACGTTGGCCGTCGCCGACATAGACCCCGTTGACGGCGATCACGCTGCGCCCATGGATCCGTTCGGGAAACAACGCCATGGGTGGAACCGTCCAGAACGTCGCGGACGCGTTTACGGCATCAGGAGCCGTTTCCACGTAATCACGGAAACTGGACAACACGGCGGCTGCCGCCTCTATCGGATACATCGCAGCGGCGTGTGTCACAACCGGCCCAACTGGATGCAGCCGATACTCGAAATCGGTGACGATCCCGAAGTTCCCGCCGCCACCGCGCAGCGCCCAGAAGAGATCGGCGCGCTCCGTATCACTCGCGGTGACGAACTCTCCTCCAGACGTGATGACATCTGCCGAGAGCAGGCTGTCGCAGGTCATGCCATAGGTGCGTCGCAGCCACCCCTGGCCGCCCCCGAGCGTGAGACCGGCGATACCGGTCGTCGAAACGACTCCTCCCGGGACGGCGAGGCCGAACGCCTGCGTCTCGCGATCGAGGTCGCCCCACGTGACCCCTGCCTGCGCGCGCACCGTTCGCTTTGCGGGATCGACGCGGATGCCTCGGAGTGGCGAGAGGTCGATGACCAGGCCGCCGTCACAGGTACCGAATCCCGCCACGTTGTGGCCGCCGCCGCGAACCGCTACTAGCAGATCGTGGTCGCGCGCGAACCGCAGCGCCTCCAGGACGTCCGCAACGCCCGAACACTGCACGATAACCGCGGGCCGCTTATCGATGAGCCCGTTCCAGACGCGGCGCGCCTGGTCGTACTCGCCGCAGCGCTCGACGAGCACACGGCCGGCCAGGCGCCCGGCGAACGCGTTCAACACACGTGGATCGAGCGCGACGATTTCTCCGGACAACGTGCGTGCGAATGTCAAAGACGGCTCACCAATGCGGCGATCGTACCGGGCCGAGGTGGCCGTTCTATCAGCAGAATTGACTATTTTTTCGGCCGTCGTTCATCGGCGGTTCCCGAGCGGGTCGATTCGAGCAGGTGGTGACGAGTGGCGTACGCAACCGCCGCGGTGCGGTTCGACGAGCCCGTTTTCTCGAGCACACGCGCAACGTGCACCGCGACCGTGTGGGTGCTGATGAACAGCGCCTCCGCGATGTCCTTGTTGGCTTTGCCGCTGGCGAGCAGCTGCAGGACCTCGAACTCACGCGTGGTCAGACCGGCGGGATTGCGCGCGAGCCGCAGTCGATACCGTTCGCGAAACGCAGAAATACGCTTGCGAAGCGGCTCGAGGCCGAGCGCGGCGGCTATCTGCTCGCCCTCATCGAGCAGCGCCGCCGCCTTCACCCTGTCGTCGCGAGCGCCGAGGTCCAATAGCGCGGCAGCATAATCGTGACACGTCCAGGCGAGCTCGGGCTTGAACCCGCTTGCTCGACAAAACGCCAATGCTTGCTCGAAATGATTCCACGCGCGGCGTTTCTGGCCGACCGCGTGAGCGAGGAGACCGAGCACGCGGCCCGTTGCCAGACCATTCTGCGTTGGCATCACAGACTCGAACGGCGCCAACGCCTCGAGGTCCGTTTCGCACTCATCAACATCCGCGTCGAGCACGGCCAGCAGCGCGTGCGCCATCCGTGCGCTGACGACGGCATTCCGAACCGCGGACGGCTTCGCCATGACCGCACGAGCGGCGCGGATCGCCGGCTCGGTGTCGGTCATTCCATTGGTGATATAGGCGATCTGCGACAACGCCACAGCGGTGAAGATGCCCGCGATCGGATAGGGTTTCGCGTCGCGATCGGCGTCGATGAGGCGTTGCACGTACTGCCCACCGGCGACGTCGTTGCCCGTTTCGTACTCGAGAACGGCGCGTACATGGAGAAGCGGCAGATGGCCGGCCGCCAGCGCCAGCCCCCGATCGCTCTGCGCTCGCGCCTCTTCCCACTGTCCGCGCAGTTGAGCGAGCAGTGCCTTGACATACAGGGCATCAGCCAGCAGCCCCCGGTCGCGAAGACGCTCGGCCGCCGCCAGGTTTTCCTGCACCTGGCCGTTTGCCTCCTCGATCCGTCCTGTGTGGGTCAGGGCGTATGCGGCGCGGTAGCTGGCGTACGCTTGCCAGTGGAGCTCGTCGACCCGCTCTGCGAGCTCCAGCACGCGACGGCTCTTCACGAGCGCGTCATGCCAGCGAAGAGCGAAGTGGTCCACCGAAAGAGACTGGGCGAGCACCCGCAGTTCGAGCCCGGCATCCTCGTGCGACGAAGCGATCCCGAGCGCGCGCGCGAACCATTGCTGCGTCGGTTGGTCGCTCCCGGTCTCGAAATACGCGGCCGCCGCCCCTCGGGCGAGCAGCAAAGCGGCTTCGCGCGAGCCTTCGCGGACCAACGGCAGCAGCCGACGGATGACGTCGGTGACGCCCGCCACGCCCTCTGCGGCGAGCGACGCGTGCGTCACTGCCGCGACGGCTTTTTGGATCTCGCCTGCCTCGAGGTAGTACTCGATCGCCCGCCGTACGTTGGCCCACGCCTCCTGCCGTTTCCACCGGACGGTTGTCGCTGCCTGCGCCAGGCCGAGTCCGGCCAGAATTCCGGCCGCCTCATCGTCGCACGGCACGGAGTTCCGGGCGCGCCAGGCGCGCTCGAAATGCCGTAACGCCTCGTCGAAGGCGTGCGTCGTCAGCATCCGCTCACCCGCCAGCCGCGAGTACTTGACGACGCGCGACGAGCCGACGAGCGCTTCTGCACGTGCGGCGTGATAGGCGAGATCGGCAGCATGCTCCTCGACACGTGCACCCAGTCGCTGCTCCATCAGCTCGACAACAGCGGCGTGCCAATGTGCACGGCGGCTCGGCGAGACGCTCTCGTACACCGCGTCTCTGAACAGCGCATGCCTGAACCGATACCAGCTCTCTCCAGCTGCCGGCATGGGCTCGACGATCAGACGCTCCAGAGCTTCGTCGAGCGCGGACAGCAGATCGGGTTCGCGGGCAGGCTGAGAGATCGCTGCGGCGATGCGGAAGTCGAACTCGATGCCCATTACGGAACCCACGGTGAGCAGCTGAATGGTCGCCTCCGACAAGCGGCTCAAGCGTCGTTGCAGAACGGCGCGAACGTTGTCCGGTATCACGTCGCGATCCGATGATTGAAGGTGCGCAATCTCGGTCACGAAGAATGGATTGCCGCTGGTCCGGGCGTGGACCTGGCGGACAAGGTCGTCAGAACAGCCTTTGCCGACGAGATGTGCCAGCAATTGACCCGTCGCGCTCAATCCGAACCCCGTCAGCACCATCTTCTGCAGACCGACACGCGCAAGCTCCCCCATCGTTTCCATCAGGCGCCTCGACATTTCGTCGGCACGGTACGTGGCGACGAGGAGGAGCCGGCTGTCGGAGAGCTCGCGAGCGACGAATTCCAGCAGTAACAAGGAGCTCGGGTCGGCCTGATGCAGGTCGTCCAGAACCAGGACAACTACTGCGCGTGATGAGGCGCGCTGCAACAACGTGCGCACGGCGTCGAACAGCTGATACCGGTCGGACGCAGTGGTCAGCGCAGCCGACCGGGTCGACGTCGCTGGACGAGGCATCAGGTCAGGCACCAGTGCGCTGATACGTTCGAGGCACGACACGGGCAGGTGGAGCTCTTCCAGGGTGACCGTCTGCAGCAAGGCCCGGATGACTTCGGCCCATGGCCAATACGGCGGCGCCGTCTCCGCGTCGACGCAGCGTGCCCACGCGACTGTTGCGCGTCGTGTCGCCGCCGTAGCCCCGAGCTCTTCGGCAAGTCGCGTCTTTCCGATACCCGGCTCTCCGCCAATCCAGACGACACGCGCCGTGCCGCGCTCGCTGTCGTCCAGAGCGCGAATCAGTACAGCAAGCTCGCGTTCTCGGCCGAACAGCTGACGCGACGCGGGTTGGGGCATTCAGGTTTCGGTGTGGACGCTCTCCGCCCAATGCAGCAAACGCGCACCCATCTTACGTCGTCCCCGGCGACACGGTCCGGCGTGCCTAACCGCCCGGGTTGCGATATGCGGCCGGCTGGGCGACCGCTCCGATCACCAATGGCGGCGGGCGCTCAACACTGCGGAACTGCCGGGTTGAAATTGGCGAACATTCCTGCCGGATTGTGTTCGAACAGCCAGATGTGGAACATCCACACTCCGAATCCATCGTTGCGCGTGAACGGAATGCCGAAGAATTCGGGCGGTTCGGCGCTGTGCCATTTCTCGTAGGGAACCGTGTAATCGAGCGCTGCCAGGCGTCGGCCGCCGTTTTTCTGGGGCGCGAACACGAGGTACTGCGGCTTGTCCAGGGCGTAGGTCCCATCGCCACGGCCAAAATCGATGTCCGCATTCAGACTGTAGTGGTCGCCCATGCCACCCAGCGCCGGGTCGGAGACGCAGGGCCCGACGAACTCGTAGCCGTCGGCGATCGCCTTATCCAGATCGTGGTATCTCGCAAATAGCGGGTGCAGAGCGGCGAGTTGCTGCCGCATATCAGGGGTCAATTCGACGTTTACATGCTGGTGCCCGGACGCATTCCGGCGAGTCCGGAGGACGCGATCGAGTTCGGCGGAGTGGGTGCGCCGCGTTCACAGGCGGCAACACGAGCATCACGAGCACGGCGAGCGGCATTTGACGGGTGTGCATATTGGCCTCCTTGCGACCGCTTGATGCCCGCGCGCGGATTCCCCGAGCCGGGCGAAGCGCGCGCGATCAAGCGTGTCGTGGCCGGCAATGGTAGGGAGTCGGTCGGACGCCGGGTATCAACAGAATTGAGTATTTTTCGCGACCTGTGCCGCGCCGACTGTGACGTAACTGTGAGTGTCCGCGACGGCTAGCCCCAACCATCGTTGCAGGAGCTTCGTCTGATGAGTAATATCTGCCTATGACAGATATCGACCTTCCAACACTGGACCGCGAACTGAAGAAGGGCGCAGCCGAGCTGCTCCTGCTATCGGTGCTGGAGGCGCGGCCCCGGCATGGCTACGAGCTCGGGAAGCTGATCGAAACGCGGTCAGGGGGACGGCTGGTGTTCCATCTCGACTCCCTTTATCCCCTGCTCTATCGCCTCGAGGAGCGTGGCTGGATCAAGGGCGCGTGGGTCGAGAAGCCTGGTGAGCGGCGGCGCCGTTTCTATCGCCTTACGGCTACCGGCCGGCGCGTGCTGGTGCAACAGCGCACGACGTGGGACGAGTTCGTGGAGGCCGTACGGCTGGTCACGGGAGGCGAACATGCCTGACTGGAAACCGGATATCCGGCGCGCGCCTCGCGTCGCTGCGCCTCTCGCCGTCGCGTGAGGCGGAGATCGCGGAGGAACTCGCGCAGCACCTCGACGATCGGTGGCGGGAACTCGTGGCGCGCGGCGATGACGCCCGAGGAGGCGGCGCACATCTGCGAGGACCGAGTTCGACGGCGCCCGACTCGAAGCCCTTCTCGGAACCCTGCGCCAGGCGCACTGGCACGAAACGCCGCCGCCGGGTCCGGCGCGCGCCTTCTCGTTCGACAGCGTGCTCATCGATCTGCGTCACGCCATCCGGGCACTGAGGGCGACGCCCAGCTTCACGATCGGCGCGCTTCTCGTGCTGGCGCTGGGTACGGGCGCGACGACCGCGATCTTCTCGGTCGTCGACGCGGTCGCGCTCCGGCCCCTGCCATTTCCCGACCCCGACCGCATCGTCGCCGTGGGGGTGCGCGTGGACTCGGCCATCGGCGGCGCTGGGGGACCACAGCGGCCCGGGTCCGGTTCAATCGCGAAGGGACCAGGCGGGCCCGTGCCTGGCGGAAGGCCGCAGGGCGCTCGCGAAGGGGCCATGCCCGGTGCCAAGCCGCCCGAGCCGGACGCCCTGATGAACGTCACGTCTCAGGACTATCTGGACTGGGTGGATCAGCAACAAGTCTTCGAGTCGATGGCGGCCATCGTTGACACCGGCGACACCGTGCTTCAACGTCCGGACGCTGAACTCGGAGATCGTGAAGGGCCAACGCGTCACGGCGAGCTTCTTCGAGGTGCTGCGGGCGCGGCCAATGCTGGGTGCGGCCTTCACGTCACAGAATGAACTCGCAGGCAGCGACCGCGTGGTCGTGGTGAGCCATGGTTTCTGGCAGCGGTACTTCGGCCGCGATTCCTCAGCCGTTGGCCGCTCCCTTGTGCTCAATGACGAGCCCTACACGATTGTCGGGGTGATGCCGGCGACCTTCGCCTATCCACCCGGTTCGCCCCAGCCAGCCGACGTCTGGACGCCCTGGGTCGTGGCTCCGCAGGGCGTCCGCGGTGGGGGCGGAGCCCGCGCATTGGGGGGCGGGGTGCAAGCCATCGCGCGCCTGGCGCCAGATATGTCACTCGACCAGGCGCAGGCGCAGATGTCACAGGTCGCGGCGATCATCGCCGCCGCCAATCCGACGACCAACACGGGACGCGGCATAGGCGTTCGCCCGCTGCGCGATCACCTCGTCGGCAGCTCCACGCGGCTTTGGATGCTCATGCTCCTTGCCGCGGTGGGCATCGTGCTGCTCATCGCATGCGCGAACGTCGCGAACCTCTGGCTGGCGCGCGCCTCGGTGCAACAGCGCGATGTGGCCGTGCGCGTGGCACTCGGCGCCAGTCGCGGCCGACTCGTGCAGCGGGTGCTGATCGAGAGCCTCGTCGTCTCGGTGAGCGGGGACCATCGTCGGTCTCGCCCTTGCCTGGCTATGCGTTCGCGTGCTGGCGGCCGCTTTGCCCGAAAGCCTCGCGCGCGTCGCCACGATCGGCATCGATGCCCGCGTGATGGCGGTCGCGGGGGTCGCCGCGTTCGTGACGGGAGTCGTCTCGGGCATCGCTCCTGCCCTGCAGGGATCCAGTCCCGTGCTCTCAACCGTGCTCACGAGAGTGCCCGTGGCGGCGGCACGAGCCGCGGCCGCGTCGCGCCCGTGCAGTGCTGGTCGTCGCCGAGGTGGCGCTGGCCGTCGTGCTGCTCGTCGGTGCGTCACTCTTCATCGGCAGCTTCGTCAACGTCATGCGCATCGATCCCGGCTTCCGGAGCGACCACGTGCTGACGGCACATGTCATTCCGCGCACGAGTCCCGGATCGGCGCCGCCCGATCTGCGCCCGGCCTTCGCCGACATCGTCGACCGCGCGCGGCGGTTGCCCGGCGTCGATCGAGGCTGCCGCGGCGTCGCCGGGAATTCCCTTGCGCGTCAATTTGCACATCGATGCGCTGCGGGCGCCGGGCCGCCGATCGACTACAAGATGACCGTCAGCCTCAAAGCCGTCACCGCCGGTTACCACCGGACGCTGGGGATGCCCTCAGGCGCGGCCGGTATTTCACCGACGATGATCGTGAGGGAGGCGAAGCCGCCATCATCCTCAGCGACGCGGCGGCGCGATGTTCTTCGGCGGCGACGACCCAGTCGGACGTACGGTCGTCGTCGGCGGCGGCGGCGGCGAGCGACGCGTCGTGGGCGTCGTGGCCAATGCGCGGCAGGCCAGCCTCGAGGTCAATCCGCATCCCGAGGTCTACCTGCCGATGGCGCAGAGTCGCAGCCAATCCGACGGCTTCTGTCTGCTGCACACGAGCGGCGATCCGAACGATGCGCTGCCGGCGCTCCGCGACTCTCGTTGCGCAGGTGTTGCCGCAGGTGCCGCTGCGGAACATCGCCCGCCTGGACGATCTCGTGGCTGCGCAGATCGCCGAGCGGCGGCTGAACATGCTGATGTTCAGCCTCTTCGGCTGCTCGGTCTGGTGATCGCGGCCGTGGGCATCTTCGGCGTCATTGCTTATCTGGTGTCCCAGCAGACAAGGGAGATCGGCATCCGCATGGCGCTCGGCGCGACACGATCGCGCGTCGTCGCCGGAGTCTTTGGTCACGCTCGGGCGGCTCGTGGCCGCCGGACTGATGGTGGGTGGCCTCGCCGCATGGTCGGTGTCGAACCTGGCCGGTCGGTTTCTGTTCGGCCTCGACCCCAGGGACGCCGCGTGCCTATGCCGTCGCGATGATCACGCTACTGGCGGCGGCGCTCGTCGCAACCGTGCTGCCTGCTCGCCGCGCCGCGAGCATCAGTCCAACCGAGGCGCTGCGAAACGAGTAGCAGGACTCAAGCTCTCCGTTTTCTGGCGCTTGCGGATGTCGCAGGTATTGGCGCGAGTCCGGCGTGACCGGCTGGCGGCCGGGTGACCGGGTTCGGCTCCGCCTTCGCACTCTACATCCGCGCTGCGCCTCCCACGCATGAGGCAGAAACACATCGATATTGTCGGCCGCTGCTTCCCTCGCCCGGCGGAGGGCACGACTATTGCTCGGCCGGTCGGTGCATGGCTGACTCCTGCGACGTGAGTGCCGAGGAGCGAGGATCGATTGTAGGTGATCACGCCTCCCCCACCCGCGCGGAGCCAGACCAATGCGAGCATTGTTGATCTCGGCGGCATTCCCGCCCATGCCAATCCCTGAGGCCGAACATGCGCTGCACCTGAGCAATCAGCCTCACAGCGGGTGATGTTGACGTAACCGTGTTAACAACAGAACGGCGCAGGTCGTTTCGATGGAGCCGCAAGGGTACATCCGATTATGTGGCGCTGGAGGTGGCGAGCTCCCGCGATTCGCGCGATTTCTGCGGCAGAACAAGCCGGAGGCGATTCTGCTGCTGTATTTGGGTCGCATGTATTTCGCCGAGCCGATGATCACGTTTGCTCCGTCGATCGCTCACGCGGTGCTGCCAGGCGTGCGGTTTGTCACCCAGTTCGAAAACGTGTATGGCACCGACACGGACACTTGTTCGGTTCCTACACGTGCGGTGCGCAGATTGGTGAAAACCTGGGCGGGCGCCCGCGACGTCGACCATGAGTTCGGAACGCTTCTTCGCGACAGCGACCATATTGTGGCCCTGAGTAACAGCTTTCTGCATCGCCTGCGGCAGTCGTCTGCGATTGTCGGTACAAAAACGACAGTAATTCCACCCCTCCTCTCATCCATCTGGTCGCGGAGGGTGGCGGGGCAGCGCGGCGTCGTGGACGAGAGCTCCTGGGTGCCAAGGACGAGGATTTCTGGATTATGTTCTTCGGCTATTCGTTCCCCGGGCAAGGGGCTCGGAACATTGCTCCGGGCCTTTCAGGTTGTGCGAGGTGTGGCCGGGAACGTACAGACTCGCAATCGTTGGCGGGGTAGTGGGTGAGGAGATACATCGAGGGTCCGTCATACGCTCGACAAATACGAGAGCTCGCCAGGAGCCTCGCACTTGAGGATCGAGTGACCTGGACCGGCGGGTACGCGTCGGACAGCGACGAAGCGTCGCAGTTTTGTGGGCGGCGGATCTCTGCGTGCTGCCGCTCGACCTTGGCGTCTTCACGAGCGATAGTTCCCTGGCCGCGGCCCGTGACGCACGGTCGAGCAGTCGTGGCGACGCGCGGCAGCTCGGTCGATCCGCGAGTTGATCCATGGCGAGAACGTCTATTTGTGCCCGGCACGATCACCGGATGCGTTGGCCGACGCCATACTCACTGTCATGAAAGACCGGCGTCTTCGCGAGCAGCTGAAGATCGGGGCTCGGCAGCTGGCACGCGACTGTTTCACGTGGGATGCGGCGATTGCGAGGACAATTGATGTCCTTTTCTCCACCACTGGGAGCACTCGTCCACGTGAACGGATTCCCGGATGAAGGGTCCGCTGCGCCGCCTTCGAGTCTCAAGCCGAGCCGGTGGTCGACAAATCGACGAGTAATTCCAGAATCGCTTGCTGCAAGTATCGACGTTGGAACGACCCGCGGCGCACGCGTTCACCGGTCAGTTCCACTTTGTAGGGTCATACCGCCCGTTCACCCAGATGAAAGGCATTGAGCTGATTCGAACAGGGATTGCGGTACGGGTCGCACAAAGCCACATATTGAAAGTCGGCGCCGGTCTCCTGCGCCAGAACATAATTCGTCGACAAGAGGAACATGTTGATCACCAGTCCCCGGAGCTCACCCTCTTGCGAAACGAGATCTCCAACGAACCGGGGTTTCACGCGGAAATACCAATTCACCTTCCGATAACGCGCTGGATTCGTGTCTTCCAGGTAAGCGATAAAATCCTTGGCAAACGCGGATGCATGGTCTGTGTTGGCAATCTCAGCGCCGAATGCCAGCTCGATCTGCTTGATAATCCACGAGCTCAACCCCGTCGATACGGAGACTGCCCCGAACGCTACGGCGACAGCCGCAAGGGACGCGAGGAACGCGCGCCGCGTGATTGATGTCACAGGGACCTCGCGGCATGGAGCGACAACGCACAGAGAGTCAGTGTCGGGTTGGCGGGTGAGCAGGATGGGAAGACTCCAGCCCCGAGCGCGAGTAGATTACGAACCTCGTGGCATTTCAGCCCACGATCGACGACACCCTCCCCCAGATCTTTGCCCATGCGCGTCGTGCCCAGGATGTGGTTCTCCGTCGTCGCATAGTCATCGACGAACATCGCCTCGATTGGGGCGGGGAGGATATCGGCCACGGAAGCAAGCGCGCGCTCGAGCCCGAGCACGGCGTATTTCGAGTGCCCATTCCAGATTATGTGCGGCTCGTCTCTTTTGTCGAGTACCGACCCGGTTGTCGTCGCGGGGCACATCCTCCGCAATGAACTTCATGTTGAGCCGTTCCGTCCAATGTCCACGCAGAGGCCGGAAATTGACGGGCGAGTTGAAGTTCTCGATCAACACCGCCGCAACCTGGTCTCGAGGCGCCGAATGATAGAAGTGGTATCCGTGCCCGGTGATCGACGTTCCACCAAAGAAATTCGGAATCGCCACATCAATTGTGGCGTGCTTGGATACCTGTTCGTGGATGTACCGTCCCAGGGCATGCGCCGTCAGTCCGCTGCGCAACATGATGGCGCTGTTGAATATGGCGTTCGCGCCGAGGCCAAAGAGGTTACCAGTGATTTCATGTTCTCGTCCGCCGTGCCGGACAACGGCCGCCCTGGCGGTACCCGCATCGATCCGAAGTGCTCGGACCTCGGAGTTGAGCAAGAGAGAGACGCCGGGCCGGTCGAATCGGTCGAGACTGTTAGCGATCGTGAATTTCGCGTCGATTGGGCAGCGACGGCAGACGCCGGACGCGCAGCATTGCGCCCGACGTCCGCCATTGCTACGGGCGCACGGCGCGGCAAACCACTTATTGCTCATCGCGCGCAAGGACCTATCCGATCGCGACGGCGCGTGCGGCGGAAACGGGAAGCTCTGGCTGCGTTTGAGGATATGCTCCGACCCCCCGCCAGCGACCTCCATGATCACTTCGACTTCCGAGTAGAACGCTTCAAGGTCGTCGTATGACAACAACCAATCTTGTCCAATCCCAAAGCGGGTTCGTGTGGCAAAATCATCTGGGTGGAAACGCGGCGTCTGACCCCACCAGCAATTCGAATTCCCGCCGAACAGCGTGGTTGCGGTCCATTCCTTCGCGACCGCCGAGGTGTTTGTCTGGCTAATCTTTTCGGGAGGCTCATCGCCGTTCCGGATCAGGTCCCGATGGTCTCGGATCCTCCCTTTCTCGATAATCAGAACGTCGAGTGTGATCGGGAGTGCGTAGAGGAAAAACATGCTGGCAAAACTGCTGCCAGCAAGAACAACATCCCAGGTGCGAGACCTGGCTTGATCGATAGAGATCGAATCCATCGCTTCTTAACAATAGCGCCAGGATGCGCGCCACGCGGCGACGGCTAATAGCGTGCGCAGCCGGACCCTGGCGCGAGCTGGCGAACGTTTTGCCCGGCACTCCCTTGACGCCGTGGGAGAGGAGCAGGATCGGAAATTCACAGGCGGCATGTTTCGGTCGGCAACCTTTCCCACAACACATTCACCGAGCCTTCTCGCACGTATATACACATATCCTGCAGTCGCACTCCTCTATAATGCTTCTGCAATTCCGGCTGCACTTCCTCGACATGCTCATAGAGTTGAGCAATCACATCGGGCCTGAGTTGCCCAATCGAATAGCCATAATCGACTTTCATGTGACCAGGCCTGAACTCTATGAACCGGTGCAATCCGGACGCCTCTCTCCTCATGTTTATATGAGCGATCTGTTTGTCAGTCCTCCCCAACAAATCGATACTATATAAATCTGAGAAGTACGGAATGGTTCCTCCCCTTGCGACCGCTATTTTTGCATTGGCGGTTGTGATCCCGCGGAGCAGCAGCGCTTGTTCAGCTTCCCGATGATTATTATTGTGATGTCCCGAGTGAAGCGGCGGCCTTATCAGAAGCAGTTCCAACAACGCAGTCACGCCGTATATGCTGTTGACGCTCATGACGGCACAGAATATCAGCATTGGGAAAATGTAGCTCTTCCCCTTCGTGATCGCCATGCCAGCCAGCGGCGAAGCCGCGCTGGTGACACCGATTATGAGCTGGCTGATGAGGAACAGGGCGTAGGAGAGAAGAACAAAGAATCCAGGCATGGCAATGCTGATGTACCTATTGCTGCCACCCCAATACTCCCACGCGTCTCCTCCGACATATACGCTATAGATCATTTGAACGGTAAGCGCCCACAGCAAGAGCAATATCGTGCGAGCACCGCGAAGAGCGAGTGCGAATGGCAGTGCAAACAGCCAGACGTTCAGCTTCAACATGAATTCGAGCAATACATATAATCCCCGGGTGATTCTCAACGTGACCGGGTAACCGGTCAGCTTTAGGTAATACGTATTGGGAAGGACGTCGCCGAAATACCACAGCCGGAATAGGGTCTGAGCCGCACAACATGACGTTAATATCACCGATCCCCAGATCAAGTGTCGCCGGCGGTTGAGCGGGTCCGTAGCGGCGAGGAACAGCATCAGGCCAGCGAAGGGAACGACCGAGTCCTGTCGGATGAACGTACTGAGGCCGAGCAGGATGTAGAGCGAGACGCAAAACTTCCTTTCGCCCATGCATGTCATGGCTCGCCACAAGCAAACGCTCATGATTAAGATCAACACGCTGACTTCCATCCCCTGCAGACTCCAATGATTGATCGGCAGGTACCACGCGGTTAAGACCACTGCTCCCAGAGCTACAGAGTTCGAACCATTCGATACTAATAACCCAATCTTGCGGACAACACTTAAATTGACGGCAAGAAGTATTGCGGCGGTGAGCTGAACCAGCAGACTGGTTCTGGATTGCGGAATTGGCAGCAGATGAATCAGCGACATGTACAGGACCCACAGTGGATTCGTGTAGCCCTCTACTCTTTCACCTCCAGGATTCCACACTAGCCCGTATCCAGTCGCCAGATTTCTAGCGTATCGCATCGAAATCATTGAATCGTCAAACAACGAGAGGTACCTCTCGCCATCTATGACGAAGCTCGTTCGGTAGATAAACAGCCCTGCATAGACTAAAAAGGACGCGACGATCAAGACGTGACCTTTTCGAGACAGTGCAGAGCCTATGGGACCGCGCCCCATCGAAATCCTCCGAGCCTGAACGGCGTGGCTACGTCAGGCGGACGCTCCGCCACTGCTTTGCATGATCCGGTGGACTCCGGATGGCTGCTGCAACAATTCCTGGTACCATCGCAAATACGCGTCCACCTGCCTGGCTAGGCCGAAGCGCTGCTCGGCATCACGCCGCGCGTTCTGACCGAGGCGACGATGGAGCGGCAAGTCTGAGAGCAGCCGTTCGAGCCCCGCCGCCATGCCTTCGGCATCCCCTCGGCCGACAAGCACTCCTGTCGCCTCAGGCGCGCCGTGCCGCGGCGCCCCGGGTGTTCTGCAGCTCAAGCCCTCGAGCGCGCGAATCTGCTCCGGGATTCCGCCCACCTCGGTTGCGATCACAGGTGTTCCGCACGCCAGCGCTTCAAGCACCGTGTTGGGAAACGTGTCCACTTTGGCGGCATGGATGTAAACGTCGGCCGCTTGGTAGTACGCCGCAGCGGTTTGGGGTCGGGTTTCAAACGGCACGAATTCGATTCGCGCGTCGCCGAGCTGCTCAGGCGGTGCGGTTTCGCCGAGTGCAACGAACCACAGACTTTCGCCGCGCATCCGTTGAGCAACACGCGCCACCGCGGCTCGCAAAGTGTGATAATCCTTCCAGGAATTTTGCCGGATTCCATTGGCAGCGAAGAGAACGATCTTTCCTTTGAGAGGCAGGTGCAGCGAAGCCCGGACCTCTTGTTTGTCGACCGGGCGAAAGATGGTGAGATCGACGCCGTTCGGGATCACTCTCGCTTCTTTGCACGCTCGGCCGAGCATCGATTGCTCTACCTTGTTCATCAACCACCGCGATGGCGTGGCAATATGGAGGCGGCTCGCCCGGTAAAGGCGCTGCTTTCGCCGCCAGTTGTAAGCGGTGGCATCTCGCTGAATCGCAGGGTAGATGCTGAGATCGGGACATCGGCCGCAGCCAGTCTTCCAACGGTCGCAATCGAAGGAATGGGCGCAGTGGCCGCTGAGCAGCCATGCATCGTGCAGCGTCAGTACCACTGGCACCTGTTGACTGAGCCACGGGAGCGCTCGCAAATCGAAGTATCCACCGTGCAGATTGTGGCAATGGAGTATTTGGGGCGGTGGATGAACGAGGTGGAGAAGCTTCCACGTCTCAGCGTAACGGAAGTCCTCGAGACCGTAAGAGTCCTGGAGTGTTTCAATCATGCGCCCATAGCGGTCGATGACGGAACGAGCCCAGCGACCCGCCTGGCTCCATTGACGGCGAGTGCGGGCCGGTCTATCGGCAGCAGCGCACTCATGAGTTTTCGCTTCAGCCGGTGGGCTATCCCCAATTTCCACCACACGAGGATCCGAGCTGTGCTTGGTGCCAACCACCAGCCACGAGGTGTGCCCGCGCCTGCGATAGGTCTCAAAGAGATTCCAAGCGACACGCTCAGCACCGCCACCGATATCCCTGGTGTTGACCTGAAGAATCTGAAGGCCGCCCTCAGCCATTTAGCGCGCCCGTCAAGTGCTGCGCAAAGATGTCACCGTCTGCGTCATGGATGATGAGCCGGGGCAATTCAAAGAGATCCGCTTTCCACGATATCTCTTCCGGGAAATTCGACCACGCTGTCGTGAAGCCCGCCGCACGAACTGCGGTGACTGTCTCTTTCGTGTAATCCAGTCGAGAGCCGTAAGGATAGGCGAAAGTGCTCACGGGGCGCGCCAGAATGCTTTCCAAATGTGTCTTGCTCTGTTCAATCTCCGCTCGTTGCAGATGGATCGGCAGCGCTGCTAGCTGCGGGTGGCTGACCGTGTGGGCGCCCACGTCGACCAGTCCGTCACGCGCCAGCTCAACGACCTCGGGCGGGGACAGGGCACGATGACTCGTTCGCGACCCCGGCTGTCTTCCGGTCGCGGTAACCAGTTCATTGATCACCCTACGGCGTTCCCATTCGACAAGCGGACGCACGAGCTTACAGAGTGAGCGATAAAGGTCGTGGCGGGGCGTCGGAGCGTCGGGTTGAAGCACGTTCCAGTGGGTATATCGGACGTAATCATCAGCGGTGTAACGACTTGCCGACCCCAGCTCCCATCGATACTGCACGTTATTGATCCTCAGGTGGATCACCTCCGGAAGCACGCCGGGCTGGAGCAATAGCCCTTCCAGCTCGTCCCACCAGAATTCGCGATCTGCACCCAAGGCGCCGGTGGTCACGAAGACGCTCGCCGGCACCCCGTACCGTTTGAGGATGGGCTTCGCGTTCCAAAGGTTGTCGGCATATCCATCGTCGAACGTCAGAATCACGGCTCGCGTGGGAAGGCGTCCGCAGATCAGTCGATCGGTGAACTCGCGGAGGCCAAGCGGGTGGAACTGTTTGGTGAGGACCTCGAGGTGGTCGCCGAAATGCTGTGGGCTGACGCACAGGCACTGCGGATCGAGCGGTACTTCAGTCACGCGGTGATAGAGGAGAGCCAGGGCAGTGCACCGGTAGGGGCGAAAGCGTCGACGCAGGAGACCGAGCGACGAGAACGGGTTCAGCATGGTCGTGCGTTCGCCACCTTGACGGCCCTGACTCCAATGAGAAGCTCGTAATCTCGGTCGGAGTAGTCCAATTCCTTTTGCCGCAACTCTTCAGCGGCCAATCCGTGCAGGAACGCGATCGCCGTGAAGACGTTGCCGTACGATGTGACACTGACCTCCATCGGTCCGGCTTCCTCGCACAGACGGCGGGCTGAGAGACTGGTGAAACGCCAGTAATCACCCCACCGTTCCATGTCGTACCGACTGATTTGACTGATGCCGGGTACGGTGGCGAGAAGCACACCGCCCGGCTTCAACGCCCGGCACAACTGCCGCGCACACGCGCGGACGTCGTAGATCAGGTGCAGGGTCTGAGTGAGAATAATGCAGTCGAATGCCTCTGTGGGGAGGCCGTCATCGCCGGTCAGATCGGCGATGATGGTCGCATTTGGATTCCCCACCGCCGCGTGGAGCACATCTGATCGCTCGACGCGTCCGCCGCCAAACCTGCGCGTATACGTGTTATCGGCGACTTCCAACGTTCGCCCGCGAATGTCCCCGGTGTGCTCAAGCAAGAAACGCTCGATGTAGTACCGATCGATCGGCAGACCTCGGTCGAACCCGAATGTCCTGCTGATGGGCGACAGCCTCCGCAGGCTTCCAAATCGCACGGCGCTTGATCGCCATGGGAACCACGATTTGAGACCTGCGGTTAGCATCCCCTTCAAATCCAACCAGCTCGAAGTCCAGCTCGTTCAGAAAATTCGCCCTTATGCTCCATCAAGCCCTCTGAACCGAAACTCGTGCGTTAATAGGCGCCGACCGGTGAGCGTCGCCGCGCATAGACCAACAGAAAATAGCGGCTGCCTGCTTCGAGTCGAAATGGAGGCAGCGACCCAGGATTGGTGATCGCGTCGAAATCATTGATCAAGAATTCGAATCCCTGGCGGTCGAGCAAGGTGAGAATCCGGTGCAGCGTGCGCGGTAACCCGGGGAGATGGTGATACTCAATGACCATCTCCCGTACCTTGAAACAACCGATCCTCACTGTCCTCGAGTACCTCCCACTCGGCCCCCTCGATATTCATTTTCAGAAAATCCACCCGCTCTGTCAGATAGTCGCGCAGCCGGACGCAGGGCACATCATATGCGGACGCCGAACGCTGGGCGTCAGAGGACGCGTGCTGAGCGAGGAAACTGCCGTACGTGCCGTCCGAGTGCAAGGTCATAGTGCCACCCTGTGCGGCGACCGCCGCATGAACCAACTCGGCATTGTGCACATTGTTGAGATGAATATTCTCCTGAAGATACGGGAGAATTGTCGGATCTGGCTCGAACGCGATGATCCGGCTCGATGGGTATGTGCTGGCAAAGTACAGGATCGACAACCCGATGTTGCTGCCGCAGTCGATGATGAACGGATCCTGTCGAGGGCTTTCGAAGTGATAAATACGCCGGACAAAGATGTCCTTGAACCCCACGTATGTGTTTGGTCCATCAGTGATCCGGACCGTATGGCCCTTGTATCGCACCAAAGTACCCGCGGGTTGCTTCCACAACCGTTTTTTCAACCAGGCCAGTCGAAGGTCTGTGGTGGCCTCCGTGACGCTCTCGATGGCGCTGCCAAGTGCGCGCCGCAGGCCAACCGGCATCATGCCGCGACCGAGCCGTTTCAGCATCGGGCTAAAGGTGTGAGGCGACGACATCTACAAGCTCCTGCATCCGGAGATCGTAGGAATGCTCCCGCAGTGTGCGCTGTTGACCGGCGTGTGCGACAGCGTCCCGCTCAGCATCATGGCCGATGTAGTAGTCGATCAGCTCGGCGCACTCCTGGGGCGTCCGATATGTAATGACCTCCCGACCGGGCTCGAACATATCCTGCAGATTCACCTTCCAATCTGTCAGCAGCAGGGTTCCAACGCCGGTAGCCTCGAATAGTCGCATGTTGTTGGCGTAGCCGTTCGCCATGTCGATGTGGTGATTCAAGGTAATCTTCGAGTCACGCAAAATCTGGTACATATCCAGCCCCCAAGCCCTGCCTCTATGCTGCCGACGGAGGCACGTACTCGTCGGCAAGGTATCCGCGCCTAGTCCCCACACCTCCACTCCGCACCGGGCGCAGACGTCTTCGAGCAGCCGGACCCTTGACTCGTGTGCCGTCGAGATACTGCCGACGAAGGAAACGGGGATCTGCGGGAGCCTACTCGTGACCCGGGTAAGCACCCGGGGCTCGAACCCAAGCCGGTGGAGCTCTGCAGCAATACCAAGGTGACGAAAATGGTCGACGAGGTTGGGGAGGGACGAAATCAGCAGATCGTAACACCTCAAATCCTGCCCTTCTGGCAGTGGTGACGCGTGCTGGCCGACCAGCAGGCGTATGTTCGATTTCTGCTCGTGCAAAAAGTCAGCGCGAACCTCGTCCAATGCTTGATTGAGCAGGATGTCTGGTCGGTAGTAGGCGATCTGCTTCGACAGGATCTGTGACGACCAGTGGTTCGGACGCTGCGAAACGAACGGCAGAATGCTTCTTCCCAGTTCGCTCCAGCGCCAGCGGGAACCAGCCGAGATCCCCTGCTCCCGTGCCCAGGCCTTCTGCATGAACTCATTATTCGGATAGATCTCCCATGCCTCGTGGCCGTGTCGACGCAAATTGCTGGAGTAAAAATCCGCCACGCCGAACAAGCTCTCGTTTCGGATCCGCATCTGGTGGTCGTAAGACTGCGTCTTCAGCGCCGGATGCGATGTATACAGTGTGTCGAGGAATTCGGCGTAGTCTGTATTCAGTATCAAAAAGCGCATGATCGTGCATCTAATCGGTGGGCATCCGATCCCGAGAGGTAACCATCCAGCTGTGTCTGACCAGAAATCCGTGGTCGTGCGTTTTCAACTGCCCAGTGCCGAAGAAATCGCCAGCGACGACCTTCAGCGAGCCGGCGCGTTGTACCCAATCCGCGACATCGCCCCTCACTGTGGAGAAAAGATTGAACACGTACTGACCGGGGGCCAATGGCAACTCTGGTATGCGGCATACCACGTCGCCATCCGATGGCAGCGTCTCGAACGGATGTCCGCAGGCCTCGCTCGAACAGTTGAACATGAAATGCCCGAGCGCGGTGTAGAAGGCGATGTGAATGTCTACCCGGGACACGCGGTGGCTGTTCAGCGTCCGATAACGCACAGCTATGTCGACAGGCTGGCCTGAGTATGCGACCTCGATTGGTCTTCCCGCGCGATCGAGAATGGATACCCCGGCAAACTCGAAGCCGCCGGTGCCTTGTCGGTCCTTCCGGCTTGGCCAACTAGCCTCGCCTCGATTGGAGTGCTCGGCCAGATATCGTTCAATCACGTGCGCAGGCGTGCCTTCCGTGATTAACCGCCCCCGGTCGAGGAGATAGCATCGCGAACAGAACCCCTGAATTGCCGCCATGTTGTGACTGACGAACAAGACAGTTCGTCCCTGCCTGACCACCTCCCCCATCTGGTCAAGACATTTTTTCTGAAACGCAACATCTCCGACAGCCAGCACCTCGTCAACAATCAGAATCTCCTGCTGAAGGTGGGCAGCGATAGCGAACCCCAGTCGCACGTACATGCCGCTGGAGTAGCGCTTCACTGGCGTGTCAATGAACTGTTCCAACTCGGCAAATGCGACGATTTCATCGAACTTTCTGTCGATCTCGGCTCGTCGCATTCCAAGGATGGCGCCATTCAGATACGTGTTCTCTCGGCCCGTGAGCTCGCGGTCGAAGCCGACTCCGACCTCGAGCAATGCGCCGACGCGCCCGTACAGCTGCGCACGACCCGACGTGGGCTCAACCACGCGTGCGAGCATTTTCAGGATCGTGCTCTTGCCGGCACCGTTCTGACCTACGAACCCAATGATCTCTCCGTGCTTGATCTCGAACGAGAGGTCCTTTACCGCCCAGATCGTCTGATGCTCGGCAGGCCGACGAAAAAGACCTTTAATGCTGTAGGTGAGCTGGTCTCTGACCGTATCGAGGCGCGTTTGAGCTGCGTTGATGGTGAATTGCTTTGACAGCCGTTCGGCACGAATCGCCACCTCGGTCATGCATCACCGTCGTTGGAAGCGGGTTTCGACTACTGCGGGCCTTTCATGGCCGCCAGAAATGTCGATGACTACGCTGTTGTGCAGGTCACCGAGTTCAGGATCGAATGGACTTGACAGGAAATCCCATGTCCATTCCTGAACCTCGAGCTGGGTCAGTCTGGAGCCCGGCGGCGTTTTGGCGTTGTAGGCGGCGCCGATAGTGGTGAGGACCTTTCGACACATCGCGACGTCTTCGGTGTCGCCGAAACACTTGTCGAGCACGGGTATGTAGCGGCCGTCAAGCGCTAACGCGCCGATTCCGTCCTCGAGGCGGACAGGGGATGTGATGCCCGATTCGTGACGACCGAGCACTCTCGGATAGTTGACAGTGCCTGATAGCTCCAGCATCGCGTACAGGTGCCAGGCGGTCAGCGGGTAGAACTCGACGCGATGAATCCAGCACACGACGGACGTCATTATCAGCACCGACGCTATGAGTGTGTACGGGACGCGGGCGCGAAGCGCGTGCGCGTCAGTATCTGCCAGGCACCTGCGCGCTGTGTTGCCGGACCGTTCGCCTTCTCCGGGCCCATCGTAGAGCACCTCAATCCGACGGCGACGGGCAGCTATCCAGCCGGCGACTGAGCGACGGATGGCGCCGAAATCGAAGAACGCGAGCTGCAGCAGAATGAGATCAAAGAACAAAATACGCTGAAGCGCGAAAATGCTGACATGGGCGATCACAATCAGGGTGGGCACAATCCACCGTGCGCTACGGGAAACGAGTACCAGGAAATAGAAAACCTCCAAGAATTACGTCGCCACGCCGAGAAAGACAAAAATAGCGTCGGGAACCGACACGAGATACCGCGTCAATTCCCAGTCGTATTCGCGAGGCGACAGATTGTCGACATAGAGCATCGCCCGCATATTTGTCGGATGCCACCAGGACAATCCTCCCACTCGAATCTTACTGAGGCCGGCCTGGACATACGGCAGGACTATCACAATCCAACAGAGGTACCGTGACCAGCCATACACCACGGCGGTTCGCGCGGGAATGGGTCGGCCACGAGAGAGTTTCCAGAGGCGGTCCACCGACCACCCATCGCCGCACGGGGTAAAGGACAGCACTACGAGCAGGTAAAGCGGGACCAAATTCTGGTGCCAGAAGAAACTGTAGTCGATCAGAATCCCCAGAACGAAGAAATGAGCCAGCGCCGCAAGGGGAATAACGAGCCGGTCATCTGAACCCGAGTCGCCGCTCCGAGGAACAGCAGCAGGACCCGGTTCCCCACTGCAAGGCATGAGGGCACGCGCGCTTGCCAGAGGCGCGAAGAAGCGGGGATTAAGGACGATCCCCATAACACCGTGCCAGTGCGCATGTCGGCGGAACTGGGCGACACTTGCCAAATCCTCCCACGAGATCGTAATCAGCAGCTCCGCACAGTCAGCATGCAAATGCTACAGCGTCCCCGGGTCGCCTCGCCGAACGTACTTACGGACGAACGCGGCGTCCCGGGAATTGCGAAAATCAGCACGCCGCCGAACAGCGCATACAGCAGTCGTTCAGCGTCAGTTCCAGCGCATGTGTTCCACGTCTCCAAGTAGTGTTCAACAGGCCACGCGTCGCGCCCCTCTAGAAGCGCGTTGATGGCCGGCGGCTTCGTCGCGGATTAGGCGCTGTTGATAAGGGCAGGAACGAATCAGGTCGTCGAACACAGCCCGGACCAAGAGCGTGGCGCAAATAGCCGAGCTACGGCGAGGCTACGAGCACGCGCCGGCGCCGCTGGTCGATGACGGTTCGTCGACCGCATGCGTGTCACTTCTCGCCAGGCTCGGCACGGTCACGCGGAACAAACGTGTTGTCTCCAGCACGGACTCACGCATACGAATGGATCGGGCGATGCGCCAGAAACCAATCAGGGGTTGAACGAATACCGTTCTCTAATGTGCAGGTCGCCCTGAACCCGAATCGCTGCTGGGCGCGTTCGATATCGAGACAGCGTCGTGGCTGCCCGTTGGGCTTGGTCGTATCCCACTCGACTCGACCCGTAAAGCCGACCGTTTCGGCTATCAGTTCCGCGAGTGCCTTAATCGAGATTTCCTCGCCCGACCCGAGATCGACGGGGTCACCCTCGTCGTACCGTTCGGCGGCCAGAACGATGCCTTCTGCCGCGTCTTCAACATACAGAAACTCGCGCGTGGGGGAGCCATCTCCCCACAACACAATTTCTCTGTCTCCCCATTCCTTCGCCTCCTGACACTTCCGAATCAAGGAGGGGATTACATGACCGGTTTCGAGATCGAAATTGTCCCTCGGGCCGTAAAGATTCACCGGTAGCAGGTAGATGGCATTGAAGCCGTACTGGCACGGTACGCCTGCCCCTGGACCAGCAACATCTTTTTTGCCAGTCCGTAAGGCGCATTCGTATCCTCGGGGATATCCCTTCCAGAGATCGCTCTCTTTGAATGGAACGGGAGTGAACTTTGGGTACGCACAGACCGTCCCGACCGCGACAAACTTGCCCACCCCGAAACGCCGCGCATATTCCATCAACTGAAGGCCCATCACGGCATTGTCGTAGAAGAACCGCCCAGGATTGGCGAGATTCGCTCCGATTCCGCCCACGAGGGCGGCCAGGTGCACAACGATGTGCGGACGTGATGTGTCATAGAGTCGAATGACCGCATCGCGGTCTCGGAGGTCATATTCGCGACTTCGCGGGACGGAGATTATCCTGCAGCCGCGTTCTCGCAGTTTGTCGACAACAAACGAGCCGAGAAAGCCGGCTCCACCCGTGACAAGCACTCGCGTGTCTTCCCAGCGCATCTCACACTCCCATGAGTTCCGAAGTTCTCGTGGGCCCGGCCTGGTTCAAATTACATCCGCAAAGGTCCTTTCCATGCGCTTGAAATAGACCAAACCTCCGGCCAGCAGCAGCAGGACGACGCTGCCGCCTGTCGCCATCACCGCAAGATGCAGGCGGCGGCGTGCCAAGAAGACTCCAACGAGAAACCCCTCGATCACTGCCACCAATGGATGGATGCTGTAAACCGGATGCCATCTTTCCGGAACAACGCTAAGGGGATAGACCACCGGAGAGGCCTGCATATCACGTCTGAACCAGAAACCGTACCGCGTGACCGACATCGCGGTACCTGATGTTCAGAACCGACAACCACAGGCCGGCACCTAATGCGCTCGTGACAGCCATAAGGACGAAGAGCGGTAGCGCCAGGATGTTCACACCAGGCGCGACCCGAAACCACGCCATTAAGCCCAGAAGGACGAGAAACGTCAGAGCGAGATCGACCAGAGGAGCGATCGCGGCTCTCAATGGAATGATCAGCCGCGGAATAATACTTTCGCGAAGATCCGAATCGCCCAGCAGGCTATTGCTGGTTCGGGTGAGCGCCTGAGCGACATAGGTCCATGGGACCAACGCAACATAGGCGAACAATGGATACGGGACACCTCCGAGGGAATTCGAACGAACAGACCGAAAATCACGGTGAAGATGAGCATGCTGAGAGCGGCTGGATAATGGCCCACGCTACGCCGAGCGCGGTCTGCTTGTAACGAACCTTCAAGTCCCTCCACACGAGGAAATAGAGAAGCTCGCGATATTCCCACAGCGGTCCGAGGTCGAGCCGAAAGGGAGGCTCGCACCGGCTCGATATTCGTGACCAGTGGCTGATGGGATTGCTTCGGGTCGTGCAAATGGGGGACATCGGCGCCTCATCAGCCCGCGGATCCTGCAGATGAGTTGGGTTGCTGTTATGTGCGACTCCGCTGTCGCTCATGGCCACGTCGAGCTGCCTTCCGGTTGTTAATGCCATTGACGCCGCCGATGAGCTGGACGGTCAGCCGTGCGGCCTGGTGGAGCCCATCTGCAGCATCAGTGCCATGCGGTCGTAAACCATCAAGTGGATATCTCAGCCCGGCAGGCCACATTTCCCGATCTCTGTCGACGGAGGGTAAGGGGTTTGCCAATTCTGGGCACGCTAATGGATGACGTTCCCCAAAAAGAGGTACTCGGTCCCTTACCGGCGTACGGTCGCCAATCAACGCGGCACGCCGCTGTCGACCGTCAGTTCTCCAATGTGCAGCCGCCCCACTTCAAGGTTGTCCACGATCAGTGTTCCCACACGCCCGCGTCTCATCGCCAACGCGCCAACAGTTGATCGGCGCGCAGCCTTCGCCTTGTCGGCCGGCGTGCGGCGCGTCACTTGCGTGCTGGACTTCTCCCCTGTTCCGCGAAGGCCTGCGCGATTTTCACCGCAAGAGAGAACGTGTCCGCGTAGGAGATGTTCGACGTCACGGACACGACGATCCCGTGCTCGGGGAACGTCATGAGAGACGCCACCATCCCGCCCAGCGACTCGCCGTCGTGGCCGACCACGCGCGTTTGTTCACCCGCCAGCGTGACGGTCTCGAGGTCCCAGCCAAGACCGTAACCCGTCTCCTCGCCCGAGGCCAGTCGCTGTGACGTCTGGAGCAATTGGACCGTGGCGGGTTGCAGCAGCTTGCCGCTGTTGATCGCCATCCCGAAGCGCACCAGGTCGGACGGAGTGGACAGGAATGCGCTGGATCCCGCGTAGCAGGAATAGTCGACGTCGCGCATCAGGTGCAGGCCGTAGCGGGGATCCGCCGCGAACCTCGGGAAGTAGGACGTCGCCCGATCCGGGATCGGCTCCGTCGCGGAGTCGGCCCTCGTGTCGTCGCATGCCCAGCGGCTCGAAGATCTGCTTCCGCATGAACGTGAGGAACGGCTCGTCCGCGGCGGCTTCGACGGCCGCGCTCACCAGGATCCAGCCGTAGCTCGAATAGCGGTACTGGGTCCCCGGCTCGAACAGCAGCGAACGCTCCGCAAAGTGCTGCAGCGCTTCGACCGGCCGCTCGCAGCGCTCAGAAAACAGCGGCCCCTCGTCACCGCCGTCGTTCCTGACGCCGGCCAGATGCCCCATCAACTGGCGCAGTGTCACGGGCCACTGTTTCTCCGGGAACGCAGGCACGTACGTCTGAATCTCGTCGTCGAGCTTCAGCCGGCCTTTCTCCAGCAGCAGGCCGACCGCGGCCGAGGTGAGCGCCGTGGAGGCGGTGCCGATCCTGAACCGCGTGTCCGGCGCGACGGGCACCCGGTTCTCGAGATCCGCCCAGCCAAAGCCTTCGGCCCACACGATGTCGCCACCGACACCGACCGCCACCGAAAGTCCCGGCAGGTTCTGCTCGGTGAGACCCGCACGGACGATCTGCCGCCCCTGCTCCACGGCGTCGGCCCACTTTGGCAACGGGGCCGAATGCGTCACGGATGGCACGTCCTGCGGGTTCGGGTGCAGGGGCGTCGCAGTGGCGCTCATGTACACCCAAAGCCCCAGAATCGCCACGAGCAGCAGGCCGACGGCCACGACGATCAGCGCGAGCCAGGTCTCCGTCCGACTCTTCGACATGTTCCCTCCACTCAGCTCTGAACCTTGATCTTGCTGAAGGTTCAAGGCGTGGCCCGGCTGCTCCGCGAGCATCCGGTTGCTCGCGGCACCGGCCGATGTGAACTGTCATCTTGCGGAAGTAGACAGCTTTCGAGGTCCGGCTAAGCGCGCTCGAAGCCGGGGCCCGGCGAGCAGAAGCGCGACCGAAGGCTGGCAGAGTTATCTGTGTCAATGCGATTCCCTCGGTCGCATCGATCCAGAAGACGGGATATTGGCGACGAAATTGGATCGCCAACGTCTAGATGTAGCAGGCCGTGGTGAAACGCTGCACGGCCTGCGAGCTCACGGAGAACTCGCTGTTCCTGTCGGAGCAACGGAGAAATCGGGCGAGTTTCCGCTTGCTCCGTTGCTCCCAGCCGAAACTCGGCTCCGTTGCCTCGCAGCGTTGGATCGTCAATGCGATGGGCGTTCCGTGAGCGCGACGCCGCTCCGCTCGACGACACGGGGCAACGCGGACTTCGCACCTCCCTGGGTCTCTCCTTCGAGCAGCCCTTCGACGGTGGATACGCGTAGATTGTCGGCGCGTGGTTCTGCATCAGACCACCGGTGTCCGCGGTCGGCCCGTAATTGCTGTGCAAATTCGCGGCCGAGCATCCGTAGCATCGCCATCTGCTGCCCGCGGTGATGCGAGGTGTGGGTCAGGCGCCTCGTCATGACCCACGCTCTCGAACGACGAACGTCGAAGAACGTGGTCAGCTCCTCCCACCAGGCCGTCATCGGTCCGGCGGAGTTGCTCGACCCGCCGGCTGCTATCCTCGGCGTATCGCCTGATGAATGGCAGCCGGTTTTCGTCGTTCGGGCAGGGGCGGGGCTCCGACTCTATGCCGAGCATGTTCCGGAACCAGTTGTCCTCGCTGACACACTGATGGACCATGTGCTCGTGAACGCTCCGTCCACGTGGATCGTCATGCTTGGGACGGACGGGCAGATCCTCGTCGCGGAACTCGCTCCAGACGCTGAGCACCTTGATTCGTTCGGTCGCATAGCTGTCGATCAGGAAGTCGTATCTCATGATTCCGGGACGGGCTGCGCCGCAGAACGTCAAGTCCTCGCTTACGCGTTCGCTCCTGTCACTCCGTCGCCAGCGCCTTGACGGGATCGATCTTCGCCACCCGTCGTGCCGGGAGCAAGCTGGCGAGCAGGCTCACCACTACCAGCATGATTACGACCCCGGCGAAGACCGCCGCGTCACGCGGATCGACGCGATACAACACGGGGCGAAGAGTCCCGGCGGCAACGACCGCCAGCACGAGTCCCAGCACCACGCCGATCGCAAGCTGGGCGACACTGCGCATCACGAGAGAGATGAGCTGCAGGCCCCTTCGCGCCGAGCGCCGACCGCACGCCCATCTCGCGGGTCCGTTGCGTCACGGCGAACGACATGACGCCGTAGAGGCCGGCTGCGGCAAGCAGCAGCGCGCAGATGCCGAACGCCATGAAGAACGTGCCGAACGTCGTGTAGAACCAGGTCTGCCGCCCGATGACGCGGCGCATCGAGCTGACTTCGTAGATCGCCAGGTTTGGATCGAGCGCGGCGATGGCAGTGCGTAGCAGCGGCGTCAACGACACGGCATCTCCCCGCGTGCGGACGGCGATGCGGACGCTGTTGGCGACATCGCTTTGCGCGATCGGGATGTAGTAGCCGACCGGGCTCACGCCGTTGTTACCGATGCCCTCCATCAGCAGATCCGGCACCAGACCCACGATGGTCATCCACGGTTCCTTGTCGCCGGGCCGGATGCGCTTGAACTGGCGTCCCAGCGGATCAACACCAGGGAAGTGAATCCGCGCGAACGACTCGTTGACGAGCGCCACCGGCTGCCCGGCGGCGGTGTCGCTGGTACTGAACTCGCGGCCGCTCGAGATCTTCGTCTGGAACGTCTCGAAGTAGCCGGGCGTGACGATGGCCTCGCGCGCCAGCGGATAGTCGGTCTGCTGCGAGTAGGCCTTGCCCGGGATCTGCACTGGAATAGCACCGTTGCCCGCCGCCGGCAATCCATCCGACAACGTCGCCGCCTCGACACCCGGCACCGCGCGAAGCCGGGGCAGAAGCTGCTCAAGAAACGGAGCTCGCCGTCAGAATCCGGATAGTCGTTGCGCGGCAGATCGACACGTGCGGTCAGCACGTTCTCGATCGCGAACGGCATCGGCACGGTACGCAGCTGGACGACGCTCTTGATCATCAGACCGGCGGCGATGAGCAGCCCGCACGACAGGGCCAGCTCCGCGACGACCAGGGCGCCGCTGAAACGGCCGAGCGGATCCGCTCGTCGACCGCGGCTGTCGTCCTTCAGGGCCGCCCCGGCATCGACGCGCGCCGCCTGCAGCGCGGGCAGCCCGCCCGCAACCAGGCTCACAGCACGATCGTCCCGAGCACGAAGAACATGATGCGGTGATCGAGCTCGAACGTGATCCAGAACGGCGGCGGGTTGCCCGACAGCGCCGCAGTGAACCAGCGCATGCCGAAGATGCTGAGCACGATGCCGATGACGGCGCCCGCCGATGCCAGCACCAGGACCTCGGTGAGATGCTGGCGGATGATGCGGCTCCGAGCTGCGCCGAGCGCCATGCGCACCGCCATTTCCCTGCGCCGCAGCGACGCGCGCGCGGCGAGAAGGTTCGACACATTGACGCAGGCGATGAGCAGCACGCCGACCCCCGCGCCGAGCATCGTGAAGAGCATCGCGTAGATTTCCGCGCCGTGCATGGTTTCGAGATAGGCCATAGCGCCGGCGCTGACGCCGCGATTGGTGGCGGGGAAATCGTGCTCGAGCTGCGCAGCGATCGTCGCGAGTTGTGTGGTCGCCTGCGACGCGGACACGCCTGGCGCGAGCAAACCGATCACCAGATATCGAGGGCCCTGGCCCCGCGCCGTCGTCAGCGGATCCACGCGCAATGGCACCCACAAAGACTCGCGGATGGGGAAGGCGAACTTCGGCGGCATAACGCCGATGACGGTCATCTGCGTGGTGTTGGCGCGAATCGTTCGGCCAACGATATCCGGAGCGCTGCCATACCGTTCCCGCCACAGCTCGTACCCGAGCAGCACGACGCTCGCCCCCGGCGCGTCGTCTCCCTCCTGAAATCCGCGCCCGAGCATCGGCTGCACGCCAAGCACTCTGAACGCCTCCAGCGTCAGCTGCCCGCCCTGAAACCGCTCGGGCCGGCCCGCTTCGATCGACAGGTTTACGCGCCGGCACCGTACGCGCCGATGGCGTCGAACGACGTCTCCCGCGCCTGAAGAACGGCGAGATCGTGCACGTCGATCGGAAGCCGGGGTTGCCCCTGGCCCGCGTTGGACGAGTAGACCGAGACGATGCGATCGGCGTTCGGGAATGGTAGGCCCTTGAAGAGGCCTGCATTCACGACGCAGAACACGGTCGTACTGAGGCCGATGCCGACGCCGAGCGTCAGTATTGCGCCGAGGGAGAGCGTCGGGTACCGGATCAGCATCCGGACGCCCGAACTGAGATCACCGAAGAGCCGGTCCATGGTTACGCCAGACGGACTCGCTGCGGCCGATGTTTCGCAGAAAACAGTGCCGTTTTGGTCATTGCGCGAACGGATTCTACTCCGGCTGACATGAGGCGATGGCTGCCACCGCCGCGGTCAGCGTCGAGCCCACGTCGCCCTCGATCTTGAGCGCGGACAAATCGTCGCCGCGCGTCCGGCCGCGGTTCACGATCGCAATCGGGAGACCCGCCTCGTGGGCGAGGCGCACGAAACGGAAACCCGAATACACCATCAGTGACGAGCCCGCAACGAGGAGCGCGTCTGCACGGGCGAGCGCTTCGCACGCGTGCTCATAACGATCGCGCGGCACGTTCTCCCCGAAAAAGACGACGTCAGGCTTGAGCAGGCCGCCGCAGCGATCGCAGCGCGGCGCCGTAAACGACTCGATGACGGCGGCACCGATGTCGGCGTCGCCATCGGGAGCGGTCGCGGCTTCCGCCCCCCAGTCTGGATTGGTGGCAGCCATGACCTCCTGCAAAGAGGTGCGTGTGGTGCGGTCGCCGCAGCTCAGACAGACGACGACATCGAGCCGACCGTGGAGATCGATGACCGCGCGGCTGCCGGCGCGCTGGTGCAGGCGATCGACGTTCTGCGTGACGAGCTGGAACAGCGTGCCGGCAGCTTCCCATTCGGCAAAGGCACAATGCGCGGCATTCGGCGCCGCGGCCGTGAAACGCGGCCAACCAGCGTAGGCTCGCGACCAGTAGCGCCGGTAGACTGCGTCCTGCGTGCGGAACGCCTGAAACATGACCGGCGGTCGTCGCTTCCACTCGCCCTCGTCGTCGCGATAGTCGGGAATGCCCGAAGCCGTGCTGCAGCCGGCACCGGTAAGAGCAAAAACACGACGGTGGCTGGCGATCCATATGTCGGAGGCGATTATCGATCGCGGCAAACGTCGACATCGTCGCCATCGTATCGCAGCCGATGCGCATGTCGGCGGACCATCACGGCTTCACAGCCCCGAAGATCAAAGGGACTTACGGAGGCGGACACTAATCGGCTCGCTGCCAGCGCTCAAGAGGCTGAAGAGGCCTGCCCGCTCGAGAAGTTCGCGCACCCATCGTGTGGCGTGCACTATCCGCAGCGTGCCGCGTGACGCGGTTGTCACGTTATAGGCTCGGACCAGTTGCCCCACGCCGGCCGCGTCGATACTCGAGACGCGGGACAGGTCGAGAACAATTGTCCGCTCGCCATGACGTAGTCGCGCCAGGATCCTGTGGCGCAGCTCGCCGGTGACAGGTGCGCGAAACGGGCCGTTGAGAGAAATGATGCCGGAGCCGCGAACTCCAACACTGTCCACGGCCCCCGGTGACTGCTGCACACGCTCGGACGCATCGAATGGTCTGGTGACGCCGCTCATTTGGTGACCCGGCTCTCTTTGGTACTCACTTTGTCAGCGTAGGACGATCGGTAGAGATAGGTGTGAAAGTCGCGTTCGATTCCCGGTTTATCGCGGTTTACGGGTGTGCTGTTCCAGCCCGTCAATGCCAATTCAGGGGAATCACAACGAGACTTTCACACACGTCGTGTATCGGCCCGGTAAGTTCCGGTAATCAGTTCGAGATCTCCCTGATCGGGAACTTCTTGAAGGCTCTGTCCGCAGCGATCGAAACCGCCGTGAATGAGAGGAACAGAAAGCTCAGCAGGACCTTCCGGGGCATGATGACCATTCCTTGAGGAGGTTGTCGAGACAGGCATCGAACCCCTCACATCTGATTACGACGCTGTGATCGTCGCTGCGGTTCACTTGCAGGGAAGGATCGAAGACTCAGGGAAGGATCGAAGACTGCCGATCGAAAATTTGAGATAGTCCGGCGGGCTGAGACAGACGGAAGCTCATCAGGGCGTGGTATGACATCACGACATAATGACGATTCCTGTGAGCAGGCGGTCGCGACTGACACGGAAACTCGGGCGACCGTCTGCCCGTCGAAATCAACGTAACGGGTTGACGCCGCCAGTGAGTTCTTCGTAGGGGCTAGGACTATTCGCCATTTATTCTCCACGCGAGGAGACCTCTTCATGCATCGTCCGAGCGCACAGGAGTTTCTGCAGACACTGCTCGAGACGCTCGAGGATCTCCCGCCAGATTTCGCTCAACGCTTTGAGGAGATCCTGAAGCAGCAAGACGTGGAGCGATCCCAGGCGATCCGGCAGCTGTTCGAGGAAGCCGCAGGTGACTGAAAGGCTCCAGCGTCTCGTGATGCACGCGTTCCGCGGAGTCCCCGGCGAGATGACGGTCGACTTCGGGAAAGGCGAGAGCATCGTCATCTATGGAGACAACGGCACCGGCAAGAGCACGATCGCTGATGCGCTGGAGTGGTACTTCACGGGGGAGATCGAGTTGCTGTCCCATGAAGGACGTCAGCACGCCGTGCGTTACGTGGGCGGCGAGTCCAACGGCGTCACCTCGGTCGAGGTCGAAACGAACGGCGCGCTGGGCGGGAAGGTTATCTTCCCTGACGAGCGGAACGTCGAGACCTTTCGAGCAATCCGGCGCGAGACCTTCCTGCTTCGCGGACGTACCCTTGCAGATTTCATCAACAAGACCAAAACGGAGAAGTGGAAGGCGCTGGTCGAAATCCTGGGTCTCGACGCTATCGAAAGCCTTCGAGAAGACCTTCAACGGGCACGAAACGAGCTTCGCAAGGCGTCCAAGGCTGCGGAAGAAGAGGTCCGAACGTACCGTCGAGCCCTGGCTTCGGGATCAGAGGAAGTCACTCATGACACGGTTCTCGCCAACCTCCAGCAGATCTGCGGAATGCTCGGCGTTGACCCGCCGCAGTCTCTCGATCAGGTCGTCGATCCGTCCTGGCTCACTGCTGCGGTTGGCGCCAGTGCACCCGTGTCGGAGGCTTCCGATCGCGAGAGTCTGCTGGCCGAGATCAAGACGCTGAGCCCGCCAGCCTTCGAGCAGAGCGCGATCGTGGCGTGGAACGACCTCATCTCCTCGGATCGGGCGCGGCTTCTGCCGCGTGCTTCGTTGGTCCGCGAGGCGAAGCGCCTGTTCGACACCGGGTCGATCGACCAGGGCCGCTGCCCGCTTTGCGGCCAGACGATGGATCACAAGAACCTGGCTCGGAGAATCGAGAGCGCGCTCGTGGAAGTGATGGAGGCATCTCGAGATCTCGAGCGCTTCCGCGATCCGGTCGCTCAGCAGGCAGATGATCTCGAGGCGGCCAGCGCCAAGCGGCTCTCGATTCACAATCGCGCGCGCGCCATCGATCTCCAGCTCCCACCACTCCCGGACGTTCCGGTCGGCGGGATGAGAAGCTGCGTTCGAGCGCTCGAGCCCATCGAGATCGAGCCGATCACGAGATCGCTGTCGGACCTTCGCAAGTGGGATCGCGCGGCTGGTGCAGCGGCTCGAAAGGCCTCGCCCCCGGTGCCGAGCACGCGGGACACGCACCTCGTCATGCTGACTGCGCTCTGTCAGCAGGTGAACGCCTGGCGGCTGGCCGAAAAGCAAGCCCTACGTGCGCACCGATCGCTGGATCTCGCCGAACGCGTCTTCGACGCATATGAGAAGAAGCAGAAAGAAGACCTGGCCGAGCTCTTGACGCGGATCAGCCGCCGGGTCGCCGAGATCTACTCGGCGCTGCATCCGGGAGAGGATCTCGATGCGGTCAGCGTCGAGCCTTGGACAGCCAAGGGAATCGAGCTGGCGATTGAATTCTACGGATCGCGTCAGCGCCCTCCCCACGGCGTGCTCAGCGAGTCACATCTGAACTCGCTCGCGATCGCGCTCTTCCTCGCGATGGCGGAGAGCTTCAACGAGCAGATCGGATTCCTCCTGCTCGATGACGTGATCAACAGCTTCGACGTCGAGCACCGCGGGCGACTCGCTCAGCTGCTGGCTGACGGATTCTCTGAATGGCAGCTCATCGTACTCACGCACGACCAGCAGTTCTTCGAGCATCTGAGTCGCCGCGCCCCATCTTGGCGCAGGCTCGAGTTCACCTCCTGGAGCTATGCATCGGGGCCGCGGACGACGCAGTATGAAACGGCCGGCATGCTCCATCATGCACGTGAGCGACTCGAGAGCGGGGACGTCCATGGCGCTGCGACCAAGGCGCGTCGCGCGCTCGAGGAACTCCTGCAGGAAGTCTGTGAGGCGCTGTGGGCACCGCTCCCGTTCCGGCGTGGCCAGGCAAACGACAAGCGGGAAATCGGCGAGCTTTTCAAGGGAGTGCGGCGCACGCTGAAGGAACGAGCGAAGCCCCTGTTGGAGTCGATCGAGCCACTCTTCAAGAACCTGGAAGCCGACGTCGGCGCGACCCTGAACGTTGCGGTTCATGGCAGCCGAGGCCGCGCCGCAGCGAGCGAGGTCGAAGCCGCACTGGAGCGAATCGCCGCACTGGATCGGACGTGGTCCTGCCCCGAGTGCGGGACGCGTGTGTGGCACCGTGGAACTCCCGAAGCCGGGCGTTGTAAATGCGGCCAGACTTCCTTCCCGCCGTCCCGCAGCTGACGCGCGCTGAGCCCAGTGGCAAGGCGGCCGCTCCACGGGACCGTGGTTCCGCCGCGATCAGATCCGGTCTTTGCCTGAGGTGCGGCGTACGCCGCTGACCCGTGATCGGTCGAACCCTGGGTCACTACCTCGTCCTGACAGCAGCTCGGTAGCGGCGGCATGGGAGACGTGTACGTCGCCCAGGATACAAAGCTCGGCCGACGAGTCGCACTCAAGCTTCCTCGGCGCGAGGTCGGATCAGTCGATCGTTTCGCGCGGTTGCAGCAGGAGGCCAGAGCCGCGGCTGCCCTGAATCATCCCAACATCGTGCACCTCTACTCGGTGGAGGAAGCCGAAGGTCAGATCTTCATCACGATGGAGCTCGTAGAAGGGCGGAGTCTGCGTGAGCTCCTGCGCGCACACGCTCCGCTGGCGCTGCCGAGAACGCTGGCGTTCGCGTCTCAGATCGCCGAGGGCCTTGCATGTGCTCATGCCTCGGGAGTCCTGCATCGCGACCTCAAGCCAGAAAACGTCATGGTTACGAACGACGATCGCGTCAAGATCCTCGATTTCGGCGTAGCGACGTTTTTCACGTCCGTGCCAGCCTGGGACGCCGACGCCGTGACGACGATGACGGAAACGTCCAGCAACGTTGAGGTTGTCGGTACAGTCGGCTACATGTCTCCCGAGCAGGCGCTCGGAAAGGCGCTCGACGCACGCACCGACCTTTTCGCCCTGGGCGTGATTCTTTTCGAAATGGCGACCGGGAGAGCTCCGTTCGCGGCCGAGACGCTGGCGGTGGCGTTCGATCAGCTCTTGAACCGGCGGCCCCCATCGCCTCTCACGTTGAATCCGGCCCTGCCCTCGATTCTGTCGACCGTCATTGACAAAGCCCTCGAGAAGGACCCGGAGCACCGCTATCGATCGGCGAGCGAATTCCTCGAAGGAGTTGAAAGCCGTCGATCCTCAGAACGCCAGGTCCACGACCGTGAGAGTCCTGGCCGAGAGCAGGATGCCATCTTCGATCGTGGTGCTCCCTTTCCTGGATTTGAGCCCGCGGCAGGATCAGGAGTACTTCTGCCACGGGATCACCGATGAGATCATCGCAACGCTGACGAGAGTCCCAGGGCTGCGCGTGATTTCCCGCACCTCGGCGTTCGCATTTCAGGGCAAGGATCTCGAGGTCACTGAAATCGGCAGAAGACTGCGAGTCGGGATGGCTCTCGAGGGCAGCGTTCGAAGGGCAGGCGACCGCGTCCGCATTTCGGCGCAACTCGTCGACGCAGAAGACGGCTATCAGGTCTGGTCCAGGCGTTTCGATCGTGAGCTCTCGGACGTTTTTGCGATCCAGGACGAGATCGCCGCGACCATCGTGCACGAGTTGCAAAGCGGGTTCGCCGGCCATCAGCCGAAGAAGCGAGCATCGTTCGACGTCCCGGCCCACGACGCGTACCTGAGGGGCATGTACGCGATGAACAAATGGACGGATGACTCGATGCAGCGGGCTATTGTTGACTTCCACGATGCCATCGCACGCGATGCCGGCTTCGCTCCGGCTTACGCCGCACTCGCGGAGGCTTACATCTGGCGCTACTCAGGGCTGGGCATACTCTCTGCCGGCGAGAGCGTGCCGCAGGCTCGATGGGCCGTCGACAAGGCGCTGGAGCTGGATCCGACCCTTGCCGACGCCCACAGGGTTCGCGCCCTGATCGCGATGAACCACGATTGGGATCGACGGGGAGCGGAGGAGGGGCTGACCCGCGCCCTGCAGCTCGCACCAGGTTCGGCGGCGGCGCACTTCTGGAATGCCTGGCGCCTCGCGCTGCTCGACCGCCGGCATGACCAGGCCATCATCGAGCTCGAGGAGGCGGAGCGACTGGACCCACTCGACCTCCAGGTGAAAACACAAGTCGGCTACATTCATTATTTCCATCACGATTTCGATCGCGCGGTCGAGCAGTTCGAAAGGGTGCTGGCGTTGGAGCCGTCCTTCGCCTTTGCGCACTATGCGCTGGGTGACGTCTGCACGCAGAGGGGTCAATACGACCGGGCATTTGCGGAGTTCAACCGCGCAGTCGAGCTGGGCGGCCGGTCGGTGAATCACATCGGTGTTCTCGGCTACGCCTACGGCCGTTCGGGAAATCGCGACCGCGCAAAGGAGCATCTCCTGGAACTCACGGCACGCGCTGCGCACGGCTACGTGTCGGCAATGTGGATTGCCATGATTCATCTTGGTCTTAACGACCTCGAGAGCCTGTTCGATTGGCTGGATCGCGCGTTCGAGGAGCAGGACGGATCTTTGATTTTGATCACGGCCGCCGTCGAGTTCGATCCGGTCCGCGAGCATCCCAGATTCAAAGCGCTCCTGCGGAGGATGGGGCTTGGCCACCTTACCTCGTCCGCATGACCGACCGCTTGCTGATTTCGGCAAACCTGCGTCGTCAAGTTGCTAAGCCCCCGTGCATCAACTCGAACAACTCCTCGCTCTGTTTGTCGCCGCGGTGCTTCTTGCGGCAGCCGCGCGCCGCGTTGGCGCACCGTATCCGGTGTTCCTGGCGCTCGGCGGCGCGCTGCTCGCCTTCTTCCAGTCGCGCCGTCCTTCACGCTTCCTCCCGAGCTTGCGCTGGCGCTGTTCGTCGCGCCCGTACTGCTCGATGCGGCGTACGACGCGTCGCTGCAGAGATCTCAAAGACAACTGGGCGCCGGTCACGGGCCTGGTGGTCGTCGCGGTCGGACTCACGACACTCGCCGTCGCCGTCGTCGCCCGCGCGCTCATTCCATCGATGCCGTGGGCGCCGGCGATTGCGCTGGGCGCGGTCGTCGCGCCACCCGATGCCGTCGCCGCAACCGCCGTGCTCCGCCAGCTGCGACCGCCGCATCGCCTCCTCACGATCCTCGAAGGCGAAAGCCTGCTGAACGACGCGAGCGCACTCCTGATCTACCGCCTGGCGGTGGGCGCCGTCGCCGCGAACGGCTTCTCCGTTGGCGCCGTTGCGCCGGCGTTTCTCCTCGCGATCGCTGGCAGCGTGGTGGTCGGTCCGGCGCTCGGATGGCTCGCCTTGCGATTGTTCGATCGCGTGCAACACATTCCGACCGCCATCATTCTTCAATTCGTCACGACGTTCGGCGTATGGCTCCTCGCCGAGCATCTTGGACTCTCGGCGGTGCTGACGATGGTGTGCTACGCGGTGACGGTGGCGCGAACCTCGCCGGCGAGAACTCCGGCACGGACCCGTATACCGACGTACGCCGTGTGGGAGACGGCCGTGTTCGCGCTGAACATCCTGGCGTTCATCTTCATCGGCCTGCAGATTCGGCCCATCCTCGAAAGCCTGGAACCCGCGGCAAAGCGGCCGGTACTTCATCGTCGCCGGCGCCGTTCTGCTGACCGTCATTCTCGTGCGGCTCGTCTGGCACATGTCGTTCAATGCCGTCGTCCGCTGGCGCCACCGTCGTTTCGGGTTCCATCCGCCCCGACCGATGCTGCGGCCGACGCGTCGGGAGCGGCTTGATCATTTCCTGGTCGGGCATGCGCGGCATCGTTTCTCTCGCTGCGGCGATGGCGCTCCCATCAGCGTTTCCCTATCGTGACCTGATCGTGCTGACGGCATTCTGCTGTGGTTCTCGGCACGCTTGTCGATCCAGGGAATGACGCTCAAGCCTCTCTTACGCGCGCTCGATTTGCATGACGATGATCCGGTCGGCCGCGAACTGCGTGCGGCGCGTGAACGCGCGTTGCGGGCAGGACTCGCGAGCATTGCGGATGACGCGTCGCCGCCCGCGAGACGCGTCCGGCAGGAGTTGACGGCGCATCTGACACATGCCGGGGCGGATGCTGAGGCAGCGATATGACACGCTCCGCCCATGGCGAACTTCATCGTGGCGCCCTCCAGGCGGCGCGACAAGCCGTGCTCGCGATGCGTGCCAACGACGAGATCGGCGACGATGCGTTCCATCAGATCGAAGAGGAACTGGACTGGCTGGAAATGGCCGGACGGACGAATCGGTGAGACCTGAACCCGGGGCCTTCGTGCCAAGATCGGTTGGAGCAACGGGTCATGCCGAAAAGATGGCGGGTGCCGACCAACGATGGGCCGATATGCCCACATTGCCAGAGAGATCTGAGCTTTCTGGGCTCGTGGACTTTCCGTGGACTCTGGGGTTACAACGAAGTCCTCACATATGAGTGTCCTGAGCACGGACCGATTTTTGTCAGCCCACAAATAGCAGGCGGGCATGTTCCCGACAAACGACCAGGCAAAGGCCCAGACAACGGTGACCGCGATTCGCTGGTCTCGGCGCCGCGCAAACCGACGCCAACGCTCAACGCTGACGCGATAGCGATCCCTGAGCCAGATTCAAACTGACCCACCACCGATCGGTCCAGCGAAGCATCCGCCGCCCGCATGTCCGGCGAATTGCTCGGTTAGCCAGGCGTGATCACGCTTGACACCTCTGCGAGCGATTGCGTCACATTAGACGAGCGACATGCGCGATAGACCTCTCGAGACGCCGCCGCGTATCACAAACGCGACCGTGCCAAGCGGATCGCCTGCGCGTGCACTGGCGCTGGCGACGATCTCCTTCACGCTGTCGTTTGCGGCGTGGGGGCTCATCGGCGGACTCGCTGCGGTATTCACCAGCCTCTACAGCCTCACCGCGTCGCAGACCGCATTGTTGGTCGCGGTGCCGGTACTGCTTGGATCGGTCGCGCGGCTGCCGATGGGGATGCTCACGGATCGGCTCGGCGGGCGAATCGTCTTCACGCTTCTCCTCGGGTTTTCCTCGCTCGCTGCGTTCGCTCGTTCCGTTGACGGGCAGCTACAGCTCGTTGCTCGTGGCAGCGTTCCTGATCGGCATGGCCGGATCGTCTTTTTCCGTGGGTGCCGCGTTCGTCTCGCGCTGGATGCCGGCCGCGCGGCAGGGCACCGCGCTCGGCATCTATGGAATGGGCAACCTTGGCCAGTGGCTGGCGGTGTTCGGCGGCCCGGTCGTGGCATCCCAACTGGGGTGGGAGGCCGTCTTCCGCGGCACGAGCGCGCTGCTCCTGGTGTGGGCGGTCGTCTACTTCGCGTTTGCGCGCAATCCACCGCTCGCGGCTCGTCCCGCCGACGGTCGCAGCATGACGGCGGTGCTCCGCCACGCGCCGAAGGCCTGGCTGCTCGGGGCGTTCTACTTCCTCACATTCGGCGGGTTCGTCGCATTCGCCATCTACCTGCCGACACTGCTCCGCGCGCAATTTGGTTTGACTCCCGCGGACGCCGGTTTCCGCGCCGCGGGGTTCGTCGTGCTTGCCACGCTCATGCGGCCCGTGGGCGGGTGGCTGGCCGATCGCATCGGCGGCACACAGGTGCTGTCTTGGGTATTCGGCGGCATGGCGTTGTTCTCGCTCCTGCTCACGTGGCAGTCGATGGTGCCGTTCACCGTGGGCGCGCTCTCCTGCGCGTTGCTGTTGGGACTCGGGAATGGCGCCGTCTTCAAGCTCGTGCCGGAGCACTTCCCGAAGGACACCGGGACCGTGACCGGGCTGGTCGGCGCGCTCGGAGGGCTCGGCGGGTTCTTCCCGCCGCTGTTGCTGGGGGCGTTTCGCGATGGCCTCGGGGTCATCTGGCCTGGGTTCGTGCTCCTCTCGGCCACGGCGTTGGCGCTGCGCGCCGCGAATCGAGCGAGTCTTCCGTCCCAGCGACGTCGAATGGACGCGCGCCTGCCCATCCCGGCGCGCCAGGCATTGGAGCGCGTCAGGGCTGGCGCATGGGCGACCCTCGTCATGGCCGGCCTGGCGGCGGCCATCGTCGTCGGCTCGCGCAATCTTCAACATTTCGACGCCGCGCTCGTCGGCTACACGTTCGCGACGTTGTTCGCCGCTTTCGGGATCAGCTATCGCTACGCGATGTGGCTGCGCCGGCCGCCGACGCGGATGTATTGGCGTCGTGGCTGGCAGGCGTTCTTCTCACGTCGATCGGTCGGCCGCAACACCCTGAGTCTCGGCCGCCGCGCCCTCGTGGAGTTCGCCGCCAATGCCTATATCTTCAAGCGCGGGCGGCTGCGCGGTCTCGCTCACTGGCTGATCATGTGGGGATGCGTCCTGGCGGCGGCGATCACCTTCCCGCTTGTCTGGGGCTGGATCCATTTCGAGACGGTCCCGGGTGATCTTCACACCTACCGCACCTTTGTCTTCGGCATCCCCACGCAGGACTTCCCGGTCGAGTCAATCGTCGCGTTCGTAATCTTCCACGGCCTCGTGTGGTCGTCGTTCCTCGTGATTGCCGGTGTGATGCTGGCGTTCAGACGACGGATGATCGACCATGGTGCAGTGGCCGTGCAGCAGTTCGGCCAGGACATCCTCCCGCTGCTGCTGCTCTTCGCGATCAGCGTGACAGGGCTGATGTTGACGGCGAGCTACACATGGATGCGCGGCTACGCCTACGACTTTCTTGCGATCCTCCACGCGGCGACCGTCATCGTGACGCTGTTGTGGCTGCCGTTCGGCAAACTGTTTCACGTCTTCCAGCGCCCGGCGCAGCTCGGCGTCGGCTTCTACAAGGATGTCGGCGCGCGTGGCCCTCAGGCGGTGTGCCGCCGCTGCGGCCAGCCGTATGCCTCGATGACGATGGTGTCCGATCTCACATCGGTCGAACAGGAACTGGGATTCCGATATGAGCTGCCGGATGGCGGCCACTATCAGGACGTGTGTCCCCGATGTCGCCGCGCGCTCTTCGGACTGGCGCAGGGCGCGTTGTGGCGCAGCCAGTTCGCCTGACGGCTCGCGAAGGCCCGCGTTCGCCTGGCGGCTTCGGCGAGGCAAGCGACGAGCGAGAGGCAGGGTAAACAGGGTGGCGCAAGTCCCGGTCGATCCGATTCGCATCATCGAACGCTTCGGTCCGCACCTGTCGTCGATGACGGGTGCGCGGCTCTCGACGAGCGTGGAACCCGACCGCCTGGTGAAGACGCACTGCTGCTTCTGCGGACAGCAGTGCGGCATCCAGTTGAAAGTCCGCGAAAACGAGGTGATTGGGTTCGAGCCCTGGGAGGACTTTCCATTCAACCGCGGCATGCTGTGCCCGAAGGGCGTGAAGCGGTACCTTCAGGGTTCACATCCCGATCGATTGACGACCGCGCTGCGGCGCGACACGTCGTCCCCATCAGGCTTCAGTCCGCTACCGTATGCGGACGCGATCGCGCGCGTCGCCAGCGAGATCGCCCGGATTCAGACAGATGCACGGACCGGCGGCCGGTGGCCGTGCTCGGCGGCGCGAGCCTCACGACGGAGAAGACTTACCTGCTCGGGAAGTTCGCGCGCGTCTGCCTCAAGACGCCGTTCATCGACTACAACGGCCGGTTGTGCATGGTCAGCGCCGGCGCCGCGAACAAGAAGGCGTTCGGCATCGATCGCACCACCAACCCCTGGTCGGACATGGTCGGAACCGAGGTGATCTGGGTCGCCGGCTCGAACGTGGCGGAGTGCTCGCCGATCACGACGAACTACATCTGGCAGGCGCGCGAGCAGGGCGCGAAGATCATCGTCCAGGATCCGCGTATCACGCCGGTCGCGCGGACGTGCGATCTGTATCTGCCGGTGAAACCTGGGCGCGACGCGGCGCTCTTTGCCGGCGTGCTGCAGATCATGATCGAGCGGGACTGGCTCGATCACGCGTTCATCGACGGGCACACGGTCGGGTTCGAGCAGGTGGCGGAATACTGCCGGGAGTGGACGCTGCCGCGGACCGCGGAGGTGACTGGCGTGCCCAGCGGGCCTTGATGCAGGCGGCCGAGTGGTGGGGCACTGCGAAGACCAGCTTCCTCTTTCACGCCCGCGGCATCGAGCATCACTCGAACGGCGTGCAGAACTCGCTGGGCACGATCAATCTCGTCCTGGCGTCAGGACGGATCGGCAAACCGAAGAGCGGATACGGCACGATCGTCGGACAGGCCAACGGGCAGGGCGGGCGCGAGCACGGCCAGAAATGCGATCAGCTTCCCGGCTGGCGCGACATCAGCAACCCGGAGCACCGCCGCTACATCGCCGGTGTGTGGGGGATCGACGAACAGGAGCTGCCGGGCCCGGGCGTCGACGCCTACGAGCTCTTCCGCAAGATCGATCGCGGCGAAATCAAGGGGCTCCTGTCGATCTGCTTCAACCCAAAGGTCTCGCTGCCCGACAACGCGTTCGTCACGCGCTGTCTCGACAAGCTCGAGTTCTACACCGCCATCGATTTCTTCCTCAACGACACCGCGTGGCACGCCGACGTCGTGCTGCCCGGCAGCCTGCACGAAGAGGACGAAGGGACGGTTACGCAGGTCGAGGGGCGAATCATCAAGATCAACAAGGCGGTCGACTGCCCGGGAGAGGCGCGCGAGGACTGGCGCATCATCCAGGACATCGCGCACGCGCTCGGCCGCCCGGCCGGGTTTCACGTTCACCGAGCCGCGCGAGATCTTCGAAGAGCTCCGCGTCGCCAGCAAAGGTGGTGTGGCGGACTACTCCGGCGTCACCTACGAGAAGATCACGCAGCAGCTCGGCGTGTTCTGGCCGTGCTACAGCGAGGATCCGCAGACGGGCGCGCCGATCGACAACCATCCGGCACGCCGCGACTCTTCGAGCGCGGCAGCTACAACCCGGTGGCGAAGGGCAACGGCCCGTTCTATTTCCCGGACGGCCGCGCGCGGTTCAATGTCGCCGAATATCGGCCGCCCGTCGACGATGCGAGCGAGGAGTATCCGATTTACCTGACGACCGGCCGCGTGGTCAGTCAGTTCCTGTCGGGCACGCAGACCCGGCGCATCGGGCCGCTGGTGTCTCAGTACCCTGAGCCGCGCATCGAGATGCACCCCAGGCTGGCGGCGAAGCTGGGCATCGCCGACGGCGACTGGGCGACAGCCGAGACCGCGCGCGGGACGATCACACTCCGAGCGCAAGTCGTCACGACGATTCGGCCCGACACGATCTTCATCCCGTATCACTGGGCCGGCCGGAAGAGCGCCAACCAGCTCACCGTCGCGGCGCAGGATCCGATCAGCAAGATCCCCCAATACAAGGTCTGCGGGTGCCGCGTGCGAAGGGCGGAGGCGCCGCCCGACTACGCGGCCGTCTCGAGCCGCAGCAATAGGACGGACCATCGCATGCCGAAACCGGACTACCTGCACTTCTTCATCGACCCGAATCGCTGCATCGGCTGTCAGGCGTGCGTGCAGGCCTGCACCGAATGCGACACGCATCGCGGCGAATCGATGATTCACCTCGAGTACGTCAGCAGCGCCGGAGAGCGTGCAGACGGTGCCGGTCGTCTGCATGCACTGCGAGCAGCCGACCTGCGCCGAGGTCTGCCCGGCCGATGCGATCAAGCGGACCGGCGACGGCGTCGTGCAGTCGGCGCGAAAGCCGCGGTGCATCGCCTGCGGCAACTGCGTCGATCGCGTGCCCGTTCGGGGTGCCGGAGCTCTACGAAGACCGCAAGATCATGATGAAGTGCGACATGTGCTACGACCGGTCGAGCGTCGGCAAGAAGCCGATGTGCGCGACCGTCTGCCCGAGCCAGGCGCTCTTCTTCGGCACGCGCGAGCAGATCGAGCAGCTGCGGCCGCTCTCCACTCCGGTGAACACCTTCCGATTCGGCGATCAGACCATCACCACGCAGGTGTACGTGATGGTCCCGCGCGCGCTTGCCGCACGAGCGCCTTATGTCGATGTCGTCGCAGCCATGGACGAGCAGCCCCGCAGCCGCGCCGTGTCGCTCAAGGTCGTGGAATCGGCGGGACCCCGACGACGGCTCGAGATCGACCCGTTTGCCGAGGTCGAGGTGTAGCGATGGCTGACCTCAGACGAGATCCACGCGAACCGATCGATGCCGCGATCAACACGCCGGGACGCGAGGGCCTGACCGGCACGGCGCCCGCCAACCTCTACGCGCCCTCACTCGACCGCGAGCAGATCACGATCGCTCCTGACTTCGCCCCGCCCGAGGCGCAGCCCGCCTGGCGTCAGGATTTTCCCATCGACTGGCCGCAGGATCTCTACGTCGAACGCCGCGACTTCATGAAGTTCATGGTGTTGACGAGCGCGGCGTTCACCCTGGGGCAATTGTGGATCGGCGCGCAGAACTGGTATCGGCAGCGCGGCGGCAGCCGCCCATCCAGCGCATCGCGTCGGTCGACGACATCGCCGTCGGCGGTGCGCTGGACTTCACCTATCCCGACGAACACGAACCGTGCCTGCTCGTCCGCCTGACCACGAGCGAGTTCGTGGCGTTCGGCCAGAAGTGCACGCACCTGTCGTGCGCGGTGATCCCGCGGCCCGAGCGAAGGCAGCTTCTATTGTCCCTGTCATGAAGGACGGTTCGACCTGCGCACCGGCGTACCGACGGCCGGTCCGCCACAGCGGCCGCTGACGCGCATCGTGCTCGAGATGCGCGGCCGAGACATCTACGCCGTCGGCATCGAGGAGCGGACGACGTGAGCGCGCCGTCCAGCGCCCGTTCAGCCGCGAACAGCGAGTCACGATCATCTACGGCATGCTGGTCTTCGTGCTGATCGTCGTGGTGCTGCAGCTCTGGCTGCTCACGGCGACGATGAATGCGTGGCTCGGCGGCGACGACTCGGTCGTGTGGCCCGCCGCGGCGGCGAGCGCCGCATGCCTGGCCCTGAACGTCGGCTTGTTCCGCTACCTCGTCCGAATCGAGCGGACGAGAAAGGGCGGGGCGTAGTTCACCTGTTCGCCGCAACGAGCCCGATAGGGGCCAGTGTACGCGGGAACAAGATGTTGTTTTCGAGATGAACGTGGACGTGCATCGCCGACTCCAATTCCGACAGTCCATGGTACAGCGCGCGGAAGGTCTCGCACGCCCATACGGGCGTGACGTAGCCGTCGGTGATCTTGCGGAGCTCGGACAGCAGTGCCCCGGCACGATCGTGCTCGTCTTCCATCACGCCAATTGGCGCCGCAAGTGGAACTGACGGCTGTCCTTGCCCTCTTTCGATCGTTCGAATCGCCGGGAAGAGAACCATCTCCTCCTTTTTCATGTGCGATCGAAGATCTGCGGACAGTTCCGACACGATTGCCTCGAGTCGCGTCAGGTGTGACGCCTTACCGCCATGTACACGACACACCTTGGCTGCCATCGACTCGAGCCGGGGCAGCTCCTCACGCAATGGGTCATGGTACGTCGTGATGATGTGATCGATCAGGACGTGCAGCGGCTCGACGTTCCAGTCGCGGTCGTCTGGCTCCGCCTCCTGCGTCGACGTTTTGATCGCGCTGACGACCTCCGCGAACGGAACCCCGTGCTCCTGGCAGGCAAGCGCGAGCGGGATCTTGCCGCCGCAGCAGAAGTCAATTCCGTGTCGCTGAAATACGCGAACGCTGGATGGCAGAGCCGAAGCGATGTCGGCGACGGTCGTGCTTTCGGTGATGGTCATGGACGTGTTTCCTCAGACGGGCTCGCCATGGCGGCGAGCGAATTCGCGAGTTCCCAGCCGTCGATGCCATACGCCTGGGCAACTTCCGCGACGGTTTCAAATGGCGCAAATGCGCAGCCGACACACCCCATCCGACGGTCGATGAACACTCGTGCCGCAGCAGGCCTGGCGACGAGAACGTCGGCGACGGACATGTTCAGAAGGGTGGCGGGGTTCACGATCAGAGGATCGCGTACCGGGCGGCGGCGGTCTTTGCGCGTACGCAAAGAGCGCCCGAGAGCGGACAAACGGCTCAGTCGAGGTCGTCCGCGACCTTCAGGAGGCCATGCGGATTGCGAATCACCACGCGCTGCCGGCCAGCCTCGAGCAGGCCCTCGCTCTCGAAGCGACTGACGATCCGGCTGACGGTGTACAGGGTCGTTCCGGTCATCTGGGCAATGTCATCCCGGGAGAGCGGCAGATCGATGAGCACACCTGACTCGATACGCCGGCCCGCCTGTTGAACCAACCGCAGCAGCGCACGCGCGACTCGGCGTTCCACCTTCTCGGTCGCGAGCTGCCGGTACTGCACCTGGAGCTCGTGCAGCCGACCCGCGACGAACTTCAACGCATTCAACGCGAGCCGTGAGTGACGCTCCATGAGGCGTGCCATGACCTCCCCGGGCCATTCGTATGCGGACGCGTCGGTGACAGCCTCGGCAGTGATTGGATATGTCGCTCCGCCAAACGCGGCGACGCCGCCGAAGGCGTCTCCCGGTGACAGGAGACGGAGCACCACCTGGTGGCCCTCAGGGGTTAGCTGGGTGAGCTTCACCGAGCCCGTATCGAGCACGAAGAATGCAGCCGCCGGGTCGCCCTCGCGGAAGAACGTCTGTCCTGCCTCGATCGCCTTCGTTCGCGCCGCGGCCCGCACCTCGTTGAGAGCAATCGAATCGAGCGTCGCAAATAACGCGACCGGCTTCACGAATGCCGCGTCCGTCACGGTTGCAGCATATCAGCGCGTGATCGCCTCAGCCGTCCGACGCGACACCCTCATCACGCCGCGTGCTGTGTCATGTTGAGTTGCGGAACCGCGACGCCGTCGGTTATGGTCGCTTCCGTCGCGCGAGCGACGCGGCCGCGGCCATCAATTCCGCGGGATCGATCGGCTTCGACAGGTGCACCTCGAAGCCACTCTGCATGGCTCGTACGCGGTCTTCGGACCGAGCAAACGCCGTCAACGCGGCCGCCGGGATCTCTCGAATGGCAACGTCCGCCGAATCCCGGACTTGTGCGATCAGGGCAAAGCCGTCCATCGTTGGCATTCCCAAGTCCGCGATCAGCACGTTCGCTCGGTTGCGGCGAAGCTTTTCGAGGGCATCCTGGCCGGAGTCGGCGGTGATGACGGTGGCACCCGTCGCCTCGAGGATCTCGCGGGAGAGCGCCAGCGAATCCTGATCGTCGTCCACGACCAGAATCTGGACGCCGTTCAATTCTGGAACCTGCGGCTCGCTGTCATGGCTCGGTGTGACTGGGTGATGGCGGATGTCTTCGTCGACGATCGCGTGCACGCTTCGCACCGGGAGCTCAACTCGGAATGTCGAGCCTTGGCCGGGTCCGCCGCTGTGCGCCGAGATCCGACCGCCTTGCAGCTCGACCAGATGGCGGCAGATCGCCAAACCAAGCCCCAAGCCCCCGTGGTGGCGAGCCGTGCCTAGCGTCGGCCTGACTGAAACGTTCGAACAAATGGGGCAGGAACTCCGACGAAATGCCCATGCCGTTGTCGGTGACGGTCACCTCGATGTGCGAGTTGACGCGTTCCAGGCGAACCTGGACGCGGCCCCCCTTGTCAGAGAACTTGATCGCATTCGAACAGAGATTCCACAGGACCTGCCGAAGACGATCGGGATCACCCGAGACGAGTGTTCCTCGCGGATCCACGATGACATCGAGCCGAATGTTCTTGGCGTCTGCGGCGGGTTGGGCCGTCTCGACCGCCTCACGGATGATGGTTGACATCTCGACAGGTTGGACGTTCAGTCGCAACTTGCCCGACACGATCCGCGAAACATCGAGGACGTCCTCGATCATTTGCGTCAATGACGAGGCATTTCTCACAATCGTGTCGACGGCCCGGCGCTGTTTCTCCGGATCCATCAGTCGCGCCTGCATCAGCCGTGCATATCCCGCAATCGCGTTGAGCGGCGTCCGCAGTTCGTGAGACAACGTCGCCAGGAACTCATCCTTAAGGCGATTCGCGGCCCTGGCCATCTCCAGGAGCCGGCGTCGCTCCTCGTCGGCACGCGCGCGCTCCGTGATGTCGCGAGCAATCTTGGATGCCCCGATCACCACGCCCTGGTCATTGAAAACGGGTGATACGGTCAGCGACACGGGGAACAGCGTTCCGTCCTTCTTCCGACGCACGGTCTCGTAATGGTCGAACTTCTGGCCGCGTCTGATTCTACTGAGAACGTCGTCCTCTTCATGTTGACGATCGTCTGGGATCAACACGCGCACCGACTTGCCGATCATCTCCTCCGCGCTGTAGCCGAACATGCGTTGGGCGGCAGCATTCCACGACGTGACGATGCTGTTTAGATCCTTGCCAACGATGGCATCGTCGCTCGAATCAACGATGGCCGCCAGTCGCAATGCATCGCGCTGAACACGTTGCGTGCGAGTGAGGTCGCGAGCGATTTTCGACGCACCGACGACTTCGCCCGACATATCACGGATGGGAGACACAGTTAGCGAAATCGGGATGAGGGTTCCATCCTTTCTCTGCCGAACGGTCTCGAAATGATCGATGGTCTCGCCTCGACGGATGGCGCCCAAAACGTTGTCTTCCTCGGACTCCCGATCACGCGGGACGATGAGTCGGATTGATTGTCCGACCATCTCGGATGCGTTGTATCCGAAGAGCCTCTCCGCCGCTGCGTTCCACGTCAGGACGGTGCCATCGAGAGTCTTACTGATGATCGCATCGTCGCTCGAGGCGACGATGGCAGCGAAATGGCGGGCGTCGCGCTCCAACCACTTCGTCAGCGTCACGTCCCTGGCGATCTTCGACGCGCCGATGACCGTGCCATCAGGGGTTTTGATCGGGGAGACCGTCAGCGAGATGTGAACGGGGTGCCCGTCCTTCGCCCGACGAACCGTCTCGTAGTGATCGATACCTTCGCCCGAACGAATCTTCCTGAGAACGTCTTCTTCCTCCTGATACCGGTCTGGCGGAATGATCAGGTTGATCGACTGGCCAATCGCCTCTTGGGCGCTGTAACCAAAAATCCGCTCGGCGGCGGCGTTCCACGAGGTGATGGTTCCATTCAGGTCCCTGCCGATGATCGCGTCGTCGGATGACGACAATATGGCGCTGAGCCTGAGCTGGTCCTCGTTCAGCGGGTTGGACACTGCCGCTACTCTACCGATCGCACCACGAATTGGCTAGCTAGCTGGCGGTAAAATCGATGGCAGAGGGCGAGGACGTCCGCATCAACAGCTGGCCAGCATCCCGAACTCAGAATCGCCTCGTAACCGCAAGACCATCACCCCACTCGCGAACGGATGAACTTCGAGGAGTGCGCGCGCGTTCATCACGGGCCCTTCCTCAGGGATGGCGGGATGGCGGCATACTGGTTCGGCGAGTGGCTCAGAAAATGAAGGAGCCACAGCCCTAGATCATCATCGCACTCCCCACGCGCTTCTGTCAGATCGCATCGACACCGCCGCGAGCCGACTGTGCGTTTTGCCACGGCACGTATTCCCGCCGGATTTCCGCCAGCCTGGCTTCGATCTGGCGCGCGCGGTCGTGCGCTGGGCCAATCACCTTCGTCGCGAGATCCTCCAGCAACCGTTCTTTCGTGCTGTAACGATACGGTCTTAGGACCGATTGGCTCATGAGAAGGCCATCAATCATTGGCGGCGTCGGCGCCGATTCCTGCAACAGGAGTTGGACCGGCAGTGTGCTCAAGTCCTTGACGATCAATGTCAATTCCTGCAAAACAGACTGCGCGTCCGTGAGATCCGCGATGACGAACCGGGAGAGGTGAGCAAGCGTCGAGAGGGTCCTCGTCGTCTCCTGGGTCGGCAGGGCGGCGAACTCGAACATGATCGGCACCAGCCCGTACCGATTCTTGAGTTCGTCCCGGATTGAACGCAGGATGTCACCGCCGGTGCCCGTGAACCGGCCAATCAACAGCACCCCTTTCTTGCCGACCGTGTCGATGACATCCCTGATGTTGGGGTTATGAAGCATCAAGTAGACGAACTGCGCCACCTGCAGGTTGTCGACCGTGATCCGTTCAGGCTGATCGTCTCGCGTAATCCGCAGCCCCGACTGGTCTGTGACGCCGCTCAAGTCCAGGTCCCAGACGGAGGCACCGTGTATCTTGCAGCCCGAGAATCTCGCCCTCGAGACAATTGTCCCGACGAGCAACGTCCGTTCAAGGTTCGCGCCGCTGAGATCAGCTCCTGTCAGGTCTGCTCGATCGAAGTTCGCCCGGTGAAGATCGGCCAGGGTAAGCCGTGCATCGCACAGCCGCGCCAGGCAGAAGTTCGTGCCGACCATCGTCGCGGCGGAGAGCTCTGCGCCGCAGAGGTCTGCTTCATACAGGAACGCGTGTGTGAGATCGGCACCCGCAAGGTTCGCCTGGTGCAGGTCAACGCCGTCCAAGACACTAAATCGCAAGTCGGCACCGGAGAGGTCAAGTCGAAGACGGGGATTCTCGTTTCGCCATGCGTTCCAGGAGTGCACACCTGAACGAAGCCTAGCGAGCTGCTCGAGATCGCCCATATCGCCCCCGACCACCGGCCGCCGAACCGGTCCAAGTAAGACCTGCCGCTCGTCAGTGTACTTCCTCGCACCACTTGTCGGCGTTGTGGAGGAGTTTCGGCGAAGGCACCGAGGTTCATCAGCGCACACCGAGTGATCTTTTTTTCGGGCTAAGTCGTTGCGTGAATACGCAACAAATTGGTTCGCGGTCGCTCTACGTCGCTCGCCCGCTTCGCTTTCCAAGCGTGCTCCCTCAAAAACGAGGAGGGAGTCGGCGCTGGCGAGGCCGTCAGCGGACGCGCCCTTGCCACCCTGTTATGAGATGGAGCGGTGTCGAGTCCGGCTCCTCACTGAGGGGCAGGACCAGGAATCGCTCGCCGCGAGCGTCAGGTTCGAAGTGCCAGACTTCTTCACCCGCCCGACCGCCGAACAGCCGCACCGGCCGACCTGGCACCAGTTCATTCGGTCGAATCTCGAGCGGCACCGCCATCAGCGCACGTTCTTTTGAGATGTAGTAAAGCTCGCCGCCGTCCTCCCGCCATCGAGGCTCTCCGGCTTCGCCATCGGAAACCAGGATACGAGGTCCGCGTTCTGGTTGAAACCGCATCACATAGACGCGACTCTCGCCACTATCGTCGCTCTGGTACGCGATGAAACGGCCGTCGGGTGAGAAACGCGCCTCATTATCCTTGCCGGGCCCGCGTACCACCGGGTTTGGCGTGCGGTCGGCCCCGGTCATCCGTACCGCCCATATGTCAAACCGGCTGGCGGGTTCGACCTGAGCAAACAGCAGGAATGCTCCGTCACGCGACCAGTCGAGCGGCCAGCGAATCGCTCCTCCCGGCAGCACGCTTCGGGGCTCCTCTGAGGCACTGAGATCCACCACGTAAACGTTCGGATGTTCTTCCCCCTTCGCCCACGCGACGGCCATGTGCTCCCCGTCCGGCGCCCAGACGGCACTGCTCGCTTTGCCACCCAACGGCACGCGGCTATTGAGATTGCGCTCGAAATCGAAGACCCACAGGCCAATCGTGCCAGCATCATCCGCGGCACGCCCGGCAACGAGCTTCCGCCGATCGGGCGACAAGGCGATCGTGTCGTAGCTGCCTGGTTCCCCCGCCAGACCGAGCGGCTGACCCGTACGTCCAATCCAGCGCGGCTGATGGCGTCGCGGCGCGAGCATGACGTAGACGATGGCGCCAGTATTGGCAACCGAAAACAATCCGCCGCCAGGGTCGGCCGAACGCGCGCCTCCCGAAAGTACGGTTGGCTCGCCTGATACCGTCCCGGACTCATCGTCGAAACGCTGGGCGATGAGATCGCGATTCCTCAGGTAGATCAGATACCCCGGTTGCCGATCGACGCTGTTCACGTAGGCGGCACCGGATTCGACTGCCGCGTCGATCACGAGAGGCCCGGCCGCCGCCGGCGGATCGAGCGACCCGATCCGAACGGCGTTGCGTGACGAGTGCCGGCTCTGCGCAAAATACGTAAACCGCCGACCGTTCGCGAGGAAAAACGGCGAACGGTGAGAGTCTTCCTGACGTGCATCTTCCAACGCCGTGACCGGTGATGTGTCACCACCTCTGGCAGCCACTCGCACGAGCGGACCGAGGGCCGTCGGCGCGAACACGATCACGCCCACCGAGCTCCAAGCGCCCCCCCTGGCGTTCGGCGCGTCCGCCAGAATCACTGGTGCCCCTTCAGGCAGGTCCAGACGTTTCAGCTTGCCTTCCGCGAAGAACGCAATGGCCTTGTTATCCGGGGACCAGAACGGAAGGTATGCACCGGCGGTTCCCGGCAGGTGCCGGAGCGTACTGTCCTCGAGTGATCGTAACCAGAGGCCGCGTCCCGTGGCGATTGCGAGCCATCGACCATCGGGCGACAGTGCGAACGTCGAATCAAATCCGAGATTCATCATTCGCGGCACGTCTATATCGCTGCGCACCAGCGGCGCGTGCACAGCAGGCGCGGTGAGTACGCGGCTGACCATCCACGTGCCGGAGACGAGCGCCAGCCCGAGTGCCACGGTTGCAACTGTTCGCCAGCGTCCACCGACCGGCTGGTCAGCAGGGGCGGGGATCTTCATCTCGTCAGCCCATTTGAGGACGTCGCGCACCGCCTCCATGCTCTGCCAGCGTCGCCCCGGGTCCTTTTCAAGACACTTCCGTATGGCCGCGTCCACGAGTGCGGGGACGTCCGGAATCTCATGACGTGGTGAAGGCGCTGGCTCCCGCATGATGGCGGCGACGATACCTGCTGCTGTCTTCGCCCGGTGCGGGCCGTGGCCGGTGAGCATCTCGTACAGGACGGTGCCAAACGCGAAGATGTCCGACCTCGCATCAGCCTCCAAACCCTCCAACTGCTCCGGAGCCATGTATTGCAGCGTGCCGACGATGGTCCCTGCGCGTGTGAGCCCACGGTCGGTGATGGTCTCAGTCGAACCAGCGAACGCACCCGGCTGCCGTGGTTTCGCGAGTCCGAAGTCGAGCAACTTCGCACCCGCCTTGGTGATCATGATGTTGCTCGGCTTCAGATCACGATGGATGATCCCAGCCTTGTGCGCCGCCTCCAGGGCATCAGCAATTTGATCGGCGTACATGAGCGCCCGATTGCGAGGGAGTCTGCCACGAGTCAGCACGTCGGCGAGCGTTTCCCCGTCGAGGAACTCCATGACCAGAAATTCGGTGGTGTTCTCGTCGCCGACGTCGAACAGCGGGCAGATGTGGGGGTGGCTGAGTGCAGCAATCGAGCGCGCTTCTCGATCAAACCGCTCCCTCGCTGCGGGATCAGTGGTGAGGCTCGAAGGCAGGACCTTAATCGCGACGGTCCGATCCAGGCGCGTGTCGAGGGCCTTGTAGACCTCTCCCATGCCGCCGGCGCCAAGCGCCGCGGTGATCCGGTACGGACCGAGGGAGGTGCCGGAGCTAAGGCTCAGTGCAACTGCCCTTCAGAAAGCTATCGAGGAATAGAGAAGTATGGACCGGATTATACAGCACGGCATTCAGATCGCCGGCGAACTCGCCATGAACCTGGCGGCCGTCGGGTGGTCGTCGCGGATACTATACCGGCGCGCACTGCACGAAACGCGATGACCACGACAGCCGCTGCCGCAGCGAAGCTTCTTGCCGACGCCGGCATCGAACGCGTCTTTGGATTGCCTGGAGGCGAGATTCTCGTCTTGATGGACGAACTCCGTCGAGCGGGAGTGGACTTCGTGCTGATGCGACACGAAGCCAACGCCGGCATCGCGGCGGCTGTGTACGGAAAGCTGCGACGACAGCCAGGCGTCGTGCTTACGACGCTTGGGCCAGGGGCAGCCAACTTGATGCTGCCGCTCAGCAACGCGTATCTGGATCAGGAGCCGCTGCTTGCGATCTCGGCGCAGATTCCAGACGACTTTCCCGAGAGCCCACACGCATCAGCTCCTGCCTCTGCACGAAACCTACAGGCCGATTTGCAGATACGTCGCGACCGTGACCGGCGCGAACGTCAGCCAGGTCGTCCCGCAGGCGTTGTCCGAGTGCATGAAGCGCCCGTTCGGGGCGAGTTACCTCACCTTATCGGCCCGCGAAGCGCTGACGGTGTCAGACCCGGGTCAGACTGACGTCGGACCAGGGACAGACTGGGGTCAGACCGGGGTCAGACACTGGTCTGACCCTACCGCCAGCGCCGAACAACTCCTCGGTCTCGTGGACAAGGCCAAACGGCCGCTGGTGCTGATCGGGCTCGCGACCGACCCAGCCAACGCCGGACGCATCAGACAGTGGCTGACCGAATGGGACTTGCCGGTCGCGGTGACGCCGAAGGTGAAAGGCATCGTCGACGAAACGGCCCCGAACTTCGTGGGTGTCGTCGGTGGAATGGCCGCCGACGGCCTGATGTGCGAAGCGCTGGCAGCTGCGGACCTGCTGATTGGCTTCGGCCTCGATCCCGTGGAGATCGACAAGACGTGGCACGCGGAGCTGCCGATTAACTGGGTACTCGAGGCGCCAAACGTCGGCGGGAAGATTCCTGCGGACACGAAACTTGTCGACCACGGGCCTTTGCTCGACGCGCTCCTGTCGCTCACACCATCAACGACCCCGCAGCGGCCGTTTCACGAATTTCAACAGAAGCGTCAAACACTGCTGGACGATCGCTCGGACGCGCCAGGCGTGATGTGGCCCGGCGATATCGTCCGCGCACTCGCCTCGGCGCTGCCATCGTCGACGATCGTGACAACCGACGTCGGCTCTCATAAGTATCTGTTCGGACAGTTCTGGCCCAGTCGAGTCCCGGAGACCTTCTGGATGTCGAACGGCCTCTCGGGCATGGCGTACGGCCTGAGCGCCGCCATCGGCGCCAAGCTTGCGCGACCTGACGTCCCCGTCCTCGCCGCCGTCGGCGACGGCGGCTTCTCGATGAATGCGCAGGAACTGGAGACCGCGGAGCGAGCCGGTGCGCCGTTCGTCACCGTCGTGCTCGAGGACGGCAGCTACTCGCTGATCAAGTTGTCGCAAGAGGGCAAGAAACTCTCTCCGTATCGGACCGACTTCAGGCCGATCGATACCGTCAAGATGGCGCAAGCGTGCGGCGTCGAAGCCCTGCGCACCACGAATCGCGACGAGCTCGCGTCCGCGGCGAGGCGGGCAGTGGAGTGTCGACGCAGCCTTGTCCTGGCTGTCCCTGTGAGCTACGGCGATTACCGCCGATTGTTCTGAACCGACGCCTTCCTTACTTGGGCACCCAGAACGGCTCACCCGCCGGCACTAGCTGCACTGGAAGTTCAGGCGTGAACGACTTGAGCCATCGGGCCATCTCCAGCATGCCCTGCTCTTCCGAGATGGCGTGGCCCAGCATGATCCAGCCCTTCGCGATGCCGAGCGACATGGCGTCGAGCACGTATGCGGGGCTGTCGAACGGACCGTCGCTTTCCTGCTGCTCGCCGCTCACGACCACGTCGACGTCGCGCTGCATTGACGGGTGGGCGTCGCATAGCCGACGCCGAGCTGGATGCGGCTGACTCTTGCTTCGGATCGCCCACGACCCGGAGCGCTTTCGCACCGAGCCGCTTCTGAAAGTCGGCGGCCAACGTCCCCAGCGTCGTTTCGGGAATGGTGAAGCGATGCGAGTGCGGCGCGGTTTCGTCCTTGCCGTCGAGCCCGAGCGCGCGTGCGCAGCCCACGTACGTGAAGTCGGGCCGCTGCACGTGCATGTGGTCGTGGATGCGGAACACGACGACGTCGTGCGTCCGCATGAAGTCCACCTTCGCCTTGTACACCGCGATCGTCGTTGACGACGCTCACGTCGTCGCGATCGTTCCAGAAGGTGTCCTCGTGCGGAACGATCATGTTCAGGCCGGCTTCGACCGCCGCGCTGCGACGACGTCGAAGCTGCAGAACACCGTGGTCGCGATGCCCGTGACCTGCGTGTCCGGTCCCGCCGAACTTGAACGTGTCGCGGTACGTGGTGTCGCGCCACGGCGCGCCCAGGTTCGACTTGATGCGACTGACGACTCTCCGGCCGTGAGCGTCGCATCAGCGCGGCCTCCAATAGAGGATCGCCGGCCGGGATCCACGTTGCTCTGAGCTCGGGCAGGATCGTGTCGAGCCACTGCGCGCAGAGCTTCATGCCGGGTTCTTCGGAGACGACACGGCCGACCAGGATCAGGCTCTTCTTCCGCCAGCGGTGAGCGTGTCGCGCACGTATTCGACCGACTCCCACTCGCGCACTTCGCCGGCGACGATGGCATCCACCGCCGGCAGCAGTGCCAGCGCCGCCTGGATCGGCGTCGATGCCAGGAAGCAGTCCGATCGTGCGCACAGCTGCGCGCGGGATCGCCCATGACGCGAATGCCGCCGCGCGCCGCGAGGCCTTCTTGACGTGCGACGCGCCAGGCGTCGAGCGAGATCGCGGGGATGGTGACAGGCGCGCATCGTCGCCTGCGGAGCGGGACCGTCGACCAGCCGAGCGCGTCGCGCGAGGCCTTGCGCGAACGGATCGGGCTTGCGCAGGCGCCAGTGATCGCTGAACCGCCAGACGACGAGTCCGTGCCGCCTGATGAACTCGTCTTTCGCGGCGAACACCGGATCGGCGATCGGAGGTGACGCGGGTCCTGCGGCGTGCCGGGCCCGGTGCCGCCGCGGGGCGGCGGAGTGGCGGTGTCTGCGCGCAGTAGAACGTCGGCTCGCAGCTGATGACGAAGTTGGCGCCGGCCTTCACCGCCCGGTCCAGCACGGCGAGCGTGGCCATCGCCGTGGCGGCGATGCCGGTGACCGCGGTAGACGGATCGCCGGCTTTGAACGTGTCGACGGTCTCGGCCTTCCACTCGACGCCCACGTTCTTCTTGATGCGATCGATACGGCCTGCGCCGTCACGGCGGCAGCCGTGCGGGGGCTCGCCTCGATTGGACGGATCGGCGTCAATGCGGCGCCGGCCGCTGCGATTGCAATGAAATCTCGCCTGGAACACTCACTCACACTGAAACCTTACTCGATCCGCTTCGCCACCTGCTCCCGGCCGCCTTGCAACAGCACGAAGTTCGTTCCGGCCCCTACCCTTCTGCATTCCGCCCTGAGCCAGTTTCGCGGCAGCCCGCGCCTTAGTGCGTGGAGGGATGCTGTCATGGGTCAGATCGCCCCAGCGGCCGTAATCGCCTGCGTACTCGTCGCGTCGCTTTCGCGGCTGGCCGAGGCTCAGACCATCACCGGCTCATTCGACGAGCTTTCGCGGTTCCTGCGCAGTGGCGACCTGGTCCAGGTGACGGACGGTTCCGGCGCCGTCACATGGGGGCGCGTCACAGAGCTCTCGGACGCCTCGTTGATTCTCAACGAGATGGAGAAAGCTCCTGACCGGGCGGCGGCGCTGACGACCGGCCGGCGGCGAGTGTTCTCGGAAAACGACATCACTACAATCGTCCGCTCTGATGTGTCCGGCCGGGCGGGTGAGCCGATCTACTCCACCTCGTGGCACCGCGTACAAATGCTCGCGCCCGGCACGGACGTCGGCATCGTTTTGAAGAATGGGGAGCGGCAATCGTTTCGGCTCAGTAAAGCCGGCTCGGATGTTCTGCACCTTTCGACGACTGACGGCCGTGAAGAGACGGTCGCGAAGTCGGAGATCCGCGCAGATCAACCGCCTCCGCGCCAGCGACTCCACGAGCAACGGCCTGGCGATCGGCGCCCTGACAGGAGCAGGAACGATGTTCGCGATCACGGCGACGATGTACGCAAAGTGCGACGCGGGGTGCGATGCGCCCGCCGAGGGGCCGACGTTTGCAATGTCGGTGGGATTTGGCGCCGGCGTCGGTGCCGTGGCCGGGTGGCTCATCGACAAGATGCACAAGGGTACGGAGCAGGTCTTCCCCGCTCTACCGCCGCGACGCACGATAGGCCTCATGCCAATCGTCACGCCGCGCGCACGAGGCCTCCACGCCGCGATCGTCTTCTGAGCCTGGTGCAATCGGTTCACCGCGCCAGCACAGGCATCGAGGTTCGGACCTGGTTCGTGGGACTGAGCAGTCCGGAGCTGCACATTGCGCGGGTTCGATCGAGGGTTGCTCGCGGTGGACACGACATCCCGGAAGAGAAGATTCGTGAGCGCTACGACCACAGTCGGGTCAATCTGATTGAGTTGATGCCGACGATCACCGAGCTGCGGGTGTACGACAACAGCATTGACGCGGATCCGCATGCGGGCCACCTTCCACGGCCAGTGCTGATCCTTCACCTGGCCAAACGGAAGATCGTCCAAATGGTTGACTTGGACAAGACGCCTGATTGAGCCAAGCCTGTAGTCGTCGCCGCGATCAAACTGTCCGGATGAACTCACGCCTCTGCCAGGAATCCAAGGATGATATTCATGAGTGGCGTCTCCGTGCCCGCGCTCGCTCAGGACGCGGCCGTGCTCGCGGAGGTCGATCGCGTGATGGAGAACTGCAGGCTCGGCTGGTTCGGATCGGTGAGCATGCAGTGGGGGCAGCGGGCGTTCGGGTCGGATCTCGATTACCTGCGCACGCTCGTCCGTACTACGCCGCACGTCATGGGACGGCCCTCGCGTCCGCTTTTGCAGACGTGGAGGACTCTCCTAACGAATCACCTCGCGTCGTCCGCGTCGCCGGAACCAGATGTCAGCGCCTCCGAGGAGTCGATATGGTGAAGGCTGCGATGCTCCCCCTTGATCAGCGCACATGCAATCGACAGGCAGCCTGACTGGGCGGCTCTGGTACAAGCACGCCATCATCTACGAGGTCCCCGTGAAGTCGTTCTTCGACGCGAACGGCGACGGCATCGGCGATTCGCGGGCCTGATCGACAAGCTGGACTACCTGCAGGAACTGGGTGTCACCTGCCTCTGGGTGCTGCCGTTCTTCCCCTCGCCTCTGCGAGATGATGGCTACGACATCGCGGACTACCGGACATCCATCCCAGCTACGGGACACTCGACGATTTCAAGCGTTTCCTAAAGGCGGCTCACGAGCGGCGATTGCAAGTCATCATCGAGCTGGTCTCAATCACACGTCGGACCAGCATGCCTGGTTTCAGGCGGCACGCGCCGCACCGCCCGGATCGCCGGAGCGCGCTATTACGTCTGGAGCGACACGGACCAGCGATATCGGAGCGCGCATCATCTTCGTCGACGCGGAGCGATCGAACTGGACATGGGATCCGGTGGCGAAGGCGTACTACTGGCACCGCTTCTTTCACCATCAGCCGGATCTCAACTACGACAACCCAGCCGTCCTCAGGAGAGTGCTCGAGATCATGGACTACTGGATGGCGATGGGCGTCGACGGCTTCCGCCTGGACGCCGTGCCATACCTGGTCGAGCGGGAGGGGACGAAGTGCGAGAGCCTGCCCGAGACGCATGACGTGACTGAAGACCATCCGACGTCACATCGACACGCGCTGGCCGCATCGCATGCTCCTCGCCGAGGCCAATCAGCGCGCCGCGGACGTGCGAGCGTATTTCGGCGACGGTGACGAGTGTCACATGGCCTATCACTTTCCGCTGATGCCTCGAATGTTCATGGGCATGCACCTCGAGGATCGCGCAGCCGATCGTCGAGACCATGCAGCAGACGCCGGCGATTCCCGGACAATTGTCAGTGGGCGCTGTTCCTGCGGAATCACGACGAGCTGACGCTGGAGATGGTCACGGAGGATGAACGCGACTACATGTATCTCGCGTACAGCGCCGACCCCCAGGCGCGCCTCAATCTCGGAATTCGCCGCCGGCTCGCACCGCTGATGGGCAACAATCGGCGCCGGATCGAGCTGCTGAACAGCCTGCTGTTCTCGTTTCCGGGGACTCCGATCGTCTACTACGGCGACGAGATCGGCATGGGTGACAACACGTACCTGGGCGATCGCAACGGCGTCCGGACGCCGATGCAGTGGTCTGGCGATCGGAACGCGGGCTTCTCCCGCACGGATCCGGCGCGGCCTGTACAGCCCGGTCATCACCGATCCGGTCTATGGGTACCAGGCGACGTCAATGTCGAGGCCCAGGAACGTGATGGATCGTCCCTGCTGCACTGGATGCGAATCTGATCGGACTACGTCGGCTGTTCAAGGCGTTCGGCCGAGGCACGTTGGAGTTTCTCGAGCCTGCGAACCGGAAGGTCCTGGCCTATCTCCGGCGGCACGCACCGACGTCGATACTGTGCGTGGCCAATCTGTCCCGATCGACGTCCAGCCAGTGCAGCTGGATCTGAGCGCGTTCGCGGGATGACGGTTCCAGTCGAGATGATGGGCTACACCGATTTTCCGCCCATCGGCGCTGAGCCGTATTCCTGACCCTCGGACCCTATGGACTTCTATTGGTTCGAGCTCCAGCAGCGTGGCACCTGAGGCGGTCGCACCCGCGTCGAGTTGGCGATCGGTCTGTTCAGCGACAACGACGCGGACACGATTGGACATGTGGCGCCGCCGCCGTGGGCGGGGTCGGCCGACAGCTTCGATGGCAGCGCGAGCCGGATTCTGCTGGCCGATGCGGCTCGAGCGACGGGACCTCGGCGCGAGCGCGCGCCGCCCTCGGGCCGATGCGTCGACCTCATCGAGGTCCCGATCCTGCACGGATGCCCGGCGACTTGCTCGAGCGTGCCGTATCACGGGATGCCCGCCGCGCCCGTGCTGCTTCGCGCAATCCTGACCACTGCGCAGGACCTGCGGCCTCGGCGTGTGTGTTGCGTGTCGATGCCGGAGTGCGAAGGCGATCGAGCCGGCGATGGATCCGGCGTTGGCGGCGCCGGTGTTGCGGATGGCTTCGACTACGTCTCGCCGTACTACCTGCGACATCCCTGTGAGGGCGCGCTGACGAAGGGCATCGTGTATCCGTTGTTTCGCGCTTGTACGGCGCCCGCCTGCGTCAGCCAGCCGCGGGAGAGTTTGGGTGCTCTGCGCGCCTGCTGGTCGACCTGTGCTCGAAGACGATATCTGGGACCGTGACGGCGCGCAGGTCGGCATCGACCTCTGGCTCGCCTCCGCCGCGGCGGCCGGCGGGTTCAAGCTGTGCGAAGCCCCGTTGGGGGTCCGCGCCCACCGGCACGCGGACGAGCATGCACTGGGGCTCGAGACCACGTCGTCCAGGTGGTCGGCGCCATGTTCGCGGATATCGAGAATCGCGCGGATGTCTGGCAACGTGTCGCGGACCGTAACTGCAGGTGCCCGTGATCGGTGAGGCGCCGTCGGCCGCGTGCCGATGCTCCGTGCGTCGATCGCGGAGCAGATCATCGAGTCGTTTCGGCTGGGCGTATCGGGAGCTCCGCGACATCTGGAGCTGGATCGTGCCGCCGAAAACACATCGTCGACCTGCGGCGCTGGCCAACGCGGCTCTGCCGGCTCGTTCCGTCTCGATGACGAGCTGTGGGCGCGCATCATCTACGACTTCGCGCTCGGCTATCGGCTGCGCGTCCTGCCCGCGATCACCTGCTGCGCTCGCTGATGCCGCTCTATCTGGGATGGCTCGCGTCGTTCATCCTTCAGACTCGCGATGCAGGCTCCCGAGACGGCGGAGCAGCGAATCGAGCAGCTCTGCCCTCGCCTTCGAGGCGCAAAAACCGTATCTCGTCGCGCGATGGCGGTGGCCGGAACGCCTCCGCACGTGGACCGTGGCGGCGGATCGAGGAGGCAGCATGTGGCAAATGGATCAGGCGTGAGACAGGCCGGGACACGAATCGCCGAGAGCATGGCGAACTTCCTGCCGGGCTGTGATGGTGCTCGCCGTGCTGATCGTGTCGGTGTTACTGGCCGTGTTCGTCCGCGAAGTGCTGCTCCGTGTGCTGCGCGGGCTCGACTTCGACCGCCGCGCCGAGAGCTCGGCATGGACCATGCCGGCGGATTGGTCGCAGTCGCGAAGCGCCGTCGACTGGTTGCCGCGCGCGGCCTAGTGGACGGTGCTGATCCTCGGGCTGCTCATCGGGCTGACGGCACTGGATGCTGACGATGCCTTCGCAGCTTCGCGACTCAGTCGATCTTCGAATTCCTGCCGCATCTGCTCGCGGCCCTGCTCATCCTGATGATCGGCGGCGTGCTGGCGCGCTTCCTGGCGCGAGCCGTGCTGATCGGCGCCGTCAACTTGCAGATCCAGTCCGCGCGGTTCCTGAGCCTGACCGTCAAGTGGCTGGTGCTGATCATGGCCGCCGCCATGGCCCTCGATCAGATGGGAATCGGTCGCAGCATCCTCCAGCTCGCGTTCGGCATCATCTTCGGCGGCATCGTGCTGGCCATCGCACTCGCCGTCGGCCTCGGCGCACGAGATGTCGTAAGTCGTGCCCTCGAGCGACAGCTGCGCGAGCCCGACCCCGAGGAGGACAAACTGCATCACGTCTGATGGGGCTTGCGCGCTCGGCTTGCGGATCTGAAATGCCGCGAGGCGTTGCTCGACGAGGTATTTGTTTTCGACCGGCTACAGCCCGCTGGCGTCGTATGTGGGTTTTCAGAAGTGTCTCAGAGTCGTTTGGCGTCGCTCGCCCGTTTCGCTTTCCAACGCGCTCCTTAAACCACTCGGACATCTCACGTCTACGGATCCGGGATGGCGGGACCGCCGTTACTCGATCCGCTTCGCGACCTGCTGCTGTCCGCCTTGCAACAGCGCCGCTCACGTCTCGATCAGCGCTCGCAGATTGACCCCATTCCACAAGCGGTCGCGCACGGTCCGTGTGAGGGCGAGCGAGTGCACACCGGGCGGCGTGATCGCGAAGATCCGCCGCGACGTGACGTCTGCCGCCGCGGGCACGCGATTCGACGAGACCAGTCCTTTCGCCTCGAGCCGATCCAGCGTGGCGTAGACCGATCCGATGGTGACTTCGCGTTCGGTCACCTCTTCCAGCTCGCGGCGCACGTTCATGCCGTACGCCTCGTCGCCCATGCGAACGACGGCGAGCATGACTTGTTCCTCGAATGCACCGAGCAGGACCGGTGCTACCCGTTTGTGGCGTTTCATGTCGTTCCTGTGGCGATCAACTTTGACGCAGCACGGTTGCCGGGTCGGTCAAGCTCGCGCGACGGGCCGGGACGAACGCCGCCAGCATGCCGACGATGAACAGCACGCCCACTGCGCCAGCCATCGACAGGGGATCGTTCGCCCCGACGCGATAGAGCATCGACGCCAGCACGCTTGCCATCGCGAGCGCGGCTGCAGCCCCGATCGCGCTGCCCAGCGCGACAAGCGCCGCTCCGCGCGTCAGAACTTGTCCGACCACCCTGGCGGGGCTCTGGCCCAGCGCGAGACGGATGCCGTATTCGCGCGACCGGCGCTGCACGAAATGCGAGATGACCCCGTACACACCGACGGCTCCGAGCACGAGCGCGAGAACGGTCAAGATGGTGACGAGCGTCACCACCTGGCCCACCGGTCCTACCGCAAGATCGAAGATGTTGCGCAGCGTGGTCGCCTGCTGGACGGCGAGATGCCGGCTCTCGCGCTCTATCGTCTGCCGTGCCGCCTGGACGAGTGCTGCGAGGTTCCCGGGATCCGTCGTCCGCAAGACGATCGACACCTGCGTGTACACGAACGGCATCTGCGGATAGAGCACGTAGCGCGCGGGAACTGGTCCGTCGACCAGCGTGGCCTCCGCCGCGTTCGACACGACGCCGATGATGCGCTCACCGCCCGCGTCCATCGTCTGCAGGACCTGTCCGATCGGGTCCTCGTGGGGGAAGAACTTCGCGGCGAGCGCCTCGTTGACGATGACGACCCGCTCGTTGCCGGCGCGGTCCGAGGAGGAGAAATTACGCCCCCGACGCACGCGCATGCCCATGACCGAGAAGTAATCGTGCGTCACGAAACGCATCGCCGTGCTCGCGTTCAGATCGCCGCGCCCGCGGACGCTGAGGTTCCAGTTGTCACCGCTTCCACGAAGCGGCAACTTCTGCGCGGCGCCTGCTGACTGCACACCAGGAAGGGCGCGCAGCGCACTCAGCGCTGTTTCGACGGCGAGCTGCCGCTCGGGCATGCGCAGTCGCGCCGGCATTGTCGTATCGACAACCACGGCCCCGTCCACGCCAACTCCGGGATCGATTGCGCGGAGATTGACGACGCTCCGAATGAGCAGGCCAGCGCCCGCGGCGAGCAGAACGGCGAGAGCTATCTGTCCGACGACCAGCGCACTTTCGAGCGCTCCCCCACGCGAGCCGACCCCGCCGGTGCGCGTCGTGGCGAGAACGGACTGGAGATTGCCGCCGCGCCACAACACAACGCCCGGCACGGTAGCAACGAGCACGGACGCGGCGAACGCCGCCGTCATCGATGTCCAGAATACCCGCCAGTCGAGGCGGGCCGTCTCCGCCAGCACTCCGAGCGGCAACGCCTGCAGCAGGACGTTGAAACCGGCAACCGCCAACACCGCGCCGATCGCGCCGGCGGACGCGCCGAGCAGCAACGATTCGGCAAGCAATTGTTGAATGAGCCGCTGCCGCGTTGCGCCCAGCGCGGCGCGCACCCCGATCTCGTTCGCACTGGCGTCGACCTGGCCGAGCATCAGCGCCGCGACGTTCGCGCAGGCAATGAGGAGGATCACCGCCATCGCGGTCAGTGTCGCAAGCAGGGCGGGCTTCACGTCGCCGACGAAAGACTCCCGCGCGGACGCGATCGAAGGGTTGCGCGTCTTGTCCCACTGAGGGTTCGGGTAGCTGAAGTTGGCCGCCAGCAGGTTCGCAAGCGCGCGCAGCGGACCGTCCATGTGCGCGATCGTCTGACCCTCGGCAACGCGGCCGACCAGCGTGTACCGCCCGGACCGGTTGTCCGGATTCATCTGGGCCGCCGTCCATACGCGTGTCGCCGGACTCGGAAACCAGAACCCTTGCGGCATCACCCCGACGACCGTCCGCGCGACGCCTCCGAGTTGCAACGGTTTCCCGACGATGTTCGGATCGCTGCCCAACTCCTCCCATAAGGAATAGCTCAGCACAGCGACCATCTCGGCACCGACCAGATCCTCGCCCTGCCTGAACGTTCTTCCCAGCATCGCCGGCCTGCCAAGGACATCGAACAGCTCCGAGGAAACCGCGATGCCGGGAATCAGCCGCAGCGGCTGGCCTGCGAACTCGAGCGTCAGGTCCTCCGGCCGATACGCGGCCATGCGTTGGAATCCCGGAAAGTTCGGGCGCAGCCGGAGGAACTCCTGCTCGCGCCACGAGCCGCTGAACCACAGCACGCCAACCTGTTCCTCCTTACCGATAGGCAGCGGATCGAGAAGGATGGTCTCGGCCACGCTGTAGACGGCAGCCGTTCCACCCGCGCCGAGCGCCAGTGTCGCGATGGCAAGCGCGGCATAGACGGGGCGGCGCATCAGCCGCCGGACCGCGTAACGAACGTCCATGATCCAGCTCTCGTACATGGGGCCTCCCGGCCGCAGCCGGTTGGCGTGCGGCTCGAACCCTGTCATGCCGCGCCACCAGCCGCGACGGAGCAGCGCAGGCGTGGAACCGAGCGCCTGCCGCCACGCCCAGCGGCGCGCCGCGGTTTCTCCCTCCGAGACGGCACGACGCTGGAACTCAGCGGTGAGCTCGCTCAGGACCTCGTCCCGCTCCGCGATCGGTAACAGCGCGCGGAATATCGCGCGGACGCCGAGCGGGAGACGCCGATGGTGGCAAGGCGGTCATGACCGGTCTTTCTACATTGTAGAAAGACGGGCGTGCGCGAGAAATGGTTTATTGAGTCGTGCACAACTTCGGGAAGAACGTCGTCTACGAACCGCGGCACCGATACACGCCCCGGACGGAGGAGGAAGTGCTGGCGATCTTGGCCCGGCACCACGGCGGTCAAATCCGGGTGCAGGGCGCAGGGCATTCCTGGAGCGCGATCGTGGAGGCGACTGACGTCCTTGTGAGCCTGGCGCACTTCTCGGACGTCACGGTCGAGGAGGGGCCCGCCGGCCACGTGGCCCGAGTTGGCGCGGGCGCCACGCTCGAGAAGATCCTCGCCGCTCTCCGCAAGACGGCGTTCACCCTGCCTACTCTTGGCGCCATCACGCGGCAGACCATCGCCGGCGCCACCGCAACGGCGACTCACGGTACCGGCAACGCCAGCCTCTCCAGCTTCGTCCGTGCCGTGAGGCTCGCCTGCTATGACGCCGGCGGACATCCGATCGATCAGAACGATTCGAGATGGAGACGAACTGCTCGCCGCGCGCGCCAGCCTCGGCTGCCTGGGCGTCATCCTGGAGCTCACACTCGAACTCGTGCCGCGGTTCTGGATGGAAGAGTGCATGAAGGTGCACGATTCCCTCGAGTCCGTCCTCGCCGAGGAGGCCGAGTGGCCCCAGCAGCAGTTTCTCGTCTTTCCGTACGGGTGGCAGTGGTATGCGTACCAGCGCCGGACGGTGCCCGAGCCGAACGCGCGCGCACTCCGACGCTTGCGGTGGGTCCAGGCGTACGACGTGCTCGTCGTCGAGTGGGGGTTGCACGCGCTCGTCAAGACAGTGCTGGGAACGGCGAGGCTCTTCGGCGCCAGACCCGTCACGGCGTTCTGGAAGCAGCTGCTGCCACCGGTGATGCGCCCGACGCCGGTCAGCGGCAGCAGCGAAGCGATCTTCACGCTGCACACGCGCCACCATCACATTTACCGGCATGTCGAGATGGAGCTGTTCGTTCCGAAGCCGCACCTCACGGCCGCGGCGGCGTTCCTTCAGGAGGCGATTCCGTTCTTCGCGGGCGTGAACACAGTCGCGAGCGCAGGTCTAGGCGAGGACCTTGCGCGAGCCGGCCTGCTCGACGAGTTCACGGCGCTGCGGGGTCAATACGTGCACCACTACCTCATATTCTTCCGGCGGGTCCTGGGCGAGGAGACGTACCTCGCCATGAACGAGGGCGGGGAGCGGGTACTCAATCAGCTTCTTCACCTTCGAGCCGGAACGCCGACGGCGGAGGTACTACGCGGTGTGCGGATTCCTGGCGAGGGCGTTTGCACTGCTCTACTCGGCGCGACCGCATTGGGGGAAGTACAACCCGCTGACGGCTGCGGAGATCGCACCGCTATATCCGGGACTGGAGCGCTTTCGCGACATCTGCCGAGCGCATGATCCGAATGGCGTGTTCCAGAATGCCTACACGAAGGTGGTTATGATGTTGCCCTCCAAGGAGTCGCCTTGACTCGTGTCCACGTCGTTGTTGGCGCAATCGGCGTGCTGTTTGCCGCGGCGGCGCCCTGGGCTCCCGCACAGACGGGCCAGGGTACGCGTCCGAATATCGTTCTGATCCTCGCCGACGACATGGGCTTTTCGGATCTGAGCAGCTACGGATCCGAGATTCACACGCCCAACGTCGATCGCCTGGCGAGCCGCGGCCTGCGCTTCACGCAGTTCTACAACGCCGCCCGCTGCGTACCGACGCGGGCGAGCCTGCTCACCGGTCTCTACCCGCACCAGGCCGGCATTGGACACATGGTGGACGGAGTCCCAACTTGCTCTATGACGGCGACCTCAGCCGCAATGCGATTACCGCCGCGGAAGCCCTCAAGGACGCGGGGTATTCGACGTACATGGCCGGCAAATGGCACCTCACGCCCTGGAATGCCGCCGCCCCTGACGCCGTGACGAACGGGCCGACTGACCGCGGCTTCGATCGTTTCTACGGCACCATCGAGTCGATTCGCAACTACTACAACCCGCCGTCGCTGATGGAGGACGGGCGGGCACTGCCTGCCACCGAGGGGGACTATCACTACACCGATGCGATCACGCGCCGTGCGGTGCAGAACATCAACTCTCACGATCGAACCACACGCCCCTACTTCCTCTACGTGGCCTACACCGCTCCTCACTGGCCGCTTCACGCTCGCGAAGCGGATGTCGCCCGCCAGCGGGGCAAGTTCCGGGCGGGCTGGGACGCATTGCGGCGCGCGCGCCACCAGCGGCTTGTCGATTCCGCCCTGATCGACAAGAGCTGGCCGCTGCCCCCTCGCGATCCTCGAGCGTTGCCGTGGGACGCGATCCGCGACGACTACCGGGATTGGTTCGACGAGCGCATGGCCGTCTACGCCGCGATGATCGAGCAGATGGATCGCGGCATAGGCGAGATCCTCGCGGCCGTCGACGCAAGAGGCGAACGGGACAGAACGTTGGTCCTCTTTCTTTCCGACAACGGAGGCTGCGCAGAGGAGATCGGCTCCGAAGGGCGCTCAACCAGTTTCTCCCGGCGCACGCGCGACGGCCGGCCGGTCCGTCTGGGCAACGACCCGACCATCGCACCGGGGCCTGAGGATACATATGCCTCGTACGGACTCGAGTGGGCCTCGCTCAGCAACACGCCGTTCAGGAGCTTCAAGAGCTTCGTTCATGAAGGCGGCATCGCCACGCCCCTCGTCGTTTCCTGGCCCGGCATCATCAAACCTGGCCTCACACACGCGCAAGGCCACGTGATCGATCTCGTGCCCACCTTTCTGGACGTCGCGGGCGCCACGTACCCGGCGCGTTTCCGCGGGCGTGACATTGTGCCGGTCGAGGGACGCAGCCTGCTGCCCGTGTTCTCCGGCGGGACGAGGCCGGAGGCAATCCTCGCGTGGGAGCACGAGGGAAACCGCGCGCTTCGACAGGGCGACTGGAAGCTCGTGAGCGCCTTCGGGGGGCCGTGGGAGCTGTACAACATGCGCCAGGATCGATTGGAGACGCGTGACCTCTCGCGTGAGCTTCCGGAAAAGGTCGCCGTCATGGTGGAACTCTACGACCGATGGGCCGGCCGGACCGGCGTCAAGCCCTGGACCGGCGAGCAGACCCCGATCGGCTGGCCTGACGCTGCCCGCCGCTACAGCAAGTAACGGCGCGGTGCGCATCGCAGTATCATCGCGCTCAATCGGTAGGAGATGTATGACGAATCGTCGTGAAGTGCTTCGGGCCGCCGCCGCTGCACCGCTCGGCTTGCTCGCCCTCCCCCGTGGGAAGGCCGGCGCCGCACCGGCCATCGCGCCGCCGCCGTACACGATCTCGATCAATATCGAGATCATGTTCAACGCCGGGCGCGGCAACCCGCCGATGCCACGGGCCGACCGCATCCGCGCGGTGGCGGCGAAGGGATTCAAGGCGTACAGCTACTGGAACGCCACGCCCGACGAACGCAAGGCGATGATCAAGGCGCAGCAGGACACCGGGCTCACGTGCGTGAGCCTGGTGGGAACGGGCAGCGCCGGCGGCACGACCGGCTTCACCAAACCCGGCGCGCAGGATGCCCTGCTCGCGGAAATCAAGGAGCGCGTCGAGATCGCGAAGGAATTCGGCACGCATCCGGATCTCATCACCTTCGTGGGCATCATCCAGCCGGATGTGCCGTGGGACACGCAACGGGCCCAGATTGTCGAGGGGTTGAAGCGCGCGGGCGACATCGCTGCCGCGGGCGGCGTGACGATCACGCTCGAGCCGCTCAGCGTGAATCCGACGCAACCGCGCCGTGCGCTCGATCGCTCGGTCGAAGCCTTTCCAGCGATCAAGGACGTCAACCATCCAAACGTGAAGATCTGCTTCGACCTGTACCATCTGCAGCGGACCGAGGGCAATCTCGTCGTCAACCTGCGCAACGGCCTTCAGGACAAACTGATCAAGATCGTGCAGATTGGCGACAACCCTGGACGCCTGGAGCCCGGCACCGGCGAGATCAACTACCCGTTCATCTTCAAGGAACTGCGGCGCCTCAACTGGACCGGCTTCGTCGATACCGAGCACGGAACCTCGAGCACCGCCGATCATGCGATGGACGTGGTGAGAAGGATGGCTGAGGAGAACTGAGCCGCGTTCGCTCGGCGATTACTCCCCTGCCGGGAACCCTCGTTTCGCGAACAGGGCGTTCACGTCCGGATCGTGGCCTCGGAAATCGCGATAGGCCTGCGCGCGATCGATGGTGTTTCCATTCGACAGGATGTGCGTCCGCAGCCGCGCGGCGAGCGCCTTGTTCCACGGACCCGCCGCGACGAACGCCTCCCACGTGTCGGCGGCCATGACATCCGACCACAGGTAGCTGTAGTACCCCGCCGAGTAGGCATCGCTGCCGAACAGGTGGTCGAAGTGCGGCAGCCGGTGACGCAGCGCCATCTCGCGCGGCATGCCGATGCGCGCGAGCTCGTCGCGCTCGAACGCCGTCGCGTCGACCGCGCCATCCGGCCGCGTGTGCAGCTCCATGTCGAGGATGGCCGCCGCCAGGTATTCCACCGTCGCGTAACCCTGGTTGAACTTGCGCGACTCTGCGACCTTGTCCACCAGCGCCTGCGGCATCGGCTCCCCCGTCTGATAGTGGCGGGCGTACGTGTCCAGCAGCTCGCGCGTCAGCAGCCAGTGCTCGTTCACCTGTGACGGAAACTCCACGAAGTCGCGCGGCGTGGTCGAGAGGCCCGGATACGTGATGTCCTGGAGCAGGCTGTGCAGCGCATGACCGAACTCGTGGAACAGCGTCTTGGCATCGTCGAGTGAGATGAGCACCGGCTCGCCCGGCGGCGGCCTTGACGAAATTGTTGTTGTTCGCGGAGATCGGTCGTGACGCGCCTGGACGGAGCTTGTGCTGCGTGCGGTAGGTGGAGGCCCACGCGCCGGAGCGCTTGCCGGTGCGCGCGAAGTTATCGAGATAGAACAGTCCGCGGTGCGCGCCGGACGGCGTCGTCGATGACCTCGAACACTCGGACGTCAGGATGGAACACCGGCACCGTGCCGGTGATCTCCGCGAAGCGGATGTCGTAGCGCTGCTCGGCGGACCACAGCGCCGCGGCAACCATGTTGTTCAACTCGAAGTACGGCTTCAGCTGCGTCCTGGTCGAGGTCGTACTTCGCCTTGCGGACCTTCTCGGCGTAGTAGAGATAGTCCCAGGGCTCGATCGTGATCGCGTCGCCTTCCCTGGCGGCGAGCGCCTGCATGTCGGCGACTTCTTCCTTGACGCGCGCGACGGCCGCGGGCCAGACGCGCATCAGGAAGCGTCTGCGGCCTCCTGAGGTTCGCGGGCCATCGTGTCGGCCATCCGCCAGTGCGCGTGGGTCGGGAAACCGAGCAGCCGCGCGCGCTCGGCGCGGAGCCTCACGATGCCGGCGATGGTGGCGTTGGTGTCGTTCGCGTCGCCGTTGTCGCCGCGGCTCTTGAACGTCTTCCAGACCTTCTCGCGGAGATCCCGCCGCGTCGAGAACGTCAGGAACGGATCGACCCTGGATCGCGTGTTGACGATCGCCCACTTGCCAGTCAGGCCCCGCTCGTCGGCCGCGGCCTTGCGCGGCCGAGACGAGCGACGCCGGCAGCCCGGCGAGGTCGGGCTCGCTGTCCGAGTACCGTCCACGTGTTCTCGTCGGCGAGCACGTTCGTGCGGAAGTCGGAGAACAGCGCCGCCAGCTGCTGGTTGATGTCCGACAGCTGCTGCTTCTCCGCGTCACTCAGCCTCGCGCCCACGGCGGATGAAGCTGTCGTAGGTCCGCTCCACCAGACGTCTCTGCTCGGGCGTGAGCGCAGAGGACAGGGACTGGTACACGGTCTCGATGCGCGTAAACAACCCTGGAGTGAACACGATCGCATCGGCGGCGGCGGCGAGCTTCGGCTGCCATTCGCGATCCAGGGCCAGGATTCGCGGCGTGCTGATGTTCTCGCGGAGTACGGCGAAGAGACGATGAACCCGATCCAGCGTCTGTCCCGATCGCTCCATCGCGTCTATGGTGTTCTCGAACGTCGGCGGGCTCGAATCCGACACGATGGCATCGATTTCGGCGCGCTGTTCGGCAAGCGCTGTCTCGAACGCGTCTGGAAACAGCTCCGGATCCGCCACGTCCCAGGGAGGCACCCCACCGTGCGGCCCCGGCCACGGTCGGGTCAGTGGATTGGTCGACCGCGGCTGTGTCGCCCCTTCAGTCATGTCTTCTTCATTTTGCCTTGTCCCTTGTCCTTTTCCCGTTCGCTTCTCCGCGCTCGGCGGAATCTCCGCATTTACTCACCGCGCGTCCACCATACCGACACGAGGCGATGTAGCGTTGACCGAGAGGAAACCGGTGTTCCATTCAGACTCCTGCTGCTCCGTTCCGTTACAGGTCCAGCTAAACGCACATCACATCGACGCTTACCGCGTGTTCCGGCTTAACACGCGTACCAAATCGACACACCGCGAAATCCGACCAATGCAAAACACGCAGTAATTCTGGTTGGGCGAGCTGGCCCAGCCATTGCTGTTTCTCTTCTGCACGCTCCCCAGCTGCGAGGCATACGACATGGTGTCCACTGTCGATCTCCGCACGCTCGCCGAGCGTCTCGCCTGCATCGCGAGTCGGACCCACACGTTCTCGGTGCAGATAGGCAAGATGCTGCACGTCGAAGCCTTCCGGCGCACCGGGTGTGAGCACTCCGTCATCCGAATGCGCATCACGGCACCAATTTCCGAACTCGATCGAATTCCTATCCTCGTCGCGCGAGCGTTGGGCGAGTCGCTGCTCACCCCAACTCCATCCACCACTGGTCGCAAATCGGAGCATCACAACGATGAGTAGAGAGCACATTGTCGCAGCGGTCTGAGGCCCACACCTGTGTGATCGATGGGTGATACCGTTTCACTGTCGGGTCAGCGAATAGATGACTAAGACTGCACTAATCGCAATCATCAACCAGCACTCACACACAATCGACGGCCTGAAATACCGGTTCAAAGTGACAGCCGTCGTGCGAGAACCGCTGTGGTCCGGTGGGATACGATACCTGTTCACCGTTGCGGCTGTTGTCGGATGGGGTTCCTGACACTCCAGTGATCTACCTCCTTACGCAGGCACGTATCACCAAGAGCGAGTTGTTGAGATTGCTCGAGAATGCAATGCAGGACGAGCTGCTCTGCACAGGGCTGGAACTCGCGCTCCACGCGCGTGCTCTGTGACGCCGCCCTGATGAACGTGCGCCTGGAATCAGGATGCGTGGAGGAACGCCGACGGCGTTGCCGCAGCTCGGACCGCTCCCCGACCAGAGTCGATAGTCACCACGTTCTGCGTTTTCCGAAGGCACCACTTCACGAAGACTGCACAGTCGACCCGATCGACAGTGCGATGGTAACGACACCAGAACCCACGCCGCCAACCATATGAGGACGATTCGCATGGAGCTCTCCGCGGGTAAGGCTCATTAAGGAACCGCGCACATCAGCAGCAACTGGCGTTCCAATACCGCGGAGCCTGTTATCCGCCCAATTTGCCTGAAGTTCTTCTCAGTTCGGACGGGGCACGCGCCTGCGAGCTGGCCCCGCGCCCGCGACTTGTGACCGGGACCAGAACAAAATCACACGCACTCAGCGCCTGCTGCCTTGCGGCCGTCGATCGCCAACGGGATCGGGGAGAGCGGGGAGCCAGTGGTGGGTTATCCGGAAATCGAACTGATCACCGCTTCGAGACCGTCGACGACGTGCGCCAGTCTGTCGTAGTCAGATCTTGTCGGGCGTGTCGTCGGCCGTGTGATACCACGGGTAGCGGAACGGCGCCGTGTCGGTGACCATCATCGCCGGATAACCAGCCTGCCAGAAGGCCCAGTGATCGGACCAGCCCACGCCCGGGATCGCCGCAGGTACAGCTGCCGACTGCAACGGGAACGACGTGCGCCGCTTGAAGGCGCGTCGTGCCTGCAACAGCAGCCGTGCCGAAGCGACGTTCGCGACGAAGCCGATGAAGTTGCCGACGTCGGGATACATCACCGCCACCGGCGCGGGGTAGCGCTGACTGCCCTTTACGTCCGAGTCGTAGCCCATCGTCTCGAGCGACAACATTCCGATGATGCGATCGCCTCGCCCTTTCGCAGCGTTGGCATACACCGCGCTGCCCATGTGGCGGTCTGAAAAAACGGCGGCTCTTCGTTGACGAAGGCGACGAAGTGGATCGTGCGCGCCTGCGGCGTGCGCGCGAACCGCTGCGCCAAATCCAGGAGGCCGCCACGCCGGTGGCGTTGTCGTTGGCTCCCGGGCAGCCGGACACCGAATCGTAATGGGCGCCAACCACGACGATTTCGCCGGCGCGCGTGGTTCCTTCGAGGATCGCTTCGACATTGCTCAACGGCAGCTTCGCCAGCTCGAACGTCTGGCGCCGCGGCGTATAGTCGCTCGCCGTCAGCTGCGCCGAAATGTACTGCGCGGCGCTTCCAGTGCTCCGTACTGCCACAAGTTCCGCTCGCCGATGGTGGCGGCGAGCATCTCGACGTGCGCGCGCAGCCGGGGCGCCGCCGGGTGTGCCACCGCAATCGTTTGGGTCTGTCCAGTTCGCGTCATCGCAGTGAGTGACAGCCGGTCTCGGCCGTCACGCTCGGCCTATCATCCTTCCGGCTGAAGCCGGAAGCCACACGAACAGAGAAGCAACAGAGATTTGTGGCTTCCGCCGGTCCCTCCTTACGGTTTCGTCGCCACATGGAGATTGTTGGTGGGTCACGCGCGGACTCACCAGCGACGACATTCCGAAATCCCGAGACTGCATCCGGCAGCCGGGCTGGCGTGGTTCTTGACCACAACTGCCGTTCGATCGAGCGAACCCCGTCACGGGGCCGTCACGCTCACACCCGATTGAGGCGAAGGAGCAGACATATATGAATCGTACGCGTCACCTGTCCACAGCGTTGATCTTGATAGCCGGCTGCGCGGGCGCCTGGGAAGCGACGGCGCGTGCATTCAGTGTCGAGACAGTGCGCGTCGGCACGAACCCCGCGCAATCAGTGGTCATTCCCGAGACCAATGAAATCGTCGTCATCAACGGCGGCAGCGATGACGTCAGCGTCATCGACGGGACGACACTGAAAGTGTCGACGGTGCAGGCGGGATCACTGCCGGCGGCCATCGCCGTGAACCCGGCGACCGGATATGCGTACGTCGCAAACTCCTGGGGCAACACGGTGACGGCTTTCTATGGGTACGGTGAAGGCAAGAAACGCAAGACGTACACCGTTGGCGCCGGCCCGATGTATGTCGCCGTGAATCCGGCAACCAACAAGGTCTACGTCTCGAACATCAGCGAAGCCACGATCTCGGTGATCGACGAACACGCGGGCACGACGGTGACGGTGCCGGTGGGCAGCCACCCGCGCAGCATTGCCGTGAACAACGTAACGAATCGCATTTACGTCGTGAACATCTTGGGCAACTCGGTCAGCGTGCTGGATGGATTCACCGACACCGTGCTGGCGACCATTCCGGTGGGGCTGGATCCGTACCTCGGCTGCGGTCAACCCGGTGACGAACCGGATCTACGTGGCGAACCAGAGCTCGAATTCGGTGACGGTCATCGACGGGGCCACGCACGGTACCTTCGACATTCCCGCGGGTCGCCAGCCATCGCTTCTCACCGTAAATACCGTCACCAACAAAGTCTATGTCGCTGGCGGACAGGCGGACGGTGCCGTGACGGTGATTGATGGCGCAAGCGGCTCGGCAACGTACATGTCGGTTCCGCTCGGGCCCTGGGGGTTCGCCGGGCTCAACGCGATTTCCGTCAACGAAGCGAACAACAAGATCTACGTCGTCGACAACATGTCGACGAACCTCGTCGTCATCGACGGCGCGACGAACCAGATGAGCCTGATACCGCTGGCGGCCAGCTATCCCTTCGGCGCCACCATCAACCCGGTGACCAACAAAGTCTACGTCTCGCACTTGAACGATGGGATTGTCTCGATCATCAGCGAATAGCCGCGCCGGCTCACAGAGCGACAGCGACGCGCGCCGGAGAAACCATGACCCTATTCGCGACGTTCCTGGGCATATGGCTCGCGGCTTCGGCGCAGAAGCCGATGGAGTGGCTCCGCCTGATCGTCTCGGCGCGCGTCGCTGTCGCGGACACTCCGCGGTCGATCGACGTGCCGGTCGATGCGAGCATCGAGCGTCTCGACATCACCGTGCAGGCGCTGCCGGGCATCACCGCGACCATTCTCAGACCCGGCGGCACACGCCTTGCCCGGACCGATGCCGACGTCGAGCTGTCCGATCTGCGGGTGTTGGACCTGGAGCGAGAGATCCCGGCGAACCTGACGCTCCACACGATCTCCAACCCGCAGCCGGGCATCTGGCAGGTCGTCCTGACAAGCGGAGGCGCGCACGATTCGGCCGTGCAGGTCGAGGCGCGTGGAGCCAGCCACATCACGTTCGGCAGCTTCGAATTCGTCCGCAAGCAGGAAGGTGTGCATGGCGGATACTTCAGGATCGACGGCATGCCGCTCGCGGGCGGACCGGCGACCGCGCGGGCGACCCTGCTGGGTGGTCCCGACAAGGCGACGTTCCGGCTCGTCGATGAAAGCGGCAACCCGCTGCGCGATATTCGTCTGACGACGGGAAATCCCGACACCGTCCCCGACCATTTTCTCGGCACGTTCGTCTTGCCCGCCGTGCCCTTCCGCGTCGTGATGAACGCCAGCGACGAGTCCGGCGCGCCGATCCAGCGGCAATATTCCGTCACCTTTCGCGCGCAGCCAGTCGCCGTGTTCTTCGGTTACGGCAGCTCTGATGTCATCGAGCCGGGAACGAGCCGGCGATTCACATCTGCCATCACCAACGTTGGAAGCGAGTTGAGCACATTTGCGGTGACCGTCAAAACGAGCCTGGGAGAAGTGGTCGATCTGGCGCCGGCGACAGTCACCATCCGACCAGGAACCTCCGCGACGGCATCATTTTCGATCGCCATTCCCGCAAACGCCGAACGGTTCAGCGGCGTCGAGATAAGAATCACCGCGACCGACACGGCTGATCCCTCGGTGAAGAACAGCGCCTCAGCGGACTTGGAGCTCGCCCGGCCGGGCGACGCCGACAATGATTCCGTGGCCGACTCAGTGGATAACTGCCGGGATGTGCCGAACCACAATCAGCACGACACGAATCGGGACGGCATGGGAGATGCCTGTGATTCTGCCGATGGTGGACCGCTCTCCATCAGCGCGCTGTCGCCCGAGTCAGGGCCGCCTGGGACGATCGTCAAGATCAAGGGTACCGGTTTCAGCGCAACGGCCCAGCACTTCGTCCTGCTCAACGGGCTGCCCGCTCTTGCGACGTGGGTCAGTGCAACCGAACTCGAGTTCACAGTTCCGGCAGGCGCGCCAACCGGTCCGACGCCTCTCGTGATGGGTGCGAACGAATCCTTCACAATCAGCGCGATCCCTTTCATCGTCCGGAACGCTGCGGCCACGCCGTCACGCTGACGAATTCGCGCGATCGACACGTCGCGGTAACGAGTGAACGACAGGCTATTTTGACGGTGTCGTGTTCGCCGCGGCGAGCCGGACTTCCGTCGCGATCATCGTCACCTTCCCATCCTTGCCCTTGGTCTCCCTGGCCGAGATCACGACCCGGTCATCAGCTCTGATATCGTCCGGCCTCGCCTTTACCTTTCCGCGCAGGATTTTGGTTTGCTCGTTCAGCGTGATCGTCCAGGCCTTCCCGTCGGTGGCTTTCACTTCGAGATGGTTCTCATGAATGGTCGTCACGACTCCCATGACCTTATGAATGTGGCCTTCGTGGGCGACCGCATATCCGGGAATCGCGAGTGCCGCGATGAGCACCGCGCCTGGAATGAAGCGACCAGTCATTCGTGTCCTCCTCAGTGTTTGTGCCGCGTTGTCGGTTTGGGAGGCGGTTGACGCGGGCCACCCTTCAGGAATTCTTCTTCAGCAATCTGCTGCCGGATTTCGGCAGGTGATTTGGGATTCAGCGCTTCCATCTCCTCGAGTTCGCCCGGCGTGAGCTTCGGCAACCGTCGGATGAAGTGCACCAGGTGCCAGCTCGCTGTTTCGCTTTCCTTTGTGCCGGTGCCCCACGCTGGCATTCCCGTGAAGCGGATGCCGTTCTCGATAATCCAGAACAGCTCCCCGTCCGACAGGTTCTGTGTCTGGGCGAGGCGCATGTCAGGAACCTTCGGCCACATTCCGCGACCCATCTCGGTGTTGCCGCTGCCATCGTTGGCGTGACAGATCGCGCAGTGGTCCGCGAAGTGCGCGCGTCCCTCGGCGATGACCTCGTCGGAATACTCGACAGGGTTGGTCAGCGACTTCGCCTGTCGCGAGACCGCCATGCCTCTTACACGTCGTGCCATGAACTCCTCGACACGTCCAGGCTGTTCGCGCGCACTGACTCCGCTGATAACAAAGTACCAGACTCCGAATGCGCCGAGCACGACCGTCAGTCCGACCAGCAACAAAAATGCCTTCAGCACCGGTCGCATGCGCGCCTCATTCCTTTGCTTTCTTCGCGAACTTCCGGGCTTCTCGAGGAACTACTTGCGCGATTCCTCCGAGCTCAAGTAGTGGGTGTGGCCCTGATAGGTCGGCAAGTCGATCGAACCCGAGCATTCTACTCCCGCTGCTACTAGAATGCCTGGATGGCAAACCGCGATTCTCGAGTCCCGACACGTCCGTTCGGCCGCACTGGCATTCCTGTCTCAATCCTGGCTCTCGGCGGCTGGCACCTCGGCCTGCCGAAGACCGAAAAGGAATCGACGCGACTCGTCCATGCGGCGATCGACGGCGGCATTACCTTCATGGACAACGCCTGGGACTACAACGACGGCGTGAGCGAGACGCGCATGGGCAAGGCGCTAGTCGGACGTCGTGACGAGGTCTTCCTGATGACGAAGGTTTGTACTCATGGGCGCGACGCGCGCACGGCGATGCGCCAGCTCGAAGACTCGCTACGCCGGCTGAAGACGGACTATCTCGACCTCTGGCAAATCCACGAAGTGATCTTCGACGACGAGCCGGCGAAGTACTTCGCGCGAGGCGGCGCGGTCGAAGCGCTCGAACGCGCGCGCCAGCAGGGAAAGGTCCGTTTCGTGGGATTCACTGGACACAAGGATCCCGACATCCACCTGGAGATGCTGTCGTACGACTATCCGTGGGACTCGTGCCAACTGCCGCTCAATTGCTTCGACGCCTCGTTCCGCAGCTTCGAGGAGCGCGTGCTGCCGGAGTTGAACCGGCGCGGCATCGCCGCGATCGGCATGAAAAGCCTCGGCGGCGACGCTCGCGCGGTGAAGGCCAAGACGGTCACGGCGGAGGAAGCCATCCGCTACGCACTGAGCCTGCCCATTGCGACGCTCGTGAGCGGTATCGACACGAAGCGCGTGCTCCGCCAGAATCTGGCGGTCGCGCAGGACTTTCGCCCGATGTCGGCGCGTCAGCGGCAGGCGCTGTTGCGACGTGTCGCGTCGACGGCCGGCGACGGTCGCTTCGAGCTGTACAAGATCTCGGCAGCCTTCGACGGCAACGAGTCGCGCCGCCAGCATGGGCTGCCGTTGATGGACGAGCTGACGGCCTGAGTCTACCCGGGCTCAGCGGAGAGGCAGTTCCGCCACGAACCGACTGACGGCCCTGGCGGGGTCATTGGTGAATGACAAGCGTGTCAGCGGATGAATTGCGACGCGCATCGCAATCATCACGCTCGAGAACGGTGCCAGTCAGGCTTCCGCTGCTGAGGTGAATGTCGTCGAGGCGGAGTCGCTCGTCTTCACTTGCGCTGTCCATTCACCTACCCACCATGAGTCATGAGGTGCACATCTTCGATCGCGACGCTCTCGCCTTGGCGTCCTCGTAGTGCGGGCGACGGACCTCGACGTTCGCGTGCGGCTCGCAAGACTTCGCCCGTGTGAGCACCCACACGACCTGTCAAAACGAAGAGTGGTGGTACGGGACATGCTCCCTAATGGTTGTCAATCATGCCCGGGCGACCGCCTTACAACTGTGAATGATTTCTGTTCAGGATTGCGCGTTTGACTCTTGCCGAGCGGAACCATCGCTCGTGCATCGCCACGCATCGCGGGTTCCTGGCGGCGATCGCCAGAAACGCCACGTCGTCCGGGAACCGAACCACCGCGCGTGTGATCGCATGCGCATTCGATTCATCACGACAATCAGGGAGATTCGACCATGGCTGAGACAGGCACGCTCCACGACGCATTCATCGACGAACTGCGCGACACCTACGACGCCGAACGTCAGCTGACCAAGGCGCTGCCGAAGCTCGCGAAAGCCGCGACCTCGCGGCAGCTGCGCGACGCATTCGAGACGCACCTCCACGAGACGCAGGGTCAGATCGAGCGCCTCGAACAGGTATTCGAGAGCCTTGATGAGAAGGTTCGCGGCAAGCACTGCGACGGCATCGCCGGCATCATCGAAGAAGGCAGGTCGATCATGGAAGAGGACTTCGACGAGACGACGATGGATGCCTGCCTGATTGCCGCCGGGCAGCGCGCCGAACATTACGAAATGGCGGCCTATGGGACCTTGGTCGCCTGGGCGAAGGCGATGGGGCACACGGAGGCCGCCGATCTGCTTCAGGAAACCCTCGACGAGGAGAAGGCGGCGGACGAGAAGCTCTCGGTAATTGCCGAGGGAGGTATCAACCAAAATGCCGCGAACGCTGCCCATCCTGACGAGGATGAAGAGGAGCCGGCAGCCGTCGGTGCTGGCGGCGCAAAGAAAACGTCGGCTTCGAAGACCAAGTCCGGCTCACGCCGTTAGCACGTCTCCGGCATCCAAACGTGGTGCTGATCCAGTTGCTCCTGCCGACGGCGCTCCCAAAGGGAGCGCCGTCGCAGGACGCCACGGTGAAGGACGTCAACGCGCGCGCCGTCAGCGGATGAACCGCTCCACATAATCAGCTCCGAGGCCACACTCCTGATAGTGTCTGCGGCACATGGCGATCTTGGTGAACACGTCCTCGTAACCCACGGCATTGCCGTCGGGATCCACGTACAGCATGATGCCGTTCACTTGGAACAGCGTGATCATCTCGTCCACGTCCTCCGGAACCACGAGCGTATGCGTCTCGCCAGGCGGTTCGTACACATAGCCTCCCTCCAGCGCGATCCAGTCGTGCTCCAGGTAATGCCAGCGGCCCTTCAGCACGTAGCCGTGGACAGGATTCGTGTGGCGGTGCCGGGACAGCACGCCGGCGCGTGTCACCTTCAGAAGGTTGACCCAGTAACCCTGCGACACTGACAGGCAGAGCGGGCGGAACCAGACATTCGGCGCCTGAGGTACCCAGATGCGTGGATCCGCCGGCAGCACCGGCGCCACCAGGAGATCGGGTGCCATCTCGGCGGGCTGCGGCTGGCGGTACGGAACGCGGGAACTGTCAGGGACGCGCATGCATCTCTCTCCTCATTTCGCGGAATAGCCGCCGTCGACGACGAGGACCGTGCCGGTGATGAAGCGGGCGGCATCGCTCGCGAGGAAAAGCGCCGGTCCGACGATGTCCTCCGGCGTGCCCCAGCGGCCGAGCGGCGTGCGCTCCAGAATCGCGCGGTTACGCGCGGTATCCGAGCGGGCGGGCACGGTCATGGGCGTCTCGATCCAGCCCGGCGCAATCGCGTTGACGCGAATGCCGTCGTCGGCCCAGGCGACGGCTAACGACTTGGTGAGTTGTACGATGCCCGCCTTCGACGCGGCATACGCAGGCGACAGCGGCGCACCGAAGATCGCATGCATCGAGGCGACGTTGACGATGGTTCCCCTGGCCTTCGCCAGCGCCGCATGACAGGCCACCGCCGTGCGCATGGCGCCCGTCAGGTTGACGTCGACAACGCGCGCAAACTCCGACGGATCGGTACTCCTCGCGCAGGCTGATCACGCCGGCGGCGTTGATGAGCACGGCCAGTTCGTCGAGCTTCGCGGCAAATACCGAGACGGCTGCGGTGTCGGTCACGTCCAGCCTCGTCACTGCCCCGGCCGGTGCGGAGTCGACGCCGATGGTCCGATAGCCGGCCTGACGGAATGCGACAAGAAGGGCGCCGCCGATCCCACCTGACGCACCGGTGATGAGGGCGGTGGACGCGCGGGCGGAAGAATCGGTCATCTCGGCTTGCTGAAGGTTACGCTGAAGCGTGTACCAGACCGCTCCTGAATGGGACTGCAGCTTCGACACAGCGTCGGCATTGGGGGCGTTGCTATGATGCCTCGATGCGGCCGCGCGATGCGACTGAGATGCTTGCTGACAGCGGCGTCAAAGCGCTCGGGCCGACGATCTGGGCCGATCTCGGATGCGGAGATGGCACGTTCACTCTCGCGCTCGCCGAGGCGCTGGCCTCAGGCAGCACGATTCACGCGATGGATCTCGACGCCTCCGCGCTCAGGAGGATCCCTTCGGCGCACCGGGGCGTACAAATCACAACGCACCGAGGAGATTTCACAACACAGCCGTGGCCATTCGCCGGTCTCGATGGCATTCTCATGGCCAACTCGCTGCACTACGTCGAAAACCAGGAGACGTTCATTCGAACGTGCGAACATCAAATGAGATCGCCGCGCCGGTTTCTCATCGTCGAATACGATACGAGCCACGCGAGCCGATGGTTGCCGTATCCGGTGAGCCAAACGAGCTTGGCTGAGCTGTTCGAACGCGCTGGTTACTCGTCGATCAAGGTGTTGCGTTCACGGCCATCAGTCTACCGGCGCGCACCGCTCTATGCGGCGGCGATCGGCCTCTCATGACGGGGAGTCGTGGAGACGCACCGTCAATAGAGTTGACGATCAAGGGTGGACCGGCTTGAGCAAGACCCTGCATCCCGATAAGGAACGGAGCGCCAAACACCACCACATGACCATGGAAGTAGCATTCGTTGTCTTGCGGTCGCGTGGACCAGCGTGGGATGACTCCAAGCCGTTGGAGGCTCAATCGGAGTGGGCCGCCCATGCGGCTTTCATGGACGCCCTGTTCGAGCAGGGATTCGCCGCCCTCGTCGGTCCGTTGGAGGGCACGCGCGATGCGCTCCTCATTCTCCGCGCGTCCAGCCCAACAGAGATTGTCGAGCGCCTGGCTTCCGATCCGTGGACGACCAACGGCCTCCTCGTCACGAAGCAGATCAGCCCTTGGCAGATCCGCCTCGGCACGCTGGGATAGAACGGGCGATGCCCTTTTGCAAGGTCACCAGGGTCCGTTTCGTCGGCAACGCCAGTTGGGGCAGAATGCCGCCGAATGTCCGACTTTCCCTCTCCCCCTCCCCGGCCAATTGAGGTCTTCTTTTCCTACGCACATGAAGACGAAGACCTGGTCGGCGCGGTCCGCGGCCAGTTGAGCCTGTACGACAGGCAGAAGTTGATTCGCAAGTGGCACGATCGGGAGATTCCGCCCGGCGCTGAGTGGAAAGGCATCATCGATGCGCACCTTTCCACCGCCGACATCATCCTCTTGTTCGTGAGCCCCGACTTCTTCCAGTCCGATTACTGCTATGACGTCGAGATGACGGCAGCGCTCGAGCGCCACCGCCGCGGCGACGCGCGTGTCGTGCCGATCATCCTGCGTCCGTCTACGTGGCAGGCGGCACCGTTCGCCGCTCTCAACGTTTTACCGACCGACGGCGTTCCGGTCACCAAGTGGCCGAATCGCGATGACGCTTGTCTGGATATCGCCAAGGGCGTCGTGCTCGTGGTCCAGGAGCTCTTGGCGCACAGCGATCCGAATCGTCCCGAGCGAGCCTCAGGGGTTTCGGCCGTTGGTGAAACGGCCGCTGAAAACGCGGCTTTGCGGCGAGAGAGGGGACTGCCGCCGAGCGCGGCGGCTCCCGAACTGACGCGCGTCCAATGCAGCAGCGCGCTGTGCCGCTCCGACGATATCGATTTGACCGACGCGGTGCAGATTACCGGCCTCAAAGCAGACGGCGATGGCTGGATTGGGCACGGCGTCGTTCATATCGACTACTCAGTCGCCGGGCATTGTCGGACCTGCGGCCGCATCTTCGAGGTCGCGAAGGGCGCGATCCCGTTGCAGTTTCCCGATCTCGTGTGCAACGAGTGCGGGCAGAACGCAGCCCTGCAGTACAAGGTCAGGGACTTGACGAAGGTCACCAACGGTTATGAGTTCGCGGTCGAAGTGCGCTGCGGAAAGTGCAGCGGCAGCCTGACGTTCTCGAAGGTGCTCACGTCGCTGATGCGGACGGCTGGCATCGAGCTGGGACTGACGGGGGTCAGGGTGACGCAGAAGGCGCAATGAAAGGGGTGCACCATGCATATTGATCGGCAGCGCCTGACGATCGCCACTGCATGAGGAACGGTGCAGGGTGGGCCGATAGCCGCCGACGACGGCCGACATTCGAGGAGCAGGGATCACGGTTGTCCTCCGCGCTCGACGATCAGCCGCATCGCCGGCCGGCTGACGAAGTGCTGATCGTGGAACCGCTCACCCCAGCTCAACGCCGTCACGTCCCGGTATTCGTGCTCCGTCTCATCGTCGACGCCCCGTAGCTGTTTGCGCAGCGCGGTGTACCGCCATCGGTGCCGTGTCCGGAAGACCGACGCCGTGACGCGCGACAAGCTCCAGACATTCGTGCTTGCCCGGTGGATTGCGGCAGTACGTCTCGAGAATCAACGCCACCGGCTCGAGGTGGTCGCCGTGCTCGTCGCAGATCTTTGCGCCGAGCCGCACCTGGAATGCGAGCCCGTCTGGATTCAGCGTTTCGCACGGACCCATCACCGAGCCATCGACCGGCCGCGCCCCCTTCGTGTGCAGTAACTGCGCGGTCGCGATCTCTCCCTGCAGACACGCGCGCTCGAAGGCGAACTGCACATCCTCGGCTCCCATTTCATGAAGCATCTGGATGATGCGGTCCCGGCCGAGATTGGCGGCGTACGACATCGGCGGACCCCAATTGCCCTTCACGCCGCGAGCGTCTTCGTGCAGCAGCGCAGGATGACGAGTCACCAGCTCGCGGACGGTCCCGGCATCGTCGCGGCAGATCGCGTCGGTCATGCGGCAGGCCAGGACGAGACGGAGCCAGCTTGGCAGACCGTAACTCCGCGCGAGCGCGAGCTGCGCGTCCGTCAGCTTCACCTCCGACGCGGCCGACGGGTTGGGATGACTCCGCTGGAATTCCGCGATCGCGGCCATGTCGCCGCGCCTGAGCGCGCGGAGCAAGTCCTTTGCCTGATGTCTGAGTTGATCGAGATCGGGACGAACCGGCAGATGACGATCGGGCACGACGAGCCTCCTTCGAGTGATGCCCGGCGTCCGCTCGTTCGGGCGAAAGGAGGTTCGTAGGCGAACCGTGTCTTTCAGCAGTAGTCAGGTGGACTCGGTCCTGCCCGCGGACGGGAGGCGTCCTGCACGCCTGCCGCAGCATATACCAGAATCCAACTCCAGCCGTCGAAGCTCATGGCGGGCAGCTGTGGGTCACGCCGAACGGGCCCCGGAGGCGGAGCCAGGATCTCGCACGGCGATGAAGTCAACGCCGCGGGCGTTGCTGACGGCGATACGCCACGGCGTCGAGGATCTGCTGAAAACGTGGATGTGCCCGGAGGTTGTTCAATAACGGGTTGCGGCGCAGGTAGTCCTCCCGATCGTCACCCATTCGGACCGCTCGATCCAACCATTCCAACGCCTTGTCCGCGTCGCCCATAGCCGCGTAGAAATCAGCCGCCAACGCCGGTCCGAAGATCTGTAGTCCGGCATACGTCTGGAGCCCGGCGTCCATCTCCTGAGCCGCTTCGGCTCTTTTCCCATCGAGCGCGAGAAGCAGCGCACGCTGTTGTCGCAGGCCATAGTTCTGTCCATCCTCGTCGCGTGCGCGGGCCAACGTTTGATACGCCTTGGGAAGGTCGGCCGCGTCGATGTACGCGCGAGTGAGGGCGGCCAGCGCGGCGGGGTTTTGCGCATCCTGTTCGAGCACACGTTCGTGATCGCGGATCGCCCCGGCCGCGTCCCCCTGCTCGCGGAGCAGCTCGCCACGATTGAGATATCCCGGCCAGAACAAGGGCCACTGCCGAATGAGCCAGTCTGCCTCTTCGTGCGCTCGCCCGTAATCGCCGTTGAAGCGGTGATAGTTGAGCAACCAGCCATGCGCGGTGGGATCAATGGGATTCTCCTTCAGGGCCAGGTCGACTTCCGCAGCAACCAGCTCCTTGCGTCCCTGGAGGAGGTAAATCAGCGCGAGGACGGAATGGGCACGGCCAGAGCGTGGGCCATCGAGCAAGGCCTGTCTGACTTCGCTTTCCGCCTTGTAAAACAAGCCCGCATCGTTCGACCGGCCGTTCAGAATCCTGGCGACATGGAAAAACGCCAACTCCGCTCGCGCTGCGGCGAATCTGGGATCGAGCGCCAGAGCGCGCTCGATCATGCGCTGCGCTTGCTCCGGGTTCGCGGTGCCCACGCCGCCGAACAGCAGCGCCCGCTCATAGTATCCATTCGCCTCTGAGTTCGGAGACGCCGGGTTACCGTCACTCAGCCGAAGCCTGTCGCCTGAGCCGGAGTTGGTAAAGCGATCGAATCCTACCCAGATGCCAGCCGTCGCCAGGCTCACGGCCACCATGGCTGATGCCACGACGGTTCTCGACGGGAGCCGTGACGTCCTCGGAGCCATGGCGGTGGTCGGCTGGGCGGCCGCCAGCGTCTCTTTCAACTCGAGAAGTGCATCGCCGATATCCCGTAAGCGGTGCCGATGATCCTTTTCCAGGCAGCGCCGCAGGAGCTGTCGCACGCGAGGCGGCGTGCGGTGCGGCAGCGCCTCCCAGTTCGGCTCGCGCTCGAGGACGCCGGCAATGACGTCGGACATCGTCTCGCCGGCGAACGGGATTCGCCCCGTCAGCATCTCGTACAGAACGCAGCCGAAGGCCCAGATGTCGGTACGTTTGTCGACCGGCTTGCCACGCATCTGTTCCGGACTCATATACCCGGCGGTTCCAAGGATCAGTCCGGCGTGGGTTGGGCCGGCTGGCATGGTTGCGGCCTGTGACTCGTTGGTGATGACCGTGTCATCGGCGAACGTTTTGGCGAGACCGAAATCGAGCACCTTGACAGTCCCGTCTGCCGTCACCTTGATGTTGGCGGGCTTGAGATCCCGATGAACGATCCCTTTCCCGTGGGCGGCTTCCACCGCCTCAGCGATGTGGCTCGCTATCGTCAGAGCCTCGTCCACTGACGGCGAGCCCGCTGCGAGTCGTTCGGCGAGCGTGGGTCCCTCGACGAGCTCCAAAACCAGGGCGCGAACGTCGTCAGCCTCCTCGTATCCGTAAATCGCGGCGATGAGAGGATGATTCAGCGTCGCCAGCATTCGTGCCTCGCGCTCGAAGCGCGCGAGTCTGTCTGGATCGGCGACGAATGACGACGGCAGGACTTTGATCGCGACGTCGCGCTGCAGCTTTTCGTCGCGGGCGCGATAGACCTCGCCCATTCCTCCAGCGCCAAGGAAGGACACAATCCGGTACGGTCCGATCCGCCGGCCGATCGACATGGCCGAGTGCTGCGCCATCCTTCACACCGAGTGGGAACGCGGTTCGTTCGCGAGTACGCTGACCAGCCGGATCTTACGCTTGCCTGCTTCGATTCCACGAGTGTCTTCGTGCATTAGCGCAGGATGACGAGTCACCCTACGCCTTGGGTGGCAATCCGACGGTCGACAATATTGAGCTTCGGTGCGCTGCGCACAATCGTTACGAAGCGCGGTTGTTCTTTGGCACCGACGTGGTGCGGGAGACTCGTTTGGACTGGCCACTCCGCCGCGCAGCTTCCGTGAGAAACCGGAAATCGCCTGGCGCCCTTCACGGCGATGGTCGGCTGTGGCGACATCGCAGGCGGGACGGCTGCGACGAAGGAAAGGACGTGTGAGCGAGCAGTCGTCCGGGGACCGGACTGCGGTAAGCTGCTCGCGCTCACCATGCCTCTGGCACCCGGCGTTCGTCTCGGCCCCTACGAAGTCGTCGCACCCATTGGCGCCGGTGGGATGGGCGAGGTCTATCGCGCGCGCGACACTCGGCTGAACCGCGATGTCGCCGTCAAGGTCCTTCCGGAGGCAGTAGCGACTAATCCCGACCGCCTCGCCCGCTTCGAGCGCGAAGCCCGAGCGGCGGCGGCGCTCTCGCATCCCAACATCCTCGGGATCCACGACTTCGACTCCGCGAACGGCGTGAGCTACGCGGTGATGGAGCTGCTGGAGGGCCAGACGCTTCGCGATCGTCTGAACGCCGGCGCGCCGCCTGTTCGCAAGAGTGTCGAAATCGCGGCGCAGATCGCGCGCGGACTCGCGGCAGCGCACGCGAAGGGACTGGTCCACCGCGACCTCAAGCCGGAGAACGTGTTCCTCGTCGATGACGGGCAAGTCAAGATCCTCGACTTCGGTCTGGCGCGCGCGGTGCCGTCAACGACCGACGCCACGGCGACAGTCGTCGCGGAAACCGACCCGGGTGTCATCCTCGGAACCGTCGGCTACATGGCCCCGGAGCAGGTCCGCGGCGAGGCCGTCGATGCGCGGGCGGATTTGTTCGCGCTCGGGGCCGTGTTGCACGAGATGGTCTCAGGCCACCACGTGTTTCGGCGCGAGACCGCCGCCGAGACAATGACCGCGATCCTGAAGGAAGACCCGCCAGAACTTGCGACGGGACGTCCTGAGGTTTCACCCGCACTCGACCGAATTGTGCGCCATTGCCTCGAGAAGAATCCCGCCGAGCGGTTTCAATCGGCACGCGATGTCGCGTTCGCGCTCGAGGCGTTGTCGGGTTCGGGCAGTACTGCCTCGGTCGTCGCGGTCCGGTCGCCCCGACGACGCTGGCCTCTGGTCCTGTGGCCGGCGGCGGTTGCCGCGTTGCTCGCGGCATTCCTGGCGGGCGTGTTCTTCCGACCGTCAGCGCCGCGGCGCCCGATCTGGCTGTCGCTGGCGCCTCCGCACGAGCGTTTCGCCTTCAATCCGGCTCCGGCTGTCTCGCCCGACGGCCGGACGATTGTCTTCTGGGCGCGAAACGCGGAGAACCGGGTTACGCTGTGGATCAGAGATTTGGACGCTCCGCTTTCGCAGGCGTTGCCTGGCACCGAAATCCCCCATCCGGAGCCGACTACCCTGCCGCCATTCTGGTCGCCTGACGGCCGCAAGATCGCTTATTACGTCGATGGCCAACTGAAGGTCGCATCGCTCGACGGGAGCCCGCTGCTGACGATGGCGAATGCGCCGAACGCGCGTGGCGGATCGTGGTGCGCTGACGGCCGCATCGTGTTCACGCCGTCTGAGGGTGGTCCGGTATTCGTACTGCCGGCTGGCGGAGGTCCTCCCGTCGCCGTTCCGGGTACCGGTGATCCGCTGCCGCTGGACTTTCCCGCGTGCCTGCCGAACTCGCTCGCGTTTCTGGCGTCGAACCCGGGCGGTGGCATTCACGTGGCGGCGATCGACGGGTCCTCCAGCAAGGCGCTGCTCAACGCCATGTCGAACGCCCAGTACGCGGACGGCAAGCTGTTTTTCGGCCGCGGCGCCGGGCTCTGGGCGCAGACGTTCGATCCGGAAACGTATGAACTGTCCGGCGCCGAGCAGCGCGTGGCCGATCGTCTCGGCTTCGATTGGGGCAATCTCGCCGCGCGCGCTTTTTCCGTTTCGCAGAATGGCGGGGTCATCGCCTACTCGAGCGGGCTCGCCCTTCCTACCACACACCTGCGGTGGTACGGGCGCGCCGGTCAGCCGGCCGAGTCCGTGGGGACCGTGGCGCAGAGCATCGGCATCGCGCTGTCGCCGGATGGCAGAACGTTGGCGATTGAACGGCTGGATGCGAACGCCGCGATGGTCAGAATCGTTCTTGTGGATGTCGCCACCTCTGCCGAACGCCTCCTGTCGGAGGATCAAGCAGGGCCGTTCCAAGCCACTCCGATCTGGTCGAGCGATGGCGAACAGGTCATCTACTCCACCTTGGCCGACGGAGTCTATTCACAGTCTCTTCGCGGCGGCGCCGCCAAGCAGTTGTTCGCGCAGAAATCCGTCTGGCTCGAGGACTACTCCGCAGCAGCCAACTTGATTCTGTGTCAGCGGCCTGACGCGCAGCGGTCCGGCGACATCTTGATGCAGCAGGTCGGGTCACCTCAACGCGCGTACCTTGCAACTAGGTATGTCGAAGGACAGAGCCGCATTTCCCCCGATGGCCGCTGGCTGGCGTACACGTCGAACGAGACCGGGCGCCACGAAGTCTACGTGCAGGCCTTCCCGGACGGTGGCCATCGAGTGGCGATTTCCAACGAAGGTGCGGGCTTTCCCGAGTGGCGCCGCGATGGACGCGAACTCTATTACCTGGCCTCCGAGTCGAAGCTGGTCGCCGCCGACATCGACACCACATCGTCTCCTGTTCGAGTTCGAGGCCGACGGGTGTTGTTCACAGCGCCCAGAACCGCTGACGAGGCGTCCCGCCGTCAGTACCAGCCGAGTGTCGATGGCCAGCGGTTTCTGTTCAACACCGCCGTCGAGAGCCGAACGCCACAGGCGCTGACCGTGCTCTTGAACTGGCAGGCCGCGCTGGGCCGGTAGAGGCGCGCCGGGCGCAACGCGCGCGCTACTTCATCTCGCGGATCTTCAGATTGCGATACCAGCACTCGTCCTGGTGGTAGGTCAGCATGATGTGCCCGGCGATCTTGTCGCCGAACCCTGGATGTCCCTTGAACTTGCTCTTCTCGATTCCCGCCTTCACCGCCTCGCTTCCGAGCTGGTAGGTGAGGACGTTCTTTCCATTCAGCCAGTGTTCGACGCGCGTGCCGCGGACGACGATTCGCGACGAGTTCCATTCCCCCGCCGGCCGGACCGGCTTGTCAGCGGCGGCGGGAAGGACGTCGTAAAAGTCGGCGGTGTGGTGGTTGGGGCCGAGCTTTCCCGGATAGCCGGTATCGTCGATCATCTGATACTCGTGACCCGGTGACTGCGGACGCTCCTCGGTCACGAAGTACTTCACGCCGTTGTTCCCGCGCGCCGCGACCCGCCACTCCCAGGCGAATTCGAAGTCGTTGAACTTCTGCCGCGTGATGAGCTCGCCGCCTTTCACCTTCGCGACGGTGCGCAGCGTGCCGTCCTGGATTTCCCAGCCCGCTTCCGGCAGCGCGTCGCGCCGGTAGCCGCGCCAGGCGTCGAGGGTTTTGCCATCGAACAGCAACTGCCAACCGGCCGCCTTCTCCGCCGCCGTGAGCGTACTCGGCGCTGTGTTGTTGGCAACGTCCGACTGGAGCACGAGCGATATCGCGAGAACGATGACAGGGATGAGGAACTGCTGCATGGGCGACGACCTCGGCCTAACACCTTATCAAATCCGCTGCCCGGAACGACGCGACAGTCGGTCACCAGGACGCCTGCAGCACCAACGCGACCCACCCTGCGCGCGACTTCACGCCCACGCGCCGCATCCCAAGATGGCAGTATGCCGCGGCCACGTCTGGTTCGACGGACGCGGGAATGCCTGAGAGCACAAGGTGACCGTGATGTCCAACGCGCCGCGCCAGCGCCGGCACCATCTCGATCAGTGGAGCCGCGAGGACGTTGGCCAGCACCAGCGGCCACATGCCGGCGACCGTTTCAGGTCCGCCGTGTGCCAGCTCGAGGCGATCCTCCATTCCGTTGATGCGCGCGTTTTCCGCGGCGACGCGAAGCGCCTCGTCGTCGATATCGATCGCCAGCGCGCGTGGCACGCCCAGCATCAGCGCAGCGAGCACCAGCACACCCGAGCCTGTGCCCACGTCGAGCACAGCGTCCGGACGCGCGATCCGCACGATCTCGTCGAGTGCTTCGAGACACAGCGCGGTCGTCGGGTGCAGTCCCGTGCCGAAGGCGGCCGCATCGATCAATCTGAGAGCGTCTCGCTCCGCTTCGATGTCAGCCGGAACGATGCGAAGGCGTCCGACGGAAATGGAGCGTGGGCTCAGCACCCAGACCGAAGCGGCATCGCGTGCGACCGCTGGGGAGATGGAGATGTCGTCGACGCCAAGTGCGGCCGCGAGCTGTTCTCGAGTGACGCTGTCGGGCATGAGCGCCGCGATGCCGCCGTCATGCGACAGCTCGACATCGAGCGCGCCCAGTTCGACGAGCCGATCGAGCACATCGTCGCGGCGATTGCGGAGGTCTAGTCGGTATGGCACGGCGGTTATTGTCGTGTGGCGCGGCTTGACGATTCGGACGTCAGGAAACAGGCGCGAGATCCCCTCAGGCTGTTGCACGATTCGGCCTTTGACGCGGCATACGCAGGCGACAGCGGCGCACCGAAGATCCCATCGTTCCACCGGAGCGGCAGCAAAAAACAACGTGCGCCAGGCACGCCGTGGACATGAAAACAAGATGAAAGTATGATTATTTCATGTCCTCCACCATGGTGCAGATCCGCAATGTCCCCCCCGAGTTCCACCGCCGTCTCAAGGCGCGTGCGGCCATGGAAGGCATGTCGATGTCCGAATACATTCTGCGGGAAGTCGGCAAAGCACTCGAGCGCCCGACACGTGCTGAAGTGTTGCAGCGACTGCGAACCACGCAGGGGCGCCGGTTGAAGCGCAACGCGGCGGACGTGATTCGATCGGAACGCGAAGCCCGGTGATCGTCCTCGATGCATCCACGCTGGTGGAGCTGATTCTCGACACGCCAAGTGGCCGGCTCGTGGCCGACCGCATTGCCGATCCCGCGGAAAGCCTGCATGTGCCGCACCTCGTGGACATCGAAGTCGTCCAGGCACTGCGCCGCTACGTCCGGGAGGGCGAAATCGAAGCGGACGCTGCGGAATTGGCGCTGGACGATCTCCGCGCGCTCGATCTCCAACGCCATGAGCACGAGCCGCTGTTACAGCGCGTGTGGGACTTGCGCAAGAACCTGACCGCGTACGACGCCGTGTACGTGGCGCTCGCAGAGGTGCTCGACGCCGTCCTGCTCACCTGCGATCGTGGATTGGCACGAGCCCCCGGCATGAACCGGCGAGTCGTGCTTCTCTCGACCGAACGTCCGAATCGTTAGACACGTCGCGGACGTTGCGGAAAGGCCACGAAACCGCTAGAGCTTGTCCAGTTGATCTCGAAACATCCGTTTGAGCTGGTCGATGTTGTCGTAGCGGCTGTAGAAGTGACCGAGACGCTTCAACTCTTCCTGAAAGTCCCAGAGTGATGTGAGGTCCGCTCGCTGAGCGGTGCCAGTTTTGATATCCGCGTTCTTGAAAAATGTGTAGATGTATGGCCGGCCGGTCTGGAGAAATTGACCGTGGGCCGCATAGAACTCCTCCCGAGTGAATTGACCCGTCTTGGTAAAGAACAGGCTGATGAAGATGTCGCAGGACCGCACGGCTTTGTTGTATTCATCCTGCGTTCGTGTCTCGGACATGGCGTCCAGGGAATTCTCCCAACGAATGACGCGAAGATATTTTCCACCTGCGGTGAGGCTGTCGTTCAGCTGCCGCATGTAAAGGTCGAGTGCATCACGATCCTCACGCAATTCATCAGAACACGCGAGAAAAATGTCGAGAGTGGAACTCGACGACACGCTGGAAGCTGACGACGGCTGATGTGCAGTCGGTGCGGCGCTTGCCGCGCGTGTCGATTCGCTGAGATTTCTGACCAGCTCGGCCACGTCGGTCGATGAGATCGAAGTTGGATCGAATTCAATATCGACGCCGCGGGTCTGGGCGTCGATCTTCACCTTCACGGTCCGCCCATGCCCGCGCAGCGTCCACCCCCTGACGAATTCAACGAGTTGAGGAACGAGCGTCGGGAGCACCGAGACGGCCACGGCCCCGAGGATCACGGCTTCACCCGATTTCGTCCCGGTCTCGGTCGACCCTATGGTCAGCAGATCCGCAGAAGCGAGGCTCGGCAGGTCTTCGCGAAGATCCTGGAGAAGCTGACGGGCCATGGCATCGCGATCCTCGTCGGTCGCGGTGTCTTCACCTTCGACGTGCAGCACGAGTCTGGCGGGCATCGGCTACTTACCTCGGGTCAGGATCGGGAGGGGGAGACGGGGCGGGAAATGTCTGGGTAACGGTAATCGTCGCTGTTGTCGCCCCCCCGACCATGACGCTCGTAGAGCGGCCTGTCGGCGGCCCAGGAGTGCTTGTAATTGGATCGATCACAAGTCTGAATCCCCCTATGCCGCCGCTGTTACCGGTGACCTCCGTGATGCTGATCCAGTCCTCGCTCTCAGTGACAGTCCACCCGCATCCGGCGGGCGACGTAACGACGATAGCTGGACGCTCGCCTTGACTCGTGACCGTGACGTTTGTCGGTTCAACGGTATAGGTGCATCCCGCCTGAGTCACCGTCACGATCTGCCCGGCAACCTGCAATTCGCCAGTACGAGACGCTCCGAAGTTCGCCGCCACGGAATACGTCACGCTGTCCTTGCCAGCGCCCGCGGACACATTAGTGATGGCGATCCAGTTGGCCAGCGGCTGGGCGGTCCACAGGCACCCGCTCTGCGTGGTGATCACAACGGTTCCAGTCCCGCCGCCCTGAGGGACAGCGGCGCTCGTCGGCGAAATGGAGAAGTTACACGCTGACTGGGTGACCGTGAACGGCTGCCCTGCAATCTGCGCGGTTCCTTTCCGGGACGCGCCTTGGTTCGGCTGGACCGCATATGCGACGGTGCCGGGACCGGTGCCCGCCGACGGCCCGAGAATCGCGATCCAGTCGACGGACGTCTGGGCACTCCAGGCGCAGCCAGCCGGCGCGTTGATCGCGACCGTTCCTTTGTCACCGCTCGACGCGACAGACACCTCCGAAGGGGTGATCGTGTACGGACAACTCGACTGCGTGACGGTAAACACCTGCCCCGCAATCTGCGCGGTTGCTGTTCGCGGCGGTCCGCCGTTCGGCTGGACAACATACGAGACGGAGGCCGAACCGCTGCCGGACGAGGAGCCGAGAATTGTGAGCCAGCTGACCGAGGTCTCGGCGCTCCATGTGCAGCCGGGCGGCGCAGTCACGGCGACGGTTCCGCTGCCACCGTTGGACCCCAGCGAGGCGGCGGATGGCGCGATCGCGTACGTGCACTGCGGCGGTGCCGTGCCCTGAAGGACCGTAAACGTTCGGTCCGCGATCTGGATACTGCCCTGCCGATCCGGTCCGGCATTCGCAGCGACCGTGAACGTGACGGTCCCATTCGCGCTGCCCTTCGTCGGCGAAACAGCAATCCAATCGACGCTCGACGCTTCCCATGGACACCTTGCCGGAGCGGTGACGGCAATCGTGCCGCGTCCACCGCTGCCTGCGACGTTGGCCGCCATCGGCAAGATCGAGGACGAGCAGGCGGGCCCTTGATCCACGGTCACGGTCCGGCCAGCGATACGCAAGCTGGCCTGCCGCTCGCTTGATCCAGGATTCGGCAGCACCCGGAAGTCGATGGTTCCATCACCGACGCCAGTTGGAGGTTCCACGTTCGTCACCCACGGCTCTGGCGATTCCGCGAGCCAGGGACAACCACCCGGTGCGGTGACGGTCACCGTGCCGGTGCCGCCGGTACCGTCGAACGACACCCTGGTCGTTGACGGATCGTATCTGCACGGTGACGTGTGCGGCTGACCGATCTGCACGGAGAAGCTCAACTCGTTCGCAGGACATGTCCGGAGCCGCTCGCCAGCCAGCCACGCAACTCCTGAAGACGTCACCCGCCCCGAGTACCGACGCTCTTCGCTGCAGCCTGCCCGGTCCGTGGTCAGCGTGCCGGTGAATTTGCCGTCGGCCAGCGAACCATCCAACGTTCCCTGAACTGCTCCTTTCAGTCCCCGCCCGGTCTGGTAGTTTCCACTCACCTCCACAGCACCTATCGTGGCGCTCGTGCTGAATTGGTCCTTCCTTACGGGCGGCTCCGCGGCGATCGAAGCCGCTTGTTGTGCAAGTCCTCTCGCAATGATTGTCATGTTGAACGACGATGTGGTGCCGTCCGGTAACACCACGTCTCCCTGGTATGTGTTTCCCTGCTGCACGGTACGGCGATGACGCCACCGGAGTCGGGGTCGCAGGAAAGTCTGATCCACCGCACGTATTTGCCAGCGCCGCGGACATCAGGAGCAGGCCTGATCGGGCAACCGCTGCACAGGGATTGTTCATGTCCGCTCCTGTTCGATCGGCTGACCCCGCTCCAGCGTTAAAGGGTCCACTCCGCTCCGATGACGGGCGTCACACGGCTGTGCAACCCCTTGTTCGTCACCGAGACCAGCACATTCATCGTCACCAGCACATTCCTGAACGCGTTCCACTTGGCGCCTGGCGCCAGGACGACGCGGTGGATGCCATTGGGTACGGCAATCAGAGCCTCCGCGCCCGTAACGTCGGCGAAGTTCTGAGGAAACTTGAACGGCTGATAACCGACCCCACCGCCGCCGCGCATGTACCGGCCGAGCACGTCGAACATCGCGGAAAGCTGCGGATGAACCTCCCACTCCAATCCGACCGAGTAGGGAACCTGATCCTTCGCCGTGATTGTCGACTGGCCCAGGAAATCCTTTGGGACGTCAATGCCGTCCGACCAAATCTCGTAGCCGGCATTTACGTGGGTCGACATGCGCCCGATGGTTGCGGATCCGACGAACGAGACGGTTGTTCGAGTCAGTCCCAGTCCAGCCAACGAGTCTTTCTTCCCCGTTGGCAGACGAACGTTGCCAGCTGCTGCCAATCCAATCTGCCGGTCACCCTCATCTGCCTTCGGTCTCGATGACCAGAACTGCCATTTCGTCGCGATAGCGATATCTCCGATACCATCTGCGGCTGCGTTCACGAACACACGCTGTAACTCGTCGTCACGCTGATCGAAGATACGGGAGGCCCCGGTCAAAGAAATGCGGACATACGGCACGACGACGCTGATTTCCAGGTTGTCCAGCACGCCATAGGTCGCGAATCCGGCGAGTGTTTCCGTACGAGCGTTCAACTCCAATCTCGCCGAGGTCACGGGGAGGGTTCCCTCCTGAAACCTGAATACTTCGAAGCCATCGAGTGGCAGATCGTCCAATCTGTCGTAGGAGCGGCGAAGGTAACTGAAGCCGCCGCTGAGTTTTGCCTTCCCGATGGTGACGGCGCGGTCGGAAAACGCTGGCCCGAACGTCCCCGCTCGGCGTGCAAAGGTTCGTGTCGAGAGATCGAACGTGTAGGTCAGGCCGGCGGTAGACGACGCGGCGGGAGCGGTTGCGACTTCGAGCGCCAGCGCCCGAGCGATGGTCTCTCCCGTCGCCTCACTGCCTGCGATGAAGGTTCCGGTCCGAAGCTGGCGCTCCGGCGTGCCGGCGGTGGTGCACTCCCGGACGAATCCGTTCAATGTATAGGGTCCGCAGTCGCTCTGAGTCTCCTGCGCGTGAGCCTCGTGTATCGAGATCAGCACGATGACAACAACGACTGCCGCCGCCCCATGGAATCGCTGCATGGAAAACTCCAATCGCTGCCTACCGCTCAACGGCGCGAAGCCTCTCCCGCGAGATGTTCATTTCCCGCGCTGAACGAGAAACTCCTGGATGACCCATTCGCCACCTATTTTTCCGAACACGAACCTGTCCACGACCGGTGGTTGGACGTGCCCTGCCGATTTTGTTTTAGGAATGCACTCGTAGATCGAGGAGGCGTTAACCTGTGCGGAGTCGCCGGAAAGAAGGTGCACGATCGGCTGCCCGACGAACCGGAGAATCAATGAGGAGCAATCTCTCCCGCCCCTGCCGAATAAGTCCGCTGGCACTGCCGGGTAGACCTGTCTGATCGCGCCGAGATCTTTCGGTTGTACGCCTGTCGATAGCGTTCCATGACCGCCAGGATGGCTTCGCGGTTCACGGCCGGGTCCGTCGGACGCTCTGGAGGACTGCTGGTTGTGCCGGGCGCAGGCGCGGGCTCTCTCGGTGCCGAAGCGGGCGTGTCAGTCGGCGATGCCGTAACCGACGATGAATCCGACGACGAGGAACGAGCCTTTGTGCCGGAGCCCTGATTACCGCGCGGGGCTTCACGAGCTGCGCGGCGAGGGCGAGCCGCCTGCGCCTGGTGCATCGCCACGCGCCCGACTCAGACTTGTCTTGCGCTTGCGGCGCCGAGTTGTACGTGCCTTCCGCCACCTTCGAGCCCGCCTCCGTCGGGGTGTCGGCGCGCCGAGCGCTGCGAGTGGGCGGGGTACCGGTGGTCGGCACCGCGGACGGCTCGGTACGCGGTGGCGGCGAGGTCGAGGGTCCAGCGATAGTGCCGCGGCGGCTCGCGTTCCAAATGCCGAGCGCACCGAAAAGGATCAAAGCGAGGACGACGAGAACGAGCGCGGATAGTTTCGAGAGCTGTCGATGCGCAATCTTCTGCGACGCGCCTGCAGTCGGCGTCAACGGGCTCGTCTCGCTCCTGGCCACAGCGCCGCGTCCTGCCGCCGGATACATCGCGACAGCCGAGCGCGCGGCGCCCGCCACGTCGGGGCGTGCCGGACGTTCGCGAGTTTTTCGAGCGCGGTCCGAGCTGCGATCGAGCGGGCGCGATGCTCGACCTCTCAGGATCACCACCAGGTCGCGAATCGCCTCCAGCTGGAGCCCGATCAGCGGGCTGTCGATTTTTTCGATCAGCGCAAGCGGCAGAGCCGCGGCCCGAACGCCGCGGGGGTTGCGCGCGATGACAATCTCACCCTGTTGTTTGAACGCCCACTTCCCTGGCACCTGCTTCGAGGTGCTGTTGACGACCTCGTCATAGGCATATTCGTAGAGCTCGTCGATGGTGATCTCTCCGTCACCATTCAGATCCGCAGCGCCCGACTGGATACCCAGCACGAGGAAGTTCGTAAAGAGGGAAGGCTCGGCCTCGCCGATCACGCGGTCCCCTTCCCAGGCGTACTGCGTCGCGTCAGTTGCCGTCAGCACCACGCGCCCGAACCCGATGCCTTCGAAGGCGGAGCCGATGCCGATCGATGCCCCGAGCGCGCTCTTTCCGCCGAACGCGCCGCTATGACAGCAGTCCAGAATCAACACCTGCCGTCGCGACTGGCTGCGATCCATCTCGCCCGAGATGAACGATGCCTCGATGGCGGTGGCCGACAACAAGGACCTCTCCGTGTCGCGCGTAGCTAAGTGGAGTTGTCCCTGGTCGTCTCGGATGCCGTGCCCGGAAAAGTAGAGGAGGACGAGATCTTCGCGCCGCTTCAAGTGGAACAACTGTGCGATGGCGCGACGAACGGTGGGCGAGGTCTCGTCGACGAGCTGAACGACCTCGTCGAATTGACCGACATCGGCGGATTCGCAGCGCTTCGCCGAACTCGCGAACGTCGACGTCGGGGGCGCCGAGGCTGGCGAGTCCAGGATCGTCGTATCGGCTATTGCCGACGATGAGTGCGAGTCTGCGGCTCATGGCTGCAACTCCAAGCGCATCATGCTCCGCGCAACGCGCGACACTCGGGTGTACGCGCCGCGAATCGTGAAGGAATCGCTGTCCAGCTATTCCTCCGACCGACTCCAGCCTCCGTCTGGACGGCGCGACTCTATCACAGCGTTACATGACATTCAGCCAGCCGCGGGAGTGCTTCAAGGCTTTCTTCGTGGCGAGGTCTGGGACGAGTGCATAACGGTTGAGCCCGGGCTGTCGCCCGCCGTGGCCGGCGCCGAGATGCCTCGCACCTCAGCGCCGGCGTTCATCATTGAGTGACCGGCGATCTTCTGACGGCTCCAGACACCATCCCACGGGGCAGCCGCGGGATGACCGACCCACGCACTATTGATAATCGCGCGGTCGGATGCTTCGAGGCGCACGATGTATCCGCACGGCTTCATGTTCTTCGTGTCGAGATGCCACGCCAAGCCGCCGGGCGGTGGGGCGGGATCGGGACCAGCGAACGGAGTCGAAACGGCTCCGCTCGTAGGTGTCAGCTGCCCGGCCGGCGCGGGGAACGGCTCGGTGTGCAGCGAGTACCCGCTCAGGTATGGATCGATGGCCACGAAGTGCCCATCGATCACGTCGTTCACGTGGAACGTATTGCAGTCCCCGCCGGAAGCTGGATCGATGTGAATGCGGCAGTCCTTCACGCTACTGTTCTTGAGCTGGATGACGTGGCTGATCGGCGGACCGATCGGCGCTTCCACCGGGTTATAGAGCTGGAGCGTGATTCGCCACTTGTCATCGCCCGACGTGAGCCATCGCGCCAGGATCAGCTCGGGGTTGAGCGCGGTACTCAGGTAAGGATATGTGTGGAGCGGCGTGAAGCTCGCCACCTGCATCGTCTCGATGGTTCCGGAGCTGTCGAGCACTTTGAAACTATTGCCCAGTGCCACGGGCGGCGCGGGTGTGGTGAGGTTCTCTACCGTGATCCCATACCGCATGAAGGGCACGATCGGTCCGGTGATGACAACCCAGCCGGCAAACGGGCACGGGCGCCCGGCCGCATCCGGCGGAAGCCAATTGAAGTGGAAGACCGCGGTCGCGTCCGTGAGGCCGGTACCCACGTCGATGTGCGGGACGGCGATTCCTCCGATGGAGCGGAGCTCGGCGTGATTCGAGACACCGGAGCCCTTCGGATTGATAAGGACGTGAGCATCGATTCGGTTACCCCAGTAGTTCAGATCGTCCGGATCGGTCGTAGACGGTGCTGAGTTCCACGACAACACGGCCCGCACGCGACCGATCTTGGGCTCCCGGCACTTGCGGCGGTGGCCGTCCAGATCCACCTTGAGGAGTGACGTTAACGACAACCCACCGGCCGGAAGCGGGTTGAAATCGTGCACGTTGATCTTGACCGTGCCGAGGTAGGTAAACTCGCAGGTGTCGTCCCAGTCGGCCCAGAACGCGACTTACTCAAAACTACCCTTGTCGCACGGGCGTCCAGAGTATCCGCTCGTGAGTTTGATTCGGAACGTTGCCGCCAGAGTCTCCGAGTTGTTGTCGAGGCCCAGGCATTCCAGTTCCTCGTAATTCGTATTGGCCTTGGTATCGTTCAACGCCGCGATGGCAGCCGACAGGTCCAGCCCGGCGATCTGCCATTCGGCGGCCTTGGCTACAAGGACCTCCTGGCTGACAGCGACGCCTTGTATGGCGGCCTGGATGTCCGACAGCCCGAAGCGGTGTGCCTCCACCGCTGGGGCCCTTTTCGCCTTCGTGTCCGTCGCTCCGTACAGCTGGGCGAGCTCATTGATGGGCGGGTCCGGAGGATCCGGCAGCGGTATGGGAATCTCGAGCAGCTCCTTGTAGACGTCAGGAATCTCGATCGTCTGGCCCACCGACACGGTAATCTGATCAAACGCGGCGGCGAGGTTTCTCCACCACGGCTTGATCTGGATGTGATCCTCGAACACATTGCCCCAGACCGGCGGATAGTTGGCGTTGCCGGCTGGGGGAATCGCTTGCCACGAGAGAATCGCCCTGACCCTCGGCAGCACGGGGAATCGACAGACCTTCCGCTTAGGGTCGATCTTGAAGGAAGCCACATAACTGATCGGCTTGGTCGCGTCTTTGTGACAGTCGGTGGAGTTGGGGATGTCGTGGACATTGAAGCCGCTGACGCCTTGGTCTTCCCACCCGCTCCCATAATCGAGGAAAAACCGCACATGTACTCGACGCTTCCATCGCTGCACAGATCTCCGCCATATCCGTTGGGGCGCTTGATATGAACGGTCGCCTCGAGCTGATTTCTGTCCAGGTTGTAGCCCCACGCACGTGATCTCCTCTGTACGTGGTATTGGATGCGATGACCTTTACGGCTTTAAAGGGACTGTCCTGGAGGTTGCCGAAATAGTTGGGGTTTCCCGCGAGGAGCCGTTTGAACCGGACACGTTCATCCTCGATGCGATTGGGAGCTTGTCTGTCGGCCGTCTTCGGCGTTGCCAGGTCAGTCCCTCCTTTTCCCGCTGAACCTCGGCTGGTACGCGTGAAGTTGCTGCGGCTCGCGCTCACCTCAACATGTACGAAGGAGACCTACTCTCGAACCTACGCGGGTGCGGTCTCAATTCCCTGAGCTCCATCAGTAGGCTTCGGGAAGGCAATCAGCTTACGCCGCCGCCGAAGTGTGACTGCAGAAAAAGACGAAACGCATCGTGGCAAATACTTAACCGAACGTGCTATGGAGAGCGTTATGAAAGAGGCGCAAGCGGATGCGTTGCTGCTGAATATCGTGAACACGATGCAGGTAGCGGTCCTGGCCTCTGAAACGGCCGACGCCAGCGAAGCTGCTGGTCATTTTGCCAACATAGCGAAGTTGATCCCCGCGGAGTTGCAGCAGCCGCATCTGTCCGTACTTCGGTCGGTGCTGTTCCTCCACGTCGCTCGGTGGGCGAAGCACGCGGCTCCGCATGCGCAGTCAGCGGTTATTGACGCGGCATCCGCGATGGTGACTGCCGATGTCAGTCGGCTTGCTGAGACCTACCTCACCGCTGTGAGCGTCGTCGGCGCCGCGCTGAACAACACGCGAGCGGGCCAGCGGCACACGGGATTTGACACACGCGTGGCCCAGGCCCTCGGATATGTACGCTCGCACTGCACCGATCACCCTCTGCGCCTCGATGACGTCGCGCGCAGCGTCCACGTGTCGCGTTGGCACCTCGAGCGTCTGATCAAGAAACAAACCGGACGACGCTTCAAGCTGCATGTTAGGGGTGCAAGGTTGGAAGCGGCTTGTGAACTCCTGGAATTGTCCACCCTGAGCGTGAAGGAAATAGCGGCTCGAATAGGCTATCCGCACGTGAGCGAGTTCACGCGCGACTTCAAAGCCGCCTTCAGCGTGCCTCCTCGGCAATGGCGACTGGGGCAGCGGTAACGATACCGAGATGATTGAGTACGGTTGATCAGCGGTGGCTGTATACTCGCGCGACGACGGGGAACCTCTCATCGAGGAGATCGATAATGAGAGCAGCGGCCAGTGTTTTTGTGGTTGCATCCCTCGCCATACTTGGCGCGCCGTTCGTTCCCGGCACAACCACCGCGGATACCGACCTGACATTCGGCACGTGGTCGATGGGGCAGCAGGCTCCCGGGAGCCTGCTGGCGACACATCCAACGCTCCTTCGCAACAACAAGATCCTCGTCATCGGTGGAAGCAGTTTCAACTGCTGCTATCACTGGGGGATGGAAGAGGCGCGGATCTACGACATCGCGTCCGGCACCTGGGGACCGCCGCTGCCGTCGCCCGCGCCGTACGGCAGCGACTACGACGCCTTCTGCTCCGGGCACACGCACGATCACACGGGCGGCGTGATTTTCCAGGGCGGTCTCCACAGCTACGAACACAACGGGCACGGCATCGCGAACTCCGCGCGTTACGACGTCGCGTCCGGCGGATTCACGCAGATCGGCGGCGCCAGAGCCCACTGGTATCCGACGCTGGTTGCCGGCGAACGGCACATCTTCAACTTTCCCGGCCAGCCGACGGAGCTGGATCCGAAAACCCCAGGCTCCGATCGCATTCACAAGCTCGCCTACGGTGAGAGCGCGTGGACGCCGACGACCGTCGCGTTTCTCACGAAGTCCACCTATCCGCGTGTCGTCCTGCTGCCGAACGGAAAGTTCTTCATCTCGAGTCCTGCGAACAGCGACCGGAAGAACTATTTCTACGATCCGAAAACCGACGCGATCGAGCCGGCCGGCAGCGATTTGGTGCCGGAGAGCGGACCATCGCAGACACATGAGGCTGCGAGCTGGAAAGGGTCGGGCGTGCTGCTTCCGCTCGTGGCGACGAATAAGACCTACCCCAACCCGCGATTCGCGTTGACCAACGGCGTTCAGAACTGGGTGAAGAACCTCGCCGTAGGGCGACGCCGGCGTGGTCGCCGCTGGGCACACGGCCGCCGGAGATCGCGAGCGCGGTCAGGAGCTACGCCAATGCGACGCTGCTGCCCACCGGGCAGGTGTTCGTCTCCGGCGGCGTGCGGCCGCCGCACGAGCAGGATGCGATGGCGGTCCTCAACGGCGAGGTGTACGACCCCGACACGAACGCGTGGCAGATGACGTCCGCAGCGACCGTTCCCCGCAACTATCACGGGGTGGCGGTGCTGATGCCCGACGGCCGCGTGTGGACGGCAAGCGGCAGCAAGGACCACTCGGGGTCATTCTGCGGCGCGTCGTGCAGCGGTTCCGAACGTATCGGAAGAGCGAGTGGAGATCTTCACGCCCTGGTACGTCGGCAGAAGCGATCGGCCGGTCATCACGGGTGTGCCTGCGACGGTCATCTCCGATGGCCGGGAATTCACCATCGGCATCGGCGCATCGCAGGGCACGTCGATCGAGCGCGTGGTGCTCCTGCGGCCAGGGAGCCCGACGCATTCCTTCGACGCCGAATCAGCGTCTGGTCCAACTCGACATCGTCGTCGAAGACCGCGTCCGAGGTGACGGTGAGAGCGCCCTACCTGCCGGCCGCGGCGCCGCCCGGCGACTACATGGTGTTTGCGCTCCGCCGCATTGCCACCACCGGATTCAAGCAATGGGTTCCGTCGATCGCCGCATGGACGCGCGTGTGTCGAACACGATCCGCAAAGACGATGGCGCGCCGATCTGGCGCTATACCGGGGTGCCGTGCAGCGGCGCGTCATGTCCCGGGCTGGCAGCGGCTCGACAACAACCAGAAGACGATCGCGGTCGTCGCCTCGAGCGTGCACCACGTGCAGCTCCTGTATCAGCTGCATAACGACGGCTGGATCTGGCAGTTCACCGGCGCGCCGTGCATCGACGATTCGTGTCCGGGCTGGCAGCGCCTCGACAACAACCACAAGACAGTGATGCTGGCGGCTGCGGGCAATCTGCTGTATCAGCTCCACAACGACGGCTGGATCTGGCGCTATACGGGCACGGCGTGCAGCGGGAACAACTGCCCCGGCTGGCAGCGTCTCGACAACAACTCGAAGACCGTCGCCATTGCGGCGTCGGGAACTCAGCTCTATCAGCTCCACAACGACGGCTGGATCTGGCGCTATACGGGCACGCCGTGCAACGGCGACAGCTGCCCCGGCTGGCAGCGGCTCGACAACAACCACAAGACCGTTGCCATTGCCGCCGCCGGCGGTCAGCTCTATCAGCTCCACAACGACGGCTGGATCTGGCGCTATACGGGACGCCGTGCAGCGGCGACAATTGTCCCGGATGGCAGCGCCTCGACAACAACTCCAAGACGGTCGCGATCGCTGGCGGCCGGGGAGCAGCTGTTCCAGCTGCACAACGATGGATGGATCTGGCGATACACGGGAACGCCGTGCAGCGGCGACACGTGTCCCGGCTGGCAGCGTCTGGACAATAACTCGCGCACGACCGCGATCATCGGCAACCGGCGCGGGTCGTTGTTCCAGCGCCACTACGACGGACGGATCTGGCGATACACCGGCACGCCGTGCAAGGGGGATTCGTGCGGCGGCTGGCAGGAACTGGATAACAATCCGCGGACCGGCATGATTGCCGCCGGCGATGCATCATCCTCGGCGCCGGCCAATCCTCTGTATCAGCTTCACACCGATCCAGTGATTCAGTTGCACAACGATGGCTGGATCTGGCGTTACACCGGCACGGAATGCGACAAGACGTTCTGTCCCGGCTGGCAGCGTCTCGACAACAACGCGAAGACCGCCGAGATCGTCGCGGCAGGTCGCAAGTGTTCCAGCGCCACAAAGACGGCGCGATCTGGCGCTACACCGGGGCGCCGTGCAGCGGCGACGTCTGTCCCGGCTGGCAGCAGCTCGATAACAACCCGACGATCCGCGGCGATCGTCGCGGGCGGCGAACCAGCTCTATCAGCGTGCACAACAACGGCGAGATCTGGCGCTACACCGGAATGCCGTGCAGCGGCGGCAGTCTGCCCCGGCTGGCAACGCCTCGACCGCAATCCGAGAACGATCGCGATCGCCGCGACGGCCGACGTCAGCTCTTCCAGCTGCACAACGACGGGCGCGATCTGGCGCTACACCGGCACGCCCTGCAGCGGCGATCGCTGCCCCGGATGGCAGCAGCTCGACAACAATCCGAAACCAAGGCCATCGCCGCCGGCGGCGAACCAGCTCTTCCAGCTGCACAGCGACGGAGCGATCTGGCGCTACACCGGCACGCCGTGCCGCGGCACTCTGTCCGGGCTGGCAGCAGCTCGACAACAACCCGGGACCGCCGCGATCGTCGCCGGCGGCGATCAGCTGTATCAGCGCCACAACGACGGCCAGATCTGGCGCTACACGGGGCGCCGTGCAAGGGCAAGCTGTCCGGGATGGGAGCGGCTCGACAACAATCCGAAGACCCGTGAATCGTCGCCTCGTCTGCGCATCTCTATCAACGGCATCAGAACGGTCGGATCTGGCGCTACGTCGGACCGCCATGCACGGCGACAGTTGCCCGGGATGGCGTGAGCTGGACAACAACCCGAAGACGGTTCGATCGCAGCCGGAGGTCACCAGTAGGACTCGACGCGACCCTAGAGAGAGCTCGTCAACTCCCAACCTCCAACTCCCAACTCCCAAAGGATTCTAGGCCGATCGCCTGAGAGTGTTTTGGGAGTGGAAGTTGGAGTGCGGAGTTGTCGCGGATGCGTTTTTCAGCAGCCTGGCAGTCACACTCGAACACCGCGTCCAATCAAACGGCGCGAAGCCAGTGACGTACACGCCCTGGCCGGCCAGCTCGCGGAAGGTCTCTTGCTGGTATGCCGTGGCACCCGAATCTGCGCGGATTTCGGCGCCTTCGGCTCGTCATCGCCCGTCAGAACCGTCAGTCACGAACCAGATTTGTGACTGCCGATTCCGTGTGCGCCGAGCAGGGTGGTCAGGAGAGGGGTGCAGGAGGATCAGATGATTCGTCGCGCTGCGGCAGTTGTTCTCGTGCTCGTGTTGACTCCGGCGGTGCTCCGCGCTCAGGGAATCGTGCTCACGGTGAGCGTTCCGTCAGCGAACGTTCACAAAGGACCGAGCACCATCACCGCTGTGATTGGACAGGCGCCACGCGGTACCGTGATGCCCGTCTCGCAGAATCTCGGAAGCTGGGTGAAGAGTTTCGTGGCCCGCGGCGCCGGACGGCGTCGGCTATGTGCATGTGACGATGGGCCAATTCGGTCCGCCAACTGCGCGGGCCATCACCAGCGTATCGTCAGGGACGTCCGCGGCCGCCGCGCCTGGAGCGGCGACGATGCCGCCGGCTGGAGCGGCGACGATGCCACCGGTTGGAGCGGTAACGATTCCGCCGGCGCCGCTGCCGGCACGCCCGCTCACCAGCGAGCCGAGCAAGCAGCGCGGTGGAGTCAGTCGCGTCGTCGGCATTGGGGCTCTCGTGGGGTCACCCAGCCGCACCTTTGGTGCGACGACACGCGTGTGGCCCAACAGACGCCTCGCGATTCAGTTCGGGCTCACACGAGAGACCATGACGAGCGACGTCGCCGCCGGTCGTGTCACGTCGCTGCAGTTCGAGCCTGGAGTGATGTACGTGCCGGTCGATCGCCTCACCGATTATGTATGGTTCCGTCCGTATGTCGGATCGGCAGTGAGCTTCCGTCGTCAGACGTTGAGCCTTGGGGCGCCAGAGGGTCCGAACGCGAAGGACAGCGAGGTCGGACTTCGTGTCTTCGGCGGCAGCGAGCTGAGGTTCGCGAGCCTGCCGCAATTCGCGGTGAGCGTTGAGATCGGGTACCGTCGATTCCCGGCGGCGCCGTTCGCCGGCTTCGAGGCAGACCCGGTGACCGCGGCGATCGCCGGACCACTGGTAATCAAGTAGGCAGCTCCAGAGCTTGTGAATATTCGACTTGTGGCTTCCGGCTTTCCGCCTTCGCCAAGGCTCCGGCGGACCCGCCGTAGCTTCAGCGGAGGCTGGGCGGAAGATCGTGAGGCGCCAATATTTGAACGACAGCCACGTCCTTCCGCCTGAAGGCGGAAGCCACGAGTCATTGATTCACACCCAGACAAGCCTTCCGCCCATTTCCTCGATTGCGAGCACCAACCGGGAGGAATGCGACAACCTGCTCGAGGCGCTGCGCAAACATCGGGATACGGGACTTCTGCCGTACTCGACCGGGGTAAGAGACACGGACAATAGGTAGGACGAATAGTTCTCGAGTATCTATAATGAGCGTCGGACCCGCGTATGGCACTAACGGCGGGCAGCCGAATCGGGCCCTACGAAATTCAGTCTGCGCTTGGCGCGGGCGGAATGGGCGAGGTATATCGCGCGCGCGATACCCGGCTGGATCGCACGGTCGCCATCAAGGTGCTCTCGCCCTGCATCACGACTGATCCCGGGTTCCTGGAGCGCTTCGATCGCGAGGCGCGAGCCATCTCGCAACTGAATCATCCTCATATCTGTACGCTGCACGATATCGGCCAGCAGGACGGCACACCGTACCTCGTGCTCGAGTATCTCGAGGGCGAGACGCTGGCCGCGCGGCTGGCGAGAGGTCCCCTGCCGATCCAGCAGGCGGTGACGATTGGCATCCAGATCTGCGACGCACTCGATAAGGCGCATCGTCAGGGCATCATGCACCGCGACCTGAAGCCCGGCAACGTGATGCTGGTGGGAAGAGCGGCGCGGCGCCGCATGCGAAGCTGCTCGATTTCGGACTGGCAAAGTCTGTCGGCTCTGGGCCAACGCGACGTGGCACGCTCGGCGTGGCGCTGACGGCGACCAGTCCGCTGACCGCGCAAGGGACGCTGCTCGGAACGCTGCAGTATATGGCGCCCGAACAGATCGAAGGCCGCGCCGCAGATGCGCGGTCGGACATCTTTGCGCTGGGAGCGGTGCTCCACGAGATGGTGTCGGGGCGGCGGGCGTTCGATGGAGAAGAGTCCCGCGAGCGTTATCGCTGCGATTCTGGAGCGCAATCCACCAGCGCTCTCGACACTGCAGACCCTGACGCCGCCTGCGCTCGATCACATCGTCGCGCGATGCCTGGCCAAGGATCCGGACGAGCGGTGGCAGAGCGCCGGCGACGTCATGCGCGAGTTGAAGTGGGTGGCCGGGACAGCTGCCGCATCCGCTTCCGCAACAGTGTCGAGATCGAGACTCAGGGAGTATCTCTGGATGGTCGCGGCGGCGGCGTGGCCGCCGCGCTCGGTGCCCTGGCGTTCATGCGCCCGACCGCCGTCGCCCGAGCCTCGACCCGATGGAGATGTCGCTGGTTCTGCCGCGGAGGTCAGTCGGGGCGGATTGATGCAGTTCAGCATCTCCCCCGATGGCAGGCACCTGGTGTTCGTCGCACGAGGTGCGGGCAGGAGCCGCGTCTCTGGGTCCGCTCGTTCGCCTCAGACTCAGACGCGAGACCGCTCGAAGGAACCGAGCGTGGAACGTTCCTTTCTGGTCTGCAGACAGTCGCAACATCGGGTTCTTCGTCCCCGGCCAACTGAAGCGTGTTCCTCTGGAAGGCGGCACGGTGCAGACGGTCTGCACTCTCGTGGCGCAGCGGCGCTCGGGGAAGGGGCCGGCGGAACCTGGAACCGGGACGACGTCATCCTGTTTGCCGACGTCGGCATGGTCTCTTCAGCGTCCCGGCTGCTGGGGGGAAGCCTGTGCAGCTGAGACAGGGCGGCACTCGGCCGATCTTTTTGCCGGACGGCGATCGCTTTCTCTATTCGCCAACGTGAACCCGCGATGAACGACAATCGGGGCAGGGCAATGCGCTGTACGCGGCCAGCCTCGGCTCACCTCAGGGGCAGCTTGTTACACGCGTCGGTTCCAACGTGGCTTTCGCTCCGCCGGGCTATTTGCTCTTCCTGCGGCAACGGAACGCTGGTGGCACAGCCGTTCGACTCGGAACGGATGCAGACAAGCGGCGATCCGCAGCAGATCGCATCGGATGTCGGTTTCACCTACGGTTCAGGGAGCGTTTTCGGTGTCAGCCACCGGCGTGCTCGTTTACCGCACCGATCCGCCGCGAGATCGCGAGCTGGTCTGGCTGGACCGATCGGGCAAGGGCTGAGCGTGCTCTGGCCACCAGGCCGCTATTCCGACCCGGCGCTGTCACCAGACGACAAGACCGTGGCATACAGCTCGAAGACGACAGCCGACCGGACGAGCGACATCTACGCTCGTGAACCTCGCGCGGCCGGTTCCTTCGAAATTCACTCCGGCCCCGGAAAAAACTGAGCGCCAGTCTGGTCTCCGGAGGGCACGCGCATCGTGTTTCAGTCGAACAGACCGACCGCTCCAGGCTTGTATGTGAAAGCCGTGGACACTGGCGCGGAGAGGCTGATTGCTCCGCCGCCCCGGCACATGACGCCCCGCGACTGGTCACGGAATGGCTTCATCCTCGCCAAGCGCCGAGAGCGAACCGCCGGCATTTTCAAGGTGCCGTCATCCGGTGGATCCTGGTCCGACTCAGTTTCTCGACGACCGACTCGCTTGAGGAACTCCCCTACTTTCTCACCGGATGGGCGCTGGGTCGCGTACCAGTCGGATGAACGGGCAGGCCGGAAGTATACGTGCGCCGGTTCGACGAATCCGGTCGTCCGGTACCCATCTCGGGTGGCACAGGAGGCTCCGAACCGCGTTGGCGGCGTGCGGACGGGAAGGAGCTGTTCTACCTGACAGTGGGCCGGACGCCTGGATGATGGCCGTGGACATCATCCGGACAGGCGAGACCCTCGAGGCAGGCACACCGCGCCGAGCTGTTTCCGGTCAGCCTGGTCACTGACCCGAACGAAACGCGATACGCGGTTAAGTCCGATGGCCAGCGGTTCCTGGTCGTGCAGCCGGTTGGAGGCAATGACCCGCTGCCGCTGACAGTGGTGCAGAACTGGACCGGCCGACTGAAACGTTGAGTTCGGGACGTGGCGTTGGGTGCAGGCTCCCGATTTCGTCGACCTTACTTGTATTCAGGATGGCTGGCGATGAACGCCTCGAGCGTTTTTCGCGCTTTCTTCCTCCGCACGAACGGCAACCGGCCGGCGAGAAAACCGCCGACGCCTCCCACGGCCATGGCCGCCCACTTGCGGGCGTCGCAGTCATCGTGCTGGTGCACGATCGAACCCTTGTGAAACCGGAAGTCGGAGCGAATGACATTGTGGACCTTCCGGCCCGTCGATCTGAACGTGTAGTCGTCGGTCACCTTGACGACCGCGCTGCGCTCGTTGACATCGACGATTTCGAACCGCGTTCGTATGTCCCCCTCACAGATCATGTGCCACATCGCGTGGATGCGCTTCCGCTGATTCAAGTCGAACGCGATGTCAGAAAACGTGGCGTCCTCGTCATAACACGCCGCCATCGACTGGTGGTCGTGCCGCTCGAGCGCCGTGAACAGCCGCGTCAGAACGTCGCCATTTGAATGCACGAGGTCCTCCCTGCAAAATGCGTTGATGGGATCCAGGGTCGGCAGTAGGTCGGCTCGGGATCGACAATGGATCCACGAATGGCGCACATGCTATCGCAGATCGCTCTCGAGACTCACTTCTGTGGAGACAGTGGAGTTATGCCGACGTCTTTGCGCCAGGCTACAAAAAGTTGCGAGAGTTTCCGCACGATGTCCGGCCGCCGCGCGGCAAAATCGTCCCGCTCACCCGGATCCGTGCGGACGTTGAACAGGAAAGGGCGCCCTTCGTCGTCGAGCAACTTCCAGTCGCCGTCTCTGACCGCAGTCTGCACCCGCGTGTGCGGCACTCCCCTCCAGAAAATTTGCCGCGTGGTGGTCGCTGCCCCCTCACGCAGGTGCGGAATGAGATCGATGCCGTCGAGGGTGTAATCCACGGGAACAGCAGTTTGCGTTGCACTCAGGATTGTCGCGGTCAGGTCCATCGTCACGGCAACCTGCGGCGAGGTGACACCGGCGGGCAGACGTTGTGGCCACCGCAGAATGAGCGGTACTCGGATACCGCCCTCCCACAGACTTCCCTTGCGGTTGAAGAAAGGCGCATTACGCGAGAGCCACTCGCCGCCGTTGTCATTCGTAAAGATGACGAGGGTGTTCGATGTCAGCCCATGGCGTTCGAGTGCGGTCAGGATCTGGCCGATCCCCGCGTCGGCGTGTTCCACCATCCGTGCGTAGTCTTGACGCGTCGCGGGCACTTCGGCGGATGGCCCTTGATAGAGTGTGGGTTTCTGTGTTGGATCCCTGACCGCCGGCGGCCGATTAGGTGGCTGAAAAGGCCAGTGCGCCGCGTTGTAGGCGACTTCAACGAAAAACGGGCGGTTTACTGTTCGATCGATGAACGATACCGCACGCCGCGTGATCGCGTCCGTCAGATAGTCCTCGCTGGTCACCGGCGTGGTGTTTTCGAACAGGTCTGGCTTGCCGTCGCCTCGCTGGTGCGTGTAGTAGTCGACAGCGCCGCTGAGAAACCCGAAGAACTCGGTGAAGCCGTGCGCGTTCGGTCCGAACTCCGGTTTGTAGCCGAGGTGCCATTTCCCGAAGAGGGCCGTCGCATACCCGTTCTGCTTGAGCAGCGCCGGCAGTGTCTTGCCTGTCGCCGGCAATCCACGCTCATGTTGCTCAGACAAAGCCGACAGTCGACGTCTTCAATGCCAACTCGATGTTGGTAACGACCGGTCATGAGCGCCGCGCGCGTTGGTGAACAGACCACGCCGTTGGATACCCATCCGTGAGGCGAACACCTTCACGTGCAAGACGATCCAGATGGGGCGTTTTGATGTCCGTCGCACCGTAGCTGCCAAGGTCCCCGTAGCCAAGGTCATCCATCAGGATCAGGACGACATTCGGTCTCGATGGAGACGGCTGCGCGGCCTGGACGATTCCGCGCTCGATACCCGGAACTGTCACAACAGCGAGCATGAAGACAGCGAGGACCGTCCGAAACAGCGGCCTGCACCATCCTCGGCTTTGGAAACAGCGCGGTCGAGTCGCGGCATGCGCAGTCCTCATGGGTTCGTCTCCTGCTCTTCGACCGTCATTTCCTCTTGGTCGAGAACTTCCGCTGACGCACGACCGCTGGTGCGCTGCTCGGTTAAACCCCTAATCTTTCGAAGGTTCTCCCTTTGGGAGTTGGGAGTTGGAGATTGGGAGTTCAATATCAAGGACGCCCGCGGATCTATTGCGGGAGCGCGGCGTCGTCTTGCAGCGCCTCGGCAATCGCCGCGTCTGCGCCGGTGGCTTGGCCTTGCGCCCATGCCGCGGCGAACTTCTCTTCCCCCAAAGCCGCGCGCGCGGCGCCAATCTGGCGGTCGTATTCACCGGCTTCGTCGATTGAACGAGGTACCGTCAGGTCGTCCCGCAACGCTTGTGCGGCACTCCAGAGGCGCACGGACTGCTCGTGTTTTCCGCGAGCCAGCATGACGGCCGCAACATTTTCAAGTGGTGCGAGCCACTCTGGTTTCTCCCCCAGGTTCCAAAAAATGCTCAGGCTCTTCCTGTAGAGCGCAAGCGCCGCCCCGTCGTCACCTCCGACCCGAGTCACATCAGCCAGACCGCTGAGTGAATGCCCGATACCATCCTGGTCTCCTATTCCTTTCGAGATGACCAGCGCTTCATCGTGAAGTGACGCCGCCGCAGCACCGTAGCCCTGTCGCCGTGTCACGCGACCGAGACAGTTCAGCGTCGCGATGATTTGAAGCTTATCGCCGGACTGACGTCGCGTAGCCAGGCTCTCTTCGTACAACGAGCGCGCGGTCTGATACTCGCCACGCCGCTCCGCTACCACGCCCAACCCGCGGAGCGTATCAGCGATGAGACGCTTGTCTCCGAGGTGCCGCGACACCTCCAGCGCTTCTCTGTGAAGGGCGCCAGCAGTGGCAAGGTCTCCGTGCCGCTCGAGTACTTCACCAAGCGCGTTGAGTGCGACATGTAACAGGGTCTTGTCGTCGATATCCTTCGCGAGCGCCAACGCTTCTCGCGTCAGCGCTTCCGCAGCCAGATGGTCGCCCGTCCGTCTCGCGACCTCGGCGAGATTGACAAGCGCCATCGCGATGCCGTGTTTGTCACCAACTTGGCGAAATATCGCAAGACTCTCTTGAAGCGCCCCGTTCGCGCTGGAGAACTCTCCTTGCCGCGCAGCCACAATGCCGATGTTGTTGAGGGTGTTCGCGATGGCGTCCTGGTCGCCTAATTGGCGTCTGATGTCGAGACTGGTTTCGAACAGCGACCGCGCTGCGGCCATATCGACCTCCACGCCCGCGAGAATCGCGAGCGTATTGAGGGCATAGGCCGTCTGCTGTTGGTCGCCGATCCGGCGTGACAGCGTCAACGCCTGTTGGGTTATCGAACTGGTTGCAGTGTAGTCACCCTGATTCTGGGCGAGCGTGGCGGCCGCGTTCAGCGCCTTCGCTCGATCGCCCGAGTCTGCCGGCGGACCTTCCAACTCCAATATGTCTGCCAGCCACGTGCGGCCTTCGTACCAGTAGCCTTGCAGGTACCAGAACCGTCCCAGCGCGCCGGCCAGACGCAGGGCCATTGTCGGATTGTTCTTCGAGGCCCAGTTGAGAACCGCGCGCACGTTGTCATGTTCCGCATTCAGTCGCTCGAGCCAGATTTTCTGCTCGGTGCCGGTGAGTTGTCGTTCACCTTCGAGCACCCAGGACATGAAGAATTCCGCGTGGCGTTGATGGATCGCGATCGCTTCGTCCGTGTCAGTCAGCCGTCTCCGCGCGTACTCGAGGAGCGTCAGCATGAACCGGTATCGTTGCTGCCCGTTCCGCTCTTCGCTCAGAGCCAGCGATTTGTCGACCAGACCGGCAAGCAGCTCGAGGACGCTCGTCTTTTCGATACTCTCGTCCGAGCAGACGATCTCCGCCGCTTCCAGCGTCCAACCTCCTGAAAAGACCGACAGCCGGCGAAAGAGTCGCTTTTCCGCGTCACTGAGCAGGTCGTAGCTCCAGTCTATGGCCGCCAGCAGCGTCTGATGACGCGGGAGCGCCGTTCGGCTGCCGCCCGTCAGCAGATTCAACCGATCCCCAACGCGACCGGCGATCTGTTCAAGAGACAAGACCTTCACCCAGGACGCGGCGAGCTCGATCGCGAGGGGTATGCCTTCGAGCCGGCTGCACAGCTTTGTCAAAGGAACGACGCCCGAGTCGGTAACGGCGAAATTTGATTTCACCCCGCGCGCGCGATCGATGAAGAGCTCGACGGCTTCATGCTGACTCAGATGAGTGGCCTGGGGCGGCTGCTGTTGATCTGGCAGACTCAACGGGGGCACGCGGAAGACGCTTTCGCCAGCAATCGACAACGGCTCGCGACTCGTGGTCAGGATGTGGAGAGCTGGCGAGCTGCGCAGGAGTGTGTCGACGATCTGCGCACACGCGCGAATCAGGTGCTCGCAATTGTCGAGCACGAGCAAGAGGCGTTTGCCTCTGAGGTAATCGAGCACGGTGGCGGTGATCGAGCGGCCGCTTTCCTCGCGCACTCCAAGTGTGGAGGCAACCGCCTGCGGCACCAAGTCGGGATTCGACACCGACGCAAGTTCGATCAACCAGACACCGTCGGAGAATTCGCGGAGCAACCCGGCGGCGGTTTCGAGGCCGAGCCGCGTTTTGCCGATACCTGCCGGGCCGCTGAGCGTGACCAGTCGGTTGCTCGCGAATGAGTGGCGAACCTCCTCCAGTTCGCGGCGTCGGCCGACGAAACGCGTAAGCAGTTGGGGAAGGTTGTTTCTGGCGGCGTCGCCTGACTGGAAGTCCGGCACGGTCGTGCCCGCCTCGAAGAGCCGAAGACATCGGGCGAGCTCGGCTGCGCTCTGAAACCGGTCTTCCGGCCTTTTTTCGAGACAGCGAGCGACAAGGCGTTCGAAACCTGGAGGAATCGTCGAATTGACCGACCGGATTGGCTGCGGTTCGTGATGGATGATGCGATTGATGATTTCGTACTGCGTCGAACCAGCGAACGGTAGACGCGCGGTCGCCATCTCGTAAATCACAACGCCGAGGCTGAAGAGATCTGAACGGTGATCTCCCGGCTCGCCAAGCGTCCGCTCAGGGGCCATATACGCCGTCGTGCCCATCACGACGTTGCGGTCGGTAATCTCGCGCGTCAGATCTCCGTCCACAGAAGCGTCACGCGCTTGTTGCGTGGCCAGGCCGAAGTCGAGAACTTTGGCGTGCCCCCTTGGCGTGATCATGATGTTCGACGATTTGATGTCGCGGTGGATGATGCCGCCACTGTGCGCAATGTCGAGCGCATCGGCAACCTGCGTAGCAATCTTCAGAATCTCTGAGCAGTCGAGCGGTCCTTTCGCCAGCCTTGCCCGCAGCGTCTCGCCCTCGACGTACTCCATGACGATGAAGCGTATGCCGTCGGTTTCGTCCAACCCGTGAATCGTGGCGATATGCGGGTGGTTCAGTGCTGCCGCGGCGCGGGCTTCCTGAACGAAACGATGCATGCGGTCGGGGATGCCACTCACTTCGGATGGCAGGAGTTTCAGAGCGACGGGACGGCCCAGGATCGTGTCGTGGGCGAGATAGACTTCGCCCATCCCTCCCGAGCCGAGTTGGCGCACGATGGTGTAGTGGCCGAACGTTTTGCCGACCACGGCGTCGTTCCCCACGCGCAGAGGATACCCCCGAACGTATCCGCGCACCCGCCGTGGACTGAGTCGATTCGAGCTCAGCCGGTGTGGAGAACCCACTCGAACGTCAGGTCGTCTACTTCCTCGTTAGCGTTGTACCAAATGCGCGGCGTGACCGCGAATCGAGGTCGTCATGGAAGCCACAACGAACCGGCGAATGGTGTATCTGACCGCGTTCATCACCCTGCTGACCCTCGGCGTTGCGAGCGCCAGCGAGGCGGGACCCTATCTTTTTACGTCGATCGAAATGTCCAACGCACGCAGCACGCCGGAGTGTGGAGGACAGATCAAAAAGATCCTCAGAAACCTCGCGCAGCACGACAAACGGCTGACCGTCTCTCCGAACAATGACACGCTTGGCGTGACGAGGGACTCGACGGTCGGTCTCGAGTGCATCTTCGTCGGCAAGAACGAGCGCCGCCAGGATCAATGGATCGTCTACATCTCGATTGCGAGCACCAACCGGGAGGAATCCGACAACCTGCTCAAGGCGTTGCGCAAACAAATCCGCGACTATACGCGCATCGACTAGTGAGGCTCGCGCAAACGGGCGGCGCGGGGCCGGTGCCCCGCGCCATGGCGTCACCTGTCCTCGGGTCGCTGTCGTCGTGATGTCGCCTTCCACTTGAACATCTCAGTCACGTCGCGCCCCCGACCGCCGCGAACCCAAAGCAGACACTAGCCCGAAGTGTTGTTACAAAAAACCCGCGGCAATTGGACACAACATCCTTGACACGCTCGATCGCGTACGTGTTAGATACGCCTTCGCTGCGAGCACACGAACGGCGGCGCGCTTGGCCCGTGCGGTCGAGGTGCGCTGCAGCCGCCCACGGAGGCAGCCGGCGGGAGTTTCGTCATGCTCGTGCCACACGACCCGGATTTCCTCCGACAGAATGTCATCGGCTCCGCTCCCGCGTTTCTCGACGCGCTGGAACGCATTCGTCGCATCTCCGCGTCGGGTGCGGCGGCGCTGATTCAAGGTGAAACAGGAACCGGCAAAGAACTCGCGGCGCGCGCCATCCACTATCTCGGGCCCCGTCATGCGCTCCCGTTCGTCCCCGTGAACTGCGGAGCCATCCCAGAGTCGCTCATTGAAAGCGAATTCTTCGGACACGTCCGCGGCGCGTTCACGGACGCGAAAGATGCGCGAGAGGGAGTCGTGGCGCAGGCAGGTGCCGGCACGCTGTTCCTCGACGAGCTCGAAACGCTGAGCCCTCGCGGTCAGGTCGTGCTGCTGCGGTTCCTGCAGGACCAGGTCTATACGCCAGTCGGCGGCGGCGCCAGCCGGAAGGCGAATGTACGTATCATCGGTGCGACGAACGCTGACCTTGGAGCACTCGCGGCACGCGGCGCCTTCCGCACGGATCTCGTGTTTCGCCTCGGGGTGCTGTCGGTCGCACTCCCGCCGCTGCGCGATCGTCCGGGCGATCCGCGGCTCCTCGCCGCGGCATTCGTCCAGCGCTACTGTCAGCAGTATCAGTGCGAAGTCCGGCCGTTGTCGTGCGGCGCGATCAGGCGGCTCGAGGAATATGACTGGCCCGGCAACGTCCGCGAGCTCGAGAATGCGATCCACCGTGAAGTGGTGCTGAGCGACGGCCCGGAGATCACACTCTCGGAGATCAACATCGTCGCGGCACACGACTCGCCGCAGGTCCCGGCCGGCGACAGCGGATCGGTGGTGTCCTTCGGCACGGCACGCGCGCGGGTGCTGGCAGATTTCGAGAAGCGCTACGTCTCGGATCTGTTGTCGCGAACGCGGGGAAACGTCAGCCTTGCCGCACGTCTCGCCGGGAAAGATCGCAGCCGGTTCGGAAAGCTCCTGAGAAAACACGGACTCGAACGCGACGCGTTTGCCCGCCGCGCTGGTTGACGCGCAGGCCCCGCGCACTGTGGCGCGTGTGACTCACCTGAGGGCCGTTACGCCCCACACTGCGACAAGTCGCATCCTTCCGCATCCTTCCACCAGTCGATCGGTCTAAAGCTGCCCGTGCGCCGCACCATCGCAGTGCGGCATTTGCGCCTCACGTCCAACACGACCGCTGCGATCGTGCCGCGGAATCCTTGAGGAATCACGCCAACACGTGCGGCACCTCATTTGCCACACGTCCGGCGCGTTCAGGATCGAATCACTGTGATGACGGCTTTCGACGACGCCGTTCGCGAAGCCCGGGAGAGGATTCAGAACTACATCGACGCATATCCCGACGCCGCGGACACCGCGGAAGGTATCGCCACATGGTGGTCGGGCATGCCGGAGCCAGTCGTCCAGGCGGCACTAGATGATCTGGTGAGGCGAGGCGTCATGAAGCGGTGCACCACCACAGGTGGTCGGCCGCAGTACTCGCGTGCGAACCGGCCGTGACCGGCGCCGGCCGGCATACGCCGCGCGCGTCATGCCTCAGAGAAGGAGAGCTCCATGCCGATCCCGCTCACGTATCCGGGCGTTTACATCGAGGAAGTGCCCAGCGGCGTCCGTACGATCACCGGCGTTGCCACCTCGATCACGGCGTTCATCGGCCGCACCGAACGCGGCGACACCGACGCGGCGGTCCTGCTCAACAACTTCGGCGACTACGAGCGCGCGTTCGGCGGGCTCTCGCTCATCAGCCCGATCAGCTATGCGGTCAGGGACTTCTATCTGAACGGCGGCACCAAGGCGATCGTCGTTCGCGTGCACAACGGCGCAACGCCAGCCAGGATCACGCTGTCGGCGGGGCTGGGCAGCCTAAACCTCGATGCGGCGAGTCCCGGCGCGTGGGGAAACCGGCTGCGGGCCGGCGTCGACTACAACACGAAGGACAAGAACGAACCCTCGCCGGATATCCACCTGTTCAACCTGACGGTTCAGGAAGTCGACCCGGCAACCGGGCAGCCGCTGCAGACCGAGAAACATCTGAACGTCTCGACCGAATCGACGAACCCGCGCTACGTGGTGCGCGTACTCGAGCAGGAGTCCTCCCTGGTTCGCGTGGGTGGCACGCCTCCGACGACGCGCCCTGACGAGACGCTGACGGTGAAGAGCCCACTCGAAAGTCCGCTGACCTTCGAGCTGACGTTCATCGCGGCAACGCCGAACAGCGGCAGCGACGGCTCGCCGGTGACGGCGGCGCAGGTGATCGGCGCGGGATTCCGCTCCGACAAGCGGGGTCTCTACGCGCTGGAGAAGGCGGACATCTTCAACCTGCTCTGCATCCCGCCACTCGCCTTCACCGGCGACGTGTCGACGTCGCTGCTCGATGAGGCCGCCGCATACTGCCGCGAGCGCCGCGCGATGCTGATCGTCGATTCGTCGGCGAACTGGACGCGGCGCCAGACGGCGATCGCGGAATTCTCGAACGGCACCTACCCGGGTATCGCGACGCCGAATCGCATCAACGCAGCGCTGTACTTCCCGCGGATCAGACAGCCGAACCCGCTTCGCGATGGTCAACTGGAGGAGTTCGTGCCATGCGGCGCCGTGGCTGGTGTGATGGCACGCACCGATGCGCAGCGAGGCGTCTGGAAGGCGCCGGCCGGGCAGGACGCAGGGCTCGTGGGCGTCCCGGAGCTGAGCGTGCCGCTGACCGATCTCGAGAACGGCGATCTCAACCCGCTCGGCATCAATTGCCTCCGCACCTTTCCGATCATCGCCCGCGTCGTCTGGGGCGCACGCACGCTGGACGGCGCCGACAGCCGGGCGTCGGAATGGAAGTACATCCCGGTGCGGCGCACGGCGCTCTACATCGAGGAGAGTCTCTATCGCGGGACGCAGTGGGTCGTCTTCGAGCCGAACGACGAGCCGCTGTGGGCGCAAATCCGCCTCAACATCGGCGCGTTCATGCAGGGCCTCTTCCGCCAGGGCGCGTTCCAGGGACGCACGCCGCGCGAGGCGTACTTCGTGAAAGTCGACAGGGAAACGACGACGCAGAACGACATCGACAAGGGCATCGTGAACATCCTCGTCGGGTTCGCGCCGCTCAAGCCCGCTGAATTCGTGGTCATCAAGATTCAGCAGATCGCCGGACAGATTCAAACGTAGAGGTACGCCATGGCCCAGTTCAGCGTCAACGCGCAGCGGTTCGATCCGTACAAGAACTTCAAGTTCCGCGTGAAGTGGGACGGCCGTTACGTCGCCGGTGTGAGCAAGGTCAGCACCCTCAAGCGGACGACGGAGGTCGTGAAGCATCGGGAAGGGGGCGACCCGTCGAGCAGCCGCAAGTCGCCGGGGCGGACGGAGTACGAGCCGATCACGCTCGAACGGGGCGTGACGCACGACCTCGAGTTCGAGCGCTGGGCGAACAAGGTCTGGAACTTCGGCGCGGGGCTCGGAGCGGAAGTGTCGCTGAAAGATTTCCGCAAGGACATCATCATCGACTTCTACAACGAAGCCGGCCAGCTCGCGATCTCCTACAAAGTTTTTCGCTGCTGGGTGTCCGAGTACCAGTCCCTGCCAGACCTCGATGCGAACGCGAACGCCGTCGCGCTGCAGCACATCAAGCTCGAGAACGAGGGGTGGGAACGCGACACGGCGGTCACCGAACCGGATGAGCCGACGTTCGTCGAACCGCCGCTCTGAGTCCCATGCGCGCCCCGTCCTCCGCCCAGTTGCTCGACGCCTGGGAACGTGCGTTGAGCGATGCGCCCGCGCTCCGTCCCGCGGTACTGCTCGCGTCTACGTGCGACGAAGAATCGGTCGACGCGCTCGCGTCCATGCCGATTGGTGAACGCGATCGACGTCTGCTGCGGCTGCGCGAATGGACCTTCGGGCCGACGCTCGCCAGCGTCGCCGACTGCGCGCGCTGCGGCGAGCGGCTGGAATGGACGGCGCGCGTCTCCGACCTTTTCGTTGCCGGGTCCGGTGAGCCCGTATCCGAGGTTGCGATCGACGACGGCGACTATCACGTGCGGTGTCGGCTGCCGAACAGCCTCGATGTGCACGCCGTGGTGGGCCTCGCCGATCGCACGGCGGCGCGCGAGCGGCTTCTCAGACGATGTCTGCTGAACGTCGAATGCCGCGGTGAAACAGTCAGCGTCGGCGAGAACGAGTCCCTCCCGGCCGCGCTGTGCGACGCCATCTCCACGCGCATGAGCGAGGCCGATCCGCAGGCCGACCACGCGTGTCACCTCACGTGTCCCGCGTGCAATCACCAGTGGACCGCCAGCTTCGACATCGGGTCGTTCTTCTGGAGCGAAGTCACGGCCTGGGCGGATCGGCTGCTGAACGAAGTGCACACACTGGCGTGCGCGTACGGATGGCGGGAGCAGGACATCCTGACGCTCAGTCCATGGCGGCGGCAGTTCTACCTGAATCTCGTGGGCGTATGAACGACTATCTGGGGAATCTTGCCGGGCGCGCGCTCGGTCTCACGCCGGTTGTGAGGCCGAGGCTGGCGTCGATCTTCGAGCCCGTCACCGCGTCGCCGTCGTCCTTCAACGCCGCAGAATCCAGCGCGACTGAAGACTCATCCTCGCGGCTGGACGTGAAAGCGCAGGCTCCCTTGCACGATCGTCCCCCCCGCGATGACGCGCGCGAACACGATCGCATGGCGCGCCGGCTCGTCGTGGAGGAACGTGAGCGTCCGGTCCGCGAACCACGTGACACCGAAGCACCACACGTGACGTCGCGGTCTCGTCTAATTGAGCCCCGTCCTAAACCGCAGGACGTCATCGAGCGCCAGTCTCCGCCGCCGCGCACACCCATGCTGACACAGCCGGCCGCGGCACTCGTCGAACCGCCAACTCCTCGAACGCCGCCTCGCCAGGAGATCACAAGCGACGTCGCCGAGCGTGCGCGGCAGTCCGCGATGCCGCGGCCTCGGGTCGAGGCCGATCTGCCGCACTGGAAGGACGCCGATCGACGGCTCACCGCGCTCGAGCGCCGGCGCGAGCTGCGGATCCCACAGCACGAGTTTGCGACGCGGCCACCCGAACGCGAACGCGCCGGGCGTCTCGAGGGCCGTGACCGCCAGGTTGAAGCGTCACGCATCGACCGCGCGCCTGCGTCGCCGATCGGACACGAGCCTGCCAGGGCCGTCCACGTGACGATTGGACGCGTCGAGGTCCGCGCCATCGTGCCGCCCGAGCCGGCGCCCCGCAGCCGCTCCCGCGCCGCGAAGGCCGCATCGCTCTCACTCGATGACTACCTGAAAACACGGAGCGGGCGATGAGCACCGCGCTCGCGATCGCGTCGGTGACCGCCGTGCTCAAGGACCTCCTGAACAACGGCCTCATCGATCACGACGTCGCGTCAACGGTCGGCAACGTTACGGTGTCCGCGCTCTCGCCGGATCGCATCGATCTCACCGCCCTCAACCAGCAAAGTCAGCTCAATCTGTTCATGTACCAGGTGACGCCGAACGGCTCGTGGCGAAACGTTGGCCTGCCGGTTCGCGACGCCCGCGGCGAGAGGACCGGCAACAATCCGCTGGCCGTCGACCTGCACTACCTCCTCACCGCGTACGGCGCCGCCGAGTTCCACGCGGAAATCCTGCTCGGCTACGGCATGCAGCTCCTGCACGAAACGCCGGTGATGACGCGCCAGGCGATCCGCACAGCGCTCGCACCACCGACGCCGGTCACCGGTGGCTCCCTGCCGCCTTTTCTGCAGCCGCTCTTCACCTCGGACCTGGCCGAGCAGGTCGAGCAGATCAAGATCTCGCCGGAGACGCTGAACACCGAGGAAATCTCCCGGATGTGGACGGCGTTCCAGGCGCACTACCGGCCGACCGCGGCCTACCAGGTGTCGGTGGTGTTGATCGAAAGCAAGGCGTCGGTGCGCGCGCCGCTGCCCGTGCTCAAGCGCGGCATTTATGTGGTGCCGTTCAAGCAGCCGCTGATTCAGCAAATCAAGTCGCAGGAAGCGCCCGGTGCGCCGATCGTCTTCGGGCAGCCCATCCTCGCGGGTCACAACCTCGTCATCGTCGGCACGCGGTTGAAAGCGGACGAGGTGCGCGTTGATGTCGGCGGGATCGAGCAGGACGTCGACGAGGACCAGATGACGGACCAACAGGTCATCGTGCCGGTGCCGCCGCAGCTCCGCGCCGGGTTGCAGAGCGTTCAGGTCGTTCACTACCGGCTGCTCGGCGATCCCCCGCCGCACCGCGGCATCGAGTCGAACCTCGCGGCGTTCGTGCTGCGGCCGCGCATCCAAACAGTCAGTACCGACGGTCGTGACCTTGCCGGGTGGCGCGTCCGCTCCTGCCGTCACCGTCACGGTCGATCCGCCGGTCGGCGACACGCAGCGGGCGGTGCTGCTCCTCAACGAGTTGACGCCCGTACTCAGCCCGATTGCGAGTCCGCCGCCCGGCGTGCGCAGCGCGTCGTTCAGCTTTGTCGTTCCCTCGCGCGTGCCGTTCAGCCCGCCTCCGGGCCCGCCCGGCGAAAGCGCGACGCTGACGGTTCCGATTCCCGGCGTGAAGCCGGCGACAACCTACCTCGTTCGCATTCAGGTTGACGGCGCCGACAGTCCGCTCGCGGTGGATGGGTCCGGCCGGTTCGTCTCCCCAACGGTGGCGGTGCCATGACCAACACGGCAAGCGCGTCGTGGGCCGAAACGAACGGGCGCTATCTCGCCGCGCGCATTGCCGCAGCTCGCTTCGCGTTGACGACACTGTCGCGCAGCCCGGATGACGAGGGGCTCGATCCATCGGGTGAAGAAGTGGCGGCGCTCGCAGAGTGGGCAGACGAGATCGAGCGGACGCTCGAACCCAAGCCGTCGCTCGATCGGCTGTGCGCGGCGTTCAGCTTGTCGACGTTCGAGCGCGACGTGCTCGTCATGTGCGCGGGCAAGGCGCTCGATCCCGCCTTTGCAAGCTTGTGCGCGGCAGCGCACGCGGATCCGCAGGCCGCCTCTCCCACGTTCTTGCTCGCCCGGGCGGCGTTCGAAGGAGAGCACTGGACCGCCATGACGCCGGCAGGCGCGCTCAGGAAATGGCGTCTGATTCACGTCGCGCGCGGTGAGACGCTGCTGACCAGTCCGCTGTGCATCGACGAATACGTGCTGCACCATTTGATGGGTGTGCCATGGCTCGACGAGAGCTGCAGCGCGCTCGTCACGGCGGTACCCGTCCCGCAGTCGTTGCCGCCTTCCAGCCGCCCTGCCGCCGAACGCATCACGGACGTGTGGACGCGCGAGGGGGCCGAACGCCCGATTCTTCACCTCGCCGCAGACGTGCGAGGCGCGGAGCGTCCGCTGGCCGCGGCCGCGTGCGCGGCGCTCGGCCTGCGGCTGTACGCCGTCAGCGCGACAGACATCCCGGCAAACCCGATGGAGCGCGAGGCGTTCGCACGCACGTGGGAACGGGAAGCGATTCTCGGCCGATGCGCGCTGATTGTCGAATTCGGCGATCTCGCCGATCCCCACGCCACCGGGCCGGCACGATCGTTCGTCGAACGCGTCGACGCGCTGCTCATGGTCAGCGGATGCGCGCATCTCGATCGCGTGCGTCAGCCTGTCGTGCGCGTCGAGATCGAACGGCCCACAGGTAGCGAACAGCGTGCGCTGTGGCTCGCGGCGCTCGGTCCGCTGGCCCAGGGACTGAATGGGGAACTCGACGCCGTCGCGGCGCAGTTCGCTCTCGATCCCGACGGGATTCGGTCGGTCGCGGAGGCCGTTCGGGCCATTCCCGCGGGCGACACGGCCGTGGCGGCGGCGCTCTGGGATTCCTGCCGCAAGCATACGCGCCGCGCGCTGGACGGCCTGGCCGAGCGCGTCGACACGCGCGCCGGCTGGGACGATCTCGTGCTGCCCGACGAACAGCGCCAGGTGCTCATCGAGCTCACCACGCAGGTGCGGCATCGCCCGTGTGTGTACGACACGTGGGGTTTCGGTGAGCAGAACGGTCGCGGCCTGGGCATCAGTGCTTTGTTTACTGGTCCAAGTGGCTGTGGCAAGACGATGGCTGCATCGATCATCGCCGCATCCCTGAATCTTGACCTGTACGTCATCGATCTGAGTCAGGTCGTCAGCAAGTACATCGGCGAGACGGAGAAAGCGCTGCGCCGGTTGTTCGACGCCGCGGAGGTGAGCGGAGCGGTCCTGCTGTTCGACGAAGCCGATGCGCTGTTCGGGAAGCGCAGCGACGTCCGGGACAGCCACGATCGTTACGCGAACGTCGAAGTCAGCTATCTCCTCCAGCGGATGGACTCCTACCGCGGGCTGGCTATCCTGACGACGAACCGCCGCAGCGCGCTCGACGCGGCGTTCCTGCGACGCATCCGGTTCATCGTGACATTCCCGTTCCCCGACACGGCGCAGCGCGCGCGTATCTGGGAGCGTGTGTTTCCGTCGCAAACACCCACCGAGGGGCTCGACACGCACAAGCTCGCACGCCTCAACGTCACCGGCGGCAGCATCCGCAACATCGCGATGAACGCGGCGTTTCTCGCGGCCGCCGCCGGAGAGCCGGTACGCATGGCGCACCTGCTGCGAACGGCCAGAAGCGAATGCGCCAAGATCGAAAAAGCCATCACCGCCGCGGAAGTCGGAGGCTGGGCGTGACGAGAGCCGCACGCCGTTCGCGTTCGGTGGCGGCGTTGCGCGGCCGACAGAACATCGGCAGTCCCCTCACGCGCACACCGGTGCACGTCCACATCGACAACGTCGTGCTGTTTGGTTTTTCGACCGGCTCGGCGCGTCGGATCGCTGACGGCCTCAGTGCCGAGCTCGATGGTCTCTTCAGCCGCAGTGGCGTGCCGGTGCCAATGATGCTGGCCCATGCGGCACCGCGGCTCGATGCGGGGACTGTCCGCACAGCCTCAAACACAGCGGCAACAACGATCGGCCGTCAGGTCGCCAACGCGGTGTATCGGGTGGCACGGCCGTGAAGGAACGCGCCGCCGCCCGCACCGCCGCGCCTCGAGCCGCCGCGCCATCGCGGCCGGCCCTGACGGCGGTCACGTCGCCGCTGCTTCAGCGTGCCTGCGCGTGTGGCGAGCTCCCCGGGTCCGGCGGCAAGTGCTCCGACTGCGAGAAGAAAGAAAAGAAGAAGGTCATGCAGCGCGCCGCCAGCGGCGCGGCGCCCTCAACGGTTCCGCCGATCGTCGGCCAGGCGTTGTCTGGACCCGGCCGACCGCTGGACAGGCCAACCCGCAGCTTCATGGAATCGCGGTTCGGGCACGACTTCGGTGCCGTGCGCGTGCACGACGACCCGGTCGCCGCGGACTCGGCGCGCGCCGTGAACGCACGCGCCTACACGGTCGGACAGGACATCGTCTTCGACACCGGCCGTTACCGTCCACAGACCACGACCGGTCAACATCTGCTCGCGCACGAGCTCGCGCACACCATCCAGCAGCAGGGTATCCAGCACGCCGCGAACGACGTGCGGATGAGCGGGAGTGCCGACGCGCCGCTCGAGCGCGAGGCGGAATCGGCCGCGGCTGCGGCCGTCACCGGCGGATCGGTGTATGTCAGCCACCCGGCGCCGGCGCCGCTCCTCTCGCGTGCCGACGAGGGCACGACCGCGCCCGCGAAGGCCAAGAAACCCAAGAACATCGGCAAGCAGAAAGTGACACCCGCCGAGGTCTTCACGAACGACGACGGCACGATTGAAGAGTTCGTGGTCGAGCCGTTCTTCCTGCCGGCCACGAAGGGGCCGCATGCGTACGCGATCTACAAGGGGATGGCTGATGGAGGCTCGCTCCAGACCATCGTCACGCTCCAGGGCACCGGACGAACGAAGACGGCCTTGTGGCAGGAGCGCGAGTCCACGGCCGACCTGCGCGATCTGTGGCTGCAGAAGCTCGGATGGCCGAAGACCAATGCCGACGACTTCTGGCAGCGCGCCGGCGGCGACAAGACCTTTCCCGAGGCGCGCAGCGGCAAAGTCTGTCAGATGGACCACATCGTGGAACTGCAGGTCGGCGGAACCAATCCCCCCGAGAACATCCAGCCCCTCGACGCCGCACCGAACCGCGAGAGTGGCGGGGACATCAAGAGACAGCTGGAATCGCTCGCGAAGGCGGTCGATGCGGATTCCGCGCTGTCCACGGGCAACGCCACGCAGATCAAGATGCGCTTCACCGACGTGAAGCAGCAGGGCACGCCGGAAAAGCTCCCGTCATCCTGTCCGCCGCCCAAAGGCGCGGCGCGCACGTGCCTGGCGATCGAGGAGTGCGCGAAAAACCTGAAGATCGTCAAGACGCCGGGAGGCGCGGTCCAGATCGCGCGCGCCGACTATCCGATCGCGGCCGGCGGCCGGCCGCCGTCGATCCTGCGTGTGCCGGTCACGTTCGCGAAAACCGCGACGGAGGTCGTGTCGCTCGAAGGAGACGCGGAAAACGAAGGGGCGACGACGCACATTCCGGGCCTGCTGCTGACGAAGCTCCACCACCGGAAGAACACGACGAAAGCCCCGGATCTGCTCGAAGCGAAGATCGACGACCGCGACAAGACGCGCCTGCCGATCTCGCTCGATGCCTCCGCCCCGCCCGTCAAGCTGCAGGCCGATGCGGCTGGCGCGCTGACACTCGATCCCGCGGACAAGAAGAAGCGGAAGGGGATCGCCTTCACCTACAAGTACCTCAGTCCCGGCACCATCACCGATGTCAGCGTCGACGAGACGGGCGAGACCGTCTGGAAGGGGACGATCAAACCGGGCATCCCGTTCCTCGGCGATCTCGGTGTCGAGTACTCGAAAAACAGCCTGAAAGTCATCAAGGGCATCGACGAAGCGGCATTGAAGAAGCGCTCGGTGCTCGGGATGCGCGTCACGAAAGCGCAGGTGGAGCTCGATCTCGCGCCGCAGCTCAAGCCTCGCGGCGTCGTCGAGCTCACGATGGGCAACGAGGCGAAGCCGGTTGCGAAGCTGGCGCTGACGCTCGAAGGGGACGATATCGGCCTGGTCGCCAAGGGCAAGTTGACCGTCAACGTCCCCAAGATGGAGACCGCCGAATCCACGGTCACCTACAAGGGAGGCGGCGGCCGCAACGAGTGGGACGCGAAGATCTCGATCAAGAGCGAGGCCATCAAGCTCGGCTCATCGGTGACGGTCACCGGCGGATTCGAAGGACAGATCACCAAAGCCGGTATCGACTTCAACGGCGAGATCGAAGCCACGTTCCCCGGTGACAACAAGGCGACGCTCGGACTCGAGAAGCGGCGCGACGAGTGGATTCTCAAAGGGAAGGGCACCTTCCACTTCCCGAGACTCGACGAGACGAGAGTCAACATCACGTACAACCTGGAGAAAGACTACCTCCGGGCGGAAGGCTCGACGGGCTTCACGATCAAAGAGCTGGGCGTGCGCGGCCGGCTGGACAAGATCGTCCTGGTCATGTCGAAGGGCGAGAGGATCCGTGTGCACGAGGGCCACGGCGGTCTCGACTACAAGAGCAAGTCAGGGAAGGCTGAAGGGCACGTCGACGTCAAGCTGAATCCAAATGGCAAGTTCTCCGGCAAGGGCAGCCTGACCTACGAGCTCAAGAAAGACGTGATCGTCACCGGGACGGTCGAGTTGGACGAGAAGGAAAAGCTGCACGTCACCGGCGAACTGGTGTTCGCACGTCTCCCGCTGTTCAAGTTCTACGGAGACAAGAAGAACCTGTTTACGCTCAAGGTCCCGCCGATCCCGATTCCGGGCCTGTCCATCGGATCGTCCGGGGTCGTGTTCAACATCAAGGGCGGCGTCGACATGGAGTACAGGTTCGGGCCCGGGGTGATCGAGCCATTGAAGCTCTCCACCGGCTTCGATCCGCTCGAAGCCGATCCCAATCTGAATCTGAAGGTGAGCGGAACGGTCAAAATCCCCGCGTTTGCCAAGCTGACGGCGTACATCTCCGGAGAAGTCGCGATTCAACTGGACATCTATATCGCCAGCGCGGGCGTCGCCGGAGGCCTGACCCTCAGCGGCGAGCTGACGCTGACGGCGGGCGTGTTTGCCGAGCTGAACGGCGGCTACGAGAACAAGCGGCTGTTCGCCAACGTCCTCGCCGGGATGAAGACCGAGCTCCTGCTCAAACTCGCCCTTACGGCCTACGTTCGCGCGTGGGCGGGAATATTTTTTCTCAAGGCCGAAACACGGAAGGACTGGACGCTCGCCGAAAAGACGATCAACACGGGGCTTGGCTTCTATATTGCCGCGCCATTCGGGTATGCCGACGACACCGGCATCAAGCTGCCCTGGTACAAGGACGTCATCGTCAAGGAGCCTGACGTCTCGGCGGAGAACATGAAGCGCATCCTGGGTGACATCTTCGGCAAATCGAGGGAGAAGGTGACGGAATCATGAGCACCTTTCCCGGTTCGCCGAAGCTCGCCAAGGCCGGTCTGGTGCTGGTGGATCCCGTCAGCGGCGCGCTGCTGCGGGTCATCCCCCTGCAATACAACCCGGAAACGCTCACGCGCACGCTGCAGGTGCGAGGCACGACCGGTGAAGCGGGCGACCGCACCGAAGCGCTGCGCCTCACCGGCCCGCCGATCGAAACGATCAAGCTGGACGCCGAGATCGACGCGACCGATCAACTCGAATTTCCCGATCAGAATGCGACGACGGTGGAGGTCGGGTTGCAGGCGCACCTGGCGGCGCTCGAGACCATCGTCTATCCGTCGAGCGCGCGAGCTGCAGGACAACGATCGCCTCGCGCGCGGCGGCACGCTCGAGATCGTGCCGATGGAAGCGCCGCTCACACTGTTCGTCTGGAGCAAGAGTCGCGTCCTGCCGGTGCGGCTCACGGATTTTTCGATCACGGAAGAAGCCTTCGATCCGCAGCTGAATCCGATCCTGGCGAAGGTGAGCCTCGGGATGACGCGTGCTCAGCGTGAACGACCTGCTGTTCAACCATCGCGGCGCCGGAATCTTCCTGGCGTACCAGCGGCAGAAGGAGAGCCTGGCGTCGAAGGAAAAGAACGCGCCGCTGACGGTGCTTGGCATTACGCGGATTCCGTGAGGTGGTCATGTTTCCAATCACCAGCCGGTACGCCAGCCTGCCGCTTGCCGAGCACGTCACGCCCGACGGGCGCGCGATCGCGTACGTGCGGCGTCGCTTCGTGCCGCAGCCGGAGCGGTTCGAAACGCTGTTCGAGCATCTGGTGACGGAAGGCGAACGGCTCGACGTGATCACGGCGCAGCACCTGGGAGATCCGGAGCAGTTCTGGCGTGTTTGCGACGCGAACGGGGCTATTCAGCCGGCGGATCCTGGAAGTCGTCGGCCGGCGGATCCGCATCACGATGCCGGAAGGCATCCCGGAGGCCAGTCAGTGCTTAAAGGCGTCTACCTCACGCTGCTCATCGGCCCGGCGGTGCCCGTTCCGGCGCCGCCGTCGGTGCTCGACGCGCTCACGAGCATCCAGGTCACCAGCAGTGTGGACCGCAGCGGGTTTCAGCTGACGTTCGGCGCGGGCCGCAGCTCTCCGCTGCTCACGACGCTCTTGCCGGCCGGTTTTCTCGATCCGCTAATCACGCGCGTCATCATCGTCGTCACCGTCAACGGGATGCCGCACGTGATCAGCGACGGCATGGTGACACGCCAGGACGTCGCGCCATCCTCCGAACCCGGGAGTCGACGATCACCGTCACCGGCGAAGACATGGCCACGGTGATGGATCGTCGTGGAGATGCCGTTCATGCGCTTTCCCGGCATGAACGACGCGGCGCAGGCGCTGGTCATTCTTGCGAAGTACGCGGCGTTCGGGATCGCGCCGATCGTGATCCCGCCTGTCTTCCCCGATACGCCGGTGCCGACCGAGGAGGTGCCGTCGCAGAGCGGCACCGACTTCGGATACCTGAAGCAGCTCGCCGGCCGGAACGGCTACGTGTTCTACGTCGAACCCGGGCCGGTGCCTGGCACGAACATCGCGTACTGGGGACCGGACATCCGCATTCCGATTCCGCAGTCGGCGCTGAACGTCAACATGGATGCGCAGACGAACGTCGAAACGATCTCGTTCAGTCTCGACGGGCTCGCGAAGAAGGTCACCGTGCTGACGGTGCTGGATCCGGTCACGAAGAAAATCACGATCCCGATCCCCGTTCCCAACATCAGCGTGCTGCGGCCGCCGCTCGGCGCGAAGCTGCCGCTGCCCGCGAAGGTCGAGTTCTACCGAGTACGGCACGAAGCTGACGGTGACGAAGGCCATCTCGCGCGCGCTGGCGATCTCGTTCACCGCAAACGATTCGGTCACGCGCCAACGGCACGCTGAATGTCGTCCGCTACGGCAAGGTGCTGCGCTCGCGGCTGCTCGTCGGAGTACGCGGCGCGGGGCTCGCGTACGACGGGCTCTATTACGTCAAGAGCGTCACGCACAACCTCAAACGCGGCGAGTACAAGGAATCGTTCACGTTGTCGCGCGACGGCCTGATCTCGATCGACTCCGAGGGTCGTGCCATGAGCGAACCGGGCGTCCGTCCAGCGCTACTACGGCAAGTACCGCGGCACGGTGCTGAACAACATCGATCCGATGCAGGTCGGCCGTCTGCTCGTGCAGGTGCCGGATGTGCTCGGACTCGTGCCCTCGAGCTGGGCGGTGCCGTGTGTGCCCCTCGCCGGGCCGACGGGTCCACCAATGGGCGTGTTCCTGGTGCCGCCGATCGGCGCGGGCGTCTGGATCGAATTCGAGCAGGGCGATCCGGATTTTCCGATCTGGGTCGGGTGCCGGTGGGGCGCGGCGTCGGATGTGCCGCCGCTCGCGCGCGCGGGGCTGCCGGTCTCGCCAAGCATCGTGCTGCAGACCGCCGGACAGAACAGCATCGTGATCAGCGACCTGCCCGGACCGACGGGCGGCATCATGCTCAAGAGCCTCACGGGCGCGATGATCCTGGTCAACGACATCGGGATCACGATCTCCAACGGCAAGGGGGCCACGATTCTGATGACCGGCCCCACCGTCACCATCAATAACGGCGCGCTGACGGTTGTGTGAAGGAGGCTCATGCCTGGATTCCTGCTGCACTTCGGCGCCACGGTGCTGTGCTCCCACGGCGGGCAGGCACAACCGACCGTCGTCAATCCGCGCGTGCTCGTCAGCGGACAGCCGACGGTCGCCGTCACGTCACCGTACGTCGTTGCCGGCTGCACGTTTCCACCGCCGCCGGCCGCGAACGGGCCGTGCGTGACCGCGCAGTTCGTCACCTCCGCAACCCGCGTGACCTCGAACGGACAGCCGCTGCTGCTGCTCGACAGCCAGGCGATCTGCGCGCCGACCGGGACGCCGCTGATGACGGTGCTGACCCAGGTGCGCGCGAGCGCGATGTGAAGCCATGGACGTCGACTTCCCGTACCGCTTCGACGAACGCGGCCGGACCGCGGACACCGACGAGGCGGAGCACGTGCGCGACCTGATCGAGCAGGTGCTGTTCACGGCGCCGGGCGAGCGCGTGAACCGGCCGGACTTCGGCAGCGGGCTGCTGCGTCTGGTCTTCGCGCCGCTCAGCGACGAGCTCGCCGCGACGACGCAGTTCCTCGTGCAGGGATCGCTGCAGCGCTGGCTGGGTGACGTCATCCAGGTCGAGGCGGTCACCGTCGAGATCCAGGAGTCCACGCTGTCGGTGACGGTTCAGTATTCGCTGCGCCGCACCGGTCTACGGCAGATCGCGCAGTTCGTGCGCCCCGGAGCCGTGTGATGCCGTACTTCTGCTGCGACGATCCGCGCAGGAATGCCATTCGCGGCCATCCGACCCTGAACGGGATCGACTTTCTGGAGGTCCTCGACGATCCGCAGGATCCGCACGAGCGCCGCCAGCGCATCCTGCTCGTCCACTTCGTCAATCCCCTGACGCCGGGTCTGCTGAACGAAGACAACGTGCGTATCGAAGGAGGTGAACGGATCCGCAACATCAAGGTCCTCGACGTCGCGATCGTCTCGCCATCGTCGCCGCTCTCGTCACCGCTCTCGACCGACCCGCACGTGCTCGTCGTCGAGGTGTCGGCGCGCGGCGACTTCTCGCGTTACCGGCTGTGTCTCGTCAGCGAGCCGAAGGGCACCACGCCACCAGCGACCATCGACCCGATGCTCGCCTGCGTCGACTTCTCGTTCAAGGTGAACTGCCCGAGCGATTTCGATTGCAAGCCGGCGCGTATATGCCCCGAGCCGGTCGTGACGCCGCCTGAGATCAACTACCTGGCGAAGGACTATGCGACTTTCCGGCAGCTCCTGCTTGATCGCATGGCGGTCGTGGCGCCTGCCTGGACCGAACGGAATCCGGCGGATCTCGGGATCGCGCTAGTTGAGCTCGCCGCATATGTCGGCGATCACCTCAGCTACACCCAGGACGCGATCGTCACCGAGAGCTATATCGGAAAAGCCCGGCGGCGTGCTTCTGTGCGGCGGCATGCGCGCCTCGTCGACTACGCGATGCACGACGGACGCAATGCCCGCGCGTGGGTGCAAATCGTGGCCGGTCCGGCCGCCGATGGTCTCGTCATGCGAGCCGACGAGCCCGGGACAGGAATAACGCGCCGCAACCGCACGAAGTTGCTGACGCGAACTCGAGCGCTCGACGGCACCACCGTCGTCCGGCTCGACACACCGTTGTTCGACAAAGCCCTCGCTGAGAAGCCGCGCGTGTTCGAACTGCTTCACGACGTCGAACTGCGGACGGCGCATAACGAGATCCGTTTCTACACGCATGGTGCGAACGACTGCTGCCTGCCTAAGGGATCCACTCGCGCCGTGCTGAGCGGCAGCCTGCCGCATCTGCAGGCGGACGACTGGCTCGTGTTCATCGAGAAGCGGGGGCCTGAAACAGGGCTGCCGCAGGATGCCGATCCAACGCGCCGACACGCCGTGAAGCTGACCGCGGTCACTCCGGACACCGACCCACTCGGTGGGATGTTCTTGGACTCGCCCCTTCAGGGTTCGCGTCCCATTACCGTCATCGAGTGGGGACGCGCCGACGCGCTTCCGTTCGCGTTGTGCGTCTCGGCGACGGTCGCTGGCACGCCATTCGACGACGTCGGTGTGGCACTTGGCAACATCGTGCTGGCCGATCACGGCATGACCGTGTCCGATCTGCCGCGGCCGGGACAGCTGCCCGACGACATCAAGTCCTCGCTCGTGCCCGATGTCGTACCTCCAGAGAATCCGCGCTCGTCCGCCCGCTGCCGAACACGGCAAATCGCTGCGACTCGCGCGAGGTGTCTCACGCGCCCCTGCGGTATCGGCCGAGGTTGAACGCTGACCCGCTCACGCACGCCGCTCCATACGAGGGGGACCACCCGCCGCACTCGGCCGCAGCCGCCACGGACCTGTCGCTCGAAGACCCGTCCGAGCTGCCGCTGCCCGCGGTGACCGTGTTCGACGACGCCGATCTGAGCGTCGGGTGGACTCCCGTTCACGATCTGATAGCGAGCGGCCCTCTGGACACGCACTTCTCCGTTGAAGTCGAGACTGACGGCACATCGTTCCTGCGTTTCGGCAATGGGACCGACGGCATGGCGCCGCCGCGTGGACATCGCTTCCTCGCGGAGTACCGCATTGGCAACGGTCCGGACGGGAACATCGGGGCAGAGGCGATTCAGCATGTCGCGAGCCTGGATCCGGCGTTCGTGACCGGGCCAGCCTCGATGACGGTGGCGCGGGTCTGGAACCCGCTCCCGGCGGTGGGGGGGCTGGATCAGGAGAGCGCCGAGCACGCGCGTCAGCACGCGCCGAGCGCATTCACGCGACTGGAGCGGGCCGTCACGCCCGCGGACTACGCCACGCTGTCAGTCCGCAAGGACGTCGTCGAACGCTGCGATCTGGATGTGCAGCGAGCGGAAGCGACGCTTCGCTGGACCGGCAGCTGGTACACGGTATTCGTGACCGCAGACCGGCTGGGCGGAGCGCCGGTCGACGAGCCATTCGAGCAGAAGCTGCGCAACTGCCTCGAACGCTACCGCATGGCTGGACAGGATCTCGAAGTCGATGCTCCGCGGTTCGTGCCTCTCGAGATCGAGATGGTCGTCTGCGTCCGACCTCCGTATTTTTTCGCCGACGTCGAACGCGCGCTTCGGGACGCATTCAGCAACCGGACGCTTCCGGACGGCCGCCGCGGGCTGTTCCATCCGGACAACTTCACGTTCGGGCAGGCCGTGCACCTCAGCGTCATCTACGCCACCGCACAGTCGGTCCCGGGCGTCGATTCGGTGGTCGTGACCAAGTTCCAACGGCAAGGCATCGACAGCACGGTTGCAGTGGACGCGGGCACGCTCACCATCGAGCGGCTCGAGATTGCGCGGCTCGATGCAGATCCGAATTTCCCCGAGCGCGGCTCGCTCCGGCTCACGAGAAGGGTGATGTGAGCGACTTGAACGATTGCGGCTGTTGCGAGGGCGTGTCCGTCGACACACCGGCCGTCGTCTGGAACCGGCCCGGTCTCCCACGTATCGCCTATCGCGTCGGGACGCACCAGCAGTTCTTCGAATCGATGCTCGCCCGCCTGTCGCAGTCGGGCCTGCCTGCGATGCAGGCGCTTACCACGCGCGACCGCACCGATTTCACGCTTGCCTTCCTCGATGCGCTGGCCGTACTCGGCGATGTGCTCACGTTCTATGAGGAGCGCACGTCCACGAGACGTACCTTCGAACGGCGACAGAGCGATTGTCTGTCCAGGAACTCGCGCGGCTGATCGACTATCAACTGCGTCCCGGTGTAGCCGCGAGCGCGTGGCTGGCGTTCACGCTCGACGACGCGCCAGGCGCGCTCGGGCAGGCGCTCAGCCTCACGGCGACGGCGCAGGACACCATTCAGCGTCTTCCGCCGATCGCCATCGACGCGCGGTCTGCAGGTGCAGAGCGTGCCGGCGCCGGGGAACAAGCGCAAACCTATGAAACGGTCGAAACGATCTCCGCGCGCCTGGAATGGAACGCGATGCGGCCGCGCCTGTTCCAGCTACAAACGGTTTCGACCTCGGCGTCCCTCGTCGTCCTGCAAGGCCTCGAGAACAACATCAAGCGCGGCGACGTGCTGGCCGTGCTCGCGCCCTCTGGCCAGAAGCAGCTCAAGGCCGTCGTCGATGTCGCGCTGGACACCGACACGAACACGACGCGCGTGGAATTCGCCGCCTCGGCGACGCTGCCTCCCTACGATCCGCCGGACGACCTGACGAAGGGCAGCGTGAGCGATTTCCCGCCCGGCACCGAGCTCGACGACAGCGCCATTGACGCAATCGTGGAGCGCACTTGGACGTCGGCCGATCTCGAGGCCCTGGCGGCGATCCAGAACTGGCCCGTCGAAGCGCTCAGTGCCGCGATCGCAAAACGGACGGCACGCCGCGACCAGATCCCGGACACCGGTTTCGTCGTGTTCCGGCAGCGGTCGGGCACGTTCGGCCATAACGCGCCGATCCACGGCTCGCTGCCGGAGTCGCTGCGGTTTCCGCAGCGCGTCGCGAAATACAAGGTGCAGAACGGCGAGGTGATCTTCGATCACTCGACGATTCGTTCCGGCCGCATTCGAAGACGCGTGGGAGAACAACACGCTCGCGGATGTCGCCGGCTCGGAGTCCGCCGCGTCTACTTGAGCGGCGTCGTTCCCAGGAGCTGCCAAAGGAACCTGGATCGCGCTCGTGAGCTCGACCGGCTCACCGGCTCCTGCGATTCTGAAAGTCCTCGACAGCGTCGAAGCCGTCAAGGCCGCGTTTGCGATCAGCGGCACGGTCACGAAGCTCACCGTCCCATCCAACGCACCGCTCGCGTCGTTCAAGATGCGCACGATGTTGCGCTCATCCAGAGCGAGCCGCTCCCGCTCGACGATCTGCCGATCGAGGACGTCGTCAGCGGTGGGCCGCTGACGCTCGATGGACCCGTACCTCGGCCTCGCCGCCGGCCAGCGCGTCGATTCTGACCGGCGAGCGGGCTGACCTGCAGGGCACATCCGCGGCTGAAGCCGCTCACGCTGAAAGACGTCAGCGTGGACGCGGGCTTCACCGTCGTCACGTTCGAGCAGCGCACTCGACCTACTCGCTACGTGCGGCGGACGCGTGAAGATCAACGCCAACGTCGCGCGCGGCGACGCACGGCGAGACCGTGCAGGAGATGCTCGGCGAGCGGCGACGCCAACCAGGCCTTTCAACGCTTCACGCTGCGCCAGCCGCCGCTCACCTATCGTCAGCGCCCCGACGCCGAGCGGCGGCGCACCACGCTCGAGGTCCGCGTCAACGAAATGCTGCTGGCACGAGGTCCCGTCGTTCTTCGGCCACGGCCCTGAGGAGCGGATCTACATCACGCGCCTCGACGACGAAGGACGGACCACGGTGATCTTCGGCGACGGCACGACCGGCGCGCGGCTGCCCACCGGGCAGGAGAACGTCAAGGCGACGTACCGCAAGGGCATCGGGCTGTCGGCGGTTGGTCAGCGCAGATCGGCTCACGCAGTTGATGACGCGGCCGCTCGGCGTGCAAGGGCGTCACCAACCCGCTGCGCGGCGAGCGGCGCCGCCGATCCGCGAGCCGTGGACGATGCGCGGCGCAACGCGCCGCTGACCGTGCTGACGCTCGGTCGCGTCGTGTCGCTGCAAGGACTACGAAGAGTTCGCCGCGCATTCAGCGGCATCGACAAGGCGCTCGCGACGTGGACGTGGTTCGGCGAGAAGCGCGGCGTGCTTCGTCACCGTCGCCGGCTCGCGCGGCGCGGCGGTGCGAGAAGGGCAGCGAGCTCTACAAGAATCTCGCTCGACGGCGCTGCGGCGTCGCGGCGATCCGAGACCGTGCCGGTGCTGGTCGAGAGTCGTACACGCCGCGCTTCTTTCAGCTCGCGGCGGCGCTGAAGGTGGATCCGCGACCGATCCTGCCGGAAAGGTCGTCGCGCCGAGGTCGAGCGCGCGCTTGCGCGACGCGTTTTCGTTCGCCGCCCGCGAATTCGGTCAGCCGGTGCACCTCAGTGAAGTCATCGGCCGTGATCCAGAACGTGCGCGGCGTGCGTTCGGTGGACGTGAACGCAGTTCATCTCGCCGGATCGAGCCGGTCGAGCGTCTAGCCGCGCATCGCCGCCGCGGTGCCGCGGCCTGGCGACGACCAACGTGTTCGCCGGCGGAGCTGCTCACGCTCGACCCACGCCCGCTCGAGCTGGAGGTGCTCCAGTGAGCTTCGATGTCGAGAGGCTCTTCGATCTGCTGCCGGCGGTCTACCGGCATCCGACTGGCGCGCGACGCACGCGCCGAGCGGCAGAGGCCCGGCTCAGGATCGGCGCCGCTGCGGGCGCTGCTTATCGGTCGTCGCGGAGCAGCTGCGCGATGCTGGACGAAGGTACTCGATCAGCATCTACGACGATCAGTTCATCGAGACGTGCGCCGAGTGGGTAGTGCCGTACATCGGCGAGCTGGTCGGCGCACGCGGCATCGTCGGATCTGCCGCGGCTCGCGGTTCAGCCAGCGCGCCTTCGTGGCGAACACGATCGCGCTACCGGCGGCGCAAAGGCACGGCGTCGGTGCTCGAGCAGCTGGCGCGCGGACGTCACCGGGATGGTACGCGAGCGTCGGTCGAGTATTTCGAGCGGCTGGCCACGACGCAGTACCTGAACCACCTGCGGCCCGGCAATCTGGCGTGCGGCAGCGATCTGCGCCATGCACGCGCGGCTCGAGATGCGCTCGATATCCGCGTTCGATCGCGTCGCCCGCACCGCCGACGTGCGGCGCATCGAGCCGCGACGCGGCCAATACAACATCCCGAACATCGGCGTCTTCCTCTGCCGGCATCGGCAGCTTCCCGGTCACCGACGCGCCGGCAGCTGCCAGCTCGATGCTCCGGCGGTACCTGTTCGACGCGCTCGGCAAGGAACCTGCAGCTTTACAACAACCCCGGACGTCGAAGACGAGATCACGCATCTCGCCGAGCCCGATCAACGTGCCGCTGCCGATCACCCGCCGCGCTGCTGCGACCGCGTCGAAGACGGCGTTCTACGGTCGCGGATGAAAGCTTCACGATTTATCGCGGCGGATCAGCCGAAGTCCCGAGCGGACATCATCGTGCTGCGATCTGTCGCGACGCGGCGGACGGGCTGGGCTCACGTGCCGCGTGCGCGAAGGATCGCGGTGGACCCGGAGCTCGGGCGCATCGCCTTCCCGCTCGCCTTCTCGCCCGACCGCCGCAAGCGTCCGTGTGAGCTACCACTACGGCTTCAGCGCCGACGATGGGCGGCGGCGAGTACGAGCGCGGAGGTCATTCGTGCGTCGAGGAAGTCAATCCAAGTGACCGCCGACGGACAGCCGACGATTCAAGCGGCGTTGGCGACGCGAACGGAACCGCAGCCGTCGGCGAGGTGGCGGACGCAAGCGACCGATTCGTCGCCGCAGGTCGACTATCCGCGCCGGTCCGGGAGCACTGGGTGTCCCGCAGGAACGAGGTACGTTGCGCCGGCCGACAAGCGCCGGCGCCCGATCATGTCTCGCCGGCGAATGACGATCACGGGCGGTGAAGGGTCCGAAGTCACGATCAACGGATTGCTGTTCGAGCAGCGGACGGATCCGCGTACGTCGCCGACGCGAGCGGCAACGCGAACGAGCTCGCGCTCCTGCGGATTGCGTCATTGCACGCTCGCTGCCCGGGCCGCGGCCTGGCGATCAAGGATCTGTTCGCCTGAGCGCCGGCGGTGCCGCGGCTCGTCGTCGACGCTCCCGAACGTGGTGCATCGAAATCGACGACTGCGATCGTCGGCGCGATCACGAGCGGTGGATGGGCGCGCACGTCTGCCTCACCGGCAGCATCGTGGATGCGGCGCGGAGACGGCCGCGGCCTACGCGGGGATCGGCCCGGGCAGCCGGCGCGCCGCTCGTGACTCGTCGACTAGCACGGTCATCGGGAGAGTCGACACGCAGATGATGAGCTGGCGTCGAACACGATCTTCTTTGCCAGCGCCCGGCGCCCGAGCGCGCCGGCGCCGGTGCGCGCCGAACGGCTGCAACAGGGCTGCGTGCGGTTTTGTACGTGCCGCCCGGCTCGCTTCTGCCGCGCCAGTTCGAATGCCAGCCGCGAGACGTCGGCGGACGCGGCGCGGGTGCGTCCGCTCTTCACCTCGCTGCGTTACGGCGATCGCGGGCTACGGCCAGCTCGGTGCGCATTGCAGCAACGAGATCAGACGCGGCGCTGACGACGAGCGCCGAGATGGGCGCCTTTCACGATCTATATCCAGCCGCAACGTGTTGCCAACCTGCGCGCGCGGCTGGACGAGTATCTGCGCTTCGGTTTCGAGGCCGGGATTTTTGAGGCCAGTTGACGTGACTTATAGCCGGCTCCACATTTTGGCCCTTTGATTTTTTCCGCAGGAGGATGCCATGCCAGGCGATTACAGCCGTAAGACGTTCGACCGCGAGAAACATTACGCGGCGTGCTCATGCAGCAGGGGCGCGTGCAACTGGACGCCGACTGGAACGAGCAGCTGGACATCCAGCTGTATCGGACCGAGACCGAGGCTGACGATGTGATCGGCCTCTGCGGCGTGCCCAAAGCGGGCGACGGGTTCAAGATCGACCTCCAACGGCCAGGATCTGCTGATCACGGCCGGGCGGATCTACGTCGGGCGGCTTGCTCTGCGAGCTGGATCAAGCCGGCGACCTATACAAAGCAGCCCTCCTTCCCCAACCCGGAGTTCACCGCGCCGTTTGCCAGCCCGCTCGCCTCTCCGCTCTCAAGCCCGCCGGGTGGTCGGCGGCTCAATCTGGCGGACGGCACTTATCTGGTCTACCTGGATGCCTGGCAGCGCGAAATCACTGCGCTCGGATGACCCGTTGATCCGCGAAAAGGCGCTGGGCGGGCCGGACACGGCGGCGCGCTCGCAAACCGTGTGGCAGGTCAGGCTGCTGCGCGTGACGACCGACAGACGGCAACGTGACGTGCCAGACCCCGAGCCCCCGAGTACCTGCAGCGCGTCGCTGCCGCATCGAGCAGAAGACGGCGCTGACGCACAGGAAAGATGAATGCGCGGACCGAGCCGCCGCAGGACGACGAAAATCCGTGCCTGCTGCCGCCGAAGGCCGGCTACCTGCGGCTGGAGAACCAGCTCTATCGCGTCGAGGTGCACCAGGGCGGCGACCGCATCGTCAGGCGACGTTCAAGTGGTCGCGCGACAACGCCACGGTCGAGACCACTGATGGAGAAAATCGATGGCAGCGTCATGACCGTCTCCGACATCGGCAAGGACGAAGTGCTGGGCTTATGCCGGCGCAATGGGTGGAGATCGTGACGAAGAATCGGCGCTGAAGCGCGACGCCGCATCCGCTCGTGCAGATTGATCACGCTGGACCCGGCCACGCGCGAGATCACGCTGAAGCACTTCGGCCCCCGCCAAGGCCAGCCCCCGGGGCTGAAGCTGCGGCGCTGGGATCAGACGGAGGCGCCAACGCCAACGCCGACGGCGTGCACATGGCGCTGGCGGACTGGATCGATCTGGAGGGCGGCATCCAGGTTCGATTCTCCACCGGCAGCTATCGCGCGGGCGACTATTGGCTGATTCCGGCGCGAGCCGCCACGGGTGAGATCGAATGGCCGCCGTTCGAGATCCCCAACATAAACCCGCAGGCGCAGCTGCCCGTCGGCGTCCAGCACCACTACTGCCGCCTGGCGTTGATCGCCGGTCGGCGGGCGGCGCCATTCAGGTCATAGAAGATTGCCGCGAGCGCTTCCCGTCGCTGACCGAGATCTGCGCCGAAGACGTCTGCTTCGATAACGCAGAACTGCCAGCTGCCGGGCGCCGAGACGGTGCAAGAGGCGCTGGATCGTCTCTGCGCGGCGCGCGACCTGCGCCATCCACAACAAGCACCTCCACGGCTGGGGCATCGTCTGCGGCCTGCAGGTCGAATGCGGCCCTGACCCACCGGGCCAGCCGCGCCGCCACGTCACCGTGCGCAAGGGCTACGCGATTGACTGCGAGGGCAACGACATCATCCTCGAAGAGAACGAACAGATCGATATGTCGAGCTCGATCAGGCGAGCGTCTCCTGACGCCTGGCTCGCCGCCGTCGTCCCGCTTCGCCGCCAGCGGCTTGCCCGACACCGACGTCTGTCTCGTCCTGGATTCGGATTCGAAGAGGGATGCGCGATACAGCGTCGAGCCAGTACCCGGCGAACCGAACACGGCACAATCAGATTGCTGCAGGGCACGCTGCTGATGGACTTCTTCAAGGATTGCATCAGAGCCTGATCGATTTCTTCAAGGAACGAGTTCACGCCGCCGCCGGGCGAAGAGAACTCCCGGTCGGTCCGACCGCAGAAGCGGATCACGACGTTCGGCAATCTGCTCATCCAACTCAGTAATCACGAGAACGGCTCGTTCGTGTTTCTGTCGGGCGAGACGAGACTACAAGCGGAGGAATCTGCGAGGACACGATCCTGCGGAGTTCTACACGAAGCTGCGCGAGAAGCTGCAGAGTCACACGTTCTGCGCGATGTTCGAGAACGCGCGGCAGTTTCCCGAATACCCGTACTCGGGTCTCGGACATCGCAACGATTTTCAGCAACGGGCTTCAAGACGCGCTTCCGCGTCTCTCCCGACGGCGTCGCGGATATCGGTGGGGGCCGGCAACACGATCAACGTCTTCGATCTCGCGACGCGTCGAGATGGTCGCGGAGGTGCAGTTTCCCGGCGGCCCCGGCGGCCGTCGTGCAAGACGTCGCGCTTTCGGCGAACGGCCGCAGCTCTATGCGGTGGCGACGGATCAACGACAAGGACACGCTGTTTGCGGTCGCGGACGTGCAGGATCTGACGGTACGTTCGAAACCCGACGATGATCTGCGACGTCGTGCTCGTGGCGCTGGCGACCAGCCCGTCGACGTCGACCCACGTGTTCGCGATCGGCAAAGGCGCCGGGCTGTTCGAAATCAATCCGCAGAACGTCAACGCCACGCCTCAGCCGATTTACCCGTTCGCGGCGGTCGGGCACCTTGTCGTGCACGACGGGTCAGCCAATGCGTTCGCCACGGTGAGCACCGGCGGAACGGCGGACACCTACGAGCGCGTTGTCCGATTGAACCTGCGCACCATCACCAATCCAGCAAATCCGCCCGGTTTTGCGGTCGCGGCGCGCGACGTTACCGGGGCGGTAATCTTCACGTCCGGCGAGGACGATATCGCGATCACCTCGCAGGCGGCGCCCTCGCTGTACATCGCGTCGGTGTTGTCGTCGACGAACACCAACAAACAGGTGGCTGTCTACAACGCGCTCGACGCCAACGGGTCGCAGACGCCGATAGCGGTCGTCGATCTCGGGGAGAACACTTCCGTCCGGATGAAGCACAACCAGACGACGAACCACATGATGGTGACCTACCAGGACAGCTACCATGGGACTCACGCGGCCAACCACACGCTGGTTTCGCGGACCCGTCACCCCGTCCAGATCTCTCCGCTCTGGATCGAAATGTCGCCGGACCGCACCCGCGCGTACATGCTCAATGTCGTCAGCAACACGATCAGCTCCATTCCGGCGACGCGCCTGCAGCCGAATCAGAAGTTCCCCTTGCAGGAACTGGTCGACTACCGGTCCGGCGTCATCAACGCCTTCGCCGATCTCGCCGCAGGGCTGCTGCAGTACCTGAAAGACTGTTTCTGCGATCACGTGCTCGTGAACTGTCCCACGTGCGACGAGGACGACAAGCTGTACCTGGCGTGCGTCACGATCAAGCAGGGACAGGTGCAGAAGATCTGCAACTTCTCGTTGCGCAAGTACGTCCACTCGTTTCCGACCTGGGAATACTGGCTGTCGGCGATACCGATTCTTCCGTTCATCCGCGCGGCGCTCGGGAGGTTGTGCTGTGCCGCGCTGCCCGCGGCATTCGGGCGCTTCAATGCGCCACGGCCGAAGAACGCGCCAGACACCGTGACGACCGGCGCCAACCGGATTTCGGGTGGTCAGCTGCGTCAGGGCATCGCCTTTGGACGCGACACTGATTTTCAAGCGATCAGACGAGAGCAGACCGCACGCGCGCGTTCAGGCACCGCGCTGCTCGGCCGTACGATCATGGACCAATCGCGAACCGAGGCAACGCCGGCGGCGCTGGCGCATTCGGATATCGTGAATCGTCCCGTGGACGAGGCTCGGCGCCGCCTCGAAGCCGGACGCGTCAAGGTCGAAGGGGTCGAGGTTACGACCCCGCGGAAGGCGCCTCGCACGTTGGACGCTTCATCACCGCGCCGACGCGCCTCCGACAGGACTCGCGCGTAGTGCTCGTCACCGATCAGGGCGGCAACGTCCTGTATTACAGGCGCGCCGAGGCCGACCACGCCTGACATCTCGGGTGTGCGAACCGATCTGGACAATGTCCGCGCCGAGGTGTCAAAACTCGCCGAAACGGGGCCTGCGCTCGGCGAGCTGCGCACGCGCGTCGACGCAAACACGGCCACGTTGACCTCAACGCAGCAGACGCTGACGGCCACACAGGCATCGGTCGAGGAGGCGCTGCGATTGCGTCAGGAAATCGTGACGCTCAGAGCGAGCTGTTGCAGGTGAGGCAATCGAGTCTGGAGGCGCAGCGCGCCGCCGACCGTCAGATCGCGGAGCTGCAGTCCAGCTCACGCGACCTCAACACGAGAGTCGAGCAGTTGCAGCGGCGCATTGCGACAACGCCGACGACGCCGACGACCCCGGTCGTGACGCCGGTGACACCTATTGTGACGCCCGCGCCGATCACGCCGCGCGGCCGCCGCACGCCGCGGAAGAAGCCGCCGAAGGAGGAGTAACGGAGTGGAGGGCGCGTGAGCCACGTGCTGATCGGCATTCACGTACACGCCGAGCCCGATCGTCTGCGGGCCACGCTCGATGCCGTCCGGCTTCAATCGCCGGAGATCCCCGTTCTGCTGCTGCCGGATGGACCCGACGAGCCGACGGCGAGAATGCTCGAGAGTCTTTCCGAGCTGCCGCAATCGGCAACGACGCAGCCGCAGGGCCCTGCCGCCTGTTTCAACCGGCTGGCCTCGTGGTCGCGCGACGATGTCGTTGTGCTGCTGGAGAGCGGGGCCGAGCCCGGGCCACGTTGGCTGGATCATCTGCTTGCGGCGCTCGATGTGGATCCGCGCAACGGGCTCGCCGGTCCGAGCACCAACCTGTCATGGAATCAGCAGGCGGTGCTCCAGGCCGGCGGGCTCGCCCGATCAGGCCGTGAGGCGCAGTTCGAACGCAGGTTTGGCGACACCGTCCGAACGCTCAAAACCGCTCTACAGCCTCGCGGATTTCTGCTATGTCGTCCGCCGGAGGTGATTGATCGCATTGGTGCGGCGGACGAAGGCTATGGTCTCGGTCCATGCTGGGAAATGGATTACAACATTCGCGCCGCGCGCGCGGGCTTTCAAAGTGTCTCGGCCTGCGCGGCCTACGTCCACCGATCGCCCATTCACCCTGCGGCGGCGGCAGCACGAGTGGCGCGCTTCGACGCGAGCCGGCGGCGGTATCAGGACAAATTCTGCGGACGTCGGCTGCGCGGTTCGCAGCCGCCGTATCGAGCGCACTGCAGCGGCGACGCCTGCCCGAATTTCGCGCCGGCCTCGCTGATTGCGATCCACCATTTGTCCCTCGGCCGCGCAGCCGTTGCCAGCCTCTGGTCCTCAGGTCGCGACGAGTGTCAGGTGCTGACGTTCGACCGGCGCGGCACACGGCTGCCCGGCGGTCGTAGCGGAGGTGGAAGCCCCGTTTGTCGCGTGCATCATGCGACCGCGGATCGTCCGGAATTCGTGCCGCAGGCGATCCGCTGCTTCCTCCGACAGGACTATCCCCGCGCCGAGCTCGTGATCGTGGACGACGGCTCGCGGCCGTCGGCGCATTGCGTACCAGCGGATCCGCGGATCCGCTACGTGCGCATCAACCCGAAGCAGACGATTGGCAGCAAACGAAACCCACATGCCGCGAAGCCAGGGGTGAGCTGATCCTGCACTGGGACGACGACGACTGGTATCCCTCGTCGCGGATCCGGCGACAGGTTCGAGCGCTGGTGGATCGGCGGAGCGATATCTGCGGGACGAGCACGCTGATGTTCTTCGACCCCTCCGGCGACCGGGCGTGGGAATACAAAGTACGAGCCGGGCATGCAGTGGGTGGCCGGCACGTCGTTGATGTACCGGAAAACGTTCTGGGAAGGGCACCACTTCCCCGACGTGCAGGTAGGAGAAGACGCGCAGTTCATCTGGAGCGGCGCCGGACGTGCCGTCCTGGATCTGCAGGATTCGACGCTCTGCGTCGCGACCGTGCATCACGGCAACACGAGCAGGAAGGACACCGGCGGCACGTACTGGCACAGCAGGCCGCCGTCTCGGATTCACGATCTGCTCGGCGATGACGTGTGGTTCTACCGCACGCACGCGCAGGCCGGCCAGCCGCAGCCCTTCGTCTCGTGCATCATGCCCACCTATAACCGGCGCGCGCTCCTGCCACTGGCGCTCGAACTGTTTCGAAGGCAGGACTATCCTGCACGGGAGCTGATCGTCGTCGACGATGGTGAGGATCCGGTGGAAGACCTCGCGACGAACGTCGAAGGCGTGCGCTACTTCCGCATGCCGCGCCGGATGACGATTGGGGCCAAGCGCAATTTCGCGTGCGAGCAGGCCGCGCGGCGACATATCGCGCATTGGGACGATGACGACTGGTATTCCCCGGACCGCCTGCGATATCAGATCGGTCCCATCGTCTCGGATCAGGCCGACATCACCGGCCTGGACAGCGGGCCCGTCCTCGACGTGTCGACGGGAACGTTCTGGGCCGCCGACGCCGAGCTGCACCGGCGGATGTTCGCGGGCAACGTCCACGGCGGCACGCTCGTGTACCGACGGCACTTGCTCGCCGCCGGCCTGAAGTATCCGGAGGTCAACCTGGCGGAGGACGCGTGGTTACTGCAGATGTGCGTGCGAAAAGGCCACCGGCTTCGCCGTCTCATGAATCCGGAAGATTTGTGCACGTGCGTCACTCCCGAACGCCTGGCGCGAATACGCCCCGGGCAGGTTCATGCAGGCGAAAGCATGGCAACGCGTTGATCCCCCGCCGCTATTTCCTGTGGAGACCATTCCCGCGATTCACGACGCAATCGTGAGCGGTCAATGAGCCGACGGCGACGAGCAAAGAGAAGTTTCGCGTTAGTTCTTCAGTCGCTCAGCGTGCGCCGGCGCCCGAGGATGCCCGCGACCAGCGCGCGCGCCTCGTCGTCGCTCGGCTTGTGCCGCAGGCCGCCAAAATGCGCGGTCGTGAATCCGCAGGGATTGGCCTCCCAGTCGTATCCAAGGGTCCCGCCCGGAAGTCCGTCGAAGATTGGATAGAAGTAGCGTTGCGTCGGCAGAGCCGTGGCTGGGGCATCGGCGAATTCCGTCGACATGAACCCTTGCTCCCAGATCCACGCGGGGTGCCCATTGGGAGGATTGCGCGCCAGGCGCAGCGCCTGCGCCATCCGGTCGCGGCGGTTCCGGACGAAATACATCCCGGATTGATGTTGCCTGTCGCGAGCGGGGCGTTGTCGGAATCCGCCAGATCCGCCGGTAACTCTCGCCGTGGTCCCAATCCGCCTGGTACACGAGGTCGTGAACCGTGAACAGCGACAGCGCGTCGTCCATCCGATCGAGGACGAACACATCGTCATCGACGAAGCAGTAGTCGAACGGCGGATGGAAGAGGCCGATGCAGATCTTCATCGCCGCCCACACTGACTAAGCGACCGGCACCAGCGAAGAGCTGAGCTCGCGTACCGAGGCCATGACCTGCGATGTCGGGACGATCTCCGCAAATGGCAGCAACCGTTCGATGGTCCGGCGACGGTCCGCGTCCCACTGATATTCACCGTAGACCTGGACGCCTGCCGGGCGGTAGCCATTGAGGACCAGGCTGTAAACGGCGAGGGCCGCGCGGACTGGATGCGATCCCGAGAGGTACGTTCTTGAGCACCGGACCGTTCGGCCGTTCGAGCGCGCGGAACACGTCGTCTCGAAACGGACCGAACAGCTCGACGTCGTCGTCGACAGTTGGCAGCGCGATTCGATCCGTCCGCCCAGACCCAGTCTGCGTGAAACTGCCACTGCGCGATCTCGAGCGTGTCGCCGGCCCGTACCGGCAGTTCGTGGCGCTGCATCGGATGCACCTCGCGATCCTCGTGGACGATGACGCCGTTGCGGCGGATGATGCTGCCGTCGTCATCGTGAAACACGAGCGTGCCGCTGCGCTCCGCGCGCATCCGGAACACGAGATGGAACTCCTTCATCTCGCCGGGAAGATGCCACCCGGGTGAGGGGACGCCTTCGGCAAAGAAGGTCCGCCAATCGATTGCGAGCGTTGGGCGCCCGTCGAGCGTCCAGGTGTGGCACGCGGGCACGCTGGCCATCGCCGGCGCGTTCCACTCCGGCTCCGAAATCCAGCGGCGCCCATGGCTTGCCACGGGACGCGGCCAGGAGCACGAGATCAGACGCAGTGACGCCGGATGCATGAGCTCTCCTTCAGAGGAGGTGTGGCGTTCCCTGCCAGGCCCACGGGTGCACCAGGTGCAGGCACGTGAGGCCGTCGAACAAGGTCGCCCGAACGCCGTTGGCTGCACAGGTCTCGACGAAAACGATGTCGGAATTGCTGAACGAATCGACGTCCTCGCGGTAGCGAATCCGCTCGAAGACCGACCGGTGGGCAAGCTGGCAGTAGCCCCACGGGACGACGTTGCCGTCAGGCCGCGTCTGTCGGAGGAGCTCCGGAAAGTTCAGGCCCGCGCCATTGCGCTGGGCGAGCAAGGCACGCGTCGCTGCGTCCGTCAGATGGCGGCGCTCGCAGTAGAAGAGCGAAGTCGGCGAATCCGCCTTCGTCAGCGCCATCGCCGCAGCGTCCGGTGGAAACAGGCAATCAGCATCGGTGAGCCAGATCCACTCTCCGCAGCTTGCGGCGACGCCCTGATTGATGAGTCGTCCCTTGTTTCGAAAGAACGCCGCACTGGTCGTGAGTTCCTTGATCTGTACGTGCGGGTATTCGCGCGCAGCGGCGAGGACCACCTCGTGTGCCTCGTCCGGGCTTCCCGGATTCACAACGATGATTTCGAGCGCGCCTGAGGGAACCGCCTGATGGCACCAACTGTTGAGGCAGAGACGCAGCCGTCGCGCGAAGCGGTGGCAGGTGATGACCACGCTCAGGCGGCACGAACTCTCGAATCGGCGGACGCACAAGTTGCGGAAGACGACACCACGCGGATAATGCGCCTTGAAGAACAGCGGCTGGTCAAGCAGGTCTTCGACCGACTTGATCTTCGTGTTCCACCACTGTCGCGCCCCGATCCTGGCGTCACCCTGGAACGCCCAGCGGCGCGCGTGCCAATCTATTTCCAGCTGGACGAACCTCTCCCCATCCAGCGGCGCGAGCAGGTCTTTGTAGTCGCCAAAGCTCAGACCCGCCGCCGCCGCGTTTCCGTGGACTGAAACATCGATCGCGACGTTGCCGAGGGAGTGCAGCGACGCGCCGTCGAAGCCTGTCTCCGTCCAGGCCCATTCCCCGCCCGCGAGCGTCGCGCTGTTCGTGCGTGGTACCGTGAGCATGCTGCTGTTTTATATACGCGGAGCGGGCAACGCCGCACCACTTTCTCACCTGAGCTCCATGACCGTGGCGGCGCTCCATCCGTCCTGGAAGTCCGCCATAGGTCGCAGACCGAGATGCATTAGCCGTTCGACGATGACTTCACGTATCCCAGGTGGATAGCCGTCGGCGTGCACGATGACATACCTCACCCCCTCGTTCCGCAACACGGCAACCGACTGCGGATCCGGGAACGTCGCGAGCTTCTCGAGACGCTCGAGATAGGACGGCGGGAAGAACCCGCTGTAGCCGTTCACCAGCGGCATCCAGTGAAAGGTGGACATGTACATGTAGCGCGGATCGTGATGCGGTGGTGACCCAGGCCTGGGCATCGGGAACTGGGCAACCACCCCGCGCGGAAGATGCGCCAGATAGGCGTAAAGCCGCGGTGGGGCGTTGAAGTACGGTGCGAGCTCGAGCGGTGCGACCCAGTACTCGAAGAGCACGGCGGCGCCTGCAAGGGCAACAACGGTCGCACGGAGCAGCCGCGAAAACGAAGTGGTGATGACGGCCAGGCCATGCGCCGCGAGCACGCTCAGGAAGAACAGCACGAGCGCGAACGCTCTCGCGGGCGCGCGAAGTGCCCGGAACACGGGCACGTACTCGTAGAGCGCCGGGTACAGCAGGCCAAACTGCCCCAGTGACAATTCGAAGGCGAGGGCGAGCCCGAGGACGTAGGCGATGGTGACTGTCCGCGGCGGGACGAGCAAGAGTCCCGTCAGCGCGAGCAAGAGCGGAAGCACGCCTGGAAACAGCCGGCGCTCGGGCACACCTTCGTTGCGTCCGTAGAGCAGGTTCGTCCGCGTCGTCGCCAGATAGTCACGCGGGCGCGCGCTGAACTTCGCCACATCCGACTTCGATCTGGTTCCGACGCGTTCCGCGGCTGTCGCGTAGGGAAGCAGATACACTGCCGACACCGCCATAGCGATCGCGGCGGCCGCGGACAGGCTGCGTATTCGCTGGAAGAGCGCTGCGCCGCGAAACGGAATCAGCTGAACCGCCGCGACCGCCGCGATCGTCAGCGACAGAAACACCCCGTAGTACACGCCCGACATCATCTGAAGCGCGACATAGACGCCGGTGAGGACGCCAAACCGGATCGATCCCGATTCGATCGTGCGTTGCAGCGCCCAGAGTGCCCACGGCGTCCAGACAGTCCACTGCAGCTCCATGTGGTTGAGATGATCGAATCGGTACGGCGCGAAGGCGAAGACGATTCCGGCGAGCACCGCGGCGGCCCATATGCGCGTCAGGTGTTGGGCCAGCATCGCCGCGCCCACTGCCGACGCCACAATCGCGCCGAGCAGCATGAGGTTGTGCGTCAGCACCGGCGCTACGCCGGCCCACTCGAGCGGTGCGGCCAGGACACCTTCGACGAGCATCGCATCGGAGAACGCCAGCACGTTCCGCTCGGGATAGAACACGTTGCCGTCGAATAGGTTCAGCGGCGAGGTGACGAGCGCGTGCGCAATCCAGCGCAGGCGCCACAGGTTGAAGAACACGTCCTGATCGCCGACCGCGTGGGTGCCGAGCACGAGCGGCTGCGGCCACGTCATCAATCCGGTGAGGCAGACGAAGAGCAGGGTGTAACAGAGGGCGCGACGCAAGCCGACCATGATCGGATCGTATCGCTGTTGCAGCAACCTTACGTGTCAGTGGCTTTTCGAGCCGGTCGTGGACGTGGCGACTGGTGAGGGTTGCGGCGTCATACGCAGATGCACATCGGCATGGTCATGCGGCTCGGCAACGCCGTGGGCGTTGAGCCCGAAGCGCTTGGCTTCGTCCGCTGAGCAGCGTGCGTGCGATCGCCCGGCGCTTCACTTCGGCGAGCAGCGTATCCTTGCCGCCGCAGGCCTCGCATTGCCAGACGAACAGCCGCCCTGCCGAGACGAAGGCGAGCGCGCGCGCATCGGGGCTGAATGCTGCGCTCGCGATCGCCCCAGCGCGAATACCCGGTGGCAACATCGCGATGCGTTCGCCACCTGGCACATTCCAGATGCGCGAACGGACGGAGCCGATGCCGAGCAGGAGCCGATCGTCCGAGCTGAACGTCAGACGCCTGATAGGTTCATCGTGGCCGCGAAGGATCGATATGGTCTTGCCGGTCATGCTGTCGAACACGCGAACGGACTGGTCTTCGAAATTGACGCCCACGGAACGGCCGGTCGGACTGAACTGCATGATGGTCGCAATGGTCCTGTCGGCGATCCGAATCGTCACTGCCGCCTCCTGGCCGGCGCGAGTAATCATGATCCTGTCGTCGTCCGCGCAATACCAGGCAATCCGCTTGTCGTTGGAGATCGCCCTCACCGCGCACCGTTGCGGCCCGCTGATTGCGTCGGGCGGCCGGGCGGGTGAGGCGAGGTCGAACACCAACCCCGCACGGCCACCTTCCATGATCACAAAGCGGCGGTCGGGAGAACTGAATCTCGAGCTGAGCGGCACCTTTACGCTCTCGGAGAGCGGCGCGGCCGAACCCGTACCGCGCAGATCGCGGACAGTCAGCTCGCCCGTGGACGCGCGCTCGATTCTCCGGCTGCCAACAAACTGCCCTTGTGTAGCGGGGAGCTCTGCGGGATCCTTGAGCGGCGCCAGCGTCCCGCTGTCGAATTCAGCCATCCAGGCAATCGCATCTTTTTGCTGTGGCCTCGGCGTGAACCCCGCAACCCAGACACGTCTGCCATCGGATGTGTACCCGGCGGATGCGACGCCCGCGAGCGGTTTCTCGATCAGCGTCCACCGCGGCTGCCAGACACGGACTCTGCCGTCGTCACTGGCAGTCACAACCGCCCTGCCGCCCGACGCGAACACGCCTGAACCCACAGTATCGGTGTGCCCTCTGAGGACGAGTACTCCGATTGGCCGCATGTTCGCGCCGAGCTTCCACAATCTCGCCGTTCCGTCGACACTCGTCGACAGCAGAACAGCAGCGGACGGGTGGAAGCTCAGACTGGTGACCCGTCGCGCATGGCCGCGCAATTCTGTGTCCGTGGAAGACCCGGAGATAGTCGTCACTCGAACAACGTGATCTGCCCCGGCGGCCGCGATGTACCGGCCGTCGGCACTCCACGCGAGAGGCGGAGGGTAATTCCGTCTGGCTGCGTCCTCGTCCGACGTTAATACGTCATCGTCGGCTGGTGTGGGCACTGGAATCGCAGCGATCTTTCTGGCTTCAGACCAATCGGTCGTATTCAGAACCGTGGCCTCCCCGTCGACGCGTACCGATGCCGAGCCAGGGTCCGTACGGCGAGAAGCTCGCCCACCTCAGCCGAATTGAATCGAAAATCCTCTCAGGCTTGGCCGGGCAATTGCCGTCGGCGATGTCCCACACATGCGCCGTCCATGTTCGGTTGCTGTGTATAACCGTCAGCAGGCTCTTCCGATCGTGAGAGAAGCTGGCGGTCGCGAAGTTGCCCGAGCTCGTTGTGAGCGGGCAGACGGCCTTCGAGTAATTGCCCACGTTCCAGAGCTGGGCCAGTTTGTCGTCTCCGAGCGTGATCAACAGCTTGCCGTCCGAGCTGAACACGACGTCGTTCAGCATGCCGGCGTGCCCTTCCAGGACTGCGATAGGTTTGCCCGTGGCCGCATCCCATACCCGCGCTGTTTCGTCCTGGCTGGTCGTCGCCACCAGCGTGCCATCAGGGCTGAAGCGCGCCGCGCCAACGATCCCGTTGTGGCCGCGCATCGGTGGCAGCCGCGACTCTGCCGAAGCCAACGGCCAGATGATGGCGGCGTTCCCCGACGGGACGACCGCGACAGGCTCGCGCGGAGAGATGCTCGCCTCGTTCAGCCAGAAGTCGAGGTAATGGCTCTTGTTTGTGCCCGGGACGTAATGCCTCGACTTGGCGATGGAGAACGCTGATTCGATGCTAGGCACGTACCCGGCGAGCGCGCCGCGCAGCGCGTCGAGGGCCTGCCCATCGCTCTTCGGTTCGCGGACGGCCGCCGCCGCTAGCAGCAACGCAAGCGCCGGATCGGTCTGGGCCTCGACGCGTGCGTCGGCGGCGAGCTGTCGCGCATGGGCCTCTGCCCGCGCCTCCGCCGCCACCTTGCTCTCGCGTTTGGCTGCCTCCTGCTGTTCGATCGCATAGCTTTCGTTGTTCTGTGCGAGTGTTGCGGCGGTGTCGGCGCGTCGCTTCTGGTCGTCCGCTTTCTTCTGCTCCTCCTCTGCCTTCCTTCGCTCGCTTTCCGCCACCGCTGTTTGCGCGATGGCCGTCACTCGTTCCGCTTCTGCCTCGCGCCACAAATTGAAAATCACCGCGGCCACGATCGTCGCCAGCGCCAGCGCGCCGGCAGACACCCAGCTATAGAGCCGTGCGCGCCTGGCCGCCGCCTCACGCACGACGAGCTGTGTCTGCTCGTCCTTCCGACGTTGTGCTTCCGCGGCGCTCCGCCTGACGAATGCGACGGTCGTTTCGAGCTCGCCCGGCTCGCTGTAGCGCGCCGCCCAGGCCGGTGTGGGCTCCACCTGTTTCATCCAATCGAGCGCGCGTGTGAGATCTCGGCCGGCCAGCAGGTCCGCCTGTCCTTCGAGCTCCGCCTGCGCTTCGTTACGCAGCCGCAGGAACTCGCGTGCGTTGACGTTCTCCTCGCGCGCCCAGCCGTCGAGCGTGATCCATTGACGAATCAGCGATTCGTGAGAGATGTCGAGTCTCGACCCGGCGTCGAGCGGAATCGCCGGCGGCGGCATCAACATGTGACGGCCATCGGCACGGAACGTATTCGCGACGGCGATGACGGTTGGCACGTCGACACCGGCGACCGCCGCGACATCGCTCACGAGCGCGTCGCGCCGCAGATCGCGACGCTGGCTGAGGGGATCGGTCAACCGCTTGAACATGGCTCGCGCGATTGGCTTCTGATCTTCGCCCAGCGAGTCGTAGACCCTTTGCGCATGATGGTTGAGCGCCGAGTACAGGCCGCCCATCAGGACCGCAATCTCACTGGTCAACTGCGGTGGTATCGATTGCTCGCTCGCGCGATCCCAGACCCGCATCAGCAGGTGCTGGAGCAATGGCAGCTGATCGGGGTTGTCTCCGACGGTGTTGCAGAGCTCATCGACGAGCGCGGGGTCGACCATGCCGCCGCAGACGCGGGCCGGTTCGCGAATCGCGGCCGCGATCTGTTCGCGCGTCAGCCGAGGTGTCAGATACTGGTTGTCGTTGAGCGTTTCGGGCAGGCCGCGGAACCGTGCGCAATCACCGACGAAGTCCGAGCGCATCGTCAACACGACGAAGATGGGAACGTCGCGCTGCTCCGCGGCGCGCAGGAGCAGCTCGACGAACATGTCCGCCTGGTCCTTCTGCAGCGGCTCGCGGCAGTAGCGGAACACTTCCTCGAACTGATCGACTACAACCAGCAGGTTGCAGTAGCTCCCGAGATAGGCGTCACGTACGAGCTGCACCAGACCGAGCGGGCCGCGGCGCAGCTCGGCGAGCGCGAACTCGTGCCGCGGCGAACCGCCGGATTCGGTGAGCACCCCCGGCTGGAGCAGCGCATCGGCAAGCGCATCGAGCGGCGCCGCGCCCGGACGCATCACGGCAACGCGCCAGTCGGATCCCGCCTCGACGACGAATCCAGCCTGCAAGGCCGGCAACAAACCCGCGCGCACGAGCGAGGACTTGCCCGCACCGGATTCGCCCACGACCGCGACGAAATGCGAGCCCGATAGACGCTTCAGCAGCGCATCGACGTGCCGCTCCCGGCCGAAGAACAGGTCGGCCTCGTCGGCGTCGAACGGGCGAAGCCCGGGGTAAGGCGCCCGGACGCCATCAGACGTGCGCATGAGCCTCTCGCAGCCGGTTCGCGAATCGTTCCAGTTCCGACGGATTCAGCTGATGCGAGTCTTCGACCTGCATGTAGTAGATGCCCGGGTAGCGGAGTCCCAAGGCGTCCCGCTTCTCGCGCGATTGCGGCGGCAGCGGCGGACCGACGCAGACGCTGAGCAGATCGAGAGGCATTTCCCGCTGGACCTTATTGCTCAGGAGGATCTGGGTACGCACCCATGCCGGCTTGGTCTGACCGTAGACCAGCAGCAGGCTGTCGCAATACTTCACGCTGGTTTCCCACTCTTCGCGGGCATCCTGCGTGACCTGCGGGGGCTCGAGCACCATGAACCCCCGGGTTTCCAGCCACTGCGCGACGCCGGTTCCGAGATCGCGGTCGAGCAAATCCGAATTGACGAAGACGGAGAGCATGCCCTGCTGCAGCCGCGGGTCGACGCGCTCCGGCGGTTTCAGCGCCAGCTCCGCGATCGCACGGCGGAAGTCCGGAAAACGGTCGGTGCGCACGCTCGGCTGCGCAATCAACTCGCGCACATCGGCGTCGACGATGCTGCTGACGTCGAGGTCCGGGTCCCGCCATTGCAGAAACGGCACGGCTGAACCGGAATTGCGGATGGTTTCACAGCGCAGCCACGCCATCCCGCGCGGATGATCCGTGCGATCGCCAGTCAGGCCACCCACAAACTGCACACAAGCCTGACTGCGCGCCAGATCCTCGAGCATCTGTGCACGGTGCAGATCCATGTCATCGCGCGAGTACCGCCTGGCAGGCAGAACGGCGATGCCTTCCTGCTCGAGATAGTCCTTCAGCTGAGCGCGCCGCTCGAGTAGATCGTCCGTCACATCGAGGAGTAGAACGGACCGCTTCGTCTGATCCGTCTCCGTGCCCGCATGCGCTACGGCGTGTGCCCGCGCGTCGCTCATCGATCGGCTCAGACGCTCGGCGATGTGCTGTACGAGCTGGGACAATCGGTTGTAATAGGGCTCTTTGTCCTGCTGAAAGTCCGTGCGCAGCGGCCGCGTCGTGCGGCCGTCGTCCAGGGTTCGGTAGAAGGGGTACGCGATCAAGTCGCGCAGCGTCGCCGGTAGCTTGTTCTGGTCGATGGGCTCCAAGCCAACCAGGAAGATGCCCGATTGACGGGTCGTCCGCTGACAAAACGCGTTTCGCTCGCGATCGCACCATTCGGATCGCAGGTACACGGGTGAGGCGACGATGATGATGCAGGGGCAGTCTCCGGCGGCTGCGATGATCTCCGGCGTGACGCGCGTGTCGCCGTTCAGCTTGGAGTGGTCCCACCAGATATCTATATCGTTGCGGACCTTACGGCTGACCTCGGTCGTGAGGTCGGAAACCAGCTGGCTTACGAACCCGCGTTCAGTTCCCGCGACCGGCTGATCGTCGCTGTGGGCGTAACTGACGAAGACGTCGTGGCGAAACCCGGAGACTGTCGGCATCCACCACCTCAGCTGGTATGAAACGGCTGCCCGACGGCTGATTAGACGTTTGTGAGCACCAGTTTTCTCCGAGATGGTCGCGGCCACTCGCTGCATGGCCGCATGACGTCGGCTCGTCGCCGCTCGAGCAGCTGATTGGCAAACAGACCGTGGACGGGCCGTAGAAGATCGTGTGGGGGTGACGATCGGCAATACGCCGAACCGTTGGGTTCGCGCCAACGCGCAGCTCGCGCGGCTGTATCGCAAGAACGGAAAGGAGGCCAAGGCGCGCGCGATCGATGCGCAGCTGATGAAGCTGCTCGCCCACGCCGACGGCGATCACCCGCTCGTCCTCGAGTTGCGCGGACGGGCGCAAACGACGGGAAAATACTCCTAACCAAAATACTGCTTGACGAACGCACGTCCTGACGTCGACTTTAGGAACTTCTCGAAGTCGAGCGCTCGCCGTTCCTCGAGAAACTGCACCAGCACCACCACCTGCCACGGAGCCTGACGAGCCGTCTGTGGCGATTGGCCGGCGTTGTGCGACGCCAGACGGGACGCAATGTCGGCCGTCCGGCCGATGTAGCGCCTGTCAGGATCCTTCACACTGCGGATGATGTACACGCAACGGCGCGGCTGATCTTCGTATCTCATGCGCGAATCGGTTTGCACGACGACTGCCGAACCGAGCAACGCCAAAACCGCAGGAATTTGCCGACCGCAGCGCCGGCGCGCTGCGAGAACTGCACCGGACGACCGGCGCGGGCGTCGCAGTTCCTGCGATCCTGCGACGCGCCCACGGCGCGCTCGCCTGCCCGCGGCGGATCCGTAAAGACGCTCTCCTTCTCTTGACGCGTCAATTCAACTCGATGTGCTCCACATACACGATGCGCTGATCTTTCTTCGTCGGGACCTGGTCCCACCACCGCGTGTCGTCGACCAGATACTCTTGGTACTCGACAATCACGAGGCGATATTTCTTCGAGGGCTCGAAGGCCGGCAGCGTGAGGTCTCCCTGCCAGATCGGCTGGACGAGAATGTCGGGATCGATCGGGCCGACGACCACCATGCTCTGGAAATCGCGCTGCGCGGCCAGGTCGCGGGCGCGGGCCCGATCCGCGGCCGGGACCCTTGGCCGGATCACGATGGGAACGGAACGATCGGCGTCGGCTGCGCGACGCGCTGCCAGCCGAAATCCTCGCCGCGCGATTCGTCGAGCTTCTCTACCCACGCTTCGAACACCGGAGTGCCTGACGGTCGTGCCGGGATGAGCGTTTCCGTCCTGCCGGTCACCGGATTGAACAGGCTCATCGACGGAGCCGCCGACGCTTCCAGCCGTCCGCTCGAATCGGTGTATTTGCCGCCGTGCACCGTAATGCGGCGGCGGTTCGACTCCGGAAGCGGCGTGACGGTCAGCCAGCGATCGGCCGCCAGCGGCATGATCTCGGCCAGGACGATGTTCGACAGGTGCGCGCCGGTGATCGATGAGGGTTGATAGCGCGCGAGCGCCAGCCGGATGAACGGCGAGTACGAGGCGCTGCGAACCTCGATGTCGCATACCAGAGGCGGCGCTCCTCATCGAAGTGCACATCGTGCGGCGCGACGTCGACGACCGGCGCGTTCTGCCCCGCGGGCGCGGCGGGGCAGGAGGTTCGTGACCATGAAGGGTCCCGGCTGCTGATCGCTTTCGGTCGGGGGCGCATTCGGGGGCAGCCACGCGCCGGACGGATCCGGGCCATTCCTGGCCAGCGGAAAGTTCTCCCGCTTCGGCGCGATCCCGGCGACGAACGGTGAGAGCCACACCGGGTCGTTCGCCCACTGCGTGATGTACTTCTTGTAGGGGCTGCCCTTGGGATGCTCCTCAGGATCCTGGGTGAGAGTGGGCGGCGGCACCACCACGGCGAGCATCTCGCCATATCCGACACGTTCCACGGCCGATCGAGATAGACACGCAGACCGCCGCCGCGCCGCCAGCTGGTCGGGTTCCCCGCCTGGTTCTGCCCGCGCGTCCACCCGAACGTCGGCACGACATAGAGGACCTGCGGCGCGGGCGGCGGCGCCGAGCTCGGGATCCATGCCACCACGCGTGGACCGGTGACTTTGATCCGCGTGTCGACCGGAACTGCGGTGCCGCCGACGTTGTCGGTCAGGATCGCCGGCGTCATGAACTCGCGGAACTTCGTCGTTCCTTCGAGCCAGGTACTCATCCGTCGGTAACGCGTATCGTGGAACTCATGGGGCTTCGACATCACCAGATCGTGCGACAGCCCGACCGCGATGCGGTCTTCTCCCTCGATGACGTGATCGGGATAGCCGCCGCGCGCCTCGCCGGCCAGCTTGAGCGCGTACGATTCGGGGTCGGTGATCTTTATCTGGAACGCCGTGTCGCCGCGCGAACGATCCGCCTGCACCTCTTCGCTGTCGGGATCCGCCGCGTCGTCGATCGGCTCGTGCCACTCGGCGCGAAGATCGAGCCGATCGGTGCTCTTCAGGCTGCAGGAGGCGTGGAACTGTAGCTCCGCCGACGTCGCATTCTTCCAGCGCGAGATGACCAGCTTCGAGATTTCGGGGACGATGAGCGGCCGCTGCACGGCATGGACGACTTCGATGGTGCGCCATGGCGTCATACTGGTACTACGTCCACAAGGATGAAGACGGCATTCGTGGATGCGACTGCCCCGACCAGACCTTCCGGCACGAAGGAGTTGACCCATTCGGTTGTAAGCATATCAAGGCACTGGCCGCCGTGAACCTGATCTGAACCAACCCGCCGGGGGGCCGGGCGTTCCAGCCCCCATCCCACACACCGAAGGCAGGAGATCAGGACCATGGCGACGACGACGGCGAGGAAGGCGAAGGCGGGCGGATGTCGTCGGAACTTTGCCGGCCGCCAAGGGCGCGGCCGATGGCTGGCCGGCCACGACGGACGAATTCACCTGGGAACTGGGCCCCGGCGAGCAGCCCAGCGACGAGGACCGGGCCGCGGCAGCGGCGATGACCGACGGCTGGCACACCGACGAGACGAGCCCGGCCGAGCTGCTCGGCGAGAGCGAGTGGGACCACTACTCGCCATCGGCCTGGGAGACGAGAACGGCTGCTAAGCGCGGCGGGGCACGGGGCCGGAAATGGAGCGGGCCTCGGGGTCGTGGAGTACCCCGAGGCCCGCGAATGCCTCCTCGGTCCCTGAGGAAGACATCCACCACGATGCCATGCGACGTTTCCGCCTTCAACCTTTGATGCTTCTTATCAACACCCGAGGAGTCGAGACGATGCCGAAGACCGCGAGCAAGAAGCCGACGAGCAACGGCGAGTGCCCCGGAAACACAGGATCCGATCACCGCGACCGGGCTCCGGATCGTGGCCCGGGCGGGGATCCGGGTCGAGCCACACCCGCCCGACAAGGCCCTGGACCCCGAGGGGTACGCGGCGTGGTTCATCGCCGAGGCCGCCGCATCATGCCCCTCGAAGAGCTCAAGGACCGGCTGTTCCTGACCAACCGCCACTGCCCGGACCCGCTCGAGAGCGACGACTTCGTGGCCTCGGCGGGCGGCACGGCGGGCGCACGCGAAGAGGACGGGGACATCCCCGGACCGGCGGACTTACCCAGGTCATGGTCGGCGATCGCGAGGAGGGGAGGGTCTCCCGGATCGGCCTGACCCTGGAGGATGCTGGAGGAAGAGGTCCGCGAGTGGCGGGCCGAGGCGGTGCATCTCGCCAAGCGCCGGCTCGAGCCGGCCGAGGAGCACCGGGCCATCTGGGAGTGCCCGGGCCGGCTGGTGGCCGTCCTGCGGCCCGGCCGGGGGACCCACGAGGTGATCCGGCTCGACGGGCCGGAGGATCGGGGAGGGGGTGGCGAGTGAGCACGACCCACCGCACGCTGGCCGACGCCGCGACGCCCGGCACGACGATGCGCCCGCGCCCCAGGCCCTTCCTCCGCCAGTCGCTGACGATCGTCCCGTCCTGGGAGCCGGACCCGGTGACCGTCGAGGTCATCGCCATCGACGTGGCGGCCCGCGGCTGCCCCGGCGAGGAGGGCACGTCGGCGGCGGAGTGGGACCTGCCCGAGCTGGGCCAGGACGGCTGGCAGGGCTTCATCGCCGGGGCCCTGAACGTCTATGTCCGGATCATCGGTAAGGGCGACTGGGTCGGGACCGCCGCTCCTTGGCAATTCGGCCGTCGGACTCGGGGCCCCGGGGGATCGCTCGACGAGGAGCGGGCCCCGGGGCCTTCTCGTTTCATGGACGGCCCAGAGCTACCCCCCCCCCTGCCCCGCCGGTAGACGAAGCGATAGCATCAAGCGAGCCGGTCTTGGTCTCCACCATGAAAGGACCGATCCCATGTCGAGGGATACTGACCTGATCCGGGCCATCGAACGTTACGACGCGACTCACGAGGAGCTGTTCGAGGCATGGCGGGACAAACTCCCGGTCGACCCCGCCCGCGAGGGCCGCCACCGCGAGGCCGAGGTGGCCCTGGCCCTGCTGCTCCCGGCACGGACACGCCCCCCTCCGTCGGGGGCGTGTGCTACCGGCGGCGGATCTATTCCCGGAACCGCAACCATAGGGTTTTCGTGACGGATATCGATCAGGACCTGGACAGCTCGCTCCTCGACGTGGCGAAATCCTTGCACCCGGGAAAGAACTGAGCCTCCCCACCTGCCCTGCCCCGTCCGAGCGACCCGGCCCCGATCATCCGATTAGGGCCGGGCTACTCTCTTGATTCGACGACTCCATGCCGTTACAATCCCATCGCACGCGGGATCACCGCGTCGAGGTCCCCAGCCCCGGGGCGGCCCTAGTCGGGCCAGCGACGGCGGGCCCCGCAGGACGAGTGAGGGCCGATCAGGCCCGGAAAGGTCAGAGCGATGACCGAGGAACTGCGCAAACAGGTCGAGCGTCTCCTCGCCGTGGCCCCCCGCCTCAACGCCGCGACGGACGAGGCGAACCGCGTCGCCCAGCCGTCGAGAGAACTCCTGAACGAAGAGCTGAGCCTCGGGATCTCGGCGAAAATCGGCACTTCGACGCCCGGCCCGGCGACGAGGAGAACCAGACCGTCGACTCCAGCCTCGCCTACGGCCGCGTGGCGGGCAAGTACCGCATCCACGTCGCCGAGGTCACCTACCAGGACGAGCCGGGCGACGACCGGTTACAACACCCAGGAGATCTCCCGGCAAGATACCCCGTGGTCGTCATGCCCCCGAGAGGTCAAGCTGAAGGCATTCGAGGGCCTGCCCGACCTCCTCTACCGCATCGCCAACGATGCCGAGGAGATGGCCACGGCCGCCGACGCGACGGCCAAGACCGTCGCCGAGATGCTCGACGCCATGGGAGGGACGAACGTCGTCGAGGGGGGCGAGACTGCCCCCGCGGAGGTCCAGCCCCGAGGTGAGTTGGGCATGGGCCTGGGCAGGCGTTGCCAGGCGTAAATAACCCCCTGCCCTGCCCTGCCCCGTCCGAACGACCCCGGTGTTGGCCGGGGTCGTTTCGTCTCCCGCGAGCCTCGTGCGGCGGCCGAATGCTCGCCGGAAAAACGGTTGCTCCACGGTGGAGCAAGCCGATACGAAGTGGCGGTGCTCCACGGTGGAGCAGGAGCTACCCGAGGGGAGGGGACCAGTGGCCGTCGTCACGATGCTCAACCAGAAGGGCGGGGTCGGGAAGACCTCCACCTGCCACCACCTGGCCGGCACCCTCGCCCAGGCCGGCCGGAAGTCCTGCTCGTGGACAACGACCCGCAGGCGAGCCTCACCCAGGGGTTCTTCGGGCCCGGAGGCGCATGCGGGCCATCGACCCGGACGAGAGCGTCGCGCCCTGTACGACCCGCACCTGTGCCCGATCCCCGAGCGCGTCATCCGGCCGACCGGCTTCGACGGCGTCGCGATCGTCCCGGGCTCGGACGGGCTGACCGGCTACAACATCACGCCGACCCGGACCGCTGGGCGGCCTCCGAGCGCGGGATGCCGCGAGTTCCTGGACGAGGTGCCGGGAGGGCTACGACCTGGTGCTGATCGACTGCCCGCCGAACCTCCACCTCTGCTCGTGGGCGGCCCTGGTGGCCTCCGACTGCCTCGTCGTCCCGCTCCAGGCCGAGGACTACGGGGCCCAGGGGCTCGGCGCCCGTGCAGCGGAGGCGTCGCCGGCGGTCCGCGTCGGGGCCGAACCCGGGCTGGCGCCGCTCGGGCTACCTGCTCACGATGTTCGACAAGCGGCTCGGCATCCACCTGGCCTACGAGGCGCACGCTCCGCGAGATGTACGGCCGACCGTCTTCGCGGCGACCTTCCCGCTGGCCAAGGACTTCAAGGAGGCGGTCGCCGACCCGCCAGCCGATCAGCCACTACAAGCCCAAGGTCGGCCGCGGCCAAGGCGACCCAGGCGGTGGCCGACGAGCTGCTGGCCCGCATCGAGGCCGCCGAGGCCGCCGGCGCCGAAAGGAGCGTCGCATGAAGGCCGCCGACCGACTCAGGCCCGGCCCTCGGCGGCAACATGAGGGAGTCGATGGGGGCGGCCGGGCAGGCGGTCGCGGGTGCCGGGCCCGATCCCGGGCGGCGTGCTCCACGGTGGAGCGGCCAAGTATCAGGGGGCGGCCCGGATCAAGGACGCGCTGGCCATCGAGCTCGACCGATCGTCGCCGGACCCCGACCAGCCCCGGAAGGAATTCGACCCGGACGGAGCTCGGCCGACCTGGCCGCGAGCCTCAAGGCCCGGGGCCAGCTCCAGCCGATCCGGGTCCGCTGGGACGAGGAGGCCGGCAAGTGGGTCGATCATCGCCGGCGAGCGGCGGTACCGGGCCGCGCACGGCTGGCGGGCCTGGCCACGCTCGTCTGCGTCGAGGCCACGGGCGCGCAGACCGCCGGACGACATCCTGGAGGACCAGCTCGTCGAGAACTGCCTCCGCGAGGACCTCAAGCCGGTCGAGCAGGCCCGGGCGTTCCGGGCGCTGATGGACCGCCGCGGCTGGTCGTACCGCCAGCTCGGCGCGGCGCTGAACATCTCCTCGCCCACGTCACGCGGGCCATGGCGTTGCTGGACCTGCCCGAGCTGACCTGCAAGGCCAGGTCGAATCGGGCGAGCTCGCCGCCTCGGTCGCCTACGAGCTGCGCACCATCGAGGACCCCGCCGAGCAGGTCGCCGTCGCCGAGCGGGCCGCCGCGGAGGGGCTGACCCGCGAGCAGGTCACCGGGATCGTCCGGCGTCGCGAGGGCCGATCGAAGGGCAGGGGGGCAAGGCCGGACCTCCAGGCCCAGGACGTTCCGCGTCGCCGGCGGCAAGATCACGGCGGAGATGAAGCGGGACGGCTCACCCGAGGCGATCGAGGCGGCGCTCCTCGAGGCCGTCGAGCAGATCCGGGCGGCACGTCGGGACGAGGTGGCATGATCATCGGCGAGCCAAGGGCTCCCAGCGATCCGCAGCCGGCTCCGGTCATTCGGAATCCGCTTCTTCCGATTCCGATTCCATGTCGTCGGCCTGGGCGATCCACTTCTTCATCAGGGCGACCTGGGCCTGGATGTTATTCGCACGGAATTCCTTCTCCGCACCGTCCACCGCCTGCTCCGCGGCCTTGATCTCGTTCACCGCGTGGACGCTCACCACGTCAAGGATCTGCTGGAGGGTCGTGGCCGCGGTCATCTTGTTGGCCGTGATCCGCTCGATCGACTGGGTCTTGACGGGCTTGCTGCGCTTCACCGGCAGGACTTGGCGTACCCCTTGAGGTCGGCGAGGAGCTTCTCATAGCCGGAGATCTTGGCCTTGAACTTCTTGCTCTGGAGCAGCTGCTTCTTCTTCGAGAGATACGTTCGATCACGCCCAGGTCCGACTCGAGGTTCGCGAGGCCCTTCTCGGCCAGCGCGAAATCGCCTTTCATGGTGTTGTCGTAAATCCGCGACAGCCTCGGCCTCCACGCGGCTCCTCGACGATTTCCTTGATCAATGGGCCGACCTTGGCGTCGAAAACATCCTTGACGGTGTCGTTGGAGGCCCCTTTTCCGCACATCTCGCTCGCAATATCTCTGAATTTCCCTTCCGCTGATCGAAGGTCAGGTCGAAGGGCCCCTCTCGGGTGCAGGGAGCGTGTGGCGCAGGGGCTACGCCCTGCCGACGCACGTCTCCATTCCGCACACCATTCTTCACCGTGTCCCACGCCGGGGCAATGTCCAGGGTCCTGTCCCTCCCTGGCCCACAAGGACTTGCGACCAAGGCCGGGAGCGTAAGTCGAGCGGCCCTCGACTTACGTCGAGGCGAATCGAGATAAGTCGAACCGAGAAATTTTGACCCCTTGACGAGCCCTCGCCCCGGACAACCATGTCGGCGGCGGAGATCGCGGCGGAACGGCCGCCCGATCCCGCGCAGCGATCTGAGGACCGGGGGGCTCCCGTGGATCAGGACTCAAACCATCGGCCGGATCACCCGACGTCCGCACCACGACCCGGCGAGACGGCCTCGACCGACGGCCGGACCTTGACCTCCTGGCGCGTCGCCGCGTTGCCGATCCTCGACCACTTCCTCCGGCGGCTGCGCCTGCGGGACTTCCTCCACGAGCACTTGCCCCGCGAGGACCGGCGCTGCCGCGTCGCCACCGCCACGGGGCTCCTGGTGCTCGTCCAGAACCTGTTGATCTCCCGCGAGCCCCTCTATGGCGTCGGCGAGTGGGCTGCCCGGCACGTCCCCGCACTCCTCGGACTGAACCCGGAGCAGTTGCCCTCGCTCAACGACGACCGCGTCGGCCGCTGCCTCGACCGCCTCTTCGACGCCGACATCCCCTCGCTCACCCTCGCCGTCGTGACGCACGCGGTCCGCGAGTTCGGCGTCGCGCTCGACGAGCTGCACAACGACTCGACGACCATCACCTTCCACGGCGATTACGAGGATGCGGACCGGGAGCGGACGTTGCGCGGGCGGCTCCGCCTGGCGGTCACCTGGGGGCACAACAAGGACCACCGCCCCGACCTGAAGCAGCTGCTCTACATCCTCACCGTCACCCGCGATGGCGCCGTGCCGGTGCAGTTCCGCGTCGAGAGCGGCAACGCCACCGATGATCGCTCGCACCAGGGCACCTGGGAGCTGCTCTGCCAGTTGACCGGGCGTCGCGACTTCCTCTACGTGGCCGATTGCAAGCTGGCCACCGCCGAGAACATGGCCTACCTGCATCAGCGTGGGGGCCGGTTCCTCAGCGTGCTGCCCCGCACCCGGGGCGAGGATGCCACCTTCCGCACCCTGGTGCGAGACGGCCGGACCCGCTGGCGGCACATCCACGACAAGACGGACGACGAGGGGAATGTGGTGGATCGGTTCTCGGTCCACGAGCCGGAGGCGACCAGCGTCGAGGGGTACCGGCTGATCTGGTATCACAGCACGCGCAAGGCCGAGTTGGACGTGTTATCGCGGCACCACCGGATCGAGCGGGCGTCGAGCCGCCTGGCCGAACTGCGGCAGAAGCTGGCCGCGCCACGGACACGGTACCGCGAGCGTGCCAAGGTCGCGGAGGCGGTCGAGGCGATCCTGCGGGACGGCGGGGTCGAGGGCTTCATCGAGGTCGTGATCGAGGAGCGGACGACGGAGCGCTACCGCCAGGAGCGGCGTGGTCGGCCGGGGCCGGAGACGCGGTACGTCAAGCGTGAGGACACGCGGTTCGACCTGACCTACCGCATCGCTCACGACCGCCTGGCCGAGGAGGCGCGATGCGACGGGATCTTCCCGCTGATCACCAACGTCGTGACGCTGTCGGAGCGGGAGCTGCTGCTGGCCTACAAGCAGCAGCCGCGGATCGAGACGCGGTTCGCGCAGCTGAAGACGGACTTCGTGGTGGCGCCGGTGTACCTGAAGGAGACCAGTCGGATCCAGGCGTTGCTCTGCGTGTACTTCTTCGCGCTTGCTGGTGGAATCGCTCCTGGAGCGTGAGCTGCGTCGGGCGATGGAGGGCGCGGGGGTCGAGAGCCTGCCGTTGTACCCCGAGGGCCGGGCGTGTCGTCGCCCGACGGCCCGGCGGGTGATCGACGTGTTCGAGGACGTGCACAAGCACGAGCTGACGGAAGGGAGGCGCCCGGCGGTGGTCTTCACCACGGAGTTGACCCGGCTGCAACGGAAGATCCTGAAGCTGCTGGGAATACCGAGGGCTTACGACAACTGATTCCGCATGCCGGCGGTAATTCGGAGATATTCAACGCGAGATGTGCGGAAAAGCGGTTGAGGTGCTGATCATAACTCTCATTCGCCCCTTGAACTTCTCGACCAGGTAATGATAGAGGGTCCGTAACCGCCCTCGTAGACGACTCACCTGATTGGCCAGGCTGGTCATGGCACTGGACACCTTCCCATGGGCAGCATGAGCTGCTCTACGTGGCATCCGCGTTCTTCCGGGCCGAGGCCAGGCTGTCGCGCAACTTCCCCATCGCACCCCCCCTCCGAGCCCACCTGGACCGGGATTCCTCTGATGGGCGTCGACCCCGGCGTCGACGGCCTCGGGCGGCCAGCCCGAACACCCATCGTAGCCCATCCCGCCGGGCGGGAGCACGCGTCGACGCCAGGTTCCGGGCCGAGCGGGAGGGGTGACGGGCCGCGACCCCGGGCGAATTCAGTCGCGGCCCCCGTCAAAAACGTCGCTTGAGGACCATGGCGACGAAGGCCAGGATGCCCAGGGGGAATGCCGAGGCCGAGAAGCGCGGTGGCGCAGCCGATCCTGCGCTGGGTCGGCTCCCGTCAGGCGCGGTGGTCCGAGCAGGAGCTCCAGACCTACACCGATCAGTTTCGTGAGCCCGAGCGAGCCCGGCGACCACCCTCCTCTATCGCCACGCCGTCCTCCGCCTGTCGCTCGCGGTGATCCGCGGGCTCTACCGGCAGACCATGGATGCTCCGACGCTGCTTCTCTTCGGCAGCGCCGATCACGTTCAGGACGAGCGGCTGCTGCCGGGCTTCAGCGCAACGCCCCGAACATGACCCTGGAGCTGGTCCAGGGCAGCGGCCACTTCATCGTCGAGGAAGAGCCGGACTGGTGCTGGAGCGCGCTCGGGAGCTTTTCGCCTAGCCGCGATCGAGGCGGGTCCATCTCGGCGGCTCGCGGCCCTCCAGCAGAAACCGGATCAGGTGGAGGGCGACGGTCGCGGCGCGCGCCCTGATCTCCGCACGATCTCCCGGCAGGACCAGGTCGCGCGGCAACAGCTCGCCCTTCGCGCTCTTGGCGCAGAAGCAGACGTAGCCGACCGGCTTCTCCTCGGTGCCCCGTCGGGGCCGGCGATCCCGGTGACCGAGCAGGCGAAGTCGGCACCGAAGCGCTCGGTCGCGCCGTCCGCCATCGCCTCCGCGACCTCGGGCGAGACGGCACCGTGGCGTTCGATCAGCCCCGGATCCACCCCGAGCAGCGCCGACTTCGCCTCGTCCGAGTAGGCGACGACGCCGCCGCGAAACCACTGCGAGGCGCCGGGCCGCTCGGTCAGCCGGGCCGCGAGCAGCCCCGCGGTGCAGGATTCGGCCACTGCCAGTGTCCGCCCCGCCAGCAACCGCGCCCCACCTCCTCGATCGCCTCGCCGCTCTCGCTGTAGGTGAAACGCCCGAGGCGCTCGGCGAGGCCGGCCCTCAGCGCCTCCACGGTTCCCTCCGCGCCCGGCCGGCTGCGGACGTCGGTGACCAGTTCGCCGCCCCGCAGGCAGGTGGTTATCTCGAGCGCGCTGAGGTCGGTCTCGTCTGCGATCTCCCGCAGGCTCTTCGCCAACTCGGACTCGGGTATCCCGAACATCCGGATCGACATCGTCCGGAAGGGCTCGGCGCCGTCGAGCACCGCCCGCGCCGCCTCGGTCGCGACCGCCTTCGGCCACATCTCCTTCAGCTCCCGCGGAGGCCCGGGGAGCACGATCACCACTTGGCCGTCGGCGGGCACGACGAGGCCGGGGGCGGTGCCGGCCGGGTCGATCGCGGTCGTCCCCTCGGGGACCATCGCCTGCTTCCGGTTTCCCTCGCGCACCGCCTCCGGGTCGAACCGCAGGCGCCGGGCGAAACGGAAGATGATCTCGCCGATTCGCTTCTCCATCTTCTCGTCGAGCACCAGCTCGCGGCCGGCGAACCGACCGACGACCTCGGCGGTCAGGGTGGGTCGGCGAGCCCACCGCTGGTGACGATTAGTTCGACGCCTTCCTCGCGCATGTAGCGAAGGCCGCCCTCGAGGTCCTCGGAGCGGTCGCCGACGGTGAGGATCTGCGCGACCTCGACACCCAGCTCCGCCAGCCGCTCGGAGACCCAGGGCCCATTGCGGTCGGTGATTGAGCCGTTGATCACCTCGGTGCCGGTGACCAGGATTCCTGCGCGCACCCCTCGGCCGCGTTCTCTTCGCTCGCCATCGCTCACGGGTAACATTTCCCGACCCAGGATGCGGGTGGCTAGTCGGGCAGCTCGGCCAGCTCGCCGGTGTCGCCACCGCTCTCGCCGGAGGCTTCGGGGGGCGGGCCGGAGGCAGGCGGGTCTCCACCTCCCGTACCGAGCACCCGCGGCAGGTCACCGATCCCGACCAGAACCTGGCGGGGCTTCGAGCCCTCGTAACCGGAGATGATCCCGCGCCGCTCGAGCATGTCGATCAGCCGGCCGGCGCGCGTGTAACCGACCCGCAGCCGGCGCTGAATCATCGACACCGAGGCGGTGCCGCTCTCGACCACCACCTGCGCGGCCTGGTCGAGCAGGTCGTCCTGATCGGGGTCGAACTCGTCCTCGCCGGCCCCCTCGGGCGCGGGCTCAGGGGCCTCCAGCAGCTCCTCGGCGAACTCGGGCTCGCCCTGCTGGGACCAGTGCGAGGTGATCCGGGCGACTTCCTCCTCGGTGACGAAAGCGCCCTGGATCCGCTGGAGCTTCGAGGTGCCGGCCGGCCGGAAGAGCATGTCGCCCTGGCCCAGCAGAGCCTCGGCGCCGCCCTGATCGAGGATCACTCGCGAATCGACCTGCGAGGAGACCGCAAACGCGATCCGGGCGGGGATGTTGACCTTGATCGTGCCGGTGATGATGTCCGTGGAGGGGCGCTGTGTCGCCAGCAGCAGGTGGATGCCCACTGCCCGCGACTTCTGGGGAGGCGGATGATCGCGTCCTCGACCTCGGCCGGGGCGATCATCATCAGGTCGGCAAGCTCGTCGATCACGCAGAGGATGTGCGGCAGCGGCGGCTCACCGGACTTCTCCCGGACCCGGTTGAGCTCGCTGAGGTTGCGGGCGCGGGCCTCCCCCATCACCGCGTAGCGGCTCTCCATCTCGGCGATCAGGTTGTTGAGCACGTTGGCTGCGAGCCGCGGCGAGGTCACCACAGGCGTCAGCAGGTGGGGGATGTTCTCGTAGTGATTGAGCTCGACCCGCTTCGGGTCGACCAAGACCAGGCGGACCTCGTTTGGCGACGCGTGCAGGAGGATCGAGCTGAGGATCGCGTTGATGCTGCCGGACTTGCCGGAGCCGGTGGTGCCGGCGACCAGAGCGTGGGCATCTTCTGAAGGTCGGTCCACACGGCGTGTCCCGCGATGTCCTTGCCCAACCACGCGACCAGCGGCGTGGCGCCCTGCGGCCGGCCTGCGTAGATGTCGCCGAGGCGCACCAGTCGGCGGCGTTGGTTCGGCACCTCGACCCCGACCGCCTGCTTCCCCGGGATCGGCGCCAGGATCCGGATGTCGGTGGAGGCGAGCGCGTAGGCGAGGTCGTCCTTGAACTGGCTGATCTTCGCCACCTTTGTCCCCGGCGCCAGGCGGAGCTCGTAGCGGCTCACGTGGGGTCCGACCACGGTGCCGACGATCTGGGCCTCGACCCTGAAGTGGCCGAGCGCTTCCAGCAGGGTCCTCCCACCGTCTGGTGGTCCTTGGTGTCCGGGCCCTTGTCGGGCTTCCCGCGCTCGAGCACCCGCTCGGCGACCGGGGGCTCGTAGTCGATCTCATCGGACTCGGTGACCGCGGAGCGCTTCTCCCCCATCGGGGTTCGCTCCACCTCGATCTCCACCCCCTCCGAACGGGTCGCTCCCTCCGGGAGCGCCCTCCATCATCCGGAGGCGAGATCGCCTCGGTCTCGGTGGTCTCCAGGTCGTTTGCGTCCTCGTCGGCGATCCTCACGGTCTCGTCGAAGTTCGCGACGGACGATCCTCCGGCCGATCCTCGCCGGGATCGCCCTCCCTGATCACCGGCTCGTCGTCGAGCGGCTCCGGCGGGCCGAAGATCGGGTCGGTGTCGACCGGATCGGTGTGGAGCAGGTCCGGGTCGGTGTTGATCCGGCTCTCCTTGATCGCGGTGGCGAAGCCGACGGTGCCGCGCTTGGCCCGCTCGAAGCCCCGGTGACCCGCCGAGATCATGTCCGAGACTGAGCGACCGCAGACCAGCAGCAGCCCCAGAGCAGCAGCAGGACGGCGATGATGTGAGCGCCGATCCGCTGGAAGAGCGTGGTCGAGGCCCAGTAGAGGACGTCGCCGAGGCCGCCCCCATGGTCGGGGAAGAAGGCGTCGAAGCTCGGCGCGGGTGCCACTCGGAACCAGGCCGGCGGTCTGCGCCGCCAGCGCCAGCAGCAGGCCCGCGACGATCGCCGCAACCCCAACCGCGACCGAAATCCCAGAAGCTTTTGGCCCGCTTGAGGTCAAGCCAGCCCCATCCGCCTGTCGCCACACGTGGACCGCCCTGTTTCATGATACCTTTAGCGTAGCCTGCCGCTCGCGCCGCCTCCGCACCGGAGCCGCTCTGTTTCTGCAGCTCGACCAGTTTCGAGCCATTCGAACATCGTTGGTGTAGCCAAATACGTCCTGCAGCTTTTTCAGGCGCTCGATGAAGCGCTCCGTGCCGAGTTTGGCAAACAGAGGCGCGAAGAACTCCGCCTGGTATCGCAGCCTCTTCAACGCCTTTCGCATCTCGTGGCGGTGTTCGTCGTCAAGCTTTCGAGATTTCGGCCGAGCTTCGCCGCCTTCTTCCAGGCCTTGCGTAACGCCTTCCGCGCATGACCATTCACTGGTCTTTCCAGTCGCGGATTTTCGTCGAGCGTGTGAGGCCATAGCGTGAGATAGAGCTGCAGCTTCGTCCACGGAGGCCCGCGCAGCACCGCCCGAACCTCGTCGCGCCTGCACTGGCGCACCCGAGCCGCACTTGCGCAGCTCCTCGAAACCCGCCTTGTCGGACACAGCGGCCTCTGCGCGGCGTGAATGCCAGAGATCAGCACGTCGGCATCGCGCAGTGTGCGACGCATCTTCCCATATCCCGCGCGCAGCCCTCGAATGTGCGCAGAGAGCCCGGGCCGACAAGCGGGCGCAATGCATGCAGGGCGTTTCGCAGGCGGCGCAGCCCGATGCGCAACTGGTGTGCTCCATTGGATCGTCGGTCTGGAGCACAACCTCGCGGTTAACGAGGATCTGGCGCGCTGCCGAGGGCAGAATGGCAGCAAGGCCATGGCGCATGTGTCCTTGCACCTGATGTGGACAGGCCGCGCCTTCTCCGGCTCCGTGCTTGTGCCTTTCTTATGCAAAGCGAGGCGATAACCATGTTCCGCCTTGCTGCGTGAGCTGAGCTTCAATTCGTGACCTGCCCACAGCTTCTCGGCTGCGAACAGCAGACCTTCCGCATCACCTGCCTTCAATTCGAGTTCCGCCTCGCGCACCTCGCGCGTTTCATCGCCCGCGCGGATCTCGCCGTCATCGACCGCAAGCTCGATCTCGCTGCCCTGCGCCTTGATCGTGCGGGTCGTACGCTCGACGACAGTCTCGAACACCGGTTTCAGGGTTTTTCCCGTTGCGGCCTTTTGCACGGCCCGTTTGATCTTCTTGTCTGCGATTTTGGCTGGATCGGGTTCCTGTCGATCGACCGGGGCCTCCAGCTCGATTGGGTTTGAGATGCCTCGGTCGACATGCCGATCACCTTCACCGTCTGTTGCCAGCCGCCGTTCTGCCGCCGCAGCCACAGCGAAATCCCCGCCGCATGCAAGTCATGCTCTGGCGTGTCGAAATAAATGCTTCGGATTTTTTTGTGGATGGGCGGCCCGATCCCAAGTTCGTCCTCCGGCAGCTCACCGCGGAGGCGTTCCACATCGGATTTGCTCAGCTCGAGTTTAGCTCCAGTTCCCGTTGCATGGTGCGGCCCCTACCCTAGTGACGCACGCAAGCGCAGGCGACCTTTTGCGGCGGCGTTCGGTGCATTTTCACCGCGAAATACTTGTGCGAACATCTCATTGAGCGGACGACTGAACGATGACGGGGCCGGCAGATCGTGCATCCCCGAGTTAAGGGAGACACCTAGAATGCCGGGGTAGTACTTGGGGTGGTGGCGATGGTTTGGTGCTCCCGCTTATAGCGCTCTATCGCCTCATCCGCGGTTTCTCCGGGGTGACGCAACCACGTCGACCCGGCGCTGGTATTGACGAGCGCATCAATGCGTTCGCGAAGCTTGCGATGGTTTGCTCGGTCGTTATTTGTCCCCACTCGCTCAGAAGCCACCAGGTTAAGGATTGGCCTCAGCGGAAGCCAGAGTGGAGATGGTACGTTATCGGACTAACGGGCCGTTTGCGGCGTCATGCCGGCTACCTCGCAAGCTCCGTCGCGGTGAGGGCCCGGCCGTCCATCAACGCATGCAGCATGCTCGCGCGGGCGATCGCCTGAAAGGGCTGCAACCTCAGCGAACATCGCATTGGCAGCCATGATCTCGATCATGGGCGCCGATGGCGACCCTGGGTGACGTTGAGCATCGGCCCGTGGCGCACGGGGAAAGTACACATCTTACTGATCGAGCCGACGGGCACGCCGAATACAGGTGATAAGGCCACCGCGGCGCCGCGCATCCTCCCCTGATCGAACTGCAGGCTCACGCAAAGGCGCGGCTGCGCGAAGAGGACGGCGGTGGTCCGCCGGGGCTTGCCCGATGCTGCCGCTTGGCCTATGTCACGACTTCCGGCCGCGCCTCGGGGTACATTTTCCGGCCTTGGACCTGCGCAGTCACAGTCACCGCTGCTTCGTTACGCTCTTCGGCGGTGGATCGGACGGCGGGTACACCCTTTCTCTCCTACACTGAGATTGCGGGCGGCGGAAAGCTTGGATCGGCGAAGGTGCCGATATCGACGGTGCCGGCGCAACGGTCTAGAAACCGTTCTCGCGCAATTGCGCCAATAGGTGGTCCGAAAGGCCTCCGTCAACAGACCCACTGCTGCGGCGCCGAAGGCTTCCGGGTTGTGGCCAATTTCTACCGTGAGCATAAGCAGCAACGTAAGTCGAATTGCTTTGCCTCATGCGATGCCCTCGCACTTGAAGGGTGCATGGACACGCACCTGCGTCTTACCACAATAACCTCACAGAGGCTTCCTGGCGTTCCGCATTTCCCAGGTGACGAACCCAACTAAACTTGGCACCCTATCGCGGAGACCAGACGGCATTTCGATATGCTCAAGCATTCGATCGCCACGGCCGACCTCGGCTTCGTGCAGGACTGGATCGGACACGCCAACACTCAAAAAGACCATCATCTACACGGTCCTCACCGCCCGCGAGCAGGGTGCGCGCAGCGTGTTCAAGCAGCTGCGAAGCTACTATTCTAACCGATGCTCAGTTTCGTGTATTTCTCTGTCGAGTGCCTTTTTTACAAATTCTACGGAATCAATTGCTGCCCCAAGTTGGGTGCGAAACTGTTCGACCGCATGTTCATCGGCGGCGGCAGGTCTTCCCAGCGGTTAATAACGCGATGCATCGCCTCTTCGACGGTTCGCAGCATTTCCTCAATCGCAATTTCACGGTAGGTTCTTGCCATAGCACTGTCGCCTCTTTCTCCACTGAAATAGCCATTGTCGGGCGTCCGGTCGGTACCGACGATGGATAGCGCGACGAAGGGTGCCGCGACCAGGGCCGCGCCCAAGAGCATATTGCAAAAGCGCGCGGGTCGAGAGGGCGACA
>CAWDCH010000012.1:0-1345000 GCA_963800785.1 Vicinamibacteria bacterium
GATAAGGTCAGAGTGACGTCTGCAGTCTGGCCGTTGACTACTCGAACGCGACGAGTGCTCGGTGCGAAAGCTTCGAGCGTCGCGGTGATGACGTACTCGCCGTCCGGCACTGGGGCGAGGACGAACCCTCCATGATCATCAGTTCTCGCGTCCAGCTCCGGGACGCCGCGTACCGTAATCGAGACGTCCGCCAAGGGATTCCCGGCGAGGTCCTGAACCCTCCCGGCGATTCGACCAACACCTTGCGCCTCGAGGCCTGCTTGCAAGAGTACCGTGACCAGCAAGCCGGCCGCTGTCGTCCGCGCCACGATCGAGACCGAAAGTGACGTCTTCGTCATGCCTTCACTGCTGCTCGTCGGGTGCGAACGCCGTAGGTGCTACGTACTCGTGGCGCGAAGCGGATCCACAAGCTCAATCGAGCGGTACACCTTCAACACACGTTTCAAATGGACGGATTGCCCAGCGCGTAGTTCCACTTGCACTCGGGCTTCGTGAATGAACCGGCGCCGCGGCGAGCCAACGTCGGCGTCCGAATGCTTGGTCAGCAGAATGACGTTCGTATGTGGCCGCTCTGTCTGAATCCTAATCGATCCCTGGCATCGAAATGTCGCTTCCGCGAAGTCCAGCTCGCCGAATGTCGCCCATCGGTACGCGTCGAGCGGGAAACTCGTCTCCGGCAATGCGATTCGACGCCTGTGCCGGATTTCCGCTGCACCGCTCGACGAAATCGACGCGGTGGCCGGCAGCGCGACCGCATACTCGGATCTCTCGGGTTCGCCTTTTGACGAGTGGCCACATGCGGACACCACATCAGAGCAAAGGCGGAACGCTTTGCACGCCAAGTCGGTGAGTACCGGCGACGCGGTCCGCTGCTGCAAGGGGCGACTCTGGCGGCCGGGATCAGCACCGTGATGGCTATTCCCGTCGAGCCGAAGTTGTTTCTCCAATACGAGCCCGACGAGGTCCGTTCGGTTGCGAGCGTCGGTGGCGAGTCCGAACCGTGGGTGCCGCTCAGCGAACTGAGCGGCGATGTTGCCATCTCTCCCGACGCAAGAACGGCCGCCGTTCTCCGTTCCGACAAGGGCGTCACGGGTGTATGGCTTGGGCGGCCGGGACGCCCGTTCACACCGTATGTGCCGGCACCTTTCGCATCCCGTGATATTCACAACTTCCCGACGTTGAAGTTCGCGCCCAACGGCACGCAAATTCTGTTGACGATAAACGGCAGTCGCGGCGGAGAAGAGATCTGGCTCCTTCCGCATCCACCCGGCGCTTCGCCGCCAAAACAGATTCTTTCGGACTTGCAGAGCTACGGCGGTACGCCGTCGACTGCCTGGTTGCCGGACAGTCGCCACATCATCCTGTCAGTCCAACCGTCGCCGGATACATCGAGACAACTGTGGATTGCCGACACGACGACGGGAGAACACCATGCGCTGACGAGCGGCAGTACGGCCCGTGATTCGCCAGCAGTGTCGCCGCGTGGGGAGCCGCTCGTCTTCACGGAAACGACCGGGCATTACGATGTCGTCGCCGTCGACCTGTCGGGCGCGCGCGTGCGTCCGTTAATCGCCACGGAGCGCAACGAAATGATGCCGGCCTGGGCGAGCAACCAGGCCGCCTTGATCTATGTGACCGATCGAAACGGGGCGAGTGAAATCTGGTTGCACCGTCCCGATAGTCCCGAGCGACCCGTAGTGACGGCGCGCGACTTTCCTGACCAAATGACACAGTGGTTCTTGGGACCGGCGATTTCGGCCGATGGAGGACGCGTCATTTACGCCCGAGTCGGTGCGAACTCCACGAATGCCCGCCTGTGGATTTCTGCGGTGGCCGGCGGAGCGCCCGTGCCGTTGACGAACGACACGTCTGCGGTCGAATTTCCAGGCTCGTGGTCACCCGATGGCAATTGGTTCGTCTATCTTGCGAGTCGTAACGGCACGAGCCAGTTACTGAAGATCAAAACCACAGGCCAGGCAACGCCCGTAGTGCTCAAGACGAATGTCACCAGCAATGTTCCCTCCTGGTCACCTGACGGCAAGTGGATCGCCTACGGCCACGACTTGATCTCACCCGATGGGCGAGCCACGAAAGCGATTGGCGACCACGGTTCACCCCACTACGCATTCTCCGCAGATAGCGCGCTCGTTTATGGCTTGCGGGAAGAGCACGATCGCGAGTTGCTGTTCTCGGTAACGATTGCGACCGGCGAGGAGAAGGTCATCGGCGACGTTGGCAAGTTTCGCTATGGATCGCCGCTCCACCCTGCATACCGCTTCAGCCTGGCGCCAGATGGCAAGAGCCTCGTCTACGGCTCTGGTGAGTTCAAAGATAACCTCGTGCTGCTGCGCGGATTTAATGGCCGCAGCGGGGTATTTGCGCGTCTGAGCGCCTGGTGGTCGCGTTCACGATGACACGGTGACACAGCGCCGTAGACGAACAGCGTCGTCGCACGGTGTGCCGCGCGTGAAGCGGTGCGGGCCATGCTCCGTTCATCTATTGCGAAGCGATCGAGCGGCGTGCTCGGTAATCCTCGCTGGGTTCGGTGCCCACTGGCCGATGACGCCCCTATAATGGCGCCGAATACCTGAAGCATGGCTCTTCAGCCGGGCGCGAAGCTCGGACCCTACGAGATCCTCTCGCTCATCGGCGCAGGTGGGATGGGCGAAGTCTACCGCGCGCGTGATCCGCGACTGAATCGCGAGGTGGCCATCAAGGTCTTACCGGCCGACCGGGTCAGCGACGAGGATCGTCGTCGCCGGTTTGTCCAAGAAGCGCACGCCGCCTCGGCGCTGAATCACCCACACATCATCACGATTCACGAAATCGAGTCGGCTAACGGCCACGATTTCATCGTGATGGAGTACGTCCGTGGGAAGAGCCTGGATGCGCTCATTCCGCGCCATGGCATGCGCCTCGGCGAGGCGCTGCGGATCGCCATCCCTGTCGCCGATGCGCTGGCGACCGCGCACGCCCGCGGCATCATCCATCGCGATCTGAAACCGGCCAATGTCATGGTCGGCACCGATGGTGCCGTGAAGGTGCTCGATTTCGGCCTGGCGAAACTCAGTGGAAGTAAAGACGTGGACGGGGACCAACTCACGGACACCGTGGATATGGCGCTCAGCGCACCAGGAGCCATTGCCGGTACGGCGGCCTACATGTCCCCGGAACAGGCGACAGGTGGGAAGGTGGATGCACGGAGCGACATCTTTAGTTTCGGGGCGATGTTGTACGAGATGGTGACCGGCGTCCGCGCGTTTACAGGCTCGTCCGTCGGGGAGACGCTGAGCGCCGTCCTGCGGGCGCAGCCGAAAGCACCGACAGCGATGGCGGCTGGGGTGCCAGCCGATCTCGAAAAGGCCATCCTGCGATGCTTGCGGAAAGATCCCGAGAGGCGCTTCCAACACATGGGCGACGTGAAAGTCGCATTGCAGGAGATCAAGGAGGAATCGGATTCTGGCAGACCGGGTCCGGTACCCATCGCGCGTTCGCGGCGTCGCTGGCCAATCATCGTGTCGGCCGCCGTCGTGGCACTGGCGGCAATTGGCGCGTGGTATTTCTGGCTTCGGCGGCCACCCTCACTTGCACGGCTGCGCGTGGAGCCGCTGACGACGTTGACGGGGTGGGAACGGTCGCCGACATTCGCGCCGGACGGTACACAAATAGCGTTTCAGTGGGTTGGCGAGAAGGAAGAAAACTGGGACATCTACGTGAAGATAATCGGCGCGAATGAGGTCAGACGGATCACGACCGATCCGGGGGCAGACCTGGAACCGAGTTGGTCCCCCGATGGACGTCAGATCGCCTTTGTACATCAGGCCGGCGGAGCGTCTAATTTTTTATCTGCCATTCACCTCGTCTCGCCACTCGGTGGCCCGGCGCAGAAACTGAGTGACTTCCCAACCGAGGGTCCGATCTCATGGTCTCCTAATGGCCGGTTCATTGCCGCGCCGCGTCCGGTCTTCGATAACTCGCCAGCGAAGTATGGGAGCAGTGGCATATACCTGATCCCAGTCCAGGGTGGGGAGCCGCGTGTGCTGACTCAGGCGGAACCCGCGTCGGTGCCAGGCGAGCACGGTGTCCGCCTTGACGAGGACGAGCGCCGGCCGCCAACCGCTCCACGCCTGCGACAGCCACGCCCAGAGAACCCGATCCGCCGCGGTCAGACGAAGTCGCGAAGGGCGCGAGCGATTCAGGACCGCCAACTGATGCCGGAGCGCAAGGATCTCGAGGTGCAGAGCCGCGCGCGATCGAGCGGCTGACCGAAGCGCGAAGACCAGCGAAACGACGACGGAGGCCACGAGTCGAGCCTATTCGAGGCCGAGCGCAACTTCAATCAGCGCATCGATTACGACGTTTCTGGTAGGCACAGCCGGCAAGTCCGGCTACACCCGAGTTCTCAAGCGAGCATGCCGCTCCCGCTTAGTTGAGGATGTCCTGGGCAATGTTCTTTCTGGAACTGCACCGCCCAAAGCGAACGTCACCATCACGGCGCACCTGGACGGAAAAGACGTTCCAATCAACTGGGCCACAGACAGCACGCCAGCTGCGCTATTGAGCGCAATTAGCGTTTTCGACGCTCAGTGTGTCCCTGTATACCTGAAGGACAAAACAGACGTCGCGTTCCGACCATTCAGTCTCGACATCTTCGACAAACTCGCTCGTGCCTGCGACGAAGTCGGCCGTCGACTCGAGTTCGAGGCGAACGCTCTTCGAAAGGCCGCTATCGCCTTGCCCGCCCTCGCAGCGGGCACGGCAGCTGCGACGTTTGTTCAGAACCTCACCGCCCTGAGTAAAGAGTCTGACTTCAACAAGCTTGCGACTTTCTCTGACGCCGAGAGCCGACGATTACGAACCCTTCAGGAGAAGCGCCGCGATGCGGCAGCCAGCGACCCCAAACGTCGTGCACAGGAACTGCGTCAAAAAGCTGCCCGCCTAGATCTCCTGAGCAGGTTCTTAGGAAGACTGACGGAGACGCTGGGCCCTGAGGCGCTGACCACGGTGCAGGAGGCCAACAACAGATTGTCGGTTGCTCGAACTGTCCTCGAGCAGTTGAAGCAGGCCGCCCTGACGGCGGACGTTCTTCCGGGCACCGGCGGCACTCGTTGGCGCGCGATGTGGGAGGCCACGGCAGCGTTCTTCGAGGAGGCCTACAAGAACCAATCATTTCCGCCCACCTCAGGTGATGATGCACGATGCGTCTTCTGCCAGCAGCCGATCGGCGATGAAGCCGCCGACCGCCTGCGACGCTTCGCTGAATACATCGCGTCGGAGGCTCAGACGGAAGTCCGCAAAGCCGAAACCGCATTTGCAACTGCGCTGCAGCCGATCGGTGATGCGAATCTGGCCGGTGGCGACTTCGCGACCACTATCGAGGAAGTAGCCGAGGAACTCCCGGATCTGGCTCCGCAGATGGCTGCGCTACTGGCTTCGGCTGACAGCGTTCGTACACGTGTTCTCGTAGCTGTTTCAAATGGTACCGCCTTGCCGGCAGGCGATCTCGACGGAACCGTGGAGACGGCTGTCAGCAGCCTCGCTTCCACCTTGCGCGAGAGGGCGGCGCAACTACCGACCGCGGCCACGCTCTCGGCCACCGAGCTCCGAGATCTCGGCGAACTGGAGGCGCGCACGACACTCGCGAAAGACGTCACCGGCATAACGAATGAGATTGATCGAAGAAAGCGATTGGCAGCGTATTCACAGTGTGTTGCGGATACTGCCACCCTCTCTGTAACGAAGAAGAGCACTGAACTGACGCAGAAGCTCATTACCGACCGGCTGAAAGATACCTTCTCGGCTGAACTAAAACGCCTATCCTTCAACCATCTCGCTATCGCACTCCAGCCCGCTCTTCGGATTCCGGCTGGAGGACTACGACGCCCTGTTCGAGGAGAAGCTCGAGCTGCTGCTGACGATCCGCGAGCACGAGCATGTGCATTGGACCGGCAAGTACCGCGCTCCATTGACGGGGCAAGGGGTCTACCCGCGGCCGATGCAGGAGTCTCTACCGATCTGGCTCGGCGTCGGCGGCACGCCGAAATCGTTCGCGCGCGCCGGCGCGCTCGGACTCCCGTTGATGGTGGCCATCATTGGCGGCGAGCCGCGTCGATTCCGGCCGCTGATTGATGTGTATCGAGAAAACGGCCGGCGGCACGGGCACTCCCCGGAGCAACTGAAGGTCGGCGTCCATATGCTTGGCTATGTCGGCCACACCACGCAGGAGGCGGCTGACACGTTCTACCCCGGTTACGCGAAAGCGATGACGGATGTCGGCAAGGAGCGCGGGTGGCCGCCCATGACGCGTGCGAGCTTCGACGCGCAACGGGGTCCTGACGGCGCGCTCCTGATTGGCAGCCCGGACGAAGTGGTCGACAAGATCCTTCGACACGCCGAGGCACTGGGCGGGATCTCTCGGATCTCCTTTCAGATGAACGTGGCTTCGCTGCCGCAGGCGAAGATGATGCGCGCGATCGACGCGATTGGGGCGGGCGTGGCGCCCACGTTACATCAAGCGGACCCGACTAGAACGGCGCGAGAGCAGCAGTCGAGCGGCGTGGGCACAGCGGAAAATGGACGCCGTGCGCTGGCGGATGGTTAATTAAGAGGAGACCACGATGGCTTCAAACGAAGAGATCATCCGCAATCTGTACGCGGTCGCAGAAAAGGACCGCAAGAGGTTTCGGTCACTGTTCACCGAGAACGGCTACTGGTGGGACGTCCCTGCAGGAGTCACATACCGCGGCGAGGAAGTCGCTCGTGCGGCCGACGTCTACTCGGCTGCATTTCCGGACATGCACCGCGAACTCTCCCACCTCTACTTCGACGGTGACGTCGTCGTCGTTCAGCTGTCGCTGAACGGAACCCACCAAGGTGACCTTCCCATGGGCCTGGGAACGCTCCCCGCTACCGGTAAGGAGATCCACGTCCCGTGCATCGATGTCTTCCATGTTGAGGATGGGAAGGTGAGCGCGTTCGACTGCCACTACGCTGGAACCATCCTGCTCGGCCAGCTCGGTGTGCTGGGCAACCTGGAGGCCTCGCTCAAGAAGTAGAAGCGCGCTCGAAGCACGTTTCCAATGCGCAGAGAGACAACGCCATGTCCTCCAGCATATCGACCTTGCTGACCCGTAATCTTCATGACGTCTTCGGTGAAAACGACTCCGCGCGTCGGCGCGCGGCCATCGACGAGATCTACACCGAAGATTGCGTGTTCCACGAGCCCAGAGGTGTTTACCGTGGCCGCGACGAGATCGATCGCGTCGCTGGCGCGATCAAGGCAACGCACCCCGACTTTCGGTATCAGCCGATTGCCCCGCCCGAGGAATTGGGCAATGGCGGGCGGGTCCGGTGGGTCTCGGGCCGTCCTGGTGAGGCGCCAGTGTACGCCGGGACTGATTTCATCATTGCCCGGGACGGCCGGATTGCCGCCGTCTATCTCTTTTTCGACCAGTTACCCTGAGCGTTCAAAGGAGACTGGCTTCATGAGCAAACACCTCACCCTCTCTCCCAATGAAGCGGCCGACCGCCTTGCGATCCGCGAGCTCGTCGAGGCGTATGCGCACTGCGCCGATCGCCGCGATGCAAGAGGCCAGATGGCTCTCTTCACGCCAGACACCCATTTCGTGGTGTACATGAACGCCAAGGACCCGACGCCATCGATGGAACTCCATTCGCTCGAGGCGCTCGCTCCAGTCTTTGGAGATCTGAATAAGTACGACGCCACCACGCACTTCGTGGGACAGAGCACCATCACATCACTGTCTGGCGACCGGGCCACCGGCGAGGCGTACTGCCTCGCGCACCACGTCACGGTCGACGGCAGCAAACGACGCCTGATGGTCGCCTCGCTGCGTTACCTCGACACGTTCGTGAAGACGGATGGCGCATGGCTGTTTTCGGAGCGCCTGTTATACGTGGACTGGGTGGACGAGCGGGCGTTGGCATGACCGTGCCCCAGAAGCGGCTGGTCGTCGTCGGTGCGACCGGAATGGTCGGTGGCGAGGCGCTTCGCTACGCGCTCGATCACCCCGCTGTGGGAGCTGCGACCGCGATCGGCCGTAAGCCCACGGGCCTCGCGCACCCAAAACTGAAAGAGGTGCTGCATCAAGACTTCGCGGACTGTTCCGCACTCGCCGGCCCGCTCACGGACCAAGACGCGGCGGTCTTTTGTCTCGGCGCCTATACCGGCGCGGTCCCGGACGCGGAACTCCGCAGGGTCACCGTGGATTACGCCGTCGAGTTCGCACGAGTCCTCCGCGCCAGCAGTCCCAACGCGACACTCGCTTTCTCGAGCGGCGGTGGCGCGGATCCGACCGGGCGCAGCCGGATCGCCTTCGCACGCTACAAGGGCGAGGCAGAGAAAGCATTGTCCGCGGCAGGATTTCCCCGCTTGTACATCCTCCGCCCCGCGTACATCTACCCTGTGCAGCCGCGCAGAGAACCCAATTTTGGCTATCGCCTGCTGCGCGCGATCTATCCCGCGTCTCGGGTGTTGTTCCCCAACCAGGTGATTTGTGCCAACGACCTGGCACGAACGATGGTGGATGTCGCCACGGAGGGCACTGGGAAGACCGAAATCTGGTTCTCGAGAACCGTGACATCCGCCATCTCGCGCTCAGTTCAACTCGGCTGCGATCAACTGGCCGGGTTCGGATTCGCAAACTTGAGGAGGCTCGGCGCAGCGAGGCGCGGCCCCGAATACCCGGTCACATCGCCGAACCACCGCCGCTCCTCCCAGTCGGTTCGTGCGTCGGCAATCTCCTGAGGCGTGCGCGCCACGAAGTTCCACCACATCAGAATCTTCTCCGGGAACGGTGGACGGCCGATCAGCAACAATCGGCTACCCGACCGGCTGGTGAAAGACACCTCGGAACGGTTGCGCCAAGGTAGTACAGCACTCGCTCCTGCAGAGGCTGCCCTTCGAGGCTGCAGTCCACATTCAAGACAAGAGCGGCGTATTCGAACGCGACGTCCAACGGCATGTCGAGGGCGGCTCCAGGATGCACCTGCAGATCGCCGCCGAAGATCTCCGGAATGATGCGTCGCCGGTGAGCGGAGCGTGTTCAGGCTTCCCGCAAAGACCTGAACGATTCCGCCGCGCTCCTCGTTGACGGGCACGCGCTCGACGTGCTGAAACTGCGCCGACATGTTGCGCTCGCGATCGGGCAGGGCGACCCAGAGCTGCGCGCCGTTCAACCGGCCGCTGTTCACTGCCGGCGTTCGCTCCGCGTGAGCGATGGCGCCACCGGAGGTCATGACGTTGACGGCGCCAGGTCGAAGCAGCGACTCGTATCCAAGGCTGTCGTAATGAACGAGCTCGCCGTCGAGGAGCCACGTCACGGTCTGCAGCCCCATGTGAGGATGCGCGCCGACGTCCATTGGCGACGGATCCGCGAACGTCAGGGGGCCGAAACGGTCGAGAAAACACCAGGGGCCAACGAGGCGCCTCCCCTTTACCGGGAGCACCCGCGTGACCGTTAGCGCACCGAGCGCGATGTCGCGGCCGGGAAACGACTCGAACTGATGTTCAGTCGCCGCCAGCGCGACGCAGGTCTCCGCCGCGACAGTCCGACCCGCCATATGGGCCTCGCCCTCAGATGATCATAACGACCGTTTTGGCCTGAATCGCAGGATGTTCAGCTCGTTTGAGGTGCCGAGTCGAACGCGAGACATGAACGTCCCGGCCCCTTGCGACACGAAGACCTGCAGAGGGCCTCGGCGATACAGGCCGTGAGTGAAGGGAAACACCGCTGTGGCGACGAGCGTGCCTGGGAAGAACTGCCCGCCGTGTGTGTGGCCCGCAATCATCACATCGATTCCGTTCGCGGCTGCATACTGAGCGCCTGCCGGACTGTGATGCAGGAGCACCGACGGCATGCCGTCCTTCAAGTGGAGCGACGCCAGCACGGACTTGATAGTCCGTGAGTCGTCGGACGGATGCAATTCGAAGGTGTCCTCATCGGCGTTCATGTAGTCGAGACCCACGAGCTGGAGTCCGTGAGTTTCGACCACCTGGCTGCGGAGGACGTTCACGCCGTACTTCTTCACCAACGCGAACGCGCGTTCCGCATCGACATACTTTTCGTGATTCCCTCCCACGTAGTAGACGGGCGCGGAGAATCGAGCCAGCGGCTCGAGCGCTCCAGGCAAGAATGCGGCCTCGGAGTCGATGAGGTCACCTGTAATCAGCACGAGGTCAGGCTTGCGCAGATTGGTTTCTTCAACGATCTTCTCGAGGTACCTCCTTCCGCGGTGGTGGCCCACGTGGATGTCCGAGAGCTGCATCGCGACGACGTCGCGGTCTAGGCCGGGGAGTGTAATCTCGGTCTCCACAACCGAGAACGTATTGGCCCACATGCCGCCGACGAGCGTCGTGCCGCCCGCAAAAAGCAGCGCCGCCGCACCCACGCGGGCTTTTGGTATGTGCCACGCCCACTCGATGACGTGCAGGAGTACAAACGCAAGCGTCAGGAAGACGTAGCCAGCAAAAAGATATCCGCCAAGGACGTACGACAGGCCGGCGACGACATCAGCGGACTTCGTCGCGGGCACCAGCAACATTAACCAGCCAACGAGTGCCGCCACAACGAGGGCACGCAACAGCCACCGCCGCTGCAGCCCGAACGTCGTCCGCAAGCGGAAGGCAATGTACCAGGCGGAACCGAAGACCGCGAGCGCAAATAGCAGCAGGACACCGACCCGCAGCACAGCGTTCATAACGCGTCAGCGCCTAACCGGAGCCGGCTGAACCATCGTGCCTGGCGCTCGGGGTCTTCAGCAAGGCCAAACTCCCTCTCGATTTCACGTGCGCTAGGCGAGAACCTCACGAGCCACTCCTTGCTCGGCGGCGTCGGACTTCACGGGCCTGGCAGACGACTGCTTTCTCAGCTTGTGGAAGTACCGATAGGAAACGATGAGCATACCCAGGATGATCAACGGATCGAGGATGTAGAAGGCGTACAAAGGAGGCCTTCCGGCGTCCCCAACCGCGAAATGCGCGATGCTGGCGGAGACCAGCGTGATGGCAAAGCCGAAGTAGGCGAACTCCTTCACCTTGAGCGGGACGCTCGGAATCAACAGCGCCAAGACACCCAATGTCTTTGCGACGGTGAGCTCAATTCTGAAGTAGTTCGGCAGTTGCAAATGGACGAAGGCGCCCTCCGGGTAGAGCGCCCGATCGAAGAACGTAAACGTGATGATGCTGTAAACCATGACGAAAAGGACCATTCCCGTCGTCGCCCAGTAGATCGCTGGATCTTTTTTCATCCTCGTGTCCATGATGGGTGCCATCTCCTACAGGATTGACCGGACAGCCTCCTTGCGTGTGACTGCTCTCTCGTCACCCCACTCACGCGCGTCATCAATGGGGGAGGCTGCCGCCGAGATTTCGAAGGCGGGTCGGATCGGCGTGGAAGAAGACTCGATGGATCTTGCCGTCGGCAACGGCCAAGGTGACAGCGGCGAAGGGATTCCTTTCTCGGTAGAAGACCAGCGCGGGCTGCCCGTTGAGCTCTCGTTGTTCGACTTCGAGTTCGCCGCGACGGGACGTCGCGGCCACGAAGGCGGCCACGTGCGCCGCGCCCTCGAGCGGCCGCCGGAGGTTGCGGATGCCCCGGAAAGCGCGGCCCTCGGGTCCGCCGTCCGTGATCAAGACGGCGTCCGCGGCGAGCAGGTCCGTGAGAGCCGCGACGTCGCCGTCAGAGGTTGCGCGCAAAAAGGCATCCAGCAAGCGCTGATGCTCCTCGCGAGATGCGGTGACAAGGCGCCGGCCCGCATTGACCTCTGACGGGCGCGCTCGAGCAGCTTCCGGCAAGCGGCGGTGCTCCGCGAGACGAGCTCGGCGATCTCCTCGTGGCGAAAATCGAACACGTCATGGAGCAGGAGAACGGCTCGCTCGGCAGGCGAGAGCCGCTCCAAGACGACAAGGATGGCCATGGAGAGCTGCTCGAGATCCCCCAGGCGCGACATTCCGCCCTCCTCGAGGTTGACCGGCTCCGGCAGGCGATCGCTGCGGCTCTCCTCGCGTCGAGCCCGCGCCGAGTCGAGCTCGTTCAGGCACAGGCGCGTCACGACGGTCACGAGGAACGCTTTCGGAGACTCCACCTCCACGTCGCGGCCGTGCCAGCGCAGCCACGCCTCCTGCACCATATCCTGCGCGCGGCCCACGTCTCCGAGCATGCGATAGGCGAGCGCCACCAGCGCCGACCGGTGGGACTCGAAGACCGCAAGATCTTCTGTCGCCCGCTCCTTCAGCCTCACGATGACGTCACCTTCATGCGGTACCGATATGGGCCACTATCTTTCAGCTGGCCAGGCCGACGGTCTGGTGCACGTGCGTACGATGCTCCACTGTGTCGAGCATAAAGGCGGCAACTGCGCGGAACGACATCGAGAAGGCGCCGCTCGGAAGCGCGTCCGGCGTCACGCGATACCCCTCATCGGAAGTGTGGATCAGACGTGGCGGCCTGGCGATCGTCCACTCGAGGGACGTGGCGCGCACGATCTGTTCGGCCGCCTCCAAGTCGCGCCTCACCTGCGTGAGCAGCCAGCGGAAGAATGCGAAGCGAAGGCCCTTCTCGGGAAACAGGATCGCGGCCGAGACCAGCACGAGCCGCTTCACCCCGGCTCTCGTCATCGCGGCGACGGTGCTGGCCGCACAGTCCTGGAGCACGGTGTGCGGCCGGAACGCGTGCGGCGGACGAACGCCCAGAGCGGAGAGCACGACGTCATGCCTTGGAAGCGCTTCCACCAACTCATCCGCGCTGTGAGGATCACCTGGAAGCACCTTCAACAGCGGATGGCGGCGCGTGACCCTGACGGGAGAGCGTACGAACGCCGTGACCTTGTGGTCACGGGCGAGGGCGAGATCGACGAGTTGTGTCCCTGTCTTGCCGTTGGCGCCGAGGATCAAGAGCCGCATGCGTGCCTCCCATAAGATGGACCGGGCAGCTCCCTCTTGTGTGACTGGGAAACAGCGTCTTCATTCCAAGGTTCGATCTCAGCCGGGTTCTTCAAGAGTTGCGGCGTGGTAGGAACTGCGCACCGCTAATCCACGCGTAGAGATTCCCCGAACTCGAGGGCTCGGAATTGCGACGACGGAATGTTTCGTGCGCGCAGCGCATCCGCCAGCGCCTGCAACGGTTCGTCGATGCCCTCGGTCGTCAACTGGAAAGTGCCAAAGTGCATGGCGACACTTTCTGGCGCCTGGAGGTCGACGTGCGCCTGCACCGCCTCAGCGGGATTCATGTGAATGGGCTGCATGAACCAGCGCGGTTCATACGCGCCGATTGGCAGCAGCGCCAGGTCGATCGGTCCGAGCCGCTGCCTGATGTCGCGAAAGAAAGGGGCGTAGCCGCTGTCGCCGGCGAAGAATATTCGACGATCGCCTATCGTGAGCACGAAACCGCCCCAAAGCGCGCGGTTCCGGTCCAGAGGGCTTCGCGCGGAAAAGTGTTGCGCGGGCGTCAGGGTGACAGAGAGCGCCGACGTCGTGGATGCCTGCCACCAATCGAGCTCCTCGACTCGCCGAACACGCGCCGAGCGCACGAGGCTTCGGTTTCCCAGCGGTGTCACCACGAGCGGATCGAAGCGCTCCGCAAGCAGGCGAAGCGTACGCAGATCGCAATGATCGTAGTGATTGTGACTGAGCAGCACCGTCGCGATCGGCGGCAAGTCGTCTAAGCGCACGGCCGGGGGCCGGACGCGTCGCGGTCCGACGAGATTCAGCGGACCGGCACGCTGTGAATACATGGGATCGGTCAGGACATTCCCGGACGCCGTTTGAATCAAGAACGTCGCGTGGCCGATGAAGGTGAGGACGGCCGCGGCGCCGTCAAGCCCGGAAGGCCGTCGCACTGGCACATCGACGCGTGTCGGCCACGGCGTCCGCCGCTCGAGGAGCATGCGCGGAACGGCTGAGAACGGCTGCCCTGCTGAACCGGTGGGATTGATGAAGCGTCTGCCGTCGAAATGCTCGCTCTTTTGTGGAGTCATCGCGTGATGCGGCGATTATGTGCCTCGCGCAGGGTAGCTGATTTTCGTACGCGCCCGGGATTGCGCGGGCCGTCACCCTCGTCGTGTAAGCTTCCGGATTTGCATAACAGAAGGCCGAGCAGTTCATCCTCTTACAGGCCTGCCGATCTGGCCGCGCATGGAAACGTCGGTGATTCCCTTTGGACTGTGGGGGTGCTCAGTGTGCCCACGCGTCCGGTGCCTGTCCCTGCGCGAGCGCGAAGGTGGCGCCCCCGACAGGCCTGGCCCCTATTCCGTAGCCGGAAACCAGTGGCCGTTGCGTCGTCGGCACGGTCGGGCAGGCTGCGTAACGACTCCCGCCTACGGAGCAGGGGACGGGCTGTCGGGACGCGGGCCGGCCCTTCTCCTCTCCTCCTTCGCCCCGCCGCACGCCGCGAACGTTTTGCGCGTTCCTAGGTTGCCAAGGCCACCCCGTGTGCGGCCTTCGTGATGATCGCCGCGACGGCCTGTGGTTGCGACACGTAAACCGCATGACTCCCCTTGGCCTCGACAACGGTAGAACCAGCGCGCTTGGACATCGCGCGCTGCGCATCGGGCGGAATCATTTTGTCTTCGGTCGCCACGAGGTACCAGCTTGGCTTCGTCCGCCACGCGGGTTCTGTGACCGCGCCGTTGAGCGCTTCGAGACCCCACGGCACCTGCGAGTCTGCCATGAATGCCGCCGTGTCGGCGCTTACGTCAGCAGCGAACGACTCGCGGAACTTCGTCCGGTCGAGGAAGAGATACCTGTCTTGCGGCGGCAGGATCGGAGGGACGGGTGCGCCATGCGGCGGGTTCTTGATGAGCGCAGACACCGACTCGCCCTTATCCGGAGCAAAGGCGGCGATGTAGACCAGACCCGCGACCTTCGGATCGTTGCCGGCCTCCGTGATCACGACGCCGCCGTACGAATGGCCGACGAGAATCGCCGGGCCGTTCTGCGCCGCCAACGTGCGCTTCGTGACCGCAACGTCATCGGCCAGCGAAGTGGTCGGGTTCTGGACGATCGAGACGTTGTAGCCGTCCTGCTTGAGGATGTCGTAGACGCCCTGCCAACCGGAGCCGTCCACGAACCCCCCGTGCACGAGAACGACGTTCTTGACACCCTCACTTGTTCCTGTCTGCGACATTGGAACCTCCCTAAAACGGAGCATCGCCGCAATCGTAGCGCAGTAGATCGACCACTCCGAAAACGCTGGCCGCGACGCGCAGCAGCATAGCGCCCTCTCGAAAGCGATCGGGCGACCAGTCGCCTTCATCGACGTCCCCTCGGACGGGTTCGCCGGTGAGCGGCGCTCGCTCGGTCGAACGCACGTCGGCGCCGGTTTGAATGAAACCCTTCTCGTCGAGCGGGACTGCCGCTGGAGACCGGGGTCGAAGGGATTTTCGCCGTCGGCGACGTCCGTTGCGGGTCGGTTAAGCGGGTAGGAGCGGCCATCGGGGAGGGGGCTGCGGTCGTCGCGCAACTGCACACTTTCCTCGCCCGACGTGGTTCTACGGGGCCAGCGTGACGCGCCCGGAGCTCGGAAGGCTCATGACGCACCACCGAACGCCACGCTCAGGCCGCATGTCCGTGAAGTCACAGGGGGCGATCCACGTGACGTGGGCAGATTTGCCGAGGACTATGCCAGCGCTTTCGTAGGAACCTGAACAGAACGGTAGCCCTGACAGTTGCCGCGTCCCGCCGTGGCAAGTCGACGGGCTTGTCGAGGACTACGCGCATTACGTGCGTGGTGAAGCCGAAGCGATCTCGTCGCCGGAGCCGGTGAGCCAACTCGCCGCCGGATCGGCACCTGTGAAGAGGAACAAGTGGGCGATGGCGTGCTGTGCCTCGTCGCCGGTGCGCCGGTTGCGCCACCGCACGCTCTGGAGACCGTGGTCGGGCGTTCCAAGAAGCTCCACGATCTCGGTCTCGCAGAGCACCGCAATGTTCGGGGAGGCCGCGATCCGATCGATGAGGTAGCGCGACATGGTGCTCGAGAGGTCGGGCCCGCGCACCAGCATGCGCACGTTCCGCGCGTGGCTTGCGAGAAACACGGAGGCCTGACCCGCCGAGTTGCCTCCCCCCAGGAGGGCCACGTCTTCGTTGCGGCACAGCCGGGCCTCGACGGGCGAGGCCCAGTACGAGACACCGCGGCCTTCGAACTGTGCGAGGTTCGGAATCTCAGGACGGCGATAGCGCGCTCCGGTCGCGACCACGACGGTTCGTGCCCGGATCCGCCGGCCATCAGCAAGCTCCAGGATGTGCATTGGATCGGGACCCGATCTTTCGGCAGTGCAATCCAGCCGCGCGACCTCTGTGGACAGGCTGAACTCGGCTCCGAATTTCTGCGCCTGCGTGAACGCGCGTGCCGTCAACGCCTGGCCCGAGATGCCGGTAGGAAAGCCCAGATAGTTCTCGATCCGCGCGCTGGTGCCTGCCTGTCCTCCAAAGGCGAGCGCTTCGAGCACCACAGCGGAGAGGCCCTCGGACGCGCCATAGACCGCAGTCGCGAGCCCGGCGGGACCCGCGCCCACGATCGCTACATCGTACAGTTCGGAGCGGAAGCTCGTCGCCACCAGACCCAGGGCCAGGGCCAGTTCGTGCTTCGTCGGGTTCTTGAGCACTGTGCCGTCAGACAGGACCGCGATCGGAAGGTCGCCCGGCTTCGGCGCGAAGCGCGCGAGTAGCGCGGATGCATGCCGGTCCTCGTCGGGATCGACCACTCGGAACGGAATGGCATTGCGTTCGAGGAAGTGTGACAGCCGCGTCACGTCAGGGGACTTGAGTGCGCCGACGAGCACCGGGCCTCCGAAGCCCATCTCGATCAGCGCCACTCGACGCAGGATGAGGGCGCGCAGGATGCGCTCGCCGAGCTCGGCTTCGGCGACGAGCAGCGCCCGGAGCGCCTCAGGCGGAACGACGATCGTCTCCACGTCACCGACCGCCCGGGCGTCGAATGCGCTCAAGTCCGGTCTTCCGGAAAGCTGACCGATCTCGGCCATGACCTCGCCCGGGACCACCTCTGTCATTTCCTCAACCGGCGCCCCGATCAGCTCCGCGAAAGCTGCCATCGGCACAGACTGGCCCAGCCCATCGCGCGGCACGATCGCGACCCGGCCGGACAGGATCACGTACATTCCTGCAGCGGCCTCTCCTGCCTGGAACAGGAGCTCCGCGGGAGCGAATCTCTTCACATCGCCGAAACGCCGGACGCGATCGATCTCGGCCTGGGAAAGCACTGGAAACATCTGGTGGAACCGCGACGCCAAGGCGGTGTTGGGAGCGGTCGGCTCTTCCGGAATCGCGTTCCGTGGTGCCTGGTTCTCGCTGCGTTCGTTGTCGCTCGGCACTGTCAGATCCCTCGATAGCTAGCTTTCTCGTTCTCGAAGCCCTAAGTCAAAGCCGCCTCCACGTTGATCTCGCCACGACGACACATCACTTGACATCAAGTAACTTGTCATCGCTATACTTGTCAATGGACCACGTTCCATGCCTGAGCCTCTGTTGTGACACCGCGGCACACTGACCAGCCGGCTATTCATACCTGGCTCGTGCTCATGAAGGCCCATCGCACCCTGGCGCGCCACGCGAAGCGCAGCATCGAGTCGCTCGACATGTGCCTCTCGGACTTCGCGATTCTCGAAGCGCTCTTCCACAAGGGGCCGCAAGCGGTCAGCGAGCTGGGTCGTCGCATCGATCTCACCAGTGGATCGATGACGACAGCGATCGACCGGCTCGAAACGCGCAGGCTGGTGTCACGTGCCGATCACGTCACCGACCGACGCGCGTGGGCGATTCATCTGACGCCGGACGGCGAAGCATTGATTACCAAAGTCTTTGCCGGACATGCGCACGCGATGGAGCGGGCGATGCGCGGCCTCTCGAAAGCCGAGCGCAGGACGCTGACCGATCTGCTGAGACGGCTGGGCACCACGGCCGACGCGCTATTCGCTCAGGATACCCACGAGCGGCGTTGAGATCGGCGCCGACCGCGTTTGGAAGAGAAGGGACGACACATGTTGAACGTCGCAATCATTCTTGGAAGCACACGCCCCGGGCGCATCGGCGAAGCGGTTGCCCGGTGGGTGTACGAGATCGCGAGGCACCGTAGCGACGCCAGCTTCGAGCTCGTCGACCTCAAGGATTTCAACCTGCCGCTGCTGGACGAGCCGATGCCGCCCTCATTGGGGCGGTACACGCTGCCGCACACGAAACGATGGGCCGCGAAGATCGCCGAGTTCGATGCCTTCGTGTTCGTGACCGCGGAGTACAACCACGGCATTCCCGGAGCGCTCAAGAACGCGATCGACTTTTTGTTCCGCGAGTGGAATCACAAAGCCGCGGGCTTTGTGTCATACGGCAATGCCGGCGGTGCACGCGCGGTCGAACAGCTTCGGCTGGTGATGGCGGAGTTGCGCGTGGCAGACGTCCGTTCGCAGGTGCTGCTGTCGCTGTTCACCGACTTCGAGAACTATACGGCGTTCACGCCCGCCCCGTCCCGCGAAGCGGAGGTGAACCGCATGATCGACGACGTCGTGACGTGGGGTGTCGCCCTGAAACCACTCCGTATGCCACTTGCTCCGGCGTCAACGACACCGTAGGCGCACCAGGTATCCCGGCAGCATCAAAGGATCGGAAGGAGCGACCAACATGTCAGTACGGCCGGTCAGGAAGTTGATTCGCAGTCAGGCAACGATGGAGGGGGCGGGCGTCAAGCTGCAGCGTGCGTTCGGTTTCGGTGACACAACGGACTTCGATCCGTTCCTGCTGTTCGACGATTTTCGCAACGACAACCCCAACGATTACCTGGCGGGGTTTCCCTGGCACCCGCACCGCGGCATCGAAACCATCACCTACGTGCTGGCGGGCTCGGTCGACCACGGCGACAGCCTCGGGAATCGCGGCAGTCTCGGTGCCGGCGACGTGCAATGGATGACCGCGGGGCGCGGCATCATGCACCAGGAGATGCCGAAGGGCGACGCGGCCGGACGCATGCACGGCTTTCAGCTGTGGGCCAATCTGCCGTCCTCGCTCAAGTTGACCGCGCCCAGGTATCAGGACATCGCCGGCGCCGACATCCCCGAGATTGCCGACGATGATGGCACGCGAGTGCGGGTCGTGTGCGGTGAGTTCTGGGGCCGGAAGGGACCGGTCGAAGGCGTCGCAGCGGATCCGCGCTATCTCGATGTCTCGGTGCCGCCCGGTCGCCGAAAGCGCCTCGCGGTCGATCGCGCGAACCATGCGTTCGCGTACGTCTTCGCAGGGTCTGGTACGTTCCGCGACGCGTCGGCGCCGCAGGGCATGCTCACCGAGCAGACCGACGGCGCCACGACCCGATCGGTGCCGCACGAAAGCGAAAATCGCTCGCTCGTGCTGTTCGATCGCGGCGACGAGGTGGTCGTGCATGCGGGCGACGAGGGCATCCGGTTCCTGCTCGTGTCCGGCCGCCCCATCGAAGAGCCGGTGGCCTGGTACGGTCCCATCGTGATGAACACGGAGGAGGAGCTGCAGCAGGCGTTCAACGACTTGAGAAACGGCACGTTCACGAAGAGCGGCGGCAGATAGCTGGCACTTTCGGACGGTGGACGCCAATCGGTTACCAATGGCAGTCACGCGGTCTGCGTGTGGCAGCCGAAAGCCGTTGCCGAAATCATTGCGAAGGCCGCACACGGTGTCGTCGCAGCGACACGGTAGGTCCCACGAGCCATCGAGGTAAGGCCACGAGTCACGTCCGGCAGTGCTCGAGCCGGATGTGACTCGGCAGGTCGCGAATCCTAATTTGTTTGTCCCCGAGCGGGGTTGGCCGCCTGGATCCGGAAGGCGCTCCAGTCCGACCAGCGTCCAGCCCACGCCGTCGCGACGGAAGTACGTGCGCTCCGTCACAGGCGAAGTACCTGGGAACGCCGAACGCGAAGATGAAAGAGCAGCTCAGAAAAGGCGGCCCGAAGCTGTTCACGCCGTGGATGGCGTTGCAGGATCAAGAAGAGGCGCAGGAGGATTAATAGCTTCTCGGCTCATAGCGCATCGCCACTGCCCCCGAGCCAAACTCCAGCCGGTCCACGAGCTTCAGGTCGACACGCTTCGAGAGCCCCGCGAACAACGTCGGTCCGTGGCCCGCTAGCCTGGGGTGCACCACGAACTCGTACTCATCAATCAATCCCAACTCCGCCAACGCCAGTGGGAGCGTCACGCCGCCCGTGAACAGTCCCGTGCCCGACTCCTGCTTGAGCTGCTGAACGCCTTTCCGAGATCGCCGCGAATGAGTTCCGCGTTCCAATCGACCCGGTCCAGGGTGCTCGACACGACGTACTTCTTCGCCGCGTCGATTGTCCGCGCGAAGGGTTCCGTCCAGTCAGGCATCGCCACCGTCCGGGTCGCCAACCGCCACGCTGCCTCCATCATTTGGTACGTCACGCGGCCAAAGAGAAGCGCATCGCCTTGGGCGATGTTCTCCATCGCGTGACGATGCAAGTCTTCGTCCGTGATTACTTCCCGATGATCGCAGCACCCGTCCGATGTGACGTTGATGGAATATCGAAGGGGTCGCATCAGGTAAGCGTATCGCCGATCAAGCTTGGATTAGCCTTCGCGCTTCATGCGCTCTTGCCGCGCCGCTTCCGCTTTACTCGGCTCGGCGAGGGCGGTGTCGGCAACCGTGACCTCGCCGCCGCGCTCATAGTGCGCGATCATGAGGCCCGTAGTCGAGACTCGCGATCGAGTCAGCTTGTAGCTGTGCGGCGCTGAGCCGTCCGCGAACAGCCTTTTGCCGCCGCCGAGCACAACCGGCACTGTGAAGGTGCTCATCGCGTCGACGAGGTCGTTCGCGAGCAGCGCGTGCACAAGTTCGGTGCTGCCCTGGGTCACGAGGTTCGGGCCGTCTTCTTCCCGCAAACGCTTCACGTCGGCGATGTCTCGCAGCAGCACCGAGCCCTGCCAACTCGTATCGACGTCGCCGGAGCGCGAAACCACGTACTTCTTGATGTCCTTGAACAGCTTGGCGATGCCGCCATGAGGGGCGTCCTCGTCGTAGTACGGCCAATACGCCGCGAAAATCTCATAGGTCTTGCGCCCGAGCAGAAGATCGCACTTTTCCTTGAAGACGCGGTCGATCTCTTCGCCGAACACGTCATCGAAATAGGGCATCACCCAGCCGCCGAACTTGAAGCCCTTGGTTGGATCCTCCCACGGCCCACCAGGCGCCTGCATGACGCCATCCATGGAAACCTGGGCGCCGACGATAATCTTCCGCACCGGTTACTCTCCTTGTTTGAATCTGGGCAGTGTCGACGCCGACGTTTTGCTCAGCCCCTCATCCGTCAACGCCCTCCGAGCGGAACAATGTCAGCTCCCACGTATCGGAGCGCTCATCGTGACGGACGAGATACGTGTCGCCGTCTGCGCCTCTCAATTTGAAGTACCGATAGTCCGGCGCCAGCCATGCGTCGACCACCTCCGCGACAGTGACGCGGCGGTCTCCGAGAATCAATGTGCGTGGAGTCTGCTCGCCGCGATGGCCTGCATAGCACTCGACGTCGACACCGAGCAGGCTCTTTTCCGTCATCCATTCATCATAGGACCGCCCTGCTTCGCGGCGTATGATGGGCATCACCACTTCGACGACGCACGATCGAATTGAACGGCCGCGAACGCCCCCAGAGAACCGTGCGAATGCAGTGAAAGACGGAGTGGCCCGCCGGACGCCCCGTCTCGGTGTGCTCACGCGCTACGATGCGCTTGCCTCGTCGCGGACGCGGAAGCGCTGAGACGATCGAGGAGAAACATTCGGAGATGCACGCCCCGAACCGCCAGCGACTCCGCCTAGCCGGCGGCACTGAGTTGTCCTTCGTCACGGCGGGTGAATCGTCCAGGCCTGCCGTGCTGCTCCTGCATGGAACCCCGCAGTCGGCGCGATACTTTCGAGACGTCATGCCCGAGCTGTCGCTGGCCGCCTACGCGATCGCGCCCGATCTGCCCGGCTTTGGCGAGTCCGCCGTCCTACCGACCGCGTCGTTTTCCGCCTACGGCCAAGCCATCTCGGAACTGCTGGACCAGCTCGCGATCGGCCCGCGCTACATCTACCTGCATGACTTCGGGGCGCCAGTGGGGTTCCACATCGCCATGCAGGCGCCAGAACGCGTGTTGGGCCTGATCGTTCAGAACGCCAACGCGCATCGAACCGGGTTGGGACCGCAGTGGGGCCCCGTGCTGGCCTACGGGTCACAGCCGAACCCGGAAAACGAGGCGCCGGCGACCGCGCATCTGACCTTGGAGGGTAAGCGCGACACGTATCTCCGCGGTGTCCCGTCTGACGTGGCCGCGCGCATCCCGGCGGAGAGCGGGGAGGAGGACTGGCGAGTGATGCAATTGCCGGGGCGGCTGGACAAGGAGCGAGCGCTCATCGCGGACTATGCGCGCTACGTCGCGCGGTTCGACGCCATCGCCAACTATCTCAAGCGCCGGCAACCACCTGCTCTGATGGTCTGGGGACGGCACGAGCCATTCTTCGAGCTCGCCGAGGTCCTGTCATGGATGGAGGACCTGCCGAGGATGGAAGCCCACATTCTTGACGGCGGCCATATGCTGCTTGAGACGCACGCGGCCGAGGCTGCGTCGCTCATGGCCGACTTCATCCAGCGTACCGGACCGCGTCACTGATCCGAGAGTCTCGGCGAACGTGCGCGGAGTTCATCAATGCGCTTCGATGCCTCCGCCTTCGTCAGCGCGTCGTCGAATTCCTCACCAGTCTCCCGACACAGCGTCTCGAGGTACGAGCGCTGCGCATCAGTCATGGGCTCGTCGCCCGTTTTCCATTCGTCAGGGTCGAGTTGGGGCGCTGGCTGAGCGGTATCATCGCTTGTCGGGTTCTTCATGAGGCGAATAGATCGCAAAAGCAAGGCCAATTCCGCGAGAACGACAGCCTCACGAAGCGCTTCAGCTCGCTTCATCGAGCCCATGCTGTTGCTGCGAACCGATTCGCTTACGGACAGCGACCAGTGGCTGTACAAGCTGAAGCTCGACGGCTACCGCGCTATTGCGTTCAAGCGCGAGGGAATCGTCCATCTCCGATCGCGCAACGACAATGACTTCAGCGGGCGGTATCCGGGTGTCGTGAAGGGGCTCGCGAAGATGCCGGACAACACGGTCATCGATGGTGAGGTCATCGCGTTCGACGGTGAGGGACGTCCCTCATTCAACGCTCTCCAGAACTATGGTTCAGCCCCAGCTCCCGTCATCTACTACGTCTTCGACGTAATGGTGCTCGCCGGCCGCGACGTGATGCGCGAGCCACTCGAAACACGCCGTCAGCTGCTCGAACAGAAGGTGCTGCCGAAGCTGTCGGAGCCGGTCAGGTACGCGACCTCGCTCGACGCCGCTCTCCCGGTGCTTGTCCAATCAGTGAAGGCGCAAGGCTTCGAAGGGCTCGTCGCAAAGCGCCGCAACAGCGTGTACGAGCCGGGATTGCGCACCGGCGCGTGGATGAAGATGCGCGTCAACCGCGGCCAGGAGTTTGTGATTGCCGGATACACGCGGGGAACGAAAACCTTCGACGCCCTCATTTTCGGCTACTACGAAGGCGATCACCTGATCTACGTCGCACGAACTCGCAACGGCTTTACACCCGTCACCCGTGCGCAGCTGTTCAAGAAATTCAAAGGATTGGAAACCAGCGAGTGTCCATTCGCGAACCTACCGGAGGCGAAGAGCGGCCGGTGGGGCCAGGGCCTGACGAAGGCAAAAATGGCGGAATGCCAGTGGCTGAAGCCGGTGCTCGTCGGCCAGTTCGAGTTTCTGGAGTGGACTGGAGACAATCACCTGAGACATTCCAAGTTCGTCGCCTTACGCGAGGACAAGAAGGCGAGGGATGTCATCCGCGAATGAGCTCCCGTTCAGCTCGTTTCCTCGCTCCGAGCGCGCGACAATCACTCCTAGGGCGTATGCATGCCGATACTGGTCGCTACTGACCGCGAGGTTGTCGTCATTGACATCGAGCGAGGCACCTCCGTGTCGGCACACGGAATCAGCGACCGTCCAACGTGCCTCGCTTCGGACGCGCTCGTTCAGGGACGGGCGTGGTGTGGGACCCACCGGGACGGCGTGTTCAGGACCGATGATGGCGGACAGTCCTGGCGGCCTGTCGGCCTTGCGCGCCGACTGATTATGGCCATTGCCGCGAGCCCCGTCGAGCGGGAGGTCGTGTGGGTGGGTACCGAGCCGAGCGAGGTGTGGCGCTCGACCAATGCGGGTACGACCTGGGAGCCGACGAGCCGATTGGAGACATTGGCGTCGTCAACGGAATGGTCGTTTCCGCCGAGACCAGACACCCATCACGTTCGCTGGATCGCGTGCCACCCGCTCGAACCTGAACGACTCTGGGTTGCGATCGAGGCAGGCGCGCTCGTGTCCACGATCGACGGCGGGCGCACCTGGCGCGACCGGGTCGCCGGCGGTCCGTGGGACACACACGAGCTCGCCGTTCATCGCAACGCGCCCGATACGCTGCGCATCTCTGCGGGCGACGGATACTTCGAGAGCGACGACGCCGGCGCGACGTGGCGGTCGCCGAGCACGGGTCTCGAGGTCGGCTACTTGCGCAGCGTGGCGATCGATCCCGGGCAACCGGACGTCGTCGTGGTATCAGCGTCGTCCGGACCGTACACCGCGTACATGGCTGGCCGATCGGATGGCCGGTTGTATCGCCGACTCACTCGAGAGCGCTGGGAACGCGTCCGCGACGGGTGGCCAGAGCCACCCAGCACAATCGCGCCGCTGCTTTGCGCCGGCGCGAAACCTGGAGAGATGTGGGCCGCCGATGAGCGCGGCGTGCACCGTTCGGACGATAGCGGAAAAAGCTGGCGCCGCGCAGTCGGCTATGCGACGTCACCCCAGCATCTACGCGGCCTGGCGCTTGTACGATGACTGTCGACTCTCCCGCGCGCGGCCTAGTCGATGATCTTCATCTCGCCTTCGGCTTCCATCCGCGCGAGGGCGTCCTTCATCTCCTTGAGGCGTTCGGGCGGGTGGGGCTCCCATTTCGTGACCTCGCCGACGATCCTGAGCGGCGCGCGGGAGCGGTAGGATCTGGTGGGATTGCCGGGGAATCTCTTGTCGGTGAGGTTGGGATCGTCCTCGAACGCGCCGGTCGGCTCGACGACGTAGATGCGCTCCGGTCCATCGCCCTTGGCTAGCTCGCAGCCCCAGATCGCCGCGTCGAGCGTGCCGGTGAAGTAGATCCAAGAGAGCTTCTGCTCCTGATAATTGGAGGCGAAGCCCGGCGCGAGCAGATCGCCCACCTGAAGATCGGCGCGGGTGCCGTGGTAGAAAGGCGGAGTGGCGTCCTTGGCATAGGTCATTCTGCGCGGGCTCCTCGGATCGACAAGCGCGGCGCGTATCGCTTTTGGAAGCGGCGGATACTACAACCGGGCTGCAGGCCACTGCCGAAGATCCCCGTCCTGCCGGGATTGATTGGCGTTTGTCGCGCTCGTCGGCACGGTCATTCGGGCGGGAAGGGTCGCTTGGGCGGCGAAGCGAAGGTGATGAGGTTGCCGTCCGGATCGCGGACCTGCGCCAGCGTCGAATACTCGCCTTCATTGTCGTCGCCGAGTGCGATCCCCAGCCCGTCGAGCCGGCGGCGCTCGGCGGCGAGATCGTCGACGTAAAGGAAGATCGCGCCTCGGGCGGCGATCTCTTCGCTGCTGGACAGCATCAGCCCGCCTTCATCGGACAGCTCCCAGTGCAGCAGCGTGGGCATCGGCCGGTGATCCGGCCCGCGGCCGAGCAGCTTGGTGTACCAGCCTTCGGCCGCGGCGAGATCGGCGGCAAGCAACCAGGGGTAGGTCTTTTGGAGGTTCATGCTCTTCTCCGGGGTGGCCGATGCTCGCAGCATCCGTCAATGTGACGTTGATGGAATGCGAAGGGGTCGCATTGCGTAAGCGTATCGCTGATCAAGGACACATTAGCTGAAGCGAGATCTGAGGTCTTGGCACGAGCGTGAACGGGTGCGGACCCGAGGCATTGCAACGGGCGGTGGCGGTATTCATAGCTCTCTTTCAGCAAGGCGTCGGAACTCGTCGGGGACGGAGTGGACAGCCCGTGATCCTGACCCATAATCCACCGCTTGTCCTCCGAAGCGCTTGCGGATCGCATCGATGGCGCGGTCTGCGCGCGATCGCGCCAGGCCCTTCTTCGTGCCAGGACGGCGTCCTTCGTCGGCAGGCCCGAGCGGCAGCTCCAGTTGGACGATCGCATACGATTCGAAATTCGAGACGGAGATCGCCAGCAGCGAGATCGTCCTCTCGTCACGGTGATCCGCAAGGGCGCCGCGCACCAGGTCCTCGGCGATCTCAGCGAGCGCCCTCGTTGCAGAAATCGGTGCTGCCAGCGTCAGCGAGCGCGTGACCGAGCGCAGATCGGCGAAGCGCACGCGGACCGTGATCGTCCGCCCGGCCAGAGATTTAGCGCGGAGCCGGGCGCCGATGCGGTCGGCGAGATGATGGAGCGTCGGTTTGAACACGCGCTCGATCGCCGGCTGTCGGCCGAGCGCCGATTGTGCGCCGGCAGAGTGCGCGCGCCGGCGTGTCTGGATTTGCCGCGGATCGCGGTTCCACGCAAGTGCCGTCAGCTTTCTTCCTACCGCGTGCCCAAGCAATCGCTCCACCGATTGAGGAGAGCTCTGAGCCAATTGACCGATGGTGGTGACACCAATCTTGGCGAGCCGCGCCTCGGTGGCGGGGCCGACGCCCCACATCAGTGCGACGGGCAGTTCGTGAAGGAACTCGAGTTCAGTCTCTGGATCGACGACGACCAATCCATCCGGCTTGGCGACCTGCGATGCGATCTTCGCCAGGTGCTTTGTACGCGCCACGCCGATTGACATCGGCAAGCCCAGCTCGGCGCGCACGCGAGCCCGAACCGTCCGTGCGATCTCTGCCGGCGAACCGAAGAGATGCGTGCACCCGGCAACGTCGGCGAAGGCCTCGTCGATGGAGATGCGCTCGATGGACGGCGTGAAATCGCTCAGGACTCCGATGGCGGCATCGCCGAGCCGTTGGTATTCGTCGAAATGTCCGCCGACAAACACGAGGTCGGGACAGAGTTGCCGCGCGCGCCGTCCAGGGATGCCGCTTCGTACGCCGAAGGCCCGCGCTTCGTACGAGGCCGCGAGAACGACGCCGCCGCCGACCGCAATCGGCTTGCCGCGCAGGCGAGGGTCGAGCAGTTGTTCGACCGACGCGTAGAAGGCGTCGAGGTCCGCGTGGAGAATGCTGGCGGTGGAACCACGCATCACACCCACCACAGCGCGGACGCGAGTCGCGACTCGTCGAGTGCCGGTCCGACGCCCAGGCGCAGCGCCACTGGAGCGCCAGCCGCAATCAAGCGCTTCAGCTCCGTAGTCAATACCCGCAAGCGATCGAAGGAGGCGAGGGTGAAGGCCTCACGACGTGCGGCAACTGGACGGCGATAGCCCGGTGGAATCGGTGGCGGTGCGTGTGCGTTCACTGCCGCGCTCAACGCCAGCTCGCCCTCCTCGAGCACGATGAGCCGTGCACAACTGTCACCGGGCTCGCGCCACACCACGGTCGAATCGAACAACCGCGTCAACCACATCGCGCGGCGGCGGGCGAGCGCCGCCCGCAACGCTAGCCACTCGAGCGACACTTGCACAAATTCCGGCGTCCATACCGTCAATCCACGCCCGGCTTCATTGGGGTCGTCTTCATCAACATCGCGGTCTCGCCGACCTTCTCTCCATAGGCGTGTTCCGAGCCGCAGCAATCTGTCGTGCGCGCCGAGGTCTTGGCGCGAAAGCTCAGGGTGCACCGCGCAGAGCCTCGCGTAACCTGCTTCAAAATTGACCGGGTCGAGACGCCAGCGATTGGAACCGAGCGCGCGACTCTCAGCGGCGGCGAGCGCACCAAATTCATCGAGCAATCTGGCTAAATCTCTACGCCGGCGTGCAGACAGGCCTTTTCGCCGACCTTCATCGAATCGGCCCGATCACTCGTCTGATGAGCCCATCGGGTCCACAACTCCCACCTTCCCGTCCCCACGCCGGTGATGGCATAGGCAAGGTGGCGGCCATCAGGTGCGAGGGCTGCGTGCGCGGGCAGGGCCATGGTGGGGTCGGTCACTGGGTCCGCATCGCCGGTGACCCGACCCGTCACCGGGTGAAGACGGTAGGACCAGATACGGATCGACTCCGCCTTGGTCGTGAACGCGATCTTGCTGCCGTCGCGCGAGACCGCCAGGCGTGTGTCTTGCCCAGCACCGGCCGTCAACTGTACGAGCGAGCCCGCTTTGAGCGTGCCCGCGTCGATGTCGAGCCTCGACAGGTTGGAGACGAACTTGACGGACAGCTCGAAATAGATCGCGGCCCCGGAGCCTGCCCATGAGAAGTCACGGACCGTGTCGTCGTCTCCTAGCATTTGGAGCGATGGCAGTGGAGTGATGATGGGCGACGATCCGTCAAGCGGAACAGTAAACAGCGCCGTGTCTTCCCGCAGAGTGTCTGCCACCATCGACACGTGTCGCCCGTCTGGATGCCACGCCCAGCCGTGTAGCCATGTCACGTCCGCAGCAAACCGCTCCAGTACGCGCTGTGGTGGCACGCCGTCCACGCCAACAACGAACAGCAGCACACCCGCGCCCCCGCCTCCCGCCGGTGCCGACGCAAACAGCACGCGGGACCCGTCGGGCGACCTGTACGGTTCACAAATCTGATCACGCCGCCAGAATGTACTCATGAACCACCCCACCGAGACGATCGCGACGCTGGATACGAACCTCGCGCCACTCTGTGGCGGGCGCGACTGGCTGACGTGTCGGTCGGGGCGGCGTGAGGGCCAGCGCTCGATGCGGCCGGTGGCCGTTGTAATGCTCCACGAAGGCGTCCAAGACGCGCTCAAGATGCGGGTCGTTCAGGATCAGCAGCCAGTCAAGACACTCTGACCGAACGGTGCGCACGAACCGCTCCGCCACGCCGTTCGCCTGCGGCGCGCGAAACGGCGTGCGAATGATCGCGAGCCCACTGCTTCGAAACACCTCGTCAAAACCCTCCGTGAACTTCTGGTCCCGGTCGCGAATCAGGAAGCGGAACGATTCTGGGCGTTCGGCCAGAGTCCATGTCAGTTGCCGGGCCTGCTGTGTCACCCACGGCGCGCTCGGATTCGGCGTGCAGCCCGCGACGTGCACACGGCGGCTGCCCAACTCGATGAAGAAGAGCACGTACAGCCGTTGCAGCCAGATCGTGTCGACCGTGAAGAAGTCGACGGCCAATAGGCTACAGCGATGCGTCCGAATGAACTCCCGCCACGTCATCCCTTGCCGTCTGCCGACCGGTCCGAGGCCGGCGGCCCGCAGCCAGGTCCGAACCGTCGTCGCTGAGATCGTCACACCCAGACCCTTCAGCTCGCCGACCATTCGCTGATATCCCCACCTGGGATTCTCTCGAGCCAGGCGAAGCACCAGGTCTCGAATCTCACGGCGCATCGATGGGCGTCCAACTGGGTGCGGATAGGTGCACCGTCTCGCCACCAATCGTCGATGCCATCGCAACAGTGTTTCCGGCGTCACGATGAAGGATGGCCAGTCCTTGCAAGGCAAGAACCGGCTCGACGCCGCCAAGAACAGCCGGTCGACCGCCGTCATCGCCGGACGCTTGGTCCGCCGCCGCAGGATGACCACTTCATGCCGGAGCACGACGACTTCCAGCGCTTTGACATCGTGGGAGCGCCACCGCCAGAGCGCCAGTGGCAGGATGCGGCGAAGCAGGAGATAGCAGAGGGAGAGCACCACAGAACCTCCGACGAGGTCAGAATGCAACGCACATTCTACGCGTCGGTCCCGCTCTGAGCACCCCATAGTCCGGTCGAACAGTCGCACGTAACGGACCGAATTTCTGCACCCTTCAGGTTGTCTCCTGAAACGAGGAAGGGGGTGGGCGATCCGCTGGCGGGAGGTTGAGATTGGTCCCGACGGCATCATCAGGCGCGCGCTTCGGTACGAAGCTCTTGGCCCGATCTCGCGCGGGCAAGCAGGCGACATCCTGACGCAGCGAGTGGCTGCAGCGGGCAGCAGCAAAGCGCCAACGCGCTCGCGAGTCACGTTCCGAACGTTGGCGGCAGAATGGCAAGCTCATGTGCTGCCGATGTACAAGCACTCGACGCAGAAGAATCATCGGCACATTCTCGAGAAGCATTTGATGCCGCAATTCGGGGACAAGGCGATCGTGGAGGTCAGGCGACAGGAGGTTCAAGCGTATGTGGCTTGTTTGACCCATGCAGGCTATGCGCCCAAGACGATCGACCACATCCACGACGTGCTGAGCGCAATACTTCGTACGGCGGTCAAATGGGGCCATCTCCAAGACAATCCTGCTCGCGACGTAGATCTGCCGGCGCTGAAGACGGTTCGACCGAAATGGGCATTGACGATCACGCAAGCGGCGCAGTTACTCCAAGCGCTGCCGCCGTTGGCGCAGACGATGGCGGGGCTGGCGATCCTTTCGGGACTTCGGCGCGGCGAGTTGTTCGCATTGCGCTGGAAGGACGTCGACGAAACCAACCGATGCCTGACCGTCCGGCAGGCGGTGTACGAGGGGACGTTCGACACTCCGAAGACGGAGGCCGCAGTTCGACAGATTCCGCTGGCAGTCGATGCGATAAAGCTGATGGCGAACTGGAGGGCTCGCACCAAGGGCACCCAGCCCCACATGCTGGTCTTCTCGACGTGGTCGGGCAAGCCCATTTCGCCGAACAACGTGCTGCGTCAACAGGTCTTCCCTGCTTGTGAAGCGCTGGGCCTGAAGCGGGTAACGTGGCTCACGCTCCGACGCACGTACTCATCGTGGGCTCACGAGAGGGGCGTGCCGGCCAAGGTCGTAGCTCAGTTGATGGGGCACACGAAGGTGGACACGACGTTGAACGTGTACACCCAAGTGATCGATGGTGCGCTGCGCGCGGCGGTCGACAAAGTCGGATCCGAATTGTTCACAATTGTTCACAATCGGAAAAATGGCGCGGAGCTAAGTCGTTGAAAAGATTGGCTCCTCAGGCTGGACTCGTGCCGAGCACGAGGAGCGTAGCGAGTCGGGCGAAGCCTGAGGGACAGCCTGCGGTGCCACTCTCGCCCGACGGCTGTCCTTCCTGAGAGATAGGTAACACCGTATTCCGGTCGGAATGAACTGTTACCCATGTGTCCGGTAAGGACCGAAGGAGATTGGCTCCTCAGGCTGGACTCGAACCAGCAACCCTCCGGTTAACAGAAGCGCACCTCAAGATCTATCGAGCGTTACCGACGGCGATGAAGATGATGAAAGTCAATGAATTACGAGCTATTCGTCGCGTAACCGCCGACGAGCTTCAATCGCAATAAACGAGCGTAGATCACCAATGCTTTAGAACGGTTATGTCACAACGTACGTCACAGCTCATCCAAAAGGTCCCAATCAGAATCGACGACACTCGTTCGGGGTCGGTTGCGTCTCGACTTTCTCGCAGCACCTCGCGGCACCAGTCGCGGCCCAGCTAGCGGCGGTGTATCACTTCGACGTGGAGCCTCGCGTCCCGACGCGAGAACGCCGGCCGAATTGCCATTGACACGGGTTCGAATCCCCGACGGGATTCGCAAATATGTGGAAGCGAAAACTGGCGGGGATTCTGCGAAGATCACCTCGCTGGTCGCGTCTACGGATGGCGTGACTACGCCTACCCTGTCGGGGCAGCAGGGGACCGCGGCCTCCAACTTCCTCAATAATCTCACGACTCAAGAGCAGCCTGGACCGCTCCCGAATCGTCCCGGAATTGTCCTGCTGACGCCTGGCCAGGAGCCCGAAAGGATGGCAACAAGCCGAGACAGTCCTCGCCCCGTATAATGCCGCCGATTACGTGGCTCTACAGCTGGGTTCAACGCTCGGGCCGTACGAGATCCTCTCGCTTATCGGGCGCAGGTGGGATGGACGAGGTATCTCGCGGGATACTCGGAGTCGTCCAACTCTGCGCGTCACTCCCACGACAGGCCGGCAATCGCGCGGATGAACGTGACCCGCTCTGTCAGCGGGACATAGCTCGCGCGAGTGGCGACCGCGTCGCGCCGCTGGTTGAATCGCGTCACCTTCTGAACCGCAGACACGAGATTCTCGGTATCGATGCCGAGCCGACGCAGCGTCAGCACGGCAATTCCGTCGCACCGTAGCTCCAGTTCCTGCATCTTCTTATAGTCTTTGCGATCCATGGCCCTCCGGTATTCCTGCCAGATATAGTCGTGGGCGATCTCGTGTGCGACGAGGGCGGCGAACTCGTCGGGCGACAGCACCCACAGCGCCTCGCGCGACGCTAGCAATACCGAGCGCGCGTGGAGACCGACGAAGGCATGTCTCACCTCGATGACCTTGAACGTCACCACTCCCAGGCGTGCGTGGTAGTCGAGCACCGGTCGGGCGGCGTCGATTTTCGCCGTCTCTGCCGGCTTCGGCTGGAGCTCTCCTTCCTTGGGCAAGGCGGCGATGACCGCCGCGCAAGCCGCAGGACCGAGCTGACGAAGCCGACTTTTACTGTCCTGTCGATAGCGCTACGCTCCCATCCCTATTACGCGGACGGTTGCATGACCCATCGCCTGTGGCAGTGAACACAGATGTAGTGTTGCTCGCTGGTGGGCGGCGAACTGTGCGGATGGCCCGCCTGCTGGCAGCTTAAACAGACCGGCATGAACGGCATACCGCATTCTGGGCGGGCGGTTGCGCGGACAGGTTGCGTGCTGTTGATGAACCGCTGTGTTCGCGCGACCGCAGCATCGATCTGATTTGAAGATCGTCTTCGTAAATCGCACGCGGCGGGATGAGTGATGTGGGTTTCATGCTGATTTCTCGGGCTTCTGTTGACAGCGATTGATCGAAGATTGATGCTTCCCTTGTCGCCCAGAGGAACGCGCACCCCCTCACGGCCCTGACACGCGCTTACCAGAATCAGCTAGGGCTTTTGTCAGCGGCGGTGGAGCGAGGAGCGTCATCGCTGCCCTCGATCCACGCGACGATGCAATCGTCACACGTCCATTATGGCGAGCCTTCGAGGGCCATCCGGTTGTTCAATCGGCGAATGTGATCCCCGCGTCGGCAGATCGGGCAGGGCGGGACAGCAAGGCCACGCGCTGATGTCTCGAATACGGCGCGACGGTTCGGCATTATTCACTCTAGACTCGAAAAGCCTCGATGAGTCTGGAGCCGAACTCGCGCAACGGCGGCGGCAGTCTCAAAAAAGCGGGATCGGATCAAGTATCGCACAGAGTCAATCGCGCCCTCACACGAATTGGCGCATACGAGCGTGGCGTGGACACGTAGAACACGACGGAACGACGTCACGAGCAGCCGCTCGCTCGCTGCCTTGTCACAACAGAATCGTTCGGGTGATTGGCAGCTGCCCACCGTTGAGGTGGAATCGAAGGGGGTTGCCGTGTCTCACACTTGCCCGTATTGCCACTCATCCAACACCGTCGCGACGACTCCGCGAGCCAACGCGGCAATACTACCTGTGTCGCGAGTGCCGGTCTGCACACGGCGTCCCCGTCGAATGGGAAGGCGAGGAACCCGAGGGCACGGTCGGCAGGGCAGCGCAAAAGTTTGCCGCTGACCCCTCGGACACTTAACTGATTGGCTTAGAGGGTGAGTTTGTCCTCATCCGTGTCGCCCAGGCAAACCCGCACCGTTCACAGCGGTAATACTGGACGCCTGGGGAGAGGTCAGCGATGACGAGCTGCTTGTGTGGCTGTCGATCGGGCGAAGGCCCTTGTCGCAACTGGAGGGCGAATTTTCGTGCGGAACCTTGATACTGGAGCGTGGTCGGAGATTCCGCACTGAGACCTGTGCGCGTCGAGATTAAGCGGTTCGAGGAGCGAGGCTGGCGAAAAACTGATGGAGGGGCTGGTGGCTGATACGACTACGAAAATATACATCGCCAATCAGACGAGCGATGGCAAGTGGAACGTTCTCGTGCTGCCAAGCGATTTTGACTTCAGCGGTGGCCTTCCTGCTGGCGGTGAGTGGTATGAAGCAGGAGTCGAAGCCGCCGCCGAGTATCTCAGATTAATCAACAGGTTGCTTCCGACGGACGATGAACCAAGCCGCGTGCCAACTCGGCTGGAAGGCTCAGTCAAAGTAGCCCACTACCCGTCATCGAGCACGTTAGCTCCCCGTCAACGGTTGAATCGGTTGCGGGACCGCCCACACATGCCCACAAGGAAGGCACTGCACATACAGCAGGGCCCACGTTGTGCGAAGCGTCGTTTTTGCTTCCGCGTGCTGACAGTTCGGACAGACACGTTCCATCGGAACGCCATCGGCATGATTGTTTGACATGGCTGGCTCGGAGCCGAGGAGCCGTCGCGTTGGGGATTGCAGAATACTGCTGAAGTGTCGTGCGCGGAGGTCGCGGAAGTGCGTGCGCGTGTCTCGACGGGACGCGCCCGCTTCGATCAGATACGTCGGATCAGCTTCAGGGGTCTGCTCGCCGCGAGAAAGACGTCATTGCACATCCTTTCGCACGGAAGCACCATGCGGCTATTCCGGTCCCACGACATTACTCCGCCAAGGTCTATGGCTCGGTGTCGGCTGCACATCACCTCGCTGGGAACCGTGCTTGCGACGCTGTTCGTAGCCAAACTGCGTGCGGCAGCGTTGGCACAGGATAAATGTCGAGCATCCGCCCGTCCTTCACCGTGGCGATCAGCGCTGCGGCGCCTCGTTGGCGCATTGGGCACAAGGTCGTGCCGGATCATCTGGCATGGCTCGGCTCCTGCAGATGTTGCGAAGCGAATCAGCTGTCACGGCGCACTGTCCATCATCAATGCGGCGGACAGAACCGGGGGCACTGCGTAGGACGTTTGCACGCGCTGTGCCGTGTGCAGAACATCCACAACGACACGCGAGCCGATGGGTATACTAAACCTCGCGCATGATCCTCACCTCGGACCCGCACGCCTGGCTCCGGCCCTACTTCGCCGCCCTCGCACAGGACCACACCTTTGCGCGCCTTGCTCCCTCGATAGAGTTCTCGGCACTGTGTGAGGCGGTGGCCCTTGAGCATCCTACGAAGGCCGCGCAGATGCGCGAGTGGTCACCGGCCGCGCAAACGGGGACGCTCAGATGGCTGGCGACTGTGATCAAGCAGCAGCCTCCAGTGAGCGAGGTAGAGTTATGGGTCGTCAGGAAGGGAGAGCGCGAGCTTCGCTGTGTCGTGCGCTACCTGCCGACCGGCCTTGATCTTCGGTTGATGAAGGGCGACGACTTCCATCGCACCGAGCTTCACCGAGATGCGGATGCCGCGAATGCCAAGGCGACGGAATGGCAGACGGCGTTGCTGGAGCGGGGGTGGACGGCTCTCACGATCCCGTAAACGCGCGCCGTTCCTCAGTAGTACTGCCGGATGTAGCTGTACGTTCGTCGAACAAATCCTGGTCGGTGTGAAGCTTGTATTTCAACAGAGTCGTCGCAGTTCCTTCTGAACCAGCCGCTCGCCCTGGCTGGTGGACTGCCAGTCGGGAAGCGCACTTTCCTGACAATCTCGTCGATGTCGTTCACGATGCGCTCGACGATGATGTGCGTGTTCCTGTTCTTCGCTTCGTTGAACAGTTCCGTCAGGGCTTCCTTGGCGCGGTCCCGCTCCTCCACCGGGTCGGTCTGCTTTTCGGTCTCGACCAGTTCTCGCGCCAATTCAAGAATCTGCTTCAAGAACTCCAGGCTGGTGAGGAAACCCTGTTCGTGGCGTTCCTTGACTTTCTCCAGCCGCTCCCCGAGTGCCGTGAACTTCGGGTTACCCGCGTGCTTCCGCAAGCGAGCAACGAGCTTGATTTCGATTTCCTTGCCCTTCTTCTCCGGGTCGCCTCTGACAGGATGCTCTTCAAGCACTTCGGCATCGAGAACCAGCGTCTCCACGTCGTCGCGAACGGACTCCACATGGACGTTCTCGTTGATCAGCTCGACGGTCTTCGCGCCGAGTGCGTGCCACAGGAGCCGCCCATTCCCGCTCGGCGGCTTCACCGACTCGTACACCTGTGTGAGCCACCGGTAGTCGGTCTCGTACGGACTGAGACACGGGTCTGGCGAGAGCGCCTCCCAAATGGTCGCCAGCACCGAATACGCAGCGGCGAACTTGTCCCGCGCCTCGTTGTTCGGGAGAGACTGCTGCGCGGCCAGGAGACCTTCGTAGCCCCCCACTGTCCGGTCCACACCAGCGAAGAACGCGAGACAGGTCTGCACCTGGACGGGTAGTGCCTTCCGTAGCTCGTCGATGTTCGACACGACCTGCTGGACCGCCTTCTCATCGAAGTCGAGCGCCCGCGCGACATCGTCAAAGATGCCGATGTAGTCCACGATGAGCCCGTGCGTCTTCTCCTGGCCGAACGTGCGGTTCGTCCGGCAGATGGCCTGAAGAAGATTGTGGTCCTTCATCGGCTTGTCGAGGTACATGACCTGGAGAATCGGCGCATCGAATCCGGTCAGCAACTTCGACGTGACGATGACGAACTGCAGCGGGTCGCTCGGGTCACGAAAGCGGTCGAGCAGCTTTTCTTCAGCGTCCTTGTCTCGGACGTGCTGCTTCCATTCGGGCGGGTCGTGCTGCGCCGAGGTCATGACGATGGCGCTGGCGTCTGGCCCAATCAGCTCGTCCATCACGGCTTTGTAGAGCACGCAGCACTCGCGGTCGAACACCACCACCTGGGCCTTGAAGCCGTTCGGCTCCACCTTCGTCTTGAAGTGCTTGACGATGTGCTGCACGACGGCGCGAACACGCTCCGGGTTCTTGACCAGCACCGCCATCTTCGCGGCACGCTTGGCCAGGTCGTCCCGGTCTTGCTCGCTCAGGTTGTCGGTAATCGCGGCGTACGCTTCGTCGATGGCCGCTCTGTCGAGCTTGAGCCGGACCTCGGAGCCTCAAAGTGCAGCGGCAACGTCGCTCGGTCGCGGATGGACTCCTGGAACGAGTAGCGGCTCATGTAGCCCTTCTCGTCTTCGTCGGCTCCAAACGCCCAGAACGTATTCCTGTCCGCCCGGTTGATGGGCGTGCCCGTGAGGCCGAAGAGGAAGGCGTTGGGCAATGCGTCCCGCATCTTGCGACCCAGGTCGCCTTCCTGCGTGCGATGGGCTTCGTCCACCATCACGATGATGTTGGAGCGTTCATTCAGCTTGCCGCCAGCCTCGGCAAACTTGTGGATGGTGGTGATGAGCACCTTCCGCACGTCCTGCGCCAGCAGCGTCTGGAGTTCCTGGCGCGTGGCCACGCCCACCATGTTCGGCACGTCGGTGGCGTTGAACGTGGCGGTGATTTGGGTGTCGAGGTCGATGCGGTCCACGACGATGAGCACCGTGGGGTTGCCGAGCTTCGGGTGCAGCCGGAGCTTCTGGGCGGCGAACACCATGAGCAGAGACTTGCCGCTTCCCTGGAAATGCCAAATCAGCCCCTTCTTCGGGAAGCCCTTCACGACACGGTCCACAATCTTGTTCGTGGTCTCGTACTGCTGGTAGCGGCAGATGACCTTGATGCGCCGGTGCTTCTTGTCCGTGGCGAAGAGCGTGAAGTTCTGCAGGATGTCGAGCACGACCTCTGGGCGAAGCATGCTCTTCACCGTGGCCTGCACGTGGCGCAGTTCCCCTTCGTCCTGGTTGGCGTCGTCCCGCCACGGTCCCCACATATCGATGGGCATGCGAATGGAGCCGTAGCGATAGCAGCGTCCTTCGGTGGCGAACGAGAACACGTTCGGCACGAACATCGCCGGCACTTGCTTCTCGTAAATCTCGTTGACCTGAAACGCCCCATCGAACCAGGTCACGGCGCTGCGGGTCGGCGTCTTGGCTTCCCCAATGACCACAGGCACACCGTTGACCAGGAACACCACGTCGAACCGCTTCGCAACGGTTCCAGTCTGGTACGTCCACTGGTTGGCCACGGTGAGCCGGTTGTTCGTCGGCACGTCGGCGTCCACCAGCCGCACGGTGACGTGCTGACCGTTCGGGCCAAACGGCATGGTCTTCTCGCCGCGCAGCCACGCCATGAAGTTCTCGTTCGCTCTGCACCACACCATCAGCCTGCACGGAGAGAAGAATGGCGCGAAGCGCGTAGATGACTTCGTCGGCGCGGTCGGGCTGTTCGGCAATCGTGGGGTTGAGTCGAACGAGCGCCTCACGCACCCACGACTCCACCATCACGTCGCCCGTTCTGGCGTGGAAGCAGTGGTCCGGCAATGTAGTTCCAACGAGTGGGAACCGGTACACTTCTTTGACGTGCCGACCTGGTAATCGCGCGACTCCTCGCGCACCAGCAACGGTTGCGGGACACCGACAGAGTCCAGAATCAGCTGCTCGACAGTGTTCGATTCGTTGAACGTCATCCCTTTGTTATGTAGTGAGACAATTCGCAAAAGTTAAAGCAGATTTGTACTGTTTTGATACTTCCCAAGAGGGTTCCCTCGGCGTCATTCCACTCGTTGACTTCGCGTAGCAGTTCAGTCTGCGCCCTTGGACTGAGGAGGGGCAATTCCATCCTGCTGAGAAGCCCCTCGCTGATTCCAGGCATCGTCGTCCCATAAGCCTGTCGTGCCAACCACGCTCGGGTGGTGGGAGCGAGCATGAAGTGATACAAATACTCTGGACGAGTGTCCGAATCCGCCAAGCGAAGTCTTATGATGTCTGACCCCACAATAAATCCCTCGTACTCTGGGTGTCACGAGCACGGCTCGCCCGACATCTCCCTTTCGCCCAAGCAGAATGTCGCCCACTTCCATTCGATAGCGGCTCAGGCGCTCACATTCTTTATCGGCAAGAAAGGGGCCATCATCAACTTGAAGCCGTTGCTTCACCATGTTTATAGGATTGATGATCGGTGTGCCAGCTTTTACATAACTCGACGCTTGGAGCACAGTTCCGAACGGTCCCGTCTGGATATCCAGTTCACCCCGCGCGACCAACTCCCCGAGCTTGACTGTGCCTCGGCGAGCGGATTCAATTCGGTCGCTCACGACAGCATTAAAAGCCAGCTGAAAGTCCGAATGCGTTGTCTCCAACAGAGACTTGTGCCCATCAACCGCCCAAAGGAGTTCAGCGATACGTTTCTGTTGGTCCAGCGGTGGTAGGTCGAACTCGTATTTCGCGATGTCGGGGTAGTTGATATACGGGTTGGTGGAACCTTTTGATTCCCGAATCGAATGGTCAGTGAACCGCTGCGATAGCATCAGCCAGGTACGCAGCAACCGTCGCCAGTGCGCCTTCTGGCCCCGCGCACAAGACGCCGCCTAGTTAGTTCTCAGCAAGGATATCCCCAGCAATCGCAGCAGAACGCGGAACGCCGGAGGTGTGTCCGCGCGTCAGGAAGTCAACCGTTTTGAGAGGAGCACAACAATGACAGTAATCGAATTTTTTGAGAACCCGCTGGCCGAGTGCACGGAATGGTGGACAGACGAGAACACAAATGAGGTCATGACTCGCTGCGAGGTATGCGGCGCAACGGCACGGCATACGAAGGAGCAGCTTCTCGACTTCCGATTCCAGCACTCCCTGACCTGTGTTGTGGCGCTACAGGCGCGGTCTGCGCTCGCCGACAGTCGTTCTGGTGATCTCACCGCGGAGCACTCATCTGGCTCACAATCCGCAGCCGAGCAGGTCCTGCTGATCAAACGGGAGCTATGGGAACTCGTGATCGACAGCCACTGCGAATCTGTCGAGGGTCGGGCGGATTTTGCAGCAGCCGCGAAGAGACTCGCCGAGACACAGCAGTCGGGCGACCAGGTGGCCACCGCCGAACTAGACGCGCTGATCGCGTATCTGACGGAGGAGCTCGACGGCCGAGAGCAGGACCTCGAGTCATTGCGAACGTTGCGCGCGAGTCCGCAGCCAGCGCCCCTACCGGAGAATCTTCCGCTTCATGCGCCGAAAGGTAGCGCCCCGGTCATCGCATCGAAACAACTGTGGGACAACATCAGCGCTTTGACCGAAGGCGTATTTGAGACCGCCGACGCGTTGGCCGCTCGACTGAGCGAGCTGGTAACCGTGCTGAGGGCGGGCGGGCGGCCGGATGGGGAGGAGCTCGCCGAGCTGCACGCTGCGCTCAACGACACGCGCGACGCTCTCGCCGAGGATCGCGCCGATGTTCCGGCGGTGGATGGAGGGACTGGAATGGGTGCCGACCGAGCACTGACCTCCGGCGATACACCGCGGGTGCTCAGTGACCTGTGATCGTTCCAGCGGTTGTCGCGCGCCTAGTCACACCGGCGATCGAGAGGCCCATAAGCCGGTCCCGCCGATGACGCAGAGCGGACAGCCACCGACGCCGCGGCCAGACGTGAGCGCGGAACTCGATTGGAAAACCGGGCTTGAGCAATCCCGAACGCCTTCGACACATGACCGCCAACGGAGGCGGGCGATCCCGAACGTGACGCGCGAGGCCCTTGTTGCAGCGTGGACTGCAATACTGGTTGCGGAACTTGAGGAGGACATGATTCATTAGGGGCCAATCCCCGCTGGGTTCCACGACTCGGCGGGTCTGCCCATTAGGGGATTTCGATGATTGCCGCGATATACGCGCGAAAAAGCACTGATCAGAGTTTGGTGGCAGAAGATCAGACGTCGGTCAGCAGGCAAGTCGCGCGCGCCCGCGAGTATGCCGAGGGCAAAGGCTGGATTGTCGCTGACGACTGCGTCTACATCGATGACGGTATCAGTGGGGCCGAGTTTGCGAATCGGCCGGGTTTCGTTCGCCTCATGAGCGCACTCAAGCCCAAGCCCCCGTTCGGCGCGCTCGTGATGTCCGAGGAAAGCCGTCTCGGGCGTGAACAGATTGAAGTCGGCTACGCGCTGAAGCAACTCGTGACGCGCGGTGTCAGGGTCTTTTGCTACCTAACAGACACCGAGCGGCGGCTGGACTCGCCCATCGAGAAGGCGATGCTGGCGCTGCAAACGATGGCCGATGAGTTGGAACGGGAGAAAGCGCGACAGCGAACGGCAGATGCGATGCTGCGAAAGGCCAGCGCCGGCCACGTGACAGGTGGCCGCGTATTCGGATACGACAACGTGGAGATCCACGCCCCCGGAGGTGGTCGCTCCCATGTCAGGCGGGAGATCAACGCCGAGCAAGCTGCCATCGTGCGGCAAATCTTCGAGTTGGCGACGCTGGGGGCTGGCGCTACTCGGATCGCCAAGCAACTGAATGAAGAAGGGGCGATCTCGCCGCGCGCGCAGCGTGGGCGACCGAATGGGTGGGCTTCCTCATCTGTGCGCGAAGTTCTGAGGCGCGAACTGTATCGAGGCGTCATCATCTACAACCAGTCGAAAAAGCGAGACCAGTGGGGGCAAAGGAGACAGCAGCCGCGCCCAGAGGAAGAGTGGCTTCGACTGCCGGCAGAAGAACTCCGCATCGTGTCGGACGAGTTGTGGAATGCCGCTCACGTCGCCATTGCAGTGAACGCGGCTCGTGCGACGGGCGGGAGTAATCCATGCCGGCCAGGCCGGACACCGGGCTCAGGCGGGAAGTATCTGCTGACCGGGTTGATGACGTGTGGCCAGTGTGGAGGAGGCATCGAGGCGCGCAGCCGCAGCCACGGAGGTCGGCGCGTATTCTTTTATGGATGCTCTACCTTTCAACGAAAGGGTGAGCACGTTTGCGGCAACAAGCTGACCGTGCCGATGGAGGACGCAAATACGGCGGTCCTCAGCGTGCTCGAAGATGTCCTACTCTCTCCCGACATCATCAACGCAGCCATCGAGGCTGCGATAGCGCGGATCAGAGCACCCAAGAGTGATGACTGCGAGCGGCTCCATGCCGAAGTCGATCGACTGGACTTGCAACTCCAGCGCCTGTCAGATGCCATCGCCGAAGGTGGGGAGATCGGCGCGTTGATTCCGGCAATTCGAGAGCGTGAGGCAGCGCGCAACGAGACCCTTGCACGCCTTCGGGCTATCGAATCGTCGTCACGAAGCGCTACACGCACCGACGCCGAACTGGAGCGGAAGGCCAGGAGCGTCGTAGCTAACTGGAGGGCCGCGTTCCATAAGCACCCCGCGAAGGCGCGGCAGGCTATTCAGGCTCTGATCGACGGCCGTCTCACTCTGCGGCCACGCTGCGAAGACGACAGGGAGTTCTACCAGTTCGAGGGAACTGGCACGCTCGAACCAGTTTTGGCGGGCGTTTTACTTCCACATAATTTGGCGTCCCCGACGGGATTCGCGCCTTGTTGGATCGTCCACGTCTGCGACGAGTGGTCCCGTGTCGCGTAGGAGCGTAGCCCCCGCCGATCGCAGCGACTACGTCGGTTTCAGAACTCCCCGGCGGTCTCACCGAGAAGCGTCCGAAAAGGCCATCAAGCACCTCAACAAAGCTCAACGGCACGAGATGGTAGCGGAGATGGGCGTCGCGTGACGGCTCTCTTTGCACGGCGACACCGGCGTTGCCGGGATGAACTCAGGACGCCTTCGCCGCCAGCGACGCGCCGCTATACCGGCGAGACCAATGCCAAGCAGCGTCATAGTCGCCGGTTCCGGCACATGGGCGGCATGAAGTTCCACGTCGAACGAATCGATGTCGCCCACGAATTTTGAGCAGCAATCCGCGCGGAGGCCCGCCTTCAGTGTGTCCGCATGCGGGCCGAGTTGATGGATTTTGTAGTCTGCGGCTGAATCTGTGAGGATACTCTGTGTAAACGTTGCTGGAAACCCAGTGGCAGCTTTGAAGACGCTCAGGTTGTAATTGAGCGGCACGCCTTCTTTCTCGTTCAAATTCGGATGGGGTCGGAAGACATGCTGGACAAGGCCCTGCGCCTCCAGTTCCGTGGTGGTGGCGAAGGAGTTGACATCAGCCTCGACGGTCAGTTTCCACACCCAAGCGTCGGTTTGCCCCTGTGGTGTCAGAACCTTCGTGGTCCCTTCCAGCACGCCAGGAAGGTCGTCCTCGAATTCGCTCACATCGTTGGGCTGCTTCAAGAGCAGATCGAAAGTGAGTTCGGTTGCAGAGATAGTGAGGGATGGCGAGCTAGCACCTAAAGTGTAGAGCGGGTGATCGTCTGACTGAGTACCGATATCGCCCGCGCCGAAAATGGCAGAGAGCGTCATCGTAGCGCCGCCAAAATCGGCAACTAGGCTGATCCCACCAACAATCAATTTTAGCGCAGTAATACTCGCCGCATGTGCAGGCCACGGGATGAGCAAGACCAGCAGGAATGAAATTACCGCCAGCCGGCGGGGAGCCGCGTATGGCCGTGCCTCCACGTAATCGGATCGCAAATCGAAACAATTTCGCGGGTACATGCTGTGCTCCTTGAATTCAAGTTCTTACGAACTCATGGAGAAGACGCGTTTCAACACAGCCAGCGATTCACGCTCTACTGCCCTTCCGACGGAAGACGAACGGAGCTGAGCGCACCACTGTCCCAGCCACCGGCCGAGCGTGAGTGTTCAGACAATGAACTCGGTTTGATGGGGCGTCAATCAAAAAGGAGGCCCTAGTAACGCGGCCCAGCTCAGCCAACGAGAGGCTGCGTGTACGGTCAAGGCGGAATCTGCAGCGCTCGACGGCAAGCCGACGGACACATGTTGCAGGTTGGACCTCCTCAGCAACTTGTAATCCGCATCAACAAGCCGTGGGACGACAACCACGACCAATAGCGGCGCAAACGTCGCATGATCACGGGTTTCCGGATACGGCGGCTATCGCCCGAGACCCGGAGGCCTACCGCGAGTCGCTACCTGGGGGTTGGGCGAAAGGCGGAAGGACCGAAAAGTGAAGTAAGACCCCATGAACCCAATGGCTAACGAAAGCGTTATCGTTGCGCATGCATTCCCAATCAGTTGCGGAACTTCAGGCTCATGAACGCGGAGTCCGAGACTACGTAACCAAACGCGGGTACCATTACTTCGATACGGCTCAGTGGCACCAGATCTGCGCTGCACTGGACAACATTGGTGACACGACGCTCGCGCAAGAAACCTACTGGCGAACGACTGCTACGACGGCTGGCGCGCGATACCTCCGATTATTCGGTCTTTGCAAGCCATTTACCTGCAGCAAGACTCGATTCATTACTTGACGAAAGCGTTAACGGGATCGTGGCGGAAAGCTGACGCGTCTAGTCAATGGTTCATTCTCAGGGCTTTGCGCAACACCGTTGGAGGGCATTAAATTGAATAATCAGCCGAGGAAAACCCGGCGGACAGGTGGAGAACCCCATGAACCGCGAGCAGGACGCGCCAGGAGCCGCGGCCGCCTGCGCCATGACAACCGGCTCGGCGGCCCGCCTTCGGCGCCCTGATGCTGCGCGCGGAATCGACGCGGCGTCCCCTGCCAGGCCCCGGCGATGCGCGGGCGGACGCGGTGAATCCTTCCTGCGGAGCCTAAGCAGGTTGAAGGAGCTTGCGGGATCGGCGGCGTGAATCTGGGGGTTTCCCAACGTCTCCCTGCCTAAACGCTGGCCCGATACCTCTACCCAAGGGGTTTGGAACACGTCTCCGCGTCTAAAATAGAGCGAAATAGATGGCCAAGGGCAGGAAGACGGGCGGGCGCAGGTCAGGCACGCCGAATCGCGCGACGCGCGAGATTCGCGGCGTCAGCCGCGCGCTGCTTGAAGATCCCGCGTATGTGGAGAGCCTCCAGTGCCGCCTGCGTGCGGGCAAGGCGCCGCACATGGAAGTGCTGCTGCACCACTACGCCTACGGCAAGCCGAAGGACATCGTCGAGCAAACGGGACCTCCCCAACAGATCGTCGTTCGCGTTGAGAAGCCTTGGTAAGCGACCCACCGTCGCCCATTTTTCGGCTCATCCGCGTGTGATCCTGCACAGGAATGTGCGAGCTGTTGTCGGAAGCGCGTAGTGTCCCGTGCCTGCGCCGACGCCCAAAAGGGGCTTCTTCACGCCGCTCGCGCGTAGTAGTTGAGCAGCCCACCGAGGCGTTGTTGCCGGCGAACGCGACCGCCGCGCACCATTGCGCGGGAGACGTCGATGAGTTCGTTCTCGAGGCCTTGGTGATTCCTCTCGAAATGATAATGGAGAGGGGCACCTCCTTCTTTTCCCAGACCTGGAACGAGTCGCGCGCCTGGCGGGCCGTGGTGCAACTCGACACGTCCTGCGAGATCACAGAGAACGCGCCCTCGCCGTACGGGAGCGCAGCGATTTCAGGCGCGGGTCAACATGGTCTGACCGCACGACGAATGTAACGACGTCACGAGACGGGCGACGAGTGTCGCTACGGCGTGGCGGAACTTGCGGTTGTCGGTGGTGGTACGTGCGCGCGCAACGCCGCCTGCAGTTTGCGACGCAGCTCGGTCTGAAGGCTGGATTGATTCTGGCGCGACAGATTCAAGAGCAATCGACACGGCTCCTGATGACAGCCGCGCACGGTCACCATGATCTCGACGCGGTTGCTGCCGCCTTCGGAAGCCATCACGCCGACGAACTCGAGCGGTTGAGGATATCGCTGAATAACGTCCTGGCTGATCGCGACGATCTGGTCGTGGTCGAGTGGCATGAGGCCCTCATGCGGCGGGTTATCACCCAGCATAGCCCGCCTGGCCGTCGCATTGCGCCTGGCGCTTACTCGTCGAGGTCGCCCATCGCTGTGCTCGGCGACAATGAGATGCCTTCCTCGGCCGCCTTCGCGCGAATCGCTTCCACGGTCCGGCCGAGTTCGCGCGCAATTTCTTCGACTGACATCTCTTCTTCGACGAACGCCTGAAGCTCCGCGACGTCGCTGTCCGTCCACGGCTTGAACTGATTCTCAGCGGATTTCGCCATAGGTCACCACTGGCAAAGATGGCAAGTGTACGCCCCTGCTGCGCGTCAGTCTCGTAAATTCCTTGCAACGAGGCTGCACCTGCGCGGCAGCGTCATCCGGCAGCTCCGACCGATGGGGCTTGCAACCTTGCTATGCTACGAGCGCCGCAGCGACGCTGACGGCCGCTACATGGCGAGGACAACCGATGGCCCGAGGTGATGTCCACCTCGGTGAGCTCAGATTGCTGCTCGAGGAGCTCTGCTGTGATTTGTGCCCGCTTCGAACACATCTGGAGGCTAGCGGCGGTACAGCGATCACTGCTCGGACGACTGATTCACGTCCGTTGCACGTGACCGCATTTACGGCATTCCCAGTATTCCTGATGCTCCAGCACGGGTGGTCCGTCCTTCGCGAGGACTCCGATTCGCGGGGTCGAATCCACGTACTTTCGCATCTTCCCACTGCACCCGCGCTGGGTGCACTTCTTGACCGCGTTCAGGCGATGGGGCGTCATCCGAGATACGGGCGGATTCTAGCCGAACTCCACCTCGACGCGGATCACGGAGCCATCCACGCGTGAAGATTCTTCTCTCCTGGTCTACGGGGAAGGATTCCGCCTGGATGCTTCGCGTGTTGCAGCAGCAGCATCGTGAGGCCGTCGCCGGCTTGCTGACGACCACAAACGAGGCGTTCGCCCGAGTGGCGATGCATGCTGTTCGACGCGAGCTCGTCCAGGCCCAGGCCGCTGCCGCGGGACTACCGCTGACGATCGTGCCGCTCCCATGGCCATGCTCCAATGAGGAGTATGAGCAGCGCATGGCTGTGGCCATCGCCGGCTCTGTCCGTGACGGGTTCACGCATGTCGCGTACGGTGACTTGTTTCTGGAGGACGTGCGTCGCTATCGCGAGGATCGTCTGGCGGGATCCGGTCTCACGCCGCTGTTCCCTTTATGGAAGTCGAAGACGACTGCTGCACTCGCTCAAGAGATGATCGCCGAGGGCCTTGAGGCGCGACTGACATGCGTGGACCCACGCAGCCTCGAGCGGTCCTTTGCCGGACGCGCGTTCAACGCGGCTCTCCTGGAGGCCCTGCCGCATGGCGTCGATCCGTGCGGTGAGAACGGCGAGTTCCACACGTTCGCGTGCGCCGGCCCGATGTTCCGTCATCGCATCGACGTACAGGTCGGCGAAGTGGTCGACCGTGAGGGCTTTGTCTTCGCCGATCTGCTGCCGGTGCCCTCGCGCTGACCCGGAATCAGTCCTTCCGAGGTATTGCCGAAGGTTCTGCGCTGATCACGTCAAGGCGTGAGCGGTTGGTCTTTGCCGGTCACGGTCGGCCGTCGCATGTTCGCCTCAGTCGGCCGGCGCGTCACGCGAGAAAGCTCACGAGCTCGGCATTGATCCGATCGGCGTGCGTCCACAAGACGCCATGGGGCCCGCCTGGCAGCTCCACGAACTTGATGTTCTTGATCATCTTGGCCTGCCGTCGGGAGGTGGCATCCGGCGACAGGATGCGGTCGGCGTCGCCATGCAGGATCAGCGTGGGCACCTTGTTCTTCGCGGCGTCCTTGCGGAAGTCCTCGATCCAGCGGCAACAGCCGCAGCGTCACATTCCCGTCCCGTCAGTACGCGGTTAATGGTGAGCGACGCAGCTTCGCGCTGCTGCGGCCGTAATGTTCCACAACTCAGCCGGTCTTATCACGCGGCCCGTTCGTAGTAATTGAGCAGTCCACCGAGCCGCGGGCGACGGCGAATTCGTCGTCCGGTCTTCCGCTGATCGACGCCGTCGATGAGCGCGTTGCCCAGCGCTTGATGATTGCGCTCGTGATGATAGTGATCGACGAATTCCCTGATCGCCCGCCGGAAGTGCCGCTCGCCGATCGGAATCATCCGATCGAGACATTCCTCCTTGATCGATCGGACGAATCGTTCCGCATACGCGTTCGCATTCGGCGCCTGGAGTGGTGTCTGCACCACGCGAAGGCCAGCCTCGTTTAACAACCGTCGCACCTCCGCACTCCATTTCCGATCCCGATCGCAGATCAGCACGCGGTGGTCACGCAGCAGCCCATCCTCAACGGCCGTCACCGTGCGACCGACTTGGCACAGGAACAGATCCCCAGGATGCGGCGTGGACCCGACAATCTGGACGCGGCGTGACGCGAGATCGATGACGAACACCGTGTAGATACTATGCAGCGCGTCCGCGTCACGGCGCAGTATGCGACAGTGACAAGGAGGATCGCAGCCATGATGACCACACCTCGTCGCAGTGAATCTTTCGCACCGACGTCGTTGTTGCTCGCCTTTGAATTGGGTCAACGGACATGGAAGCTCGGATTTTCGGTCGGTCTGGGTCAGCCGCTGCGGCTCCGCCAGATTGCCGCCGGTGCGGTGGGACAGCTCGCGAACGAAATCGCCCGGGCCAGAGCACGCCTGGGCGTCCCGCCCGACGCACCGGTCATCAGCTGTTACGAAGCGGGACGCGACGGGTTCTGGCTGCACCGTTATCTACGCGCGCACGGCATCGCGAACCACGTCGTCGACTCCTCCAGTATCGAAGTGAATCGGCGCGCACGGCGCGCGAAGAGCGATCGGTTGGATTTGATAGGGTTGATGAACCTGCTCGCCCGTTTCATCAATGGCGACCAGCGCGCATGGCGCGTCGTGCGCGTGCCGAGCCTCGCGGAAGAAGATGCACGGCATCTGCCGCGCACTCTCGAAACGTTGACCCATGAGCGCACGCGCCTCATCAATCGTCTGAAAGGCCTTCTGGCGACGCAAGGTGTGGCGTTGCGCATCACCCGGGACTTCGTTGCGCAGCTCGCGGCCGCCCGCCTCTGGGATGGAACGCCGATACCACGAGGCTTGCAGTACCGATTGACCGCCACGTGGGCGCAGCTCCAACACGTCGAGGGACAACTCCACATGCTGCACACCGAGCGGCCCACGCACGAGCAGGAACTGCCGGCGCCAGTCGCTCGCGCGGTGGCTCAATTGCAAACACTGCGCGCGATCGGACCGATCGGGGCGTGGGTGCTCGCCACCGAAATCTTTGGCTGGCGCGAGATCCGCAATCGTCGCCAGTTGGGCGCGCTGGCCGGCCTCGTGCCGGCGCCGTATCAGAGTGGCGCGACGGACCACGACCAGGGCATCGCGCGGGCGGGGAATGCGCACGTCCGCCGGGTCATCGTCCAAGTGGCGTGGGGCTGGCTGCACTATCAACCCACGAGCGCACTGTCGGTGTGGTACCAGCGTCGGTTTGGGGGCGCTGGACGACGGCTGCGCAAAATCGGGATCGTTGCCCTCGCGCGCAAACTCTTGATCGCGTTGTGGCGCTATGTGAACGCCGGGACACTGCCCGACGGCGCACAACGCAAGATCGTCGCGGTCTAAGCGCCGACGCACGACGCCGGCGCGATGAGCTGGTGCGAGCGCCCGCGTGCACGTACGGGTTCGCCACCGCGAACCGCTGTGTAGAAGGGGCGCTCGCGTCCAGGCTTCACGAATACGCCTCTGGTGCTCGGTGCATCGCCACTGACACGGATAGAAGTAGCTGTGGGAGCGTTGCTCCTACGACCACGAGGCCACCAGCTCGCATCGGTCGCCTGCGTCGATTGGCGCACATCGTGTTTCACCGGCCGGTGGCTCGGCGGCCTGCGCGGACCCGCGCTTGGGTGGGGGTCCTGCTCGGCCGCCTCGATGGAGGTGCGCGCCAAAGACAGGAAGACGCCCCAGAACCAAGAAACCGCAAGCGGTTGACACCGACGCGCCTCATAGAAGTACGTCACCAAGCCGCGCCACGTCCACACTTCGGTGGTGAAGAAATCGGCCCCCGCGATCGCGCCCCAGTGCGCGCGAAGAAACGTCTGCCACGACGTCGGCCGCTGCGGGACGGGTGGCAGGCCATGCGCCTTCACGATGCGCGCAATCGTCGAGCGACCGACGCGATGGCCGACGTTCTTCAGCGCCCCTTGGATCCGCGTGTAGCCCCAGGTAGGATTCTCCTCCGCCATCCGGGCGACCAACCGCCGGATCTCCGCGAGCACACCGCGACGCCCAGTTCGTGTCGCGTACGTCCATTTCTGCGCGATCAATTGCCGATGCCACCGGAGAATCGTGTCGGGCGTGACGATCGTGGCGACCTGACGGAGTCGGCGACGGCCCAGCCGGTGTCCGTGCATCGCCAACCGACGGCGTTCCTCATCGGTCAAACGGATCCGGCCGCGCAGGTGCGCGCGGAGAATGCGATTTTCTTCGACCAAATAGGCAACCGTCTCTTGCCGCTGGTCGGCCCACCAGCCGGCCACCGCCATCAGGAAGAGTCGAACCGCAGCGAGATCCACGACCGCGGGAGTCTACACTACCGACTCCACGGCACGCCCGAATCGCCTCGGCTGAGAAGTGGGACACTACGCCTTTGCTATCGCGGCGTGAACGTTGCCGACCGGGGCCTACACGGAGAGGTCCACGCCGCGCGTGTGCTCGAAGGACGTGCCGTGCAGGACGTTTGGATAATGCCGCGGAGCGATGAGCGTCGTTCCGATTCCGATCGGACGATGAACATGTATGGCACCACGTTGCGCACGTGGGACGCTGCGACCGAGTCGTGGCGCATCGCGTGGACGAACCCGGTCCGTGGGCACCACGAGGAACAAATCGGCCGGTGGAACGGACCGGACATTCTTCAGGAAGGTATCCGCTCTGACGGCACCAAGACGCGTTGGACCTTCACCGAAAATCACGACACACACCTTCCATTGGCGCGGTGAAGCCCTGTACCCAAACGCGTCAACGTGGACTCTCGAGGCGGAGTTTCTCGCCACACGGAGGTGACTTAAACGGCTCACCGCCATCAGACCCTTCTCGACATCGCTGGCCACAACACATGCTAGAGGGCCCCGATCACGCCGCTGGTCGACGGCACGAGCGCTGCGATACATTTCCATGGCACTCGCCGAAGCCTGGCGTCAGTGATGGCCAGCTGAGGCCAACGAAAAGCGGGCGCGGTATTCGGCCGGGGTGATACCGAACTGTCGCCTGAAGAGACGCCACACGGTTGACGTATCACCAAGGCCCGTTCTGTGTGCGATCGTCTTTAGCGGCAGTGTGGTCTGCTCCAGCAGACGTTGAGCCTCTTCGAGGCGTAGGCGGCGAACGTGCGACGCCGGGGCCGCGTCGAGTTCCATTCTGCATCGGCGGGTCAGCGTGCGCGGCGTGAGCGCCATCGCGCGGGCGAGCCGTTCCAGTCCCAACGGTTCGTCGAGGTGTTCCAGTACAAATGCGGAGAAGTCCCCCAGTGACCCGGTGTCTCGTTCCTGATGTTTCAGGACCGAGCTGAACTGCGCCTGTCGACCAGATCGCCGCAGAAACAGGACGAGGCCTTTTGCGACGGACATGGCGACGGCGTGGCCGTGGTGCTGCTCGACGATTGCTAGCATGAGGTCAATGCCAGCGCTGGTACCAGCAGACGTCCAGATCCGGTCGTCGCGAAGAAAAATTTCCTCGTCCACTACTCGCGCCTTGGGAAAACGCCGCTGAAGGAGCTCGACATATTGCCAATGCGTTGTTGCTCGGCGGCGATCGAGCAGGCCCGCCTCGCCAAGCACAAACGCTCCTGTGCAGATTGAAACGATCTCCGGGATTCGCCGGTGATGCTGACGCAGCCACGAGACAAGCCGCGTTTCGGCTTTCGGCAGAGACATCGCGGATGAACCGCGCGCGCGCGCGCCACCTGCGATGACCAAGACATCCGCCGCCACTTGTGCGGCTAACGTTGGAAGCGACCGCCCCCCGCTCAACACCAGGCCATGCCGCGTCGGTATGTCACCGCCGAACGGAGTGAACAGCTGCAGCGCGTATGCGCGACGCTGCATCACCTCATTCGCATATCCGAGCACTGCCCATGGACCGCTAAGGTCCAGGAGCTCCGTGTCCGGGCACGCGACGAACCAGACAAGTCGTGTTCGCTGCATGCAGCGATGATGAACGGCATTGGCGTGAAACGCAATGATATTGTCATTTAGGCCAAGGCCGGCCTCCGCCAGGATGAACCGAGTGGAGGTGCCCCGTGCTCAGACAAGTCGTGACAACGGCGCTCATCTCGCTGGCTTTTCCGCGTGAGCTCGGCAGCTACCGTCTTGTCGAGCGTCTCGGTGCAGGCGGCATGGGCGAGGTCTGGCGGGCGCGTCATCGGCTGCTCGCGAGACCTGCCGCGATCAAGCTTATTCGTCCGGTCGGCACGTCGGCCGGCGCCGAAGCGGCGCGCCGCTTCGAACGCGAGGCGCAGGCGATGGCGAGCCTGCGCTCGCCCCACACCATCGACCTCTTCGACTTCGGCATCGCCGCCAATGGGACGTTCTACTACGTCATGGAGCTCCTTGACGGACTGGACGCGGAGCAAATGGTGAAGAAGTTCGGCCCGATGCCGGCGCAACGGGTGATTCACGTGACGCAACAGATGTGTCACTCGCTTTCAGAGGCGGAATCGATTTCGCTGGTGCACCGCGACATCAAGCCGGCCAACATCCTTTTGTGCCGTTACGGCGAAGACCGCGACTTCGTCAAGGTGCTGGACTTCGGTATTGTCAAGGCGATTCACGAACCGGCCGCGCCCGACGATGTCACGTCGCTCGCTTTCACCACCGACCACGCCGTGCGCGGAACGCCGGCGTTTATCGCTCCGGAGCAGGTGCTCGGCGGACAGCCCGTGGATCACCGAGCGGATATCTATGCGACGGGGTGCGTGATGTATTGGCTGCTCACGGGCGAGCTAGTCTTCAACGGCAGCACGCCGATGCAGCTGTTTGTGCAGCACGCACAGGCGATTCCGCAACCGCCGTCGACGCGCACGGAATTGCCGATTCCGAAAGAACTCGATGCCATCGTGCTTGCGTGTCTGGCCAAAGACCCAGCCGACCGACCGCAGAGCGCCCGCGAGCTGGCGCGGCAGCTCGCGGCGGTGCCCCTGAAGGCTGAATGGACTGCGGAGCTCGCAAGGGCATGGTGGGACGTCCATCAGCCGTTGGCGTCTGGCCTATCGCGGTGATTCGACCAATGCGAACCACACCCCGCCGGTATCTCATTCATGGCCTGCTCCTAGGCCGTTTCGATAACGCGCCGCAATCACTGCCCGCTCTAGTTCCAGTTGTCGATCTTGAGGTCGACTGGCGACGGCCTGCCCGTGCCGGTCTCGACGTGCTCCCTGAGGCTGAGCATGAACGTTGCCCACTTCATACTGGTGGCCGAAGAGTTTGAGGGCGTGTCCGCAGTGTGGAGTTCCGCTGCCTTCGTGACCGCCAAAAATGGCCCAGGTCCAAATTACCTTTCCGATGGCTGCTCCTCTACATCTCCCTGATCACAGAACTGGAAAGCATAGGAATTGACCCGGACAACCCGGACACGGCGATGCGCGTCGGCTAATGCTCATTGCCAGCCCCGCTCCAGCAACGCCGTCTTCCATTCCGTCGCCTTCGCATTCGCGGCATCGGCATCGCGGTGAAGCTCGGTGCGATGGAAGTCGCCCATAGGATTTCGCGTCTCGGCTGTGCCAGGAACGTCGGACTCATCCACGATGGACCGCTGCTCCTGTTGAGCTTCTGATCATCGGTTCGCGTTGCGTTAAGGCCGCACCGATGGGCGATTCGCCGTCGATGTGAGCGAGGCCTCGTGATCCATGCGCAGAAATCGCTCGGATCACCAAGGTATTCACGACGCTCATCCTTGTTCTGAAATAAGGAGGTAGCGGCGGAAGACAGTCAGAGAGGTGATGTGCAGCGCACACCGAGCAATAGATTTTGAGCGGAGTAGATGTAAGGGGAACGGCCGTTTGGCGCTTCCGTGCGAAAGGATGTGCAATGACGTCTTTCTCGCGGCGAGCAGGCCCCTGAACCTGATCCGACGTATCTGATCGAAGACGGGTGCGTCCCGTCGAGACACGCGCACGCGCTCCCGCGACATCCGCGCACGCTACTTCAGCAGTATTCTTCAATCCCCAACGCGACGCTCCTCGGCTCCGAGTGAGCCATGTCAAATACTCATGCCGATGGGACGGGCGTTCCGATGGAACGTGTCTGTCCGAACTGTCAGCACGCGGAAGCAACAACGACGCTTCGCACAACGTGGGCCCTGCTGTATGTGCAGTGCCTTCGGTGCGGGCATGTGTGGGCGGTCCCGCAACCGATCCGGCCGTTGACGGAGAGTTAACGTGCTCGATGAACAGACGGCTTGCCGGCGGTGCGGTGGAAGCGTGAACGCATCACAGGAGGCGGTTCCGTATATCGGCCCTGGCCCTTGCGTCGTGGAATTGCGGAATGTCGCCGTGCGGCGATGTGTCACCTGTGGGCAGATGGACATCGAGGTGCCAGATGCCACGAGTGTGGACGTGTTGGTGCAACGCCTGCGGGCTGAACGAACCAGCGCCATGCCTCAACTTGTGTATAAGCTGGGACGGTGGCGCGTCTCCGGCGTGAAACGCGGTCGTCGGCGACGTTCGCAGTGACTGCTGGCTTCCAGGAGCGTCGTGAGCGTGACTGCCAGCAACGAGGGCGTTCCACCTACGATGCCCGCTTCATATTCGCGCGCGAGATGGCCTCCTTTAGCGCCTGCACAACGGACTGAGCGACAGCAGGCTCGACCAGGCACGCCCGCGCACCGTCAGTGGTATCGCCGACAAGGGTGCGGAAGTCGAACCCGCATCTCTGGACCGTTGGGGAGGATTGGCCCCAGTGCTGAATTCAGGCCCACCCCTCGCTTCGCACCGGAGGAGTGGGTGGGAACCGACATCGAGTTCTCCCTGTCCCAGCAGGACGACTTCTCCGTGGTGCTGTTTGGCCACCGGAACTGGCGGGAAGCCGTGGAGTTTACGGCCCACTGCCGCTGCTTCCGCCCGCCGACATCGATCGTTCTTCCAACAGAGGGCCGGCAGGATGGTCCAGCCTTCGATGGCTTGCGCAGCCGGCCATCGAGACACTGCCGTGTAGAAGACGCGTGAATCTTCCTTCAGGCGGGGCAGGATTTCGTTTTCCGTGAACACCGCATAGCGAACGTAGTTCTGAGCTGTGCCGTCGCGTTGGCTCCGCGCGTCTCGGAGCCCGAAATGCGTAGGAAGACCGGCGCGGCGTCTCGCCGCGCTCCCGATGCCGCCTTGAAAAGCCGCGCTCTCGCCAGCTCCGCCGCGAGCATTGACTTGCCGCCCCCCGAACATCCGCAGATCAGGACGAAACGATCCACGCGTACAGGCCCTCCGGGTAAAATGCCCCGTGCGCGTGCGCGGAGCCTCGATCGCCGCTGCACCGACCGCAGCCCCTGTGGTCCTCCTGTTGATGCTGCTCAGCGCGCCGGCCTCAGCCGCGACGGGCTACCGGTTCGATGTCTGGACGGCGGACAACGGGTTGCCGCAGAACATCGTGACCGGTATCCGGCAGACGAAAGACGGCTACCTCTGGATCGCTACGCTCGACGGCCTCGCACGCTTCGATGGCGTGCGCTTCACGGTCTTCGATAAGAACAACAGCCCGGGCATCAACAGCAATCGCTTTGGGTCGCTGTTTGAGGATTCCGAGGGCAACCTCTGGCTCCAGACCGAGGCGGGCGAGGTGACGCGGTACCGACGCGGACGATTCACGACATGGACCACCGAGCACGGCCTGCCCGCGGGTCAGATCGTCGGCTTGACGGAGGATGAGGCTGGGCGCCTCCTGGTCGTGTCGTTGGACGCGATCAGTCGCTACGATCCAGCGCGCGATCGTTTCGTCAATGTTGCAGCGCCCGTCCTTGCGAGCGGGTACCACGGTCTGCTCTGGGACGAGCGCCCCGGGATCTGGGGTGTTGACGAGACACGTCTCCATCTCTTCGATCGCGGCCGCTGGACCGCGCACCCGCTGCCGACCGGCCTGCGCGGGACGATGGTGAACGCCGCCGCGCAGGCGCAAGACGGCACCGTCTGGATTGAAACCACAGATGGCCGGCAGCTTCCGTTGCCGGATGGACCGCGATCGGCGGCGCGGCCAGCCTCGGCGCCGGTGACGTACCGCGACGGACGCGGTGAGGTGTGGTCGATGGACGTCGGTCACGCCTTGACCCGCTCGCTCACGCTGCCCACACAGGTGGGCTTCGAACGCGTGGAGTTCACGGTCTTCTTCAAAGATCGCGAGGGCCACCTCTGGCTGGGGACGAATGGCCAGGGCCTTCGACGCGTCCGGCCGCAAGTGATCGCCAGCTACTCGCGGCAACTGGGGCTCGTCGACCGCAACGTCTATCCGATCTTCCAGGACCACGCCGGCGATATCTGGATCGGCGCCTGGAAGGGTGGGCTGAGCCGATTTCATGACGGACGGTTCATCTCCTACACGGCCAACGACGGCCTGCGCCCCGGCGCAGTCTCGGCGTTCGCGGGCGATCGCGACGGGGCGGTCTGGATCGCGACCGCCGAGGGCCTGCAGGTCTGGCGGAACGGCACGTTCGAAACCATCGCGTCCGATTTCCTCCCAGACCGCACAAGCATCGCCGTCATCCACCAGGACCGCACGGGCGTAATCTGGTTCGGGACCGCACGCGGGCTTGTTCGCTACGAGCGCGGCGTCACCAGGCTGCTGACGTCGAAGGACGGGCTCGCCACCGACAACATCCGGGTAATTGTCGACAGCGCCGCAGGCGGTCTCTGGATCGGCGGGTACGGCGGCCTGACGCATCTCGTGGAGGGCCGGTTTACCACCTGGACACGGCGCGACGGACTGCCGGGCGACATGGTGCGCGCGCTCTATGAGGATGCGGATGGCGTGCTCTGGATCGGCACGTACGACAGTGGCCTCGGACGCCTGCGGGACGGCAGGTTCACGCGCTACACGACACGCGATGGTCTCTTCAACGACGGCGTGTTCCAGATCCTCGAAGACGCCCGCGGGAACCTCTGGATGAGCTCGAACCGCGGCATTTCGCGCGTCGCGAAGCGCGAGCTCAACGAGCGCGCCGCTGGGCGCCTCACACCGCTCAACGCCGTCGGCTACGGCAAGGCCGATGGGATGATGAACGTCGAGTGCAACGGCGGCCTGTGGCCAGCGGGCATCAAGGCGCGCGATGGCACGCTGTGGTTCCCGACGCAGGATGGCGTGGCCGTGATCGATCCGGCGTCGATCCCCATCAACCAGCAACCGCCTCCCGTGGTGATCGAGTCCGTGCTGGTCGATCGGACGTCGATCGCGTTCCAGCTGACGGATGGCGTCGTCAGGATGGGGCCAGACGCGTCGGGGCTCGAGATTGCGTATACCGCGTTGAGCCTCATCAATGCCGAGCGGATTCGCTTCCGGTTCAAGCTCGATGGGCTCGATCGCGACTGGCTCGATGCCGGGATGCGCCGCACCGCGTACTACTCGCATTTGCCGGCGGGCGATTACGTCTTCCGCGTGACGGCCGCCAACAGCGACGGCGTCTGGAACCCCGGAAGCCAGAGCCTCCGCATCATCGTCACGCCGCCGTTCTATGCGCGAACGTGGTTCCGGTTTCTGATTCTGATCGCCGCGATCGCCGCGGCAGCGTCCTGGCATCATCGGCGCCTCGCACGTGTGCGCGCCGCCCATGCTGCGCAGGCCGAGTTCTCACGCCGGCTGCTCGCGTCGCAGGAACAGGAGCGTCAGCGCATTGCCGGTGAGCTGCACGATTCGCTTGGGCAGGAGCTCCTGGTAATCCGCAACCGCGCGGTGCTGGGCGAGAGCCTGGCCGACGATCCGTCACGCAGCCGTGGCCAGTTCGACGAGATTGCGACATCGGCGATGCAGGCGATCGGCGAGGTCCGCAGCATCGCCCACAACCTCCGTCCTGTGAACCTGGATCGGCTCGGCCTGACCGCCGCCATCGAAGAGATGGTCGAGAACCTGGCGAGCGCCACGGGGCTGCAGTTCTCGGCAGACATCGACCCGCTCGACGGTCTGCTCTCGAAGGACGAGGAGATCGCCTGCTATCGCATCGTTCAGGAGAGCGCCAACAACATCGTCAAGCACGCGGAGGCGACCAAGGCCTACGTGGAAATGTGGTGCGAGGATGGTGCGCTGCGGATCACGGTGCGCGACAATGGGCGCGGCCTGGACGGGCACGCGTCGCGGCAAGGAAGGGGGCTCGGTCTGTCGAGCATCACCGAGCGCCTGCGGCTGCTGGGCGGGAGCCTGACGATCGACTCCGCACCGGGACAGGGCACGGCGCTCAATATCCGTGTTCCACTCTCGCGGCGCGCGCAGAGCACGCCCGCATTGCCGCAGGATGGCTGATGGCGAAAGAGATTACGGTGCTGATCGCCGATGACCACCCGATCTTCCGGCGAGGCCTGCACGAGGTCATCGCGGCCGAGCCACGCTTCCGGCTGGTCGCGCACGTCGAGGACGGCGAGGCGGCCTGGGACTCGATCCAGCGACACGTGCCGCAGGTTGCCGTGCTCGACGTGGACATGCCGCGGAAGGATGGGCTCGCCGTGGCGCGCGCTGTCAAGGAGGCGCGGCTCGCCGTCGCAATCGTGCTGCTGACGATGCACCGGAACGAGCGGCTGTTCAACACGGCGCTGGACCTCGGCGTCGAGGGGTTCGTACTGAAGGACAGCGCAATGACGGAGATCGTCAGCGCCATCACCACCACCGCTGGGGGGCGGCGCTACATCACGCCGCTTCTGACCGAGTTCCTTCTCCATCGCCGCCGCGCCGGCGTGCCGGGCAAGATCGACGGGGATCCGCAACTGGCGCTCCTGACCGACGGCGAGCGCCGCGTGCTGGCCCTGGTCGCGGAACATAAGACCAGCCGGGAGATCGCGACCGAGCTGTTCATCAGCGTCCGCACCGTCGATCGCCACCGCGCCAACATTGTTACCAAGCTCGAGCTCCGCGGCGCGCACGCGCTCCTGCAATTTGCACTCGCCCGCAAGGACCAGATCTAGTTTCAGTCCGACGGCGAGCCTACATAGAACTACCCACACAAAAATACATAGGATCGCCGATGCGCGGCACGGGCGACGAGGCGCAGACTCGCGGTCTATGAAGACACGCTATGACACGTCGTTCACCGCCCTGGTGGTGGTGACGCTCTCGTGCTTCGCGGCCGCGCGCCCCGCCGGCGCCACCACCATCACGATGCAGCTCGCAGGGACCTACGACGTCACCGGCGATGCGGTGTTCGGCGAGAGCGGTCCGGCAGTACCGTTCAGCTATTCCCTTACCTACGACACGGGGCTCGGGGCGCAGACGGCATTCCTGCCGGCCGGCACGTCGGACGGGAGCGGCGGCATTCTCCAACAGGACCTCTACGGCTACTCGGCGGGCGGCATTGTCGCGAGCAGTCTGACGTTTGGTACGCACAGCTGGGCGACGAGCGCCCTCGTCCCGTGGACGGTGTGGACCGGAGTCACCGCTGATTTCTGGGTCGACGCGGATCTGACCGCGGCGCCTCCGACCCTGCTGCTGGCCGAATTCATCGACCACGAGGGCGTGCTCACTCTCGGCATCTTCTCAGGCGACGTCGACGGCTCATCTCTAGCCTTTGACCAAGGCACATTGCTGTTCGGCTCCGAGCGCAAGACGTGGGGAGAGTACACGCTGACAGTATTCGATGCGACGCCGGTCCCCGAGCCGGCCTCACTGGTGCTCTTCGGGGGCGGCTTGGTGGCCGCCGCCGCGCGCCTCCGCCGGTCGAAGCAGCAGTAGGCCGCCGCCGGCGCAGTGATGGCGAGCGAGATCACGGTGCTGATCGCTGATGACCATCCCATCTTCCGGCTGGGACTTCATGAGGTCATCGCGGCCGAGCCACGCTTACGCCTGGTTGCGCAGGTCGAGGACGGCGAGGCAGCCTGGGACGCGATCCAGCGGCATGCGCCACAGGTCGCCGTGCTGGACGTGGACATGCCGCGGAAGGACGGGCTCGCTGTCGCGCGCGCCGTCAAGGAGGCGCGCCTGGCGGTCGCGATCGTCCTGTTGACGATGCATCGGAACGAGCGGCTGTTCAACACGGCGCTGGATCTCGGCGTCGAGGGGTTCGTGCTGAAAGACAGTGCGATGACGGAGATTGTCAGCGCCATCACGGCGACCGCCGCGAGGCGGCGCTACATCACGCCGCTTGTGACGGAGTTCCTCCACCATCGTGACCGCGCGGGTGCCGCCGGCCAGGGGGATCCCCAGCTGGCGCTCCTGACCGAGGCCGAGCGCCGCGTGCTGGCCCTCGTTGCGGAATACAAGACCAGCCGTGAGATCGCGACCGAACTGTTCATCAGCGTTCGCACCGTCGATCGCCACCGCGCCGACATCGTCACCAAGCTCGATCTGCGCGGCGCGCATGCGCTCCTGCAATTTGCGCTCGCCCACAAGGACCAGCTCCAGCGCGAGCGGGACGGCGAGCCTACATAGAACTACCCATACAAAAATACATAGTCTCGCCGATGCGCGGCACCGGCCACCTGGCGCAGACTCGCGGCGTTGTAACGAACTCTGGTTAAACACGCGCCTTCGCCCCTAAAGGTTTGTTGTTTTCATTAGGAGGCCTCCGATGAATCGTCGCTCTTGTCTCGGGATATTCGTCGTCACCCTTGCGCTCACCTCGACCGCCAACGCCGCCACTCTGCTCGTGAACGGCAGCGGCATCCTGACCGGGGCCACCGGCGTGAATGTTGGGGGCACGTTGTATGACGTGGAATTCGTGGACGGCACCTGCATCGCGCTGTTCACCGGCTGTGACTCGGTGAACGATTTCACATTTACCACGCAAGCCGCTGCGGACAGCGCCAGTCAAGCTTTGCTGGATCAGGTGCTCCTTGACACTGGGCTCGGCGCGTTCGATACCGATCCAGCTCTCACCTTTGGCTGCAGTGTTGGTTTTGACGAAGCGTGCTTTATCGATACGCCGTTCTCCCTAGTAGGGAATACTGTCCTCGCTCGATCTGCCGGAAATTCTTTTGAGGTATCCGATTCCATTAGTGCCGCCCCTCTTATCAATCCCACAGACGACCTTGCGGTGGGCCAACTCGATGTCTACGCCCGGTGGATGCCCTCCAGCGTGGCGCCTATTCCGGAACCCGCGTCCCTGACGCTGCTCGGCCTCGGGCTCGGAGGGCTGGGCGCGCGTTGGCGGCGGAAGCGCAAGACATCGTAACGACTTCTGCTAAGACGCTTGCGCTCACGTCAACTGCCAACGCCGCCACCCTGCTCGCGAACGGCAGCGGCATCTTGACCGGGGCCACCGGCGTGAATGTCGGGCACGCTGTATGACGTGGAATTCGTCGATGGCACCTGCGGCCCTCCTCGATGGCTGTGATAACCGCTTTGGCAATAATTTTCCTGGGGGAGCCAGATATGTTCTTCAATAAAGCCAAGACAGTTGTCTGCGTCGTTTGTGGCAAAGACATAGCGCCAAAAGAGCAACGGTTCGTGGAAAAGAACCGCGTCACGAAAGCGGAGCGCCACACGCACGTCGAGTGTCACCAGCCAGCGAGCAAGCCGACGCGGTGACGCCGATGAGTGAATTTCGTCAATGCGCGGACTACGATCCACACCGCCGCCGTCGTGGACCGTTCTAGTCATGCACCGCCGAGCGTTGATTCACAATCAATCTTATGGTTTAGCGCCAAGTTGCCGGCCACCGCATCGGCGCGCGCGACGTACGCGACTTCGCGATTCGTCGGCACACAGCTATCCAGAGAAGCGGCCCGTCGCAGACGGCCTCTTCATATACAACCGGCCACGTCGAGCCTACATAGAACTACCCATACAAAAATACATACTCTCGCCGATGCGCGGCACCAGCGACCTGGCGCAGACTTGCGGCCTGATCATGCAAAACCCGCAAGGCTCTACACAGACTCCGCGCTTTTTGACCCACAGGGGAGGAACCCATCTGACCCACAGGAATGGAGATTGCCGTGAAGACCCTCGTTGCCTTCGTTGTCTTGTCCTTGACCGTGCTGGCATCAGCCGAAGCGACCCCCATCATGACCCCGGCCGGCCTCGACCCGGGAGACCAATTCCGCATCATCTTTGTCTCCAGGTACTAGGCAGAGCGGGCCGAGCGTGCTCTCGGTTGACATCCTGGACTACGACACGTTCCTCACCGACCTGGCGACCGCGGCCGGGCTCACTTACGACGGCGCGGCGGTCACGTGGCAAGTTCTGGGATCGACCGAGACGGTCGCGGCAAATTCACGGCTCCCCGCGTCCGTGTCGTCCCCCGGCCTCTACCGACTGGACGGGGTCAAGGTGGCGGACAACACGAGCGACCTCTGGGACGGCACCATCGACAACCCGATCAACGTCTCCGAAACGGGCACGGCCGGAGTCGCCGGGCGGGTCGCGACCGGCTCCACCTCGGACGGGTCGATTGCGAACGACGGGTGGTTGGGCCTCCATATTGCCGCCATAATTACGACGGCAACGCGAGCGCAGCGCGCCGGGTTGCGCCGAGAATCCGCATCGCCGGTATTGGATCCCGTAGTGATCTGATTTGAAATTCAGCGGGCCCACGCTCGTGCCTAGCCTGGGTGCTTTCTGGCAGGGAGGATTTGTGATGAAGCGTATTGCAATGATGATGGCGATGGCGATGCTGGTCTCGGCCAGCCTCACGCGGGCCGCGCAGGAATCCTTAGCGGTGGGTCCCGCGTCGCCCGTGCAGGGCGGCAAGGTCATTAAGTCGAAGACGAGGACGGCCGTGGGCGCTGTGAAGACTGTAACGGCCGACAGCCTGGCGATCAACGATGGACCGGGCAAAGACTGGACATTCGTAATCGATGGCGCCACCAAAATCATCCCGCCGACCGGCCAAGAAACGCTAGATGTCACCCCCGTGTCGCCCGTGCAGGGCGGCAAGGTCATTCCCAGCACGCGGCTCACGATCACCGACATAAAGGAAGGTCAGCGCGTCCAGGTGAATTACCACCCCAGCGTGAACGGCAAGATGCACGCGACCCAAGTTCGAGTGATGTAGCCGAACTGAGACCATAGTTCGCCTGCATCCCCAAAACCGAGTTCGAGTTCTCGAGGAGGCAACATGATGCCCTCGTTCAGTCAGATCAAGGTTTTCGCAGGACTGGCGGTGTTGGCCATTGGCCTGATGGCGCCACATGGGGCAACCGCCGCGGCGATCACTATCACCGATGGTGACGACATGATTGTCGTCACCGCCTGCGATTTCGAAGGCGGATTCAGTGTGAACGCAGTGGCGATGGGCGACTGTGGCGCGGGCGCCGGCGGCACGATTAGTGTTTCGGAAGCCAATGGTACGGTGAGCTTTCAGGGGACATGGTTTGATTTCGATCAGTCAGGTGACTTCACCCGCACGATCTACCTGACGGAAGGACCTGCTAATGTGATCAGCGACATCTTGACGTTCACCGTCCAACACGGGGGCCTCGGTGTTGCGACCATCGCTGGGACATTCACGTCCGCCGATAATCTCGGACTCGTGCCACCGGGTACGGACCCCGCGAACGTCTTCGACGAAAACCTCGGCCCGGTCGGATTTGAGGCGGCGTTTCTCACTGGCACGGTCAGTTCAGATCCGTCGGTGGGGGAACCACCGTCGGAGGCGGTTCCGGAACCTGCTTCACTGCTTCTACTCGGTACTGGTATTGGGGGCGGGATGATCAGGCGGTGCCGGCGACGAAGCGGAAGAGCGTAGAGTACCGAACGGACACGCGCGCAGGTCAGGGGCCAGAGTCCCCCCTCTAGATTCACGATTGCACCCGCTGCCTCCAATGCTGAATTGAACGAGTTAGGATGTAATCTGACAGTCGCTCATGGAGAGACCATGACGACTGAGCAAAAGATCATCAAGACCAAAGTCGGGTGCTGGGGCTCGCCAAGCAGCTGGGGGAATGTGTCCCAAGCCTGCAAGGTGATGGGTTACAGCCACGACAGCTTTTATCGCTTCAAAGAGCTGTAGGAGACCGGCGGTGAAGACGCACTCCGCGAGAGCCGCCGCAAGCCGAATCTCCGCAATCGCATCGCCGCGGACCTGGAGGACGCGATCGTCGCGATGGCCATCGACCAACCGGCCTGGGGCCAGCATCGCGTCGCCAACGAACTCGCCAAGCAAGGGCAGGACGATTTCCTCGGCCGGCGTCCGCGGCGTCCGGGTGCGCCACGATCTGGCGACGATGAAGCAGCGGCTCAACGCGGTGGAGCGAAGGTCGGTCAGGATGGCCGGATTCTGACCGAGGCACAGCTCGCCGCGCTGGAGCGCGTGCAGCGCGACAAAAAAGCCCACGGGGAATTCGAGAGCGAATGTCCCGGCTACTGTGGCGCGCAGGATACCTTCTACGCCGGCACGCTCAAGGGGGGTTGGGCGGATCTACCAACAGACCTTTATCGATACGTAGACCAAAGTCGGCTCGCGAAGCTCTATACGGCGAAGACCCCGGTGACGGCGGCGGATCTGCTGAATGATCGCGTGCTCCCATTCTTTGAGCAGCAGGGGATTCCGCTCAACCGTGTGCTCACGGACCGGGGCCACGGAATACTGCGGCCAGCCCGATCGCCATCCGTTCGAGCTCTACCTGGCGCTGGAAGATATCGACCACTCGCGAACGACGACGAAAAGCCCGCAGACGAATGGGATCTGTGAGCGCTTCAACAAGACGCTGCTAACGAGTGTTACCGCGTGGTCTTTCGCAAGCACGTCTACCGCACGCTCGAAACGATGCAAGCGGACCTCGACGTGTTTCTCGAGGAGTACAACACCCAACGCCCTCATCAGGGACGCTTGTGCTAGGGCAAACGTTTGTCGACAGTGTGCCGTTGGCGAAGGAGAAGCAGATTGCCTAGCGCGCGAGCACGCCGGCCTCATCAGCCAAGGTCGGTGCGCACAGCGCACGGGTCTAACCGTGACTGTCAGCTAACTTTCACACCTACATAGAACTACCCATACAAAAATACATAGTCTTGCCGATGCGCGGCACCGCCGACGTGGCGCAAACTTGCGGCCTGATCATGCAACACCCGCGAGGCTCCATGCGCGCTCGAAGGCTACGGCTCTGGTTGGAGTCGGACGCCGCATCAGCTACACGAGCCTTTCCGCGAAGGCGCCCCGCCAGCGAAACCTTGGAAGGAGCACGGCCATGACGTTCGTTCGCTGCTTGACACTCGCACTGTTCGTGTTTGACATGAACGTGGCGTCGGCGCACGCCGCGCCCATCACGCTTACCTTCACCAATGCGACAGGCATCAGTATTCCCGACGAAGGGACGGCCTCTCCGTATCCGAGTGCCATCGTCGTGTCCGGGCTGACCGGCTTGATAACGGATGTCGATGTCACCCTTACCGGTCTGCAGCACACAAATATATCCAATGTCGATGCGATGCTCGTGGGGCCAGGCGGCCAGACCGCGCTGCTGTTTGCCGCGGGAGTGTTTGGCGGCGTCAACGCCAATGTCACGTTTGACGATGCCGCTGCGATCAACTGGACCGGCGTTGGCGGCACGGTTCGACCTTTCTCGCATGTCGACGGTGACGTCTTTGCCGCGCCGGCGCCGAGCACCCCGACCACCTTCGGGCCGCAGTTTCTGTCCGTCTTCAACGGGCTCTCCGGCAACGGCACGTGGAACCTCTTCGTCCAGGACTTTTCGGAACTCGATAGCGGGTCCGTTGCTAGCTGGAGCCTGGCCATTACGACGGACGACACGGTAGCTGCCGTGCCTGAGCCCGCGTCCCTGACGCTGCTGGCCCTCGGCCTTGCCGGGATCGGCGCGCGGCGCTGGCGGAAGCGCAAGGGGTCGTAACGATCTCTGCTATCAACGCGCCTGTGCCCCTAAAACGTTCGTTGTTGTCACTAGGAGGCATCCGATGAATCGCCGCTCTTGTCTGGGAACGTTCGTCGTCACCCTTGCGCTCGCCTCGACCGCCAACGCCGCCACCGTGCTCGTGAACGGTAGCGGCATCCTGACCGGGGCCACCGGCGTGAATGTCGGGGGGACGCTCTACGACGTGGAATTCGTGGACGGCACCTGTGTCGCCCTGTTCGATGGCTGCGACTCGCCGAGTGATTTCACATTCACCGCGCAAGCCGCTGCGGGCAGTGCCAGTCAGGCGTTGCTAGATCAGGTGCTCCTTGACAGTGGTCTCGGCGCGTTCGATTCCAACGCAACTCTCACGTTTGGCTGCCTAAGTGCACAACGCTGCTTCATCGATACGCCGTACGCCCTCAGCGACGATCCCCTCGGGCCGGTCGTGTTTGTCGAATCCGCTCTTAATAATGCTGCGATGGGTGACGAAATCGTCGTCGGCGCTTTTTTCCCAATCACGGACGACTATGCGGGCTTCATCGATTCTGTCTATGTTCGGTGGACCCCCTCTCCCGACGGCGCTGTTCCAGAACCCGCCTCCCTCACGTTGCTCGGCCTCGGCCTCGCGGGGATCGGCGCACGACGCTGGCGGAAGCGCAAAACATCGTAACGATCTGTGCCAAAAATGCGCCCTTCGCCCCTACAGATTCGTTGTGTTCACTGGAGGCATCCGATGAATCGCCGCCTTTGTCTCGAAACGTTCGTAGTCACCCTTGCGTGTGTGCTCGGCTTCATCCTCGCGGTCTGCAGCGCCCCGGCGCACGCCGCGCCGATCACGCTCACCTACGACTTCTCGGCGAGTGGATTTCCTGCGGGTGCTCCTGTTGATCCCGTTACCGGCTCGTTCTCGGTGACGTTTGACAATGCGACCAACTTAACCGGCGTCACCTCCGGCATCAGCCTGACGGGCCTGAACATCTCGCTCGGCTCGGCACCGGCATTCAACTATGACCCAGCCTTCGATACGTTGGTTATGGGAGGGTTGGAACTGGGGGTGCAGGTTGTCTCAGCTGACGACTTCGGCCTGGTGCTCTTCGACGTTTCCACTGCGCCCACATTTAACAGTTTCCAATACGCTCAGAGTGCAGACGTCGATTTTTTTACCGAGCAAGGCACACTCACTCCGACTGAGGTGCCACCTATTCCCGAACCCGCGTCCCTGACGCTGCTCGGCCTCGGGCTGGCAGGCATGGGCGCACGGCGCTGGCGGCAACGCAAGGCGTCGTAAGCGCGATTCTTCTGCGGGGCCGTCGCAAGTGGCGACTAACTGCGACGTAAACCTTATGCTTCCGCGACCGCGCTTCCGATCTCCCTGATCGCCGCCAGTCGCAAGACGTTCACCGGGGGCTCGAGCAAAGCGGGCGACGCCCCGGTGGTCGCCAACTCGATGGCAGCGTTGGCGGCGATGATCTCGCCATACGGTCGGACCACCACGGCGGGAAAGGGCAGGTGCCCGATGAGAATACTTTCGATGGCTTCACGAACCGGTTGCAGCGAGCTGCTGTCGAGTGCCGACTCACTGAATGCCGGCGCAAAGCCCGCGGCGAGAAGCAGTTCGTTGCGCTGCCGCAGCGACAGATCGAGCGCCTCGGCCAGGCGGATCACGACAGGCCGCCCGGGTCGGGAGCGGCCCTGTTCGAGAAAGCTCACGTGGCGCTGGGTCGTTCCGCCAGTATGGCCAGCTCGAGCTGGCTCAAGCGCCGGGAGTCTCGCCACCGCCGCAGCTCCGACGCGAATCGGCTCGATTCGTCAACGGTCACGGCGATCGATTCTACCTTCCGCTTGCTGCCGAGCAATTCCCTGGAGGGAATTGTCGCGCGCACGGCTCGCTCCGACAATGAGGCCATGCAGCAGACACATGACACCACCGAGGTGATCGACCGGTTGGGAGTCGATCTGAATCCCGCCACACTTGTCACTCCCACCCCTTCGATGCCCGGCGCTAAATCTATCTCGATGACCAATGACCGCTACGTCGCATTGAGAACGGAACGAACGCTGCGTTCCCCATCGATCAACGCACCGATTTACAAGGGCGCAATTATGGGATCCAACACTTTCAGAACGATGATCGCTGCCCTTCAGGTCTCGTTGGATGGCTTCATCGAAGGACCAGACGGGGAAAAGGACTGGGCCGATTCGTGGGCCAGCGCAATCGAGCTGATCCCTGACGTCGACACCTTCGTCTTGGGAGGACGCATGTACCCGGGCTACGGGGAGTACTGGGAATCGATCTACGCCAATCCTGAGCGTGTCCCGCCATTCCAGGCGCGAGTGCCCACGAAGAGTGAAATCGCCTACGCCCGGCTGGCGGCAAAGACACCCCACATCGTGCTGTCCAAGACTCTCAAGAGCGTCTCGTGGCCCGCGGCGCAGATCATCCGGGATGTCACCGAGCTCCGAACCCTCAAGGGGCAACCAGGGAAGAACATATATGTCGTCGGCGGGGCAACCCTCGTTGCAAGCCTTCTGAACGAAAACTTGATCGACGAGCTCCGGCTGATTGTTCACCCGCTAGTCCTGGGCAAGGGCCAGGCGCTCTTCAGCGGCGTCAACAAGCGCCTCTCGCTCGATCTCGTCCAGGCGAGGTCCACCGTGTCCGGCAGAGTGATCGTGACTTACCGAATTGCGAGTGTTGCGAACGTCGAGGGAGTGTCGGACTTGGTCCCGGCGCACGAGGGAGAACGCCGATGACGACACACCTGACCGGTGCACATAACGAGTGGCTCGCCGCCCGACTCGAGCTGCTCAAGGCTGAGAAGGAACTGACGCGGCGCAGCGACGAGCTGGCGCGGCGGCGGCAGGAGCTGCCATGGGTTCGAGTCGACAAGGAGTATCGATTCGAGACCGACGAGGAGAGCGCTTCGCTGGCTAACCTCTTCCGAGGGCACTCGCAGCTCATCGTCTACCACTTCATGTACGGGCCGGACTACAAGGCAGGGTGTCCAATGTGCTCGGCGATCGCGGATGGGTTCAACGGGGTCGCCGTGCACCTGGCCAACCATGACGTGATGCTCTGGGCGGTATCGCGCGCGCCGCTCGAAAAGCTGCAGGCGTATAAGCGGCGGATGGGGTGGACGTTTCCCTGGGCGTCCTCGCGCGGCGGTGACTTCAACTTCGATTTCAACGTTGCGTTCACCGAGGAGCATCAACGGCAGGGGGGCATCGAATACAACTACCGGCGCGAACCGGTGATCGCGTGGCGCGCAGATCAGGAGGGCGGTGGCGAGGGGGCCGAAGCCAAGATCGCGGCCATGACCGGAACCGACACCGCGACGTTCCAGCGCGATAGGTCGGGCCTGAGCGCATTCGCGCTCGAGGACGGCGTCATCTACCACACCTATTCCGCCTATTCGCGGGGAGTGGACGGTCTCTGGGGCATGTACCAGTGGCTCGACCGCGCGCCCAACGGGCGCAACGAAACGAGCGGCTTCTGGTTGCGCCGCCATGACGAATACGACAAGCGCTGAAAATTCGAGCCGAACGAAGGGAGCGATACTTGACCTGAATTAGTGGCCGATGGAGGCGGAAAAACGCCATGAGAAACGAAATTGGAGTACCTGCGGTGGTCGATCGGAGCACCTTCCAGGCGGAGCTGGACGCATTGCGGGTTCGGGAGAAAGCTCACACGCGAGAAGGCGACGCGATTGCAGCCGCCCGCCGGCGGCTCTCGATGGTCGAGGTGGATGGCGCGACGCCGCTGATTGGCGAATGCGGGGCCGTGACGCTGCTGGACGCCTTCGAGGGTCGTGGACAGCTCATTGCCTACTACTTCATGTGGCATACCGGCCACTCGGCGGCGGAGCAATGCGAGGGTTGCACCTTGTATACGTCGCAGGTTCGCGAGCTGTCCTTCCTGCATTCCCGTGACGTCACTTACGCCACGTTCTGCCAGGGCCCCTACGAAGAGAGTGCCCGCTACCGCGACTTCATGGAATGGAAGATGCCTTGGTATTCGGCCCAGGACTCGCTCGACACTCTCCTGGTCGGTCGCCGGGTGGGCATGATGCACATCGTTTGCTACCTGCGACAAGGCGACAGAGTCTTCGAGACCTACTGGACCACGCGGCGCGGTGTCGAGGCGATGGGCAACAGCTACGCATTGCTCGACATGACTGTCTACGGGCGGCAGGAGACGTGGGAGGACTCGCCGACCGGTTGGCCGCGGTGGAAGGGCGACCATCCTTACCGAACCGATGGACGTCCCATCGTCCAGTGGCCTCGCGTGAAAGAGGGGCGTTCGGACGACCTGGGAACCGGCAGGCGCTGAACCGCGCTGGACGCCAAGAGGTTTCCCCTCGGAGGCAGACCATGGCAGAACAGATAATCAAGACCGCTACAGCACCCGATGAAGCATCGATTATCGCCGTGGTGGTATTGGCGTTCAGCGCGGATCCCGCGGCGCGTTGGACGTGGCCCGATCCACAGCAGTACCTCCGGCATTTCCCCAACTTCGTCAAGGCACTCGGAGGCAAAGCGTTTGCCCACGGGAGCGCCTACTACGTTCACGGCTACGCAGGCGCGGCAATGTGGCTTCCGCCCGAGGTTAGCCCCGACGAAGATACGCTGGTCGATCTGCTGCAACGCACCGGGCACGCACCAGTCCAAAAGGATGTCTTTGCAGTATTCGAACAGATGGCGCGCTACCATCCGCAGGAGCCGCATTGGTTCTTGCCGTTCATTGGGGTCGATCCGCTTCAACAGGGCAAAGGGTGCGGCGCGGCCTTAATGCAACACGCCCTAATCCCTTGCGATCGTGACCGTACGATGGGTTATCTCGAATCCAGCAACCCCAAGAATATCCCGCTCTATGAACGGTACGGGTTTGAGTTACTGGGTACTATTCAGGTGGGAACGTCGCCGCCCATCTTTCCAATGCTCCGCAAACCACGCTGACGGGACGGTTACGACCGGAATCAATTTCCAAGCGTGCTCCCTTAATAAAGGTAGCGGTTCAGGAGACCGCTGTACACGCTGCTAGCCTAGTCGAGCGTTACCATTCGATGCGGCGCGTGCAGTGGGCGCGCAATGTCTTGAGACATAGCGACTGATGCTTAGAACGACGTCTTCTGGCAGGGCGTCACGAGGCATGCCCGTAAATGAAAATGCGATTGTGATAGGACTGTGATACGTGGGCCTGAAAACCCCGAGGAATATGGAGGTTTACAGGGTCACACTAATCGATATTTCCAAGCAGCTAATTCGTTGAGGGCGTGCGCGTTGAGGTCTCTGCGCATCCCTCGGTATTCCTCGCAAGCTTCGCTTTCCAAGCGTGCTCCTTCAACCACTCGGACATCTCTCCGTTTAGAATCAACACCTTACAGTCAGACACCGGCCGAGATCGTGGCGATTGTGATAGGTCCTCCAATGTGCCGCGATCACTTACGGGCTTTTCAAGTATAGCCGTCGCCGACAGATCGAGTTGATCGACATTACGATACGCGGCATTCTTCGCGGCGGGCTTTCAGCCATTAGCGCGTGCGTCGTCGGGCTCTCGGGGGCGACTCGAGGCCGCAACCAACCGCACGGTCAACAGATGTCGGCGGCCACGCGGACGTCGCTACGGTGTTCTGGACATTGCATACTCGTTTGAAAAGACGTCCACCGAATCGGATCAAGTTCAGTCACCTGTCTGGGTTTTTAAACGGTCTCTTAGCGCCTTTGCTCTGGATCAGGGCTTTCAGGGCCTGCGCACTTAGGCCAAGAGTCTGCGAAGATCTCATAGGTTTTTCGGCCGAGAAGGAACGCACCGGCGCGTTTCGTCCATTCGGTCATGATTTCACCAAACTTTGCGTCGAAGTACGGGACGAGCCAGCCGCCGTGCTGGAAGCCGCCCTCGCCATCCTCGTTGGGGCCGCCTGGTGCCTGCATGACGCCGTCCAACGTGGTGAAAGTACCAACAACGAGTTTTCTCATGTATGCCTCATCTCTCTACTCTGTGGGCGGCGAAGCAGCCCCCCCGACACAATGACGCCTCCAGCAGGCACCAGCGCACCCACATAGGGCGAGCGCGGCCGGGCGACGATGGTTGGCAACAGGATCGGCAAGAGGCCTCGGGTGGGATCAGCGCTTTGGCAGGGCGAGTCCAGGTCCGGCGACGGGCGAGGTGACGACGATCGCCGAACCCGCGATCAGCGGCCGGCCTTTCGCAATCGCTTCTTTGACGGACGGGAGCAATAGCGAGGCTTCATGGCTGGCTTTGTTGTCCCAGACCTCCGTGATCCAAATCGCGCTCTCGTCGCTGGTGTCCTTCGCGATGATGTAGCTAAGACAGCCAGGCATGTTCGCGACACCCGCCAGCATGATCGCGATCAACTCCTCCCGCTTGCCTTGGACAGCCGTCATCTTCCCGATCAGTCCGAACATGTTGTCTCCTCGTTGCGCGAACGACCGTCGTGCGACAAAGGTCATGACCGTCGTTGCGCCCGCCGCCAGGAAGTCGCGTCGTCGTAGTGGCACTGATCGCTCCATCACTAGCGCCTGCGCATGTATTCGTATTGCACCGCCAGCCATTCCGGAGCGCCCGCGGCTACCCAGTACTGCCTAGACACGTCCCGATCATTCGACTCCGTCGTCGTCAGATGCCGCGCGCGGAACAGGCGCGCTTGCAGCTCGGGACCGAAGCCGGCGAGTGCCGAATTTTCGAAGTAGACCGTCACGCTGGCGCCCTGCTGAGGCTCGAAACTTTTTGCCGGCATGAGACCGACCGGCGCACGCGTGTCCATGGAGACGTACTGCCAGCGCGACTCGACGGCGTTATACGTCAGGGTACTCAATGCGCCTGAAGTCCGGGACGTCCGACTCCTGTGCGGGCCGCATGGTTTCTTGGAGATACAGGCCGATCATCACACGGTCCGCGACCAGTCCTTTCACGACGAGGGGCTCGGCGTCAGATGTGGGACGCATCGTCATGACAACGTCCCACGTGCCGACGCGGCGACTGAGCCGGGCCGCCTCGGGACCCGGCTCGAGCATCCGATCGTTCGCCGAGCGACTCTGACGCTCTTGCGCCGGCCACCCCAAGAGGGCCGCATTGTGGGCCGCGAGGGCGATCACGATTGCGAGACCCACGGCCGTCAAATGCGTCCGGAAGGTCGTTCCGCGTGTGTGTGTCTGATTAGCATGACTCCTCATAACATCCCTCCATTAGGCCGAGCGCTGCTGTCGGCGCTTTTTGCGACGATAGTAACGCCGCGCCCTTGATGGCCGAGCCGCACATGGTCATGCTGCACCAGCGTCTCGACCGGTTCTTGGTGGTGTCGAGAAAGAACCAGCCGCAGCTCGGGCACGATTTGACATGGGCCAGCTGCTCCGAAGTGAGCAACTCGACCGCCGTGTCGACGATCCGCCAGCGAATGATCTCGGCGCCCGCGTCCCCGACGGCAATCCTCCGCGCGATGAGGCCATCGAAGCTCCTGAGACGTGCGAACAACGCGGCGCGTGCGGCATCGTGCGCGAGCCAATCCAGGTCCGCGGCCGCCGGCCCGGCCCCATCGATGATCCCCTTGAAGATCCGCGCCAGGCGCTCCCGTAACTCACGCACGTGCCGCAGTTCTGCGGGGTTGTGAATCCTCTGGAGCTGACGCGTCTCGGCCGACCCTATCACTCCGGCCGCGGTGGCAAACGCCACGACGTCACCGACCTTCTCGAGGCGATCAACCCGTCGACACGTTCCGCTCGATCAGTTGTGGCGCCGAGAGGCAGTCAATGACGCTTCGGAGCGGCTGCTCGAACGGCGTACGGCGGCCGGACGGGTCGCAGTCGCTCAATCGCTGATTGCGTCGGGCCGTTGCGCGATCGCATCGCCCGATCCCTTCGTCCAGGAAGTGGTGTCGCGCCTCTCCGCGCACCGAGAAGAACGCATCGAGGCGGTGGCGAGAAGCGTCGGCATGAGCGAGCGACAGCTGCGTCGCCGATTTGTGGCGGCCGTCGGTTATAGCCCCAAGATGTTTCGACGAACCCTTCGGTTTCAGAAGCTGCTCGCGCTCGCGAAAGCCAGTGCCCCGGTGCGACTTGGGCATGTGGGGCTATTGGCGGGTTACGCGGACCAAGCCCATATGACAAGGGAGGTTGGTGAGTTCGCCGATGTTGACACCTTCGAGTCTCCTCGGAAGGGTGGTCAGCGCTCTGACGCTCCTGGTCCAGTACTTGGAGTACTACCACCACTCACGCACGCATCTGGCGCTCAACAAAGATGCGCCTGTGTCCCGGCCGGTCATGGCCCACGGACCGATCGTCGCGATTCCGCTGCTCGGCGCGCTTCATCATCGATACGATCGGCGCGCGGCGTAGGGCCCGGACGCCGGTCGCCACTGTGCTAGCAATCGGGTGCCCCGAACTCCGCGGTCGAGCAGGCTGGCCCAATGCTGTTTGATCGTGCAGCTCGAGTAACAACCCAACCCGATCGATGGCTCACTTCCCTCTCAACTCGCAAACGCCGCTCACCGGAAGTTCGACGGGCTCATACCTGGTCCCGCCGACGGAGTTGTTGGTAGGGACAGGCTGCGGATGGTGATGCGGTACACGCATCTCTCCCCAGGCTTCCTCAGCGACGAGGTCAAAAAGCTGGACACCTTCAGCCTGAGCACGCGAAGCAGCAATAGGGCAACAAAAGGGCAACGTGCCTCGACTGGTGAGCGGGGTCAGGCGAAAGCCGTGATATTTCCAAAGGAAAATGGCTCCTCAGGCTGGACTCGAACCAGCAACCCTCCGGTTAACAGCCGGATGCTCTGCCATTGAGCTACTGAGGAACACCTGAAGGCGCGAACCGCAGTTCCGCGCCCGGGCGGGCGCTTACTGGAACTATCGGCGGGTGGTGCCCGAAGGTCCAATCTTAGCCAATCCGCGCCGGTCTCCGCAACGCAAACCTCAGGGCCGCAACACCTTCAGCGCCGTGGCCCAACATGACAGCTCGTCGAGCATGGTCACGGCAGCCGCTTCCTGCGCCTGACCGGCGTTGAAGACACCGTCGACTATCGGCTTCGAGACAAATGGGATATTCACGGCCTCGAGGAGTGGAACCAACTTCAGCCCCACCAGAAACCGTCTTGGTCATCACGATCGATCGCGTTCCGCCGAGACGCCGCCGGTAGCTCACCGTGAACTTCCCGTGCGCGCGGGCCGAGCCGACGAAACAATCCGCGATCGGCCGGCCCGCTCGCCTTCGCGCGTGCTGGTGACGTGCATGAAGCTGCATCCTTTGTTGTGGACGGGAAGCGACGATAATCATCTCGACGAAGGAGGACGTGCGTGTCGGGACGTCTGGCAGGCAAGCGGGCGGTGATTACAGCGGCGGCGCAGGGCATCGGTCGTGCCAGCGCGGAGCTGTTCGCGCGCGAGGGCGCGACGGTGATTGCGACCGATGTGAACGAGCAGGCGCTCGCGACGCTCTCCGGATGCGACTGCCGACGGCTCGACGTCACGGACGCGGAGGCGATTGAGAGACTGGCCGCCGACGCCGGCCCCGTCGACATCCTGTTCAACTGCGCCGGCATCGTGCACGGCGGCACGGTGCTGGAGTGCACCATCGACGACTGGAATCGCGCGTTCGCGGTGAACGCCACCGCGATGTTCCAGATGATTCAGGCCTTTCTGCCAGGCATGCTGCAACGCGGCCACGGCTCGATCATCAACATGTCGTCGGTCGCCTCGAGCGTCACCGGCGTGCCGAATCGTTTCGCCTACGGCGCAAGCAAAGCGGCAGTGATCGGCCTCACCAAGTCGATCGCGCTCGATTTCGTGGCGCGCGGGATCCGGTGCAATGCGATCTGTCCGGGCACCGTCGACTCCCCTTCGCTCCAAGGGCGCATTCGCACACAGGCCTCGTCCTCCGGCGCGGCCGAAGCCGACGTCCGCGCGCAGTTCGAGAAGCGACAGCCGATGGGCCGCCTCGGCCGGCCGGAGGAAATCGCGCTGCTCGCCGTCTACCTGGGATCCGACGAGTCGGCGTTCACCACCGGAACGGTGTCGGTCGTCGACGGCGGATGGACGATCTGACTAGTGGCCGGTATCCACTGAATCGGTAGTGGCTTTCGGAGCGCGGCGCCCGGCTGGCAAGGCGCGACGACCGAGAATACCGGCAGTATTTGAGGGAGGAGCAACGCAGGCAGCCGGGATGCCCCGCCCGAAAGACACACCTGATTCAGCGGATACAGGCCACTAGTCCTTCCGCAGCTTCGCGCGTGGGTGCGCCTGGCGGTAGACGTCGATCAACTGCCTGGCGTTCACGTGCGTGTATCGTTGCGTCGTGCTGAGACGCGCGTGGCCCAGCATCTCCTGGATGCCGCGCAGGTCGGCGCCGCGTTCGAGCAGATGGGTGGCAAACGAGTGCCGCAGCGCGTGCGGCGAAATACCGAAGCGTGCGCTGCAGATCGCCACGTACTTTTTGACCAGCCGATGGACGCTGCGCCCGCCGAGCCGCTCGCCGCGATAGTTGAGAAACAACGGATGCTCGGGACGCGACCGCTTTCGCTGCGGCGCGCGCGTCGCACGGGTCCGGCGCGGTCCCAGATCCTCAACGTCCGCCGTCGTCGTCAAGCCTCCGGCAAGAATCGTCTCGCGATCCTTGAGATAGGCGCGGATCGCGTCGGCGGCACTCTGATTGAGCGGCACGAGCCGCTCCTTCCGCCCCTTGCCGAGCACGCGAACGACACGACCCGACAGGTTCAGATCGTCCAGATCCAGACCCACCAGCTCGCTCAGGCGCAAGCCTGACGCGTAGAACAGCTCGAGAATCGCCTGATCGCGCCGGCCGAGCGGCGCCGAGCGATCGGGCGTCTCGAGCAGACGGTTCATCTCGTCGACGGACAGATGCGCGGGAATCTTCTGATCGCGCTTGGGCGACGCAGCGAGTGCGGCCGGATCGCTGTCGAGCAGTCCCTCGCGGCGCAGCCAGCGCCCGAACGTTCGTATCGCCGCGAGCTTGCGTCCCGCACTCGCGCGCGACACGCCCTGCCGGAACAGGACGCCGAGATAGAGCCGCACCGAGTCGGCAGAGAAGTCGCTCGGCAACAGCGACGGTCGCGACCGGTTCTGTGCCGACGCGACGGCGGTGACGAACTGTTCCAGGTCGCTCTCGTAGGCGCGGACCGTGTGCTCCGAGGCGTTGCGGTTGAACTGAAGATGCTCGAGGAACTCGCGAATCGCCTGGCGAAGCGAGCCGTCCATGTCAGGCCTGCAGGACAGCGTCGAGAGACACAGATGGCGCGGGTTTCGCGCCAACAGACGCCATCCAGACGTCGAGATCGGCGAGGGCCCGCGCGGCCTGGGCCTGCTTGCGGTCAACGCCTTTCTTGGGACGGCTGGATCCGCGGGGCTGAAGCCCCGCCGCCACAAGACCCTCTTCCAGCGCCTCCACACGACCGTGTTCGAGCGGCGCCATGATGCCGAAGGTGATGTTCGAGGGCTGATAGTGCTTCGCCTCGGCGTGCGAGACGTAGTACGCGAGCGCGCCGATCGCGGTCGTCCGCGGCGGTGAGGACGGCCGGTCCCCGAGAACCAGCGCCGCGGCGTTGCGCCCCGCGAGCAGACCCGACGCAGCCGATTCGACGTAGCCCTCCACCCCGCTCACCTGTCCCGCGAAGAACAGGTCCTCGCGTACGCGCGTCTGCCACGTCTCACGCAGGACCGTTGGCCCGTTGATATAGGTGTTGCGGTGCACCATGCCGAAGCGCACGAACTCGGCGTGCTCGAGGCCGGGAATCAACCGCAGCACGCGCGCCTGATCGCCCCATTTGATCTGCGTCTGAAAGCCGACCAGGCTCCAGTGATCGCCGGCGAGATTGTCCTGCCGAAGCTGCACGACCGCATAGGGCCTGCGGCCGGTGCGCGGATCGACGAGTCCGACCGGCTTCATCGGTCCGAACCGCAGCGTGTCGCGACCACGATGCGCCATCACTTCGATCGGCAGGCAGCCCTCGAAGAATGTCGCGCGATCGAAGTCATGCACGGTCGCCGATTCCGCGGTGACCAGCGCGTCGTAGAACGCCGCATACTCGGCTTCGTTCATCGGGCAGTTCAGGTAGTCGCCCTGCCCGTCGTCGATGCCACAGGCAGGAGATGCGGCATCTCGCGGGGCTAAAGCCCCGCCGCCACACGGGGCTAAAACCCCACGATCGCCGGAGAGATTCCGATCCCAGCGGCTCTGTCGAAACACCTTTGCACGATCGATGGTGTCGGCCAGCACGATCGGGCTGATCGCGTCGTAGAACGACAGATGGTCGGCGCCCACGAAGCGGACGATGTCGGCGGACAGTGAGTCGGAGGTGAGCGGGCCGGTGGCGATGATCCACGGCGCGCCGTCCGGCGCCGGGATGTTGGTGATCTCGCCGCGGTGGAGCGTGATGAGCGGATGATTCGTGATCGCCTGCGTGACTGTTCCGGCAAATCGCTCGCGGTCGACTGCGAGCGCGGCGCCGGCCGGCACGCGCGCAAGATCGGCCGCGCGCATGATCAGCGAGCCGAGTCGCCGCATCTCCTCCTTGAGGAGGCCGACGGCGTTATCGAGCTTGTCGCCGCGGAACGAGTTGCTGCAAACGAGCTCGGCGAGGCGATCGGTCTTGTGGACCAGCGTCGGCCGCACCGGCCGCATCTCGTGAACGATCACCGGCACGCCGCGCGAAGCGACCTGCCACGCCGCCTCGGAGCCGGCCAACCCGCCGCCAATGATGCGGACTGCGTTCATATCAAGGACGAAGGACCAAGGACGAAGGACGAAGGACGCGTCCTATGAGGCGCCTACCGTCGCGCGCTTCCGAGTGCCCTTGCGTGCGCCGCCCGCGCGACCCGTCCGCTTCGCCTTCTTCGGCGCGCCTTCACGCGCCGCCAGGAGCTCGACGGCCCCTTCGACCGTCAATAGTTCGGGATCGGTTCCGCGCGGCAGCGAGGCGTTGGTCGTTCCATCCGTCACATACGGGCCATAGCGGCCAGAGAGGATGTTCAGGGGCGCGCCGCTCTTAGGATGTGCGCCAAGCGTTCGCAGCACGGTCTTCGCCGCCGACTGTCGTCGACGCGATTTTTTCGGCGCCGCCATCAGTTCCACGGCCTGGTCGAGCGTGATCGTGAAAAGCTGATCCTCCGAGTCGAGCGATCGGAACTCGTTGCCGTGCTTGATGTAGGGACCGTAGCGGCCGGGGCTCGCGATGATCGGCTGATTGTCGTTGGGATGGAGCCCGACGTCCCGAGGCAAGGACAGGAGCTTCAACGCTTCGTCCAGCGTCACGCTGTCCGGTTGCATCCCCTGGAACAGCGACGCGCGCTTCGGCTTCGCGGCCTTCCGATCGTCCGACGTCTCGCCCAGCTGCACGTACGGACCGAAGCGGCCGTTCATCGCGTAGATTGGTTGACCCGTTTCCGGATCGTCGCCAATCTTCCGCGGCCCCTGCGCCTTCGCGCTCAACAGCTGCTGCGCGACCTCGATCGTGAGATCGGCTGGCGGCACGTCGTCCGGCAGCGAGGCGGTATTGCCGTCGCCACCTTCGCCGCGCTGGAGGAACGGACCGTAGCGGCCAATGCGGACCTTGATGGGATCGCCAGTCTCGGGATCGGGACCGAGATCGTAGACCGGGTAGTCGATCTCGTTCGTCTTCTTCTCGATCAGTTTGTCGAGGCCGACGTGCCTGTCGTTGCCGCGATAGAACGTGCGGACGAATTCGAGCCAGTCACGCTCGCCATTGCTGATGGCGTCGAGCACTTCCTCCATTTCGGCGGTGAAGCCGACATCGACGTAATCGGTGAAGTGCTGACGCAGGAGCTCGGTGACCGCAAATGCCGTAAACGACGGCACCAGCGCCTTGCCTTGGCGAAACACGTAGCCGCGGCTCTGGATGGTCGCGATGATCGAGGCATACGTCGACGGACGGCCGATGCCCGCCGCCTCGAGCTCCTTGATCAAGGCCGCCTCGGTGTACCGTGCCGGCGGCAGCGTCTCGTGCTTCTTCGGCTCGATGCCGAGATAGGCGAGGCCCTCGCGGGCCGCGGGCATCACGCCCTCGGCGTAGACCTGGTCGCCGACACGGCAGACCGGAAGAATCGTTTCCTGATCCTCGAGCTCCGCCTGCGGATCGTCGCTACCCTCGACGTAGGCGCGACGGAACCCGGCGAACTCGATCGCCTTCCCCGTCGCCGTGAACAGCGCCTGTTCGCCGTCGCCCGTCGACGCGGTGATCTCGACGGTCGTCTTCTTCACCCGCGCGTCAACCATTTGCGACGCCATCGTGCGCTTCCAGATCAACTCATACAGTCGCAGGTCGTCGCTCTCGAGGGTCGAGGCCAGGCGCGCCGGCGCCATGCGGAAGTCGGTGGGACGAATCGCTTCGTGCGCTTCCTGGGCGTTCTTGACTTTCGTCTGGTAGCGCCGCGGCCCGGTGTAGTACTCCGCGCCGAACATGTCGCGGATCACGCGCGCGGATTCGTTCAATGCCTTCTCGCTCAGCGTCGTGCTGTCGGTGCGGTGGTAGGTGATGAGACCTTCCATCTCCCCGTTGCCGACCTCGATGCCCTGAAACAGCCGCTGCGCGATCTGCATCGTCCGCGCAGTCGAGAAGCCCAGCTTACGACTCGCTTCCTGCGTCAATGTGGACGTCGTGAACGGCGGTGCGGGACGTTCGAGGCCCGGCTTCTCATCGACCGCCGTGACCTGCCAGGGCAAGCGCCGCTCGAGAACGCTCGCCAGCCGCCGGGCGTCGTCTTCTACGAGGTGACGAACGCCCTTCGTCTTCAGCGCGCCGGTGGCCGGATCGAAGTCCTTCCCGGTGGCGACGCGCGCATCGCCAAGACGCACCAGCGTCGCCGGAAACTCGCGGCCTTCGCCGATGAGGCGGGCTTCGAGGTCCCAATAGGTCGCGGCGCGGAACGCGCGGCGCGCTTCTTCCCGCTCCACGACCAAACGGACGGCGACACTCTGCACGCGGCCGGCGCTCAGGCCGGTTTGAACCTTCTTCCAGAGGACCGGCGACAGCGAGTAGCCGTATAGCCGATCGACGATGCGACGGCTTTCCTGGGCGCGCACCAGGCTTTCGTTGATGTCGCGACCGTGTTTGAGCGCGTCGTTGACCGCATCCTCGGTGATCTCGTGGAACTCGATGCGCCGGACCGGAATCTTCGGTTTCAGCACCTCGTTCAGATGCCACGAGATGGATTCGCCCTCGCGATCGGGGTCGGTAGCCAGAAGGACTTCCGAGGCGTTCTTCAGCGCGTTCTTCAGCTTCTGGACGTTCGGCTTCTTGTCGGCCGGGATGACGTAGTACGGAGTGAAGTCGGCATCGACGTCCACGCCCATCCGGGCCCACGGCTTCTTCTTTATCGAGTCGGGGATTTCCTTGGCCGACTCCGGAAGGTCGCGGACGTGGCCGACGCTTGCCATGACGGCATAACGGTTCCCGAGGAACCGCTCGAGCGTCCGCGCTTTCGCCGGCGACTCGACAATCACAAGTGGTTTAGCCATAAGAACTTCCGGCTCTTGCCGGCGGCGGTCGCCGGACAGGAACCCATCGCTACGTTATCACTTCCCCGCGGAACGCACGAACCGTCCGCCCGGTTGCCGGAGCGCCAGTCCAGCCAGTTCGAGCTCCGTCAGACTGCGTGTCAACACCCCGACATCGAGGCGCGTAAGGCCCTGTAGATCGTCGAGGTCGCGACCCTCATCGAGCTCCAGAGCCGCAAGAATTCTTGCCGCGGTATCGCTCCCGAGCCGTGCCAAAACGACGCCATCCGGTGCTGCGCTGTTGAGCTTCGGCACGGCAGCCCCGAGTTCCGCCAGGACATCCGCCGCGCACTCGACCAGGGTGGCACCATCCTTCAGCAGAGCGTGCGCACCACGGTTTCTTCCCGAGCGGACAGGCCCGGGCACAACCATCACCTCTCGGCCCTGTTCGAGGGCGCAGGCCGCCGTGATGAGCGAACCGCTCCGCTCGTGGGCTTCGATGACCACCACTGCGCGGCTCAGTCCCGCGATAATCCGGTTCCGCAGCGGAAAATGGTGCGACAGCGGTGGTGTCCCGGGGGCCAGCTCCGAGACGAGCGCTCCACGCTGCGCAACCTCCCGCGCCAGCGTCTCGTGCTCCGGTGGATAAGTAATGTCAGGGCCACACCCGAGGACGGCAATGGTTCGACCGGCAGCGTCCAGCGCGCCCTGATGCGCCGCGCCATCGCAGCCTCGAGCCAGGCCGCTGACCACAGTGACGCCGGCCAGCGCCAGCCCCTTTCCGAGGTCGCGCGCGATCTCGCGCGACGCAGGCGATGCGGCCCGGGCACCGACGACGGCGACGGTCAGGGATGACCACTCTGAGGCAGCGCCCTTGATCCATAGCACCAGCGGCGGATCTGGAATGGTCGTCAGTGCTGGGGGATAGTTCAGGCTGTCCCAGGCGATCGGCCGGATGCCGCTCCGCTGTGCCACGTCAAGCGCGGCAACAGCGTGCTCCTTCAGGACGTCGTGGCGATCAGGATTGCCCAGGAAGTCGAGCGCCGTAACAAGGCGGCCATCCACCGCGTCGGCGAGCCGCACGGCGTCGGCGAGGCGGCGGCGCGAGAGGGGGAGGCGGGAAAGCGCGACGAGATCGGCCAGCTCCATGTGACCTCCGGAGCGGCAACCGAACCTCGACCTCCTCCAGGCAATTGTAAGGACTTACGCGGCTCGTCACAACCAGCCGCGCACGAAATCGCGACAGTGGTGTGGCCAATCTCAGGTCTTCTGTCCCCGCGAGGCCGCAGTTCGATGGTACCGCGCAGGCGGGACGCCAATTTTCGGCCCGCCGGCGTCAAACCGGCGTGGTATATGGCTTGCTCAGATACGAAAACCGGCCTTGCATCGGCCTTGCGGGAGGACTTTGGCAATCGCTATAGTGGACCGTACCCCCCATATGACACTGCGAACTACCCTCGCGGCGGTCGTGTTCGTCGTGTCGGCCACCGGGTTGGCCACGGCCGATGTGCGCGAGGACGCCAAGAAGCACGTGGAATTCGGCATCGCCGTCGCGTCGAAAGGACTGTGGCGGGAGGCCATCTACCGGTGGGAGCAGGCGACGAAGATCGACCCCTCTTACTCGGCGGCCTACAACAATCTCGCTGTCGCCTACGAGCATGAGGGCCGGTTCGACAAGGCGCGGCAGTCGTATGAAAAGGCGCTCGAGCTCGATCCGAACAACCAGATGATTCGGCAGAACTACGAGCTGTTCAAGGAAATCAATGACCGCACGAACCGCCGCAGCGGCAGCTAGTTTCACGCTTGCGCTCACGCTGGTCGCGTGCACGAACTTCTACGAAGTTCCGATCGAGACGCCTATCCAGCCGAAGATGGACGTGACGCCGTTCCAGCGCGTCCTGATTGCCGGCTTCCTTGCCGGCGGGTCCGAAGACGTGGACGCGAATCTCGAGACCGTCCGGCTGCTCCGCAGCCAGCTTCGATCGAAATCGTCGCTCCGAGTGATCGATGCCGACGTGCTGCCGCTCATCGATCTCGCCAACGAACAGCGCGACAAGCCAGCCGCCCCCTCGAATACGAGCGGCGACTCGGGAACGAGCACCGACGGCACCACGCCACCGCAGACGACGCCCGCTTCGACGGATGGCTCGTCAGCGGCGCCCCAGCCGACGACCGCGCCGGGAACGAACGGCAAGTCGGCACAAGGAACGAACGGCAAGCCCGCGCAGGGCGGCGCGACCCAGGAGGGCGAACAGACGCGGATCAAGGATGAAAAGGATCTGCAGCCGCTCGAGGGCATCTTCGCGAATGTCGACTTCTGGAAGAAGATCGGCGAGGAATACCAGAACCCTCTGATTGTCACCGGCTCTGTGCTGTTCAGCGCGCACGCGCGCTCCGGCTTCGTCCAGCGCGAGCAGGAGGTCTACGACGCCTACGGCCGCCGCCGCGTGGTCCCGGTGCGGACCTACATGGAACGAAAAGGATTCATCCTCCAGCCGAAGTTCGTCTTCATCGACGGACGGACGGGGACGACCCTCTACTCGGAGAGCTTCAAGGAGGAAGTGCTGTACAGCCCGCAGCAGTCCACGCCGGCGCTATCGTCGTACTTCGAGCTGATGGACCGTCTGGTTCCGAGCTTCCTGAGCACCCTGAGCAGCCAGAAAATCAAGGGATCGCGGGTACTTCTGAAATAACGCATTCCCTAAGTGAACCGGGGCGCGTTGCCACGCGCCCCTCCGAACTGCTAAAATCAACCGTTTGCCTACGCCCCGCCCGGGGACTTCCGGGGTGGCGTCGCGCTCGAAAGGGAGTTCTGGTCGTGTACGCGATTATTCAAAGTGGCGGACGGCAGCTGCGCGTCGCCCCCGGTGCGATCGTTGACGTGGACCACTTCGCGGCGAATGCCGGCGAGGAAGTGTCGGTCAGCAACGTGCTGTTCGTCGCCACGGACGCTGGCGACATCATGGCCGGGACGCCGTTTGTCTCGGGCGCGAAGGTCGTCGCCGTTGTCGAAGGCGAGAGCCGCGGTCCGAAGATTCGGGTGTTCAAGAAGAAGCGGCGGAAGGGCATGCGCCGCACCCGCGGGCACCGCAGCATCTACACGCGTCTCCGCGTGAAAGAAATCCTGGTGTAGTCATGGCTCACAAAAAAGGACAGGGCAGCTCCCGCAACGGCCGCGACAGCAACTCGCAGCGGCTCGGCGTCAAGAGGTTCGACGGCAACGTCGTCACCGGCGGTTCGATTCTCGTGCGCCAGCGCGGACGCAAGTTCCGTCCGGGCCTGAACGTCGGCCTTGGAAAGGACGACACGCTGTTCGCCAAGATCGCGGGGCGCGTGAAGTTCGAAGACCACGGCGCCCGCGGACGGTTTATCAGCGTTCATCCCGTCGAGTAGTGCGCAGCAGCAGCTGTGGAGGCGGGGCTTCAGCCCCGCCGTTATCCGCAACGTGAGACAAGGCGGCGCGGCCACTGGCCGCGCCGCCTTTTTATTTGCATGTTTGTAGACGAAGTCGAGATCGAGGTCTCCGCCGGCGATGGCGGTCGCGGTGCGATGAGCTTCCGCAGGGAGAAGTTCGTCCCGCGCGGCGGACCGGACGGCGGGGACGGCGGCCATGGCGGCTCGGTGTATGTCGTGGCCAGCCCGCACCTGAACACCCTGGTTCAGTATCGCTTTCACCCAAAACATCGTGCCGAGCGCGGCAAACACGGGCAGGGAGCGAAGCGCTCCGGCGCCACAGGAAAGGATCTCGATCTCGAGGTCCCGATCGGCACGCTGGTGTTTGCGCGAGAATTGGCGCACGAGCGCGACGAGTCGCCGGGGCGCACGGATGCGCCAATGAGCCAAGGCGCCGATGCGTCGCCAGAGGCCGAGTGGGTCCTCGTCGCCGACCTCACCGAACCCGGCCAGCGTGCGCGCGTGGCCCAGGGCGGCAAGGGCGGGCTCGGCAACGCGCATTTCGCAACATCCACCAATCGCGCGCCGCGAAAGTCACAGCCGGGTCTGCCGGGGGAAGTGAAGGCATTGCGGCTGCATCTGAAACTGCTCGCCGACGTTGGCCTCGTCGGCTTCCCCAACGCCGGCAAATCGACGCTCATCTCGCGCATCTCCGCGGCGCGGCCGAAGATCGCCGATTACCCCTTCACCACGCTGACACCGAACCTGGGCGTTGTGACGATGAGCGACGACCGCAGCTTCGTCGTCGCGGATGTCCCGGGGCTGATCGAAGGCGCACACGAGGGACATGGCCTGGGCGATCGCTTCCTGAAGCATCTCGAGCGAACAAAGGTGCTGATTCACGTGATCGACGTCTCGGGAATGTCCGGCCGCGAGCCCGCATCCGACCTGGACGTGCTGCGCCACGAGCTGTCGCGCTTCAGCGAGGACCTCGCGAACAAGCCGCAACTCGTCGCGGCGAACAAGGTCGACACGGTCACGGACGAGTCGTCGATTGCGCCGCTCGAAGCGCATGCGAAGGCGTTGGGCCTGCGGTTCTTCCGGATCTCCGCCGTCACCGGTGCCGGTCTGGCCCCGCTGCTCGAGGCCGCGTGGCCCCTGATCCGCGCCGCAAGCCACGACACGGCACAGGTCTCGTAATCCGCAACTTCCAATCCCCAATCCCCAATTCCCAATCCCCAATCCCCAATTCCCAATCCGTAATTACAAATCCGCAATCCGCAATCCGCAATCCGCAATTGCTGATATTCTTCCTCTGAAGGATGACGGCGCCACGCCGCACCGGTCTCGTCGGGGGTACGTTCGACCCGTTCCATCTCGGCCACCTTGCAGTGGCGCATGCCGCACGGTTGGCGCTTGCCCTCGACGAAGTCCGAATCATACCGGCCAGCCTGCCGCCCCACCGCACCGTACAGCCACGCACGTCGGCGTCGCACCGATTTGCGATGGCTGCGCTGGGCATCGCCAACGAGCGCGGCCTCGTTGTGGACGACATCGAGCTCACCGCCAGCGGACCGTCGTACACCGCGTCGACGCTGTCGCGCTTCCGGGACCGAGGGTTCAAGGCCTCGCAGCTTTTCTTCATTACCGGCGCCGATGCGTTCGCAGAAATTGCCACGTGGCGTGACTATCCGCAGGTGCTCGACCTGGCGCACTTCGTCGTCATCTCGCGTCCGGGGAAATCGGTCACGACATTGCGAAACGATCTACCTGCGCTCGCATCGCGTATGCACGACGTCGCGCCGAATGGCGGGAGCGCTGCGTTCGACCACGCACAACCGTCGATTTTGCTGATTGATGCGCCGACGCCGGACATGTCTGCGACGCGCGTGCGCGAGCTGGCGGCTGCGCGTCAGCCGCTGACCGGGCTGGTCTCGCCGCTCGTCGCAGACCACATCGCCAGGCATCATTTGTACGACGCCGCCTCGTTCGCTCCTTCCCCAGCCGCCGGGCCGACCAAGGCGGCGAGCCCGTTGCATGAGCAAGAGCCCGTCTAGGCGTACGACCCCGAAGTCCCGTGCTCTGCCCGCGGAAGTGATTGCGGCCGTCCGCGCGGCGGCCGACAAAAAGGCCGAGCAGCTGACCGTGCTCGACCTCCGGAAAGCGGCGGGGTTCACCGATTTCTTCGTGATCGCCACCGGCGCGAACGCACGGCAGATTCGCGCGATTGCAGAGGCGGTGGAAGAGGCACTCGCGAAACAACACGTGAAGGCCACGCACACCGAAGGGTACGCGAGGACGGAATGGATCCTGCTCGACTACTTCGACTTCGTGGTGCACGTCTTCAGCGCGGAAACCCGCGCCTTTTACGGACTCGAACGCCTGTGGGGCAGCGCGACCGCGATCGATCTCACCAGTCTGCTCGAGCCCGCCGCGTCGACACGCCGGGCGTAGCGCCGGCGCCGCTGGTCGCGCGGAGCACGGCGATGCGCGCCGTGCTCGCGGCGCTGCGACGGTACGCGCGCGCGGACGCCAACGTGCTCGTTACAGGCGAGACGGGCACGGGCAAGGACCTCGCCGCGCGGACGCTGCATCACCTCGGGTCCCGCCGCCGCCACCCCTTCATCGTCGTCGACTGTCCCGGTCTTACGGTGAGCCTGCTGGAGGCCGAGCTCTTCGGCCACGAGCGCGGTGCCTTCACGGATGCGGCGACAGCTCGGCCGAGCCGATTCGAACTGGCGGGAGAAGGGACTGTCTATCTCGATCGGGTGGATGAATTGTCGCTCGAAGCGCAGGCGAAGCTGCTGCGACTCGTGGAACAGAAACAGGTGGAGCGCGTGGGCTCGACCGTCGCCCTTCCCATCCGTGCGAGGATCGTGGCCTCAGCGGCGGACGGCATCGAGGCTTCGGTCAAAGAAGGCCGCTTCCGCATGGACCTCTATCATCGCCTGCGGGTGCTGCCCATTCGCATCCCGCCACTTCGCCAACGAGCCGGCGACGTGCCCGTGCTCGCGCGGCGCCTTCTCACCGAACTGGCCACTGCTGGTCGGCCGCCTGCGCTCTCGCGCGCGGCGATGGCGCTGCTTGGAGAACACGATTGGCCCGGCAACGTGCGCGAACTCCGCCACGTGCTCGAGCGCGCGATGATGGCGTCCAGTGGCGATCGAGATCGATGCGGACGCTCTTGCCGACCTCGCACCCTCACCAGAACGCATCGCCGATGGCGACACGGCGAAGCGGCCGACGCTCGACGAACTGGAGCAGCGATACATCGCATTCGTGCTCCGCGAAACGAAGGGGAATCAGAGCCGCGCTGCCTCGGTCCTGGGCATCAGCCGCAAGGCGCTGTGGGAGAAACGGAAGCGCTACGGTCTTTCCTAGCGGTGGAAGAAGGACGGACGAAGGACCAAGGACGAAGGCCGAAGGACGAGGACGGATGTCGCGGCTCATCGTCGATAGCCTTATTGCCGCGGTCTTCGCGCCCGTCTGTGTGTCGTGTGCTCACGTGCTCGAGTCCCCGACACGGTCACCGGCGTGCGAGCGCTGCTGGCAGAACCTGCGGCGGTACACGCCTCCATGGTGCGCCAGGTGTGGCGCGCCGATTCCGCGTCCCGATGCACCGCATGGATGTCTCGCCGACGGTTGTGCGATCTCGACCCTTCGGGCGCTTGGGCCGTATGAAGGCGTTCTGCGCGACCTGCTGCACGTGCTGAAATTCGAAGGCCGCCGCTCGCTTGCCGTGCGCCTCGCGGCGCTCCTGCGCTCGGCCGACGCTGAGATCTTTCAAGGTGTCGACGCTCTGGTGCCGGTCCCGCTTCATCCGTGGCGGCACTGGCGACGGGGATTCAATCAAGCGACCGATCTCGCGCACGCGCTGAGCGCCCGAGAGCTGCCGGTGTGGCAGGCGATTCGCCGCACACGCGCCACCAAGCCTCAGTTCGAGCTCGACGCCGGCGCGAGGCGCGACAACGTTCGTGCGGCGTTCGCTGTCGCCGGATGGACGCCGTGGCAACGCGCGCGATGGGCAAGACGCATCGCCGGCGGCACGCTCCTCTTGGTGGACGATGTCACGACGACCGGCGCGACGTTGGAGGCGTGTGCCAGTGTGCTACTGCAGCATGGTGCTCGTCACGTCCGGGGGATTGCGATTGGTCGGGTGATATTGGATCGGAAATAAAGGTGCGGCAGGGTGCGGAGAAGTGCGGAGGGGTGCGGAGCAGGTGCGGAAAGGTGCTCAGGTGCCGCCTGCTGGTGCTGAGGTGCTGAAGTGCCGACCCGAGGCGCTACAGTGCCTACGTGCATCCCAGCACCTGACCTGAGCGCTCGGTCCACCTCGCACCTCTCGCACCTCTCCGCACCTCTCCGCACCTCTCCGCACCTCTCCGCACCTCTCCGCACCCCTCCGCACCTCTCCGCACCCCTCCGCACTTCTCCGCACCCTGCCGCACCCCCTCTATCTTTTTCCAACGACAAGTTCGCGAATCTGCGCCGCAATCGCCTCCTTCGGCTGCTCGCCAGATACCAGCGCCCACCTTGGCTGGCTCGCCTGGCGCCGATAGCTCTCACGCACTCGTGCGAGGAGCGGAAGGTCCTGTTCGTAGCGATCCCTGTCCACCTGCTTGCGCGCGACGGCCGTCTCGGGCGCAATGTCGAGCACGATCGTGAGATCCGGCTGCGGAAGATGCTTCTGAGTCTCTACCAGCCACGAAGCGTCGAGCCCTTGGGATTCGCCGTATGCGACGCTCGACGCGACATAGCGATCGCAGACGACATCGGCGCCGGCCGCCAGCCATTCGAGAATCAGCGGCTTCTTTTCGTAGCGGTTTGCGATGTAGAGCAGCTGCATTACATCCGGTCCAAAGTCGCGGCCACCTCTGAGCGCCGCGCCAATCTCTTTGCCAACCGGTGTCGAGTAGTCGGGGAACGACAGGGTCTCGACCCTTCGGCCGTCGGCGCGCAGCGAAGCCGCCAGCCGGCGGGCCTGTGTTTCCTTTCCGCTCTGATCGAGACCTTCGAAGGCGATGAGCATGTTGTTTCAGGCTGCAGGCTACAGACCACAGACCTCAGACCTCAGACGTCAGACCACAGCGGCTACAGTGTGCTGAAGTCTGTAGTCTGAAGCCTGTCTGTGTCACTCCTCCAACGCCAGCAAATCGTCGATGGTCTGCCGCCGACGGATCACGCGCCAGGCGTCGCCGTCGACGAGCACTTCCGGCGGGAACGGGCGTCGATTGTAGGTGGAGGCCATTACGGAGCCGTAGGCGCCGGTATCGAGGATAGCGACGAGATCGCCGACCTCGAGCGTTGGCAGCTGTCGATCGCGGCCGAAGATGTCGCTGCTTTCGCAGAGTGGGCCGACGATCTCGTAGCGCTGCCAGGGACCCGGACGCGGCGTGACCGCGACGATGCGGTGGAACGCGCCGTACAGGGCCGGGCGCATCAGTTCCGTCATGCCCGCGTCCAGGACGACGAACTGCGGTCCGCCCGGATACGCCTTGCGATCGACGACGCGTGCGAGAAGGAGGCCGGCGGCCGCGATCAGGGCGCGGCCTGGCTCGACGACGAGACCGAACCCCGAGCCTTCGAGAGCAGGAAGAATCGCGGCCGCGTAGTCGGCGGCCGTTGGTACCGGCGAGCCGTCGTACGAGATGCCGAGGCCACCTCCGAGGTCGACGTGCTCGAGCGCGATGCCGTCCTCAACGAGCGCTTTCGCGAGCGCGACGACCCGAGCGGCGGCGTCGCGTAGAGGATCGAGCGTCGTGATCTGCGATCCGACGTGGACGTGCACGCCGACGGGCTCCAGGCCGGGTTGCCGCGCGTGCTCGCGATACACCTGCCGCGCCTCGTCGATTGGCGTGCCGAACTTGTTCGTCTTGAGCCCGGTCGAGATGTGCGGATGGCTGTGCGCGTCGATATCCGGGTTGACGCGCAGCGCGACGCGGACGGTCGTCCCGAGTGTCCGAGCGCGCGCGGCAATCCGATCGAGCTCGCCCGGCGACTCCGCGTTCACCGACTTCAGGCCGAGCGTGACTGCGCGATCGAGCTCGTCGCCGCCTTTGCCAACGCCGCTGAACACGATCTGCCCAGGGATGAAGCCGGCGCGCAGCGCCACTTCGATCTCGCCGCCCGAATTCGCATCCACGTCCGACCCGAGCTGCCGGAGCAGCCGCACGAGGCCGAGCGTCGAATTGGCTTTCAGCGCATAGTGGATGGCATGGGGATACGCGCCGAGCGCACGATCGAAGCTGGTGTACGCCCGGCGAATCTCGGCGGCATCGTAGACGTATGCAGGAGTACCGACCGACTCGGCAATCGCCGAAAGGACCGAGGAGGCGACTCCGGCGGCGGTGGTCAGCGACGAGGATGCGGTCATGAAAAACGCTCGGATCTTAACGTGAAATCAGCAGGTTGCGGTGTTTGACATGTAAAAATTCGCTTTGTTATGATGCCACGCGCCCACCACCACGCCGTCTCGGCGAGAGCGTCTTGATGCCTCCTGAGTACCAGCCCGCCCAGACGGCGACCGTCAATGAGTTGATTGAACGCTGCCTTGCCGGCGATCAGCAGGCGTGGGAGCAGATCGTCCGCCTGCACCGGCGCAAGGTTTTCAACGTCGCCTACAAGTTCGTTGGCAAGCACGACGAGGCCGAGGATCTGACGCAGGACATCTTCCTGAAGATCTTTCGATCGCTCGACACGTTCGACCGGCGCGCCAACTTTCAGACGTGGCTGATCAGCGTCAGCCGGAACCTGTGCATCGATCACTATCGCAGCGTCCGCAAGGAGCGCGAGACGATCGATCGCGACGTCGATCCAGGCGATCTCGCGCCGGTCTCGAGGGAAGTCAGTCCGTACGCCGCGCTCGAGCATCGCGATCGCGTTTCGCTTCTGAAGGAAGCGCTGTCGACGCTGCCCGAAACGCTCAGAACGGCGGTCATGCTGCGCGACATCCGCGAGCTCTCGTACCAGGAGATCGCCGACTCGCTGCAGCTGCCGGAAGGCACGGTGAAGTCGCGCATCAATCGCGGCCGGACCGAGCTGGCGCGACAGATCAAGCGGCTCAGGACACAATACGAACAGACGGGGACACCCGACGGTTCGCCGAACGGAACCGGCGACGTCGACGGGCCCCGAAGCGGAGTGAGCGGATGAACCTGACGACCGAGTTCACCAAGGGCCTGGCCATCGTCCGGGTCTCGGAGACGCGGCTGATGTACCCGATGCTCGCCGACTTCTCGACGGCGGTGACGTCGCTCATCGCCAAGGGCGAGAAGAAGCTGTTGATCGACCTGACGAACGTTACCTATGTCGACAGTGCGACCATCGGCTGCTTCATGGATCTCTATCGCCAGGCGAGCGCGGCCGGCGCCGCTCTGAAGCTGGGCGGCGTGCAGAAACGCGTCGAAACGATGCTGACGATGACAGGCGCGCAGAACTTTCTGGAGCTGCATCCGGACGAGGCGAGCGCGGTCCGGAGCTTCGGGGGCTGAGCCATGCGACGCATCACGACGACCAACGGCGCCGAGATCGTCCTCGACGGCGATTTGCTGGCCATCATGGAGACGCTCTACCGCGAGGTCACGGCGCGGAAGGAGCTGGAGCGGTCGTTCGAGGACATGGTGCGGGAAATCAAGCACCTGATCACGCAGATGACCGACGAGGAGCGGCGCGAGTACCTGGCCGAGAGCCTCTTCCTGAACACGGTGAAGTACGAAAACGACAAACTCGAGGCCTACATCAAGCGCCTGGAACGGGATTCTCAAGGAACAGCCGGGTGACGGGGTCGCCGCGGACTTAATTCAAGTCTCGGCCTATGTGCGGGAACCTGAGGGCCGCGGGTCGTGTCCGGGCCCATTTTGTTCGGGTTCTGTCCCAAAGGGCCACGGTCAGGCCCAGTCGGTCCTACCAATCGTAAAAGTACCCTAAAAAACTTCCCTCCACCCGCATTCGCCGTTGACTTCGGCGCACGGCTGGGCTTAGCCTTGCGCCATCGCAGGGCCGGGCTAGTGCGGAACTCGTGCTCTCCCTCCTGTACAGATCCTCCCCGATCTGATGTGTTCGTATTAGCCCGTTGGAGGTAAGGAACGTGACCATCAAGAGAAGGATCGTGAAAGCGGCGCTTGGCGCGCTGGCCGCCCTCGTCGTCGCCGCCGGACCTGCGCGGCTCGACGCGCAGGTCCTGTACGGCAGCCTCGTCGGCACGGTGACCGATGACAGCGGCGCGGCAGTCCCCGGCGCCACGGTGACGGCGACCAACAAGGAAACCAACTACGTTCGGACGGCAGTGTCCGGCGATACCGGCACCTACTCGTTCACGAACGTGCAGGCTGGCACCTACGACGTCAAGGTGACGCTGCAGGGGTTCAAGGAGTTCGTCAAGACCGACGTGCCGGTCTCGGTCAACGAAGTGGCGCGAGTCGACGTGCAGCTTGCCGTCGGCGCTCTGAGCGAGACCGTGACGGTCGCGTCGGAAGTGCAGCTGCTGCAGACCGACAAGGCGGACACGCACACCGAGCTGAAGTCGGCAGACAATCACTGAGCTCCCGCTCGACCAGAACCGAAACTACCAGACGCTGATCAATCTGGTTCCAGGCGCGACGCCGGGCCGGCATGCAGAACAGCGAGGTCGATACGCCCGGTCGCTCACTCTCGCGCAAACGTCAACGGTCTCGACCGGAACAACAACGGCACGAAGACCGACGGCGCGACTAATCTGAACGTCTGGCTGCCGCACCACACGATGCTCGTGTCGCCGGCCGAGACAATCGATACAGTGAACGTCAGCACGAGCAACTTCGACGCCGAGCAGGGCAGCGCCGGCGGCGCTGCCATCACGGTCATCACCAAGTCCGGCACCAACGAGTTCAAGGGGTCGGCGTTCGCGTTCTACAACAACCAGAACTTGAACGCGAAGCCCTACTTCGCCACCGAGAAGAGCGACACCAGCGCGCACATCGACGGCGCGACGCTCGGCGGCCCGATCATGAAGAACAAGCTGTTCTTCTTCGGCGCCTGGGAAGGGCAGTACCAGACGCACGCCGCAGCAGTTCTTCTACAACGTGCCGCCCGCCGCGCTGCGGGTCGGCGATTTCAGCCAGGCGTTCAATCCCGATGGCTCGCTGCAGGTCATCTACGACCCGCCGACCGGCAATCCCGACGGATCGGGCGGCTGCCGTTCCCTGGCAACGTCATCCCAGCCGATCGCATCAGCGACATCGCCAAGCAGATTCAGGCGTTGTATCCCGACCCGAACAATGCTGGCACGCTGACGAGCGGCAACGTCGGCGGGCGCGGCGATCTCCGCAACTTCGTCCGCGAGATGCCACGGAAATTCGACCGCAACAACTACGACTTCAAGGTCAACTGGAACCCGTCGGCGGCCGCGCAGGTCTGGGGCAAGTACTCTCGCCTTGATGCGACGGTGCTCGTCGCCCACGGCGTATCTCGGCTACGACGGCACAATAACTGGCGACACGAAAGTGAATCGGTACACGTTCGGCGACGACGTGGACGCTGAACAGCGACGACCGTGCTCGACGCCACCTACGGCATCTCAAAGATGAACCACGAGTCGAGTCGGCGCCGACTCAGGGCCTCGGGCAATTTCGGGCTGGACACACTCGGGATCCCGGGATTCAACGGCGGGGCGAATTTCAGCAGCGACCCGCGATATGCGGGCATGCCCGCCGTTCAGTCCCCGGCGACCTCTGGAGCGGCGACCGGTTTGCGACAATCGGCAATCAATGACTCTGGGTGCCCGTCGAACGCGACGAGCGGACCTACGCGTTCGCCGCGAACGTGACCAGGCTGAGGGCGCGCACGAGTTCCGGTTTGGTTACTCGGTCAACAGACTGCGGATGGACCACTGGCAGCCCGAGCTCGGCTACGGTCCGCGTGGCTGTTTGCAGTTCGCGCGCAACGCGACACTGCTCGAACGGAGGAGATCCAGAGTCCGCCAATATCTACAACGGCTACGCGGCGATGCTGCTGGGCTCTGGCCGATTGGGCGGCCGCGAGCGTCCAGAACGAGTTGATGACCACGCGCGAGTGGCAGCACGCCATCTACGCGCGCGACCGGTGGCAGCTCAACGACAAGGTCACACTCGACCTCGGACTTGCGCTACGAGTACTACCCGCTCGATGACGCGCGCCGACCGCGGCATCGAACAAGGTGGATCTCGACATACGCTGCGACGTGCTGCTCTGGGCGGCGTCGGCGGGCGAATCCGGAGGATCTCGGCATCAAGGTGAGCAAGACGCTGTTTGCACCGCGGCTCGGCGCGATCTATCGGCATCAACGAGAACACACGTGTTCCGGTCTGGCTACGGCATCACTTACAATCCGCTGCCGTTCTCTCGGCCGTTACGCGGCTAGTATCCGCTGACGCTCGCCGCGGCTACTTCGCCGACGATCCCGTACGGCTGGTCGGCAACCCTTGGAGCAAGGCATTCCCGATATCGGTCGGCCCGGATGTGAGCTCGGGCCGGTCCCGCTGCCGAACGCCTACTGGATGCGGACGCCGCGCGAAGACGTGTCCCGCGGCCGCATCCACTCGTGGAACGTGTCCGTCGAGCGGCGCCTGTCCGTACGACATCGTCCGTCGACGTGGCGTACGTCGGCACCGCGAAGAACGGCGGGTTCACCGACATCGACATCAACGCCTCCGACACGCCCGGCGGCGGCGTGGAAAGCCAGCCGTTCTTCCAGCGATTCGGGCGGCAACTCGCGCTCAACTCTGGGGACCGTTCACGAAGTCGCGCTACCACTCCCTCCAGGTCGCGATCAATCGGCCGTTCAAGAACGGGCTGATGCTGAAGGGCGCGTACACGCTGTCGCGGGCCAAGAACGAGGCCGACGACGACGGCTGGGAACAGGTGATGTGGAACGCGTCCGAGCCAGTTGAGCCGCAACTACGCGCTGGCTGGCTACGATCGGCCGCACATCTTCCAGATGGCGTTCGTCTACGAGCTGCCGTACAAGACGAGCGACCGGCAAAGACGTGGCGCACCTCATCCTCGGCGACTGGCAGGTCAACGGGATCTACAGCGCGTTTTCCGGCAACGCCGTTCACCGTCACCGCCGACGAGTGCCGATCTGAACATGCCGGGCAACTCCGCAAACGGCGAACCTGAACGGCGAGTACAAGATCATCGGCAAGCACGCTGACGATGGGTCCTTCTTCGACACGGCGCCGTTCAGCCAGCCGCAGGGCACGACGTTCGGCAATACCGGGCGCAACCAGTTCCGCGGCCCCGGCGCCTGGAACCTGGACTTCTCGATCTTCCGGGCCTTCCCGTTCGGCAGCAGCAAACGCGTGGAGTTCCGGACCGAGTTCTTCAACTTGACCAACACACCGCAGTGGGGCTTGCCGGATTCCGACATCACCAGCGGCACGTTCGGTGCGCACCTACAACGTCGGCAACAACGGTGCCGAGCGCTTTGGTGGCCATTCGCGCGATTCGGGAACCGGCGAACGCCAGATCAGGCTGGGAGTGAGAGTGCAGTTCTAGCCAGACTTCGGATTGCGGACTACAGACGATGGGCGCCGGTGCGAGGGGACTCGCACCGGCGTTTTTGTGTACTCTCGCTTTATGCTTCGCGGCGTCGGGCTGGCTGCTGCTGGCCGGCATTGGCAATGTCCCCCACGCGTTGCGCACAGGGCCAGTTGCGGCCGCTCCCCGACATCAATCTCGAGAACTATCCTCGCCGTGTCGCGCGCGCCGATCGCGCGCGCGCTGGAAGCGGTCAAGGCGCACCCGGACGATGCCGAGCGCGTCGGCGAGCTCGGGATGATGCTGCACGCCTGGGAGCAGTTCGAGGCGGCAGTCGGCGGTCTACGCGCGTGCGCGCACACTCGCGCCGCGGTTCGAGTGGTTCTATCTCGGCGGGCTCGTCGAGACGCGATTGGCGCATTATCGCGAGGCCGCCAACTCCTGAGCGAGGCGCTGAACTTCTCGCCGTCGTCGATACCCGCGCGGCTGGCACTGGCGGACGCGCTGTTCGAATCGGGCGAGATCGAGAAGGCGCGGTCAGCGCGTACGAGAGCGCTGACGAGCGGACCCGTCCGAGCCGCACGCACGCTATGGTCTCGGGCGGACGCTCGCAGCCGTCGGCAACGACGACGGCGCCGTGCGCGAGCTGGACGCCGCCGTGCGGCTGTTCCCGGAATTCGGCGCCGCCTGGTACGCGCGCGGCATGGTGCTCGGCGGCTTGGCCGGATCGACGACGCGAAGGACGTCGCTGGCAAAAGCGCAGCAGTACGGGACACGGTGGCCCGCGGTCGAGGATCCGATCGTTGCGCGCGTGCGCGCGCTTCGCGACGATGCCGCCGCGCATTCCGATCGCGCGTTCGCGTTTCAGCGGCAAGGCGACGTCGGCGAAAGCGATCGAGGAATACGAGGCCGCCGTCGCCGCCGACCCGAAATGGGTACGGGCTCGCGTCAACCTGATCGCCCTCTATGGCCGTGAGCGACAGTGGAGCAAGGCGGAGCAGCAGTTTCAGGCGCTGGTCGATCAGGGACTGCGCGTCGCCGAGGGGCACTACAATTTTGCGGTGGCTCTGGCCGCGCAGGGCGACATGGTGAAGGCGGCCGAGCAGTTCCGGACGGCGCTCGAGATCAATCCGCAGTACGCGCCGGCATGGGTAGGGCTGGCGCAGCTCGCCGAAAAGGAGCGGCCGCCTCGACGAGGCCGAAGCCGCATACCGCAAGGCGGCCGAGCAGGCGCCGGACGACGCGGCCACGCAGTTCAATCTCGCGCGGATGATGCTGGCGCGCCGGGACAGCGCACAGGCGATCGCCGTGCTCGAGCGAATCGCGACGCGCGACGAATCCGGACCGCGCCCGGTTCCTCTTCGCGCTCGCGACCGCCCACGTGCAGGCTGGCGACATTGCTGCGGCTCGCCGCTATGCCATCGAGGCGCGCGATCTCGCACGCTCGCGCGGGCAGGCCGATCTGGCGACTGCGATCGAACGGGAACTGGCCAGGCTGCCGTGAGCGTGCAGTATCCAAATCCTCGCGTTCGGCGCGGCCCTCGTGCGTCGGAGGCGGCTCGCTCGCGTCGGCGCGAGCATCCCGGATCCGTTCCGCGATGCGGCGGCTCGAAACGGGCTTGACATTTCGTCACACGAACGGCGCAACCGGCCGTTTCTACATGCCGGAGATCATGGGGTCTGGCGTCGCGCTGTTCGACTTACGACAACGATGGCGATCTGGACGTCTATCTCGTGCAGGGGCGGCCGCTCGGCGACGCGCGCCGTGCCGAACAGCTGCGGCAATCGCCTGTTCAGGAACGATCTCATCGGGCCCGGATCGCGGGCGAGCTGCATTTCACGGACGTGACGGATCAGGCAAAGGTCGGGCTGTCTGCGGTCGGCATGGGCGTCGCCGTCGGCGACATCGACAACGATGGGTGGCGCGACCTCTACGTCACCAACTTCGGCTCGAACGTGCTCTATCGCAACAACGGCGACGGCACGTTCAGCGACGTCACGGCCACTGCCGGGGTCGACGATCCGCGTTGGAGCACGAGCGCGGCGTTTCTCGACTACGACCGCGACGGCGATCTCGATCTGATCGTTGTCAACTACGTGGCGTTCACCGTCGCCGGCGACAAGGTCTGCACCGATCACGCGGGCGCGCGCGACTACTGTCCGCCGGGCGCGTACGCGCCGGTGCCGCCGCGTCTGTTCCGGAACGATGGCGGCGGGCGATTTACGGATGTGACCGACGCGTCGGGCATGTCGCGCGCCTATGGCGCGGGACTGGGCGTGGCGGTCGGCGATTTCGATCACGATGGCTGGCCCGACATCTACGTCGCTAACGATGCGATGGCCAATCAGCTGTGGATCAATCAGCGAAACGGCACGTTCGAGGATCGCGGGCTCCTGTCAGGGACGGCGGTGAACGCGGGCGGACGGCCCGAAGGCAGCATGGGCATCGCCCTTGGCGATTCCGACAACGACGGCGATGAAGATCTGTTCGTCACGAACATCGCCACTGAGACGCACGCAATGTACGTGAACGACGGCACGGCAAACTTCGAGGACGCGCGGGTCCGCGCCGGCCTCGCCGCTCCGACGGCGGAGATGACAGGCTTCGGCACCAACTGGCTCGACTACGACAACGACGGCCGGCTCGATTTGATCGTCGTCAACGGCGCGGTGAACGTAATCGAGCGCCTGCGCGGACAGGCCGTGCCCTATCAGCAGCACAATCTGCTGTTCCATAACGAAGGTCAGGCGTTGTTTCGAGACGTGAGTGCCGAGGCGGGCGTCGAGTTCTCGCGGCTGGACGTCGCGAGAGGGCTCGCCACGGGCGACGTCGACAACGATGGCGACGTCGATGTCGTGATCACCAACAACAACGCTCCGGTCCGGCTGCTGCTGAACCAGACGATCGCCGCGCGCCGGGCGCAAGGCGCTGGGAATCATTGGATGGAGCTGGCGTTGAGCGCGCCGTCAGGTAACCGCTTTGCCATCGGCGCCCGTGTCGGCGTCGTGCGCGAGGGGCAGCCCACGCTGTGGCGGCGCGCGCGGACCGACGGCAGCTACCTGAGTGCCAGCGACGATCGGGTCCATATCGGGCTTGGCAAGAGCGACCGTGTGAGCTCGGTCAGCGTCGAGTGGCCCGACGGCTCGCACGAGTCGTTCACCGACGTCGCGAGCGATCGCATTGTGTCGTTGAAGCGCGGGACGGGGCGTCAGACGACGGCAACGAAATGAAAATTTGCGCCGGCACGTTGATCGTGTTCGCCCTGCTTGGCAGTGGGCCGCGCAGGGCAGATGCGCAGGGCGCAGGATGCCCTTGCCGCGCGCGCCACCGAAGCGGCAGCCGCGATGCAGTCGGGTCGATTCGACGCTGCGGCAGAAATCTACGGCGAGCTCGTCGACGATTCGGCCGAACGATGCCGGCCTGCTGATGAACCTCGGCATGGCGCGCTACATGGCCGGCCATCCGGATCAGGCGCTGCCCGTCCTGCAGAAGGCCGTTCAACTAAACAAAGCGCTGGCGCCGGCCTCGCTCTTCCTCGGCGCATCGCTGCTCGACCTCGGCCAGTTTGCGCGAGGCGGCGGCGCCGCTCCAGCGAGCCGTGACGCTGATGCCGAAGAATCCGGATGCGCGCGAGATGCTGGCGCGGGCCTATCTCGGCTGCGTCGGGCTATTCGAAAGGCCGGCTACGCACTATCGGGCGTTGACCACCCTTCAGCCATTGAACCCAAAGGCGTGGTATGGGCTCGCGCGCAGCTACGAGGGCATCGCCGAGGCGTCATTCGCGACGCTCCAGAAGGAGTTCCCCGATTCGCCGCTGCTGGAGGTGATCGTTGCCGACATCGCAGTCACCCAGGAGAAGTACGCCGCCGCACTGGTCATCTATCGCCGCGCGCTCGAGAACAAGATGCCGCCGGTCGGCGGTCTGCACGAATCCGTTGCAGAACTCTACGAGCGCGCCGGCAAGAGCGACTGGGCCGCGATCGAGCTGCGGAAGGTGAAGCCCAGAACGGCGGCCTATTGCGCGACCCGCGTCGCGGAATGCCGCTTCCTCGATCGCAAGTTTCAGGAATCGCTGACGGCGGCGCAGCAGTCGACCGGCGCAGCCGCCCGATTCTGGGCAGTGCGTGCCGCAAATCGTCTCGCCGTCGAAGCCGTGAGCCACCTTGAAAGTTTGCCATCGTCTGTCGAGCTTCATCTGATTCGCGCCGAGATCGCGCAGTCGAGAAACCGCAATCCTGAAGGCGTGAACGAGATCCGGGCGGCTCTGGCGCTTGAGCCAGGAAATCCCGCGATTGAGAGTGCGCTGGCGGAAGCGCTCCTGCGAGCGCACGATCTCGACGAAGCCATCGCGCTTCTGGAGCGATTGACGCGGGAGCGGCCAAATGACGCGCTCACTGAAGCTGATGTACGGTGACGCGCTGCTCCAGGGCCAGCAGCGTGGACCGCGCCATTCCGGTGCTCGAGCAGGCCACGAGAGCCGGAAGCGATCTTCCGTCGGCGAGCGGGCGCTGCTGGGCCGTGCCTACGTGCAGGCCGGACGCTACGCGGAAGCCGTGCCGCACCTCGAAGCCTCCGTTGAAGCCGATCAGGACGGCGACATGCATTACCAGTTGGCACGAGCCTATCAGGCACTCGGCCGCGTCGAAGATGCGCAGAAGGCGATGGCGGAGTACCAGAAGCGCCGTAGTGCCGCCGCACCGCCGCCCTCCGAGGTCACGGACGACCCGGTGATGACTCCTCCGGAATGAATGCCACGACATGAGGATCGTCGCCGGGCTCTACCTGACGCTCTGCGTTCTGCTGCCGTCGATTGGCAACAGACAGACCGCCACGAACGCTGACCAGTTCGAGACATTGCGACAGCGCGCCGAGGAGGCGCGCTCAAACGGGCGCCTTTCCGAAGCGATAGACCTTTACCAACGCGCACTTCAGTTGCAACCCTCCTGGATCGAAGGGCACTGGTCGCTCGGCACGAGTGCTTACGAGGCGCGGAAGTACCAGACATGCCGTACGGCCTTCGGCACCTTGACCAAGCTCGACGTGTCGAATGGACCCGCGCGCGCGTTCAAGGGCCTGTGCGAATTCGAGCTGAAGGCGTTCAAGGCGGCGCTCACCGATCTGAACGAAGGGCAGCGCCTCGGGCTCGGAGAGGACGCGAGATTTCTTGCGGTCGTGCGCTATCACCGGGCGATCCTGCTGACACGATTCGGCGAATTCGATCGAGCCATTCGTGCCTTTGCCGCCTTCGCACGCGGCGGAAATCAGACCGATCCCGTGATTGAAGGAATGGGCATCGCCGGGCTGCGTCTCGCTACGCTGCCGAATGAGCTCCCGCAGCCGAAGCGCGCTTCGGTAGTGCTCGCGGGTCGGGCGCTCGTCGCCGCCGCCATAAACGCGTCCAGCGATGCGGAGGCCGCCTTCGCGGAACTGATGACGAAATACCCGGATGAGCGGAACGTGCACTACTTGTACGGGCTCTACCTGCAGCCCGAGGATCCGGCGAAGGCGGAACAACAGTTCCAGGAGGAGCTGCGCCGATCCCCGCAACATGCGCTGGCGACGCTGCGACTCGCCCAGGCCGCCGACGCGCGTGGCGATTTCGAGACCGCCAACCGTTTGGCCGTCGACGCCGTACGGCTCGCACCCCACAACTTCGTGGCGCATCGGGTGCTCGGCGAGACACGGTTGAGGAAAGGCGATATACGGGGCGCTATCGCATCGCTTGAAACCGCAATGGAGCTGCAACCCGACAGTCCGAGCGTCCGGTTCCAGCTCGCAAAAGCCTATGGACGTGCCGGCCGCACTGACGATGCTATTCGGGAGCGAGCCGAGTTCACCCGACTGGAGCGTCAGCTACGGATCGAACGGGGCGGAGCCAATGCGGTCGGCGATGCAGTCGACGAGCCGTAACAGTGCCAAGTTCAGTGTCAAACGAGGTCCGCCTGGCGGAGTTAAAGCTCCGCCCACATCCGCCGGGTCACGGTTCTGTCACCGTGGTGACCTTACGAACGCCGACATCCGAAACCGTCTGCTTCGCTCCGCTTGGCCAGAAGACTTCAACTGACTGCGGACCCTCGGCCGCGCCGAGCCCGAAGTGCACGGGTTCCACGCTGGAGGACGCGTAGCCGAGGCTCGAGGTCATCTGATTCCACTGCGACCCGACGCGGACGCGTGCGCCGATGCCGTCCCGATTGCTGGCCTTTCCCACGAGCCGCACCGACACCCAGCCGTTCGCACCCGGAGTCACGTTGTGAAGGAGCCGCGGCGCTTCGCCAAGCTCACTGATGACGACGTCGAGGCGGCCGTCGCGATCGAAGTCGGCGATGCCCAAGCCCACGGTTGGCGCGTGCCACCGTGAAATCCTCGCCAGCCGTCGCCGACACGTCCTCGAAGCGTCCGTTCGCGTTCCTGAAGATCGCGTTCGGCTGGCGGTAGGCGGCCGCCTCGAACTCCTCGACGCGGTCATTGGCGTGCGAGTTCGCCGTCAGCAGATCCTTGAAGCCGTCGTTGTCGAAATCCGCGAATGCCGCGCCCCATCCGCTCATGCGAATGGTGGCCTTGGCGAGGCCGCTCTCGTACGTCGCGTCCTTGAAGAACGTGCCCTTCTCGTTCTTGAACAGCGGAAACGTCTCGCCCGTCAGTGCGGTCAGCACGATGTCTGGACGTCCATCGTTGTCGTAATCGCGAAAATCGACGCCCATGCCAGACACCGGACGGCCGTTCGCCGGCACCGCCACGCCGGCGAGGAGTCCGACTTCCTCGAACGTGCCGTTGCGGCGGTTGTGAAACAGGAAGTTCGGCACGGCATCGTTCGTGACCATCGCGTCCATGAACCCGTCATCGTCATAGTCCGCAAAGGCGATGCTCATGCCCTTGCCGATCTGCTGCGCGATTCCCGATCGCTCCGAAACATCCTCGAACGTCCCGTCGCCGCGATTGTGATACAGCGCGTTCGGCAGACCGGTGTAGTGTTTCGGGTGACAGTAGACCCGCAGGTCGCGGCCCTGATCGCCACAGAATTTGTTGCGCTGCGGCGTCCAGTCCACGTAGTTGACGATGAAGAGATCGAGACGGCCGTCGTTGTCGTAGTCGAACCACCCGGCGGCGACTGACCAGGTGAACGTCTTGATCCCGCTGGCGGCCGTGACGTCGGCAAACGTGCCGTCACCGCGGCTGCGATACAGACGGTTGCCGTTGATTCCGGCGACGAAAAGATCCACATGCCCGTCGTTGTCGAAATCGGCGGCGGCTGCGCCGGTCGAATAACCCTTCGCCCGCGACGCCTGCGCGTTCAGTGACGTCCTCGAACGTCAGGTCACCACGATTGCGAAACAGCCGGTTCCACTGCGCCGGGCCGCTCTTGGTGAGCGACGGGATCTGGGCGCCGTTCGTGAAGAAGATGTCGGAGAACCCGTCGCCATCGTAGTCGAACACCGCCAGCCCGCCCGCCATCGTTTCGACCATGTTCTTGTCGGGGGTCGGGTTCTGATCGAGACGTGTGGTGAGGCCCGCCTTGCCAGTGACGTTTTCGAATTGATGGCTGCGGGCGCCTGGGCCGAAGGAGCGCCAGCATTGCTGAGGAAAAGCAGCATGGCCGCACCGCGGCCGCGCAACGCGTGGACGCCGCCTTCGCGCACGGCGTTCGCGATCATGTGAAGTCGAGCGTAACATTCCGACGGCATACTATTAGTCGATGGTGCCGCTCCTGCGACTCGGCGCTCAGCCTCGCCGACCTCGTGCGACGGCGGGCCCTTTCACCAGTCGAACTCGTCGACGCTTGCCTCGCGCGCATCGAGGCGCTGAACCCACAGCTGAATGCATTCGTCGGTATCGACGTTGAGGGCGCCAGGCGAGCCGCGCAGCAAGCCGAAGTGCTGTGCTCTCGGGAGAACGTCTTGGCGCGCTGCACGGCGTGCCGATCAGCATCAAGAGCTCCGTTGCGGTGACCGGGCAGCCATGGGAGACGGGGTCGAGATTCCGCGCCGGCGTACGCGCCGACGGCGATGCGACGCTCGTCGCACGCGCTTCGCGCCGCGGGTGCGATCGTCGTCGGCGTCACCAACGTCGCCGAGCAGTTGATGGCCTGGGAGACCGACAATGCGCTCTACGGCCGCACCAACAGTCCGTGGGCCCTCGACAGAACGCCCGGCGGATCCAGCGGAGGTGAAGCCGCGGCGATTGCTGCCGGCCTTTCGGCCGGGGGCATCGGCAGCGACGGCGGCGGATCGATTCGCGTGCCCGCGCATTTCAGCGGCATCTGCGGTCTGAAACCAACCCCCGGCCGCGTGCCGGCCACGGGGCATCATCCTCCGTGCGCGGGCGTCTTCGCGCTCACCGGCGTCGTCGGACCGATGGCTCGGACGGTCGACGACGTGGCCGCGTTGCTGGAGGCGATTGCCGGACCCGATCCCGGCGATCCCAACGGGCACCCGGTGCCGCTGTTTCCGCCGCCGCGAGACGCCGCCGTGGGATGGTTCGAGGATGACGGCATCGTGCCGGTGACGCCGGAGACACGAGCGGCGGTGCGATTGGCGGCTCGCTGGCTCGAGGACGCCGGCTGGCGCGTCGAGCCGTTTCGACCCGACGTCCTCGAGGAGGCGCGCGAGTTGTGGTGGGAGATCTTCGGTCGCGCCTCCAGGTTGCTGCTCGAACCGCTCGTGCTCGGACGAGAAGCGGAGGTGCATCCGAATCTCGTCGAGTTTCTCGATTGGACTCGCCGGGATCCGCCGCTGAGCGCGTCGCGCTTGCTGGAGGTGGAGATTCAGCGCGACGGGCTGAAGGCCCGCCTTGCCCATCAGATGGCACGGTATCCGGTGCTCCTCTGTCCGGTTGCGCCAATCCCGGCGTTTCGTCACGGCGAGCGCGAGTGGACCGTGGACGGCCGGACCGTGCATTATCTCGACGCCTGGCGCTACTCGGCCTGGTTCAACCTGCTGCAGAACCCCGGCATCTCTGTCCCGGTGGCCTCATCGCCCGAGGGCTTGCCCATCGGCGTCCAGGTGGTGACGCGCCCTGGGAGGAACAACTCGCGCTTCTTGCGGCGCGGGTCATCGAACAGTCACGCGGGGCGTGGCTGGCGCCGCCTTTTCCATTCGGGTCGATCGGCGGGGCTGAAGCCCCGCCTCCACGAAATCTCGCGGCTGCCATCGTTGGTGGAGGCGGGGCTTCAGCCCCGCCGATCGCGACTGCGCGGGAGAAGCCGTGACCGCTTCTCCTTCGACGCGTCTCTTCGTGGGCCTGAGCCTGTCGCTGGCGACCATCGGCGGTGTCGGCCTTTACACGGCGCACGAGATACGTGCCCTTCGCGACAAGCAGACCGCCATCAGCGAGCGCAATCGCAAAGACTCGCTGCAGCTGCTGCGCATCCAGAACAACCTGGCGAGACTGGCGACAACGATGCGCGACATGGCGGATCGCGTCGAGCCCTATCCGCTCGTGTCGTGGCAGCAGATCTTCGACCGGCTGCGCGTCGATCTCACGCAGGCGATTGCGCTGGAGAAATCGCTCGCACCGGCCGAGCGGCCCGCGGCGCAGCAGGAACGTCTGCAGGCTGGCGGTCGATCGATTCTGGTCGCTGGTGGACGAGATGTTTCGGGTTGCGGCCACCGACGAGAATGCGGCAATCGCACGCCTCCGCACCTCCGTCAGCGCGCAACACATGGAGCTCGTCGGGATGGTGTCGCAGTTCCTGGTGCTGAACAACCGCGTGCAGGAGGAAGCGGCCCAGCAGAACCAGGCGATCTACGACCGCGTCGTGCGCGAGATCGGCGTTCTCGTCGCGACGCTTCTCGTCGTGGTCGCCGCGACATTCCTTTACATCATTCGCGCCAACCGCCGTGCCTTCGACGAGGTGGAGCGGCTGTCGACACAGCTCCGCAACCTGTCGTGGCGGATGCTGCGGCTGCAGGAGGACCTGCAGCAGGAGTTCGCGCGGGAGCTCCATGACGAGTTCGGCCAGATCTTCACGGCCGTCGGCACGCTGCTCGGCCGCGTGAAGCGAAACCTGCCGCCCGATTCGCCGCTCGTGGGCGACCTGGAAGAAGTGCGCGGGATTGCGCAGCAGACCCTGGAGAAAGATCCGCGTCCAGTCGCGGTTGCTTCATCCGGTCGTCCTGGACGACTTCGGGCTCGAGAAGGCACTCGAGTGGTTCGTCGAACAGTTTGGCCGACAGCACGGCATCAACGCGCGCTTCGAAACCCAGGGACCGATTGGCGTCGTGCCTTCGGAGTCGACCATCCACATTTACCGAATCGTGCAGGAGGCGCTGACGAACATCAGCCGGCACGCGAAGACGAGCGACGCGTGGGTCCGCCTCTCGCAGAAAAACGGCGTCCTCGAGCTCGAGGTCGAGGATCGCGGCAAGGGCCTGACGAACCGGTCGCCCGAAGCGGTGCAGCCCGGCATTGGGCTGGTGAGCATGCGCGAGCGCGCAGAGCTGATGGGTGGGACGTTCGCGCTGCGGTCGGGTCCGACCGGGGGCCTCATCGTATCCGTGCGAGTTCCGCTGGGTCCCGGGCGCGCGAAGGCCGCCGACGCGGCTCATGCGGCAGGCGAAACGGTCGACGCGCTAATGGAAAAGCGTTAATTCCCGCCGAGTCGACACGGCCGTAGAATATCTCGCCATGCCCGTTTCGCCCATCCGCGTTGTCCTCGTCGACGATCATGCGCTCGTCCGCCAGGGATTCCGCCGCATCCTCGAGGACGATCCGGATATCGAGGTCGTCGGCGAGGCCGGCAGCGGGCTCGATGCCGTCGCTCTCGTCAAGAAGACCGATCCCGACGTCGTGGTAATGGACATGTCGATGCCCGAGATGAACGGGCTGCACGCGACGATGGAGCTGGTGAAGCAGCGACCGGGCATCAAAGTCCTCATCCTGAGCATGTACTCCGACGAGCAGTACGTGAAGAACGCGCTCGACGCCGGGGCCAAGGGCTACATTCTGAAGAACGCGATCGAAAACGACCTGACGCGCGCCGTTCGCGCGGTCGCTGCCGGCGAGCAGTACCTCGCGCCCGAGTTGTCGAGCGTGCTGATTCGCGCCATCCAGACGGGGTCCTTCGAGAAGTCGACCGATCCCGTATGACCGTCTGACACAGCGCGAGAAGCAGGTGTTGCAGCTGATCGCGCACGGCAAGTCGAACAAGGAAATCGCCGTGATGCTCGACCTGAGCGTCAACACCGTCGCCGTTCACCGTGCCAACCTGATGAGCGCGCTAGGCGTGCACAAGACGGCGGAGCTCGTGCTGTTTGCCGTGAAGAAGGGACTCGTCCTGCCGGAATGACCCGCGCGCGCGTCGCGGTACTGCTGCTGACTGCGCTGGCCGTGTGGCCTCAACAGCCCGCAGCGCAGTCGTCGATCGTTCGTCTCGTCGATATCACCAGACAGGCGGGCCTGTCGTTCACCCACAACAACGGCGCCTTCGGCAGGAAATATCTGCCCGAAACCCTGGGGTCGGGCGCCGCATTCCTCGACATCGACAACGACGGCCGTCAGGATCTGTTGCTGGTCAACGGGGCCAATTGGCCTGGCCAGGCAAAATCGAACAGCCGAAGCCGACTCTTTCGCAATCGCGGCAACGGCACCTTCGAGGACATCACGGCGACCTCCGGCATTGGCGTCGAGGTGTACGGGATGGGGGTAGCCGTCGCCGATTACGACAACGACGGATGGCAGGACATCCTGCTGACCGCGGTCGGGCAGAATCGACTGTTTCGCAACACCGGCAAAAATACCTTCGTGGACGTCACGGCGAAGGCGGGGCTTGGCGGGCGGGAGGCGTTCAGCACGTCGGCGCTGTGGTTCGACTTCGATCGCGACGGGTACCTCGACCTCCTCGTCTGCAACTACGTCCGATGGAGCCCCGAGGCGGACGTTTACTGCAGCGTCGACGGGAAACAGAAGTCGTACTGCACTCCTGAAGCGTATCGAGGGACGACGTCATGGCTGTTCCACAATAAAGGGAACGGAACATTCGAAGATGTCACGGCAAAGGCCGGCCTCTTCGACACCACGTCGAAATCCCTCGGCGTGACGCTCATCGACTACGACCTCGATCCCTGGCCGGATGTGTTCGTCGCGAACGACACCGAGCCGAACAAGCTGTATCGCAACAACGGCAACGGCACGTTCACGGAGCTCGGCCTGCGCGCTGGCCTGGCTTTCAGCGAAGACGGGCGCGCGCGCGCCGGCATGGGGGCCGACGCTGCCGACGTCGACAACTCCGGCACGACCAGCGTCGTCGTCACCAATTTCTCGGGCGAGATGCTTGGACTCTACCGGCCGATTGGCGAAGGCCAGTTCGCGGATCAGGCGCCACGCTCGGATATCGGGCGCGCGACGCGCGGCACACTCGGGTTCGGGTGCTTCTTCTTCGACGTCGATCTCGATGGCCTGCAGGACCTGCTGGTGGTCAATGGCCACATCGACGAGACGATCTCCACGATCAACACACGTGTGAGCTACGCCGAGCCGCCGCACCTCTTCCACAATCGCGGACGTGGGCAGTTCGCGGACATTGCCGCGCAGGTCGGTGGCGACTTCATCCGGCCGAAGGTCGGGCGCGGCGCGGCCTTTGGCGACTTCGACAACGACGGCGACCCCGACATCGTCATCACCACGAACGGTGGACCGGCATATCTCTATCGCAACGACGTCGTGACCGGACGGAATGCGATCCGTGTCCGCGTGCAAGGTGTGAAGTCGAACCGCGACGGCATAGGCGCCCGCGTTCGTGTCTTCGTGGGCACCGACAAGCTCTGGCGCGTTGTGAAGACTGGCTCGAGCTACCTGTCGCAGTCCGAGCTCCCAGTCACTTTTGGTCTCGGCTCGCGAACCACTGCCGATCGGCTGGTCGTCGAGTGGCCGAGCGGGGCGAAGGATGAAGTGAAGAACGTCGCCGCCGGCGAGCTCTACACAATCACTGAAGGGTCTGGAGTGACAGCTCGGGAGACGTTCAAGAGGTAGGCGCGATGCTCGCCCATCGAATCCGCTACCTCGAATTGGTTCCGAGTCGTTGATGCGCGAATACCTGGTCCGCCGCCTGCTGGCCACGATCCTTCTCGTGCTGGTCGTGTCGTCCGCCGCATTCATCCTCACGCGTCTGGCGGCGGCCAATGCGATGTTCGTGGAACTCGATACTCGATTCGATCCAGTCGAGATTCAGCGACGGGTGCACGAGCTGAAGCTCGATCAACCGCTCCTGTCGCAATGGGGATCCTGGCTGGTTGATCTCCTGCGGCTCGATCTTGGCAATTCGGTGTATTACAACAGCCCGGTCGCGCCTATCGTGGCGGAGCGGGCGCGCAACACGACGCTTCTCGCGACCATCGCGTTCCTTGTCGCGCTCGCGATTGGTATCCCGCCCGCGTTCGTGGCGGCGTCCCGCCCCGGAACAATAGTTGCGCGGGCGATTCGCGCGACGTCGCTGCTGCTGCTCTCGCTTCCCTCATTCGTCAGCTCGCTGGGACTGGTGTTGCTCGCGTCCCGAACTGGATGGCTCCCGGCTGGCGGACTCATGTCGAGTACCGCCGGCATGACATTCGCCGAGCGCGCGATCGATGTGTTGTGGCATCTCCCCCTCCCGGTGCTCGCGCTCGCGCTGCCGCTCGCGGCAACGTTCGAGCGGCTACAGACGCAAGCGCTGACCGACGCGCTCGCACACCCCTCCGTGCGAGCGGCGCGGGCGCGCGGCATTCCGGCACGCTGGATCGTCTGGCGTCACGCCGGCCGTCTCGCGATCAAGCCCGTGGCCGGCATTGGCGGTCTGGCGTTCGGCGCGCTGCTCAGCGGGTCGTTTGCCGTGGAAGCGGTGACCGCGTGGCCAGGGCTCGGCCGGTTGACCATCGATGCGTTGCGCTATCGCGACTTGTATCTCGTCGCCGGCTGCGCTGCGGCCGGCACGCTGGTCCTCGCGCTCGGGCTGCTGATCGCCGACCTCCTGATCGCCTGGAGCGATCCGCGTGTGAGGGACGAGATCCTCGGCGAACGCATCGAGGTGCCCGCATGACGCGACGTCTCGCCGTCACCGTCCTGGCGTTGCTGCTCCTCTCAACGCTCGCTGCGCCGGTGCTGGCGCCGCACGATCCGGGCGAGAGGTTTCCCAATCACTCGGATGCGCCGCCGACGCCGATCCGGATCGTGGATGCCAACGGCACGTGGCGGCGGCCTTTCTTCTACCCTGTCCGTCTTGCCAACCGGCTGGAGCGGCGGTTCGAGGAAGACCGAACATCGGCTGTGACGCTTCGGTGGTTCAGTGGCGGCCGCGTCGTGCGGGAGACGGATGGGCAGCCGCCGTTCCTCCTGCTGGGCGCTGACATATTGGGGAGAGACGTTTTCGCGCGCCTGATCTACGGAGCGCGCATCTCGCTCGGCATCGCAATGGCCGCAATCGTCGGCGCCGTCTCTCTGGGGCTCCTGGTCGGCGGGCTGGCGGGTGCTCGTGGGGGTCCGGTGGAGTCGGCGCTGATGCGGCTGATGGACGTGCTGGCGGTCCTGCCGGCGCTCTACGTGGTGGTGGTGCTGCGAGCCGCTCTCCCACTCGTGCTCGAGGCCTCTGCGATCGCGGTGCTGATTGCGGCGATCCTGGCGGCGATCGGTGCGCCGTGGGTCGCTCGCGGCGTCCGCGCGATCGTCAGCGCCGAACGGACCGCTGACTATGCCGAGGCGGCACGCGCGCTCGGGGCATCGTCATGGCGCATTCTGTTCGTTCACCTGCTGCCGGCGACGCGCGGCTTCGTCCTGCGCCAGGCGACGCTGCTGCTGCCGGTGTTCGTGCTGTCGGAAGCAACGCTGTCGTTCGTCGGCCTCGGCCTGCCGGACACAGTGCCCAGCTGGGGCACGTCGTTGCGCGAAGCCGCCGATGTCACCGCTATCGCATCGTTCCCGTGGATTCTCTCCCCCGCGGTTGCCCTGTTCGTGGTGACATTGCTCGTCAACCTGGCTCTCGGCGACAAGGCGAGCGACCCAAGCATTTCGTGAATGACCGCAGGCCCGACTGTAGTCGGGCCCTGCTGCGTCGAGGTTCAGGCCGTGAACCCGCCGGAACCCGGAGTCTGGAGTCTGAAGTCTGAAGTCTGTAGTCTTATTTTCATGCCTCTCCCTTCCACTGAACGCTGGCTCTTCGGTCCCGGCCCGAGTCTCGTGACACCGCGCGTGATGCGTGCGTTGGCCGCTCCGGCACTGGGCCACCTCGATCCCCAATTCCTCGTTCTCATGGACGACGTGCGTGCGCGACTCCAGCGCGTGTTTCGGGCTCCAGCGGAGAGTTTCGTGTTTGTTGTCTCGGGGACCGGCACAGCGGGAATGGAGACTGCCGTCGCGAATCTGGTCGAGCCCGGCACACGTGTACTCGTCGTGGTCACGGGATACTTCGGCGCGCGCCTCGTCGATATGTGCACGCGATATGGTGGCGAGGTCAGGCAAGTCCAGTGCGATTGGGGGCGAGCGATCGAGCCGGGCGCCGTCGAAAAGGCGCTGAAGGCGGAGAAGACGGATGTCGTGGCCATGGTGCACGCCGAAACGTCCACTGGCGTCCGAAATCCCGCGGCCGAGATCGTGGCAATGGCCAGGGCGCATGGGGCTCTGACGATCGTGGATTGCGTCACTTCACTCGGCGGCGTCCCCGTTGACATGACGTCATGGGGCGCCGATGTTTGCTACAGCGGATCCCAGAAGTGCCTTGGCGCGCCGTCCGGCCTCGCGCCGATCGCATTCGCGCCATCGGCTCTGGAGCGTCGCGTACAGTGCCGAAGCTTCTATCTCGACGTGTCGCTGCTTCAGGACTACTGGATCGGCCGCAAGTATCACCACACCATGTCGTCGTCGCTGATCTACGCCCTGGACGAGGGACTCGCCGCGATTGAGGAAGAAGGGCTCGAGGCACGATGGATGCGACATGCTGATGCCCATCGCCTTTTCGCTGACGCGCTCGACTCGATGGCACTGTCGCTTCTGCCATCAGCGCCAGATCGGCTGCCGAACCTGAACGCCGTGAACGTGCCCCAAGGCATCGACGAAGCCGCGGTACGACGCGAGCTGCGCGAGACCTTCAACATCGAGATTGGGGCGGGGATGGGGCCGCTCGCGGGGAAGATTTGGCGCATCGGGCTGATGGGTGCGGGAGCCACGCCCGCCCACGTGAGACTGTTGTCGGCCGCGTTCGACACTGCTCTGGCCTCGTGCGGACACGGCTCGCGGAAGAGCGCGTCCGTAGGCGCGTAGGAAGGGCCGCAGGAGCCCATCGGCGCATAGGTGCACATCGGGTGACAGCATGCGACGACGCAACGCGGCGCTTGGCACGGCCGTTTTCTTCTTCGCCGCTCCCTGCGTCGTCGCCGGTCTCATTCCCTGGTGGATCACGCGCTGGCAGATGCAGTCCCCCCTTCCCGGTGGGGCAGCGTTACGCGTCGCGGGCGGCGTGCTGATCGCGGCCGGGACGGCGTTTCTGGTTCATGCCTTCGCGCGATTCGTTTCCGAAGGCGCGGGAACACCGGCGCCGATTGCTCCCACGGAGCGGCTGGTTGTCGGCGGTGCCTACCGCTACGTCCGTAATCCGATGTATTTGGCGGTACTCGCCACCATCGTCGGTCAGGCGCTCGTCCTGGGACAGCCCCACCTGTTGACCTACGCCGCAGTCGTCGGCGCCATCATGGCGCTCTTCGTCCAGTGGTACGAGGAACCTGTCCTTCAGCGCAAATTTGGGCCGCAATACGACGACTATCGCCGGCATGTCCCGCGATGGTGGCCACGATTACAAAAACCTTACAGAAATCGGACTTGACTGGTCGTAGTTTGCGGCCATAGTCTGACGCACATCTTGAGATTGAGACTGAATCTCAAAATTGAGCGTCGGATATGCCGTTTCGGATCGTCTTCTTCTGGTTTCACCTCGCCACCGGCCTGGCGGCGTGCGCGATCGTTCTCGTGATGTCCGCCACCGGCGCTCTGCTGATGTACGAAAAGCAGATCGTCCAGTGGGCTGAGTCGGGTCCGCAGGCAGCGCCGCCCTCCCCCGCCGCCCAGCCGCTCCCGATCGAAACGCTCCTCGGCCACGTGCAGGCATTGCGACCGGACATGCGCCCGGCCACGGTCACGGTCTCCAGCGCTCCGGACTCGCCAGTTGTGATCGGGCTTGGCCCCAACGCCGGCGTGCTTCTGGTGAACGGCTACACCGGCCAGATCATCGGCGGCAGTTCCGGTGCGCGAGCGTTTTTCAGGACCATCACCGACTGGCATCGCTGGCTCGGACGAAGCGGCGACGGCCGGGCCGCCGGCCGCGCCGTCACCGGGGCCGCGAACCTCGCATTTCTCTTTCTGCTTCTCTCCGGTGCGTACATCTGGCTGCCGCGTCTGTGGACCTGGCGGCAGATCCGCGCGCTGATGTGGTTCCGCCGCGGCGGCACCGCGAAGGCGCGCGAATTCAACTGGCATCACGTCTTCGGGTTCTGGGCGGTGATTCCGCTCGTCATCATCGTGGCGTCCGGCGTGGTGATGTCGTACTCGTGGGCCAACGCGCTGGTCTATCGAGTGGCAGGCGAAGCGCCGCCGACGCCCGCCGGACCGCCGCGCGGTGAAGGCGACGTACGCCGCCGGGGCACCGGGGCCGGACGTGAGGACGCAAAACCTCTGGCGCTGGTCGAGTTGAACCGGGGCTGGGTCCAGGCCGAAGCCATCGAGGGATGGCGCGTGCTGACCCTCCGCCTGCCGTCGCCCCGCGATTCGCGAATCACGATCACCGTCGATCACGGCACCGGCGGACAGCCGCACAAGCGGACCCAGATCACGTTCGATCGAATCACCGGAGCGGTCGTCTCGTCGGAACCGTTCCAGTCACTCAGCGCTGGGCGCCGACTCCGTTCGATCCTTCGCTTCGCGCACACCGGCGAAGTCCTCGGATTCGCCGGGCAGACGATCGCCGGCATCGCATCATTGGCCGCCGTCATGCTGGTCTACACCGGCGTCACGCTGTCGCTCCGCCGGTTCGCCGCCTGGCGCCGCCGCCGGCACTCGATGCAAGAGCCGCGCGCCATCAGCGCGGCGTAGGAGATCACGGCCATGCAAAAGCACCGACGGCAGGGCAAAACACGCTCGACGCGGCGATCGTCGCGCCGCCGCGCGCCGTGGGTGGCGATGGGAGCGCTCGTCGCTTCGGCGAGCCTGTCAGGTCGTCTGGCAACGCCGGCATACGCGTACGACCCGCTCGTCACGAGAAGTGAACGGCTGAAAGCCTTGCGCTTCGTCGTCCCGGCCGAGACAGTCGCGTTCACCGCGTGGCTTCAACAGGTGCCGCCGGCACAGGATCCGCCGGCGCGACGCTTCGATATCGCCGCTGGACCCCTCAAGGAAGTGCTTGCGGCGTTCACGAGCGCTACAGGCGTTTGCATGACGCTCGTCGGAGACGAGCTCCAGGACGTGCAGTCGCCAGGCGTGTCGGGGCTCTTCACGATGGAGCAGGCAATCGGGCAGCTCCTCTCGGGGACGAACGTCACCTACCGCTTCGTAGCGCCACAGGCCGTCGAGCTGCGTCTCGCCGGCACGACCGAGACCGTCGAGGTCACAGCCGGCCGCATCGTCTCGTCGCCAAAGTACACGGAGCCGCTGCGTGACATTCCGCAGACGATCAACGTGATCACCAAGGACGTGATGACACAGCAGGGCGCGACGACGCTTCGCGATGTGCTGCGCAACGTCCCGGGCATCACGTTCCAGGCAGGTGAGGGCGGCGTGCCCGCAGGCGACCAGCTCACCATCCGCGGCTTCAGCGCCCGCACCGATCTCTTCGTCGACGGTGTCCGTGATTTTGGCGGCTACACGCGCGACGCGTTCAACCTCGAACAGGTGGAAGTGGCAAAGGGGCCGTCATCGGCTATCGCCGGACGCGGTTCCACGGGCGGGTCGATCAACCAGGTCAGCAAGCTACCGTCGGTGCAATCGGGCTACCTCGGCACCGTCTCGCTCGGCAATGCCGAATACAAGCGCACGACGATCGACGTCAATCAGCCGCTCTCGATCGATGCCATCCCCGGCGTCGCTGTCCGGCTCAACGCGATGTGGACCGACAACGACGTTCCTCGGCGGACCGCCGTACACGCCGACCGTTGGGGAGTCGCGCCCTCGATCGCGTTTGGTCTCGGCACGGCGAAGCGCGCCACGCTCAGTTACCTGCACCTGGGGCAAGACAATTTGCCCGAATACGGACTGCCATGGGTGCCCGCGAATACCAATCCCGAGCTGCAGGCGTACTCGAATGGCAGACCGCCGGTGGATCAGCGCAACTTCTACGGTCTCACGACGCGGGACTATGAGAGAACCGACACCGACATCGCGACGCTGCAGCTCGAATTCGATGCGAGCCGCGCGTTCACACTGCGAAACACCACCCGTTATGGCGTGAACAATCGCGACTCGGTGATCACCGCGCCGCGCTTTGCCAGTGTCGAGACCAGCACCGCCATCAATCGCCAGCTCCAGTCCCGCGACATGGACGACAGCATCGTCGCGAACTACACGAACGTGGTGTCGCGCTTTGAAACCGGCGCTATTCATCACGCGGTGGCCGCGGGGCTCGAGGTGTCAGCCGAGACCTCCGAGAACCACGCGCGATCGGGCCCGCTGGCGCCGCCGGCGGATCTCTATCATCCGAATCCGTCAGACCCCTACACCGGCCCCATTGCGCGAACCGGTGCATTCACCAAAGGCACCGCGAACTCTGCTGCGGTCTACGCATTTGACACCGTGGAGTTGGGACGTCGCTGGGAGCTGACCGGCGGCTTGCGGTGGGAGCGCTTCGCACTCGATTTCGACTCGGTCGCACCCACTGGCGAAGCCACGCCGTTCGATCGCACCGACACGGTGCTGACAGGTCGCGGCGCCGTGGTCTTCAAGCCGCAGGCGAATGGCAGCGTCTATGTGAGTTACGCCACGTCGTTCAATCCGTCAGCGGAAGGACTATCGCTCAACGCCAGCACGGTCAACCTGGCGCCGGAAAGGACGCGAAGTGCGGAAGTGGGCACGAAGTGGGATGTCGGCCAGCGGCTGTCGCTGACGGCAGCGGGATTCCATGTCGAGAAGACCAACGCGCGGACACCCGGCGTGAATCCCGGCGATCCGCCAACCGTCCTCGCCGGCCGCCAGCGGGTTGCCGGCATCGAGCTGGGCATCTCCGGGCGGATCAATGACCGCTGGTCGGCGCTGGCAGGCTATTCCTACATGGACAGCAAGATCGCCGCCTCGAACACCCCGGCGGAGATCGACAACGCGCTCGCACTGACGCCGAACAACACGTTCAATCTCTGGACGACGTTTGCGCTCCCGGGCGACCTCACGATCGGCGGGGGCCTGCAGTACATGGATGCCGTATTCCGCAACGCGACGAACATCTCGCGTGTGCCGAGCTACTGGCTCATCAACGGACTCGCGTCCTATGCCGTGAACGAACATCTCACCTTGCGTCTGAACGGCACGAATCTCGCGAACGAGGAGTACGTGGATCGCGTCGGCGGCGGCCATTACATTCCCGGTCCGGGAAGGTCGGTCAGCGTCAGCACCGACATCGGGTTCTGAGACTGGCGACATGCTGCTGCAGATTCCCAACGTTCTCACGTCCGAGCAGGTCACGCTCGCGCGTCAACGGCTGGAGCACGCTGAATGGGTGGATGGCCGCGTCACGGCAGGACATCAATCCGCCATGGCGAAGGACAACATGCAGCTGCCAGAAGGGCACCCTGCCGCGATCGAGCTGGGTGAGATGATTCTGGCGGCGCTTCAGCGCCATCCCCTCTTCATTTCCGCGGCGTTGCCGGCGCGCGTCTTCCCGCCGCTGTTCAACCGCTACCAGGGTGGCCAGTCGTTCGGCAACCACGTCGACAACGCGATCAGGTACGTCACGGGGACGCCGCATCGCATCCGGACCGATCTCTCGTGCACGCTGTTCCTCACGCCTCCGGAGGATTACGACGGCGGTGAGCTGTTCGTGGAGGACACTTACGGTGTCCACAGCGTCAAACTCCCGGCCGGACATCTGGTGTTGTACCCGTCGACGAGCCTGCACAACGTGCGGCCCGTCACGCGCGGAGCCCGGATCTGCTCGTTTTTCTGGCTGCAGAGCATGGTGCGTGACGATGGGCGTCGCACGCTGCTGTTCGATCTCGATACCGCGATTCAGCGCGTGAGCCAGGACGCGCCGCAGCATCCCGCCGTCGTCCAGTTGACCGGCGTGTATCACAACCTGCTGCGGCAATGGGCAGAGGTCTAGTCCGCCGGTGACGCTATAATCCGCCTCATGCGGCGCTACGCCGCGAAGGTGGCCGTCGGCCTGCCGGCCGCTTGCCTCGCGTACCTGTTCTATCTCTATCTCACGCTGCCAGACGTTCGCGCGCTGGCGACGACAAATCCGCCCACCACGGCGTTCATCGAGCTTCGTGACGCGGAAGCGCGCGCCGCCGCCCGGAAACCGCGGCGACTTCAGCACTGGATCCGATACGAGGCGATCTCCAACAACCTGCGCCGAGCCGTGCTCGTGGCCGAGGACGATGCCTTCTGGCAGCACGATGGCGTCGACGTCGAGCAATTGCGCAAGTCGATCGAGGCAAATCTCGAGAAGGGCCGGATGGCGCGCGGCGGCAGCACGATCACGCAACAGCTCGCGAAGAACCTCTACCTGTCGCCGTCGCGAAATCCCATCCGCAAATTGCGCGAGTTCCTGATCGCGCGCAAGCTCGAGGCGGCATTGTCGAAACGTCGCATCTTCGAGATTTATCTAAATGTTATCGAGTGGGGAGACGGGATCTACGGCGCGGACGCGGCAGCCCGACGATACTTCGCCAAGTCAGCAACCGCCCTGAGCCCGGAGGAAGCCGCGCTGATGGCAGGCGCAATCATCAACCCGCGCGTGCACAATCCAGCGCGGCCGACGGCGCGTTTGAAAGTACGTCAGCAGATCATCCTGAAGCGGATGGGATGGGTTGAGCCACCGCCGGAGGCGCCCGAGATTCCGGAGCCAATGCCTTCTCCGGTCGAGCCACTCCCGCAGCTTCCCCCGCCGATCGAAAGCGATCCGATGCCTGAACCGCTGCCAGAGCCAGTGCCACCGAATGAGCGGCCTCCATCACAAGAGGCTCCGAAGGATGGCTCGCCGTCCGATCCGGCAACTCAGCCACAACCTCAGCAGGAAAAGCCTGCCGATCGGCCGACACCACTTGGCAGCGCTTCGACGCTCAGCCATTGTCACTGCACTGCCGACAATCGTCAGTTGATTAGAGAAAATGTGAGAACATTTGCCGCTGCAGCTCGGGACCGATATGGCGCGGAACTTGATGATCGTCAACGACCAAAGGGGCGTTCTGACGATATCTTGACACCGACCATGAGCACAGCTATAAGCAAGCTCAACAGTTGCGAGCGCGCTTTTCATATTGTCTCAGCCGGGCAGTCGATCGATCGGGTGATGATCAATTACACCGATCACATCAACTGGTTGATGCTCGATCTCGTCCGCCGCGTTCCCCAACTCCACCACATCGACATGTCGCGCGTGCTGGTCTTTGCACGATTCGGCCGGTCCGATGCGGAAGGGGCGTACGCAACCTGCCACGCGATTAATCTGCCGACCAGTGAACCCAGCTACTACTTCTGGCGCGACCGTCGCACCGGCGAGATGACCCGGCGATCGGAGTGGTTCATCACGAAGTCGCCGTCCGTCGAGCGCGGCTCCTCCTCGATCGACTATCTGATCTCCTTCTGCCTGCCGCGCTTCTGCGATCAGACGATTGCCCGCGCACACAAGCAGGAGTCGTATCCAGGCGCCGAGCCGTGGGTTGCCAAACTCGACACGATCGTGCACGAGCTGTATCACATCGACCCGACGATGGAAGGCATTCGCAAGCTGCCGAGCACCAACGGCAAGTCGACAACGCGGACGCACAGCCCCGAGTTCTTCGAGGATGTCATCGCGATGACGAATGCTTACCTCGCATCGCAGCCCGATCCTGAGCTTCTCGAGTTCCTGAAACATGACTTTGCGGGTCTCACCGCCAAGTACGGTCGCGTGACTGGTACGGCGTTCCGATCCTTCCCGTCCTACCCGCAGCGCTACGTCGAGGTGCTGACCGATCAACCGGTCATCGAGCCGGGCGTCCGCATCGAACCGATGCGAAGCGCAGGCGGCCGCACGCGCTTCACCGACGAAGATCTGGACGTGCGCGAATTCAGCTATCGCGCGAGCCGGCGGCTCGCGCGGACGCGGCAGCAGCACGATCAACCGCAGCGGGCGGCCTGAACGTTGACCCTTGGCCGGTCAAGGGTCACGGGTCATTCGCTTCGCGCCTGTTATCCGCTCTCCCCAATAGCCCGTCGCCAGGCTATCGACACGAACGCTGCCCCGTGTGTTCGGCGCATGGACGAAGCGATCGCCGCCGATCGCAATCCCGACGTGTGATACCTGCCGCCCTTCCGTAGTGAAGAACACGAGATCGCCTGGCTCGAGGTCGTCGAGCTTTATGCGCGTTCCCACTACGTACTGATCGCGGACGAGGCGAGGGACGGCAAGGCCGTACTGAGCGAGCACGTACTGCACGAGACCGCTGCAGTCGAAGCCTCGCCGATCGGACCCGCCGGATCGGTAGGGGATCCCCTGCAGTCGCAGCGCTGCGCTGGCGATGGCGTAACCATCCGGATGTGCGATGGGGATGTCGGTCGCCGCCGCGGACGGCGACTCGTCGGAGGGATCATCGGCGACGCCATGCGGCGTCGGAAACGGCCGCGGGCGTGCCCCGGACGCCGCGCACGATGACGCGGCGATCGCGGCCAAAAGCGCCAGCATCACCAGCACGCCGCGGTTGTGGAGGCCGGGGGTCAGCCCTTCGGATCGAGAGCCGGGCTTCAGCCCTGTCGGTCTGCGCTCGGGCTCCAGATCCGAGGCACGCCTTTCCATGTGCATCTTATCGGCGAGTGCGCGAGCGTGGCAGGCCACGGGATCGCGCGTCTTACACCGGTTTTACGGGCCATCGCTTGACAGGCCCGACCGGCCCCCCACAATATACAGTGGCATGGAGCAGACGCTGCTGCTCAACGCGACGTACGAGCCGCTGAAGGTCGTCGACTGGCGGAAGGCCGTCACCCTCTGGTGCCAGGGGAAAGTGGAGGTCATCTCGGTCCACGATCGCGAGATCCGTTCGGTCTCGATCAGCTTCAAGCTCCCGTCAGTGATTCGGCTGCTCCGCTACATCCGCATAAAACGCCGGATTGACTATGTGCCGTTCTCGCGGTCGAACATCTACGCCCGCGACCGGCACCGCTGCCAGTACTGCGGTCATCAGGCCCCCACGAGCGATCTCACCTTCGATCACGTCATCCCGGTAGCACAAGGCGGACGCAAGGACTGGGAAAATATCGTGACGTGTTGCGTCTCGTGCAACCGCAAGAAGGGGGGACGTACGCCGGAGGAGGCCGGCATGCGCCTGACCGGGCATCCCCGCCGGCCCGACTCGGCGCCAGCGGTCCGCTTCACAATCGGCGTGCGGAACGCGCCTGAAAGTTGGCGAGACTATCTGTACTGGAACGTCGAGCTGGACGACACATAAGGCGGCCTTTCATTTCAGGACCGTCAACGTCACGTCGACCTTGATCACCTGCCCGCTGATCTTGTCGGTGGCGCTCGTGAACTGGCTCGACTCGCCGTCCCTGAGGATCACGGTTTCATTGACCTTGAACGTGTTGAACGACGGCTGATCGGTGCGAGCCTTCGATAGGCCTCCCCCTTCCTGATCCGCTGAATAGACGGACGAATCCTCAAGTCCGATGTTCACGCTGTACCGCCCGTCGTCGAGAGCCGTCGCCCAGCAATCGATGTTGGTCCCTACAGACCGATAGTCGTAGCTCACGACAGCCGTCGGCGCCCCACCACCCGCGGACGTCGCGATCGGGATCTCGCCGCCCATGCGCAGGCTGACCCGCGGCTGGCCCGTGGCCAATGACAGCATGTACGGCATCGTGCTGACCCTCTTCTCGCCCTGATGCTTCGACAGGACGACCTGGAGCTTCAGGGGCACGATGCGCGACTCGCGAGTCGCGGAGGGCGCTCTGGTGTTCGGCGAGCTTGCGTGAGGCTGCTCTTTCTCGGTCTGCTCCTGCGCAGCAGCGGTCCCACCAGCGCAGATGAGCACCGTTCCGATGATGGCAGCAAGCGTCCACGTCCTTGGTGTCACTGATGCCCTCCCTCTTCGACCACTGGTGACAGAGGATCGATGCTGAGCGGTGGAATTGCAATCGCGGCCACGTCCGTGGGATCGACGGATGGCGTAAAACGCACCACCGCGGTTGGTGGCCGTTCGAACAGCCGGCGCAGCGCTTGTTGCTCACCCGCCGGAATTAGCACGTGGTCTCGTTCGTCGCGCATTTCTTCCGCAATCGGCTGTAACTGTCGCGACTTCGCGGCACGATGAAGAGCGGCTCTGGACATGCGCTCTGCCACCGCAGGCGATCCAGTAGCTGTCGTATCGCTCGCGGCAGTGCTCGTCCTGGGCTCACTCGTTGCCGCAACGCGCGTCGGGGTCTGCTCGAGTGCTGGCCGACGGTCCAGCATAACGACGACGAACACAATCGCTGCGGCAGCAAGCGTCACGAGGGCGGCAACGAATGGAAACGGGCGACGTCCCGAAATCTCTTCGCTCGCCAATCTCTCGCGCAGGCGCGCCACAAAGTCGGGAGAGGGACCGACGGCGAACGCCTCGGTCAGCGCCGCGTCGAGCTCGGAGTCCGTCAGCGGTCGCTTTTCAACCATTGCAGTTGCTCCTTCAATCGCAATCGTGCCGCGAACAAGCGCGATTTGACGGTGCCGTCTGGGATGCCAAGCAGTCGCGCCACTTCCTGGACATCGTGTCCGTCGATGTTGGCGAGCACGACGACAATGCGCAGCTTTGGCGGTAGCGTGTCGATGGCGCGCCAGACATGTGTGGCGCGCTCGCGCGCAGCGATCCCATCGGTGGCCGATTGAACGCCCGACGGTGCCGGCGGCTCCGACTCCCGCAGCATCCGCCGCCGGTCGGACCGTTGACGATCCAGCGCCAGACGCCACGTGACGCGTACCAGCCAGGCGCGGAACCGATCGCGATCGCGCAGATATCGAAACCGGCGGTAGGCACGCGCCATCGCCTCCTGGGCCACGTCTTCGGCGTTCTCCCGGTGATGCAGAACGCTGCATGCGACGCGAAACGCCAATTTTGTCGACTCGACGAGTCTGGTCTCGAATTCCCGCGCGAGGTTGTCGTCCACGGCTACGAGCCCGGCCGAAAGATGATCGGCGTACTCATTCATGGGCGCGGGTCGCAAGGGCACAGGCGCGGGGGCGCATGGGCGCGTCGGTCGCAATCATGTCACGCCACAAGACGCCGCCGGAGGCATTCCGGTTCGCCGTGGAGGCGGGCATTCAGCCGTGGGTACAGGCGCTCGTTCGACGAGCGTCGGCGAGGCCTCGCCGACGCGCTCGTCGCGCGGCGCGAACCCTACGACGGAGTCTTGGCTTTCACAGGCGGTTTCGGGGGATCGGCCGGCACCTTCGCGTCGTCGGTGGGCTTCGGGATGGCCGTCGGCTTCTGTTTTTTCACCGGCGGCGTCCACGGCTTCAACACCTCGGTATCCGGATGGTAGTTCTTCCAGTCGAACCAATAGTCGAGCAGGATTTCGACGCGCCCGAGTTGCGCGCCCGCGAACTCTCCCGCCGTCGCGCGGCCGGTGAAGTCCCACTCGCTCATTGTCTCGAGGTCGAGCAGCGTGCTCGACGTCAGATCGCGGCCGGCCCGGACGAATGACAGCACCTGGCCGCGGACGCGGCGATCGAACGCCCGTACCGATCGGCCGTCGGGCGCTACCACGATAAGCACCGGCACACCGCCAACCTGATCGACCGTCGCGCCCGACGCGATGACACTCGCGTGCGGCCAGGCCTTGCTTTTCCCTTTCAGCGTGATCCCGACGATGAGCGTGCGCGGCGGGATGGGGCCGCCAGGCGGGCTGGCCACGCGCACCGGATGCTTCTCAACGTAGTCCTCCCAATCAGCGGGCTCGTACTCGTCGCGATCCACGATGGCCTTGTCCTGCATCAGAACGCGGCCTTTCGGACGCTCGGCGCGCCACGTGTCGAACGTGAGCTGGTCGTGGGAAACAGGCGTCAGCCTCTTACCCTTCAAGGGGCCCTCGATCGACTGGCCCGACACCTGTTGCCACCAGCTGCCTGTTTGCTCATCGCGCATGACGAAGTTCTGGTTGTTGATGCCGGCAAGGCGGAACGTCAGTCGCTGCCCATCGACCACCGAGCTCCACACCAGACCGGTGTGGCAGAGCGTTCAATAGGTGGCGATGATCGGCTTGCGGCTGATGATGTCGTTGACGACGTGGTGATACCCCATCTGTCGGATGGGATAGGCGACGGCTTCACCGTCGAACTCGACCGCCATCACGACATCGTCCGGCTTCACGAATTTCGCCTTGCCGGCGTCCACGTAGCGTGGCGATTCGAGCGGATTGAACATCCACTCGAAGTGGTTCTGGTGAGCGAACCAGGTGGCCAGGCCGATCGGTGCAAGCATCAGGGCAGCGAGCGTGCGCGACCACCAGCGGCGGGAGCGAATTACGAGGAGAGTTGCCATTGCGGCTGCGAGAACCGCAGTGATCGTGGTCACCAACGGCGCAACCGCCCGAGCCTGCAGCGCCAGTGCCATCACAGACGCTTTCTGCGGCTTGAACGGCATGATGTAGAACGTCGGAAACGCGATCACGGCGACGCCGGTGGCGACACTGACGAGAAACGCGATCCAGAGCGGCCATTCGCGGCGGAGGCGAGGCATGCCCGCCAAGCATGTGGGCGGCGGCCACCAAGGGTCAATAGTCGAAACGCGGTAGTCGCTGCCGTGGTACGCTCGATGCTCGAACATGTCGGCGACGATTACCGGCGTCGTGCCCATGGCGGCCTGCGAACGAGGCCGGATCACCGTCTACGGCGGCGGCTTCGACACCCGCGAACCGCTTGGCGCCCAGGTGCGACTCGGCCCGCATCCCGTCCGCGTGGTCGCCGCCCGGGTTTCGCGGCTCACTCTCGCGATTCCGCCCGGACTGCCCGGCGGCACTCACCGTTTGCACATCGACGGCGTCGACGGCGACCAACCGTTCATCGAGGTCGGTACTATCGTCGCTGCTGGCCTGCATCAGGTGGATAACCCGGTCGTCGATGCCGAGGGGCGGCTGTATGTGACCTACTCCGGCGCACGCGGCGAGCAGGTGCCGGTTTCGATCTTTCGCATCAGCCCGGATGGGACGCGAGAGTCACTTGTCACAGGCCTCGTCAACGCGACCGCGATGGCGTTCGATCCCCAGGGACGGCTGCACGTCTCGAGCCGCTTCGAAGGCACCGTCTATCGCGTCGATCACGGCGGTCAGTACGAACCGGTGGTCACGGACGTCGGCGTCGCCTGCGGGCTCGCGTTCGCGCCCGATGGCACGATGTTCGTCGGCGATCGCTCCGGTACGATCTTTCGGGTTCGCTCGAATGGTCAAGCGACGATGATGGCGACGTTGCCGCAGTCGGTCGCGGCGTTCCATCTGGCGATGGGTCCCGATCGCGCGCTCTACGTGACCGCGCCGACGTTGACGTCACGTGATCACGTGTACCGCGTGCATCTCAACGGACAGATTGAAATCGCGTGGACGGGATTCGGCCGGCCGCAGGGCCTGACCTTCGGCCCCGACGGGCTCTTGTATGTGGTCGAGGCGCTCGCCGGCGCCAGTGGGCTCTACCGCCTCACGCCCGGGCGCGAGCCCGAGCTGGTCATCGCGGGCGAAGGACTGGTGGGAGTTGCGTTCGAGCCGTCGGGCACCATCGTCGTCTCATCGAACGAGCGAGTCTGGCGCCTCAATCGGGCGTGGGCTTGATGAACAGCGTTGAGCAACGGACGATGGGCTCTGAACCGCCCGTCAGTCCATGGCCAGCTTCTTGAGCAGCTCCAGGTTGGACAGCATGAGGCCGGCGCCGCGAACGACGGACGTCAGTGGATCCTCGGCCATCTGCACCGGCAGCTCCGTGTCGTTGCGCAGCCGCTCGTCGAGATTCCGGAGCAGCGAGCCGCCGCCGGTGATGACGACGCCGCGATCGTAGATGTCGGCCGCGAGCTCCGGCGGAATGCGCTCGAGCGCGCCGCGGACCGCGTGGACAATCACGTCGACTGTGCTCTTCAGCGCGTCGCGGATCTCGCCATCGCTCACGAACACGCTCTTCGGCAATCCCTCGAGGAGGTGGCGCCCGCGGACTTCCATCTTGCGCGGGGCCTCGAGCGGCGCCGCCGATCCAATTTCGATCTTGATCTGCTCGGCCGTGCGCTCACCGATCAGCAGCCCGTGCTGGCGCTTCATGTGATCGATGATGGCCATGTCCATCTCGTCGCCACCGACTCGCACCGACTTCCGGTACACCAGACCAGCCAGCGAGATGACAGCGATGTCCGTGGTCCCGCCGCCGATGTCCACGATCATGTTGCCTGTGGGCTCGGTGATGGGCAGACCGGCGCCGATGGCGGCGGCGACGGGCTCTTCGATCAAGTAGACCTCGCTGGCCTTGGCCCGCAGGGTGCTGTCCTTCACGGCGCGGCGTTCGACCTGCGTAATTTCTGCCGGCACGCCGACCACGACTCGGGGGCGAACCCAGCCGGCGCGTCGATGGGAGCGGCGGATGAAGTCGCTCAGCATCCGCTCGGCAGCATCGAAGTCGGCGATGACCCCGTCGCGCAGTGGCCGAACGGCCACCATGTTCTGGGGCGTGCGGCCGATCATCTCGCGCGCCTTGGCGCCCACCGCCTCGATGCGGTTGTGCTCCGTATTGAAGGCGACGACCGAGGGCTCATTCAGGACGATCCCACGTCCAGGGACGAACACACAGGTGTTCGCGGTGCCGAGGTCGATGGCGAGATCGGTCGTAAGGCCGAAGACGTTACCGAGAAACATTGACTCTCCGATTCCGGGGACGTTCGGGTTATACACCGGAACGCCTGAAGATTTGCGCAACTCCTTGAAGAGGAGCCCTCTATCTCTTTTCGGCTGGGGAGATCCCCAGCGTTAGGCTGCGGCTCGGGAAGATGGTTAGAATCGCGCACTATGTCACAGCTCTTCCGGCGGAAGCCGATTGCCGCCCTCCTCGTGGACGAGACCGACAGTCGGCACGCCCTGAAGCGCGTCCTCGGCGCCGGCGACCTGATCATGCTGTCCATCGGCGCCGTCATCGGCGCCGGCATTTTCGGAGCTATCGGGACCGCCGCAGCAGGCCAGATCGCCCCTGACGGCACGGTCGTCCGCTACGGCGCCGGGCCGGCGCTGGTTTTCTCATTTCTGCTCCTAGGCGGTGCCTGCGCGCTGGCGGCGCTCTGCTACGCGGAGCTGGCCTCGATGATCCCCCAGGCCGGATCCGCGTATGCCTACACCTACGCGACACTTGGTGAGCTGGTGGCCTGGATCATCGGCTGGGACTTGATCCTCGAGTACGCCGTCGGGAACGTGGCCGTCGCGATTTCCTGGGGCGACTACTTCAACACGCTGATCCGCGGCGTCGGCCTGCAGTTCCCGCTGTGGCTCACGACCGGATACCGGACCGCTCTCCTCAGCGCGAATCCGGACGTGCACGGGCTGCTCACGACGGCACCCCGCATTGCCGGCATTCCAATCCTCGTCAACATCCCGGCGTTTTCGATCGTGGCGATCATCACGTGGTTGTTGTTGCGCGGGGCAAAGGAGAGCGCGCGCGTCAACAACGTCATGGTGGTGATCAAGCTGATCGCGCTCAGCCTGTTCATCGCGGTCGGCATCACGCACCTCAAACCGGAGTACTACACGCCATTCGCGCCGAACGGCTTCACCGGCATTCACCAGGGCGCGGCCATCGTCTTCTTTGCCTACATCGGCTTCGATGCGATCTCGACCGCCGGTGAGGAGACTCGCGATCCGCAACGGAATCTCCCCATCGGCATTCTCGGCGGTCTCGCCATCTGCACGCTGATCTACGTCATCGTCGGCGGCATCTTGACGGGGATGGTGCCGTACAAGAGTCTCGCGAACTCGGCCGATCCGCTCGCCTACGCGCTGCAGCAGGCTGGCTTCACCCGCGTGGGGTGGATCGTGGCGCTCGGGGCAGCGGTGTCGATGTCGGCGGTACTTCTAGTGTTCCAGTACGGCCAGCCGCGCATCTTCTTCGCCATGGCACGCGATGGGCTGCTGCCGCAATGGGCGGCGAAGCTGCACCCGGTCACCCGCGTGCCCTACTCGACGACGCTAATCACTGGCATCGGTGTCGCGCTCGCATCACTGATTGGCGATGCCGCCGAGACGTACGACCTCACGAACATCGGCACGTTGTTCGCGTTTGCACTCGTCTCGATTGGCGTGCTGGTGCTGAGGGTTACCGAGCCGGAGCGGCCACGGCCCTTCAAGGTGCCATTCGTGTGGGTCGTGGCGCCGCTCGGGGCACTCGCCTGCGCGTTCGTGATGATCGGGTTGCCGAAGCAGGCATGGGAGCGCTTCGGCATCTGGCTGGTCATCGGAATCGTGCTCTATTTCGCGTACGGGTTCTCGAATTCGCGGTTGAAGAAGGCGTAGGCGGACCTAAAGGTCCGCCCCACATTTCGTCATCCTCGTCGCACCCGCCGCACTCAGGCGCGCACCCCTCCGCACCTGTCGCACCCCTCCGCACCCTGCCGCACCCCTCCGCACCCTATCGAAAATTATCGAGCACCATGATGTCGCGGTCCCAGCGATCCACATGAGCCGCCAGCGCCCACCGGCCATCTCGCGACGCGATGAAAAAGCGGCTGGTACCAAAAGGCGCTATGCGGAAGTTGAGCTCTCCGAGCGGTCGCACGCGGTGATCGGCAAAGTCGTACACGGCGACCACGTCTGGAGCAGGAGACGGATCCAAGACTCCGGGTCTCGTCATCACGAAGACGATGCCTTTGTCCGTGACGTCCCACGCGCCGGGCGCGACCGAAATGTCGACCGGTGACGCCGCGCCGCCGGCGGTCGACATCTGTTTGAGCATCCCTGGGGCGCCAAAACCAAACCACCGGACACGATCGAGGAAATAGATCGTCCGCCCGTCAGGCGATTCTCGCGGGTCGAAGCCCTGCTCCGACGAAAGCCGCACTGGTGTACCGCCGCTCGCCGGGATCTTCCAGATAGCGGATGAGCCTGACTCGTTGGAGCTGAAATAAATCGACCGTCCGTCGTGCGACCACTCGGGATCGATCTGCGCCGCCGTGCTCGTTGTCAGCCGTTTGATCGCCCCGCCATCGACGCGCACGGCATAAATGTCCGAGTTGCCGGTGACCGTGCCATCGAACGCGATCCACTGTCCGTCAGGCGACCACGAGCCCACGCTCATCGTGGCATCCTGCATGGTGGTCACGCTGCGCAATGCCGACCCGTCGCGCCCCGCCACCCACACCTGCTGACTGCCACCACGATCGGAGACGAATGCGACCTGGCTGGCGTCCGGAGAAAAGCGGCCCGCGGTGTCCATCCGTGTCGCATCACAGAACGGGACGACCGCAGTAATCATCCGCGCTGCGCGAGGTCCCTGCAGATCGATCATGCGGAGTCCGACATCCGGCTGTCCGCTCGAAAACGCGAGGCGATATCGACCTCCGGTCGATGGATGTGACACCGAAGGGTTGACCGCGCCGTGCGGCACCACTGGTATGGGCATCGGCGGATCGGAACTCGCAGCTACCACCCTCATCAGGCGTCGCCCGCTCAGCTCCGGCCGCACAAAAAGTATCTCCCGGCCGTCGGGACTCCACGACAGTCCGCCCATCAGGCCGCTGTACCATGTGCCGAAGAGTGTCGCCGCGCCGCCGCGCAGCGGCATCGTGTAAATCGCCGAGCGCCCCTGGCCGTAGACCTGGAATGCCACAGTTTTCCCATCCGGCGATATGCGCGGTTTGCCCACCGCCAACCCGGCCGGCGCCTCAAACAACCGCCGGCGCGCGCCGGTCGCCAAGACGTGATGGACGAGCCCCCACGCCCCACCCGTAGTGCGTTCGACCATGACCAGGGACTGGCCGTCCGGCAACCACACGGGCTCGCTGGCCCCCTCCGCGATCATCCGCTCGGGCCCTCCCAATGACGACACCATGAAGACGCGCGACATGTCCCGTTCGATGCGGGTAAACGTGATGTGCTGACCATCCGGCGTCCACGACGGGTATTTCTCGAGCGAGTTGGGCGTCGCGGTCAGTTGGCGCATCGCATCGCCATCAATCACTTTTACCCAGATATCCGCGGTCGAGCTCGGCTCCACGCTTTTCCACGAGAATGCGACGAAACTGCCGTCGGGTGACAACCACGGATCTTCTTCCGAGCCGGGCAGCGACGTGACCGTCAGCAGACGCATCGGCGCAGCGTCCGGGCCACGGCGGCTGGCCGCCAGCATCACCACGACGAGAACGAGTACTGCGACCCCGCCAATGAAAACCCACAGTAGCCTGGGTGATCTTCGGTCACTCCGCGAGCCTTCGGCTGCAGTCTCGACGGGTGAATGTACTTCGTCGCCATCGGCCTCCTGTACCGGGCGGCCCCTGTCGGGCACGGTCAGTGGAGCCCGTGCATTTCGCGCGAACACCGGCGTGTAGCTGCCCTTCGGCACCGAGATGGTGACCGGACCAGCAGGAGCCGACGCGTAGTACTCGCGTAGGCGATCGCGGAGCCGGCGGGCATCCACGCGCACGATTGGATCGGCAGCGGTGTTGAAGTCAGCGCCCTTACCATAAAGCTCGATGGCGATCACTTGCTCTTTCAGCGTATGGCGCTGGCCGCTGAGGCTTTGCTCGACGATGAATTTCAGAAACGCAGAGAGCCGTTCGGAGCGGGCGAAGAGCTCGCTGGCGAGGATTCGATCGAGCTCGGCGCGGACGAGAGCTGGTGCCGGTTCTTCGGTCGTCCCGCCAATGTGCGGCGTTCCCATTTAGAACCTCAACTTCAGGCCGACCTAAAGCCGCCGCATGGGCGTAAGGGGCTGCAGGCTGGAAATCCGGCCGGCGTTGACAACTTCGTAGACAATCCCACCCAGCGGCGGATCGATCATCAGTTCGACGTGCAAGGGTCGGTTGATATTCGGATTCGTCACGCCGAGTTGCGCAGGTGTAACGGTTGCGCCGGGGATCACGGCGCCGGTGACGTCCCTGACCGTTCCGTGAAGCGTACCGGTGACGGATTGGGCGTTTAGGGGCGCAACATAGAACAGAACGAGAAGGGTAGGGACGAACAGCGGGCAAACGGAGAGCGCAGCAGCTGGTTGCAGGGCGCCGAGCATAGTACCGCGCAAAGCCGGCTGATTTTACATGACCCCTCCGCCATCCAGTCGTACTAAGAGAAAGAGGTTCACTGCCTGATGACCTCACGAGCGACGGTCGCGCCGACGGCCTGTGCACGCGCGGTCTCGTATTGCCCTGCCCACTTGCCAACGCTGTTCACCTTTCGACTCGCAAGCATTGGCAGGTTCATGCCATCGATGTGCTCGAGCACATGCTCCAGCTCGTGGGCGATCAATTCGACGTAGAGATCCGGCTTGCGTGGCTCGATCCGCACGGCGGCGACCATGGACATGCGACCGTTTTCTGATAACAATCTCGTCGAGGCGCGCCCAACTCCGGCGAAGAGCTCGACGCGCACGGCGACGTTTGGATGCGACGCCAGAAGCGCGCACTGTCGGCGAAACGTCGGTGAGCGCTGTTACATCCTCGTCACGAGCGGAGCGAGAATGTCAGGCACACTGAGATTCGGCGGTGACGCAGCCGTTTCTTCGCGTTCCGACGGCGCCATCATTCGTCGCTGCACCTCGACGCCGCCATTGGCATCGAGCGTGGCATCAGCGATCCGCTCCTCGTGAGCAGCGAGGGCCGCTCGCATGGTCGCCGCTTCCGACGGCCTGAACCCCAGCTGCGACTGTCGCAGGTCAATCACGTCTTCGACTGACGGCCGCGCCTTCATCACCCCTGATCGAGCGTGCGGCAGTCCGAGGGCATGGCCCACCTCGTGCGCGACCGTCAAACCAATCAAGTGTCCGGGTTCGAGAGTGGCCAGGGACGGATTGGAGCGTCCAGCCCTGCCCGATCGCATCGACTGCGTGAGCGCGACGAGGCGCGGCACATACACGAGCACGGCTGCCCCGCCTGACCGTCCGTCGCGGACCGTTTCGCCACAAACCTCCGCGTCCGTGGTCTTCATTGAAGGCAGGAGCTGAACACGCACTGTCGTGTAAACGGATTCTCCGCAGCTCTTCTCATCGCCGCAGTCGCGCCACGCAATGTCGATCGCCGACGCGGCGATCAGCGAACTGGCCGTCTGTTGCGCGAGCGCGAGCGTCGCCGCTTCCAGTCCGCCACGAGCGTCCAGGTGCAACTGGACTCGCGGCGGCTGGGCGAGAGCCGATCTCGGAACGACGCCAATCCCCACCAAGCTGAACAGCAGGACTGGTCCGATGCCGCGAAGGATTGGTGTGGCCATGCCGCTCCAGGTTTAGGAGCGGACAATGGCGTGGCTATCGCGCCAGCGGCAGGTGTTTACGGTGTTTTACGTGTGAATGTGGCGGTGCGGAGGGTGCGGCGGAGTGCGGAAGGGTGCGGCAGGGTGCAGAGGTGCGGCAGGGTGCGCCGTGGTGCGTGGGGTGCGCGGTGCGGCTTGGTGCGACAGGCGCGCTGGTGTGGCGGTGCAATACGCGCGCGTGGGTGGTATGACGCCCCACGCACGCACCATCGCACCGGCGCCCCTCCGTACCCCCGCCGCACCCTTTTGCGCACCCCCCTGCACCCTTCCGCACCCCGCCGCACCACGCCGCACTACGCCGCACCTCTCCGCACCCCCTTAAACGCCATACAGCTTGAGAAAATTGGCCCCGCGACGCGTGATGTCGGCGTGCACGCTCACGAAGACAATCTGGTCGCCGGGCGTGACTAAGCTCTGCCGTCGGAGCTCGTTGCGAATCGACGCACCGGTTTCCTCCACGTTCTCGTTCAGGGAGGTCACGATCGATGACACGCCGCGATACAGCATCAGGCGACGGGCAACGATGTCGGAATCTGTCGCCGCGAGAATCCTCGCTTCGGGCCGTAACGCCGCCAGCATCCGCGCGGTGTTGCCTTCGCGGGTCACGGCCACGATCGCCGCCGCATGGCCACGATCGGCCAACTTCACGGCGGCCTCGCAAAGCCTACGGCCGTGCTCCGCCTGCATCAGGGTCCCAACGAACGGGATCGCCAGCGGCCGCAGCGCCTCGGCGTCGCGAATGATGGCGTCGAGTGTCTCGACCGCTTTGACGGGATACGCCCCCGCCGCGGTCTCGCCCGCCAGCATGATCGCATCCACGCCGTCGTCCACTGCGTTCGCGGCGTCGCTCACCTCCGCGCGTGTCGGACGCGGTTCCTGCCGCATCGACTCCAGCACCTGGGTCGCGACGATGACCGGACGGCCGAGCGATCGGGCCTTCCGGGTGATCTCCTTCTGCAGTCGGGGCACGCGCTCGAGCGGGACTTCCAGCCCGAGGTCGCCGCGTGCGACCATGACCCCATCCGCGCACTTCAGAATGTCATCCAGCTCGTCGATGGCCTCGGGGCGCTCGAGCTTGGCGACAATGGGTGTGCCGGAGGCACCAGCCGCCTCGATCGCCGTGCGCGCGACCTGAACGTCCTTCGCGCTCCGCACGAAGGACAGCGCGACGAGATCAATCTTCTGCGCGAGCCCGAAACGGAGATCCGCGGCATCCTTTGGCGTGAGACCGGCGGCGGAGGGCAACCGCACGCCCGGCGCGTTGATCCCCTTGTGCTGCCCCAGCTGGCTGCCGTGGACGACGGTCGTCTCGATGGTTGTGCCATCCGTCCCATCCACTCGCAGGGCGATCCGTCCATCGTCCAGCAGCAGCTGCTGGCCGGTCCGTACGCCCGCTGCGAGCAGCGCATACGTGGTGTAGACCGTGTCGCCGCTACCCTCGCCGTCGCCGGCGACGATGCGGAGGCGCTGGCCCGGTCGCAACTGAATAGGTTGGCCGTTCTTCAGGGAGCCGGTGCGGATCTTCGGGCCGGAGAGATCCTGCAGAATGGCCACCATCCGATTCGCTCGCGATGCGCGGTCGCGGATCCGCGCGATCGTGGCCGCATGAGTGTCGTGGGAGCCGTGTGAAAAGTTGAGACGGAACACGTCGACGCCGGCATCGATCAGGCGTTCGAGCGTGTCGAGGTCGTCGCATGCAGGACCAACTGTCGCGACGATCCTCGTATGCCGCATTGCAGAGGGCTCCAGCTTACAATCTGATCTCGGATGCGACAAATTCTTGCGGCGCCGCTCGGTCGCTATCTCGCGGCGCTCCATCCGCCCGTCGATTCGTTGATCGAAGAGATTCGCGGAGAGGGACTCGCCGCCGGGCTGCCGCTGGTCGAGGCGGAGACAGGAAGGCTCCTCCGAGGGCTCGTGGCAGCAATCAACGCGCGAGCGGTGCTCGAGATTGGCACCGCGATCGGGTACTCGGCGCTGTGGATGGCGCAGGCCCTCGAACCGGGTGGCCGACTGATTTCCCTCGAGCTCGATCCGTCCCGGGCGGCAACTGCCAGACGAAACATCGAACGAGCCAGCCTCGCCGAAAACATCAGCGTCATCGTCGGCGATGCGTCACGTTTCGTGCACAAAGTCGCGGGGCCCTTCGATCTCATCTTCCAGGATGGAGACAAACGCCTGTACGAGCCGATGCTCGAGACGTTGATCGGCCTGCTGCGGCCGGGCGGCGTCCTCGTCACCGACAACGTGCTTTGGGACGGCGAAGTGGTCGAGGGGTTCGTCGAAACTCCCAAACACGATCAGGTGTCGACTCACGCGATTCGCTCGTACAACGGACGGCTCGCCGCCGAGACGCGACTTCTCACGACGTTCCTGCCGCTCGGCGACGGTGTCGCGCTCTCGGTCCGCATGTCGTGAGGTGACAACGACGTGACCAGCCCACCCGATCGCACTTCCGTCGAGGTCTGGCGTGACTGGGCGAAAGCCGATGCCGAGCGACGCGGTCTGCCGCAGCTTGCGGCGCTCGTCGACGGCCTTTCGCCCACCATCGCGCGGCTGCGCCTGGGAGACTGGAACCCCGATGCGCGGCAGGGCGCGGCGTCGAGCGACACGCGATGAGAGTGGCTGACGATCCAACCGCGCTCGATCTCGTCACCGCCGGCCGTCATCTGCGCGCCGGCGAATTGAGCTCCGTCGCGCTGACCGAGGCGTGCCTCGCGCAGATCGCCGCGCGCAACGAGGAGTTGCATGCCTTCATCACGGTGACTGCGGAATCCGCGCGGGCGGCCGCGCGGGATGCCGATCGGGAGCTTGGCGCCGGCCACGATCGCGGTCCTCTGCATGGCATCCCCATCTCGCTCAAGGATCTGATTGACGTGGCGGGCGTGCCGACCACGGCGGCATCGCGGGTGACGGGCGATCGCGCGGCGATTGCCGATGCTGTGGTCACGTCACGGCTGAAAGCCGCCGGCGCAGTGCTCGTGGGCAAGACCAACCTGCACGAGTTCGCACTCGGCACGACAAGCGAGGACACCGCCTTCGGCGCCGTGAGAAATCCACGCGACCTGACGCGGTCCGCAGGGGGATCGAGTGGAGGATCCGCCGCGTCGATCGTGGCGGGCATGTCGCTCGCCACCGTCGGCACCGACACGGGCGGATCGATCCGAATCCCCTCGGCGGCGTGTGGGCTCGTCGGGTTCAAGCCGGCGTTCAGCGAGGTCCCGTGCGATGGCGTCGTGCCGCTCAGCACGACGCTCGATCACGTCGGCCCGCTGGCGCGGACGGTTGCCGATGCCGCCGCGATGTTTCACGCGCTGGCGAGATCAGCCCCGCGACCGCCGGTCGTGCGCAAGCCCACGACGCTGAGATTGGGCAGGCTTCGCGGCCACTTCGAGCTGCGCCTCGAACCCGTAGTAAGAACGGGCTACGAGGTGGCACTCGAGGCAATCGTGCGAGCTGGCGTCGCCGTTTCCGACGTCGACGTGCCGCACGCCGGCGACATCGCTGCGATCTACCTCGGCATTCTGCTCCCCGAGGCGGCGGCTTATCACGCCACGACGCTCGAGCAGTGTCCGGAGTTGTACTCCCCTGCCGTGCGCCTCCGTCTCGAGATGGGCCGCTATTTCCTCGCCGAGGATTACCTTCGCGCGCGGCGCGGCCAGGAGGTGCTCCGACGCGACGTCGACGCCGCTCTCGCCGATGTGGACGCGCTAATCCTGCCAGGGATGTCGATCGTGGCACCACCGCTGGGGGCAGAGACGGTGGCAATCGACGGCGTTGCTGAACCGGTCCGGGCATTGATGCTGCGCCTCACGCAGCCATTCAACGTGACCGGCCATCCGGCGATCGTGCTGCCTTGCGGCAAGTCAAGCTCGCTGCCTGTCAGCCTGCAGCTCGTCGGAACAAGAAGCGTGGCATTGCTCGACGTCGCCGCCGGAATCGAATCGATATTGCGGCAGTAAGAGCCGTCCCCCTGCGCGACGGCGTCGGCCATCCTTCCAGCGCGCTGAATCCGCCGCGTATAATGGTCTGTTCGGAGGTGACATGAAGGTCCGGTTCCTCCTTCTGGCGAGTCTCATGATCCCAGCGATCGTTGCCGCGTCCAGTTCTGGCCCGTTTTCCTATCCGGCCGCGCCGAAGGACGACACCGCCGACGATCACTTCGGGCATCGCGTTCTCGACTCGTATCGCCCGCTCGAGAATCCGAACAGCGTCGCCACCAAGGCGTGGGTCGAGGCCGAGAATCGCCTGACGTTTGGATATCTGGGGCAGATTCCCGAACGCGTCCGCATCCGGGAACGCCTGACAAAACTGTGGAACTACGAGCGGTTCACGCCGCCTTCGAAAGAGGGCGACTGGTACATCTATTCGAAGAACGACGGGCTTCAGAACCAGGCGGTGATCTACAAGACGAAGGCGCTGGAGGCGCCCGCCGAAGTGTTGATCGATCCCAACGCGCTGTCCTCCGACGGCACGGTGGCACTCGGCAGCATTCATTTCACCGACGACGGCCGCTACATGGCGTATTCGCTCGCTGCAAGCGGATCGGACTGGATTGAGTGGAAGGTCCGTGACGTCGCAACCGGCGCCGACCTCTCCGATCATCTCAAGTGGTCGAAATTCAGCGGAGCCGCCTGGCTGAAGGACGGCAGCGGCTTCTTCTACGGGCGCTACGAAGCCCCTAAAGAAGGGGAAACCTTCACCGGCGTCAACAAGTTCCAGAAGCTGTACTTCCACAAGCTCGGCACGTCCCAGGACCAGGACACCGTCATCTACGAGCGGAAGGACCAACCTGACTGGATGTTCAGCGCGGATGTCACCGAGGACGGACGCTTCCTGGTTCTCGTGCAGAGCGAAGGCACGAACCCTGAGAACCGCGTTTACATCAAGGATCTCGCGAGATCGGACGCTGCGATCGTGCCTTTCCTCGATAAGTTCGACGCCGAGTACACCGTCGTCGGCAATGACGGCGAACGCTTTTACGTCCAGACCACGAAGGACGCTCCAAGGCGGCGGGTTGTCGCCATCGACCTCACGAAGCCGGATCCGTCGGCGTGGCACGTCGTAATTCCGGAGGGCGCCGGGCGCGACGTGCTGGGCACGACGAAGATGATCAATAACCGCTTCGTCACCCAGTGGATGACCGATGCGCACGAAGTTCTGAAGGTGTACTCGCTGACCGGTACCTTCGAGCGCGATGTTCCACTGCCGACCGTCGGCGCTATTTCAGCGTTCGAGGGCAAGCGCAAGGACATGGAGGGGTTCTACGCGTTCTCGTCGTTTTCGTACCCCGGCACGGTCTACCGCTACGACTTCGCTACCGGCAAGAGCACCGTCTTCCGGCAGCCGAAAGTGGACTTCGCCCCGTCCGACTTCGAGACAATGCAGGTGTTCTACGCGTCGAAGGACGGCACGAAGATTCCGATGTTCATCACCTCCAGGAAGGGTTTGAAGAAGGACGGACAGAACCCGACGTACCTGTATGGATATGGTGGCTTTGACGTCTCGCTGACACCCGCGTTCTCGCCGGCGATGATCGCCTGGATGGAAGCCGGCGGCATCTTTGCTCAACCAAATCTGCGCGGCGGCGGCGAGTACGGCAAGGCGTGGCACGACGCGGGCCGGCTCGCGAACAAGCAGAACGTCTTCGACGACTTCATCGCCGCCGCCGAATACCTCATCGCCGAGAAGTACACGTCGACGCCGAAGCTTGCGATTGCCGGCGGCAGCAACGGGGGGCTGCTGGTCGGTGCGTGTCTCAACCAGCGCCCGGACTTGTTCGGCGCGGCGATTCCGGCCGTCGGCGTGATGGACATGCTGCGCTTTCACAAGTTCACCATCGGCTGGGCGTGGACGTCGGATTACGGCGATCCGGCGAAGCCAGCCGACTTCGCGACGCTCCTGAAGTACTCGCCTCTGCACAACATCAAGCCGGTGGCGTATCCGCCGACGCTCGTCATCACCTCGGATCACGACGACCGGGTCGCGCCCGCGCACAGCTTCAAGTACGCGGCCACGCTGCAGGCCACACAGACGGGGACTGCGCCCATCCTGATTCGCATCGAGACCAAGGCGGGGCACGGCGCCGGCAAGCCCACGACGAAAATCATCGACGAGCGCGCGGACATCTTCGCGTTCCTCGGCAAGGCGCTGGGAATGAAGTGGGCGGGCACGGGGACGAATTAGCGCCTAATGCTCTCGCTCTTCTTCCATAACTGGGAGCGTCGTCTCGCCAACGTCTCGAAGGATCGCGTCGTCCGGCCCTTCGAGTGGGGGCTGGACTGGATCCACGGCAACGGACACCCGCCGAACGCGCTGGAGTTGGAACGCGCGCAGCAGTACGTTGCCTCGGCATTGGCTGACACGCAGGCGTGGTTCGCCGCGCCCTCGTGTGACGCCTACGAGGCGACGCGCGATGCCGCCGGAGCGTCCTGGGTAACGTTCCCCTCGGCGCTTTCCACACCACACGTGGAAAACAACATTGTCTGGACGCGATACTTCCCTGGGCGTGGTACTGCGTCTAGTCGCCGGAGAGCGGTGCTGGTACTGCCGCAATGGAACGCTGACGCGCAAGGGCACGTCGGATTGTGCCAGCTGCTCGCTCGGTTCGGGATCAGCGCACTGCGTCTGAGCCTGCCGTACCACGATGCCCGCATGCCGCCGGAGCTCTCACGCGCGGACTACATCGTCAGCTCGAACGTGATCCGGACGCTCGAAGTCTGCCGGCAGGCGGTGCTCGACGCCCGTCGCGCGATTCACTGGCTCGCCCGCCAGGGCTACGAGCGGATCGGCATTCTAGGCACGAGCCTCGGTTCCTGCCTCTCGATGCTGACAGCGTGCCACGAGCCCCTGGTGAGGGCACAGGCGCTGAATCACATCTCGCCGTATTTTGCCGATGTCGTCTGGCGTGGCCTCTCGACGCGTCATGTGCGGTCCGCCATGAACGGCCACATCACGCTCGACGAGTTGCGCCGCCTGTGGATGCCAATCAGCCCGCAGTTCCATCTCGATCGGCTGGCCGGGCGAGACGTGAAGACGCTGCTGGTCTACGCGCGCTACGACCTCACGTTTCCGGTCGATTTGTCACGAAGCCTGGTCCAGTCCTTCAGAGAGAAACGTGTGCCGTTTCAGCTGAGCATCCTGCCGTGCGGCCACTACAGCACGGGCTCAGCGCCGTTCAAGTACTTTGACGGTGCCGTCCTGACGCGCTTCCTCCACAAGGCTCTGAAATAGCTGAGTGGGGCCTGACCCCAACGCCCTTGAGGTGGCCAGGAAGCGGACAAAACGGGCCATCTTTTCGCGATCCGGGAGAAATGAGGACCAGGCCCCAATGCTCTGCGAAGGGGACAGGTGCCTCATGCTACGGGCGGAACGGCTTTTGAAACATTGGGGGTATGACCCTACCCCGGCCGCTTGGTGCTGCTGCCGTACTGGTCGTTGTCTGCGTCCTTCCCGGCGCGGGCCCGTCTCTTCCTGCACTCGCGACCCAGGTCGCGCTCGATCGCGCCGGCTTCTCGCCCGGTGAAATCGACGGCCGGAGCGGCCGGTTCACCAAGCGTGCGAGCGAAGCGTTCACCGCAGCGCGGCACGCCGCGATCGAGCCGGCTGCCGAACCGCTCGTGCAATACACGATCACTGAGACCGACGCGGCTGGGCCGTTCGTCGACGCGATCCCGCCGGATCTCGAGCAGCAGGCGTCGCTCGAGACGCTCGCCTATACCTCACTCGTCGAAGCGCTCGCCGAGCGATTTCACGCGAGCCCCGCGTTATTGAAAGCGCTGAACCCAACCGTCTCCTTCGCAGCCGGTGCGACGATCAGCGTGCCGAACGTCGAACCGTTCGCGTTCCCGACCCGGCAGGGTGAGCGGCCAAAGTCAATCGGGAGCACCAGCGCCACTGCGGCGTCGATTGAGCTCTCGCGCGACACGCAGGCGGTCATTGCGCGCGATGCGTCGGGCGGCGTGCTGATCTACGCACCGGTGACGGTTGGCAGCGAGCAGGACCCGTTACCCGTCGGCGACTGGAAGATCACCGGCATATTCGACATGCCGGTCTTCAACTACAACCCCGATCTGTTCTGGGACGCGGATCCGAGCCACGCCAAAGCGACGATCAAGGCCGGACCGAACAATCCTGTCGGCGTCGTCTGGATTGGCCTCGACAAGGATCACTTCGGCTTTCACGGCACGCCGGAACCGTCGCAGATCGGACGCACGCAATCGCATGGCTGCGTGCGCATGACGAACTGGGATGCCGAGAAACTGGCGTCGCTCGTGACCGAAGGGATGCCCGTGAAACTGCGATGATGCGCGTCCGTCGACATCGTGGGCTCGTGGAGATGGTCCTCCCGTGGACCATTTCCGCGATCATGCTGACGCTGGCATGGTTCACGTTCCAGCTGCCACGCGCCGTCGATCCACCTGCGCCAATCAGACCAGTGCCGGTTCGGCAAGCGCCGGTGACGACCCCGAGCGCGCCATCGCCGCCTGTAACTGCGGTGCAGCCACCACCGGCGGTACTGGTTGATTCGGATGTCGTCGAGCTGCGCAAGCGCAACCTGCCGATACCCGTGTCCGGCGTCGCGGCGTCCAGTCTCGTGTCGACATTCCGCCAGGCGCGCGGGGGCGGCGCTCGCGAACACGAGGCGCTCGACATTCTTGCGCCGCGTGGCACCCCGGCGATTGCGGTCGAAGAAGGACGCGTGGAAAAGCTCTTCACCAGCGAGCGCGGCGGGCTGACCGTCTACCTGTTCGACCCGTCACGCACGTACTGCTACTACTACGCGCATCTCGATCGCTACGCCGACGACCTGAAGGAGGGAGACGTCGTCCCGCGCGGCCACATCGTGGGCTACGTCGGGACGACGGGGAATGCGCCGCCGGAGACGCCGCACCTGCATTTCGCCGTGTTCAAGCTGGGACCCGAGAAACGCTGGTGGGAAGGGACGCCGATCGATCCGTATGCGATTTGGCGGTGAGCGCCAAATCCAGTACCTCGTCGATGGTCGAGACGAGGTGAATCGTCAGGTCGCCCCGCAGTTCGGGGCTGAGATCCTCGTTGACGTTCTTCTCGTTCTGACGCGGCAGGATCACTTCGCGAATGCCCACGCGCCGGGCCGCCAGGACCTTCTCCTTGATGCCGCCCACCGGCAGCACCTTGCCCGACAGCGTGATCTCGCCCGTCATCGCCAGGTCGCCCCGCACCGGACGCCTTGTCAGCTCCGACACGAGCGCTGCGGTCATGGTGACACCGGCGGACGGTCCATCTTTCGGGATCGCTCCTGAGGGAACGTGCAGGTGAATCTCCGCTGACTTGTAGAAGTCGGGATCGATGTCGAGCTCCTTCGCATGCGCGCGCGTCCACGACAACGCCGCGCGGGCCGACTCCTTCATGACATCGCCCAGCGACCCGGTGAGCGTGAGTGCTCCGGGCCCCGCCATTTTCGACGCCTCGACGAACAGCACGTCGCCGCCGGCGGGCGTCCAGGCGAGACCAATCGCCACGCCGGGGTTCTTGGTCCGTTCCTCCATTTCCTCGTCGAGGAACCGCGGCGCCCCGAGGAGCTCCATGACGAGCTCGCGGGTCATCGTGATCGGCTCTTCCAGGCCTTCGGCACGACGACGAGCGGCCTTCCGGCAAAGGGCGCCGATCTCCCGTTCGAGGTTCCTGACCCCCGCCTCGCGCGTGTAGCCGCGAATCACGGCGTGGAGCGCGTCGTCCGTGAACGAAATCATGTCCGGCGTGAGGCCGTGGTTCTTGACCTGCTTCTCGACGAGGTGTTCGCGCGCGATCTCGAGCTTCTCTTCCTCCGTGTAGCCGGGCAGCTCCAGGACCTCCATGCGGTCGCGGAGCGGCGGCGGGACCGGATCGAGCACGTTTGCGGTCGTGATGAATAGCACCTCTGAGAGATCGAACGGCACGTCCAGATAGTGGTCGCGGAAAGTGTCGTTCTGTTCCGGATCGAGCACCTCGAGGAGCGCCGAGCTCGGATCGCCCCGGAAGTCGGATCCCAGCTTGTCGATCTCGTCGAGGATGAACACCGGGTTCTTCGACTCGGCGCGCCGCAAGCCCTGAATCACCTGGCCGGGCAGCGCGCCGATATAGGTGCGGCGATGCCCCCGGATCTCCGCTTCGTCGCGCATGCCGCCGAGAGACACGCGGACGAACTTGCGACCGAGCGAGGTGGCGATCGATCGTGCGAGAGATGTCTTGCCGACGCCGGGAGGCCCGACGAAACAGAGAATCGGCCCCTTCACCTCCGGATTCAGCTTCCGCACCGCGAGGTACTCGAGGATGCGATCCTTCGCCTTCTCCAGCCCGGAATGCTCGTCGTCGAGCACCTGCTTGGTTTTCGGAAGATCGATCACCTCGTCGGTGCGCTTATTCCAGGGCAGCGCTACGAGCCAATCGAGATAGGTGCGGGAGACGGTGTATTCGGCCGCCGCGGCGGGCATCCGCGACAGGCGCTCCAGCTCGCGCACCGCTTCCTTCTGAACGGCCTCAGGCATGCCGGCCGCCTCAATCTTTTCGCGCAGCTCCTCGATCTCTTTCTGCTGCTCGTCGTCTTCGCCGAGCTCCTTCTGAATCGCCTTCATCTGCTCGCGCAGGAAGTACTCACGCTGGTTGCGGCCGACCTCGGACTGCACTTGCGACTGGATCTTGGATCCGAGCTCCAGGACCTCGAGCTCCTTGATCAGGATGCGATTGAGGTTGTCCATGCGCGCACGGACATCGAGCGTTTCGAGCACGTCCTGCTTGATCGCCGTGCTGATCGTGCTGAGGCTCGAGGCGATGAAGTCAGCGAGCCGCGCGGGCTCCTCGATGTTCAGCGCGAGGGTCTGGAGGTCGTCGGACAGCAGCGGCGAGAGCGACACGACCTTCTGAAAGTTGCTCTTGATGTTGCGGAGCAGCGCATCGATCTCGAGGCGGTCTTCGTCGCGGAGCTCGTCCGAAACGGCCGTGACCGTGGCGCGCAGGTACGGACGCACCGCAATCACTTCGTCGAGACGAATGCGCGAGAGGCCCTGAACGATCAGCCGCAGGCTGCCGTCCGGCAGCCGGAACATCTTGTGGATGTGCGTGGCGGTGCCGATCGGATAGAGGTCGGCCTGGATCGGCTCGTCGAGCGCCGGATCGCGCTGCGCGAAGACGCCAATCAACTTGTTGTTGGCGATGGCTTCATCGATCAGACGAACCGAGCTCTCACGCGCGACGGCGAGCGGCATGAACGAGTTCGGAAAGAGCACCGTGTCCCGCAGCGGCAGCACGGGGAGTTCCGCCGGGACGACCGGCGGGCGGTCGTCAGGCGACAAGGCGACCGGTTCGGCCGGCGCTGGTTCGGGTTCGGGAGATTCTGGAGTTTCGGTGTGATCGCTCATGCCGATCCCTCCGGAACGAACTCGGACAAACAAATGAAAAGGGGTCAGGCCCCATCTGCCACCGACGCTGGGCGACAGGGACCTGACCCCGCTAAGGTCGGAAGCGCGCCTAGTCTAGCTGGACATATCCATGAAAAGCGAGGCCCCGCCACGGCGCTGCTGCCAGATGCGCTCGCGCTCGGCCGCCACTTCGCGCGCCTCTTCGCAATCCTTGCAGCGTACGGCGAACGGCAGCGCGCGCAGCCGGGCTTCCGAGATCTCCTCGCCGCATTCGAAGCAGTTGCCGTAGGCACCTTCTTCGAGCCGGGTGAGGGCTTCATTGATCTTGTTCAGCGTCTCGGCCTTCATCTGGATGAGTGCGAACTCGATATCTTCCTGGATGTCGGCTTCGGAGCTTTCGCCGGCATCGAATACCTCATTGAGTTTGCTGGACGAACCCTCGGTCCTGACGTCGCGGATCTTGCCCTTCACCTCGGAGAGGATCTCGCGCCGGCGATCCTCGAGGATCCGCCTCAGGTCCTCATACCGCCGCGTCGGGGCCTTGGTGGCTACCTTCTTCTTCATGACAACCGCTCCCTTCCTACCCATCTCGAATTTATGATGCCGCGTAGCCTTGCAAAGCTGCTGCCGTACTGCAAGCCAGAGCCGCAAAGCTCGTCATTGACCGGCGATTAGTTATTCGTGGAGGCGCGAAGTCGGAGGGACGTTCAGCAAACCACACGCACGCACTTGCTGGTCACGACCTCCGGCGAAAACTCGGCACCCGTGCAAGACATTCATATAAAACAGGTTACCGTCGCCTGGCCTTGTCGCCAATCACGTCAGCGACCCCGGTCTTCCGATTAGACGCCGCTCGGCCGGATACGGTTCGTCCCTCGAACGGCTGAGCCTGATGTCAACTACAGGTGACACTTGCAGAGGGACAGAACGTCCACAGACTGTGGCGCAAGGGCCACACCGATCCGAAGGCGGGGATTATAGCACGGATTCCCGACAAGTCTGGTCGGTACAGCCCTGTGTAAGAACTGCCAACGGCATGACGCCGTTCGCAATCACTTACTGAACTCGTCGGCTGACTGCAGGGCCCGGCACGAGGCCGCGCTCAGCCAGAAGCGACTCGTCGCGACGGCTGCGGGTGCGCAGCCAGCGATCATACAGTCGCAGTAGCTCGCGGTTGCTGCCGAGCGCGGCGCGATCGCTGATATCCGCGAGCACGTCGACGAGCGGCACGAACTTGTCGGCCATCTCCCCGAACACGTCGGCAAACGCGTCGTGATCGTCGCCAGCGAGCCGACCATAGGCGTTGGCGCCGAGGGCGATGTAGTAGTCGGAGTCGACGAGGCGGCGATTCAGGCTGTCGGAGAAAAATCCGGCGACGAAGAGCGACGCATCGCCGACGCTGCGAAGGCCTTCACGCTGAGCCGATCCCTCGGCTTGGAGCGCCTGGGCCAGACGGACGCCTAGCGGCTGACTGTCGAAGGCCGTCCCGTCGCAACCGGCGGCGACATACCCCGCCAGCAGTCTGACTACGTAGTAAGTGGTCCACTCGGAGGTCCTGAGTTGCTGGCGCGCCATGGCGCCTTCGACCTCCTCTTTGAAGAACTCCAGAGCGGACTCGCTGCGAAACAGCCCGAATGCCATGCACGCCTCCCGAAAGATGCGCCTTCGGCTGTAGAGCCTGGCCTGCTGAGGGCGAGTGCAACTGCCGTTCCGTATTCACCTGGTCGAAATTGTGGCTGAATTATAGAGATGTGTGCGGATCGGTGCAACCGTGGATTGACAGTTCGCGGCACGTGGACCAGTCTGTCATTCACCAGATGCGCTGTTCTATCTGTCAGACCCGCTCCGCAAAGCGGCACTGCCCGGCCCGCGGCGACAGAATCTGCGCGGTCTGCTGCGGCACCAAGCGCCTCGTCGAGATCCGGTGCCCGGACGACTGCGGTTACCTCGCCACCGCCCGACAGCATCCTCCGGCAGTCGTCCAACGGCAGCACGAACAGGATGTCGGGTTGCTCCTGCCGGTCATGAACGAGCTCACCGAGCGGCAGTATCAGTTCTTCCTGCTCTTCCAGTCTGTCATCGCGCGGCATCGCACCGATCCGCTGCGGCCGCTCGTGGACAGCGACGTGGCGGATGCGTCGGCGAGTGTGGCCGGAACGCTCGAGACCGCGGCACGCGGCGTGATTTACGAGCATTCGCCGGCGGCGCTGAACGCGCAGGAATTGGCAACCGAGTTGAAGCGCGTCTTCAGTGAACTGACCGCCCAGATGGAAGGCCCGAGGTCGCCGCTCGACCGCGACGCGGCAAAGGCGCTGCGGGCGATCGCCGAAGCTGCCGGGCGAGTCGGGAAGATCGTCGGCGACAAGCGCGAAGGCTTTCTCAGCCTGGCACGGCGGATCATGAGGCCCGCGGCATCCAGCCCGCCGCACGACGCGAAGCCCGCCGAGTCCTCGGGGAGCGGGCTCATCATCGTTCCGTAGGCGCGGGGCTACGGACTAGGCTACGGGCTACGGGCCGGATGCCGTAAAGCTGCCCGCTCTTAACAGCGTCCGACGCCTACGCTGGTCAGTATCCTGCGGCCGGAAGCTCTTCGCCGATGAACTCGACGTTCCTGAATTAATTGACGCACAGCGTGATCCGAGGTTCCGGCGCGGTTGGGCGCCGGCGGCGAGTCTATAGCTGCAGAGTCTGTAATCTGTAGCCTGCGGTCTGTAGCCTGTAGTCCGGCGCCCGATAGCCCGCGTATAGTCTGGACGTATGCCTCGTGTGACCCTCAACATCAACGGCTCAGCTCGCGGGGTTGACGTTGACGCCGATACCCGTTTGCTCTGGGTGCTGCGCGAGTCGCTCGATCTGACCGGCGCCAAGTACGGGTGCGGCGAGGGTGAGTGTGGCGCGTGCACAATCCTCGTCGACGGAAAGCCGGCCCGCTCGTGCACGGCGCGCGCCGCCGCACTTGCCGGCCACCGCATCGAGACCATTGAGAGCCTCGCCGCGAACGGGAAACTCCATCGCGTGCAGCAGGTCTTTCTCGATCACGACGCGATGCAGTGTGGCTACTGCACTCCGGGCATGATCATGGCCGCGGTCGCGCTCCTCCGAACGAATGCTTCACCCACGGAAACCGCGATCGTGCAGGCCATGGATCGCCATCTCTGTCGCTGCGGTACCTATCCGCGAATCGTTGCAGCGATTCAGCAGGCGGCCAAGGAGGCGGCGGGGGCAGGACAATGACCATCGAGCTCGAACGCTACGAGCTGCTCGAAGGCGCGCGTTACCGCTTCGATCTCGATCGCCGCGATTTCCTGCGCAGCGCCGGTGCGGGGCTGCTCGTGCTGCTCGTCACGCCTCGCGCCGACGCGCAGGAGTCCGGACGCGGACGCGGCGGCCGCGAGCAGCTGCCGGACGATGTGAACGCGTGGCTGCACATCGATCGCAACAGCGCGATAACCGTCTTCACCGGAAAGACGGAAGTCGGCCAGAACATCCGGACGTCGCTGACGCAAGCCGTTGCCGAGGAACTTCACGTTCCGGTCGCGAGCGTCACACTCGTGATGGCAGACACGGCGCGCACGCCGTTCGACGCCGGCACCTTCGGCAGCCGCACGACGCCGATCATGAACGCGCAGCTCAGGAAAGTGGCCGCGGCGACGAGGACGCTCCTGATTCGACGCGCGGCCGAGGCGTGGAATGTGGCGCCAGACACGCTTGCGGTGGTGGATGGCAAGGTCGCGCGTGGCGGCACGTCGCGCGACGCCCTCTCGATCGGCGAGCTCGCGACGCGCGGACCACTCGTCGCAACTGTCACGGACGACGTCGTCACCGCGTCAGCGACGGCCTGGCGGGTCGCCGGTACGGCGGTTCCGAAGATTGGTGGCGTCGACTTCGTGACCGGCCGTCACGAGTACACCTCCGATCTCAAACGGCCGGGCATGCGGTACGGACGCATCGTGCGGGCACCTCGGGTCGACGCGATCCTTTCCAGCGTCGATGCGTCGGCGGCGCAAGCGTTGCCTGGTGTGACGGTCGTTCACGAAGGCGACTTTCTTGGCGTCGTCGCGGAAAGCACGACGGCAGCAAACCGCGCCGCGTCGTTGATCAAGCCTGAATGGCGCGGTGGATCCGCTGCATCGTCACGGACCCTCTTCGATGACTTGAAGAAGTCGGCCCAGTCCCCGGCCGAGAACGGCAGCTTCGCTAGCGGCGACCTCGATGCCGCTCTTGCCAGCGCGTCGCGAACGTTTCAGTCCAGCTATACCGTCGCCTACATTGCGCACTGCCCGCTCGAGCCGCGCGCCGCGCTGGCCGAATGGCATGGCGACGATCTCACGGTCTGGACTGGAACGCAGCGGCCGTTCGGCGTTCAAGGCGAGCTGGCGGACGCCTTTCACATCGCGCGCGAACGCGTCCGCGTGATCGTGCCCGACACGGGTTCCGCGTATGGCGGCAAGCACACAGGCGAAGCGGCCATCGAAGCGGCGCGCCTGGCGCGGGCCGCACGGACGCCGGTCAAGCTCCTGTGGTCGCGCGAAGAAGAGCTGTCCTGGGCGTATTTCCGACCAGCCGGCGTGATCGACGTCCGCAGCGCCGTCGGCGCCGGCAATCGCCTCGTCGGGTGGGAGTATCACAACTACAACTCCGGTCCGTCCGGCATTCGCACGCCATACGAGATCCCGCACCAGCGCATCGCCTTTCATCCGGCGCAATCACCGCTGCGGCAGGGATCGTATCGAGGCCTGGCCGCGACGGCGAATCACTTCGCGCGCGAATCACACATGGACGAAGTAGCAGCGGCGGTGAAACTCGATCCGCTGGCCTTTCGTCTGACACATCTCAAGGACGATCGCATCCGCGCCGTGCTGCAAGCGGCGGCCGACCGGTTCGGATGGGGCAGCCGCCGCCGCAGCGCGGGGCGAGGCTTCGGCCTGGCCTGTGGCACTGAAAAGGGCGGCTATGTGGCGACCTGCGCCGACGTCGAAATCGACGGCACCGCTGTTCGCGTACGCCGCGCGGTCGTGGCCTTCGAGTGCGGCGCGATCGTCAATCCCGACGGGCTGAAGAATCAAGTCGAAGGCGCCGTCGCGCAGGGCATCGGCGGCGCGCTGTTCGAGGCCGTGACGTTCGAGGCCGGGCACGTCGACACCGCACACTTCGCCGATTACCGGCTGCCACGGTTCAGCGACATGCCGGTGATCGAGACGGTGCTTCTGAATCGCACCGACCTGCCATCCGCGGGCGCCGGTGAAACTCCGATCGTCGGCATCGCACCGGCCGTCGGGAACGCGATCTTCGATGCGAGCGGTGTGCGAGTGCGCTCGCTGCCGCTGGTGCCGAACGGGCTGCCATCTGGGACCGGCTCGCAAGCGTAAGTGCAGGCTCCAGGTCCAGGCTTCAGGACGCCTCTCAATTCACGCCGTGAGTCATTCTGACCGCCGATGGCGTCTCTGAAGGGCGTTGGTTGCCCGCTCGAGATCGGCCGTCCTCACCAACAGTTCGGCTTCGGCGATTGCGGGATACATTCCGCCCGCGTTGTCGGACCGGATCATCGACTCGATGCCCTCATCGTCCAAAACGCCTTTGGCGATCTGGGCGTCTACCGTGGACCGGAATGTTGACACCACGCTCAGGTCTGAGGATTTCATCGAGGCACCTCGCGCGTTAATCGCCCTGGCGATGACCGAGCTGAAGCTCGGTCCTACGTACGATCGGCCCCGTAGCCCGTAGCCCGTAGCCTATAGCCTGTAGGGCCCGTGCAGTCTGGAGTCAGTAGCCTGAAGTCTGTTACAATCTGTGGTTTGCCCTTAACTATCGACAGGAAACAGTATGGCCAAGCGATGTGAAATCTGTGACAAGGGGCCCGTGGTCGGCCGCACTATCAGCCACGCGCACAACGTGCACTCGCGGCGGTTCGAGCCCAACCTGCAGACCGTTCGAGCAATTGTGAACGGCGGAGTGCGCCGCCTGCGCGTGTGCACGCGCTGCCTGCGTTCAGGCAAGGTCGTCAAGGCGGCGTAGACGGCCCGCCTTCGGCGGGGCTGAAGCCCCGCCTCCACAGCATTGGACGCCCACCCCATGCGCGAGGCCATTGCCACCGATCGCGCGCCGCAGGCGATCGGTCCGTATTCCCAGGCCGTTCGCGCCGGCAATCAGATCTATTGTTCCGGGCAGATCCCCATCGATCCCACGACCGGATCGATCATCGAAGGCGACATTGGCGCCCAGACGCGGCAGGTCCTGACCAACCTCAGTAACGTCCTCGAAGCGGCCGGCGCCTCGCTCGACGACGTCGTGAAGACGACGGTTTATCTGGCAGACATGAACGATTTCGCGGCGATGAATGCGGTGTACGCGACCTTCTTCTCGTCGCTCGCGCCAGCCAGATCGACGATGCAGGCGGCACGGTTGCCGCGAGACGCGCGCGTCGAGATCGACGTGATCGCGGTGACGCCGTAGGCCCGAGCTTCAGCTCGGGCATCGCGGCTGCTGACTTACGCCGGATGGCCGAACGAAAGTTCGGCCCTTCTTCGGCCGCTCACCGAACAGACCTCTCAACTCCCAGCACACCCTCAACCGACTTCAGCGACTTCATCACCTTTTCGAGGTGCTTGAGATCGCTGATCTGCACCGTCATATCGATGCGTCCACGCTGATCCTCGTCGGTCGTGGCCTCGACGCTGGTGATGTTGGTGTTGATATCGGCAACCTTCGCGCTGACATCGGCGAGGATCCCCTTCCGATCTTCCACCTGCATCGTCAAGCGCACCGTGTAGCGGGCCGACGCCTCGCCGCTCTTCTCCCACTCGACGTCGATGCGGCGTTCGGGGTCGTAGAGCAGGTTGACCACGTTCGAGCAGTTTGCCGAGTGCACCGCGACCCCCTTGCCACGGCTGATGTAGCCGACGATCTTCTCGCCGCGAATCGGATTGCAGCAGCGCGCCCGGTAGACCAGCAGATCGTCCACGCCGTTGACCTTGATCCGATCCTCGCCGGGGCGCAATACCCGCTTCACGACGGAGACGACGCGATTGTCGGCCGGCTTCTCCTGAAGTTGCTGGCCGTCGGGAACGAAACGCGCGAGGATGGTCCTCGGCGCCAGCCGGCCGTAGCCGATCGCCGCCATCATCTCGTCGGCCCTGCCACCGCCGTATTCCTCTGCCAGCTTCGAGAACTCCGGTGCTTCCTGAAGCGTCTTCGGGTTGAAGCCGAATCGGCGTGCGTCCTTCTCGAACAGCTTCCGCCCGAGATCGATGCTGCGCGCTTTCTCTTCCTGCTGAACGAAGTGGCGGATCTTCTGGCGCGCCCTCGACGTGACCACGAAGCTGAGCCAGTCGCGGCTCGGGGCGTGCCCGGCCTGCGTGACGATCTCGACGATGTCGCCGTTCTTCAGCCGCGTTCGCAGCGGCACCATCTTGCCGTTCACGCGCGCGCCGACGCAGCGGTGGCCGACGTCGGTGTGAATGGCGTAGGCGAAATCCAGCGGCGTCGCGCCTCGGGGGAACGCCTTCACCTCGCCCTTCGGCGTGAAGATGTAGACCTCCTCGGGATACAGGTCGATTTTCAGGTTGTTGATGAACTCCCGCGGGTCGCGGACCTCCTGTTGCCATTCGAGCAGCTGGCGCATCCACTGGAAGTAGCGCTCGTCGCGCTGGTCGCCGACGCGGCCTTCCTTGTACTTCCAGTGCGCCGCGATGCCTTCTTCCGCTTGCTGGTGCATCTCGTCGGTGCGAATCTGGACCTCGAAGGGCGTCCCCTTCTCGCTGATCACCGAGGTATGCAGCGATTGGTAGCCGTTCGGCCGCGGCATCGCGATGAAGTCCTTGATCCGGCCGGGCACGGGGGACCAGGTGTTGTGGATGATGCCAAGCGTCGCGTAACAGTCCTTGACAGAGCGCGTGATGATCCGCAGCGCGACGAAGTCGTAGACCTGCTCCAGCTCGATCTTCTGCTTCTTGAGCTTGTGCCAGATGCTGTAGAGACGCTTGATCCGACCGTCGATACGGACGACTGGGACCTGCGCCTCGTTCAGCTGCGCCTCGATCCTCTGCTTCAGCTCCCCGATGAGGCCCTCGGAGACCCGGCGGCGCGCCTCGACGCGCCCACGGAGGGATTCGTAGCTCTTCGTTTCGAGATAACGGAAACAGAGTTCTTCGAGCTCGTTCTTGACCTTGCTCATCCCCAGCCGGTTGGCGATCGGGGCGTAAATGTCGAGGGTTTCCTGCGCGATCGTCAGCCGCCGGTCTTCTGGCAGATGGTGCAGGGTCCGCATGTTGTGGAGCCGGTCCGCCAGCTTCACGAGGATGACGCGGATGTCATCCACCATCGCGAGGAGCATCTTGCGGAAGTTTTCGGCCTGCCGCTCCTCGCTCGACGAGAAGGGGATCGTGCTGATTTTCGTCACCCCTTCGACCACATGGGCGACTTCTGGGCCGAACAGCTCCTCGATACGCTCGATGGTGGTGAGGGTGTCCTCGACGACGTCGTGCAGAAGCCCGGCGGCGATGGTCACGGCGTCGAGGCGCAGGTCAGCCAGGAAGTCGGCCACCTCGAGCGGATGGACCATATAGGGCTCGCCCGAATGACGCACCTGTCCCTTGTGCTCGAACGTGGAGAAGACGTAGGCGCGACGCAGCAGCTCGAGGTCGGCTTCGGGGTTGTACGCCCGGACCTTTTCGAGCAGGTCCTCGAAGCGAATCATCTGGAACGGTGTCTAAATGGTGAAGGGGAAGCCCTTCTGCTCATGATAGCAGGGCGGCTCAGACGCGGTCCAAAGCGGCGCGGACGAGTGGCATCGCACCGGCTTGACGGTGGTTTTTTGCGTTCACTATACTGGCCCGGTTTCGGCAGTCCGTAATGCTCGCCGACCTGGAGATCGCCTCCGGCCCGCGAGGCCAGACCCAGGGTCTGACCACGTCTCGTGCAGACAGATTCGGAAGACAGACGACACGACACCCACGCACTCAGGGAGACAACGAATGCGGACGCGTTCCAGGGCAGCGCAGCTCGCTGCCATTCTCGTCGTGGCGGGCCTCGGCGCCTCGGCCTGCAGCAAACTCGGCATGCTGAAGGGCCAGATGGCGTTCAAGGACGCGAACGCCGCGTATCAGCAGCAGGACTACAAGAAGGCGATCACGAAGTATCAGGAGGCGTTGCAGAACAACCCTGAGCTGGCGTACGCCTACTTTTACCTGGCCAATAGCTACGACAACCTGTATAAGCCGGCGCGCAAGGGCGAGCCGGAGAACGACGCCAACCTCCAGAAGGCGATCGACTACTACAAGAAGGCGACCGAGACGATCCAGGAGCCCAAGCTCCGGAAGCTCTCGTATCGAGTACCTGCTCGCCTCGTATGGGCCCGAAAAGATGAACGATCCCTCGCAGGCCGAACCGATCGTCCAGAAGATGATCCAGATGGACCCATCCGACCCGGCCAACTACTTCGCGCTGGCGAAGATCTACGAGGACGCGGGGAATTACGAGCAGGCGGAAGCGTCGCTACTGAAGGCGCGCGACGCGCGGCCGAAGGATCCCACGGTCTACATGCAACTCGGCGCCTACTACAATCGCCAGGGACAGTTCGACAAGACAATGGAAGCGCTCAACCAGCGCGCCGCCCAGGATCCGAACAACCCCGAGGGGTACTACACCATCGCCACTTATTACTGGGACAAGACCTTCCGCGACAAGACACTGAAGGATCCCGAGAAGCGCGAATACATCACCAAAGGAATCGAGGCGACCGACAAGGCGATCCAGATCAAGTCCGACTACCTCGAAGCGATCGTTTACAAGGGCCTGCTGCTCCGCCTCCAGGCGACGATCGAGAAGGACCGCAAGCAGCAGGAAGCGCTCCTGAAGGAAGCCGACGCGCTGCGTGACAGGGCGAAGTCGCTGCAGAGGGCGAAGGCGACGGGCGCTGGCGCGGGGGCGGGGGATTAGCGCTATTGCGGATTGCGAGATTGCGGATTTGTCAGTCGTAGGCCCAAGCTTTAGCTTGGGCGGCCACCGAGCTTGATTGCGGATTGAGCTTCTGGCTGACCAGAACGATTAGAGCAGTTTTCGTTTCCATGTGGAAGTAAGTCCTTCGTCCATGGGCCTTGGTCCTTAGTCCGTTCTTTGTCCTGTGTCCTTCGTCCTGATGTCGTTCCGGTGGACCGTGGACGACGTGGACCATAGGACGGACCAAGGACGAAGAGCCGAGGACCAGGAACAGGTGCTGCACGGATCTGAAAAGCACTCTAGTTCTCAAACAACAACGGCCACCTCGCTTTGGGCGGGGTGGCCGTTGTTGTTTCTGTTTCCGCTCTCGTGGAGGCGGGGCTTCAGCCCCGCCGGCCGAACGAACCCGCGGTTAGTCGCTCTTCGCGGGCTGGGCGCCGGCTTCCTTGCGCATGCCCTCGGTGACGATGCCGACCTTCTCGACGCCGGCACCCTTGGCGGCGTCGATGACCTGCACGATCTCGCCATAGCGTAGCGACGGCGCGCCGGCGATGAACATCGTCTTGTCCTTGCGCTGCTCGAAGATTCCGCGCAGCTTGGTCTCGAGGTCCGCCATCGTCGTGTCCTGCTTGTTGACGGACATCCGGCGGTCGGCGGTGAACTCGAGGACGATCTGGCTCACGTCGGGCCGCTGTTCCTGCGCGGTCGCTTCAGCCGGCAGGTTGATGTCGAGACCCTTCTGCGTCAACGGCAGGGCGGCCATGAAGATGACGAGGAGCACGAGCAGCACGTCGATGAGCGGCGTGACGTTCATTTCCGCCGTCACGTGCGGCTTTTCGCCGACAACGACGTTTTCCGCCCCGAAGTGCTTGTGGGCGTGTTTCATCAGTTGCCTCCCTGCGCCTGACCTGGCTTGATCTTCCGCTCGGTGACGAGGCCCATGTCTTCGACCTGCGCCTTTCGCAGCGAATCCATGGCCGCCATCACGCGCCCGTAAGGCGCGTCCTCGTCCGCCTTGATCAGGACGATCTTCGCCTTCTTGGACTCGAGCGCGTCCTGTACGCGTTGGACGAGGGCGTTCTCGGGCACTTCGACCGAGTTCAGGAACAGGCGGCCGTCGGCGGACACCGCCACCACTGTCTGATCCTGCGTTTCGGGCTTGTCCACGGTATTGGCCGCCACCGGCAGCTTCACGTCGACGCCTTTCTGCAGCATCGGCGCGACGATCATCATGATGATGAGCAGCACCAGCATGACGTCGACGAGCGGGGTGACGTTGATGTCCGACTTGACGCCGCCGGACTTCCCCAGTTGCATTGACATGATCGAAACCCTCGAGGCGGAGCTGAAGCCCCGCCGCCACACTGCAGTTCGCTACGCCGTCTTCTTGATGAAGTAGTCGACCAGCTCCGACGACGAGTTATCCATTTCGACGTTGAAGTAATCGAGCCGGCCGGTGAGGTAGTTGTAGAACCACACCGCGGGAATCGCGACGACCAGCCCAAGCGCGGTTTCGACGAGCGCTTCGGCGATACCGGCCGACACCGCGCCGATGCCGCCCGACCCGGTGGCCGCGATGCCGACGAACGCGTTGATGACGCCGACGACCGTGCCGAGGAGTCCGACGAACGGGGCGGTCGTGCCAATCGTAGCCAGCGAGTTGACGCCCTTCTTCAGGTCCGACTGCGTGAGCGCCGTGGCGCGCTGAATCGATCGACGCACGCTGTCGACGAGATCTTCACGGCTCAATCCACCGCCCGTTTCCTGCTGGAACTGGTATTCCTGGAGACCGGCCAGCACGACCTTTGCGAGGTGGCTGTACCGGAAGTTCTTCGATGACGAGAGCGCGATGGCATCCTTGAGGCGTCCGTCCTTGAGATGCTTCGCCACCTGGGGCGCATAGGCCTTCGACTGGTTGCGCGCCTGTGTGAACGTGTAGATCCGCTCGATCGCGACGCCGATCGACCACATCGACATGAAGAACAAGATGAAGGCGACGCCCTTGGCCACCCAGGTCATCTGGCCCCACAGATCGATCAGATTCAGACTGCCACCTTCCATTTGTTCAATCCTCCGAAAAAAGTCGACTGTGTCTAGGCTTGGGTGACCGACGCTACTGCAACGTGAACTGCACTGTCACTGTCATGATTACGGGCACGGGCACGCCGTTCAGCAGCGTCGGCGTGAACTCCCACTGTTTGACCGCATCCATCGCCGCCTGATCCAGGAGCGGAATCGAGCGGAGCACTTTGGCTTGCTGCACCTTTCCGTTGGGGCCGATCGTCGCCTCGATGATCACCACGCCCTGCACACGCGCGGACTGCGCGATCGGCGGGTAAGTGGGGTTGACCATCCTGGTCTTGGTCGGCGCCTTGATGTTGCCACCAACGCGCACAGGGGCTGCCGGCGGAGGCGGGGGGGGTGGCGCTTCCGGCAGTCCGCCAACCACGCCGCCAACCGCGCCGCCCGGCACACCGCCTTCGACACCGCCCGCGACGCCGCCTTCGAAGCCGGCGTCGATGCTCGCCTCCTGCTTGATCTCCTTCGGCGCCTCAATCGGGGCCGCGTTCGGATTCACGTTCGTCTGAACGGGCGTCGGTTGCGGAGCAGAAGGCGGCGGCGGCGGCGGGGGCGGAGGTGGAGGCGGGGGCGGTGCAGCCACGAACGCCATCATCGACGGCACTTCGGGAAGCGCATCCACCGCCAGGAGTGGCACGATGATGATGGCAGCGATGAGAACGGTGTGAACAAGGATGGACAGCGGAACCGTATACCACTTCTGGCCGCCCACCCTGATCGACGGGTTGACAACGTCGCCGAACATATCACGTGGCACGAACGTCTCCTCCTTACACCAACCTACGGACACCCGATCGGCGAGCGGCCGATTATCCGACCCGCCAACCGGAGTGTCAACGGAATGCGAAGATCCCGCGTCGTACCGGCTTAGACACCGCCCACGAAAAATCGGCTACGCCACACTCCAGTCTGCGCCAACCGGGGCACCGCGCGCTAGTCGCACGGAACGCCGCGCAGTAGCGCGACCGTTTACGGGGGGTGAAAACCGCCTCAGCGGGCGGGGCTCATCGGGTGACGAAACAAAAGCTGGTTCGCCTCGCGATCCGTCGCGCCGCGTCTCAACGGGACGATCTCGCCGTTCGTCACACTCGAGCCGGCCTGGGAGTGCCCGCGCTCGCGACGTCCGGCGCCCGAGGAAACTGGTCGGGACACAGGAAAAACCCCGGCATTCTAGCGATGGTTTTCAGCCGAAGTCAACAAGATCAACCGGTTACGCTCGCGACTCCCGGTTGATGCGCATGCCGTAAAACGATCGCCAGACGAAGAACACCGACACCACGAAAAACACCGCCGAGAAGAGCAGGGTGAACGTCTGGCCCTGCTGCGCCGTCAGACTGACCGCTAGCTCCACCGCGAGCAAGCCGAACAGCGTCGTGAACTTGATCACCGGGTTCATGGCGACCGACGACGTGTCCTTGAACGGGTCGCCGACGGTGTCGCCGACCACGGTCGCGTCGTGCAACGGTGTCCCCTTCTTCTTCAACTCGACCTCGACGACCTTCTTCGCGTTGTCCCAGGCGCCGCCCGCGTTCGCCATGAAGATCGCCTGATAGAGGCCGAAGAGCGCGATCGAGACGAGATAGCCGATGAAGAAGAACGGCTCGAGGAACGCGAACGCGAGCGTGCCGAAGAACACGCTGAGGAAGATGTTGAACATCCCCTTTTGCGCGTACTGCGTGCAGATCTCGACCACCTTCTTGCTGTCGGCCACCGACGCCCTGGTCGTACCTTCGAGACGGATGTTCGCCTTGATGAATTCCACCGCGCGGTAGGCGCCGGTCGTGACCGCCTGCGTCGACGCGCCGGTGAACCAGTAGATCATCGCGCCGCCGGTGATGAGACCAAGCAGGAACGGCGGATGCAGCAGCGACAGTTTGCCGACGAGATCGGGCTTGAGACCTTCGGTCAGCGCGACGATGATCGAGAAGATCATCGTCGTCGCGCCGACGACCGCCGTGCCGATCAAGACCGGCTTCGCCGTCGCCTTGAAGGTGTTGCCGGCGCCGTCGTTCTCCTCGAGATTGTGCTTGGCGCGCTCGAAATTCGGATCGAAGCCGAACTGCTGCCGGATCTCGCTGTGGATGTTCGGCAACTGCTCGATGGTCGAGAGCTCGAAGACCGATTGCGCGTTGTCGGTGACGGGACCGTACGAGTCGACCGCGATCGTCACCGGACCCATGCCGAGGAAGCCGAATGCCACCAAGCCGAACGCGAAGACGGCCGGGGCGATCATGCCGAGGTCGGCGAACCCCAGATTGCTCACGAGATAGGCGGCACTCATCAGCAGCATAATGCTCATTCCGAGCCAGTAGGCGGAGAAGTTGCCGGCCACGAACCCGGACAGAATGTTCAGCGACGCGCCGCCTTCCTCTGACGACGTCACGACCTCGCGCACGTGTGCGGAATCGGTAGAGGTGAAAACCTTGACGAGCTCCGGAATGACGGCGCCGGCCAGCGTGCCGCAGGTGATGACGGTCGAGAGCTTCCACCAAAGTGAACCGTCGCCGAGCGTCGGGATGAGCAAGTACGAGGCGCCGTAGGTCAGCGCGATCGACACGAACGACGTCAGCCAGACCAGGCGCGTCAGCGGCGCCTCGAAGTTCATCGTGGCCGCCGTCTCGTACTGTCTCTTCGCGAGCGCCTCGTTGACGAGGTACGAGACGCCGGAGGCAATAACCATCACGATGCGCATCATGAAGATCCAGACGAGGAGCTGGATCTGCACGACCGGGCTCGACACGGCGAGCAGGATGAACGAGATCAGCGCCACGCCGGTCACGCCATAAGTCTCGAAGCCGTCGGCCGAAGGACCCACCGAGTCGCCCGCGTTGTCGCCCGTGCAGTCCGCAATCACGCCGGGGTTCCGCGCATCGTCTTCCTTGATCTTGAAGACGATTTTCATCAGGTCGGCCCCGATGTCGGCGATCTTGGTGAAGATGCCGCCGGCGATGCGGAGCGCCGCGGCTCCGAGCGACTCGCCGATGGCGAAGCCGATGAAGCAGGGGCCCGCGTAGTCACCCGGCACGAACAGCAGGATGAATAGCATCAGCAAGAGCTCCACGCTGATCAGCATCATCCCGATGCTCATGCCGGCCTTGAGCGGAATCGCGTAGCAGAGATATGGCAGACCGCGCAGGCTCGCAAACGCGGTCCGCGAGTTGGCGAACGTGTTCACGCGGATGCCGAACCAGGCCACGCCATAGCTGCCTGCGATGCCGATGAGACTGAAGAGGAGGATGATCCCCACCTTCAGCGGCGGGAACCCGTGGGTCGTCGCGCCGGTCACCGGGTCGACGGCCGCCGCAAGCCACCCGAAATACACGGCAACGATCGCGCCGATGAATAACCAGAGCACCAGAAGGAACTTGCCCTGCTGCAGCAGATAGGTTTTGCAGGTCTCGTAAATCAGCTCGGAGATCTCGCGCATCGAGCCGTGCACCGGCAGGCTCTTCAGCTGTCCGTAAATCAGCATCCCGAACAGCAGACCCAGGGCCGAAACAAGAATGCCGGCGAGGAGCAGCGTATGCCCGTCGAACCCGAGAAACGTGACCGAGCTGAGATCGGGCAGTACCAGATTGGCTTCACCCCCGCGGTGCGGGGTCGATGGCTCCGGCTGCGCGGCACTCAGCGCTGCCGGCGCGAACGCGGTCATCCCAATCGTCAGGACGGCGAGCGCCCATCTGGTCACATTCACGGTCATTGATACGCCCTCTTTGCTCGATGCCGGTTTTGGCAAACGCTCGATTATAAAGGAGAGTGGTCGGACACGATCAGCTGTTGGGCGGGGCTACTGCCCAGCGGTTGGCGGACCTAAAGGTCCGCCGAGCACATGGTCCTCGCTGGTATGCCGGCGTGCCTCGATGCGCGACGGCAGCGCCATCCCGCCCGTCAGGAACAGGCGCACGCCCTCCTCGACCGACAGATCGGGGAAAATCAGCTGCTCGCGCCCGTAGACGACCACGTCTCCGAGATAGAGGTGGTTCGTCGGCACGTACACGGCGGCCAGCGCCTTGGTCTTCCCTGCCTCGCCGGCGGTGAACTCCCGCGTCAGGAATCCAATCACGTACCGTCGACCGGGCTCCTCGACGAGCACCACCTGCTTGAAGCCGGTACTCGTTGTCCGGCGAGAACGCCAGGACCAGTTGCTTCACCGGCGCGTAGACCGTTCGGAACAGCGGCACGAGCAGGAGCCAGTGCTCGATCCGCATTAAGAAGCGCCGGCCGATGACGTTGGTCGCGACCACGCCCACCAGCAGCACCGCGATCGCCGTCGTCAGGAGCCCGAGCCCGGGGACAGGCCGGCCGAGCAGACGCGCGTAAATCGGCGCAGTGAAGCCATCGATGATGCGGAAGGTCCAGACGAGCGCGGCCACGCTTGCGACGACCGGCACGACCACGAAGAAACCGGTGATGAAGCGGCGGCGGAGCCACTGAACCATGAGCGTCTCAGTGCGGGGTGCGCATCAGGAGCCACGCGACGGTCGCGACCGCGAGCGCAATGCGATACCACGCGAAGACGTCGAGGCTGCGCGATGCGACATACCGCAGGAAGTATTTCACCGTTGCGTATCCCACCAGTCCCGACACCAGGATGCCAATAACGAACACCTGGATCGAGAGCGCATCCATCGGCTGGCCGATCAGGCGCTTGCCCTCGTGCAGCGCCGCAGCAAGCATGGCCGGCACGCCGAGGAGAAACGAGAAGCGCGCGGCCGACTGGCGCTCGAGGCCGAGAAAGAGGCCGGTCGTAATCGTCGCCCCGGACCGCGACACGCCCGGAATCAGGGCCAGCGCCTGTGCCACGCCGAGGAGCAGCGCCTCGAGCCAGGTGAGCTCCTCGGCTTCGCGGATCTGCCGTCCGCGGCGTTCGGCGATCAGCATGGCGATGCCGACGACCGTCAACGTCACCACGATCACGGCCGGCGTGCGGATGGCATCAGCGCGGTCGGCGAGAAACGCACCGATCGGCACGAGCGGCACCGTCCCAATCACGATCAGCACGAGCAGCCGCGCGTCCGCAGTCGTGCGGCGGAAGACATCGGGCAACGCCCGGAGAAGGTACGCCAGATCCTGGCGGAAGTAGATGAGGATCGCGCCGAGAGTGCCCAGATGGCAGGCGACGTCGAAGGGCCGGCCGAACTGCTCGGCGTCCCACCCGAAAAACACGCGGGCAAGAATCAGGTGTGCGGAGCTCGAGACGGGCAGGAACTCCGTGAGTCCCTGCACCACACCGAGGAGCGCCGCTTCGAGCAGCAACACGGCGCGCGTCAACGCCTAGGAGACGCGCACGTTGCGGCTGCCCTTGCGTGGGCGCTCGACGGCTTCCTCGACAGGAACGGCGGCGCGGCCAGCCACAGCCTTGCGACCGCTGAGAATAATCGCGATGGCCGAGGCAATGAACACCGTGGAATACGTGCCGCTGATGATGCCCACGAGCATCGCGAACGCGAAGCCGTGCAGCACCTCGCCGCCGAATAGGTACAGTGCGAGCACCGCGAGGAACGTGGTGCTGGCCGTGATGATCGTTCGGCCGAGCGTCTGATTCACGCTGAGGTTGACCACCTTCTCCAGCGGCTCACGCCGCAGCAGCCGCGAGTTCTCGCGCACGCGGTCGAAGATAACGATGGTGTCGTTCACCGAGTAGCCGGTGATCGTGAGAATGGCGGCGACCACGTTCAACGAAAGTTCGTAGTTGAAGAACGCGAGCATCGCGAACACCACGAAGATGTCGTGGAACGTCGCGACAATGGCGCCAATCGCAAAGGTGAAACGGAAGCGCAGCGCGATGTAGATGGTAATGCCGACGATCGACGCGATCGTCGCGTAGATGCCCTTGCGCTGCAGATCGGCGCCGATCACCGGGCCGACCACTTCGCGGTTGGTGACCTCGAATTTTGGCAGTTCGGCATTAGTGAGAGCGTCGATCACTTTCTGCGCGCCCTCTTCGAGGCTGAACCCCTGCTCGGTGCCGGTGACCTGCGGCAGCCGGATCAGGATTTCGTTGGCCGCGCGGTCGCCGTACGTCTGCACCACCTTCTCACCCGGCAGTGGATCGAGCGCCTTGCGGACGGTATCCTCCAGAACCGGCTGGGAGAATCGGACCACGATCAGCGTGCCGCCCGTGAAGTCGATGCCGAGCGGGATGCCGCCGCGGATGACACCGTAGCCGATGCCGGCGAGCACCAGCAGCGCCGACAGAATCAGGGCGTGCCAGCGCCAGCGGATGAAGTCGTAATTGGCGTTCGTGAAAATCTGCATGAGAACTGTCCGCTAGATACTGAGCTTCGCCGTCTGACGCTTCCCCAGCGCCAGCTCGAACAACGACCGCGAGACGAAGATCGATGTGAACACGTTGGTCAGAAGGCCAATCGACAAGGTCGTCGCGAAACCGCGAATCGGGCCCGTGCCGAACTGAAAGAGGAATGCGGCAGCGATGAGCGAGGCGACGTGGGTATCCAGAATCGTCAGGAAAACGCGGTCGAATCCGGCGGCAACCGCCGCGCGGACGCCCTTCGAGGCCGCGAGCTCCTCCTTGATCCGTTCGAAGATCAGCACGTTGCTGTCGACGCCCATGCCGATGGTCAGGATGAAACCGGCGATACCGGGCAGGGTCATCGTTGCGTGGAAGTACACCATCAGGGCGAGCAGGACCAGCAGGTTGATCGCCATCGCGACGATCGCGTTGATGCCCGACAGCTTGTAGAAGGACAGCATGAACGCGACGACCAATCCCAAGCCGACGAGCGAGGCCAGAATGCCGGCGCGGATCGAGTCGGCGCCAAGCGTCGGGCCGATGGTCCGTTCGTACAGATAGGTGAGCGACGCCGGCAGTGCGCCGGATCGCAGCGTCAGCGACAGGTCCGACGCTTCCTGCTGCGTGAAGTTGCCGGCGATGCGCCCGTCGTCCGTGATCCGCCCCTCGATCACCGGCGCCGAGACGACACGCTTGTCGAGGACGATGGCAAGATAGCGACCGATGTTCGTGCCGGTGAAGTTGCCGAACTTGGTGGCCCCTTCCGGCTTCAGCGAGAACGACACGGCGGGCCGGTTGTTCTCGTCGAGGCTGGGACGCGCGTTGCGAAGATCGCGACCGGTGACGACGGGAATCTTGCGCACCAGATAGTAGACGACACCGGTCTGCCCGTTCCCGCCGCTGACGCCCGGCAGGATCTCCATATCGGGTGGCACCGCGCCATTCGTCATCAACTCTTCGCGGGCGCTCGACGGTCCCTTTTCAACCAGCTTCAGCTCGAGCAGCGCCGTCGACTTGATGATCTCTTTCGCACGCACGACGTCGGTAACGCCCGGAAGCTGCACGAGGAGCTGATCCTGCCCGCCCTGGCGCGCGACGATCGGCTCCGACACGCCGAGCTCGTTGACGCGCCGCTCGATGGTGCGCAGCGCCTGCTCCACGGTCTCCTGCCGCAACTGGTTCTCGATGTTCGGCTTCATCCGGAAGACATACGTCCCTCCGGCACCGGACTCGCGGTTGTAGATGGCCTCGACCTCCGTCGCAAGCTGTCTCACGAGGGCATCGCGATCTGGAGGGATGCCGGAAATCTGGAACGCATCGGGGCCAAGGGCGGTCGCGGTCACGGTAGTGACGCCCGATTTCACGAGCTCTTCGCGGAGCGACTGCATCCGCGTTTCAGTCTCCAGCCGCAGCGCGTCGTCTGTCTGCACGCGCAGGACGAGATGGACACCACCCTTCAGGTCGAGACCGAGACGGATTTTCTGCGCGGGCGGGTAGACGGCCCAGGCGCAGAGCGCCACGACGCCGACGATGGCGAGAAATTTCCAGCGAAGATTCTTGGTCATGATGCGTGGCGGACCACGACGCGCGGGCCGCGCGTGAGGCCGGTTCTATTGCGGAGCGCCCTCCGGCGCCACGGGTGGCTGGCCCTGATAACCGACAACGGCGCTACGAGCGATTTCGACGCGCACCTTGTCGGCAACCTGCAGCTGCAGCGACGTTTCCCCGAGTTTGGTGATGCTGCCGTACATTCCGCCGGAGGTGACGATCTTGTCACCGACCTTCAGCGTACTGAGGAACTCGTCGACCTTCTTCTGACGCCGCCGCATCGGCACCAGAATGATGAAGTAGAAGATCGCAAGGACGAGCGCGAACGGAATGAGCTGAACCCAGAGGCTGACCGGCCCTCCGTCGGGAGGCGCCGCAATGGCCAGCACCAGGCGTGGCACGAAATCGGACGACTCGGTCATGAATCGAGCGCGGGGCGGTCGCAGGCCCGGTGGAAATCCTGCCGGAACGCGTCGAAGCGACCGAAACTAATAGCCTCCCTGATTGCCTCCATAGTGTCAAGGTAGAACTGGATATTGTGCAAGGTGTTGAGGGTCGCTGCTGTCATCTCTCCGGCCACAAACAGGTGGCGAAGATACGCTCGTGAAGCGGTCTGGCAGGTATAGCAGCGACAGCGCTCGTCGGGCGGGCGATCATCCTCCGCATAGCGGGCATTCTTGATATTGAGACGTCCGGTCCTCGTGAAGAGCTGGCCGTTCCGAGCATTCCGGGTCGGCATCACGCAATCGAACATGTCGATGCCGCGCGCGGCGCATTCTACGAGGTCCTCCGGCGTGCCCACCCCCATGAGATACCGGGGACGGTCTCGCGGCAGCAGCGTTGTCGTATGCGCGACGGTGTCGTACATGACTTCGATCGGCTCTCCGACGCTCAGGCCCCCGATCGCGTAGGCCTCGAAGCCCACCGCCAACGTCCCCTCGGCTGAGAGCGTGCGCAAATCCGTGAAGGTGCCGCCCTGAACGATGCCGAAGAGCGCCTGGCCGGAGTTCACCATCGCGGGCCCGCCGTCATGGCGACCGGACGCCACGGCTTCGTGGAGTGCGGCGAACCGGTCGCGCCCGCGCTGCGCCCATCGCAGCGTCAGCTCCACCGAGGCGCGAACGTCATCGGGCGCCGCCGGCCAGGAAAGACATTCGTCCAGCATCATCGCGATGTCGGATCCGAGTGAGGCCTGGATGTCCACCGCGCTCTCGGGTGACAGGAAGCGCGCGCTGCCGTCGAGGTGTGACTTGAAATGCACCCCCTCTTCCGACACTTTCCGCCGGCTGGCGAGACTGAAAACCTGATAGCCGCCGCTGTCGGTCAGGATTCCAGCGTCCCAGCCGATAAAACGGTGCAGTCCACCCAACCGCGCAACGAGTGCCTCGCCCGGTCGCAGGTGCAGGTGGTACGTGTTCGCGAGCACGAGACGCGCGCCGGCGCCGCGAACGTCCCGATGCGTGAGCGCTTTCACCGTGCCCTGCGTGCCAACAGGCATGAACACCGGCGTCTCGACAACGCCGTGCGCGGTCGTGAGACGGCCGCGGCGTGCGCCGCCGTCGGTGGCGAGAAGCTCGAACGAAAGGCCCATGGTGTTGGGGCTATATTAGGACGCCACTGGCAGTGCCACTGCGAATTGCCAGGTGCTAAGTGGACTGGTCAGTGAGTAGAGGCAAGTGGTGGCTTCACCGGTCAGATCGTCGCAGGTACGACCGTGACCGGCAACGAAGGAACTCGCAGCCACCACTCGTCCCCTTCCACGTCGAACTCCACTTGGCACTTCGCACTTGGCGTTGTGGTGAGGTTGTGAATTTGTGAAGAAACTGCGTGTCGGTGTCATTTTCGGTGGACGCTCCGGCGAGCACGAGGTGTCCGTGGCGTCCGCAGCGGCGGTCTTCAAGCATCTCAATCGCACTCGGTACGAGCCGGTACCGATTCGGATCGAGAAGGACGGACGATGGACCCTGCCTGATCGGGCGCCGACCCAACTCACCGCGTCCGAGGTCATCGAGCAGGCGCGATTGGCCGCGGCGCATCCGATCCGTCCGGGCCGGGAAGCGCATCTCGTCGCCTACCCTACCGATGAATCCCTGATCACCATCGATCGTCGCTCGGGCAAAGACGATGACAACGCCCGCGTGACGGGCCTCGGCCTCGATGTCGTCTTTCCGGTCCTGCACGGCCCGTTCGGCGAGGACGGGACCGTGCAGGGACTTCTCGAGCTCGCGAACGTGGCCTACGTGGGCGCCGGCGTCCTCTCCTCGGCGGTCGGCATGGACAAGGCGTTCATGAAGCTGGCGTTCACCGCTCACGGTCTTCCGGTCGCCGACTACCGAGTGCTTCGCGCGGCCGAATGGCGGAACAATCGCGAACGCCTGACCGAGAGCATCCGGGCGACGCTCGGCTTCCCCGTGTTCGTCAAGCCGGCGAACCTCGGATCGAGCGTGGGCATCTCGAAAGCGAAGACGCGCGAGGATTTGATCACTGCCATCGATCTCGCCTTCGAGTTCGACCTCAAGGTAGTCGTCGAGGCGGCAGTGCCAGCCGCACGCGAGATTGAGGTCGGCGTGCTGGGCAACGACGAAGTCGAGGCGTCAGTGGCGGGCGAAGTCGTGCCAGGCCGGGAGTTCTACGATTACGAAGCGAAGTATCTTGACGCCGGATCGACGGTGCACATCCCGGCGGAGCTGGACCAGACGCAGCACGCAGAAATCCGGCGGCTCGCGGTCGAAGCCTTTCGCGCGGTGGACGGCGCCGGAATGGCACGTGTCGATTTTCTTCTGTCGCGCGACAGCGGAACGCTCTACGTGAACGAAGTCAACACCATTCCCGGATTCACTACGATCAGCATGTTCTCGAAGCTCTGGGCGGCGACAGGCGTCGACTATCCGGCCCTGCTCGATCGGCTGATTCAGCTGGCCCTGGATCGGCACGCCGAAAAGCAGCGCCTGAAGACGAGCGCCTTGTGAGTCTGGCCCGGCAGGCGACGGCGGCAACGCTCGCCGGCGTGCTGCTGGCGTCGCCCGCGACCACTCCCCACGCACGCACGCTCACCGGCGGCGAACAGTTGTCGGCGGTCTACGCACTGATTCTGAACACGCGATTCGACCGCGCCGAAGCCGCACTCGCCACGGCGTGCGGACCGGCGCCCCGCGAAGCCTGTCAGGTCCTCGACGCCACGACGACCTGGTGGCGCATCCTGATCAACCCGGACGACACGAGCCTGGACGAGGAGTTCCAACGCCGGGTGTCGAGCGCGATTGCGGCCACCGAGCGGTGGGCCGAGCGGCAACCTGACTCTGCCGAGGCGTGGTTCTATCTCGGAGCCGCGTATGGGGCGCGCGTCTCGTGGCGCGTCCAACGCAAGGAGCACCTCGCCGCAGCCAGAGACGGCAAGCGCATCAAGGAAGCCCTGGAGCGTGCGCTCTCCCTCGACGGCGATCTCAGCGATGCACGGTTCGGCATCGGCCTCTACAAGTACTACGCGGCGATCGCGCCGGTGTTTGCCCGGTTCTTCCGTTTTCTGTTCCTGCTCCCGGGCGGCGATCGCGAGGAAGGCCTGAGCGACATGGAGGCGGTGCACGCGAGGGGCGTCCTGCTGCGCGGCGAGGCCGACTACCAGCTCCACTGGATCTATCTTTGGTACGAGAACCAGCCGCGGCGCGCGCTCGAGCTGCTGCGCGCCCTCGCCGCGCAATACCCCGCCAACCCTCACTTCATGGGGCGCGTTGCCGACACCGAGGATCGTTACCTTCACGATCATGCGGCAAGCCTCAGGACGTGGCAGACGATGATCGAGCGTGCGTCGCAGATGGGCGACCCGCGCCTGGCAGGCACGATGGGACGACTTGGCGCAGCGCGCATGCTTGACGCGCTGTACGAGACCGACCGGGCGGTCGACTATCTGCGGCAAGTCATCGACTCGGCACCGGCGGCGCCGTTCGGTGTCGTCGCCGAGGCCCAGCTTCGTCTTGGACAGATGCAGGATCGTCTGGGCGATCGCCCCGCGGCGGTGCTCGCCTATCACGCTGCGCTCGGCGCAGTCCCTACGCGGGACCCGCGCAGCGTCGCTGCGGAGGCGCGAACCGGCATCCGCCGCGCCCCAATGGATCTCGCGGCGGCCCAGGCTTACCGCCTCAGCCTCACCGGTTGGCGCGCCTTCGAGAAAGGTACACTCGAGCAAGCGGACCGAGCGCTCGCGGGTGCGGCAACGGCAGCGCCCGACGATACGGTGATTCGCGTCCGCCTCGCGCGCGTACGCGCGGCACGAAGGGAGACCGCACCGGCTCTTGCGGAGTTCGATCGCATCATCGGCATGCGATCGCAGGCCTCCCCCGTCGCCCTCGGCGCCGCGTATCTCTGGAGCGCGGAGATCCTCGAACAGCAGGGGCGGCGCGACGTCGCGCTCGCCCGCTATCGCACCGTGAGCCACATCTTCGGCACCGACTCGCGCTTCACTGCCGAGGCCGCCAAGGCAATCGCGCGGCTTTCGCACTGAACTTCGGGTGCGACGGGGTACGACAGGCGCGGCGCACCCATCGCACAGAAGCACTCTCGCACCTCTCGCACCTCTCGCACCTTTCGCACCTCTCGCACCTCACGCACCTCACGCACCCCACGCACCCATCGCACCTACAGTTCTTCACTGTTCAATCCGACAGATTGCATTACGGCACAATGGGTGAGCGCGAATGTGTGTGAGCGGGTGTCTTGCACGCGATCGTTGGTGCCGAACGGATGTTGAGCGCACGCAAGATCACGACGACGACGCGTAGCAGTGCGTCGGACGACGTCAAATCGTCGCGATCAAGTGTCAAGTCTTGACACTTTTGGAAAGTTTGTGCTTGACATCCGTTTTTTCTCATCCATAATCTACATCTTGTATGAGGGTGGTTCGCTCAGGCCACCAGTAGTAACGCGCAGTTACGATGGCCTGACGTGAGTGACCTTCACTCTAGGAGGAAGAATGGCGAAGAAAGCGAAGAAGGCGGCCAAGAAGAAGGCTGCGAAGAAGCGGTAACACACGTGACCGCGCGGGGGTGACCAGGTGATGTGTCACCCCCTACTTCTTTCAGGCCACTTCAACGTAGGCCTCCCCGGTTCTCCACCACGCGTGCACGACGTCGAGCACCCGCGGTGGACTCAAGGCGGAAGACACTGCGACGGGCGGTCAGCGGGCCAGGCGGTCGAGATCGAGACCCGGCGTAGTGCGGTCTGACGCGCACCCTACACCCGGAAAGGGGGGATCAGGAGCGATGGCAAAGAAAGCCAAGAAGGCCGCAAAGAAGGCAGCGAAGAAGCGCTAACGCTTCAGCCGCCTCGCAACACCTCAGGGGCCCGCGTGGGCCCCTTTTTTATTGCGGATTGTGGATTGCGGATTGCGGATTTGATTGCGGATTCAATCGCGCTTTGGCGATTGCGGATTGGCCGCAGCACTGCTCTCGGCCGGCGGCGGGGGGCCGTTCCACACGCGCACGCCGCGAATCAAATCCCCCTGCGCCAGCTTGTCGACGACGTCCATCCCCGAGAGCACATGACCGAAGACGGTATAGCGGGCGTCGAGGTGTGGCTGCGGCGAATGCGTGACGAAGAACTGGCTGCCGCCGGTATCCGCCCAGTCGAGCGCCATCCCCACTGTGCCGCGCAGATACGGCCGCTCGTTCAACTCATCGCGAATCGTGTATCCCGGTCCGCCTTCGCCGTCGCCCCGCGGATCGCCGTCCTGCACGACGAAGTTCGGCACCACGCGGTGGATCGCCACGCCCCCGAAATATCCGGCCCGCGCCAGGTCCGTGAACGTTTTCACGGTCAACGGCGCGTCGAGCACTTCCAGCTCGATTTGAATCGTGCCCTTGTCAGTGTCGATATAGACATGCGTCGATACCGGTGGGGCGACGACCGAGGGGTCCGCGTAGGTCTTGATATCAAAGCGACTCGGCGCTGGTCGGATTTCGGCATCGACGTCGCGTGACGGGTCCAGACCACGCAGGAGCTCTGCCGCCTTCAGCCGCACGGCCCAATCCTTGTCCTTCAACGCCTCGGTCAGGAGCTGTTCGGCCGCGGCGCGACCGAACGGCACCAGGGCTTCGAGCGCGGCCGCGCGCGCCGTGTAGGCAGCGTCACGCTCGCCGAAGCGCGCCGCCGCCTGAAGCGCCTCGACCGCGCTCGGCGGCTTGATCTCGCCCACCGCCTTTGCCGCGGCGCCGCGCACCACCACATCGTCAGCCTTCAACAGCTCGAGCGCGAGCGCGCCGGCGTTCGGTGTTTTCGCTTTCACGAGCGCGGCCAGCGCTGCCGGGATCACGCGTTGATCGGCATCGCGAACCAGCGGTTCGAGCAGGGGCGCGGCTGTCTCGGCGGGCAGCTCCGCCAGGGCCGTCGCCAACGCCGCGCGCACGGTCCAGTGTTTGTCCGTGTCGAGCCCCGAGAGGACGCTGACGAAGCGGTCGCGGTCGGAGCGCGCGAGCGCGATGAGCGCCTCCGCACGAACGGCCGGATAAGGGTCGGAGATCAGGTCCAGCAGCACATCCGCGCTTTCCGTCGACCGCAGCTGTCCGATGGCGCGGACCGCTTCCGCCCGCGTGCCCGGATGAACGTCGCGGGCGCGCAGCAGGTCCGTCAGGGCCGGCAGCGCGCGGGGATCGCCGATCTCTCCCAAAGCGCGGACGGCCTCGACGGCAATCGCTGACTGTCCCGTCGCCGAGCGCACGTACGTCATCAGGAGATCGAGGCTGCCCGCATCCTTCAATGCGCCGAGACCGCGCGCGGCAAATGCCCGAGTGTAGGCGCCATCGCCATTCAGGAGCGCACGCAGTGCCGAGACCGCCTTGGGATCGTCCACGCGCCGAAACGCGTAGGCGATCGGCCACCATCGGCTGACCGGGATGCCGGAGCTGTCGAGCACCGCGCCGGCGAGTGCGTCGTAGGCCTTCAGACGCGCCATGGCGAAGATCCCGAGGCGTGCGGCTTCTACTTCGGGCCCCAAGGGATAGGCGGACTCGTCGGCCACGATGTTTGCCAGGACCCCGGCCTTAACGTAAGCGCTCACCATTGCACCTATGCCCGAAGCGCTCTCCGTGTCGCCGATGAGTCCGAGCGCTTCCGCGGCGCGCCCGCGCACAACCGGCGACTGATCCGACAGCGCCGTGCGCAGGGCGGGTGCGGCGTCCTTTCGTCCGATGAGACCGAGGGCAAAGGCCGCCATCTGCCTGACCTCGGGTTCGGGATCCGACGCGAGGAGCGGTATCAGGATCGCGACGCCCTGGGCCAGCTTCGTGCGGCCAACCGCAAGCGCAGCGCGGCGGCGAATGCGCGCCTGATTGTCTTTGGCCAGCGCGCCCAGATCCAGAACCTGTGCAGCCGGTGCCGGTGTTCCCTTTTTCTGCTTCGGATCCGGCGGCGGTACCGGAAGTGTCTCGCGCAGCATGCGGTGATCTTCGAGCTGCAGGATCCACGACATCTTCTGATCGCGTGTGGTCTCCGGCGTTGGTGGAACCTTGGGGGCGCTGGCACACGCGCCTGCGAGAAGCACCGCTGTCAGTGCGGGCAGCCGTCGAATGGTCACGATGCTCGGATCTCCGTTCGGCGCAGCGTCGCGCGATCGACTCGATCGGCCACGATCGTTACACCTATTCCCGGGCCGCGGTCCGGCACCGACACGGTGCCGTCGGTGTTCACGTCGATCGCGGGGTCGATCAGGTCCTCGGCGTAGTAGCGGCGGCTTGCCGCGATGTCGCCGGGGAGCCGGAAGTTCGGCAGGGTGGACAGATGCAGATTGTGGGCGCGGCCGATGCCGGATTCGAGCATGCCGCCGTGCCACACGGGAACCTGGTGCGCGGCACAGATGTCGTGGACGCGGATCGATTCCTGGTGTCCACCGACGCGGCCAGGCTTGATGTTGACGATTCGGCACGCACCGGCCTCGATGGCCAATTCGGCAACGCGCGGACTGGTAATCGACTCGTCGAGGCACACTGGCGTCCGGATCCAGCCCTGGAGCGCCGCATGATCGAGCCAGTCGTCGTACTCGAGCGGCTGCTCGATCATCATCAGGCCGAATTGATCGAGCAGCGCCAGGTGCCCGGCATCCGCGCGCGTGTAGGCGGCGTTGGCGTCGACCATGAGCGGGATGTCCCCGAACGCGCTGCGCACACGCTCGACCGCGTTGACGTCCCATCCCGGCTTGATCTTGATCTTGATCCGCTGATAACCCGCGTCACGTTCGACTCGCACGCGCTCGACCAGCTCGTCGAGCGAGTCCTGGATCCCGATCGAGACACCCGAGGCCACCGGCCGTCCGTTGCCGCCCAAGGCCTGCCACAAGGGCAGGCCTTCCTGCTTCGCGTACAAATCCCAGGCCGCCATTTCGAGCGCCGCCTTTGCCATCAGGTGCCCGCGCACGCGAGCGAGCGCCGCAAAGATCACGCTCGGATGCGCGAACGACTTCCCGATCACCATCGGCGCAAGGAACGCGGTGATGATGTGCCACGCGGTCTCGGTGGTCTCGCTGCTGTAGAACGGATTGTGTTCGGCGATGCACTCGGCCCAGCCTTCGGCGTCGTCGCCACGCACCGTGACCAGGACGAACTCGCGATCGTAAGAGCGGCCGAAACTGGTCTCGAAATGCCGCACCAGCGGCAGACGCAGTAATCGAAGCTCGACGCAATCGATGATCACGAGCAGGGCAGGATAGCACGCTGATATACTCCGCCCCACGTTGCAGTTTCGCCACATCGCGATCGAAGGCCCGATCGGCGCTGGCAAATCCGTGTTTGCGGAACGCCTCGCGGCCAGGCTCGATGCCACGCTGGTCCTCGAAGATCCCGACAACCCGTTCCTCGCGGACTTTTATTCCGACCGCCCGGGGGCGGCACTGCAATCGCAGCTGTTCTATCTGCTCGGGCGTCACCGCCAGCAGAGCGCGCTGCGGCAATCGGACCTCTTCAGCCAGATGACGATCTGCGACTATCTCTTCGACCGCGACAAGATTTACGCCTACCTGAATCTCGACGACAACGAGCTGTTCATCTACCAGCGGCTGTTCGATCTGCTCGCGCGCGACGTGTCGACTCCGGATCTGGTCATCTATCTCCAGGCGCCGCCGGATGTGCTCGTCCGGCGCCTGCGCGACCGCGCGAAGGACAGCGAGGAAGATCTCTTCGTGCCCGATCCCGCCTACCTGCAGGAGCTGAACGAGGCCTACCATCACTTCTTCTTCCACTATGCGGCGAGCCCGCTGCTCGTGGTCGAGACGTCGGGATTCGGTCTCGAGCCGACCGACGAGATCGTCGACGACCTGATTCGGCAGGTGGAGGGAATGGGGAAAGGCACGCGCTACTACGTCCCGAGGGCGTGACCTGTAGTACCCTTGCCTCAGCCGCATGGCGTGGTTCAAGAAAAGCCGCAAGCCAATCGAGGCACCGGCTGACAAGTCGAGCAAGATTCCCGAAGGCCTCTGGGTAAAGTGCCCGAGCTGCTCGCAAGTGATCTACAACAAGGATCTGGCGGCCAACCTGCAGGTGTGCCCGAAGTGCGCGCACCACTTCCGGCTCTCCGCCCTCGAGCGTCTGCGCTCCATCTTCGATAACAGCGAGTTCCAGGAACACGACGGCGAGCTGATCGCCCTGGATCCGTTGGAGTTCACCGACACGAAACCGTACGCGTCGCGCCTGTCAGCCGGACGCCGCCAGACCGGCCTTCGCGACGCCATCGTCTCGGCAACCGGCCTGATTGACGGGCAGCGCGCCATTGTCGCGGCAATGGAATACGGCTTCATCGGCGGGAGCATGGGGGTCGTGGTCGGCGAGACAATCACGCGCGCAATCGAGCGCGGCTTTCGCGAACGCCTGCCCGTGATTGTCGTCTCGTGTTCCGGCGGCGCGCGGATGATGGAAGGCGCGCTGTCGCTGATGCAGATGGCCAAGATCAGCGCCGCGCTGGCACGCCTCGATCGCGCGGGGCTGCCGTATCTCTCGATCCTGACCGATCCGACCACTGGCGGTGTCACGGCGAGCTTCGCCATGCTGGGCGATCTGAACATCGCCGAGCCTCGAGCCCTCATCGGCTTTGCCGGCCCCAGAGTCATCGAACAGACGATCCGCCAAAAGCTGCCCGAAGGCTTTCAGCGCAGCGAGTTCCTGCTCGAGCACGGCTTCGTCGATCTCGTCGTCGACCGACGCGAGCTGAAGAGCGCGATCGCACGCTTGCTGCGATTCATGATGCCGGAGCGAAAGCCGGCACCAGTGGCAGTGGAAGCGGCGGCGCCCGCCACCGAGACCAGCGGGTAGAACATCCGGGACGTGCCGGTGGGGCTTCAGCCCGCTGGCGTCGTCGGGGCCCCCTCACCGGCGAATCCCCCGTTTCGACATGACCGATCGCGACTGGCTCGCCCGCCTCGAGTTCTTCGGCATCAAGCTGGGTCTCGACGCGATCGCGGCCATCCTCGACGAGCTCGGTCGTCCGCATCGAGCATATCCCGTCATTCAGATCGCGGGCACGAACGGCAAAGGCTCGGTCGCCGCGATGGTGAGCCACGCGCTCACGATCGCGGGACACAGGACTGGACGCTACACGTCGCCTCACCTGGTGGCCCTGGAGGAGCGATTTGCGGTGGATGGTCGGGCCATCGCCGCCGACGCGCTCGACACGGCGCTTCGCCGCGTCCGAATCGCTGTCGAACGGCTACGGGAGCACGGCACGCTCGAAGCCGAACCGACCTATTTCGAGGTCACGACGGCCGCCGCCTTCGAAATCTTTCGCAGCACGCGCGTCGATGTCGCCGTCGTCGAGGTGGGCCTCGGCGGGCGACTGGACGCGACGAACGTCGTCGCGCCAGCGATCACCGCGATTACGTCTGTGGATCTGGATCACGAGGCACAGCTCGGCACCTCGCTTGCCGCCATCGCCGGCGAAAAAGCCGGGATCATCAAGCCTGGCGTGCCGGTGATCGTTGGAGAACTGAAGCGAGAGGCGTTCGACGCGATCAGGATGATCGCGCTGTCGAGAGGCGCACCGCTCGTGTCCAGCCACTGCGCCGACATCGAAGTTCGCGGTGCGGCTCCGGGTCAGTACCAGTTGACCGTACGCACGAACGGTGGGACTTACGGCCCGGTCGTGCTGGGCCTCCGTGGGCGCCATCAGATCGGCAACGCCGTTGTGGCGATTTTGCTTCTGGATCGACTCGGCAGCGGTATCACCGTCGATCGTGCGGCCGTCGAGGGCGGCGTGCGCGACGCCCGCTGGCCCGGTCGTCTGGACCTGGTGAACCTCAGGGATCGCACGATTCTCATCGACGGCGCGCACAACCCGGCCGGCGCCCGGGCACTGGCGTCGTATCTGTCTGAGACGCATCCGCAGGGCCTGCCGCTTGTATTCGGCGTCATGGCGGACAAACGCGCGGGCGACATGCTCGCCGAGCTGGTCGCATGTGCGCGGCCCTTGATCCTGACACGCGCGCCAGGAACGCGCGCGGCGGATCCGGAGACGCTCGCGACGCTGATCCCCGACGCGTCGGCACGGATCGTTGTCGAGCCGCAGATCCAACGTGCGCTCGCGGCGGCATGGTCGGCGAACGACGCGATCGTCGTCGCGGGATCGCTGTACCTCGCTGGAGCAGTGTACCGACTCCTCGACGTACCGATCGCGTGATGCAGCAATGCGGTAGGATCTTTCAGACGATGACGCGTCGCGCCGCTCTTTTGAGCCTGATTCTGGCTGCGTGGTTCGCCGCCGCGCCGCCGCTCGCCGCGCAGGATCTCGGGAACTGCAAGACGTCGAAGCAATGGACGCTGGATCGCATCACCAAGGACCATTGGAAGCTCATTGGCCAGGTGGAGATCAACTGCAACGATCAGTCCTTCTCGGCCGACGAAGTCGAAGGGTTCAACGACACCCACCAGATCATCGCCACGGGCAATGTCGTCTTCACCCAAGGCACCAGCCGCATCGCCGCCGATCGGATGGAATACAACACGCAGACGAAGACCGGCACCTTCTACAACGCGACGGGCACGGCGACGTTGAAGGATGAGAACGCGAAGCGGCCGCGGCGCCCGGCAGAGCCGACGCCGAAGTCGCTGTTTGGCACGCAGGAGCCGGACGTCTACTTCTATGGCGAAAAGGTTTCCAAAGTCGGCGAGCAGAAGTACCGGATCACCAAGGGAGGTTTCACGACGTGCGTGCAGCCCACGCCGCGCTGGCAGCTCACCTCAGGTACGGTGGTGCTCAACCTCGAACACTACGCGTTCCTGACCAACTCGTTTCTCAAGGTCAAGAGCGTACCCGTGCTGTATCTGCCGGTGATGTACTACCCGATCAACAAGGAAGACCGGTCGACCGGATTTCTCCTGCCGATGTACGGCTCGTCGACCATTCGCGGGCAGACGCTGAGCAACGCTTTCTTCTGGGCGATCAATCGCAGCCACGACGCGACGTTCTTTCATGACTGGTACTCGACGACGGGCCAGGGCTTCGGCTCCGAGTACCGCTATGTCAACTCTCCCGGATCCGAAGGCCAGATTCGCTTCTACAATCTCCGCGAGCACACCGCCGAATACACGACCGACAGCGGTGAAGTGACGACAACGCCGGAGCGGACCAGTTATCAGATTCAGGGCAGTATGTCGCAGCGTCTCGGCCGGGCGTTCCGGGCTCGGGGCCGCGCCGACTACTTCTCCGACATCAGCGTCCAGCAGACCTATCATCAGAACGTCTATAACGCGTCGCAGCGCCAGCGCGTGGTGAACGGCTCGGTGAGCGGCGTAGTCGGCACGTGGAATCTCACCGGCAGCTACGATCGGAACGAGTTCTTCTACGGCACGACGCAGTCCACCGTCAGGGGCGGGACGCCCCGGTTCTCGCTGCAGCGCGCGGACAAGCCTCTCTTCGGCAGCCCCATCTACTTCTCGCTCACCACCGAAGCGGTGCACCTGCTGGCGCAGAGGAAGGCGTCGTCTGCCACCGTCGACCAGAGCGTCACGCGATTCGATCTGTTCCCGCGCGTGCGTTTTCCGTTCACCAGGTGGCAATTCCTGACGATCTCGACGAGCGCGGCGTTTCGCGAGACGTTCTGGACCGAGCAGCGCGATCTCGACACCAAGCTGAACATCGAGGATCCCATCAACCGCAACTACTACGACCTCTCGGCACAGATCACGGGGCCGATCTTCGCGCGCATCTTCAACCGAACCGGCAGCCAGTACGCCGAAAAGCTGAAGCACTCGATAGAGCCCTACTTGAACCTCCAACGCATCTCGCCAATCGACGACTTCGACAAGTTCGTGCAGATCGACGGGACGGACGTTATCGTTGGCCGCGTCAGTCGCATTGCGTACGGGGTGACCAATCGGTTCTTTCGCAAGCCGGGCGGCGGCGGCCGGTCGCGAGAGCTCATGACCGCATCGCTCGGCCAGAGTTACTACAGCGACCAGCGGGCGGCGCAGTACGACAAGAATTACCAGACGTCTTATGGCAGCGCGCCGAGCCATTTCTCACCGCTCTCGTTCCAGGTCAGGTCAGCGCCCACCGACACCCTGCAGGCGCAGTTCCGGATGGATTACGACACCACCTTCCACGCGATTCGGACCATGTCTGCAGCCGGGACGTTTTCGGCTGGCGATTGGCTCCGTACTCTGGCGGGCTGGAGCCAACGCCGATTCATCGAAGGCCTGGCAGGGTTCGATGACCCCAACCGGCTGGACCACTATATGAATAGCGCGACAACCTGGAAAGGCTGGAACAACCGGGTGGGGGCCGTCTACAACTTCAACTACGATATCCGACGCGACCGCTTCCTGCAGCAGCGCATCATGGGCTACTACAATGCGCAGTGCTGCGGCTTCGCGCTCGAGTTCCAGCAGTACAATCTGACCGGCATCTCGTCGAGCCCGGTGCCCGCCGACCGGCGGCTCAACTTCACGATCACGCTCGCCGGCATCGGGTCCTTCTCGAACCCGCTCGGTGCGATGGGCGGCGGGTCGGGAAGTGGATACTGAACGCGTCGAACCGCTGGCGCAACGGCAACGTACAGGGCGGACGTTTGGGTCCGCCCGGCGAGGCTAACGCCCCGCTCTACATGAGTGCAAATTCATGACTAACGTCCTTGTGACGGGCGGCGCCGGATTCATCGGCAGCAACTTCGTGCGCTATGCCCTCGCCGCACACACCGACTGGCGCATCACGACGCTGGACAAGCTGACCTACTGTGGCCGTCTCGAGAATCTCCACGATCTCATGGATCATCCGCGGCATGCGTTCGTCCGGGGTGATGTCGCCGACGCCGTGATCGCCGGGCCTCTCGTCGAACAGTCCGAGATCGTGGTCCACTTCGCCGCCGAGACGCACGTCGATCGCTCGATTCAATCGGCCACGGATTTCATCCGCACCGACGTGATGGGGACCTACGTGCTGCTCGACGCGGCGAAGACAGCGCGCAACCTCCGCTCCTTCGTCCAGATCTCCACCGACGAGGTCTATGGCAGCGTGCCGACTGGCGCCAGCCGCGAGAGCGACGAGCTGAAACCGAGGAATCCGTATTCGGCCAGCAAGGCCGGAGCGGATCGCCTGGCCTACAGCTTCTTCGCGACCTACGGCCTGCCGGTGATCATCACGCGTGCCTCGAATAACTACGGCCCGTATCAGTTCCCCGAGAAGATCATCCCGCTCTTTGTCACTAACGCGCTCGAGAACCAGCCGCTGCCGCTCTACGGTGACGGTCAGAACGTGCGCGATTGGCTGCACGTCGTCGACCACTGTCGCGCCGTCGACCTTGTGATCGAGAAGGGTGTCGCTGGCGAGGTCTACAACGTCGGCGGTGGGAACGAGGTGAAGAACATCGATCTCTCCGATCGCATCCTCTCGCTCACCGACCGGCCGGCCTCGTTGATTCGGCCGGTGCCGGATCGGCCTGGCCACGACCGCCGCTACGCACTCGACACAACCAAGCTTCGGCAGCTGGGATGGACGCCAACGGTCGCGTTCGAGCGGGGACTCGCCGAGACGGTCGAGTGGTACCACGCCAACGACTGGTGGTGGCGCCCGATCAAGGAACAGGACCCGGAATACCGGGCCTATTACCAGGCGCAGTACGGCAATCTGAAGCACTAAGTCTCGTGACGCAGACCGTCCTCGTCACGGGCGCGTCGGGGTTTGCCGGCAGCCACCTGCTCGATCTCCTGGCCACCGCCAGCGCGCGCCTGATCGCGTGGTCGCACCGCGGAGGGCATCACAAGCCAGAGAATGCTCCGGGCACGTGGCATGCTGTCGATGTGCTCGACGCGGCCGGTGTCGATCGCGCGCTTGCGGACGCATCGCCCGATGTCGTCTACCACCTGGCCGGCGATGCGCAATCGGGAGGATCGTGGGATCGCCTGGGCGCGACGTTCGCGGTCAACATACGCGGCACGCAGCACCTGCTTGCTGCAGTTGCCCGTCACGCGCCGTCGGCGCGCGTCGTGGTGACTGGTTCCGCGCTGGTCTACAAACCGGACGACGCGCCTATCGCCGAGGACTCGGCGCTCAAGCCAGAAAGTCCGTATGCCGTCAGCAAGCTGGCGCAGGAGACGCTGGCATTCCGGGCTGCGACGCTCGACCGCCTTGATGTCGTGGTCGCGCGGCCGTTCAATCATGTGGGTCCGCGACAGTCGCCCGCGTTCATCGCTGCAAGCGTCGCGCGGCAGCTGGCACTCATCGAAGCCGGACGCGCAGAGCCGCAACTGCGCGTGGGTAACCTCGACGCCGAGCGCGACCTGACCGACGTCCGCGATACCGTGCGCGCCTATCAGGCCATCGCGAGACAGGGACGCTCAGGCGCGGCCTATAACGTGTGCCGCGGCGAAGGACTGCGCATGAAGGCGCTGGTGCAGGCGCTCGTCGATCGGACACGCGTGGCGGTTGAGACGGTGATCGACCCGTCACGCTTTCGACCCGTGGATGTTCCCCGCCTCGTCGGTGCAAACACCCGACTGCGCACCGAGACTGGCTGGATGCCGCAGATCCCGCTCGACCGGACCTTCGACGACCTGCTCGATTACTGGCGGCAGCGCGTCCGCGAAGGGTCGGCGTAGGCCCAACTTCCAATTTCCAACTCGCGAGCTCTTGGGAGTTGGAAGTTGGGCGTTGACTACGGTTTTCGAGCCCTCCTAGACCCTTATTGACATTGCGCGCGTGGCGCGCGACACTTGGCGAACAAAGAGCGAAACATGCAACAGCAGAGCCTGTTTCCGCTGACGATCCGCCCGACGACACGCGCAATCGCGGACGCCGTGCGAGGCGTGGGATCCGCGGCATTGCCCAGCGCTCAGCACAAAGCCGATGACGCCCGCTACCAGGAAGTCCGCTGCCGATCCGCTTTGAACCCGGTTAAGGGGATGCCATTCCAGTGGACGCTGAACCCCTATCGTGGCTGCACCCACGGCTGTCATTACTGTTTCGCCCGCAGATACCACAAGCAATTCGAGCTCGATTCAGACGACGAGTTCGCCTCCATCATCTTCGTGAAGACGAACTTCGTCGAAGTTCTGGCGCGCGAGCTCGCGCGATCAAAGTGGCAACGCGAGCTCGTGGCGGTCGGCACCGCGACCGATCCGTACCAGCCGATCGAGGGCCAGTACCGCCTGACACGGCAGAGCCTCGTTGAACTTGCCGCGGCGCGCACACCGATGAGCATCGTCACGAAGGGACCAATGGTGGTCCGCGACATCGACGTCCTGAAGGAGGCCGGCGCTGTGGCAAAGTGCACCGTCTGCATGAGCGTGCCGACGGTGGATGCGGACGCCTGGCGCAAGATGGAGCCGGGAACCGCGCACCCGCTCCAGCGACTCAAGGCGGTTCGTGCGCTCACGAGGGCGGGGGTCCGCGCGGGTGTGCTGATGGCGCCGCTCGTACCGGGGATTACCACGTCGCGACATGGAATAGAAGCAACGCTTGCTGCTATCGCCGATCACGGCGCGGCGTTCGTCGGCGCCAACGTCCTGCACCTCGAGGGCGGCACGCGCGACCACTTCTTCAACTTTCTCGATCGGACGTACCCGCATCTCGTGGACGGCTATCGCCGGCTCTATAGGAACGGCGCCAAGCGTGTCCCGACGGCGTATGCCCACGCCGTGCGGGACGCGGTCGGCGAGGCTCGGGAGCGAGTGGGCATGTCCGGCCGCGGCAAGATGGACGGCGGCCGCGACCAACCCGACGAGGAAGACGATGAGAATGCTGAGATGCGACCCGAAGCCCGCGATCCGGTGCTCTGGGAAGCGGCGGTGATGGAAACGTAAAACGCGGGCCACGAGGCGGCGCCGGACATTGGCACGGCCGCTGGAGCTTGTGACCCGCGCTCGGGATCGTCGCTAACGAACGCTACGTCCCGTAGGCCAGGGCAGCCACCAGGCGAGGGCCGCCGGTCTCGAGCGTCACCTTTCCATCGCGGGCACAGAAGTGGAAGTGCCCGCCCTCCGACCAGTGCTCACTGATCGGAAGCTTGATGCGCTCATCGATCAATCGCTTCAAGAAGCGCGCGCCATACGCGAGGCTGTGGCCCTCGTCGACAAGCGTCTCGAGCGCGTCCGCGTCAATCTCCATCGTCTTGCGCCGGGAGTGCAGCGTCTCTTCGAGCTTCGCCAGGTGCTGCTTCGCAATCGTGCGCACGTCGTCGCGGGTCAGCGGCGCAAAGAGCACGACGTCGTCGATGCGGTTGCGGAATTCCGGTGAGAAGCGGCGCTCCATCTCGCGCATGACTTCGCTCTGCACGTCGCCGAGCTGTTGCTGACGGGACCGGAAACCAAGCGGGCTCGACAGCTTGCGGAAATGTTCGGCGCCCACATTTGACGTCATGATGACGATGGCGTCGCTGAGATAGACGCGCTTGCCGCGGCCATCCGTCACCCAGCCCTCGTCGAAGGCCTGGAGAAACACGTTCAGGAGCGACGGGCTCGCCTTCTCGACCTCGTCGAGCAGCACGACGGTGTAAGGGTTGTCCTTCAGCTGATTCGTCAGGACGCCGCCGCGCTCGGATCCAACGATCCCGCGAGGCATGCCGATCAGCTTGTCCACCGCCACCCCCGTCCTGGTATTCGGACATGTCGATGCGGACCATTTTCTTGTCGTCGCCAAACAGGTACTCGGCAACCGCCTTTGCGAGCTCCGTCTTGCCGACGCCGGTCGGCCCGAGGAAAAGCAGCACGCCGTCCGGACGATCGAATCCATCCTTGAGCGGGCCCTTGTTCAGAATCATCCGGCGAGCCACGGCTTTCACCGCATCGGCCTGGCCGACCACGCGCTCGCTCAGCTTCTGCGCGATGTCGCGGAACCGATCCGACACGTCGCGGACGACCATGTCTTCCGGGATACGGGCCGCCTGCGAGATCACCGAGACAACATCCGCTGCGCGTACGTCGGGACGGCGATCGATCTCAGCGCGCACCGACGCCGTGTCGAGCCAGCCGATGGCCTTGTCGGGCAGCCGCAGATGGCGCAAGTAGCGCGTCGACAGGTCCAGCGTCGTCTCGATGGCGTCGTCGTCGATCCTCACGCCGTAGTTCCGCTCGAGGCGTGGGCGGATGTGGCGGAGGATCCGCCGCGTCTCGTCGATCGACGGCTCGGCGACCTGCACCGTTCGGAACCGACGCGCGAGCGCCTCGTCTTCCTGGATGAACTCCTTGTACTCACTGAGCGTGGTGGCGCCGATGATGCGAACCTCGCCGCGCGCCAGGACACCCTTGAGGACATTGGCCGCGTCAGCCGGCGCGCCGAGCGCCGATCCGGCGCCGATCAGCGTGTGCGCCTCGTCGATGAACAGAATCAGGTTCGGCCGCTCCTTCAGCTCGCGGAGCACGTTCTGAATGCGGTCCTCGAACATGCCGCGCAGCATCGTCCCGGCAACGAGGCTGTTCAGTTGCAGGCTGATCACCTGGCAATCGCGGAGGCGCACTGGGAGCGATTCGGGCTCGAACTCGATGCGGCGTGCGAGGCCCTCGGCAATTGCCGTCTTGCCCACGCCGGGCTCGCCGACCAGCATCACGGAGTTCGCGCGCTCGCGGTGGCTCAGGACTTCCACGACCTGCTGGATCTCGGTGTTGCGGCCGAACACGGGCGGCAGCTTGTCCTGGCGGGCCAGCAGATTCAGGTTCGTCGCGAAATGCTTCAGAAACGGCGGGAGCTCGAACTGCTTGCGAAGACGCTCCTCGTCGCGCTCGATGTCGCGGACGCGGGCGGCGATGCGCGACACGAGCGATTCGGGGTCGACGCCGGCCTTGCGAAGCACAGCGGCGGGCACTCCCTGGCTGTCCTCGAACAGCGCCGCGAAGATATCGGGAGGTTCGATCGTCGGGCGTCCGGCGCGAGTGGCGTGGTGGAACGCCAGCTTGAATACGAGCTTCGACGCCGGCGACACGCGCAGCTCGCGCGCATCGAACCGGGGCTGTCGAACCACCTCATTCTCGACGGCGTGAAGAATGGCCTGGGGATTCAGATCCAGGTCGCGCATGACGGCAGCGAAGAGATCCCACTCCGACTGCGCAAACGCGAGAAACAGGTGTTCGTTGCCGACCGTGGCGTGCTCCCGTCGCCGAGCATCTTCGACCGCACGGTCCATCAGCCGCTGCGCGGATTCACTGACCTTGCTGGGAGCGATGTCGAAATCTTCCAAGGGGAGCGAGCCTCCTGGCCGAGTGGGAAGCAAGATTGGGTCCAGGTACTTCACGCCGTGACCCGGGATTGCAGCGGACAGAGAACTCGTTCAGTGGGAACTATTTAGGACACTCGGAGCAGGCGGAGGAGACTGACACGATGTCGTCGGTGGAGCGACATGGAGATCGGAGCGACCGCAAGCGATGACGGCAGACGTCATGTCTCGGACGAAGGACGGAGGATTGGCATCACCCCGGTGTCCCGGGCGAGCCTTCTCCGTCCGTCATCTGCTAAGAGCGTTCGAGCAACGCGGCAATGCGCTTCTCAGTCGGCGGATGCGTCGAGAAGAGCGAGAAGAGCGCCTTTCCCGAGAACGGCTGGACGATGAACATGTGCGCCGTGGCCGGATTGGCGTCGAGCGGAACGCGCCGCGCGACCGCTTCGATCTTCCGGAGCGCCCGGACCAGGCCCGTCAGGCGAGCCGACGAGATCGCGTGCGCCCGCATCGGCGGCGTACTCGCGCGAGCGGGAGATCGCCGCCTGCACCAGCATCGCGGCAATCGGCGCCAGAATCAGCATCAGCAGGCCTGCGATTGGGCTGCTGCCGTTGCGATCGTCGCGGCCGCCGAAAAAGAAGGCCATCCGCGCCAGCATCATGATTGCCGCCGCCAGTGTCGCGGCGACCGAGCTGGTAAGGATGTCCCGGTGCTTGACGTGTGCGAGCTCGTGAGCGATGACGCCGGCGAGCTCCTCGCTGTCGAGCACCTGGAGAATGCCTTCCGTGGCCGCGACCGCGGCGTGCGAGGGGTTCCGGCCCGTCGCGAACGCGTTCGGAGACGAATCGGGGATCACATAGACGCGCGGCATCGGCAGGTGCGCACGCTCGGCGAGCTGCGCGACCAGCTGATGGAGCGGATGGCCCGGACCCACTTCCTTCGCGCTGTACATCGCCAGGACGATCCGGTCTGAGAACCAGTACGACACGAGATTGGTGACCGCCGCGAACAGAAACGCGATGATCACTCCCTGCGCGCCGCCGAGGATTTCACCGATCAACAGGAAAAGGCCGCTCAGCACGCCGAGCAGCAGCGTTGTTTTCAGAGTGTTGGTCATGTCAGTGGCGGGACTCCCGCTCGCCTCATTTTACCGTCAGAATCAAGCCCGCCAGAAGTGCAGCCCGGAACGGCAGCGGCTCGACGAGGACGTGCTCGTCTCGCGCGTGCGCCCCGCCGCCCACGGCGCCAAGGCCATCTAATGTTGGGACGCCAAGCGCAGCCGTGAAGTTTCCGTCCGAGCCGCCGCCAGTCCTGCCTTCCTCGAGCGTGCGGCCGAGCGAGCCGGCGAGGTCCCTGGCCTGCTCGTAGAGCGCCGCCACCGCCGGCGACCGCTCCAACGGTGGCCGGTCGATGCCGCCGGTCACGGTCAGCCGAACACGCGAATCTCGAGGGGTCAGCGCGGCGAAGACCGACGCGATGCGGTCGCCGTCGTTCAGCGTCGGGACGCGCACGTCCACATCCATCACGGCGCGGTCTGCGACCACATTGGTACGGTCGCCGCCCTCGAAGCGGCCGACGTTGATGGTGACGCCACGATCGGGCTCGTGCAGCTCCAGCAGCCCCACTGTCTGCCGGGCGAGCTCGTGGACGGCGCTCGCGCCGCTGGCCGGATCGATGCCGGCGTGCGCCGCAAGGCCCTCCGCCGTCACGTGGAACTCCCCGACACCTTTGCGAGCCGTCTTCAGAGCGCCTCCAGGGAGAGAAGGCTCCAGCACGAACACCGCCCGGCTGCGGCGCGCTTCGTCTTCCAGGATCGCGCGCGACGTCGTGCTGCCGATCTCCTCATCCGTCGTCCACAGCATCACCACGCGATGCGGCGGCGGCTCCGGGCGTTCGGTCAGCACACGTGCTGCCAGCATGGCGATCGCGATCCCGGCTTTCATGTCGAAGGATCCCGGCCCGGTGATGCGATCGGCCGTGCGCTCGCACGGCATGCGTTCCAGCTCGCCAACCGGCCATACGGTGTCGAAGTGGCCGAGGATGAGGACCTGCGACTCGCCGGCGCCGAACTCGGCTTTCACGTGGTCCCCGGCGGTGGACTGGGGACACGAGGCTACTCGTGCGCCGAGCATCTGGAGCCGATACGCCAGCTCGCGGCCGCAGCGGTCGAGCGCCGCCTTGTCCCTCGACGGTGATTCGAGCCGGACCAGATCCAGGATGAGACGTTCGATCCACTCGCGGTGGGATTCAGCGGAGGCGAGGAGTGAATGCATAGGCGACGGGCTACGGGCTTCGGGCTACTGGAACGGGTACAATGGCGATATATGATCGTTCGTGTCGCGACGACGCTCGCTGGTCTCGCGCTCTTTGCTGCGGTAGGGCCTGACTTCAGTCTGGCCGGACAAGCGACACCGCCTGCGTCACAGCGCCCGGAACCGCCGACGCGCCAGACACCCTCGGCGCAGCCGCTCTTTCCCGAAGAGGCCGCGCCATCCGAGCGCGTGCTCGGCGTCACCGTCTACCCTGGAGCGGTGTTCCTCACCTCGTACGAAGCCGGTAAGGGTCAGCGATTCTACTTGTACGGCTCGACCGCCGGATACACCGAGCTCCTCGCGTACTACCGGACCCTGTTGAAACAGCGGGGCACGGCGGTCTTCGACAATCCACCGACGCACATTTTCGAAGTCGGGAAGTACGACGAGAACGCGATGGCGTTCCCGCCGAGCGTGACGGTCAAGGACTACACCGCGAGCGGCAACGGTGGGTTTCTCAACCCGAAGCCCGGACAGTCGCCCGGACGCTTCCCCACCGTCATCCAGATCGTTCCGATCCAGGTGACGAACTAAGGGCTGGCCCCACTACAGTCGGGCCCTCCTGCTCTTCCACTTGCAGGCGACTGCAGAAAGGCCGCACTTCCATGTGGCCTTTCTGCTACAGCCTGCTGGGTGTTTCCGAGCCGACGCCGACGTGTCCTTCCGGTACTTCGGCTCGAAGCACGACGTTTGTCGCCACGAACTTCAGAAAATACGGGCCGTCGGCCAATCGTCCGACGTCCACGATCTGGCGCGTGGCGAAATACTAGTCGATCAAGCCTTCCCACACGTTCGATGCCGACGTCGAGGTACTCGGGGAACTTACCCGTCGTCTTCAGGTAGGTTCGCTGCGCCTTCGGGCCGCACTTTGGTGCGGCCAGCTGTCCGCGATCATTCCGCTGGCTTCGCGACGTAGATCTCCCGCGTTCGACGGAACTCCTCGGCCTTTTCGGCCATTCCGGTTTCGATGGCAGCGCCGGTGTCGACGCCGTGCGCGGCCGCGTACTCGCGCACCTGGTTCGTGATCTCCATCGAGCAGAATTTCGGTCCGCACATCGAGCAGAAGTGCGCGACTTTGGCGCCTTCCGCCGGCAGCGTCTCGTCGTGGTACGCACGGGCGGTCACCGGATCCAGCGCCAGATTGAACTGATCGTTCCAGCGGAACTCGAACCGCGCCTTTGACAACGCGTCGTCCCAGGCCTGCGCGCGAGGGTGCCCCTTCGCGAGGTCCGCGGCGTGCGCCGCAATCTTGTAGGCAATCACGCCGGCCTTCACATCGTCGCGATTCGGGAGTCCGAGATGTTCCTTGGGCGTGACGTAGCACAGCATCGCCGTGCCGTACCAACCGATCATGGCGGCGCCGATCGCCGACGTGATGTGGTCGTAGCCTGGCGCGATGTCGGTCGTCAGCGGACCGAGCGTGTAAAAGGGCGCCTCGTCGCACCATTCGAGCTGCTTTTCCATGTTCTCGCGAATCAGGTGCATCGGCACGTGCCCCGGTCCCTCGTTCATGACCTGCACGTCGTGCTCCCACGCGATACGTGTCAGCTCGCCCTGCGTCTTCAGCTCCGCGAACTGCGCGTCGTCGTTGGCGTCGGCGATCGACCCCGGCCGCAGACCATCGCCCAGCGAAAAGCTGACGTCATAGGCGCGCATGATTTCGCAAATCTCGCGGAAGCGCGTGTAGAGAAAGCTTTCCTTGTGGTGCGCCAGGCACCACTTCGCGATGATCGAGCCGCCTCGCGACACGATGCCGGTGACGCGCTTGGCGGTCAGTGGGATATAGCGCAGGAGGACGCCGGCATGCACCGTGAAGTAGTCGACGCCCTGCTCAGCCTGTTCGATCAGCGTGTCGCGATAGATTTCCCAGGTGAGCTCCTCGGGGCGGCCTCCAGCCTTCTCGAGCGCCTGGTAGATGGGGACCGTGCCGATCGGCACCGGCGAGTTGCGGACGATCCACTCGCGCGTTTCGTGGATGTGCTTGCCGGTGGACAAATCCATCGCGGTATCGGCGCCCCAGAGCGTCGCCCATTGCAGCTTCGCGACTTCTTCTTCGATCGAGGAGCTGACGGCCGAGTTGCCGATGTTGGCGTTGATCTTCACCAGGAAGTTTCGGCCGATGACCATTGGCTCGAGCTCCGGGTGATTGACATTGGCCGGGATGATCGCCCGGCCGCGCGCCACCTCACTCCGGACGAACTCGGCGTCGAGCCCTTCGCGCAGCGCGATGAACTCCATTTCCGGCGTCACTATGCCCCTGCGGGCGTAATGCAGTTGTGTCACCGGTCCGGTGCCGCGCAGAACCGGCCGCTCCAGCGATGGCGGTACCTCGGGTGCACCTTTCGCCGACACCCCCCGGGAGGAGCGGGCGACCTGCTCGACGCCGCCGCGGGCGGCAATCCAATTCGCGCGCAGCGGCGGCAGTCCCTGCCGCACGTCGACCCCCTGCGGGCCGCTCGTGTCGTACACCTGCAGTGGCGGCTCGCCGCCCGAAAGCTGGATCTCGCGAATCGGCACGGCCAGAGAAACGCCACCCGCGCGCCCGTTGACGTAGACCTTGCGGGATGCGGGATACGCGGTTTCGAAATCGATGGCGGACATGTCGGACCTTCTTCGGGAGGAGGCTGAGATTCGACTATAGCACTCGGATCTCGTCTGTTACTGAGGCGCTCGCGAGTCTATTTGATCCACAGATTACACCGATTACACCGATGGGACAGGCCGCCGGCCGCACTGCGGCCGGTGAGCTCGCACGGCCTTCGACACATGCTCATGTCGAACCCCGAATGAATCTGTGAAATCTGTGGATTCTCTCTACCGCGACGCACGGAGCTCGAACACGAGAAACGGCGCGTGTTCTGGGACGCGCTCGTCGGTCATCTCAGCGAAGCGTCGGGCGGCTTCGAGCTCGGTGAGCAGGCCGTGTTCGTTCAGGCTGGCGCGCCAGATGTTGGCGAGGCTCGCGCGCTCGTCAGGATCGTAGCCACAGTTATTCAGGCCACTGATGAACGAATGGTCGGCGACGTCGAATCCGAGGCAGGTCCAGGCTGCCAGATCTGGAAGGGGACTACTCGTCTCGAGGGACGAACCCGCGAGGTCCTCCTCGTCGCCGGGCCAGGCCAGGACCGCGATGAGCGTGGCGGGATCGATGGTAACCCCCGTATTACGAGCGAATCGCTCGAGTTCATCGAGATCCGCCCACAGTCCGAGAATCGTGTAACCGGGCGTCGCATCCGGCACCGCGACCGTGCCCAGATGCCGCGGGATGCCAATACCGGGCGGAACGTGCCGTTGCCAGAACTTCGACGGCCAGACCATCGGATCGATCGAGATCGGCACTTCGATGTCGTCGCGCAACAGGTACTGATTGCGGCGCTCTGCCGACCATCCGCGCGCCAGATTGACGGGATCGAGCCGAACGTCGAAGCCGAGGAACTGCGGCGTCGGGGCCTGCGGCATCGGCGGTGTCAGCGACTGTGCTTCGGGCGCACGAACTTCTCGGCGGTGTGAGTCTCGGAAAACTTCGCGACCTTTACGTCGACGAGTCCCGCCGCCTTCCCGGCTGCCATCACGACCGATTCGGAGATGTCGGCGCGTCCCTTTGGCCGGATCGACCAGAGCGCGCCGGCGGGCGCGAGTGACTTCTGCAGCGACGTGAACCTGTCGAGATCCTTCGGTGCGCTCACCGTGAAGAAAATGATGTCGTTGAGCGTCGCAGTGGGCCGTGTGGTAACCATCGCGCCGGTCCTCCGAAGGTCCTCGATGAACTCTTCATCGCTGATGCCGACGATCGCGACGCGCGCGCCAGGTTTGACGCCAAGCTTCTCGACGAGGCTCTTTGGCGACGATAGCTTCGCGGCCCACTTTTCCGCCGCCGGCCCAAGCTGCAGCGCGAGCACGCCATCGGCGGTTCCGAGCGTCAAGGTTCCGCGCGACGCCTTGATCGACGTGATCAACGACACGGGCAGCTTGACGCGAAAGTCGCCACGGAACAGCACGTGGTCGGTCTCGAGAAGGACGCGGCCTTCGGATCGCTGGTGTTTGAAGGTGGCAGTGCAGGTGCTGTCGAGGCCCATTTTTCAGGCTCCGGGCTCCGGGAATGCTCTCCGCTATTCGATGCCGGGATTCATCCGAGCGTACCCGAAGCCCGTAGCCCGGAGTCCGTAGTCCGTAAGCCTGCTCTCAATGCTTCCGCAAGATCACGCACTTCAGATAATACGTCTCCGGTGCGGTCAGGAGCACAGGGTGATCGCGCCCCTGCATGCGTTTTTCCAGAATCGTCACATGCGCCCGCGCGTCGGCCGCCGCGTCGGCGAGCACCTGCAGGAACATCGGCTCATCGACGTTGTAGGAACAGCTGCAGGTGACGAGCACGCCTCCGGGCTCCAGAATGCGTAAGGCTCGCAGATTGATGTCTTTATAGCCCGCCAGTGCCTTGTCGACTGCTGCTTTGTTCTTCGCGAACGCCGGCGGGTCGAGGACGATCGTATTGAAGCGCTCTCCGCTTTGTTCGAAGTGCCGCAGCTCGTCGAAGACGTTGGCCTCGCGCGCCGTCACGTTCGCCATGCCGTTCAACGACGCATTCTCCGCGATCCTCGCTACGGCGCCGCCCGACGCATCGATGGCCAGCACGTCGCTGCAGTGTTTCGCCAGGGACAGCGCAAACGCGCCGTTGTAGCTGAAACAATCGAGCAACCGGCCCCGCGCGTAATGTGCCGCCACGATGCGATTTTCACGCTGATCGAGAAACAGTCCGGTCTTCTGGCCGTGCCGGAGATCGACGCCGTAGCGGACCTCGCCTTCTCGCACCTGCACGACCTCGGGCACGTCACCATGTACCACCTGAACGTGCTGCTCGAGGCCTTCGAGCGTCCTGACCTTCGGATCGTTTCGGGCGAGGATGCCCTTCGGCGACACGATCTCAACAAGCGCATGCGTCAGCTCCGACAGCCGGCGATCCGTGCCTTGCGAAAGCGTCTGGATTACCAGGTAATCGCCGTACTTGTCGACGACTAGCGAAGGGAGGCGATCCGCTTCTCCGTGGACAAGACGGTACGCCGTCGCGTCGATGTGCAGCCCGTCGCGAAACGCCACGGCCATTGCCAGACGCTGCCGCCAGATGCCTTCGCCGGGCGACTCGTCACCCGTCGAGACCATCCGCAGCGCGATCTGCGATCGCGAGCTCCAGAGCGCACCGCCAAGCCGTCGATCGCGGCCGCCGACGACCGTTACCAGATCGCCTGGCGAGGCCGTTGCCGACGCAATGTCGCTTCTGTAGATCCAGGGATGGCCACGACGAATCCGATCCTCACCGCGGCGGGCGACGACAACAACCGGGGACGCAGCTTCCGGCGGCACACCCTATAGTACAATTCGCGCGTTATGCCCACGACGACTGCCCTCCTGGCCCGCACCCTCGCTGACGTCGATCCCGATATCGCCCGCGCGATTGAGAACGAAGCCGAGCGTCAGGAAACTGGACTCGAGCTGATCGCGTCGGAGAATTTCGTCAGCGCGGCGGTCCTCGAGGCTACCGGCACGGTATTCACCAACAAATACGCCGAGGGCTATCCCGGTCGCCGCTATTACGGGGGCTGCCAGTACGTCGACGTCGTCGAATCCCTCGCCATCAACCGCGCCAAGGCGCTCTTTGGCGCCGAGCATGCGAACGTTCAGCCGCACTCCGGTGCGCAGGCGAACATGGCGGTGTTCCTCGCCATGCTCAAGCCGGGCGACACCATTCTCGGCATGAACCTCGCACACGGCGGACACCTGACTCACGGGCATCCGCTGAACTTCTCGGGCAAGTACTTCAACGTCGTGCCCTACGGTGTCCGAGCGGACGACGAGCGGCTCGATTACGATGCGCTGGCGGCGCTCGCGCAAGAGCACAAGCCAAAGCTGATTGTCGTCGGCGCCAGCGCCTACCCGCGGGTGTTCGACTTCCCGCGCGTTCGTCAGATTGCCGATGACTGTGGCGCCCTCCTGATGACCGATATGGCCCATATTGCGGGCCTCGTTGCCACCGGCGTCCACCCGAGTCCTGTTCCGCACTCCGACTTCGTCACCACCACGACGCACAAGACGCTGCGGGGGCCAAGGGCCGGGCTGATCTTGTGCCGGAGCGCGTATGCCAAGGACATCGACAAGGCCGTATTCCCCGGCGTGCAGGGCGGCCCGCTGGTCCACGTCATCGCCGCGAAGGCGGTCTGTCTGAAGGAAGCCGCGGAGCCAGCCTTTGCGTCTTACCAGCGACAGATCGTAGCGAACGCGGCGCGCCTCGCAACGGTGATTGCGGCGGGCGGCTACCGGCTCGTCAGTGGTGGCACCGACAATCACTTGATGCTGGTAGATGTCTTTTCGAAGGGGCTGACGGGCAAGGTCGCGGAAGCGGCGCTCGGCAAAGCCGGCATCACGGTGAACAAGAACGCTATCCCGTTCGACAAGAATCCGCCGCTCGTGGCCAGTGGCATTCGCGTCGGCACTCCCGCTGTCACGACGCGAGGCATGACCGAAAAGGAAATGGATCTTGTCGGCGACTTCATCATCCGTGGGCTGGCCACACCCGACGACGATCGCGCGCTTGGCATGGTCAAAACGGAAGTCGAAGCGCTCTGCCGCCGCTTCCCGCTGTATCGCGGATAGTCACACCGGCGAGCCGTGGAGTCGCGGACGATCGCCGGCACCGTCACGGCCGATCGCGGGCCAGGAACCTCCGCGGACATAGACGGATCAAGAGCTCATCGGTCACGGACGGACACGGATTTTCACGGATCAACCTCCATCAGGTCACGGGCCGACGCGGACAGTCATCGGACGACAGTCCATCCGGTCACGGAGACTACATTCCTCAAACGAATGCGGTTCGCTGCTCGCCCACGGACCGCGTGCGACGTGCCCTCGAGCTCCGTCACGATTGAATCCGCGTGAATCCGTGTCCGCCCGTGACGGATTCGCATCCGTGAACGTCCGTGTTCAGTCCGTGACGGCCCAGTCCGTGACGGCCCGGTCCGTGAACATCCGTGTCCGTCCGCGACCGATTGGACCATGACCTGGACGTCGGCAGAATCTGCAACACCCGACTCGCGGCGACGTGGCAGGCATCGCCATTCGTGGCTTGTTACACTCGGTGGTAGGTATGCGGGCAACCGAACCTGAACCCCCGGCCGAGACATTCCCGGCGCGCGTGCGATCGATCTTCGCGCCCGACGGGCCACTGCGCGGCGCGGTCGCGGGCTTCGAGTCGCGCGCGGGTCAGCGCGAGATGGCAGACGCCGTGGCGGACGCGATCGAGTCGAAGAGCGTCCTGCTCGTCGAAGCGGGCACTGGCACAGGCAAGACGCTTGCCTACCTGATTCCGGCGCTCGTCAGCGGCCGGCGCGTGCTGGTCTCGACCGGCACCAAGAACCTGCAGGAGCAGATCGTCAACAAGGACCTGCCCATCGTGGCGCAGACCATTGGTGACACGTTCACTGCCACGGTCATGAAAGGCCGCGGCAATTATCTGTGTCTCCATCGGCTCCAGGCACTGAAGTCCGGCGATCTCGCTCGACAACAGCGCCTCGGCGGATTCGGCGCTGCCGGTCACGAGGTTGACGAGCGCATCCTGTTGCCGATGCTCGAGCGCTGGGCGACCGAGACCGAGACAGGCGATCGAGCGGAACTGGCCGATCTGCCCGAAGATCTGCCGCTCTGGTCGGAGCTGTCCGCGTCGGCTGAGAACTGCCTCGGCACGACCTGCCCACGTTATCAGGACTGCTTCGTCACTCGCATGCGCCAGCGGGCCGCCGAATCCGACCTGGTCATCGTCAACCATCACCTGCTGTTCGCCGATGCGGCCGTCCGCGACGGCAACTACGGCGCAGTGATTCCAGATTGTGATGCCGCAGTGCTGGACGAAGCGCACCAGCTCGAAGAGGTGGCGACGCAGTACTTCGGCATCGTGGTCAGCAACTACCGCCTCGAAGAGTTGGTGCGCGATGCCGCGCGCGTCATGGCGGGCTGGCGTGACGTCGACCAGCGCGAGCAGATCATGCGCATCGTCAGCCGCGTCGAGGACCGGGCGAAGCGTCTGATTCAACAGCTCGAACCGGCGCGTCGTACTGCCGACGAACGGGTGCGAGTCACGCCGGAGTCGCTGGCCGACGTGCAGGAGAGCGGGCAGGCGCTGATCGGCATCCTGGACGCGCTCGAGGCGTCGCTTCTCTTGTTGAAAGACCCCACGCCCGGTGGCGAGTCGGCCAGACCGTCGGTTCTCGAAGACGTTCTCCAGATTGCCGCGCGGACCGACGCAGTGCGCGGCGATCTGAAGACACTGCTCAGCGCCAGCGACACCGACTTCGTGTACTTCCTCGAGGTGCGTGGCCGCGGGGTATTTCTGCGGGCGGCGCCGATCGACGTTTCGCGCGTGGTGCGGGAGCACCTCCTCGAGCGCTTCGCCACGACGGTCCTGACGTCTGCAACGCTCACCGTCGAAGGACAGTTCGACTACGTCCGGCGCCGGCTCGGGATTCGCCGCGCAGCGGAGGTGCGGCTCGCCTCGGAGTTCGATTACGCCTCACAAGCGTTGCTGTACCTCCCACGACGGATGCCGCCGCCGCGAGATGCCAGCTTTGCGGACGCCGTGGCGCAAGAGTGCCTCGAGATACTCCGCCGGACCGAGGGGCGCGCCTTCGTGCTGTTTACGAGCTACGCGATGCTGCGCGCCGTCGAACCAATCCTGTTTCAGCGGTTGGACTATCCAATCCTCGTGCAGGGTCGCGCTCCCCGTTCGGCCTTGATCGCGACCTTCCGGGGAACGGCGAACTGCGTGCTGCTGGCAACCTCGAGCTTCTGGCATGGCGTGGATGTGGTTGGCGACGCATTGAGCTGCGTGATCATCGACAAGCTGCCGTTTGCCTCGCCTGGTGACCCAGTGACCGCGGCGAGGATGGAGGCCGTCGCGACCGGTGGAGGCGACGCGTTCGCGGACTACCAGGTGCCGATGGCCATTCTCAGCTTGCTCCAGGGCCTTGGGCGCCTGATCAGGCACCGGCAGGATCGCGGAGTGCTCGCGGTACTCGACCCGCGGCTCCGGACCATGGGCTACGGGCGGCGTTTCCTCGCCTCGATGCCGCCCGCGCCGGTGACGCATGAGCTCGACGCGATCGGCCGGTTCTTCGCGGTAAACTAACAGGGCTTCGGGCACGGTTCCGCGTCGCAGGGCGACGCGCTGGAGGCAACGTCAATGATTCGGATGGCATTCCGCCGTCTCGCTCCGTGTGTTCTGTCCGCCGCAGTGATGCTGGCGTTCGCCGCGACGGCGTCGGCGCAAACCGGCGTGGTCCGCGGCAAGGTCGTCGACGCACAGGGTGCCCCGGTCGAAGGCGCCAAGGTCACGATCTCCGCAAAATCGGTGAAGAACACGCGAGAAGTCAAGACGAACAAGAAGGGCGAGTTTGTCCAGGTCGGCCTCTTCCCCGGCGACTACACCATCACCGCCGAAAAGGACAAGTTGAAGTCGTCGCAGGAAGCGAAGGTCAGCATCGGCGACAACCCGCCCATGGAGTTCCGGCTCGCGCCGGCCGCGGGCGACAACGCCGAGATGGCAGCGAAGCAGGCCGCGCTGCAGAAGGTCTTCGAAGAGGGAGTCGAGCTCAGCAAGACAGGGAAGTACGACGAGTCGATCGCCAAGTTCAACGAAGCGATCGCGCAGCTCCCGAACTGCCCGGACTGCTACTACAACATTGGCTACGCGAACAGCCAGAAGAAGGACTTTGCCGCAGCCGAGACGGCGTACAAGAAGGCGATCGAGCTGAAGGCGGATCACTGCGCGGCGTGGGCTGGCCTCGCCAACGCCTACAACGTCGCAAACAAGACCGACCTCGCGCTCGAAGCGAGCGCCAAGTCCTCGACCTGCGGTGGCGGCGCAGCGGGTGCCGCCGGCGGCGCCGGCGGACTCGACGCCAGCGGCTTGTACAACCAGGGCGTGATCCTCTGGAATGCGCAGAAGTTCGCCGAGGCGAAAGAGAAGTTCGACGCGGCGACGAAGGCCGACCCGAAGTTCGAGCAGGCGTGGTATCTGCTCGGCAAAGCCAACATCAATCTGGGCGACTTCGCCGGCGCGGTCGCCGCGTTCGAGGGCTACTTGCAGAACGCGCCGACCGGCGAGCATGCCGAAGAAGTAAAGAAGAACATCGAGCAGTTGCAACCGCTCGTCAAGAAGTAGCGACGCGCCGCGGCCGCGGCGCAACTGTCCAGAAATTGCCCACGATTGCCGACGTTGTCGCTGCCAATCTGACCACCGTGCGAGGTCGCCTCGACCAGGCGGCCCGCACGGCCGGCCGCGACCCCGCCACCATCCGCTTAGTGGCTGTTTCCAAGACATTTCCGCCGGAAGCCGTCCGGGCCGCCGCTGGATGCGGGCAGCTCGATTTCGGCGAGAACCGTGTCCAGGAGGGGCTACAGAAGATTCGTGCAACAGCCGATCAACCACTCAGGTGGCATCTCATCGGCCACCTGCAATCGAACAAGGCGAAGAAGGCGGTCGAAGGCTTCGACCTGATTCATTCGATTGATGGCGTCGACCTCCTTCGAAAGGTGGACGAGGCAGCCGTGGCGCTCGGGAAAGCCCCCGAGCTCCTCGTGCAGGTGGACATGGCAGGCGAGGCCACGAAGTTTGGCGCGCCTGAAAACACGGTGCCGGCAATCTGCGAGGCCGCCGAGTCGCTGCGTGCGGCACGGCTCGTCGGGTTGATGCTGTTGCCGCCGTTTGCGGAAAACCCCGAAGACGTGCGGTCCTGGTTCCGCCGGCTTCGCGAGCTTCGTGACCGGCTCGCCAACGACGGCGTACCGGCGGCGCGGCTCCGCGAACTGTCCATGGGGATGAGCCACGATTTTACGGTCGCCATCGAAGAAGGGGCGACCATGGTGCGGATCGGCACGGCGATATTCGGTGAACGCCCGCAGGCGGGCGCCACGGAGACAGTCTGATGAAGGTGACGCCTCTCGACTTGCGACAGCAGAAGTTCCGGACAGTCGTGCGCGGCTTCGACCGCGCCGAGGTCGAAGCGTTCCTGTCGGAAACCGCCGACGATTACGAACAGGCGTTGCGCGATGCCGATCGGCTGCGCGACGACCTGACGCGTGCGCAGGCGTCGCTCGAGGAGCACCGCGAAAGCGAACGCAATCTCCGCAACACCCTGCTCACAGCGCAGCGCCTGGCCGACGAGATCAAGGCGAACGCGGAGACCGAGGCAAAGCGCATCGTCCGGGAGGCCGAAACGCGTGCCGATCTGCTGCAGCAGAAAACGCAGACGCGGCACGAGGACATCCAGCGCGAGATCGACGGCCTGCGCCTGAAGCGCCGCGACGTCGAGAGCTCCCTCGAATCCACGATCGCGGCGCTTCGCAACGCGCTCGAGTTCGTGCGAGAGCAGGATCAGAAGGAGCGCGACGACAAGGTCCTGCTCCACCGTCCGCGACCGGCCGAGCCCGTCCAGCCGGCGCCGCTCAAAGTCGCGGAGGCGTGAGCCCTCCGACGACTTTTGCCGTCCACGTCACCCCGCGTGCCGGCCGAACGGCAGTCGTCGGCTGGCAGCCAAGCGCTGACACATCCCGGCAATCGTTACCGTCTCTGTTGGTGAAGCTCGCCGCGGCGCCCGTCCAGGGCGCCGCCAACGATGCCCTTATCGCGCTCCTTGCACACGTTCTCGATCTCCCCAAACGCGCGATCCGTATCGTCAGTGGCACTCGCAGCCGAACCAAGCGCGTGGAAGTCCATGGACTGACGCTCGATGAGGTCCGACAGCGCCTCAGAATCGCACCAGCGCAGTAAGGGGACAGGCCTTCGGCAGCCTGTCCCACCTCGTTGCCATGCGCCCCTACTCGTATATCCTCCCGATGTGATTGCGGATTTCGTAATCCGGAGCGCCGCCGAGCTCTACACCTGTGCCGGACCGGCACCGAGGCTTGGCGAGGCCATGCGCGATGCCGGACGAATCACCGACGCGACGCTCGCCGCGTACAGGGAGCGGATCGTCTTCGTTGGCAGGCGCGACGACGCCGATCGCGTTCTCGAGGTGACTGAAGACGCCACCGTTCTCGATGCCACCGGCCGCGCCGTCGTTCCGGGCTTCGTCGACCCCCACACGCATATCGTCTACGCCGGCGACAGGCGAGACGAGCTGAGACGGCGACTCGAAGGCGCCACCTATCAGGAGATCGCACAAGAGGGGGGCGGCATCCTCTCGACGGTCCGGGCCACGAGAAGCGCGACGGTTGAAACGCTCGTCGAGTCGACGGCGCCTCGTCTCCGCGAGATGCTCGGCTGCGGCACGACGACGGCGGAAGTCAAGAGCGGGTATGGACTGACGCTCGCGAGCGAGCTGACGCAGCTTCGAGCGATCCGCCAACTCGCTGAAGAGCAACCGATCGAGCTCGAAGCGACCTTTCTGGGCGCTCACGAGATACCGCCCGAGTACCGCAACAGACGCGACGACTACGTCCGGACCGTTGTCGACGAGATGATCCCTGCCGTCACGCGCGCCGGCCTCGCGCGGTGGTGCGATGTCTTTTGCGAGGATGGCGTGTTCACGACTGACGAGGCCACGACGATCCTGAAGGCTGGACGGCACGCAGGCCTCGACGCGCGAATCCACGCCAACGAGCTCGGCGCGACGGGTGGGGCGTCGGTCGCCGCCAGGATTCGCGTTCGCTCCGCCGACCACCTCGTCTTCGTCAGTGACGCTGAAGCCCGGGCCCTCGCGAACGCCGGCGTCGTCGCCACGCTGCTTCCCACGACTGCCCTCTACCTGCGGCTTGGGCGCTATGCTCCGGCACGGATGCTAATCGATTCAGGTGTAGCAGTAGCACTCGCCACCGACGCCAACCCCGGTGGCGGCCTGTCGCCTTCGATGCCTTTCGCGATGACGCTCGCGTGTTTTGGCATGGGCCTGACGTTCGAGGAAGCGCTGGTGGCGGCGACGCTCAATGCGGCGCATTCGCTGAACCGCGCCCACGATCTCGGCAGCCTCGAAGTCGGCAAGCAGTGCGATGCGGTGGTGGTGAACGGACCAGCCGTCGAGCTGCTGCGTGTCGGCGTCGCGGCAATCAGCGCCGTGGTCAAACGCGGCAAGGCGGTGGATGGGGACATTGCCAAGTGCTAAGTGCCTTAGACTCGCCCTATGCCTGGACTCACCGATCGCCCGTTCCGCGAGCTGCTTGCCGAGTTCGCCAGCACCGCCCCAACGCCAGGCGGCGGCTCGGCCGCAGCCCTGACCGCCTCCGTCGCATTTGCGCTCCTGACGATGGTCGCGCGCATGCCGCGGACGCGCGCGGCCACGGACGACGAACGTGCGACGCTCGATCGGGTTGGAGACGACGTGCAGAGGCTTGGCGAGCACGCGGTGCAGCTGGTCGAAGACGATGCTGCGGCGTACGAGAACGTCGTGGCGGGCTACCGTCTGGCAAAGGTGACGGACGACGAGAAAGATGCGCGCCGCAATGCGATCGAAGCCGCGCTTCGAGGTGCCGCCGAGGTCCCTCTCGGCGTGATGCGTGCGTGCCAGGCGGGACTCGTGAACGCCATCCAGGTGGCAAGGCGCGGGAATCCCGCGGCGGGCAGCGACGTGGCGGTAGCAATCGAGCTGCTGGTGGCAGCGTCGCGGGCGGCTGCGCTCAACGTCCACGTGAACCTGAAGTCGATTCGAGAGCTCGGCTACGTCGACAGCGCGCGCGCCGAGGTCGAGCGCCTCGAAGCGTCTATCGCGGAGCTCGCAGCCGAGGCGAAGGCCGCGCTCGCCTGACGCTCAACTGAGCGTCAGGACGGTGACGTGAATGGTGAAGTCCCAGCGCCGCTTGAAGCGCGGGAAAAGCTCCAAATCCCTGACATAGCGGCCGTCGATCTCGATGCGCCGGTTGCCTCGGTTTACCGTAAGGTTCTCGGACTCAATCGGAACGCCGAGCGTCCCGGCCTGCTCCAGAATCTTCGCGCGCAGCTCTTCCGGCGCTGCGTGCTCAGAAAACTGTGCCATCTGCTGAATCGAGTCCTGGAACTTGTAGTGCGTCCAGTACGCCGAGCCGACGCGGTACACCGCGTTCAGCACCAGCACGACGACGAGCAGCTTGATCAGTGTCTTCATGACCGCGTTACGAAGGCGGACCTGAAAATCCGCCTCAACGGATCTGGTGCAGGAGCCGTTCCCAGCGCGTACGTGTGAAGAAATGGGTAACGACGGACACGGCCCCCGCGATGGTGGCGCCGATCCCTTCCTGCTCGTAATCCTCTCTATCGGCCTGGTACGACCAGTAGACCATCAGGGCCTTGCCCTTGATGTAATCGCGCGGCAGGAATCCCCAGTAGCGGCTGTCCTGCGAGTTGTCGCGGTTGTCGCCCATGACGAAGTAGTGACCGGCGGGCACCGTTACCGGGCCGTACTGCTCGCGCACGTCCGAAGCCGCAACTTCCTGCGCGTGCGGCGACGGCGGCACGAGGAAATGCACGTACGGTTCATCCAGCGGACGACCGTTGATGTAAACCCGCTTCTTTCTGAGCTCCAGTGTCTCTCCTGGCAGCCCGACGACCCGTTTGATGAAATCGCGATCGGGTTCTTCCGGGTACTTGAAGACGATCACGTCGCCGCGATGGATGGTCGATTCCGGCAGCACCGCGCGCTCGAAGGCCGCCGCCGACGGGCCGTAGACGAACTTGTTCACCAGCAGGTGATCGCCGACGAGAAGATTGTTCTCCATCGATCCGGTCGGGATCTTGAAGGCCTGCACCACGAACGTCCGGATGAACAGCGCGAGGATCACGGCGATCACGATCGACTCGAAATACTCGCGGAGCGTCGACTTCTTACGGGTTGTCATCACTCGCCCACCTTCAGCACCGCGAGGAACGCCTCCTGCGGAATCTCGACCTGTCCGACACGCTTCATGCGCTTCTTGCCTTCCTTCTGCTTCTCCAGGAGCTTGCGCTTGCGCGTGATGTCGCCGCCGTAGCACTTGGCCAGCACGTTCTTGCGCATCGCTTTCACCGTTTCGCGGGCGATGACGCGCGTGCCGATCGCGGCCTGGATCGCGACCTCGAACATCTGCCGCGGGATCAGCTCGCGCATCTTCGACACCAGCGCCTTGCCGCGTTCGTAGGCGGTTTCGCGGTGAACGATGAGCGACAGGGCGTCCACCGGCTCGCCGTTCACGAGAATGTCCATCTTGACCAGCGGCGATTCGCAGAAGCCGGTCACGTGGTAGTCAAGGGATGCGTAGCCTCGCGAAAGCGTCTTGAGCTTGTCGTAGAAGTCGAGCACGACCTCGGCAAACGGCAGCTCATACGTGATCAACACCCGGTCCGAGGACAAGTACTCGAGTCCTTTCTGCACGCCGCGCTTGTCCTGACAGAGCTGCAGGATTCCACCGACATACTCCGACGGCGTGAGGACCATCGCAGTGATGATCGGCTCCTCGAGCGTCGTGATGCGGCCTGGCTCCGGCAGCTTTGCCGGGCTGTCGATCTCGTGGACCTCTCCATCGGTCGTCGTCACGCGATAGAGCACGCCAGGCGCTGTGGTCACGAGGTCCATGTCGAACTCGCGCTCGAGCCGCTCCTGCACGATTTCCATGTGGAGCAGCCCGAGGAAGCCGCAGCGGAATCCAAACCCGAGCGCCGCCGACGTCTCGGGCTCGTAGAACAGCGACGAATCGTTCAGACGCAGCTTCTCGAGTGCCTCTCTCAGGTCGGGATACTGATGGCCTTCGACCGGATACATCCCGGCGAACACCATCGGCTTCAATTCCTTGAATCCCGGAAACGGCTGGGTTGTCGGACGGGCCGTCTCGGTCACGGTATCGCCGATCTGGGCGTCCTTGACAGTCTTGATGTTGGCGGTGAGGAACCCGACCTCGCCGGCAGCGAGCTGATCGACCGGCGTGGGTTTTGGCGAGAAGACGCCAATCGATTCGATCGGGTAGTCCTGCGCCGTGGCCATCAGGCGAACCTTCATGCCCGGCTTCAGCACGCCATCGAGCATGCGGACGACGATGACGACGCCACGGTACGAGTCGTACCAGGAATCGAAAATCAGCGCCTTGAGGGGCGCCGACTCGTCGCCTTCGGGGGGCGGCAGCCGCGCCACGATGGCTTCGAGGATCTCCTCCGTGCCAATCCCTTCCTTGGCGCTGGCCAGGATGGCGCCTTCGGCGGGGAGGCCAACGATCTCCTCGATCTGGCGACGCGTCTCTTCCGGCTGCGCGCCCGGGAGATCAATCTTGTTGATGACCGAGATGATATCGAGGTTGTTGTCGACCGCGAGATAGGCATTGGCAAGCGTCTGCGCCTCGACCCCTTGCGACGCATCGACAAGGAGCAGTGCGCCCTCGCAGGCGGCAAGCGACCGTGTGACCTCGTAGGAAAAGTCGACGTGCCCCGGCGTGTCGATTAGGTTCAGCACGTAATCATTGCCGTCCTTGGCCTGGTAGTGCAGGCGGACCGGGTGCGCCTTGATCGTGATCCCGCGCTCGCGCTCGAGATCCATGGAATCGAGGACCTGCGCCTCCATTTCACGGGCCTGCAAGGCCCCGGTGAATTCCAGAAAGCGATCGGCCAGCGTCGACTTGCCGTGATCGATGTGCGCGATGATCGAAAAATTACGGATGTTCTGCGGGTTCAAGAGTTTGGCTCGGGCGTCGGGACGGTACCAACGATTATAGGCGCTTATGTCCCTGTGTCCCTATCGACCCGTGTCCACAGCCCGCGCCATGAGCCCTTCCGTTCGCTGAATTTCCCGTCGCCAGACCGAGGATGGATCGGGATCGAACACGAGCGCGGGGTCACCGGGCACGACGTGCCACGCGCCGGCGACCGCTTCGCGTTCCAGCTGCCCAGGCGCCCATCCGGCGTAGCCGATGTACACGCGGAAATGATCTGGATCGGTGCCCGACGAGATCAACCCTTCGAGCGGCTCGCGCGTTGCCACCAGATAGATCTCGGAAGCGATCTGCCGCACGTCCTTGCCGGGGCTCTTGGCGCGCAGCAGCCCGAGCACCTTCGTCGTATCGACGGGGCCGCCCGCATAAATCCGGCCGAGCGGCGACACCCGCTTCAGCTGGGGAAACGCGCGCGCGACCGGAATCTCGGTTTGCCGATTGATGATCAGCCCCATCGTGCCTTCGCTGTTGTGGTCGGCGAGAAGAATGACGGTCTCGGAGAAATTCGGATCCGGCAGGTCGCGAGATGCGATCAGGACCTTGCCGGCGGCCAGCTCGCGGACGATGCCGGGCACGAGCTGCCGTGCGGTGCGGCCGGGCGTCGCATCGCCGCGTGTCCGGAGCGCGACCGAGGCAAGAATGAGCGTAAGGGTCAGCGCTGTTCGAGTGGCACCCACGGCTGCGGGACCGCCGGGCCCGTGTATTCCGCGCGCGGCCGAATCAGACGGTTGTTCGCGTATTGCTCCAAAACGTGCGCTGTCCAGCCGGAGGTCCGGCTGACCGCAAAGATCGGCGTATAGAGCGAGAGCGGAATGCCGAGCGCGTGATACATCGACGCCGAGTAGAAATCGACGTTTGGATTCAGCTTCTTCTCGCTCTTGACGAGCGCCTCTATCCGCTCGGACATCTCCACCCACTGGGGTTCGCCCGATCGCCGCCCGAGGTCCTTCGACAGCTGCCGCAGGTGCACGGCCCTCGGGTCCATGGTCCGGTACACGCGATGGCCGAAGCCAGGGATTTTTTCCTTGCGGGCGAGCCTCTCGCGAATCGTCGCCTCGACGCGATCGGGCGTTGCATTGGCGCCGAACTCGAGCAGCATCTTCATCACTTCCGCATTGGCGCCGCCGTGCAGCGGCCCCTTGAGGGCGCCAATGCCGGCGACGATCGTCGAATGAATGTCGGTCAGCGTCGCCGCCGCCACGCGGGCAGCGAACGTCGAGGCGTTCAGCTCGTGGTCGGCGTGCAAGACGAGTGCGCAATCGAACGCGCGAACCGATAAGGCGTCGGGTCGACGGCCGGTCAGTGTGTAGAGGAAGTTCGCGGCGAAGCCGAGCACCGGATCGGGATCGATGGGCTGGTTGTTCTTCTCGAGCCGCCCGATGGCGGTAACAAGGCTTCCCATCTGCGCCGTCAGTCGCACCGCCTTGCGGTAGTTTGCGGCCGGCGACTGGTCGGAAGCGTCGCGGTCGAAGTGCGCGAGTGCCGACGCCAGCGTGCGCAGCGTGTCCATCGCGTCCGACGCCGGTACCTGCCGCATCAGCCGGAGGATTCCGTCGGGCAGCGGCCGCGCGGCAGCGAACTGCGACTGGAGCTCGCCGAGCTCCGACCGGTTCGGCAGCCTGCCGTGCCAGAGAAGGTAGCAGACCTCTTCGAACGTCGCCTTCGGCGCCAGATCGTGGATGTCGTAGCCGCGGTAGGCAAGGATGCCGCGGTCGCCGTCGATGAAGCAGATCGACGAGGTCGTGGCGACGACGTCCTCGAGGCCGCCCTTGGGTTTCGCTTCCGCTCCGGCACTCATCCTGTCGCGATCATACCTGAACGAAGGGACATGTCCGGATGGCGGCCCGAAAGTCCGCGTTCAGCGCGACGAGAGTGGTCGGTTGGACACGAGGACGACGGTCCGCAGCTCCCGTTCCGGATTGCGCTCGACGAGCGTGCGGATTCGAATCGCAGAAGCGTTGAAGAAGCGCCAGCGGCCGATCTCGTGGAGCGGCGCGCCGACGAGAGGCGCCAACCGCTCATACTCGCGCAACGTCATCACGGCCAGTGCGGGCTGTCCGCGCAGAAATGCCAGCAGCTTCGCATGGTCATCAAACGGACCTCTCTGTCTGGTGCCGACGTAATAGACCAGATTCCGCACGAAGATGTCGTGCGACGTCCACTGCACTCCAGGATGTAAACGCGCGCGAATCTCAACAGCGACTCGCTCGACGACGTCGGTGCCCGGCGTCGAAAACAGACTGAACTGCAACGCGAGCATCTGAACCAGGCCGGCGAGAGCGACCGAACCTGGGATCCATGACGGTCTCGAGACCGCCGCGGCGACGGCGCCAGCGCCGGATATCACCGTCGCGATCCCGGCGAATCGAAGCGAACGAGGGTCGAGATCGAGGGCCGCCGCAGGCACCATGAAGAGCACGACACCGATGGCAACGACGATGATGCCTGCCAGGACTCCACAACTGGTCAGGAGACGACCGCCGGAGGCTCGGCCGGATGATGGAAGCCTGCCGTCGAGCGCCGCTGCCAGAAGAAGCGCCACGGGCGGAAGAATCGGCAGGACGTACCGTGGCTGTTTACCAACCGAGACGCTGAACAGCAGCAACGGGAACGTCGCCCACACAAGCAGCCACAACGTGGGCCGAGCGGGCGCGACTCGATCGCGGATGGAACGAAGGATGCCCGGAATCCACAGCGGCGCGAAGGCGGTCCACGGCAGCAGACCGCCGACAATGATCGGCACGTAGAACCACGCCGGGCGCGGATAGTTGAACCGCGTTGTGGCGAACCGCTCGAGGTTGTCGGTCAGAAAGAAACTCTCGAGGTACGCCGGGCCGTGGACTGCGGTCATGGCGGCGTACCACGGCAGCGCAATCACGGCAAACACCAAGAGCGCCAGCAATACGGGGCTGGGTCGAAGCGCGTCTCGCCGGTCGAGCACGACGATCGGTGCCAGGACGACGAACGGCACTACGGCGCCTACCGGCCCTTTCGTCAGGAATCCGAGCCCGGCGGCGGCGGCGGACCATAGCAGTGGTTTCAGCCGAACCGGGCCAGCGTCGGAGAGCGCGACGCATCCGGCGGCAATCGAGGCGGTGATGAAGAACGCGAGCGGCAGATCGGGGAGCGACAGCCGTGCCATCGCCACGCAGCCGAACGACGTGGACACGATCAGCCCCGCCATGAGGCCCGTTCGCTCGCCGTACCAGCGCCGCCCCAGAAACCACACAATCGCGGCAATGCCCACCCCGGACAATGCGGACGGCGCGCGAGCCGCGGCGGCGCCAATCCCCGCGATCGCATAGACAGCCGCAACCGCCCAATAGAAAAGAACCGGCTTCTGAAAGCGGTTCTCGTAGTTGTAGCGCGGCGTCAGGAAGTCGCCGCGCTCGATCATCTCGCGGGCCGCTTCCGCATAGAACGCTTCGTCTGCGTCGCCGATGGCTGCCCGATCGAGGCCGGCAAAAAAGGCAATGCCGGCGACGGCGAGCACAACCAAGACGGAACGAGGCATCGGATGGATTGTATTAGGTGGCCGCAGGCAGCAGGCAGCACGCTGCGGTTGGAATGCGGCCTGTCAGTCAGCGCTGCGGCTCGTCGTCGGACGACGGAGCCCGTTCGTAGCCCTCACACTGAAGCACGGGCAGCCTCGGATAGCGGGCGTATCGCGGATCGATTTCGCTCAGCGAGCATCGATAGAAACGAGAACCTCGATCCGAATGGAGAATCCGGGCATGCAGGCAAGTGCCGCAAAGCCCGGGGGGTGGGTCAGCAGACCCGGTCGTGGTCATCCCGGCGCCAATACTGGCGGCGCACTGGCTCGAGGCGGGCGGCTGACGCGGGGTGCGACAACACCTCCTGAAAGACCGCAGCCGCCCGCTTCATCTCCTCCATCGTGCCAATCGTGACGCGAGCGTGGGTCATCAACGGTGGGAACGGGCGAGCGACCGACACACCACGCTCGCGACACGCGGTCTGAAATGTACGGATGTCGCGGCGGACGTTGACCATCACGAAGTTGGCTTCGGATTCGGCGGCGTCATATCCTTCATCCTTGAAGGTCCGGACGATGAACGCGCGTGCGTCGTGGTTGGCCTTTCTCTGCTCGGCAACACGCGGCTGATCGCTCAGGGCGGCGAGCGCTGCGGCAGTAGACAGGCGCGACATCCGGAAGGCGTCGAGCCGCGTGCCCAACTGGTTGAGAAGCTGGCGCTGGCCGACGGCATACCCGATGCGCATCCCGGCAAGGCCAAACACCTTGGAGAACGTCCGCGAAACGAGCACTTGTGGATTGGCTAGCGCCAACGGAACGGCCGACCGATAGTCGGGCCGCTCGACGTACTCGTGATACGCCTCGTCGATTAGGATCGTCGCGGTCGGCTCGCGCTTCAGCACGTCGCTAACAAATTGCGTGATCGCGTCGCCGCTGTGGGCGGTCGCGGTCGGATTATTCGGGTTGCAGACGTAAAGGAGTCCAGCGCCCGCCGCCCGCGACGCCATTTGGTCGAGGTCCAGCGCGAGCGACTCGGTCACCGGAACGTCGACGACCGGATGACCCAGTTGGTGCGCCAGATTGCCAGGCATCTCGAACGTCGGCGCTGCGGTGACCAACCCACGGTCGGGGGCGGTGAAGGACGTGACCGCTGCTCCGAGAATCTCGGTCGAGCCGCATCCCAATTCAATGTGATCCGGCTGCACGCTCAGCGATCCGGCAATCGCACTCACCAGCTCCCGCGACGCGCCAAACGCGTAGCGGTTGATTTCGCCCAACGCCTCCTGAATAGCTGACAACACGCGCGGGCCAGGACCACTGGAGTTCTCGTTCGAGTCGAGCCGCAGCATGCCACCGGCCGCCGTCCGAGCGACCAGATGCGGAGCGACCCGGTCGGCGGACGCCGCCGGCGCGCAGGCGCCTGCCGCCGCGACAACACCGTTCAAGCCGAGGAAGTGGAGAAAGGATCTGCGGGACTGACGCGCCGTAGCCATGAACCACCCCGCACGAAGTGATGTGAGGCGGATTATAGACCCAGCGAGAGCGGGCCGCTTCTGGCTGCCGCCGAATTACTCGCCGGCGATTTGCGTCTTCAGCGCCACGCTGTCGTCTGCGAACTGCTGGACGATCGACAGCAGACCGGTATAGAGGAACCCGACCTGGAACAGCATCAGGAACGGAAGGGTGCCATAGATGCGGTTCGAGAGGGCATAGAACACCGTGAAGGTGAAATACAGGCCCAGCGAGAGTTCGATGATCGGCTGGATGATGTTCGCCTGGCGGTAGCGCTTGCCCACCCACTCGTCGCTGCTGTCTTCGATGCGGTACTTCGGTGTCCGGGCGAACTCGGTCTGGGTATTGGTAATCGCCTCGAACACGGCGCGGGTGTTGTTGATGGCGAGGCCGATGCCGATCGACATGAGGAAGGGCAAATACTTCAGGCGCGCGATCCAGTCGGCCGGATACAGCTCGCGCTGACAGACGATGTAGAAGTTCGCGACCGAGGCGGTGGCCGCGACGAACATCGGCACGTCGATCAGCAGCATCTCCGACCACCCCATGTTGTAACGAATCACCATCGCCGGAAACATGAGGATCGAGAGGAGCACCATCAGGACATAGTTGAAGTTCGCGGTCAGGTGGAAGAACGCCTCCGCCTTGACGGCGAGCGGCTGTTGCGAACCCAGGATGCTGGGGAGGAGCTTCCGGCACGTCTGAATCGAGCCCTTGGCCCATCGGTGCTGCTGCGACTTGAACGCGTTCATCTCGACGGGCAACTCGGCCGGCACGACGAGGTCCGGGAGGAAATGGAACTTCCAGCCGCGGAGCTGAGTGCGGTAGCTGAGATCGAGATCTTCGGTCAGCGTATCGTGCTGCCAGCCGCCGCCATCCACGATTGCCGTCCGTCGCCAGATCCCTGCCGTGCCGTTGAAGTTGAAGAAGTGACCGGCGCGATTGCGGCCGCCGTGCTCCAGCACGAAGTGCGCGTCGAGCAGAACCGACTGAATTTTGGTCAGTAGCGAGTAGTCGGCGTTGATGTGGCCCCAGCGCGCCTGCACCACGGCCACCTTCGGGTCGACGAAATGGTGGATGGTGCTGTGGAGGAACTCGGGCGACGGAACGAAGTCGGCATCGAAAATCGCGACGAATTCGCCCTTCGCGACCTTCATTCCAGCCTCGAGCGCGCCCGCCTTGTAGCCCGTCCGATCGCTGCGGTGCAGGTAGCTGATGTCGACACCTTGTGCGGCGGCACGGCGCACGGCCAGCTCGGCAATGGAGCTGGTTTCGTCTGTCGAATCGTCCAGAACCTGGATTTCAAGCAGCTGGCGGGGGTAATCCATCTTTACGACCGCATCGATGAGGCGGTCCGCGACGTACATCTCGTTGTAGATCGGGAGCTGGATGGTGACCCGAGGCAGTGTGTCAAAACGACCCGCTGGTACGGGCACTCTGTCTCGGTTCTTGACGTACGTGTAAACCAGGTAATAGCGGTGCCACCCGTAGCCGGCCAGGATGATAAGAATAAAGAAGTAGGTGGCGAGGACGAGCGTTTCAAACGGGGTCATTGACGGAGAAATCCCTCGCGTTATGAAATCGGCAGCTTATACTTTGCATCAACGTAAAGTCAATGCTATCAACCATCTGGCAGATCTGACGGCGCCCCGATGACCCCAGCCGAAATCCGCGCGCTGCTGGAGCGTCTCGCTCGGCAGGAACTGTCCGTCGATCAGGCCGTGCTGGAGATCGACCGTCGGTATCAGGCCCAGCCGTTCGAAGATCTTGGCTTTGCAAAAGTCGATCACCACCGCGCCGCCCGCCAGGGTTTCCCGGAAGTCATCCTGGGACTCGGCAAGACGCCTGCTCAGATTGCAGGCATCGCCGAACGGATCGCGGCTCGGGGGAATTCGCTTCTCGTCACGCGGGCGGACCAGGCGGCGTTCGAAGCGGTGGCGAAGGTCCTGCCCGGTTGTCAGTACCAGGAAGGGGCCCGCGCGATCACGCTGCGCCGGGATGATGTGTCGCCGGGTAAGGGGACCGTGCTGATCGCCGCGGCTGGGACGTCCGACTTCACGGTCGCGGAGGAAGCCGTCGTGACGGCGTCGGTCATGGGGAATGAGGTCGATCGCCTGTACGACGTGGGCGTCGCCGGCCTCCACCGCCTGCTCAAGGAGCGCGAGCGCCTCGTCTCGGCGCGCGTCATTATCGTTGTCGCCGGGATGGAGGGCGCGTTGCCAAGCGTGGTCGCCGGCCTGGTTAAAGTGCCAGTCATTGCCGTACCAACGAGCGTTGGCTACGGGGCGAGCTTTGGCGGGATCGCCGCACTACTGGGGATGCTGAACAGCTGCGCGAACGGCGTGTCGGTCGTGAATATCGACAACGGCTTCGGCGCGGGATGTATTGCGAGCCTGATCAATCACTTGCCGTAACAGGCGGACCTAAAGGCCCCGCCGCATGCCGCGCAAGAGGCTACGCTGCGGAACATCCACTCAAAAACTGCGAGCCGCTCAACCACGCCTTGTCCGGGTAATACGCGAACAGCAGATTCCCGCCCTTGATTCGATCGATCAGTTCCTTCGCGATCGCGGGGCGCAATGCGGGACACCCCCAGCTGCGGCCAATGCGTCCCTGAATCGCTCCAAGCGCGGGATCGACGTACGAGGCGCCGTGCATGACGATCGCGCGCGCATGCGCCTGATCGTTGACGCCCGGCTCAAGGCCATTCAGCCGCATCGAGTAGCCGTTCTGCCCGACGTAGGTGTCTTCGGTCACGAACAGACCCAGACTTGTCTGATGGCTGTCCGCCGCATTGGAGAACATCGTCGCCATGTTGCCGCCGGAGCCACGACCGTGCGCGACGATCTCCTGATAGAGCGACTGGCCGGTCTTCAAATCGAGGACCCAGAGCCGCGGCTCGGTGGAGGGCAGCGAGTAGTCGATGACGGTCAGCGTCTTTGGCGCGTCAACCAGCCCGCGGGATTGCGCGCACGACGCGGCCGCCATCGCCAGATCGAGGACGCGCTGGCTCAGAGCGTCAGGCGGCGCGGATGGCAGACTCGCGAGCTGCGTAGCCGGAGCGGCAATGACCGGGACGGCGGGGGTACTGGCTTTGTGGGCGTATGCCACGCCCCTGCTGGTGCGTGCCGGCGCATCAGCCGGGCTCGCAGCCGCAAGAGTGCCTATGGAGAGTGCAATGGCGCTCAGAAAAGAGCGTGGGAGATTACTCATAAGAAGTCGTGTCTCCTTATGATGCAAGCCGACAGTAAGCGTTTCAAGCGCGGCAGTTTACAGCTCAGCGACTGACCAGCTGGGCGGTTTGGGGAACGCCGTCGTAGCCATAGACGTCGTCCCTGAAGTTCACCCCGCCCTTTGCGTCCATCCATGCCGTGAAGTACGTGAGGTGGATCGGAATGGGGGTGGTGATCTTCACGTGCTTTTCCGTTCCGGCGTTCATGGCCGTCTGAATGGCCTCCGGGGTCCACTGCGACTGATCGCGAAGCAGATATTGCGCGAACGCGATCGGCTGCTCAATCCGGACACAGCCATGGCTGAACGTCCGGCCGATGCGGCTGAAGAGATGGTCGCCCGGCGTGTCGTGGACGTACACGTTGTACGGATTGGGGAACAGGAACTTGACGAGGCCAAGCGCATTCTGTTCACCAGGTCGCTGCCGAAACGAGAGCCCCTCGAGCATTTCAGGATCGTTCCAGTCGATTGACGCAGCGTCGACGAGCGCCGGTGGCTGGGTGCCGGCGCGCACGATCTCAATGTTGTTGCGCTCGAGAAACTGCGGGTCGTTGGCGATCTCCGGCAGCGTTTCGTCGAGTGCAATCGTTTCCGGGATGTTCCAATACGGGCTGAAAACGACGGTCGTCATCTCCTCGGTGAGCACGGGGGTCTCGTCGCCCGCGCGCCCCACAATCGCCCGGATATCGAGCACTTCACGTGTGCCTTCGATCGCCTTGAGATGGAACTCCGGGATATTGACGATGATGCGGCGGTCGCCGAGATGGTCGGGCATCCAACGCCATCGCTCGAGATTGAGGCGTAGCTGACGGATGCGCGCCGCAAGCGGCACATTCATCGCCGTCAGCGTCGCGCGATCGACCCGGCCCGTCGGCGAGAGACCGTGGTGGCTCTGAAACGATTCGACCGCGTCACGCAGCGCCACGGGCGTCGCGGCACTGGCCTCGAGATCGCCGCTCATTTCGAGTCGGCGAATCAAGGCGAGTTGCGCCGCTTTCGTTCGCGCCGCCGACACCCTTGGCCACCCGCCCTTCGCTTGGACGCCTCGTAGCGCTGCGAGTGCCCTCAGCAATCCGGCGTATTCGTCATGCGGCGGCCTGATTGAATCGAGCCACGACGACAGCCGTCCTTCGCGTGCCTCGGACAAGCTTTTGGCGAGGTCCGGCAGCTTGCGCTGGGCGCGCCATTTCCTCGGACGCGTCCGGCCGATCGCTACGTCGCGGCCTAGTGAGATGAGGCTGGTTGTGAGCCGCACATCGAAGCGCGCGCGGTCGCGGCGCGCCGCGTCACCCCTTGGGGAGTCGTCACCGAGCGTCTGTCGCGCCGATCTGAGGTCTTCGTAGCCGTACCACGCTGGGTCGAGTCCGTGGCCCTCGGCCTGCGCAATCAACTCGAGCGCGACATCGGCCGGTGAGCGCGATCGCGTCACGGGCCAGGCGAAGGCGTATTCGCGTTCCTCGTAGAACCGCCGAACGGCGGCCCGAGTCTCGGATGTTGCGGCACTCTGGCGACCCTGGGTGCGGGCGGCCACGACGCTCTTGATGTCGGCCGCTTCCTCGGGAGGCGAGGTCGACCGGCAGCTAGTTGCGAGCGACGTAAGAATTACGCCGATGACCGGCAGCACGACCGCTCCGCGCAGAAATGACGGCAAATATCGGCGCATGTGCGAGTTAGCTGCAAAGGTAGTACCTCGAGCGCGGGTGGACGTACTCGTTGACCGAATTGTGGCCAGTCGCTATACTTGGGGGTTGCCTCCGGAGACCCTGCAGGCGCCACAGGCGCCCTGCAGTCCTCCCCCAACAACCTGATTCACGGCATGCACCCAGGCGCCCTGCGGGCCCTTGAATTCGATCGGATTGTCGCTGCGGTGCGGAGCTTCGCCCTCACGCCAACCGGGGCGCTGCGTCTGGACCATCTCGGTCCCGACACTGACGCCTCGCGCGTGCGGGAAGCGCTCGCCGCCACCTCCGAAGCGGTCCGCTATCTCACCGACAACGCGGTTTTTCCGCTGCGCGCCACGGACGATCTGCCTGAGCTCCTTGACCTGTTGACGGTCGACGGACGGGCCCTCGAGCCGCTTCGCCTCCTGACGCTCGCCGACTACCTCGAATCGGTCGAGACGTCGGCGGCGGCGATCCGACGCGCTTCCGGCGAGTTCCCACGACTGCGCCAGGTCATCGCGACCGCTGCCTCCTTCCGGGAGGAGATCGCGGATGTCCGTCGCCGGATCGAGCTGTCCGGCGACGTCGCGGACCATGCAAGCCCGCGGCTGGCATCGATTCGCGACCAGCTGCGACGCAAGCGCTCGAAGCTGCGCGAAACGCTCGACGGCTACGTTCGCGGCAAGGACACGTCGAAGTATCTGCAGGACCAGATCGTCACCGAGCGAAACGGCCGCTTCGTCCTGCTGGTGAAAGCCGAGCATCGCGCCTCGCTCCCTGGCCTCGTGCACGGCAGCTCGTCGAGCGGGGCCACGCTCTACCTCGAGCCGTTGGCGACGGTGGAGATCAACAACGACGTCGTCGCACTCGAATCGGACGAGGCCGAGGAAGTCCAGCGCATTCTCCTCGAGCTGACCGATCGGTTCCGCGGGCGCGCCGACGACGTGCAGAGTACGGAGAGGGTCGCGACCTCGCTGGACGTGCTCCAGGCCAAGGCCCGGTTCGCGGAGATCACCGGTGCGGTTGCGCCCACGCTGTCAGCCGACGGAAGGCTCGAACTGCTGGCGGCGCGCCATCCGCTGTTGATGAAGGGCGTCGTTTCGCGCTACACCGACGATCTGTCGGGCCTGCCGGAAGTGCCGACACCTGTCGACATAAAGCTGATGCCGCCCGACACGGCGCTCCTCGTCACCGGGCCGAACACCGGCGGCAAGACCGTGGCGCTGAAGACGGCGGGGCTACTGCCATTGATGGCACAGGCGGGCCTGCATATTCCGGCGGAAGCCGGGTCCTCGGTGCCCGTCTTCGGATCGATCTTTGCCGACATCGGCGATGAACAGTCGATCGCCGCCAGCCTGAGCACCTTCGGTTGGCACATCACCAATATCGCCTCGATGGACCGCGACCTGGCGCTTCCCGCGCTCGTGTTGCTGGACGAAATCGGAGCCGGGACGGATCCCATCGAGGGCGGCGCGCTCGGTGTTGCCATCGTCGATCACTTCCGCACGCGCGGCGCGTTCGTCATCGGCACGACGCACTACGACGCATTGAAGACGTACGCCTCCAATACGCCAGGCGTTACCTCGGCGGCTTTTGCATTCGATCCCGTTGGCTTCGCGCCGACGTATCACTTGATCTACGGGTCGCCTGGCCGGAGCCTGGCGCTCGAGATGGCGAACCGTCTCGGCTTGAATCGGCGGATCGTCGATCGCGCGCGGCAGGCGTTGGGAACGCGAGAGCTGCAGCTGTCGTCGCAGCTCGAACGCATGGATCGCGATCTCGCCCGGCTGGCCGAGGATCGGAAGGCCGTAGTGGCGGAGCGTGAGGCGTTGGCCCAGGCACGGGCGCGGACCGAGCGGCGCGAAGAGGAGCTCCGCGAGAGGGAGGCGGCATTCAGGCGCAAGCTGAACGATCGCGTCGAAGAGCGCGTACGCACCGCGACGCGGGAGATCGATGCCGTCGTGCAGGCGCTGAAGCGCCAGACGTCTGCGCTGACGACACGCGAGGCGGGAGCGCCACGTTTGTCGACCGGGGATCAGGGCTCGCTTCGAGCTCACGCGCGCGCGGCCGTCGAAGCGGCGGCCGCGCGCGCCATTGGTGAAGGCGGCGAAGCGACTGCCGAAACGCCCGCGCCTGCCCCTGTCGAATCGCGGCCCGCGCGTGTGGGCGACACGGTCATCGTGCCCCCGTTCGGACTTCAGGGCGTCGTCAAGGCGATTGCGGACGGACACGCCGAGATCGACGTCCACGGGAAGCGGCTTCGGGCCACCACCCGTGATCTGCGCGTGATCGGCGGATCGACGTCGGCCAGGGCGGAACGACCGGCGCATGGAGTGAAGGTCACCGTCGATCTCGCGCCGCGTCCTGGCATGCTCTCGGACCTGAACGTTGTCGGGTGTACCGTGGACGAAGCCCTCGCAAAGGCCGAGCGGTTCCTGGACGAAACGCTGGTGACCGATCAGCGCACTGTGCGCGTGATTCACGGCCACGGCACCGGCAAGCTGCAGAAGGCGATCTCGGGCTTCCTGAAGTCGCATCCATTGGTGGATCGGTTTCACACGGCGCCGCTGGAGCAGGGCGGCGGCGGGGTGACGGTGGTGGAACTGAAGGAGTGATTGTGAAATTGCGGATTGTGGATTGCGGATTGCGGATTGGATTGCGGATTGGTTGGAGCCGCGATCGCCATCTCAATCCACAATCAAATCCGCAATCCGCAATCCGCAATCCGCAATAGCCATGGCTTTGTATCCGCAGTCCTTCCTCGACGACCTGCGTCTTCACGCCGACATCGTGTCGGTCGTGGGGGATGTCGTGTCGCTGCGGAAGACGGGCGCTACGTGGAAAGGCTTGTGCCCGTTTCATGGGGAGAAGACGCCGTCGTTTCACGTCAATCGTGAGAAGGGGTTCTTCCACTGCTTCGGCTGCGGGGTCGGCGGCGACGTCATCAAGTTTGTCGAGCTGCACGAGAAGGTTGGCTTCACCGAAGCGGTTCGGATGCTGGCGGGGCGTTTCGCTCTGGCCATTCCCGAGCCGACCGAGGACCGGAACGGCGTCAACACTGCGGAGCGCGAGGCGCTTCTGCGCGTTCACGAGCTCGCGCAACGCTGGTTTGCCGAGCAGCTCGCCTCGCCCGCGGGCACGCGCATCCGTCGTCAGCTTGCCGATCGTGGCATCAGCGATCGCACAGTGACCGAGCTCGGCCTTGGATTTGCGCCGGCATCCCGCGAGGCATTGAAGGCGTTCCTTCTTGCCAAGGGTTTGGACCTGCCCACGCTCCTGCGGAGCGGTGTGGTGGTCCAGAGGGACAGCGGCGAGGTGGTCGATCGTTTCCGTGGCCGGCTGATGGTGCCGATCTCCCGCGATAGCGGTTCGGTGATTGCCTTTGGCGGACGTGCGACGGAGGGCGACCAGCAGCCGAAGTATCTGAACTCTCCCGAGACGCCAATCTACTCGAAGAGTCGTACGCTGTACGGCCTCAACATCTCGAAGGCAGCGATCCGGAAGTTGAACTACGCGGTGCTCGTCGAAGGGTATTTCGATTTCGCACAACTGGTGCAGGCCGGGATCAGCCCGGTCGTGGCCTCCTGCGGCACGGCGCTGACGTCGCAACAGGCTCAGCTCCTCAGACGTTTTACGTCGAGGGTGGTTCTGAGCTTCGACCCTGACGCCGCGGGGGTCGGCGCCGCCGTCCGGTCGTGCGAGCTGCTCGTGTCAGAAGGGTTCGACGTCAATGTGGCGGTTTTGCCGCCCGGGGCTGATCCCGACACATTTGTGCGGCAGGAGGGACGCGACGCTTATCAGGAGCGTCTCCGCCAGTCGGTCAAATATCTGGACTTCCTGTTGCAGCGATCCGCGGCGGCTCATGATCTGGCCTCAGACGAGGGCCGGCGCGCGTTCCTCCACGACATGCTGGCGGTCGCCGCGCGTATTCCGGATGCCGCCACACGCGATCAGTTCGCGGACAGGTTGGCGCACCAGGCCAGGATTACGGAAGACGTGGTCAGAGCCGAGATTCGTAAAGCGGCGGGGGCGCGGAAGACCACTGTCCCGCCGCAGGTGTTTGCACCGTCGGCTCCGCTGAAACCGGCGGAGCGGGGCCTGCTCTGGAGCCTCGTCCACGATCCCGAGGCGGGGCGGGCGGCGCTCGAGGAACTCGACGAGGAGGATCTCTCGTCACTGGGAGCGGCGCCGGTGTTCGAAGTGGCGCGGAGCCTGCAGGAACAGCCCTCAGCGGCATTCCCGACGGCTCTCCTGGAGCGTCTAAATGATCGGCTGGCGCAGCAGCTCACGGCTATCGCGGCGGAGCCGGCCGCCCCGGCCCCGGCCTTTGAGTGCGTTCGGGCCCTCAAACTGTTGCGTTACGACCGGGAGCGGGCGGAGCTCCAGAGAGAAATCGACGGGCTACGCGACGACGGGTCGGAGACCACGGCGGCGCGGATCGAGCAGTTGTACGACCGAAAAGTGGATTTGAAGCGTCGGATCGAGCAGTTGGCGGCCGGGTAAATAACCGTTGGATGGCTACCGGTATCTAAACTATGGGCCATGCACCCCTCAACCGGCCAGGGGTTGCCCCGAAGCTGAAGTTGAAGGGCGACGCGCCTGCAAGCTCGTGGAGGCGGGTTTAGTCCCGGGACAGTTTTGCATTCATTCATGATCACTTGTGTTTCGTTTTCGAAGGAGGATGCCCTTGTCGATTGAGGACAAGTACGACGAGGTACGGCAGCTCATCAATGTCGGCAAGGAAAAGGGCTACCTGCTCTACGACGAGGTCAACGAGCTCTTGCCCTCCGAGATTACCTCCTCGGAGGAGCTGGACGACCTTTTCAACGCCTTCGGCAGCGCCGGCATCGAGGTGCTCGATTCGGACAAGGCATTCCGTGACGACGGAAAGCCGTTCGACCGGACCGCGGAGGGCGCCGAGGAGCTCGAGCTCGATTTGACGCCCGGGGCGCTCGACAAGACCAACGACCCGGTCCGCATGTACCTGCGCGAGATGGGCACAGTGCCGCTCCTCACCCGCGAGGGCGAGGTGGCCATCGCCAAGCGGATCGAGCGCGGCAAGCTCTCGGTCATCAAGTCGATCTCGCGGACCCCGATGGTCACCAAGAAGGTGCTTCAGCTCGGTGACGATCTGAAGAACGACCAGCGCACGATCCGTGAGCTCGTCACGTTTTCCGACGAAGAGCTGACGGACGACAAGATCGAGGATCGCAAGCGCGAGGTCCTGAAGCAGATCGAGGCGGTGAAGAAGGCTCGTCTCCTCGTTCAAAAGGCCGAGGAGAAGCTGGCAACGGTCCCGAAGAAGGACAAGCGGAAGTACCGCCGCGCGCGCTGGAAGTTCCTCGAGGCGCGCGTCGAGCTGTCGAAGCGCATTCGTGAGATCGAGTTCACCGAGCTCGTGAAGCGGCGGATGATCGAAGAGATCAAGGAGCTGGTCGAAGTCGTCCAGCGCACCGAGCGCGAGATCGCGCATGCCGAGCGCCAGCTCGTGCCGCCGAAGGGCCGCAAGCCGCTGAAGCTGCGCGACGAGGACAAGAGACTGTTCCAGAAGCGCGTGAAGGATCTGAAGGCCACGCTGAAGACGCAGGCCGACGAGCTGCAGGAGACGCCCGAGCAGCTGCGCCGAACGCTCGACACGATTACGAAGGGCGAATGGCAGGCCGAGCAGGCGAAGAAAGAGCTGGTCGAAGCCAACCTCCGGCTCGTCGTCTCGATCGCGAAGAAGTACACGAACCGCGGTCTGCAGTTCCTCGACCTGATTCAGGAGGGCAACATCGGCTTGATGAAGGCGGTTGACAAGTTCGAGTACCGCCGCGGCTACAAGTTCTCGACGTACGCGACGTGGTGGATCCGTCAGGCGATCACCCGCGCGATTGCGGACCAGGCGCGGACAATCCGCATCCCGGTCCACATGATCGAGACGATCAACAAGCTGATTCGCACCTCGCGCGCGCTGGTGCAGGAGCTGGGCCGCGAGCCGACCTCGGAAGAGATTGCCCAGCGCATGGACATCCCGGTCAGCAAGGTCCGCAAGGTCCTGAAGATCGCGCAGGAGCCGATCTCGCTCGAAACGCCCATCGGCGAAGAGGAAGATTCGCATCTTGGCGACTTCATCGAGGACCGCGCCATCGTGTCGCCGGCCGATGCGGTGATCAATCTGAACCTGAAGGAACAGACGGAGTCGGTGCTGAAGACGCTGACGCCTCGCGAAGAGAAGGTGATCAAGATGCGCTTCGGGGTCGGCGACGGCTCGGAGCACACACTCGAAGAGGTCGGCCAGAACTTCGCCGTCACGCGCGAGCGCATCCGGCAGATCGAGGCAAAGGCGCTGCGGAAACTTCGACATCCCTCTCGCAGCCGCAAACTACGCGCGTTTCTCGAGGGCAGAACGTAAGTCTCAAGGTCGAAAGGTCGAAAGGTCGCAAAGTCGCAGGGGTCAGAGCATTCCACTCTTAGACCTTGAGACCCTTAGACCTTGAGACCTTCATACCCTTAGACCTTCAAATGTCTCCGAGGGCCCTTAGCTCAGCGGTCAGAGCTGCCGGCTCATAACCGGCTCGTCCCAGGTTCGAATCCTGGAGGGCCCACTTCCTCGCTCGCTGCGCTCACTCGTGCGTGGGCCCTCCAGCTTTCAGGCACACGGCGATGCCGTTCCGGCATCGCCAGTGGGCACGAATCCTGGCCTCCCACCCTTGCTGTTCGTGGCGCGGCTCGTCTGCCCAAAGGTTGCCTTCCTCAGGAATCTGACGCCTTTCGTCGCCAATTGCTTGCAGGTTGTCTCCCTCGAGCTCGACACTCGTTCCACGGAGGCATCTCGATGCGCAAGAGGACTATGACCGTGGCGGTTGCCGGATTCGTTTGGTTCCTTTCGAACAGCGTGCTCGCCGACTCCTGGATCCTGCCTCACGGCACTCCGATAAAAGACAACGGGCCACGCACGTATCGTTTTACGGTGGACCACACCGTGACGGACACGACCGGCAAGGTCGTGCAGCGTCAGCGCGTCTCGGGTGACTACACCCGTGGGCTGCCCGGCGGTGAGGCAACGTGGTCGGGCGTCACACTGGCCGAATCGAACGGTCCGGCGGAAATCTCGCCTCCAGGCCAGAAGCGTGAGTTCATGGAAGGCTTCCGCTATCGGATCGGACCGGGCAGCCTCGACGAGACCATGAAGCCGGATTTCTTCAAGAGCTTCCCGCCGGCAGCCGTGTTCGAGCGTAATCTTGTCTGGGACACGGGCATGATCGAGATGTTCGGGCAGGATCAGTTCGAGCGCCTGGCACTCAACACGCCCTATCACCTGCTGTCCGGAGACGTGACCATGCCGGGCATCGGCACATTCCACAACAAGGACGTGCAGCTCACGTGGACTGGACGCTCCCACCGCAACGGGCAGGATTGTGCGCTGATCGAGTACAGCGCATTCTTCAATCCAGTCGACATCGCGAACAGCGGCATGACGCTGAAAGGCCGGAGCCACTATTGGGGAGTGATCTGGGTATCCCTGTCGAGCAAGCAGATCGAGTACGCGACGCTCCGGGAAGACGTGCTCGGAGAGCTGACGCTCGCCGGCCAGGAGGCGCCGCGGACGATCAGCGTCTTTCGCAGCGGCACCTTCGAGCCACTGAAATAGTCTTCGACGAGGCGAGCGAATGACCCAGATCGGACGCGCGTGGCTCCTGCTGGCGCTCAATGCCTCGATGACGGTCCTTGTGCCGGTCATCGGGTTGGGAAACGGTCAGGGCGTGAAGGGTCTGCTCGCGGATTGGGCGTTCGTACTGGTCTATACGAACGTGACGGCTATTCCAGCATTGATAGCCGGGCCAGCGATGGTCCAACGGCTCGCGTTCCGTCGCTTGCCGCTCCCGGTTGCGGTGCTGGTGACGACGGTCCTGTTCGCGGCGGGGGGCTGTCTCGCGGCACAGGCGCTCCTGATGTGGACCGGCATCGCCGTGCCCGAGACCTTCTGGCGGCAGTACTTCCACACGCTGGGTGGGGCGCTGCTGTTCTCGGTCGTGTTCGGCCTTGGAGCGTTCTCGTACGCCTCGATGCGGAACCAGCTTCGCCGCACCGAGGAGAAGCTGCACGAAAAGGAAGTGGCCGAAGTGCGGACCGAGCAGCTGGTCGCCGAGGCTCGCTTGCGGTCGCTCGAGGCTCGGCTCCATCCGCACTTTCTGTTCAACACGTTGAACTCGATCAGCGCGCTGGTTAAGGTCGATCCGGCGCGGGCGGAGCAGATGGTGGGCCGGCTGGCTGCGCTGTTGCGCGCGTCACTCGACACGAGCTCGCGGTCGCTGATTCCACTCGGCCTGGAGCTCGCGATGGTCGAGGACTACGTCGATATCGAGCGGGCGCGCTTCGGGGACAAGCTTCGGGGGCGCGTCGAGGTGCCGGTCGAGCTGCGGGAGTCGCAGGTACCGCCCCTCTCGGTCCAGTCGTTGGTGGAGAATGCGGTGAAGCACGGGATCGCGACCCGGCGAAGCGGCGGAGAGGTTCTCGTCTCCGCGTCGGCGGCGAACCGACAGCTCACCATTGAAGTCTCCGATACCGGCGACGGATTCGACCTGACCGCCATTCGCGCCGGGCATGGCCTCGACTCGCTCGTCAGGCGCCTCGACGCCTTGTTCAGCGCCGAAGCGCATCTGAAGGTGTCACGGCGGGGTGACCGATGCGTCGTCGAAATGGTGTTGCCGCAATCATGACACTTCGGGCGTACCTGGTTGACGATGAGCCGCTCGCGATCGCACGCCTGACTCGCCTTCTCGACGAGACCGGGCGCGTGGACGTCATTGGGAGCGCCACCGATCCGGAAGAGGCCGTTGAAGCGCTCACGTCTTCGCCGCCTGACGTCTGTTTCCTGGATATCCAGATGCCTCGACTGAATGGCTTCGAGGTGCTGGCGCGTTTACCCTCGCAGCCGATCGTCGTGTTCACGACAGCGCACGATCAGTATGCACTCGAGGCGTTCGCAGTGAACTCGGTCGACTACCTGCTCAAACCGATCGATCCCGCCCATCTGGATCGGGCCTTGAGCAAAGTGGAACGTCTGCGCAGTCGCCGCGAAGTCTCGACGCCGGACCTGCAAGGGTTCCTCAAAAGACTGGAAGAGTCGCTGCGGAGCCGCAGGCGCGAGTATCCCGAGCGCATCGCGTCGCGCCTCGGGGATCGTTTGTGGTTCATCGATTTGGCGCAGGTGACGCATTTCTTCGCCGAGGACAAGCTGACGTACGCCGTCGACGCCGGGAAGTCGTACAGCGTGGACTACACGATCGTGCAGTTGGAGCACCTGTTGCATCCGGCGCGCTTCCTCCGCATTCACCGGAGCACGATCGTCAACGTGTCGTGGATCAAGGAAGTCACGAGGCTGCCCGGCGGCAGCCTCAATGTGCGTCTCAAGGACGCGAATGCCACCGAACTGACCGTCTCGAGGGACCGCGTCCAGGAGTTCAAGAGACGGCTGCTGGGCCGACCTTCCTAGACCCGAGCTGCGGACCCGACTTGACCACGACTATCTGTCCACATACTATCTGTTCATGACAGATATCAACACCCGCGCGCTCGATCGCGAGCTGAAACGCGGGTCGGCGGAGCTGCTGATCCTGTCGCTCCTCGAGGCGCGGCCGCGGCATGGCTACGAGCTGAGCAAGCTGATTCACACGCGCTCCGGCGGTCAGCTGACCTTCCACATCGACTCCCTCTATCCGCTGCTCTACCGGCTCGAGGAGCGCGGCTGGATCAACGGGGCGTGGGTCGAGAAGGCGGACGAACGCCGGCGCCGCTTCTACAAGGTCACGCCTCTGGGGCGCAAAGTGCTGGCGCAGCAGCGGAAGACCTGGGACACGTTCGTGGAGGCGGTGAGGCGCGTCACCGGCGACGAACATGCCTAGGTGGGAGGAACATGTCCGTCCGCGGCTGGCGTCGCTGCGGCTGACGCCTACGCGCGAGAACGAGATCGTCGACGAGCTCTCGCAGCACCTCGAGGACCGGTGGCGCGAGCTCGTGGCCGGCGGCGCGTCCTCTGAGGAAGCGACACGCCTGGCGCTCGCGGATTTCAGGGACGGCGACGTCCTGGCGCGGCACCTGTCGCCGCTGCGCCAGGCACATTCGCCGCTGCCGATTACGCCCGGCGCCCCTCCCGGGCGACATCTGATCGGCGACCTCTGGCAGGACGTGCGCTACGCGGTCCGAACGCTGAGGAAGCAACCGGGATTCACGATCGCTGCGGTAGTGACGCTCGCGCTCGGCATCGGATCGAACGCCGCCATCTTCTCCGTCATCGACGCCGTGCTGCTGCGGCCGCTCCCGTACCCGAATAGCCACCGGCTGATGGCCCTGTACACGCGATTCGTTCCGTCGTCTGGCTACGATTTTCCGTATTTCGGTCTGTCCGGTCCGGAATTCGCCGATCTCCAGCAACGGGTCAACGCCTTTGCCCGCATCGCCGCGTTCGATTACAGCGCCCGCAATTTGACACGCGCCGACCGAACGGTCGAGCGCGTGCTGACGATGCCGGTCACCGCGCAGTTCTTCGACGTGCTTGGCGTCACGCCTGCACGAGGTCGCGCGTTTACGGAGGATGAAACGCGGCGTGGCGGATGCCTGGCTATCCTCGCCCACGAGCTGACCGTCAACGGTAATGGTGTCGGCTCGACGATCAGACTCGACGACACACCGTGCGAGGTGGTCGGTGTGATGCCCACCGGCTTCTGGTTTCGAGACGACGCGGTGAAGGTATGGACACCGCTGACCGTCGATCGCTCGGAAAGCTCGATTAACCGCCAGAGCCACAACGTGCTCGCCGTTGGCCGGATGCGCGGCGACGTCACTCGGGAACAGGCCGAGGCGCAGCTGCAGTCACTGCACGCCCAGTGGTCCGAGAAGTTTCCCGATCACTACGCGAAAGGCCACTTCGCGATCGGCAGGCCGTTGCACGAGGACCTGGTCGGTGATCAGCGCAACGCGTTGCTTCTGCTCGGCGGCGCCGTGCTTTCCGTGCTGTTGATCGTTTGCGTCAACCTCGCGGCGCTGCTCGTCTCGAACGGCGAGGCACGGCGGCGGGAGTTTGCCGTGCGGCACGCCCTCGGGGCGAATCGTCGCCGCCTTGTTCGGCAAATGGTGGCCGAGGCGACAGTGCTGGCCGCCATCGGCGGTATCTCGGGCGTGTTCGCCGCCAACGTCATGCTTCGCGGGCTCCTGGCACTGTATCCGGACCGCCTCCCAACCGGGCAGGTCATCGCCATCGACTACGTCACGTTGTTTTATGTCGGCGCCCTCGTCATCGTCGTGGGATTGCTGGTTGGCGTCGCGCCAGCGCTGAGTGCCACGGGATTGCGAATGCAGGACGCGCTACGGACCGATTCGCGTACGGCCACCGGGTCTCGCCGCGCCGTCGCCGCTCGATCGGCGCTGGTCGTCACGCAGCTGGCGTTGAGCGTGGTACTGCTTGCTGGTGCGCTCCTCCTGATTCGGTCGTATCAGGCCATTCAGCGCGTCGCGCTGGGTATCCAGACCGATCACGTGCTGACGTTCGACGTGTTCGTACCACGCGGCCGGCAATCGGAGCCGGCCGCGGCCCGCCGCACGCTCGCCGAAATCGAGGCACGCCTCGTGACGACGCCTGGCGTCGGGGTGGCCGGGGCCGTGTCCGCCCTCCCGCTCGCGTCGGGCGGCGGGGGCGACGATTTCATCATCGAAGGCCGGGCGATGCCACCGCCGGGTGCGCCAGCGTGGAACGCGGAGTATCTGATGGCAACGCCTCACTTGTTTCGCGCCCTCGGTATCCCACTGAAGCGGGGCCGCCTATTCGACGATCGGGATGTCTCGGGCACGCCGCTCGTCGCCGTGATTAACGAGACCGCCGCGCGTCTTTACTGGTCGGGAGACGATCCAATCGGCAAAACAATCCGCTACTACCCGCGCGAGACCAGCCCCGCGATCCAAATCGTCGGCATCGTTGGTGACGTTCGGTCGCGAGGCGCACGCGCGCCGGCGCCGCCCGCCGTTTACGCGCCCTTCGCACAGGCGCCGCGGCCCCCGTACGAAGGGCGGATGATGACGTTCATTCTGCGCGCTGCTGGAGATCCGTCGGCGATGGTGGGCGCGGCACGGGCGGCCGTGACGTCAGTCGATGCGGGGTTGCCGTTGGCCAACGTGCGGCCGATGTCGGAGGTGGTGGCCGACACTGCCGACCAACCACGCTTCACCGCGATCGTCATGACCTGTTTCGCGGGCGCGGCGTTCCTGTTGGCGGCTGTAGGGCTTTACGGGATCCTCGCCTATAGCGTTGAGCAGCGCATCCGCGAGATCGGTGTGCGCGTCGCACTAGGCGCTGCACGGCGCGATATCTTCCGGCTCATTGTCGGCAGTGGTATGGGCCTGGCGCTGGTCGGCGTCATCGTCGGTGTGCCCGCCGCGCTGCTGGTGACGCGCGCGATGCGCGGCATTCTGATAGGGATCACAAGCACAGATCCCCTCACGTACATCGCAGTCGTCGCGATGCTGGCAGTCTCGGCTTTCCTGGCGAGCTATCTGCCAGCGCGGCGTGCGACGCGAGTGGATCCCTTGGTCGCATTGCGCAGCGAGTGACGGAAAGCGCCCAGAGTCCTGTCGCAGGCAGTGGACCTGCTTGCGAGTCCGTGCACTTGTCATCGCCCGGCGACGGCGTGATCGATGCCGTCCGTTCCAATGGCGATCCTCTGGTTTTCGATACCCCCGGCTACTCTCGCGGGACGAATGAGGGGTGGGAACGGCCAGTGACGATCGGATTCGGATGGCGCGACTATCGGGGGATCGTCGCGCTGGGCTTCTGACGAAGCAATTCGACGCCGACGGCTCCTGTGGTACATTTCATGCGTGCATCCTGATCTTGAACGCCTGATCCAGCTCCAGGCGCTTGACTCGCGCGTGGCGGAGGCGCGCCGCCTGCAGACCACAATTCCCGAGACACAGCGCGCGCTCGACGCCAGACTCGAGGGCGCGCGCATAGCGGTGGCGACCGCGAAGGAACGTCTGGCCGCCAACAACGCCAGCCGCCGCGACCTCGAGAAAGACATCGCCGCCATCCAGACCCGCCTCTCCCGCTACAAAGACCAGTTGATGGAAGTCAAAACGAACCGCGAGTATCACGCCATGCAGCACGAGATCGAGACGGCGCAGGGCGAGGTCAAGCGGCTCGAGGATTCGATGCTCGAGCTGATGGTGGCCGGCGACGACGTCACGGCAGGCCTGAAAAGCGCGGAGGCCACGCTCAAGGCTGCCGAGCTACAGATCGCGCGCGACCGCGCCGATCTGGACAAACAGCTTGAGGCCGCCGCGGTATCGATCGAACGGCTTGCACGTGAACGATCGGCGCTTGCGGCGAGCGTGCCTGCGCCGACGCTGGCGCTCTACGAGCAGGTCGCGCGCAGCCGCAAGGGAATTGCCGTGGCGCTCGCGAAGGACGGCCTCTGCGTCGAATGCCACGTCCGCCTCCGCCCGCAGTTCTACCAGCAGGTCCGGCAGAACAGCGCCATTCTTCAGTGTGACAGCTGCCAGCGCGTGCTGTACTTCGTGCCGCCGAAAGCGGAAGAAACCGCGGTCGCGCCGACGGCATGACCACGGCGTACATCGATGGCGGCTCGCGGGGGAATCCAGGCCCCGCCGGCTACGGCGTACAGATTGTCGATGATCCCGGGCAGGTGGTGGCCGAACTCCACCAGGCACTGGGTCACGCCACGAATAACGTGGCGGAGTATCAGGGACTGCTGGCCGCGCTCGACTGGGCGCTTGATCAAGGCCTGAGAGAGTTGCACATTCGCTCCGATTCCGAGCTCCTGGTCCGCCAATTGAAGGGCGAGTACCGAGTGAAAAATCCCGGTCTGCAGCCGCTCTATCAAGAGGCGCGAGCGCGGGTCGCAAGGATTGGCAGGGTCACGTTCGAGCACGTCCGACGTGAGCTGAACCGCGAGGCCGATCGGTTGGCGAACCTCGCGATGGACGAAGCCGCCGCAGAGCGGCCGCGCTGATCTTCTTCAGGATAGTCACCGGGATTCGAGATTCAGGGCGGTCGGGCCGTCTCCTCCCGCCATCTCGAACCCCGGTGCTGCGAACGCACGCGCTATTGCGTGCCGACCGGCTGACTCGCGCAAGCGGAGGTAGCGTCCTTCTGCGCAGTCGTGATCAACCCCTCCTTCTTCGCGTCGTTCGCCAGCTTGCTGACGCACGACGCGAACTGACCGGCGTTCTTCGCCCCCGCGCAGTCCCGGAACCACACTCGTGCCTGATCGGCGAGGGTCGCGCCGTTCGAAAGGACGCGGGTTGGCCTGTCAAATGCCGTTCTGAACGGCCCGGCTCAATCATCAACGCCGCAGGGGTGGCGGCGACCGCTTGAACGCCATGTCGAGCGTCCATGACGTGCCGGCGGCGTTCGAGGGATCGGGCTGCAGCATGAAGTTCCACGCCTGGTGACCTGGTGAGGTCAGCACAAGGCTGCCGAGGTCGGCAACATGCCAGCCATCGCTGTCGTACGATGCTTTCCGCGTGAAATCGCCCCGTGCATCGCGCGTGTAAACGGACTCACCATCCAACAGCACATCGGCTCCCCCGGGAAAGCGATAGACGTCCACCGTGTAGAGCCACGGGAACGTGGCGTACTCGAGCTCCGCAGCGATCAGCAAATGATCCGTCAGCTGCGAGTCACTCAAGAGACTGCTCACGAAGTTCGTCGGGACTTTGCGCGGCTGCTTGTCGAGACTGACACGCGCCTCGAATTGGTGCTCGCCCTTGGCGTCGGTGACAAAGCGATGACCGCTCGACCGCCGTTGCCAGGTCGGGTCGGATCCGAACACCACGCGAACCGCCGCACCCTGGATCGGTCGATAGTCGAGATCGGTCAACGTGAATCGCACTCGCAGCGAGACCTCGATGCGCTCGCCGGTCGCGGCCGGCGCACATGTGGTGACGAGCGCGGCCACGAGCGCAATCGCCGCGAGTGAGCGACTGCGCATCACGATTTCCTGCCCCATACCTGAAATATTCGTGGCAAGGCGATCAGCGAGCTCGGATCATTGGTGAAAGCCTCCAGGCTCGCGATGTCGGCCTGCAGCTCGGATTCCGTGGCGAGCGACTCGGCCAGCACAGCCGAGACGATGTTCTGCAGCGTGACGAGCGCCATGGCCTTTTCCGGCTGGTGGCCGGTGTGTACGGGCTGCACAGCGCCTACGTGCACGTCCTCGAAACCAGCGACAGAGGTCAGCTCGAACAACCGCTTGCCGAGATCGGCATCGCCGCCGCGGCGATGGACAACTGCCCGATACAGATCGCTGTAGCGACGGTAGCCGTCGTTGGCTGGATGACAGAATCCACCTGAAAGGTCGATGTCCTCGAGCACTACGACGCCCCCTGGCCGCAGCGCCTCGCGCATGCGTGCCAGGACGCGCTGACAGTCGGCGAGATGCGACAGGATGAAGCGACCATAGACGACGTCGTAGACGCCCGATTCATGCCACTGGGTCACATCTGTTTCACGGAACTCCACGTTGCGGAGTCCGGCGCGTTCAGCCTCTCCTCTTGCGGCGGCCAACTTGCCCGAATCGAAGTCGATCCCTGTCGCGCGGCCCGACGGCCCGACCATTTCTCCCAGCATCTGCGTGACGTGCCCGCCACCGCATCCAACATCGATGCAGATCATGCCCTCGCTCACCCCTGCCTCCACCAGGTGCGCCCGCGTCGTCGGACCCATTGTCCGGGCGAGCAGATTCAATCGCCGCCAACCGGCATCGCCGCCCGCGATGACGTACCTCGTCGACATGACGACCCGAACCTACTTCCGCGTGGAGGTGTTGACGACGATGCCGCAGGGCGTCGAGCCCGCGAGCGTCAGCGGCTTTCGGCCGGAAAAGGGGCGGAGTCCCTCGCCGATCGCGACCGGATTGACGAAGAGATTCAACTCGTCGATCGGATCGTCGTTCTCCACGCGGACATTCTGGCCGTCGATGTGGTGCACCGTCTTGCTGAAGACCACTTTCGGTGTGCGCAGCGTCATCTTTCGACCGAGCAGGATCGCGTCGCTCGTGTTGGTCAGCTGGTTGATGAACGCGATGAGCGCCTCGTCTATCGCAGACGTCATCCAATCGAGCTGGCCCTGGGGTCCCGCGACGAACCCGTCGGCTGCGATCTGCATCTGGAGCTTGAGCTGCCGCATGATCCCTCCGTCGCTACCGCCCCGCTTCCGCCGCATTGCGGAGCGCGCGGAAGGCGCGCCTCAGCTCCGGCATCTGGTGGTTGGCATTCAGCCCACTCGGATTGGGGAGCACCCAGAGGCCGGACGATCCCAGTCGATCGATCTGCCCGCCAATGGTGGCAGTTGGTCGTCCGAACGCCACACGATAGGCGCCGATGCCGACGATGGCAATCCAGCGAGGACGATAGCGCGCGGCTTTCCGCGCAAGACGGGTGCGGCCGGCGAGCAACTCTTCGCGATCGAGCTCGGCCGCACCCACCGTGGCGCGTGCGACGAGATTGGTGATTCCATATCCGCGTGCCAGCAGCGCCGATTCTTCCCAGGGCTTCAGGACGCGATCGGTGAATCCGGCGGCATGAAGAGCGCGCCAGAAGCGGTTCCCCGGTCGCGCGAAATGATGACCGGTCGCCGCGGAGTAAAGGCCGGGGTTGATGCCGCAGAAGAGCACCGCAAGGTCGGGCGCGATCAGATCGGGCACTGTCCGATTGACGGCCGCCTGCAACTCCTCTCGCGATGGAGCCCCACGTGAGAGGTTGCCGGTCACTTGCCACTACCCATTACCCGCTCCACCTGGCACTTCGCACTCAGCATTTGGCACTGCGGATATACCCCGCCATCCGTCCCGAACCGGGGCCATCCCGTCGATACGAATAAAACCAATCAGGGTGGCACGCCGTGCACAGGCGGCTGACATGGATGTTCTCGGCCGCCACGCCAGCGTCGCGGAGTTGATCGACGTTCGCCTGCCACAGATCGAGATAGAGCGCGGCTGCACGCGATATAAACCACCGGTCGAGCGTCGCCGCCTGCCAGCCGAACGACTCGAATGCACTTCGCACCTCGGCGCCCACACGATAGCAACACGGGCCGATGCTGGGGCCGATCGCCGCTAATACCTTCGACCGGCCATCGTCGTCGCGGTTGAGTTCGGCAGCCGCGATACCAGCCGCATTCGCGGCGGTTCCGCGCCAGCCCGCATGCGCCGCAGCCACGCGGCGTGGCCGCGTATTGGCCAGCAGCAGCGGCACGCAGTCGGCCACCTGCACAGCAAGTGCGATGTGGGGATCGTCCGTCTCAATGACGTCTGCCTCTCGGGGCTTGACGCCGGCATCAGCTGCGGATGCGCGATGCACGTTGACGCCGTGGACTTGTTGCATCCGAAGAACCGCTGCCGGCTGAACGCCCGCGGCGTCCGCAAGCAGCGCCCACGCTGACCGTTCGACCTCCGAGCTGCCCCGCAACCGGAGTTGGCGTGTCGTCCAGCCGTGGCGAACGTGACGCAACGCCTCGGCGACGAGCTGCAGGCCCCAGGGCGCCGAGACCCACGCGAACCCGTCTGCCGGAACCGGCGCACTCGACGTCGCTTCGCGGATCGTCATCTGTGTCAAAAATTGTAGAGTACGGTCATGACGATCGTGGGACTCGGCATGGACGCAACGGAAATCGAAAGAATCGCGGCAACCGTCGAGCGATACCGCGATCGATTTCTGCAGCGGGTGTTTACGCCTCGCGAGCTCGAGTACTGCATGCGCCGCAAGAATCCGGCACCGCATCTGGCGGGTCGGTTTGCCGCCAAGGAAGCCGGCATGAAGGCGATCGGCACTGGCCACGCGTTCGGCGTCTTGTGGAAAGATCTCGAGGTTGTCCGACACGGGGGGCCGCCGCAACTGCAGTTTCACAATGCCGCGGCACGGCATTTCACGAGGCTCGGCGCCTCGCGCGCGCACCTGACGATCACGCACACGGACAGCCTGGCTCTGGCGCACGTCATCCTGATTGGCGAGGCTCGTGTGTGACGGCTGCGGCGCGCAACCAGCGTTAACGGCCACTCGCCCTCCCTCAATCCGCCATCGCGCCACGCATTGCCGCACGACGGGCATCTCCTGTATACGCCGCAGCTTCCGTGAACGGTCCCATTGGGGAGCGATTCGGCACGGGCTTTGACTCCTTGTCGGCAGGCTTTGATTCAGGAGTGCGCGCCGTGGTCGTCAAAATCATCCGGAACGACAAGGGCAACCCGCCGGGCAAGCTGGCAGATGCCGAACTGCATTTCGTGGATGGTCCCCTCGAAGGGCTGAAGCTGATTGGCTTTGCCGTCTGGGAACGCAAGAGCGGCAATGGCAGGAACGTGACGTTCCCCGCACGGCAATACTCGGTCAACGGGGAGCGCCGATCCTTCGCGCTGTTGCGCCCGGTGGCCGACGCCACGGGTCAGGATCGTCTGCGCGACATGATCCTGCAGGCGTACCTGGAATTCGAGGAACAGCACGCTGCGGCCGTGTAGCCGTGGCACCGACACGCGAGCTCGTGCTCCGGCGGCGGCGGTGGCGCGCCGCCGGATGTTATCTGGTGTTTCACGACCGTCACGCGCTCCGCCGGCGCGACGGTCGGATCCGCTACACGTCGTGCTGGCGGCGCAGAAACGCGGGGACGTCCAGGGGAGACGACGGCTCGTCGCCGACGCCCATCACCTGATTTTCCGCGCCAGCCGCCATCGCCATGGGCTGTGGCAGGTCGATCGACGCGCGCCGCGTAAGCGCCGGCCGGGCCGGCACCGACATACTCGGCACCGGAATCGACGGCGACGGCTCCTGCGGTCGCGTGCGCGTGTTGTAGTGCGTCAGGTCGACCGGCGTCTGGCTCGGTGTCGCCATCGGTTCTCTCGCCGACGTGCGATCGAAGCCGGTCGCGATGACCGTAATCTTCACGCGGCCCTCGAGCTGCTTGTCGACGACGGCGCCAAAGATGATGTTGGCGTCTTCGTGGGCCGCTTCCTGGATGATTGTCGACGCCTCGCTGACCTCGAGGAGCGACAGGTCGGGGCCGCCGGTGACGTTGATGATCACGCCGCGGGCACCGTTTACGGAAGCGCCCTCGAGGAGTGGGCTCGAAATCGCGCGGCGTGCCGCGTCGACGGCGCGGGTCTCGCCGTCGGCCACGCCCGTCCCCATCATCGCCAGCCCCATGCCAGCCATGATCGTCTTGACGTCGGCGAAATCGAGGTTGATCATCCCCGGCACGATGATGAGATCGGAGATCCCCTGTATCGCCTGCCGCAATACATCATCCGCCGTGACGAACGCCTCGTTGAGCGTGGTGTGGCGCTCGATGATCGTCAGCAGCCGCTCATTCGGGATCGTAATGACGGTGTCGACGCACTCGTGCAGCGACTCGAGGCCCGCCTCGCTCTGCATTTGTCGACGCCGTCCCTCGAATTTGAACGGCTTCGTCACCACCGCGATCGTCAGCGCACCGAGCTCGGACGCCAGGCTCGCGACCACCGGCGCGGCGCCGGTGCCGGTTCCGCCGCCGAGACCCGTCGTCACGAACACCATGTCAGCGCCGTCCAGCGCCTGAATCAGCTTGTCCGTGTCTTCGAGCGCCGCCTGACGACCCACGTCAGGATCGGCGCCGGCGCCGAGGCCCTTCGTGAGCTTCGAGCCGATTTGGATCTTCACCGGCGCCGGGTTGTTCTGCAGCGCCTGCAGATCCGTGTTGGCGACGATGAACTCGACACCGTCGAAGCCGGAGCTCACCATGCGGGCAACGGCGTTGCTGCCGCCGCCACCGACGCCGACGACCTTGATCCGAGCGCCTACGCGCCGGTCCTCTTCGAGCCGAAGCCGAAGGTCCCGAGGATCGATGTCCTTGAAGATTGGTGTGACATGCGGTTCGTAAGACATCCCGTATCCTCCCTGCCCCAGTTCAGAAGAACTCTCGAAACAGGCCCCTCAGGCGGCCCGCGACGCGGCTGAACGCGCCGACTCCGGTCGAACGCGTGTCCGCAACCTGATTCCGCTGTCCGTAGACCACGAGGCCGACCGGTGTCGCAAACGCCGGGCTGCTCACGTGGTCTGCCAGTCCGCCGATGCCCATGGGCGCACCACGGCGAATCGGCAGGTCGAAAATCTGCTCGGCGATTTCCGGCATGCCTTCCAGAATCGCGCCTCCGCCGGTGAGGACGATTCCCGAGTTCAGCGCCTTCTCGTAGCCGGCGCGGCGAATCTCGTCCCAGACGAGATGGAAAATTTCCTCCGCGCGCGGCTGCAGGATCTCGGAGAGGATCCGGCGTGCCATCACGCGTGAGCGGCGGCCGCCGACGCTGGCGACGTCCATCGTCTCGTCCTCGTCGACCATCGCCGACAACGCGCAGCCGCATTTGCGTTTCAGCTTCTCCGCGTCGGGAATCGGCATGCGCAGACCGACGGCGATGTCGCTGGTGAAGTGGTCGCCGCCGACGCCGATCACGGCGGTGTGCCACAGGCTGCCGCGCTCGTAGATCGCGATGTCGGTGGTGCCGCCCCCGACGTCGACCAGGGCGACGCCCAGCTCCTTCTCATCGGGCGTCAGTACCGCGTCGGCCGCCGCGATCTGCTCAATGACCGTGTCGATCACGCCGACGCCGGCACGATTGACGCACGACACGATGTTCTGCATCGCGGTAGAGCTGCTGGTCACGATATGAACGTTGACCTCGAGACGAGCGCCGGTCATCCCGATCGGCGCGCCGATGCCATCCTGCTCGTCGACGACAAAGTCCTGTGGCAGCACGTGCAGGATCTCGCGGCCTGCCGGAAGCGAGACCGCCTTCGCCGCCTCAATCGCTCGCCGGACGTCGTCGCGCGTGATCTCGCGGCTCTTTCCGGCGACGGCAATCACGCCGCGGCTGTTGAACCCTTTGATGTGCGGGCCCGCCATCGACAGGTGCACGGCGTCGATCTCGACGCCGGCCATGAGCTCGGCCTCCTCGATCGCCTTCTTGATCGACTCGACGGCGGCTTCGAGGTTGACGATGACGCCGCGGCGGATGCCTCGCGACTCGGCGACACCAATGCCAACGACGTCGATCGACCCGTCGTCGAGCGCTTCGCCGACGATCGCGCACACCTTCGACGTGCCGACGTCCAAACCCACCAGGTACCGATCCTTCCGTGCCACGGTCTCCTCCTCAGTCCTGATACGCCGGTGGAATCGCGGGCGCAGCGGCGCGGCGGGCGCTGCCGCGGGCCGGGCGCACGTACACGCGGTCGGCAAAGCGCAAATCCGCGTATTCAATCTCTGGCACGCGCGCTCGCAGCGCCTGCGACAAGTTGAGATACGCCTGCAGGCGTTCGAGAAACTCGTCCTCGCCGACGTGCACGAATGCAGGATCGTCATCGAGCAGCACGACGGCGTCGTGCGGATTGGTCACGTCGAGCTGCGACACGCGCTGCAGCAGCTCGGGTCGCGGCCCGAGCGCCGCGATCACGCGTGCTGCGAGATAGGCCCGCATCGGGTCGATGGTCGGGCCGTTCGTCGGCGGCCCGCTGGTGAGGCCATCGACAATCGGCAGATCGAGCTGCGCGTAGTTCGGGCCGTACTCGTCGATCACCAGCCCTTCGTCATCGATGAGAAACAGAGTGCCGCCGAGGCGCGCCAGCGCGAGCGGGCGCCGCTCGCGGATCACGACTTCCACCGTCGACGGCAACAGCCGGCGGAGCGCAGCGTATTCGATCCACGGCGAACCAAGAAGGCGCTGGCGCCACGCACTCAAATCGGTCGCAAGGATGTGCTCGCCTCGAAGACCTTCGAGAAGCGCAAGCACTTCGCCCCTCGCGAGATGCTGATTACCGCGGACTCGGACCTCCCGGACCTGCAGGGTGTGTGCATGTGCCACGGCGTGCGCACCGTAATAGGTTCCAGCTGCGGTGGCGGCGATCGCGGCGATCAGTCGGGCGATGCGCGCGATGCGGGCGAGCAGCACCTTCCGCTGGCGTGCCGGCTTCACCTGCGCGCGACGGAATCGTCGATCGGCGGGTGCCATTACGGGCACGTTCGGATCTCCTCCAGAATCCGATCGGCGACGGCCCCGATCGATCCAGCGCCAAGGGTGATCACCAGATCGCCAGGCCGAGACCAGCGCGCTACGGCGGCCGGCACGTCATGAATCCGGGCGACGACGTGCACCGGTCCTGCGGCGGACTTCCTGACGTCATCGGCAAGCACATCGATCGTGATCCCGGGAATCGGGTCCTCGCCGGCCGCGTAGATGTCGGTGAGCACGACCTCGTCGGCAAGCGCGAGCGCCGGACCGAATTCGCGCAGCAGCTGGGCGGTTCGCGAGTAGCGGTGTGGCTGGAACACGCAGAGGATCCGCCGAGCCCCGGTGGCCCGCGCCGCCGTCAGCACCGCCGCAATCTCGGTCGGATGGTGGCCGTAGTCGTCGACCACGATGCGGCCTCTCGCCTCGCCCTTCCGTTCGAAGCGGCGCTCGGCGCCGCCGAACTCGAACAGTGCGGCGGCAATCGCCGGGAACCGCACGCCAAGATGCGCGGCGGCCGCGACCACCGCCAGTGCGTTGAGGACGTTGTGGCGGCCTGGGACCTGCAGCGTGATCGTGCCGAGGAGCTCGGCGTCGCCCCCGTCGGTGGATCGCCTCACGACCGTGGCCTTCGAGCCGTAGCCGGCGACCGTGACATCGGTGGCGCCGATTGTGGCGCGGCGATTGTCAATGCCATAGGAGACGACCGGGGCGGCGATGCTCTCTGCTATCGCGAGCACGTGTGGATCGTCGACGCACAGAACGGCCGTGCCATCGTTGGGAACCGATGCGGCGAATCGCGCAAACGCCCGCGTGAGATCGTCGAAGCTGCCATAGCTCTCGAGATGCTCCCGATCGATGTTCGTGACGATCGCCACATAGGGCCGCAGCCAGAGGAACGAGCGATCGCTTTCGTCCGCCTCGGCGACCAGGAGCTCGCTCCAGCCGACACGCGCATGGCTGCCAAACGCGGCGAAGCGGCCGCCAATCACCACCGTCGGATCCAGACCCGCGCGGTCGAGCACGAGACCGAGCATCGCCGTCGTGGTCGTCTTGCCGTGTGCGCCGGCGACGGCAACGCCCTGGCGTGCCCTCATCAACTCGGCGAGCAGCGCACCGCGCAGAATCACGGGGATGTCGCGGCGCTCGGCTTCCCGGATCTCGGGATTCGACGGGCGTACCGCGGACGACCGGACGACGACGTCAACCGCTCCCACGTGTTCGGGCGCGTGTCCGTGGTGAAACTCCAGACCCAGTGATTCCAGATGTTCTGTCACCGATGACGCCTTCAAGTCCGATCCAGTCACCCGTGTGCCGTGGCGCAGCAGAATTTCAGCGAGCGGGCTCATACCGCTTCCGCCGACACCCACGAAGTGCACGGCCTTCCAGTGCTCCGACACCGGCTACATCCCGGCAAGTGTGATGGCCCGTGCCGCGATCACTCGTGCCGCGTCCGGCCGCGCCAGCCGTTGCGCGGCCTCGCTCATGCGCTGTCGGCCTTCTGCGTCCGCCGCCAGAGCAAAGATGCGGACCGCCAGGCGGTTGCCGCTCAAGTCCGTCTGATCGATCAGCTCCGCGGCGCCCGCCTGCGCCAGCACCTGCGCGTTCTTCCGCTGGTGGTCGTCTGTCGCCGTCGGCAGCGGCACCAGAATCGCCGGCTTTCCCGCGGCCGTGATCTCCGCCAGTGTCGTCGCGCCGGCCCGGCAGACCACGAGTTCCGCCGCTCTCATCTCGCGGTCCATCTCGAACAGGAACGGTTCGACTCGCGCAGCCAGGCCGGCACGTTCGTAACCCTGCCGCACCATCGCCAGGTCTCGTTCGCCGGTCTGATGCACGACAGCGAGTGGTGTGGGTGCGGCCGCCAGTTTCGGCGCTGCCTCCACACAGGCCACGTTGATCGCGTGCGCCCCCTGAGAACCGCCAAAGATCAGGACCCGCAGCGCACGAGCGGGCGCCGATGAGCCATCGTGATCCGTCTGCGCGAGAAACTCGGCGCGGACGGGATTGCCGGCAACGAACCCCTTCCCTCGAAAAAACGGCAACGTCGTGTCATAGGTCACCGCGGCTTGCCGCACCAGCGGCGCGAGCAGCCGATTCGTGAGGCCCGGGACAGCGTTCTGCTCCAGGAGCAGCGTCGGGACGCGTCTGAGCGCCGCGAGGGCGACGACGGGGCCCGAGCTGTACCCGCCGACGCCAATCACCAGATGCGGACGCCGGCGTGACACCACACGCCACGCGTCCATCGCCGACAACGGCAGGAGCGAGAGGCCTTTCAGCCGCTGACCGACGTTCTTGCCCTTCAAGCCGCCACTCCGAATCAGATCGAGTTCGAATCCTTCGCGCGGCACGACGCGCGACTCGATGCCGCGGGCCGTCCCCGCGAACGTCACCACCGAGCCGGGGCGCTGCCGAACGATCTCGCGCGCCACGGCAATCCCGGGATAGAGATGACCACCCGTGCCACCGCCGGCCACGACTACACGCAGCGCTGCTGCGGTCTCGGTCACCGTTGTCTGCCTCAGGCTTCATTGACCATCGACGCGTGCTGCGACACGTTGAGGAGAATCCCCATGCCGACGAGATTGATGAGTAGTGATGAACCACCCGCGCTCACGAATGGCAGCGGGATGCCTTTCGTCGGCATCAGCCCCACGACCACGCTGAGATTGATGAACGCCTGAACCGCGATCATCCCGGTCAGCCCGAGCGCAAGAAACGCGCCGAATCGATCGGGCGCGCGGCCCGCGACCTGGATGCCGCGCCACGTAATGATCACGAACGCAAGCAGTGTCAGCGTGGTGCCGACGAGGCCGAGCTCTTCGCCGATGACCGCGAAGATGAAGTCGGTGTGTGGCTCCGGCAGATAAAAGAGCTTCTGCACGCCCGCCATCAGACCTTTGCCGGACACGCCGCCAGTTCCGACTGCAATCAGCGACTGGAGCAATTGGAAGCCCGCGCCCATCGGATCGCATTCGGGGCACATGAACGAGGTCAGGCGTTTCACGCGGTAGTCGGCGCTCATCAGGACGTAAATCGTCGGCGGCACGAGCAGAACGATCGAATACGCGACGTACTTCCAGTTCAGGCCGGCCGCGAACACCATCACCGCGGCGACGAGCGCAATGGAGACCGCCGTTCCGAAATCCGGCTCGAGCAGCACCAGCGCGGTGACCGCCCCGATGACGAGGCCGATCGGCAGCAGCGAATAGCGCGCCTCGTCGATGCGGTGCATGCGCCGCTCCAGCAGTGCCGCCGTGAAGAAGATCACCGCGAGCTTTGCCAGCTCGGACGGCTGGACCCCGAATCCACCAATCCCGAACCAACGACGCGTGCCGTTGATGGGCGCGCTGAACAGCACGGCAATCAGCGCGATCAGGACCATGCCGAGCGCCGACCAGATGAGCACCGGCTGCTTCCAGGTGCGGTAGTCGACGCGCATCACGAGGCCCAGCAACGCCAGCCCCATCCCCACCCACATCGACTGCTTGATCAGGAACAGGTAAGGGCTGTGAAATCGCTCTTCCGCGATCACCGCCGACGCGCTGTAGACCATGACAATGCTGGCCAGGGCGAGCAGCAGCGTCGCCAGGAACAGCACCTTGTCGGATTTGAGCTTTCGCGCCATACTTCCCGCCCTGATTCCGCCTCGCATGTGGAGGCGGGGCTTTAGCCCTGCCGCGACGCCGAACTAAAGGTCCGCCCTACATGCACCGAAACAAACGCCTGCAACGGAGACCGGCTGCACGTGAGCAGTCAGCAGTCATCAGCCAGCTTGGGGTCGGGACACGGGCCTCGCAGACCGGGGCAGCCTGCGTTCCCAGCGGCCAGCTCTCGATCGCCGCAAACTGACTGACGACTGCTCACTGCTCACGTGTGGCTCGCCGTTCCACTGCGAGCCGCCGCACCTCCTCCTTGAACGCCCGCCCCCGCTCCGCGTAATCGCGAAACATGTCGAAGCTCGAACACGCCGGCGCGAGCACCACGGTGCCGCCCTGCGGCGCGAACCCGAACGCCGTACGCACCGCATCTGCCATCGCGCCGGCTCGCTCCACCCGAATGACATCGGCAAGCGCCGACTCGATGAGCGGCGCGGCCTCGCCGATCGCGACGACCGCGAGCGCGCGCTTCGCCAGCGGCTCCGCCAGCGATCGAAAGTCGCCGCCCTTGTATTTCCCGCCCATCACCACGACAAGGTTGGCCGGCACGCTCTCGATCGACCGGCGGGCCGATTCGATGTTCGTGGCCTTCGAGTCGTTCACGAATCGCACACCGTCGATGGTATCGACCACCTCCATGGCGTGCTCGAGGCCGGCGAACGCCGACACGGCGGCGCGCATGGCGGCAGGCGCCGCACCGGCGGTCCTGCTGATCGCGGCAGCGGCCACGACGTCGCTCAAGATGTGACGGCCCGGCACACGCACCGCATCGACCGGCACGAGCGGCGTCGCGCTGGCAGATCGCCGCTCCACGATCACGCCGTTGGCCACGGTGAATCCGTCGCCCGCGATCGACAGGCCATAGCGCACCCGCTGCGCGCGGCTCGATGCCGCCAGACGCTCGGCGGGCGGATCCTCGGCATTCACCACGGCCCAGTCCGATTCGCTCTGGCGACGGAAGATCGCCGCCTTGGCCGACGCGTATTCCTCGATCGTCGTGTGCTGATCCAGGTGATCGGGCGAAAAGTTGAGGAGCGCCGCGATCCAGGGATGGAACGTGTCGGTGGCTTGAAGCTGAAAGCTGCTGGCCTCGATCACGTGCAGCGTGTCAGCGGTCGAATCGTCGACCTGCGCGCTCAGCGGCACCCCGATGTTTCCCCCAACGCGCACACGAAACCCCGACTGCTCCAACATCCGTCCCGTCAGCGTCGTTGTCGTCGACTTGCCTTTCGTGCCAGTGACGGCGATGACGCGGCCGCGCAGCCAGCGTGATGCCAGTTCGAGCTCACCCATCACGGGGATACCGGCTTCGCGTGCGGCGTTCAACGCCGGCTGATCGAGCTTCACACCGGGACTGACGACGATCAGGTCGGCACGAAGGAATGTCTCGGGCCGATGTCCGCCGAGTTCGAGCATCACGCCGCGCTCGACCAGGTTGTCTGCTCCGTCGATCTCGTTCCTCAGGTCGGTCAACGTCACACGGGCGCCGCGGCGCACGAGGAGATCTGCGGCAGCGAGACCACTTCTCGCTGCGCCAATCACCACGACGTCTTGACCGGTGACAGAAAAAGACATCGGTCTCAAGGTCTCAAGGTCGCAAAGTCGCAAGGTCGAGTGCACTCCTCCGCACCATGCCGCACCCGCGCGCAATTCATCGCAGCTTCAAGGTCGTCAGCGACAAGAGCGCGAAGATGATTCCCACGATCACGAAACGTGTAATTACCTTTGGCTCGCTCCATCCCACCAGCTCGAAGTGGTGATGGAGCGGCGCCATGCGAAACACACGCTGCCCGGTCAGACGGAACGACGCGACCTGGATGATCACGGACATCGCTTCGGCCACGAAGACGCCGCCGACGATGATGAGCAGCAGTTCCTGCTTGATGAGGATTGCGACCGTGCCGAGGGCGCCGCCAAGCGCCAACGAGCCGACGTCGCCCATGAAGATCTCGGCAGGGTACGAGTTGTACCAAAGGAACCCGAGGCTCGCGCCGACAAGTGCCCCGCAGAAGATCGTCAGCTCACCAGCAGGCGCGAAACGCACCAGCAGCAGATACTCGGCGAGAATCCGATGGCCGGTCACATACGCCAGGGCCGTGAAGGCAGCGGCAACGATCGCGAAGGTACTGATCGCCAGCCCGTCGAGACCATCGGTGAGATTCACCGCGTTGCTGACGCCGACCAGCACTAGCACGGCAAACGGAACGTAGAACCAGCCGAGATCGGGGATGAGCCACTTGAAGAACGGAAAGATCAGCCGCGTGCTGTACAGATTGTTGTTGGCGAGCACCATCAGCACGAGGCCGACGATGAGCGCCACAACGATCTGCCCGCCCATCTTGTAGCGCGGCAGAAGACCGTGATGTGAGCGACGCGTGATCTTCAGGTAGTCATCGGTAAATCCGATCGCGCCAAACGCCGCCGTCGCACCCACGGCGATCCAGATGTAGACATTGGTCAGGTCCGCCCAGAGGAGCGTTGGCACCAGGGCCGCCGCCAGAATCAACAGGCCACCCATCGTGGGCGTGCCGGCTTTCGTGCGATGCGTCGCCGGCCCTTCGTGTCGAATCACCTGGCCGATTTGGAACTCGCGCAGCGTGCGGATCAACCAGGGGCCCATCACCAGACTGATCGCCAGCGCCGTCAGGCTGGCCGCTGCCGTTCGGAAGGTGATATAGCGCGTCACGTTCAGCACTGAGAACGTCGTGTGCAACGGGAACAGGAGGTGGTAAAGCATCAGGCCCACGCCTGCTGCAGCCGATCGGCCACGACGTCCATGCGCGTGCCGCGCGATCCCTTGACGAGCACGACGTCGCCCGGCGCCACGAGTGCCGCCACCGCGTCAGCCGCCTCTGTGCTCGTGGTGAAATACGACACGCGATCGGCAGGAAGCCCCGCCGCAATCGCAGCATCTGCGAGCGCCTTCGCCGCGTTCCCGCCAACCGCGATCAAACGTTCGACACGAGCGGCCGCCGCGCGGCGGCCGGATTCCTCGTGCAGCGGGATCGAGAGATTGCCGAGCTCGCGCATTTCGCCGAGCGCAGCCACCCGTCGGCCATCCACCGATGTCGCCGCCAGCGCGTCCAGCGCACGCGACAGCGCCGCCGGGCTCGAGTTGTACGAGTCATCCACCAGTGTTACGCCGCGGCCGAGCTCGATGACCTGGCCGCGACGGGGCGCTGCGGTCAACGTCGCCGCGCGTGACGCGATCTGCTCGAGCGGCACGTCGAACGCCAGCGCCACGGCCGCGGCTGCCAGCACGTTCAGCAGCGGACCGCGTCCCGCGAGCGGCACTCGCAGTGCAGTCGTGCCCCGCGGCGTTTCAAGACGCGCCGAAGTGCCTCGAACGCCTTCATCGTGAACATCGGCGGCGCGAATGTCGGCATCGTCACTGACGCCAAACGTGGTGAGGACGCCGGGAAAGCTGTCGGCGTGCGCCATCACCAATTCGTCGTCTGCGTTTGCGATCAACAGTGTTTTCGGATCTGCGCCCTCGAGAATCTCGGCCTTCGCATCCGCAATCGCTTCCACGGAACCGAAGTAGCCCACGTGCGCGTCGCCGACGTTGGTCCAGACGCGAACCTCCGGCTCGCTCAGCTCGACGAGCCGACGGATCTCGCCTGCGTGGTTCATCCCCAACTCGACGACGGCGATGTCTGGACGCGCGGTCAGCTCGAGGAGGGACAACGGCAGCCCGATGTGGTTGTTCAAGTTCCCGGCGTTGCGATACACGGCGTAGCGAGTGGAGAGAAAATCGGCGGTCGCCTCTTTCGTCGACGTCTTGCCCGCACTCCCTGTGATCGCGACCACCTGTGCTCCAGACTGCCGCCTCACGTACCGGCCAAGGTTCTGGAGCGCCAGCAGCGTGTCGGCCGCCTCAATCACGATGGCGCTCTCCGGCGCGTCCACTGTCGTCCCAGCCGGCACCAGGACGCCGCATGCCCCGGCGCGCAGGCTCGCGCTGGCGAACGTCGCACCGTCGAAGCGTTCACCGCGAAGCGCGATGAACAGCTGCCCCGGCGCGATCCGTCGTGAGTCCGTGGTGAAGCCGGCGATCACCTCATCAGGCCGTCCCTGGAGCAGCCGGCCTCCCGCCGCTTCCGCAACGATTGCGGCCGTGAGCACGACGGGAGAGTGAAAGGCCGCCACTGTCAACTGACTCGCTGCCTGGCGCGGCGCCGTGTGAGCGCCGCCCGTGATACGTCCACATCGTCGAACGGCAGCTCGCGATCGCCGATCACCTGCGTCTTCTCGTGGCCCTTACCGGCGACGATGACAAGGTCGCCCCGCCGCGCGATGTCGATCGCCCGGGCGATCGCCTCACCGCGATCGACGATCGGCAGTACTTCGGGGCCCTTGCCCTGCCTCGCCCCAGGCACTCCGCGCTGCACTTCCTCGATGATCCGCGCCGGGTCCTCGCTTCGCGGGTTATCCGACGTGATGATGACGACGTCGCTCATGCGTCCCGCCACGGCGCCCATCAGGGGCCGTTTCGTGCGATCGCGATCGCCGCCGCAGCCGAAGACGGTGAGCAGTCGACCCTTCGACAACGCGCGTGCCGTCTCGAGCAGGTTCTTCAGCGCATCGTCCGTGTGCGCGTAATCGACGACGACCGCCACGTCGTCGTTCGCTGACGACACGACTTGAAAGCGGCCCGGGACGCCAGGCAGTGCCGCAAGGCCGTCCTCGATGGCACCAATTGGTACGTCGAGCGCCGATGCGGTCGCGACTGCTGCCAGTAGGTTGTAGACATTCGGACGGCCGACGAGCGCGGATCTGACGCGTATCGGACCAACGGGCGTCCTGGCCGTGAACGACAGCCCCGACAACACCAAATCGAATGGCTCTGGCGTCACGTCTGCTGCCTGGCGCAGAGCGTAGGTGACCGGACGCGATGCGACCGACACGATTGACGGACCGCGCGGATCGTCAACGTTGACGATTCCCGGCGCGCCCTGAGCCAACAGCGCGAACAGCCGCCGCTTGGCCCCGAAGTACGACTCCATGTCGCCGTGGAAGTCGAGATGATCGCGGGTCAGATTGGTGAAGACTCCAGCCGCGAACGAGATGGCGTCCGTGCGCTTCAACGCGAGTGCATGCGATGACACTTCCATCACCGCGGCCGCGCAGCCGTTGTCGACCATCTGGCGGAGCATCAGTTGCACGTCAGCCGATTCGGGGGTCGTTCGCGTGGCCTCGATGTCCGCCTGACCCAGGCTGTAGACGACGGTTCCAAGCAGCCCACAACGCATACCGGCGGCTTCGAAGATCGACCGAAGCAGGTACGCGGTCGTCGTCTTTCCGTTCGTCCCCGTGATGCCGACCAGCTGTAGTTCACCGCTGGGGTGGCGATGGAACCGATCCGCAAGGTACGCGAGCGCCAGCCGCGCGTCGGGCACGACCACCCAGGGCACTTGAATTGCGGTATTCGGTTCCGTCTCCGCAACGACGGCAATGGCCCCGCGCGCAACGGCCTGCGGCGCGAACTGTGCGCCGTCTGCCTTGAGGCCACGCAGCGCCACGAAGACTGTCCCTGGCGTGACTCTTCGCGAGTCGTAGGCCACGGCTGTCACCGGGGATGAGGGCGTCGTCGTGATCGGCGGCGCCGAGAGCAGCGCTGGGGTCACGAGGCCGGCGAGGAGATCGCCAAGCGTCATGGAGTGGCCGGGGAGTCTGTCGATTCGGCGGGCACCGGCGGCTGCCGTTCGAGCCGCAGGTCCACGGCGCCCGCCAGATCGAGAGGCGAGCCTGCGACGGGCGACTGCGCGGCGACGAATCCATCGCCTTTCAGTCGAGGCACCAACCCGACCCGCGCGAGTGTCCGGACCGCGGCGCGGGCGCTCAGTCCACGCAGATCGGGCATCAGCCCGTCCGGCGTCGGCGGCGAGGAAGCGCGCCCCGGCGCGACGAATGTCACGGGACGGGCCGAGCCCGGGCTCGCGCTTCGTGCGACGAGGACCGGTGCTTCGGGGTCGATCGTCCGGGGAATGCCGACGTGTCGAATGGCCACCTCGGCGATCCGCTTGAAAACGGGGCCCGACACGATGCCGCCGTAGTACGCACCATTGCGGGGCGTGTCGATCACGACGAGGACCGTCAGCACCGGCTTCCGTGAGGGAAAGAAGCCGACGAACGACGACATGTATTGCGACTTCGAGTACTGGCCGTCGACCAGCTTGGCTGAGGTCCCTGTCTTCCCCGCAATTGTGTAGCCGTCGATCTGTGCGGTCTTCGCGGTGCCGCGCTCGACGACACCTTCCATGATCGTCGTCAGGGTCGCGGCGGTGTCCGAGGTGACCGTTCGTCGAAGGGCTTGCGGCGCGACCGGTTGACGGACACCGTTTCGAATCGTCGCGCGCACGATGTGCGGCCGCATCAGCGTGCCGCCGTTCGCGATCGAGCTGACTGCGGTCGCCATCTGCAGCGGCGTGACGCCGACCTGGTAACCCATCGAGACCGAGGTCAGGGCGTCGTCGCTCAACTTCGACCAGACGATGCCGGGGGATTCGGCGGGCAACTCGGAATCGAGCAGCCGGGTCCCAAAACCAAAACGGCGAACGTAGCGCTCGAGCCGCTCCGATCCGACCCGGAACCCCGCTCGGATCGCGCCGACGTTGCTCGACTTCACGATGACGTCGGTGAAGGTGAGCGTGCCGTACTGGTGCACATCGTGCACACGGCGCGATCCGACGTCGATATACCCGGGGGCGCAATCGATGAGCGAGTCCGGCGTGAGGACCTTTTCCTCGAGTGCAGCCGATGCCGTGACAGTCTTGAAGGTCGAACCAGGCTCGTAGATCGACTCGACGGCGCGGTTGTGGCGCAGTTCCGGATCGATCTTTCCGTAAACGTTCGGGTTGAACGCAGGTTCGCTCGCCATGGCCAGGATTTCTCCGGTCCAGGGATCCATCACGATGGCAACGCCGCCTTCGGCGCGGTTCTCAGTGATGCCGATCGCCAATTCACGCTCGACCTCGTGCTGCAGAACGCTGTCGATCGTGAGCTCGATTGACGCACCAGCAGAGGGCGGCCGCTCGGTCCGGTCGAATGCCTTTTTCTTCGCATCGGTCACGACAATGACCTTGCCGTCGGACCCGCGGATGACCGAGTTGTAGCTCTGCTCGAGACCGCCGAGCCCCTTGTTGTCGAGCCCGACGTATCCGAGGATCGGACCGAGCAGGTTGCGGTTCGGATAGAAACGATGGCTCTCGGCCATGAACCCGATGCCATCCAGCCCGAGTGCCCGCACGCGCCACGCCTCGTCAGGCGACACGTGTCGCCGCACGTATTGGAACGGCCGCTTCTTGGTGAGGCGCTCGATCAGATCCTTCTGGTCCTCTTTGGAGCACTGGTCGAGAGCGCGGCAGACGCTGGCGGCCGCGTGCCGAGGATCGTCGATCTCCGACGGCACCGCGTAGATGGTGTCGACGCTGGCGCTCGTGGCAAGAACGCGATTGTCGCGATCGACGATATCGCCGCGCAGCGCCGGCACCGTCAGCGTTCTCATGTGCTGGCGCTCTGCCTTTGACACGAGTTCATCGTGACGGAACACCTGCAGGTGCACGAGCCGTGCCTGGATGGCGACGCCCCAGACTACGAAGAGGACGGCGATGGCAATCAGGCGGCGATGGAGCGTCCCGCGCCAGGCATCTGCATTCGGGGCCTTAGCCATCACAGGACCTCCTCAACGGGCGGCAACGACGGAACGCGCCGGCGGGTCGGAAGGAATGACACGCTCGAGAATGAACGTGTCCTCTGACGCCGGTTGCACCAGCTTCAGACGGCGCGACGCGAGCTGCTCGATCCGATCCGGGCGGCTCAGCGTCTGGATATTCAGTTTCAGGTGCCGGTTCACCTTCTCTTCCGCGGCACGCTGTTGTTGCATCTGTTCGATCCGGTACCCGTAGCGAACCAGCTCGAGGTGCTGCCAGGCGGAGTACACAAAGATCGCGACGACGAAGACGCCAATGAACGTCCAGCGCAGCATCTCGCGCAGCCGCGCCTCGTCCACTTCGCGGACGATGGGGTTGTTACGAACGTCCTTCTTGATCGCGTACTCGAAGGATTCCACGTTGGCCTCGTCAGGCGGCCTGTCGCTCGATCGCGCGCAGCTTGGCGCTGCGCGATCGTGAATTGCGCCGGACTTCCGCCTCGTCCGGCACAATCGGTTTCTTCGTGAGGATCCTGAACGTTTTGCTCTCGCTCGCCAGGCTGCGCATCGTGTGCTTGACGATGCGGTCCTCGAGCGAGTGGAACGAGATCACGCACAGTCGCGCGGCTGGCACGAGCCGCGCCGCCGCGGTCCTCACGAACGTATCGAGATCGTCGAGCTCCCCGTTGACCCAGATGCGGATGGCCTGAAACGTGCGCGTCGCTGGATCGATGCGCTGCCAACCCCGCCCCGGAATCGCGCGCCGCACGATCGCGGCCAGCTCTCCGGTCGTCGTGACCGGCCGGCTCGCCACGATGGCGCGCGCGATGCGACGCGACTGACGCTCTTCGCCGAACTGGAAGATCACGTCCGCCAGCTCCGTTTCCCTGGCCGAGTTCAACAGATCGGCGGCCGTCGGTCCGCTCGATCGGTCCATCCGCATGTCGAGCGGCTCGTCGCGTCTGAAACTGAATCCCCGTCCTTCGCTGTCGAACTGCAGTGACGACACCCCGAGATCGGCGAGGATGCCGTCTACCGCCGTGATGCCGCGTTCCGACAGCACCGTGGACAGCGCGCGGTAGTCCGCGTGTACCAACTCGAACCGGCCGGCGACAGTTGCCAGACGTGTCCTTGCGCTCGCCAGCGCCTCGGCGTCGCGATCAATCCCGATGACGCGCGTCGCGCCGCGGGCCACCAGCGCTTCGGTATGCCCGCCAAGGCCGAGCGTGCAATCGAGGTAAGTGCCGCCGCGCTCAGGCCGCAGGAAGAGGAGCGCCTCTTCGAGCAGCACCGGGTCGTGCGTCAAATGCCAAATTCCGCCAGCGCCCGCGCGTCGTCGTCGCCGAACGGTTCGCGTTGCAGCTTCGCGACGAACCGTTCGTGGTTCCACACCTCGAGGTAGTTGAACTGGCCGAGGACATCCACCTCGCCGGTCATCGAGGCCGAGTCGCGCAGCCGCCCGTGAATCAGGACCCGGCCTTGCGCGTCGATCTCGCCCATCTGGCCGTAGTAGTTCACGCGGTCGAGGAATCGCAGGCGGGCCGGGTGCGACGATGGCATGTGGCTGAGTTTCTGCTCGACCTCTTGCCATACCGGCATCGGATAGATGCGAACGCTTTCCCCGGTCAGGCTCGTCACGAAGACCTCGCGGCCGTACGTCTGCTGAACCAGGGCACGGAACCCGTTGGGGACCTTGAGTCGTCCCTTATCATCGATTTTCGCCGGAGCATTGCCCCGGAGGACGGCCCCTAGGTCCACTATGGTCCACTCTGGTCCACCGAGATGGTAGGGAGTGGCCCCGTGGTTGTCAACGCAAAATTCTGTAGGCTCAATAACTTACGCTTAATTTTCGCCCCAAGCTCAAGCCTTACCCCAACCAGTAGTAGTTCGCCTGGCGTATGGCCCCGGTCGCCGCATGCTAGGATGTGTCGTTTGGGCCCACCGACGAGGCCCTTAACAGTGCCTGGTACGGTTAAGGCGCCTTCGATCGATTCACAGATACCCTGGCACCGTAAGGGCCGCGACTCAGAATGCTTCGAGCAGCCCTGATAGGCTTTCCCTCCACCGGCAAGACCACGCTCTTTCAGCTCATGACCGCCGTCCGCGAGACGGGCCGCGCGGCCCTCGGCCGTGGCGACGTGCAGATTGGCGTCTCGAAGGTTCCTGATGCGCGCCTGGATCGCCTGACGGCGATGTTCAATCCGAAGAAGCGCGTGCCGGCAACGGTCGAGTTTGCTGATCTCGCCGGAACCGGCGGAGGGGCGCAGGCCCTCGTCGATGTCGCCGCATACAAGAACGCCGACGCGCTGGTCCACGTCGTTCGCGCTTTTCGTGACGAGGCCGTGCCGCACGTGAAGGAGACCATCGATCCGGCGCGCGACTCGCAGGCAATGGAGGACGAGCTCATCCTTGCGGATCTGGGAGTGGCCGAGCGGCGCCTCGAGCGCATCGAAAAGGATCTCAAGAAGTCCCGATCCGCGGAACTCGACAAGGAGCGGGAGCTCATGGCGCGCTGCCGCGAGGCCCTGGAGAGCGGCACGCCGCTTCGAGCGTTGAACCTCGCAGGCGAGGACCTCAAGCGTCTGCGTGGCTTTCAGCTGCTATCGGCCAAGCCGTTGCTCGTCGTCATCAACCTCGACGAAAGCGACGTGTCCGGGGTCGGTGCGGATGTCGACCGCGCCGCCGAGAAAACTGGCCTCACCGCGTTCCTGTCGCGCGCGGCCACGCGAGCAGTGGCTGTCTGCGCGAAAATCGAGCTGGAAATTGCGCAGCTCGATGCGTCGGATGCGTCGCAGTTCCTCGCCGATCTCGGCCTCAGCGAGTCGGGCCTCGATCGCGTCATCCGCGCGACATACGATCTGCTGGGCTACATGTCGTTCTTCACGGTTGGGGAGGACGAGTGCCGCGCCTGGTCGATTCCGCGCGGCACGGCGGCGCAGGTCGCAGCCGGCGAGATTCACTCCGACATCGCCCGCGGCTTCATTCGCGCCGAGGTGGTGCTATACGACGCGCTGATCGCGCGTGGATCGCTGGCGGCCTGCCGCGATCACGGTGAGATGCGCCTCGAGGGGAAGGAATACGTCGTGGCGGACGGCGACATCATCAACTTCCGACACGCCACGTGAGGCGCATCCCAGGACGATGAGCATCCGCACCGTGGTGGTGTGCGAAGCGCAGGTGCCGTTTGTCGAGGGTGGCGCCGAACGGTTGGTTCGGGCGCTCGTGGCGCAGCTGCGCGCGGGCGGCTATCTGGTCGAGCGCGTGGCGCTGCCCTTCAAGTGGTATCCGAAAGAGGAAATCCTCGCGCATGCGGCCGCGTGGCGGCTGCTCGACCTCAGCGAGAGCAACGGGCGGTCGATCGATCTCGTCATCGGCACGAAGTTCCCGTCGTATTTCGCGCGGCACCCGAACAAGGTCGCCTGGCTCGTTCACCAGTATCGGGCCGCGTACGAGCTCTGCGGCACGCCGTTCAGCGACTTCGAGCACACCGAGAGCGACGTCGGGCTCCGAGCGACGCTGATCGATCTCGACACGCGCATGCTGGGCGAATGCCGCCACCTTTATGCGATCGCCGAGAATACCGCCGCCCGCCTGCGCAAGTTCAATGGCCTGGCGGTCGAGGCGCTGTATCATCCGCCTCACCTGGCTGGCCGGCTCCGGCCAGGCCCCTACGGCGACTATGTGCTCAGCGTGGCCCGGCTCGAGTCGATCAAGCGCTGCGACCTCGCGGTGGAGGCGATGCGCTGCGTCGACCGCCCGATCCGGCTGCTCCTCGCCGGCGAAGGGACACAACGGGCGACTCTCGAGGCGCTCGCCGAGCGGATTGGTGTCCAGGATCGCGTGCAGTTCCTCGACGCCGTGTCCGACGAGGCGCTGATCGAGCTCTATGCCGGCGCGCTGGCGGTCGTGTACGCGCCGTTCGACGAGGACTACGGTTACGTGACGCTCGAATCGTTCCTGTCGAGGAAACCGATGATCACGGCCACCGATTCCGGCGGCCCGCTCGAGTTCGTCGCCGAGGGTGTAAACGGCAGAATCGTGCCGCCGGAACCGGAGGCGATGGCCGCGGCGATTAACGGGTACGCCTCGAATCGCACGATGGCCGCGGCTCATGGTGATGCCGGGCACGCCCGCGCGTCGCTCGTAACCTGGGAAGGCGTGATCGAGAAGCTGGTGCGGTGACGAAGCTCATCATCCAGATCCCGTGTCTGAACGAGTCGCAGACGCTGCCGGCAACGCTCGCCGACCTGCCGCGAAGTGTGCCTGGCATCGACGTGATCGAAGTGCTCGTCATCGACGACGGGTCGCGCGATGGCACCGCGGAGGTCGCGCGCGCACACGGTGTCGATCACGTCATTGGATTCCGCCGTCGTAAGGGGCTCGCCGCCGCCTTCAGCGCCGGCATCGACGCGGCGGTGAAGCTTGGTGCCGACTACATCGTCAACACCGACGCGGACAACCAATACGTTGGCGAGGACATCGGCAAGCTGATCGAGCCACTCGTCCGCGGCGACGCGGACATCGTCATCGGTGACCGCAACATCCAGGCACTCTCTGAAATGAGCGCACAGAAGAAGCGCCTGCAGCGGCTCGGGAGCTGGGTGGTACGACAGGTATCCGGCACCGAGGTGCCCGATACCACCAGCGGCTTTCGCGCGTACACCCGCGAAGCCGCTCTGCGGATGACCATCGTTTCCGACTTCTCCTACACGCTCGAGTCGATCATCCAGGCCGGCAAGAAGCGAATGGCGATCGCGCACGTGCCGATTCGTACAAATGCGCGGATGCGGCCGTCGCGACTCTTTGACAGCATCTGGGGGTACATCAAGACGTCGGCTGCCACGATCGTTCGCATCTACGCGATGTACGAGGCTTTGAAGGTCTTCTCGTACATCGGCGCGATCATCTTCGCGTCGGGACTGGCGCTGACCATCCGTTTCCTCTACTACTACTTCACGGGCGCCGGCCTCGGGCACGTACAGTCGTTGATCATCTCGGCAGTCCTGATGATCGTCGGCTTCCAGGTGCTGCTGATCGGGCTCGTCTCGGACATGATCTCCGGCAACCGCAAACTGCTCGAGGATCTGCTCTATCGAATTCGCGTGCTGGAGCTCGCCGAACGCGAGACGCACGAGCGATCGCGCGAGCGCGTGACGATGGATCGGAAGTGAACGTGGCCGATCCGACGACCACGTCCGTCATCGTCCCCGCGCTGAACGAAGACGCTATCGCCGAGGTGGTATCCGCACTGCGCAACGCCGGCGCGTGGCACGAGATCATCGTCGTGGACGATGGCTCGACCGACAACACGGGCGAGCGCGCCGCCGCGGCGGGCGCCATCGTCGTCCGGCACCCGTACAACAAAGGCAATGGCGCAGCCGTGAAAGCCGGCATCCGGCGCGCCACCGGAACGGACGTCCTCATCGTGGATGGCGACGGACAGCATCGCCCCGGCGATGCCGCACGACTGGTCAGCCGGTTGGCCGAGTACGACCTCGTCGTCGGCGCACGATCAGCGAGTACACAGGCGACCGCCGCACGTCGTGTCGGGAATACTGCACTCAACTGGCTGGCCAGCTACCTGACCGAGCGGCACATTCCCGATCTGACTTCCGGCTTCCGCGCCGCACGGCGAGAATGCCTGCTCGAGTTCATCCACTTGATGCCGAACGGCTTCTCGACACCAACGACGACGACGATGGCGTTCATCAAAGCGGGTTACAGCGTGTGCTTCGAGCCCATCGATGCCGAGCAGCGGATGGGAAAATCGAAGATCAAGCTCGCCAAGGACGGCGCGAAGTTCTTCCTCATCCTGCTGAAGATCATCACCATCTTCAGTCCGCTGCGCATCTTCGTGCCCGTGGCTGCGGTGACGTTTGCGGTGGGATCGCTCTACGGCCTCTGGACGATCTGGCACGAGTCGCATGTCGCGAACTCGTCGGTGCTGCTGATCATTCTGTCGGTGATCATCTTCCTCGTCGGCCTTGTGTCCGAACAGATCTCCGCACTCCGGTTCGAACGCCGCCAGTGACGTGGGAGCGCTCCTGCGTACGACCCGCGTGAGTCGCGCGATCGCGGCGGCCGCAGGCGCCGGGCTCGTCGTGCGGCTGCTCTTCGCGCTTGGCTACTGGGTCGACAAACCGCTCACCCACGACGAACAGGAGTACCTGCACCTCGCGGAGAACGCGGCCGCTGGCCGCGGGCTTACCTACGATGCGGCCGAGGGCACGACGAACGTCGAGCGGTTCGGACGTGCTCCGCTCTATCCGCTGCTGTTATCTTTGGTCGCCCGCGTCGTACCATCAGCGCAACTGTTGACGACGATAAAGATCCTGCAGTCGATGCTCGGTGCGACCGCGATTGTCGTGCTCGCTCTCGTCGCCCGACAGGCGGCCGGTCCGAGCGCCGGCGTCGCAGCAGCATGGCTTTCTGCGGTTTATCCGCCACTAGTGTGGCTTCCTGCATATGTGTTGTCCGAATCACTTTACGTGCCGCTCGCCTTCTCGAGCGTTCTGCTGCTGGGCCTTGCCATCGAGCGCGGGCGTCAAGCATCGGCTTCGAACTGGCTGGTGCTCGTGGGCGGCGCCGTCGCCGGCCTGGCGGCGCTGACCCGACCGGTGCACGTCCTCTTTCTTCTCGTTGTCGGCGGATGGATGCTTCTGCGGCGCCAGGTGCGGTGGGCTATGCTGGTAGCGGTTGGGGCGCTCGTCGTGATCGCGCCGTGGACCGCTCGGAACTATCGCGAGCACGGGCGTCTGGTGGTGATCGCATCCGAGGGAGGCATCACGTTCTGGACCGGCAATCATCCATTGTCACCGGGCGAAGGTGACATGGCCGCGAATCCAGCAATCAAGCGTGACAACCAGCGGTTAAGAACCGAACATCCCGGACTGAGCGCCGAGGACCTGGAGCCAATCTATTACCGTGAGGCGTTGGGCCGCATCGCGTCACGGCCGCGGTGGTGGATAGGCCTCGAGCTCAGAAAGCTGTTCTACTTGATCGTGCCGATAGGGCCTTCGTACACTTTGCATTCGGCGCGATACCTGACTGCAACGCTCGTGTCGTATAGCCTGCTTCTCCCGGTTGGCTGCGCTGGACTCGCAACGCTCGTCCGGCAGGGCCGCTGGCCGCGCGCGCTGGGCCTGCTGCTGCTCTCGGCAATCCTTGCTTCACTGATATTCTTTCCGCAGGAGCGCTTCCGCATTCCCGTGGTCGATCCTGTGTTAATCGTCGGCGCGGCTGCGTTTCTGGCGCATCGAGCCAGTCGTGGTGAGCCGATCGCACCACGAACGCACCACTGAGCGTCGACACGGGCAGGACAGACGAGAGCTGCATTTACGTAGATGAATGTTCTGGTAGTCACGCCGACTTATAACGAGCGCGAGAATCTTCCGGATCTCGTGCGCGCCATCGTCGCGTACCCGTTCGCGCGGGTCATGGTCGTCGACGATCAATCGCCCGATGGCACGGGCGCGCTCGCAGACGCCCTCTCTGCCGAGTTCCCAGGTCGTGTCATCGTCGTGCACCGTACCGGCAAGCGAGGACTCGGCCGCTCCTACGTGGAAGGGCTGCAGCTCGCGATCAAGGACGGCGCCGATCTCATCTGCCAGATGGACGCCGACTGGTCGCACGATCCGAAATACCTGCCGGAGATCGTTCGCGCGGCGGAGGATCATGACGTGGTCATCGGCTCACGATACCTTCGCGGCGTTTCGGTGGTGAACTGGCCGTTGCGGCGGATTGTACTAAGCGCGTTCGCGAATCGGTATATCCGGGCGATTACGGGCCTCAAGGCGCAGGACTGCACGAGCGGCTATCGCTGCTGGCGACGCGAGATGCTGGCAAAGCTTCCACTCGATCGCGTGGTCTCGGACGGCTACGCCTTCCTCGTCGAGATGCTGTACGAGGCGCATCGACGCGGCGCCCGCATCGGCGAGGTCCCAATCATCTTTGTCGAGCGGAGGCTCGGCGTCTCGAAACTGTCGGGCAGCGTGCTCGTCGAGTCGGGAATCACGCCATGGAGCCTCCGCCTCCGGTCCCTCGTTCGAGGTCGCCCGTGACGCAGCGCCACCGCGTGGTGATGGTGGCGTCTTCCTATCCGCGATTCCCCGGCGATACGGTCGGGACGTTCATGGAGCCCATCGCGCACGGCGTCGCGGCGCGCGGTCACGACGTCCACATGGTCCTGCCCTGGCACCCGCTATGGAACCGTGGTCCACATGAGAACGGCGTCACGTTTCACCTGTTTCACTACGCGCCCACGGTGTCGCTGAACGTGTTCGGCTATGCCTCGGCACTTCGTGAGGACGTCGCGCTCCGAGGATCGGCGATTGTGGTGACGCCGCTGGCGTTGGCCGCCGGATGGCGGGCCGCGAGGATGGTCGCGCAGCAAGTCGGCGCGACGATCATGCACGGCCACTGGATCGTGCCCGGTGGAGCGCTGGCAACGGCGTCATCGCCACCCGGCGTTCCCGTCGTCGTGAGCCTGCACGGCTCGGACGTCTATCTGGCGGAGCATCATAGATCGGTGGGGTGCGTGGCGCGCTGGGCATTTCGCCGGGCGAGCTACGTCACCGCCTGCAGCGACGATCTGCGAGTGCGCGCGATGGCGCTTGGCGCCTCCGGTGAGCGATCGGTCACCATCCCGTATGGCGTCGACGCACGGCGCTTCCGACCGGATGCGGCAGTCCGGGTGCGGCGGCGTGCAGCGTGGCGGGTCGATGCGAACGACGAAATCGCGTTCGCCGCAGGACGGTTCGTGCGAAAGAAGGGATTCGAGTACCTGGTCGATGCCGTCGGTATGCTCGCGACGCGCCGCCCACGGCTGAAGCTGGTGCTGGCCGGCGGCGGCGATCTCGGCAATGAACTTCGCGATCGGGCCGCGCGGCTCGGCATCGGCGAGCGGGTGATCCTGCCGGGTGTTCTCACGCAAAGTGGCGTGGCCGACGCGCTCGCGGCAGCCGACATCGCCATCGTGCCCTCGGTGCGCGACGACGCGGGCAACGTCGACGGGTTGCCGAATATCGTGCTCGAATCGCTCGCATCAGCGACGCCGGTCATCGCCACTGCCGCGGGCGGCATCGGCAGCGTCGTGAAAAATGAGATCAACGGGCTCATCGTGCCAGAACGCGACACGACTGCACTCGCGGCGGCGATCGATCGCGTCCTGTCGGATGATGCACTGGCGGCAAAGCTTGGCACCGCCGCGCGCGTCTGGGCCTCAACGCATGCCGGATGGGATCAGGTCGCAGTCCGGTTTGAGGAGGTGTACGAGCGCGTTGTAAGGAACGACGAGCTCTGAGCGACGAGCGGTGAACGACGAACGCCGGGTGCACCGCCGCTCGGCGTTCTACAGTCGACGTTCAGAGCTCGGTGCCTTCAATCGACGATCAGAGCCCGTCGCTCGTTGTTCTGAGCTCGTTCGTCGACAGGTTACGGCGCGAACTTCACATTGTGCTGCTGCAAGGTCGCGCCGATGGCGCGGTCGAAGACGGCGATCGCCTGATTTAGATCGGCGCGGGCACGGAGTTCGAGCGTCTGCGCAGTCACGAGCGTGGTCTGCCGATCGAGGAGCAGGAACACAGTGCTCAGGCCGGAATCGAACCGGCGGCGCTCGCTGTCGTACTGCTCCTGCGCGTTGCGGCGCGCCGTGGCCGCGGACGCCAGGCGCTGATTCGACGACTCGACGGCCTGGAGGGCGTTGCGCACTTCTTCTTCAATCGCTTGCTCCAGTTGCAGTCGCTGCCGCGCGAGCTGCGTCTGTTCGATCCGGCTCTTCGCCAGGTTCGCCTTGGCGGTGCGGTTGCCGAACGGAAAATCCATCTGCAGCTGCACCGTGCCGGTCGGATAGCGGCGGCTCGCGATGTTGGCGAGCGAATCCGCCCAGCCGCCAATCAGAAACTCCGGCAGAGGCGCGCTCGCTGGCGAGACCGATGGGACGATGTCGTCGAGGGTCGCGCGCGCCGACAACTCGTTCAACCTGGCGATCACGGCCGGATCCGTTCTGAAAAGCGCGCTCGGCTGCGTCACCGCCGTTCCGGCGAGCCCGGCAAGGGAAAAGCCACCGACGAGGTCCATGCGCGGCCGCGCTTGGTCGGCGAAGAACTGCTGATCGATCGCGTTCTGCGCCATCGTGGCCTCGAGGACGCCGATTTCGGGCCGCCGCGACAGCGCCAGCTGCATCGCCTCGTCCACGCGCATTTGCGGCACCGCGCGGTCGGTCGGGTCTGCAGGAGCGAGCGGCCGGTTCCAGAGCGCGTTGGTCCGATTCGAGAGCATCAGGCTTTTCAGGCGGTTCTCGGCAATCGTCAGCGTTTGCTGTGCCGTAGCGACGGTCTGCTCGAATCGCGCGACCTGTGTCTGCGCTTCGACCACGTCAATGGCCGCTAGGCGCCCTTCTTTCACTTGCCGCTCGTTGCTGTCCACTTGCGCGCGCGCCTGACCGAGCGCGGCACGCTGGTCCTCGAGGTTCCGGCTCGCGAACACGAGATCCCAGTACGCCTGCTCGACGAGAGAAAGCTGATCCATCAACACCTGTTCGAGTTGACGATCCGTCAGGTCGGCCGCCCGCCGCGCGATCAGGATCTGGTGCCGTTCGACATCGATGGCGCGTCCTTGCAAGAGCGGCTGCGTATAGGTGGCACCAAAGGCCGACGGATACTGCGGGTTCAGTCGAAGGTTGGTATTGCTGCTCAGGGCACGCGATGAGGTGAAATCAACGCTGTAATGTCCACCGCCCCAGAGGCTGTAGCCGCTCAGCGAGATCGCGCCATCGACTCGCTTCTCCTCGACCTTTCCATTCGCGGCGCCACCAATTGACGACGCCACTGGCGTCGACGTGTGGCGATAGCCGATCGTGGGGAGAAGCCGCGGGTCGAAGACGCCAAGCGCGGCGCGGATGTCTTCCTGCGCGGCCTGTGTCTCGAGCTTCGCGATCGCCACATCGTTGTTCTCTTCGAGCGCCAGGCGCACGGCATCGTCGAGTCGCAGCGGACTGGGCTCACCGGTCACGCCAACGCGAGGTGCGAGAGGGGGGGCCTGAGGGACGGCACTCGCCGCCGGTTGCGACGTCGCCGAAGCGGGCGCACCGCTCGCTTGCGCCGACTCCGACGCGCCAACCGAACTCTGTGATAGGTAGAGGCCGAAGACCGTGGCTGCAGCAAGCAGCCGACGCCTCATCGAGGCACTCCCTCATCCGCCGCCTGCCACCGCCGCCGCCCGGCGAAGCGACTCAGCACCGCGGCAACGCGGTTGAGACGCGCTCCCACCCGCGACCACGCCGGCGACTGGCCCGCGTCGTCGAACAGCGAATAAAAGACCGGTACGGCAAGAAGCGTCAACAGCAGACACAGTGATTGGCCGCCGACAACCAGAAGTCCAATCGACCGGTTGGTCGCGGCTCCAGGGCCCGAGCTTACGCAGAGCGGGATCATCCCCGCGACCAGCGCGAGCGTCGTCATCAGGATCGGCCGGAGACGATCCCGGTTCGCCTGAATGATCGCGGCATGCCGTGGCAACCCCTTCGCCCGAAGGCCAATCGTGTGATCGATCTGCAGAATTGCGTTCTTCTTGACGATGCCGAAAAGGAGCAGCACGCCGAGCGCCGAGTAGATGTTCAGGTCCTGTGCAAAGAGGATCGACGCAAGCAGTCCGAATGGCACCGACAGCGGGAGGGTGAGCAGGATCGTGACCGGATGGATGAACGACTCGAACTGCGCTGCCAGGACCATATACATGAACACGAACGACAGCGCGAACGCGATGCCGAAGTAGTAGATGGCGTTGCCCAGCTCGCGTGACTGACCGCTGGCCACGAGCGAGTAGCCCGGCTCCATGTTGAGGCCGGCAAAGGTCTCCTGGATGATGCGCTGCGCTACGGCCTGCGAGTGTCCAGGGGCCCAGTTCGCCGCAATCGTGATCTGGCGCTGCCGATTCAGGCGGTCGATCGAGGCCGGCCCTTCACCCTGGTCCAGCGTCACCAGATTCCGCAACTGCACGAGCTCGCCGCTCGCCGTCCGTACCGTGGCCGCCGCCAGCGTTTCGGGCGCGCGGCGGAAGGCGTCCTGGGCCTTCAGCATCACGTCGTACTGATCGCTTGCGGCGTTGAATGTCGTCACCCGCTGGCCGGCCATCAGCGCGTTCACGGTCTGCGATACCTCCTCTACGCGAATCCCGAGATCCGCGGCGCGCTTGCGATCGATGACCACCCGCAATTCGGGACGTCCAGGAACGTAGCTGCGCGTCACGTCGACGATCGCCGGATTCTGATCGATGATCTCGACCGCCTTTGACGTGTACTGGTCGAGTTTGTCGAGATCCGGCCCCGACAGCGCGTATTGAATGCCTCCGCCACTCGGGCCGCTGCCACGCTGGAATACCGAGCTGCTGGTACCCTGAACGGTAACAAGCGCCTCCTTGCGGTAGGGGCGGATGAGCGGTCGTGCGATCGCGACGAGTTCCGCCTGCGAGTGCGCCCGATCGGCTATTGGCACAAGCCGCGCGAAGACGATGCCCGTATTGGCCTGCCCGCCGCCGCGGCCGAATGCCGAGATGGACAGCGTATCCGACACGCCTGGAATCTTTTCGCGCAGGTCGAGCGCGATGCGATCGAGCAGCGACTGCGTGGCCGCCAGGCTCGACCCGACGGGCAGGCGTGCGTAGACCTGGAACCGCGACTCGTCCTCGTCCGGCACGAAATTCAGCCCCGACATCTTGAACAGCGGATACGTCGAAAGGACGACGATCGCGCAGGTGATCACGACCGCCCAGCGATGCCCCATCGAGAACTCGAGCAGCTTCGTATAGATGCGATCGATGGCGCCGTAGAAGCCTTTTCGCGATACCTCGTAATGCTCGTAGTCCTCTTTGACCCGGATCCACCGCGCGGCGAGCATCGGCGTCAGCGTGAACGAGACCAGCAGGCTGATCGCGATCGCCGCCGCCGACGTCAGGCCGAACGACGACATGAAGCGCCCGACGATGCCACCCATGAAGCCGACGGGAAGGAATACGGCGAGCAGCGACAAGGTAGTCGCCATGACGGCGAGGCCAATTTCGCGCGTCCCCTCGATTGCCGCCTGGAACGGCGACATCCCTTTCTCTTCGACGAATCGATAGATGTTCTCGAGCACCACGATCGCGTCGTCGATGACAATGCCCACCATCAGAGTCAGCGCGAGCATCGTCATCTGGTTGAGGGTGAACCCGAGGGCCGCCATCAGGGCGAATGCGCCGATGATCGACGCAGGAATCGCGATCGCCGCGATGATCGTCGAACGGAAGTTGCGGAGGAAGACGTAGACCACCAGCGCCGCGAAGATCGCGCCAACGACCAGATGCTCCTCGATCGCGTCGAGCGAGGCGCGGATGAATTCCGAGTCGTCTCGAATCATTCGCACCTGGAACGTCGGCGGCAGCGTCCGCTGAATCTCGCTCATGCGGCGCTTGATCGCGTCGACGACCGCCACCGTATTGACGCCACTCTGCTTGCGGATTGCCACCGACACGGCCGGTCGCCCGTTCAGCACCGACACCGAGGTCGGATCCTCGCCTCCGTCGATCACCTCACCGATGTCGCGAATCTTGATCGCGTAACCATTGCGGGTGGCGACCACGAGGTCCGCGAAATCCGCCGGGCGCAAGAGCCGACCCAGCGTGCGTACCGAGAGATCCCGTGAGCCCTCGTCGATGCGGCCTCCAGGCAGCTCGAGGTTCTGGGCCCGAAGCGCCCCGGCCACGTCGGTTGTCGTCAAGCCGTAGGAATTCAGGAGATCGGGGTTGATGCGAACCTGTACCTGCCGTCGCCGGGCTCCAAAGAGGAGCACTTCGCCGACGCCGTTGACCGACTCGAGGCGCTTCTGAACCGTCTGTTCCAGGTAAGTGGTGAGTTCGACCACGGGCATCGGCGCCGAGACCGAATACATCATGATCGGCGACGAATCGGGGTCCTGCTTCTGAACGATTGGGGGATCTGCCGTATCGGGCAGGGTGCGCAGGACCGGATCGACCTTGCTTCGCACTTCCTGCGCCGCGACGTCCGGATCCTTCGAGAGATCGAACGTAATCGTGACGTTCGAGTTGCCCTCGGTCGACGTCGACCGCAGCTCGTCGATGCCGGCGACGGTGTTCACCGCCGCCTCGATCCGATCCGTGACCTCTGTCTCAATGCTCTGCGGCGTGGCACCAAGGTTGATGGTCTGGACCGAGACGGTCGGCATCTCGATGCGCGGATAGCGGTCGACGCCCAGCATGAAGAACGACACACCACCGATGACGGTCAGGCCCAACACCAGCATGGTGGCAAAGACCGGCCGGCGGACGCAGACTTCAGCGAGCTTCTGCACGGGTCACCGGTGCCGAGTCGTATAGCTGGTTGAGGCTGGTAGTCGCCAAGCGCTCGCCCTCTTTCACTCCTGACACAAGCCGCACCGTGTCGCCTGACTGCCGCGGGGCGAGGAGCACCACGCGCAACCGTGCCCGGCTTTCCCGGTCGACCACGAAAACGCGGAAGGAATTAGTGTTCGCATCCTCGATCACCGCGGCCCTGGGCACGATCAACGTCCGTGTCGTCCGGCCCTGATCGACCTGCGCCACAGCAAACATCCCCGGTTTCAGGACGGCGTCAGGATTCGGCACCCGGGCCTCGACGATGAGCGAGCGCGACTGCTGCACGATCGCCGGGTTGACTGCAGTGATCTCTCCCTTGAATACCTGTCCGGGAAACGCATCGACCGTGGCGGTCACCTTCTGCGCGCGGGAAACGTGTCCCGTCTCGATGCCAGGCACTACGAGCTGGAGCCGCAGCGGATCGACTTTTAGGAGCTTCAGCACCGGCGTCGATGGCTGCACGTACTCCCCGAGCGAGACGTTCCGCGCGCTGATGAAACCCGAGAATGGCGCGTTGACGACGACATCGGCAACGGCCTTCTCGGCAAGCGCCAGCTGTGCCTGCGCCTCGGCAAGCGAGGCGTGAGCGGTCGCGACGTTCTGCTTCGAGGTCTCGGCCTGTGTTTTTGCCTGATCGGCGACCTCGCGCGAGAGATCGCCGGTTGCGAGCAGCCGCTCGTACCGCTCGGCAGTCGTCTGCGCCAGGGTGTTCTGCGATTCGGCGAGTCGCACGTTCGCCTGCGCCCTGGCGGCGGCAGCCCTCGCCTCGTCCAGCCGAAGTCCCGCATCGACGCCGCGGAGCCTGACAAGGACGGTTCCCTGCGTGACGTACTGGCCGACGTCGACCGGCGTCTCCACGACGCGACCCGATGCGTCCGGCGCGACGTCCGAGTCTTCGTCTGCAACGAAGCTGCCCGTCGCTTGAAGCGTGACCGGCTCATCCTGCCCAATCACCACCGCAGTCCGCACGCGGATGGCGGACGGCGTCTGCGCCCGGGCTGCGTCCACCGTGGCTTCGCGCCGACATCCGGCGAGCGCGGTCAGCGAGCCACTCAGCACGAGAGCGGACACGACGAGGCTGGGGATCCGGGGCATTGTTGGCAGGTCGAAGAGTATGGAGGGCTTCAAGGATAAGACGCGGGTGTGTTTCCAGGCATTTACCAGTCTGAACCTCGCCACGCGCCCATACTGACGATCTTCGTCGCCGGCCAGGCTCGCGGTGGTTAAGCCCGCGCGAAGCGATTGTTAAGCATGTTAAGGCTCCAGGCACTGGCCTGCCTAGCCGAGGCTGGCCCCGCACGGCTTAGCGAGCGAAGGCTGGCATAGACTCAAAGGTTGTGATCGGGTTGGCGGAATGATCCGTCTCGTGGCCGCCGGCCTGCTGCTAGGCTGGATTCCCGGCGCGTTAGCGCTTCGGCTTCCCTTGGGCAATCGCGCCCGCCGCGAGCGGCTCGAGTGGGACGAACGGGCCTTCTGGGCCGTCGTCCTCAGCCTCGCCTGGTCCGCCGGCACGGCGCTCGTGCTCGCCGTTTTGGGCAGGTATTCGCTCGATCGGCTTCTGGTAATCACGGCGGCTGGCGCTGGCTTGCTGGCGCTCCTCTACCGCTCCCGGCTCCGCTATCACGACGCCACTGGCCCGGCGCTCCATGCGATCGTGCCGGCGCTGCTGTTTGGACTCGCCTTGTGGCTTTACAACCCGCCCGCGGAATACATCATCGGCGGCAAGGATCCGGGGATCTACATGAACGAGGGCGTGCAGATCGCACAGCGGGGGGACGTGATCACGAGGGACGATCTCGTGAAGAGCCTGCCTGCAGATCTGCTCGGTCTCTTCGTGCCCAGTCACAACCGCCGGTCGTACTTCGGCATCCGATTCATGGGCTTTTTCGTGACGGATCCAGGAAAGGGGGAGGTCGTCGGACAGTTTCCCCACCTCTATCCAGCGGCTATAGCCATCGGCTATGGGCTCGACGGCCTGACCGGAGCGCGACACGTGTCGTCGGTGTGCGCTGCGCTCGGTGTCGTCGCGCTGTTCTTCGCTGCGGCTCGACTGCTCGGCCGCCCGGCCGCAACGGTCGCGGCCTCGCTGCTCGCTGTGAACGTCGCGCAGGTCTGGTTCGCGAGGTATCCCAACTCGGAGATCGTCGCTCAACTGCTGATCCTCGCTGGGATGCTGGCTTTTGCTCGCGCGACGGTCGACGGCGACGCGTTCTTCGCACCCGTGGCCGCGCTGTTGTTGGGGCTGTCGCTGTTCGCCCGGATCGATGGAGCCCTTGCGATCGCGGCGGCAGCCATGGCGATCCTCGTCCAGCGGGCGGATGGGCGGCGCCCGAGCGCTACCTTCATCCTGCCGCTTCTCGTGCTCTCCGCTGCCGCGTTCGTCTACTACGGCCACATCCTGTCTCCGTATGCGCAGCGGCCATTCTCCGCCGTCACCGACCACTGGCTTGCACTGGGCACGCTGGTCTTCGCGTTCATCGGCGCCTACATCGTCGCGGGACAACCCGCGGTCGCGTCATTTGTGCGTACGTGGCTGCCCCGGGCGCTCGCCGTTGTGGTGGCAGGACTGGCGATTTACGCCTACTTCTTCCGAACTCCAGGGGGACGGCTAGCGATCCACGACGCCAATTCTCTACGCACGTTCGCGTGGTACGTGCACCCGGCGGGCGTTGGCGCGGGTGTGCTCGGAATGTGCCTCGTGATCTGGAGAAGGTTCTGGAGAGATCCAGCCTGGGTGCTGACGGCGGCGCTTTTCAGCGGCTTCTTCTTCTACAAGATTCAGATTGTCCCCGAGCACTTCTGGATGGCACGCCGGTTTCTCCCGGCCATCCTGCCGGCCACGATGATGTTCATCGGCGCCCTGCTGATGGAGGGGCAGAGCGCCTGGTCGGTTCGGGCCCTGCGTCCGACGGTCGCCCCGCGGCTGGCGCTCCGTTGTGCACTCGCGCTGCTGCTCGCCTGGAGCTATCTGCAGTCGAGCCGGCCGATCATCAGCCATGTCGAGTACGCGGGCGTCATTCCGCGGCTCGAGTCGCTGGCGTCGCGAATCAATGGCGACGGCGACGACCTCGTTGTGGTCGAATCGCGCAACGCGTCAGATCTGCACGTGCTGGCCCTGCCGCTTGCTTATATCTACGCGAAACCTCTGCTTGTGCTGAACTCACCCAAGCCGGACAAGCTGATCTTCGCCAAATTCGTCGATTGGGCGCAGCACCGATACCGCAACGTGTACTTCCTGGGAAGCGGCGGCACCGATCTGCTCTCGACGACAGTCGGGGTGGAAGTGGTGTCCAGCGATCGCTTCCAGGTGCCGGAGTACGAATCGCGGCGGAACGCGTACCCCACTCGCGCGCGCTGGAAGGAATTCGACTACGGTTTCTATCGGTTCGTGTCACCGGATCTCAGCAATCGGCCGCTCGTACTCGACATCGGCGATCGAGATGATCTGTACGTCGTCCGATTTCACGCCAAGGAAAAGGACCGGCGTGGGACGTTCCGCTGGACGCAGCGCCAATCGTACATCTCGATCCCGGCGCTCAATCTCGCGTGGCACGATCTCGTGCTGTGGATGCACAACGGTGGCCGGCCGGCGAAGGCGACCCCCGCACGGGTCGAGGTGTTTCTCGGCGATCGCTCGCTCGGTGCGGTCGTCGTCGGACCGCAGCTCGAGCCGTACACGTTTTCGATTCACGACGGCGACAGGAATGCCGATTCCACGACCATTCGCCTGGTCACCGACACGTGGAATCCACGCGAACTGACCGGCGCCGACGACGGCCGCAACCTCGGCGTGATTCTGGATCGTGTCGAGATCCGCTGACGGCGTGATGGCGGCTCCGATTCCGACTCGAATCTCTGGGATAGCGTGGCGCCTGACTGCTGGCGTGCGGCTGACCATCACACGTTTGCCGTCCCGGTCCAGTTCCTCGGCAACCGCTGCGCTCCTGGCAGGCCTGGCGCCGCTCTTCATGGGAATCTGGCTGATTGGCTCGGCCGCGAAGCAAACGCGTTCGACGTCTGACGTGACCGTTGATGCCTGAGCATCTCGACATCTACGATCCGCGCGAGCGTGCTCTCGTTGGCGCCGTCGATCTTGCCATTCGGACGGCGCTGCTGCCGGCGAGGCTGCGGCGGCCTCGCAAGGGACCCGTGTCACGAATCCTGCTGCTGCGCCTCGAGCGGATCGGCGACTTCCTGATGTCCCTCGGCGCGATCCAGTCAGTGCGATCGCTGGCGCCAGACGCGGAAATCGATCTCGTTGTTGGCCCCTGGAACGAAGCGATCGCGCGCCTGATTCCGGGGATCAATCGCGTCGAAGTGCTCGCTGCGGCCTGGCTCGCCAGAGGTGCGCTCGCCGATCGGCAAATCCAGCTTCCGCGACGGGCTCTTTCGTGGAGGAGGCGAAATTACGACCTCGCGATCAACTTCGAGGGGGACATCAGAACGCACCTTCTGCCGTGGCTGGCGGGCGCCAGGCGTCGGGTCGGATTCGCGCACGCGGGGGGCAGTGCGCTCCTGACCGACGTGGTGGACCACGACGGCGGCCGTCACGTCGCGGCCAACAGCCTGGCGCTCGTTGAGCGCGCCTTCGATCTGCCTGCGGGATCCCTGCCCGGCCCACGAACCACCGAAGGTGCACGCCTATGGCGTCTTGCGGTGCCCACATCTGCGCAAACAGCGGCCCGCGCGGCGTTGGCGCAAGCGGCCGGCGGTCGGCTACCGGAGGCGCTACTGGCGCTTCACGTTTCGAGCGGGCGCCAGATCAAGCAGTGGCCGCCGTCGCGGTTCGCGGAGGTCGCATCCGCGCTCGCCGCGGAGACGCGTGCGACGGTCGTCCTGACCGGCTCACCGGAGGATACCGCGCTCGTTGACCAGGCGCAGCAGGTGCTTCGCGCGCGAGGCGTTGGGACCATCCGGCTCGAAGGTAGCGTCGATCTGGTCCTTCTCGCCGGCGTACTGTCGGCTTCGCGACTGGTGTTGACTGGCGACACCGGACCGATGCACCTGGCCGCGGCAGTCGGCACACCGGTGCTCGCCGTCTTCGGTCCCTCGATGCCGTGGCGCTACGCGCCGCTTGTCGAGCCACATCGCATCGTCCGGGTTGACCTGCCGTGCAGCCCGTGCAATCGGATTCGTCTGCCTCCTGAGCGGTGCCGCGGTCACGTGCCGGACTGTCTCGAGCATGTCACGATCGAGGCGGCGATTGCCGCGGGCCGTGAACTAATTGGCGTAGCTACAGCGGGCGCCGCTAATGGCGGCAGGACGAAGTCCCCGCTTCCGCAGGTGCGTGGAAGCGGCCCTTCAGGGCCGGCGGAGCAATCGGACCCGCGAGAACCGTCATGAACGGCACCACCCGGATTCACGTGAGGACGTCCGGTGGCGAGCGCAGCTACGCGATCGACGACCTCGTGTCGGCTGAGATCGCCGAGCGGGCGGAGGCCGAATCGAACGCTTGGATCAAGCAGCTTCGGCACGCCCGAGTCGATGGCGCATCCTTCCGCGACCGATTCACGCTTCGCGGCGACTCGCTCTGGTGGTTTGCCGAGCTGTATCTCCACAAGCGCCGAATCGTCACGCGGGCATTCCGGAGCCTGCGGGCGCTTCAGCAACTGGCAACCGAGCGCCCCCAGGGATGGCGCCTCGAGGGGACCGACGCCATCCTGAACCACGTCGCGCACGTGGTCGCCGAGCAGCGGGGCTTTTCCTGTGCCGGACCGCGGGAGACGCACCCGCGTGCAAGCGGCCTCGCGACCGAGGTCAAGGCGATCTTTCACACAGCCACCGCCTTTGCCGACCGGCTGCGACCATCGTCGGCGCCGCACCGCGATCGCCCCGACATCGCGGCATTCGTCCACAGCGCCTTCGTTCGCGGGTCGGCCGATGATGAGACATACCTCGGTCCCTTGCTCCGGGAGCTGCGTACGCGGCTTGGCGAGGAACGGCTGCATCTCGTCGGCCTCGGACCGCGTACGAACTTTCGGGTGCGGCGCTGGCGCGATCGCGCGCGCGAGTTCGCCGATCCGGGGGCGCGTCGCCTGCCGGTGACGCCGGTCGATTCCTACGCGCGCTGGCAGGACCTGGCGCCGTCGCTCGCGCAGTGGCGCGAACGCGGCGAGGTCGCACGCTCCTTGCGAGCGAGCGACGATCTGCGGGCGGCAGCGATCGTGGACCGCTGCGATCTCTGGGCGCTGCTGGCGCCCGAGCTCGATGGGATTGCGGATTTGCAGTTTCCGTGGTCGGCTCGCGCGATGGACGAGGCCGGCGCCGCCCTCGATCGGCTTCGCCCGCATGGCGTCGTCACCTACGCCGAGGCCGGCGGCTGGGGCCGAGCGCTTGTCGTCGAGGCTCGACGGCGCACTATTCCGGTGGTCGCACTCCAGCACGGCTTCATCTATCGCCATTGGTTGAACTACCGGCATGAGGCTGACGAGATGGTCCCGTCGACTGTAAATCCCGACGATCGCGGATTTCCTTTGCCGACGCGGACGCTCGTTTTCGACGACTTCGCCCGCGAGTACCTCGAGCAATGCGGCCGCTTCCCGCGGTCGTCGTTGACCGTCACCGGCAGCTCGCGCCTCGACGCGATCGTCCAGGAGGCGCGCCGGCTCACGGACGACGACCGTCGAGCGATTCGCAGGACTCTTGGGGCCTCTGACGGGTCCGCGATCGTTGCGGTCGTGGCGAAATATGCGCAGCTCGGGAACGCGTTTCGCACGCTCGTCGCAGCAATCTCCCGGATGCCAGAGGTCCTGCTGGTCGTCAAGCCGCATCCCGCCGAAGGCGAGGCTTCGTATCTCGAGACGATGCGCGGCACGGCCAATGCGCGGATTGCCCCCCCGCATCTGCCGCTCGGCGCGCTTACGGCCGTGGCCGCGCTCCTCGTCACGGCCAACTCCACAGCCGCGATCGAGGCCATGCCTTTGGGGGTGCCGGCGCTGGTCGTCGAACTGCCCAACAATCTCAGCCCGTTCGTCGAGGCGGGCGTGATGGCCGGCGCCGCGAGCGCGGGCGAGATCGAGCCGGCGCTCAGAGCCCTGCTGTATGATGAAGAGATACGCGGCCGGCTGGCCGCGGCCCGTGGCGCGTTCATCGCCCGCTACGGTATTCAAGCCGACGGCGGAGCCGCACGGCGAGCGGCCGACGTCGGTACTCGAGCTCTCCGGACACTGATTTCGTGCGTGCTTTCATCACAGGCGGGGCCGGATTCATCGGGTCGCACCTGGCAGAGGCGCTGCTCGCCTCGGGCCATCAGGTGTCGATTCTCGACGACCTTTCAACCGGCTCGATTCAGAACATCGAGCACCTGAAGGGGCGATCGGGATTCCGCTACGCGATCGACAGTGTCACCAACGAGCCGCTTCTCGCCGAGCTGATCGACGATTGCGACGCTGTCTTCCATTTGGCGGCAGCGGTCGGCGTGAAGCTGATTGTCGAGGCGCCCGTCCACACCATCGAGACGAACGTCCACGGCACGGAGGTTGTCCTCCGGCACGCCAACAAGAAGAAGAAGCTCGTCGTGATTGCCTCGACGTCTGAGGTGTACGGCAAGAGCACGTCCGTACCGTTCAGCGAAGAGGACGACCTCGTGATGGGGCCGACGCCGAAGCATCGCTGGGCCTACGCTTGCAGCAAGGCGATTGACGAGTTCCTGGCGCTGGCGTATTGGAAGGAGAAGAAGCTGCCGGTCATCATCGCGCGCTTCTTCAACACAGTGGGTCCGCGGCAGACCGGTCGCTACGGCATGGTGATCCCGAACTTCGTGCGGCAGGGACTTTCGGGACAGATGATCACCGTGCATGGCGACGGCACACAGACCCGGAGCTTTTGCCACGTGTCGGACGTCGTTGACGGGCTCATCCGGCTGACGCAAGAACCCAGGGCCATCGGCGAAGTGTTCAACATCGGCAACGATCAGGAAATCACGATCATGGCCCTCGCCGAGAAGGTCCGGACGCTCACCGGCAACCGCTCCACGATCGTCACCATTCCGTACGATCAGGCGTACGAAGCCGGCTTCGAGGACATGCCGCGCCGCGTGCCGGACCTGCGCAAGATCCAGGCGCTCGTCGGCTATGCGCCGAAAACCAATCTCGATGACATTCTCATCGGTGTCATCGAACACTTGCGGAACGCGTAATGAGCGCGCTGGTCACCCTTCGGCGTAAGGCGCGATCCGGCGCGGAGACTGCGCTGCGCAGCAACGCGCGCACGGTCAAGCGCCTGCTGCTCGCCACGAACCGCGACGAAGCGCCGCTGCCCGAGATCGTCCAGATCGAGAGCACCAACATCTGCAATGCCAAGTGCGTGTTCTGCCCACGCGACGACATGGAGCGCCGTCAGGGCATCATGGACATGGCGCTCTTCAAGAAGATCGTGGACGAGTGCGTGGAGCTGGGCATCGAACACGTGCGAATGCACAACTATGGTGAGCCGTTCGTCGACCGCGCACTCGTCGAGAAAGTACGCTACGCGAAGCAGAAAGGCGTACCGCAGGTCGGCATGATTAGCAACGGCTCGCTCATCACCGAGGCGGCCGCGCGCGGAATGATCGAGGCTGGGTTGGATGCGATCAACATCAGCGTCGACGCGTCCGGCAAGGAAACGTTCGAGAGGACGCGGCTTGGCCTCAAGTACGACAGGGTGATCGCGAACGTCGAACGCCTGCTCGCGCTGCGCGACCAGGCAGGCACCGCACGTCCGAAACTGATTCTGTCATTTGTCCGGCAGAACAACAGCGAAGACGAGCGCGCCTTCATCGAGCACTGGCGCAGGCGGGCCGACAAGATTCACATCACGGATTTGCACAACTGGGCGGGCACGCTGAACCAGCAGTCGGACGTGAACTACCCGTGCTACCGGCCGTGGCTCACGTTCACGGCGCTTTGGGACGGGCGCGTCTCGCTCTGCTGCGCAGATTTCGACGGGCGGACGATTCTGGGAGATTTGCGTACGTCCAGCATCCGGGAGATCTGGAACTCGGACACCTATCGCGCCGTCCGGCGGGAACACCTCGAGTCAGGCGGTCCGGCCATCTGCCAGTCCTGCGATCTGCCGAAAAAAGATTCGCCCCTCTGGGTAACGAAACTCTTCTGAGGGGCCGGCCGGGACAGAGGGGGCAGGCCCCAACGAGGACCTGTCCCCTTAAAGCCCCGACGCTCGTATACTGGACACGGTGCGATTCTTATTGGCACTCACCCTTCTCGCCCTGCTGCCGGCGTCGGCCTACGCCGAGGTGTCTCTGCAGCTGCAGAACGGGCGGGTGACGCTCAAGGCTCGCCAGGCCTCGATTCAACAGGTGCTGGGCGAGTGGGCGCGGAAGGGGCGTACCCGCTTCGTAAATCTTGAGCGCGTCGCCGGACCGCCGATGACGCTCGAGCTGACGGATGAGCCGGAACGGAAGGCGCTCGCCATCTTGCTGCGATCGGTGGCGGGCTACATCGCCGCGCCGCGGGAGGTCTTCGTTCCTGGCACGTCGCTCTACGACCGTATCCTGATCCTCCCGACCAGTACAGCCGCAATGGCAGGCCCCCCGGCTCCACGGCCTCGGCTTGCCGTCGCGCCGCCGCTCATGCCCGACCCAACGGAGCTCGCCAACGGCGGGGGTGAAGACCCGAACGCGGCCGACGACCAGCAGCCGGCCGATCCGCAGCAGCGGCAACCGCCGGTCTTCGTGCCGGACCCCACAGCCCCCGCTCAGGAACCCGAAGACGCGGAGCCGCAAACCGAGACACCGGCCAATCCTGGCATGTTGCCAACACCAGGGATCACGCCAGGGACCGCCCCCGGGCAGTTCACGACGCCGACTCCGGGCGTGCTGCCACCGCCGCCGGCCGCTCCTCAGCCGCGACAGTGAGGGAAGTGCCCGAATCCGAGGCGCCTTCCGGTGAATATGCGACGCGCGGCGAGTACCATCGCAGCCCGAGTCCCGACTGGGACTACTATCCGACCTACACGCTGAAGCTTTCGTTCACGCGATGCTACCTCGGCGCCCTCGCGACCGGCACGCGCGTGCTCGATGCCGGATGCGGCGAAGGCATCCTGGTCGAGGAGTTTCGCGATCGGCTGAAGATCGAAGGGCTCGACGAGCATTACAGCTCGGCCCACGTTCGCCGCGGGTCGCTCATGGCACTCCCCTACGCCGATCGTTCGTTCGATCGTGTCTTGTGTCTGGATGTCCTCGAGCATCTGACTTACGCAGATCAGCCGCGTGCGCTCGCCGAGATGCGGCGCGTCGTGACCGACGATGGCGAAGTACTGTTGTCGCTGCCGAATCTGGCGCATCTGCAGTCGCGCCTGAATTTTCTGATAGCGGGACGCTTGATCCGGACTGCCAGCGAACTGAAGCACCCAGGCGATCGGCCGATCGGCGAGTATCTTCGACTGGCCGACCGCGCCGGGTTCGATCTGGTCGCGCGCGCCGGGATCAATCTGACGTTGCCGGTCGTGACGCATTGGATTCGGCAGGCCCCCAGCGCGCGCGCGTGGCTGCACGACCTCCTGACGCGGCTCGTGCCATTGCCGGGATTGTGTTTCCTGAATCTGGTCCGCCTCCGCCCGCGCCCCGCCGCCTGACGTGTTCACTCGGCTGAGGGCGCTGGGCGGAAATCTCGTCGTCTACGGCATCGGCGATGCCGCCACCCAAATCATCAGTTTTTTCCTATTGCCGCTTTACGTCCGGTATCTGTCGCCGGCCGATTACGGCGTGCTCGCGCTGCTCCTGACGGTGGAAGTGGCGGCGAAAGTGGTGTTCCGCTGGGGCATCGACGCGTCATTCATGCGCCTGTACTTCGACTGTCCCGACGACCCGGCGCGTCGTCTGCTCGCGAGCACGCAATTCTTCTTTCTGGCGGCGGCGAATGGCACGCTGCTCGCGGCGGCGTTGTTCCTGTCGCCGGCGATCGGGCGATACCTGTTTCACACGAATCAGTACCGACTGGACGCTGCGCCTCGTTCTGATCAACACCTTCGTTACCTGCTTCTACTTCCTGCCGTATCACGTGATGCGGATCGAAGGGCGCACGTCCACGTACATCACCCTGGGCTTCCTTCGCTCGGCGGGCACGCTTCTCGCCCGGCTGCTGCTCGTCATCGGTCTTGGCCGCGGCGTCCACGGCGTCGTGCTCGCCGACGTGACGGTCACGGCGGTGTTCACGCTGACGCTGATGCCATGGTTCGCGCGGCTGATCCGTCCGGTGTTCTCGCAGCAGCTCCTGCGCGAGTCGCTCCGCTTCGGCCTGCCCCGGCTGCCCCACGGCGTCGCTCACCAGGTGGTGGCGGTGTCGGACCGGTACATCCTCGGCCGCTTCGTGACCCTTCACGAGCTGGGCCTCTATTCGACGGGGGCATCGTTCGCTCTCGGACTGAAGCTCTTTCTCAGCTCCTTCGAGTCGGCGTGGGCGCCCTTCTATTTCGGCGTCATGCGCGAGCCCGACGCGAAGGACACGTTCAGCCGCGTCACCACGTACGGCGTGCTGCTACTGGCACTGCTGACTGCGGGCCTCACCGCTTGTGCGCGCGACATCATTGCGTTGGCGACGACGCCGACGTTCCACCAGGCGGCGCGCGTCGTGCCCTGGATTGCGCTGGGAGTGGCGTTCCAGGGTGTGTACTTGCTGACATCGATCGGACTCAACATCACCAAGCATACCGAGTACTACCCGATGGCCACGGGTATCGCCGCGGTCACGAGCGTGGCAGCCAATCTTCTGCTCGTGCCGTCGTTCGGCATCGTCGGAGCCGCGTGGGCCAACATGCTCGCCTACGCCGTCCTCGCGTTCGTCTCGTGGCGGTTCTCGCAGCGGTTCTTCCCGATGGCGTACGAGTGGCGGCGACTCGCCAAAATCGTCGTCGCCGCGCTCGGCGGCGTGCTGGTGGCGCACTTCACGGTCCCGGCGGTGGGGCCGGTGCCCGGAGTGTTGCTTCACGGCGCGACGGTGGTCGTGGTCTTCTTCGGCGTGTTGGCGTGGTCGAAGTTTTTCGTCCCGAACGAGATCGCGCGGCTCACGGCCGTCTTCGGACGCGTGCGCCGGCGGAAGGTGATCGAGCAGCCTGTGGAGTCGGCCGAGCTCGCGGGTGAAGTGGTGGCGGCGCCGACCACAGACGATGCCGAGGTCGTCGACGAGGCGTCTGACCTCGATGCCCGGAGCACGGCCAAACCATGATCCGGGCGTGGGTCGATCGGATCGAGCGGACGCCTGGCGCAACGATCGCGTTGATCGGCGCCGTGTTCGCGTGCGCGTACGGCGCGTCGCTGGTCTTCTTTCCAAAGCCGAACGGGCGAATCGTGATCGGCGACGCCGTCCACTATTACGTCTATCTGCGGTCGCTGATCTTCGACGGCGATCTGCAGTTTCACAACGAGTACGTCCGGCTCTACGGGCTCACCCATCGCGGTCCGGAGGTCGCGTGGGTCTACGATCCGCTGCCCAGTGGGTATATCCGCAACGTGATGCCGATCGGCACCGCCATCGCCTGGGCACCGCTGTACCTTTTGGCGGCCGGCGCGCTGTGGTCGTTGCGGCTCGTCGGCGTCGACGTGGCCGTTGACGGCTATGGCCGACTTTTCCAGGCCGCGGCCGGCTTCAGCGGGATCGCGGCGGCAACGGCCGGCGCGTGGCTCGCGTATCGCGCCGCTGCGGCGATGTTCGGCGTGCGATCCGCCATCTGGGCGACGCTGGCGATATGGCTGGGCGCGAGCCCGCTCTACTACTCCATGGTGTCGCCGACCTACTCCCATGCCGTGTCGATGCTCGCCAATGGCACGGTCATTCTGTATTGGCTGACGACGCGCGAGCGTCACGATTTGAAGCGTTTTGCAGTCCTCGGCGCTCTCATCGGCTGCGCCACGCTGGTCCGATGGCAGGAAGCAACGCTGCTGGCGCTTCCCGTCCTCGACGCGCTGCGCCTCGCTACCAACGCTGCCGGCACGCTGTTCCACGGTCGGTGGCGCCTGCAGGTCAGTGTCGCAGCGCTGGCGGCGCTGATCGTCTTCACGCCGCAGATGATCGTCTGGAGCATGTTCTATGGCGAGCCGTTCCTGGTCCCTCAGGGCGGCCAGTTCATACGGTGGCACGACGCGGCGCTCGGCGCCGTGCTCTTTTCCGACTGGCACGGCCTCTTCACCTGGACTCCAATCGTGGCGTTGTCGGTGATCGGCCTCGTCCCGCTGTGGTGGCACGATCGCTACGTGGCAACCGCCGCAATAGTGCTCCTCCTCGCCGCGTGGTACACGAACGCGGCAGTCGCTGACTGGTGGGCCGGGGAGGCCTTCGGGGCGCGGCGCTTCGTCAGTTGTGTCCCCCTTTTCGTGCTGGGGCTTGCGGCACTGTTCTCGACGTGGCAGCGCCGCACGGTGGTAGTCGGGGTGACCACCGCAGCCATTGCGCTGACATGCCTCTTGCTGTTCCAGTATCAGCTCTTCCTGAAGGGCTGGCGAGACATCGCGCCGTACCCGCGAGGCATCTACGGCCTCGGCATCGCCCGGTTCGTGGTGCCGTTTCGCGTCGCCGGCCATTTGCTGCGAGGCTGATGGACGCGCACTCGCAGCGAGTCGGCGCCACACTCTTTGCCCTGGTGCTGGCCATCTACGTGTTCACGGCCGGGGGCAGCCTGACGACCACGGATGCTGTCGTCGCGTTCGAGGTCACGCGGCAGCTGGTCGATCGCCAATCGGTGGCGCTGCCGCGCGACATGCTCGGCAACGAGGCACATCATGGAAGGGATGGCCGCTACTACTCGCCGTTCGGGATCACGCAGTCCGTGTTCAACGTGCCGTTTTTTCTTGCGGGTCGGGCCGCCGCGCGGGTCACAGGCCTCGCGATCGGACGCGCTGACGTAATCGAAAAGGCGGCGGTAGCGCTCGGCAACACGGTGGCGATGGCGATCGGAGCGTGGGTCTGTTTCCTCTTCGCGCGGCTGGTTACCGGGTCCACCCGGACCGCCGCGAGCTGCGCTCTGGCGACGGCGTTCGTGACGCCTCTGTGGCCGTACAGCAAGTTTGGGTTCAACGCACCGCTCGCGCTTCTGTTTGTGACTCTTGCGCTCTACTGCGCCTGGAGCGTTGCCCGATCCGAACACCCGGCGAATCCCGCGTGGATCGGCTGGTGGCTTGGCCTGGCCCTGCTCACGCGCCACGAGCTGCCGATCCTCTTGCTTCCAATTGTCGTCTGGCTGTATCTGGAGTCGTCAGACGTCGTCCAGTTCGTGAGGCGAACGGCGGCAATGCTTCTCGGCTTCCTGCCTGCAGTCGCGGCGTGGTGTGCGTTCAATGTCTACCGGTTTGGTAACCCGCTGGACGCGGGCTACCTTCGCGACCGCGTTCCGCAATTCGGCAGCTCGATCGTCACCGGCCTCTACGGACTGCTCCTCTCGCCGACGGCGTCGCTGTTCATCTACTGCCCGATCGCGATCGTAGCGATCGCGGCGCTGCTGGTGCTCGTACGACGTGATCGCGCGGCAGCCATCCTTCTCGGCGGCTCGTGTGTGGTGCTGCTGCTGTTTTACGCGCAGCTTGGCAACTGGATGGGCGGGCGCTCGTACGGTCCGCGGTATCTTGTTCCGGTCATCCCGCTGCTGATGCTGTCGCTCGTCGCGGTGAACCGTCGGCACGTCGTGTCTTCGCGGTGGGAAGCGACCGCGATGCTCCTGATCAGCCTCGCCGTGCAGATTCCTGGTGTCGTCGTGGACTACGCCAAGGTCTCCGTGGCACACGCGCGAGCCAGCGGAGCGCCCACCGCTGACGATCGCCTGTTCAACTGGCGGGTTTCGCCGCTTGCGCTGAACACTGCCGCCGCGCTCGACGCGCTTCCACGGAATGCCAGGTGGCTGCTCGGACGGGGTGTCGCGCCAACAGCAGTGCGCACTGCGCAGGGCAGTCTGCAATCCGACTTTTCCCAGCAGTTCGCCGACACACTTGATTTCTGGTGGATGTACCTCTTCCGAATGGGGATCGCGTCGCGAACCACGGTGCGTCTGTTGGTCGTCTGCATGCTGGCCGGCATCGGCGCGCTCAGCCTCCGCTATCGGCGACTCGTGGCAACGGCGAGATGAACGCGCGCCGGCTTTCCGTGTTGTTGCTCATCGCCCTGATGGCGCTGGCGGCCTGGCTGCGGCTTCGCGGCATCAGCTTCGGGCTTCCCGCGATTTACAACCCGGATGAAGTCTCGATCATGTCGCGCGCGCTGGCGTTCGCGTCAGGGGATCTCAATCCCCACAATTTCCTGTATCCAACGCTCTACTTCTATCTCTTGTTTGGCTGGCTTGGCGCGTATTTCGTCGCCGCGTGGACCGTTGGGGCCATTCCTTCGCTGACCGCGTTTCAGCAATCCTTCTTCCTCGATCCAACAGGAATCTACCTCGCCGGCCGCGTGCTCTCGGTGGCGTTCGGTGTCGCCACGATTGCCGGCGTGTGGCGGATCGGCCAGCGCATCTGGAGTGCCAGCGCCGGCATGGCCGCGGCGTTCTTCCTGGCCGTCGCCCCGTTCGCGGTCAGGGACGCACATTACGTTAAGCACGACGTGCCCACTACAGCAGCGCTGGTTGCGGTCTTCATGTCAATCGTCGCGCTCGCTGAGTCGCACCAAGCCGATCGCGCTCGTCGACTGCGGATCGCGGCGATTCTCGCCGGGCTCGCGACGTCGATGCACTACTACGCGGTGTTCATCGGCGTGCCGGTCGCGATTGGGGCCTGGTTCGCGTGGGCGAGCGAGCCCCTGAGGCAACGGGCGACACAGGTGCTCAAGGCGGCGGCGATAGCGGCGGCCGCGTTCTTCCTCGGATCACCTTTCCTTCTCGCGGAACCGCTCACCGCAGTGCGTGACATACGGGCAAACCGTCAGATCGTGATCGACCGCGCGGTCGAGACCGCCTCGCAATGGTTTCCCAGTGCGTGGGACTACGCGCGCATGCTGGCGCTCGACGCGACCGGCTGGCCGATCGCGCTCCTCGCCGTCATCGGCATCGCTGTGCTGGCGCGGTCCCGCCCGCGCGTGATGTGCCTGCTCGTGTCGTTCCCGGTCGTCTTCCTGCTGTTCATCAGCAACACGGTCGCCGCGACTCGCTATGTGAATCCCGTGTTGCCCTTCGTCGCCATCGCCGCCGGCATCGGTCTGTCATCATTGGCATCGTTGGGGAGGCGAGGGCTTCGCCCCGCCGGGGTCAGCCCGTTGGGCTCGGTAGCGCTCACTCTGGTTGCCGCCCTCGCCGCCTGGCCGGCACTGGGTGCCAGCCTCCACGCCGGCACTTTTTTCAGACAAACGGATACGCGCACGCTGGCGCTCGACTTCATGCGAGCGCACGTACCCGAGGGGGCGACGGTGCTGGTTCAGCCGTATTCGGTGCCCCTCCCGCAGTCGCGGGACGGCCTGAGCGAGGCGCTGACGGCACACCTCGGCAACCCGTCCCGAGCGTCGCGGAAGTTTCAGCTGCAGCTTGGGCTGCCGGCCTGGCCGCGACCCGCGTATCGCGTGCTCTATCTCGGCCGGGGCGGGCTGGATGTCGACAAGATCTACGTCGACTACGAGGAGCTGGGGGGAAGTGCCGGTTTGTCCGCACTTAGACGCCTCGGCGTGCACTACGTGGTCCTGAAACGTTACAATGACGAGTCCGCGGTTATGTCGCCGCTCATCGAGGCGCTCGGCCGCGAAGGACGACGACTGCACGAGGTGACGCCGTATGGGCCGTCCACCCGAGGGGTCGGCGTCGAGCCGTTCCTCCACAATACCGACGCCCGACTCGACGCCGCGCTGGCGCGTCCAGGGCCTGTGATCGAAATCTGGCAGCTGCTGTGAGATTAGTCCGTCGACTTCGCGAACGCCTGCTCGCCCGTGTGCGGTCGCTGCCCATGGCGCAGCACGCGTGGGCGCGCGTCCGCAAGCGCCTCTATGAAGCGCAGGTCAAGCGCTTCGTGACCGACGGCTCCGGCCGTGCCGACCGCCTCCCACGCGGCGTGGTCTACGAAGCGACGATGCGGTGCAATCTGCACTGCGAGTTCTGCTACGTCGGCGACCTCCTGAACATCGAAGGCCAATGGCGCGAGGAGCTGACGCTCGACGCGCTGCGGCGCGCGTTCCCCGAAGAAGATGGCCTGCAGGTGAATCTCACCGGCGGCGAGATTTTCATGCGCAAGGACATCCTGTCGGTCCTCTCGCTGTTCGAGGAAAAGGGTTACCACTGCGGTTGTCTGACGACAAACGGTACGATCATCACCGAGGAACGGGCCGACGCACTCGCCGGCTTGGCGCTGAAAGGGTTCCTGAAGCACATCTCGGTCTCTATCGACGGCCCGCGCGAGCTGCACGACGTGGCGCGGGGTCAGATGGGCACGTTCGATCGCACGACCGCCGGCTTGCGACGACTGCAGGCAGCGGCGCGCCGGAAGGGAGCCCCTCTCCGCATCAGCATCAACACGACAGTCGCGCATGAAAGTCTTGAGACCCTCGACCAGATGGTCGATGTCGCCGAGGATCTTGGCATCGAGGCGATTGGGCTGAACCATCTGATGTACAGCACGCCGCAGGAGGTGTCCGATACGCTGCAGATGATCGGCACCGACGACCGATCGGTCATCGCCACCTTCGTCACGCCCGATCCCATGGTGCGCCCGGAGCCGGTCCGGCAGAAAGTGGCTGCCCTGCGAGAGAAGTGCCGGGCGCGCGGCATCCGGTTCGACATGCGGCCCAAGGTGCTGACGCAGCTGCTCGACAGCTACTACCAGCCGGGCAGCCGCCTGAATGGCCGTTGTCTCTATCCGTTCAACTGGGCGCGCGTGTCGTTCAGCGGCAAGGTGTACTTCTGCCCGTTCATCCGCGTCGAGGTCGGCGATCTTACGGAGCAGACGCTCGAAGAGGTGTGGAACGGCGACGCCTACGTCGGGCTGCGGAAGAAGCTGCTCGACGCCGAGCTCTTTCCGGTCTGCCGCCGTTGCTGCAAGGTGGAGCTGTCGCCGCAACCGGCGGCGCAGGAAGCCGAAGGCGAACCAGTGCGAACGCCGCGCGCCATTCCGCTGACCGTCGTCCGCTGACACGACTCATGGCCGAACCCCGCATTCTTCTCGTCAATCCACCACTCGTTGGCGGCGTCGCGTTCACGCGGCAGGGTCGCTGCCAGGAGCGCGAGGAGGTCCTGGGAACCACGAAGCCGCCCTATTCGCTTCTGGTGATCGCCGGGTTGCTGCGCAAACGAGGGGTGCAGTTTCGCCTGGTCGACCTGACAGCCGAGGAGCGCAGCACCGAATCGCTGATCGGCGAGCTCGAGCGATCGGCGTTTACGCCGACGCTCGTGATATTCCCGTCGACCACGCCGACGCTTACAGCAGACGTCGCGGAAATGGCGAAGCTGAAGACGGCATTCGGCGCGCCGCTGGTCTGCTTCGGTCCGCACGCCTCGACCGTGCCAATCGATTCGCTGTCGCGTGCGCCGCAGGTCGACGCGATGCTCGTGGGAGAGCCGGAAGACGCCGCGCTGGCATTGGCGACGCGTCACAATCTGAGCGATCTGACGGGTGTCGCTGGTGTCGTGTGGCGCCGCCCGGACGGCTCGATCGTCCCCGCCGCCGGGCACGGCATGTTCGCGGGCTTCAAGGAAATGCCTCGCCCCGCTTGGGACCTGCTTCCGCTCGCCAACTACCGCCTCCCGATGGTCAGCGAAGCGTACATCATCGTAGAGACGAGCCGCGGATGCCCGTACTCCTGTGACTTCTGCGTGGCGCCCATTCACCAGGGACACAAGTTCAGGGAGCGAGATCCGAAGGCGCTCGTCGACGAGATCGAGTGGGCGCGCCGCGAGCTCGGTGTCCGCTATTTCTACCTATGGGGCGATACGGTCACACTGAACCAGAAGACCTTCAGCGCGTTCTGCGAAGCGTTGATCTCACGAAATCTCGACATCCAGTGGTTCGGCAATGCCCGCGCCGATAATCTCACCGATCCGGCGTTCGTCCAGCGCCTGCGGCGGTCCGGCTGCTGGATGCTGGCGATGGGGATCGAGTCGTCGTCACCAGACATCCGCAAGGACATGGTGAAGCGGCTGGAAGAGCAGAAGATCCGTACGGCATTCGCGAACCTGCGCGACGCCGGGATCAAGTCGTTCGCATTTTTCATCTTCGGCTATCCGGGGGATACGGCGCAGTCGATGAACGCCACGATCGACTACGCGATCGAGCTGGCACCTGATTTCGCCAACTTCTACCCGGCGGTGCCCTATCCGGGAACGGCGCTTTACGACAAGGTGCGGGCGGAGGGGCTGCTCAAGAACGACGACTGGTCGAAGATGGAGTACCGGTACTACCTGCTCGAGGGCCAGGGACTCGACGAGCGGATCGTCATGAGCGCCATCAATCGCGCAAAGAGGCGCTTCTTCCTGCGGCCTCGCTACCTGGGCCACCATCTCGGCGACATCGCACGCCTCGCGTGGTCGAAGCCGTCCATCGTCCGCCACCTCGTCTCACGCCTCCTGCTTGGTCAGAAAGTGGTCGACGCAACGCCGGCCAGTCTGACGGTATCGCAGACTCCCGACGTACGCAGGGCGGAACTTTAGCCGTGCTGCAGTGCAGCAGCACGGCAGCATCGACACGCACTGCAGCACCGCTGCACTGCAGCACCGCGGCACTGCAGCACCGCTGCACTGCGTCTTTACTTCGCGTACTTGTCCGCGCCGAGGAAATGCAGCGACACGTACGGCTCGTCGCCGACGACCCAGCTGTCGTGCGGAATGGGCGGGATGTAGAAGGCCTGGCCCGGACGCAACTCGAACACCCGACCGTCATCGAAGGCCGCCGTGGCAACGCCGCTGAGGACGAGGCCGACGTGCTCGACCGGGCAACGCGTCTGGCCGATCGATGGCCCGACGTGCTCGGACCACCGCCAGCCCGGCTCATACCGGGCCCGTCCTATGGTGACGCCGCCGAGCCGAATGATCTCGAACTTGCCCTTCTCGAACACTTTCGTTTCGTCGGGGGTGTCGAACTTCTTGAGAATCACTGCGATATCAGATGACTTCACGGCATCACTCCCGTGCGGCAGCGGCGCGTTGAATCAGTGCGTTGGACGGCAGCGTTGGATCGACCCGCTCATTGCGCACCGACACCGTCCGGCACACCGGCGTGATGGCCGTATCGGCGGGCATCTTCGGGATGAAGTGTTTGCCGTAGAACTCGAGCGTCTGCTCGCGTCCACGCCCGCCCGTCATGACCGGCACGTGATTGACGTAGTTTTCGTCGGACATCGTGTCGACGGTCGCCGCCGCGTTGCGGTCGGCGAATTCGAGGCGCACGTCTCCCAGAGATCGATCAGGCGGCGCCCCGCGGCCGTGTACGGCACATCCATGCGCTATATCATCTCCCACCATGACTCGCGTCTTCCAGGCGGTTTTGCTCATCCTCTGCATCGTCGCGCCGGCGGCAGCCGAGACGTTGACGTTCGTTCCGTCAAACGGTGTGCAAACGTTTGCGGTACGTGAGCCCGTGCTACGCGTCAGGCCCGGCGACGTCGTCGAGACGCAGACGTTTTCGAAGCCCGGCGATTACTACGACCCGGAGACCGCGGGTCCGTGGCCAGGCGAAGTCGGGCCCTTCTTCATCGAGGGGGCTGCGCCGGGTGACACGCTCGTCGTCCGCATCCTGAAGCTGAGGCCGAATCGGGACGTGGCGATCTCCGATCTGCGGCACTCGGGAATCAGCGCGGTGGCGGGCGACTCGAGCACTCGTATGCTCAACGACCCGCTGCCGGCGAAGCGATTCGTCTGGCGACTCGACCGACAGCGGATGACGGGGATTCTCGAGGTGCCGGCGTCAGCCAGCAGGCGCATCGAGCTGCCGCTGAGCCCGATGCTGGGTCGCGTCGCCGTCGCGCCCGAGGGCGAAGAGGCGTGGGGTGGAATGTGGCCGGGAAACTTCGGCGGCAACATGGATGCGTCCGACGTGCGCGAGGGCACGACCGTCTACCTGCCGGTCTTCCACGAAGGTGCGTACTTCTACTTTGGCGACTTTCATGCGCTCCAGGGCGATGGTGAGATTATCGGCTCGGGCCTCGAGTCGACGGCAGATGTGACGTTCCAGTTCGAGCTCCAGAAGGGGCGGAGGATCCGTTGGCCCAGGCTGGAAGACGCGACGCACATCATGGTGGCGGGCAGTATCCGGCCACTCAGCGACGCGCTGCGGATTGCCTACGTGGAGCTGATCGAGTGGCTGGTCGCCGATTACGGCTTCGACAAGATCGACGCGTATCAGATCGCGTCGCAAGCGGGCACGGTTCGCGTCGCGAACATGGTCGACCCCAATTACACGGTGGTCGCCAAGTTTCCGAAAAGCGCGTTGCCAAAAAAGCCCTAATGATTCAGGCGAGCGGACCCGAAGATATCGATTTCAGAGGTGCGAACGCTGACAGTGCACTGCGCGTGAATCCGATCACGGCGCTGCGGACGGAATAGGGTCAGCGGTCAACGTTCAGGGCTTCAGCATTGCCGCGTGCCCTAAGGCCTCTTCCTGGTGTAGGCGAGCTTCCGGCCTCGGGCAGTGCCAAAGAATCGAACACCGTACAACTGGCGGAGTTGGGTCACGTATCCCATCGCTTCGCGCAGGGTCATCTTGCTCTCGCCGATCGTGCGATCGGTAAACACGTAGGGCACCTCCGCCACTGACTGCACCGGGCTCCGCGTCAGCAGCTCGAGGCAAATCTTGAAGCCCCCGGCCGCGATCGTAACGTCCTCCACGACGTGCCGACGAATGAGGAAGAAGCCGGACGTGGCGTCGCGCACCGGCGTCAGCGGCCATGCGATCACGCACGCGAGCTTCGAAAAGAGCTGCCGGAGGAACGGCCAGTTCTCGACGCGTCCTCCGCGGATGTAGCGGCTGCCCACGACCGCATCCACACGCAGCTCCTGCAGGACGCGATAGAGCGTTGGCAGCACCTCGGGAGGATGGCTGAAGTCCGCGTCCATCACGCCGACGACGGGCGCTCGCGCGGCGAGGAAACCCGCCATGACCGCCGTGCCGAGACCAAACTTGCCGGCACGATGCACCACCTGCAGGCGGCCGCCGTACTGGGCGAGCAACCCGTCCACGATCGCCCCGGTGCCGTCGGGCGAATTGTCGTCGACGATCACCAGCTCACCGGCGAGCCGCTCCGTCGCGAATACGCCGAGGACCGTGGCCACGAGCTCCGCGATCCGCGTGCGCTCGTTATAGGTCGGGACCACGATCGAGAGCTGCGGCGCGGGCGGCGTGTCGACGTTGAGCAAGTTGGAACCGGCCGCGAGGAAGCCGTGTAGTACCGATTCTGTGCCAGATTGGCCGCGCGCTCCAAACGCACCGGAATGGTCGCCTGGCTACTGCTGGCCGGCCTCATCGCCATACGGATTCCCTCGCTCGTACAACCGGCGGGTGGCGATCAGGCGCTTTACGCCTACGTCGGCCAGCGCATCCTCGCTGGCGAAGTGCCGTATCGCGACGCGTGGGATCAAAAGCCGCCGGCCGTCCACCTGGCCTATGCGGCGCTCATCGCGCTCTGGCCGCACGAATCGGTGGTTCCCGGCGCCGATCTGATCGTCGCCGCTGCGACGGCGCTATCCCTCGTCGCGCTCGGCCGGCGCTTCTCTCCCTATCCGGGCGCAGGCCTCACCGCCGCCGCATTGTTCCTGCTGCTCGCGAATCCGGCATTCGGGCGCCTTGGCGGCGTGCGCGTGCGTGCGCAGTGCGAAGTGTTCATCGCACTCGCGGTCGCCGCGGCGCTGATCGCGGTGTGGCAAGCAACGGACCGGCCGGCGGGGCTGACGCCCCGGCTCCACACACGTCGCGGATGGCTGTTGACCGCGGGGGCGCTCGTGGGGCTCGCGGCACTCTTCAAATACAACGCAGCCGTATATGCCGTTCCGGTTGCGGCACTGCTCGTGCTGCGCCGTGCGGACCAGCAACCGTGGCGCGGCGTGGCTGGAGACATGAGCCTGCTCGTGGCCGGTGCGGTCGTGCCCATCGTCCTGATGCTCGCGTGGATGACTGGCGCCGGAGCTCTGAGGGATCTCTACTTTGCAACGATCGACTACAACCTGCAGTATTCCGGCGAGACGTACCCGAGCCGTCTCGCGGCGATCCAGTACCTGCTGACGTTCCCGGTTCGCCAGGCACGGCTCGACTCGCTGTGGTTTCTCGGAGGACTCGGGTCGGCGGTGCTAATCGCGGCGCTCATCCTGGGTAATGTGCGACGCCAGCCGGGGACTCGCGAGCACCTGTGGGACCGAACGTTGCTCGTCGTACCGCCGCTATGGGTGGCGGCGGCGTGCCTCGCAATCGCGATCAATGGCAGTCGCGGTCTGCCGCAGTATTTTCTGCAGGCAGGGGCGCCGCTGGCGCTCGCCGCCGGGGTCGCCGCGGCCTGGTGCTGGCCGCGAGTCCGGCCGTTGTGGCGTCTGGTCACCGCCGGCCTGCTCGTGATTGCGGTGCTCCGCATCGGCAACTTCGAGAAAGTTGCGGACGCCACCGCCTTCGACCTCGCCCACATGCGCGGGGAAACCAGTCGCCGGCAATACCTGTCGCGATTCGGGCGTGCCGATTCCGGCGATAAGTATTCCGCAGAAGCGGTCGCCGATCTGGCCACTTACCTGCGAGCGCACACCCGGCCGGCGGATCGCGTGCTGGTTTTCGGCTTCTCGCCGTGGGGACTGGCGGGATCGGGCCGCGTCAGCGCCTCCCGGTTCTTCTGGAGCCGACCTGTCATCATCGGATTCGAAGCTGACGAACCCGGCTATGGCGTCGAGGGATTGATCGGCGAGCTCAATCGCTACCAGCCTCCGATCGTGGTCCTGCAGGAACGTGACTGGGACCCCGCCGGCCAAAACTCGGCGGACTTCTTTCTCGCCAACGACCGGCTGGCCGCCTGGCTGCACGACCACTACGACCCTGCCGGTCGGCTGCACAATTTCCAGTTGTGGCGACGGCGGCAGTGACCACCCGGCGGTTCTTCGCGATCCTCTTCGGCCTGCTTGCCCTGGCCGTTGTTCTGCGCGGCCTCTTTCCGACCGCCGATCCACCATGGCATTCACCGGTCGGCATCACGTGGCACGACGAAGGGCCCTGGGTGCACAACGCCAGAAATCGGGCGCTCTTCGGGCAATGGTCGCTGGACCGTTGGAACCCGATGTATCTCGCACCGGTATTCACGGGCCTCGAATACGCCTCGTTTGCCGCGTTCGGCGTTGGAACCTGGCAGGCCCGACTCGTATCGGAGGCGATGGGGACCATCTCCGTCGTGGCACTGGCGCTGGGGGTGACGGCGATCGCGGGACGCCGTGCCGGCCTGATCGCTGCCGCGCTTCTCGCGACGAACTACATCTACGTGATGTGGAATCGGGTCGCACTGATGGAAACCACAATGACGGCGTTCATGGTGGTGGCGTGGTCGGCGTATGCGATCGCGGGGATGAAGCCGGTGGGGCTAAAGCCCGGCCTCCACAACGGCAGAATCGCGCTCGGACTTGCCGCCGGCGTCGCCGCGTGGCTCGCATTCTTCACGAAGGCGGCGGCGGCCTTTTTCGTCGGTGCCCTTGGCCTCGAAGCGCTGTTGACCCTGTGGATCGTGCGTCAAGAGCAGGGCTCGTCTTGGCTCGAGGATGGTCGCGCGAAGGCGGCACTGTGGACGATTGCCGGCCTGGCGCTCGCGGGATTGGTTTCACTGGCGATCTTCATCGTGCCCAACTGGCAGGAGTTCCGGTTCTACAACTGGCAGATGTCGGTCACGCGCAAGCCGGACTACACGCTCAAAGCGTTTCTCGATCGTATCTCGTGGATCCCCATCATCCACGACTTCTTCACCCGCCAGTGGCTGATCACATTGCTCGGAATCTGCGGAACGCTGGGCCTACTGACCCGCTGGCGGACGGTTTCGCCGGCCGAACGTTTGCTGGGCCTCTGGATGGCGTTGGGACTTGCAGAACTGGTCGCGCACGACGTTGGCAACGAACGGCGCTTCATCTTCTTCATCCCGGCGCTGGTGGCATTTGCCGCGATCGCGCTCGGGCGGGACCGCGGTCTTCTACCGCGTGAAGCGGCCCTCGTCAGCCGACGTGATGCGCTTCTGGCGGCGCCACTGCTTCTGCTCTCGGCATACGTTCTCGCCGGCGCGATCCTGCGAGTGCCGTTCATCTACCAGGTCAAACCCGGCGTTCGGCTTGGCGCAATCGCCGCCGTGCTACTGGTCGCGTTCCTGCTGTCGAACTGGCATCGCGTGGTCGGGCGGTTGAGCCTGGCGCGCTGGCCGTTCGCCTCGAGCCTTCTGTTGACAGGCGTGATCCTCGGCGGCGATCTGACCCAGTTCCTTCAGTGGGCCGCGCTTCGGACGTATGAAAATGTCAACGCCTCGCGTCTGGTCGGCGAATGGCTGCCCGCCGGAACGCTCGTGCACGGCAAGCTCGCGAACGGTCTGGCCCTCGAGAATCGCATCAGGCCGGTGTTCGTCGGCCGTGGATTCGGTAACTACGAGGATCGCGCGAACCGTCCGGATATCCGTTACATCCTCACCTACGTCGAGCCGCGTCTCGGGTACGAAGGCTCGGTGATTCTGGACGTGCTCAAGGCATATCCCGGCTGGCGAGTGCTCCACGTGTTCGACGTGGCCGAGACGGCGGATGGCCACGATCGGGCCGCATTGATTCAGAAACCGTGATTGGATTCGTGAAGATTCCGCGATTCTTCGATTGGCTCGTCATCGCTCTCGGTGCTGTGGGCGCGGCGCTGTACTTCACGCACATCGAATGGTCGAAAACCTTCCCCGGCTTTCCGCTGGACGATGCGTGGATTCATCTCCAGTTTGCCCGCAATCTGGGCAGCGGGCACGGCTATTCGTACAACGCCGGCATTCCGGTCGCCGGATCGACCGCACCACTGTGGACGATCATCCTCGCGCTTCCGGCGCAACTCGGCTGGGAGCCGATTCTCAGTGCCAAGATGCTCGGAACGGCGCTCACGATCGCGACGGCCATCCTCACGGCCTCGCTGGCTGAGTGGCTCACGCGTTCCCGCGCCGCCGGCGTCTTCACGGGCCTTGCGCTTGCGCTGTCGCCGAAGATGGCGTGGGGCAGCCTCTCGGGCATGGAGGTTACGCTCTACGCGGCTCTCGTGACCGCGACGCTAGTGGCGTACCTGCGAGCGCTCGAAGACGGTTCGCCTGTCTGGGGCCTCCTGGCCGGTCTGGCGGGGTGCTCGCGCCCCGAAGCGTTCATCGTGTTTCCGATTCTCGCGCTCGACTGGACGATACGGGTCATTCGCGGCGTGCTCCCCGGCCCGCGGGTCACGCGGTTCATCCTGCCGATGCTGTGTTTCGCGGCACCCACGGCGGTCTTCGTCGCCGTGAACATGCACGCGAGCGGGCATCCGTTGCCCCTGACGTTTTACGCAAAGACCTACGGCATGGGGACAGTCCCGTCGTTGATGGAGGGGCGCTGGCACGATGCGCTCGTGGCGACTGGCTGGTATCCGATCGAGTTCGTGTATCAGCTCCTGACCTGGTGCGAGTCCGAGTACCCCGACCTGGCACTCGGCGCGCTCGTGGGCGCGTTTGCCTTGATCGGCGCAACCGGTGACTCGGCGAATCGGCGTCGTGGCTCGTACCTGCTGGTCGTGATTCTCATCGTCGCGCCTCTTCTCAAGGGGCTGGTGGCCCCCGAGCCTCCCCTCCTCGTGCACGACGGCCGGTATCTCTTCCACCTCCTGGTGATGTTCCTGGTCGTGTCCGTCGTCGGCGTCCTGGAGCTGAGACGGCTCGTGCGGCTGCGATGGATCGTGCCGCTGTTCCTGGCGCTGACAGTATTCCGGCTTGGGCTTGGCCTGTATGACGACGCGGCGAAGTACGCGGCGATGGTGAAGAACATCAACGACCTGCAGGTGGCCACCGCGAAGTGGCTGATCGCGGAAACATCACCGGACGCACGCATTGCGACGAACGACATCGGCGCAATCAAATACTTCTCGCACCGGTTCGTGATCGACACCGAGGGGCTCGTGACCCCGGAAGCGATTCATCCGAAGCGTATTCGGCGCTTCGAGCCGTTCCTCGAGAGCCAGCGGCCCGACGTGTTGATCGTCTTCCCCGAGTGGTATCCGGAGATCGTGGCGCGGACGGATCTGTTTCAGGAGATCTACCGTATTCACGCGCACCAGGATGCAGCCGGGGGGCCTGCCCTCGTCTTCTATCGCACTCCATGGTCCCGCCCGGAGATGGTGCCCCGGTTTCTTGCACACGCTGAATGAGCTTGCTGGCGGACGTGCGCGGGTGACGCTCGCCGTGGGGCAGCCGTTCGCGCCGCAGAGCCGACTCCCGTGAGCATGCGTTTTGCGGCCGGAGTACGAACGGGCGAGCGCAGGACCCGCGTGCGTCAGGCTCGCCGAGTACAATCGACGTGCTGTGCGAGTCGTCGATGATGCCCTGATCAAGCAGCACGCCGACCGCCGCTTCAGGTCCGAGTACGACTACGCGCTTTTCGAGTACTACCGCAGCGCCAAGGTCTTTGCGCATCTCGAGCGTGTCGGTGGCCGGATCGGCGGACGGGTGCTCGACGCCGGCTGCGGTGGCGGTGGCATGCCGCTCTCCTTCGCTGAAGAAGCCGGCTTCGTCGTCGGCATCGACCTGGTCAACCGCTTCGGGCAGGCAGGCGTGATGTTGGCGCGAGAGCGATCGCTCGCGAATCTGCGGTTCCTGCAGGCGGATGGCCAGGCCCTGCCCTTCCGCAGCGAGGCGTTCGATTGGGTGTTCTCGCATGCCGTAATCGAGCATGTCGCCGATGCGCCACGCTACCTGCAGGAGTGCGCGCGCGTGCTCCGGCGAGGCGGCTCGATGTACCTGTCGACGGCTCCATACCTGTCTTTTGCGGGTGCGCACCTCCCACGGTTGATAGTGCCGATTCCCCTGCACCTCCTCGTCGGGCGACGATTGTCATTTGCCACCTTTCGTTTCCTCGCCCGCCACGCCGAGTGGACGCTGCGTGAGAAGGCCGACGAGAACTCATTCATCAAGATTGCGCGAGCCAACGGCAGGAAGCACGACGACCTGCTGGAGCTTGTCCGCATCGAGCGGCTCCGCGGCCAGATCGCCCGTGCCGGATTCCGCATCGTCGACGAAGACCTCTACGTGACTGGCACCTTCCGCCGATTGCCTCGACGACTCGCCCTGTGGCTGAAAGAGAGCCGGCTGACGCAGGACATCGTGATCGGCCACGTGCAATACTTGCTGGCGAGAGATTGAGGACACGCGGTCAATTCATGGCCGATATCGACCGCTACCGACAGGAGGACCGCCGAGCCGTCGAGGCACTCTACCGTCGTGTCTTCGGACCAGATGCCGCAGAGGCGAATCGTCTGCGCTGGGAATGGCAGTACCGGCGAAACCCGAACAATCCTGGCGGCACGCCGGTGATCTGGATCGCGCGTGAAGGACCGAGCGTCATCGGCCAGTACGCGACGATGCCGGTCAGGCTCCAGGTGAATGGCAGGGAGCTCGCCGCGTCCTGGGGGATGGACGTGATGGTCGCGCCCGAGCGCCAGCGCCAGGGGATTGGCGAAGTCCTCTTCAGGACGTGGGATCGTCATGTCGAGGCCTCTCTGGGCCTCGGTCTCTCCGATTCGTCGCATCGCTTGTTCCGGAAGCTGCGCTGGCCGGAGCCGGGGCCGGTCCCGTGCTTCATCAAGCCGCTGACCAGACGCGCCCTCAAGAACACGCAGTGGCCCGAGTCGATCAACCGGTTCGTGTCCGCAGTCACCTTGCCCTTCGTCCAGCTGATCGCGCGGTCACGACCGCTGCGCGCCGAGGTCGAAGTGATCAAGCGGTTCTCGCCTGAATTCTCCGACCTCTGGACGCGCCTCGCGCCGCGATTTCAGTTCGCGGTGCGCCGCGATGCGGCGTATTTGAACTGGAAGTACGCCGAGGCGCCGTACGTCCGCTACGCTCTGGCCGCATTGCGCCGCAGCGGCACGCTGCATGGTTACGCCGTCTACCGGCATCTTCGGGAACCAAGAGGCCGGGTCACGAGCATCGTGGATTTCCTGACGGATCCGTCAGATGAGGAAGGGTTCAAGACGCTGCTGCGCTGGATCGATCGCGAGGCGAGAGCGGCCGACTCGGACAAGATCCGCACGTTCTGCCTTCACGCCGATTATCGGCGCATGCTTCGCCGATCCGGCTACTTCTCGGTGAAGTCGACGATGGAGTTCACCGTGAAGGTCAACGGGATTTCAGTGCCGCCGGATTTCTACTCGGAGACGGACGAGTGGCACGTGACACTGGGCGACTCGGATCAGGACCGATGACGCCTCGCCTGCTCGTCGGCATCGACACCGAAGGCGACAATCAGTGGAGCGCGGAAGCACGCGAGCACCAGACATTCGAAAACATTTACGCGCTGCCAGCGCTCCACTCGCTGTTCGAGATGCACGGCGTCCGGCCGACCTACGTCGTGACATGGCCGGTCGCGAGCGACGAGCGATCGCAGGAGGTCCTCCGGTTTCTGCTGCTCCGTGGCGACTGCGAGATCGGCGCGCATCATCATGCCTGGGAAACGCCGCCCTGCACGCCCGAAGACGTGAGAAGGCACCCGTACGCCGCGTCATTGCCGGTGTCACAATTCGAAGCGCAACTGGCCGAGCTGACGACGACGATTACGCGTGCGATTGGCGAGCGGCCAGTCTCGTATCGATCCGGCCGCTTCGGGTTCGATGCATCGCACGTCTCGGCGCTGGAGCGCTTCGGCTATCTCGTGGAGTCGAGCGTTGCGCCGCTTTTCTACGAGGCCCACAAGGGGGGACCTGATTTCGTGGATGCGCCGCTCGAGCCGTATTTCCTCGCCTATGATTCCGCCGTCCGATCCGGCACCAGCCGGGTGCTCGAAATCCCTTGCTCTGCGGCGCTCGATCGCCGCGTTCCTGCGTCCCTGGCGCGTGCCTACGCCCGAGCGCCGTGGCCGTACGTGACGAAACGGGTGCTGCGCAGGCTTGGGATTGCGCGGGTCAACTGGCTTCGGCCATCGTACTCGTCGCTCGACGAGATGTGCGCGCTCGCCAAGCGGCTGGTGGACGAGGGCGTATCCGTGCTGAACATGTTGTTTCACTCCAGCGAGGCCATCGTCGGTGGTAGTCCCTACAACCGGACCCAGGGCGAGCTCGACAGCTTTCTCGATCGACTCTCCCGCTTCCTCGCTTACGCAACGAAGGACCTTGGCGTGCGCGCGCAGACGTTTCGCGAGTTCCATGCAGAGTACGTGCGGCCCGCCGCGGCGTGACAGCACCAGCTTCCGTGCACATCTGCCACATCACGCCGCATCTTCCGCCGGACCAGGCTGCCAATGCGCTGCTGCCTTACCACTTGGGGTGGTGGTCGCGTGATGCGGGCCACGAAGTATCCTACGTAGCCCATCCACCACGAGCGGCCGGTGCCGGCGCGTCGGTTGCCGATCGGCTCGCCGGACCCGTCGTCTGGGTTCAGCCCAATCGTGGTACCGGCGCGCGGAAGGTCCTGCGCCTTGGGTCGGTGGTTGCGGCCTTTCAGATTGCCCGGGCGGCCCGATCCGCGATCGCGGCCGCCGACGTAGTCCACGTGCACAGCAATGGGCTTCTCGCAGAGATGGGCGCACTGCTGGCTGACCGCGCGCGGAAGCCGTTCATTCTGACCCTCTATGGAACCGAGATCTGGCACTACACGCCGAAACGCCCCGGGCCCGATCTCTTCGCACGCGCCTACCGCCAGGCGTCGTTCGTGACCTTCTACAGTCACGGCTTGCAGACCCGCGCCGTGGAGCTGGGACTCGCCCGGCACCACGCATCCGTCGTCTATCCGCCGGTCGCGAGGGAGTTCTCGTTTCATGACGAGCGCGCGCAGGCTGCAATCCGCGCGTCTCTGGGCATCCGTCAGCGTCACCTGCTGGTCAACGTGAAGCGGCTGCATCCGCTGGCGGGGCAGCGTTATCTGCTCGAAGCGCTGGGAGAGGTGATCCGCACGCATCCCGACACCCGACTGGTGATTTGCGGGACGGGCCCACTGCTCAACGAGTTGAGGGACATCGCGCAGGCGAATGGTGTTCAGGCCCACGTCACGTTTGCCGGCCTCGTGGACAACCAGCTGATTGCCCGCTACGACGCCGCCGCCGACGCGTTCGTCCTGCCGTCTCTGCTCGAGGCCTGTCCCACCGTGGCTCTCGAGGCGTTGGCGACCGGCACGCCCGTCGTGACCTCGGACAATCCGGGCGGCGTCGAGCTGGGCGAGATCTTCGGCTATGACGTGACAGTCGTGCCAAAGGAGAACCCGCTGGCCCTTGCCCGCGCGATTGTCGCGACGCTGGACGCGCAGCGCCGCGTCCGCGACTCGACCTTGCGCATCATCGAACAGGAGTTTCGCCCGCCGGCCGTGATGCGCCAGTTCAACGACATTTACAAGGCTGCCATCGACGCAGCCGCCGGAGGACGTCAGGCGTGATTCGCCGCGTCGCGCTACTGGGACTGCTCGGAGCGCTGACCGGCATCGCCGCCGCGGCTATCGCCTTTGCGAGGAACCCGGCGCTTGTCATTGAATTCGGTGGCGAGCTTCCTGCGGTCGGCAGAGGGTTCTATCCGGCCGAGCGTGAAGGTGACGTCGCATTTGCCTGGACGTCTTCGCGTGCCGACCTGTCGCTCAAGGGATTCGATCGTACGGCGGAGTGGACGTGTGCGCTGCGATTTCGTGGCGCGCGCCCTGACGTGCGGCTGCAGCCGCTCGTTCAGGTCGCGGCCGACGGGGTGATGTTGGCACACGCTACCGGTACGAACGACTACCGGGCGCTCGACTTCACCGTGCCCACGAAACCGAAGAGCGGTCTGCTGCTGACGATCGCCAGTGCCCCCACGATGGTCCCGGGAGCTGCCGATCGTCGAGAGCTCGGCGTTCAGGTCGAAAGCCTCGACTGCCGCCCCGCTGGCTGGGTCGCCCGACCACCGGGACATCTGCTCTCAGCCGCCGCGTTGTCCGCGGCCACATTCGCAGCGGCGCTCGGCGCCCTGAGCGTCGCAGGCTGGAGTGCGGTCGCAGGGACGCTCCTCGTCGCCGCGGTGCAGGCCGTGCCGCTCACCAGCGGCCTGGCGCCCTACAGCACGTATTCCTCGACAGTCCCCTGGGTGGCGTTCTGGATTTCGCTTGCCAGCGCCGCTGGCGTCGCCCTGACGACGCGCTGGCGCGGACAGCCACTGCATCAGGCGGCACGCCTGGCTGTGGCCTTCTCGGCCGGCGCGCTCCTGCTCGAATTGCTGGCGCTGCTCCACCCATCGAAAGCCGTCGTCGATGCCGTGTTTCACGCGCATCGCCTGCAATGGGTGCTCGACGGGCGCTACTACTTCACTCAGCCGATGCCGGATGGCGTGCGCTTTCCGTACGCGATCGCTCTCTACATTGTCGCGGCGCCGTGGTCGTACTTCACGAACGATTACGTCTCGCTGCTGAAGATCATGGTAAGCGTGGCGCGCGCTTTTGCAGGATTGGCCCTCTATCCGATGACGGTGCGGACGTGGGGCGATCGGACGGCGGGGGTGATCGCGGTCGTCCTGTTTCATCTCGCCCCCCTTCCGTTCATCGTGATCGGCAATGCGAACATGACCTACGCGTTTGGTCAATCAGTCGCGGTGCTCACGCTTGCGACGCTTGCGGCGTGTACGTTTGCTCCGCACGCATTGCGTTCCGCGGTTGGCCTCTTCGTCGTGGCCTCTGTCGCATTCCTGTCTCATGTCGGCATCTTCCCCGTGCTTCTCGCCGCCATGCTCGCTGCCGCTCTGTGCTATCGACTGTGTGGGGGCATCGAGCTTCGGCCGTCTGCAACCCGCATCGCGATCGCCGGCGTGCTTGCCGCGTTTTTTTCGGTGCTCGTGTACTACGGGCACTTTCCCGAGTCGTACCGCACGCTGCAGCGGGTCCGCGGGCAGGCGCCGGTGGTCGCGAGTTCAGACGCGCTGTCGCCGGACGACGGTTCTGGAACGACAACGACGCAAGCAGGCCCGCAGCCGTTGTCGCGGCTCGAGCGGCTGCAGCGCGCTGCCCGGCTGGGTTTGAACTCCATTGGATGGCCAATTGCGCTACTCACCCTGGTCGGCGGAGTCGGGCTGTGGGTCAGCGGAAGCCGCGATCGGCTCACGCTGCTCGCCGCCGCGTGCGGCGTTATTTACGTTGGCTTCGTCGGATTTTCGGCGCTCTCTCCGATCGAGCCGCGCTTCCAGCGCTACTCCGAAGAATTCATTGGCCGCGTGAACTTCGCGATCATGCCAATCGCCGTTGTCCTGGCGGCGAGGGGCGTTGTCTGGGCGTGGCGCGTGAACCTGCCATCGCGTATTGCGGCGGCCCTCGTCCTTGGCGGTGCCTGCAGCGTCGCGGCTCGGGCGTGGCTCGTCTGGATTCGATAACGCGGATCGGCAGGTCGGATCGGGTCGGTAGTCGGTTCGGGGTTGGAGCCGGTCGGTAGCGCTCGGCTGGCGTATGCTGAGGGGCAACATGTCGCTCATCGAGAACGTCAGCAAGGGCATCGTGGAGGCCATGAAGGCCAAGGACGCCGACGTCCTAAGCACGCTCCGCATGTTGAAGACCGCGCTGACAATGCGCGAGGTAGAGAAGGGGCGGGGCCTGGAGCCGGCAGAGGAGCTGCAGGTGGTCGCCAGCCTGGTGAAACAGCGGCGCGACTCGATCGAACAGTTCACCAAGGGCAGCCGCCCCGAGCTGGCGGCAAAAGAAGCCCGGGAAATTACGATTCTCGAGCAGTTCCAGCCGCCGGCGGCGACTACCGACGACATCGAGGCCGCAGTGGCGGCCGCGGTGACGGAAACGGGCGCCACGTCGGCGAAGGACTTCGGCAAAGTTATGAAGGCGGTCATGGCGGGCCTCGCTGGCAAGACAGCCGATGGGAAGGCGGTCAGCGAAGCCGTCAAAAAGAAGCTCGGCTGAATCAAACTTTCTTGCATCGGGCGCCGTCTACTTCATTGGGAAGCCAATTCCCATCCTCCTCTTGGGGTCGACGGGCCACCGAAGACCCCATTTTTTCCTCCCTTTTCTCTCTTGTCAGCCCCTAGGAGCCTCGCGCGGTCGGCCGGCCTGATCGGCGCAGCGACGATGACGAGCCGCATTCTCGGCATGGTGCGCGAGCAGGTGATGGCCTATCTGTTCGGCGCCGGGAATGCGGTGGATGCATTCAACGTCGCGTTTCGCATTCCCAACCTCGTCCGCGACCTGTTCGCCGAGGGCGTGATGAGCGCGGCGTTCGTCCCCATCTTCACTCGCAGCCTCACGCAGGAAGGGCGGGCCGCGGCGTGGCGCCTTGGCAACGACGTGATCAACGGACTTCTGATCACGACGGCTGCCGTCGTCATCCTGGCGGTGGTCTTCGCGAATCCGTTCGTGATGCTGCTCGCGGGCGACTTCGCGGCCGTGCCAGGCAAAGTGGAATTGACGGTTCTTCTAGCGCGCGTGCTCATGCCAATGCTCGTGCTCGTCGCGCTCGCCGCGGCGGCGATGGGCATGCTCAACTCGCTGGATCGCTATTTCGTCCCGGCGCTGGCGCCTGCCGTGTTCAACGGTCTCAGCATCGTGACGACGATCGCTCTCGTGCCCGTGCTCCCTGCGTTCGGGCTGCCGGTGATCCTCTCGGTCGCAATCGGCGTGCTCGTGGGCGGCGTCGGGCAAGTGGCCATCCAGATGCCCACGCTGTATCGCGAGGGGTTCCGGTACGAGCCACATCTCGATCCCTCTGAGCCTCGCCTGCGTGAAGTGCTGCTGCTGATGGGACCGGGGACGGTGGGCCTGGCGGCGATACAGATCAACGTGTTCGTCAACACGTGGCTTGCCACCGGCGAAGGTACGGGCGCTGTGTCATGGCTGTCTTACGCCTTTCGGTTGATCTATCTGCCCCTTGGCCTGTTCGGGGCCTCGATTGCCACCGCGTCGATGCCCACCATCGCGCGTCGCGCCGCGGAGGGCGACCTCGCCAGTCTCCGGAAGACGTTGTCGTCGGGGATCGCGATGATGCTGACGCTCAATGTGCCGGCGTCGCTCGGCCTGATCGTGCTCGCCCATCCGATTGTCGCGCTGCTTTTCGAGCGCGGCCAGTTCACTGCCGACGACACGATCGCCACGGCCAACGCTCTGATGTGCTATGCCGTTGGGCTCACGGGCTACTCGATCGTGAAGGTGGCGACCCCGACCTTTTATGCGCTTGGGGACAGCCGGACACCGGTCACGCTGAGCGTGCTCACCGTGCTAGCAAACGCGGCGCTGAACGTCGTCCTGGTCGACTCGTTCGGGTATCGGGGGCTCGCGGCCGGCACCTCGCTCACGGCCGTGCTCAACGCCATCGCCCTGATGCTGATCCTGCGCAAGCGTCTCGGAGGCATCGAGGGAGGCCGCCTCACGAGCGTCCTGGTGCGACAGAGTATCGCGAGCCTCGTCATGGCCGTGGCTGCATGGACCGTGGATCAGCAGTTGGCGGCAGGGCTTCCCGGTCACGATCTCTCGTCACGGCTCATTCGTGTCGGCGTCTCAATCGGGGCCGCCCTTGCCGTGCTTGTTGCCGCATCACGGTTACTGGGCGTGACGGAGTTCACCGATCTGGTGGGTGGCGTGACTCGCCGGCTGAGACGTCTGAGGACGTCCGGCGACGGGCAGTCGCAATAGGGCAGGACGTCGGCCACCCGGTTCGACCTGAGCCTGTCGAAGGGCGAACGAAGCCCTTCTTCATCGGCCGGTCGGCGCGACCGTGTGGTACGATCCCGGGTCGATGGCGCGGTATCCCTCCAGTGTCCGTTATCAGTTCGGCCCCGGCGGCATGACGCCAGCGGTCCGGATCCTGATCATCGCCAACGTCGCGACGTTCGTCGCGCTGGTGCTGGTCCCGATCACCACGCTCTGGGAGGCGCTGGCGCTTCGTCCGTCCGACGTCATTGGCCGCGGCTGGATCTGGCAGCTTGGCACGTACCTCTTCCTGCACGCCGGTGTATTCCACATCCTCTTCAACATGCTCTCGTTGTGGATGTTTGGCACGGACCTGGAGCGACTGTGGGGAACGCCCTTCTTCACTCGCTACTACTTCGTCACAGGGGTCGGCGCCGGATTGACGACAATCCTCGTGTCACTGCTGCCCTTCGAGATGGGGACGGGCGTCTATTATCAGAGCACCGTTGGCGCATCGGGTGCCGTGTTTGGGCTGCTGCTCGCTTACGGCGTGACGTTCCCCAATCGACCGATTTACCTGTATTTTCTGTTTCAGATTCCGGCGAAGTACTTCGTCATGATCGTCGGCGCCGTCGCGTTGTTCTCGTCGCTGGGCGATCGCGGCAGCAATGTCGCGCATGCCACGCATCTCGGCGGGATCGTCGTAGGGTACGTCTATCTCCGTGGATTCAAGCTCGGTCGCTTCAACCTCATCGCCGAGCTGAAATACCGTTACCTGCGGTGGAAGATCAACCGCATGCGGCGCAAGTTCGATGTCCATCCTGGGGGCCGCGCCGACGACTGGGATCGAAAGATCCACTGACGCGGTGAATTTCTCCAGCGGATCAAATAGGACAAGCGTCAGGTGGGCGAGCGCCTCACCGGCGAAAATAGTCGTCCGTGCCGTTCAGCCAGTCCTGGCGGATCGGGCTAAAGATGTCGAGTGTCAGCGTATCGTCCAGCGCCTCGACCTGATGCTCGATCCACGAGGGAATGACGAGGACCTCGCCCTCGCGCACGATTGCCTCTTCGCCACCCACGAGAAACCGTAGCGCTCCCTGCATCACGTAGGTGAGCTGCTCGCTTTCATGCTTGTGCATTGGCACGAGGGCGCCGCGTTTCAGGTAAATCTGCGACAGCATCTCGCGCTCACCGGTGACGATCTTGCGCGAGATCACCTCGGTCACCTTCTCGAGCGCGATCTCATCCCACCGGTGCAGCCGAACGCCATCAGCCATGATGCTAGTGTCCCTTCTTCGCCGTCCCTGACTTCTCCGATGCCGTCTCCGCAGGCTTCATGGTGAGGATGCCAGCGGTCGCAGCGGATTCGAGATAGGAGGCAATATCCTCGCGCGTGACCTGCCCATACGTACCAGTCGCCGGCGAGATCGGCCTCAGCCGCGACCGCACGACCGATGTCGGAAACGGTTCGCGAGCCGTCGACGAAGTTTAGTGCTTCGTAGGCCATCAGCGGGTGCAGCGTCGTCGGAAGCTTCAGTGCCTTGCGTCGGTCGAGAAACCCTGCGACGTCGTCCACGAATACCGGCACGCGCGAGTCCGCGCCAGTGCCGGCGGCGTCCGTCGTCTGCACCGCGGCTCCTGGCACGAGCGCTCGAAGGCGCGCCACCACGTCGTCGGCTGACGGCAGTTGCGCGAGCGCGGCCGCGACGACGCTTGCGCTCGACTCGCGCGACAACGCGCCCATCGATTTCAGCGCACGCTGCTCGCGGGCCACGCTTTCGCGCACGACGGCTTCGGCACGATCGGCCGCAGTCGACCCGGCGGAGACCGTCAACGCGATTTCGGTCGCACGTCGCGTGTCGTAACCGATGCGCTCGAGGGCACGGCCGACCGCTTGCGCGGAGAGCATTTGGAGCTCCGGCGCCCCGGCGGTGGCGATGAACCACGCGCTGCCTGCCACCGCGACCGCATTCCGCTTGAGCTGCGTGGGATCGATCTGCCAGAGGTCGTCGTCGGTGGAGTGGATGTAGTCGTCTGGCCAGTTCGTGAAGGTGACGCCGGGGATACCGATCGGCGCCATGTTGAACACCTGGTGGTCGGTGTTGTTGTGGAACGGGATCACGCGCGCGTCATATCGCTCGCGCGTGCCCAGCCTCGAGAAAATGGGCCGCGTAAACTGGTCCTCCTCGGTCGCGACGCTGCCGCCCGAGGTCGCCGCCAAGCCCTGGCGAGTCTGCCGCGCCTGTCCCGCCGCCAGATATGCGGTGTTGCCCTGAACCAATGCTTCGACGATCGACTGGACGACGTCGCCAAGAAAGCTGGCACGCGAGGCCGGCGGACGGGTGACGAACTGCACCCGGCTGCCCGCCGATTGGCGGGCACCGACCATGTCCTGGTTGATGTTCACGAGAATCCGTGATCGCTCCTCCGGGTGATCGGCGAAGTACTGCTCTTCCGCCGAGATCTCGTTCGCCCACCAGAAGCGAATGTCGCGTGCCGGCCGCGGCAGCACACCGATGTCAATGAGCCGTTTCAGGGTCCGTGCGATCTCCAGCACGTTGGCGCACCCGCTGGCATCGTCGTTCGCTGAAAAGCGCTCTTCCTGAAGATGCCCGGTCAACACGATTGCCTGGTCGTGAATCGACGTGCCGCGAATGACGGCTTCGACGATCGCCTGGGACGCAGGCTCGCGGAAGGACGACACCACCCTGGCGCGAACGCGATAGGGCGAGGTCGCAGCGGCAAGCTCCGCCCGCAGCCGGAGACCCTCACGCTGCGACAATACGAACCCGAACGTGCCCGGCTTGCTCTTGTCGTCGTTCTCGACCGGGATCCGTTGCCACGGCACCTGATCCATCAGGTCACGGCGGCTCATCGTGAAGGTGATGATGCCAAGCGCTCCCCGGGTCCACACTGCCTGCTTCATCACGTCGGCCGGCGGGCCGTGACTCAGGACGACCTTGCCGGAGACGTCTTTGCCCGCGTAGTCCGCGTCGGTCGATCCGGCGCCGACGTCGACGAGATCGGCGGACGCAATCTCCGTCGGTCGACTGTAGTCAGCCAGAGAAACGGCGACTTCAGGGCTGAAGGCGAGGCGCCGCTCGGTCGGGGCGATCACCCAGAGCTCGCCCAGCTTGGGCGTCCAGCTGTGCGACGAGTATTTCAGCGGGATGTAGCGCACGTCTTCGAGCCCGTACTCGCGTGATTTCCCTTCAACGTATTTCGCAACCGCTTCAAAGCCCTCGCCGCCGCCCATTGGCCGGTGGTAATGCGTGAACCAGCGGATGTGCTCGAAGGCGATGTCGCCAGACATCTCGTTCACGATGGCCCGGTACGCCGGGTCCGGCATGAAGGGCGTCTCCTGGGCCACCGCGGCCCGGGGGGCCAGACAGACACAGCACGCGAGAATGACTGCAAGTGATTGATTCATTGGGCTCTCTGAGGCGACGATGCGGGCGAAACGCGCGCGGATTATAGCATCGGGCCGGTGCTATACTTCATCCAGAGTGTGCCGGGGCCGAGCGCCTCCGGATGCCGGTTGAGCGCTTCAGCCCGCGACGCCATGGCCGCCGCCCGTCCAGATCGCACCGCTCCCACATACACACCCGCCGCCGGAGAACTCTCTGCCGACGACCTGCGCGCGGCCTACCGTCTGATGCTCCTGTCGAGGCGTCTCGACGACAAGGAAACCCAGCTCAAGAACCAGAGTCAGATCTTTTTCCAGATCAGCGGCGCTGGCCACGAGGCCATCCTCGTCGCCGCCGGAATGGTGCTGCGCGCAGGTCACGACTGGTTCTGTGCCTACTATCGCGATCGAGCCCTCTGTCTGACGCTGGGCGTCACGCCGTACGACATGCTGCTGCAGGCGGTTGGCGCGAAGGACGATCCGGCGTCGCACGGCCGGCAGATGCCTTCGCACTGGGGCAATCCGGCGCTGCACATCATCTCGCAGGGCAGTCCGACGGGCACGCAGTGTTTGCATTCGGTTGGCGTCGCCGAGGCCGGCCGCCTTTACGAACGCATCGACGCGATTCCCGATCGCGAGCACCTCTTCGAGAGCGATGAAGTCGTTTACTGCTCGGTGGGGGACGGCGCCACCAGCGAAGGCGAGTTCTGGGAATCGCTGAACACCGCGTGCCTCGACCGGCTGCCCGTCGTCTACGTCGTCGAAGACAACGGCTACGCGATCTCCGTGCCGGTGGAAGTCCAGACCGCAGGTGGATCGATCTCGAATCTCGTCGAGCGTTTTCCGCACCTGAAAGTTCTGCGCGTCGACGGCTGCGACTTCGTCAAGAGCTTCGCGGCCATGCACGACGCCACGCAGTGGGCGCGGGAGCGCCGCGGTCCGGCGCTCGTGCACGCCTCTGTGGTCCGTCCCTACTCGCATTCGCTGTCGGACGATGAGCGGTTGTACAAGACGGCGGCCGAGCGAGCCGCCGAGGCCGACCGCGATCCGATCGGACGGCTGAAGGCCCTGTTGCTGCGCGAGGGTCTCGCCACCGAGAGCGATTTCGCGCAGATGCTGGCGGAAATCGATCGCGAGATTGCGGACGCCACCGAGCGGGCGCTTGCCGCCGAACGGCCGGCGCGCTCGACGGCAGCCGATTGGGTGTTTTCCCCGGACGTCGATCCAACATCCAATGCGTTCGACACACCCGCGGAACCGACCGGCAAGCCCGATACGATGGTGGCGGCCATCAATCGCACGCTCCGCGACGAAATGGCGCACGACTCTCGCATCGTCGTGTTTGGACAGGATGTCGCAGACTGCAGCCGCGAGGATCATCTGCGCGAAGTGCCCGGCAAGGGCGGCGTGTTCAAGGTCACGCACGGCCTGCAGCGCCAGTTCGGCAGCACCCGCGTCTTCAATTCACCGCTCGCCGAGGCGAACATCGTCGGTCGAGCATTCGGCATGGCCGTTCGCGACATCAAGCCGGTGGTCGAGATTCAGTTCTTCGACTACATCTGGCCATCGATGATGCAGATTCGCGACGAGATCACGATGCTGCGCTATCGATCGGGCAACACGTTCTCCTGCCCGATGGTGATCCGGGTGCCAATCGGTGGCTACCTGCGCGGCGGTGCGACGTACCACAGTCAGTCTGGCGAGAGCATCTTCGCGCACTGCCCGGGCATCCGCGTGGCCTATCCGTGCACGGCACAGGACGCGGCGGGGCTCCTGCGGACGTCGATCCGCTGCGACGATCCCGTACTCTTCCTCGAGCACAAGCACCTGTATCGCCAGACCTACAACAAGGGGGAGTACCCCGGACCCAACTACATGATTCCGTTCGGTCGGGGGACCGTGCGCCGCGAGGGCAGTGACGTCGTCGTGCTCACGTGGGGTGCGCTCGTGCAGCGCGCCCTCCTCGCTGCGCAGCAGGCCGAAAAGGAAGGTCTCAGCGTTGCGGTGTTCGACCTGCGCACAATCATCCCGTACGACTGGGCCGGCATCAGCGCGCTGGTGCAGAAGACGAACCGCGTCATTGTCGCGCACGAAGATCAGCTGACCTGCGGATTCGGCGCCGAGATCGCCGCGCGCATAGCCGACGAGCTGTTCCACTACCTGGACGCACCGATCCGCCGGGTCGCGGCCCTCGATTGTCCCGTCGCCTACGCGCCGGAGCTTGAGGAGGAAATCCTTCCGCAGGCCGCCGACGTGTTGAAGGCGGTTCGGGATGTCTGCCGGTACCAGAACGAGAAGTTGTCGACGATTGCCCGAGCTAAAGCTCGGGCCTACATACCACCTCCCTGGGTATCAGCGAATCCTCGCGCGCGTGAGTTTCAAGGGGGTGAGCTCCTGAGTGGCAGGCGCAGGACGGTCGTAGACCTCCTGAATCTTGTCCCGCCAGATCTCGGCCATCCGGTCGTAGCCCTGCGGCGTTGGATGCAGGCCATCCTCGCCGATGTACCCCTCCCAGGTTCCGCCAAAGCCGGCGTAGAGATCGACGAGGACCGCGCCTTCGTCGGCGGCCAGCGCCCTGATCTTCTGATTCAGCTCGGGCACGTAGTTGGCACCGCCGCCGCGTTCGCCCGCAGGGTTTTGCGGCGGGAACGTCGCGAGGAAGACCGTGATGTCACGGCGTTCCGCCTTGCCGATCATGTCTTCCAGCCCGTGGATGATCGTCGAAATGGCGTCGCCCTTTCCTGTATTGAGATCGTTCGCCCCCTCCAGGAGCAGGAGCACCTGCGGATCGTTCGAGTCGAGCACTCCAGACAAACGCGATCGTCCCTCATCGATCTTTTCACCGGCCTTGCCCTCGTTCTTCACGACGATGGTCTGGTCCTGATAACGCTGACTCAGGAGCCCCTGGAGTTTCAGCGGGTAGGCATCCTCCACGTTCAGCGTCAGGATAGACGGCGCTGGTGAGGTCGTGCCCTCCGTGAGGCTATCGCCAAAGGCGAGAAACTTCGTCTTCGCCAGCTGCGGGATGGCATCGACGATCACAAAGAACGTGCATGACGCGGTGTGCGACGCTTGATCGCTGGCATTGCACGTGACGGGGGACGAGCCCACCGCGAACTCCGATCCGGAGGCCGGCGTGCAGGTCACGTTCGTCGGCGGCCGTCCGCCCTGGGCGGCAGGGGTATCGAACGTTGCGGTTGCGGGAACGCCGGCGTGCTTCAGCACTTGCAGATCGGCGGGACATGACAAGGTCAGTGGCGGATCGGATGGACCGGGCCCGGCCGACCCTCCACCGCAGCCGGCTGTGATCAAGAATCCGAAGAGAAAGGCGCCCGTCAGGGAGCGGGAGGGGCGTCGATATGTCAAGCGGACGATTTTACAACATCAGTTTGTACCTCATGGCCCTGGCGGCAGCGCCGCTTTCGGGCTCGGTCGACAGCCACCAATCGGTCGTTATGCAATCGACGGTGTCGCCCGGCCGAGTCGAAACCCTGCGTTCGGTTGCGGCGCTCCCGCCGCACGTCGCAGGACAGTTCGCCGAGCCTGCGGGTTTCGCGCAGCTACCGTCGGGAGATTACCTGGTGTTCGATCGGCGCGGTCACACGGTGTTTCGTGTCGACCGCACGCTCGAATCTGCCACCACGCTCGTGAGCATCGGCGTCGAGCCCGGGCGCATTCTGCTGCCATTTGGATTCGATCTCGATCCGACAGGTCTCCTCGTCCTCGGCGACACGCCGGGAACGATCGAACGCATTCAGGTCTTCTCGACCGGCGGCACGCGTCTCGGCGGCTTCTCGCTGCGTCACCGCCCCGACGCACGCGTGCAGTTCGAAGGCATCACGCTGAACGGCGTCAGCACGCTTCGCATCACTGCGCATCAGACGATCCTCTTGAATCAGCCGGAGACCGGATCGCTCATCACTGAGTACGACTTCAGCGGCCAGGTCGTCCGGACTGTCGGCCACCTGCGTCCTACCGGCCAGGAGACGTCGCCTGCGGTCCACCTCGCGATGAACAGCGGCTTTCCGCTGCCGATTCCCTCCGGCGGCTATTACTTCGTCTTCCGCAGCGGCGCCCCCCACTTCCAACGCTATTCCGCGGCGGGCACCCTGATGTTCGACCGCGCCGTCCAGGGACGCGAGCTGGATCGCTGGCTGCAGGAACAGCCGACGAGTTGGGAACGCGCTACGGCGGACGCGACGATGCCAATCGTCCGATCGCTCGTTCGCGCGGCTGCCGTGGACGCCGCCGGCCAGCTGTGGGTGAGCTTCGCAATCCCATACACCTACGTCTATGACGACGGCGGCGAGAAACGGCGAACGATTCAGTTGTACGGCGCCGGCCCCCTCGCGCCGACCAGCCTGTCATTCGCACCGGACGGCCGGCTCCTCGCCACGCCGGGCGGTTACATCTTCAAACCATAGTGTTTGCGCTCACGATTGGCCCGCCTTTCGTCGAGCCAACTCAAATCTGCGTTACGATGCGCGCATGGTGCTGACGACCGAACAGCAGGCGGTCGCTGAGACGAACGATGCGTTCTATGACGCGCTCACGCGGCGCGACCTGACGGCGATGGAACGTCTGTGGTTCCCAGCCGACTGGGTGGAATGCGTCCATCCCGGGATGGCATCCATCCGTGGTTGGGACGCTGTCCGCGAGAGCTGGGCCCTGCTGTTCAGCGCTCCCGGCACCCTGCTCGTCGCGGCGACGGACGTGTACGTTCGGCTCGTCGGTGACATCGCCTGGGTCTCGTGCGACGAGCGCATTGCCAGCCGCAGCGACGGCCGGATGGCGTGGTCCCTCGCTCACGCGACGAACGTCTTCGTCAGGCACGACGGCGCGTGGCGGATGGCCGTTCATCATGCCTCCGCGGTCCCGTTCCTGGCGCCGCCGGAAGTCGACGGCGCGACGACCGTGAACTGAGCGCGCCGTGCGTCTGATTCCAGCCGTGGCGGTCGTTTTCGGGTCGCTGGCGCCCGCCGGCCCGAACCACACGCTGACTGCGGTCGACGGCATCAAGGTCGGCCACTTCACGTTGAGCGAGCGTCCGACGGGCTGCACCGTCGTGCTCGCAGAAGGCGGTGCGGTTGCGGGTGTCGACGTGCGCGGCGCCGCGCCCGGCACACGCGAGACGGATCTGCTCTCGCCGATCAACTCCGTCGAGCAGGTGCACGCTATCGTCCTTGCCGGCGGCAGCGCGTTCGGCCTCGACGCTGCGTCGGGCGTCGTCCGGTGGCTCGACGAACACCAGATTGGCTTCGACGTCGGCGTTGCGCGGGTGCCAATCGTTCCGGCCGCGATCCTCTTCGATCTTCGAGTCGGCGATCCGCGCATCAGGCCCACCGCGGACTGTGGCTATCGCGCGGCGGCGAGTGCCACCAATCAGCCGGTGGAAGAAGGCAACGTCGGCGCTGGCGCCGGCGCCACGGTTGGCCACGCGCGGGGGGCCGAGCGCGCGATGAAGTCGGGCATCGGGTCGGTGGCGATCGCGATGAAGGACGGATTGATCGTCGCGGCACTCGCTGCTGTCAATTCGTACGGCGACGTCATCGATCCGGCGACCGGTCAGGTCGTCGCCGGCGTGCGCAAAGACGACGGCCAGTCGCTGGCCGACGTGCGAACGCTGATGCGCGAAGGGACGGTTTCGGGCCGGCCCGGCGAGAACACCACGCTCGTGGTCGTCGCCACGAACGCCAGGTTGACGAAGACGCAGGCCACGAAGGTCGCGCAGATGGCCCACGACGGCATCGCGCGCGCGATCTGGCCCGTGCACACGCCGGTGGATGGTGACACGGCCTTCGCGCTTGCGACCGGCACGCTTGCGCAACCGGCCGATCTGCTGCGCGTGGGCGCATTGGCTGCCGACGTCACGGCCGACGCCATCGTTCGCGCCGTGCGCAACGCTCGAGGCCTGCCCGGCCTGCCGGCGGTCAGCGATCTCGCGCGGTCCCGATGACCCTGTACACGGCGCTTCTCAGCGTCTTCGTTGTCCTCCAAATCGTCGTTGGCCTGTGGATTGGACGCCGCATACGCGGCGCGAGCGATTTCTTCGTCGCCGGACGAAGCCTCCCGACGCCCCTGGTGTTCGCCACCTTTCTCGCGGCGAACATCGGCGCCGGCTCGACGATCGGCGCTGCCAGCCTCGGATACAGCGTCGGCCTTGGAGGCTGGTGGTGGAATGCCTCCGCCGGTCTGGGATCGCTGATCTTCGCGCTGTGGGCGGGACCGAAGCTCTGGACGCTGGCGCGCATGCACAACTTCTTCACGCTCGGCGACTTTCTCGAGTGGCGCTACGGCCGCACGGTGCGGGCGATCGCAAGCGCGCTGATCTGGTTCGTCTCGCTTTCCATCCTCGCTGGGCAACTGCTCGGCGCGTCGTCGATTCTGCAGGTGGTCGCAGGGCTGCCTCGATGGGTCGGTGCCGTCACTGCCGCCGGTGTCGTGGTGGTGTACTTCGTCGCGGGAGGCCTCCTGAGCTCTGCGTGGGTGAATCTCGTGCAGCTGGTCGTCAAGCTGAGCGGATTCGCCATCGCTTTACCGCTCGCTCTCGGCACTGTGGGGGGATGGACCGGTCTCCGCAGCTCCGATGCGCTTCCAGAACGCTACTTCGATCTCACTGGCGGCTCCGAATCGACATTGTGGTTGATCGCGCTTCTTGCGCCGGCGTTCATCGTCTCCCCCGGCCTGGTGCAGAAAGCGTACGGAGCGGCGGACGCGAAGGCCGTGCGCGTGGGCGTCGGTTTGAATGCGTTGGCCCTTCTGGCATTTGCCATCGTGCCGGTCACGCTGGGCATGGTCGCCCGCATCCATCATCCAGGCTTGCCCTCGGCCGACCTCGCACTGCCGGTCCTCCTCGGTTCCGAGCTTCCGCCGCTCGTCGGTGCGCTGACGCTCGCCAGCGTCTTCGCAGCGGAGGTGAGCGCGGCCGACGCCGTCCTCTTCATGCTGTCGACGTCACTGTCGCAAGACCTCTATCGCCGATTTCTTGCTCCTGACGCCGGGGATGCGCGCGTAGTGCAAGTGGCACGCTGGTCGGCGGGAATTGCTGGGGTCGCCGGGCTTGGCATGGCCCTGGTCTTGCCCACTGTTGTCGATGCGCTGAAGATCTTCTACAGCGTGCTTACAGTGCTTCTGTTTGTCCCGGTGGTGGGTGCCCTGCTCTGGGCGAGACCGTCCAGTGTCGAGGCCTTGGCGTCGATGATGGCCGGATTGTCAGCCATGCTCGTGGTCTCGCTCGCAAGCGGCGGACAGGGCGTCGCGGGCGTCCCCCCAGTGGTCGCTGGTCTGGTCGGAGCCTCGATCGGTTTCGGTGCCGCCGCCGCCGCGCGGAGCGCGCGATGATTGCGGCGCGCCATCTTTCGCGGCAGTTCGGTGACCGTTCCGCGGTAGAAGATGTCACCTTCGACGTGAAGGCGGGCGAGATCTTCGGACTGCTCGGCCCGAATGGCGCAGGCAAGACGACGACGCTCCGGATGATCGCGGGCCTGATTGCGCCGACGAGCGGAGAAGCGTCAGTGGCCGGCGTGCCGCTGACGAGGCGCACCATCGATAGCGTCAGGCAACACGTGGGATTCCTGACCGAGGCACCTGGACTCTGGGAACGCCTGAGCGTTCGCACGAATCTGATGACCTACGCGCGCCTGCACCAGGTGAAGGATCCCGCGTCGACGGTGGCGAATGCGCTCGAACGGTTCGGTCTGGCAGATCGCGCAGACAGCATGGCGGGGGAGCTCTCGAAGGGCCTGAAGCAGCGGGTGGCACTGGCGAGAACGCTGCTCCACGACCCGCCGGTTGTGCTGCTCGACGAGCCGACGTCCGGCCTCGATCCGCACAGCGCGCGGCTCGTCCGCGACATGGTGCTGGAGCTCCGGCAACGCGGCCATGCGGTGATCATCTCCACGCACAATCTCGACGAAGCTGAGCGCCTCGCCGATCGTGTCGGTGTCCTCCGCCGCAGATTTCTGGCGGTCGCCACACCGCGGGAGCTTCGCCATCGCCTCTTCGGAACCCGCGTCAAGGTGACCGTGGCCGGCGATGCCGCGCCGTTTGCTGCCGTCGCGGCAGACGCAGGGGCTAATGACGTGGCTGTTGCCGGCCAGCACGTGCTGACGTTCGCGGTCGAGGACATCGAAGCGGGCACACCAGCCGTGGTGAGAGCCCTCGTGCTCGCCGGGGCGCCGATCCTCTCGGTCCGTGCCGACGATCGACCGCTCGAAGAGGTGTACCTCGCGCTCGTGGAGGACGACTCTCCGGGAGAAGTCGCGTCATGATCGTGCCGGCGCGGATCATCGCGCTCCTCCGAAAGGAGATCGCCGAGCTGTCGCGCAATCGCGCGGCGCTGTTGCCAGTAGCGTTCGTCGCGCTGATCACGACGGCCCTTCCGTTCTTCATCGCGGTGGTCACGCCACGGATCTCCGGCCACCCGTTGTCGAACGACGCCGATCTCGTCCACGCGCTGGCGAAGGCGTCGGGCGAGCTCCCCGGCATCGAGCGTCTCTCCGCCGACGCGGCGGTTCAGGCGTTCATCTTCAGCCGGTTCCTTGTCATGACGCTGCTCGTGCCGGTGACTGGTGCCATCACGTTTGCCGGGCACAGCCTGATCGGCGAGAAGATCGGCAAGTCGCTCGAGCCGCTATTGGCAACCCCGATCACGACGACCGAGCTGCTGCTGGCGAAGGTCGCGGGAGCCATGCTGCCTTCGCTCGCGATCATGATGTTGACGACGCTGGTCTACATGATCGGCGTCGCCATGCTGGCCGAGCCCGGCGTGCTGCGCGCGCTGCTGTCGTTCAAAACGGCACTGCTCGTGCTCGGCCTGGGGCCGATCACGTCTGGCCTCGCACTACAAGTCGGCGTCCTCGTGTCGGCGCGCGTCAACGATCCGCGGACCGCCCAGCAGTTTGGTGCGCTCTTCATCCTGCCGCTGACCGCGCTGTTCATGGCGCAGATGTCCGGCGTCTTCATTCTCACCGTGGGAACCGGTCTTCTGGTGTTCGCCGGTCTCTGCGGCGTCTGGCTGCTGCTGCTCCTCCTCGGTGTGAAGCTGTTTCGACGCGAGGCGATTCTGACGCGGTGGAAATAGCGGGTAATATGCCGATGAACAGCCAGAAGATGGCGGCCTGGATGCTCGACAACGTGGACCGCTGAGCGGCCGAGCGGTATCGTGGGTGTCCTGCGAAGAATCTCCAGCATCGCCGTGCTAGGCGCCGGCACGATGGGCGCCCAGATTGCCGCGCACTTCGCGAATGCGGGCGTTCCTGCCTTGCTGCTGGACCTCGACGAACCGACGGCGCGAGCCGGTCTCGATCGCGCACGAAAGCTGCGTCCGGATCCGTTCTTCACGGCCGATCGTGCCGGGCTCGTCACCACGGGAGGCTTTGACAAGGACCTCGATCGTATTTCCGAAACCGACTGGGTGATCGAGGCCATCATCGAGCAGCTCGACGCCAAGCGCGAGTTGCTGGCGCGCGTGGATGCGGCACGTCGTCCCGGCACTATCGTCAGTTCGAATACGTCGGGGATCCCGATCCACGTTCTCGGCAACCGCCGATCGGAGGACTTCCGGCGACATTGGCTCGGCACGCACTTCTTCAATCCGCCGCGTTACCTGCGACTGCTCGAGGTGATTCCGACAGCTGAGACAGATTCCGCAGTCGTCGACGCGATCGCGCGATTCGCCGATCTGCGCCTCGGCAAAGGCGTCGTCGTCGCCAAGGACACGCCGAACTTCATCGCCAACCATGTCGCGTTGTTTGGCGTGCTCCGCATGATCGAAGCGGTCGAATCAGGACGCTACACCGTGGCCGAAGTGGATGCCATCACCGGGCCCGCGATCGGCCGGCCGAAAAGCGCGACGTTCCGGACGATGGACATCGCCGGGCTCGACGTGCTGGCGCACGTTCTCCGGAACCTGCACGAGCGGCTGCCACCTGAGACACGCGAAGCGTTCAAGGCCCCAGCGCTCCTCGAGCGGATGGTCGCGCGAGGGCTCATCGGCGAAAAGGCCGGTGGCGGGTTCTATCGGCGTGTGAAGGGACCAGGCGGCGAGTCGGCGATTCTCGCGATCGATCCGCTTACGCTCGGGTACTACCCCAGTCAGGCTGCGCTCCCGTCGCTCGATGCCGCGAGAGCGATCCCTGATACGGCGCAGCGCACGCGTTCACTGTTCGAGGGAAAAGATCGAGTTGGCGAGTTCCTGAGAACAACGCTGGCGCCCACGCTGGTCTACACGGCGCGGATTGCGACCGAGATCGCGCATTCCATAGACGATGTCGATTGGGCGCTGAAATGGGGATTCGGCTGGGAGCTCGGACCGTTCGAAACGATTGACGCCATCGGCGTGCGGCGCGTGGTCGGCGCCTGGACGGATGCGACGAAGTCCGACGTGGAGGTTCCGCCTCTGCTCCAAAGCTCACTGACGTCGACACGCGATCGCGTCCGCACAGAGGCGCTTGAGCCTCCCGGGGACGAATTGCTGCTGTTGCAGGCCCGGAAATCGCGGACGACGCCAGTGCAGTCGAACGCGGGCGCGAGCGTCATCGATCTCGGCGATGGCGTGCTGGCGGTCGAGTTCCACTCGAAGATGAACACGATTGGCGCCGACATCTTGCAGATGCTGACGGCCGGAGTCGCCGAGGCAGAACGTCACGGAGTCGCCCTTGTCGTTGGCAACGATGCCGTGAACTTCTCGGCGGGCGCGAACCTGACGTTGTTGCTGCTCGAGGCACAGGAGGGCAACTGGGACGAGGTCGACCTGATGGTCCGGAGCTTCCAGTCGTGCACGTCTGCCTTGCGCCACGCGCGGGTGCCGGTTGTCGTCGCGCCTGCGGGACTGGCGCTCGGCGGCGGATGCGAGGTCGCGCTCCACGGCGCGCGAGTGCAGGCGGCGGCTGAAACATACATCGGCCTCGTCGAAGTCGGCGTCGGCCTCATTCCAGCCGCAGGCGGCACGAAGGAAATGCTGGCGCGAGCGGTGGAGAGCCTTCCGCCGCGCACCGACCTGCTGCCGGCGGTGCAGCGCGTGTTCGAAACGATTGGGCTGGGGAAGGTGTCGACGAGCGCCCACGATGCAAAGGCTATCGGCTATCTGCGAGACGCGGATGGTATCTCGATGAACCGCGATCGCCTGATCTGGGACGCGAAGCAGCGCGTGCTTGATCTCGTGCGCGACGGCTACCAGCCGCCGGTAGTGCGGACGGCGATCCGCGTCGGCGGCGATTCGGTGCGGGCGGCGCTCGAATTGGGCATACACCTGGCCCACCGATCCGGCCGGATCAGCGAGTACGATGTGGTGATCGGCCGCACCCTGGCGGGCGTACTCGCCGGCGGAGCGCTTCCGCACGAGACAACGGTAAGCGAGCGGCACCTGCTCGATCTGGAGCGCGAAGCGTTCCTCCGGCTGTGCGGCGAACGGAAGACGCTGGAGCGGATCCAGCACACGCTCAAGACCGGCAAGCCGCTGCGGAACTGACGGGAGGGAGACATGGGAACAGAGGGGCATAGGGACTATGCCGGATGAACCCGAACGCCCTCCCATGTCCCCATGCGCCCCTGCCCCATGTCCGTTTCGATGATCGACACTGGCACCGGACCTCCGCTCGTGCTCGTACCCGGCCTGCAGGGCCGCTGGGAATGGATGCGCCCAACGGTCGATGCGCTCGCGCGCCGGTTCCGCGTGCTGACGTTCTCGTTGGCCGGTGAAAGGGGCAGCCAGGTGGGGCTTCCCTTCGACGCCGCGTTCGACACCTACGTCCAGCAAATCGACGGGGTGCTCGACGAGGCAGGCGAGCCGTCAGCGACGATCTGCGGGATTTCCTTCGGTGGTCTCATCGCGTTTCGTTACGCGACGCACCGTCCCGATCGGGTCCGCCAGTTGGTACTGGCGTCGCCGTTGCCGCCCGATTTCGAGCTCACAGGACGACTCAAGCTCTATAGCCGGGCGCCTCGGCTGCTGTTCCCCGTGTTCTGCGTCGACTCGGCGCGCCGCGTGCTGCCCGAATGGTTCGCATCGTTCCCCAGATGGAGCGACCGGCTGCACCAGGCGGTGCGTATGGGCAGGCGTGTCGTGACCGCGCCGGCCTCGCCAGCCCTGATGGGTCGACGCATCGAATCAATGCGTCGCATCAACTTCGCCGACGGCGAGCCAGTGACAGTGCCGACGCTGATTCTCCTCGGCGAACATGGCCTGGATCGAACGGTGACGCCGGATGTCAGTCGTCGTTACAGCGAGCTGATACCGCAGGCCGAGGTGAAGACACTCGTGCAGACCGGCCACCTGGGAACGGTGACACGGCCGGGCGCGTTTGCTGATGAGATCGGGGCGTTTGTCGAGCGCGCCAATGCCGACCGCGTTACGCGCGGGCGCCGCACGGTGGCACTGTAGGAATATGACCCGACCTGTTCGCGAGATTCAGGGACCGGCTGGACGGCTCGAGGCGCTGCTCGAGTCGCCGGTCCTCGAAGGCAATCGGCCGGCTCGCGCCGCTGTCGTTTTCGCGCATCCGCTGCCGACCGAGGGCGGGACGATGCACACCAAAGTGGTGTTTCGAGCAACGAAGGCGCTCGCGAGCATCGGATGCGCCGTGCTGCGATTTAACTTCCGGGGCGTCGGAGGAAGCGAGGGCACCTGGGACGAAGGACCGGGCGAGCTAGCCGACTATCGCGCCGCGCTCGATGCCATGGTGTCGCAGTATCCGCATACGGAGCTCTGGGCGGCCGGCTTCTCGTTCGGCTCGTACGTTGCGCTGACGGTCGGCGCGACCGACGATCGCGTCCGCCTGCTGCTGGGCATCGCGCCGCCCGTCGATCGCTATGACTTCTCGGCAGTACGGAGCAGTCCCAAGCCGAAGTTCCTGATCCAGGCCGAGCGCGACGAGATCTGCCCGCTGAAGCGCGCCTATGAGTTCTACGGCCAGCTCTCGGAGCCAAAGGAGCTGGTGATCATCGATGGCGCGGATCATCTCTTCGATGGCAAGGTGTCGGAGGTTGCCGACGCAGTTGTGGACCTGCTTCAGGACTACAAGACGCCAACAAACTCGTCTCACTGAGGTCGGGGCTTCGGCCCCTGTCAGGCGGACCTGCATGTCTGCCCCACACATGGATACGGGCGAGATCATGAAAGACGCAGTAATCGTTTCCGCCGTGCGCACGGCGGTTGGCAAGGCGCCCGCCGGCACGCTGCGAACGACGCGACCCGATGAGATGGGCGCGGTCGTCCTCGCGGAGGCGCTGAGGCGAGCGCCAGCGCTCGACCCGGCTGAGATCGACGACGTGATCCTCGGCTGTGCTATGCCGGAGGCGGAGCAGGGCCTGAACGTGGCGCGCATCGCGAGCCTTCGTGCCGGCGTTCCTGTTGCCGCGTCTGCGGTCACGGTCAACCGGTTCTGCGCATCAGGCCTGCAGGCGATAGCGCAGGCGGCCGAGCGCATCGTCGCCGGACAGGCCACCGCGATTCTTGCCGGCGGTACTGAATCGATGAGCCTCGTGCCAATGGGCGGACACAAGGTCGCGCCCAACCCGGCCCTCGTCGCGTCGCATCCGGATGTCTACCTCACAACCGGCCTGGTCGCCGAGAATCACGCTCGCGAATCCCGGATCTCGCGCGAGGCGCAGGATGCCTTCGCGCTCGAGAGCCATCGTCGGGCGATCGCCGCCATCGACGCCGGACGCTTCAACGAAGAGATCGTCCCGCTATCGGTCGCGCTCGCCGAACCAGGCGCAGCCAACGGGGCGCCGGCCGTCCGCCAGATGAATTTTGCCATTGACGAGGGACCGCGCCGGGATACGTCGGCCGAGGCGCTCGCGAAGCTTCGGCCTGCGTTTCATGTCGCCGGCTCCGTGACGGCGGGAAACTCGTCGCAGATGAGCGACGGCGCCGCGGCGGTACTGATCGTGGAGTCCGAGCGCGCCCGCGCCCTCGGGCTGACGCCTCTCGCGCGGTTCGTCGGCTATGCAACCGCAGGCGTGGAGCCGGAGCGTTTCGGAATCGGCCCGGTGCCCGCAGTGAGAAAGGTGCTCGCTCGCGCCGGACTGCAGCTCGAGGATATGGCACTCGTCGAGTTGAACGAGGCATTTGCCGCGCAGGTCCTGGCATGCCTGCAGGAACTGCCGATCGATCCTGCGCTCCTGAACGTAAACGGTGGGGCCATCGCGCTAGGGCATCCGCTCGGATGTACCGGCGCCAAGCTGACGACCACGCTGCTGCACGAGCTGCAGCGTCGTAGTGGGCGTTATGGCCTCGTGACCATGTGCGTCGGGGGAGGCATGGGCGCCGCCGGCATTTTCGAGCGCGCGTCATGACGGTGAGTCGTCCGTCTGCGCTCGGTGGATCGTGGCTGCTCGAGCCACCGCCGCCCTCCCCCTTCACACCCGAGCGGCAGACCGAGGAACATCGTCTCATTGCCCGGACCGCGGCGGCGTTCGCCGAAAAGGAAGTGCTTCCTGTCCTCGATCGCCTCGAGCAGAAGGACTGGGCGCTCGCTCGATTGCTGCTCAAACGTTGCGGCGAGCTCGGATTTCTTGGTGCCGACGTGCCGGTGGCTTACGGCGGCGTTGAGCTCGACCGCATGTCGTCGCTGATCGTTTCGCAGTACCTTGCCTTCTCGGCGTCATTCGCCACGACCTACGGGGCCCAGGCGAACTTGTGCATCCTGCCGATCGTCATGTTCGGCAGCGAGGCTCAGAAGTCCCGATACCTGCCCGACCTCGCGAGCGGCGACAAGGTCGGCGCATACGCGCTCACAGAAGCTGGTTCGGGATCGGATGCACTGTCGTCGCGAACGCGTGCAACTCCACAGCCCGACGGCAGCTTCCGGCTCGCCGGCGAGAAGCTGTGGACCACGAACGGCGGTTTCGCGGACGTATTCATCGTGTTCGCCAAGGTCGACGGCAACGCTTTTACCGCCTTCATCGTCGAGCGCAGTTTCGGCATTTCGAGCGGGCGCGAAGAGCACAAGATGGGTCTGCACGGCTCGTCGACGACTCCGCTGATCCTTCAGGACGTGCCGGTTCCCGCCGACAACGTGCTCGGGGAGATCGGTAAAGGTCACAAGGTCGCCTTCAGCGTCCTGAACTTCGGGCGGCTGAAGCTCGGGGCCATGTGCGCCGGAGGTTGCCGAATCGCGATTGCCGAGTCCGCACGCTACGCGGCGACGCGTCGTCAGTTCGGCCGGCCGATTGCCGCCTTCGGCGCGATTCGCCACAAGCTGGGCGAAATGACCGCGCGCGCCTATGCGCTCGAGGCAGTGCTGCACCGAACCGGTGGCGTGATCGATCAGCACACGGGGAGCGCGGCGTCGCCGCACATGTCGCTGGCTGGCGCGCTCGAAGAACTGGCAGTCGAAGCCTCGATCGCGAAGGTATTCGGCAGCGAGACACTCGACTTCGTGCTCGACGAGAACGTGCAGATCCACGGCGGCAACGGCTACGTCCGTGACTATCCCGCCGAGCGGCATTATCGCGATGCCCGCGTCAATCGGATCTTCGAGGGTACAAACGAGATCAACCGGCTGGTGATCTCCGGCATGCTCGCCAAACGCGCCGCCAAGGGAGAACTCGCCCTGATCCCGGCCGCCCGCCGCTTCCTGGACGAGGTCATGGGCCCGCCGCCGGCGCTTTTCGTGGACCGGGTTCAGGAGCACGCGCTGGCCGCCGAAACGAGGGCCGTCGACGCGTTCAAGAAAGTCACCGTACTGACGCTTGGGGCGGCGATGGATCGCTTCGGCGCGGAGCTCCAGGATCAGCAGGAAGTACTGCTGTGGATCGCGGACCTCGCCATCGACACGTATGCGTCAGAGAGCGCGCTGGCGCGAGCCACCACGGCCGAGACCGTTGCACCGCAAGGGGCGGTGCTTCATCACACGGCGGCTCGCACGTTCATCAACGACGCCGCGCTTCGGGTCGACGTCACCGCGCGCCAGCTCCTCGCGGCCATCGCGGAGGGCGATACGCTTCGCACCCATCTCGCGGCGTTGCGGCGCGTGCTGAAAGTCGTCCCGGCGGATACGGTGCGCTGCCGCCGAGCACTCGCGGACGCCACGGTCGAACGCGGCGGCTATGTGTTCGACTAGAACCCGTGCCACGTGCTAAGTGCCACGTGCAAGTGGGGCGAGAAGTCTGCCAAGTGGCAGTGGTGGCTTTCAACTCCGTCCTTGGCAAGCAGCGACGCGTGGGTACTTGCGGCGATCTGACCGATCTGGCCACTACCTGCCACTCGTTCACTTTCCACTTTCACTTTCACTTCACTTCCCTTCACTTTGCACTTGGCACTTGGCACTTAGCACTTCCACAGCCGCCCGTGGCATGATCAATGATGACGTGCCGGATTCCGCGCGGCCAGTTTTCCCGCTGTTCATTGCTGCGTTCGTGTTCTCCCTGGCGGCGTGCTCACCGCCGCCCGTCGAAGACGACGCCAGTTTCGCGAGGTCGCTGGCGGAATTTCGTGCGGCAAAGGAGCAGGCCTTCCGTGAGTCCGACTCGCCTGTGCCACCCGTACGCCGGGCCGAGCTGCTGCCACTCGCTTACTTTCCAGGATCGTCGGACTACCGCGTCCCGGCCGTCCTGCGCGTCGAGCCCGATCGGGTGACGCTGGAGATGCCCACGTCGACCGGCGAGCGGCGGCTGATGCAGCGAGTGGGAACGCTCGAGTTCGCGCTAAAGGGACAGTCGCTGGCGCTTGGCGCCTTCACCGAGGCCTCAGCGCCGAACATGGATCGGCTGTTCGTGCCGTTCGTGGACCTGACGAGCGGCACCGAGACCTACCCCGCCGGGCGATACCTCGATCTCGATCGAACGCGAACGGGGATCTACGTGATCGACTTCAATCGGGCCTACAACCCATACTGTTATTACAACCCGACCTACGACTGCCCATATCCGCCGCGCGAGAACCGGCTGAAGGTCCCCGTGCGGGCCGGCGAAAAGATGAAGGAGTCGTCCATCCCCAAGGGCACCGCCGGATGAAGCCGGACGCGGTCGTTTTCGACTTCGATGGCGTGCTCGCCGACAGCGAACCGCTGCATCTGCGCGTTTACCAAGAACTCCTTGCCGCGGAGAACCTCACGCTGCCGCCAGCGGAGTATTACGCGCGATACCTGGGCTACGACGATGTGGGCGTATTCGAGGCGCTCGCGCGCGACAAGGGGCTGCGGATCGAGGACGGGCGCATCGACGAGCTGATCGCGCGCAAGGCGGAGCTGTTCCAGCGCCGCGCCGCCGCACAACACGTGCTCTTTCCGGGCGCCGCAGCGAGTGTCCAGGCGATCTCCGCCCATTGTCCGGTGGCGATCGCGTCGGGCGCGCTTCGCGAGGACATCGAGACGATCCTGCGCAGCACACAGCTGGTCTCCATCTTCGCCGTGATCGTCGCTGCAGGCGAAACGCCGCAGGGCAAGCCGGCGCCGGACCCTTACAGGCGGGCGCTGGCGCTGCTGGCCGACCAGCACGGGACGCCCATTCATCCGGAACGGTCCGTGGCGATCGAGGACTCCCATTGGGGCCTCGAATCCGCGAGGAGCGCAGGACTCCGAACGATTGCCGTCACCACCAGCTACGAAGCCCGCGACCTGGGCGCGTCTGACCTCATCGTTCCGGATATCAGTCACGTGACGCCGGAGCTGCTCGACCGTGTCGTGTCGGGACGCGCCGGCGCTCGCATGGAGGCATGACACTGTGGACCGTCGCCTGGTGGACGAATTCCTGCGATTGGCCTCGAGTCCGGATGACAGCGTGGCCCCGCCGGCGCTCCTCGCCGCCCGCGTGGCATATCCAACGCTCGATCCGGAGCGCTGGCTCACCGCGCTCGATGCGCTCGGCGAGACGGCGAGGCAGCACGTTGAGCTCGGTGTCGGCGGACGGCCGTCCCGGCGGATGCGGCTGCGGATTGTGTCGGACTTTTTCTTCGGGCAGCTTGGCTTCGCAGGCAATCGCGAACATTACGAAGACCCGCGCAACAGCTTCCTGAACGACGTCATCGAGCGGCGCACCGGCATTCCGATCACGCTGGCCGTGGTGTTCATCGAGGTCGCCCGCCGCGCGGGTCTCGTCATGGAAGGCGTGAACTTCCCTGGCCATTTCCTCATGCGCTGCCCGCCTGAAGCGGGCGACAGCGCCGACACTGAGCCGCTCATCGTCGATCCCTTCCACGGAGGCGCGGTCCTGTCCGACGCGGATTGCGCGCGCCTGCTGCGAACGCACGTCGGCGTCGACATGCTGCACCCGTCGATGCTGCAGCGCGCCGGGAAGCGCGCCATCCTGCTGCGCATGCTCCTGAACCTGAAGCGTGCCTACGTACGGATTCGCGCCTTCCGCATGGCGCACGACGTATCCGACCTCGTCGTCGCGCTCGAGCCCGCCTCCCTCGTCGAGCTTCGCGATCGCGGCCTACTCGCCTCGCACCTGCAGGAATACGGGGCGGCGCTACGCGACCTCGAGACGTTCCTCCGGCTGTCAGGCAGTCCCGGTCAGGAGGCGGGACAGGACGACGTCAAGGAAGTGTGGGATCACGTGAAGGCGCTTCGACGGCGGCTCGCCTCGCTGAATTGAACGGGCAGGCTGTCGCGATCGGGCAGACCCCGCAATGCGGGCTGACCTCGATGCAGGTTGATTGCGCGTGATGTGCGAGATACAAGGCGGCCTGTCGCCGCGTGGCTGCGTCGGCCGGCAGCGCACGACCGAGAGAGCGACGAACACTCCGGGCCAGTCGCGTCAGGTTTTCGGTCGGCGTGACGAGTCCGAGCCGCACTGCCAGCCGGGTCATGCCCGCATCCACGGGAATCAACGGATGCGGTGACGCGAACAACAGCACGCGCGCCGCACCTGCCTCGCTGAGATGCGGCAGATCGCGGAGGGCGAGGCACGCAGTTCTAAGCGTGCGCTGCAGCCGGTCATCAAAATCCCGTTGCCGCCGGAACACGTCGGCGCCGGTCTCGAGCGCCGTGAGGCGCTCGTCCACGAACGGCCCACACTGACGAACAATCACCTCGAGCTTGCCGCGCCCGAGCTTCTTCATCGAGTCGGGTGTGAGCGCCGGAACCCGCCGCAGCGCCATGAACGCCGCATCGCGGCGGCCCGCGGTGGTCTTGTGACCGAGCACCTCCCAGACATAGGCGCCGAAGGGATCTTCGGGAGGATGCGGCAGGGGGCCGTAGAACCTGACGAGAGGAGGGATCAGGGCCGGGAGAAGCATGAGATTGCGGATTGCGGATTGCGGATTGCGGATTGATTGCGGATTGGTCGGGATTGCCGATTAGCTCGCGGCTCCGAGGTTTCCGACCTCTTCATACAGGAACGCGGCGGCGATGATGCCGCTGTGGAAGTTGCCCAGATCCAGCTTCTCGTTTGGAGCGTGGGCGTTCTCGTCGGGCAGGCCGACGCCGAAGAGTACCGACGGCACGCCGAGCTCCTGCTGGAAGGTCGAAACAACCGGAATCGAACCGCCTTCACGGTGGAACACCGGCGGTTTGCCGAAGCCGCGCTCGATGGCTCGACCTGCGGCCTGTACGAACGGGTTGTCGAAATCGGCCATCCATGGTTTGCCGCCATGCATGCGCGTCAGCTTCACCTCGACCGTCTTCGGGGTCACCTTCGTGACGTAGGCTTCGAACAGATCCGCGATCTTTGCCGGGTCCTGATCGGGAACCAGCCGCATGCTGACCTTGGCCATCGCGGTCGCCGGGATCACGGTCTTGGCGCCCTCGCCGGTGAATCCCGCGAGCAGGCCGTTCACCTCGAACGTCGGCCGTGCCCAGACGCGCTCGAGCGTCGTATAGCCAGACTCGCCGAATAGCTTCGGCGCGCCCAGGTCCTTCCGATAGCGCGTCTCGTTGAACGGAAGCTTCTTCCACTCGGCACGCTCCTCGTCCGTGAGCGCGCGCACGTCATCGTAGAAGCCGGGAATCTTGATCCGTCCCCCCTTGTCCTTCATCTGCGACAGCATCTGGCCGAGCACGAACGCGGGATTGGCGACCGAGCCGCCGAACGAACCCGAGTGAAGGTCGGAACTGGAGCCCTTCAGATCGATCTGGAAGTACGTGAGGCCTCGCAGCCCGTAGCAGATCGACGGCACGCCGCGATCGAACATCGGCGAATCCGAGATGACGACGACATCGGCTTTGAGGAGGTCGCGGTTGTCGCGCACGAAGGTGTCGAGATGCGTGGACCCGACTTCTTCCTCGCCCTCAATGAACACCTTGATATTCAGCGGCAACGCCCCGGCTTCCTTCAGCCAGGCCTCGACGGCCTTGAAATGCATGAAGATCTGGCCCTTGTCGTCCGCCGAGCCGCGCGCGTAGATCTCGCCGTCGCGGACCGTGGCCTCGAATGGCGGGCTTACCCATTTGTCGATGGGATCGACCGGCTGCACGTCGTAGTGCCCGTAGAAGAGAATCGTCGGCGCCCCCGCTGCGCCGAGCCATTCGCCGTACACCACCGGATTGCCCGGCGTCTCGATCAAGCGAACGTTCTGCAGCCCGACCTTCGTCAGCTCGTTCGACGTCCACTCGGCGCATCGCCTGACGTCGGCCGTGTGCTGGGGCAGCGCGCTGATGCTGGGGATGGCGAGGTATTCCTTGAGCTCGTCGACGTACCGATCGCGATGGAGATTGATGAAATCGACCACTTTGTTTGTCACGACGCGTTCCTTCTCGGATTCTCAGCTCTCGGATTCAACGTCTCGAGCTCTCGACTTCTCGAGTTCCCGGTTTTTCAATCGGGAGCTCCTCCCGATCGCCCCACTCTTTCCACGATCCGAGGTAGCTGCGTAATCTCGGATAGCCGAGCAGCCGGAGCGCCAGATAGCTGTGGGCCGCGCGGTAGCCGCCCTGACAATAGGACACCACCTCGCGATCGGGCGTGATCCCGACCTGCTCGTACATCGCGGTCAATTCCGACGCCGGCTTGAAGGCGCCGTCCGGCCCCAGGTTTCGCGTCCATTCGAGGTGAATCGCACCGGGGATCGCTCCGCCCCTGGCCGCGCGCACGGTGGTGCCGCAATACTCGCCGTCCGATCTCGTATCAAGAATCGCGACGTCCCTGCGATCCAGGCGGTCGGCCACATCGCGCCATGTGGCCAGCACCTCGGAACGGCGGGCGGCACCAGTCCATGACGACGCTGCCGGGACAGCGCTTTTTGTCGTCAGCGGAAGTCGCGCGGCCTGCCAGGCCTGGATACCGCCATCCAGCAGGCGAACGTCCGGGTGGCCAAAGAGCTCGAGAAACCAGAATGCCCGCGCCGCTCGAATGCCCGAATCCGTCTCGTAGACGACCACCGGACGATCCGCCGAGACGCCGCGCATCGCCAGCAGATGCTCGATCATCCAGAGAAAGGCCTTCAACGGCGCCGGATCGGTATCCGTGAGGCTGACGCCGAACAGGTCCAGGTGCGCTGCGTGAGGCAGATGGCCCTGCGCGAAGAGTTCCGCCGGACGAAGATCCAGCAGCGTCGGCCGAGTGGCCTCGTTTTCGAGTGTCGCAGCCAATTCGCGAGGGTCGATTAGCAGGTCTGGATTCGCGTACCCCTTGGCGTTTTCCATCAGCACACTCGAATGTGATCGCTCTGCCGGTCAGTCATGTCACATGTCGGGACTTTCGCCCGCCCTACCGAAGCGTGAATCGTCCGTCGTGCTCGTGGACGCGACCTTCGTCACGCAGCTTCGCAATATGCGCGCGCACGGTCTCCTCGGCGACAGGAAGCAGCGCGGGCGTCAGATCAGCGTACACCTTTGCGGCAATGGCCGTCACCGTGCCGGCGCCTTCCTTCAGAGCCGCCAGAATTTGCTCTTCCCGTTCGGCGCGGTGCGCGCGATATCGCACGATGAGCGCGACGGGATCGTCAATCACGGCGCCGTGTGCTGGAAGGGCCGCGATGGGCGCCAGGGCCTGAATTCGCGACAACGACTGAAGGTAGGCCGCAAGGTTGCCGCCACGGGACGCGGGAAGCACCACGGTGCTCCCCTCGATGAGGAGATCGCCGCTGAAGAGCGTGCGACTGTCCGCATGCCAGAGGCACAGATGGTCGGGGGAATGGCCAGGGGTATGGATGACGTCGAGTGCGATGTCGCCGGCAACCAGGCGCTGCCCGTCATGCGCGGGCTGCCATGTCACCGCGTACCTGGCATCCTGCTCCGCCCAGGGATATTTGACGAAGTCGGCGGCGGGCCATCGCGCGGCTAGAGCGGGCGCGCCGCTTATGTGATCGGCATGCGCGTGCGTAACGACCACTCGAGCCAGACTGGATTCGCCGAGCGACAAGGACACGTCGTCGAGGTGCTCGGCCATGCTGACGCCAGCATCGATCAGCGTCGGCACCTCGCCCTTGAGGAGATACGTCCAGTTGCCCGTTCCGGACATCGGGCCGGGATTACGTGCCGACAGCTTTGACAGACCTGGAATCGTGACGGGCATGATCGCCAATCGGAGGAGGGCCGCACTTCAGTGCGGCCTGATGTGGCCCTACTAAACTCCGGCCGTACGGCTGTCGAAGCTCGGACCCGCGCATGGCTGGAAGACCACTGTCGTCACGCCGCGGGCGTGAACATCGGCGATCGGCGGGCCAGCCACGCCTGCGCCTAGGAGCCGGCACTCGTAACCGACCTCGACCATCTCTCGAATCAGCGCCTCTGGCGTCGTGCCGTCGAGCCGTTGCATCAGGTGCGGGTGGAGATCCGCGAGCACCACCGGATGGTCCGCGGCGAGCAGACGGCGCGCGCCGCGAAGCACGAGCGCCTCGGCCCCTTCAGCATCGATCTTCAGAAACGCCACGGGCCGCTGGCGCACGGCGTCGTCCAAGGTCTGGACGGCCACTTGCCGCTCGATCGTGTGGTCCTCTGGACGGGCGTGGTGCCGTTCCTGTGCCGTTTCAGGCTCGAGATACGCATTCGCTGCCGCCAGATTCGCGGTCGCGATCACCATCGTTCGTGATCCCTGCACGTCGGCGACTGCCGCCTGCACGATCAGAACGCGGCCTTGCCAGCCCTCCTTCTGTATCGTGTCAGACAGCACGGCGACATGTTCGGCAACCGGTTCGAACGCGGTCACCGAGCCGTTTGGGCCGACGAGATCGGCGAGATGACGGGTGTGGAAGCCGATATGCGCGCCGACGTCCACCACGTGCATCCCATGGTGGACGAGGAGTCGCATGAAGTCCTGCTCGTTGCGCTCGTAGCTGCCCTCGTGCATCGCAGCGACGATGCCCTCGCAGGAGAGGGTCGCGTCTGTCACTGACGCGCGGCCACCGTGTGCCTTGGCGTCTCGCCGACCGTTTCGCCGTTGTACCAGTGGCGGTCGCTGCGCTCCAGCAGCACCTCTGCGTCGCGTGGTCCCCAAGTGCCCGCGGGATAGTTTGGAAAGTCGCGTGCCGGCAGCGCCTTCCACACGTCGAGAATGGGCTCGACGACGGTCCATCCCGCCTCGACCATGTCGGCACGCTGAAAGAGCGTCATATCTCCGGTCATGCAGTCGTACAGCAGTCGCTCGTAGCCGGTACTCGGCTCCGATCCGAAGTAATCGCCGTAATCGAACGACATGTCGACGTTGCCGAGCCGCAACTGCGGACCGGGCACCTTCGCGCCGAAGCTGAGGGCGATGCCCTCGTCCGGCTGGATGCGCAGCACGAGGCGATTCGGATCGAGCTGCTCGACAGGCGTATCACGAAACAGCATGAACGGCGGCCGCTTGAACTGGATGGCGATCGTCGTCTCGCGCTTGGGAAGGCACTTGCCAGTCCGCAAGTAGATCGGCACATCGGCCCAGCGCCAGTTGTCGATGAACACCTTCAGCGCCACGAAGGTCTCGGTGTGCGACTGACGGTCGACGTTCGGCTCTTCGCGATAACCTGGATGGGGTTTGCCATCGATCACCCCGGGGCCGTACTGACCGCGCACGCTCCGGCGCAGGACCTCTTCCGGCGTGTACGGTTGCACCGCGCGCAGGACCTTCGACTGCTCGTCGCGAACCGCCTCGGCTTTGAACGAGCTCGGCGGCTCCATCGCAGTCAGGGTGATCAGCTGGAAGAGATGATTCGGCACCATATCGCGGAGCGCGCCTGACTTGTCGTAGTAGCCGCCGCGACCCTCGACGCCGACGGTTTCCGATGCGGTGATCTGCACGTGATCGATATACCGGCGGTTCCAGATCGGCTCGAACACACCATTGCCGAAGCGAAACGCAAGAATGTTCTGGACGGTCTCCTTCCCCAGGTAATGGTCGATCCGGTAGATCTGTGTCTCGTTCAGCACCTTCGCGATTTCTCGGTTCAACGTGCGGGCAGACGTCAGATCCTGGCCGAAGGGTTTTTCAATCACGACGCGCCGCCAGCGTCCCGACACCTCCTGCGTGAGACCGGCGGCGCCGAGATTCTGGATCAGCGGCTGGAACAGGGTTGGCGCAACGGCGAGATAGAAGAGATAGTTGCCGCCGTGCCTGTAATCAGGCGCGAGCGATTCGAGCCGCTCGTTGAGCGCCTGATATGTCGCCGGCTGCTCGACGTCGCCGCCATGATAGAAGACACGCTGCAGGAGCCAGTCGTGACAGGTCTGATCCTTGGGCTCGTCACATGCGACGAGATCATCGTCGACGCGCGCCCGGAACTCGTCGTCACTCAACGGCTGCCGCGCAACCCCGAGGACCACGAAGTCGTCCGACAGCAGGCCGCTGCGACGCAGGTTGTAGAGTGCGGGAATGAGCTTGCGTTTGGTCAGGTCGCCGGACGCGCCGAAGATCACCATGGCGCATGGAGGCGCAGGCGGCGCCTGCGCACGGTTCTGACCACTCCGTCCGAGTGAGGCGCTTCGATCGCGATCGTCGTTCATAACCTCTCCGGGATCACGCGCTGACTTGTCTCGCGGCCTTCGGGCGATCGGCCCACCTTCCGGTCCGCCGATCAGATCTACTTCAGCTCTACTTCAGCGCCTGCTCGATCGCCTGCCGCAGCTCCGGCGCGTCCGGCGCGACCTTGCTTGGAAAGAACGCCAGGACCTTTCCGTCACGGCTGATCAGGTACTTGCTGAAATTCCATTTGGGAAGATCGCCCGACCGACCGAGCCACGCGTAGATTGGCGATTGCTCGTCGGTCGCCTGCGTCACGACCTTGGAGAACATCGGAAATGTCACCTTGTAGTTCAGCTCGCAAAACGTCTTGATCTCTTCAGCCGTCCCAGGCTCCTGGCCGCCAAAGTCGTTGCTGGGAAATCCGAGCACCACGAACCCGCGCGGCGCGAGCTCGGTGTACAACGCCTGCAGACCCTTGTACTGTGGCGTGTAGCCGCACTTGCTGGCGGTGTTGACGACGAGCGCCACTTTGCCCTTGTAATCCTTGAGGTCCACCGGCTCACCCGACAGCGTGTTCGTGTTCAGCTCGTAGAACGATTGCGGCACCGCGGCTCCCTTCGCATCATCCGACGCCGCCGTCACTGCGCGCCCGGCGCCGATCGCCACAATCGCGACGATGAGTGCGACCGAGACGACCCGTGTGATCCGAGCGACCGGTGTAACCTGATCAACGCGCATGACTCCCTCCTAGTAGGCGGCCGCGTAGATTTCCAACGCGCCCGCGACATCAAATTTGCGGGGGTTGAACTCCCCCACCTGATCGGCCGACGCCTCCACCGCAAGCGCCGGCAACTCGCCCTCCACGACGCCGGCGGCGGCGAGCCGCTCCGGGAAGTCGCCGGCGGCCACGAGATCCTCGAGACGGGCCACCAGCGTTTCTGGGCGGCGCGACTCGCCGCGAACAGCAGCCAGCTCCGCATAGCGATCCGCAACGACCCGGCTGTTCCAGCGTACGACCGCGGGCAGGAGAAGCGCGAGCGCGGTGCCGTGTGGTACTCCATAGCGCCGGCTCACCGGCCGCGCACAGGCGTGGACGGCGCCCAGCGTCGAGTGTTCGGCGGCAGTCGCAGCCAGAAAAGACCCCAGGAGCGCCGCGCTCATCGCATCGAGGTCGTCGGGCGCATTCAGCAGGCGCGGAACGCTCGACACCAGTTGCCGCCAGGCCTCGCGCGCGCACAAGTCGGACATCGCCGTCCGCCGCGTGCTGCCCCACGCTTCGATGGCGCGCGTCGTGGCATCCAGCATCGCGCCGGCAATCGCTTCACGCGACGTACCGACCGACATCTCGGGATCGAGCACGACGACGTCGATTACAGCGACGGCGTCCGCGACGCGAGCTGACCCATCGCGCGAGCCGCCGGTCATCAGACTTGGGACGTGAACGACCGGCCGCCGGATTCCAGCGGCACCGCCGGGAGAATTCGCGCCGACGGTCACGAGCAGATCGGCGTGCGCCTCGCGTTCGTCGCTCACCACCGACAGTCCGTCACGCTCGAGGATTGCGGCGATGCGTTGCCGAGGACCCGCGCACTCGGGGTCGGCAACCAACAGCACGCAGGAACCTCGCAGCTCGCGGACGCGCACGCCCAGTTCGTCGACGGCGCGTACGCCGCCGACGATGCGAGGAGGAAAGTGAAAATCGAACGGGCGCATAGCGGCCGGCGTCGCCGGCGGTAACTCGCAATGGTAGTGTATTCGCCGTGTCATTTGCAGCCTTGGCCGCAGCGCTGGTGCTGATGCCACCACAGGCGCCTTCGCTGCCTGGACAGGCCGTGAGTTTCGCAGCCGCGGCCCGTCGCCCAGGCACGGTGTTCTCGATTTGTTCCACGAGCGCCAAGGGTCATCGTGGAGCAGGGCGCCGACCGCTCCGCGGTCGAAGCGATGTCTCCGAACACAAGCCTGACGCAGACGCAGCGGATTTCGACGATGGAGTAGCGCTAGAGGCCCGCCTCGAGCCGCGCGCGGAGGTCAGCGGAGATGGGCATCGATCGGGCGGCGGCGTAGTCGTAGGCCACCTGGACGCTCTTTGCCTCAGCGATCAGCTCGCGTGTTCTGGCGTTCGCGACTTCATACTTGATCGTGAAGCTCGAAGTGCCCAGGGCGTCGATCTTCAAACGCACGGTGAGCCGCTCGCCAGGCATCGCCGGCTTGCGGTAATCGATTTCGATTCGCGCGACGATGAAGCCGTGGACCGTAAAGCCGTCAGGGCCGAACACGTGCCGCCACCACGAGAAGCGGGCCGCCTCGAGGTATGCGAGATAGACCGCGTTGTTGACATGGCCCAGCGGGTCGCAGTCGCAAAACCGCACCTCGACTTCGTGTTCGAATTTCCACATGGGGCCTGTCCCTAGCCGCGATCACATTTCCAGTTGGGGCCTGTCCCCAACCACCACGTGCCGGGTGGGCACGTAGCCGCGAAACGCCACAAGGCTCAACACACACGCGATCGCCATCAACAGTGCTGCGGAGACGAACGGCGCGGTGTGGCCGAAGCGATCGAAGACGAATCCGCCCCAGAGCGGTCCGATGACGCGTGCGAGGCTGCCGAGCGATTGTGACACACCAAGCATGCTGCCCTGATCGGCAGGGTCGGAAAGCTGCGAGATCACCGACAGCATCGACGGGCTCTGGAAACCCATGCCCACGGCCACGATCGCGCAGGCCAATGCCAATGCCGGAACACTGGGCGCGATCGAGACCAGCCCGAGGCCGAGCGTCAACAGGGCGATCGCTGCCGGTGCCAGCCTGTGCTCTCCGAGGCGCCTCACCACACGACCCACGAGCATGCCCTGCACGATCGCCAGAATGACGCCCACACCAGCGAAGAGGTAACCGATCGTGACCGAGTTGAATCCGAAGCGCGCCTGACTGTAGAGCGCGAACATCGATTCGAAGCTGGCGAACGCCGATACGATCAGAAAGAAGACAGCCAGCACGGTCGGCAGCCTCGGCCGGGTCAACGCAAGCTGGAAGACCTCGAGGCGTGAACGCGTGCGCGCCACTGTCCGGCGATCCGGCGGCAGCGACTCGGGCAGCAGCACCAGCGCCGCGAGGAAGTTGACGAACGACAGCGCCGCGGCGAAGAGCGCCGGCGCCTGGTAGCCCCACTGGCTGAGAAACCCGCCGAGTGCCGGGCCGAAGATGAAGCCCAGCCCGAATGCCGCGCCGACCATTCCCATCCCTTTCGCGCGGTTCTCCGGCGTCGTCGAATCGGCGATGAAGGCCTGTGCCGTCGGGATGTTGGCGCCGGCGATGCCCGCGAGACTGCGGGAGACGAACAGCAGCGCGAGCGACTGTGCCAGCCCAAACGTCAGATACGCCACAGCCGACCCCAACAAGCCGATCAGGATCACGGGCCGGCGGCCGATTACGTCAGACCATCGTCCCCAGAGCGGCGCGAACAGGAACTGCATGAGCGAGAACGACATCGCCAGCATTCCGACCTCGAACGCCGAAGCGCCGAAATGGGTGGCATAGAACGGCATCAGCGGGATGATGATGCCAAACCCGAGCAGGTCGATGAAGACGGTCAGGAAGATGATGATCACGATTGCGGATTGCGGATTGTGGATTGTGGATTGTGGATTCGATTGCGGATTGGAGGGAATTGACGGATTGGTCCTACAGGCGTCGAACAGCGCTCGGAAAGTCACGCCACACTGGCACACCGCAGAAGTGCGAGCCCTCGGTGCATCTGGGCGAGATGAGACCGTTTCGAACAACGCACGGCGGTCCGAGATATCGCGCGAAGCGGGGGTGAACGCGGCGAAGCTCGTCGAGCTCGTCCATCGAGGCCAGGTAGATCTCCTCCTGCGCGTTGAAACACGTGCGCAGCGTCCACTTGTGCACCAGGGACAGGAGCGATCCCGACTCGACCATCCGTAAAGCGGTGGCGTTCGGCAGGACGTAGAGCGCGAACTCGTGTGGTACGCCGAGCGCGAGGAGCCGGTTCTTTGCGTTCCACGCATCGACCATCGCGCGATCGAACGCCGCCCGTGCTTCCTTGTTGCCGGCGAGCAGCTTCGGCGTGACGTAGTCGGGCCGGACCGTGTCGACGAACGTCATCAGCGGCCGTGAGGCCGGCACCATGCGGTGCCGCTGATCCTGGGAATCGGCGGTGTGGCTCAGGCGCTTTTCGAACGTGTAGCTCGCGTGGTGCAGCGATTTCATCAGCGGCGAGTGATGCGACACGTTCATCACTTCGAGCCGGTACCGGTTTCTGGCCGGATTCAGCACCCGGTCGATTGCCTCGTCGTCGTCCATTTCCTGCGGGGTGAGTCCGAAGGTCACGCGGACTGCTTCGGCAACGCTCGCTTCCGCACCGGGCGAGGCATCCACCAGCCGCGAGACCCTGCCGCCGAGCCGCTGATCGAAGGCCTGCGCGAACGCATCACCGCCGAGATGCGTTCGCGGGAAGCCCACCTCAGGCAACGCGTCGAGCGCGAGCTCCTCGCACCCCACTTTGTCGAAGAAGAACGGGTCGGCCTCTTTGACGAGGCGGACCATCTCGCCAATCACGAGCCGCGCCTCGTGCGGGGCATCGCCGGCGGCGGCCATACGGCGCAGACGGTGGAGCGTGATGCCCGAGACCGTGTGCACCATCGACGTGAACGCGGCGATGGGAATGACGTATCGCGCCGTCTCGATCGCTTTCTTCTCCGCTTCGCGCTCGATGGCCTTCAGTCGGTCGGCGCTTGCACGCGGCGTGACATACCGCAGCTCTTTCAGAATCCGGAAGGCATCGTCCTTCAAGAGCGCGGACAGCGCGGCATAGCTGTCCCACGCCGTCAGGATCGCGCGCTCGTAGACCTCTCGCGCCTCGCCGGAAATCGGCGGCACGAACGCGCGCGGCTCCTTCAGCTTGACGTAACGCTGGCTGGACTGCTCGGAGTTGTAGAAGGGATATGAGTGAAGCGCCGTCCACACCAGCTGGCGCGAGATGTTCTCGAGACCGAACTCGAAATGTGCGTGCTGGTAAACAGTGTGATGGCCAGCGTCGAAGGTGAGCGCGCCGATCGAATCGCGCTGACGATCGGTGACCTCGCTCGCCGCCACGACACGCGGCGAATAGCACGTGCGCGCCGCGGCAATCGCGCCGTCGAACGGCTGCGCCGGCGCGTTGCGCAGGGTGACGACCGGAGGCGCCGTCTGGAGGCTGGCGATTTCGCTCAATCCTTCGCCCAGTACTTGGTGTATTCCTCGAGAAACGCGAGCGTCTCGAAGGATTTCATGCGATCGAAGAACAGGACGCCGTTCAGGTGATCCGTCTCGTGCTGCACGACGCGGGCGGGAAACTCCTCGAGCTCGAGATCGAGCGGACGCGCGTCACGATCGAACCCGCGCACCCGGATCCGCCGGTTGCGCGGCACTCTGCCGCGGATGTCGGGGATGCTGAGGCATCCTTCCCAGTCCTCGACGAGATCGCGGCCGATCGGCGTCACCTCGGGGTTGATGACGGCGATGGGCACGATTTCCGTCGCGCCGGTGCGCGGATGTTCCTCCTCGAGACCGGCGACGAAGATTCTGAGGCTCTCGTGCACTTGCGGGGCAGCGAGGCCGATCCCGTGGTACTCGTTCATCGTTTCCATCAGGTCGTCGATGAGCTTTTGAATGGTCGGCGAGTTGATGTCCTGAGGGTCGACCGGCTTCGCCTTCGCCCGGAGCACAGGATGCCCCAGCCGGGCGACCTTCAGGATGGACATGATGATGGGAATTATACTGCGCCGAGCGCGAGCCTCATGTCCGACGCGTTTCGTTTCTGTCCCGTCTGCGGCGGTGATCTCGAGTCGCGAAGCCTCAAGGCCGGCGATCCCGATCGTTTGATCTGCGTTTCCTGCGGGTACGTCTTCTATCTGGATCCGAAAGTTGCGGTCGGCACGATCATCGGCGACGCTGAAGGGCGCATTCTGCTGGTGCGCCGCGCCATCGAGCCGGGCTACGGCAAGTGGGTATTCCCTGGCGGCTACGTCGATCGCGGCGAGCAGGTGCTGGCGGCCGCGCAGCGCGAGGCGCGCGAAGAGTGCGGTCTGGCGATTCGCGTCGAGGAGCTCGTCGACATCTACTCGTACGCCGGGCGGACGCCAATCATCATCGTCTTCGCGGCCACCACGATCGGCGGCGACGTGCAGGTGGACGAGGAGGGCCTCGAAGCGCGCTGGTTTGGCCCCAGCGAGGTGCCGTGGTCAGACCTGGCGTTTCGGAGCACGCACGAGGCGATCAGGGATTACTTCGAGGGGCGCCGTCACGCGCTGCGATCCATCACCGGCCACGTAGCACCGTCCCCGTCACGCGTCAAATAACCGCAGATTGCGCAGATGGGACCTCTTCCTCCCGAAGCAACTGGGGAAATCTGCGCAATCAGCGGTTCCGTGTTCCTGCCAGTGGGCGGTGTTGCGCTTTAGGCAGTCGTCGGTATAGATTCGCACGCCCACACCCCACCCTCGTTCATCCGGATCCGAAGAGGAGTCCACCGTGAAACTGAAGTCTCTGCACGTCGCAGGCGTCATCATCAGCATCGTCAGTGCGGCTGTTGTGTCAGCAGCAGCCGACCCGAATGTCGGAACCTGGAAGTTCAACGCCGAGAAATCGAAGGGCGCCATCATGAAGAGTGGCACGGTGGTGCTTGAGCCCGCCGGTGACGGCGTGAAGGTCACCGTCGATCTCGTCGGGAACGACGGTACGCCTCTCAAATGGTCGTTCACGGCTGGCTACGACGGGAAGGACAGTCCTGTCACCGGAAACTCGCCGTTTGGCAACACTGTCGCTCTCACTCGTGTGGATGATCACACCACGAAGGTGACGACCAAGCAGGACGGAAAGGTGACGGTGCAGCAGACGGTAGTGGTCTCGGCTGATGGAAAGACGAGGACGCTGACGACCAAGGGCACCGACACGAAGGCCAACCCGATCGACAGCACGGCGGTCTACGACCGACAGTGATTCATCGGTGCCAAAGCAGTGCCAAGTGCGAAGTGCTAAATGCCAAGTGAGGTGGGAAGTGCATTGGCCACTTTACTTGGCACTTTGCACTTCGCACTTGGCACTGCAAGTGTCAGTCTGATAGTCCTTCCGCCTTGCGCTCTGCGGCGGTGATGATCCCCGCCGCGGCGCTCACTTCCGCCGAGCGGTTCGGTTCGATCTTTGCGACGGTGACGAACTGCCTGACCGCATCGGCGGTGCCGCCGATGTTCAGCTTCTGCATCAGGAACGCGAAACGTTCCTGGAGCGTCGTGCCGATGGCGTCGCGAGCGGACTGATCGAGCGACCACAGCTGCCGCTTGAACGGACCGATCGCCTTCTTGCGCGCCTTGTACAGAAACTGCTGCTCGGTGTCGTTCGGCTTGCGCTCCTCCGACGCGTGCTCGCGGGTCCAGGCGAACATCTCTTCCTTCAAGGACGCCGGCAGCGACGAGTGCTCGTAGACTATGTTCTGGAAGTCGGTTGCGAGGTGGATCTCGCAGGCGCCAGCTTTGGGAAACGCGTCGAAGGCATCGGCTGGCAGCGTCGATGCGCCGTGCTGGACCGCGCCGCCGAGACCGTAGTCGTTCCTGGCTACCCTGGAGAGCTCTTCGAGCGCGTCGAGATCGAGCTTCACGTCGGTGCGAACCTTTCCGTCGGCCCCGACGAAACCACCATGCGCGGTTCCGGTCTGGACGCTGATTTTGCTGATGCCGACGAGCGCAACGCCACGCCTGGCGAGCGCCTTCAGATAGCCGCCCATGAACGCATGCAGCTCGTGCACATCCGAGTTTTTGCCGCCCACTTCGCCGATCTCGCCGCCGACCGAAATGGTGACACCATCCGGCTCGTGGTCCCGCACGAACGCCGTGAAGTCGGCGCACAGCTCGCAGTTCACTTCCTGCTGGGCCTCCAGCGTCCGCTTGTCGAGATCCACGAGCGTCGAGGTGTCGATGTCGATGTTGTAGAAGGCCGCCGCAATCTCCTCGCGAATCAGGGCGCGCAGCGTCTCGAGTTCCTTGTCGCGCTCGGGGGACGCGAACTTCTTCGCGTTGACCTGCACGTGGTCGCCCTGAAAGAACACCGGGCCCGCGTGACCTTCCCGCAGCGCCGCGGCCAGGACGCTCGCCACATATTCGTGCGGCCGCTGTTCGGTATAGCCAATCTCGGAACGGGCGATCTCGAAGATGAACGCGCCGGCGTTACAGGCCTTCGCGGCGCGGAACACGGCGCGCGCCGTGTCGTACGTCATCATCCGCAGGTTCATCGCCGGCACGGTGAACCCGCCCGTCTTGCCCTTGCCCATCGCGAGGTAGAGCTCGTGAATCGACGCCGGACGGACACCCCTGACCGCCGCCAGGGACCGGATGATCCAGCGGGCAGCGCCTTTGATTTCAGGGGTCGATCCGAGAGCCGACGTGTGCGCCAGCCGATCGATGAGCTCCGGAGAGGGATTGCCGACGACGGTGAGCGAGTCGCCTTCGATACGGGCAGCCGGAGCCATCGCGGCGACGAGGTCTTCAACGGATGAAAAGATCATAGGGACAGATGCCTCAATGAGGAGTCGCCGATTGTACCATCGGGAACTTGAACTCTTCCACGACGGTGCCCGAGACGCCCTGCTCGATGAGCTCCGCGATGGCCATTGATTCCTCGGCCGCATCGACCGTGCTCGCCGTCGTCCGCGTCACCGGTGCTCGCGGCGTAAACAACTGACAGCAGTCATCGTCGGGCAAGATAGAGATGTCGTACGTGCCGATCCGCTGCGCATCGGCGATGACCTCTTCCTTGTCCATCGCGATGAGCGGCCGCAGGTACCTGGCATGGTGACGGCACGGCCGATGACCGTCAGGTTCTCCAGTGTCTGCGACGCCACCTGACCGAGCGAATCGCCAGTCACCAGAACGCGCGCGCCTTCCCACTGCGCGAGACGCTCGGCAATGCGAAGCATGAGGCGCCGATAGAGGACCGTTCGCAGCGGTGCCGGCGCCGAGACGACGACGCGGCGCTGGATCTCGCCGAAGCTGACCTGGTACAGGCGAGTTCGATGCTGATAACGCGTCAGGACTGTCGCGAGCTCCCTCGCTTTTTCGAGCGAGGCCGAAGACACGAACGGATAGCCGTGGAAGTGAATGAGCTGTGCCCGGCAGCCGCGGCGCATCATCCTCCATGCGGCGACCGGCGAGTCGATGCCGCCCGACATGAGACAGGCAATCCGGCCGCCGACGCCGATCGGCAATCCGCCTGGGCCGCGGTGCTTGCCAAAGTAATAAAACGCGTGATCTCGAAGCACTTCGACGTGGACCGTCAGGTCGGGGTGCGAGAGGTCCACGCGCCAGCCACGCGCCAGCTTGATGCGCGCGCCGAGCCGCTGCTCGATCTCTGGCGAGCTGATCTGGTAACGCTTGTCGGCGCGGCGAGCGGCCACGGCGAAGGATCGCGGCGCCCGATCCCCGAGATCGCCGAGGATGCGATCGCCCAGCGTCTCGAGATTCGACGATGTGTGCACGGCCTTCGAGAAATTCGCGATGCCAAAGGTCGTCGAGAGGCGCTCACGAAGAACGTCCCAGTCGCCGTCGTCACTCAGCACGAGCTCGAGCCGTCCCATGAGCGTGCGGATATGCTGCACTCTCAGATCCGACGTCGCGACGCGGAGGTTGTGCAGGAGTCGCTCGACGAACCACGGCCGATTGCGGCCCTTCAGGGCGATCTCCTGGTAGTGAATGATGACGGAAGTCATTTCAGTGCTGCAGTGCAGCGGTGCTGCAGTGCGGTGCCGCTGCACCGTTTATCCCGCCGCCAATTCCGCCGCACGATGGCCGCTCAGAACGGCGCTTTCGATCGTAGCCGGGAGCCCCGTATCGATCCAATCGCCGGCCAGGAAGAGGCGCTCTACCGAAGTCACGGCTTGGGGACGACGCGGCTGGCCGGGCGCCAGCGAAAAGGTCGCCCGTTTCTCGCGGATGGCAGTGGCGCGGATCACCGACCAGCGCCCTGGCAGGGCCTCCGCCAGCTCCGTTCGCGCGAGGTCGATCAGCGCCTCATTGCTGAACCCGACGATCTCGTCAGCGCCGCTGGCGACGAGCGACACATGCGAGGCCCGATCCCCGAACAGGCGCGCCTTGTCGAACATCCACTGGAACCGCCTCCCGGGGAATCCGACGAACGCCGCTTCCGCCAGCGGACGATCGAGCCAGAGATTGACGGTGACGATCGCCGACGACGTCATTCCGGCGGCAGCACTGACGACCGGCTCGAGCGCGGGCACATGCGCGGCCATCGCGGGAAAGGCAAACCAGGGCACCGTCGAGAGCACGGCGCCGGCGGCGATCCGTTCGCCGCGCAGGTCCACGCCAGTCGCGCGGTTGCCTTCGACTACCAGCCTTGCCGCCGTCCCGCACCGAATCTGGTGAGCGCGCGCCTCCAGGTGCCGTCGCGAAGGTTCCGCGAACAGGAGATCGAGAGGCAGCCGTGGAAGACCGATCGCAGCGTCGCGAGCGGTGCCGCCGAACATCCGGCCAACGACTTCGATGAAAGGCTGTGCCGATGCGACCGCCGGCGATTGGTTCAACGCCGCGACGGCGAGCGGTTCCCAGAGGACTTCGTGCAGGCGTGGCGTCTGCCCGTTAGCCGCCAGCCACTCGTCGACCGTTTCGCGGCGGCCCGAGCTCAAGCGTGGGCCTACGTCGCCAGCTTGGGCGCTCGGGCCTACGCTCTGTCGTCCGTAAGCCAGAGCTTGAACTCGGGCCCTGCCGAGGCGTCTGAGCACCAGACCGAGCCGGAGTGCCGCAACGCGATCGCGCGCCCCCAACGCGGGCCAGCGGAGCAAGCCGCCGACCAGATGAAACGGTGCTGGTAAAGCGACCGAGCGCAGCCTGGAACGCCGGCCCGCCCGATCGACGATCTCCAAATCCAGCGTCGCGTCGAGCGTGACGCCGTCCGCGGCGCCAATCGTCTCGAGAAACGCGAAGGTGTCGTGGTAACAGCCGAACAGGACGTGCTGGCCGTTGTCCACCACTTCGCCCGACTGCGGATCGGCGAAGGCAGTGGCGCGTCCGCCCAGCCGCCGGCGTTCCTCGACGACCAGCACGCGTGCGCCGACCTGGTCGAGCCTGACCGCCGCGCTCAATCCGGCGAAGCCGGCGCCAACGACGATGACGTCAGGCCGCGACATGGAGACGCATGCTCAGCCACGTACGCAGGGCGATGATCATCTGGCGTCGTCGCGACAGCCGCACTCGGCCTGACAAGACGTTGTTGTAGCCCGCCCGCTCGATCTGCCCGAGCAGCGCGAGATAGATGGCCGCCATGATCTCGGCCGCGACGAGCGCCTTGCGATCGTGGAGCGGCATGGCGGCGCGGGCCCGGCCGTAGTACGTGCGTGCGCGGCCTGCCTCGAACGCCAGCAGCTCACGGACTCGATCCGTCATCCGGCCATTGCCGAGATCCAGCTCGCCGACACCGAAGCGTGCCAGGTCGTCCAGCGGCAGATAGACGCGGCCGCGCTCGAAATCAGTGGCGACATCGCGGAGGATGTTGGTCAGTTGCAGCGCCACCCCGAGATTGATCGCGTACTCGCGGGCATCGCGGGCGCCGAAAATCTCGAGGCAGATCAGACCGACTGTCGATGCTACCCTCCAGCAGTATTCGTACAGGTCCTCGAACGTGCGGTAACGGCAGCGATCGAGATCCATTTCGACGCCATCGATCAGGTCCGCGAATGGCTGTCGCGACAGAGAGAAGCGTGTCACCCACGGCTGCAGTCGCTGGCCCTGCGGTGTGTGTGGCTGTCCGCCGTAGCACCGATCGAGCTCGTTGCGCCACTCGCTGAGCGCGACCCGCCCCGCCGCGGCCGCCTCTGGGTTCGTGGGTTTTGCCGGCTGCTCGTCGACCGTGTCGTCCACGGCTCGGCAAAAGTCCCACACGGCAATGACCGCCTCGCGCTGGTCCCGCGGCAGCACCAGAAAGGCGTAGTAAAAGGACGTCGGCCGACTCACCGGCGCCACCTCAGCGCGCGCCACACGATCGACGGGACGTCGCTCGCGCCGAGTGTTGGCCGATGACGGAACGCGTCGTACCCGGAGCGTTCGAGACGTTCGAGAATGCGCATGCCGCCGAGCCATGTGGCACGCAGTTCCCAGCGAAGGCGGCCGCTGACTCCGTCTGCGACCGTCCGGCCGCGTTCGAACAGCGCTCGCGTTCGATCGGTGCAGCGCGCGATGGTCGCGGCCCATGCGTTCGTCCACTCTTCACGATCGAGCGACGCGAGCGAAGCACCGGCAGCTTCGTGCTCCTCGGCGGGAACGTACAGGCGGCCCCGTCGCCAGTCGATCGCCAGATCCTGCCAGAAGTTCGTCAACTGCAGTGCGGTGCACACGGCGTCCGAGGCGTCATCGAGCACCGCGTCGTGGCGCCCCGCGATCCGCAGAACCAAACGGCCGACAGGATTCGCCGAGCGCCGGCAGTAATCGAAGAGCGCGGGCCACGAATCGTAGCGATGCACCGTGATATCCTGCCGGAACGCGCTCACCAGATCCTCGAACAACGAGAGCGGCAGATCGCAGGAGCGTATCGTGTGGCCAAGCGCGAGGAAAACGGCCGGTGCGACCGCTGCACTCCGATCGTCGAGCACCGTCGATTCGTGCTGGATCGCCGCTCGCGGGCCCGCCGCCTCGGCCGTCAATGACGAGCGCAGCCGCTCGAGCCATTCGTCCAGCCGCTGGTGGCGCAGAGCCACCGGCACGGCGCCTTCATCCGAGAGATCGTCCGCCATCCGCGCGTACGCGTAAACGGCGGCGACGTGCGGCCGCATCTCTGCCGGCAAGAGTCGCGACGCCACGGGGAAATTTTCGTAGTGCGCGAACGCAAGGCGGCCGCATATCGCGTACGCCTCGTCGACGGTTACTCCCATTCCCGATCGGGGACGTTGGCGCGACGGTTGGCAAGACGAGCGAGAACGAAGAGCAGATCCGACAACCGATTGATGTAACGCACCGTCTCGGGCGGCACAGCCTCGGTTCCGAGCGACACGATGTGGCGCTCGGCGCGTCGGCAGACAGTGCGCGCGAGGTGAAGCGCGGAGGCACCAGCCGACCCGCCAGGGACCACGAAGCGACGCAAAGGCGGCAGTTCGGCCTCCGCCGCGTCGATCCACTGTTCGAGCCGCTCGATATCCGCCGACGTCAGCCGAGCCCGTGTGACGCGGCTGGCGATGCGAAAGGACGGATCGGCCAGCGTCGCCCCGACGGCAAACAGATCGCGCTGGATCCCATCGAGCTCATCGTCGATGTCCTGAGGAACGCCCGCGGCGCGCGCCTGACCCAGCAACGCATTCAGCTCGTCGACGTGACCGTAGGCGTCAACCCGTGGATCGGCCTTGCTGACGCGCGTGCCGTCGAAGAGCGCGGTCTCGCCACCGTCGCCCGTTCGCGTGTAGATTTTCACGTCGGTCGATTATACCGGCGGCCTGGAAGCCACGGAGCGCTTGGCAATTGAGTCCGATGCGTTGATGGCCCGAGACACCACCGCGCCGCGATCCTCGACGTTCACGCTGCCGCCGCCGGCCGCGCGGCGACGGTTCCGCCAGGTGCTCCTGGCCTGGTATCGCAAGCACGGGCGCCAGCTTCCGTGGCGCGAGACCGACGATCCGTATCACATCCTCGTATCGGAGGTGATGCTGCAGCAGACGCAGGTCGATCGCGTGCTACCCAAGTACCAGGAGTGGCTCGAACGGTTCCCGACGCTCGAGGCGCTTGCCGCCGCCCACGAGGACGATGTCGCGCAGACGTGGCGGCCACTGGGCTACAACATCCGTCCGAAACGGCTGCAGATGATCGCACGCGAAGCCGTGGCGCGCTACGACGGAGCTCTGCCGAGCGACGAGGCGACGCTGCTGTCGTTCAAGGGGCTTGGCCGGTACACGGTCGGTGCCATCCGCAGCTTTGCGTTTCGCGAGCGCGCGGCGATTCTCGACACCAACGTTGCGCGAGTGCTGTTCCGCGTCTTCATTGGGAAGGGCGATCCGAAGAGCCATGCGATGACGAGGCAGCTGTGGACGCTCTCGGAAACGCTCGTGCCGCGCAAACACGTCTTCGACTTCAACCAGGCGCTCATGGACTTCGGCGCCACACTTTGCACCGCTCGCAAGCCGCAGTGCTTGTTTTGTCCCATGCGTTTGGACTGCAAAGCGTTGAATGCCGCGGACCTAAAGGCCCGCCGCCACAGAGCGCCTGTGGAGGTGGGGCTTCAGCCCCGCGACTCAAGTGATCGTCGTCGCCGCCGCAGTCGTTGAACGCCACGGACGCTTCCTGCTCACCCGCCGGCTGAAGGGCACGCACCTGGCGGGGACCTGGGAGTTTCCCGGCGGCAAGTGCGAGCCGAGCGAATCGCCGGAAGACTGTCTCCGTCGTGAACTCGTCGAGGAGCTTGCCGTCCAGTGCACCGTCGGCGAGCGTCTGCTCGTCACGCGTCATGCCTACCCAGAGCGAAGCGTGGAGCTCCACTTCTTCTCAGCGACGCTCGCCGGAGAGCCGATACCGCAGCTTGGTCAGGAAATGAGGTGGATACCGCGCGAGGAATTGCGATCGCTCGAGCTGCCGGACGCTGATGCCGACCTCATCGTCATGCTCACTGCGGGGCCCAGCTGACCGGGCCCAACGGCCGGACTAAAGTCGGGCCCCACTGCAACCATCGCCTAATTACCGGTCGAATGGCAGTAGCGTCACGGACGCACTGACACCGTCGATGCTGACGGCGGTGCCCGGCGCCGCGGCATCGCGATGCACCACGGCCATGGCAATCGGTCGCCCGAGCGCGGGGGACCACGTCGCGCTCGTGACTCGTCCAACGGACCTGCCGTCGACAACGATGGCCGCACCGACGACAGGCACGAGTGTGCCTTCCGGCAGCAGGCCCACCAGGCGTCTCGCGACGCGGCCTTTCGCGAGGTCGCGTATGCGGACGATGATCTCCTGGCCGACATAGCAGCCCTTGGTGTGGCTGATGGCGTGATCGAGGTTCGCCTCGAGTGGGATCGTCTCGTCAGTCATGTCGACGAGGAACCGGGGTATGCCCGACTCGATCCGAAGCGTCTCGGCAGTCTCGTCGTCCAGTGGCGTGGCGCCGCTGTGAGCCAGCGATTCCTCGAGCCCTGCGGCGCGCGTAGTCGACGAGTAAAGAACGTAGCCGTCAGGTCCACTGCTCGTCCTGACGACGACGGTTGGATGCGATTCGTCGCGGACGATCGCGATGCCGCCTCGATCGATGGCGGAAACTCCGCTCGGGACTAACGCGCTGATGGCATTCGCTCCGGCAGGTCCCTGAACCGCAATGCTGACGACGCGCTCGGAGACGTCTTCAATGCGAACGTCCTCGGCGAATACCATGAGATCGAGCTTCGCCGCGAGCGATTGCGCCAGCGGCGCGGGCACATCGAGCCACGTCTCGTCGCCGGTTTCGATTGCGGCGATGTCGGTGATCATGCGGCCCTGTGGCGTCAGCCACGCGGCATAGGTCCAGCCCAGTCCGCTGAACGACTTCACGTCATTCGTCAGAAGCCCCTGCAGCCAGTCGAGCCGATCCTTGCCCGTCACCCGGACGACACCGCGCTCATGTCGTCGACGGAAGGTTACCCGCTCGCGCGCGGCCTGGTAGGTCGGCGACGGCCCGCGCTCGTCGCTCGTCACGTGCAGTTCGTCGCTCGTCGCCCGCTGTTCCACGGTTGTCGCCCGTCGTCCTGAGCTGGTTGCTCGATCTGAGCTATTCTCAAGCGTTATGCGTGTCTCTCGCTATTGTACGGCGGCCGTTCTAACCGTCTCAATGCTCTCGGCGGGCAGCGCCGCTGCGCAGAAGACCGACGGCCCCGCGACCTTCCGCGTATTCCTGCAGGGACGACCCGTCGGTGCGGAAGACGTGATCGTGCGCCGCTCCGGCTCGGAGGTGATCATTTCCGGTACCGGGCGCCTTGGCGCACCGCTCGATTTTGCGACGCGTCGCGCAGAAATCCGCTACGACCAGTCGTGGCGCCCGCAGTCGTTGCAACTCGACGCGACGGTGAAAGGAGGCACGCTAGGAATTCTGACGACGTTTGCCAACGGGCAGGCAGAAAACGAAGTGAATCAGACCGGCGTCGTGAAGCGGAAGACCGACACCGTGACGCCCGACACAATCGTCCTGCCCGCGATGTTCTTCGGCAGCTATGAGGCGCTCGCGCTGCGCCTCGCGTCGATTCCGGACGGCGGCACGTTCAAAGTGTACGTGGCGCCGCAGGCCGAGATTTCTGCCAAACAGACGGGCCGATCGAGTCAGCGCATCGAGACCGCCGGCCGCGTTATCAACGTGCGGACGTACGCGCTCACGTTTCAGAACCCGGGCGCGCCGGTCGACGCAGTCGTCTGGACTGACGAGGCCGGACGGCTCCTCCGCTTCGAGGTCGCCGCGCAGTCGTTGCTGGTGGTGCACGAAGATCTGGCGTCGGTGGCCTCGCGGACGCTCATCATGAGCCGCGCCGGCGATCAGTCGATCAGTTTCGGCGCGATCGGCTTCAACATTGCCGGGACGTTGAGCCAGCCGTCGGGGTCGCCGAACGAGAAAGGACGATTCCCGGCCGTCATCCTCGTGGCGGGATCCGGCTTCGAGGATCGCGACGAGAACATTGCCGGCATCCCGATCTTTGCACAGCTCGCCGGTGGGCTCGCGGACGCGGGCTACTACGTGCTGCGCTACGACAAGCGAGGTACTGGTCAAAGCGGTGGGCGCGAAGAAGCGGCGACCCTCGACGACTATGCCGAAGATGTGCGTGCCGCAGTCACGTTCATGCGCGATCGCAAAGACGTCGACCCTAAGCGGATGGTGCTCTTCGGTCACAGCGAAGGTGCCTGGGTCGCGTTGATCGCGGCCAGCAAGGAAGAAGACAACGTCGCCGCCGTGGTCCTCGCTGAAGGCGCGTCGGGGACGGGCGGGCAGCTCGTGCTGGAGCAGCAGTCCCATCTCGTCGAACGCACCAATCTCAGCCCCGCCGACCGCCAGGCGCGAATCGATCTGCAGAAACACATTCAGGCGGCGGTAGTTGGGGAGACGAGCTGGGACGGCGTGCCGGAGCCTCTTCGCCGCCAGGCCGATACGCCGTGGTTCCGAAGCTTCCTCGGCTTCTCGCCGGCGCCCGTCATCGCCAAAGTGAAACAACCACTGCTGATCCTGCACGGCACGGTCGACCAGGAAGTGCCTGTGCATCACGCCGCGACGCTTGGCGAAATGGCCAAGTCTCGCAAGAAAGTGCCACCTGAGAACGTTCGCCTGGTCACGCTCGACGGTGTCAATCACTTGCTCGTGCAGGCAACCACTGGCGAGCTCGCAGAGTACCCAACCCTCGCGAACAAGGTCATCGATCAGCGAGTCGCGAAGACGACGGCGGAGTGGCTGGGCGAGGTGTTGGCCAAAGCAAAGAAGTGATTCGCGAAGCTACTCGTATCTCAGCGCCTCAATCGGATCCATCCGCGACGCTCTGATCGCTGGAAGCAGGCCGGCGATCAGACCCACGAACATCAGGATCCCTGCACACACGCCCAGCAGCTCCAGGGAGAGCATCAGGTGAATGTCCAGGGCGTGCGTCGTATCGTCGAGGAGCTCTGAGAGGAACGGCCGCGGGCTGAAGATCCAGACGAGCAGCAGTGAGAGCACGACGCCGACCGCGCCTCCGGCAAAGCTGGTTGCGATGCCTTCGAACAGGAACTGCAGCAGGATGTGACGCCGTCTGGCGCCCAACGCTTTCCTGATACCGATCTCGCGCGTGCGCTCTTGCACCGAGACGAACATGATGTTCATCACACCGACGCCGCCGATGCCGAGCGTCAGCACGCCGATGAAACCGAGCACCAGCTTCAGCCCCATGACCATTCCGCGCGTGATTTCTTCAGATTTGGCCGAGCCCCAGTTGCGAAGCGCGCGCTCGTCGGCGGGGTTGAAGTTCGCCAGCTTGCCCAGCAGCGTCGCAACCTGCTTTTCGGCGGCGGGCCCCTGCGACGCATCGACCGCCTGCCAGACGACGACGTCGGTCCAGGCCTGATACCAGAGCTGCGGCTGAACGGTGTACGGCACGAAGACGCATTGAATATCGGAGCGGAAGTAGTTCGAGAGCTGCGCCTTTTCCTTCATCACGCCAATCACTTCGAACGAGATGCCGCGGATCCGGATCGTCTGTCCGACGGCGTTGCTCTGGCCGAACAGCTTGCGATTGACCTCGGCACCGATGAACGCCACGCGGCGATGGAGACGGACGTCCTCGTCATCGATGAAGCGGCCGCCAGGCAGCGGGATCTCGGTGCGCATCGGCCCGTACGCCGGCGCGACGGCGCGAATCATGTAGGACGTCTGCTTCGTCCCGAAGCTGACCGGCATCTCCTCGACGATCTCGGGACTCACCGCCTTCACCAGCGGCAGCTCGGCCAGCTGCAGGACGTCCGCGATCGTGATCCGCACGGGTCGTCCCGCGCGCTCGCCCCCGGCCTGCATGCTCGTCTGCCCCGGCCACGAGATCACGACGCCGCTGCCAAACGCGTTGGCGAAGCCCGCGGCAAGCGCATCGCGGAAGCCGTTGCCGTAAGCCAGCAGCATCACGACCGACACGATGCCCCAGGAAATGCCCAGCATCGCAAGGCCGGCGCGGAATCGGTTCCGCGAGAGGCCCCGGAAGGCCTCGCGGCAGATCTCGACGAAGACCTGGGAGCCGCGGAAGCGGCGGCGCGACGCCGAAACCACGGCGGGCGTTGAAAGAAGCGAGTCGGCCGAGGTGGAGTGTGACATCGACCGTTACATCTCGTAGCGAAGCGCGTCGACGGGCGGCATCTCGGCGGCGCGGCGCGCCGGATACAACGCCGTGAGAATACCGATGAGCACAAGAGAGAAGACGGTCAGCGCGGCGGCCTCGGGCGACAGGATCATCCCCTTGAACCGGTTCGGCATCGGCAGCGTGTTGATGCCGGCGCAGATGGCCAGCGCCACCCCCATGCCAATCGTGCCGCTGATCAGCGTGATGAAGAAGCCCTCCAGAAAGAACTGACGCAGAACGGCGGTGGTCGTCGCGCCGAGGGCTTTGCGGATGCCAATCTCCCGCGTCCGTTCCTTGACCGCGATCAACATGATGTTCATCACGCCGATGCCACCGAGCGCGAGCGTGATGAAGCCCACGGTCGTGAAGAAATCCCGCATCGTATCGACCATCCGGCCGAACATGAGCGAGTTGACTGAGGTGTCCCACACCCAGATCGCTTCCCGGTCCTCGGGGTCGAAGCGCTGATGGCGGGCCAGCGTGACGCGCACGTCGCGCCTGAGCGCCCAGTCGATATCGCGAATCGCGCCAGTCCGCTCGTTCAGCTGCTTCGGCAGCAGGTCGATCACCCATTGATGCGGCGCAATGATGATGTTCGAGACGGAGCCGGGCTCAGCGTCAGGCCTGGGAAAGTCCTTCGCCATCACGGCGAACGGCACGAAGACCTTGTCGTTGTCCGGCCCGCTGTAGTTGCTGTCCTGGTCCTTGTGGCGAATCTTGCCGACGATGGTGTAGCCGATGCCGTTGATGGTGACCGGCTGCCCGATGCCGTAGCGTCCGCCGAACAACTGCTTGTAGATGTCGTCGCCGACGATAGCGACCCGGTGTGCCTGGAGTTCGTCTTCCCAGTTCAGTTGGCGTCCGAGCTCGAGGTCGAGCGTGCGGATCTGCTGATACGTCGGCTCGACGCCGTGCACGTTGGGCGCCGCAGCGTTGAACGCGCTCTTCACCCGCAGCCCGCCGCGCTGCAGCTCTGGCGTCGCCACCCGCACCAGTCGCGACTGTTCACGCAAGATCCGCGCATCCTCGGCCGTCAGCGTGATGCGGCGTCCAGCACGTTCGCCGCCCGCCTGGAGACTGGTGCGGCCGCCCCAGACGATGGCAATGTTCTTACCCAGTTCCTCGAGCACGTGCTCGTTGCCTTGCCGGAACCCCTCCCCGGTCGCCGAAAGCACCACGACCGAGATCACACCCCACAGGATCCCGAACATCGTCAGGAAGCTGCGGAGCTTGTGAGCCCAAAGGTTCTGGAAAGTCTGCGACAGAGCCTCTCGCATAGATTTTGATATTGCGGATTGCGGATTGTGGATTGTGGATTTGATTGCGGATTGGCCGGGATCGCGGATCCCCGCTAATCCGCAATCAAATCCGCAATCCACAATCCGCAATCCGCAATATCACGACGGCAGCACGACCTTGTCTCCCGGTTTCAGGCCGTCGATCACCTGCGTCTTCGTGCCATTACCGACGCCCGTTTTGATCGCGACCTTGCGGCGGCCGTTCTTTACTGCCGGATCGATGACTTCCACCGTCGGATTCCGCTTGGCGTCGTAGGTGATGGCTGCCTCGGGAACGATGAGCGAATTGGGGAATTCCTCGAGGACGATCTCGGCATTGGCCGTCATGTTGGCCTTCAGCGCGCTGCCCGGATTGTCGATCGAGACCTTCACTTCGAAGGTCGTCACGTTGTCCTTCTCCGTGCCGATCGGCGAGATCTGCGTGACCTTGCCATCGAACTTCTTGTCTTTGAACGTCTCGACCGTGATGCGCGCGGGCTGCCCGAGACGGACCCGGCCGATGTCCACTTCGTCGACCTTGCCGCGGACGAACACCTGATTGATGTCGCCGAGCGTCATGACCAGCGTCGCCGCCGATCCCATGTTGAGGATGGAGGACACGGGGCTCCCGATCTCGACGTCGCGGGTCAGGACGGTGGCATTGATGGGCGCGCGAATCGTCGCATTGGCGAGCTGTTCCTCGGCCCGCTCCCCGGCGGCTTGTGCTTGCGCCACGTTGGCGGTCGCTTCCGCGACCTTGGCCTTGCTGATGCCGAGCTGCACCTGCGCGGCGTTCTTGCGGTTTGCCGCTAGCTCGAGTGCGCTCTTCGCGTCGTCCAGCGCCTGTGGCGACACCAGCTTGTCGGCGAACAGCTGCTGAGCGCGCTGGTAATTGCGCTTCGCGAACTCGACGTCGGGCGCCTCGGCCTCGACGCGGTTCTTCTGGAGTTGCGCCTCGGACGCTTCGAACGCGGCGTGGGCCGCCTGCAGGTTCGCCCGGGCCTCGCGCACCTGGGCGCGAAGGTTTTCCTTGTCGAGCTCCACGAGCACGTCGCCGGCGCGAACCACCTGGTCGACGTCGGTCATGAGCTTTTCGATGATCCCGTTGGCCTTCGACTTGATCTCGACCTTGGTAATCGGCTCGATCTTGCCGGTCGCCACGACCGACCGGGTCATGGTGCCGCGCTCGATCGTGGCGATGCGCGACGAGTCGAGCTCCGAGGCGGCGCCGTCGAGCGCGGTGTACCCCCAGATGCCGCCCACCAGGACGACGACGCCGGCGGCGGCCAGCGACCACTTGCGTGACTTCTTCATCGGATCCTCGGTTCGCAGGAGGCCGGGCAGAGTGATCGCGTCGCGGCCTCGCTTGCAATGACGAGAAGGCGCGGCTGGAAGTTTCAAACGGAAACGTCGGTGGAGGCGGGCTTGAGCCGCGCGGCGCCGGGGCGCTCGCCCTGCCGCGGTATCATAGCGCCAGCTTCATGTGGAAATTGACGACGCCGGACGCCCCTGAAACCAATCCCTTCACGTTCCGGCTGATGCCGGGCTCGATCAAGACTCTCGGCCGCGCGACGCGCGCTGACTTCGTGGTGGACGCGCCGCTCGTCTCGCGGTTTCACTGCCGATTCACCGCGCATCGGGACGGCGCCCTGGAGCTCGAAGACCTCGAAAGCACGAACGGCACCTTCGTCAACGAAGAGCGCATCACGCGCCTTACCCTGAAGCCCGGCGATCGCGTCCGCGCCGGCCGGGTCGAGCTCATCGTCGAAAAGGCCGAAGAAGCCGTCGGCGCTGGCGCCTGATCTCTGCCCTGACCGCTGCCCCCTGATCCCTTCTCTTATCCCCCCTGCAGAAACGGATTCATCCTCCGTTCCTTCCCGATCGTCGTGTGGCCGTAGTGCCCGGGATACACGGGCACGCTGTCATCGAACGCGAACAGCACGGTCCGGATCGACCGGATCAGGGTCGCATAGTCGCCGCCAGGCAGATCGGTGCGGCCGATCGATCCGGCGAACAACGTGTCGCCGGCAATGAGGTGGGTGCTCCCATCCGGAGCCGTCACTTCGAACACGACGCCTCCAGGCGAATGGCCCGGGGTCTCATGAACGCGAAGGCGCAGGCGTCCGATCTCGATCTTCTGCCCCGCCGTGAGCTCGCGGTCGGGAGGCGGCTGTACCTCGGCGCGTATTCCGAACATCTGCCCCTGCTGAACGACCGCGTCGTACAGGAAGCGATCGGCGGGATGGAGATGAATCGGCAGCGCACCGAACGCGTCGCGCACGGCGCGCACGCCAGAAATGTGGTCCAGGTGAGCGTGCGTGAGCAGAATTGCTGTCATATCCAGCCGCTCGGCACGCGCGCGGTCGATCAGCGCCGGCGCGCCTTCGCCTGGATCGATGGCGACCGCTCTTCGCGTCTCCTGGCAGACGAGAAGGAACGTGTTCTCATCGAAAGGAGGAGCGGGGAAGGAGGTCAGGAGCATTGCGGATTGCGGATTGCGGATTGCGGATTTGCGGATTGTCCGAGCTAGGCAGAGATTACGGCGGAGAGCTTCTCCAGATCGATATTCGCGCCGCTCAGGATCACGGCGGCGCATCGATTGTGGATTCGTGCCTGGCCGCTTGCCACGGCGGCGACGGCGGCAGCGCCCGCGCCCTCCGCCACCAGATGGTCTTGCGCGATGAGGTTGCGGATGGCGGCGTGCAGGTCGGCTTCCGAGACGGTCACCATGCGATCGACCAGATCTCTGATATAGGGCCACGTCAACGTGTCGGGTTCCACGTTGCCACCGAGACCGTCGGCAATCGTTGGCTTCACGTCTATCGACACGATCTGGCCGGCGCTCCGCGCGGCCGTGAACGCCTGCGAGGCTTCGGCCTCGACGCCGATGACCTCGACCGCGTGGGGCGCCGCCGCTTTCATCGCCGCCGTAATACCGCTGATCAACCCACCGCCGCCCACAGGCACGACAACGGCCTCGACTTCAGGCCACGCGTCGAGGATCTCGAGACCGACAGTGCCCGCGCCCGCGATGACATCTTCGTGGTTGTACGGCGAGATGAACGTGGCGCCGTGCTCGCGCGCGTAGTTGCGGGCGCGCGCCTCGGCATCCTCATAGCTCTCGCATTCGTCCCGAAGGTCGGCGCCGTGCTCGAGGATGGCCTGGCGCTTGGCGTCCGGCGCGGCGCGTGGGGTGAAAACCGTCGCTCGCAAGGAGCACAGACACGCGGCCCAGGCGATCGCCCGCCCATGATTGCCGGCAGACGCGGTCACAACGTGCGATACGGTCTGGCCGTCCTCTCGCAATCGAGCGACCGCATTCAAGGCGCCTCGCGCCTTGAAAGAGTTCGACACCTGCGTCGATTCGAGCTTGAGCCGCACCTCGGCCTGCGCCGCCCGTGAAAGCCAACCAGACTCGACGAGCGGCGTCACGCGCAGGTAGCGTGCTATTCGCGCCCGCGCCCGCTCGATCTCAGCGCCCCCAATCCTCAAATCCGCAATCCTCAAATCCGCAATCCTCGAATCCACAATCTTTGAATCCGCAATCCGCAATCCGCAATTAGAAGATCCACCACGCCATCAACGCGATCATCACGACCACCGCGGCGACGACGATCAGCGCGGTTGGCCGCGAACGTTCGTTCGTCACTTCCCGTGTCGTTGTGATCGTGTGCTCAAGACCGGCGTCGAAGACCGTCTTCACAGTCCGAAGATCGTCGGCCAGCGCAGTGGCCGTTGCATAACGTCGATCCAGGCTCTTGGCAAGCAAACGCCCGACGATCATGTCGAGCTCGGAGGGGACGTTAGACGTCGTGCGGCTGGCGGCCACCGGCGTCGCCTGCAGCACCCGCAGCACGACAGCATCCGCGGTGGCCGCATCGAACGGCGGCTGCCCCGTCAGCATCTCGTAAAGCACGGCGCCCAGAGCGAACAGATCGCTTCGCTGATCGACGCGCTCGCCGAGTGCCTGCTCTGGCGAGAGGTATCTGACGGTCGACAGCGCTGACACGGGGAGGTTTCCAAGTCGCGCGCCCGCCGTCGCCCGAATCGTACCGCCGGCGGTGAACGCCCCGAGCCCGGCGTCGAGGAGCTTGGCATGCCCTTTCGGGGTGATCACGATATTGTCGGGACCGATGTCGTCGTGGTTGAACCCTTCGTGGTGCAGCGCACCGAGGGCCTCTGCAACATCGAGCGCGATCTCGACGGCGCGACGCGGGTTCAACGGCCGTCCGCCCATCAACTCCGAGAGCCGCTGGCCGGGCACGAACTCCTGCACGAGATAGAGCGCGCCATCCTGCTCACCGCAGTCGTAGAGGGAAGCGATGCCGTGATGCGATACATGGCTCAGCGACTGCGCCGCCGCGCGCAGCGCCGCCCCGCGCTCGGAATCGGGCGCGATTGCGGAAGGGACGCGTTTGAGGACAACGGTACGGCCGTGGATCGTGTCGCGGGCGCGGAAGACCTCGCCGAGTCCACCGGCGCCAATGCGCTCGAGGACCTGGTACGGCCCGATCGCGCCAGGCGTCGAATCTGAGAGCGCCGACGGTTGGGGATCGACCACGGCCATCACTTTCGCGGGGGCCGAGACGGGCGCACTTCGACGCGGCTCGGCAGGCTTCGCGCCGGATGATGCAACAGATCGACGACGACCTGCGCCACGTCATCAGGCGCAAGCTTCCAGTCCATGCCCGCGGCGTCGCCTCCGCGCGAAAACGCCGTGCGTACCGATCCCGGCATGACCGTGCTCACGCGAATGCCCTCGTGCCGCACTTCCTGCATCAGCGCTTCGGTGAACGCGTCCAGTCCCGCTTTCGATGCGCAGTACGCGGCGCCACCGACAAAGGGGCTCTTCGCCGCGAGGCTGCTGATGTTGATGATCCAGCCGCCGCCGCGCGCCTTGAGGTGTGGAATCGCGGCGCGGCAACAATGAAATACGCCGGTGAGGTTCGTCTCGATCACGTGATGCCATTCGTCGGACGTCATCGCCGCGACCTCCGTGAACCCGCCAACGCCGGCATTGTTGATCACGATGTCGAGACCGCCGAACCTCGAAACGACGGCCGTCATCAGCGCATCGACGTCCTTCTCGCGTCGAACGTCGGTGCGTGACACCATCAGTCGATCCGCAGCACGCGGCCCAGAGGCGGAAAGGGCATCATGCGCCTCGCGCAATCGAGCCTCGTCGGTGCCTGCGATCACCACGGAGGCAGCGTCGGCCAGCAGGGCAGCAGCCACCGCATGTCCGATCCCACGCGATCCGCCGGTGACGATCGCGATCTTGTCGTTGAGGAGAGTCATCGGTCGCGAGAAAGGCCGACGTATACAATACCGTAGCGATGCAGACCGTCGCCATTCTCGGAGCGGGAGACTTGGGCGGCGCGATCGCTCGCACGCTTGCCGCCGCCGATGCCGCGCGGCACATCGTCCTCATCGACAAGGCCGGTCCGGTGGCCTCGGGCAAAGCCCTCGACATCCTTCAGTCCGGCCCTATCGAAGGATTTCGCACACGCGTGACCGGCAGCGCAGAGCCGGCCCCGGCCGGTGCGGCGGTGGTCGTGCTGGCGGACCCGCACGGCGGATCCGAGTATTCGGGCGACGCAGCTCTTGGCGTCCTCGGCCGTGCGTTGGAGGTCTCGCCGCGAGCGATCGTCGTGGCCGCCGGCGCCACGCAGCTTCGCACGCTGGAGCAGGCTCGCGAGCTCGGCGTGCCACCGGCGCGGCTCATCGGATCCGCACCGCTGGCGGCTCAAGCGATCGCCTGTGCGCTGACTGCTATGGAGCTCGACGCATCTGCCGCCGATCTGTCGCTCGCGGTCGTCGGAACGCCGTCGTCCTGGGTGATCGCGTGGGCGGACGCGACGCTGGCCGGAGCGCCGGTCACCCCATTGCTCGCTCCTCCGCAGACGCTCCGCATCGAAGCGCGACTCCGGGCGCGGTGGCCGCCTGGTCCGTACGCCCTCGCGTCAGCCGCAACTGCGGTCATTCGAGCGATCAGTAGCGGGTCGCACCGGCGCCTACCCTGCTTCGTCGCGAGAGACACCGCCTACGAGCGGCGCCCGTTCGCGGCACTGCCAGCGACGCTGGGACCTGCGGGAGTGGTCGACGTGCACGTGCCGCAACTGAGCGCGCGGGAACGAGTGGCGATCGGGGACTAATGGACGGACGAAGGACGAAGGACAAAGGACAAGGGACGAAGGACGAGAGACGAGGGCGAAGGACGAGGTAAGAGAAGCAGTAGGACCGCAGTCTAATGCGGCCAGACGTCGGCCTCACCAAAGCCGGGCCCTACTGCTCGAGATCAGAGTTAATGTGCTACGCCGGAAGCGGACTGTGCAACGACAACCCGCCGGCGAATGCTGCAAGACGCTGCCGGAGAATGACCCGGCCGCGATGAAGACGCGACTTCAGCGTCTGGTCTTTCACCTGCAGTCTCGCACTTGCCTCCTCGGTCGTGAGGCCCTGAATGTCGCGCAGGATGACCGGCGCCCGGTAGATGGCCGGCAGCTCGCGAACCGCCTTCGCCAGGCTCTCGCGCAGTTCCACACGCATGACGTGCTCGTCCGCGAGCGCCGACCAGTCAGCGACGTCATGAGGCGCCTCGCCGCGATCGCTTGCGGTCTCCTCTGTGCCGTCGAGATGATCGTCCTCCTCGTTCGACCGCTGCGCACGGCCATTGCGCAGCCGTGACATCGCGGTGTTGAACGTGATCCGGTAAATCCACGACGACAGGGCGGAGTCGCCGCGGAATGCCGCGATCTTGTTGATCACCTTCATCAGGACGTCCTGGGACACTTCCTCGGCGTCCTCCCTGTTCCGCAGGTACCGGAACGCCAGTTGATAGACCTTTGGCTTGTACGTGATGACCAGCTGCGTCACCGCGTTCTCGTCGTGTTTTTTCAGTAGTTCGATGAGATTGGCATCGGTCGCGATTGCCGCGCGCATGTATGATGACCCTCTGCCGGAAAGAACCCCGGGGAGGCCATTCGTATTCCCGCTCGGGTACTGATGAGGTGATCCGGACCTAGACGCGAGACCGATTACGCCGACTGCGCCGCGTGTGGCGTGGCACTCTCCTCGACCGCGCGGCGACCAAACACGTCGGCAAAATGCTTCATGAAAACGTTCTCGACCGTCGGATGATCCACTGTCCGACCGAGCTCGCGCGCTAGCGACGTCACTTCCTTGTCGGCGATGCCGCAGGGGACGATCAGATCGAAGTAATCGAGGTCGGTCGACACGTTCAAGGCGACGCCGTGACTCGTGATCCAGCGCGAGATGCGGACGCCGACGGCGCCGATCTTCCGGTCGCCTATCCAGGTGCCGCTGAAGCCGTCCACCCGTCCGGCGCGCAGCCCGAAATCGCCAGCCACGCGGATCATCACCTCTTCCAGATCGCGCACGTAGCGGTGCACGTCGCAGCGATCGGGTCGCAGATCGAGGATCGGATAGGCGACGAGCTGCCCCGGACCGTGATAGGTGACGTCGCCGCCGCGGCCCGCTTCGAAGACCTCGACGCCGCGCGCGGCCAGCTCGCCTGGCGCCGCTACGACGTTCGCGCGCGCGGAGGCCAGCTTGGCGCCGAGCGTCAGGACATGCGGGTGCTGAAGCAGGAGGAGGGTGTCGGGAATGCGATCGGCGCGCCGGTCTTCGACCAGCGTACGCTGCATCGCCACGGCCTCGCCGTAGGCGACGCGTCCCAACCGATGCACCCGGAGCTCGCGCATGCTCTGCTCCTCAGACCTGGTTCGGATCGAAGTTCTCCAGCAGGTCTTTGATGCGCGACAGGAACTGATCAGCGATGGCGCCGTCGATCAGCCGATGGTCGTAACCGAGCGTCAGATACCCCATCGGCCGAATGCCAATCGCATCGTCCACCACCACCGCACGCTTCTCGATCGCGCCGACGCAGAGGATTGCCATCTGCGGCTGGTTGATGATTGGCATGCCGAACTGCGCGCCGAACACGCCGGGATTGGTAATCGTGAAGGTGCCGCCTTGCACTTCCTCGGGCTTCAGCTGCTTCGCCCTGGCACGAGCCGCGAGGTCGGCGATCGCCCGGCTCAGCCCGAGAAGACTCTTGTCGTCGGCGTTCTTCACGACTGGCACGATGAGTCCCCAGTCGAGCGCCACCGCGATGCCGAGATTGACGTCCTTCTTGTAGACGATGTTGTCGCCATCGAGCGACGAGTTCAGCACCGGGAACGCCGTGAGCGATTCGACCACCGCGCGCGCGATGAACGAGAGAAACGTGAGCTTCGTGCCTTGCCGGTCGTATTCCGCCTTCTTCTGGTCGCGCAGCTGCGCGACGCGCGCGAAGTTCACTTCGAACACCGAGTGGACGTGCGCCGCGGTCCTGCGGCTCAGCACCATGTGCTCGGCGATCTTCTTCCGCATCACACCCATCGGCGCAATCTCGACGCGCTCGCCCGGCTTGAAGGCGGGAACGTGCAGCGGCGTTTGCGGCGGCGCACTCGTCGGGCGGTGATCCAGATACTCGAGGATGTCGTGCTTGGTCACTCGGCCACCGACACCAGAGCCCTCCAGCGACGAGATGTCGACGTTGTGTTCCTTGGCAATCCGCCGTACGAGCGGCGACGAACGCGCGCGCCGGACATCCTCTGGCTCGTGCGCCTCCGCCCCATTGCCGCGCGGGGGCTGTTGCGGAGACGGGGCCTTCGCCCCGGCAGCATTGGCACCGCCGTCGTGAGTCCCGGCGCTCGCGACAACGGCGCTGACGTCCGCGTCCGTTTTCGCCGCGACTGAATCGCCAATCGTCGCGACGACGCTGTTGACGGCGACGGTTTCGCCCTCCTTGACCTTGATCTCGGACAGGACGCCGGCAGCGGGAGACGGGATCTCGGCGTCGACCTTATCCGTCGAAATCTCGAACAACGGCTCGTCGCGATCGACCTTGTCGCCGACCTTTTTGATCCACCGAACGATGGTGCCCTCGGCGATCGACTCGCCCATTTGCGGCATCAGCACCGGCTTGGCCATTGTCGGCATTATCGCACTCGTTCAAGTCTCAGGGTCTACGTTCAAGTCTCAGGGTCGAAAGGTCCAAGAGTCGAAGAGTCGGGCTTGCGACCCCTGCACCTTCGGAACTCCTGCCCTTCGACCTTTCGACCCTGTGACCCTTCGACCCTTCGACCTAGATATGTATTGCCGCGCCATGTGTCGCATGCGCTGCCTCACCGACAGCTTCCGACATCGTCGGATGGGCGTGGATCGTGCGAATCAACTCCTCGACCGTGCACTCGGTCCTGAGCGCGACGACGGCTTCGGCCACGAGCTCGGTCGCCCGCGGGCCGATGATGTGGACGCCCAGAATCTCGTCGTACTTCTTCTCGGCAACAATCTTCACGAACCCGTCGAGCTCGTCGGCCATCCGGGCGCGGCCGAGGACCCGGAACGGGAAGGAACCGACCTGAACGTCGAAGCCCTGGTCCTTCGCGGCCTGCTCGGTCAGCCCCACGCTGCCGATCTCGGGATCGCAGTAGGTACATCCGGGTACGTGGTTGTAGTTCAAGGGCCGCACGTCCTGGCCGACCAGCCGCTCCGCGACGAGTATGCCCTCCGCTGAGCTGACGTGCGCGAGTTGCGGGTGGCGCGTGCCCTCGCCGAACGTGATCACATCACCGATGGCCGAGATGCCATCCACGTTGGTGCGGTAGTACTCGTCGACCTTCACGTAGCCTTTCTGCAGCTCGACGCCCAGCGCTTCGATCCCGAGGCCCTCTGTCACCGGTCCTCGGCCCGTCGCCACCAGCAGATAATCGGCCTCGAAGCTTTCGGTCTTGCCCCCCGCCAGCTCGGCGTCGACGGTCACCGTCGAACCGTTCACGGTCGCCTTCGTCACCCTCGTCCCGGTGTACGCCGTGATGCCCTGCTTCTTGAATGATCGTGCGAGCTCGGCTGAAACGGCTTCGTCCTCAATCGGCACGAGCCGTGGCAGAAGCTCGACGAGCGTCACCTTGCTCCCGAACCGGTTGAAGATCGAGGCGAACTCGACGCCCACGGCGCCGCCGCCGAGAATCACGATGCGGCCGGGGACCTCCTTCAGATGAATCGCCTCGTCGCTCGTGATGATGCGCTTGTGGTCGATCGTGATGCCGGGCACGCTGCGCGGCGACGATCCGGTCGCAACGATGATGTGATTGGCCTGGAGCGTCTGCTCCTCGGTGCCGGTCACCGAGACGGAGCCCTGCCCTGTCAGCCGCGCCGTGCCCTTGATCCACGCGATCCCGTGCTTTTTGAACAGGCTCTCGACGCCCTTGGTCAGCCCCGAGACGATCTTGTCCTTGCGCGTGTGCACGGCTGCGATATCGAGCGTCGGCTGCGCGTTGCCGATCGAGACGCCCCAGTCGCTCGCGTGCTGCACGATCTTCAGCGCGTGCGCGTGCTCGAGCAACGCTTTGGTCGGGATGCATCCCCAGAGCAGGCACGTGCCGCCGAGCGATTTCTGGCGTTCGACGACGGCGGTTTTCAGACCGAGCTGAGCGGCACGGATGGCTGCAACGTAGCCGCCCGTACCGGCGCCAATCACAACGAGGTCGTAAGCCTGAGGCACGAAACGGACTCCTGACGCGCGGCTCTCAGCGCTTGAGCGACGAGAGCGGAATGAAAGTGGTGGACGGCGGCGCGGCGGCTGGTTCGGGCTCCGGTGCCTCTTCCGGATCGAGGCGTTTCACCTGTGCCTTCAGCCGCCCGTGCTCGTAGCGAAGGTCCCAGTAGGATTGCTGGAGCTGTTCGAGGCGCTGGCGGGTGCGACGCGCGGACGCGAGCGCGACGAGCGCCACGAGCAGCGCCACCGCTGCAAATAGGACTGGCCAGATCATGAGGGGGCCGCCTGCGGCAGGCCAATCTAGTACAGTACCGGTGCCCTTCGGGGGTGTCAAGGTAGGTCGGACGGGTCGATCAGGTCGCCAAGCCGATCGGGTGGAGCAAGTCCGATCGGACCTGACCGACTTGATCGGACCTGACCGACCCGATCAGTCCTGACCGACCTGATCAGACCTGATGGACCCGATCAGACCTGATCGACCCGTCCGACCCGAGACGCATACAATAGCCGCCCAGTGGCCTCCCGCCCTCGCACGGTCCTGATCGTCGATCACGATGACGCCTGGCGCCAGGCCGTGTCCGCGGTCCTCAAGACCGAGTACCGCGTGCTCCGTGCCGCCAGCGGTGAGACCGCCCTGGCGATGCTGGTGCGGGAGGACGTCGACGCCATGCTGCTCAACGTCGAGCAGCCGGGCATCAGCGGTTTCGACACGCTGCGCATCGCCCGCGAGAACTTCGAGCTGACCGAAGTGGTGATGACCGCAGGCTCGTCAGACCTCGAGCACGCGGTGGAAGCGGTGAAGCTCGGCGCGTTCCACTTCGTCCCCAAGACCGGGGGAGCCGACTCGGTGCGCGCCTTGATCGATCGCGCGCTCGAACGGCAGGCACTGGCGCGGCAGGTGCAGGTGCTGTCGGCCGAAGCCTCCGACACCACCGAGCGGGAGTTCATCGTCGGACCGAGCCGCAACGTTCAGGTCGTGGTCGATCTCGTCAACCGCATCGCGAAGCTGTCGGCCACTGTTCTCATCCTTGGCGAAAGCGGGACCGGTAAGGAGCTGCTGGCGCGCCTTATCCATCGCGAAAGCGGCAACCCCGATCGCCCCTTCGTGGCGATCAACCTGGCCGCGATCCCGCAAGAGCTGGTCGAATCGGTGCTGTTCGGCCACGAAAAGGGCTCGTTCACGGGCGCCGTGCGCCAGCAGATCGGCAAGTTCGAACTGGCCGGCGGCGGCACGCTGTTTCTCGACGAGATTGGCGATCTGCGTCTGGATCTTCAGGCCAAGCTCCTCCGTGCGATTCAAGAGGGCGAGATCGAGCGCATCGGCAGCCCGCGTCCGATCAAAGCCAATTTCCGCCTGGTCGCGGCGACGAACGTCGACCTCGAAAAGGCGGTGAAGGAAAGTAAGTTCCGCGACGACCTGTACTACAGAATCAATGTCATCCCGGTGAAGCTGCCGCCGCTCCGGGAGCGGATCGAGGACCTGCCGGAACTTGCCGCCTTTTTCCTGCGTCGCTACTGCACGAAGTTCCGCAAACAGGTAGAGGGCATTTCCGACTCAGCGCTCCGGATGCTCGCCTCGTATTGGTGGCCGGGCAACATCCGCGAGCTCGAAAATCTGATCGAACGCCTGGTCGCGATCACCGACAAGACATGGATCACCGAAGATGACCTGCCCTTCGAGTTCCGGATGGCACAGCTCGATCGCGATCCGCGCACCGGCGAAAGCCTCTTCCAGGACGCAATGACGGCGTTCGAGCGAAACCTGCTGATCCGGGCGCTCGAGAAGAACGGCTGGAACGTGACCGCGACCGCACGCTACCTGGGACTGCCGTTGAGCACGCTGAAGTTCAAGCTGGAAAAGCTCGACGTTCGTGAGTTCGCGAAGCGCCTGCGCGGAGGCGGCTGACCACGCCCTGCGGCGCCGTCGTGAACTACGAGGCTGAGCGCTGCTCGGCCGGCTTGGTGGCACGCGAGAGGTTGTGGGCGGAGTTCACCAGGGCTATATGCGAAAAGGCTTGTGGAAAGTTGCCGGCCAGTCTCTTCGCGCCGGTGTCGTACTCCTCGCCGAGGAGGCCGACGTCGTTTCGGAGCGTCAGTAGCCGCTCGAACACGCGGCGAGCATCGTCTGTCCGTCCCAGGAGCACGTAGGCGTCAGCCAGCCAGAACGTGCAGGCGATGAACGCCCCCTCGCCGGGAGGCAATCCATCAGCGCACGTGCGCGTATCGTAGCGAAGCAGAAACCCATCGACGAACAAACGCCGCTCGATCGCCTCGATCGTGCCGCGAATGCGCGGATCGGATGCTGGCAGGAATCCAGTAGTCGCCATCAGAAGCAGGCTGGCGTCGAGCTCCTTCGATCCGTACGATTGAACGAAGCTTCCAATCTCTGAGCTGTATCCCCGCTCGCAGACCTCGTCGTGAACTCGCTGGCGCAGCCCGCGCCAACGATCGAGCGATCCCTCGACCCCGAGCGTTTCGACCGCCCGGATACCACGATCGAGAGCGACCCAGGCCATGACTTTCGAGTAAGTGAAGTGGCGGGGGTCGCTACGCACTTCCCACATGCCTTGGTCGGGACGGTGCCAGACGCTCTCGAGGTGCTCGAGGAGGGCGCGCTGAAACGCCCAATCCGCTTCACGGGTTGTCAGGCCGCCAACACGTGACTGATGCAGGGCGTCCATGACCTCGCCAAAGACATCGAGCTGCAACTGACCATGCGCGGCGTTGCCGATTCGAACAGGCTGCGAGTGCTCATAGCCGGGCAGCCACGGGATTTCATACTCGGTCAGCCGTCGCTCGCCGGCCAGCCCATACATGATCTGGAGTTGCGCTGGTGCGCCCGCCGCGGCGCGCAACAGCCAATCGCGCCAGGCCCGAGCCTCGTCGTAATAGCCCGCGTTCATCAGAGCGAGCAACGTGAGCGTGGCGTCGCGGAGCCAGCAGAACCGGTAATCCCAGTTCCGAGATCCACCCATCCTTTCGGGAACAGACGTCGTCGGCGCGGCCACCATGCCCCCGGTCGGGGCGTAGGTGAGCGCCTTGAGGGTGATCAGCGATCGCGCAACTGCGTCGTCCCAGTCGCCATTCGACGCATGGCGTGCCGTCCACGACGTCCAGAACGCCTCGGTGTCTGCGAGCGACGATTCCGGATCGATCGGCGCCGGCGGCGGCAGGTGCGAAAAGCCGTGCGTCATCACGAACGGAATCATCTGGCCGGCGGAGACCTGGAATTCCCCGACCGTCGTCAGGTCCTTGCCCTGAAGGGAGACCGGCGTGTGAAGCACCACCATGTCGGGCCCGGCAATCGCCCGGAACGTTCCATCGGGAAGCCGGCTGACCCACGGAACGGTGCGGCCGTAATCGAACCGCAGCACCAGCTCCGTTTGCATCGTGACCTGGCCGCGATCCCCTCGCACCAGCCGTACCACGTCGGAGTTGCGACCGCGCAGTGGCATGAAGTCGACGAGCGTCACGACGCCTTCCGAGGTTTCCATGGTCGTTTCGAGCACGAGCGTGTGCCTGCGATAGGCACGTGTGATGCGGGCAGGCGGCTGCTTGGTGGCGATCAACCAGCGGCCGTGTTCTGGTCCACCCAGCAAGGCGGCAAAGCAGGCACTCGAATCGAACCGCGGCCAGCAGAGCCAGTCGATCGAGCCGCAGCGTGATACGAGCGCGGCGGTCTCGCAGTCGCCCAGGAGCGCGTAGTCCTCGAGTGGGTCGCTCAATCGCCAGGTAGGATCTCACGCCGTTGTCGCACAGCGTGCAGCGTGTGAAGCCCGTAGAGACAATGGGCCCGGTAGCGCGTAACCAGAGCGCCGCCGGGCCCCAACGGTTTCTGACAGGTGGTGGCTACTTGCGCGGGAGGACGGCGTCCTTCAGCGCTTTCTGGATTCGCGCCTTGACGACCGTCTTGGCGGGAATCTTGATCGCTTCACCGGTGGCGGGGTTCCGGCCCATGCGCGCCTTGCGCTTCTGGACCACCAGCTTCACCATGCCCGGCAACGTGAACTCTCCGGAGCGCTTCAGCTCTTTCTCAGCAAGCGCGGCGAGCTCGTCGAAGTACTCGCGCGCGGCGGTGCGCTTCACCTCGAAGCGTTCGGCGAAGTGCGAGAACAGCTCGGACTTGCCCATCCTGCGAGCCTCTACCATGTCTTTCCCCCTTGACTACATCGTGTGGCGCGCGTGCCCAATGGGCGCGACCCCGAGTACCGCGCGCGCAGGCGGTCGGTCGCGAAAAATGGCCTGAAATCGGCGTATCCTAACGCGCGCTTACCGGAGTGTCAACGGACTTTGCGCGAGATTCCTAGGAAAACTGCCCCACAGTGCTAGACTTTTCGATCGTATGTCAAGCGCAATGATCGAGACGTTTCCCAACCCGCGTCCCGGACGCGAGTTCGAAATCGCGATCGATTGCCCCGAGTTCACCTCGATGTGCCCGAAGACGGGACTGCCCGACTTCGGCACGATCCACATCCGCTACGTGCCCGATGCGAAGTGCATCGAGCTGAAGGCATTGAAGTACTACCTCCTCGACTATCGCAATAAAGGCATCTTCTACGAGAGCGCCACGAACCAGATCCTCGACGATCTCGTGGCCGCCTGCGCCCCGAGGCGGATGACGGTCGCGGGCGAGTTCACGCCGCGCGGGGGCATCAAGACAACGGTCACGGCCATGTACGCGAAGTAGCAGGCCGCCCGCGGCTGGCGGTTGGCCGTTGCCGTCGGCTTCGCCGATGCCTTGCGGCCTGCTGCCTTCTGCCTGTTACAGTGCGTAGTAACAAACGTGCACCGCGTCCCAATCGAACAGTCGATCGACCTCCACACGTTTGCGCCTCGCGATATTCCTTCCGTTGTGGACGAGTACATCCGGACGGCGCACGAAGCCGGATTACGCGAGGTCCGGCTGATCCATGGCCGTGGAATTGGGGTACAGCGGGCGCGGGTCCACCAAGTGTTGCGCGATCATCCGCTGGTGGAGTCCTTTATCGATGCGCCGGAGTCACATCTCGGAGCGACAGTGGCGGTCTTGAAACTCGAACCGGCCCCGGACGTCGCTCACGAATGAGGGTGTGCACGGCAGCGCACCACAACGCGATGAGCGACCACGACGTGAGTGAGATGATCGTGATCTTCGCCCAGGGCGCAGTCGGGGCCAATGCCATCGCGAACGGAACCGGCCACAGAAAACCCAGTCCAGTCAGCAGAATGACCGGGCGGCGAATCGCGATCGCGGCCAGAGGTCCGGCGACGAGCGGCAGGTAGTAAGCCCATCCGAGTGGGCTGATAAGCAGCGACACGAGCCCGCACGCCAGCCATTCTGCGTCGCGATCCTTCGACTGCCGAATGGCGAGGGCCGTTACGAAGAGCACGGTCACGGCGGCGAGCGCCCACACTTCCCATCCGACACCGGCGCGCGCGGCGAGCCCTGCGATTGACGCGTTGAGCGGGTGATGGAACCAGGAGACGTGGCGGCCGGTCTCGAGCCACCGCATGAAGCCGATCGTGCCGCCCAGCGCGATTCCCGCCGACAGGCATCCGGCGGCCGTTCCGAGGGCCCAGCAGATCGGCCTCCAAGAGGCGCGACACAACGCCATCAGCAACAGGCACGCGAAGAAGGGCTTGACGCTGGCTAGAACGCCCACCAGGATCGCCGCCGTTCTCCAGCGCTGCTGACGATCGGCGGCCCATGCCGCGGAGAGGCAGAGCGTGAAGATGCCAACGGGATGCCCCTCCTCGAGACCGAACACCAGACCGATGTTGAGACCGGCGGCTGCGATCGCCACCATCAGCGGCGTAAACGACACCGGGAGCCTGAGCTCGCGCCAGATGATGCAGCCGGCGGCGACAAGGCTGGCGAGGTTCACCGCCAGCCACAGGCCGATCGCCGTTTGCTCGTCGACCCAGGTCAACGGCGCGAAGGCAACGATGAACTGCGGCGGGTTCAGATTGGGAAGCGCGCCAGCAATCGCCGGATAGAGGTCGGTGCCGTGCCTCCACGCAAGCGCACTCGCGTAGAACACATGAAAATCGATGTCCCTGACGGTGCGGCAGGCCCAGACCACGGCGGTGCCGATCAGGCCGAGCCCGACAGCCGCAGTCACGGTGGCTGAGAACCTGACCAATCGCGCGCGTCTTTTCGTCGACGTCATCAGAGAGCCTCAGGGTCCGGGAAACACTCTGACGGCGCTGGCCGCGACAACGCTCGTGACCTTTTGCGCTCCGACGGCTCTTGTGGCCAGCACCACCGATCGCTCTCCGTCGAATGCGGTCGTCCACTCTCCCGTGGCGTGAAGCGCGGCGATGACCGGCGACGCCTTCGGCAGCCAGATGTAGTCGGGCCGCAGTTGTCGCACGTAATCGATCGCGCCCGGCCGATTGTCGTAAACAGCAAGATGGGCGGCGATGGGCGCGGTGCTGTAAACGGTCTCCCGCCGCCCGTCCATTGAGACCTTCATCGTCGGTGAAAGGTGCCAGATCGCGTACTCGCCCCAATCGAAGTACGTCAGCACTCTGGCGTCACGTTCGTGATTCCGGAGATACGTGACGACGTCCGCCTCGGGCAGCCATGTGGCACTCGCCAGATCGATGCTGGTCGCTGCCGGCCATCGCACCACGAGCGCCAGCACTAACGCCGCCGCTGTGACCACGCCGACAGACGGGGCGCCGACAACGCGGCCATCCAGCGACGAACGCATCGCCCTCACCAGCGCGGGTCCGAGGAGCATGAACACCGCCAGGCAGAAAAAAGCGTCCAGCCGGCTGACCCGAAACGACAGGAGGCCCAGCGCGGCCACGATCGCCGCCTCGCTCCATCGGGGTTGCCATTTGCCGGGCTGAAGCTCCCGCTCCACTCTCTTTCCAATCCACGTCGATCGAATCGCCCATATCGCCATCGCGGCCGTCGTGCACCAGAGTGCGATTACGCCCGGCTCCGAGGACACGATTGGCAGCCACTCCGAGATGTCTTCGCGCCCCAACCCCACCGTCTCCCAGAGGAATGCCCACATCCCCGGCCCATACGGATTCAGGAGCGTGGCGCCGCCAGAAAAAGTGACAACCGCGCTCAACTCGATTCGCCGGCGCCAGGTGCTGCCCGTCGACACCGCTTCAATGGCCGCCCAAAGACCGAGTACGCCGAGGCCCACGATCCATCCGCCGTGGAGATTCACCCAGAAGGCCATCAGGAATGGCGCCAGGTAAATCGCACGCGGACGCTGGTCCCGCATCCGGATGAGAAGGAGCAACGCAGCAAACAGGACCAGCGAGAACAGCTGTGGACGAACGTGTTGAGTCCGCGCGTACGTGAGAATCGCAACGAACGCCAGGAGCATATGCAGGCGAGGCGGTCGCACCCCGTCGCGGACCACGCTCCACCCGACGAGCGACAGCGTCAGCGCAATCAACGCCAGACGCAGCATCGTCAATCCAGCCGGGCCCGCCAGCGAAAAGGCCGCATACATGCTCAGCTCGGTCAGCCATTCGTGGTTGACCCACGGCCGATCAGAGGTGAACGAATACGGGTCCACAGTCGGAATGGCGCGCTCGTGGACGATGTCACCGCCAAAGCGCACGTGTCCCCACAGGTCGACGTCGACTGTCGACGGGATCAGAACGAACGCGACGACGAACGTGATGATGGCCGCTGCCACATCGGTTCGCATCCGGCGAGGGGTGTCTCGATCCGACATCCTCAGGAGCTCCCCGATTGATCGTCAAAGCGGTGTGCGACCGCACCGGCGCCTGGACTCGACGCCAGCGGCGCAGGCGCCGACTCCTCGAGCACGATCCATCCGTCTCCCTGCGCAGTTACACGCCAGCCCGACTTACGCAAACGCTGCGCGGTAGGCGACCACGGCGGCAGAGCGGCGCATCCGATGCCGAAGCGATCGAACAGGCCACGATAGTCGCCGGTGGTTTCGACGGTTCGATGTGCCAGCACCAGGTCGGACGGAAACGGATCCTGCCTGCTGTCCATGAATACCGGCGCTTCTGGTACGAACCAGACCAGGTAACCGCCGTTGTCGTACTGGTTGTAGAGATTGCCCGGGCATTGAGCGATCGCGCGCGCGACCGCGGCCGGCACCGGCCGCCAGTTGAGACGTGCGGGAGGGTGTGTCCATGCCGACAGCACTGTCGAGACACAGATCGCGAACGCTGCGCAGGCCACCGTCCATCCGAGTCCTCGTCGAGCCGACCGTTCCGGCCGCTCGAAAACACGCGCGCTTTCGGCCAGCAGCACTGAAAGGGCCGGTGCCGCGACGACCAGAAACGGTCCAACGTTCCTCGCCGACTTGCACGCGAGCGGCAGCAGAGCAACGGCTCCGCCGACGACCATTGCCCCGGAATCATCGAGAGCCCGCCAGTGACGAAAAGCCAGGACGAGGAGCGCAAGGGCAGCAACGAACAACGGGACGTTGAAGGGATCCCAAAGGCTGGGGGGCCGCCACTCCTGCACGTCGTACATTCGCAGGCGTTGCAGCATGGCGGGCACCTCTGTCCAGATCGAGAAACCCAGTGGCGTCAGGCAGACAGCCGCGGCTGAACCGGCCAGCGTTCCCAGCGACGGCGCGAGCTGGCGACGATCGCGCGCCACTCGGACCACCATGGAGCCGCCCAACACGGCCAGTCCCAGCATCACCCCGCCATGCAGGTTTGCCCAGGCCACCATCAACAGCGGCACGAATCGCCAGCGCTGGCGCCTAACGAGCACCAGCAGGATCGCGAGCAATGCCAGGCTGATGACCTGTGGCCGGATCGTCCAGAGCTGCGCGGAGGTGACCAGGACGAACAGGATCAACACGACACGGAACAATGCCGGGCCGCGCATCACCTGCCACGCCAGCGCCCACGCGATGACGATCATCGATGCGGCAAACGCGGTCAGCAGCGGCATGCCGCCGACCGCGTGAAGCCCATAGAACAGAACCTCCGAAAGCCACTCGTGATTCGGCCAGTACGCGCCCCGCACGGAATGCGTGAAGGTATCTTCGAGGAGGATCCGGCCAGTGGTCACGATGTCGTGCCCGGCGCGAAGCTGCCAGAACGTGTCGCTCTGCGCCGGCATCAGGCACGCGGTCGTCGCGATAGCCAGGAACAGCAGCGTGACAGCGAGCCGGTTGAACGTCATCGTCGGACTGGGGGGCGACGTGAGCGGTGACGAACGATCAGAAAACTCCGGGCAACACTCGCCAACGCACCGTCGTCATGTAGGTTGCGTATTCGGGATCGCGCATCAGCGTGCGCTCCTCGTAGGTCGCGCGGACGAGGAGTGCGGTGTCGCTCGCCAGCAGGACCAGCAGATTCCATCCCGTGGGATGCGCGGCGAGAAAGGCGGCGTGCGTGACGAGATATCCGGCATAGATCGGATGCCGCATCACCCGATAGACCCCGCGGCAGACAATGCCGCGATTCGCAGGCATCAGGCCGAAGCTCCGTCCAAGTGCGACTTTGCCGGCGATGATCAGGAGAAGACCGGCGCCCGAGATCGCCGCGGTCGCCGCATCGGGCACGATGCCGCTGCCGACCGGATGGAGGAGTGGAATACCGACAATCGATGCGGTCGCAATGGCCCGCGTCATCCATCCGCGATCGACGACCACCGCGGGCCGGCGCACGACGGTCAGTACGACGACCAGCAGCTCACTGATGAGAAGAAGCAGGCCCGTAAGATGCCCGGTACGGACGAACTCGGCGCCAATGCGAACGGCAAATATCACGAACCAGACGCTGATCGCGGCGCGGCCGCCAAAGTCCGCGAGGCGTTCGCGCGCGGCCGCACGGCGCGCATCTTCGGTCGAAACGGCGCGGCGCACCGCGAGCGGCAGCGTCAGGCCATCCATTCTTCACTTCGCTTCTTCGTCACCGCCACCGGTCTGCCTGCGGCAGCAGCGGCGGCGGCGGGACGCCGGGCTGCGGACGTCCCCTTCTTCGCCTGCTCTTCCAGGAAGTAGTTCTTGCAGGCCTGATCGAGCAGCTCGCGTGTGATTGCGAGCGGCTTGTTCTGATAGCGGCAGATGTCCACGACCTGCTCGACGATGTCGCGCGGATGGCAGCCACGCATGTCGAGACCACGCGGCTCGTAGTAGCGCCGGATGAGGTACTCGATGATCACGGGGTCGTAGTCGATGCCCTTGCGCTTGCAGTTGAGGGCGAAGATCTTGCCGAATTCCTCGGTCGTCGGATTCTTCGCGTAAATCTTGTACGGGATGCGGCGGAGAAACGCCTCGTCAGCCAGCGACTCCGGATTCAGGTTCGTGGCGAACACGATCAGCACGTCGAACGGCATCTCGAACTTCTTACCGGTGTGCAACGTCAGGAAGTCGATCCGGCTCTCGAGCGGCACGATCCATCGATTCAACAGGTCGCGCGGCCTGATCCGCTGCCGTCCGAAGTCGTCGACGACGAACACGCCACCGTTGGCCTTCATCTGCAACGGCGCTTCGTAGAACTTCGCGATCTGGTTGAAGCTGAGGTCGAGCATCTCGAGCGTCAGCTCGCCGCCGACCGTCACGACGGGGCGCTTGATGCGCACCCAGCGGCGATCCCGCTCCACCGGCTTGACGATGCTGCCGCCGGCCTGCTCGTCCTCCAGCGTCACGTGGTTGACCGGGTCGTAGACCGTGATGATCTGCCCGTCGATGTCGAGCGCCCACGGCACGTAGAGATCGCCACCCAGGGCCTTACCGATGCCCTCCGCGACGACAGTCTTGCCATTTCCGGGCGGGCCATACAGAAAGACCGACTTGCCCGAGTTCACCGCCGGCCCCAGTTGATCGAGCGTTTGCGGGCTCACGATCAGATGGGTGAACCCTTGCGCGATGCGCTCGCGATCGAGGAAGCCGCGCTGCGCTTTGACCTCGCGCATCGCCGCGGTGTACTGCTTCAGCGGTACGGGCGCCGGACCGACGTAACCATTGCCCTCGAAGTAGACACCGCCGCGTTCGCGTCCAAGCTCGGTCAGCGCATAGCGGTAGCCCGCGGTGCCCGATCCGTGCGCGCCGCGCACCTCGATGAGCTTTTCCGTCCGCAAGTGCTCGACGATCGATTCGAGCAGCATGTACGGCAGGCACAGCTTATCGGCGAGCGCGAGACCGCTCAGCTCTCCCGCGTAGAGCGACTTCACGATCAGCTGTTTCAGCTGCTCGTACGACAGGCCGGTGTCTTCGATCGTCGCCGGCGGCGGCGGCACGGGCGCGCGCCGCACGGGCGGTGCTTCTGCAAGAGGGGCTGCCGGTTCTGGTGTCACAATCGTTGGTCCCGGATGTCGTCGCTCTTCGCGTTCAGTGGCGCTTGATGTTCTCGGCAATCGGGAACAACACCTGTACGAACTTGATGGCCGCTGGGCCAATCGTCACGACCCAGATCGCCGGGAAGATGCAGAACACCAGCGGGAACACCATCTTGACGCCGGTCTTGGCTGCGGCTTCTTCGGCACGCTGCCGGCGCTTCGTGCGCAGGGTCTCGGAGTGGACGCGCAGCGACTGTGCCACGCTGGTGCCGAACTTGTCCGTCTGAATGAGCATCGTGGTCAGCGACGTCACATCTTCGAGTCCAGTGCGGTCACCAAGATTGCGCAGCGCCTCGGTGCGCGCATGGCCGGCCCGCAGCTCGATGTTCACCAGCTTCAGCTCGTCGGACAGATCCGGGTAGGCAAACGAGAGCTCGTCAGCGACCCGCATGATGGCCTGGTCGAGGCCGAGACCGGCTTCGACGCTGACCACCATCAGATCGAGGGCGTCGGCCAGGGCCAGCTGCATCTTGCGCTGGCGCTTCTTGGCCATCCGCGCCAGTGCCATACCTGGAAGGACATAACCGAGGAGCGATCCACCGAGGCCGACGGCGACGTTGGGCCGAAATAGGATCGGCGTCGAGAAGAGGACGAAGGTGCCGATCGCAATCGCCATCCGGGTGCCGTAAAAGATCGGGATCGCTTCAGCACCGCGGTAGCCGGCCTGCACCAGCCGCAACCGTACCTTTCCGACTTCCGATGGGCGCACGGGAACTTTCGAGCCGAACTTTTTCACCGCCTCCTTGATGGCCAAGAACCGCGGCGCCCGATCCTCACGTTCGTTGGATCCGGTCACCTCGGCGAGACGACGGTCGATCTCGGTGCCGCGGCTGGTCGCGAAGCGGATACCGAGCGCCGCGACGATCAGGCTGGCGAAGACGAAGGCGAGGAGCGGAAGCAGTATCGACATGATTTAGACCTCAATCGTCACGATCTTCCGGATCCACACGTAGCCGATCGTCTGCATCACGACGGTGCCCATCAGCATCAGCCGGCCCATGCGCTCATGGAACAGCAGGTTCATGTGCTCGGGATTGATGAACATCAACGCGACGGCCAGCGCCGCGGGAAGACCGAGCAGCACGTAGCCGGTCATGCGGCCATGTGCCGTGTACACGCGCACCTGTCGCAGAATCTTGAATCGCTCGCGGACCACGTGCGCCAGGTTGTCGAGAATCTCCGACAGATTGCCGCCGGTCTCACGCTGAATCAGGACCGCGGTCGCGAAGAATCGCACGTCGAGGCTCGGAATGCGCGTGGCCATGTTGTTCAATGCTTCCTTCAGCGGCAGGCCGAAGTTCTGCTCGTCGAACGTCTTCTTGAATTCGGGCCCGATCGGATCCGCCGCGTCGTCGGCGACCATGCCCATCGCCGTGGTGAACGCGTGCCCGGCCTTGATGGCGCGCGACAGGAGATCCAGTGCCTCCGGGAAGTTCTCCTCGAACTTGCGGAACCGCACCGTGCGCTTGCGCATGAGCACCAGAAATGGAATCGAGGCGCCGGCGGCAAATCCGGGGACGATGCCCCACGGTACGCGGACCACCGCGGTCACGGCGAACGCGAGCGCGATGCCGAAGACGAGGGACGTCAGCAACACCGTGCTCACACCCTTCTTGCTGCCGGCCTGTTCGAGCAGCTTCGAGATGCTCAAACCGTACGAGGTGTCGGTGGCAAGTTTGTCGAGCCCCGGCAGTACGCCTTCGACCTGGTCCTTGACGATCTTGTAGCTGTCGGTCTGCTCTGGCTCGACGTGCCGCGCGACGTCGGCCATCCGCTGCTCGACGCGCCGCTCGATGAGGTATTGCGGCAGCCGTTTGTAGGCGTAGTACGCCGCCACGATGAGTGCCGTGACCAGGAGGAACACGCCGAACGCGAGAAGCACGGGCGCCATTACCGGACCTCCGTCATCCCTTCAAACATGTCTGGGGGCAGGTGGATGCCGCTGGTCTTCAGCCGCTCGGCCACCTTCGGGCGCACGCCGGTCGCCTTGAAGCGGCCGATCACCTTGCCGTCCTGCGTCACGCCCATCTTCTCGAACATGAAGATCTCCTGCATCGTGATTACGTCGCCTTCCATGCCCGTGATCTCTGAGATGCTCGTGACCTTGCGCGACCCGTCGGCGAGACGGGTCTGCTGCACCACCACCTGAATGGCGGACGCGATCTGCTGACGAATCGCTTTCTCCGGCAGGCTCACGTTGCCCATCGCGATCATGGTTTCGACGCGGCTCAGCGCGTCCCGCGGCGTGTTGGCGTGAACCGTCGTCAGCGATCCGTCGTGGCCCGTGTTCATCGCCTGCAGCATGTCTAGCGCTTCTTCGCCGCGGACCTCGCCGACGACGATGCGATCCGGACGCATACGGAGGGCGTTGATCACGAGCTGGCGCTGCTTGACGGCGCCCTTGCCTTCCACGTTTGGCGGCCGCGTCTCGAGACGGACCACGTGCTCCTGGTGCAGCTGCAGTTCCGCCGCGTCCTCGATGGTCGCGATGCGCTCGTGCTCGCTGATGAAGCTCGACATGACGTTGAGGAGCGTCGTTTTGCCGGCGCCGGTGCCGCCGCTGATCAGGCAGTTCAGGCGCGCCCGGACGCAATGACCGAGGAAGTCGTGCATCGGCCGCGTCATGGCTCTGAACGAGACGAGGTCTTCGCCCTTGAGCCGTTCCTTGGGGAATCGCCGGATCGAGAGCAGCGGGCCGTCCACCGCGAGCGGCGGGATGATGGCGTTGACGCGCGAGCCATCGGACAGACGCGCGTCCACCATCGGCGAGCTGTCGTCGACGCGACGCCCGACCGCCGAGACGATGCGATCGATCACGCGAAGCAGATGGCGATCGTCCTGGAACGTCGTCGGCACCTTCGTCAGGACGCCGGCGCGCTCGATGTACACCTGTTTGTAGGTGTTGACGAGGATGTCGTTGATGTTCGGGTCGCGGAGGAGAGGCTCCAGCGGCCCGAGGCCAAACACCTCGTCGAGGATGTCGCTGAGGATCTGCTCGCGCTCGGCCATGCTGACCGGCGTCGCTTCCTCGGCCATCAGCTCGAACACGAGCGTGCGAATTTCGGTCTCGGCGCGCTGGCGGTCCACCGTGGCCAGGGCCTCGAGGTTCAGACGGTTCAGCAGTTTCTTGTGAACGTTGGCCTTCAGCTGGATGTACTGCGGACGCGGCGCATCGGGCCGGGCTGGACCCGGACGCGCGGCAGTGATGCTGCCGGAACCAACCTGGGGAGCATGAGCGTGTGCGGACATGACAACCTCGGACCTAGCTCAGAAAGCCAAACGAGAATGCCGCCCGGCGCTTTTCAACGGCCGCCTTGTCGGCCACTTCGCCTGGCGAGATGATTTGTCGGGTGAACGCGTCGAACTGCGACGCGATCTCCGACTGATTCGCGAGTGCCAGCGGCACGCCCGAGTTGAGCGCGGTCGAGACCGTGCGGTAATCGCTCGTGAACGTGTGATGAATGCCGTAACCGAGCGCGGTCTCGATCTGCTTCTGGCCGATCATGTGCTGGTCGGACGCGCGATTGAGCAGGATGCGAATGCGCTCGCCGCCGACACCAAGCTGCCGGACGCGATCGACCAGGCGCTGCGCGTTGCGCACCGAGGGGACATCCGGTGTCGCGACCACGAAGATCGTGTCGGCCGCATACAGCGCCGCGATGCTGCACGAGTTGATCTGATTGCCCGCATCGATGACGACATAGTCGTGCGACTTGCCGACGACACGGAACAGCTCCTCCATCGCGCCCGCATCCTGCGCGCCGGGCCGCTCGAACTGCTCGGAGCCGGCGAGAATCTCGAGGCCAGACTTGTGCTTCGCGCAGAGCTCGCGAAGAAAGTCCTTGTCCAGCCGGTGCAGGCTCTCGAGGGCATCGAGCACCGTGTAGCGAGGTCGCACACCCAGAAACAACGCGACCTCGCCGAAGCCGGCCTTCAGGTCGACGATGAGCGTTTGCCGCTTCGTGAGCCGGGCGAGCTCGACGGCGCAGTTCACGCTGACCGTCGTCGTTCCGGCGCCACCCTTCGTACCGAAGAACACCATCGTCACCGACGGCGGCCTGGCCTGCGCCTGGGCGCTGTCGCGCCTTGAGGCGGTCCGCCGCACGGCGCCCTGGAACGAGTCTTCCGGCACCGGCCACATGAAGAATTCGTTCGCGCCGGCGCGCATCGCCTGGAGTATCAGCTCGGGGTCGTTCGTCTGAGCGACAGCGAAAATGGCCGTCGTCGGAAGGCTCGCGCGCAGTCGTTCGATCGCCGCCATGCCCGCCGCGGCGTCACGGCGGATATCGACGGCGACCAGATCCGGGGGCGACTGCTCGCCGATCGGACGATTGTCTTCCAGAAGCGCGACCGGGACACCACCCGATCGGAGGAGCCGCCCGACCTGGCGGCGAAATTCCTCGTCCTGGGTGACGACGAGGGCAGCGAGTTGGGCCATGTCGAGCTACTCCACGAGCCGGATCGCCTTCGGGAAGGCGCCGGGGTTCATTGGATAGTTCTTGTCGATGATGCCGCCGATCGGAATGATGCGGCCGTAGAGCTGGTTGTTCTCGATGGTCTCGAGGAAGAAGCCAATCCAGTTCGCCACCTTGAAATCGGCGAACCGGCCGTTCATCTTCCCGGTCGTGTAGTGGACGGGGTCGTAGAGTGGGATTGGGAACAGTCTCGGGCTCGGGTTCTGCTCACTGATGACCTTTTTACGCGTGTCGTCCCAATAGGCGTTCGGGTCACGCGCGATCAGCCCCTCGGCACCGTCGATCGTCGGCCCCACCATGTTGCCGGGCTCCTGAATCAGGATGTCGCCCATGTGTATGATGGTCGTGTTGCAATTCGCGATGTTCCAGTCGTAAGCGGCGCCGCCGGTGCCGCCCATGCCGCCGAGCGCGAGCGAGTAGTAGAACGTCGGCTGGATGTTGTTGCCGCTGCCGGCGCGGATGACGAGCAGCGCCCCGCGGTCGCTCTCCTGGTTGTAGCCGGCGTAGCCCGGCTGGCCGGCCGGGATGTACTGGTCGGCGTTCGACAACGGGTTGTTTTGGTTGTCGTACATGTCGAAGGTGTCGTCCGGGTCCCACGGCGGATTCGTGTTCTCGACCCATCGGTCGGGGATTATGAACGGCTTCACGCAGGTCATCGCGTTGGCGGGTGACGCTTCAGCCGTGGCCACGGCCTGGATGTTCACCTGTGACACGCCGAAGAACTTGCCCATCAGCGTCGGCACCGAATTACCGCGATCGCTGGTGCGGTACACCTGCACACGCACCCGGTTGTTGAGACCGTCGGGGGAGATCGGAAATGTCACGTCGCCAGGCTGCACATCGACGTCGGCGCTTATGACGTCGTTTTCGCGCGCTGTCGTCAGTGCGTTTTGCACCGCCGGTCCACCGGCGCTGCGATCGTCGTAATCGTCGAACGCCAACGCCACAGCACCGGCCAACGCGCCCGCATCGGCCGAGTTCTGCGCCTGGCTGCGCGCCGTCATGAACATCCCGACGTCGATCGCGAGCGTCGTCGCCGCCAGGAACGCCATGAAGCCGACGCCGACGAACACAAGGGACATGCCGCGTTCGTCGCGATAGAGGCGTGTCGGTGTTCTCGTCGTCATTGGGTCCTCCGTCCTTCGTCCTTCGTCCTTCGCAAAAGCGCAGGCAGTGCGCCCTTACTGCTGCTGGTTCTGCGCGTTGGCCTTCGCGACTTCGGCCTCGTAGGCCTTCTTCGCCTGATCGAGTCGAGCCTGCGCCTCGGCGATTTCCTCGTTCTTCTTGCGATCGATCGCCGCCTGCTTCGTGTCCTGCTCCGCCTGGCGTTGCGCCGCGATCGCGGCCTGGCGATCGAGCTCGGCTTGCAGTTTTGCCTGCTCCTTCGCGGCCTTGTCGGCGCGCTTGCGGTCTTCCGCGGCACGCTGCTGCGCGAACTTCTCTTCCTTCTCCTGGCGGGCCTGCGCCGCCTTCGCCCGCTCCTCCAGCTGCTTCTTCTCCGCCATCACCTGCTTGAGCGCCTGCTTCTGGCGCTCCTCGTCGGCCTTGCGCGCGCGCTCGGCCGCGGCCTTGTCGACCTTCGTGTGTGCTACCGGCTTGGCGACCGCCGCAGTCTTCGCTTCGGGTGCGGGCTGCGACGCCTGCACCGGAGCTGGCGTGGCACTCACCACGGGCTCGGCCTCCTGCACCGGCGTCTGCTGCTCGGCGAGGGCGGGGCGCGACACGCGGGGTGCCGACGGCCGTGCGGCGGGCTGCGACGCCGGCTGCGGCGTCGGAACGATCGGCTGCGCGGCCGCGTGCGCAGGTGCGCCTGGGTTCCAGGGAGCCGGCGACGGGACCGTCTTGCTGGACGGCGGCATGTAGGGCTCGACCAGGTCGGGCAGTTTTGGCGAAACGCCCGTCGATCCGCGGCGAAGGATCTGCGGCGTGATCATCACGACGAGCTCCGTCTGGTTCTTCTGCGCCGCCTTGCTCTTGAACAGGAGGCCGAGAATCGGGATGTCGCCGATGCCGGGAATCTTCTGCATCTGCGACGTCAGAGTGTTGTTCATCAGTCCGGCGATCGCGAAGGTCTGTCCGTCCTGCAACTCGACTTCAGTCTCGGTGCGGCGGGTTGAAATCGCGGGCACGCGGAAGCCCTCGATCGTGAGCGCGTTGGCGAAGTCGAGCGAGCTCACCTCCGGGCGCACCTTGACCTTCACCAGGTCGTCGCCAACGATGGTCGGTGTGAAGTTCAGGCGGACGCCGAATTCCTTGAACTGAATGGTGACGGAGTTGCGATCGCCTCCGCCCTGCACGACGGGATAGGGATATTCGCCGCCGGCGAGGAAGCTCGCCTCCTTGCCGTTCTCGGCAATCAGGTTCGGCTCGGCCAGGCTCTGGAACAGGCCCTTGTTCTGCAGCGCGCGAATGACGCCACCAATCTGGTTCTTCGCGTCGAAGAGAAACAGGTTGAGGAAGTCGCTGAAAATCAGCCTGCCGTCGTCGAACCTCGGTCCGGGAATCTGGTCGGTCGTTGTCCGGCCGAACCAGCGGCCCTGATCCGTGCCATTCGCAAAGACGGATGCGCCGAGCTCGGTCATCGCCGAGCGGCTCACCTCGGCGAAGCGCACGCGGAGCAGTACCTGGTTCGTCGCAACACCTTCCTGCTGGCGCAGGAGGTTGACGACGTCTTCCTTCTTCTCGACGTAACCGGCGGCGACCTCCGCCGCCTTGTCGACGACGTACTTGCTGCTGACGATGCCGGAGATGACGACGTCCTTGCCGTTGCTGTGAATGCCGATCGGCTCGCCCGGGAACAGCTGCTTCAACTGCTCGCCCAGCTGGCTGAGATCGCGGCGGACGACGACTTCGTATCGCTTGATGCCGCCCGCCTTGTCCCAGACAAACATCGAGATCGTGCCCGGCGCCTTGCCGTGGATCAGGAGCTGGCTGGGCGTCGTCACCATCGCGTCGGCGACGTTGGGGCTGGTCAGCGAAACGCGCGTGATGCTGTTCCCGACGTTGAGCAGCGTCGAGCGCCCGACCAGCAGGTGTACCTCCGACGTATCGGTGTCGCTGGCGCCGGCGGCGGTGCTGACCGCGCCGCTGTCGCTGTTGCGGGCGACAGGCTGAAGATTTTGTGCATGCACCTGGCCGACGGTCACGGCAACCGCCATCGCTATCGCGCTGGCGCGCGCTGGGCTCAGCAGCCGGGGGGCGCCAGTCGCAAACTGGACGTTCATGAGTTCCTCCTAGCGCACAACTTCGTCGGCGCGCTTGTCTCCACGAATGATCTCGACGGTCGGTTCGGGCGAGCGCACGGCGGCAACCATTGCAACCGGGCGCGGACGCGAGGACACCCCTCGCTTCGCCGGGCCTGCCGGCGCAGTGCCGAGGAGCGCCGCCGGGCGGATCCCAGGCGTCACGGGCTCGGACTTGTCGAGCGGATTACGGAGGGCCAATTGAATCTTGCCCTCGGTGGCACCAAGCGTGAGTCGCTCGGATTCTTCCGGCGTGACGAGCAGCGTCACGACGTTCACCGAGACCGGCTTGCCTTGCTCGGTGTCCTGTTCCATCTTCGTACCCGCCGCCAGCACCTGCACGTTCGTCAGGACGACCTTGCTGGTCATGTCCGCCTGGCTGGTGGTGGGGCTTGCGGTGGCGAGGACGTCGACGCGCGTGCCGGGCAGAACATAGCCGGCGACACCGATGACATCGTTGACGCGCACTGACACGGCGCGCTTCCCCTCGGGGATGACCACCGGCAGACCCAATCCGGCATCCTTGCCCGCGAGCTTCATCGGCAGGATGGGCTCGTTCTGGATGACGGGCATCACCAGGCCGCGGCCGATAATCTCGTCGGGCGCCGAGAAGGCGCCTTTCGGCAGCGCGCTCTCCGGCCACTCCACGACGCGCAGATCGTCGGGCCGGATCTGAGCGCCGAGCTCGAGATCCGTGGCGGCCACGACGACGGGTTTGGTCGGCAGCGAGACCGTCTTGACCGGCACGTTCTGTATGTAGCGATAGGTGCCGAAGGCCAGACCGCCGCCTGCGGCGATGGCCAGGAGCAGCACGAGAGTGATGCGCATGCGAGCCATTGAAATCTCCTACTGAGTTTCGTTCCGCATGAGAGCCTGCGCGTGCATCACCACCGCGCCACCGAGCGAAGTGGTGGGGGCCACGAGGCGCGCCACGGGTTGAAGCACGATGAAGCTGAACGGATAGTCGATGCTGACCTGCGAGGCATAGACGGGGTTGCCGTTGACCGTGAATTCCGCCGAACGATTGATGTCGACGTCGGCCGCCGCGTATTCGCTCAGCTGGCCGGCCGCCATGTACTCGCGCACCCGGTTCTCGATGTTGCTGTTCGAGGGATCGTTTAAGACCGCCATGCGCGCTCCCTCGCGGGCAGCATTGGTGAGGATCTGCCAGGTCTGATACGCGCGGCCGAACTCGAAGATGCCCACGGCGACCAGCAGCAGCATCGGCAGGGTGATCGCGGCTTCGAGCAGTGCGGCGCCTCGTTCGGATTTGATGCGCGTCATGGTCCTGACCCTCACCTCACCAGGAGCGCCGCGGCAATCGCGCCAATCGCAATCGCCGGTCCGTATGCAAACCGGCTGTAGGCGGCCGCTCCATCGATGTCTCTCTTCGCTTCCACCGGAGCGGCGACGAGCCGCGCCGTGCGGGAGAGCGTTATTGCCAGGCGGCGGCGACGAAGCGCGTGGGCGACCGCGAGCACGCCACCTGCCACTGCGCCATACAGCACCGCCATGAACACCCCCGCCGGGCCGAGCAGGGTGCCGAGCGCCGCAACCAGTTTCACGTCGCCGGCGCCGGTGCCGCCGAACACGTGGCCCGGCAGCATCATCACGAACCCGAGCACGCCACCGACCGCGGCGGCGGCCATCGAGTGACCCGTCAATCCTGCGGCGGTGAGCACCAGCCCGAGCCCGCCCACGCCTGCCGTCAGGCGATTCGGAATCTTTCCGGTTCGCACGTCGATGGCGGCGGCAACACTCGATGCCGCCACGACGGCCACGATCACGACGGCGTCAGATGTTGGAGGCAGCAATGCTTTGCCAGAACACCGAGTTGATCGTGTTACCGACGGTCGACACTGCGCCCATCGCCACGAGGGCGATCAGGGCGCAGAGGATTGCGTATTCCAACAAGTCCTGCCCGTCCTCTGCTCGAAGCAGCCGTCGCGCGAGCGTTACGAGACCATCCATACTTGGCACTCGCAGTCCTGGGGAGCGTTCGTTCGAGACCGAAACGCCCGGGCGCCGACATGCGTGGCGACCCGGGCGCATCTCATCAACCCGAGCTAGATCGCCGCGGCGATCTGCGAGAAGATCGTGTTGACCTTCTGGCCGGCCGCGGTCACCGCACCCACTGCGACGAGCGCGATCAGCGCCACCAGCAACGCGTACTCGAGCAGATCCTGACCTTCCTCGCTCTTCAACGCCTTCAACATGTGCCGTAGCATGATGCGTTTCCTCTTTTCAGATGAACAGCTCGGGCCAATCGGACTCGAGCGACTAGATGGCCGCCGCGATCTGCGAGAAGATCGTGTTGACCTTCTGGCCGGCCGCGGTCACTGCACCAACCGCGACGAGCGCGATCAGCGCCACCAGCAATGCGTACTCGAGCAGGTCCTGACCCTCTTCATTGCGCACGAACGAGCTGACGAAATTCGTGAAAGCCTTCATGTCGATCCTCCTCAACGCATCGCCCCGCGCGATGCGAATGTCTCTTGGCGCGGTTGACGCCGAGAGGCTGTTTGGTCTTCCGCGGCCTCTGCATTCACGACCGCAGCGAACCGCACTCGGGCAGGAGAAAAGGCAACGGCCGTGCCACGAGCTCAGCCGTAGACCGATCGCGGTGCCCAAAAGTGGGGACTTCTCTAGGAAATTTGCGCGTGGGACGGATGGTGCGCGGGGACAGGATGGAGGCGATGGGTGCCTCGGCGGCACCCGGCGACCCACCACATTCGTAATCTCCGACGCCGTTTTTGTGAGCCTTTCGACCGCAACGGGCGGGGCGCCCCCACCACGCACCGATTACAGAGCCGTTTTTCCGAGATCAGATTGGTACTCGCGTGGCGCGGCGCGATAGGCACGTCCCTTGCGTAGAGGCGCGAGTGGAAGTGGACGTATGAATAAGGTGTCCTACGGCCTCCGCGCGCGCGACTATGCAGGCTCCGCTGCCGGCCTTCTCACCGTGCTGGGCATCCTCGTCCTCATGGATCAGCGCGTCGCGTTGAAGTTTGCGCAAGTGATGTCTCGCGGACCCGGCGGAGAGATCGGGCCGCTGGCGAAGTGGGCATCGGAGCTCGGCACGGCCTTGATGGCCGCTGTGAAGGATCAGAGCATGGATCACGCGCCGATGCTCGTCTTCACGGCCGTGGCGCTTCTTCTCGTAGGATTCATGGTGAGGACGTAGTCGGTGCCCGTCGTCCTGGCGCTCGAGCCTGATCCGAAACAGGCCGCCGCCATCCGGCAGATCGTGCGCGATCGCGTCGGGGCGGATTTCGTCCTCGCCGACTCCAAGGATGCGGCGCTCGCCGCCATCGCCGAGCGTGTGCCCGATCTGATCCTGGTCACGGCGCTCCTCTCCCCCAGGGACGAGACCGACCTCACCAATCACCTGCGCGATCTCGAGGGTGCCGAACACCTTCAGACCCTGACGATCCCGCTGCTCCTACAGCCGACTGCGCCCGCTCCGAAGAAGAAAAAGCGTGGCCTGCTCAGCGCGTTGACCGGAGACACCAGCGAGGCCCCGATGACGTCGGGCTGCGACCCGTCGGTATTCGCCGGTGAGATCGGGGACTACATCGCACGCGCGGAGGAACACAAAGCCGAGGCCGCCGCACAGCGCAAACGGGAAACGCACAAGCCGCGAAAGAGGGCGCGCAGTCAGTCGACGGCCGCGGTCAGCGCATCGGCGCCCGCGCAAACGGGCTCGAGCAGCTACTGGGATTGGGACCCGGCACCGTCAGCCACTTCGAGCGCTCCAACTGCGACCGGCGGCGAGCCCGCGCCGGTCGAGCAGACATCGCCATCCCCCGCGTACTCGTCATGGGAAAACCCATGGGATGTGTCGGGACCGGCAGCGGTCGTCCCCGAGCCACCCGCTGAAGCGATCGTCGAGACTGCTGAAGCAATCGCTGACGACCCGAGCTCGATCGTCGACGACCCGATCGTCGACGCGATACCGGCCCCTGCCTCTGAGACCGCGCCTGCAGCCGACGTCGATCCGATAGCCGCCCTCCTCTTCAGACCCGCACCGCCGACAGCGGCCGATCAGGTTGCGGCGGCCGACGTCCGCACGACCGAAGAATCCAGCCCGGCGGATGTAATCGACTTGTCAGCCTTTCTGGATGACGAGGCTCAGGCTGCGACACCAGCGGTGGATCCGGATATCTACACGCTGGCAAACGATTCGTTCGACGTGTCCTCGTTCGACGCAATGTTGATGCCGCCACGCCAGGCGGACGCTGCCGAATCGCCCGCGCTCGACGCGCTGCGCGCCGATCTCGATCGGCTTCGCGCGGACCGGGAATCGGTGGAGGCAGCGCTCGTGGACGCGCGCGCTGCGCAACATCGCGCGGAGCTTGCCGCGGAAGACGTAGCGGCGCGCGCCGCGGAAGACGCCGAGCGCCGCGCCAGTGAAGCAGAGGCCCGTGCACGCAACGTCGAGGAACGTGCGCGCGAGGAAGCGCGCGTCGAGCGGCTCGGGCGCGACGATGCGGAGCGTCGTGCGCGTGAGGAGGCTGAGCGGCGCGAGGCCGAGCGAGCAGCGCACGTGGACGCCGAACGGCTGGCGCGGGATGTCGAAGCGCGCATGCGCGCGGAAGCCGAGGCAGAGCGCCGGCTGCGCGAAGAAGCGGAGCGGGTCGCGCGCGACGCCGAGGAAGCGCGCAGGCGCGAGATCGAAGAGCGGAGCGTCCGCGAAGAGGCCGAGCGCAAAGCCCGTGAGGAAGCGGAGCTGCAGATCGCCGCCGAGCGGCGCGCGCGGGAAGAGGCCGAACGTAAGGCGCGCGAGCAGGCCGAGCAGCAGGTCGCGGTCGAACGCCGGGCACGCGAAGAAGCGGAGCGACTGGCTCGGGAAGCCGAAGAGCGACGGAAGCGCGAGGTCGGGGAGCAGCGCGTCCGTGAGGAAGCCGAGCGCCAGCGTGCGATCGAAGAGCGGCGACTCCGGGAAGAGAACGAACGGAAGGCGCGCGCCGAGGCGGACCTGAAAGTGGCCGCCGAACGCAAAGCCCGCGAGGAGGCCGAGGCCCGGGCCGCGGCTGAGCGCGCCGCCCGGCATGAGGCCGAACGGCGCGCCCGCGAGGATGCAGAGCGCCTGGCGCTCGAAGCCGAGGAGCGGCGGGCCCGCGAAGAGGCAGAGCGCAAGGCGCGCGAGGCCGCGGAGGCCCGCGCCGAAGCCGAACGGCGCGGCAGGGAGAACGCCGAGCGCCGCGCCAAGGAAGAGGCCGAACGTGCGGAGCGCCGCGCGCGGGACGAGGCCGAGCGCATCGAGCGCGCCGCCCGCGAAGAGGTGGCACGCGAGGTGGAGCGCGCCGCCAAGGAAGCCGCCGCCAAGGCGCGCGAGGAAGCCAAGGCCGAGCGCAGGGCACGCGAGGAGGCCGAGCGCCGAATGCTGGCGGAGCGCAAGGCACGCGAGGACGCCGAGCGCCGGGCCAAGCAGGAAGCCGATCGGCGCACGGAAGCGGAGGCGCGAGCCGCGCGCGAGGCCGAACGGCGGACTGCGGAGTCGACCACCCGCGCCACGAAGGCGGGGCTGAAGCAGGCCGGCGTGAAATCGGCAGGCCGCAAGTCGGCAGCACCAAAGCCGGCAGCGCCGAAGCCGTCGGGGCCAAACGGCCGCCAGCGCGAGAAACCGGGCAAGGCGCGGCCGACGTTGGACGAATGGGGGCTTTACGATCCCGCAAAGGCCGGGTTCGGCGCGCTCTACGCGAAGCTCGAAGAGATCGAGGAAAACGGCGAGGACGCGGATTCCGAACTCTCCGAAGAGGCATCGCCTGCGCCAGCGTCCGGCCGCAATCCTCGGCCGCTTTCGATGTGGGCCTGGCGCGCCGCCGAACCGCCGCGACCTCCGGAAAAGAATCCGAATGGCGTGGCACCCGACGACTTTCGCGGTCTCGTCGCCCGCCTCAACATCCCTCCGGCCATCGCGGCCGTTCGCTACGCGACGGGCGCACGCATCCGCCGCGTCCGCGTGTCGCCGGCAGCGCGAGACACGAAGGAGGACGGTTCGCAGGTCATCATCCTGTCGCGCAAGCTGCTCAACGCCGTCAGGGAACAACCGGCAGGAGCGCGCGGTTCCTCAGCCGCGTAGTCACGCCGCTGGACACGTACGGCTTGACCCTCTCCAAGTAGCACGACAGAATCGAAGAGTACCCACTCTTCGAGGTTCCCGTGCACCACGACGATTCCTACGACACCGATCTGACAAGGCGCGATGCGCTCAAGACGCTGGTAGCCGGCATCGGCGCCGCGACCGTGATCCCGCTCATCCCCGCGGACGTCGCCGAAGCCGCCCAAAAGGCGATTGCGAAGCGCAAGGCGGCAGCCGCCCCCCCGAAGTTCTTCACGCCCGCGCAGCATCGCACAGTCGACATTCTGTCGGAGCTCATCATCCCTGCCGACGATCGATCGCCTGGCGCAAGGGCCGCACACGTGGCCGATTACATCGATTTCGCGCTGAGCGAGTCGTCAGCCGAGGCGAAAGCGGCCTGGACCGACGGGTTGGCGGCGCTCGACGCGGCCAGCACAGCGCAGACCGGTAAGCCGTTCGCCGAGGCCACGCCAGAACATCAGACGGCGATCCTCACTGAGGCCGCGAAGAACGAGTTCAATCCGACCACGCCGCTCGAGAAGTTTTTCCGCGAAGCGAAGGGGCGGACGATCTTCGGCTACTACACGAGCAAGATCGGCATCCACGAGGAGCTCAAGTACAAGGGCAACCAGTTCCTCCAGGAGTTCGTCGGGTGCGATCACCCGGAGCACATGTCATAAGCGGGCTCCGGACTTCGGCTACGGGATGGGCGGGTCGGGGGCGCACGGCCTGCGCCCGAGAGATCAGATGCAACAGAACAAGGCCATCGAACCAGCTCGCAAGACCTCGTACGACGTCATCGTCGTCGGCTCCGGCGCCGCTGGCGGCATGGCGGCATTTGTGCTCGCCACGAAAGGCGTCAAGGTGCTGCTGCTCGAAGCCGGCGGCAATACCGACGTCTACAAGTCGAAGACGATGGAGTGGCCGTACGACGCGCCGTACCGGGGCCAGCTTCCGCCGTCGCAGCATGCATTGAACGTCGCCGAATACGAGATGCTCGATCGCCCGTACGGCATGGCAAAGGAGATGGCGCCGTACAAGAAGGTCTATTCGTACGCCGCCGACCGCTATACGAAATCGTGGCTCGTTGACGAGCGCGAATCGCCGTTCACCGGCACACCGTATGCCTGGGTGCGCGCCCGCGCACTCGGCGGCAAGACGCTTCTCTGGGGGCGCGGCGCATTGCGCCTTGGTCCGCAGGATTTCCGCGGCAAGTCGCGCGACGGCTTCGGTGAGGACTGGCCGATCGCCTACGAGGATCTCGCGCCCTGGTACGACAAGGTCGATCGGCTGCTCGGCATCTCTGGGACGGTCGAGAACCTGGCGTGGATCCCCGACGGGGTTTTTCAGCGCCCCACCAAACTGACGTGCGGCGAGCAGATCTTCAAGAAGGCCGTCGCGAAGATGGGACGGCACCTGATCGCCGGTCGCGCCGGCGTGACGACCGACGGCCTCGTTCACAACCGCTACCGGTCGCGGTGCATGGGCCGCGGCCGCTGTGGCCGCGGCTGCGACATCTCGGCGAACTTTCACTCGCCCACTGCGCTGATCTATCCGGCGAAAGACACCGGCCGTTGCGACGTGCGGACGGATTCGGTCGTTTCCGAAGTGCTGGTCGATGAGGCGACAAATCGCGTCAAGGGGGTGCGGGTCATCGATCGCCAAACGAAGAAGCCGCTCGAGTTCCACGCGAAGGCGGTCGTCCTCGCGGCGGCGACGCTGGAGACGACGCGCCTCCTGCTCGCCTCGAAGTCACGTCTGTATCCCAATGGGCTGGCCAATTCGTCCGGAGTGGTTGGCCACTACTTCTGCGAGCACCTGATGGGTCCGAGCGGAACGGCGTACCTGCCAATGCTGAAGGGCCGCGACGCGACGAATGACGACGGACGGCCGGTGCCGCCGTACATTCCGCGGTTCCGCAACCTGACCGACAAGCATCCGGACTTCATTCGCGGGTATCACTTTCAGGGCGGCGCGGGCTGCGCGGATTATCCCGGCCACGCCCACGAGACCGCCGGATTCGGCGCGGCGTTCAAGAAGACGGTTCGCGATTTGTACCCGACCCCGATTGGGTTCGGTGGATTCGGTGAAGTGCTCGCTCGCTACGAGAACCAGGTCGAGCTCGACCCCGCCCTGAAAGACGCGTGGGGCGCGCCGGTTCTGCGCTTCAACTATCGGTTCGGGGACAACGAGCTGAAGATGGCGAAGGACATGGGCGACGCGATCGAGGAAATGCTGCATGCGGCGGGGGCGGAGGAGATTCGCATCAGCCGAACACTGCTACCCACGGGCTGGTCGATCCACGAGCTGGGCACCGCGCGGATGGGTGACGACCCGAAAACATCAGTGACGAACTCGCTCGGCCAGACGCACGATTTGAAGAACCTCTTCCTCGTCGACGGCAGCATCTTCGTCTCGGCGCGAACCAGAATCCAACCTGGACGATCCTCGCGCTCTCGATGCGGGGTTCGGAGTATCTCGCAGATGAACTGAAGAAAGGCAATATTTAGCAGTTGTGGAGGCGGGGCTTCAGCCCCGCCGGTGGAGGCATTTAGCAGTTGTGGAGGCGGGGCTTCAGCCCCGCCGGTGCGATCGGTGCAACCCTCCAAGAAGACCTCGTACGACGTCATCGTCGTCGGCTCGGGCGCAGCGGGCGGCATGGCCGCCTACACGCTGGCGACGGCGGGGGCGCGCGTGCTGCTCCTCGAAGCAGGCCGGTCGGTCGACGTCTACAAGGAATTCCACACCATGGAGTGGAGCTACGAGTCGCCGCGTCGCGGCTCGCTGCCGCCAGACGAGCACAACATCACGGGCGAGGAGTATAGAACGCTGCCCCGCCCGTACGCCTTTGCGCGCGAGTACGCGCACTACAAGGCGGTCTACAACGGGCTGGGCGGACCGTACACGAAACGCGTCCTCACCGACGAGCGCAAGATGCCCTACTCGGGCACGCCGTATATGTGGGCGCGCGTGCGCGCGCTCGGCGGCAAGACGCTGTACTGGGGACGCGTCGCCCTGCGTCTCTCGGACTACGACTTCAAATGCAAGTCGCACGACGGCTACGGTGAAGACTGGCCGATCTCGTATGCCGATATCGCGCCCTACTACGACAAGGTCGATACGCTGCTGGGCATTTCGGGCACGAAGGAAAACCTGCCGCAGCTTCCCGACGGCATCTTTCAGCGGCCGATCAAGCTGACCTGCGGCGAGCAGATCCTGCGCAAGGCGATCGCGCCAATGGGACGGCATCTGATCCCCGGCCGCGCCGGCGTCACGACCGATGGATTGATCACCAATCGCTACCGATCACGCTGCATGGGACGCGGACGCTGCGGACGCGGGTGCGACATCTCGGCGTCCTTTCACTCGCCGACGGCGCTGATCTATCCGGCAAAGGACACCGGCCGTCTCGACGTGCGGACGGATTCGATCGTCGCGGAAGTCCTCCTCGACCACGCCACCCATCGCGCGAAGGGCGTGCGAGTGATCGACAGGAACTCGAAGCAGCACTTCGAGTTCACCGCGCGGGCCGTTGTCCTCGGCGCGTCCACGATCGAATCCACGCGCCTGCTCTTCAACTCGAAATCGCGGCTCTATCCGAACGGTCTGGCGAATTCCTCCGGCGCCCTCGGTCACTACTTCTGCGAGCACATCATGGGACCGCGCGCCTTCGGCAACCTGACGACGCTCGCCGGCGGCGAGACGACGAACGACGACGGGCGCCCGACAGGGATGTATATTGCGCGCTTCCGGAATCTCCAGGAGCGGCATCCGGATTTCATCCGCGGTTACGGCTTCCAGGGCGGGGCCGGGTGCAGCGAATATCCGGGCGTCGCCCATTCGATTCCCGGGTTCGGCGTCTCGTTCAAGCGCGCAGTGCTGCGAAAGTATCCGACTCCGCTCGGCATCGTCGCCTTCGGCGAAGTGCTGCCACGTTACGAGAATTTCGTCGACGTCGATTCTTCAGTGGTCGATGCCTGGGGAATTCCTGCCGCGCGCTTCAGCTACACGTTCGGCGACAACGAGCTGAAGATGGTCAAGGACATGGCGGACACTGCGGAGGAAATGGTCAGGGCCACCGGCGCGGAGGACGTGCAGGTTTCACGAGAGCACTTCCTCGAAGGCGCGTCGATCCACGAGCTCGGCACAGCCCGTATGGGAAGCGATCCAAAGACATCGGTGACCAACAGCTTCGGCCAGACGCACGACGTGAAGAACCTGTTCGTGCTCGACGGCAGTATCTTCGCGTCCGCCGGCTGTCAGAACCCGACGTGGACGATCCTCGCCCTCGCGCGACGCGGCTCGGAGTATCTCGCGGGACAGTTGAAGACGGGAGAGCTGTAAAGACGATCACTTCCCACTTCCCACTCCCCACTCCACTTCGCACTTGGCACTTAGCACTTGGCACTCCTATCGTCCGCCCAGCCGCTCCTCCACTTCCTGATACTTCGCGCGCGCAGCGGTCCATTGCGCTGTCGGTTTTGGATCGAAGTGCGCCAATGCGATACGCGCTGCCACGTAGCGGCGCGCTTCGGCCAGCGACGCGAACTCTCCGGCAGCAATTGCCTGCACAATGACGTTGCCGATCACAGTAGCCTCAACCGGCCCAGCGAGAACGGGCAGCCCAGTGACGGTGGCAGTCGCCTGATTCAGATATGCGTTCCGGCTGCCGCCGCCGACGATGTGTACGCCACGGACGGACTGGCCGGTGACCGACTCGATCGTCTCGAGGATGGAACCGTACCGCAACGCCAGCGAATCCAGCACCACCTTCGCCACGTGCGAGGGTGTCGTGACCGGCTCCTGCAACGTCTCGCGCATCTGCTCGGCAATCGCCGCGAGCATGCTCGGCGGATTGAGGAACCGCGGATCGTCGGGAAAGATAAATCCGACGCTCTCCTCAGCCGCGGCAACCTTCTCGAGCAGGTGCCCGTAATCCACGTCGACGCCTGCCGTCTGCCATTCCCTGCGGCACGACTCGAGGATCCAGAGCCCCGTCGAGTTCTTCAGCAGGCGAATTGTGCCGAACGCCCCGCCCTCGTTGGTGAAATTGTGCGCCGCTGTCGCCTCGTCGAGCAGCGCGTCGGGCCGCTCGACGCCCACCAGAGACCACGTGCCGGACGAGACATATGCCCAGCCGTCCAGAAGCGGCGCGCCAGCCACCGCGCTGCCGGTATCGTGAGTGGCTGGCGCGACGACGATGGCCCCGTCGAGGCCCGCCGCACCGGCGATCCCAGGGAGAAGCGGTCCAATGGTCGCGCCCGCATCGACCATGGGGCCAAACAGCTGGCGTGGCAACCGCATTGCCGCAATCAACTCATCGTCCCACGTCCGCGTTCCCGCGTTTACGAGCTGCGTGGTCGTCGCATTGGTGTACTCGGTGACGGGCCGACCCGTCAGGAGCAGGTTGACGAGATCGGGGATCAGCAGCAGATGTGCGGCTCGGGCGGGAAATCCTTCGCTGGCATGCGCGACGAGCTGGAAGAGCGTATTGATCGGGAGGAACTGACTGCCGGTGCGCCTGAAGATCTCAGTCTTCGGCATCATGTGGAATGCCGCCTCCATGGCGCCGGCGGTTCGTTCATCGCGATAGCTGATCGGATCCTCGACGAGCGCGCCCTCTGAATCGATCAGGCCGTAATCGACACCCCAGCTGTCCACCCCGACGCTCTGCACCGGGCGCCCCAGCATGCCAGCGCGCGCCGACGCGTCCTGCAGACCGGCGTCAATTTCACGCGCAATCCGCTTGAAGTCCCATCGAAGATGACCATCGATCCGACGAGGTGGGTAGGTGAAGCGCCGGACTTCCTCGAGCAGCAGCTGCCCTGGCGCGGCGCCGCCAAGGAAGACGCGGCCGCTGCCGGCGCCGAGGTCGACGGCGATATGAAGCGGAGCCGCCATTCGCCGTCAGACGATACCAGCGGTGGCGGAGGTCTGGGCCGGACGCTCCCTGGTCTTCTGCTCGCGATAGCCGCTCGCGCGATAGGTGGCGATCGGATCGATCGCCCCGCCGTCGCGGAATCGCGCCATCGCCACGAGCGGCGTGACGTCGGTGTGAAACGCGCGCTTGAGGCAGCCGAGTGCCGCAATGGCGTCGCAGCGCTGCTGCGCGTCCGAGAGCTCGTCGCGATCCACCAGGTGGGCCTGCGCGTAGGCGCGGACGACCTCGCCAACGCTCATCATCAGCGATTCGAGCGGATCGGTCACGTTGTGAGATTGATCGAGCATGTACGCCGGCGCGAAATCCGGGAACGCGTTCAGCTCGGCGTCGACCAGCTCGTTGAAGATCAGAAACAGCTGGAACGGCTTGATCGAGCCGGCATCCAGGTCGTCATCTCCGTACTTGCTGTCGTTGAAGTGGAATCCTCCCAGCTTGCCGAGCTGAATCAGCCGCGACACGATCATCTCGATGTTCACGTTTGGCGCGTGATGGCCGAGGTCGACGAGGCAGAAGGCCTTCGGCCCCAGCTCGCGGGCGCAGTAGTAGCTCGTTCCCCAGTCGTTGTTGACCGTCGAGTAGAACGCCGGCTCGTACAACTTGTGCTCGACGAAGACGCGCCAGTCGGCGGGCAAGGCGTCGTAAATCGCGCGCATGCTCTCGAGGAAGCGTTCGAGCGACTGCCGAAACGGCATCTGTCCAGGGAAATTGCCGCCGTCGCCAATCCACACCGACAGCGCCTTGGATCCCAGCGCGACACCGATGCGGATGCACTCGATGTTGTGATCGACCGCCTGGCGGCGCACCGCCGGATCGGGGTGCGAGAGGCTGCCGTACTTGTAGGAAAGCGACTGGGCCGGCTGATCCTGGAAGGTATTCGAGTTCATGGCCTCGACGTGCAGCCCGCGCGCGCGCACGTAGGCGCGAAGCTCCGCCGGGCTATCCGTCGTGTCCCAGGGGATGTGCAGCGACACACCCGGCGTCGAGCGCAGGAGCCGGAAGAGGGTCGCGCAATCATCGACCTTTTCGAACACCGTGCGTGGCTCGCCAGGTCCAGGGAACCGTGCAAAGCGCGTCCCGCCGGTGCCAACGCCCCAGGAGGGCACCGCGACGGTGAAGGACCGCACGCGATCGACGAGCGCCTCGACGTCGATGGCACGGCGCGCGAGCTGACGGCCCAGTGCCTCGAAGTCCTCGTCGAGCGCAGCCTTCGCCTTCCGGTTCTCGCGATCGATCAGCTCGGCGTCGACCATGACTACCTCAGAAATCCGTCCTGCAGCCCGCCATCGACCGGAACGATGTGCCCCGTGGTCTTCGCGAGCCGCTGCGAGACGAGCAGCAGAATCGCCTCGGCCTGATCCTCCGGCTCGATCGGCGACTGCGTCAGCGACCGTTTGGCATAGAACCCCGCCAGCAGCCCGCGCAGGTCTTCGTCAGAAGCGCGCTCCTCGAAGGCGATGCCGTACTTGGTCAACGACGCGATCACGCGATCGCGCGGGAACATCGTGCTGCCCTTGACGACCGTCGCAGGCGCGACGCCGTTGACCCGCACGAGGGGTGCCATCTCGACCGCCAGCTCGCGGACGAGATGGTTTGCGGCCGCCTTGCTGGTGTCGTAGGCCAGACTGCCCTTTTTTGCGACGATGGCATTTGCGCTCGTGGTGAGCACGATGTTTCCGGGCAGATTCTGCCGCCGGAAGATCTTGTTCGCCTCGTCGGCCACGATGTAGGCACCCGACACGTTGATCGCGTAAGTCAGCGCCCACTGGCTGTCGTCGACGCGGCCCGTGCGATCGGGCGGCACGAAGATGCCCGCGGTCACGACCACGGCATCGAGCCCGCCGTAGGCGATGAGTACGTCCTCGAACATTGCGGCGACGCTGGCGCGGTCGGTGATGTCGCACGCGAGGCCAATGGCCGGACCGCAATTGCTCAGGCCGGTGCCGGCGACGCCAATCCCTTCGCCGTACTTGTTGATGATTTCCTGTGCCGTTCCGGCCGCCGCGGCCTTGTCACGATCGACGCACACCAGATGCGCACCTTCCCTGACCAGGCGATGCGCCGTCGCCTTGCCGATGCCTGCGCCGGCACCAATGACTACGGCAATCTGCCGGTCGAGCTCCTTCTCGGGTGGAAGCCGCCGCAGCTTTGCCTCCTCGAGCGACCAGTACTCGATGTCGAAGGCCTCCTGCGGGTCCATCGCCTCGTACTCGTCGATCGCTTCGGCGCCGCGCATGACCTCGATCGCACAGTTGTAGAACTCGGCAGTGACGCGCGATTCACTTTTGTTCTTGCCCCACGCAATCATCCCGAGCCCGGGGATGAGCACGACCGTCGGGTTGGGGTCGCGCATCGGCGGCGAATCAGGCCGCTTGCACCGGTTGTAGTAAGCGGCGTAATCCTTGCGGTACTGCTCGATGCCGCTCGTCAGCGCCGCTTTCAGCGACTCGACGTCGGCGCCCGGCGTCCACTCGACGAAGAGCGGCTTGATCTTCGTCCGCAGGAAATGGTCGGGACAGGAAGTCCCCAGCGCCGCCAGCCTCGGCCCGTCCACGCTGTTGACGAACCGCAGCATCCGCTCGTCGTCCTGCACCGTGCCGACGAAGCGCTTCGCCGCAGAGACCTGACCGCGCAGGAACGGCAGGATTTCCGTCAGCATACGCCTGCGCCGCGCCGGATCGAGCGAAGCGTGTCGCGAGCCGCCGAACGTGTGGGCACCGCGGTCGCGCGCCTCGATGTAGCTGGCGGCGCGATCGATGATCTCGAGCGCAGTTTCGTAGCAGGTCTTGTCGTCGTTGCTCCACGAGCTCATGCCGTGATGACCGAGCAACACACCTTTCGCGCGAGGGTTTTCGGCGATGAGCCGCTCGATCATCAGACCGATGTCGAAGCCCGGGCGCTGCCACGGCACGTAGATCAGATCGTCGCCGTAAATCTCGCCGCAGAGCCGTTCCTGGTTCACCGATGCGGCAATCGCGATCACCGCGTTGGGGTGCAGGTGATCGACATGCTGGTGAGGCACGAAGGTATGGAGCGGCGTATCGATCGAGCACGCGCGCGGGTTCAGATTGAAGACGCAATGGCTGTACATCGGGTACATCTCGTCTTCAATCGGGGTCTTCGGGCCGCGCTCGGGCGACGCGAGATATCTCGGCTTCATCGCCCGCACCTTGTCCAGGTACAGCGAGGCAAATCCGTCGCGTTTGGCCGTGCGCAGATCGCCACCCGATCCCTTCACCCAGAGGACTTCGACCGGGTCGCCAGTGAGCGGGTCCGACTCGATCAGTTTCGACGAGGTGTTGCCCCCGCCGGTGTTGGTCAGCGTCAGATCCTCGCCTAGCTTGTTCGAGCGATAGACGAGTCGATCGACGCCGGTGAAGCGATCGGCCTCCTCGTCACGCCACAGATACTTCACGTGGCTCAATTGCAGTTCGCGCTCGCTCATTCAATGCCCTTCGCAGGGTCGCACGCCGTGCGCCGCTGCGGAATCACGCCACTCAAGTGTATCAAGCGGCTGGAACGGCGGCGTTCGTCACCCTGGCCATCGTCACCTTGACGCCGATGCGCCCGCTCCGGCCGGAACGACTTGGACGACGCGAACCGGGCCGAGCAGCCCCGACGGCAACAGCGGCGAATTCGCTTTGTAAAACTCCGGCGACGTGAATGTGTATTTCGTGCTCGCATTCGGCTGCCGGTCACCAATCATCCGATTGACCCACAAGTTCGTGACCTTGATCTCCAGCGTGTTGGCGCCGGCTTTGAGCGCACTCGTGGCATCCAAACGGAACGGCCGCTTCCAGACAAGGCCGAGCGGCGTGCCGTTGACCGACACTTCGGCAAGGTTCTTCACGTCTCCGAGATCGAGCCAGAGTCGTGCCCCTTGGGTGAATAGCCCGGCGGGCACGTCAATCGTGCGCGCGTAGGTCGCTGTACCCGAGAAGTATTTCACGCCCGCGTCAGCGTGATCGCTCCAGGACTGCAACGAGGCGAGCGTGATTGTCTCGGGCGCGCCGCGGTTTGGCTGGAATCGGACCGTCCATGGGCCGTCGATCGCCGCGACCCCGCGATCTGCCGACGCCGCGATCGTCCGAGACGTCGCGGTCGCGGGCTTCCGGAACACGACGAAGATCGAATCCCACGGATCGAAATGGAGCGGAACAGTGGTCCGATCGCCGGCGATGCGATATGCTGCCGGCTCGCGTACGCCGGTGTCCGCGTGCCAGATCTCCGCTTCGCGTCCACTCACGCGAAACGTCGCCTCGACATCTTCGTCGCGATCGCGCCGGTTGTTGACGAAATACAGGTCGGCATTCGGCAGAGCGCGGTGCACGAACAGCAGGCCCGTGTCGGCCTTCGGCTTCGTGTAGCCGAAGTCCGGCGCCACCTGGAGACGCGACAGCACCGCCTCGATTGCGGCGTCACCATGGATGGTGCCGGCGCCATGACGATGCTCCCCGGCGCCATTGCCGGTTCCCCACAGCGTGTTGGCAATGCTGCGGAACTCGGCGTCGTTGTCGCTGAGGCTCGGCGATCCCTCCGGCTTCGATCCGACGACCACCGCACCTGCGTTCACGAGCTCGCCGATCTTGCGAAGCACCGGCAGCGACATCGACTTGCTGTTCGGGTCGAGCGCGAGCACACGGTACTGCATCCCGCTCCGCGTCCCGAGACGACCACCGCTCACCGAGAACTGGTTCACGAGCGCGTCGGCGTTCACGTAGTCGAAGTTGTAGCCCTCGGGGATGGGCGGGGCTTTCTCCTGAAAGAGCGCCGTGACGTTGGTGTCCTCGCCGTAGAAGTAAGCGATGTCAGCGACGAAGCGGCCCTGCTGCAGCATGAACGAGCTGCGTGCCAGGTATTGCACCCACGGCTTCGCCAGCTCGCCCCAGGTTTCGTTTCTGGTGAACCATTGGCCGAACGGACCGAGACTGAGTCCCGGCTTCTTGTCCATCAGCGGCTGGTGCACCGACGTGTGAAGCACGAATCGGTTGAGCCCCATCGCCAGCTCTTTGTCGGCCGTGGGCTTCAGTGTCTCGGGCGACCATGCCCACGCCGCCTGCCCGGCGGTCAGCGATTCGGCGGCAACCAGGTTCTGGCCGTAAATGTGCGCGACGGAGGCCGACTCGCGTATGTCCGCATTCGAGCCAGGCTGATCCTCGTTCACGCCCGGACGCTGCGTCCACATCGCCGACATCGGCACGTCGTTCGTCCGCTTCACCTCCATACCGTCACCGATGAAGGCGCGGCCGCTCTCGTGCGACTCACCGTAGTGGCCCATCCCGCGTTCCTTGAGGATGGCGGTGATCTGGTCGTAGTGGTGCTCGACGAGCATGTCTGCGAGGGTGCGGCGGAAGTCCCAGAGGAACCGATCCGTCGCTTCCGCGCTCTCGACGACGCGCCCGGTGAGCGCCGGAAGCCAGGGCTGCGGCGCGTAGCCGCGACGCTTCGTAAACTCGGCGATCAGGTTCTCGCTCCAGTTCTGCGCTCCCGCTTCCCAGCTGTCGCTGATCAGGAACCGCAGTCCGCGTTTGCCCATCAGCGGCCCGACCGCGCTCGCGTACTGATCGAGATAGGCCTTCATGTAGTTCCGGACGTGCTCGCCATTGAGCTTATCGACCTCGAGGCCGGTCCCCTCGGGCGACGCGGGATGGTTGGTCTTGCCGATGAGCGAATACCCCAGGCGCAGGACCACCCATTTGCCGGCCGGCGGCGTCCAGCTCAAACGGCCATCCGGCGTCATCTTCCCGGTGAGGTCGATCACGTCGCTCTTGCGCACGGCGTCGTCGGCTGAAACGGTTGGCGTCGGGAAGCCGCTGAGACCTGCCAGCGGGACGAACCCCGCTTTCTCCTCGAAACGGTTGACCCGCGCACCGGCGTGAAGCACGAGCTCGGCGATCTCGTGCGTCTTCGGCGGAGGCGCCGCGGGAAAGAAGTCGTCGATGTTCAGCTCGATGCGTGGCGCGACCGGGAACGTCACTTTGAAGACACGCGCGCGGACCGGGGCGAACGCGACCGTGTTCTGTTCGGCAGTGCTTCGAGGCACGGTGACGATTTTTCGGAAAGTCTTCCCGTCATCGCTCGCTTCCACATCCGGCCCCGGCGGCGGCGGACCGAACGGCCACCTGAATCCCGCGACCGCGACCGACACGCCGCGAATGGCTTGCGGCGCCTCGAATTGGAATTGAATCCACGCCCGCTCGTCGCCCTGCGGAATGGGAAGCGAGACCGTCTTGACGAAGTCGCCATCCGAGAGGAGGGCGCCGTCAACGGGTCCGCCGTTTGAGGTGATCGTCGGGCGGACACTGGCGGTCGAAAGATCGTTCGCGGGTACGCGGTAGGCGACGACCGCGGCGTCCTCGGTACAGTTCCGGCCCCTTGGCCTGCGGCTCCCCGCTGAGCGAGGCGATGAAGTCCTTGAAGGGCACGTTCTGGAACGGACCGGTGGTCGACGGCGGCTTCGCGAGAGCGCCCGTGAACGGTTGCCCACCGTCGACTACTGTCTCGCTCCACACCAGCTTTTTCATCGCCTGTTTCGGCGTCACCCAGGGGCCGCCCGACTCGCTCCATCCTGGCGATCCGGCAATCGCCTCCTCGAGGCCAAGACGATCCGCCAGCTCGGTGGCGTGCTTGAACGCTTCTTTCCACTCAGGGGTCATGTAGACGAGCCGCTTCTCGACCACCTGATCGCGGCCGAGCGCCGCATCGAAATTCTGAAACCCTCCGATGCCGACACGCTTCATCCATTCGAGATCGGCGCTGATGCCTTCCTTGGAGATGTTGCCGTTCATCCAGTGCCACCACACCCGCGGCTTCGCCTCGTCGGGGGGCGTATCGAACCCCTGCTCCAGAGAGACAGTGGTCATGGGCGGTGCGGGCGCTTGCGCAGCGCACAGGCCAGCGACGAGGACGACCCAAACCATCGATAACGCGCGGCCGACGAGCCTGCGGCGGGTGTGCATGGAGGCCTCTCAAGGATGCTGTGGGTGGCGAGTCTCACGCGGCCGGCCACCGGCGCCCAACGACTTTCGAAGATCGCGGCGCCGTTCCTCACGGCGGAACGAGATCGCCAGGATCAATCGAGCAGCCTAAACTCGTGCAAATAAACCTCTTGCCAGCGATGAGCCGGACGGACTGCCGAGACGGTTCATCGAGCCGGTTGCGCCGCTTCGTTTCGCTCTGCGCAACAGACGGACGAGAATGTCCACCTGCCCGACGACACCCGGAAGGTCACCCGGCCGCCCTCCTTCCCTTCCTGCTGCACCGTCGGTGCACCCGGAGGCGCAACGATTGTCACGTCCTCGCCACTCTCGACGGGGACCGAGACCGACGCGTTCGTATTTGGCGGGATCACGATCTCGAGGGAAAAGCGCCCGTGACTTCTCGTCCAGTGACTGATGACTCGTCCCCGAATCGTATCGAGGCTCGCCTTTACCCACGTGAGCTCGCCGACTGGTTGCGGGGCAATTCGAATGCTCTTGAAGCCAGGCGCCGACGGGTCCGGGCCGATTCCGGCAAGGTCGTGATACAGCCACTCGACGAAGTGACCGAGCATGAAATGGTTTTGAGACGACCGCCGGTCCGCGTTCCATGCCTCCGTGAGACTCGTCGCCCCCTTGACGAGCTGATAGCCGTAGCCCGGTTTCGCCGACTGATGGTTCATGGCGAAGATCACATCGGATCGTCCGGCGTCGGCCAGCGCGCGCAGCAGATACCTGTACCCGACGTCACCGGCGGTCAGCGCGTTGCCGCGCGTCGTGACGTCGGTGACGATCGCGTTGATGACCGGCGCACGATTCGGCGGATCGACGAGGCCCATGACCATCGGCAGCGCATTGGCCGTCTGCGATCCCGTGGCGTAGCGTCGGGCCGCCGTGTCGAAGAACTTCGCGTTGAACGCCCGGCGAATGTCTTCTGCCTGCTCGGCGAATCGGCGAGCCTCATCGGACCTGCCCAGCAGCGCGGCAACCCGGCTGAGGACGGCCGTGTCGTAGTAATAGAAGCCGGTCGCGGTCAATGCGACGGGCGTGAGTTGCGCCTGTCCGGGGTCTCCAGGACCGATGTCGTACCAGTCGCCGAGCCCGTGCGAGACGATGTGGTCTGTGGCGCGGATGCCGAGATATGCCACGTAGCGCTTCATGTCGTCGTAGTGGCGACGCAGGAGCTCGATGTCTCCGGTCCATTCGTACTGCTGCCACGGCACAATCACGAACGCGCTGCCCCATTCCGGTGAATCGCGGAATCCTTTCTCGAACACCGTGTACTCGGGGGCGATGTCCGGCACCAGTCCGGTCGTGAGCTGGCTGTCGGCCATGTCCCGCATCCCTTTCTCGAAGAGCCGCGCCAGATCGAACTCGTAGCGGAGCGCCGGACCATTCAAGTGGTACTGCTCGAGCCACCCCAGGCGTTCGCGATGTGGACAATCGGTGATGACGCTTACGAGGTTGCTGCGCTGGGCCCACCTGATCAGCGTGTGAATCCGGTTGAAGAGATCGTCCGACGATTCGAACGTGCCGATCGCGGAAGCTGTCGAGTGCACCACGATCCCCTCGAGGGCCTCGATCGTCGGCAGGGGCGCGGTCTGGTCGGCACCCGAGCGCTCGACCTGCAGGTATCGGGCGCCGTGATAGAAAAACTTCGGGAACCACGTCTCCGGCGGGCCGCCGGCAAGCGTGTACTTCCAGTACGACTGGCCGCCGCCTGCTGACTGACGATCCACAGTCCCGTCCTGGTTGACGAGCTCCGCAGGCGTGATCGTGATTGACGATCCGGGCGCCCCTCGAACCGTGAGGCGCGGCATCATCGACGCGTTTTGCCCGAGGTCGTACACGCTGACGCGATCGCTGATGCGCGTGACGTCGACGGGCTTCAACGTCTCGAACGTGCCAAGCGGCGGCGCAGCGCTCGTGAAACCGCGCAGCGTTCCGCCCGGTCCCCTCGTGATGGCCGCACGGCGCCAGGTCGAGTCGTCGAATCCGGCCGCGTTCCACCCGTGGGGCTCCTTACGCGCGTCGTAGTCCTCGCCGCCGTAGATACAGGAGAACGTGATCGGACCGGCAGACGCCCGCCATTCATCGTCCGTCGCGATCACCTCGCTCGTCCCGTCCTGATACTCGAGATGAAGCTGCGCGATTGCCATCAGCGTGCCGAAGGAGCCTTTGAATTTGGTGTACCGCCCGCCATCGACGCGGTACATCCCCTTTCCCAGCATCAACCCGATGGCATTCGCGCCAGGCTGGAGAAGCGGCGTGAGATCGCGCGTGTCGTACAGCACAGTCTTGTCGTACTTCGTCCATCCGGGCGACAACACGTCGTCGCCCACTCTCGTGCCGTTGACGTACAGCTCGTATTGACCAAGGCCCGACACGTGAATCGTCGCGCGCGCGAGCCCCGCTTTGACGGTGAACGTGCGCCGGAAGAGCGGCGACTCAGTGCCGGCCGGATCGGCGATCCAGCGCGCGGCCCATTCAGTTGGCTGAAGACGTCCCATCGTCCACGTTGCCGGCGGGCTCCAGCCAGACGCACGCCCCTCGCCGTCCCACACGCGCACCTTCCACGCAACCTGGCGCGTCGAGGCCAATGGCGTCCCTGCGTAGGGGATCAGCGCGGTTTCATCGGAGCTGACGCGGCCGGTGTCCCAGAGATCACCGCGATCCTGTGCCAGCGTGTCGCGAGACGAGCTCACCAGGATGCGGTAGGCCGATTGACGCGCACCACCGATGTCGCTCCTCAACTTCCACGACAACCGCGGGGCTGCGACGTCGATCCCCATCGGGTCGGTGGCGTACTCGCAGCGCAGGTCGTCGACAGCGAGATCCGAGTGTTTGACCTGGACAGGCGCCGTCAGCGTTGCGGCGATTAGAGCGGCAAGAGTAGACACCCTGAGCATATGGAATATCCGGCCGCACTGGGCATCAGTTGGACACCGTCACCACTGCGACGGCAAAACCGTTCAGCGTCATCTTGTTGCCGGCGATCGGCCGCGACGCCGGAGGTCCCGCCTTCGTCGTCTCGTCGACCACCAGGGCAGATGTCGCCCCAGGAATCGACAGCGAGAATTTGCGGTTCCTCTTGTTCACCAGCAGCAGCTTGCGCGTCCCATCCGCCGCCGCGAACCCCTGGCCAAAGACATACGCCTGATTGAGCGGTAGCGTAACAGCCGTCTCGACCAGCCTGTCACCAGGCCGGACGTTCTCTTTCAGGAGCTGCAGCACGCGTGCCCGCGCATTCGGCGCTCCGGTCGTCCAGTCGACCATCGAGACGCTTGGAAACTGCGTCGGATATCCCACCAGCTGCGACTCGCCGGCAACGTCGATGCCGAGCCGAGCGAGGCGCGCGAACACGTAGGCGTAGACCGCGCCTGATAGATGCCAATACGACTCGTCAAACGGCTTGAACACGTAGCCGGGCTCACCCTGGCGCAGGTCGGCCGCAGCAATCGATCCGATCTCGTTCACGGTCGTCTTCGTGGACGGCGACAAACGCAACCGGATGTTCTCGATGTATCCGGCGATATCGAGAAACTTGTCGGCCTGCTCGAAGAACGTGTACTGCTGAATCTCGGGCGATTGATCCGCCGTCGGTACGGCGTAGAAGTGATACGAGATCATGTCGAGCGGAATGCCCGGCTTGTGGTTCTTCGCGTCGAGGAAGTACTCGAAGAACCGTGGTGCCTGCGACGGAAACGCCAGCGACACGCCGACGAATTTCGTGTCCGGCGACACCTGGCGAATGGCGCCGACAATCGCGTCATACCGTGCGGTGTATTGCTCAGGCGTCGTTTGATGCTCGAGATCGGGCTCGTTGAATACTTCCCAGTAGTCGATCTTGTAGCGGTATTTCGACTCGTGGCGTTTGCCGGCCTCGTCCGTGAAGCCGCCATTCGTGTACCAACTCACGAGGCGCGCATAGTACTCGCCGAGCTCTTTGAGCGTCGGATCGCGCAGTTCGGTGCCCTGTGTATAGGTCCACGTCGGCTCGTCGGGATTCGCGGGATACGACACGGGCTTGTCCGTCTTGAACATCCACTGCGGGATCGTGCTGAAGTTCAGCATCACGGAGTGGCCGCGCGTCGCCTCCATGAAGTCTTCCGTCATCGGATCGATGAGCGAGAAATCCCAAGACGTCTTATCGCCGGCAGGCGGCTCGAGCTCCGCCACCGCCAGCTTCGGATACGGAAGCCACGGCACGTACCGCACGTAATCGCATCCCAGCTCGCGCAGCGTCTGAAACGCACGATCGTGGATAGGTGAGCCGCGTCGCAGCGGCGGGTTGACCACGACTTGCAGCGTTGGCGTGGTGTTCGAGACTCGGATCACCTTGTTCCACGACACCTCGACGCTGCCCTCCTCGGCGCTCGTGCCTTGTGCAAGCACTACCGCGCCTTTCAGGAAGTTGCCGTAGCCCACGAGCAGCGTCGACGCGACCAGGACGGCGAGGCCGCAGGCAATCAGCGTGTGGGTTCGCCGGCTCGTCCCCCGCCACTCGCGAAGCGCCACGCCCCACAGCGTGCTGAAAATGATGATGCTCGCCATGTGCATCGTCCAACTGGAGAATTCGTATGAGCCCATGCGCGTTTGCCCCATGCTGTAGAAGAAGAACTGCAGGTACCAGACGACGCCAGCGATGGCGCAGAACAGGTAGTTGGGCAGCAGGAGACCCGGCGCGCCCTCGATCGCCAGATACTCGCCGGCCGATCGATTCCTCGCGTTGAGGATCACGCACCAGACGACGTTGGTGGTGAAGCCGCCGAGCAGGACGACGACGAGGACCGGCAGGTTCTGCCAGAGATCGGCGCGGCCGTGTTCGAGAAGACGAGCACGAGTGAGATCGGCGAGGGGCTTGCCAGCGGCGAGCCCGTACGCAAAGCAGGCGCTCATCACGCCGCAGAAGGTCGCGACCAGCATTCCCTTCCTGAAGTCGAACTCGCGGATGGTCGCCGCCTTTTGCTCGGACGAGAGCTCACGCTCTTTCGAACGTCCCGCCAGGCCACTGAGTGCGATGCCGAACAGACACACGGCCACGCCGCAGAGGATCACACGGCCCGACGAACTCGCGGCGATCTCGCCGAGCTCACCGGCGACCATCGGCGGAATGAGAGTGCCGAATGCGGCGCAAAACCCCAACGCCACTGCGACGCCGAGCGCAATACCCAAATAGCGCATCGTCAGGCCGAAGGTGAGGCCGCCAAGTCCCCACAGGACACCGAAGGTGTATGCCCAGATGAGCGTCGACGCGGGCGCGGCTGAGAGCGTGTCGCGAAGATCCGGGACGAGAAGCCAGGCGAACAGCCAGGGCGCGACGATCCAGCTGAAGATGCCGCCGACGAGCCAGTACGTCTCCCACGACCAGCGGCGGACGCCACGATACGGGATGTAGAAGCTGGCGGCGGCAAGACCGCCAATCCAGTGATAGAGCACGCCGAGCATCGGATTGGGATCCACGCAGCTATTGGCTCCAGGCGCTCGTCTCCGATGCGCTCAACACACCCTGTGGGCGTCGATCTGCAGGAGCGCGGCAACCTTTTCCAGCGTGTCGGCAACATGTCCGATGCCGACCGCACAGTGATGGGCTGGCCCATGGCTGTTCCACGCGTCAACGAAACAGCGGGCGCCGACGGGAAATCGATACCGGCTGTTGGTGTTTCCGATCTCGAGAATCGGACCAGCCACTGACTCGCCCTCGGCGATGAGGAGACCGAGCGCGCCCGATTCGCTGTCGACCACCGACAGCAGGGTTACCGGGCCATGTTTGACGCTCATCTCGACCGAAAGGCCTCGCCCGACCTTCCCGTGGTAGACGCCGAGCGGACGCACTTTCGTCCGACCGTTCGCGATCGCCATGTGACCCGGCCCGTCGTGCCCCATCAGCAGCACGTCGTCGGTGAAATCCATCGCGTAGTACTCGGTAAACGACCCGCCAACACCCAACGTGTCGAGCAGCTTCATGGCCTGGACGTTCTTGACCTCGTATTCGCCAGCGACTGGCACGCCACGGCCGGTGAGCAGCGAGGTCCCGAGGATGATCGAGCTCATCACGTCCTCGTTTTCCTCCACGCCAGTGCCCTTGTGGTAGTAGGCCAGCGATCCAAGGTCGTGCCGTTCGACGAGACGATCGAGCGCAACGGACGTGCGTGCCGCGCGATCGATCTCTTCGGCCGGGCAGTCGGGCTGAATGTCGAACGTATCGCGGAATGCGGCCGCGCGTTCGGCGACAGCCGCCTGCGATACCTCACGCCGCAGCGCCGCAAGCTCCTCGAGCTCGACGATCTCGATATGCCCGCCAAAGGTGGCGCAGTGGCGAGTGAGGTCCGTGTAGATGTCCAGCATGCCGCCGTAGTAGTGCCCCATCAGCCCGAGACGGTTGTGCGCGAGCACGTGGGCGGTTCGAGCCGCCTCGATCCAGCGGCTCACCTCATGCCAGCACCCGTCCTGGCCGTCGAGAAGTCCCGTGACCTGATGGAAATCGATGTGCGCGCGTCGGAAGACGCTGGCGATTTCTGGTACCGAACAGGCCGAGCAGTGGGCGAGCCACTCACCGGTCATCGCGGTGCGATCGCGCATCGCGTTGACTCGCACGTAGTCGATGGCCGGTGCCGGCTGAAGGTTCAGCACCACGACCGGTACCCGCGCACGCCGCACGACCGGCAGGACCGTCGCGCTGAGTGCGTATGTGGTGACGTAAAGAAAAATCAGGTCGACGTCTTCGGCGCGGAAGCGATGTCCGGCGTCGAGCGCTTTCGGCGGGGTGTCGATGAGACCGAGATTGACGACGTCGACGCCAGGACGGCGCAGGCGATCGGCGACGATCTGCACGTAGCCTTCGAGTCGCGCCTTCAGCCCGTCGAACTGCGGCCAGTAGGCATCCAATCCGATCCCGAACAGCCCGACCCTGACGTTCCGCATCTCTAGTGGAGGCGGGGCTTCAGCCCCGCGCGTTACTGCCGCCTCACTGCGGCGCCTGCGCGTCGATCTCCTGGCGCGTCACGCCGGAGGGGGCGCGGATGGCCGCCTGCTCGCGTTGCTGTTTTTCGTCGCGGAGCTGGCGGAATCGCGCCAGCGTTTTCTCCACCTCGCCGGTCTGCCCGAGCGCCCGCTGGGCCTGCGCGAGCTGGTAGACCGCCACTTCATCGCTGGGATCGATGGCGATCGCCTTTTCGAGATGCGGAACACCCTGAGCGGCCTGGCCGGCGGCCACCAGCGTGCGACCGAGGCCGACGAGCGCGTCTTCGAACTGCGGATCGGCGCTCACAGCCTGGGTAAAGAGCCGTTGCGCTTCATCGAGTCGATTGGCCTTGCGCTGCAGCTCGCCAAGCTCGTACGCGGCATTCGCATTGGTGGGATCGAGCTGAAGTTCGAGCTCGAACTCCTGCGCCGCTTCGGCGAGCGTGTTCGGCGGCGAGTCGGGTTGCTTGGCGCGTGCCAATAAGGCGCGGCCGGTACGATAGTGAATGCCGGGACGCTTCGCGTCTGCAGCGAGGACGGCGCGGTACTCCTGCACTGCGGCGTCGAACGCGCCCTCGCTTTCGTTGGCTTCGCCTTTCGCCTGATGGAGCCACACCGACTGCGGCGCCACTTCGGCGAGGGTCATCGTCTGCACGTAGGCAAGGTTCGCGAAGATGCGCCCGGTGTGATAGAGGACTTCGGGATCCTTCGGAAACGCGCGCGACAGCTCGAGTGCGGCCTGCGCGGCGTCGGCTGGTCGATCGAGGAACGTGTTCGCGCGCACCAGGTGCAGGCCGGCCATCCGCTTCAACGCGAGGTCCTGTACCTGCCGGAATGCCGTGTTGAGGCCCGGCAGCGCCTGTTCGTAGCGCCCGAGCTCGGACAGGCACATCGCGAGCAACGCGGCGGCGTTTGAAAGCGCCGGCTTCAGCTTCACGGCACGCTGCAGCACCGGCACTGCCTCGGCAAATTTGCCTTGCTGGAAGTAGATCATCCCCAGGCGCGCGTGCAGGTCGCCGCTCGTCGGATCGGCCTTGCGCAGCTCTTCGTAGGCGCGGGCCGCGTCGTCATAGCGCCCCTCGGCAAGCGCCTTTTCCCCTTCCTCGTAGACGCGCTGAAGCGGCGCGCCGGGCTGTTGCTGCTGCGCACCTTCTGCAGTGGGGCCGGACTTTAGTCCGGCCAAGAGCGGTCTCGGCGCGGCAAGACAGATCATCATCGTGAATGCTGCGGCGTGCCCGGTGTGCGCGCGCATGAGGGGTGCTCCGTCGTGAAACGGCCAGCCGGGCCCTGCTGGCACTGCCCGAGCTAAAGCTCGGGCCTACGATCGTCGCGATCGTCTGTCGTGGCCCGGTGCAAGCATACGGCCTTGCACCGGACCCGACATTCATCGCGTGATGGCCGCCTCGGTTAGAACGTAAACTTCAACCCGAGCTGGTTGATGCGGCCCGCTCGTGCGGAATTGATTACGCCAAAGGTTGTATTTGCGATCTGGGTGTCCACTACATTGAACTGTGGGTGGTTGAAGAAGTTGAACGACTCCAATCGGAACTGCAGGCGCATGTCGTGCCCCAGTTCGAAGTTCTTGAACAGCGAGAAATCGAAGTTGTTGACGCCAGGTCCACGAAGGATGTTGCGTCCGGTGTTGCCAAACTGACCGAAGCCCGGCTGCGCGAAGGCGGCGGTGTTGAACCACTTTTCGACGCTCCCGTCGAATCCACTCGGATCGCCAACGAGATCGGCCCGGTTGGCGTTGAACGAGTCGTTCAAGCTGCCCAAATCCACGGCTTGAATTGTGATCGGGAAGCCGCGCTGCCAGGTGTAAATGCCATTCACCTGCCAGCCGCCAACGACGGCATTCTTGACACCCGTGGCATCGCCAGCAAAGCGCTCGCCGTTGCCGAACGGCAGGTTGTAGACGAAGCTCCCGACCAGTCGATGGTCGACATCGAAGTCCGAGAGGCCGTGATCCCGTTCCGGATCGTGATTGTTGAGGAAGCCCTGCCAGCCGTTGAAGCCCGACGCGCCGATGCCGGCCGCTGCAGACTTGCTGTCGGTGCTCTTCGCCCACGTGTAAGCAAACGTCAGCAGCGATCCGCGGCCGCGGTGTTCGAGCTTGGTGTTGAACGCGTTGTAGTTCGATCGCCCGCTCCAGTTGCTGTCGATATACACCTGAAAGTTCGGGAACGGCCGTCGCGCTTCCACCGACTGCGGATTCGCCGTATCGTAGGGGAACGACTGCGCGATGTTCTGGCGCATCAGCAGGTTGGTGCCCTTGTTGCCGATGTAGTTGACTTCGAGCGTCGTGGCGCTCGTCAACTGCCGCTGCACGCCCAGCGACCACTGCTGAACGTACGGATTTTTCGGCTCGGGCGACTGGCTGACCGCCAGGAACGTGTTGGCCGCCGGCGTTGCGACGCCCGGTTGCTCGAAGCTTGGGAACAGCGTATCGGTCGTCTGGAGCGGCGCCGACTGGCCGAGCGACTGCTGATAGTTGCCGCGGCTCACGTACGGGTAGACGTCTGCGGCGCCATCAATCTCGCGCCCTTCGGCCGAGTCGAAGAACAAGCCATAGCCGCCGCGGAGCACCGTGCGATCATCGAACGGCCGCCATGCAAAGCCAATTCGAGGTGAGAACACCTTGTACCTATCCGAGTTCTCCGGACTGCGACGTCCAGCAAACTGGTAATACGCACCGTCGGTGATGCCACCGCTGACGAGCGTTTCGTCTGCGACCCACAAGCCGCCCGGCGCATAATCCAGGTTTCGCCACGCCATCCGGTTTCGGGTTTCATAGGGCACGTTCCGGTAATCCCACCGAAGGCCCAGATTCAGGGTCAGCCGCGAGCTCACCTTCCAGTCGTCCTGCACGTACAGCGCGAAGTACTTGAAATTGAACTCGCGCGGGTTCCCCGCTTGGCCGGGAACGCTGAATGCAGCGGGCTGGAACAGCCCGACGTTGGTGTAGTAGCCGAGGAGAAAATCGGCGACCTGGCTGCCAGTGAAGCCAACGTTGAAGTTGTAGGGGCTCCCCAGGAAACCAGTGGCGAGATCGCGCTGCAGCCACCATCGCCGATAGTTGAAGCCGAAGTTGAACGTGTGCTCGCCGCGGATCCAGGTGGTGGTGTTGCTTATATCCCACATCGGCTGGTTGCTGGCAGAGTAAGCGTTGATGGCGCCGCCGACGCCATCGAATCCCTGGATGCCGACACTGGGACACTCTCGCTGGTCGTCGGGGATATTCGCGAAGACACCCGTGAGACCCAGCGAATCGACGTCAGACTGCGCGCACGGAATACCCTTCTGATCCGCCAGCGCGTCAACGCGCCCGACGCGGAAGCTGTTCACCAGGTTGTTGCGGAGGGCCCACGTATGCGAGACCTGCCAGTTCGTCGTATCCTGCACGAACTGGCGATCGCCGATGTCCTGGAGGTTCGAGGGCGTGCGGTTGTCGTACATCGTTCGCGTCAGACGGAAGAACGTCCGTCCGAACTTGGCAAGATCCTGGTCCGCACGAACGGTGAACTGGTCCTGATTCTGCGGCAGCGTACGAACCACCTGATAGTTCCCCTGCGGCGTGTTCGCGTTCGGCGCGGGGTACCACGGCACCGCAAGCTGCGCCAGCGCGGACCAGCGCTCTCGCGGAACCGTGTTGTTCGGAAACGGGTTTCCGGTAGACGGGTCGATAATCGGCGTCGAGAAATGCCCCGCGAGTTCGTCCGGTGACGGAACCGTGTAAAACGCGGTCGATCCCCGCTCGATCCTCGCGGCTTCGTAGTTGAAGAGGAAGAACGTTCTGTTGCGCCCGTCGTAAAACGGCAGGCGGACGGGCCCGCCGACATAGAAGCCCGGCTGCTTCTGATCGAGCTTCGGTTTCGGCGCGTCCACCGAATCGAAGAAGTTCCGCGCGTCCAGGCTTTCGTTCCTGAAGAAGGCAAACGCCGACCCGTGGAAGTCGTTCGTGCCGGACTTGCTGACGATGTTGATCTGGTTGGCGCTGAAGCCGTATTCGGCCGAGTAAGTGGCGGTCTGCTCCTTGAACTCCTGAATGATGTCGATGGAGAGAATCGCCGCCGGCGTGCCGAGCGACGTATCGACGTTCGACGTCCCGTCGATCATGAAGTTGTTCGAGGTCGGCCGCGAGCCCATGATGCTGATCGCGTTGCCCACGCCCTGTCGCATCGCCGCCTGCTCACCATCCGTCTCGACAGCGCCGGCGCCCAGAAAGAGCAGCTGCAGGAAGTTGCGGCCGTTGAGCGGCAACTGCGTGACCTGCCGCTCGCTGATGACCTGTCCGACCGTCGACGTCTCGGTGTCGAGGGCCGAGGCATTGGCCCGCACTTCGACCCGCTCGCTGATGTTACCGGCCTCGAGTTTCAAATCGATGCGCTGGACCTGGTCGACGTTTAGTTGCACATCAGACTGGACGGCGACCTTGAAGCCGTCGCGCTCGGCGGTGACGAGATAGATCCCGACAGGCAGCAGCGGCACGACGTAGCTGCCGACGTCGCTGGTCGTCGTCTCACGCGTGAGACCGGTCTGCTGGCTGGTGACGACCACCTTGACGCCCGGCATCACACCGCCACTCGTATCGGTGACGGTGCCCGTGATCTGACCGGTGGCGGTCTGCGCACGCGCACTCGCTGCGAGCCCGAGCCCGGCGAGCACGGCGATGAGCGACACGAGTTTTTTCATAAGGAGTCTCCGCCTTTGTCCACGCACACACTCGCCAGTGGCGGCGGGGCGTCAGCCCCGCGAACCGGGGTTGGTTCGGAAAACGCGTGGAGTCTTCGCTGCTCGTCTCATTGCACGCAAGCGAGTTCGGCGAAATTGCCGTCGTTTCGTACGGCGAAACGCTGAGAGCAGCGCAGAAGTTGGGCTAACTACTGGTCTGACCAGACTTAAGGCGGCGCGTCGCGGACGAACTCTGCGGCGACCAATTGGTACCGCGGCGTCGATCGTGTTTCGAAGAGCGCAACGCCTGGCGCGGCCGACGCCGTGCGCCAGCTCATCGAGCAGACCGTTCGAGATGAAAAACTTCGGTGAGCGCAGCGGCGACGGGCGAGTTGTCCGGATTCGACGGCATGACGTCGCGCATGAAGGCCCACCATCGTCGGCACACGTCAGTAGCCGCGACGGCGTTCCAGCGTTCTTCGCTGTCGAACTCGACGTACGCAAACAGGTCGCGCGTCGCGGGATCGAGGTAGATCGAATAGGTCCCGACGCCGTGCTCGAGCAGCGTGTCTTCCAGCTCGCGCCAGATCGGCCGATGGCGCCGCTCGTACTCCGCTTCCTCACCCGGGTTGACCGACATACGGAACGCGCGGCGAATCATTTCGTCACCTCCACGCGGGGCTAAAGCCCCGCCTCCACAAGAAGTGGTCCGACAACGCTATGGTATGCTCGGCGCCGGCTCGGACGCCTGTCGTTGCCGGCAGGCAGCGCTGCTCATCTCTGGACAATGACGCAGGCGACGCCAAGGACCTATCTCGTCGAGTCCGTCGTCCACGCGACGCAGGTGCTGGGGGCGTTTGCGGCACCCGGCGAGACGCTGCGCCTGCGCGACGTCGTCGAACGCACCCGGTTCAGCAAGGGGCTGTGCTTCCGCCTCCTGCACACCTTGCACCACTGCGGCCTGCTCGAAAAGGTCGACGTCAATCGCTACCGGCTCTCGTGCGACATCCGCCCGCGCAAGCGCTATCGGATCGGCTACGCAGCCCAGGGGTCCGGCGGATCCTTCGCGGGAGAGGTGCGCGCCGGTCTCGAGCGCGCGGCGGAAGCGGCGCACGTCGAGCTGATCGTTGTCGACAACCGATATCAGCCGAAAGTCGCGCTGCGGAACGCCGAGCACCTGATTCGGGAGAACCTCGATCTGGCGCTGGAGTTCCAGACCGATGAAGCGATCGCTCCCGAGGTCGCGGGACGTTACCTCGAAGCCGGCATCCCGCTGATCGCGATCGACATCCCGCATCCGGGCGCCACCTACTTCGGCGCGAACAACTATCAGGCCGGACTCCTCGCCGGCCGCTATCTGGGTCGGTGGGCGCGCAGCAAATGGAACGGGCACGTCGACGAAGTGCTGCTCCTGGAGCTGGCGCGCGCCGGATCGCTCGTTCACGGCCGCATGAGCGGCGTCCTCGCCGGCCTCAAAGAGACGGTGCCGGATTCGCTCGAGACCTGCCGCATTGCGACCCTCGACGGCGATGGCCAATTCAAAGTGGCCTTCGAGCGCGTGCGAAAGCATCTGCGCGAATCGCAGGCGAAGTACGTGCTCGTCGGCGCTGCCAACGACCCGAGCGCGCTCGGCGCCGCGCGTGCGTTCCAGGAGGCCGGCCGCGGCACCTGCGCGATCGTCGGGCAGAACGCCGAGCCTGATGCGCGCGCCGAGCTCCGCGAGCCGCACACGCCGCTGGTCGCGTCGATCGGCTACTTTCCCGAACGCTACGGCGAAGGGCTGATTCGTCTCGCGATCGACATCCTCGCCCGCAAGGCCGTGCCGCCGGCAATCTTCGTACGCCACCAGATCGTGACGCGCGAGAACGTCGATCATCTGTATCCGAACGACGAACTCCTCGGCGTCAAGGTGATGGTGTAGCCGCCACAGCAGCAGTCCGCCACAAGTCAAAAAGAGGACTCTGTGACTTCTCGGTGACTCTGTGGCCAGCCTTTCTCTGCGCCCTCGGCCGCGAGCTTCTTGGGGCTCGGCGAGCCTTTCGCCGGTCACTCTGTGGCGAAGTACAATCGCCGAATGCAGATCAAGACCTGGGCCCTGGTCGGAACGCTGGTCGGTGGCTCGATCCCCCTCGCGGAGACGCCGGTCGATTCCGCGGCGCAGGCGGCAGGCGCAAAACCCGCGCCCTACACCGAGGCGATCCCGAACACCAAGATCACGTTCGACATGGTGCCGATCCCCGCCGGCACCTTCACGATGGGCAGTCCAGACAGTGAGGCCGGCCGCGGCGCCGACGAAGGGCCGCAGCACAAGGTCACGCTGGCGGCCTTCTACATGGCCGCCAAGGAAATCACCTGGAGCGAGTACGACGAGTTCGGGTTCAGCCTCGATCTGCAGCGCAAGCGGAAGCTGGGGCTGACAGGTCCAAAAGACGCCGGTGATGCGATCTCTCGGCCAACGCCGCCGTACGCCGACGAGTCGTGGGGCTGGGGCAAGGAGTCGCAGCCGGTCATCGGCGTCACGCAGTACGCCGCGTCGCGGTATTGCGAGTGGCTCTCGGCGCGGACGGGCAAGAAGTACCGTCTTCCGACCGAGGCCGAGTGGGAGTACGCCGCCCGCGCCGGCACGACGACCGCCTACTCTTTCGGAACCGATCCGGCGACCGTCGGCGACAACGCCTGGTTCAAGGACAACGCCGGCGAGCAACCGCACGTCGGCGGTGGCAAGAAGGCGAACCCGTGGGGATTGTTCGACATGCACGGCAACGTCGCGGAGTGGACAGCTGACAAATACGACGCCGGCTACTACGCGCAGTCGCCGCCGACGTCGCCGTTCAACGACCCCGGCAAGGAGCTGTATCCGCACGCGGTCCGTGGCGGGTCCTGGGACGACGAACCGGCGAAGCTGCGGTCGGCGGCACGACGTTCCTCCTCGGAGGCCTGGAGCCGGCGCGATCCGCAGAACCCGAAGAGCTTGTGGTGGCACACGGACGCGACGTTCGTCGGCATCCGTGTGGTCGCCGAGGTGGACAATTCAGGCAAGTAATAGTAGGTTGTCAGGCCACTTAACCGCTTTCGCCAGCGCGAAGCAGTCTTGGCCCTCGAACGGGAGTTCGCCATGGATCAGCAGCAAGCAAAGGCCGGCACGCCGTCGCGGCGCGACTTCATCAAAACCTCCACTGCCGCCGTCGTGGGCGGAACCCTTGCGTCCAGCCTGACCTCGATTCCCGGCGCCTACGCCGCGGGCAGCGACGAGATCCGCGTCGGCGTGATCGGCTGCGGCGGCCGCGGCACCGGTGCCGTGGACAACGTGTTGTCGTCAGCCGAGGGCGTACGCCTCGTCGCGATGGGCGACCTGTTCAAGGATCGCGTCGAATCGAGCCTCCAGAACCTCACCAAGCACGGCGCGAAGATCGCCGTGACCCCCGACAAGCAGTTCGTCGGCTGGGATGCGTTCCAGAAAGTCGTGGCCGTCAGCGACGTCAACTACGTCATCCTGGCGACGCCACCGGCGTTCCGCCCGGCCCACCTTCGCGCGGCAATCGAGGCCGGCAAGCACGTGTTCACCGAGAAGCCCGTGGCCGTCGACACCGCGGGCATCAAGGCCGTCTACGAGCTCGCCGACCTGGCGAAGTCGAAGAACCTGGGCGTCGCCGCCGGCACGCAGCGCCGACATCAGGCTGCCTACATCGAAGCGATGAAGCGTGTGCACGACGGGGCGATCGGTGACGTCGTGGCGCTGCGCGCCTTCTGGAACCAGGGCGGCCTCTGGACCAAACCGCGCCAGCCGGAATGGACGGACATGGAGTGGCAGCTCCGGAACTGGCTCTACTTCACCTGGCTCTCGGGCGATCACATCGTCGAGCAGCACGTCCACAACCTGGACGTCGCGAACTGGGTGATGGGCGACAAGATCCCCGTGCGCGTGGTCGGCGTCGGCGGACGGCAGGCAAGAACGGCCCCGGAGTATGGGCACATCTATGATCACTTCGGACTCGACTTCGAGTACGACAACGGCGTGCACCTGATGAGCATGTGCCGTCAGCAGCCGGGAACCCCCGGACTCGTCGCCGAGTTCGCAGCGGGCAGCAAGGGCCGCTGCGATACGCAGGATGGCCTCCGGTACGAGATCACGGGAGCCAGTCCGTGGAAGTGGTCGGGCCAGCCGACCGAACCGTACGTGCAGGAGCACACGGATCTCATCGCCAGCATCCGCGGCGGGACGCCGCTCAACGAGCTGCGCCGGGTCGCCGAATCGACGCTCACGGCCATCGCTGGCCGTGAAGCCGCTTACACGGGCAAGGTCGTCGTACTTGAGCAGTTCCTGGCCTCGCCGTTCAACCTGATGCCGTCGAAACTCGAGTTCGGTCCGATTCCCGTACCGCCGGTGGCAATCCCGGGTCAGGGTCAGACGATGTAGTGGCGCAATGCGTCGCCGACTCGTTCTAGGCGTCCTGGTGGCCGCGACGATGTTCGCGGCCATTCAGGCGCAACCTGCCAGCAAGAAAGTTCTTTACCTCACCTACTCCGCGGGGTTTCGACACGACGTCATCCCGCTGAGCATGCAGCTTCTTCCGCAGATCGGGAAGAAGAACGGCTTCGACGTCGTCGCCACGAAGGATCTCGCGTTCCTGAGCGCCGTGAGCCTGCCGGCGTACGATGCCGTCGTCTTCTACACGACCGGCGAGCTGCCGATCAGCGACGCAGACAAAGCCAATCTTCTCACCTGGATGCGGTCGGGCAAGGGCTTCGTCGGCATTCACTCCGCCACCGACACGTTTTACAAGTGGCCCGAGTACGGCGAGATGATCGGCGGCTACTTCGACGGCCATCCCTGGCATCAGGAGGTGCGCGTCAAAGTGGAAGACCCGAAACACCCGGCGACCAGGGGCCTGCCCGCCGTCTGGACTCTGAAGGACGAGATCTATCAGTATCGGAATTGGGATCGGTCGAAGCGGCACGTCCTGCTGTCGCTCGACACGAGCTCGGTCGACCTGAAGAAAGAGGGCGTGAAACGCACCGACGGCGACTTCGCCCTCGCCTGGACCAGCACCTACGGCAAGGGCCGTGTCTTCTACTCGGCACTCGGTCATCGTGACGATCTCTGGCAGACGCCGGAGTACCAGCAGTTCATCGCCGGCGGCATCCGCTGGACGCTTGGGCTCGAGTAACGCCCTCACGCGGACCCGTCCTCTGTTCGTCGCGCTCGCGATCCTCTCTCTTCTTCTCGCCGTTCCTTCCTCGGCGGCGCTGACGCGTTTCGAGCGCAGCGAGCCGCACATGGGCACAACGTTCCGCGTGGTCCTCTATGCGTCCGACCAGGCGGCCGCGGACCACGCGTTCGAGCGTGCATTCGCCCGTATCTCCGCCCTCGACGCCACTCTCAGCGACTACCGAGACACCTCTGAGCTCAGCCGCATCACGCGCGAGGCGGTGGACCATCCCGTGGCCGTCAGCGGCGACTTGTTCAACGTGCTATATGCCGCCCAGAACCTCGCTCGCCAGAGCGACGGTGCGTTCGACATCACCATCGGCTCGCTCTCCAGGCTCTGGCGACGCGCACGGCGTCAGATCGAGCTGCCGTCGGCGAGCGACCTTGGTGCGGCGCGCGCGGCGACGGGGTATCGCCTGGTGGACCTGGACCCCGCGCAGCGAACTGTGCAATTCGCGCGTACGGGCATCCGCCTTGACGCGGGCGGTATTGCCAAGGGGTACGCAGCCGATCGCGCGCTGGCAGAGATTGCGGCGACCGGGCTTCCCATTGCGCTCGTTGCGGCGGGAGGCGACCTTGCCATCGGCGACCCGCCGCCCGGCCGGGCGGGATGGGAGGTGGCGCTGGCCGGATTGGACGCGGATCGGCCGGCGACGCCACGCCCACTCGTCGTGAAGCGGTGCGGCGTCTCGACCTCCGGAGACGCCGAACAATGGGTCGAGATCGGGGGCGTGCGCTACTCCCACATCATCGATCCGAGGACCGGCATGCCGCTGAAGGGGCATCGCTCTGTCTCGGTGATTGCCGGCGACGCGACGAGTTCGGATATGCTGGCGACCGCCCTCAGCGTGCTGGATCCCGACGCGTGGGAACGGGTGGTCGCCCACTACCGCCGCGCGGCGGCGCTCGTCGGGACACGTTCAACACATGGCGACAAATGGAGACGCACTGAGGCCTGGAGTGTGCTGACTGACCGCCGGTAAGTTGTGGAGGCGGAGCTTCAGCCCCGCCGATCGGAGTTCTGAATGACACGCACGATGCTTGCTGCTTTCATTGCCGCGCTCGTCGCGGCTGCACCGCTCGGCGCGGATGACGCGCCAAACGCGCTCACCGACAAGGAAAAGGCGGAGGGCTGGAAGCTCCTGTTCGACGGCCAGACAACGAAGGGCTGGCACGGCTTCAACCAGAAAGCCGTACCCGAGGGCTGGGCCGTCAAGGACGGCGCACTGACGAGAGTCTCGAAGACCACGGACATCGTCTCCGACGAAGAGTTCGAGAATTTCGATCTGCAGTTCGAGTGGCAGCTCGCCAAGAACGGCAACAGCGGCGTCTTCTATCACGTCGTCGAATCGCCCAAGTACAAAGAGGTCTACTTCACCGGACCCGAATATCAGCTGCTGGACAACGAAGGGCATCCCGACGGCAAGAACGGACCCGATCGCTTCTCCGGCGCCAACTATGCGCTGCACGCGCCGAGCCAGAACACGGTTCACACCCCCGGCGAGTGGAACCAGTCGCGCATCGTCGTCAACAACGGGCACGTCGAACACTGGCTGAATGGCGTGAAGGTGGTCGAGTACCGAGCTCTGGAGCGACGACTGGAAGGCGCGTGTCGCCGCCAGCAAGTTCAAGGCGTGGCCGGATTACGGCATGGCGAAGTCGGGTCGCCTCGCATTGCAGGAGCATGGCTTCGAGGTCGCGTTCAGGAACATCAAGATCAAGCCGCTGCCGGCGAAGGGTACGAATTAGATGTGACCAGGCGGACCTGAAGGTCCGCCCTACATGTGTTGTTGTATCGCGGCCACCTTCGTAAGTAGGGCGGACCTTTTAGGTCCGCCAGCGAGGCGAGATGACGTCGACGACGCGACTCAAGCTGTCGGTGATGATGTTCCTGCAGTATTTCGTCTGGGGCGCCTGGTACGTCGCGATGAGCGCCTATCTGAACGAGACACTGAAGTTCGACGGGCCGCAGATCGGGCTCGCTTACGGGACCACCGCGCTGGCGGCGATGATCTCGCCGTTTTTCGTTGGCATGGTGGCCGATCGATTCTTCGCGACCGAGCGCATCCTTGCGGCGCTTCACGTGATCGGCGCCGTTCTTCTCTTCTACGTCTCGACGCTCGGCTCATTCGGCAGCTTCTACCCGGTCCTCCTGATCTACACGCTCTGCTACATGCCGACGCTGGCGCTGACGAACTCGCTGTCGTTTCACCAGATGACCGATCCGGGCAAGGAGTTCCCGGGCGTACGTGTGCTCGGCACGATCGGCTGGATCGTCGCAGGCTATGCCGTGGACCTGCTCGGCTTCGGCAAGAGCGCCGGAATGTTTCAGATTGCCGCGGCAGCATCACTGCTGCTCGGCCTGTTCAGCCTGGCGCTTCCCCACACCCCGCCGGCGAAGCTCGGACACGCGATTACCGTACGCGACATCCTTGGTCTGGACGCGCTCAAGTTGATGCAGGAACGGTCGTTCCTCGTGTTCGTGCTCGGCTCGTTCCTGGTGTGCATCCCGTTGCAGTTCTACTACGCATTCGCGAATGCGTTCCTGAGCGAGCTTGCCGTCTCGAACGTCACGAGCAAGATGGGATTCGGACAATGGTCCGAGATCTTCTTCATGCTGATCATGCCGTGGTTTTTCGTTCGCCTCGGCGTGAAGAAGATGCTGCTCGTCGGCATGGCGGCATGGGCGCTGCGCTACACGCTGTTCGCTTACGGCGACAACGGCGCGCTCGTCTGGATGCTCTATGTGGGCATCCTGCTGCACGGCGTGTGCTACGACTTCTTCTTCGTCACCGGCCAAATCTACGTGGACAAGAAGGCCTCGCTGCAGATTCGCGCGGCGGCGCAGGGCTTCATTGCGTTCGTCACGCTCGGGTTCGGGATGTTCATCGGCTCCATCCTCTCGGGATGGATCGTCGGCGCGTACGTCACGCCAGGCGGGCACGACTGGCAGACGATCTGGCTGATCCCCGCCGCAATGGCGCTCGGCGTGCTGGTGCTGTTCGCGCTGTTCTTCAACTATCGGGATGAGGCAAAAACCGCATGAAGCGACGTGACTTCCTCGCATCCTCCATTGGCGCGGCGGGCATGAGCGCGCTCGGAGCTTCCGCCGGACAGGCGCAGACGACGAACAAGCCGATGCCTGAATACTACGAGCTTCGCCAGTACCACCTGCGCACGACGATGCGGGAGGATTTCGGCAACTACCTGCGCGAGGTGTCTGTGCCGGCACTGAACCGGGCCGGAATCAACCCGGTCGGCGTCTTCACCGTGGCGTTCGGCCCTGACAGCCCGACGTTCTGGGTGCTGCTGCCGCACAAGGACCTGCAGTCGTTCGCCGGTCTCGACGCGAAGCTCCAGGCCGATTCGGATTACAAAACGAAGGGGGCGGAGCATCACAGCCGGCCCGCATCGAATCCGGGATACGTCCGAATCGATTCGCAGCTGATGGTGGCGTTCGACGGTATCCCCGTGCTCGAAAAGCCGGCCGGCGCGGCCGCTGGACCGTCGCGCGTATTCGAGCTGCGGACCTACGAGAGCCACAGCAAGGCTGCCCATCGCAAAAAAATGGAGATGTTCAACACCGGCGAAATCGAGATTTTCCGGAAGACTGGCCTGGCGCCGGTGTTCTTCGGGTCGAATCTGGTCGCTCAGCGCATGCCGAGCCTCACCTACATGCTGGTGTTCGAGAACATGGCGGCGCGCGACCAGAACTGGGGACAGTTCGTGTCGCACCCGGACTGGAAGAAGCTGTCGGCCACGCCCGGGTTCACAGACGCGGAGATCGTGACCAACATCACGTCGTACATCTTTCGACCGACCAGCTTTTCGCAGATCTGAATCAGCCCAAGCTAAAGCTTGGGCCGTACCCGGTACGTACCGGTGTACGTAGGCCCGAGCTTCAGCTCGGGCATCACGCGTCGCTCGTACGTAGGCCCGAGCTTCAGCTCGGGCATCACCTGGCGGACCCGAAGGTCCGCCCTACATGTGCCCGGCGGATCCCATGACCAATCCCCTCCCCCGCCTTCTCGCCGCGGTGGCGCTCATCGTCTGCGTCTTCGAGGGCCCTGCGCGCGTGTCCACGCAATCGATCAATCCGAAGCTCCTCGACTCGCGCTGGGCGGCGTCCTGGATCCAGCACAAGGGGGCGCCGCCGCGATCGTTCGGCGTGTATCTGTTCCGCCGCACATTCGACCTGCCGTCGACGCCGTCGCGGTTTGTCGTCCACGCGTCCGCCGATCAACGGTATGAGCTCTTCGTCAACGGCCACCGCGTCGCCACCGGCCCCGCCCGCGGCGATCTCGATCACTGGCGCTTCGAGACGATCGATATCGCCAAGCAGCTGGTCGCCGGGAAGAACGTCCTGGCCGCGGTCGTGTGGAACTACGCGCAGGAAGCGCCAATGGCGCAGGTGAGTCATCAGACCGGATTCCTACTGCAGGGCGACGGCGAGGCGGAGGCCGTCGTCAACACCGGAAAAACGTGGCGCACCGCCGTAAACCCCTCGATTTCCCTGTTGCCAATCGATCGGGCGGCTATCTTCCACGAGTACTTCGTCGGCGGACCTGGCGAGATCGTCGATGCCAGTAACTACCCATGGGGATGGGAGCAGCCGAGGTTCGACGATGGCGCCTGGACCGAGGCCGAAAGCATCACAATCGGTGGACCGCGGGCGATTCGCGATACGCCGTCACGCTGGTTTCTCGTGCCGCGCAGCATTCCGCTCATGGAGGAAACGCCAGAGCGACTGGCGAAGGTCGCGCGGAGCGACGGCGGTCAGGTCCCGGCGGGCGTGCTGGAGGGCAATACGCCGTGGGTGATCCCGGCCGGCACGAAGGTGACGGCGCTTCTCGATCGATCGCAGCTCACGACGGCCTATCCGGAGATTGTCACGTCGGGCGGCAAGGGCTCGTCCATCACGGTGACGTACGCGGAAGCGCTGCGCATGCCGGCGAAAGACGGCCAGAAGGGCGAGAAGGGCAACCGCAACGAGATCGCGGGTAAGGTGATCTCCGGCCTCACCGATCGATTCATGCCCGATGGGGGCAAGGACCGGCTGTTCCGGCCGTTGTGGTGGCGGACGTTCCGCTACGTGCAGGTGGCGATCGAGACGGCGGCCGATCCGTTGACCGTCTCGGACATTCGCGCCTCGTTCAGCGCGTATCCGTTCGAACGCAAGGCGAGGTTCGAATCGAGCGATCCGACGCTGCAACGGATTTTCGACGTCGGTTGGCACACCGCGCGCCTGTGCGCGCACGAAACCTACATGGACACGCCGTATTGGGAGCAGCTCCAGTACATCGGCGACACGCGCATCCAGGCGTTGGTGTCGATGTACCTGTCCGGCGACGATCGCCTCGTGCGCAACGCGATCGAGCTGTTCGACGAGTCGCGGATTCCGGATGGCATCACGCAAAGCCGTTATCCAGGCGAGCTTCCGCAGTTCATCCCGCCCTTCTCGCTGTTCTGGATCGGCATGCTGCACGACCACTGGTGGTACGCAGGCGACCGGACGTTCCTGAAGCCGTATCTCAACGGCGCGCGCGGCGTGCTCGAGTGGTTCGAGGCGCGGCTTGCGCCGTCGGGCCTGCTCGGCAAGCTGGAATGGTGGAACTTCGCCGACTGGGTGGACTCGTTCGAGGATGGCGTACCACCGACCATCGATGGTGGCGAATCCGCGATTCTTACCTTGCAGTTCGCGCTGGCGCTGCGCGAGGCGGCCGATCTCGAATCGGCCTTCGGCAGCGCCGCGCAGGCATCGAAGTACCGGGCGACCGCCGACAAGGTCGTGGCCGCAGTGGCCAAGAGCTGCTGGGACACGACGAAAGGGCTCCTTGCGGATACACCGGCGAAGAAGACGTTCAGCCAGCACGTGAACCTGCTCGGTGTGCTGGCGGATGCGGTACCCGCTGCAGGACGTCGCGAGCTCATGACCAAGGTCCTGGACGACCCATCGCTGACGCAGGCGACCTACTATTTCAAGTTCTATCTGTTCAGGGCACTTCAGAAAGCGGAGCTGGGCGACCGGTACCTCAATCTCCTGGCGCCGTGGCGGGCGATGCTCGACCTCGGATTAACGACGTGGGCCGAGACGCCTGATCCGACCCGATCCGATTCGCATGCCTGGAGCGCGCACCCCTCCGTCGATCTCCTCACCATCGTCGCCGGTATCCAACCGGCGGTTCCTGGTTTCGAGCGGGTCACCATCCGCCCTCACCTCGGTGCGCTGACAGCACTGAAGGCCACCGTGACGACGCCGCGCGGCGACGTTGACGTTGCGTACGAAAAGCAGGCTGACACGGTCAACGCGACGATCACGCTGCCGAAGGGCGTCAGCGGGCAGATCGTGTGGAAGGGAAAGCCGCTGGCGCTCAAGGCGGGAGAACAGAAGGTCGAGCTGCGGTAATCGCGGGCGAAGCCGCGCCGTCACTATGAATGTCGCGGCGGATCAGGATTCACTGGAGCAACTTTCGAGCGATGTCGACGTAGTGGTCGACGGCGCGATGGAGCTCCTCGATCTCGATGTGCTCGTCGGCGGTATGTGCTTCCAGCATGGACCCCGGCCCGAACAGGAGCGGCTCGCCCCAACGATCGAGAAACGGAATATCGGTGGTGAACGGGAATGATCCGGTTTTGAACCCGTCGACCGTTTTCAAACGAACCGCCGGCACCTCGAGGATCGTCTCGATCTTGACGCGTGCGCGCAGCGCGTCGAGGGCAGGTGCCAGCTCGCTCAGCGGCCCGACGGTCCGGAACATCGCCTCCGCCTCCGCGTGCGCCGGGATGACGTTCGGCGCGACGCCGCCCGAAATCAGTCCAATCGTGTAGTACGTCTTCCCCATCACCGGATCCTCGGGGAGCGGCTGCGCCCGAAGATCGACGAGGGCGTCGATCAGCTTGTCGATCGCCGACTCGCCCCGCTCGGGATGAGACGAGTGCGCGGCCCGGCCGGTCGCGATCATTCTGATGCGCAGCACGCCGCGGTGCGCGGTGCCAAGCTGGCCAAAAGTCGCCTCACCGTTCACGAGATACCGGCAGCCCGACGCCAGCGGATGCGTGTTCGCGGTCTTGGCGCCGTCACTGCCGCGTTCCTCGCCGACGACGAAGAGCATGCCGACGCGGCGCTCACCAGCAGCGCGGAGGCGCTCCGCCGCGTGGACTTGCGCGGCCAGAATGCCCTTGGCGTCGCAGGTGCCGCGGCCATGCAGGCGGGCGCCCTCGATCCGGCTCGGGAAGAAGGCAGGAACGCAGTCGAAATGCGTCGAGAATACGACCGTCGGCGGATCGAGCGTCGCGATGACATTCGAACGGCCGCCGCCGACTTCCTGTTCGTCGACGGTCCAGCCAAGATAACGGAGATAGGCCGCGAGCCATGTCCCGCAGTCGCTCTCCAGACCGGTGGTCGAATCGATGTCGACGAGGCTGCGCGTCAGCGCGATGAGATCTAACGTATCCACCGCTCGAGCTCGGTACGCGTATCGGTTTTCTCGTCGCGGTATTTCACGATGACGGGTGTGGCAAGCGAGAGCTTCCACTCGACGCCGGCACCGACCGTGACGGCCCGGGCACCGGGAACGACGACGGCGCGTTCGGGAATCACCACCGGCGTATCGGGACCGGGTCTGATGATCGTGCCGTTGGGCAGATCGTAGACAGGAGTGGAGCCGGTAATCACTGTGCCGGCGCCGATGACGGCGCCCTTCTTGATCACGGCGCCTTCGTAGATGCCGGTGTTGCCGCCGACGAGCACTTCGTCTTCGATAATCACGGGCAACGCCCCGACCGGCTCGATCACACCGCCGATTTGCGCGCCGGCACTGACGTGTACGCGCGCGCCCACCTGGGCGCAGGAGCCAACGAGCACGTGTGAATCGATCAGCGTGCATTCGTCGACATGCGCCCCGATATTGACGTACATCGGCGGCATGCAGATCACGCCGCGCCCGATGAACGCGCCTTCGCGCACTGCGGAACCGCCGGGCACGAGGCGCACCTGCCGGTCGATGCCGATCGTCTTGAGCGGCATCGTGTCCTTGTCGTAGAACGACCAGCGCCCATGATCCATCGAGTGATCGACCAGCCGGCCGAAGCGGAATCCGAGGAGAATGCCCTTCTTGACCCAGGGATTGACGCGCCAGCCGGTAGGATGGCTCGCATCCGGCTCGGCGGCTCGCAGGCGGCCCTCGCTGAGTCCATCGCGGAGACGCATGAACGCGCCGCGTGCGGTGAGCGCATCGGCCTTGTCACCCTGCTCGAACAACTGCTCGATCTGCTGCGACAGCTCCTGCTCGGCCATGGCTAGTCCAGCATACCCAAGTCGGCGAGCACCTGACGAATCTTCGCGCGGCTCGCGTCGGACGGCGGCACCATCGGCAGCCGGTATACCTCGTCGAGCAGTCCGAGGATCGCGAGCCCGGCCTTCACGGGGATCGGGTTCGACTCGATGAAATTCACGAGCATCAACGGCAGGAGCGCCGCATGCTCTTCGCGAGCCGCGGCGAAATCGCCGGCGAGCGCCAGGTTGATCATCTTCGCCATGCGATCGGGCACGATGTTCGACGCCACGGAGATCAGACCGCGGCCGCCCACAGCCATCAGCGGCAGCGCCAGCGCATCGTCTCCGGAAAGCACCTGAAACTCCGGCGGTACCTGACGGCACACCTCGCACATCTGCGTCATGTTCCCGGAGGCTTCCTTGACGCCAACGATAGTCGAAATGGTAGCCAGTCGCGCCAGCGTCCGCGGTTCGACGTTGCAGCCAGTGCGGCCGGGGACGTTGTAGACGACGATCGGCAGCGACGTGTGCTCGGCGATTGCCTGGTAGTGCTGGAAGAGACCTTCCTGCGTCGGCTTGTTGTAGTACGGCGTGACCGAGAGGATCCCCTGGACACCGAGCGTCTCGGTGTGCGCGGCGAGCTCGGCGACCTCGTGTGTGTCGTAACCGCCGACACCGGCGAGCACCGGCACGCGTCCGGCCGCGACTTCGACGGTGAGACGGACGACACGATCGCGTTCATCGCGGGTCAGCGTGGGCGTCTCGCCGGTCGTGCCGCAGGGGACCAGAAAGTGAATCCCGGCATCGACCTGCCGCGCGACCAGCGCTTTCAGCGCCCTTTCGTCGATGGCGCCAGACGGAAGAAAGGGTGTGACGAGCGCAGTGCCTACGCCTGACCAATCGCGCTGCATGTCGGCTTTCCGGCGGGCTCAAAGCCCGCCTCCACATCTCGACGCGGGGCTGAAGCCCCGCCTCCACAACGGTTAGACCCCGAGCACGTCCTTCATTGTGAACCAGCCGGTGCGGCCTTTCACCCACCGGGCGGCCAACAGGGCGCCTCGTGCGAACGTACCACGGTCGCGCACGCTGTGCGCCAAGGTAATCGTCTCGGACGGTCCATCGAAGCCGACGGTGTGCACGCCCGGCACGAAGCCGACGCGAGAGCTCGAGACGTCGAGCTTCCGCGGATAGCCGGCGGCCTCCATGGCCGCCTTGATGCCGAGAGCGGTGCCCGAAGGCGCGTCGACCTTCTTGTCATGGTGAATCTCGTGCAGATAGGCGCCGAATTCCGGGTGCGATCCAAACAACGCGCCGGCGTGGGCCGCGACGTTCTCGAAGAGCACTGCGCCAATAGAGAAATTCGGCGCTGCCACGACGCCGATGCCTCGCTCTTCGGCAATCGCCCGAATCGCCTCGCGTTGCGCATTCCAGCCGGTGGTCCCGACAACGGCGTTCAACCCGAGCGCAGCATAGCGCGGGAGGTTCTGCCGCACCGCGTCGGCGGTCGTGAAATCGATCGCGACATCGACGTCGCTCCAGGATCCGTCGCGGAGAGCCTCGGCATTGGCGTTCACATCGATGTCGAGCACGCCGGCGACCGTGCAGCCGTTCTCGGCGGCCAGTTCTTCGATCAGGCGTCCCATGCGGCCGTAGCCGACGATGAGTATTCGCGTGGAATCCATAACACCGGCGAGATCGGCCATTCTGTCGCGCCGCAAAAGGCGAAGTCAACGTCGCCGCAATCGAGGGACAGACAGCCTGTGGCGTGCACCGACAAGACCCGATAGAACGAACACCCATGTTCTGCGTGACTGCAACCACACTCCTCTTCGTGCCCGCCCTCTATCGTTGGTGGGACGGACGACGGTTGCGGGTGCGGATGAACGATGCGGTGCTCGCCGAGCGTTGGCTCGCGCACGTCGGGCGCGCCACGAAAGTGACGCTGACGTGCATGCTCATGGTCCCGATGCTGTGCCCGGAGTGGGCCATACCGGGCATGCTCGGCGTCGCGCTCCTGTCGCGGGCCGCGGCTTATCCGACGCGGCGCGCCCTGTTCGGTGAGAGCTGGTCGCTCGCGAGCTATCTGGATTGGTCGGTTCGGCTGTTCGTCGCATGGGCGGGCTTCTGGACCCTGCTCGCGTGGGCTCCCTATCTCATCAACTCGGCGAGACGATACTGGCCGATTGCGACCGTCATCCTGTTGGTAGCGCTCGCGCTTTGGCAGCGGTGGTATCCACACGTGTTCCTTCGAACGGTTCGGGCCAGACCGCTCCAGCCCGAAACGGTGTCCACGGACTTCGCCGGCGGAGTACATCGCGTCCTGGCCGCATCTCACGCAGCGACGCCGACGCTATGGCGCGCGGGACCGCCGGGAGCGGTCGTTGCGAATGCACTCGCTTTGCCGTCGCTCGGCGGGTCGTCCGTACTCTTTTCGGAAACGCTGCTCGAGGCGTTGACGCCATCCGAAGCAACGGCAATCTTCGCGCATGAGGTCGCTCACCTGGAACACTACGACCGGCGGCGTCTACGGTGGATGACCGCAGTGACGCTGATGCTGATCGTGTGCGCAGTCGCGACGGCGCCGTTGACCGCACGAGTCGCACCCGATCGGCTGTGGATTGCGAGCGCGCTGTGGCCGATAGCAGTAGTCATCGCGTTGGCGCTTCGCGGCCGCCATAGCCAGCAGCACGAGACCGCGAGCGATCGACGCGCGATCGAGTTATGCGGCGATGCCGAAGCGGTGGCGTCTGCGCTGGTCAAACTCCACGCCCTGGCGCGTATTCCAAGACGCTGGTCCCCAGAGACACAACAGCACGCGTCGCATCCGAGCCTCGCGAAACGGCTTCGCGACATCCGGGCCAGCGCCGAACGTCCGGCTTCGCCGGCGGTCGCACCTGTCGTCGTGCGGGGCGCGGACGCGGGCGAGTGGATCGTCATCGAGGCCGATCGCGTCCGCTACCTCTCCGGCGTCGCGGAGGGTTCGAGCGAGAACGTCAGCGAACTCGTCGCGGCCGCGGCCTCCGCGATCGCGCTGTCGTATGAGGACGTCACGGATCTACGAGTGGTGTCGAAGGGCGAGGTGTGTCGGCTCCAGATCGCGAGCCGTGATGGCCGCAGCTTCCGCTGTGTATTACGCGATGCCGATCTGCCAAGAGTGCAATCCGCCCTGGACAACATCGATCAGAGGATTACGCCAGCCGCGTCGGCGCTGAGCGATCCGCTCGCTCGAACCGCGGTCTGTACTATCTGCCTTCGTCGCTGCCCTCATGGTCGCCCTCGGGCATGCCCTGTCGTTGGCGAGTATCGCCATCATTGGCCTGATCCGGATGACGCCGGCGTCCGTCGCCGGACTCGCCGCCGGATCCGTGGCGGCAGCGTTGACAGTGTTCATCGACCAATCCGGGTTGACGCCGCGCATCGCTTCCTGCATCGCGGCCGCCGTGTCCGCCATTCTGTTCTGGCTCGCCTGGCGCCTGGACAAAACCACGGCCATCGATCGGATGGAGCCTCGATGGCGCCCACTGTTATTGGCGATTGGCACGTTGTGCACATGGATCATCGTGGCGGTGCCGTCAACAAACCTGCTGATGCTCCATCGTCTGATCGCGAACGTGCCAGACGCCGTCATCTTTCCTGCTGCCCTGGCCGGGACTTTGTGGATGGTGCGGCCACGAAAGCGATGGTCTGGCGCAATCGTGTCGGTGCTCGCTGCGGCGCCGCTCCTCCTGACGTCACCCCGCCTCGTGCACCGCATGATTGCCGACCCATTCCTGCGGTCAGGCGCGATATTCGCGCCGAGGAGTGTGCAGCTGGCCCCCATCACTGCCGCTGTCGCGCCTGACAATGCGTCTTCACTGCGTCTCTCGCGCAATGGGACGGGATACCTCGTTGAAATCGACGAGTATGACGATGAAGGCTGGGGTCGCGACGACCGCCGCTTCGTCGTCGGGGATTTTGCCGGGCACGAGAAGGAGATCGTCGCAGTAGACGCAGGCTTCGTCGATGACCGCCGCGTGCTCGTCGTCTCGCGAGCCGGGACAGGATTGATGCTGAGCCTGGACTCTGTAGATGCGCCCAGCGTGTCGACGTGGCAAGCCTTCGTCGACATTCGCGGCGCCGCAGATCTCGACGTCGATTCGGTATCGGGGCGATGGCGAGTAAGCGGCCGCACGGCCGAGCAGCTCTTTGCTGTCGAAGGTACCGGCACAGCCGTGTCGAACCGCACCGAATGGACTATCCCGCCGGCCTTGCGCGGCCGGCAGTGGGTCAGCGCTGGATCCCGCGCGGCCTTCGCATGGGGAATCGATTCGCCGAGCCGCGGGCTGACGCTGTGGCCGTGGCTGCAGGTGGCGAACATCAGCGCGATTCCATTCTGGACCGCGCGCTTCGACGCGTTGACGTCCGAGGGGCCGCGCTCCCTTGGACGCACGCTCCAGGAAGCGCACTGCCAGACGGTCCCGCCCGGGCGCGCCGTTCGTTGCTTCCTGACGGATGGGGCGACAACGCGGATCTGGCAGTTCGGGGGTGAGCGCCTCGAGCTTGTCGGCAGCATCGATCACAAGCTGGCACCAGCTGGTTCTGAATCGTCTCCGAAATTTGTCGTCTGGATCAAAACTCGCGCGGCGCTCGTCGATGTGGATCGCAGAGAGATTGGGTGGTTGACGATTCCGGCCGGCCACTTTGCCTACGATTGGGACGTTGTGTCGGGCGTAATTGGTGCCATCGTGGACGATGGCGACACGACGCGGATCGCTACGTATCACTACCAATAACGTTACTGAGTCGCTGAGAGGACTGCCACAGAGACAGCGAACTGCCACAGAGCGCCCAGAGAAGGGCGGAGGCTCTGTGGCGGACCGAGTCAGATCTCACGAAGCTCCCCGCGCCGCGTCTCTTCAGTGTTGCGCACCAGCAGCAACACTGCGGCGACACACCCGATCGGCACCAGGCTGGCACCGATGAGGATCGGCGAAAACGACATGCGATCCGCGATCGCGCCCGTCAGGAGCGTCGCGGCGATCGTCCCGATGCCGGCGCCGGTGCCGCTCAAGCCGCTCACCGACGCGACGGAGCCAGTGGGGTATACGTCGGCCGGCAAGTTGAGAATCATCGTCGAGAGGGCAGCGTACGAGAACGTGGCGACGGCGAAGCATGCCACCATCACGGCGAACGACTCCACAAACACCGTCGGTGCGAGGAGTGTCATGCCGGCCCCCCCGAGCACGACGACGAGCTTTCGCGCCGCGCCGACGCTCCAGCCTCGTGCAATCAGCCACGACGAGAGCCCTCCGCCGGCAAAATTGCCGAGATCGGCGGCGAGAAACGGAACCCAGAACGCCATCAGGCTGTCTTCCAGCCGGTAATTCCGCGAGACGAGATAGATCGCGAACCAGTCGGTGATGAAAAACCACACGGGATCGGACAGCGTTTTTCCAATCACGATGCCCCAGGTCTGCGGCAGGCGCAGCAGCGTGCGGTACGAGAGGCGATCGCTGGCCCGCGCCGGGTCGATCCCGCTTTCCCGTCCTTCCAGAATCACCTTGAGTTCTTCGGCGGAGACTCGAGGATGTGATTCCGGCGCTCGATAGAGCGCCTGGAACGCGAATAACCAGACGAAGCCGAGAAGGCCCGTAATCACGAAGGCTGGACGCCAGCTGCCAAACCATTGGTACACGCCGAGCACGATCAGCGGCGCCAGCGCGCCGCCAATCGAGGAGCCCGAATCGAAGAGTGCGACGGCCCACCCGCTCTCTCGCCGCGGAAACCATTCCGCCACCGCCTTGGTGGCACCCGGCCAGTTGGCCGACTCGCCGAGACCGAGGAGAAACCGGAAGGTCACGAGGCTCCGAAACCCCGTGGCGAGCGACGTCGCCATCGCGACGACGGAATAAAAGGTCACCGATGTCATCAGGCCGGCCCGCGTGCCGATCCGATCGAGCAGCCGGCCCGACAGCGCCTGACCGATCGCGTAGGCGGCGCGAAACGCGATGATCACGAAAGCGAAGTCGGTATTGGACCAGTGGAACTCGGTTTTGATGTACGGCGCGAGAACGCTCAGCGTCTGCCGATCGATGTAGTTGATGACCGTCGAGGCAAAGAGCAGGAGCCCGATGACCCAGCGGAACGGCACGATCAGGAGAGACGAAGAACGGACGACGACGGGCGAAGCGCGGGAACGTGCGTCAACAGAGAGGCAGACGCGCGATCGAGAAAGAGATCGACGTGTGCGTGCGTCTGCAGAATGGACGCCGGCACCATCGGCGTCACCGGCCCCTCGACGGAGCCACGAACGGCCTCGGCCTTCCGGAGATCCGGCACGATACAGAGAATGTGGCGGGCTTCGAGAATCTGCTGGACCGACATCGAGATGGCGCGCGAAGGCACGTCGTCGATCGTATCGAACCAGCCTTCGCCGACCTGCTGTCGGCGGCACGCCTCGTCGAGCGTGACGACGAGATACGGTTCACGCGTGTCGAAGTCGGCCGGCGGATCGTTGAACGCCAGATGGCCGTTTTCGCCGATGCCGACGAAGGCCACGTCGATCGGCGCTGACGCGATCTGATGACCCACGGTCTGACAGACGATCTCGGGATCGTGTTCTCCGTCGAGCAGATGTGCAGTGGTGATCCCCGTCGGCCCGATCAGCCGCTCGTTGAGATAACGGCGGAAGCTGGCAGGATGGGTAGGCGGAACGTTCAGGTATTCGTCCAGGTGAAAGAGCTCCACCTGCGCCCAGGGCAGCTCGCGGCGTTCGACCAGCGCGGAGAGAAACTGAAATTGCGACGCGCCGGTTGCCGCGATGATGCGTGCGCGTCCGCGCGCCGCGATGCTATCGGCTATGATTTCGGCGGCCACGGTGGCCGCGACGCGTCCGAGCGTTGCGGGATCGTCGAAGATGTGCAGTTGCACGCACGGAACTTAGTTCCGGTGGGGCAACAGGGTCAAGCAGAACGGACTGCGCTGGCGCGCACGATCAGCTTGAGCAGTCGGATTGCCGCCCAGGCGCTCGAGCTGACCAACCACTTCTGGGGATGTCGGCCGACACGCCGCCGCAGGCGTTGCCACTCGAGATCGGTGACAACCGCTTCGATGCTATGCATGTCCATGCAACCTCTACCGCTCCGGGTGCTGTCCCGGAGAGCGGGTTTGGCCATTGGGCATTTTCTGCCCGCACTCAGAATATCGGTGGCGCGCACTCGAGACCTTAACTCACCAAGCTCAGCATTGTAAACATAAATTATTCATGTATTTACAGTCATGTCGACTCGAGAGCGCCCGACCGTCCCGGCCCAGCTGAACTTTCAACAGCATCGGGACGAGCTGGCCCAGCTGCCGCTGGCCGAACGCTTCGGCCGGATCGTCCAAACAAACCTGTGGGGAGCCAGCTCGCGCTCGGGTTTGGGCTCGGAGTTGGCCGCCACAGAGGGCCTCAGAGTCCAGCTGCCGTCCTTTCTCGCGCGCCATGGCGTCGTATCTATCCTCGACGTGCCGTGCGGCGATTTCGGCTGGCTGAGCACAGTGGATCTCGGAATCCCCTACATCGGCGCTGACATCGTCCCTTCGCTGGTCGGCGAAAACGAGCGGCGGTATGGCGGCCCTTGGTCCGGCCGCCGATTCCTCACGCTCGATCTCACGAAGGATCCGCTGCCTCGCGCACATCTGGTCCTCTGCCGCGATTGTCTCGTGCACTTGTCGTTCGACAACATCAACCGCGCCCTCCAAAACATCAGGGCAAGCGGCGCGAAGTATCTGCTGACGACAACGTTCCTCGAGCATCAGGCGAACGGCGATATCGAGGACGGGGATTGGCGGATCCTGAACCTCGAGCGACCGCCTTTCAATCTGCCGCCGCCAATCGATGTCCTCGTCGAAGAATGCCAGGAATGTGAGGGAGCCTACGCCGACAAGGCGCTCGGGCTCTGGACTGTGAGCGATCGATGATTGCGCGTGCGTGGCACGGCCGCGTTCCTGAGAGCAAGGCGGATGCCTATCATCAGTACCTGCTGCGGACCGGCCTGGCGGACTACGCCTCGACGCCGGGGAACCGCGGCGTGTTCGTCTTCCGTCGCATCGAGAAGGGCGAATGCCATTTCCTGCTGACAACACTCTGGGATTCGATCGATGCAATCAAGCAGTTCGCCGGCGACGAGTACGAGCGGGCGCGCTACTACCCCGAAGACGACGACTATCTTCTGGACCGCGAACCTTTCGTCACGCATTACGAGGTCCTGATGGCGACGGCGGCGCACCTCCCGTCATGAGTTGGTTGCTCGTCCTTCTGCTGCTGGTTTTCGCATCGCTTCCGGCCACGGCCCAGGAGCTGTTCCAGTTTCAGGAGCAGACGAGCCACTGGACCAGCCCGGAAACGCGCGACGCGCCTCGCGGGCAAGGCGGCCGTGAAAACCAGGGCGCGAAGGGCCATCCGTACGACACGATCCGCGCCGGCCAATCGCTCGTCCTCGCGGACATCAAGGGCGCAGGAATCATCCGGCGCATCTGGATCACGGTTGAAAACCGGACGCCAGCGATGCTGAGGTCGCTCCGGCTGGAGATGTTCTGGGACGACGCACAGAAGCCGGCGGTCTCGACACCATTGGGCGACTTCTTCGGCGCTGCCCTCGGCCAAACCGTCGCATTCGAGAATGCGCTGTTCTCGAGCCCGGAAGGCCGGTCGTTCAACACGATCGTCCCCATGCCGTTTCGGCGCGCGGCCCGGATCGTGCTGACCAACGACTCGACGACAGACCTTCCGCGGATCTTCTACGACGTGGACTACACGCTTGGGCCTCCCCCACCCGACATGTTGTATTTCCATGCCTACTGGCGGCGGGAACATCCGACGACCCTCGGGATGGATTTCCGGGTCCTTCCCGAAATCAAGGGACGCGGACGCTACCTCGGCACGGTCGTCGGCGTGCGGACCGATCCGATGTACGGCGACACCTGGTGGGGTGAGGGGGAGATGAAAGTGGTCCTGAACTCAGGAGCGTCACAGGAGACGCTCGTGGGGACCGGCACCGAGGACTACATCGGCACTGGCTGGGGCCAGGGCGCATACACGCACCGCTATCAGGGATCGCCGATGGCGGATGGCAAAGGCCGGCGCTGGACGTTTTACCGCTGGCACGTGCCAGATCCGATCTTCTTCGACACGAGTTGCGAGGTGTCGTGGCAACAGATCGGCGGCGCCCCGAAAGCCGACGTGATCAAGATGCTCGCATCGGGCGTCGCGCTGCGGCCGATCAGCATCGATCCGACCGATCGCGCGACGTTCGTAAAACTGCTGGAACGAAATCCCGCGCCAGCTCTCGATACGGCGGGCCTTCCGGACGGCTGGGTCAATTTCTATCGGCGCGACGATGTATCGGCCACCGTCTACCTTTACCTCGATTCGCCCTGGTCAGACGCATTGCCGCTCGCACCAGTCGCCGACCGGGTGGCGGATCTGCCGTAGGGGCCGACATCAGTCGGGCCAACACTCTATGAAGAAATCCACCTGCTTCGTCGTTGTACTGCTCGCGCTGTCTGCAATGTCGGTCGTTGCCGCCGATCGCGGCCGCGCCGCCCCTCAGAACGCGACGCTCACCGCGGCGCAGGTCATCGATCGGATCAAGGCCAACCTCGGTGTGCCGTGGATGACGGAAACCGTCGACACCTTCAAGGCCGGCGACCCCGCGACGCCGATTACCGGCATTGCCACGACGATGATGGCCACGTTCGATGTGCTGCAGCGCGCGGCGGCGGCAAATCGCAATCTCATCATCACGCACGAGCCGACGTTCTACGGGCATCAGGACCAGACCACCGACCTCGAGAACGAGAAGGACCCCACTTACAAGGCAAAGCAGGAGTTCATCGCCAGGCACCACCTGGTCGTCTGGCGCTTCCACGATCACTGGCACCGGCGGCGGCCGGACGGCATCCTTGCGGGAATGGTCGAAGCGCTGGGCTGGGGATCGAATCAGCGGGCCGACAATCCGTCCGTGTTCGCAATGAAAGAGACGACGCTCGAGGCGCTGGCCGCGGATGTCCGCACGAAGCTCGATGCAAAGACGCTGCGGGTCGTCGGCGATCCGCAGCTGAAAGTCACCACGGTGGCCCTATCGCCAGGCTTCGCCGGCTATCCCAATAACCGGCGGCTGCTGCAGATGCCGGACGTCCAGGTCGTGATCATCGGCGAGGCCCACGAGTGGGAGGCGATCGAGCATGCCGCCGATGCTTCAGCGGCTGGACTGCAGAAGGCACTCATCGCCATCGGCCACATCCCATCAGAACAGGCGGGGATGGAGGAATGCGCGCGGTGGCTGCGCACCTTTGTTACGGAGGTGCCAGTCGACTTCGTGCCGGCGAAAGACCCGTTCTGGCAGCCTTAGGGGGCGCGCTCGCTCGCGTGGGCGGATCGGCAGTAGGGCCGAACTTCAATTCGGCCAACTCCTTTCACATGTAGGGCGGACCTTCAGGTCCGCCATTGAAATCGAAGCCCGGTCCTTGCGCGACCGCGTGCGACCTGCACGCGGGGCTAAAGCCCCGCCTCCACAGACCCGAGCGACCCGACCAACCTGCTCGCGGGGCTGAAGTCCCGCCTCCACAGACCCGGGCGACCCGACCGACCTGCACGCGGGGCTGAAGCCCCGCCTCCACAGACCCGATCTGACGCGAGCGACCAGATCCGACCCGATCCGACCCGTCAAGTCCGCCGGTGACGCCACCCGTCGATCGCGACGGCGACGACGATGATGGCGCCGATGATGATCTCCTGCACGTAGTTCTGCCAACCCATTTGCTGGCTGCCGTTGCGCAGCACGGCCATGATCACGGCGCCGATCATCGATCCCAGGATGGTGCCGACACCGCCATTGAGCGAGCCGCCGCCGATGACGACGGCAGCAATGACATCCAGTTCCGTGCCGATGGCCACCGTCGGATCGCCCTGGCGCAGGCGTGACATCTGCATCACGCCCGAGAGACCGAACAGGAGTCCCGCCAGGCCGTAGATCCACACTTTCAAGCGGTCGACCGGAATGCCGCACGCGCGTGCGGCGGCTTCATTGGAACCGATCGCAAACACGCGCCGGCCGAAGACGGTGTAGCGCAGGACCAAAGACACAAAGACGGCGAGGAGCGCGGTCAGCCAGACGCCCGGCGCCACGATGATCCAGTCGGGCTGCGGGAACGTCACCGCCAGCTCGTTCACCCACGTCGGTGGAATGTTAACGGTCTGCTGACCGGCAATCCACTTGGCGACCCCTCGAGCCATGCCGAGTGTCCCCAGCGTCGCGATGAACGGAATGACTCGCAGCCTCGTGATGAAGAGGCCGTTGATGACGCCGACGATGCCGCCCGCGACGACGCCTTCCAGCACTGCGACGAGCGGGCTCGCGCCGTCGCGAATCGCGATGGCCGTGACGACGCCGGTCAGGGCGATGACCGATCCCACCGACAGATCGATCCCACCGCTCACCATGATCATCGTCATCCCAATCGCGCCGAGCGCCACGATGACGGTCTGCGCCACGACGATTCGGAAGTTGCGGATGGAGAGGTACTGATCCGGCGAATCGGTGAGGATGGCGAAAATGATGATGACGGCGACGAGGCCAAGGAACGGCCCGAGGCGCGCGAGCCAGATGCGGGTCTGCTCCCGTGTGTCGCTTCGATCCTTCGGGACGGTGACTCCGCTCATGCAAGTCCTAAAGGTTCACCAGTTCTACGAGTCAGTATCAACTGCCGCGTGGAGCACGAGCTCCGGCGTCCATTCCTGGATCGGGCGGGCCGGCGAAAGCCGTCCACGGCTCATCACCGCCAGCCGATCGCACATCCCGAACAATTCCGGCAGGTAGGAGCTGATCATCAGGACGGCTTTCCCTCGCGCGGCCGACGCGGCGATGACCTCGTAAATCTGCGCCTTGCTGCCGATGTCCACGCCGCGTGTCGGTTCGTCGAGGAGCAGCACGTCGGCGTCCTGATGCAGGAGCCGGCCGAGCGCCACCTTCTGCTGGTTGCCACCAGAGAGCGTCGCGACAGGTTGATCCGGATCGTGCACCTTGATCGCCAGCTCGCCAATCCACCGTTTCGCCTGCGCCCGTTGCAGACGGGTCCTCAGCCAGCCGCGCGGCGCGCACGACGCAAAGCCGGTGAGTGTCACGTTGTCGGCGACCGACATCGGCAGCGCCAACCCCTCGCCCTTGCGATCTTCACTGAGATAGCCGACACGCTGCGCGATCCGGTGGGACGGGCGGTCGTTCAGCAGGGCCTCGGCACCCGCGATGCGGACGGCACCGGACGCGACGGGCGCCAGCCCGAAGAGCGCGCGGACGAGCTCGGTGCGCCCGGATCCCATCAGCCCGGCGATGCCCAGCACTTCGCCTCGGCGCAACGTGAAGCTGGCCTGCTTGACGACCGGCGGCGCGGTGAAATCCTTGACATCGAGGACGACATCGGCGGTCCCCGCGTCCTCGCGGCCGGGAAACAGCTGATCGACCGAACGCCCGACCATGTAAGCGACCAGCTGCGCGTTCGAGACATCGGCGATGACGCCGCTGGCGACGCTTCGCCCGTCACGGAGCACGGTGAAGACGTCCGCAATCTCCCGCACTTCCTCGAGGAAGTGGCTGATGTAGATGACCCCGAGCCCTTCGCGCTTCAATCTCCTGATCAGCGCGAACAGATGCTGCACGTCGTCTCGCTGCAGACTGCTGGTCGGCTCGTCCATGAGGACGATCCGCGCCTGCGCGGCAATCGCGCGACAGATCTCGATCACTTGTTGCGCGGCCAGCGGCAACTCGCCGACGAGGCGGTCCGGTCGAAGGTCCGGATGGGTGAAGCTCTGAAGGACGTCGAGGGCGAGCTTCTCGGCTTCGCTGCGCTGAAAGAAGCCCCATCGCGAGGGTTCGCGACCGAGCAGGATGTTCTCGGCGACCGTGAGATGCGGGCAGAGCGACAGCTCCTGATGGATGAGGGCGACGCCGGCCCGGCTCGCGTCGTGAGGCGAGGCCGGGGAGTACGGCGAGCCGCCAAGCTCCATGTGCCCGCTGTCCGGCGGCAGTGCGCCCGCCAGGACGTTCATCAGCGTGCTCTTGCCGGCACCGTTCTCGCCGATCAGGGCGTGGACCTGTCCCGCATCAAGGGCGAACGAGACTCCATCCAACGCAACGGTCGGCCCGAAGCGCTTGTGAATGCCTTCGAGTTTGAGGAGCGGTGCCATGGCCGACGTCTGATTAGATACGCGGGGGTCTGCCGCGTCAATGCGGCGTCTGGCTCCGACACTCCTGCCCGACGACCGGCCTTACTTAGGCCGCGGTATCGGTTCCAATCAAGCGCGATGATCGTCGGCGACCGGGTTCGACAAGACACCCAGGCCTTCGACCTCGACCTCGACAACATCGCCGGCCTTCAGAAAGACCGGCGGCTTGCGCGCGAAGCCAACTCCTGGCGGTGTGCCGGTGGCGATCACATCACCGGGCTCGAGCGTGATCGTCTGCGACAGGAACGACACGACGTGATCGACGCCGAAGATCAGTTGCGCCGTGGACGAATCCTGCATGGTCTTGCCGTTCAAGCGCAGCTGAATTCTGAGCGCGTGCGGATCGCCGGCGAGGTCGCGCATCAGGATGAAGGGCCCCATCGGGGCAAACGTGTCGCAGGCCTTGCCCCGCTGCCACTGCCCATCGGCGAACTGGAAGTCGCGCGCACTCACGTCGTTGAAGTTCATGTAGCCGAGGACGTATTCGAACGCGCGCTCGATCGGCACGTACTTGGCGCGGCGTCCGATGACGATCGCCATTTCCGCCTCATAGTCCACTTGCTGAGAGGACGGTGGGAGCACGATCGGCTTCCCGGGCCCGGTCACCGACGTCACGTACTTCGAGAACGTGACCGGCGAGGACGGGACCGGCATGTTGCTCTCGGCAGCGTGATCCCGGTAGTTCAGCCCGATGCAGATGATCTTCCCCGGACGCGGAACCGGCGGCCCGATCCTGGCATTGGCGCGCGACAGCACCGACCCCCTCGGCAGCGTTTCGACTCGTGCGGCGTTCTTGACGATCGAGTCATGAATCTGCCGCACCTTTGGCAGCCACTCGTCGTCGAGGTCGAACCAGGCGGCAAGCGGCACATCGGCGGAAGCGTCGACGGCGACGGAAAAGTTCAGCACCGATTCGTCGCCGGGCAACAGCGCGCCGGCGCGCGGAGCGGATGTCGGAGCCGTCTTGGGAGTGAACGTGATCAGTCGCATGGCCAATAGGGAGCGGGGCTTCAGCCCCGCCGTTCGGAATCGCCCGTGTCACCGCCGATCGGTTCGACTACGCCCTTGACGTAGTCGGGCGCCTTCCACGCACCGGCGAATGCCGCCGGCACCTCGTCGAGCGACTTGTAGCGGTGGGTGATGAACGAGCTGACTTTGACGCGCCCGGTTTCGAGCAGTCCCAGCGCTCGCCGGTACGTCGTCGGCCGCCCGTCCGGCTCGAAGCCGCCCGACGCGCCGACCGGTGAGACGAGCAACGGCTCGAGGAACTGCAGGTTGTTGAGAACGCTCAGATCGACGCCGGTATGGCCATGTCCGTAGAGGAGGACCGTTCCCTGTTTGCGCAGCACACGGGGCATGTCGTGAAAGATCTGGCCAGCGCCCGAGGCGTCGATGATGTATTCGGCGCGACGGCCCTCGGTCAGCTCGAGCACGGCTTCCCGCAAATCGCCAGATAACGGGTCGAACGCCGTCGCGCCGACATCTGCCGCCAGCTGCCGCTTCAGCGGATTCGGGTCCGAGACGATGATCAGCCCGTCGAATCCGAGTCCGGCTCGCAGATATTGCGTGAACAGCAGGCCGGCCGGCCCGCCGCCGAAGATCAGAATCGTTCGCACGCGGTGGCTCACGTTGGCGTCGCGAATGCGATAGCGCGATTCGAATCGGCCGACGTAATCGCACGAGTGGACGACGCAGCCAAGCGGCTCGGTGAGGGCGGCGTCGACTAACGGGAGCGAGGCGTCGACCTTGATGGCGTTCACGGCCGGCATGGTGATGAACTCGGCCAGCGCGCCAGGCGGCCCAGTGATGCCGTGTTCAGCGTAGAAGGCGCATTGATGCGAGTCGCCGGTGCCGCAGTACTCGCATACGGGGGCGCGGCCTGCGCTGATGCAGTTCCTGCCCTGATCGACGACCACGCGATCCCCGGGCACGAGATCGAGAACACCGCTGCCGGCCTCCGCGACGGTGCCGACGAATTCGTGTCCGAGAATCTGTGGCGATTGCGCGAGCGGAATTGGGCGGCCGTGTTCGTCGGTGTGATAGTTGCCGTGGCCGGCGAAGATGTGAAAGTCAGTGCCACAGAGCCCGACCGCTGCGACGCGGAGCAACACCTCACCCGGTCCTGGCGGCACGAGCGGCACGTCGCGCACCTCGAGACGGCCCACGTCGGCCAGGACGGCCGCACGCATCAGAGCGACACCGACTGCTCGGCCCACACTCCGAACTCGCGGTGCTTGGTCTCTTCCGCCTTTGCGAGCACCTCGCCCGAGGCGACGCGCCTGACGTGCTCGAAGACGCGCTCCCCGACCTGATCGATGGTTTCGGTGCCGTCGATGATGCCCCCAGCCGACAGGTCGAGATCGCGTGACATGCGCTGGTAAACCGGCGTGTTTGAGGCGAGCTTCACGACGGGTGCGATCGCATTCCCAATCGTCGTGCCGCGGCCGGTGGTGAAGACCACGATCTGCGCACCCGAGGCGACGAGGCCCGGGGTCGACTCCTGATCGTAGCCAGGCCCCTGCATCAGCCACAGCCCCTTGCCGGACGGCACTGCGCCGTAACCGACGACGCCCTCGACGCGGGTCGTGCCGGCCTTGGCAATCGCCCCCAGCGATTTGATCGTGATGTTGAGCAGGCCGCCGGCGACGTTACCTGGGCTGGGATTCTCGTTGAGCACGGTCCCGAACTTCGAAGCGTACTCTTTGTACCAATCCACCATCGCGTAGACGGCTTCGCCGGTCGCACGATCCTTCGCCCGCTGCGCGAGGATGTGCTCGGCGCCGCAGAACTCGGGAACCTCAGTGATCAACACAGTGCCGCCCGCGCGCACGAGCAGGTCTGCGGCGCGACCCAGCGCGGGGTTCGCCGAAAGGCCGGAGAACCCGTCCGATCCGCCGCACTTCACGCCGAGACTCAGCTCGCTCATCGAGATCGGCGTGCGCTGCGCCTCGTTGACGATCGGCAGCATCGCCGCCACTTCCTTGAGTCCGCGGTCGATGACCGCCTGCGTCCCGCCGGTCTCCTGGATCCCGAAGCGCACCACCGGGCGGCCGAGATCACGATGCTCTTTCTGAAGATATTTCTCGACGGCGGTCAGGTTGGTTTTTTCGCAGCCCAGCCCGATGAAAATCACCCCGCCCACGTTCGGGTGCCCGGCGTAGTTGGACAGCGTTCGCAGCAGCACCTCGATATTCGAGCCATCAGAACAGCCGCAGCCCTTGTTGTGCGGAATCGCCACGACACCATCGACGTTGGGAAAGCGCTCGCGATTGTGCAGCGTGAATTCGGCGATCGTCGCAATCTGCTGTGATTCGTGGCTCGCGCACATGCTGGTGGGCACGATCAGCAGGAAGTTGCGCGCGCCGGCTCGCCCGTCGGCCCGCCGATACCCCATCCAGGACGGCACATCGGACGTCGGAAGGTAACGAGGGGCGGGTGTTCGCAGTTCGGCCGGCAGGTCGCGCACGACCGGAACGTCGTTGGTCATGTTCTGGAGCGTGATCGGGTCGCCTTCAGCGATGCCGCGTGAGGTGCCGATCGGCTGCCCGTATTGGCGGACGAAGTCGCCAGCCGGAATCGGCCGGATCGCAAAGCGATGCCCCGGAGTGACGCTACCGGCGACGGTAACCAACTGGCCGTCGGGAAGCTCGAGGCTTAGACCTGGCTCGACCGCGGTCTTGACGACGGCAACGTTGTCGCCGGGGTCGACGACGATCGCGTACTGCGAGAGGGCCGCAGCGGCCGCGTGATCCTGGGGCATGGAATGGGCTCGCTCGAACGATCGATTTTATCTCAAAGCCATACGGGCCTGCGCCCCCTGCGCCTATGGGACCACGCGGGTATGGGCCTTTGCACATGTGCGCAGAACTGGCACGGGAGAGAGTAATATCCGGACGGTTACTGAGGAGGATTGCGTGGCGCGAGGCGGGTGGAGGAAGTGGCTGGTTGTGGCGGGGGTTGCCGCTGCCGTCGCGACGTCGGGAGCCGCCTGTTCGGGCAAACCGGGCAGCGGCGGGAAACCGCTGTCGATTGCGGTGATTCCCAAAGGCACGACGCACGAGTTCTGGAAGTCGATCCACGCCGGCGCTGTCAAGGCTGAGCGCGAGCTCACGGCCGCCGGGACACCGGTCACCATCACCTGGAAGGGCCCGCTGCGCGAGGACGACCGCGAACAGCAGGTCCAGGTGGTCGAGGGTTTCGTGAGCCAGAACATCTCCGGCATCGTGATCGCCCCGCTCGATCAGCGCGCGCTGGTTCGACCTATCGAGGAAGCCAAGCGCGCCGGCATCCCGACCATCGTGATCGATTCGGGCCTGGAGACGAAGGAGATCGTGTCCTTCGTCGCCACCGACAACGTCAAAGGCGGTGAGCTGGCAGCCGATCGGATGGGCGAGCTCCTCAAGGGCAAGGGCGACGTCCTCCTGCTTCGGTATCAAGAGGGCTCGGCGAGCACCACCGAACGGGAAACCGGCTTCCTCCAGCGGCTCAAGGCCAAGTATCCGAACATCAACGTCATCTCGTCGGATCAATACGCGGGCGCCACGCGCGATACGGCGAAGCGGGCCTCCGAGAACCTGCTGAATCGTTACGCCGCGAAGCTTCAGGGAATCTTTTGCGTGAACGAGTCATCGACGCATGGCATGCTGCTGGCGCTCCAGGACATCAACAAGGCGGGCCAGATCGCGTTCATCGGATTCGATGCGAGTCAAACCTTCATCGACGCGCTCGAAAATGGACAGCTTCAGGGTCTGGTGGTGCAGAATCCAATGAACATGGGCTACCTGGGCGTCAAGAAGATGGTGGCCGCCCTGCGCGGCGAACCGGTGGAAAGCCGGATCGACACGGGCGTCTGGATGATCACGAAGGAGAACCTCGGGCAGCCGCAGTCGACCGAACTGCTCCATCCGCCAGTCGACAAGTATCTCGACTGAGGAGACATGGCGGTTCGTGCCTCCTCACAGGTCCACGTCGAAACGCTGATCTCGCGGGGCCGTCTGGTCCTTGCGCTCTTCAGCATTCTCGGCCTCCGCCTCGGCGGGTTGCGGCCTGACCCGGAGGCGATGCAGATCTCCTGGGCGTTCCTCGTCTACGCCCTCGTGCTGCTCCTGCTGGCGAAAACACGGGCAGTCGAAAGCCGTCACTGGTCTGGCGCGACGCACGCGATTGACCTGTCGGTCTACGCGGCGTATCTCTCGCAGGTCGGCGGCCTGGCCCTGCCGCTGCTGGCGTGGTTCCTCTTCGCGCTCGTCGCGGCCACGCTCAGATGGGGATGGCGCGGAACGCTGACGACAGGGTCCGTTGCCATTGCGGTCCATGTGGGCTTCGGCGCGCGCGCCGCGGAGCTGATTCGCGATCCAGCGATGACGTCGGCGCAGTTCATTGTGTTGGCGCTGCTGATGGGCGTGATGACGATGCTCGTGGGCCTCGTCGGCGCCTATGAGGACTGGCGAGGCACACAGCTCGCGCGCCTCGCTGCCTGGACGGGCCCCGACCCGGATCGTCCCTCCGCGCTGCCGACCGAGATGCTGGCGCAGGCGTCCACAGTCCTCGAATCGCCGCGCACGCTGCTGGTCTGGGAGCAGTCGGACGAGCCGTGGACCGACATCGCGCTGTGGGACAACGGTCGCATCGAGCAGTTTCGCGAGCCGCCCGGCACGTTCGGAGACGTCGTGGCCGAACGTGTGGCGCAAACCAGCTTCTTCTGCCGCAACCTGAGCGTAGAGGCGCCGGTGACCTATCTCAGGGGACGACGCGGCGTCGAGACCTGGCGAGGGCTGCCAATCGACCCAGCGCTCCGCGATCGTTTTCACATTCGGGCGCTGGCCGGCTGGTCGCTGCAGGGGGATGACTTCCGCGGCTGGCTCTTCTGTCTTGACCGCTCCGCCTTTTCGCTGCAGGACCTGGCGGTCGGTGATGTCGTCGCCGATCTGGCGACGGCACGGCTGTCGCAGGCCTACCTGGTGCAGCGGCTCCGCGATACCGCAGTCGCGACGGAGCGGCTGCGGCTGGCGCGCGACCTTCACGACGGCGTGCTGCAGACGCTGACGGGCGCAGCGCTGCAGTTGCAGACGGCGCGGCGTCTGCTCGCGCTCGACCCGGCGTCCTCGGAGGAGCGTTTGTCACAGGTGCAGCGGATCATCGCCGCCGGCCAGAACGACCTGCGGTTCTTCATCCATCAGCTCGGCCCGCGACGCGCCCCGGACGCGATCGCGCCCATCGATCTGCGCGGGCGCCTGCACGAGCTCACCGATCGCGTCCGCCGCCAGTGGGGCGTGCCGGTGACGGTGGCCACCGAGCCCGAGACACTGGAGATCCCCGATCTCCTGGTGACGGACTTGTTCCTGTTAATTCACGAGGCACTGGTCAACTCCGCACGGCACGCGCACGCCTCGGCGATCCAGCTGGCCATCTACCGGGAGCCGCACCAGATCTCGATCGCGGTTGCCGACGATGGCGACGGATTCCCATTCAAGGGAACGTTCACCCTCGGGGACCTGATCCAGACCCAAACAGGTCCGAGGACGCTTCGGGAACGTGTCTCGTCGCTCGGTGGCGACATGCTCCTCGAAACATCTGAGCAAGGAACCCGTTTGAAATTGACCGTGCCCCTTGCGCGGGAGGTCGTGTGAAGCGGATCCGCTTGGTCCTCGTGGACGATCACCCTATCGTCCTCGACGGCCTCGAACAGCTGTTCAATACCGAGCCCGACCTCGAGGTGGTGGGCCGCGCCACGACCTCCGAAGGCGCGATTGGCGCCATCGACGCGTTCAGGCCCGACATCGTCGTGCTCGACCTGGCCATGCCGGGGCATGACGGACTCTGGGTCGTCGAACAGATCAACGCGCGCGGCATCGAGACGCGCGTCGTCCTTCTCACCGCGCATCTCGACGAGATGCGCCTGCTCGAAGCGGTCCGGCTCGGCGTGGCTGGCGTCGTGCTGAAAGAGATGGCGCCGCGGCTGCTCGTCGAGTGCGTCCGGAAAGTGCACGCCGGCGAGAAATGGCTCGAGAAGCAGTCGGTCGCCCGCGCCATCGACCGCGTCGCGAAACGAGAGTCAGACCTGCAGCAGCTGTCGCGGATCCTCACGCCGCGCGAGCTGGAAATCGTGCGCCTGGTGGCCGAAGGACTGCGAAATCGCGAGATCGCCGAGCGGCTGACGATCACGGAGGGGACGGTGAAGATCCACCTTCACAACATCTACGAAAAGCTGGGTGTCAGTGGGCGCCCGCAGTTGATTCTGTTTGCCACGCGACAGGGGCTCAGTCCGGATATGGGATAGAAGGGCGGACCGGGGCAGGGGCGCGTTGGCGGAGGGCGCAAGAGAAGGCGCGAAAATTCGCGCGCTACATGCCGGAATGTTGGCCATCGCAGCCGTCGCAGCTTTTTTTTCGACCCCTATATCCCTTGATAGAGTGTGGTCTGACGACCCGCTTCTACACTGAATGTGGCCAGGGAATGCACCGTTTGACCGGCGGTGCGACCCCCTCCAAGTTTTCCCAGGCCGTCTCCTTGACACGAGGGTCCCGGTTGAGTGCTGCTCGCCACTCGGCCGGGACGATTTATTTTGGGCCCTTTTTTCCTCTACACGACTGCAGTAGGGCCGCACTTCAGTACGGCCAATAACGTGGGCCGGTTGAAATCGAGCGCTACTGTGCGGCAATTGCCGCGCGATAGCGATCGAACGATCGTTTCACTGCGGCGCGCGCGTCGCGATCGATCCGTCGGCCGCTGAACGCACCGTAGATCCGATCGTACGCCAGAGGCGCAAGCAAATCCTCGATTCGCGTGATGGTCGAGGCGTTCACGGGAATCAGATTCGGATAGCTGCGCATCACGCTGACCGTCGCGCGGTCCATGCAAACCGTGACGATGTCGCCGACCAGCAGCGCGCCACGACCGTCGGCGCCGGCCGCCCAGTGCAGGATCGCCCCGCCCTCGAAGTGGCCGCCACATCGGACCAGCGTCAACCCATCGCCGATCGGGAAGGTCTCGCCGGCCCAGAAGTTGACAACCGGATCGGGACGGCACACCCACTGAGCGTCCGCATCGTTGATGTAGATCGGCACGCCGCCGAACGCGTGGCTCCAGTCGACTGAGGCGCCGTAGTAGTGCGGATGCGAGATGGCAATCGCCGACAGCCCCCCGAGATCGGCGATTCGATCGACGGTCGCCTGATCGACGAGCGTCAAGCAGTCCCAGAGAATGTTGCCGGCCGGGTGATCCACGAGCAGCGCGCGCTGACCGATCGCGAAGATCGGCCGCGTCTCGATCGAGACCAGGCCGGCCTCCTCGACATCGAAGTGATTCTCGTGCGTCTCCGCCAACGCATCCATCGTCGTCCAATGCTGCCCGTTGGACCCGACATATTGCCGCTCGTCGGTACAGATGCGGCACGACTCGAAAGGCGTCGCCGATTCCGAGTATTGGACTCCGCACGTGGCGCAGATGAAGGCTGGCATAAGCATCAGAAATCCGTTCGTGGTGAGCGTGTCGAACCACGAACGAGCTAGGTCGACGGTCGAGCTCGCCCCTTCGACAGGCTCAGGCGAACAGACACACACGTCTAGACGACCCGGGCGTCCCGCATCGTCGCCGAAAAAGCGGCGAACGTGTCGACGTCGCCGGGTCCGGGCGCGTAGGCATACACGCTCGAGAGCGCGCCGTCCTGGCCGCCTGGCCCGAATGCGCGAAGCGGCTCGATCGTCAGCAGTACGCGGGACGGCAGCGCCGGCGAGTCGCGGCGCATTCTCTCAAATGTCAGCGTCTCGAGCAGCAGGACCGGAGTCGGCCGGCGGCCGAGCAAGGTCCGATGGGCAGCGGCGTGAGTGTCTGGCTTGTCCACGCTGGGGCCATCAATGCCGATGAGACGTAAGCGCGGTTGCGCCGCGAGCCGCTCCGCGGCGGCGCGCGTGACGTGCGGGTAGTGCGCGTCAGCGCCGTCCCGCATCGGATAGCCGCCCGGATAGAGCGCAGCAAACCCGGTCACGAACAGCAGCGCTTCGCAGTCCGAGATCACCGGAGGCAGGTCGTCGACGTCAATCGTGGTGTGATAATTCACGCCGTCGACGGTTTCGCGCCGCTTCGGATCGCTCCGTGTCAGATCGACGACGACGGCGTCGGCGGCGAGGTACTGCCTGGGATCAAGCCGTTCGAAGGTCACGCCATCACCCAGCAGGTGATACGGCGCGTCGAGATGCGACCAGGTGTGATTCGAGACGCCGGTACGCGCTCCCTCACGCGTCACGCCACTCACGCCCCACATTTGCCATTCGTTGTCGACGCCGCGACGGAGGATCTCGGGCCGCTCGATCCGTGGCGCCTGTGGCACGTGGACGTAATCGGGTGGGGACAGGTCGTAGCGCGTCAGTGCCATGCGACGTCGGTCCAGGCGCCGGTTCGCTGCGCCTTGTAGATCGCCTCGACGAGGACCACGCTTCGGCGACCCTCACGGCCGCTACACGTCGGCTCGCGCCCGCTCTGGATGGCGTGGATGAAATCCTCGAGGATTCGCTGATGCCCGCGCACGTCGGAGACGACGGGCGACGAGGCGCTGAGGTTCTGGTCGACGGCGTCGCCGGCAAGGAGGTCGTCGGCCGGTTGCTTCAGATCGGCCGCAATGAGCCGATCGTGCTCCAGGATCAAGGTTCCCTCCGTGCCGGTGAACTCCACACGTCGCTTGTACCCGGGATAGGCGGCGGTCGTCGCTTCGATGGTCCCGACAGCGCCATTCGCGAACTCCAGCAGCGCAACCGCGGTATCTTCCACTTCGATCCTGTGGAGCGATGTCTTCGTGCGCGCGCTGACGCGCGACACGGGACCAAAAATCCACTGCAGCAAGTCGACCGTGTGAATCCCCTGGTTCATCAACGCGCCCCCACCGTCGAGCGTCCAGGTTCCTCGCCAGCGCGACTGGCTGTAGTACTCGGGCGGGCGGTACCACTTGACTCTCGCGGACACGACGAGAGGATGGCCGATCCGCCCACGGTGGACGGCGTCGTGAAGGCGGACGATGTCGGGCTGCGCGCGATCCTGGAAGAACACGCCAAGCTTGACGCTGGCGTTATCGCACGCCTCGATCAGCGCGTCTGCCTTTCTGGTCGACACGTCGATCGGCTTTTCCGTCAGCACGTGAAGACCCCGACTCGCCGCCCGGATCCCCTGCTCCGCGTGCAAACCTGACGGGCTGCCAATCGCAACGAGATCCATGGCCTGGTGGGCGAGGAACGCCTCGAGATCGGTGAACGGCTGCGCATGATAGGTGGTGGCGAGCCGTTCCACGCGCTGCGCGTTCGCGCCGTGGACCGCGACGATCTCGACATTGTCGATCGCCGCCGCGGCGCGTGCGTGCGTCTCGCTGATATTGCCGGCGCCGAGGATGCCGATCCTGACGGTCACGGCCGAATCTTAATACGGGACTTACGGGCAGAGCTGCGATCCGGCAGTGCTGCATTCCCGCGGGGCTGCCGCGATGCTCCGTGCCATGGCGCAGCTACCCGCCAACGGTGCTACAGTGCCCCGGCGCAGGCTCCCGTCAATCTCGGCCAAGGAGGACTCCGTGCGGATCACGCGAATCGGCCCGATCTCGGCGGCGAAGGTGGCGTTCGTGCTCTATGCCGGCATCGGGTTCATCATCGGCTGCATCGTAGCGATTGCCAGCGTGCTGGGCGCGACGATTGGATTTGCCAACGGCGACCAGTCGACCCTGTTCGGTGCGATCTTCGGTGTGGGGGCGGTCGTCCTGCTGCCGTTTCTCTACGGCGGCTTCGGCGCCGTTGGCGTACTGATCGCGACGGCGCTCTACAACTTCACCGCCGGCATCGTCGGGGGAATCGAGCTGACCGTCGAAACGGCGGCGCCTCGCTGAAGTCCCGCGCGGCGGCACTGCGGCACCGCGGCACTGCGATCTATTGCGCCCAACGCTTCCACGAAGCTTCGACGTCATCCGCTCCCGGTGCGCCGCTCGTGATCTCGATGCGATGGCGGAACGTGACGCTCTTGCCGGCATCGAGGGCGTAGTCCAGCACATCCTTGCCACCGCTGAGATCCTTCTGCCCCAACGGATTGGCAGCGAACAGCCCGTAGCCGCGGGCGTGCCAGTACGTCGGGTACCCGACGTTTGACGGGTGATCGAAGATCGCGATCGCGACGGGCTCGGACGCGACCGTTCCCGTGAGCACGCACCATCGGCCACGCGTGCCCCACGCCGCATCGCCGGTCTTGCCTTCGCTCGTGAGGTAGCGGCCGGTGACGCCCGCGTTATCGAGCGTCGCAACGGTCGTCGGCTTGCCTGACGCGTCGGTGAATACTTCCGGCTTGTCGGACGGATGCTCGAGTGCCCGTGTCACGCGCAAGCCCAGGACGCCTTCCTTGTTGTCCGGCAGCGGGACGCGCTTCGCTCCTGCGGTCAGTGTCGTGATCCGATCGATCGACCGCGTCGTACCGGTGCCGCGAAACACGTATTTCGTGTGCTCCTTCAGCAACACCGCGCCGTCGGGCGCCAGCCAATCGGAGTCCGTTTCCAGCACGCCTTCATCAGGACCACTTTTCGCAGCCGTGATCGCGCGATGGACGATCGTGCCCATCTTGTTGCGGTTCTCGGGCTCGATGGCGTCGGAGTTGTTCCAGAAGTCGTAGCCGTCGACGTTGCCGTAATTGAACCAGAGCCCCACGTGATGCGGATGATCGACGCGCTCGCCCGGGCGCGGGTCGAGCGGGAACCCGCGAGTCACGAGCGTACCCTTGGCGGTGCGGATTGGATACAAAACCGGCTTCTTCAGCGCTGTCGGCCAGACGTACGACGTGAAGGGCTGCCCGCCGATCAGCACGTCCACGCGACGTTCTGCCTCCTTCACGATGATCTGGACGCCAGATCCGTTGGCGTCTGCCGATACGGATGAGAGGATAGCCGGGGCGAGAAACACGCTAAAGAGCGCGGCGGTCAGGTGATTCGACATGTCGTTCCCCAGGTATCGCAAAAGCGCCCGCAGTGCGCTCCTACCAGCTATGGACCGTGCCGTCGAGACGGCGGTTGATGGGCAGATAGGCGCGCGTGTACGGGTATTTTGCCGCGGCCGCTTCGTCGAGATCCACGCCCAGCCCCGGAGCGTCGCCCGGATACATGGCGCCGCGCTCGAACGTGTAGGCGTGCGGGAACACCGCGTCCGTCTCGGCGGTGTGTGGCATGTGCTCCTGAATGCCGAAGTTGTGCAGGCTGAGATCGAAATGCAGCGCGGCAGCCATGCATACCGGGCTCATGTCAGTCGCACCATGACAGCCGGTCCGCACGTGATAGACCTCCGCAAGCGACGCAATCTTCCGCAGGTGTGAGATACCGCCGGCATGGACGACGCACGTGCGGATGTAGTCGATCAGCTGATTCGTGATCAACTGATGGCAGTCATAGATCGTGTTGAACACCTCGCCAATCGCGATCGGCGTCGTCGTGTGCTGACGGATCAGCTGCAGGCTCTCCTGCGCCTCAGCCGGCACTGGATCCTCCATCCAGAAGAGGTGATACGGCTCGAGCGCCTTGCCGAGCCGTGCGGCTTCAATGGGCGCCAGCCGATGGTGGACATCGTGCAGCAGGTGCACGTCGTCACCAAACTCGTCGCGCAACCGACTGAACAGCGTCGGCACGAACGACAGGTACTTCTCGCTGCTCCACACGCTTTCGGTCGGGAGACCACGCTCTGCCGGCTCGTAGGGCCGATCACCCTTCGCGACGCCGTAAGTGCTCTCGAGGCCGGGGATGCCGCTTTGTGCACGGATCGCCCTGTAGCCCTGCCTCGCGTGCTCGGCGACGGCCGCCATTGTCGACTCGATGTCCTTGCCGTTGGCGTGGCTGTAAACCAGGACGTTTTCACGAGAGCGCCCGCCAAGCAGCTCGTACACGGGCACGTTCAGCGTTTTGCCCTTGATGTCCCACAGCGCCGTGTCGACGGCGCTGATCGCGCTCATCGTGACGGGGCCTCGCCGCCAGTACGCGCCTTTGTACAAGTATTGCCAGGTGTCCTCGATGCGGCGCGCATCGCGTCCGATCAGGCACGGGATCACGTGCTCCGTGAGATACGCCGCCACAGCCAGCTCACGGCCGTTCAACGTCGCATCGCCGAGCCCGTGGACACCATCCTCGGTGACGATTTTGAGCGTGACGAAGTTGCGGCCAGGACTCGTGATAATGACCTTGGCGTCGACGATCTTCATGAACGGTTACTCGTCCAACTTCACCTGGCGAATCGTGGGCACGAGAAGCTGAATGCACCCGAGCGCAAGCAGGTAGGCGCTACCGGCCATGAAGAAAATGGGAACGTAACTTCCCGTCCGCTGCAGGACCTGTCCCACCAGCAGGGCGATGAACATCCCGCCAACCGCCCCCGCCATCCCGCCGATTCCTACTACCGACCCGACTGCACGCTTCGGAAACATGTCGGACGAGAATGTGAAGATATTTGCCGACCACGCCTGATGCGCCGACGCCGCGATGCCGATCAAGATGACGGCCAGCCACATGCTGGACACTTGCGGCGCGAGCATGATCGGGAGCACGCACAAGGCCGGCACGAGCATCGCCGTTTTGCGCGCCGCGTTCAGACTCCAGCCGCGATTCAGAAACCAGGCCGGTAGCCAGCCTCCGGCGATGCTGCCGACCGTCGCAATCTGGTAAATGACGAAGATGGGGAGTGCGCTGCCTTTCAGGTCGATGTGGTGCACCCGGTGCAGGAAATCGGGGACCCAGTAGAGATAGAGCCACCAGATTGGATCCGTCATGAACTTGCCGACCGCGAATGCCCAGGTCTGGCGGTGCGGCAAGAGCTTGCCCCACGCGATTGGGGTCACCGCTTCGATCGGATCGCTCTGGATGTGGGCCAGCTCCGCGGCAGAGACCCTCGGGTGCTGCTGGGGCGGCTGATACATCGCGAGCCAGAGCACGAGCCAGAAGAACCCGAGCGCGCCGGTCACGATGAACGACCACTCCCATCCCCACGTGAGCGTGATCCACGGCACGGCAATCGGCGCGAGCAGGGCGCCGACGTTCGTGCCCGAGTTGAAGATGCCGGTTGCCAGCGCGCGTTCTTTCTTGGGAAACCACTCGGCGACCGCTTTGATCGACGCGGGAAAGTTACCGGCTTCGCCGAGGCCGAGCGCGAAGCGCGCGAGGCTGAAGCCCGCGACCGTGCTCGTCAACGTGACGAAAGCGAAGCCGGTCGTCGCGGAAATGTCGATCGAGGGTATCGCCGGGCCGTTGTAAAGATGCGCGCCCGCGTGCGCGATCGCGGCGACGCTCCAGAACACGATAGCCAGCGCGAACCCCAGCTTGGTGCCAAGCCCGTCGATCACTCGTCCCACGACGAGCAGACCGATCGCGTATGCCAGCGAGAAGTTGAAGATGATGTGCCCGTAGTCGACGTCGGTCCATCCGAACTGGGCGCTGAGCGTCGGCCCGAGCAGCGACACCACCTGCCGATCGATGTAGTTGATCGTCGTCGCGACAAACAGCAGCGCGCAGATCACCCACCGATAGCGGCCCACCCCTTGGCGGCGGGCCGTCTGCTCCGCGTCTTCGTGAAGGCGGGGCTTTAGCCCCGCGTGGTTGGTCGCGGGCACGTGCGGTCTACTGATTGACGCCGCTGGCGAGAAAGCCGCCATCGACGACGAGGACCTCGCCGGTGACGAAGCTGGCGGCGTCGGACGACAGAAAGACAGCGGCGCCGGCGAGCTCCTCGAGCCGTCCGAAACGCTTCATCGGCGTGCGCACGAGAAACTCGCGGCCTCGCTCGGTGCCGTCGAGCAGATTTTGATTGAGCGGCGTGCGGAAGACACCTGGCGCGATCGCGTTGACGGTGACGCCATGCGGCGCCCATTCGATGGCAAGCTGTCTGGTGAGCGCGGCCACGGCCGCCTTGCTTGCACCATAGGCCGCTACTTCGAACAGCGCCACGAAGGAGCTCAACGAGGCGATGTTCACGATGCGGCCGTAGCCGCGGCCGACCATGTGCCGTCCAAACACCTGGGCGGCGCGAAGCGTGCCGGTGAGATTGGTTTCGACGATGGCGTTCCAATCGGCTTCGTCGAGATCGAGCGTGGGCGCGCGCTTGGTGCGGCCCGCGCAGTTGATCATGATATCGACCTTGCCGAAGGCGTCGACGGTTCGCGCCAGCAGCGCATCGAGGGAGGCGCGGTCGGTGACATCGGAGGCGACGCGCAGCGATCGGCGGCCGATGGCTTCGATTTCGCGAGCGGTATCGTCGACGACGTCGTCGCGTCGCGAAGTCGGCACGACGTCCGCGCCCGCTTCTGCAAGAGCACGCGCCATGATCCGGCCGATGCCTGAGGTTCCGCCGATGACGACGGCCGCGCGGCCGGTCAAATCCAGGGGCGCGTACGGCATCAGCGCACAGGCGACGGCGCCGGCAGGACCAGCCGCGTGGGGCGACTCACGCGCACGCCTGCCGTGTCGGCGGCCACCTGCGTGACCGTTGGCGCGAAGCGCCGATCGGGCCCACCGCCTTCGAGCGCCTGCGCCTGCTGGGCGAGCGAGAGATGCTCGCTCATGGCGGCCCGCGCACGCTTGGCATCGTGCGCGCGGATCGCGTGGTAGATGTTGCGGTGCGCCTGCGCCGACTGCTTCAGGTCGCGCCCGTGCGTGATTGTCTTCTTCCGCTGCTCGTAGAACAGCGCCGACACCATTTCGACCAGCGACGCCAGAATCGGATTGCCCGAGGCGGCAGCGACGGCCCGGTGGAACCGGATGTCGTGAATCAGGAACGCGTGCGCATCGTCGAGCGACGCGAACATGCCGGTCACTTCTTCGGCAATCGTCGCGATGTGATCGTCGGTGGCGCGCTCGGCCGCCAGGCCCGCAACGCCGACCTCCAGTGCGCGCCGTGCTTCGAACATCTCGTCGCGCGTGAAGCCGTGCAGCGCGGCAAGGAAGCTGAGAGGCTCGCTGCCGAGCGTCGGCGGCCCATCCGTGATGAACGTCCCGGCGCCGTGTCGCGTCTGTAACACGCCAATGGCCGCGAGCGATCGCAGGCCGGCGCGAACGCTGGGCCGACTCACGCCGAGCTGGACAGCCAGCTCGCGTTCAGGCGGGAGGCGATCCCCGGGCTTCAGCTCGCCGCGCTCAATCAGCGCACGCACGTGCTGAACAACGATCTCCGCAGTCACCCCTTCGGTTGGTTTCATGACTCACAACCTCGCCGCTGGAGAGGTTAAACCAGTCACGCCGATCGCGGTCGAAAACGCCACATTCCTATCACCCGGCGGAACGGGCTGTCAAGGAACATGGTGGCGATTGCGACATCACTTGAGACCGCTTGGCCCCGTGACCTGCCTTTAAGACGTGGTTCGGAGCCAATTGGTTGGATCGTGCAATGGTTTGACCAGTCAATTTTTTGATTTTCGTATCTCGTGATGAGTCAGCGAGTTGCGGCCGCCAGGCCTCCGGTACCTGCCTTGCCGCTCAACCGGTGTAGTTCACGGATTTTGGGGAATTTACATGCGAGGTGTGAAAAATGTGCGACGTTCGCGGCCAATTTGGTGTGCAACGAATGCCACTTGGCGTCACGGTCGTGTGCCGCAGTTGGCCATGGCGCGTGACGCGGGTGGAATCCGCAGGAGGCGTAATCGCGGTCGATGTGCGGCCAGGCGCCTCCGAAGCGCCCGCCATCTCTACCTTCCTTTCGCCGTTCGACGGCATCGCGCCGCGCGCAGAGACGATCCGTTGGCGCGCGGCATCACGCGCGCGTGTCAGACATGTCGTGGCGTCGCTCGACGGTGGTTGGCCCGAGGCGCCGCTGGTGTCGGTGGGCGCAGTTCCGAGCATTCCGTGGGCCCATCAACTCGTGCCGGCGCTGGCGCTGACGCAGGGACGTGGCGTCCGCATGCTCGTGGCGGACGACGTGGGGCTGGGCAAGACGTTGGCGACTGGCCTGGCGATCGCGGAGCTCAGCGCACGCGACCTGGCGGCCCGGGTGCTGGTGCTCACGCCATCAGGACTACGTGATCAATGGCGTGCTGAGCTCTGGCAGCACTTGCGGATTGCGACCGATGTCGTTGACGCGAGCGTGCTCGCCAATCTCATGCGCGATGTGCCGGGCGACTGCTCGCCATGGATGGGGAACGGCTGCCGGATCCTGTCGGTGGACTTCGCGAAACAGCCGGCGGTCTTGCGCTCGCTGGCTGGCGAGACCTGGGACATTCTGGTCGTCGACGAGGCGCACGCGGTATCCGGCGACTCCCAACGGGCGGCGGCCGTTCGAGCCCTCGCCCTCCGGTCCCGCTTCATCATCTTGCTCACGGCGACGCCGCACAGCGGCGCCGCGCTGTCGTTCCGGAAACTCGTGTCGCTCGGCGTCCACGCCGCTGGCGATCGACTCGTGTGGATTCGTCGCAGCCGCGCCGGGCTCGGACTCCGCGCGGCACGAAGGAGTCGCACCTGGCGCCTGCCGCCAACCGCGCCGGAGAGCACGCTGCATCGCGCGCTGCGTTCGTATGCTTCGCGCGTCGACAACGGGATGCGTCCCGAGGCCAGGCTGGCAATGGTCGTCTTGAAGAAGCGCGCGCTGTCCAGCCCTGACGCTCTGCTGTGCAGCCTGCAACGGCGTTTCTCTGCTCTCTCGGATGTACACGAACCGGTCGTCGACACCGCCCTCCTGCCGTTCGACTCCGGCGAAACGGATGACGGCGATGACGTCCAGCCCACCTCGCTGTCGGCGCGCGGCCTTGTCGACCTCCGCGAGGAGCTCGAGGCGCTGCGGATCTTAGTCCTGCTCGCCGAGCGGGCACGGGCCACGTCGGTCAAATACCGTACGCTCGAGCGTCTTGTCACGCGAACGGCGGAACCCGCGATTCTCTTCACGGAATTCCGCGACACGCTCCAGGCTGTCGCGTCGCGGCTCTCACGGCTTACGTCTGTCGTCGTCCTCCACGGCGCGCTCGATCGGATGGCGCGCCGTGACGCCGTTCGACAATTCACGAGCGGCAATGCGCGGATTCTCGTGGCGACTGACGCGGCGGCGGAGGGGCTGAATCTCCAGACGCGCTGCCGCTTCGTCGTGCACATCGATTTGCCATGGTCGCCGACCACGCTGGCGCAACGGGTCGGACGCGTGGATCGGATCGGGCAGTCCCGGGAGGTCTGCGTGTGGCGCCTCTCCGGAGCGGGCGGCCACGAAGACGCGGTGATCGCGGCGTTGGCGAAGCGCTTCCACACGATCCAGAGTGACCTTGGTGGCCCTGTCACGCGCGAGTGGGCGCAGGTACCATCCGATTCGCCAGCCGCGGCAAGTGATATCGACGAGGCGCGCGTGGAAGCGAACGACCTCATGGAGACCGCCGAGCGTCTGGCAAGAGCAGCCAGCGCGATTCGCGAGCTTCGCGCGAAAGCGGCGCCGCACCGCCAGGCACGCGGTCAACGGACGCCACGCGGCGTTCCCTGGTGCCAATCGCGCCGTCTCACGCCGATCGTCGGACGCGGTGTCGTGTTCCTCTTCACCGCGTTCCCGCGACGACGGGGCGATTCCCGAACGCACGTCGCAGTTCATGTGTCACTTGCACTGATGCCGCGCGAATCGCCGGCGAAGTGGCTGTCGTGGCTGGCAACGCGTGCCGCGGCTCATGCCGCCGACGCGCTGCTCGCTCCGAATCCACTGCGGTCGCGGGCCGCGTCGCGCGAACGCGATCTCCTCGCGCAATCGGAGACCGAGCGTCAGCGGCTGCGCGGGCGGTGGCAGCCATCGCTCTTCGACGACCGCGCCGCGCGGGTGATCGATGTCGCACGGCGTCGGATCGATCGGCGCGCCACCGTCCATTCAGTTCGATTGGCTGACCTGGAGAGCGGCGGCGATTCACCTCTCGTCGACCCGGTGCTCGCGCTGATCGTCGAGTAGCACGCATGCGCCTCCCCATCGAAGGGTCGCTGCTTTCCGGCGACTTCCTGCGCAGCGGTCTCACCGGAATCTGCGGCAACCTGGGAACACCGCCGGCGCATCGGTATGCCATGGATCGCCTGCACGCAGCGGCGACGCTCGGACCGACGGCGAGCGCCGCCCTGGTGCTTCAGGCCGCTGGCGTCCCCATTGCGCGTTGGCTCGGCTGGCTGCCTGCCGCAGACGAGCCGATGCGCACATCAACCGGTCTCTGGATTGTGCTCGCGCGATCGGATGGCCCGGCGATGGGCATGCTGACGACCCCCTGGGCCCGTGATCCGGCTGCAGCGACGCGGGAGGTCATCCGTCTGGCGCTCGAGCACGGCGTGCGATTTGCGATCATCACCAACGGGCGCGTGCTTCGCCTCGTAGACGCCACTCGCCCTGCAGCACGCGGCGTGCTCGACTTCGATCTCGATCGCTGTCAGATCGACCGCGAGGCATTGGCCACGCTTCGCGTCCTCGGGGGTGCCGTGGCCGACGCGGCGTCGGAAGACGCGACGCGATCCGTGCTCGAGCGCGCCATCGAGGCGTCTGACCGCGCCGGCGTGCAGGTGTGTCGCTCGCTGCGTGACGGCGTCCGCGAGGCGCTGTCGTCCATCACAGCGGCGATCGAATATGCGTCGTCGCGATCATCGCGCGCGCGGCGCAACGCGAGCGCCGATGACGACGCGCTCACGGCGGTCTATCGCATCCTGTTCCTGCTCTTCGCCGAGGCGAGGCGACTGGTCCCGGTCTGGCATCCGATTTATCGCGACGCCTATACGCTTGCAGCGTTGCGAACGCGGCTCGAGACACGGGCCAACCCGCGCGGTATCTGGGAAGCTCTCCAGGCCACAGCGCGGCTGGCGCACCATGGATGCGTTATCGGCGATCTGCAGGTGGCACCGTTCAACGGGCGGCTGTTTGCCCCCGCACACGCGCCGCTGCTGGATCATCTTCGACTCGACGATCGCGCCGTCGCCACCGCGCTCGCCTCGCTGGCATTCGTCGACGGAGGCCGCGACGGACGCAGGCGCGTCGCGTACGAAGATCTCGGCGTCGAGCAGTTGGGATCGATCTACGAGCATCTGCTGGACGACGCGCCGGCTCAACGTGCCTCGCGTGCACGGTCTCGCCGCAAGATCACCGGCAGCTTCTACACACCCGCCGCGCTCACCGATTACCTGGTGCGCATCACCTTGGATCCGCTCGTTCGTGGCAAGAGTGTCGACGAGATTCTCTCGCTGCGCGTCGTCGATCCGGCGATGGGAAGTGGCGCCTTCCTCGTCGCCGCGTGCCGCTACCTCGCGCAGGCATGCGAGCGTGCGCATCTCGCGACCGGAGGAGAGTGCGACGACGACTTACGAGCAGCGTGGCGCCGGCGAGCCGCGCAGCGATGCCTGTTCGGAGTCGATTCGAATCCCATGGCCGTTCAGCTCGCACAGCTGTCGCTGTGGCTTGCGACCCTTGCCGCGGGCCGTCCGCTGTCTTTCCTCGATCATCATCTTCTCCGTGGCGACAGCTTAATCGGAGCATCGCCGTCCGACGTGATACGCCAGGCGCCCGGAAGCGCCAGGCGTCGGACCGCTGAGCCGCGGCCGCTGGAGGCGTTCTTCGGCGCCATCGAGGAGATTGCCGCGGTGCTGCCGCCGCGACTCACCATCGAGGGTCAGCCCGACGACACTGCGGCAATCGTTCGCGAGAAGGAGCGATCGCTTGCCAGTAGCAAGGCTCTTTCAGGCATGGTCCACTGGAAGGCGGCTTGCGACTTGTGGTGCACGGCGTGGTTTCCAGAGGCGGCAGACATCCGAGCGCTCTACCCGGCACTCGTCGATTGCGCCTTCGGGAAAGCGTCGGCGCTTGCCGAGTCCGTCAGCGCTCCCGTGATGGACCGCGTGCGCCGGCTTGCCGCGGAACGCGGCTGCTTCCATTGGCCGCTGGAGTTCCCCGAGGTCTTTCTCGCCGCGACGGGCCGCCCCAGTCCAGACGGCGGCTTCGACGCCGTCGTGGGCAATCCGCCGTGGGAGATGCTGCGGGCCGACCACGGGCCCAGCGCAGGAGCGGCGGTTCGCTTTTCCCGCGAGTCCGGTATCTACCGCGCCCAATCGCACGGCCACGCGAACCAGTATCAGCTGTTCGTGGAACGGGCGCTCAGTCTGCTCCGTCCAGGTGGCCGCCTCGGACTGCTCGTGCCCGGAGGATTGCTGACCGACCATGGTGCTGCCGATCTTCGCGCGCAGCTCCTCCAGCGTCACGGACTCGAATCGTTGCTGGTCTTCGACAATCGCAAGGCAATCTTTCCGATTCACCGCGGGCTGCGGTTCGCAGCGATGACGGCGGTCGCGCGGCAACCGGCGGCGCACGTCGCCTGTCGATTCGGGCTCGAGACCACTGATCGTCTCGAGCAATTGTCTGTCGCGTCGAGGCACGACTTCCCTATTGCGCTCACTCCAGCTCTGATCGAACGCCTCTCGAGCGAGCAGATGGCGATTCCGGACTTGCCCGACGAACGTGACCTGCGGCTGGTCGAGGCGCTCTCGGCGGTGCATCCGCCGCTCGCAAACTGCCGCGGCTGGAACGCCCGCTTCGGTCGCGAGCTGAACGCGAGCGACGACAAGGCATGCTGGGAGGACGGGGGCCGTGCCGGTGGCTCTTTGGGAGTTCGTGGCGGCGGGGCTTCAGCCCCGCAGACGCTCCCTGTCATCGAGGGCAAACATCTCGATCCGTTCGTTGTGGACCTCGATCGCGTCACGAAACATGCGGCCGTTTCCGCGGTGCGTGCCCGCCTCGGGCGCGCTGCCGCATTCGATCGGCCACGGCTTGCCTACCGGGAAGTCGCAGCAGTCACCAACCGCCTCACGCTGATTGCGGCGATCCTGCCGCCGCACTGCGTCAGCGTGCACACTGTCTTCTGCCTGCGCACATCGCTGACACTCGAAGAACAGGATGTGCTCTGCGCGCTGCTCAACAGCTTTGTCGCCAACTATCTGGTGCGGCGATGGGTGACCACGCATGTGACCGCCTCGATCGTCGAACGTCTGCCGGTGCCGCGGCCGCCGCGCGGCACGCGTCAGTTTTCATGGCTCGCGGGTGACGCTGCTCGCCTTCGCATCGGCGACCGGCACCCAGACCTGCTGGCGAGGATGCAGGCCGCAGCGGCACATGTCTACGGCATCAGCGCCGACGACTACGCCTACGTGCTCGATTCGTTCCCGCTGATTCCTGCCGACGAGCGTCGCGCTGCACTGCAGGTCTTCGCTAGCGGAACGCGGCGATGAAAGCGCTTCCCAAAAGAAGAACGACGATCGTGTTCAGCACGACGAAGAGCCAGTCGCGTTGGAGGACGAAGTCGATGAGCGAGACGACGACCCTTGCAACCGGTGTGAGGAGAAGAACAACAATCCCGGCCGCCAGCATCGCGTGGGCCAGCGTGGCGGCAGATGGCACCAGCGACAAGGCGAGGCCAACTGCAAGCGCAACGCTGGCGATGGTGGTGCCGATCCGCAGCACGACGCCGATTGCGGGTTCGAGGGAGAACGGGTGCATCGTTTTTACAGCGATCTCGCGATCATCAACAGGGCGACGGTGATCAGCACGAATGAGAGCATCGTCTTGAGCTTCCTCGTATGGGTTCGCGCCGACAGCCTGAGGCCGGCGGCCGATCCGATCTGCGTCCCGAGAATCGCCGCCGCGGCGAGCTGATACATCAGGGCGCCGCGTCCGAGATAGATCACGGCTCCCGATACGGCCGTCACGCCGATCATCAGCGCGCTGGTGGCCGCCGCCACGCGCATCGGGACTCCGCACCAGGTCACCAGGACAGGCACCTTGACGATTCCGCCGCCGACGCCGAGCAGACTCGACATGTTCCCCGCGAGAAACGACGCGGCCAACCCGAACGGCAGGCGCTGTACGCGATACGTGAACGATCGCCCGGTGCGTTCATCGCGATAGACACCGCCGAGCAGTCCCGGATCGGCGGGTTGCGGCAGGATCTCATCGTGGGGGCGCCGCATCACCGCGACGGCAATGGTCAGCGCCAGGATCGAAAACAGCACCTGCAACGTCGAAGACGACAACATCTGCGCAGTGAGGCCGCCCGTCAGTCCTCCGGCCGCCGTCGCCACCTCTAGCACCATGCCCAGACGGAGATTGATCAGCTCACGACCGGCCCGTGCCGCCGTGACCGAGCTCGACGTCGAGATGACGGCAAACAGACTGATTGCAGCGGCCGCTTGAAACTTCAGGCCAAGTCCCAGAATCAGGAACGGTACGAGAAACACGCCGCCGCCGAGGCCAAGCATACCGCCGAGGAGGCCCGACACGATGCCCATCGAGAACGTGAGGATCGCGTCGAGCGGAGCGGGCATGCATCCCTAGCCTATCAGCCTCGCGGGGCGTGGCATTTCCCGTGACGGCCTGCTAGGCTCACACGCCACCATGGCGAAAGCCCTGATCGGCCTCGCAAGCCTGATCGTCTTCGCGGCGCAGACACCCGGCACGTTCGACCTCGCCATCCGGCATGCGCGCATCATCCATGGCGACGGCCGCGTGACGGCTTCGGCGACGCTTCTCATCGCATCCGGACGGATCGCCCGCATCGATGAAACCGCGGCCGCGGACGCCGCGCCGGCACGGCGATCGATCGAGGCGGCCGGACGCACCGTCGTGCCAGGCCTCATCGACGCGCACGTGCACCTCCAACCGTCGATGCAATTGCAGTTTCTCGACAGCGGCGTCACGACGGTTCGCGATCTTCGCAGCGCGATAGACGGATCGGGGAGCACGTGGCCGGCCGCGACCGTGGCCGACGATTTCACATCGGCACGCGCGGCAGTGCGCCAGCTTGTGGACAGCGGCGTCGACGTCATCGCGATTGGCCCCCGACTCAAGCCGCCGGTGCTCGCCATCGTCGTCCAGGAAGCCGCGGCGCGCGGCGTGCCGGTGGCGGCAGACGTCGGCTTCACCACTGCAATCGAGGCAGCGTCGTTCGGCATCACGAGTCTCGAGCATCTCAGCGGCATCGTCGAAGCCGCCAGAGCAGTGCCCGGTCCCTTGTTGCAGTCGCGGAACGACGCGGAGGAGAGCTGGATCGCGTCGGACAGCGAGTGGGCGACCGTGTCGCACGACGGACTCGATCGCGTGGCGCATGCCCTCCTGGACCGCGGCGTCACGCTCGTGCCAACACTGGTACGGCTGGAGGCTCGTCTCCGCACAGACCGTGCCACGGCAGACGCGTTGGCGCCGCTCGCAGTGCAACAGCGTTTCGTGAGGACCTACGCGCAGATGGGCGGACGCATTGCGGCTGGCACTGACGCCGGCACGCCGCCTATCGCGCCGGGCGTGAGCCTGCTACGTGAGCTCGAGCTGTACGTCGGCGCCGGGTTGACGCCGTCGGCGGCCCTGAGGACGGCAACTGCCGATGCCGCCGCGTTGCTCGGCGTGGCGAACCGTGTCGGGACGATTGCGATCGGCAAGGACGCGGACCTCGTCGTCGTCGACGGCGATCCTCTCCGCGACATCACGGCACTAGGTCGCATCGTCAACGTGATCCGCCGGGGCGTGGCGGTCAAGTAGTCAGATTTCTGAAGTACCAGAACATCGGCAATCCCAACGCGACGAGACAGAGGCCCAGGAAAGACTCGATCGGCCGCTCCAGCAACGTGTTGCGCACGATCAACAGCGAGGAGGCTACGAATGCCAGCGGCACCCATGGATAACCCCACGTCCGATACGGCCGCGGAACGTTGGCATGCGTGCGACGAAGGCGGAAGATGGCGAGACCGCCAAGCATTGTTGAACAGCACATGGCGAAGACGACGTAGGTGAACAGCTGATCAACAGTCCGGCCCATCCGAACAGGAAGGCGGGCGGCCCATAGGCCTCTCCCAGGACCACGTACAGCCCGCCCGAGCGCGGAAACATTGCGCCCATTTCGGCAAACGTCAGGCCCCGGCCAGCGAGAGCAGACCTCCGGCCACCCACACAGCCAGCAGGGCGCTGGCCGACTGGAGGTCGGCGGCCATCGTGCCCGATGTGAGAAAAATCGCCGAACCGATGACGTTTCCCATGACGAGCAGCGTCACGCCGCCGAGGCCGATGGCCCTGACGAGCCCTGCATCGCCATGGGCGGCGCGCGGCGCCGGTTGGCTCAATCGTGGTCTGCCCCATGGGCGAGTCGAGCGCGACGAGAGCACGCGATCCGGCGAACGCGCATGCTAAAATCCGCGCGATCGGGCTTCCTCACGTTTTCGCGCAGTACCGGAGGTTTGATGGCGTCCCGTCTGACCACGTTGATCGTCGTCCTCATCGTCGGGGGAACGCTCATCGCCGGCTTCATCGTCGGGGCGCAGCGTGAGGATCTGAATGGTCCCGTCGATCTGATCATCACCAACGGCCGCGTCTATCCTGGCGCGGGCGGAAAGCTCGCCGAAGCGCTCGCGATTCGCGGCAACAAGATTCTGCTCGTCGGCTCGAATCGCGCCGTCAAGCGCCTGCGTCGTGTCCAGACCACGATGCTGGACGCGCACGGCGCCGCGGTCGTCCCCGGCTTCAACGACAGTCACGTTCACCTCCTGTCCGGCGGCCTGGCGTTTTCAGAGCTCGATCTATCGGGGGTTCTGACCCTGGAGGGCGTGAAGACGGCGATTGCCGACTATGCAAGTGCGCACACCGATCGCGAATGGATCGTCGGCCGTGGCTGGAGCTACGACGTGTTCGCGGGGCTGCCCACCAGGCAACAGCTCGACACGCTCGTACCGGACCAGCCGGTGTATCTGACCGCGTACGATGGGCATACTGGCTGGGCGAACAGCCGAGCGCTGAAGCTCGCAGGGATCTCGCGGAAGACGCGCAATCCGGCGAACGGCACGGTCGTGAAGGATGCACGCACCGGCGATCCGACCGGCGCGCTGCAGGAAAACGCGATGGATCTGATGGACGTAGCGCTGCCCAAGCTGTCACGCGAGGATCAGCTGCGCGCGCTCCGCAGTGCCATCGCGCACGCGCACACGCTTGGTGTCACGAGCGTGCAGAACGCGAGCGGGTCACGCGACGAGCTCGATCTCTACGACACGCTGCGCACTGGCGGGGAGCTCGATCTCCGTGTGTACAACTCGTTGACCGTTGGCACGATGCTGACTGACGCCGATGTCGATCGCCTGGAGCTCCTTCGCAAGAAGTATCCGGACGATCCGCTGCTCAAAGCAGGCGCCGTCAAACTGTTTGCCGATGGTGTCGTCGAGTCGCACACCGCGGCCCTGCTGGCGCCGTACACCGACAAGGCGACGACCGGGCACGCCAACTACACGCCGGCACAGCTGAATCGCATCGTGACGATGCTCGATCGGCGCGGATGGCAGGTATTGATTCACGCGATCGGCGATCGCGGCGTGCGAATGGCGCTCGACGCGTTCGAGGTTGCGCAGGCGGCGAACCCGCCTCCGGCCCTCGGCCGCCGGCACCGTATCGAACACATCGAGACGATCGATCCCGCCGATCTTCCCCGCTTCGCCAAGCTTGGGGTGATCGCGTCGATGCAACCCCTCCACAGCAATCCTGCTCCCGACTTCATGGGACTCTGGGTGAAAAATCTTGGACCAGAACGGGCGTCGCACGCGTGGCTGCACGGCAGTCTTCTGAAGAGCGGCGCGCGTGTGGCGTTCGGAAGCGACTGGCCCGTCGTCACGATGGACCCTCGCCCGGGCCTGCACGTCGCGACGACGAGGACGTCGCCTGATGGAGTGCCGGAGGGCGGTTGGCTGCCAGAAGAGCGGCTGACGCTGGAGCAGGCACTCGACGCCTACGGCGCTGGAGCGGCGTTCGCGTCGTTCGACGATCAGCGCAAAGGGACGCTGGCGCCCGGAATGCTCGCCGATGTGGTGATTCTGACCTCGGATATCTTCGCACCGGACGCGAAGCTCCTCGACGCCCACGTTGCCGTCACCGTGTTCGACGGCCGCATCGTCTACGAGCGCGAGCAAGACGAGGCGACACCGACGACCAATTAAGCGGCTTGCGGTCAGGCTTTGACCCGCTTCAAGAAGGCCTCGTATGCGCCGGGTGTCCGGCGTTCGAGGTAGTCGATGTATTCCTTCGCGGCGCTCTCGAGATTGCCGTAGTAGTGCGGATCCTTGTGCTGCTCGCGGAGCTCGTCGATGATTTCGTACAGGCGTCCCCAGACCAGGAGCAGCTCTCGTCCGCTCTGGTAGAACAGTTCCTTGTTGAGGACGCCGCTCGTGAGAAAGGACGCGACCATTTCCCAGTAGGTCACGACCATCCGGTACGAGGCGCTTTCGTCGGAGCCGCGCGGGCATAGCGCCGCCAGATCCGCGGCGCTCCTCGGTCTGAAGCTGCTGACGAACCAGCTGCGCGCCTTGCGCATGCGTTCTTCGCGCCGCATTTCATAGAGCTCGAGAATCAACCTGGCGTCGTCGTAAGTGGATCGGGACTGCATGGCGGGATGGGCTCCATCGCGACAGGTGTCGCAGTCCCGTATGATGCCATAAGGCCGACGGAGGACCGGCGTGACCCACGAATCGCCATTCACGCACAAGACGCTGTCTTTTCTTCGCGCGTTGACGCGCAACAACGATCGCGAGTGGTTCCGCGCCCATGCGGCTGAGTACGAGTCGCACGTGAAGCGGCCAATGATCGCCGCCATCGAACGCATCGGCGACGAGTTCCGGGTGATGGCGCCAGAGCTGATGGCCGATCCGAAGAAGAGCCTGTATCGGATGTGGCGCGACACTCGGTTCAGCGCGGACAAGCGGCCGCTCAAAACCAACGTGGCCGCGGTTTTCCCGCATCGCCTGGGCACTCGACACTCGTCGGCAGGACTGTATTTCGAGATCGCGCCAAAATGGGTCTTCGCTGGCGGCGGGATCTACATGCCGGAGCGCGGTGACCTCGTGAAGATCCGGCAGCGGATTGCCAACGAGCCGCAGGTCTTCGCGCGGCTGGCGCGCGAGCGTCGACTGCATGCCATCGGCGGCGTTCAGGGCGAGCGACTCTCGCGCGTCCCCCGGGGGTTCCCCGCCGACCATCCCGCCGCGGACTTTCTCCGGCTCAAGCACTACCTGGGATTTCGGGAGTGGCCGCCCGATTTCGCGACAAGCGACCGGTTCTGGCCCGAGCTGCTCGGGACGTTCACAGCGGTCATGCCGCTCGTGCGCTTTCTGAACGAAACGATCGGGGTTGGTCGCCAGCCGCACTAGGTCCGACGTAGTCGGGCCGCACTACACCCCTCGTCCTTCGGTCCTGCGTCCTTCGTTCCTCGTCCTTCCATTCATTCCACCTTGACGATTCGCTGCACTCGGTACTTCCCGGATTTCAGTCTGTCGAGCAGCGCGATCGCCGCTGGCTGTCCCACGGCGATCGTCGGCCCCTTGGAGCTCCGCTCATCCAGGTTGATCGTGTCGCCAACCTTCCACGCCAACCGTCGAACCGGCGCAGCCACAAGGCCGTTGGCGTCGATCCGCTCCAGCGCGCCGTAAACTCGAAGGTCGCCGACATCTTCGATTCGTGCCGAGAATCCGAGCGCGCGCCGGCCTCCATCCGTTCGAATCGAACGGCCCGCCGCAATGCCAATGTCGCCCTTGAACGGCGGAACACCGGTGCCGGTGACAATCACCGCGTTCGAGACGATCGTGTGCAGCAGCAAGCTGTCGTTCAGGGGCAGGGATTCGTAGCGCGCAGGATTGGCGCGATCCACTTCGCCGCTCGCCAACGCGTCGAGGGCTGTCAGCAGACCGACGAAATTGGCGCGCACGAGCATCCGGTCCGGTTCTGGACCGGGATATGCACCCGTCTCGATCAACACGACGCTGGTGCCCCACTTGGCGAGGTTGTCGCCGAATGCCCGCACTTCGAATTCGTCGTCATAGCGCCCGATGCTGCCGGCGATGAACGGCTCGAGCGCGTCGCGCAGCACTGCGCACACTCTCTTCGCGCGCACACGGCCAGGGCTGTCGCTACGTGCCTCGTCAAACGACACGGCGAGCAACGAGATCGTCGCCGGCTGTCCCGTCTTTCCTGCAGACGTCCGCCAGTTCTGATTGTGCAGATTGAAACCGAGGGGAGGATTGAGGCGGTCGCGCAGCTCCTTGAGCAGCAGTCCTTCCGGTGACTGCAGGAGAAGGGCGTCGCGATTGATGTCGATTCCCTGCGCGTTGCGCCGCTGGAATCGCTCGGCGCCATCCGGGTTCAGCATCGGGACCAGATGCAACTCGAGCCGATCGAGCAGCCGCGCGACGAACGGCTGGTCGCGATGGCGTGTGAGGTAATCGAGGAGGTCGAGCAAGGCGACCGTGGCGGATGGCTCGTCGCCGTGCATCTGCGACCAGAGAAGGATCTTGAACGGCCCACGTCCCAGCCACACGTGATTGATCGATCGGCCTTCGACGGACGTGCCGAGTGCTTCGACCTGGATAAGGTCCGGAGCGTTCTGCTTCAGGCGCTCGAGCACGGTCACCACGTCGCCGTGACGTACCAGGGGTGGCGGCGGGAGCGGCAGGTGTTCGCGATCCCATGCGCGACCCAGCTCGATCGGTGATGGAATCACCTGCGCGGCGACGGAACACGGGAGGATCAGGCCGACTACAACAGCGACGGAATCGAAACGTCGAAACATGCGCGAATCTTAGATCGCTGTCGCAGAAGTCCGCGCCGTTGCCGCCGCCGGTGCTACGATGGCGGCGTGTCCTCCCGCTCCACGGCGCCCGACGTGCTGGAAAGCGCGATCGCCGTGTACCGAGCTGCGACGCCAGGCTCGGCAGCGCTCCACGCCCGCGCGTCGGCGCATCTTCCTGCCGGCGTCACGTCGAACGTCAAATTCTTTGCTCCGTATCCGATCTACCTGACACGGGCGCACGGGTCGCGCATCGTCGACGTCGACGGCCGGGAGTACGTCGACTACTGCCTCGCGTTCGGCCCCCTGCTGACAGGCCACGGCCATCCCCGCGTGCTCGATGCCATTCGCGCGGAGATCGACCGTGCCGGGACGGTCATCTTCGGCGGACCGAGCGATCTCGAGCTGCGCATGGCCGAACGACTGCGCGCCGTGTTGCCCTCAGCCGAAATGGTGCGATTCACGAGCTCGGGCACCGAGGCCACAATGCACGCGCTTCGAATCGCGCGCGGCGCGACCGGGCGATCGACGATCGTGAAGTTCGAGGGCCACTACCACGGCGTCCACGACCACGTGCTGTGGAATCTCGATCGGCCGCTGCCGCGGGCGGCGGCGTCGGATGGGATCCCCGGCGCTACGGCCGATCAGACAGTCGTGGTGCCATTCGGCGATGCGGGCGCGCTGCGCGCGGCGCTCGACGTCAGCGACGACATCGCGGCGATCATCGTCGAGCCGATCGCGCGCGGCGTGATCGAGCCGACGCGAGCGTTTCTCGAAGAGGTGCGCCGCCTCGCCACCGCGCGGGGCATTGTCCTCATCTTTGATGAGGTCGTCGTCTGGCCCCGCGTTGGGCTCGGCGGCGCGCAAGGGCTGTTGGGCGTTCGTCCCGATCTGACGGCACTCGGGAAAGCGCTGGGCGGTGGCCTTCCACTTGGCGCACTGGTTGGGCGACGCGAGCTCGTCTCGCTGGTCGCGCCGCGCGCCGCGCGTGCAGAGGGCGATGCGGAGCCGTACGTCTTCCACGGCGGGACCTACAACGGCACGCCCGCCGCGCTCGCGGCAGGGCTTGCCACGCTCAACATGCTCGAAGAGCCCGGCACGCTCGAAGCCATCGACGCGATGGCGGACCAGCTACGTCAGGGGATCGCCGACATCGCGCGCCGTCGCGGCGTGGCTCTGCAAGTGATCGGACGCGGGTCGATCGTCGACTTCTACTTCACTGAGGCGCCGATCCGCTCTTCACGCGAGATCTGGACGTCGAACCTGCTGGAGCGCCGGGCGCTGGACTATCGTCTGCTCGCGGCCGGCATCTACAACGCGCCACTGCACCGCTATCATCTGTCGATCGCGCACACGGCGCGTGACGTGGACCGCACGCTGACACTGTTCGAGGAGAGCTTCACGGCATGACGATGGAGAGGCGCACGACGCTGCCGGCGTCGTACTACACGGATCCGGCGGTCTACACGCGCGAGCAGGACCGTTTCTTCTCGACCATGTGGGTGTGTGTCGCGCGCGAGGAGGACGTGGCGGCATCTGGCGACTACGTGTTGCGCGATGTTGCCGGCGAGAGCTGCATCCTCACGCGTGATACGACGGGTATGCTCCGCGCGTTCTACAACGTCTGCCGCCATCGCGGCACGAGAGTCGCGACGGAGCCGAAAGGACGCTTTGCGGGCCGGATCCAGTGTCCCTATCACGCCTGGACGTACGACCTCACGGGTCAACTGGTGGCGGCGCCGCACATGGACGCCGCGCCCGGCTTTCAATGCAGCGAGATTTCGCTGAGTGCGATTGCCGTCGATACCTGGGGCGGGCACGTGTTCCTGACACTGAACCCGAAGCCCGAGCCGCTTGGCGCGCAGCTCGGCGCGCTGCCCGAGAAGTTCGCGGCGTGGGACATGGGTACGCTCCGCCGCGCCTACCGCGTGACGTACGACGTCAAGGCGAACTGGAAGCTCGTGATCCAGAACTATTCCGAGTGTCTCCATTGCCCGATCATCCATCCCGCCCTGCAGAAGCTGTCGCACTACATGACGGGCGACAACGATCCGCCGACGTCGACGTGGCTGGGTGGCCGCATGGAACTGCGTCCGGAGATAGGCACCATGAGCCGCGACGGTCGACGGCGGCGCGAGTGCCTCCCGGGCCTCAGCGCCGTTCAGCAGCGCCACGTCTATTACTACGCCGTTCTGCCGAACCTTCTGCTCAGCCTTCATCCGGATTACGTGATGTCGCACGTGCTCTGGCCGAAGTCACCCGATCGCACGGAGATCTGGTGCGAATGGCACTTTCATCCGAAGGAACTCGCCAACCCTGCGTTCGATCCTGCCGATGTGATCGACTTCTGGGACGACACGAACCGGGAGGACTGGCGCGTGTCCGAACTGTCGCAGCTAGGGATTGCGTCTCGCGCCTACCGCCCCGGCTTCTACTCGCCGCGTGAGGGATTGCTGTGGGAGTTCGATCGCGTCATCGAGCAGGCGCTGAGAGGTTAACCACTTGCGCCAGCTCAGCCAGTCGAGATCGGCCGTTCACAGTTTTTGGCCAATTAGTGGAAGCCTGCCTTGACAGTGGTCTGACGACAGCGTAGATTCCCGCCCCACAGATCGACCACCGTTCAATCGTTTCCACCATTGCCCTGCCAGTCGGCAACCTCGCACTCCGGGCAAGTGCGGGCGCGCGCCGACTGGTCAACCCCTGACAACCCGGAGGCTGCCCCATGCGTACGTCACGCGATTTCGCGGCACGGCTTGCCGCGGCGGCGCTCGTCCTGCTGGTCTTCACCCCCCATACACTGGACGCACAAGTCACGACTGGCGCGATCGTCGGCACGGTCAGCGACGTCAACGGCGTTGTCCCCGGCGCCACGGTCACCATCCGTGAGACCGGGAAGAACACGACGGCAACGTTCGTGACGGACACCACCGGCAATTACGCGGCGCCGTTTTTGGTGCCAGGCACGTATGCGATCGAAGTGCAGGTACAGGGATTCAAGAAATGGGTCCGTGACGGGATCATCCTGCAGGTCAACCAGCGGGCGCGCGTCGACGTCACGCTCGAAGTCGGTGGCGTCGAGGAGACGACCACCGTTGTCGCTTCCAGTCCCGTGCTCAACACTGATTCGTCGGAGGTCGGCACGGTCATCGAGGAGCGCGCGATCAAAGAGCTGCCGCTGAACGGCCGCAACTTTGCGACGCTCGTCTACCTGACGCCGGGCGTGACACCCGGTCAGGCGGGCGAGAACCTGTCGGGCGCGAGCACGTTCAATCCGCGAGGGGCGTCGAACTTCAACGCCCTGGGTCACCAAGCAAACGCCAACGCATGGCTGATCGACGGCATCGACAACAACGAGTTCACGTTCAACACCGTCATCGTCGTGCCATCAGTGGAACAAGTCCGCGAATTCAAGGTGCTGACTGGCGTCTTCTCGGCTGAATTCGGCCGTGGCGCCGGCGTGGTGTCGGTCTCGACCAAATCCGGCAGTAATCAGCTGCATGGCACCGCATACGAGTACCTGCGGAACGATGCGTTCGATGCGCGGAACTTCTTCGTCCGAAAGTTGGAGCGACCGGATGGTTCGCTCCAGAAGGATCCAGTCCCGCCGCTCGATCGGCATCAGTTCGGCGGCGCATTGGGCGGTGCACTGGTCCTTCCTGGCCTTTACGATGGGCACAACCGCACGTTCTTCTTCGCCGATTACGCTGGCATCAAGGAGCGGCGAGGTGTCACAACCGTCAATACTGTGCCGACCGCAGAGGCACGACGGGGCGATTTCAGCAACTATCGCGATCGGGACGGCAATCTGATCGTCATCTATGACCCGGCGACCACGCGCGTCGATGCCACGGGACAGATCGTGCGCGATCCCTTCCCGGGGAACATCATTCTGGCCGATCGCATCGACGAGGTCGGAGCGAACATCGCGAGCCTTTACCCTCTGCCGAACACAGGGTCCGGCAACTTCGACAACTACATCTCCACCCCGGACCGCGAGATCACGGACAACGCGTTCTCGGGGCGCGTCGATCACAAGATCTCGGACAATGATTCGTTCTTCGTCCGATTCAACTACGGCAAGTTCAAGCTGGATGCGCCGCAAGGGCAGGCCAACTGCTGCCTGCCGACGCCGCCCGAGGCCGCGGCCCGCTTCGACCTCGGTCCGTTCGTCGCAGGCATCCAGAATACGCGTCTGACGACGCATGGTGCGGCGTTCAACTATTCCAAGGTGATCAAATCGAATCTGATCAACGAGTTGCGAGTGGGCTACGCGAAGACCGAGCCGACGACGTTCCAGTCAGACTACGGCCACCTCGCCGCGCAGTCGCTTGGCATCAATGGGATCAACGTCAACGACATCACGACCGGCCTGCCGAACATCAACATCACGAACTTCACGGGCATCTCCGGCGGGCCGGCCTTTTTGCCAGTGAACCCCAAGCAGTTCCACTATCAGATCGAAGATGCGCTCGTGTGGCTTCGCGGACGACACCAATTCAAGTTCGGCTATCGTCTCGTGGATCGACGTCCTTCACCGTTCACGCACACCGACACGCGAAGCACGATTACGTTCGGCACCAGCTTCGTCAACGATCCGGTGACCAACACCCAGGGAACGGGTTTGGCCGAAGTGTTGCTCGGCAACTTCAACTCGGCGGCCCGCGGATTTCTCCAGAAGCCCTACACCTTGAGCGTGCTCGAGCACGGCATGTTCGTGCAGGACGATTTCAAGGTAAACGACCGCCTGACACTCAACGTCGGGCTGCGCTACGAGATCTTCAAGGCGCCGACCGAGGAAGAGAATCGTCTCGCGAACTTCGATTTCGAGACCTTCCTGCTGGTGTATGCGGGCGAGAACGGTACGAGCCGGAGCGTCAACAAGAAGACGCACTACAACAACCTCGCGCCTCGAATCGGCTTGACCTACGATCTGACCGGCGACGCGAGAACGATTCTTCGGACGGGCTTCGGGATCACCTACTTCCCGGATCCCCACTCGGCGAGCAACCTGCTGGGCATCAACGTTCCATTCGCCATCTCGCAGAACGTCAATCACGAGACCAACCCGCTCGACATGTCCATACTGCGGACGATCGCCGACCCGTTCCCTGCGATCGTTCCGGTCAAGCCGCAGACAACCGCGGAGCTGATAGCGGCGAATCCGCGCGTCCAGGGGCACAGCTTCGAGAACGAAACGCCTTACGCCGAGCAGTGGCACCTCGGGATCGAGCGCCAGCTGTTCTCGTCGATGCTCGTAGAGCTGGCATATGTCGGCAGCTCCGGCAAACATCTGGTTCTCTGTTACAACCCCAATGAAGTTCAGCCGGGTCCGGGCTCGCAGCCGTCGCGCCGGCTGCTACAGCCGATTGCGACGGTGAACAACATGCTGCAGTGCGACCCGCGGAACCAGTCGACCTACAACGCCGGCACGCTGAAAGTGCAGCAGCGCTTCACTGATGGTCTGCAGTTCCTTTTCAGCTACACCTACGGCAAGGCGCTGGACTACGGCGGGTCGGCCGCAAGCGGCGGCGGCGCGGTCGGGAACGGGCAGACGATCACCAACATCGCGGCATGGCACGGACCGTCGGGGTTCGACACGCGCCACCGCGCCGTCATCAGCTACGTCTACGAGCTGCCGTTCGGTCCGGAACGCCGGTGGCTGAAGGAGGGCGGCGTGCTCGGGGCGATCGTCGGCGGCTGGCAGCTTGCCGGCATCACGACGCTGACCACCGGCCGGCCGTTCAGCGTGTCGCTCCAGACCGGCGTCAACAACGGCGCTCCGAGCTGGCCGAACCGGATCGCGTCAGGCGATCTGGACAAGCCGACCGTCGATCTCTGGTTCGACCCGGCGGCCTTCGTCGCGCCGCCGCCGGATACCTACGGCGACGCCGGCCGCGGCATTCTCTATGCCCCGGGGCACGTGAACTTCGACACCTCGCTCTCGAAGCGCTTCAGCCTCTTCGGCCGGAGCAACGCGGAGTTCCGGTGGGATGCGTTCAACCTGTTCAACCACCCGGGCTTCGGTTTCCCGAACTCGGCGATCGGCAACGCCAGTGCGGGGCGAATCACGACCACGGTCGTCGACAACCGGAGCATGCAGTTCGCGCTGAAGTTCAACTTCTGACGCGGAGGCGTCGATCTGCACCGGGAGATAAGAAGACAGGCCCCAGAATTCTCACGGCTTTGGGGCCTGTCCCCACGTTTGGTCTCTCGTCCTTCGTCCCTCGTCCGTGGTCAGGAGCGCTACCAGATCTTCCGGCCGCTCTACGATAGCGTCGGGTTCCGCGCGTTCGAGGACCACTCGGGGAAATGGTCCCCAGAGGACAGAAACGGTCCGCATTCCTGCCGCGCGACCGGCGGCCACGTCGTGAATGCTGTCGCCGACGTAGACGACGTCTGCAGGTGCAAGGCCCGCGCGCTCCGCCGCCAGGAGAAGGGGATCGGGCTCCGGCTTGTGTCGGGGGGTGTCGTCGTGGAACACGGCGATCTCGAACAGCTCTTCGAGTCCGAAGAGCGCCAGGCCGCGCCGGGCGAAGCCCTCACGCTTGCTGGTGACGAGCCCCAGCCGTCGGCCGCGGGCGCGCAGCTCCCGCAGCATCTCGGCAACGCCAGGAAACGGCTTGATGAGCGTGTCGTGCTGCACCTTCTGGAAATCGCGGTAGGTGGCGAGCATGCGCGCCGCCAGCGGGTCGGCGTCCGTATCGCCGTGCTCCGCCGCGAGCTCGCGCAGCACCGCCGGGAGCGAACGCCCGAAGGTATGCACGAGGGCGTCGCGATCGGGCAGCCGTCCTGGCAGATGCTGATCGAACGTCCACTCGAACGACGCGAGGATCAGATCCGTCGTATCGACCAGGGTGCCGTCGAGGTCGAACAGGACCATCATCGGCGCTGCAGGTGCACCGTCATCGCACTGGCGGCCACCCCCGCGATTGCTAAAGCAGGTACCAGCATCGCGGCGCGAAAGCCGTCGCTCACGGCGACACGTCCCGTGATCCACGGAAGCAGGGTGCTGCCAGTCTGCCCCGCCGACAGGAGCGGCCCGATGACCGTGCCCATCTGACGCGGATACCGATCGCCGGCAATCGAGATGAGGGTCGGCGCCAGCGGACCGAGGGCGAGCCCGACGACGAAGGTAGCCGCGGCCAGCGGGAGAACGGCCGAAGCCGTCGCCATGCCTATCGTGCCCAGCGCTGCCACACTCGCCGCCATCGTCACGACCTCGCGCTTCGCAAACCGGGCGAGCGCCAGCGGTGCGAGCGCACGCGCGAGGCAAACGCCGCCCCAGAACAGGCCGATGATGACCGATGGCGGCGCCTCGGGCACGACCGCGATCGCATACACGGCACTCCAGCCGCCGAAGATCGCCTCGGTGCCGAATTCCAGCGCGATGAGGGCGATCAGCGCGACGATCTTCACCAACACGCACGCCGCCGCCACGCATGTGGCGGCACCCGCCAGCTGGCACAACCGCATGGTCACGCCAGCCGCACTGGCGGCACCGAACATCACCGGCGTCATCAGCGCTCCCGCGGCGCCGAAGACCGCCATCCGCGACAGCATCGGCCCGCGATCGTCGCCATACGCCGAGGACACCATGGTGTTGGTCGACGCGTTGATGGCCGCACCCCCGAGGCGAGAAACGACGATGCCAGCGTCGCCGTGCCGACGCTCTCGGCGGACGCCAGTATCGCCAATCCGGCGCTGATGAAACCGCTGCCCGCGGCCAGCACCCGCTCGCAGCCGACGCGATCGATCGCGTGGCCAGCCGGACCTGTCAGCGCGCACTGACAAGCAAAAAAGACGACGAGCAGATTGGCCTGGGCGGGGATATCAAAGCCCAGCGCGGAGGTCCAGGAAGACAGCCCGAACAGCGTCCCGGGCAGGGCGAGGACGATGCCGAAGATGCACTGGCCGCCGACAGCCAGAAGAAACAGCCGCAGTGGCGTGACGTGAAGAAGCACGAGAGAGATCATACTGGCAGTGCCAGCGCCTTACCTCTCGTACGACTCGCGTCTCGACGACTCGGTGAGACGAATCAGATAGCGAGCGGGATCCGCCATCACTCGCTGGCGAACGTCCGCGAGGCTGGCGCCGCCACCGTAGCTGATCGACGAGCAGAGATGCTTGCTCATCTCCCGGAAGACGGGACGCGCGGATCCACGCAGCGGGACGCTGACTTCCATTCCTTCGGCGCCGATCGCCTGAAGATCGATCGCCGAGGCGTCTTCAACGTCGAGACGATCCTTGATCGCACCAATCGACGCCATCCCCCTCAAGACCTTGAACGGCACTTTCACGGCCTTTTGCGATTCCGGAACGACCACCGACTTCTGCACGACGTCGCCGGGCGCTTCGGTCGTTCCGGCGAACGCGCTGCCCAGCATCACCGTGTCGGCGCCACAGACGAGCGCCATCGCGATCGCCCCGTGGTGACGGATGCCACCGTCGGCGATGATCGGCAGGCGTCCACCCACCGCGCGTGAGCATTCGACCACCGCCTGAAGCTGCGGCACGCCGAAGCTCGTCGTCAATCGCGTGGTGCAGCCTCCTCCCGGTCCGATGCCGACCTTCACGGCGCCGGCGCCGCGATCGGCAAGGAACGTCGCGCCGTCGGCCGTCGCCACGTTGCCAGCAATCACGTCCATCCTGGGGAATCGCTTCGTCACCTCCGCCAGCGCGCGCTCCATCACCATCGAGTGGCCATGTGCGATATCGATGACGAGCACGTCGACCCCCGCCTTCACGAGTTCAGCGGCCCGCTCGAGGTAATCGCCGCGCGCCCCGATTGCCGCACCCACGCGAAGCCGGCCCTGCTCATCCCGGGTCGCAAACGGCAGCCGCTGCTGCCGCCGGATGTCGCGGGCCGTCATGAGCCCGATCAGCCTGCCGTCGTCCTCCACGAGCGGCAGCTTCTTGATCTTGTGGTCCGTCATCAGCCGCACGGCTTCGTCGAGCGTTGCCGGCCCCCGATGCGTGACGAGCCCCGCAACCGGAGTCATGCGCTCGCGCACCGGTCGCGTGAGATCGGTGACGAACTGGAGGTCGCGCTCGGTCAGCAGTCCCAGGAGCTTCCAGTCCGCGTCGACGACAACAAGGGTGCCGACGCGCGACCGATCCATCAGCAGCTGGGCCTCCGACAGCGGTTGATCCGACTGAATCGTCAAAGGATCGGGGATGACACCGTGCTGGGTCCGCTTGACTTTCTGCACTTCGCGCACCTGCGGCTCGATGTCGCCGGGCCGGAAGCCACGGTCGATGATGCCGATGCCCCCTTCTTCCGCCATGACGATCGCCATCTCGGCTCGCGTCACGGTATCCATGTTCGCGGAGACGATCGGACGGTTCAGCGTCAGGCGTGTCGTCAACCGCGCGGACAAGTCGATCGTCGCGGGGTCGCGCCGATCGACGACGCTCAGCTGAGGGGCAAGCAGGAAATCGTCGAACGTGCAGCCGTGCACGGCGGCCAGCAGATCCATATCGGCGATTGTCGCACGTCGAGCCAACGCGCTCAGCACTCGTCGCTCGTTGCGTTGAGCTCGTTGCTTGTTACGATTCGACGGCCGATTGCAGAATCTGATAGACCCGGTCGCGCAGTTGCGCCGGTGTGAAGGGCTTTTCGAGCAGCTGCGATCCCGGCGCGAGCCCGCCCCGTCCCATCACGTCTTCGTCGGCATAGCCGGAGACGAACAGCACGCGCAGACCTGGCCGCAGGCCACACAGGCGTTCGGCGAGATCGCCGCCGCTCATGCCAGGGAGGACCACGTCCGTGAGCAGCAGGTCGATGCGCTGCGATTCACGGGCCGCGATCGCCAGTGCGTCGGTCGGGTCGGCGGCGGAAAGCACGGTCCACCCTTCGCTCCGAAGTGCCTCCTCGGTGAACTCGCGTACCAATTCATCGTCCTCGACGACAAGCAGGGTGGCGTCACGAATGTGCTCGACGGGCGGGGCCATCGCTGGCGAGGGGAGGTCGGGAACGACCGAGGCGACGGCGGGAAGGAACACGGTGAACGTCGACCCGCGGCCGCGCAGGCTCTTCACCTGCACGTCGCCGCCACTTTGCTTGACGATGCCGTACACGGTCGACAGGCCGAGCCCCGTGCCCCGACCCACGTCCTTCGTCGTGAAGAACGGCTCGAAGATGTTTCGCAGGATGGCGGGATCGATGCCTTCGCCGGTGTCCCGCACCACAATGGCGGCGTAATGCCCGGGAGTGAGACCGGGGTGGGGCGGCGTCGTGTCGCTCTCGAAAGTCAAGTTATACGTGCTGATGGTCAGGTGGCCGCCTTGCGGCATGGCGTCGCGGGCGTTGACCACCAGGTTCACGATCACCTGCTGCAACTGCGACAGGTCGGCGCGCACGGGCCGCAGCACCGGCGCCAGCCTCGTCGTCAGCGTGATGTCCTCGCCAATCAGACGCCGCAGCATCTTCTGAACATCCTCGATGACCGTGTTCAGATCGAGCTGAACCGGCTGGAGGATCTGTCGTCGGCCGAAGGCCAGCAGCTGGCGGGTTACCGATGCGGCCTGCTCGCCGGACCGGCGGATCTGCGCCAGCCATTCGTGCGCCGGTCCTTCGGTGACTTCGTCTTCCGCGAGGGCGGCGAAGCCGATGATCGCGGTCAACAGGTTGTTGAAGTCGTGGGCGACGCCGCCGGCCAACTTGCCCACTGCCTCCATCTTCTGCGCCTGCCGCAGATCGTCTTCCAGACGACGGCGCTCGGTGACGTCGCGGCCGATGGCCTGGACGGCAACCGGAACGCCGTTGCGTCGCTCCACCCAGCTCGCGAGCTCGAGGACGATGCGGCGTCCGTCCTTGGCCAGGATGGTGATCTCGTCGTGCGCGTGCGGCGTATGCTGCGAGTCTTCGAAGAGCTGCTCGCCCTGTTCGCGCATTTCTGGCGCAATGAAGTCGAGAATATGCTTGCCGATGAATTCCTCGCGTGTGTAGCCAGTCAGTTGCAGCCCGGCACGATTCACGCTCTGGATGCGCCCGTCGAGGCCCCGCGTGTAGATCAAGTCCTGGGCGTTCTCGACCAGGTCGCGATACCGCTCCTCGCTGTCGCGGAGCGCCGTTTCAGCGCGCCGCCGTTCCGTGACGTCGCTCAGCAGGACGACATACCCGGTCAGCCGATCGCGATACGCGCGCACGGGTGTTACCCGCACGTCGAAGATCCGTTCGCCAGCGGGCGTAGACACGGCGACGTCGTGCCGAAGATCGGTGCCGTTCAAGGACGGCCATCCCACGAGGACGCGCTCGATCGCGACCCCCGCGGCGGCGGCGCGGCTCCATCCGATTTGCTGCTCTGCGGCCCTGTTCAAATCGGCGATGCGGTGCGAGGCGTCGAGGATGATGAGACCGTCGCCGATCACCTCGATGCGCGCATCGCGGAATGTTGGGATTGGATCGAGCACGCGATAGCGGAAGACGGCCACTGCCGCCAGGACGGCAGTGCAGGTGAAGAGAAAGGGTGTCGGATCGACGTTCCCCGGCCCTTCCAGCCGCGAGAGGAACACCACGTTTCCGACCCAGGGGATGAGCGTGGCGGCGACCAGAATGCCGGCGCGCTTGCGATACAGATACGGCGACTGCACCGCCTGGTTCAGAAGAATCCCGACGCCGGCCCAGATGACGCAGTAGGTGTATGCGATGTTGATCCAGAATCCGGGACCGCGGCCGACGACAATCGAGAGCCCGGTGGACGCACGTTCGACGAGGAGCGGGCCCCAGAACAGGTGGTGCCAGTCGTTCGTCCACGCAATGAGCAGGGTGAGCGCGGCAAAGATCGTCATGCGGCGCGTGATGCGCCGGATGATCATCGGGTCGCGCGCCGCGAAATCGAGGATGAAGCCGATCCACGTCACCGGCAGGGCAACGATGCCGATGTACTTGAGCTTGAGAGCGAGAATCGAGAGCGGTGGTGGCTCGGCGGCGAGCTCCCATGCGTACAGCGCGCTCCACAGCCCAATCGCGCCAAGAAGGCCCGCGTACCAGCGCGCGCCACGGACGCGCCGGTGACGCAACGCGTAGAACGCCAGGGGCAGCAGAATCGCAGGCCCGAGGACCAGTGCGACGAGACTCATGAACAAGGCCGGGCTCGTCGGGGATTATCGCCCAGGCTTTACAAGGGGTCCCGCCGATTGGGTCTCACTGCAGCAACATTCGTGCAAGAAAGGAGGACGCCACCTGGACTGTAGTGCCAGGAAGTCTGGTGTGGTCCAGACCACCGCAGAGTCACGGGGTCTGTGGCAACTCTCCTCTGGGACGCCCTGGTACGCTCTATTTCGCGGCACCAACTTTCACGACGAGGTACTTGAATCGCCCCTGCGTCGACTTGAACCAGTGCGGCACACCCGCAGGAATGCTGATCACGTCGCCGGCCTTGAGCTCGTACGGCGTGCCGCCGTCGAGACCTTTGCCGCGAGTTTCACCCGGCGCGGTCTCATGTCCTTCCACGATCGTCCCGCCGACGAGGAACGTCGCGGCTCCCTCGACAACATAGAAGATGTCGCCATCCGTGGCGTGCACCTCCGCTTCGCCGCCTTGCGTGCGCGTGGGCGTCATGAGTCGAACGTTGCCTGTTTGAAAGAGCACCGGCGGCGGGCTCTTCGCGAACGAGGCATCGACGGCATTGGCTGGAAAGTACGTGACCGCGGCCGCGGACTGTGCGCGTGTAGAGATGGCGAAACTGGCACTGAGAACGACTGTTGCTGCCACAAGACGCTGTGTCATCGGACTCCTCGCGGGCTAAGGATAAAATAGCCACCGCCTCCATGGCTACGCGTCTCCTGCTGGTGCGCCACGGCGCCACGACCCTCAGCGCCGAAGATCGATTCGCCGGCGCGACCGACATTCCGCTGTCGGACGACGGACGATCTCAGGCGGCAGCGCTGGCAGAGCGGCTGCGCGACGATCCTGTCAAGGCGATTTACTGCTCGCCGATGCGGCGAACGCTGGAGACCGCCTCGATCATCGCCGAGCCGCACGGCCTCACGCCGGTATCCCGTCCGGCACTCCGCGAGATCGATCATGGGCACTGGGAGGGCCTGACGCGGCACGAGGTGGAGTCGCGATTCAAGGACGAATACGCACGCTGGGAAGAAGACCCGTTCAGCACGGCGCCCGCCGGCGGCGAGTGCGGCGTCGACGTCATGGCCCGAGCGCTGCCGGTCGTCCGCTCGATCGTCGAAGCACATCACGATCAGCAAGTGCTGGTCGTCTCACACAAAGCGACGATTCGTCTCATCATTAGCAGCCTGCTCGGGTTCGACGCGCGCGGCTATCGCGACCGCCTCGATCAGGCGCCCGCTTGCCTGAACGTCCTCGACTTCAGGGATCCGGTCCGCGCCCGGCTGATGCTTTTCAACGACGTGTCGCACTACGCGGACTACCCGCGCTCGCCGCGCGCTAATCTGTCCAAGTGGTGGGATCAGAGGTAATCGCGCGTCGCCGTCTTCTTCTCAGCGCACTTGCAGTCATCGTCTGCGGCGCAATCGTCGGCGGCGTGCAGACACCCGCAAACCGGCCGCGCGCTGGCACGGGGCTGGTACCCACCATCGACGCGCTCGCCGCCTCCGCATTCCCCAACGATCAGCCGGGGGCCATCGGTACTGGCGGCCAAGAACGGCAGGGCCGTTTTTAAGCGCGCGTACGGCCTGGCCGACCTCGAGTTCTCGACCATGCTCGAACCGGACATGCTGATGCGGATCGGTTCGGTGACCAAGCAGTTCACGGCAGGCGTGATTCTCCGTCTCGAGGAACTCGGCAAATTGCGTGTGACGGACACGGTGGCGACGCACTTGCCGCAATACCCTGCCACGGGACGCACCATCACGATTGAGCACTTGCTGACACATACGAGCGGCGTGCCGAACTTCACCGCGCTCCCGGAGTACGCAGCGGGACAGGCTCGCCGTCTTTCGGTCGACACCTTGCTGGCGATGTTCAGGGACCGTCCGCTCGATTTTCCGCCGGGCACCCGGTTCTGGTACAGCAACTCCGGCTATGCGCTCCTCGGCGCCATCATCGAGAGGGTCACGCAACAGTCGTTTGCGGAATCGCTGCGCGAATACGTTCTCGTGCCCGTCGGTGCGCGCGACACCCGTTATGACAGCTTCGAGCGGATCCTGCCGCGCCGGGCGCACGGGTACGAGCGCGACGTCGCCGGTTATCGCAATGCGCCCTATCTCGACATGTCGCAGCCGTATGCCGCAGGGGCGCTCGTCTCGACGGTGGACGATCTGCTGACGTGGGACACGGCCCTCAGCGAGGGCCGCATTCTCAAGCGCGAGTCGCTCGCCAGGATGATGGCGCCATTTAAGCTCGCGGACGGGACGCTGTCACGCTACGGGTACGGATGGGCGCTGGCCGATTACGCGGGTCATGCCGTCGCCGAGCATTCGGGCGGCATCAACGGATTTCGGTGCCATGTCGTGCGGATTGCCGACGCGAACGTCTACGTGGCGGTGCTGTCCAACGACGGGTCGGCGGGCCAGAGGTGTTCGCGACTGGCCCGGAAGATTGCATCGCTGCTCGTGGGCGCACCGTTCGCCGAGCCTCCGGCCACCGCCCTTCCGCCGTCGATCCTCGATCAGTTCGCTGGCCGCTATCAGTTTCCGAACAACCGGTGGGTCTCGATCGCGCGCGACGGCGATCACCTCCGCATCGACAGCCCGGGCGGCGAGGGCATCCTGTACGCTGTCCGAGGCGATCAATTCCAGGAGCGCGGCGGCGTTGCGCGGTTCGCCTTTCAGCGCGATGGAGACGGCCGGGTCAATGGCGTCGAGCAAACCGGCTGGGGCGAGACCGAGCGAGGAACCAAAGATCCCTAGCGCGTAGTTCGCGCCTCCTGCGCCCGCCTGTTCCACTGCCACAGACCAGAGGCAATCTCAATCGGGAGCCGATGACCCAGTTGGCGGGCCAGCATGACGATTTGGCCTCGATGATGGCCTTCGTGTGCGACGAAGTAGGCGAGCACATGCGGAACGTCTAGCGGCAGGTTGCGCCACACGTAGGCTTTTGACGGAGGTACATGGCCTCCAGCATCGATCCCGAGCGTGAGCAGCGCTTCGATCCCCCGGCTGCTCCGGTTGAGCGCGACAAGCAACTCGCGGCGCGCGACCTTTCGCCGGTCGACCGACGCGGGGATTTCGATGCCGTGTTCCTTGCCCAGGGTCTTGAGCCACATGCAACGAGCGTTGTGCAGATGCCCCGCGATCATGCGGACTGTGCGTCTCGGCGCTCCAGGGATCGGAACGTCCCAGAGAGGAGCGGGCAGATGCTTCACGAGGTACGCGGTGACCCGGCTGTTGGTCCGCCATGCGGCCAGAAGCGTCGCGCCGGGATCAGTAGGTGGGAGCATTGCGACTCCTTCCCCTCACCGACTCGCTGTTCCCGACGAAAGCGTTCAGTCTGGGCCGATCCTGAATCGCCGGGCCGAGCGGCCGGACGATCTCGTAGTAGTCGAGACGACGACCCCGCCGCCAACGACATCAGAGGTGACCGGAATTATATGACGGCGCGAACCCGCTCAATGCACGAGTGCTTGCGCCAGGCGTGATCGACCGCGGCTGATCTGCGATTTCACGGTCCCCATCGGCAACGACAAGCGCTCGGCCACCTCCTCGTAGGACAGCTCCTGGAGATCGCGGAGCACGACGGCTCGCCGCCAGGCAGGCGGCAGCGTCTCGAGCGCACGCTGCAAGCGTGTTCTCACCTCGCCGGCGAACACCGACTCGTCGGGCGTTCGCTGCCTGCTGGCCCACAGCGGACGCGACTGCTCGTCCAGCGCCGGGAGCGGCGCTTCAAGGCGCCGGCGGCGGAAATGATCGATGCAGCGATTGCGGCTCGTGCGATACACCCAGGCGTCGAACGTCTCGGGGCGCTCGAGGTCGGGCAGGCCCTGCATCACCCGAATCAGGATGTCCTGGGTCAGGTCCTCTGCGTCGGCGGCGTTGCCGGTGAAGAACCGGGCGAGGCCGAGAATGCGCTGCTGCTGTGTCTCGAGCAGGGTAGCCACCATTTCCATATCGCCGGCCATAGCGCGCGCCACGAGCGCTGGTGGGGTCCCCTCACGGGTATAATTGCTTATCAATTTAATATCTCACTTGTTAAGATATCAAGAGACTAAACGGCTCCATTGACGATGTCAAGACCTTCGGCCAGGCGACAGGACCTTGCTGCAGGCGTTACACATGGGGTTCCGGCAGATGAGCGCCGGGGCGGTGATGTTCCACCAGGCGATTGCCGACCGGCTGGGCCTGCACGTCACCGATCACAAGTGTGCCGACCTGATTCTGCGGAATGGCTCGATGACGGCCGGCGCGCTCGCGAATCTGACCGGGCTCACGACGGGCGCCATTACCGGCGTCATCGATCGGCTCGAGGGAGCGGGACTGGCGCGGCGCGTGCCCGACCCCGAGGATCGGCGGCGCGTCGTCATCGAAATGCTCGCTCACAGCAAACCGTCAGCGGCGGTCGCAAACCTCTTCAGCGGGATTGCCGAGGCGACGAGCAAACTGCTCGAGCGCTACACGGACGACGAGCTGGCCTTCCTGCTCGACTTCGTCGAGCGCTGCAACGCGTTGTCGCACAAGGAGACGATCAAGTTGCGCGAGGAGGCCGCCGCAGCGCCGGTCCGCCCGCGGGCGCGGAACACGAGGAAGCGAGTCCGGCATACTGTCGTGACGTGAATCGCGCAGGAGGCCCTTCCCGACTCGTCATCATCGCTGTTGTCACGCTCGCCGCTCTGAGTGCCGTCGGAACCGGCGCCTGGACCGCGCTCTCCGCGCCACGCAGCCCTACCCCGCCGCCAGATGGCTGGATCCCCGCGGCCGCCATCCTCGCGGGATCCGGCATCGACGGACCCGCAGACGGCGCGGCCGAGGATGCGCAGTTTTCCGACCCGTTTGCCGTTGCCGTCGGCCCCGACGGCGCCATCTACATTGCGGACGGCGGCGAGTCGAACCGCGTTCGCCGCATCTCTGTCGAGGGCGTCGTCTCGACAGTCGCCGGAAGCGAAGAAGGTCTCCGCGACGGCATCGGTGCTATGGCGAGGCTTAGCACACCGTCCGGTGTCGCAGTCGATCGCGACGGCACGATCTATGTCGCCGACACCGGCAATCATGTCATCCGCCGCATCACACCGTTCGGTCGTGTCAGTACGTTTGCCGGCAACGGACAGCCGGGTTGGCGAGACGGCTTCGGCGGCGACGCGCAGTTCGATGGGCCGATGGGCCTCGCACTCGATTCGCGCGGGTTGATCGTCGCCGACAGCTACAACGACCGCATTCGGCTCGTCACGCGAGCGGGAGAGGTCACGACTCTTGCGGGGCGCAGTGGGCCGGCCCTCGTGGACGGGTTCGCGAACGAAGCGGCGTTCGACACGCCAACCGGCGTGGCCGTCGCAAATGGGAAGGTCTACGTCGCGGATACCGGCAACGATGTCGTCCGTCGAATCGACTCGACCGGCACCGTCGCGACGCTGGGCGCGAGCGGTGACGCGATCGCGGGCCTTTCGCGACCTACCGGAATTGCCGCGACGCCCGATGGCCGCGTGTATGTGACCGATCGGCGCGCGCGAATCCTCGAGCTCCAGACGGGTGGCCGGGCGCGGCTGCTGGCTGGTGGCTCGGTCGGGTTTGCAAATGGGATTGGCAAAGCAATCCGCTTCCGGAACCCGACGGGAATCGCCGTCCGTCCGGATGGCGGAATCGTCGTCGCCGACGCGGGCAACCGTTTGGTGCGTCTGCTGGACCTGCCGGCGCGCCTGGGATCCGCGACGCCCGCCCCACCGGCGATTTCACCTGGCTTCGATCTGATCCGCTTCGCGCGGACGCCGCTCATCTGGCCGGTCGAACCGTTCGAGGGACCGCACGAGGTGGCCGGCACCATTGGTGAGGCGCGTGGAAACGCAGGCGGCGAAGGACGCGAGCGATTTCACGCAGGCATCGACATCCATGCGCCCGAAGGCGCCGCAGTCTTCGCGATTCGCGACGCCAAGATCGACCTGCCCATTGCCGCCGGCGCTTTCGGTGCTCTCACCGAGTTCCTGTCGGTCGGGCCGATCACCTACGTACACGTCCGGGTCGCCCGCGATCGGCGGGGCTTGCCCCTCAGACCGGACGTCTTGCCGCTCGGCGTCGATGCCGCGGGCCTACCCTCCCGCGTCCGCATCCGCCGCGGCGCGCGCATCCGTGCCGGCGACGAAATTGGCACGGTCAACCGCTTTCAACACGTGCACTTGAACATCGGTCCTGCGGGGGAGGAGGCGAACCCGCTGCTGGTCGGATTGCCCCAGTTCCGCGACACCATCCCGCCGACGATCGCGCCGAAGGGCGTCGAGATCGTCGGCATCAACGGCGACGCCATCTCCGCCCGGGTTCGCGGCCGCGTGCCGGTCTGCGGCCTTGTGAACATCGTCGTCGAAGCGTGGGATCGCGTCGATGGCAATGCACTAACGCGGCGGCTCGGACCGTTTCGACTTGGATACCAGTTGCTGGACAGTCAGGAGCAGCCGATCGCCGGGTTCGAGCAGCCGCGTGTCACACTCGAGTTCGACAAGCTGCCGAGCGATGCCGAGGCACCGCGAACGATCTACGCGCCCGGCAGCGGCATCCCGTTTTACGGCACGCGGCGCACGCGTTTCCGCTACGTGGTGACGACGCGGATCGAGGATGGCCGTGCCGTCGACACGCCGTGGGATAGCTCCACCGTTCCACCCGGCAACTACGTCGTTCGTGTGCTGGTCGCGGACGCGGAAGGCAACGAGGCCACTGTCGGCCGGGATTTGCCAATCGTGGTGATGGCGGACTAATGTGCCCGCCGATGAAGCGGACCGGATCCGCGCGTGCGGGCGACCAGGTGGTTGCCTATGTACGCGGCCTCATAGAGAGTGGCGGGCTGCATTCGGGCGATCGTCTGCCGACCGAACGCGAGCTGGTGTCGAAGCTAGGCGTCAGCCGGCCTACCGTCCGTGCCGGACTCCGCAAGCTGTCGACGCTTGGCGTCGTGCGATCTCGGCGCGGATCGGGGACGTTCATCACCGACGGGCCGCCGGTGCTCGGCAGCGAGCCTCTCAGCTTTCTCGCCGCTCTGCACGGCTTCACGCGCGACGAGATGTACGAAGTGCGCCGCATCATCGAGGTCGGTGCCGCCGGACTTGCCGCCGAGCGCGCGAAGGAAGAGCACGTCGCGACCATGGCGGATGAAATTGCCGGAATGTTCGCGTCGTTCGACGACCCCCAGACGTTTCTCTCGCACGACATCCGGTTTCATCGCGCCGTGGGCCTGGCCTCGGGCAATCCGATCGTCGCGTCGCTTGCCGAGATGGTATCGGGACTGCACTACGAGCACCGCCGCGAGAGCGCAAAGAACGCGACCGAGCGGAACCTTCGTGTTGCGGCGGAGGCGCACCGGCGGATTTATCTCGCGATTCGCGCAGGCGATGCGGCAGAGGCGCGGGAGGCGATGAACGAACACCTACTTACAGCGCAGGCGTATCAGGCAGAGGAGCCGCAACCCGGGTGATCTGGTCGCACAGGCTGCCCTACCCCAGCCTCCCAGCCTACCTGGGGAACCGTCCCAGCGCCGTCAGCAAATCGAGCCGCGCCTGTCGCACCGAGTCTTCAGCGACAGCGACTGCAGTGTCCGCGTCGCGCGAGCGCCGCTGTGCGTCGATGACTTCGATGTTCGTCGTCGCGCCGGCACGAAAGCTGAACGCGGTGATGTTCAGCACCTCGGCGGACTGCTGTGAGGCCGCGCGGGCGGCGTCGAGCGCGCGCGTCGATCGACGTACAGCTTCGTAGGCAAGCCGAATCTCAGACCTGGCTTGCCGAAGCTGCCCGCCGAGGGCCGCTTCACTCTGGCGCAGAGTCGCCTCGCGGACCATCCTCACACCGCGCCGTTCGCCCGCATCGAACACCGGGACGTCGAACTGCACGACTGCGCGCCAACTGTGCTCCGGCAACACCAGCGAACCGGGGTGCTGGAACACCGGCTGGAAGACGCCGTTCACGGTCGGCATCCAGTCCTTCCAGCTGTCGTTCACCACGCGCTTGTTCGCAAAGATTTGCAGGTTGGTGAACTTGATGTCCGCGCGCTGCTGGATCTCCTGATCGGCCGCGGCCAAGGTCGTGCTCTCGTCTGGAATCTCGAAGGCCGGTTCGTCGACGGCGTCGAGCCGACCATCCGATGTCACCAGCACGCCGAGCGCTTCCTGTGCCCGAAAGAGCGCGAGCTCGGACACCTCGACCAGCGCCATATCCGCCGACAACGTCGCCTGGGCCTGCAGCGCCGTAAGGCGGCTGCCGGCACCTGCCTGTAGGCGCTGCGACGCGTAGTCGTAGAACGCCTGCGCCGTATCTCTGGCGCGCACCTGCGACTCGACCACGCGATGCGCGGCGATGACGAAGAGATACGCTTGTGCCGTGGCGACGGCGATCTGGCGCTTCACGTCCTCGACCGATGCCTCGGCAACCCGCCTGTTGTCTTCAGCTTGCATGCGGCGCGCCCACTGCGCCGGCGCGAAAAGCGGCATCGATACCGAGAGCGCCGCGTTGAACGTGTTCTGCGGCGTGAACGTCTGGCCGGCGAGGCCGCGGCTGTCATCGAGCGTCGTGTTCGTTCCCGTGACCTCGACGCCAGGCAGAATCACGGCGCGCGCCTGCTTCAACAGCCCCTCGGCGCGCAGAATGTCAGCGGCGGCGCTGACCACGTTCGGGTTTCGATCGAGCGCACGGCGAACCGCATCGTCGAACGTCACTCGCTCCGGCGCCACGACCGGCGGCTGGACGGGCCCGGTCGGCGGCTGCGGGACCTGAGCGGGATTGGGCTGGGCGGGGGGCTGCGGCGCAGGCGCCGATTGCGGCTGCGCGGATGCCGCTCCCGCCAGCATCATCGTCAGCACGACCGCAATCGCTGCCCTACTCATGGGCCGACTCCGTCTCAACCGGCGCTTCGACCGCGCGCCGTCCGCCCGGCGCCAGCGTGCGCACGACCACGTAGAGCACGGGGATGAAGATCAGATTGAGGAACGTCGACACGATCATGCCGCCGAACACCGCTGTTCCAACCGAATGGCGCCCCGCCTCGCCGGCACCCTGGGCGGTCACGAGTGGCAGCACGCCAAGGATGAATGCGAACGAGGTCATCAGGATCGGGCGGAGACGGATGCGCGCGGCTTCGACTGCGGCTTCGGCAATCGACAGCCCACGCTCGCGCAGCTGCTCGGCAAACTCGACGATCAGGATGGCGTTCTTGGCGGCGAGGCCGATCAGCATGACCAGACCGACCTGGCAGTAGATGTCGTTGGCCAGACCGCGAAGCCCCTGCGCGCCGACGGCGCCGAGCACCGCAACCGGAACGGCCAGCAGGATGATGAACGGCAGGAGGAAGCTCTCGTACTGCGCCGCGAGCGTGAGATAGACGAGCAGCAGGCCAAGCGCGAAGATGACGCCGGCCTGCGATCCCGCGTTGATCTCTTCGAGCGACTGCCCCGCCCACGCGTATGTCATCCCGGTGGGCAACGTTCGTGACGCGAGGTCTCCCATCGCGTTCAACGCCTGGCCCGAGCTGTAACCTGGCGCCGCCGCGCCGTTGATCTCGGACGACCGGAACAGGTTGAAGTGACTGATGACCTGCGGCGCCGTTGTCTCCCTCACGTGCACGAGGTTCGACAGCGGCACCATCTCACCCGATCCCGCGCGAGCGTAGAACTGCGCCAGCGAGGTCGGGTCGTTTCGGAAACGTTGATCGGCCTGGACGTATACCCGGTAGGCGCGGTTGTTGAAGTCGAAGTCGTTGACGTACTGCGAGCCGAGGAAGACCTGCAGTGCGTCGGTGACCTCGTTCAGAGGCATGTTCAGCGCCTTCACGCGCTGCCGGTCGATGTCCACATAGAGCTGCGGATCGCCGGTGGTGAACGATGTGAACAGCCCGCGGAGCTCCTGAGTGCGATTGCCCTGCTGCACCAGATTCTGTGTCACCGTCGCCAGGTTCTGGATCGGACCGCCAGTCTGATCGAGCACCTCGAACTGGAAACCGCCGAATGCGCCCAGACCGCGGATGGGCGGCGGAAGGAACGGGACTACGATTGCGCCGCTGATGCCGCCCAGCAGCGGTCCGCGGAGGCGCGTGACGATCGCCTGCGCTGACTGATCGTCGTTCCGGCGCTCATCGTACGGCTTCAGGCGGACGAACAGGAGGCCGCGGTTCGGCGACGCGCCGGCGAAGCTGAACCCGCCCACGGTGAATGCACTGGCGATGTCTTTCTCCGTGCGCAGCACTTGCTCGACCTGCTTCCCGATGTTGCTCGTGTATTCGAGGGACGCCCCTTCGGGCGCCTGAACCTGAATGATGAAATAGCCCTGATCCTCGTCGGGCAAAAACGCGCTGGGCACGGTGCGATACACCCAGACCGTCGCGCCGAGCGTGAGGATGAATAGGAGGACCATCAGCACCCGCATCCGGACGACGCGCCGCACTACCGCCACGTAGACGTGGGTGCCCCGATCGATCATTGCCTCGATCAGCCGGAAGAAGCGCCCCTTCTCCTTTTCTTTCTGCAGCAGCAGCGCCGATAACGCGGGTGTCAGCGTGACCGCATTGAACGCCGAGAGCGCCACCGAGAAGGCAATCGTCAGCGAGAACTGCTGGTAGAGGCGGCCGGTGGTGCCGGGGAAGAACGCGACCGGCGCGAAGACGGCGATCAGCACCAGCGCTGTGGCGATGACTGCGCCCAGCACTTCGCCCATGGCCTCGGACGCCGCCTGTCGTGCGGTGCGACCGTACTCCGTGATGTGTCGCTGGATGTTCTCGATCACGACGATCGCATCGTCCACGACGATGCCGGTGGCGAGGACAATGCCGAAGAGAGTCAAGGTATTGATTGAGAAGCCGAGGAGCTTCACGAACGCGAAGACGCCGACGAGCGAAACGGGAATCGTCGCCGCAGGAATGATCGTGCTGCGCCAATCCTGCAGGAACAGGAACATCACGATGACGACGAGGACGATGGCCTCGAAGAGCGTAATGACCACCTCGCGGATCGAGTCTTTGACGACCGTCGCCGTGTCGAAGGAGATCTGATACTTCATCCCGGGTGGGAACGCCTTCGACAGCCGCTCGAGCTCGGCAACGCACTCGTTGTAGACGTCGAGAGCGTTCGCCGACGGCAGCTGCAGGACGCCGAACCCTACGGCTTCAACCCCGTTGAAGCGGAGTGCGCTGGAGTAGGTCTCGGCGCCCAGCTCGGCGCGACCGACGTCCTTCAACAGGATCAGCGTCCCGTCTGTGCCGGCCTTGACGACGATGTTCTCGAACTCGCTCGGCTCCGAGAGGCGCCCGGCGGCGCGGACGCTGATTTGATAGAGCTGGCCCGACGGGACCGGCGGCTGTCCGACCGCGCCGGCCGCCACCTGCACGTTCTGCTCGCGCAGCGCGGCGGTGACGTCGGCGGCGGTGATTCCGCGCGAGGCCAGTCGCGTCGGATCGAGCCACAAGCGCATCGCATACTTGCGTTCGCCGAAAATGAGGACCTCGGCCACACCGGGGACGCGCTTCAGCGCGTCGCGGACGAAGACGTCGAGGTAATTGCTCATGAAGAGCGAGTCGTACTGCCCGCCCTCGGCGTAAACCCCCGCCGCCATGATGAATCCGGCCGACGCCTTCGTGACCGTGACGCCGATGTTCTTGACTTCGTTTGGAAGGCGGCCCTGCGCAGTCGAGACGCGGTTCTGGACGTCGACGGCTGCCAGATCCTGATTGCGATCGACGCTGAACGTCGCCGTCACCGTGCTGACGCCGCTGCTCGTGCTGGTCGAGGTCATGTACATCATGCCCTCGGCGCCATTGATCGCCTGCTCGATCGGAATCGTGACCGCCGACTCCACCGCCTGCGCGTTCGCGCCAGTGTAGATGGCGGTGACACTGACCTGCGGCGGTGCCAGCTCCGGATACTGCGCGATCGGCAGCGTCGGAATCGACGCCGCGCCCGCGAGGATGATGACGAGCGAGAGAACCGTCGAGAGAATCGGGCGGCGGATGAAGAGATCGACGAACATCGGGCACTCGCGCGAAGAGGCGGACTAGCTTTCCTTGAATTGAACGGGAGCGCCCTCGCCAATCTTCTGGACGCCCGAGACGATGAGGCGATCGCCCGCCTTCAGGCCGCCGAGCACGACGTAGTCGTTGCCGACGAGATCGCCAAGCTTCACCGAGCGCTGGTGCGCGACGAATCCCTTTTCCGCGGGCTCGGCGACGAACGCGAAGTACTGACCGTTGATCCGCGTGACCGAGACCGCCGGGACCGTGAGACCCGGCTCCTCGCGCCAGATGACCTGCGCGCGCACGAACTGGTCGTTCCGGAACCCCTTCCCCGTCGGCACCTGCGCCTTCGCGAGAATCGACTGCGTCCTGTCGTCCACCTGCGGCGAAACGAAGTCGATGACGGATTGCGTGAGCGTCTGCCCCTGGCCGTCGAGCAGCCGCACGCGGAGGCCGGGCTTGAGGTCCTGCGCGCGCTCGATTGGCACCTGCACGTAGACCTCGAGTCCCGCCCTCTGATCGATCGTCGTCAGCACGGTATCGGTCTGCACGCGATCGCCGACGCGGACCGGAATGTCGCCCACGACACCGTCAGTCGGCGCGGTGACGCGGAAGTACTGCAGCTGCACCTGATTCTCGCGAACCCTGGCATCCGTGGCAGCCCACGACGCCTTCGCGGTTCGGATCCCGGACTCGGCCTGGTCGTATTCCTGCTGGCTGATGGCGCCAACGCCGAGCAGCTGCTTGGCGCGCTCGAACTGCTGTTCCGCGTAGCGGACCGCAGCCTCCTGCGCGGCGCGGGCGGCCTCTTCGCTCTGCACCGTCGCCTGCTGCTTGGCCGGATCGATTTGTAGCAGCGGCTTGGCATGTTGCACCGCGTCGCCGGAGCGCACGAAGATTTGCGTGATGATGCCCTCGACCTGCGGCCGCACCTCCGTCGAGCGCCGGGACTTCAACACCGCGACGAACTCGGAGCTGATGGTCACCGGCTTCGGGGCCAGCACCTCGACGCCGACCGGCAAGGCGGGCACCTGCTGGGGACCGGTGGGCTGGCCCCGCGAGCATCCCATCGCCGGGGCGGCGATACCCGCCACGAGCGACAGGGACGCATACCAACATCGTGAACGTCGCATTGAACGCGGCATGGTCTCACGCATGAATGGGCGAACAATCAGGCCATCCACCCGATCGGGCCAGGTGGACGGATGGAGCGGAGAGGCGCGCGGGCAGTGCCGGCGGCAACCCGGGAGGCCCGATCATAACTGAATGCGACGCCGCTTGTCAGGCCGAGGATTCACGGCTCGTCCCATCTGCGCCCGGCGTTGTCGCGCCCCAGGAGCGGCAGTAAGATGACATCCCCTTGCCGCCCGGAGGCAAGCAACTACGAGGAGTGTCGCAATGAAAAGCATCATCCTGGCCGCGTGTACCGTCATCGCCGTGTCGTCGCCTGCCCTGGCGCAGACCAATCCATACGCGGCGTCAGCGAAGCCAATCTTGGCGATGGTCAAGGGCAACATCACCAAATCAGCAGAACAGATGAAGGAAGAGGACTACGCGTTCAAGCCGGCCGACACCGTACGGAGCTTCGGCGCGATTCTCGGCCATATTGCCAATGCGAACTTCATGATCTGCTCGATGGCCTCGGGGGCTGCGAATCCGATGAAGGACACCGACATCGAGAAGACGAAGACAACGAAGGCCGACCTGCAGAAGGCGCTGGCCGAGTCGTTTGCCTTCTGTGAGGTGCAGTTCGACGCGATGACCGACGCCAAGGCCGCCGAGATGGTCGACTTCTTTCGGGGCAAGCAGCCGCGTCTGAACATCCTGCAGTTCAACATCGCGCACGACATGGAGCACTACGGCAACCTCGTGACCTACATGCGCATCAAGGGCCTGGTGCCGCCATCAAGCCAGGGCGGGATGTAGTAGGTGCGACCCTGAAGATGGACGAAGGACCGAAGGACGAGGGACGACGGACGAGGGACGGCCGTGACGCTGAAAGTACCTATCACCATTCTTCCCGGCAACGAGGGCCTGCCGTTGCCGGCGTACCAGACGGCGCACGCGGCAGCGATGGATCTCTGCGCGGCGGTCACCGATCCCGTGGTTCTCGCGCCTGGGGAGATTCGACTGGTCGGCTGCGGCTTCGCGATCGAGGTGCCGCAGGGTTTCGAGGCGCAGGTGAGGCCGCGGTCCGGGCTGGCATCGAAGTCGGGCGTCACGGTCGTCAACGCCCCGGGCACTATCGATTCTGACTATCGCGGCGAGGTGAAGGTGGCGCTGATCAATCTCGGTCGCGCCGCCTTCACGGTCGAGCGAGGCATGCGGATCGCGCAGCTGCTGGTCGCCCCGGTTGCGCGTGTCATCTGGGAACCGGCGGACTCGCTGTCGGAAACGGCGCGTGGCGCTGGAGGATTCGGGCATACGGGGCATACGTAAGGCTTCGGGATACGGGCTTCGGACTACGGGCGATGGCCGCCCGAGCTAGCTCGGGTCCTACGTACGACGCGACGCATGTTCGGCGCCCACCTGAGGCGGGGGCCATAGCGCGCCAAGGCTGACCTGAAGGGTCCGCCGTACATGCGTGAGCAAATACCGATCGCCATGCGGATCCGTTACTCGCCGATCGTCCCTGTCGTTGCGGCGATCGCAACCGCGGTCGCGGCGCAGGATCAACAGCCGCGCAGTCGGCCCGGCTGGCCCTGTGTCGGTAAACCCGATCCCAGCTACTTCACCGTGGCCGAAGGGAGCGGCGGACAGGTCTTTCTGTTCGACCCGTCAGAAGTCGGCGAGTCGTCGGTCCTGATGATCGGCGCGATGAAGCACGAGGAGACGGTTTTCCGCGCCGCCGGAACCCTGGCCGAGGGCGTGCACGAGTTCTCGATTCCACTCGACTCCACGATCGAAAGCGCGATGTTCTCTGTCTCGCTGCAATGTCTTCAGGTCGTCGAAATCGTTCGGCCGTCCGGTGGCGAGCTTCGCGCAAACGATCCCGGCGTCGATTACCGCCAGTTCCAGGCCGGCCGTATCGTCACTCTGCCAAAGCCGACGCCGGGCGCCTGGACAGTGCGCGTCGCCGGCAAAGGGATGTTCTTCCTGGTGCTGCAGGCGAAGACCGAGCTCTCCCTCGACCGCGTCGAATTCGTCGAACCTGGTGGGAGGCCCGGGCACGAAGGCTTGTTCCCCATCAAAGGGGGGCCGAAGCGCGGCGTGACCCAGAAGCTGGAAGTCGAGCTGTCTGGCGACGTTCGAAATCCCAGGTTCCGCTTCGTCTCGTCTGCCGCCGAAATGATCCAGGACCTGGCGCTTCAGCCGGAAGGGGGCGGAGGAGAGACGCAATCGTTTCTCGGCGATGTGACGCCGCGCGCCGGGCAATTCCGGTTGGTCGTTACTGGCGTGGACAGTCTCGGCTTTCCGTTCCAGCGGGTGCACGCCCCGCTCTTCACGGCTGAGGCAAGGTAATATCGCGGCGCGTGCCATTCCGCCTGGAAACGCGCCTGTGGCTTCCCGCTCCTATCGACCGCGTGTTCGCCTTCTTCGCGGACGCCAAGAATCTCGAGACGATCACGCCATCATTTCTGCATTTCCGGTTGTTGACGCCGGACATCGAGATGCGTCGCGGCGCCACGCTTGACTACCGGCTGCGCCTGCACGGCGTGCCCTTTCGCTGGCGCAGCGAGATTACGGCGTGGGAGCCCTGCTCGCGCTTTCGTGACGAGCAGCGCCGCGGCCCGTACCGCTACTGGCGTCACTCACATCTGTTCCGGGAGGAACGCGACGGCACGCTCGTCGAGGACGGCGTCGACTACGACGTGCCCGGCGGCTACGCGGTCCATCAGTGGCTGGTCAGCCCCGACCTGATCCGCATCTTTACCTACCGACAGGAGCGCCTCCGCGAGATCTTCGGCGGCGACACACACGAGTCGGTGCGGGTGGTTATTCAACGGAAGCTGTAGGCTTCGGGCTTCAGGACGCTGGGAGGCAACCAAACACCGGAGATTCGATCCGTAGTCCGTAGTTCTTAGTCCGTAGTTCTTAGTCCGAAGCCTACGGCGAAACCCCCACCGGTGTGACCGCCGCCTGGTCCTCTTCGCCCGTACGAATGCGGTAGATCTTCTCGACTGGCAGCACGAAGATCTTGCCGTCCCCGACATTGCCCGTCCGCGCCGCTTTCAGGACGGCTTTCACGGTCGGGTCGACGAAGTGATTCGAGACGCCGATCTCGAGCCGCACCTTGTCCGACAACTCCATCTTCACGGTTGTGCCGCGATAGGTTTCGACTTGCTCGCGCTCACCGCCGTGCCCCTGGACGCGGCTGATGGTGAGGCCCTGCACCTCGGCGCGAAACAGTTCTTCGAGCACGGCGCTCAGGCGCTCGGACCTGACGATGGCAACCACGAGTTTCATTGCGGGACCCTCCAGGGATGTGCCGTCACTGTACACGATCGTGCGAAGCGCAGCAGCCTGTATGATCGCCGCCATGGCGGCTCTGGCTGGCAAGGTGGCCCTCGTCCTGGGCGGTTGCGGCGAGGTCGGCGAAGGCATCACGCGCGCGCTGCTTGCCGCAGGAGCGGTCGTCGCGGTGGCGTCGCGAGACAACAACCGGCTGAGTGAGCTGCACGATCGGTTGCCGGTCGAGTGGGACGGCCGCTACGTTCCGATCCATGGCGACATCGGCTCGCCAACCGGCGTCCTCGCGGTCCGCGATCGTGTCCAATTCGTCTGCCACAACCTCGACATTGTCGTCGCGTCGCTCGGCGGCTGGTGGCGGAAGGGGCCGCTCATCTTCTCGACCATCGACGACTGGACACGCGTGCTCGCCAACAACCTGACGCCGCACTATCTCGCGGCGACAGCGCTCGTGCCCGCCATCAACAAGCGGCCAGGGAGCGCGTATGTGTTCATCAGCGGCGCCGCGGCCGACGTCCCGGTACCGAACTCGGGCCTGATGTCCGTGTCGGCACACGCAGAAATGATGTTGATGCGCGTGCTCGCCTCCGAACATCGGCACGAGCCGATTCGCATCAACGCGCTGGTGCTGGGCACGCCAATCCTCAGCCGCTCCCGACCGGATGGGGACGCCGACTGGCTGACGTCCGAGGAAGTTGGTCAGTACGTGGCCTGGCTGGTGTCGGACCGATCGGCGATGCGCGGGCAAATCATTCGCTTCAACTCGCGCTCGCAACTGACGGACCTGCGGTGGCAATGATCTGGCTGTTCTTTGCTGCCGTGTTCCTGTCCGGCGCGCTCATTGCCATTCAGGCGGGCGTCAACTCACAGCTTGTCCGCTACGTTGGGCATCCGCTGTTGGCGGCCACGATCTCTTTTCTCGTCGGCACGGTGGCACTGACGCTCTGTTCGCTCGGCGTCAACAGCTGGCCGCGGCTGTCATCGCTGATCGCGGCCCCCTGGTGGGTCTGGACTGGCGGACTCCTCGGCGCCGTGTTCGTCGTGACCGCGGCGGCGCTCGCGCCGACGCTCGGCGCCGCCACGCTGCTGAGCGTTGCCGTCGCCGGTCAGATGGCGCTCGCGCTGCTGCTCGATCACTACGGGCTGGTTGGTTTCGCCGTCCGTCCGCTGAGCCTGTGGCGCGTCCTCGGCGCCGCCTTTGTCGTGACCGGCGTCGTCCTCATCCGCAAATGCTGAAGACGCACGAACGCTGTGCCTGGGCCGGGACGGATCCCCTCTACCTCGCCTACCACGATCACGAGTGGGGCGTCCCGCAGACCGATCCAACGCGGCTCTTCGAGATGCTCGTCCTCGAAGGTGCGCAGGCCGGCCTCAGCTGGATCACGATTCTGCGCAAGCGCGCCAATTACTGGCGCGCGTTCGATGGCTTCGATCCGCAGCGGGTGGCGCGCTTCACACCGGCGCGCGTCGAGCGCCTGATGGCCAACCCGGGCATCATCCGCAACCGGCTGAAAATCGAAGGCGCCGTTCGAAATGCAAAGCTCTTCGTGGAGCTCGCAAAGGAGACCGGCGACGTCACCGGCTGGTTCTGGCAGTTCGTCGACGGCACACCGAAACGGAATGCGTGGAAGACGATGCGTGAGGTGCCAGTGAGCACGTCGGAATCGGACGCCATGAGCCGCGCACTCAGGAAACGAGGATTCACCTTCGTCGGCACGACGATTTGCTACTCGTTCATGCAGGCCACGGGCATGGTGAACGATCACGTCACGTCCTGCTTCCGGCACAAACAGATCGGCAGCAGGGCGCGACTTTAGTCGCGCCGACGATGGCCGAACTGGAGTTCCGCCCTACTGCAGGTCATAGCTTCCTCAACCGCACGGACGTCACTTCGTGATCGGCGCCCTTGTGGATGATCAGGTGGGCGCGCTCGCGGGCGGGTTCGATGTTCTCCGTCAGGTTCACGTAGTTGATTTCCCGCCAGAGCCGCAGCGCAATCTCTCGTGCGTCCGCATCCGTCAGCGCGGCATAGCGGTGGAAGTACGATTTGGCATCCGTGAACACGGTCTCGCGCAACGTCATGAAGCGATCGACGTACCAGTCCTGGATGTCTTTCGCGTCAGCGTCGATGTAGATCGAGAAATCGAAGAAATCCGAGACGAACAACGCACGGCCCTGCTGCCGGGGCGCAGTCTGCAGCACGTTCAGCCCCTCGAGGATCATGATGTCCGGTCGGTTCACGTCCTGAACACGGTTGGGCACGATGTCGTAGGTGAGATGCGAGTAAACCGGCGCCGTCACGTGCGCCTTCCCCGATTTGACCTCGATCAGGAACTCCAGCAGCCGCCGAACGTCGTAGCTCTCCGGAAACCCTTTCCGGTGCATCAACCCGCGCGATTCGAGCACGGCGTTGGGATGGAGGAAGCCGTCCGTCGTGACCAGATCGACGTGCGGGTGGTCGGGCCACTGTGACAACAGCGCCTGCAGGATCCGCGCGGCCGTGCTCTTGCCGACGGCGACGCTGCCAGCGACGCCAATGACGTATGGCACCTTCGCGGCGGGGTTGCTGAGGAAGGTATCGGTCGCCTTGTGGAGCGTCTGCGTCGCGGCGACATAGAGGTTGAGCAGACGCGCGAGCGGGAGGTAGATCTGCTCGACCAGCGACAGCGTCACCTGATCGTTCAGCCCGCGAAGCGCGAACAGGTCCGCTTCGGTGAGAAGCAGCGGTGTCTGATCGCGCAAATGCGACCACTCGTCGCGCGAAAACGCGACGAAGCGGGAGGCGCCGAGGCCGTCAGTGGGCGTATGCAACGGATGTCTCTACCTGTCAGTGTACGTCTGAGTGACTCCGGGCTCCGGGCTCCGAGCTTCAGGCTCCGGGCCAACGGCCGAGTGACCGCCTATATCCGCGTCCATCCGCGTAATCGGTGACGTTACTCGTCGAGGCGCTTCACCTGCACGTCGAACTCCTCGACGCCCACCTGCGCACGAACCTCGATCGGCTCGCAGCAGACGGCGCAGTCTTCGATATACACCTGCGTCTTGCCACCGGTTTCGTCTATCACGAAGGTCAGCGGCTCGCCGCAATAGGGGCAGGGCAACTCCACCTGCATCGCACCTCTCCTCACGGCGTTCGCCGTAGCGGCACTGCCACGGTCAGCTCCCGTTCGCCTCGCCTCACGACCAGCGTCGCGACATCGCCCCAATCGTATCGCGCGATCGCGCGGTTCAGCGCTTCCCGGCTGTCGACGGTGGCATCTCCAATTGTGAGGATCACGTCGCCGTCCTCGATCTTCCCTCGCGCCGGCGAATCCTTCTCGACGTCGATCACCTGTCGGCGGCCCTGGTCGCCCGCGCGCGTCGAGATGCCGAGCGACGGCCAGGCGGGCGATGGCTCGCGGGCCACGCCCCACACGAAGTTGGCGTACGACGCCCGCACCGAGTCGATCGGCCCATGATCGTCGGCCACCGGGACTGGCATTACGGAGGCTATCGGATCCTTGAACCATGCGCGCGCCTGCCGCTCGATCCCCAGGCTGTAGCCGACATGGCCCGATCCGGCCAGCAACACGACGACAGCAGCGGGGTCGCGCATGCGTTCGAGCGCCTTCGTGGCATTCCATGCCATCGCGGCGTCCCACGTCGCCTGCGCCGTCAGCATCGACTTCAGAGCATCCTCCGGCATACCGCCGTGGACACCGCCTTCCTCGAGGGCCACCTTGAAGAAGGTGAGGTGCTCGACGCTGTCAACATCGATCGACGGCGGCAGATGGTCGGCGGTTTCGCGCGAAATGGCGCTCAGTCCCTTCTGCCGGACCGTCGAGACGACCTCGCGCGGCACGTTAGCGGCCACGAACGGCATGCGCGACGCCCGACCATGAAGAAAGATGTCGCGATAATAGTTCCACCGGTAACCCCAGACGTCGTACCACCGGCCTTTCGAGAGGAATTCCTCCTCGGTCCAGCGTCCCTCCGCCCAGGCGTCGAGCGACGGCTGCTCGCCGTAAGGGAACATCTCGAGCGCGATCACCACGTGCCGTCCCGCGTTCTCCAACGCGCGAATCACCTGCAGCTGAACGCGGTGCGACTCGACGCTCGTGTGCTCTTCGCCGACGATCACGAGTTTCGCCGGCGCCAATCTCGTCGCCAGCGCGGCCGGGTCGATCGTCTCTCCAGTGGTGGTGTCGGTGATGCCGTCGAGGACGATGCGGACGTCGCGATCGCGGCGAGCGGGATCGCCGAGCGGCAGGCGGTAGATGGGATCGGCAGCCGCCGTGACACGAGTCGAGCACGCGATCAGCATCACCAGGATCGACACCGCGCACGCCATTCGCATCTGCCGAATCCTAGCACCGCGAGCGACGAGCGACGAGCTGATGGATGAACCCTGGCGCCGGTAGTTCGCCGCTCAACGCTCAACGCTGCGAGCTCAAGCTCCGAGCTCGTCGTTCAGCGCTCGTCGTTCGTTGTTCAGAGCTTTTGTTGACGGTCAGAGAGTCGACGCCGGCAGCGGTGCGGTGGCGCGAATGTCGGCAAGGATGTCGAGCGCTGACTCGAGGCGGGCTCGCGTGCGGGGCGGAGCGAGCGAAATCCGAACGGCGCGGGGCACCGCGCCGGGCCTGCCGAGAAAGCCCTCGGTCGGGCCCAGCACGATTTCCCTGGCCCGCGCCGCGGCGACGAACGCGGCTGCCCGCCACGGTCGCGACAGCGGCAGCCAGATGTGCGGGCTCGCGGGGTGCGTCGCATCCGGCACGGCGGGCAGCCGCCGCCGCGCCATCTGCATCCTGGCGCGCGTTTCGTCACGTTTCCACGCGACGATCCGATCGCCGGTCCCGTCAACGATCAACGAGGTGGCGAGCTGAGCAGAGATCGGCGAGGCAGCGACGGCGGTCGCGAACATGGCCGCCTGCGCACGATCGACGAGTGCCGGCGACGTCGCGAGGAAGCCGGTGCGAAACCCCGCCGCCAGGCTCTTGGACAGACCCGTCACGTAGCACCACGCGCCGTCGAGATCGGCAACGAGGGGGCGGAATTCCGGGATCAGGAATCCGTAGGTGTCGTCCTCGATGACACCGAGCTGTTCGCGTCGAATGACGTCGAGAATCTCGGCCCGTCGACTGGCGGTCATCGACACGCCGGTCGGATTGTGCAGGGAGGGCTGGATCACGACGACCTTTGCCCCTGACTCGCGCGCGGCGTCGCGCAGTGCACCCGCGCGCATGCCTTCGGCATCGAGACTGACCGGCACAATGGGAATCGAGAGCAGCCGCGCCGCCGCCACGATGCCCGCGTAGGTGAGCTCTTCGACGAGGATCGGAGAACCTGACGCCGCGATCGCCGCCAGCGCGATCGAGAGCGCGTGCTGCGCGCCCACGGTCACGAGCACCTGCGACGGCGCGACGCGAACCTGCCGCCGTGCGATCCAGTCGGCGCCGGCGGCGCGATGCTCTTCGCGACCGGAGCGCGGAGGGTAATCGAGGAGCGCTGCGCGATTGATATCGGCGCCAAGATCGAGCCGTCCGGCCAACTCTGCCACATGTGCGTGCGGGGGCAGCGCGTTCAGCGATAAGTCGAGCGGCATCCGATCGTCCGGCCCGTGGAGTGGACGTACGTAGGTGCCTCGGCCGATCTCACCGCCAACCAGACCCTGACGTGCCGCAAGCTGATACGCCCGCGTCACGGTGCCGACCGTCACGCCAATCGTGGAGGCGAGGTCGCGCTGCGGCGGTAGGCGGTCGCCCGGCCGAAGTCGGCCGGACCGAATATCGGCGGTCAGGGCCTCGACGACCTGCTTGTAGGTTGGTCCCTTCTTCCCGTCGATTTGCGGCTGCCAAATTGTCACCATGACAATATACGTATTGACACCAGTTCAATCAACAGTCATCTTGAGGCATGCCCGTCCCACTCCTCCAAGTTGATGCGTTCACGAACCAGGCGTTCTCCGGCAACCCGGCGGCGGTCTGCCTGCTGGAACATCCTGCCGATCCCGAGTGGATGCAGCAGGTTGCGGCCGAGATGAACCTGGCGGAGACTGCATTCGTCGTCCCCGGAACTGGCGCCTTCGGCCTCCGGTGGTTCACCCCGACGGTCGAAGTTGGCTTGTGTGGCCATGCGACACTGGCCTCGGCGCATGCACTGTGGGAAAGCGGGCGGGTGCCGGTAAATGGCCCGATTGCGTTCGAGACGCTCAGCGGAGTTCTCAGCGCCGAACGGGTCGGCGATCGGATTGCGATCGAGCTCCCGTCACGGCCCGTGGTTCCCTGCCCCACCCCGCGGCGGCTGCTCGAGGCGATTGGCGTGAAGCCGAGGGCGGTGGGCGAGACGACGCCCGGCAAGTCGCACGGCAACCTCCTGGTGGAGCTGGCCGACGAAACGACCGTGCGCTCGCTGAAGCCGCGCTTCGACGAGCTACGACAGATTCCGGCCGGCGTGATCGTTACGGCGCGCGCCGACAACGAGCCCTACGATTTCGTCTCGCGCTACTTCGCCGCGCCGTACGGGATCGACGAGGATCCCGTCACCGGCTCGGCGCATTGCTCGCTCGCGCCGTATTGGGCGGCGAAGCTCGGGAAGACATCGTTCACCGCGTGGCAGGCGTCGTTGCGCGGCGGCGAACTGCATGTCACGCTTCGCGGCGATCGCGTGCGGCTCGCGGGACACGCGGTCACTGTCCTGCGGGGCGAATTGACCGTCTAACTGGCCAAACCACGAGCTCAGAACGACGGACGACCGTCGCTCGTCGTTCCGGCTCAACGCTCGTTGCTGCTGAATTCGTTGTTCGGATGGCTAGCGCAGCGCCTCGAGCGTGAGCGGACCGTCCGCGTCCTTCCACGCGACGTCGAGTTCGTGGTACACGAGTTGCGCTTCTTCGGAGCGAGATTGCGCCTCGAGACTCTTCACCAGCCCAAACAACGCGCGCCCGCTGCCAGGATTTCGCCGAAGGTCTTCGCGGAAGACGGCCTCGGCGTCCTTCGCGCGTCCAGCCTGAAGGAGCGCGACGCCAAGTGACTCCCGCACCGACGCGCACCACGGCGGCGGCTCGTCGTAGCGGAACGCATCCTGTTTCGCGACGGCCGCTTCGAGCAGCGGGACGCGCACAGCGGCGTCCGCGGTGAGCTCCGCTTTCAGCAGATCGCTGGCGAGCTCGAGAACGACAGATGCCGGATTCCAAGCGACGACCATGGTCTCGGCCGGCACCTTCGGGCGGGCGCTTTCGAACGCCTCGGCATGACGCTTGGCGTCGGCGGGCCGATTGCTGCGCGCCGACGCGATTGCGCGCGCGAAGTGATCGACGGCCGTTACCAGCGGCAACGACGCGTCGGGCGTCGGCGCGGCCAGCACGCGATCCCACTTCTGAAACCTGACGTCGATCAGCACCGGCAGCGTCAGCGTCCACTCGGCCATGGCGGCCATCTCGTGCACGTGCGGTGCGGCGAGCGCGGCCAGCTTGTCGGCCTGCGCCCGCGCCGGCGCGTAGCGCCCGGCGAGCATGTGCCCGACCAACGCGAAGTGGATGTTGTGCCCGTAGTACATGAACGGGTACACGCCCGCCGGATTCGCCTTGGCAATGTAGGCCTCGTCCACCGCGGCGGCCTTCTCGTTGAGCACCGCCATCCTCGCGTAGTCGCCCGTGTGCATGTAGATGTGCGAGGGCATGTGGACGAGATGTCCCGCGCCCGGCACGAGCGTCAGCAGGCGCTCCGCGCTGGCGAGTGCGCGTTCCGGTGTCGGCGACGCTCGACCGCGTGAATGTAATAGTGGTTCGCGCCGGGGTGGTTCGGTCGCCGTCGGAGCACGCCCTCGAGTACCGACACGAGCTCCAGCGTGTCGGGTGCTGGCGTGCCGTCGGCGGTCCACACCTGCCACGGCCGCAGATTCATCAGCGCGTCCGCGTACATCACGGCAACCTCCGCATCATCAGGGAACCGCTGATGAACGGCCTTCATCGCTTCGCGGTACCGCGCGTTCAGCGTCTCGGGAGACATCGCCGGGTCGAGCGTGTAGCGAACCGCCAGCGCGTCGGCGAGTGCCGCCTCGATTGGCGCGCCGCCGCGACTGAGCGTCACCGCCTTCTGCGCCGCCTCGTAGGCGCGCTTACCGCGTTCGCCTTCGAGCTTCGTCACGTCGCGGTTGTAGTTCAGGCCGAGCGCGATGCCCACGCCCCACCAAGGCATCGGCGCCTTGGGATCGAGCTCAGCGGCCTTCAGGAAGGAACGCTCCGCCTCGGCATGATTGAAGTTGTAGAGAAGCGCGAGCCCCTGATCGAAAAAGCGCTGCGCCTCTGGACTGGTGGTTCGGATCGGGCGGGAGTACGAGCCCATCCCGTCGAGCAGCTGCGCGCCGGCGGCGCCCTGCGCTGCCGCCAGGCGAGCCGATGCCGTCACGACACCTATGGAAAACGCGATACCGGGGAGCAGGAATCGCCGGAGCACGCAGTGTGTCTCCTTGCGAGGAGTTGTCTGATCGTCTCGAGTGCCCGATTTCTCGAGTGGCTGGAGTGCCGCAACGCTACATCGGGGGCGTTGCGGTCTTCTGTGGCGGATTGTAGAACGGTGTCGGCACGACTGTCGCGCGGGCACGGCGGCGCTTTGCTTCGACGGTCACTTCCACTTCGACGCGACGGCCGTCGGTGCAATGCGGCGCCTCGATCGTGCCGAGCGCGATCAGCCGCTTCAACGTCGGCGACCAGGCCGTGGACGTCGCCTTGCCGACCTGCCGGCCGCCGCTGTACACGGGGACAGCGACGCGCGATGCGATCACCGGCACCTGCGGTGTCAGTCCCGCACGTGTGAAGTGCTCGTCCACGTCGTCCCAGTCGATCTCGAGACCGACGATCTGGCGACGCAGTCCGCTCACCCGCTCGGCGGCCAGCGCGTCGCGCCCGACAAACGGGCCTTTCTTCTCGCTGACCAGACGTCCCAGGCCCATTTCGTACGGCGTATAACGCTGATCGTCGATCTGGCACTTCTTCGACCCGTGGAAGTCGACGTCGATCAGGAGGAGCCCGGCCTCGATGCGGGCGACGTCCAGCGCCAGCATGCCGGCCGGTCGGGCGTCGAACGCCTTGCCGACCTCGATGATGCGATCCCACACGTCGAGGGCGCGGTCCCACGGCATCCAGATTTCGTAACCGAGATCGCCGGTGTAGCCGGTTCGCGAGATCTCGACCGGCACGCCGGCGATGCGGCCCGCCGTCACGCGGAAGTACTTCAGCGAATCGATGTCGGCCTCGGCCGCCGAGCGCAGCAGGCGCGCTGACGTCGGCCCTTGCACGGCGAGCGCGGCAATCTGTTCGGAAATGTCCTCGACCTGCACCTCGAGGCCATGGGCATTCTGACGGAACCAGCGCAGGCTCGGATCCGCGGCGGTCCAGCGCCACACGTGCTCTCGCAGGCGCGATACCGTGCCATCGTCAATCACCTTGCCGCGCTCGTCGCACCAGGGCGTGTAGATCACTTGGCCAACGGACAACTTCGTCGCGTCGCGCGTAACAATCCGATCGACGAGCCGCATGGAATCCGGACCACTGATCAGGTACTTGAAGAGCGGCGAGACGTCGATGAGCGCCGCGCCGTTACGAATGGCGGCGAACTCGTGCTCATGGTGTGCCTCGTAGGCGCTGACGGTGTAGTACCCGGACCATTCGCGGTAATTGAGGCTTTCACACAGCGCGAAAGTGCGCGGATGGAACGCCGTGCCGATAGGCATGGGCGGAATATACCAAATTGCGGATTGCGGATTGCGGATTGCGGATTTGGAAGTCGGATAGAATTTCGGCGGTCTTCCGGATGCCACAGCGATACGACGCAATCGTTATCGGCGGCGGACACAACGGCCTGGTGCACGCCGCCTACCTGGCACGGGCGGGACGGCGCGTCCTCGTGCTCGAGCGCCGGCACGTGCTTGGCGGCGCGGCGGTCACAGAAGAAGTCTTTCCGGGGTTCCGCTTCTCGGTCTGCTCGTACGTCGTCTCGCTCCTGAGACCCGAGATCATTCGCGAGCTCGATCTGCCTCGCCACGGCCTCGAGATCCTGCCGCTCGACGGCACGTTCACGCCAATGCCGAACGGCGATCACCTGTGGCGCGTGAACGATCACGCGAAGACCCGGCGCGAGATCGCCCGGCACTCGCGCGTCGACGCAGAGGCGTACGACGAGTACGCCCTCGCGATGGTCGAGATGGCGCGATTCGTCAAGCCAATCCTCGACATGACGCCGCCGGATCCCTGGTCGCTGCACCCGCGCGATCTCGCGCGCCTGCTGTTCCTCGGCCGCCGCTTCCGCAATCTCCCGTCGGAGGATCGCTTCAACCAGGTTCAGCTCATGACGATGAGCGCGGTCGATTTCCTGGATCAGTGGTTCGAAACCGATGTCCTGAAGGCGACGATGTCGGCGAGCGGCATCATCGGCACGTTCCTGGGCGTGCGGTCGCCAGGCACCGCGTACGTGTTGCTGCATCACTACATGGGGGAGATCGACGGTGCCTTTCGCTCCTGGGGCCTGGCGCGCGGAGGCACCGGCGCGATCTCGACGTCGATCGCCGGCGCGGCGAGGCAGGCCGGCGTCGAGATTCGAACCGAGGCGCCAATTGCCCGTATCACGGTGCGCGAAAACCGCGCGCGTGGCGTGGTGCTCGAGAACGGCGACGAGGTCGAGGCCGATCTCATCGCCTCGAGCGTCGATCCGAGGCGCACGTTTCTCGCGATGGTCGGCGAGGACCTCCTCCCCGATGACTTCGTCGAAGGGGTGAAGCGCTATCGCTTCCGCGGCTCGTCCGGAAAGGTCAACCTCGCACTCGATGGCTTACCAAACTTCACGGCCCTTCCCGGCGCCGGACCGCATCTGCGAGGGGCGATCTCGATTTCGCCCGGCGTCGACTATATGGAACGCGCCTACGACGATGCGAAGTACGGAAGATTTTCGCGACGGCCGTACATGGACGTGGTGATTCCGTCGCTGACGGATCCGTCCGTGGCCCCACCAGGCAAGCACGTGATGTCGTGTTTCGTCCAATACGCGCCGTACAGCCTCGCTGAGAGCACGTGGGACGACCAGCGCGAGGCGTTCGGCGATACGGTCATCGACACGCTGTCGGAATACGCACCGAACCTGAAAGAGATCATTCTCCACCGCCAGGTCGTGACCCCACTGGATCTCGAACGCACATGGGCACTCTCTGAAGGCAACATCTTCCAGGGCGAGCTGTCGCTGGAGCAGCTGTTCTTCCTGAGACCCGTGCCTGGGTGGGCAGACTATCGAACGCCCATCGACGGCCTCGTCTTGTGTGGCTCGGCAACGCACCCGGGGGGCGGCATCATGGGCGCGCCCGGGCGCAACGCCGCGCTGGCCGTGCTCAACGGGAAAATCAAGTGAGCCGCCCCATCATCATCGGCGGCGGCCACAACGGGCTCGTCGCAGCGGCGTATCTCGCGCGCGCGGGACGGAAGCCGCTGGTCCTGGAGCGTCGCGACGAGGTCGGCGGTGCGGCGGTGACGCACGAGCTCACCCGAGGCTTCCGCGTACCCGCGCTGGCACACGCGACCGCACTCCGGGCCGACATCGTCGCGCAGCTGCAGCTCGAGCAGCAGGGCCTGCACTTCGTTCGCCCCGCCGTCAGCGTCTTTGCGCCGGGGCCTGACGGCCGTGCGCTCGTGCTGTGGCGCGAGGTGCTGCAGTCGGTGCAATCGCTCTCGCAGCTGTCGGCCGCTGACGCCGCGAAGTGGCCCGAGTTCTCGGAACTAGCGGTCGCGATCGCCGGAGCGATCGGCGGACTGCTTCGCCAGGTTCCGCCCTCGCTCGACGAGCCCGGACCGGGCGAACTGTGGGATCTCGTATCGACTGGCCGGGCGATCCGGGGACTCGGCAGATCGAGCCTCTACCAACTGCTGCGTTGGGGACCGATGCCGATCGCCGACCTGGCGGCCGAGTGGCTCGAGTCGCCGCTGGCGCGTGCCGTCGTCTGCGCGCGGGGCATCTTCGGCGCAGCCGCCGGCCCGCGGTCAGCGGGAACGGCCGCGTCGTGGCTGCTGCAGGTCGCGCACGAAGGCCATCCCGCCGGGGCGCCGACGTTCGTGACCGGTGGACCAGGATCGTTGGCCGGCGCGATTGCTGCCGCAGCGACCGGAGCCGGCGCCGAGATTCGCCGCAACGCGGAGGTCGCGCAGATCGATGTCGATGATAACGGCGTGTGCGGCGTCACGCTCGCCAGCGGGGAGCAGATCAGGACCGGGATCGTCGTCTCGAATGCCGATCCGAAGCGGACGCTGCTTGGTCTCGTCGACCCTGTGCGGCTGCCGCCCTCGTTCCGTCACAAGGTTCAGCACTATCGGACGCGCGGCGTCCTCGCCAAGGTCAACCTCGCACTGGCGCAGCTGCCGAAGTTCCGCGGCGCGGCAGCGATCGAACAACCTGCCGAAACGGTCCTCGCCGGACGGATTCACATCGGACCGGATCCCGATTATCTGGAGCGCGCGTTCGATCGATCGAAGTATGGCGAGCCTTCCCAGGAACCGTGGCTCGAAGTCACGATACCGTCGCTGACTGATTCGACGCTGGCGCCGCCGGGGCAACACGTGATGTCCATCTACGCGCAGTGGGCACCGTATTCTTTGCGCGGGCAGTCCTGGGAACAGGCGCGCGATGCCTTCGGCGACACCATTGTGGAGACCATCGCTGCGTACGCCCCCGATCTGCCGTCACTCATACTGGCGCGAGAGATTCTGACGCCCGTCGATCTCGAGGAGCGGTACGGCCTCACCGGCGGCCACATCTTCCACGGCGAGCACGCGCTCGACCAGCTCTATGCGATGCGGCCGGTACTTGGCTGGGCGCAACATCGCACGCCGATTGCGGGACTGTACCTGTGCGGCGCTGGAACACATCCGGGTGGCGGCCTCACCGGCGCGCCTGGAGCACATGCCGCGCGCATCGTGCTGAAAGATCCCCACAGGGCCGCCTGATGTCCCGTGCCGGCCTGGCGATTGCGGTCGTCACCATCGGCGCGCTCGGGGCGGCGACCGCTACGCTCGTTGCTCGACCCGATCCGGCGGCCGCGTCCACTTCAGGCATCTTCGGTTTTCGCACGGGGTCGCTCGACGCGCAGCAGGAGCTCGAGCGCCGTTTTCTCTCGCTTCCGTCAGCCGACCGCGCCCGCGAGTACCACCGCTTTCTCACCAACGAACCGCATCTCGCAGGGTCGGATCGCAACAAGGCGCTGGCCGAATGGGTTCGCGATCGTTGGATCGACTACGGCATCGACGATGTCTCGATCGTCGAGCACGAGGTGCTGCTGCCCTGGCCAGAAGAGGTCACGATCGAAGTGCCGGCGCGATCGTGGAAGGCGACGCTGTACGAAGATCCGATCGCATCGGATCCCGATACACAGAAGCCGGTGCTGCACTACCACGCGTATTCGGCGTCGGGCGATCTCGAGGCGCCGCTTGTGTATGCGGCTAGCGGCAATCCTGAGAACTACGACTATCTGGCGTCGAAGGGCATCGACGTACGCGGCAAGATTGTGCTCGTCCGCTACTCGGTGCCTTACAGCTATCGTGGCTTCAAAGCGCTCACCGCCGAGCGACGTGGCGCGGCGGGCATTCTGATCTATTCCGACCCGGCAGAAGACGGCATCAGGAAAGGACCGGTCTATCCGGACGGGCCATGGGGGAACGAAAGCCATCTGCAGTCGGGTGGCATACCCTACGATTTCCTCGTCCCCGGTGATCCGCTGACGCCGGGATGGGCGTCGATCGCAGGCGCGCGGCGGATCACGAAGGACGAGGCCATCTCGCTGCCGAAGATCGTCAGCGCACCGCTGTCCGCGCGCGACGCACGGGTGCTGCTGGAGACGATGAGCGGCGTCGACGCGCCCGCCGACTGGCAGGGCGGCCTCGGCATCAGGTACCGGCTGGGACCGGGCGCGACCGTGCGGATGCGGGTAAGGCTGGACGACAAGGTCCGTGCCATTCAAACCGTCGTCGGCCGCATCCGCGGCGCCGTGCTGCCAGACGAGCAGGTCGTGCTCGGCAATCATCGGGATGCCTGGATCTTTGGCGGCGTCGATCCATCGAGCGGCACCGCCTCGATGATGGATCTCGCGCGCTCATTCGGCGCTCTGGTCCGCGGCGGCGTGCGGCCGCGGCGATCGATCGTCCTCGCAAACTGGGACGCCGAGGAGTTCACGTTCACGTCGTCCACCGAATGGAGCGAGCAGCACGAGCAGGAGTTGCGCGACAACGCGATCGCGTATCTCAACGTGGACAGCGCGACTTCGGGCCCCACGTTCACCGCCGCCGCCGTGCCGTCGCTGAACCAGTTCATCACCGAAGCCGCGGCTGCAATCACCGATCCGGCAAGCGGTCTCCCGCTACCCGACGCGAAGCAACGCACCGACGAACGAGACCAGGGGTCGCTACCGAACGCGACCGGCTCGGCGCTCGTCAACAATCGGCTGGGCAGCGGATCGGACTATACCGTCTTCCTGAACTTCATCGGCGTGCCCATCGTCGACATGGCGTTCGACGGCCCGTACGGCGTCTATCACTCGCAGTACGACAATCACCAGTGGGTGGAACGAATTGGCGATCCTGGCTTCCGCTATCACGAGGCGATGACGAAGCTCTGGGGCCTGATGGCGCTGCGTCTCGCGAATGCCGACGCATTGCCGTTCGACTACCGGCCGTATGCCGCCCGGATCCGTGAATTCGCGACGGAGTTGGAGAAGAGATACCACGGTGCGACAGGTGCGGCGAGCGCTCCCAGTGCAACTGTGGAGGCCAGTGCAACTGTGGAGGCGGGGCTTCAGCCCCGCGGTACCGAGCCGGCGAGCGACGCGTTCGAGCCGCTGCGCGCCGCGATTGCGAGGTTCGAAGAGGCTGCAGCGAAGGCGGCCTCGGATCAGGCCGCAGCGGTGTCCAGCGGTGACGCGTCAGCCCTTGCGGCAGTGAATCGCCGTTTGATGCGCACAGAGCGCGGGTTCCTCGATCCCGCCGGAATTCCGGGGCGGCCGTGGTACCGGCATCAGATCTATGCGCCGAAGTTTACTTACGCTCCCGAGCTCCTGCCTGCAATCGCGGAGGCAGTGGAGGCAAACGATCAGGCCCGCGTGACTGCCGCCGTCACGCAGGTCTCCGCCGCGCTCGATCGCGCCACGGCGGCGCTCACCCAGTGACACGAAAAGCCTGGGGACGAACGCGGTTCTGACGGCGACGAACCCGCGACAAACCGGCGAAGATAAATGACGGTTCGAAGGTGACCAGAATATGCGCACGAGACGATTCCTGCCCGTATTGACGACTGCGCTCGTATTCGTTGGGGCGCTGGTCGTCTCCATCGGAGATTTGTCGGCGCAGGGTGGTGCAGCCGCAAAGGGCGAAGGCCGGCTGCGCGTCCCCGTCGACTACTACAAGCTGCCCAACGGTCTGAAGGTGGTGCTCTCGCGCGATACGACCACGCCGACGGTCGTCGTCGCCGTGTACTACAACATCGGCTTCCGCAACGAGCCGAAGGACCGCACCGGGTTCGCGCATCTGTTCGAGCACATGATGTTCCAGGGCTCACAGAATCTCGGCAAGATGGAGTTCATCAGGCTCGTCCAGTCGAATGGCGGTCTCCTGAACGGCTCGACTCGCTTCGACTTCACGAACTACTTCCAGGTGGTGCCCTCTCACGTGCTCGAGACGATTCTCTGGGCGGAAGCGGATCGCATGCGAGGCCTGCAGATCACGCAGGAGAACCTCAAGAACCAGCAGGAAGTCGTCAAGAACGAGGTGAAGGTGAACGTACTCAACCAGCCGTATGGGGGTTTCCCCTGGATCGACCTGCCGATGGCTGCGAACAAGAACTGGTACAACGCGCACAACTTCTACGGCGACCTGGCGCATCTCGACGCGGCCACGCTCGACGACGTGAGCGCCTTCTTCAAAACCTTCTACGCGCCAAACAACGCCGCGCTCGTAGTGTCAGGCGACTTCGACCCGTCGGCTGCAAAGACGTGGGTCGAGAAGTACTTCGCCCAAATCCCGTCAACAAAGCTCCCTCCGGCGCCCGATCTCAGCGAACCTCGCCAGGACGATGAACGGCAGGCCGGTCGCACCGATCCGCTGGCGAGCAGGCCGGCGCTTGGACTCGCCTACCATGTGCCGGAGCGTGGCACGCCCGAGTGGTACGCATTCGGCCTCCTCGATCAGGTGCTGGCCCAGGGACCGGATTCGTTGTTGTACGACGAGCTCGTGCGCAAGCGCAGCCTGACCGGCAGCGTCGACGCTGGGATTAACTGGGGTCTCGGCAGCATGTTCGACTACAGCGGTCCGATGCTGTGGATAGCGCAGATCTTTCACGACGGCACCACGCCGTCGGAAAAAGTACTCGCAGCCGTTGACGATGTCGTCGGGCGCGTGCAACAGCAGCCGCTCGATCGGGCCACCCTCGATCGCGCGCTCGTGAAGCTGCGCTCGGCGCTCTATGCGAGAACGGAGCAATTCGCCGGCTTCGGGCGGGCCAACCTGCTCGCCTCGTTTGCGTTGTTCGACGACGATCCGGGCCGCATCAACCGGCTCGAGGACGAGTTCGCCAAGGTCACGCCGGAACTGCTCCAGAAGGCGGCCAAGGAGTACCTCCGATCGACCAATCGCACCGTCTACAAAATCACGCCGGGGAAAGCCGACGGCGGGCCGGCGCAGAAGTGAGGAGCCACATGATGCGACGACCTTCGCTCTCTCGCCTGTGGCCTCTGTGCATCGGCCTGATCGCGATGCTCGCCACTGCACCGCACGCACAGCAAGCCACCGGTACGAAGCAGCCGCCACCGAAGCCAGGTACGGCGAAGGACTTCGTCGTCCCTCAGCCGAAGCGCTTCACCCTGCCGAACGGTCTACCCGTCACGATGGTGGCGTTCGGCACCGTTCCCAAAGTTCGCGTCCAGCTCGTTGTCGAAGCTGGCAACCTGTACGAGGGCGCAAACGAGATCTGGCTCGCGGATACGACCGGCGAGATGCTGCAGGAAGGCACGGCCACGCTGACCGCCGATGCGCTGGCGCGCGAGCTGGCGACGATGGGGGGCGAGCTCTCCGTGACGGTGGGACCGGACCGCGCCAACGTGTTCACTGAGGTGCTTGCCGAGCGGGGCGCACAGGCGCTCCATCTGCTTGCCGATGTGGCTCAGCGCCCGCGGCTGCCAGATTCCGAGCTGACACGAGTCAAGGCGACGCTCGTGCGCAACCTGGCGATCCAGAAAGACACTCCCCAGGCAATCGCGATCGAGCAGTTCAACGCCCTGACCTACGGCGATCATCCGTACGGGCGCATCTTTCCGACGGAAGCGATGTTGAACGGCTATACGCTCGAAGACGTTCGTCGATTCCATCGCGATCACTTCGGCCCAAAGCGGGCGCGCCTCTACATCGCGGGCGTGTTCGACGCGGCGGCGATGGAGGCGGCGACGCGCGAGGCGTTCGGCGCGTGGACCGGTGCGGCCGAGATCAGCCCGCCGCCCCCTGCCCAGCGTTCGCGCGCCTTCAAGCTGATCAACCGTTCCGACGCGCCGCAATCGACGATTCTGCTCGGCCTGCGGGTGCCGGATCCGTCGAGCAAGGACTGGGTCGCGCTCGAGGTCACGAATTCGCTTCTCGGCGGCTCGTTCGCGTCGCGCATCACCAGCAACATCCGCGAGCAGAAGGGCTACACCTACTCGCCGAACAGCGCGATCACCGCGCATCCGAAGGACGCGCAATGGGTCGAGCAGGCGGATGTCACGACTGCGGTGACCGGCCCGGCATTGAAGGAGATCTTCGGGGAAATCGATCGGCTGCGCCGCGAGGCGGCGTCGGTAGACGAGCTGCGCGGAATCCAGAACAACCTTGCGGGCGTCTTCGTCGTCCAGAACGCGTCGCGAGCCGGGTTGATCGGCCGCCTGTCGTTCGTGGATCAGCACGGGCTTGGCGACGAGTACCTGACGACTTACGTCAAGCGCGTGATGGCTGTGTCGCCTGACGAAGTCCGGCGTGTGGCCAATGAGTACCTGGTTCCTGAAAAGATGACGCTCGTTGTCGTTGGCGATGAGAAGACGGTGAAGGAGCAGGTCGCGCCATGGGAGGCAAAATAGATTCGGCAGTGCTGAAGCACCGCCTCCACAACCCCCGATGACCCAGAAGATTACTTACGTCACCTCGGCGGATCGGATGGACGAGATCCATCGCGAATTCGATGGGGCTGTGGACCGCGTTCGCGAACGGTTCGGTCAGACGCATCCGATGCTGATCGGCGGCCTCGAGGTGACGGCGCGAGGGACGTTTGCCGACGTCAGCCCGATCGATACGCGGATCGTGCTCGGACACTTTCACGAGGGCGAGCGTCGCCATGTCGACGAGGCGGTGGCAGCGGCGCGCCGGGCGTTCAGCACCTGGGGGCGCTTGCCGTGGCGCGAGCGTCTGACGGCCATGCGCCGGGTCGCCGACGCAATTCGGGAGGACCGCTGGGACCTCTCCGCGCTCATGGGCTTCGAGTGCGGCAAGAACCGCATGGAATGTGTGGGCGATGTCGAGGAGTCTGCGGATCTGATCGACTACTACTGCGATCAGATCGAGCAGGCCGATGGCTTCGTGCGGCCGATGCAGCCACTCGGCCCGGCCGAGCGCAATTCCAGCGTGCTTCGTCCGTACGGCGTGTGGGCCGTGATCTCGCCGTTCAATTTTCCGCTCGCCCTCGCGGCTGGTCCCGCCGGCGCCGCATTGGCAGCCGGGAACACAGTGGTCATCAAACCTGCAACCACGACGCCGTGGATCGCGCTTCGTTTCGGCGAGCTCGCCCGCGCTGCGGGACTGCCGGACGGGGTGCTGAACGTCGTCACCGGCGGCGGAGGCACCGTCGGCCAGGCGCTGATCGATCACCCCGACGTGAATGGTGTCGTCTTTACGGGATCGAAGGAGGTCGGGCTCAAGCTGCTGCGCGGGAACGCGTCCCGTGCGACGCCGCGCCCGGTGATCACTGAGATGGGCGGCAAGAATCCGGCGATCGTGATGCCGTCCGCGGATCTCGACAAGGCCAGCGATGGGGTGATGCGGTCGGCGTTCGGCGCGCAGGGACAAAAGTGCTCGGCCTGCTCGCGCGTGCTCGTCCACCGCGACGTGCGCGACAGGTTCGTCGACGCGCTGGTCGCGAAGACCAACAAGATAAGCATCGGCAATCCTCTCGATCGCGACGTCTACCTGGGGCCGGTGATCAACGAGGCGGCAGTCAGGACGTTCGAGGACGCGATCACGCGGGCGACCGCGGACGGGGCCCGCCTGCTGGCCGGCGGCGGCCGCATCACCGACGACCCGTGGGGCCACGGCTATTTCGTCGAGCCCACAATCGTCGACGGACTGACGACCCGCCACTCGATCTTCAAAGACGAGCTGTTCGTGCCGGTAACCGCGATCACGACCGTCGCCTCGCTCGACGAAGCCATCACGATCGCCAACACCACCGAATACGGCCTGACCGCCGGGATCTTTTCAGAAGACGCCGCGGAGCTGGATGAGTTCTTCGAACGAATCGAGGCCGGCGTCACCTACGCGAATCGCCGCGCCGGCGCCACCACCGGTGCCTGGCCGGGCGTGAATCCGTTCGGCGGCTGGAAGTGCAGCGGCTCGAGCGGCAAGGGGTCGGGCGGGCCGTATTACGTGCAGCAGTTCCTCCGGGAGCAGAGCAGAGTGAGAGCGTGAACTGCGCGTGCGAAGTGCTCCTAGGGTTCTACGACCTTCAGCGTGATGCCTTCTGGTCGCCCTCGCCGACCGTGAAGGGCGTGGCGACGCCTCGCAGCCGTTCCAGTAACTCCGGATCGGTCTGCTCACCGTCCTCGACGTACGGCAACGCTGCTGCGAGATAGCGACCGGCAGGAAGCTGCTTGATGATGAAGCCACCCTGCTGATCGGGCCTGGCGAGTCGACAGGAACTGCGACTGATAGCCCCACTTGTCGCTATCTTCGGCGAACGCGACACGACGTAATCCGCCGCGGGTTTCCCTCTGCATCGAGCACGCGCCCGTGACTCCGTTGATTCGCGGCGTGATCACGACCTCGACGTCGTTGACGCTGCTCGCCCTTGAAGGCGAGGCCCGAATCGGTCACGTCCTGTCCGCGCCAGACCACCTGCTTCAGTGAGTATCCGGGCGGCAGCGGGTCGGTCGGATCAGGACCGGGCTCGTCATCGCGCGCATTCCGAACGTCCAGTCATCGTTCAGCCGATCCCGCATCTCGCCGCCGAAGTACATCATCATTTCCATCGACGGCTCTATGGGCATCGCCATGATGCCGACGGACGACGACTGGATCGAGCGGCCCGACTGCGCACCATCCACGACGACACGACCACGGATCGTCGTACCTCTGGTCCCGATGAGCGCGACTCCTGAGATGTCTTCGCCGGTGACAGTGATTGGCATCGAACGCGGATTCGGCCTCGGGCCCAGAGCTGGAAACCTTGCACCTGGATTGTGTATTCGCCCGGCGTCACATCGCTCGAGCGTAAACGTCCCGTCGTCGCGCACCTGGTTCGCGGCGCCCATCGACATGCTGAAGGACTCCCCTGGCGCACGATGACCGAGACGAACGCCCCCGTCATCGGCCGGCCGCGCGAGTTCATCGCGGTGCCGGTAATCTTCGCGGTGCGCGTTGGAACGAGCGAGAACTGCAGACCCGACACTTCATCGCCCATGCCGACGGTGACCTTGTCCGCGTGCTGTGCGCTTGCGGTTCCCGGATAGTACGTGGGTGCGTAGCCGGTGCTGTCGTCGGACGACTGACCGAAGGAGAATCCCATCGGCGCCGCGCTCAGGTAGTAGTCGCCCGGCGCCAGGCCGTAGAGACGAAAGTTGCCGCCGTCGTCGGTCGATGCGGGTCGGCTCACCGGCGTCAGCTGGCGGCGGCCGTTGAAGTAGCGATAACGCTGCGCGGTGACCATGAGCTCGGCAACTGGCTCGCCGAATTCGTCCGTGACACGGCCGGCGATGACCGATCCCTCGCGGGAGGTTGAAGTTGACGTTCTCGAGCGTCTGCCGTCGCGGATTTCGAGCGGCTTGCCCTGTTCGAACGGCCGCCGCTGGCCGTAGTTCAGCGAGTACGTAGCCGGCCTTCGTGGCCATGACTTGTATCGGCCTGCCGGCAGGTCGCGCATCTCCCACGGCCTTCTTCGTTGGTCGTGGCCATCCGGGGTTCGGTCAGCCGCCGCCCCAGAGCCGGACCATCGCACGCCGCAGCGGCGTGCCGTTCTCGCCGCCGACCACAAGACCGCGCAGTCGAGCGGTGCCCTTTATTGGCTTGGGCTTGTCGCGCGGACCGGTGACGCCTTCCGCCGGCACCGTGCCCGGCCGGCTCAGCGTCGTCCCGCTCTGCTGCGCGCGAGGCATGGACGCAGCCACTGCCCCCAGCAACGAGCGCGAGGAGCGCTATCGAGTCGACCACAACTGTCGGCGCATCGATTCGCGCCATCCGGGCTTACAGGAATCCAGACCAGCGCCACGAGCTTGACCTGGATGCCGGTACGCTTCGGCTTCAGCGAGATCGTGTCGAGCGGCTCGGTCTGCGGGTGGTAGGTTGCGTCAACGGCCGCGATGTCCGCCTGCACCGAGGCCTCGATCTCGTTGAGCTGCTCCTGAATGGCGGCCGACGTTCTGCTGTGCGCGGGCGATATCTTGCGACTCGCGGGCGATGCGGCCCATACCGCGGGCTGCGGTCGTGACGCGTCCCACGTTCGCCGCGCTGAACGTCTTCCGCCCGAAGAGCGCTCCGAGGACGGACGCGCCAATCGAGATCGCCGCCTGTGTCTTCTGCTCGGACGACTGCTGCTGCTCCTTCTCCACCGATTGCTGGGCGCGGCGCAGGCGCTCCTGCAGCGCTGCCACCTTCGGCGCGTACTTCTGCCGCAGCCGTGTGACCTCGGCATCGCGACGCTCGCGCGCGGCCTGCTGCAGTCGGACACGGAAATCGCCTTCGCGCTCCCCGGCGTTCGAGACCAGGCCGAGCGACGGGCTCTTGAAAATGTCGAGCGCCTCGGTGCTCGAGAGCCACGCCACGAAACTCTTCGACCAGTCGGCGTAGTTCTTCGCCTTGCTCGCGGCGCCCGGCAGCTCCCGGAACGAACCGTGCGGCAACTCCGTTTCGAGGTGAGACGGATCGAAATCGGCCGGCTTTGCGCGATCCCAGCTCACGGGAATCGCTTCAGCCGTCAGCGGAGTGACCAGCGACACCTGCCGCGATTCGTCGATGCCCTTCTTGGCGTCTGTGAAACGCACGTCGGCCGTTCCCAGGATCATCGGCTCGAACGTCGATCCCGGCGCCGCAGGCACGAAGTACTGCGCGATGCCGGGTGGGAGGATCCACTGCGCCGAGACAGCGGGCGTCGAGATCGGCGGGGCTAAAGCCCCGCCTCCACGGACGTCTCGAACCGGCGCACCTTTCGCACGCTCCGCACCTGTCGCACCCTCCGCACCTCTCGCACCCGCCGCACCCGCAAGTGCTTTTCTCCCCGCCATCAGCGTCTTGATTTGCGCGCGCGTCAGCGGGCCGCGCAGGTACGACATCGCCCAGCGGCTCTCGAAAATCTCGGGCCGATCCTCGTGGATGTTGTGCAGCAGAAACTGACGCTTCGCGAGCCCGCCGATCGTGCGGCTGGTCGCGTCGCGATCGAAGGCGCCGCCCGCGGTCGAGACGACGCTTTCGAGGCCATCGACCAGCCGTTGCTGATCGCGTTCGGTTTGCAGGCGTCCAATCAGCCAGGTGCCGGCATTCGAGAGCGCTTTGTAGTCGAGATCCACGGGATTCTGCGTGGCGAGCACCATCCCGACCCCGAACGCGCGTGCTTGTTTCAGGAGCGTCAGCAACGGCTGCTTCGACGCTGGCATCGCGACCGGAGGCAGATACCCGGCGATCTCGTCCATGTAGACGATCGCACGGAGGCTCGTCGTGCCGGGCTGCTTGCGCATCCAGCCCAGTACCTGGTTCAGCAGCAGGGTCACGAAGAACATCCGCTCCGCATCGTTCAGATGCGCGATCGAAAGGACCGAGACGCGTGGCTTGCCCTCAGCCGTGAACAGCAGGCGCTGGATGTCGAGCGCCTCGCCCTCGGTCCATGCGCTGAAGCCCGGCGCCGCGAGCAGGTTGTTCAACGACATCGCCAGCTCGAATCGCTTGTCGGCCGGGTAGAACGCCTCGAGCTCCAGGACACCGATGCGAGCCATGGGAGGCGCCTGGACCAGCTGGATGAGCGCGGCGATCGTCAGGTCCTTGCCCTGACGCCAGGCGGTGTCGATGAGCGTCGAAAGCAGGATGTGCTCGCGGCTCTTCACGGGGTGGGCGTCGATGCCGATGAGCCCCAGCAGGCTGGTGGCCGTCGTCGCCACGCGTTCGCGCATCAGATCGCTATCTTCGATGAGATCCGCCGCGGGTGCGGCAAACGAGTTGAGGATCGACAGCGACAGACCGGCCTGGGAGCCCGGCGTGTAGATCGCGAAGTCGGCCGCATCTTTCAGCCGCCGGATGCGGTCGCCGTCCTGATTCCACTCGGCCAGGCCTTTCTTCCAGGCCTCGGCCTGTGCCGCGGCCCACTCGTCCGGGGACTTGTCGTGCCGTCGCGCCTCGTCTTCATCGATCCACGGGCGGAACTCCTCCGCCGAGAGCGATGGAAACGTGAGCAGCAGGTTTCCGAGATCGCCCTTCGGATCGATCACGAGCGACGGCACGCCGTCGATTGCCGCTTCCTCGAGCAGGTCGATGCACAAGCCGGTTTTGCCGCTGCCAGTCATGCCGACACAGATCCCGTGCGTGACGAGATCTTTAGAGTCATAGAGAAGGTATTGTCCTGGCTTCGCGCCGTCCGGACCGGCTGGCCGGCCCAGATAGAAGAGCCCGAGCTTCTCGTATGACTGCATGATGTCTATTTCGTCACTATGGGAAGAATGATGCGCGACGGGCGCGTGGGGTCATGAAATACCGTCTGGCGAGCCGTCACCAGGCGGCCTGCGACTGCGGACGCTTCTCCGGTGTTGGGATTCCGATCGAGGTGAGGGAAGAAGCTGCTCGTGACATGAATGCGAATCCGATGGCGGCGTAGAAAGCGGTTCGCCGTGAGTGCCGTTCGTAGCACGATCTCGACCGGACGGCCAGGCACCATCCATCGCGGATCCGTTTCGCTCAGGCGGTAGCGCGTGCGGAGGACCTCGAGCGTCGGACTCACGAGATTCCACACGGTGCCGTCCGGCTCGACATCGAGGAGCCGGCAGAAGAAGTCGGTGTCCACCGCGCTCGACGCAACCCACAGACGGCACTCGATCTGGCCGATGGCCAGGACATCGTCGTCCAAGGGCGGCGTCGAATATACGAGCACGTCACGCCGCGATTCGATGGATCGTTGATCGTGCGGTCCCAGCCCAGCCTCGAAGTGTGGGTCTTCGGTCGGATGCATCGGGTCGTAGGTATAGGTGTCCGCTGACTCCGCGGCGCCGGGAGTTTCGGTAGAGAGCACGCCACCGGCACGCAGATAGTACGCCCTCGACGTCGATGGGACGGGCCAATCGCGCTCCTCACGCCAGGCGTTGGCGCCCATCACGAACAGCCGCACCGGGTAATCGGGCGCGACCTTATCGACTCCGCGCGCATGACGATCGCACCAGTCGAGCACCAGCGCGTCGTAGTCGAGTCCCGCCGGCTCACCGAAATTCCTGTCGCCGACCGCTCGTGTCTCGGGCGTCGGTCGACCGTGAACCCAGGGGCCGATCACGAGCCGCGGCGAGCGCGCCTCTGGCGTCGCCGCGCGCGCGCGAAGTCCGGCGTAGTTGCGTGTCGCGCCTATCGGTCCGTAGCCTTCATCATGCCATCCGCTGAAGTTGAAGACTGGCACGCGCACGTTATGGTGCCGCGCTTCGATGTCTGCGAAGTGCCAGTACGGGCCGTCCTCTGGATGATCGAGCCACTCGAAGTAGAAAGGCACCGCGCCCGCGAGAATCGGTTGATCGCGCAGCGGCACGCGCCAGAGCGCCTGGCGGCCGTGTTCGTTCCACCAGTCGCGCGCCTCTTTCACGGTCTGTGGACCTGTGGTCACGCCGCGGCGGCGGCGGTCGTCAGGCGCGATGTTGATGGCGACCCACGGCAGCCACGAGAGATCGAAGGCGCCGCCAAAGTAGAAGAACTGCCGGCCCGACGAGAAGCACATCGCAGGAAACGCGCAAACCAGGTGCGGCGGCGCTTCGACGGCCGCCAGCCACTGCACGGCGCCCGGATACGAGAGTCCGGCCGTCGCAATGCGGCCGGTCGACCAGGGCTGCTGCGCCAGCCACTCGATCGTGTCGTAGCCGTCGAGCCCTTCGTGCTTGTACGGCTCGAACATTCCGTCCGAGGCGTAGCGCCCGCGCACGTCCTGCACGACGACCGCATAGCCACGCTCGACGGCTTTCGCGACGAGCGGCTCGTCGCGATAACCCTGCTTGCCGTACGGTGTGCGAATCAGGAGCACCGGCCGTGGACCGTCGCCACCGGGCGAATACAAATCGGCGGCGAGCCTGGCGCCGTCGCGCGCCGGAACGGTCAGGCCGGATGCGATCAAAACGCGTCTCCATGCCAGAACAGCACGTCTCCCGTCGCAAACTGCGGCGCTTCAGTGCCGGCGACGAGCGACCGGATCATCATCACTTCGCCGGCCGGTGCCCGCGGCGAGACGAGAAGCTGCGGAGGGCGCAGCGAGCCCGGCCACCAGCCCTGAATCTTCGGCCGGACCCCCGCCGGCGCGCGGGCCACGAGCGTCTGCAGGATCGCGCCGACGCGCGCGCCATCGGGGTCCGCATCGCCGCAGGCTTCAAGGCTCCACGATTCAGGACGCTTCGCGGAGCCGCGTGTGATCTGAAGCAGCACGAAAGCCACCGCCCGATGCCCTTCTTCGGCGACGAAGTACTCGATCGTTCGTCGACCGCTCGCGTCGAGTCCGGCGAACAGGCGCTTCTTCGTCACCAGGTAGCGCACCTGGTTCGGGCTCGCGGCGAGAGAGAGGCGAAATCGGGCGCCGCGCCGCGCCTGCATCGCGGCCACGTGCTCGGCGTCGCCGTCCTCGCCGGCGCGCACGAGCACCGCCGGCGCGCCTGGCTTCTCCTGAACGACGATGTCGGCCGTTTCGACAGGAACGATCGTGAATCCCAGACGCTGGTAGTACGCGGGACCAATCTCGGAGAACAGCAGCGCGAGCTCCGCGCCGTCGCCGCGTGCGACGTCGAGCAACGCCGCGATGATCTCGCGCGCGCGTCCCTGCCCCCTCAACGCGGTTGGCGTGAACACCGCTCCGATGCCGACGGTCGGGACGGGCCGGCCTTCCACCCTGAGCAACAGATCGTACCGCTTTGCCGTCGCCAGCACTTGACCGTTGTCGACGAGCGCGAGACGCTGCAGGTGATCGCGTCCCCAATCAGTCTGCTCCTGGGCATTGTTCCACTGCGCGTAGGCGCGGCGACTCAAGCCATCGCCCCACAACGGATACGTCTGATCGAAAAGAGCTTCGAGCAGCGCTCCGGTCGCACGCACGAGAACCGGAGCCATCAGCGCGCGCCGGAAGCGGCGACGGGACCGAGCTCATATGTTCTCGCCGAAGCCTGCGAGCGGTTTGGCCGCAGCGCGCGCCCTGGCCTGGCACCGGTCGGCTTGCCCCCCCACCAAACAAGCGTTCCGTTGACGATGACAGCGTCGAGGCCAACCGGAGGCAGGCCAGGCTCCTGAGGCGTACCACGATCCGCAATCGCCCCCGGATCGAAGATGACGATATCCGCCTTGCGTCCGGTGGCAATAGTGCCGCGGTCGGCGAGACCAAGCCGCGCGGCCGTTCGTCCGGTCATCTTGGCAATAGCTTCTTCCAGTGGGACAACCCGAGCGTCACGCACATAGCGCGCGAGCACCCGCGGAAACGCGTTGTAGCCGCGTGGATGCGGCCCGGACAGTTGCCCGTCGGAACAGATGACGACGCGCGGATGCGCGAAGATTGCGCGCATGTCCGCCTCTTCCATCGAGGTGCCGATGATGCCGATGTTCGGCCCCGCTGCCTTGACCATGCGGACGATCAGCGCGGGCGGTTCGACCTTTTCCTGCGCGGCAAGCTCCGCCAGCGTGCGTCCGTTCCACGTCGCATCCGCGCCGTAGCTCGTAATCAGGATGTTCTGCGCACCGCCAATCTCGTCGAGGCCGACGCGCCACTTGTCGACGTTCTCAAAGTCGCGATCGGGAATCAGGACGTACATTGACGACTGCCAGTACGGATAGGGATACCAGTCGCCCCCGACGTCCAGCCCCTCTCGCACCGCGTCATCGACGACGGCGAGCGCGTGGCGGGCCTTGCCCCACACCGCCTTCGATGCGACCTTCATGTGCGAGATCTCGATGGCGACTTTGGCGCGGCGTCCGACATCGATGGCTTCTCGCCATGCGGCGACAACCTCGTTCTCCTCGTCGCGCACGTGGCTCGAATACAGACCGCCGAACGGGCTGATGGCCGACGCCAGGGCCACGAGCTCACCGGGCTGCGCGTAGAAGCCCGGGTCGTACTCCAGTCCGCTCGAGAGTCCGACGGCGCCATCCTTCATCGCGCGCTCGACGAGCGCACGCATGACGCCAATTTCACTGTCGGTCGCCGCGCGTTTGAAGTCGGCGCCGAGCACCAGGCTGCGGACGGTGCCATGTCCGACGCTCGTCGCGATGTTGATCGCGGGGCGCGCCGTCTCCATGCGTTCGAGAAAATCGGAGACTGGCAGATCTCCTTCGCCGTCCTGGCCAACGAGCGCGGTCGTGATCCCCTGCTGTACCTGGCTGATGGCATCGGGGTGATCCACGAGGGCGCCATCCGCGTGGCTGTGCACGTCGACGAAGCCAGGAGCCACCACGCGACCGGCGGCATCGATGACCTGCTCGCCCTGGCTCGCGGTCAACTGCTCCGCGACCGCGACGATGGTGTCGCCGGACACGCGTACGTCGGCCCGGCGGGACGGCCCGCCCGTGCCATCGATGACGCGCCCGTTGCGAATCAGCAGCGTCCCGACAGGCTGGCTCTCGGCGACCAGCGTCGAGAGCCACAGCAGGGCGAGCGAGATTGCCGTACGTCGCATCTCGGAAATCATACAGAATTGCGGATTGCGGATTGCGGATTGCGGATTTGATTGTGGATTGATCGGAATTGCGGACTTGGGAATTGCGGATTGGAAATTGTGGCTTGATGGGACCGCGCTGGATTGCGGATCGCTACCTTGTAGTAGCGCCGGGCGTGCGCGCTCACGATGAACCTGATTGAACTATTCGCGCCGACGTTCCGCCAGCGCGCGAATGTGGTCGCGCTGGAGTGGGCGTGTCAGGAGTACACGTTCCACGACCTTGATGTGCGCGCGGGCCGCATGGCCGCCGTTCTCTCGGCGCGCGGGTTGTCGGCGGGCGACCGCCTCGCGATCTTCCTGTCGAACCGCATCGAGTACATCGATCTGTTTCTCGCAGCTACTCGTCTCGGCATCATCGTCGTCCCGATCAACATCTTGTATCGCGAGCGCGAGGCGGGACACATCCTGCGCGACTCGCAGCCGAAGGGGCTCGTCGTCGCCGGCGATGCGCCGTTTGAGTCGGACGTGCCGCTCTGGCAGGTCGACGAGCTCTCCGCCAGCGCCCGCGCCAGCGACGCACTTGCACCAGACGACACGCTGGCCGCAGATGCGCCCGCCGCGTTGATTTACACCTCCGGCACGACCGGACAGGCCAAGGGCGCGGTCATCACCCACGGCAATCTCGTCGCCAACACGCTGACGCTCGTCGACGCGTGGCGGATCACGTCAGACGATCGCCTGCTGCTCGCACTTCCGCTCTTTCACGTCCATGGACTGGGCAACGGGATCCACTGCTGGCTTCGCGCCGGCTGCCGAATGCGGCTCCTCGAACGATTCGATCACACGTCTGCAGCGGCGACGCTGCACGATTTTCGGCCGACGCTCTTCTTCGGGGTGCCGACGATGTACGTGCGGCTTCTGGACGTCGACCCAGGGGCGGCGCGGGAGATTGGACATTCGCTGCGGCTGGCAGTCTCTGGCTCGGCACCGCTGGCGCCTCAGGTCCTCGAGGAATTCGAACAGCTGTTCGGTCATCGCATTCTCGAGCGATACGGCATGACCGAGACGCTCATGACGCTCAGCAATCCGCACGACGGCGACCGGCGCGCGGGCACTGTCGGCTTTCCGCTCCGAGGCGTGGAAACGAGGATCGTCGACGACAGCGGCGCCGAGGTGGCGGCCGGCACTGTCGGTGAGCTGTTGGTGAAGACCGCTACGCTGTGCGCCGGCTACTGGAATCAGCCTGAGCTGACGGCGAAAGCCTTCAGGGGCGGCTGGTTCCACACCGGCGATCTCGCAACGCGATCCGAAGACGGTTATTACACCCTGTGTGGACGGCGAAGCGACTTGATCATCTCCGGCGGCTTCAACATCTATCCGCGCGAGATCGAGGAACTGCTCGGCGAGCATCCGGCGGTCGCAGAGGTCGCCGTGGCCGGGGCACCGGACCGCATGCGCGGCGAGGTGCCGATTGGATTCGTCGTGAGGGCACGGGGCGCAAACGCGACCGACGCCGATTTGATCGACTTCTGCCGCGCCAGGCTGGCGTCGTTCAAGGTGCCCCGCGCCATTCACTTCGTCGAACGGCTGCCGCGCACGGCGCTGGGCAAAGTTCAGAAAGCCGCGCTCGTCAAAGGCCTGTAATACAATTGCGTCCATGACGAAGAACGACGTCGTGAAGGCCGAATCGGCGAAGCTGGACGTCGGCGAGGCGCTGGGGATGATCGAGACCCGCGGTCTCGTCAGCCTGATCGAAGCGGCCGATGCGATGGTGAAGACCGCCAACGTCGTCATCGTCGCCTGGGACAAAGTGGACGCCGGTCTCGTCACCGTGCTCGTGCGTGGTGACGTCGGATCGGTGAAGGCCGCGACCGATGCCGGCGCCGCAGCCGCGCGCCGCGTCGGCGAGCTCGTGGGGGTGCACGTGATTCCCCGTCCGGCAGACGATCTCGAGCGCGTGTTCCCGATCCGCCCGAAGGCCCGCGCCTGACGCCGGCGAGCGCCCGGCGACAGCTATTCCGCTCCGCTTTCCTGTGCCGTCTTGTCGGCCCGCTTGGCGCCTTCGATGTCCTTCAGCGTGATCCCGCCCTCGCTGTGCGTCGAGTACCGACAGAATCACGCGACGGTAATTGATCGTGATGTCGGGATGGTGATCGGCGGCTTCGCAGTCGGGAACGAGACGCTGCACGAACGCCACCGCCTCCGGAAACCCTTTGAAGACGAACTGTTTCTTGATTGCGTCGCCGGCGCGACTCCAGCCTTTCAGGGCCTCGAGATGTTTCTGAATCTCCGCGTCGTTCAGCAGTGCCATTGCACAACTCCCAGGCGGACCTCAAGTCCCCCCTGCATGCGAGACTAAAAACCATTCATGCGTAGGGCGGACCGTCAGGTCCGCCGCTCTTGCTCAGTACTCACCGAAGCGATCGGGCGCGCACGCCTCGAGCGCACCATCGATGGCTTTGCCTTCGATGATGTCCGCGACGCTGCGCGCCGTGATCGGCGCGAGCAGCACCCCGTTGCGATAGTGGCCGGTCGCATAGACCAGGCCCTCGATCCGCTTCGATGCGCCGATGATCGGCCGATCGTCCGGAGTCGCGGGACGCAGGCCGACGCGAACGGCCGCGAGCGACGCGGTCCACGCACGCGGCAGGAGCTCCGAGACCGCCTCGAGCAGATCGTGAACACCGGCAACGGTCGTCCGTTCGTCGAAGCCGACCTCTTCCACCGTGGCGCCAACGAGCAAAGTGCCGTCGGGCCACGGTACCGTGTAGCACCGCGGCCCCCACACGGGCCGCTGCGGCAACTCGTCTTTCGGCCATTGCAACCAGAGGAGCTGGCCGCGGACCGGTCGAACGGGCAGCGGCGGCGCACCCGCCAGATCGATCCGGCCCGTCCAGCATCCTGTGGCGAGCACCACGTAAGGCGCCTCGCGAGTCGTCGTCTCGAAATCGACTCGCACGGTGCCGTGCCCAGGGACGATCCGTCGGACCGCCTCGGCGATGGATGCGGCGCCGCGGCTCTGAGCGCTGGCCCATAAGGCCGCCGTCAGCTGCGGCACGCCGGCGAAGCCGTGCGCGTCGATGATCAGCGCCGCCGCGGTGTCAGGCGCGAGCGACGGTTCGAGTTGGCGCGCGGCGTCTCCGGCGAGCAGCCGATGGGCAATGCGCACTCGCGCCAGATCCTCCGCCCGCGAGGCGAGCACTGCCGCGGATGCCGTGTCGAGCGCGACATCGATCGATCCCGACCGGCCATAGACAAGCTCGCGCCCATCGGCCCGGAGGCGTTCGATGACGGCATCGAACATCCCCAGACTTTCGGTGCCAAGCGTCTCGAGTACGGCGTCGTGCAGCCCTTCGGTGAACGGCGCGAGCATGCCAGCAGACGCTTGGCTAGCGCCGTTGCCGATCCCGCGGGGATCTGCCACAGTCACGCGGGCTCCCCGGCGCGACAGTTCATCGGCGATCGCGCATCCGATGACCCCGCCGCCAAGGATGAGGACGTCAGTCAGACTTTTCATTGTCAGCCGGTTCCCCGGAGGCCACAAGGCAGGACAGGACCGCCCTGTGGACAGGACAGAAAACCGGGGAGATTGGGCCTATTCTGCCCATGTTGCATACAGGATCGGCGACAATTCCGGGCGGCAGGCCAGGTACGGCCCTTGCTGAACAGGCTGCTGGGCAAGGAGTTCCCGAATGTTGAGCAACAAGGCTGCGGTCGCGCTGCTGGGATTGCTGGCGCTCGTCGGAGCCGCGGGCGCCGGGGCGTTTTTCGCTTCGCGTCCCTCGGTTCAACCGGTGGTGACGGAGGACGTCAAGGCGCCCGCCCCCGCCGCTTCAACCAGCAAGGCGGTGGATGCCACCGAGGCCTTCGTCGACGACAAGGCGCCCGAGAGTAACCCGCAGCCGCAGGCCGCCGAACCGCCGACCCCGACCCCGCCGGTTGCGCCCGCGCGGCCCCCTCAACGGGTTCGGCGCGACTCAGCCCCAGTCGCCTCCCGGCCGTCGCCGAGCAAGCGCGACTCACGAACGGCCTCGGCTGGAATTCCCGAGACGACCAGGCCGCAGGATTCGCGTCACACGGCCCCAGTCGACATGCATCCGGCGAGCGCGCCGGCCCCGGTGACTCCTTCAAGCCACACCGCGGACGAGACCGTGGCACGCACCGAACGGCTCGACCCGGTCGAGCCGCTGCCGCCAGCCCCGCCGCAGCCGCAGTTCCAAGAGGTCACGGTGCCGGCAGACTCGGTGATCGGGCTGCGGTTCGAGTCGTCGTTGTCGAGCGAATCGGCGAAGGTCGAGGAGCGCGTCGAAGCGCGCGTGGCCCGCGACGTGCGCGCGGACGGCCGAATCGCCATCCCCGCAGGTTCGCGCGTGATCGGATCGGTGAGCGTCGTGGACCGCGGCGGCAAGATGAAGGAAACGGCGCGACTGGGGGTCCGCTTCCACACCGTGATCCTGGCCGACGGCACCGAGCTGCCGCTGCAGACTGAAACGATCTACCGCGTCGGCGACTCGCCCGGCAGCGCGAGCGCGGCGAAGGTCGGCGGCGGCGCCATCGGCGGCGCGATCCTCGGCGCCATTCTTGGTGGGGGAAAGGGCGCGGCTATTGGCGGCGCCGTCGGCGCCGCTGGCGGCACCGCCGCGGTCATGGCCGGTGGTCGTCGTCCCGCCACGATCTCAGCAGGCTCGCCCGTCACCGTGAAGGTCCTGTCTCCGGTGACCGTGAACGTCGAGAAGGAATGAGCAACGAGCTCCGAGCGACGAGTTGATCGCTCGTTGGTCTGAGCTCGTTGCTCGGATTAAGACTCTTCCTCAAACAGACTCCGAATCTCAGGAACCTGGAGCTCGCGGGTGTTCTTCTCGACCACCTGCACTTCCGGAATTTCGTCGCCTGGGGCCGCGCCGAGATCGCGGAACCGCCGCGCGGTCACCAGCACGCGCGACTCGAGCGACGCCACCGATTTGTTGTAGCCCTCTACCGCCTTGTCCAGGCCGCGCCGCACATCGTCGAAATGCGTGGCGAGCACGAATAGCCGTTCGTAGAGCTGACGCCCGAGATCGCTGATCTGCTGAGCGTTCTCGGCGATTCGTTCCTGACGCCAGCCATACGACACGGCTTTCAGGAGCGCGATCAGCGTCGTCGGGCTTGCGAGGACGACGCGGTTGGCGATGCCGTGCTCGATGAGCAGCGGATCCTGCGCCAGCGCGGCGCTGAACAACGCCTCACCCGGCAGGAACATCACCACGAATTCCGGCGTATCGTCGAACTGGCTCCAGTAGGCCTTGCTGCCAAGCCGCGAGAGATGCTCGCGCACTTGCCGTGCATGATCCGCGAGCTTTGCAGCGCGTTCGGCGTCGTCCTGTGCTTCTACCGCATCGAAGTAGGCGACGAGCGGCGTTTTTGCATCGACGATCACGCGCTTGCGGCCTGGCAGGCGGACGACCAGATCGGGCCGGAAACGCGCGTCCTCGGTGGTGTGGGTCTGCTGCTCGACGAAATCGGTGTGCTCGACCATGCCCGCGAGCTCGACGACCTGCCGCAGCTGCACCTCTCCCCAGTGGCCGCGCACGTGCGGCTGCCGCAGCGCCTTCACGAGACGTCCCGTCTCGCTCTGAAGCGTCACGAGACCGGTACCCAGTTGCCGCAGCTGCTCGGTCAGTGTCGCAGCGGTGGCGACGCGCTCCTTCTCCACGACGCTGAGACGCGCGTCCACGGCCTGCAGCGTCTCGGTGATGGGGCGCACTAGCTCGCCGATGGCGTGCTGGCGCTGCTGGAGGTCGCCCTTCACCTGCTCCTGCGCCTTCTCCAGTGTGACCTGCGCGGCGTTCAGCAGCGACTGGCTGTTGGCCTGCAGCGCCTCGGACGCCATGGATCGGAAGGCTTCGCGCAGCGTCTGCTCCGCGCGATCGAGGAGCGTCTGGCGATCGGCGGCGCCCTGGAGATCGGCCGCGATGCGCGCGGCACCTTCACGCAGGGATGCGGTCTCGCGACGCAGGGCATCGAGCTCACTCGTACGATCCGCGAGGGTTCGCTCCAGCTCGGCGTTCCGCTCCCGCTCGGCCTCGAGGCGCGCTTCAGCGGCCGCCTGACCGGCGGCAACGCTCGTGACCGCTTCAGCGGCGCGCCGCGCCGCATGCTGGCGCGCCATTATCCAGGCAGCGCAGCAAAACACCGCGAGGAGCGCGATCCAGAGTGCCGTCGACATCCACAAGCATCTTACGCCTTGCAGTGACGGGAGAGGTCACACTAATGAACGACGAACTCTGAACAACGAGCGACGAGCACGAGCGACGAACTGGGAACGACGCGCTCTGAACGCAGAACTCCGGGCTCGCAGGTCCGTCGTTCGTCGTTCAGAGTTCGTCGTCAGAGTTCGTCGTTCGTTGCTCTGAGCTCGCTGTTCGGTATGACGGCCTCGGCTTCGATCTCGACGAGCATCTCGGGCGAGACGAGCGCGGAGACCTGGACCATCGAGCAGGCGGGACGAATCTCGCCGAACACTTCGCCGTGCGCGCGGCCGATCGTTTCCCACTGCGTGATGTCGGTGACGAAGATACGCGTGCGGACGACATGCTCGAGGCGAGCCCCGGCTTTTTCGAGCGCAGCCGCGATGTTGGCGATCGTCTGCCGCGTCTGAGCCGCCGGATCGCCGATGCCGACGATGAGACCGTCGGGCCCGAAGGCCGTCGTGCCCGAGACGTGGACGGCATTGCCGACGCGAACCGCCCGCGAGTAGCCGACAATCGGCTCCCAGGGTGCGCCCGACGAGATATTTTGCCGCATGGGTGGACCGAGTATAATCAGCCTCCGCTCTCCCCCACACTGGAGGATTCATGATGCGTAAGGCTCTCGCATCCCTTGCCGCCCTCGCCATGGTCGTTGGTCTGGCCGCTTCACTGCGCGCCGAATCGAAGACCGTGACCGGCGAAGTCATCGACGTGCAGTGTCAGATGAAGAAGGCCGAAAACGTCGGTGCGGGCCATTCGGATTGCGCGCTCAGCTGCGCCAAAAAGGGCGCGGTGATGGGCATTCTCACCGCTGACGGCGTCTACACGATCGCCGGCGACTACGCGGCCAATAACAACGCCAAGCTCATCGAATTCGTCTCAAAGAAAGTCGAGGCGACCGGTGACGTCGCCGAGAAGGACGGCAAGAAGGTCCTGACGGTGATGGCGATGAAAGCGGCCTCCTAACAAGTTGATTTGGTTGACCGGGTTGGTCAGGTTGCTCAGGTGGCTGGGTAACGACCAACCCGCCTAACCTGATCAACCCGACCCACCCGACCACCGCGATTCAACCCGCAATTCGTCCCACCTTGATTTCGCTCGCGGGAACCTTTCTACGAAGATCTTCGTTGTAATGTCTACGAAGGTTATCGTAGATTCCTTGTCCGCGAGACTGTTATGCGAAAGCTTCCGAAACCGACAGATGCCGAGCTTGGGATCCTGCGGGTCCTCTGGACGCGCGGGCCGAGCACGGTACGCCAGGTGCACGACGCCCTGAACGAGAACCGGCCGACGGGCTACACCACCGCCCTCAAACTGCTCCAGATCATGGCCGACAAGGGCCTCGTCGCTCGCGACGAGACCGATCGCACGCACGTCTACACCGCGAGCGTGAGCGAGGCCGAGACGCAACGCCAGCTGCTGGACGATCTCATGACCCGCGCTTTCCGCGGCTCCGCGATGACGCTGGTGATGCAGGCCCTGTCGGGCGCGAAGGCGACCCCCGACGAGCTCGCCCGGATCCGTCAACTGCTCGACGAGCATGAAGGAGGGACGCGATGAGCGAGCTGACAGCGATCGCACCGCAGATCACGGCGGTCCTCGGCTGGACGCTGATTCATTTCGTCTGGCAGGCGACCGTCCTCGCCGCCGCGCTCGGCTTCGCGCTTCAGGTGATTCCTCGCGGATTCGCGAGAACCCGCTACGTGGCCGGATGCATTGCGCTCGCGCTGATGCCGCTGGCATCAATCGCGACGGCGTGGCGGGTCGCCGTGCCCGCGGACCTTGCCGCGCCCCTCTTCGAGCGCGCCATCGCGGACGAGACTCAGGCGATAACAGCCGGCCCCGGCGAGCGTGCGTCTACGGCTCGCGCCAGCGGCACGTTCGCCCCCGCGGACGTCGCAGCCGATCGCAGCGCAGGGCGCGCGGCGAGTCGTCGTCTCGATCCCGCGGTGATGATGCCGTGGATCGTCGGTGGGTGGCTCGTGGGCGTCCTGTTCTGCTCGCTCCGAGTAGCCGGCGGTTGGTGGCACGTGCAGCGACTGCTCACCCGCGGCGTGAGCGCTGCTCCCTCACGATGGGACGAGGCGAAGGAGGCGATCGCGCAGCGTCTGTCTCTGGCGCGACCCGTCCGCCTGCTGATCTCGACCGGTGTACAGGTGCCGATGGTGGTGGGCTGGCTGAAGCCCGCGTTGCTGATGCCCGCCGCTGTGCTCAGCGGTCTGACGCCACAGCAAGTCGAGGCCGTGATCGCGCACGAGCTCGCACACATCCGCCGTCACGACTACCTCGTGAACTTCGTGCAGACCGCCGTAGAGACGCTCTTCTTCTATCACCCAGCTGTGTGGTGGGTATCGCGGATCGTGCGCACCGAGCGGGAACACTGCTGCGACGATCTGGCCGTCGTCGCCTGTGGCGACGCCGTGTTGTATGCGCGCGCCCTTACCGCGATCGAGGCGCTCCGTCAGGAGCCCCTTGGCTTCGCGCTGGCGGTCACGGGCTCGCCGCTCATGGCGCGGGTGCGGCGGTTGCTCGGCGTCAAATCACCGCGCCCGGTGTCGTCATCAGGTTGGATCGTGGCGCTGCTGACAGCGCTCATGGTCTCAGGGGCCGGCGTGACGCGCTGGGTCAAAGGCATCCCCAGCGGGCTCGGTGAGGAGCATGTCGTGGCGTCGCCGAGCGGCGCGCCGGAGCAGGGCGAGGCCGCACCGCCAGGCGATGCCGTCGTTCCATTCGACGCGGAAGCTCGCGTGGTCATCGACGAGAGTGACACGCAAATCCGAGCGATGGCGGCCACGCTCGACGAGCTGGCGAAGGTGCACGCGGACGTTGGTGACGAGAAGACCATTCGCGCGGAGAACACCGCCACGGCGCAGGCGCTCGAAGAGCTCCAGCGGACGCTCGATGAGCGGCGACGTGCGATTCGGCAGGCGGTCCGCGACATGCGTGCAGCGGCGACGGCAGCGCGTCAGTCGCAGCGAGCCCAGGTCGACGAGTCGGTGACCAACGAGCTGCGCGAGATGATGGCGGCGGCACGGCAGGCGCTTCAGGATGCGCGCGCGGCGCTTCGTGAAGCCCAACGGGCGACGCGCGAAGCACGACGCAGCCTCCGTTCGAACCACGATCTTCACTCGTTCGAGGTGCCGGCCGTACCCCCAGAGGCACCCGAGGTACCCGAGGCCCCCGAACCACCCAAGCCACCGGAACTGCCGGCGGACATCCCGCCGCCACCGGCTCCTCCGGCCACTCCAGCGGTGCCCGCTCCACCTGCGCCGCCAGCGGTAGCCGCACCTCCGGCACCTCCGGCGCCGCCGCGGGGCGCCTCGTGGTCGCAGTCGAAAGACGAGAGCTCGTGGACGATGTCATCGACCCACGACGACGAATCGTTGAAGGTCCAGGCGCGTGGACGGATCGAGTTCACGGACGACGACGCCGACGTGAAGCAGCTCTCGCCCGGCGGCTACCTGATCGTCGAAAAGACGACTGGCAGCGTCCTCTCTCGCGAGCGGGCACGGTTCGAAGCGCGCGAGCAGAACGGCACGATCGCTCGAAAGTACAGCGTCAACGGCAAAACGCTCAGCGATGAGGAGGGCCGCACGTGGCTGAAAACGTTCCTGCCGGATCTCGTCCGGGAGACCGGATTCAACGCCGATCGACGCGTCGCACGGTTCCTGGCCCACGGCGGACCGGCGGCGGTGCTCGCCGACGTCTCGCAGATCCGGAGCGACCATGCCAAGAGCGTGTATATCAGAGAGCTGTTCAAGCAGACGACGCTCGACGCCGCGATGCTCGACAAAGCCCTTCGGCAGGCCGGTCGCGAGATCCGCTCCGACTACGACCTGGCACAGGTGTTGACGTTCGCGTCGGAGTCGCAGCCGATTGACGGCGCGATGCCCGCCTTCGTCGATGCCTCGCGCAGCATCGATTCAGACTACGACGCGCGCAACGTCTACACACGGGCGCTCGGCCGTCCGTCAATGACCGCGGCTCTGGCATCGCAGATCTTCACGGCGGCAACGCCCGGTGCTGGTAAAGCCGGCATCTCGTCCGACTACGATCTCGCGGAGGTACTGATCGCGACGCCGGCGACGCTCATCGCGCAGGACGCCTCAGGCTGGTTCGGTGCGATCAATTCGATTCAGTCGTCATACGATCGGCGTCGCGTCATCTCGAAGGTCGTCGAACCCGGCGTGTCGCCCGACGTCACCGAGCAGGCGCTGAAGGCGGCTGCCGGCATCCAGTCCGATTACGACCTCGCCGAGGTGCTCGTCGACATCGTCAAGGATGGCGGCCTCACCGATAGCACGGCTCCGGCGTTCTTCGCCGCACTGCCGCACGTCGGGAGCGATTACGAACATCGCAAGGTCCTGCAGGCGGTCGCCCAGGCAACGGTCAGCGACGGCGCGTTGGCCCAGGCGACGGCGACGACGTCCGGAATGAGCTCCGACTACGACCGTGCCGAGTCGCTCGTCGCCATCAGCCACAGCAAAGCTCTCGGGCCCTCGACAAGGAAGGCGCTCGCCGACGCGGCGAACGGCATCAGCGGCGACCACGACCGCGGCCGCGTGCTCTCAGCGCTGACTCGCGCAGGCGTGCTGACGGCAAGGTAGTTGCCGCAGCAGGGCCCGACTGCTCCGGGCATTTGACAGGTCGTTCTGACGTGCGTTAGCCTTCGAGCAGTCATGGGTCGAGCGGTCCGCCACGCGCATCACCACCATCATCTGGCTGTCAGCCTGGCCGGTGGAGCTCTGCGCAAGGACGCTCGTTAGATAACCCGACAACGAGTTCAGCACGACAAACGCAGCCCCGCCGGTCGCCGGCGGGGTTTTTTTTTGCGTGGGAGCGGATATGGATTTCACCAAACTGCAGGGGCTGGTGCCCGCGGTCATCCAGGATGACGAGTCGAACGAGGTCCTCATGGTCGGCTTCATGAACGAGGAAGCGCTCCGCCGCACCCGCGAGACCGGCTTTGCCACGTTCTTCAGTCGATCGCGCAACACGCTCTGGACCAAGGGCGAAACTTCGGGCAATCGCCTGGAAGTCGTCGCCATGCTGACGGATTGCGACGATGATACGGTGCTGGTGAGAGTGCGCCGTCTCGGCGACGGCAATGTGTGTCATACCGGCAAGCGCACCTGCTTCTTCCGTCGCATCGATCCGCCGGCCGCTGCCTCTTCTCCGAGTGAGTCCTGACGATGAGCCTGCTCCGCCTCGGCATTCCCAAGGGATCCCTGCAGGACGCGACGATACAGCTCTTCGCACGCGCGGGGTTCACGATCTATGTCAATTCGCGTTCGTACTTCCCCTCGATAGACGATCCTGAGGTCGAGTGCATGCTGATCCGCGCGCAGGAGATGGCGCGGTATGTCGCTGGCGGCGTCATCGATGCGGGCTTGACCGGTCAGGACTGGATTCGCGAGCACCAGGCCGGCCACCCCGAGGAGGAGGTGCTCGAGCCGATTTGCGATCTCGTGTACGCGAAGCAGAGTTTCGGGAAGGTGCGCTGGGTGCTGGCCGTGCCGGAAGACTCGCCGTTTCAGAAGCCCGAGGATCTCGCCGGAAAAACCATTGCCACCGAGCTCGTTCGCGTGACGAAAGCGTACTTCGAGGCGAAACAGGTTCCCGTCGACGTCGAGTTCTCATGGGGCGCGACCGAGGTCAAGCCGCCGGTACTGGCGGATGCGATCGTCGAAGCGACCGAGACTGGATCGACGCTCCGCGCCAACCGCCTGCGCATCATCGCGACGCTCCTCGAATCGAACACGCAGCTGATCGCGAACCGCCAGGCGCTGAATAATCCCTGGAAGAAGACGAAGATCGACAACATCGCGCTGCTGTTGAAGGCCGCGATCGAAGCACAAGGACGGGTGGGGCTGATGCTGAACGTGAAGCGCAGCGACCTCGACAAGGTGCTGGCCCTGCTGCCAGCCCTTCAGCGGCCGACCATCTCGCCGCTGAGCGATACCGAGTGGGTGGCGGTGAACACGATCATTGAGGAGCGCACCGTCCGCGACCTTATCCCACAGTTGAAGTCGGCAGGGGGGCAGGGGATCGTGGAGTATCCGCTCAACAAAATTGTGGTGTGATGCTGATGGTCATCCGAATCATTCCATCGACGGACACTGACGAGGTCGATCGCCTGCTGCGGCCACGGCGCGAGGACCAGCGACGCGCTGCCGGCCGGGTAGCGCGGATCGTCGAGGACGTCCGTGCCCACGGCGACGACGCGGTTCGGAAGTACGCGGCGAAGTTCGACAAGCTATCCGGCGCGTTCGAGATTCCACGCGAAGAATGGCATCGCAAAGCACGTCATGCGCCCGCCGACGTCCGGAAAGCGCTGCGCACCGCCGCGCGGAACATCGCCCTCGTCGCGAAGGCGCAGTTGCCCGGAAGCCGCCGCGTGCGTGTAGCGCCAGGCATCAGCGTCGAGCAGAAAGTGCGCCCCCTGGAGCGTGTCGGCTGCTACGTGCCGGGTGGCCGCTATCCGCTGCCGTCATCCCTGCTGATGACCGCGGTCCCGGCCCGCGTCGCCGGTGTCGCCGACATCGTCGTCATGTGCCCCCGACCGGAGCCCGTGGTTCTGGCCGCCGCCGAGACCGCCGGGGCGACGCGGCTGTTCAGATTGGGCGGTGCTCACGCGATCGCGGCGCTCGCGTTCGGCACCGAGTCAGTCCCGAGAGTCGACCGCATCGTCGGACCCGGCAACAAGTACGTCGCGCTCGCCAAGAGCTACGTTTCGACCGAAGTCGGTATCGACATGCAGGCGGGACCGAGCGAGATCTTGATTCTCTCGTCACGCGCCCGGCCGTCATGGCTCGCTGCCGACCTGATCGCGCAGGCCGAACACGATCCGGATGCGCGCGCTCTGTTGATCACCTGGGATAGACAGCTAGCGGATTGCGTGGCGCATGAAGTCGAAGCCCAGCTGCCCAGTGATGGACCGGCTCAGGCATCGCTCATGTCGCACGGCGCGGTCATCGTCGCGGCCAACCGGAACGAGGCAATCGACCTGGCAAATCGCATGGCGCCTGAGCACCTCGTCGTGGACGACGAGGCCACCGCTCGCGCCGTGCGGCACGCCGGGGCCATCTTCATCGGCGAGCACTCCGCGCAGGTCGCGGGCGACTATGCGACTGGATCGAATCACGTGCTCCCGACCGGCGGCGCGGCGCGGATCCGCGGCGGGCTCAGCGCCGCCGATTTCGTTCGTGTCGTGTCGATTCAGCGGGTCACGAAGAGCGGGTTGGCGCGACTGGCGCCCACGGTGCGCGCGCTCGCCATGGCCGAGGGGCTGACCGCGCACGCGCAGTCCATTGCAGTGAGGCACCGATGACGGGTCCGTACCGCCGGCCACCGCCGACAGGCGACGGGCTACGGCTGCATTTCAACGAGAACACCGCGGGCTGCTCGCCAAGAGTGCTCGAGGCGATCGCGCGTCTGAAACCGACGGATTTCTCATTCTATCCCGACTACGACGAGGTCTACCGCGAGACAGCGGTATATCTCGGGGTGCCCGAGGACCAGGTGATCATCACGAATGGGTTGGACGAAGGCCTGATCGTGGCCGCGATCGCCGCGCTGCAGCGCCGCGGAACGGACGGAGCTGTACCGGAGACGATCGTGATTCGGCCGGCATTCGAGATGTACGCGATCACCGTCCAGTCGTTTGGCGGCACCGTCGTCGACGTGATGCCTCGCGAGGATTTCGAGTTTCCGCTCGAGCACACGCTGCGCGCGATCACCGAGCGGACGCGTCTCGTCTTCATCACCAGCCCCAACAATCCGACCGGCGTGCGGGTCACCAACCGCGACATCGCAAAAGTCGCCGAATCAGTACCACTCGAAGCGATGGTTTTTGTCGACGAGGCGTACCACGACTTCTGTGGCGACACCTGTCTGCCGCTGATCGCGACTCATCGCAATCTGATCGTGGGCCGCACGTTCGCCAAGGCGCACGGGCTTGCTGCGCTTCGGGTCGGGGCGCTGATGGGCTCGAAAGACGTCATGGGCCCGCTGCAGTTTGCGGCGCCGCCGTACAGCCTCAACGTCTGTGCTGCCGCCGGCCTTCGCGCCGCGCTTGCAGACGATGTGCGTCTGCGTTGGTACGTCAGCCAGGTGTTGCAGTCGCGCGAGCTCTTTTACCGGTTCTGCGATCGCAAAGGCTTCAAGTACTGGCCAAGCGGCGCGAACTTCGTCCTGGCGCGCGTCGGCGACGACGTGGCGGCGATGACGAACTACCTTCAGGGCCGCGGTATCTACGTCCGGAACAAGACCGGCGACTACGGCTGCGACGGCTGCATTCGCGTCACGACTGGCGTCGTCGAGCACACCGAGCGCTGCCTGGCGGCGATGGAGGATTACCTGTGCGCCGGGCGCTGATCGATCGCCGGACGACCGAGACCGAGATCCGACTGTCGCTGGTGTTGGAAGGGCGCGGACGCTATTCCGTCACCACTGGCATTCGTTTCCTCGATCACATGTTGGAGTTGTTCGCGAAGCACGGCGCGTTCGATCTGGACGTGCGTGCGACCGGCGATCTCGACGTCGACCAGCATCACACTGTCGAGGATCTGGGCATCGCGCTGGGCGAAGCCGTGTCGCAGGCGCTGGGAACTCGCCGTGGGATCAATCGCGCCGGTTATTTCGTCATGCCGATGGATGAGACGCTGGCGGTTGTCGCGCTCGATCTTGGCGGCCGGCCGCACGCCGCCATCGACCTGCGATTGAAAGTGGCGCGCGTAGGGGATCTGCAGGCCGAGCTGGTACACGACTTCTTCGAAGGCTTCGCCATTGGCGCGCGAGCGAACGTTCATGCCAAGGTGCTGTACGGCCGCTCGAGCCACCATCACGTCGAAGCGGTGTTCAAAGCGTTTGCCCGCGCGCTCCGCGTGGCCTGCTCGAAGGACAGGCAGATGGCGAAGGCGTTACCCAGTACGAAGGGATTGATTTAGGGTCAGAGGTCAGGGAATGGCAATCGCTCTCGTTGATTACGGCGCGGGCAATCTCACGTCCGTGCGCAAGGCCTTTCGCCACCTTGGGGCCGACATCTACACGCCCGGCGCGCCGGTCGATCTCGAACGCGCCACGGCGGTCGTGGTGCCGGGCGTCGGCCATTTCTCCGCGACGCGATCGCTGTCGGCCGACTGGCACAGGGCGATTCGCGCAGGTCTGGACGCCGGAACACCGCTCCTCGGCATCTGCGTCGGCATGCAGTGGTTGTACGAGGGAAGCGTCGAAGCGCCTGAATACCCCGGGCTGGGTGCGATCGCCGGACGATGCGAGCGTCTCAGTGGCGGGCCCGATCGGTTGAAGGTTCCGCACGTCGGCTGGAACACGCTGCGGTTCCCCAAACCGACGCGTCTGTTTGCGGGCGTCGATCGGGACGCCAGCGTGTATTTCACGCATTCCTTTGCTGGACCGGTGACCAGCGAAACCGCCGCGATCGCTGAATACGGCGAACCTTTCGCCGCCGCGGTGGAGGACGGTCTCGTTATGGGCGTGCAGTTCCACCCGGAGAAATCCGGCGACGCTGGTCTGGCCATACTCCGGAACTTCCTGCGGCTCGTCGCCTCGTGCCAACCGGCCTTGAGATAACGACATGCTCGCGAAACGCATCATCGCGTGCCTCGACGTTCGAGACGGGCAAGTCGTCAAGGGCATCAATTTCGAGGGCCTCCGCTCTGCGGGCGAGCCGGCCGCCCTGGCGCGCCGCTACAACGAAGAAGGCATCGACGAGCTCGTCATCCTCGATGTCACGGCCACGCTAGAAAAGCGACGCGCGATGGCGAACACGGTCCGCGCGGTCGCGCAGGAGTTGTTCATTCCGCTCTGCGTCGGCGGCGGGATCCGGGACGCGGATGACGCTGCAGCCGTCGTGGATGCGGGAGCGGACAAAGTGAGCCTCAACACGGCCGCGCTGTCGCACCCCGAATTGATCACCCGGCTCGCGAGCCAGTACGGCAGTCAGGCCGTCATCGTCGCGATCGATGCAAAGCGCGCGGATGGCGGATTCGCTGTCTACGCACGCAGCGGCACGACCGCCGCCGCACGCGATGCCGTCGAATGGGCCCGGGAGGCCGAGTTCCGCGGCGCCGGCGAGATTCTCCTCACGTCAATCGATCGGGACGGCACCAAGATCGGCTTCGACTGCGAGATGACCGCGGCCGTGTCGAGCGCGGTGAACATCCCGGTGATCGCCTCGGGCGGCGCCGGCTCGTTCGACCATTTCGTTGATGTCTTCACGGCCGGACGCGCGGACGCCGCGCTGGCGGCGTCAATCTTTCACTACGCGGAGCGCAGCGTGTCGGGGCTCAAGCGGCACCTGCACGCCCACGGGATCCCGGTGAGGCAGTCGTTGGCGTGCTGATTCCTTCAATCGACCTGCGTGGCGGCAAGGTCGTGCAACTCGTCCAGGGCGAGCGGCTGGCGCTCGAGGATGCCGATCTCGATGCGTGGATTGCGCGGTTCGCCGGGTTTCCCAAACTGCAGCTGATCGACCTCGACGCCGCCATTGGAACCGGCAGCAACGACGCGCTCGTCCGTCACGTCTGCCGGGCCCGTCCCAGCCGCGTCGGCGGCGGCATCCGCACGATTGATCGGGCGCGCGATGTCCTCGATGCCGGCGCCACGCACGTCATCGTCGGCTCCTCCTTCTTCCGCGACGGCCGGCCGGACCTTGCGTTTGCGCGTCAACTGGCCGATGCGGTCTCCGCCGACCGCGTCATCGGCGCCATCGATGCCAAGGGGGGACGCGTAGCGATCAAGGGCTGGCGCGAGACCGTGCCGCTGACCGCCGTTGACGCTGCGCGACAGCTGGGGCCCTACTGCAGCGAGTTCCTCTACACGCATGTGGATAAGGAAGGCCTGATGCAGGGCCCCGACATGGCGGCCATCCTGGAGGTCCGCAACGCCACCACACGCCGCATCGTCGCCGCCGGCGGGATTGCGACCCAGGAGGAAATTGACGCGCTCGATGCCCTTGGGGTCGACGCGGTGGTCGGAATGGCGATCTACACGGGGAAGTTGAAGCTTCGAGCCCCGCAACCCGCCCAACCCGACCAACGCGCCCAACCCGAGTAACCCGCTCCGGGCAACTTTGTCCGCCCCAATCTCGTCTATCTCGGGAGTCAGGAGGAATTCGCCCGATGACCCACCGTTATCTGCCCGGTCGGCTCGCAAGCGCGGCGGCCGTGGCCCTGCTTGCGCTCGGTATCCCGTCCGCCGCGTCGCCTGCGGCCAAGGAAACCGAACGCGTCGAGAAAACGATTCCCTTCTCGTCGGGCGGCACCCTCAAGCTGAAGAATTTCTCTGGCTCGGTGGAGATCACCGGGGAGCAGAGGTCCGACATCGCGCTGCTCGCGATCCGGACCGCGCCACGAGACCGCCTCGATCACATCAAGCTCGATATCCAGTCGAGCGGTGACACCGTGACCATCGACGCCAACAAGAAGGACGAGTCCTGGCACGAGAACAACGACAACATCGTCGAGACCGTGTTCACGTTGCGGGTGCCGGCGACGGCCAACCTCGACATCGATGTTTTCAGCAGCCCGGTCACCGTCACCGGCGTCACCGGGCGCCATCACGTGCACGGCTTCTCGTCGGATCTGCACCTGCGCGGCACGACCGGCCCGATCGATGCCGAGACATTCAGCGGCGGGATCGAGCTGTCGCCGGCGTCATGGGTGAAGGACCAGTCGCTCCGCGCCAAGACGTTCAGCGGCGATATCGAGGTGCGCCTGCCGCAGGCGGCCGGCGGCAACCTCGAGTTCGATTCCTTCAGCGGTGACATCGACGCGCAGATGCCGCTGACGCTGAAGAGCAAGTCGAAGCGGTCGCTGCGAGCCGAGCTCAACTCGGGCCAGACCGGTGAGCTCTATTTCAAGACGTTCTCGGGCGACGTACGGCTACTCAAGTAAAGAGCTACCCGAGCAACCTGGTCAACCGAAAGAGTCCTTCCGATTCCCGCTCCGTTACGTTAAACTGCGTAGCCGTTACGTTGGATACCGTAACGGAGCGTCCATGGCCAACCCGTTCGTCTACGGTGAAGTCGTCCCGGCGACGGCGTTCGTCGACCGCCACGACGAGCTGAAACGCCTTTCGGCCGACCTGCTGGCCGGTCAGAAAGTGTTTCTGATCTCGCCCCGCCGCTATGGCAAGTCGTCGCTCATCAGCCGCGCACTGGCCCGGGCTGGAAATGCCGGGTGCCTTACCGTGTCGGTGACGGTCAGCGCCTATAGCTCCTATCTCGCGTTTCTCGAAGGGTACGCCCGGGCAGTGGTAGCTGCGGAAACGCGCTGGTCGCGGGCGGTCACCTGGCTGCGCGAGCAGCTCGATCAGACGCGACCCGAGGTGCGGCTGGAGGCGGAGCGGGACGGGTCGTCGGGGATTGCGGTGAGCTTCCCCGCCGTGCGCACGTCGAAGGATGTCGCCCGACTCGCGCCGGAAGTCTTCACGCTGCCGGCGCGCCTCGCCGACGTCCGGCACCGCCGCGTCGTCGTCGCCCTCGACGAGTTCCAGGCGATTGGCGGCTTCAACGGCGGCAGCGTCGAGGAGGCGCTGAGAGCCGCCGTTCAGCATCAGCGCCAGGTCGGCTATGTCTTTGCCGGCTCAGAGCCGACGCTGATGGAGGCCATGCTCGGCCCGAAGCGGCCGTTCTACAAAGCCGGCCCGGTGATGCGGCTGCAGAAGATTCCCGCCGACGAGTTCGCGGCATTCATCGACCTCAAATTTCGCAAGGCAGGCATGCGTCCGGAGCCGGGTTTCGGACTGGCAGTGCTCGATCTGGCCGGCCATCTTCCCTACGACGTTCAGCGCCTGGCGCATGAAGCGTGGGACGACGCGCGGGCCGAGGGGCTGCGGCGCGTAGGACTCGATCATCTGCATGCCACGCTGCGCCGGCTGCTCGCCGAGCACGCCGTGTTCTTCGAGGCCAGCTGGCAGCGGCTGACGCTCGGACAGCGCGCGGTGCTGCGCGCGCTGGTCCTGGAAGACGGCGCCGGGTTGCTCTCCACCGACGTGCGCACGCGACACCGCCTGGGCGGCGCCTCGTCGGTGCAGGCGGCTCTCGGAGCACTCCAACGCGAAGACGTGATTACGCGCGACGGCGATCGGTGGGTCGTCGTCGACTCGCTGATGCGCGAGTGGATCGCCCGGAGGACTTTCTGAATGGCCGGCTCCTGGCTCGCCACCCTCGGTCTGCGCACACGCGAACAGCGGGCGTGGGCGATGTACGACTGGGCGAATTCGGCCGTCCAGTGCACGATCATCACGGCGGTCTTCCCCATCTACTTTGCTTCCGTCGCCGGCGCCGACCTGCCGCCCGCCGTCGCGACAGAACGCTTCGCCACGGCGACGACCCTGGCGCTGGTGGTCGTCGCCGTCCTGGCGCCACTCCTCGGCGCGTACGCAGACTATGCTGGCGCCAAGAAGCGTCTGCTCGCGGTGTTTCTCGGCATCGGCGTCAGCGCCACGGCGGCGATGTTCTTCATCACGCGGGGAGAGTGGCAGCTGGCCGCCGTGCTGTTCATCGTCGTGAACATCGGCGTCTCGGGCAGCTTCGTCTTCTACGATTCGCTGCTGCCGCACATCGCCGGACCTGACGAGATGGACCGCGTATCGAGCGCCGGCTATGCGCTCGGCTACGTCGGCGGCGGCCTGCTGCTGGCGATCAATCTGGCGTGGATTCTGAAGCCGGCGCTCTTTGGTTTGCCAGACGCCGGAGTGGCCTCGCGCCTGTCGTTTCTCAGCGTCGCCTTCTGGTGGTTGCTGTTTTCGATCCCGATGTTCCGCCGCGTGCCCGAACCCGCCGTACGTCCGCAGGACTTGCAGGGTCGCAGCCCGGTCGTCGCGTCGTTCCATCAGCTCGCCGCTACGCTACGCGATCTGCGCCGCTACCGGCAGGCGTTTCTGATGCTGGTCGCGTTCCTGATCTACAACGATGGGATCGGCACCATGATCCGGATGGCGGGACCGTACGGTCAGGAGATCGGGCTGCCACAGAACGCCTTGATTACCGCCTTCGTGATGGTCCAGTTCGTCGGCATCCCGTTCGCCTTCGGGTTCGGCTGGCTTGCCGGTCGGATCGGCGCCAAGACGTCGATCTTCATCGCGCTTCTCGTCTACGTGGTCATCAGCATCGTCGGGTATTTCATGACCGCGGCGTGGCAGTTCTTCCTGCTGTCGTTTCTGGTGGCCACAGTGCAGGGCGGCAGTCAGGCGCTGTCACGATCGCTCTTTGCCTCGATGATCCCACCGCAGAAATCGTCGGAGTTCTTCGGCTTCTTTGGCGTCTTCGAGAAGTTCGCGGGCATCGTGGGACCGGCGCTTTTTGCCATCACCGTGCGCGCCACGGGCTCGAGTCGCAACGCGATTCTGTCGATCATTGCCTTCTTCGTCGTCGGCGCGCTGCTGCTGTGGAAAGTGGATGTGGAGGAGGGGAAGAGGGTGGCCGCGGAGGGGTAACGGAACGATGGCCGCACTGAAGTGCGGCCCTACTGCGAGCCATTCGCCAACGCCGCCCTCGCGGCTGGCCTGGCCAGCGCGTTCTGCAGCGAATGGCCGTTCAGGGTCAGCACGCGCTTCCAGGTCTCGCGCGCGGCGGTGCGCTGTTTCAACTGCTCGTGCGCTCGCGCAATCAGCATCAGGATGAACGGATCGTCCTGGTCGGCGCGGGCGAGCGCCGAGAGCGCGGCCTTCGGATCCTTGCGGTACAGCGCGATGTAGCCCTCCAGATAAGCGACGGCCGGCGCTTCGTCGGCGAGCTCCTTTGACTCGGCGACCAGCGCGCGGATCTCGCGAAGAAGTGCGTCGGCCGGTTTGCCCTCGCGCGCGGCAATCCGCGCCTGCGCGTGCAGCCAGCGGAACTTCCAGAGCGTGAGTTGCGAGCCTGGCTCGGCCGGCTGGCGGCGCGCCTGCTCGTAGCCTGTCTGGTACCATCGGCTCGCCCCGGCATAGTCTCCGGTTTCGAGAAGCAGGCGCCCCAGCGCGTTGGCCGCTTCCGCCGCGTCCGCGTGACGGCCTGCAGCGATATCGCGGTCGAACACCTGCTCGTACGCTTTGGCAGCGTCGACGGTTCTCTTCTGGAAGACCCACGACACCGCCATCGCCATGAGCGCCGGGCGTTTGCCGTCTTCCGGGGCCAGCTGAATCGCGCGCGACAGATGCGTCCGCGCCTCGTCATACCTGGCGAGGAGGTCGAGGGCGATACCCGACGCAAGATGCGCCTCGAAGAGATCGGGGTTCATCTTGAGCGCGCGGTCGTACAGCACCAGCGCGTCGGCCTGGCGGCCGGCGGCGTTGAGGCGCCGCCCCTGTTGGACCAGCGTCGACGGATCCTGCGTTTCCTGGGCCCGCAAAGAGGCACCCGCAAGCACCAAGACCATCGGGATGAACAGCCAGCGCATCATTTCAGTAGAGTGTGGTGATGGCCCCGTCTGTGGCTGAGCTGGCGAATGGTCGTGGGCCATGGCGGAAGCGCCTCGTCCCCGGTCTCTTCTTCCTCTCGCTCGCGGTTCTGAACACATATCCCCTCGCGGTTGCGCCGGGGCGCTACATCGGCGAGCACGGCGATTCGTACTTCTCGGTGTGGCGTCTCGCGTGGATCGCTCATCAGGTGTGGACGCGGCCCGACCAGTTGTTCAACGGCAACATCTTTTATCCAGAGAAGGCGACGCTGGCCTACTCCGATGCGATTCTCCTACCGGCGGTTGTTGCGTCGCCGCTGCACTGGTTCGGCGTCGATCCCATCGTTGCGTACAACGTTGTTCTCATCGCCACGTTTACACTCAACGGCCTTGCGGCGTACTGCCTCGTGCGGCACCTCACGGGTGCAATGGCTGCCGGCCTCCTTGGCGGCAGTATCTTCGCGTTCTCGCCCCACCGGTTCGACCATTTCGACCACCTCGAAATGCAATTCGCCTTCTGGATCCCGTGGGCGGTGCTCGCCTGGCACAAAGCTGTCGAAAGCGACGCGGTGCGCGGATATCTGCGTCCCGCTGCGCTCGTGGCGGCCCAGGTCCTCAGCTGCATCTACTACGGCGTGTTCCTGATCACGTGGCTGGGCGTATTGACGGCGTTCAGCTTGTGGCGCCGGCCATCGCGAGCCGTCCGAGCCGGCGCGTTGCTGCTGATGCCGGCGTTGATCGTCCTGGCGATTTACTCCGTTCCGTACCTGCAGATTCGTCAAAAGGTGGGAGATCGGCGGACCCATGACGTGCAGGTCTACAGCGCGACCGCGAGGGATTTCATCAGCGCGCCCTCCACCAACCGCCTGTATGGCTGGTCCTATTCGCTGGGCGCGCCCGAACGTCATCTGTTTCCAGGGCTCGTCGTGACTGGCCTGTTTGTCGTCGGTCTGTGGCCGCCGCTCAGCCGCACGGTTGTCGTGCACCTGGTCGGCCTGATTGCCTCGCTGGAGCTGACATTCGGATTGAATGCGCACGTCTACAGGTTTCTCTACGAATGGGTGCTCCCGTTCCGAGGATTGCGAGTGCCGGCGCGAGCCTATGTGCTCGTGCTGGCGGGCATCGCCGTCATTGCGGGGGTGGGCCTCACGCGTGTGTTGGCGGCGCTCCGTATTCGTAATAGCCCACGGTGGATCTGGCGCGGAGCGATTCCCGTTCTCCTGCTGGCGCTGGTTGCTACGGAATATTTCACGACGCCACGACTGAGAAAGGTCGACCGTGAAATCCCCATTTTGTACTCCTGGCTCAAGGGAGTGGACGATGCTGTCGTCTTCGAGTGGCCGGTCACGGTGCCGTGGCGACTCTACGACATGGTGGATTTGAGCTACATGGCTCGATCGACGATGCACTGGCGGCCGATGCTCAACGGCTACAGCGGCTATTATCCGCGCTCGTATCTGCGTCTGCTGACCGACATGCGATCGTTCCCGGATTCACGCTCGTTGAACATACTGCGCGAAAGAGGCGCCACAATCCTGATTCTTCACGAGTACCTCGAACACGCGGCGCCGCTACTTGCGCGCCGTCGAGAGACTGATGCGCGATCCGTACGTCCAGCCGATTGCGCAGGACCGGGACGGTTCGGGTCGCGTCGCGTTCTTCAGGCTGCTGCCGCGGCCTACGCCAGCGTCTTCCGGGAGCGCGCCACCGCAAGACCCACGATAGCGAGGCCCCACGCCAGCAGCGCGAGTATCTCCGGCCACAGCACCGCGACGCCAATCCCCTTCAGGAAGATGCCCCGCACGATGATGATGAAGTAGCGGAGGGGAATGAGGTAGGTGACCGGCTGGATGACCGCCGGCATGTTCTCGATCGGGAAGATGAAGCCCGAGAGATACAGCATCGGCGTCAGGAAGAAGAACGTCGCGGTCATCATCGCCTGCTGCTGCGTGTTCGAGATCGTCGAGATGAACAGCCCGAGGCCGAGGGTTGTCAGCAAATAGATGCAGCTCGTGGCGAAGAGCAGAAGGGGGCTTCCCAGGAGCGGGATACGAAACCACGTGACGGCTACCGTCGTCACGAGAATCACGTCGAGGATCCCGATGATGCCGTAGGGCAGGAGCTTGCCCAGGATCAACTGCCAGCGCGTGACCGGCGTGACGTTGAGCTGCTCCAGCGTCCCCAGCTCCTTCTCCCGTACCACGGCCATCGACGACAGGTTCGTCGTGATGACGAGGAGCAGCAGCGCGACGATGCCGGGGATCATGAAGTCGCGGCTTTCGAGCTGTGGGTTGAACCAGACGCGAATCCGCGCATCGATGGCGCGCGGCGGCACGTCCTGCCCAGCCGCTACCAGCCGCTGCCGGGCGAGCTCCTCGTTGTAGGCGGTCACGAGGTTCGCCGCATAACCCATCGCCACATTCGTGGAATTGGAATCGGTGCCATCGGCAATGACCTGAACGGTCGCGTGACGGTTGCCGCCCACACGCTCGTGATAGTCGCCAGGGATCACGAGGCCCATCCACGCGCGGTTCTCCTCGAACCATCGCTCGAGCTCGGCGACGGCGTTGATGCGGCCGACGACGGTGAAGTACGGAGACGCGTCGAAGCGTGTAATCAGCTCGCGGCTCTGCGGCGTGTGATCCTGATCCACCACCACGATCGGCACGTTCTTGACGTCCGTCGTCGCGGCGTAGCCGAGAAAGGTCAGCTGGACGATTGGCGCGATGAAAATAACGCCGAAGAGCCGCGGGTCCTGCCGCAGCTCCAGCAGCTCCTTCCACATCAAGTACCAGAGGCGGCGCATCTCAGGCCCACTCCCGCTTCAGCCGCATCGCGGCAAGGCCAATGACGGCCACGGCAAAGATGGCGAGCGCTGCCAGCGAGGGCACAATCGGCTCGATGCCGACGCCTTTCAGGAGAATCCCGCGCAGCGCGACCAGGAAGTAGCGGGCCGGCACGATGTACGTCACCACCTGGAGCGCCGTCGGCATGCTCGCAATCGGAAAGATGAATCCTGACAACATCATTGTCGGCAGGAAAGACGACAGGAGTGCCATCTGAAACGCCACCTGCTGGCTGTCGGCAACCGACGAGATGAAGAGACCCATGCCGAGCGCGCCTGCCAGAAACAGTCCGAGTGATAGCAGGAGCAGCGGCCACGAACCACGAACCGGCAACTCGAAGAGCACCATCGAGGCAAACACGACGCCGAGCGCCGCGAGGAACGCGATTACGAAGTAGGGCAGGCTCTTGCCGACGATGAACGAGAGCGTGCCGATCGGCGCCATGCGCACCTGTTCGACGGTTCCGCGTTCCTTCTCTCGAACGACGGACAGGGCTGTCGAGACAACGGCCGTGATCATCGCGATGTACGCGAGCAGGCCGGGCACCAGGAACAGACTGCTCTTGAGCTCCGGGTTGTACCAGACGCGCGGCTCGAGCTGGACGAGCACGCCGGACGCGGTTCGCGCCCTTGCCCTCATCTCGTAGTTGGCCGACTCGCTGGCGATGATGGCTTGCGCGTACCCAAGCACCGTTGCCGCGGTGTTGGCGTTCTCGCCGTTGATGAGCACCTCGATCGACACCGGCCGGCTCGAGCGGATATCGCCGCCGAAATCGTGGGGGATGATGAGCGCCGCACGGATCCGATCGTGGTCCATGAGATCGCTCACCTCCGACTCGCTCGTAACCGACGCGACCAGGTCGAAGTAGGTCGAGTTGACGAACGCCGAAACAAGGCGCCGGCTTTCCGGCGAGTAGTCGCGATCCTCGACGGCAATGTGGATATGGCGGATGTCGAAATTCAGGGCGTAGCCGTAGAGCAACAGAAAGAAGACCGGGATGAATAGCAGAATCATCAGGGTCCGCCGATCGCGACGAATCTGACGGAATTCCTTCAGGCCGACAGCGAGGATCTTTCTCATCGCGTGCTCCGTTCGACGACGTCGAGGAAGACGTCCTCCAGGGAGGGCTCTACCGATTCCGCGCGCGCCTCGATCACGCCTTTGGCGCGCAGGCTTTCGGCGACGCGCTCTGGCGTCAGCCTGACGTCTCGCAGCACGGCATGAACGGCCGTGCCGAAGAGGCTGGTCTTCTCGACTTCGGGCATCTGGTCAAGCTCGCGCATCGCAGCGACAGCGTCACGTGCCTGCACTTCGACAATCGCGCGCCCCTCGAACACCCTTTTCAACTCAGCGGTGGTTCCGAGCGCGGCGAGCTTGCCGGCGCTCATGACGGCGATCCGATGGCAGTGCTCGGCTTCGTCCAGGTAATGCGTCGTGACGAGCACCGTCGTGCCTTCCTGCGACAGCCGGTCGATCAGCCGCCAGAACTGTCGCCGTGACACCGGATCGACCCCACCAGTCGGCTCGTCGAGGAATACGATTGGCGGTTCGTGAAGGATGGCGCAGCCGAGCGCCAGCCGCTGTCGCCACCCGCCGGCCAGGTCGCGCGTCATGGCGTTCTCACGGCCGACGAGACCGGCCATCTCCAGCGCGAATCGCCGGCGTTCCTCGAAGCGTTTGCCCTCGAGGCCATACACGCCGCCAAAGAAGCGGATGTTCTGATCGACGGTCAGCGCCTCGTACAAGGAGAATTTCTGCGACATGTAGCCGATCCGCAGTTTGACCGCCTCAGCATCGCGGCTGACGTCAACGCCGCCGACGATGGCAGTGCCACTGGTCGGCCGAAGCAGGCCACAGAGCATGCGGATCGTCGTCGATTTCCCGGCGCCGTTCGCGCCGAGGAACCCGAAGATCTCCCCTTCCGCTACGTCGAAGCTCACGTCATCGACGGCAACGAACTCGCCGAAGCGGCGAGTCAGGTTCTTGACGTTGATCGCGGATGGCATGCGCATTCAGCTTCTGATTTGCCCAAGCTAAAGCTTGGGCCTACGTATGTCATGGAGCACCGCGCCCTTAGTACGTAGGCCCGAGCTTTAGCTCGGGCATCGCGACTTCCCTACTTCCCCAACGCCCGTGCGAGACGGGCTTCGGACAGGCGCACGTTCGCCAGCGCCCGCGTGCGCTGCAACTCCGCCTCCAGCTGGTCCTGCTGCGCGTCCAGGAGATCGGTATTCGTCGCAACGCCTGCGGTGAATCGCTCCTGCACCACCCGTCTGGCCTCCACTGCACTCTTCACCGCATCGAGCGCCGGCGGTACCTGGGCACGGGCCGACTCAAGATCGAGCTGTCGCTGCCGTACCTCGAGGCCGATGACTGTGTCGAACTCGGCAAGTCGCTCCTGTGCCGCCGTCGCCTCGCTCCGCGCTTCGGCCACCTCGGCCGCGGTGCGCCCACCGTTCCAAAGCGACCAGGTCACGTTCACCCCCAGGTCCCACGACGGCTTCCACTCGTCCTCGCGCGGAAAGATCGTGGGATTGGGCCGCGCGTAGTCGTATCCACCGATGACGGCGAGCGACGGCTTGAACCCGGCATGTGCCGAGTCGATCCGCGCAGTTGCCGCTTCCGCCCGAAGCGCGAGCGCCTGGCGGTCCGCGCGTTCAGCCCGCGCGGCCGCGGCCGTCGCGACCGGCGGCACAGCGGCGTCCGGCTGCTCCAGCACGGCGTCGGGCTCGAAATCTGCGTCGAGCGGCGCACCGATGAGACGCGCGAGCTCTGCACGCGCGGAGTTCCTCTGGTTCTGGGCGTTGATCAGCAGCGATTTCTCGCGCGAGAGCCGCGTCTCGACCGTCAGGACGTCGTTCGGCGGCAGAAATCCGGCGTCGAATCGCGCGCGCACGTCCCGGAGTTGCCCTTCGATGCGGGTGACCGATTCGCGGACCACGCGCTCGGCGTCCGTGGCGGTGACCAGCGCCCAGTACGCACGTGTGGTCTCGAGGCGCAGATCCGCGCGCGTGCTGTCGATGTCCTGCTGGCTCGCCTGACGCTCGGCATCCGCGGCGCGTTCGAGCGCGCGGTCGCGCCCGCCGGTGTAAATAGGCCACTGCATGTCGAGCCGCCCGTGCCAGTTATCGGGCACGTCCGGGTAGAGGGTCTGGAACGAGCCATCGGGCTGAGCGACTCCAAACTCGTCGACGTGATTGGTGCGCTTGTACCCGCCCTGGAGGGCAAGCGTCGGCAGGTCTGCGGTCTTGCGCTGCGTCAGGACGGCGGTCGCCGCCGCTTCCCGCGCACGCAGCTCCGCGAGGCGGTGGCTCGTGGCCGCGGCGCGCGCGAGCGCCTCCTCGAGCGACAGCCGCGCAGGCACTGGCGCGTCAGCGGGCGTCTGCGCCAGCAGCGGCCGGGAAGCGACCAGCATGAGGGCAACCGCGATCAGGGGAACGACACGCATGACTACCGTCCTTGAGTGGCGGCTTCCTCGAGCCGCGCGATGAACACGTCTTCCAGCGAGGCCTGCACCACCCGTGCGCCGCTCACCGCGAACCCCGCGCGCTCGAGCGCCTGCGACACCCGCGCGAGAGCGTCCTCGCCCGCATCCGAGGCGAGACGCACGTGCATGCGCTCGCCAAACACACGCACGTCGACGACGGCGGGTACGGTCTGGATGATGGGAACCGCTCGGGCCTGATCCGCCACCGTGAGCTCGAGCATCCGCCCCGGCAGGCTTCCCCGGAGCGCGTCTGGTGTGTCGAGCGCGAGCCGCTTACCGTCGTGCAGCAGCGCGACACGGTGGCAGCGCTCGGCTTCGTCGAGATACGGCGTGCTCACCAGAATGGTGATCCCCTGCTGCAGGAACTCGGCGAGCAGTTTCCAGAATTCGCGCCGCGATACCGGATCGACTCCGGTCGTCGGTTCGTCCAGCAGGATGACGCGGGGCTCATGGACCAGGGTGCATGCGAGCGCCAGCTTCTGCTTCATGCCTCCGGACAGGCGCTCGGCGAGACGATTGCGAAACGGCAGCAGCTGCGTCAGCTCCAGCAGGCGCCGGCGGCGGTCCTCATAGCGCCAGAGCCCGTGAATCTCGGCAAAGAACGCGATGTTCTCGTCGACACTCAAGTCGCCGTAGAGGCTGAAGCGCTGCGAGAGGTATCCGACGGACTGGGTGATCTCGGCGTGATTCGCGACGGGATCCTTGCCGAGCATGCGCACCGCTCCGCCGTCGGCGTGCAGCAATCCGCACAGCAGGCGAATCGTCGTGGTCTTACCGGCGCCATCCGGACCAATCAAGCCGAACATCTCACCCTGCCGAACGTCGAACGACAGGCCATTCAACGCGGTGACGGATCCGTACCGCTTGACCACGTTGTCGAGGCTGAGCGCGATGTCGGCCATGAACGTCCCCGTGCCCGCTACTGGAGTTGAATCTCGGCTTCGACGGGCATCCCGGGCTTCAGCACGCCGTCGGCGTTGTTGACGCCCACTTTCACGCGGTACACCAGACGCGATCGCTCATCCGCGGTCTGAACGTTTCGTGGCGTGAACTCGGCGCGCGGCGAGATGAACGTGAGCTTCCCGGGAATGCTCTGGCCGGCGTCCGTGAAGACTGTCGCCGGCTGCCCGAGCTTCACGCGCGGGACGATCGGCTCGTCGACGAAGACCTCGCCCCACGCGTGGTCCTGATCGGTAATCACAACGAGCGGCGTCCGCGCGGCAACGAGCTCGCCCACGTTCACCAGCTTCTCCGTGACGATGCCGCCGACCGGCGACGCGATTGTGGCGTCGGCCAGGGCTTTGTCGCTCGTGGCGATCTGCGCATCCACCGCCGCGAGACGAGCGCGCGCGGCCTGGATCTCCTGCGGACGAGAGCCGGCCTTCACGCGCGCCGCCGCTTCCTCGCTCGCACGCGCCTGCTCCTGCGCGGCCCGCACCTTCTGTTCGGCCACGTCGCGCCGCATCTGAGCATCGTCTCTCGCCTTGCGCGAGCCGGCTTTGGCCCGCAGCAGCGACTCGTAGCGTTCGAGGTCGGTCTGCGCGTTGGCGAGATCGGCTTCCGCCGCGGCGACGTCGGCCCGCGACGCCGTGGCCTGTGCCTGCGCCTGCCTGATGTCTTCGGGCCGCGAACCCGCGAGTAGCAGCCTGAGCTGCGCGTCGGCCTGTGCGCGATCGGCCCGCGCCCGTGCCAGGGCGAGTTCCGTGTCGCGCGTGTCGAGACGCGCGATGAGGTCGCCTTTGCTCACGCGATCGCCTTCCGCCACCCGCAGCTCGAGGACGCGCCCGCCCACTTCCGGCGCGATCTGCACGTCGTCGGCCTCGACATGACCTGAGACCCGCACGCGATCCGCGGGCGTCTTGTCGCGGCAGGCTGCAGCAAGCGGCAGAGCGCCGGCGAGCACAAGGAGGAGCAGACCGCGCGCGCCACGGCGCGCCGGCGTGTCAATCGTTCGAATGGCCATGATGAGCGTCCTTGCGGAGCATGCGGACAGCGACTTGCTGGAGATAGCGGACAAAGGGTGTGACATCAACGGGGGGTTGCGCGATCCCGAGCTGGTTCACGCGTCGCCGAATCGGCGCGTTGGCGTTGAAGAGCATCGTCGAGCCGAGAAGGACGAAGTGCAGCGCCAGCGGATCGGTATCGCCGAACGCGCCTTCATCGCGTCCCTGTTCCACGATGCGAACCACCATGGGAAGGATGGAGAGCAGTCGTCGCAGAGTCGCGACGTCGAAGTGCCGCCCGCCATCCGCCAGCTCGCGCAGCATCAGCGGGGTCATCATCGGATGGTCGGCGAGAAACGCCGACAGTTCCTCGACCCATCGGTGAATCTTCTCGTCCGCGCGAGCCTCGGAGTCGGCGACCGCCGAGAGCCGCTCCTCCAGCGCCTGAATGCCGACAGCCACCACCTCGCGGTAGAGGGCCAGCTTGCTGCCGAAGTAGTAGTAGATCAGCGCCTTGTTGACGTGCGCCCGTCGGGCAATCCGGTCGACGCCGGCGGCCGAAAAGCCACGGTCTGAGAATTCCTGGGTGGCGGCGCGAAGGATCGCGGCCCGCTTGTCACCCTTGATGCGCTGTCGAGGTCGAACCGCCACAATTAACCAACCGGTTAGTTAATTGTTAGATCAAGCATGGCGCAGTGTCAACGTCTGACGGCTCAGCTTCGTCGTCATGTCTGCCATATCGCTATGCCCCTGTGTCCCATCTCCCTGTGCGCCCATGCCCCATGCGCCTTCTAGAATGGGTTCGCCATGCGCGTCATTGTCACGGGAGGAACGGGGTTTCTGGGGCGGCCGCTGATCCTGCGGCTCCGCGCTGCCGGACACGAGGTGACGACGCTGACCCGGCGGGCCGATGGCCGATCGGGCGGTCGCGAAGTGGAATGGCATCCGAGCGGCGCGGCGGGCTCGTGGGCAAGCGAGCTGGAAGGTGCCGATGCCGTCATCAACCTGGCAGGCGAGCCGCTTGCCGAAGGCCGCTGGAGTGAAGCTCGGAAGCAGCGTATACGTGACAGCCGCCTCAATGCGACGCGCAGTATCGTCGGCGCCATCGGTCGAGCACGACGGCGTCCTGCTGTGCTCTTCAGCGGCTCTGCGGTGGGCTATTACGGCCCCCGTGGGGCCGAACCTATCGCCGAAGCAGAGCCGGCGGGCACCGACTTTCTCGGCAGGCTCGCGCGCGACTGGGAGGACGCGGCGCTGGAGGCGCAACGCCTCGGCGCGCGGGTCGTGCTGCTGCGGACAGGACTGGTGCTCGAGCGCGACGGCGGCGCCCTCCAGCCACTACTGCTGCCGTTCCGCCTCGGCGTCGGCGGGCCGCTCGGCTCCGGCGAGCAATACTGGCCGTGGATCCACCGCGACGATTGGGTTGCCGCCATCGAATGGCTGCTGTCCAATCCCTCGATCTCGGGACCGGTGAACATCACGGCGCCTTTCCCTGAAACCAACCGGGCGTTTTCGAAAACGCTGGCAGCCGTTCTCGGTAGACCGTGCGTGTTTCGCGTACCCTCGGTCGCGCTGCGCGTCGCGCTGGGCGAGATGGCGGACGTTGTCCTCACTGGTCAACGTGCCATTCCTGCGAAGCTCGCCGCCGCCAACTTCCCGTTTGTATTCGAACGCCTCGACCGGGCGCTCGCAGCTATTCTTCGCGGTGAGTAACGATTGACCCCTGACCCCGACGTTCGATCAGGCCACGACGATCCGGTGCCGCAGTGGGTGCGCGTGCTCGACGTGCTCTCGATCGCGCTGCTCCTGTTTGCCTTCATCATCCAACTCGGCGGCGGATTCCGTCTTCGAGTCGGCCCCGTGCGCCTGTCATTCCTGTCGTGGCTCCCGTCGTTCGCCGTAGCAGCCGCCCTCCTGATTGCGCGGCACTGGCGTCAGCCCCGGCCAACCGTCCTCTCACGCATCGGCACTGCCTACCGTCGCCTCACGTCGGCTGTGGGTTGGCAGGAGACGTGTGACATCTTCGTCGCGACGCGAGTGGCCGTACTCGTGGTCGGTCTGCTCGCTGTTTATACGATTGGATATCCCGTAGAGTTGACCTTCCGCGTTTCAACGAACGAAGCCGTGAACCTTCCGGCGCGATGGGATGCGGGCTGGTATCTCAACGTCGCGACGGGCGGCTACCGTTGGAATCCGAGAGATATAGGCAGGCACCAGAACATCGCGTTCTTTCCCGGATTTCCGATCGCGATCTACGTGGTGGGCCGATTGCTCGGCGGCACGATCCACGCGTTCGTGGCCGCTGGCGTGCTCATCTCCCATGTTGCCTTCCTGTGGGCGCTCATCTACCTGTATCGCCTGGCGCGCGATCTCGGGGGGGACGCCCATCGCGCACGCAACGTCATCCTGCTGATCGCCACTTATCCGTTCGCCGTGTTCTACGGCGCGATCTACACCGAATCGCTGTTTCTTCTCGGGGCGGTCGGCGCCATTTACGAGTTCAGGGCGAGGCGATGGGCGAGAGTCGCGGCGTGGGGAGTGATGATCGGGCTCACTCGGCCGAACGGGTTCATGCTCACGCTGACCCTCGGTGCATTGGGGCTCGCCCAGGGCCTCTGGACGCGCAGCGAGACGCCGGCGCGTCACAAGATCGCAGCCTTGGCCGCCACTGCGAGCCCGATTCTTGGCGTCGCGCTGTATTCAGCCTACATCGGCGCGCTGACGGGCAACCCGCTGCAGTGGTCCGCGCAACACGCCGCGTGGGGCCGGACGTTCACCGGTGCGACACCGTTCATGCGATCGGCCGAGTTTGCCGCCAGGCACGGCCTTGAGATGTACGCCCGCTCGTCGCCGTACGAGCTGATGAACGGCGTTGCGGCGGTGTTCGCACTGGCCGCGACGATTCCGGTGGCGCAGCGCCTCGGACTCCCGTACGCGATCTTCATTCTGTCGAATATCGTGCCACCCCTGCTCGTCGGGGGGTTCATTTCGATCGGACGCGTGACCGCCACGATGTTTCCGATCTTCGTGTGGCTCGCGTCGCGCGAGTCCCCGCGAACCACGGTTCTCGTCGCCGTCGCATTTGTCATGCTGCAGGCGCTTGGGGCCGCGCTGTTCTACACCTGGCGCCCGTTCGTCTGAGGTCGACGTCACAGAAAATGCTGGACTGGTCACTGACCAACGCGGATCAAGACCAGTCACGGAGTACACGGACAGCACGGATTTTTGTCTTATTAGGTTGGTCTCGTGTGAACGACGGATCCACCGCGACGCGATCCCTTGTAGGTAATTGCTTTATCCGTGTGTATCCGCGAGCTCCGCGACGGTTGGTGGTTCGCGCATGTGCGTGGAAGTCGCCTGGACCAGTCACTGACGATCGCGGATCACGGCCCGTCACGGAGTACACGGACAACACGGATTTGTCTTATTGGGTTTGCTGAACCACCAACCCACCGCGACCGCGATCCGTCACAGCTATTTCCCCCGCGTGAATCCTATCCGTGACTGTTGTCAATCCGTATTACGTCCGTGGAAGTCGGCGTCACGGAAATCCGTGGAGACGGTCCACTGAGGATCGCGGATCAAGACCGGTCACGGAGTACGCGGACAACACGGATTTTTCTTATTGGGTTTGCTCTCGCGTGAGCCACCAACCCACCGCGACCGCGATCCGTCACAGCCATTTCCCCCGCGTGAATCCGCGTACTCCGTGACTGTTGTCAATCCGTGTTACGTCCGCGGAAGTCGGCGTCACGGAAATCCGTGGAAACGGTCACTGACGATCGCGGATCAAGACCGGTCACGGAGTACACGGACAACACGGATTTGTCTTATTGGGTTTGCTGAACCACCAACCCACCGCGACCGCGATCCGTCACAGCTATTTCCCCCGCGTGAATCCGCGTACTCCGTGACTGTTGTCAATCCGTATTACGTCCGTGGAAGCCGGCGTCACGGAAATCCGTGGAAACGGTCCACTGAGGATCGCGGATCAAGACCGGTCACGGAATACACGGACAACACGGATTTGTCTTATTGGGTTTGCTCTCGCGTGAACCACCAACCCACCGCGACCGCGATCCGTCACAGCTATTTCCCCCGCGTGAATCCGCGTACTCCGTGACTGTTGTCAATCCGTGTTACGTCCGCGGAAGTTCGGCGTCACGGAAATCCGTGGAAACGGTCACTGACGATCGCGGGATCAAGACCGGTCACGGAATGCACGGAAACAACATGGATTTGTCTTATTGAGTTTTTGCTGTCGCGTGAACGCCCGGCCCACCGCGACGCGTTCCGTCATAGCTATTTTGTTCCGTGTTATCCGCGTACTCCGTGACGGTTGTTGATCCGTGCATGTCCGCGGACGTCGGCGTCACGGGAATGCCCGGGCGGGCGACTGATGATCGCGGATCAAGACCGGCCGCGGAGTGCACGGACAACATGGATTTCTCGTATTGGCTTTGCGCTCGCGTAAGCACCCAACCCACCGCCATGCGATCCGTCATAGCTATTTTGTTTCCGTGTTATCCGCGTACTCCGTGACGGTTGTTGATCCGTACATGTCCGCGGAAGTCGGCGTCACGGGAATGCCCGGGTCGGCGACTGATGATCGCGGATCAAGACCGGCCGCGGAGTGCACGGACAACATGGATTTCTCGTATTGGGTTTGCGCTCGCGTAAGCACCCAACCCATCGCGACGCGATCCGTCATAGCTATTTTGTTTCCGTGTTATCCGCGTACTCCGTGACGGTTGTCAGTCCGTGTATGTCTGCGCAATCCGTGACGTGTCGTGGTCCGCGACTGTCCGTGTTGGAGTCCGTGACCGCGACTTCAGACAGTGCCGATGAGCACCTTCGGTCCCGTCGGCGATGGGACGCCGCCGGCTGGTTCGACCGTGACCGCGACGGCGACGGGCTGCGGGATGTCGGGGGGTGTAGCGAACACTGCGTTGGCGTGGCCGGCGCTGTCGGGTTCGACCAGACCGGCGCTGACGGGCGCGGGAGCCGACGTCACGACCCACACCTGATAGGTGCGGCCGGCGGGCGGCGGCGGCAGCGCCGCAGCGGAGAAGACCATGCCGCGCGTGCGACTCCAGTACGCGCGGCCGCTGGCCTTCGGTGCGTCCGGTTGCCCGGCGAGATCGATCCGCGCCACATCCGGCGCCGTCAACACGGCAAGCGCCGATTGGTTGCGATCGGCGCTCCGCTGGATCATCGCCATCCGGCTCTCGGTTGCGGCGACGGCGGCCCTGGCTTGATCCAGCTCCCGAGTGAGCTCCGCGATTCGCCCGCGCAGACGGACACCATCCCAACCTAGAAAGACGGCGAGCACCAACGCCGCGGCGGCGGCGAGCCAGGCCGCGATCCCCGCGCCCTTCGCCTCGCGGTCCGCGGCGACGCTCGGGACGACGGCCCGGCCTTCTGGCGCCTTCACGACGTCGACGGCCGAAGAGGGCGCGGCGCCTCCCCGGATCGTCGAGAGCAGCCGCGTCCGCGCGAACCCGGATGGCGAGTCGAGGGGCTGGCGGGCTTCGAGCGCGAGAGGGACCAGCGACAGCCCGCGCACCACCTCCGCGCAGCCCTGGCACGTCAGGAGATGACGCTCGATCTCCTGCGCCTCGGACGCACGAAGGGCCCCAATCGCCCAAGCCTCGAGATTCTCGCGCAGTTCCTCGTGCGTCACCGAGCTACACTACTCCCTTCCTCATACTACGCGACGGCACGGACAGCAGATTCCCGGTGAATGGAGTGGCGCAAGTTCAGAGTGCACGGCTCTCGCCGGGCGCAGGCTGCGGGGCCGCTCGATATATACCTCGCAGGTGGCGGAGGGTGAGCCGAAGTGCGGCCATCGGCGACCCGAGGAGCAGGCGTCGCCTGGCCGCGGAGTACGAAACCTCGCCCATCGCGTAGCGCACGATGAGCGCCGCCACCATCGGCGCGCCATGTGCCGCGCGGATGAGGCGGTCGATTCGCGCTGGCGTGGTCAACAGATCGCGCTGCACGAGCACCGAGTCGCGGAGCTCCGCGCCGATCTCACGGCGCCAGAGTCGCTCGAACGCTGGTGCGCCGGCGCCAGCCAGCGCACGCCCCGCGAGGTCGCCGGTGACCATCGCGTAGTAGATGCCCTCCGCGGTGATGCCGTTGACGAAGCCGCCGGCATCGCCGGCAAGAATCACGCGATCGGTCGCCGTGCTGCGCAGCGGGCCGGCGACGGGAATCTGATAAGGGGTGAAATGCGCGCGGCTCGAGCGGCCAGCCAGCACGCCGCGATCGCGCAGCGCGCTCACGAACGATGCCTGGAGATCGTACGGCGAACCGCCGATCTTCGATCGGAAGTAGTCCAGCACGTAGCCGATGCCGACGTTGACGTGATCGCGCTTCGGAAAGACGTACGAGTACCCTTCAGATCCGCCATACCCGTACGCCACCCACAGCGTGTCGGGATCGACGCTCGCCAGCACGTCGTTCGGCGTCTCTTCCATCATGTCGAGTGCAACAGCCGTGCGACGCCAGCCGGGATTGATCCCGAGCCGCCGCGCCACGACGCTGTAGACCCCATCCGCCGCGATTACCCGCGGTGCGGTGAACACATCGCCTGCGCGCGTCTTGAGCTCCACCTCGCGGCCGGTCATCCGCGCCTGCGTGATTTCAGCGCCCTCCACGAGCTCCACGCCTGCGTCGACCGCGAGGCGCACGAGCAGCGCATCGAATTCGATCCGGCGAATCATCAGCGCCGCAGCCGACGGGGACCGCACGAGAATGCTGTCGCCTCCAGGGCTTTCGAGACGCAGGCGCGACAGACGATGGGTTGGAATGCGATCCAGCGCCGGCGCGAGATACGGGAAGCGGCCGAGCACTCGCATGCTGATGGCACCGCCACACGGCTTGTTCCTGGGAAACCGCGCGCGGTCGAGCAGGCGCACGCGGGCACCCGCCTCGGCCAGCGTGCGAGCTGCGGTGGCGCCAGCCGGCCCGGCGCCGACGACGATGACGTCCACAGGTACTCAACGCGAGCTCGACGTGGTTTTGCCGTGCGCGCCGAGGGCCAGCACGTTGGCGAGCAGCTCGTACGCGCCTTCGGTCCCGGCGGGAAGCTGGCGCCACAGGTTGAGACCCACGTATAACCACCGGCCTTTCCCGACGGCAGCTTCGACGAGAGCGCCGCGCTTCGGGCCGGCATTCAGCGGGAAGGGATCGGCGAGCTCGAGGAGATCGACATATCGCGGATCCCGCTCGCCGAGAAAGTACAGCCCACGTTCCTGCACCCAGTGTTCCCAGGTGCGCGGTGTGATGCGATTGGGGCGCGTGAAGACCGGATGGTCCGGCGCCAGCACGGTGACGGGCGATGACTCGTCGGTGACGCGGTTGGCGCTCACCTTGGCAGGATACGGACCGTATTGCGCTTGATTGAACTCGAACTTGTTGTACTGGACGATGACGACGCCGCCTTCGGCGGCGTACTCGAGCAGGCGATAGTTGTTGGCGCGAAGATCGCGGCGCCGCTCGTACGCCCGAACGCCCGTCACGATGGCGTCGTAGCGGGACAAATTGCCGGACTCCAGATCGCCGGCGTCGAGCAGCGTCACCGTCGCACCCAGCTGATCGATCGCTGGCGGCACCTGATCGCCGACGCCCATGATGTAACCCACCTGCAGACCGGCAGGCAGGCGGACGTCGAGCGCCTTGATTCCGGCCGTGGCGGTCGAAAAGATGTGCTGTCGCCGGATGTGCGGGTATTCGATTGTTTCGAATCCCCGCGTGAACGTCTGCCCTTCAGCGACGATCTTCGCCGCTACCGGATACGACCCCGGTTCCAGCGAGGCGGGTGGCTGGACACGGAACTCGATGGTCCTCGCCTCGTCGGGCCGTTCGAACGTGATGCGTGCGTCGGCGGGTGCTGCGTTCCAGCCGCGCGGCAGATCGAGTGAAACGACGGCCTCGGTCCGGACCGTGGAATTGTGTGTCGCGGTCACCCGGAGGACGCGCACGCGCCGGTCGCCTTCACCGTCGGTCGCGGACGTTCGCTGCGGTGCGACGCCTGCGGTGGGAACGATGGCAATGTCAGGGGTCATGCGCACGGTCAACGCCGGCACCACGAGCACATCCATGCGCTTCTCGCCGCTGAAGATGTTCCCTTCGTAGCGATACGCGACATCGACAACCACGGGGACCGTCGCGCCCGACAACGTCAGCTCGAACCGGGCGTGAAAGGGCGTCGGACGAAACGGCAACCCGAACGGGGCATCCTCGGCAAAAACGTAACGGCCGGATTCCCCTTCGCGAGTCCAGTATGGTTCAGTGGTCCGCGCGTTCGCGGGGATGGTGACCGGCACCTCGCAACGCACCAGCGCATCACCCTGAACGGAACCGGTCTGGCACGTAGTTGCCGCACCGTCGAATCCGTCCAGCGCGATGGAATCGATCGCGATGGCGTCGCGACCGCGATTCGCGGCAATCAGCGTCAGCTTCACTGCCTGCCCTGGCGTCACCACGCCGTCATCGGCCAGCGCCTCGAACCGAAGCCCGTGTGCAGCGACGAGTGCCGCGTCGAATTTCTCGATCGTCTGCGTCAGCCGGAACCGAATCTCGTAAACCGCCTCGTCCGAGAGCCCGAGTGTCGGCAGCGCATCACGGAGTGCGCGAGCCTTGAGAAGACCCGTTGCGAGCGGCGGTCCGGCGGCTCCAGGACCGTCAGCGCGGAGGCGCTCGTCCGCCGCCTTGATCGAACGGGAAATCTCCTCGACGCGAGATGTAAGCGCTCGCGGTGGCTGCGCGCCAGCAAAGGCGGGAAGAGCGGCGAACGTCAGGTCGAGACCGTCGAGCGGGCCTGTCTCTTCCTTCGCCATCTCGCCGGCGATCGTGGAGTCGGAAAGTATGTAACGGATGATGGCCGGCCCTGGCAGCGCGAGCAGCTGACCGAACCCCTGGCACTTGTGCATCGAGCGCGCTTCGCTGCCGATCTCGGCGTAGGTCTTGCCGAGGAGCGGATCGTAGACATCCACGTCAACCGGCACGAGCGTCATGCCAGGATCGGGCGGCGGCTCGCCACCGAAACCGTAGCGGCCGACCCGATAGATCTTCCGCGGCTGCCACGGTCGGAGGCCGTGTGCCATCTGCTCGGGATATTGCGAGGGGTCGCCAGCGGCGCGGAACGCCTCGACGCCGAGCCGAGCCGACGCCTGATGATGCTGCCCGCCGCCGGATCCATCCGGCCGCATCGTAAACATGAGATCGGGGCGCGTCATCCGGATCAGTCGAACGTAGTCGCCGAGGATCTCCGCCTTGCCCCACTTCTCGAACGATTCTTCAATGCTGAACGAGTAACCGAAGTCCACGGCGCGCGTGAAGAACTGGTCCGCGCCATCGCTGCGATGTGCGGCCAGCAGCTCTTCGGTCCGCAGCACGCCGAGGGCTTCGAAGATCTCGGGACCGATTTCGTTCTGGCCGCCGTTGCCGCGGGTCGCGGTGGCCAGCACGACACGCAGCCCCTGGCCGCGGCTCTGCATCGCCAGCAGCCCGTTCGGCTCGTCGTCCGGGTGAGCCGTGACGTGCATCACCGTTCCGACCGTCGCCAACTTGCGAAGCATCAGCGCGAGCGCCACCTCGCCGCGATCCGGCACGGCGGCCGCCGTCAGGACGACGCCGGCCGCCAGCAACGTCGCGCTCGCGACGCTCGCGCGCAGGGCGCCTCGCTTACGCTCGGTGCGGCGCGCACCCAGTGCGCTCGTGCGACGGTCGACGCGTTCGGCGCGGCTTCGGGGGCTCGATTCGTTGACGGAGCGGGGCATCATTCCAATGTACCCCAGCAAGCCCCGCACGAGCGACGCGAGCGCGACCAAAGAGTCCTAGCGGCGACTCGCGATCCGAGAGAACCCGAAGTACTCGTCCGACTTGTCGGTCGAGTCTTGGCAGGCGCGCACGAGGATGCGGCTGGCGAGGAACGCGGCGGCGAGGTTCGTCCCGAGACCGAGTGCGAACAGGTGGTGCGGGTAGTTGCGGTGGGTACCGATGAAGGGCAGCTCGTCGACGCTCCGGCTCCAGGGGGCATGCCAGCCATAGGCCGGCTGCACCCCCGAGATCGCCGGCAATGCGACGAGCAGCTCGTACATCAACTGGCCGGTCCGCTGGACCAGCGTTGCCTGGCGCAGTCGCTCCGGAACGCGCGACTGATCGGCGCCAGTCCACAGAATGCGATCGTCCGCCGTCCAGCAGAGCCGATGCGGCGGCGCGGCGCGATCGATGACGATCGCCTTTCGCGTCCCGCCCGCGCGTCGAATGTTCGCGCCGAGCGGAGGCGTCAGCACCGCGTACGTCTCCGCGTCCACGAAATGCCGTGAGAGCGCCTTGAACAGCGGCGCCGCGCTGCCGGTGGCGACGATCACCGTGCCGGCCTTGATGCGCACTTTCCCGGCGGTCAGCTCGACCCCGGATCGCTCGTGGCGTACGGCGTTGATCGGTGTGCGTTCGAAGACCGCTGCACCGCGGACGGCGGCGGCACGCGCGAGACCGTGTGCCGTGCGGTACGGATCGAGCGACGCGTGCCCCGTCGTCTTGAGGCCGCCGACCCCCTCGAATCCCGTCGCCTGTGTCAGCGCCTTGGCGGCCAGCCAGGAACCCTCGATGCCAACGTCTCGCAGGGCGGCGTGCTCTTTACGGAGTGCCCTGGCTTCCGCATCCGTCCTGGCGACAACGATGGCGTCAGCCTGGTGCAGGTTTGACCGGATCTTCAGTCGCCTGAGGAGTGCCTGTCCGTCGAGTGCGGCCCTTCGCGTGTCCTGCCACAGCGCCCGCGCGACCCGCCTGCCGTGGGCCTTCTCGAGCGCCAGATAGTCGACACTGGGGACCGCGAGCATGAGCCCGGCGGCCTGCGCTGTCGCGCCGGCGCCAATGCGGTCCGCCTCGAACAACGCTGCCCGGATCCCCGCCGCGGCCAGTGCGTAGGCGGTGACGCAACCGGTCAGCCCGCCGCCGACGATCGCAACGGGAATTTCAAGCGGGTCGGTGAGCTTGGGATAGGCGGGCCGTCGCGTCTTGGGGAATTGGTCGAGCCAGGGCGACTGGCCATATCGCGGCGGCATTCGAGGCGAAGATCCTGTGTCTTTCGGGAAAATTCGTCAACCTCTGCGCCGCCCGCCCCCAGTTTGAGAGCAACTTCCGGATCGCACGACTCTGACCGTTCGCGGTCCAATGAGGCATGATGATCACAGGCGTCACCATGCCCTCTACCATCGCCGACGCGCGTTGGCGCGCACTCGTCTCGCGCGATCTGACGGCCGACGGCACCTTCGTCTACGGCGTCGCCAGCACCGGCGTCTATTGCCGGCCGTCGTGTCCGAGCCGGAGGCCACGTCCGGCCGGCGTCCTCTACTTTTCCGGTCCAGCTGACGCGGAGCGCGCCGGATACCGCGCGTGCCGGCGATGTCGCCCGCAGGATCCCGCGTCGCCGCTCGTCACGAAGATCCAGCGCGCACGCCAGTGGGTGGACGAGCACCCCGGCGCAAACCCGTCGCTGAAGCGCCTGGCGCGCGTGGCAGGCACATCGCCCTGGCACTTGCAGCGCAGCTTTACGCGACTCTACGGCGTGAGCCCCCGCGAATACGCAGCGGCCCGCCGGGTTGGCAAGTTGAAGCGTGAGCTCCGCTCGGAGACGCGACTGGCGGAGGTCGGATACGAAGCCGGATTCGGCTCGCCGAGCCGCTTGTATGACGCGTCGGGCGCGGCGCTCGGGATGACGCCCCGCGCCTATCGCGAGGGCGGCGTCGACCAGGAGATCCGCTACGGGATCGTCAGAACGTCGATCGGCTACGTGCTCGTCGCGCGCACTGCCCGCGGCGTGTGCCGCGTCGCGATTGGCGACAACGCGGAACCGCTCGAATCCAGCCTCACGCGCGAGTTTCCACGCGCGGCGATCGCTCGCGACGACGGCGCGCTGAAGCACGAGACCGACGCGATCGTGTCGAGCGTCGACTCGGATCAGGCGCAGTTGTCGATTCCGCTCGATGTGCTGGCGACTGCGTTCCAGCGGCGCGTGTGGCAGGCGCTGCAGCGAATCCCGCGCGGCGAAACACGAACGTATGCAGAGGTGGCCGCATCGATCGGTGCGCCTCGCGCCGCGCGTGCCGTCGCCCGCGCCTGCGCGACGAATCCCGTGGCGCTGGTCGTCCCGTGCCACCGAGTCGTCCCGGCGAGTGGCAGCACCGGCGGCTATCGCTGGGGCTCGGAGCGCAAAGCGCAGATCCTGAGATCCGAGGGCTTGTCCGTGACCCCGTCTGCCCAATCCGTGACGTCGGGGCCCGTTATCGGTGACGTCGACGCTCACGGAAGATCGCAAGGGGTCGCGGAAGGAATACAGGTCACGGACGAACACGGATGAACACGGATCAAAAGAAGCATCAAATGAAGGCCGGTCCGTGTAATGCCGTGTCCATCCGTGACGGTCTGAATCCGCGCTGGTCCGTGACCCCGTCTGCCAATCCGTGACGTCGGGGCCCGTCATCAGTGACGTCGACGCTCACCGAAGATCGCAAGGGGTCGCGGAAGAAATACAGGTCACGGACGAACACGGATGAACACGGATCAAAAGAAGCGTGAATGAAGGGGTGGTCCGTGTAATGCCGTGTCCATCCGTGACGGTCTGAATCCGCGCTGGTCCGTGACCCCGTCTGCCCAATCCGTGACGTCGGGTCCCGTCATCGGTGACGTCGACGCTCACGGAAGATCGCAAGGGGTCGCGGAAGAAAATACAGGTCACGGACGAACACGGATGAACACGGATCAAAAGAAGCGAGGGGTGGTCCGTGTAATGCCGTGTCCATCCGTGACGGTCTGAATCCGCGCTGGTCCGTGACCCCGTCTGCCCAATCCGTGACGTCGGGTCCCGTCATCAGTGACGTCGACGCTCACCGAAGATCGCAAGGGGTCGCGGAAGAAAATACAGGTCACGGACGAACACGGATGAACACGGATCAAAAGAAGCGTGAATGAAGGGGTGGTCCGTGTAATGACGTGTCCATCCGTGACGGTCTGAATCCGCGCAGAGAGGCCCCACGCGCACGAGCGAAGTGAGTGCGCCCCCCCGCGGGCCGGCCCTAGCGAGTGAGTGCCGCCCTGGCGCGCACGGCCATCGCGAGCGCTTCGTCGGCCGTCGGTCCGAGCGCCGTGATGTGCCCCATCTTACGGCCCACGCGCGCTTCCGACTTCCCGTACAGATGCAGCCTGACATGAGGCAGGAGGCATGCGGCCATCCAGTCCGGCTCGCCGGCTGTCCACAGGTCGCCTAGCAGATTGGCCATTGCCGCCGGTCGGAACTGTTCGACCGATCCGGGCGGCAAGCCACAGATCGCCCGAAGCTGCTGTTCGAACTGGCTGGTCATGCAGGCGTCGATGGTGAGGTGCCCCGAGTTGTGAGGCCGCGGCGCCAGCTCGTTGATCAGCAGATCGCCGTCCGTGGTCAGGAAGAACTCGACGCAGAGGACGCCGATGACATCGAGCGTTTCGAGAATGCCCACTGCGATCTCCCGGGCCCTGGCGTCGATGCTCGGAGAAACTTCCGCCGGAAGAACCGACGTATCGAGAATGTGGTTGACGTGCGTGTTCTCGATGGCCGGATACGTGACGACCCAACCTTCGAGCCCGCGTGCGGCGACGACCGACAGCTCGCGATCGAACTGGATGAATCGCTCGAGCACTGCCTGCGCATAATCGATCGCGCGCCATGCCTCGCGTGCGGCTTCGCGGCTCTCGACGAGAATCTGCCCCTTGCCGTCATAGCCAAAGGAAGCGGTTTTGAGCACCGCCGGCAGCCCGATCGCCGCGAGCGCACCGTCGAGGTCGTCAGGCTGACACAGCCAGGCGAACGGCGTGACCGGAAAGCCCTTGTCCGCGAGATATCCCTTCTCCCGCGCGCGCTGCTGCGAGATGTGCAACACAAGTCCGCTGGGCCTCACCGGGACGATCTCCGAGGCCACATCGGTCGTCTCCGCTGGCACGTTCTCGAACTCGAAGGTGACGACGTCGACGCCGCGTGCGAACGCGGCAATCGCTTCAAGATCGTCGTATGGTGCGACGATCTCGACGTCGGCAACCTGGCCGGTCGGCGTGCCCGTATCAGGAGACAACACGTGAACGCGATACCCGAGGCGGCGTGCCGCCATCGTGAACATCCGTCCCAGTTGTCCGCTGCCGAGCACGCCGATGGTCGAGCCCGGAAGGATGGGCTCGATGGTCATGTCAGTGAGTCCTGCTTGACCTTCGCGGTCTGTGCCTCGCGGAACGCGTGCAGCTTCTCGCGCAGCTCCGCGTCTGTGGTGGCGAGAATCGAAACGGCGAGGAGCGCGGCATTCGTCGCGCCCGCCTTGCCGATCGCCAGCGTGCCGACCGGTACGCCGGCCGGCATCTGGACGATCGACAACAGCGAATCCATCCCCTTCAGCGCGTGGCTTTCGACGGGGACACCGAGAACAGGGAGCGCCGTATGCGCGGCGACCATCCCCGGAAGGTGCGCCGCCCCGCCGGCGCCGGCGATGATCACGCGGATTCCCCGCGCCTCGGCGCCTGACGCATACTCGGCCATCTCCACCGGCGTGCGATGCGCCGACACGACGCGGCACTCGTGGGGAACGTCAAAGCGCGTCAGCATTTCGTCGGCGTGGCGCAGCGTCTCCCAGTCGGACTTGCTGCCCACGATGATGCCGACGACTGGCAACGGCTTTTCGCTGGTGGTCATCGCCTCGGTTTCAGGAGAGCCCGACGAGGACTGTCTCTACACCCGCCTGGATTTGCTGAGGCGCAAGCCCCTTGAAGCCCGCGGCCACGTGCATGCGCTCGAACTCCCGATACGTATAAGCGTCGCCTGACGCCGTCGTCCCCAGCATCATCATGCTGAAGCGTGCCGCGTCAGGCGGCGTGACGCGATCCTCGTTCGGGACGAAGTCGAGGACCGCCGTGATCCCGCCCGGCTTCAGGGCCGCCCGGATCTTCTTCAACAGCGTGACACAGGTCGCCTCATCGAAGTGATGCAGGAAGTTGGTGAGCAGCACAGCGTCGTACGGCCCGCCGAACTCCACATCGAAGGCGTTGCCGACTAGAAACTCCATCCGATCGATGACGCCGGCGGCCCCTGCATTCTCGCGGGCCACCGCGAGCACGGCGTCCCAGTCGAGGGCGACGACGTGAGCCTCGGGATTCCTCTTGGCGACCTCGATGCCGAACATGCCGTGGCCGGCTGCGATATCGAGCACCCGGATCTTACCGGGGCGGTGCGACAGCACGGCATCGGTCATCGGGCCGAGTGCGGGCCCCATCATCGGCACCATCGACTTGGCGAATGTCACCCACACGGGGTTGTCGGGCTCGACGGTGCCTTGACCGGGCAGTACCGTTTTGCCGGACCGCACGATGTCGGTCAGATGACCCCACGGCTCGAGCAGCGTCGGGTGCCCGAGAAACGTCACGATGGGCGCCATCGAGGCGGGCGAGCGTGGGTCGAGGAACACCTCACTTGTCGGCGAGTGCTTATACGTGCCGTTCTCCTTGGCGATCATGCCGATCGTGGTGAGGTAGTCGCAGAGAATTCGGACGCCTCGCTCCGAGACGCCGCAGCGCTTCGCCAGGAGCGCCGAGCTCGCCGGCGACTCGCCGAGCGCACGAAACAGGTCGATCTCGATGGCTGCACGAAGCGCAGCAGTCCGCTGGTAGCCAAGAAGCGTGTCGAACACAGCGGCGGGATTGGGTTCCATGATCATGGTCGTCTCAGGGTCAAAAGGGTCTCAGAGTCGAAGAGTCGAAGAGTCGAAGGTCTCAAACGCATTACGGAAACTGCGTTCAAACCGTGAAATGCCGTTCGAGCAGCCAGAGCGCCAGCAGCGCGAACGCTTCGGCCATCAATACGAGCCACGTGGTCCGGCGCATCGACGACACGTCGCTCAAAGTGCCGCGGTGCGCTCCCGAAGCCGACTCTCAGACGCTGAGGCGTCCCGCCGGCGATCGGTGAGCCAGAGGTGATCGCGCTCCAGCAAGCGCTGCGATTCGGCCAGAGCGCGCTCCGTCTCTTCGGGCGCCGGACCTCCGAGCGTCCGGCGAACCTCGATGAAGTAGCGCGGACTCATGATCCGCGCCAGGTCACCGCGCGTATACGGGAGAGTGCGACCGACGTACTGCAAACAGACGGCCGCCAGGACACTCGGGAGATCGGCCGTCGGACTCTCGTTCAGCGTCTGTAGGACGCGAGCGGCAATGCGGTGCGCGGTTCTGAACGGCACATCGTGATCCCGCGACAGCGTGTCGGCGAGCTCCGTCAGCGTCGTGCCGCCCTCCGCGGCCCGCGCCTCGAGTCGCACCGGATCGAACTCCGCGGTCTGCATGGCCGCGGCGACGAGCCGCACCGCCCGCAACGCGTCGCCGAACATCGAGGAGACCAGCGGCTGCAAATCGTCTTCCGTGTCGACGACGTCGCCGAACGGCGTGTTGTGGATCGTGACGACGATCGCCTGCGCCTGACCGAGCGCTTTGCTGCCGATGGCGCGCGCGTGCTCGATGGCCACGGGATTGCGCTTCTGCGGCATGATGCTGCTGCACTGCACGAAGCCGTCGCCGAAGCGCACGTAACTGAACTCGCGAGTGCCCCAGAGCAGCAGGTCCTGCACGAACCGGCCGAGGCCACTCAGCAGGACCACAGTCGCCGACACGCTCTCGAGCAGGTAGTCGACCGTCGCAATGCTGCCGTAGGTGTTGCCCGTCGGCCCATCGAATCCCAGGAGGTCGCTCGTCAACTGCCGATCGATGGGGAATCCGGTGCCGGTAATCGCGCAAGCGCCGAGCGGGTTTTGATTAGTGGTCCTGAACGCCGCCTGCAGGCGGATCGCATCGCGCTCCAGTTGCTCGATCACCGCGAGAAGATAGTGAGCCACCGTCGTTGGCTGCGCCGGCTGCGTGTGCGTGTGCACGGCCATCACCGTGGCGCGATGCCTGCCCGCCACGTCGAGCAGGCTGTCGCGCAGCGCCAGCGTGCCTTCGTAAAGCGCGAGGATGAATTCGCGCTGGCGGATCCGGTACATCGTCATGTCGATGTCGTTGCGGCTTCGCGCGGTGTGCAGGCGGCCGGCAATCTCTTCGCCGCAGGCGTCGTTCAGCAATTTCTCGACGTAGAAAAAGAGGTCTTCGCACGTGCCGTCGTAGCGCACATCCTTGACCTCGTCCTGCGAGATCGAATCGAGCGCTTCGCGCAAGCGGCGAGCGTCGTTCGGGCCGATGATCGCGCGATCCGCGAGCATGACGAGATGCGCGCAGTGGATCGCCATCAGCGGCGACAGAAACAGGCGCTTTGCGTCCTCGAAGTTGTCCTTGAGGACGTATCGGACGTATTCAGGCGCGAACCGCATGCCTTACAGATAGTCCGCCGCCGCACACACGAGGAGCACGGTGGCACCGGTCTCGGTGTAGAGCGGATCGTGATCGGAATCGGCGTCGGCGAGGTGGAAGTCGCCCGGCCCGATCCGGCGCCCGGCGACGAACACGTCTCCTTCGATGACGTAACAGCCTTCTGGACCCGAGTGATGATGCGCCGGATAGGTCGTCCCGGGAGCGGCCTTGATTAGAAGCGTCGCCACGCCGGTCTTGCTGTCGACCGACAGCACCTTGACCATAATTCCTGGAATCGGATGCGACTGCCACCCCTCATCGCGGTTGACGAAATGCAGAGCCTCCGACAGCGCTGACGCTTCTCGCCGCGGAGCCGCACCGGTCGCATGCGCCACGATCCGTTCGCGCACTGATGCAGAAGGCACATCGGGGGGCAGCGCACGCGGCAGGAGGGCGGCGACCTCATAAAGATCCTGCAGCTCGAGGCGCAGCTCTTCGGAGACCTTCAGAGCCTGCTCCAGCTCCACGCGTTCGGCGTCGCCGACGAGGCCGAGAGCGTCGAGCGCCGCCAGGGTGGGTGCGTCGATGCGGCTCATCGCGGTTCTCCGCCCAGGGAAACCAGTGCTCGTCGCAGCGACTGCATGCCCGTGCGAATGCGCGTCTTCACCGTGCCGAGCGGAAGGTCGAAGCGCTCGGCCAGCTCCGATTGGGTGTAGCCCTCGTAGAAGGCGCTTTCGATCAACACACGCTGCTCTGGGGGCAGTGCAGCAACCGCCTCAGCGATGACGCGACGCTCCTCGCTGGATGCCGCGAAGCGCTCGGGGTCGGCATCGGGCGCCGGATCCGCTGCCTGTTCCGGACGATCGACCTCGGGCGCGTGGATGCCGGCTCGAACGGTGCGGGAGCGCAAGCGATCGATCGCGCGATTCCGGCTGATGCGGACCAGCCAGGCGGCCGGCGTCCCCAGTGACGGGTTGTAACTGTCGGCCCGATCCCAGACGCGGACGAACACCTCCTGGAGTACGTCTTCCGCTTCGCCGCGGTCGCGCAGAATCCGCAAAATCAGCGAGAACAGGAGTCGGCAATGCCGGTCGTAGAGCTCCGCCAGCCCACTCTGATCGCGCCGGGCAATCCGATCCAGCAGGGTGATATCCGCCGCCGACGTGGTGTTACTGACGATCATCCGTCGAGTCAGAATAGGCGGGAAACGGTCACGGCTTCAACCATGTTGCCAGCCGCTCGCGCGCAGCCGCATCGGCCGCTGAATCCGGTTCGATACGCGTGAGGCGCGCCGGTTCCGGCGCGAACACTACCTCGATGGGCAAGATGCGCTCGCGTCGGGCGACCAGAAGCGCTACACGGTCGCCGGGACGATACGCATCGAGGCGGGCTTCCCAGCCATCGGGCCGGACGCGATATCCATCGGTCGCCAGGATTTCGTCATCGACGTTCACGCCCGCATCGTAGGCCGGCGAGCCTCGTCGCACCTGCGTCACGACGAGCCGCCCACCATCGTTCTTCAGCGTCGCCGCGGTGCCCGCCAACACCAGACCGAGCCAGGCGCGTGGCACGGGAGGCGCCTCGTTCCTGATGCCCAGGCCCAACCACGAGACGCTCGAGTAATCCAGCTCTGCGGTGGATGCCAGTGCCTGCTGTAACCAGGCGCGCAGATCCCGGCCAGTGACCTCCGAGACGAGCGCGCGAAACTCGTCCGGCGTGAACCCGCGGGCCCCCGAATAGCGCTGCCACGCCAGCCGCATCACATCGTCGAGCGACTTGGCGTTGTTCGTCGCGCGTCTGATCTCGATGTCGAGCAGAAACCCGATGATGGCGCCTTTTGTGTAGTAGCTGACAGCGACGTTGGGCGAGTTCTCGTCGGGACGGTAATAGCGAATCCACGCGTCGAACGACGCGTCCTCCACCGCCATCGACAGCCGGCCAGGCGTGGACTGTAATTCGGTGATCAGATGGCCCAGCTCACCAAGGTATTCGTCTCCCGTGATGACGCCGGCGCGTGCTGCCAGGAGATCGCCGTAGTAGCTCGTGAGTCCTTCGGCGACCCACAGCGAACGGGTGGGATTCTCTCGATCGTAATCGAATGGCCCCAGCTCGGCAGGGCGGAGTCGCTTGGCGTTCCACGCATGGAAGAACTCGTGACTGACGAGCGTGAGCCAATCGACATAGCCACGCCGCGTACGGACCTTCCAGCGGCCCGTCATCAGGGTGCAGGCGTTCTTGTGCTCGAGACCGCCGCTCGCTTCCGTGATCAGATTGAAGAACACGTACTTGTCGTAGGGAACCGTCCCCCAGAAGTCGACGACCGTTTCGACGATTTTCTGAACGTCGGCCACCGTCTTCTGTCCATCCCACACACCGCCTTCTCCAACGTTGACGATGAAGTGGCGGATGCCTTGGACCGTGAACGAATAGACGGCAGGATTGCCAGCGAGAATCGGCGAATCGACGAGGGTGTCGTAATCCGGCGCACGATAGTGATTGGCTGCGCCACCAGGCGCATCCGGCAGCGCCGATATGGACGTCTTCCATGATGGGGGCAGCTGAACGGTGACCTCGTGTGGCCGTGGCCCGCGATCGCCGGCCAGCGTGAGGAAGGTCGGCGCCCCGTTCAGGATCGCGAAGTCCGCGTCGATGAAGTTGGTTCGGACGGTCATTTCACGGCCGTAGACGCGATAGCGGACGACGATCTCTGGAGCGCCTCCGGTCTCGACGCGCCACCGATTCTTCAGCGTCTTCGTTACCGTGAGGGCCTTGCCGCCGCCTTCGGCGGCGACATGCTCGACGTTACGGCCGTACTCGCGCACCAGATAGGACCCGGGCGTCCATACTGCCATGTCGAGCTCGATCGCGGGATGCCGGTCGGTCGGCACGACGGCTTCGATCTCGACGTAATGCGTGTGCGGCGCCGGGAAGGACAGCGTGTAGCGGAGAGGTGCCAACTGGGCCCGTGCCTGCTCGCGCGCCTGCTGGGCGTCAGCCTCGAATGGAATCGACATGGTGGCTAGGAAGAGAAAGACACTCGCAAGACGAAGACGCATCTACGGCTCAATTGTACTGTTGGCGGACCCGGGCTCTTCATGCCCTCCTCGGCGCGCACGGTAAAGCGTCGCCACCCACGAACTACTGTAGCCAACGCTGGCGGAACGCCAGCTGCTCTGCCGACGGTGTACGCCCTGCGGCCTCGAGGGTAACGATTTCGAGCGGCGTCGATTCCTCGCTCGACGAGCGCTCCCGAAGCAGCAGACCCGCGCGCTCGAGGAGACGGCGGTAGTCCATCACCTCGTGGCCTTCAACGTAGCGGCCCATAAGACCAGCGGCCAGCATCTCGTCGCCGGTCACGCGCGCGAGCGCGTGCTGGATATCTACGGCCGTGTAGGGGCGGTCGACGTATCCGACCTCGCGTCCTCCCGGACGCCCGAACTCCTGCCACAGCGTCCGCATCACATCGTCCAGGCTTGCCGCACCCACAGTACGCTCGCGTATGGCGAAGTCGAAGCCGAGGCCCAGGGCCGCGCCGAAGGTGTAGTACCAGATGTAGTTCTCGTTGGTGGCCGCGGCTGCCGTCCCGCTCGCCGAGTCGACCTCTGGAGCGAGGCGGCTCATCTCTTCTGCCGTACGAATTTTGATGGCCGGGCTGGTGACAACCTTCGACACAACGGCGCCGAGATCGCGGAGAAGATCGTCGAGCGTCCACAAGCCGGCGCGCATCATGAGCAGGCCGTCGTAGTAGCTCGTGACGCCTTCGGCAAACCATAACTCGCCGGAGACGTTCGCACGTCCGAAGTCGAACGGCTCGAGGGATCGTGGCCTGATGCGCTCGACATTCCAACCGTGGAAGAACTCGTGCGCCACCATATCCAGCAGCCGCAGGCGTTCCGCAGCCAGCGTCGCGTCGCTCGTGAGCACCGTGCTGTTGCGATGCTCCATGCCGTCGTTCCTGGCCGATGGCAGATAGTCGGCGATGACTGTGTACGTCTCGTGTTCGTACGGCGGGAACTCGCCGAACACCTGCCGCGCCTCCTCAACAATTTTACGGGCACCATCGGCAAACACGTCGGCCTCCGCGTCGGTCCCGAGATGGTGCAGCGCGATACGAATCGCAGGGGATGGTCTCGTTGCGCCTGCGGGCACCCCAGGTTTGAACGTGCGCCACACGATGCGCCCAAACTCGATGGGGCTGTCCATCAGGTACTGAAGATTCGGCGCGGTGAAGATCAGCGGATCGTCGGTCGGGAAAAGCTGTGTCGCCGGCTGCCACGCCGGTCCATCCGTACGCGCGACCAATGTGATGCGTGAGGGGCGATGCTCGAGGCCGAGACCCCAGAGGACCACGGCCGGCATGTTGAGATGCGCGTGCGTGTCGTCTATCGCCGCATACGTGCCGTCGATTCTGTTTCCCGTGACCCGGTAATGGACGCGCACATCGTGTGGAGTATTGGCGATGCTCCACTCATTCGGTTGTACGTGCTCGAACGCCAGCTCGCGTCCGTCCACCGTAGTCACTGTCACACGATCGACCGCCGCAGCGAAGTCGTGCAGGGAGTACCGGCCAGGAGAGCTGCGGCTGAATCGCAGCCGCAGGGGTCCAGGCGGCAGATCGGGGAACGTCACGTCGACGTCCATCCGGTGTTCCATCGCCTCGGGAAACGAAAAGCGATACTCGATCGGACGAACGTCGCCGGCAGCCGCCGCCAACGCGACCAGCGCGAGCGACGCGCCCAACCCAATCAACCTGATCAACCTGACCAACCCGTTCAACCCGTTCAACCCGACCAACCCGACGAACCCGTTTCAACCCGGACCAGCCGCAGCCCGATTGTATCGGCATGTGATAATCGGTGGATGGCCCTCCTTTCTGCAGCCGACCAGCAGACGCTCCGCGGAATGTTCGACGACATGAAGCAGCCGGTGACGCTGCTGTTCTTCACGCAGACGATCGACTGCGAGACCTGTGACGAGACGAAGCGCATCCTGGCCGAGCTGACCGAGGTCACGGACCGGATCGTCGTCGAAGAGGTCAGCGTCGTGCTCGACAAGGAACGAGCGGCGACGTACGGGATCGATCGCGCACCCGCACTCGTGCTGCTGACGGGCGGCCAGGATACGCGCATCCGGTTCTTCGGCGCGCCGGCGGGCTACGACTTCATGGCGATGGTGGATGCGATTCTGGCGGTCAGTGGCGCCAGCGACAGCGATCTCTCGGAGGACAGCGTGGCGCTGATCTCCGCGGTTACCGAGCCCACCCGGATCCAGGTGTTCGTGACGCCGACGTGCGTCTACTGTCCCCGCGCCGTCGCCCTCGCCAACCGGATGGCGTTCCTCAACCCGAACATCACCGCGACCACCGTCGTGGCGACGGAGTTCTACGAGCTGGCGCGAAAGTACCGCGTGACCGGCGTCCCGAAGACCGTCGTCAACGAGACAATCGAAGTCGTCGGCGCGCTGCCCGAGCCGGATTTCGTCCGCGCGGCGTTGGGGGTGGCTGAGTAGCGAGCGCTTCGCGCCTACTGGGCGCACTCACTCGGCCCGGCGCGAAGCGCCGCGCCCTATGACTGCCGCGTCTTCTGCTTCAGTCCGCGCACCTGCATCGGCAGCCCGAAGAGATCGATGAAACCGCGCGCCGCGGTGACGTCGTAACCTTTCATCGCGAAGCTGGCGAGCTTCGTATCGTAAAGCGATGTGGGAGAGACCGCACTCACCGCCGCGGCGCGACCTTTGTACAGCTTCACGCGAACGGTTCCAGTGACGACCTGATTCGCCGTATCGACGAACGCCTGCATCGCCTCACGCAGCGGGTGGAACCACTGGCCGTAGTAGACCAGCTCCGCGTACCGAAGTGCGAGCTGCTGCTTGTAGTGATAGAGATCGCGCTCGAGGCAGATCTGCTCGAGCGCCTTGTGCGCCTCGTACAGGATCGTGCCGCCGGGCGTCTCGTAGACGCCGCGGCTCTTCATGCCGACGAGGCGGTTCTCGACCAGCGTCACCTGGCCGACGGCGTGCTTCCCGCCCAGCCGGTTCAGCGCGTCCACCAGCTCGTGGCCGGCCTTTCGATACTTCTTGCCGTTGACGGCGACCGGCACTCCTCGCTCGAACGCGACCTCGACGTACTCGGCCCTGGCCGGCGCCTTCAAAACGGGCACGGTAATCGTGTAGACCTGATCGAGCGGCTCTCTTGCGGGATCCTCGATCTCGGCGCCTTCGTGGGAGATATGCCAGAGATTGCGATCCTGCGAGTAAATCTTCTTCTTGGTCTGCGTGATCGGAATGCCGTGGCGCTCCGCGTATTCGATCGCGGTCTCGCGGTCGGTGAGGCCGTCTGCCAGGAAGCGTGGGTCCTTCCAGGGTGACACGATCGTCAGCGTCGGATCGAGCGCTTTGTACGTCAGCTCGAAGCGCACCTGATCGTTGCCTTTCCCGGTCGCGCCGTGGCCGACGGCATCCGCGCCGGTCTGATGCGCGACATCTACCTGCGCCTTCGCGATCAGCGGCCGCGCGATCGACGTTCCGAGCAGATAGTCGGCTTCGTACGTCGCGTGCGCGCGCAGCATCGGGAAGCAGTACTCCTCGGCAAAGTCCCGTCGCAGATCGGTGACGACGACCTCGTCGGCGCCGCTTTGCTTCGCTTTGCGCTCGATGCCTTTGAGCTCGGTGCCCTGACCGAGCTCCGCAGCAAACGCGACGAGTTTGACGCCGGGATACCGCTCCTTGAGCCAGGGAAGGATGACCGATGTATCGAGCCCGCCGGAATAGGCGAGCACAATCTTCTTTGGGCCGCTCTGCGCCATTAATCGATGCCTCTCGAAAAGGCCGATGGTACTACAGACGCCTTCTGGGGGCGCTCACTGCGTTCGCGCTTGAGGGCGATTGATCCGGCACGAGCGCTGCGTGGAGAATGATGACGGCTTCCGTTGAGTCCCAAGGTACAGATTCCCCCCGCAATCGAAGAGTATCGCGATACGCGGTGGCGCCGGGAAGCTACACGTCAGGTCGAAACGGCGTTTGACGCCGAACGCTTCATCGAGCAGGTCGGCTTCGCTGCGAGCATGACGGATGCCCGCCGACCGGGGCCATCGCTCTATGTCGCAGTGTGTGGACGACGAGATGCCGTGATGCCTCGCAATGTACAGAAGGACCCCGAGGCGTCGCTGACGTGGGTCTTGAAAGACGAGCTCGTCAGACGCGGCAGTCTGTACTACGGCAAGCTCGCACGCGGCACAGCGATGTTCCTGGCGCCCCGAATGATTGCGTACTTTCACGCCGTGTGGGGGCTGCAGCGAACGGAAGAAAAACGTCGACTGAGCAAGCCCGCACGCGCCATCCTCGGCGTGCTGCGCGACGAATGGGAAATGGCCACGTCAGATCTGCGTGACGAATCTCGCATCGCCGACCGGCGAGTCTTCACGAACGCTCTCGATGAACTGCAGGCCGCGATGATTGTCGTTCCCAGTGACGTGGTCTATGTCCCGAAGTTCACCTACATCTGGACGCTCGCCATCAGCCGCTTTCCCACGGCGCTCCGTCGCCGCGTCGGTCGCGACGCTGCGATCCGCGAAATCGCGCGCTGCTTCCTCGACAGCGCGGGCATGACCATACCAGGCGAGCTCGCGCGCGTAACCGGCTTGTCACGTCCCGAGGCCGGACGCGGCAATCGGGCACTCGTCGGCGAAGGGTATGCCACGATGCTCGCGCCCGGCGTTTACAGATTAGCCGCTCCCTCGACGTTGCTCGGGGCGCGCTGAGCTCAGTGAGGGGCGCAGCGAGCCGGCCTGGCGGCTCGTGCGAGCGAGCGAGCACGACCCAGAAGCGAGGCGCCCCTCCCCCAGCATGAGATACTCCCACCGCATGGCAGACCCCATCGGCCGACGAGACTTCCTGCGAAGCGGCGCCATCGGAGGAGCGGCGGCGTTTCTGACCGTGACGCGCGAGACCGATGTGCGCACGGCCACGCACGCCGCCGGGAACTCAACCGTCGCACCATTCGAGCTGGACGAAGCCACCATTGCCGATCTCCAGGAGCGAATGCAGAAAGGTCAGAGTTCCGCGGTGCAGATCGCCGAGGCCTATCTCGCGCGCATTGCAGCGCTCGACAGGAAAGGGCCGACGCTCCACAGCGTTCTCGAGACGAACCCGGATGCGCTGGACGATGCGAGAAGGCTCGATGGGGAGCGCAAGGCCGGCGCACTGCGCGGACGCTTGCACGGGATTCCCGTGCTGCTGAAGGACAACATCGACACGACAGGCAAGATGATGACGACCGCCGGGTCGCTGGCGCTCGAAGGCGCGCCCGCCGCATCCGATGCGTTCATCGCTGCACGGCTCCGGGCCGCCGGAGCCGTGATCCTCGGCAAGACGAACCTCAGCGAATGGGCCAACTTTCGTTCGACACAATCCACGAGCGGCTGGTCCGGACGAGGCGGACAGTGTCGGAATCCGTACGCCCTCGATCGCAACACGTCGGGATCGAGCTCGGGGACGGGCGCTGCGATTGCCGCCAATTGCGCCGCGGTTGGCGTCGGTACCGAGACCGATGGATCGATCGTGTCGCCGTCGAACAACTGCGGCCTGGTCGGGGTGAAGCCGACGCTCGGCCTGGTCAGCCGCACCGGCATCATCCCGATCGCCCACAGCCAGGACACCGCCGGCCCGATGGCACGAACGGTGCGCGACGCCGCGATCCTCCTCACCGCGATGGCCGGTGTCGACCCGAAAGATGCCGCGACGTCGCGAAGCGCACGTCATTCCGGGAAGGACTACACGCAGTTCCTCGATCCCGCGGGGCTCAAGGGGGCCCGCATCGGCGTGCCGCGCAAGAAGCTGTTCGGTTACAGCACGAGCGCCGACCGCATCGGCACAGAGGCGATCGCCGTGCTGAAAGACGCCGGCGCCGTGATCGTCGATCCCGCAGACATCCCGTTCGTCGACAAGTTCGGCGACCCCGAGTTCGAGGTGCTGCTCTACGAGTTCAAGGCCGATCTGAACGCGTACCTGTCGGCGCGCAAAGCGGGCGTCGCGTCACTCGCCAATCTCATCGCGTTCAACACGGCGCACAAGGACCGCGAGCTGCCGTTCTTCGGCCAGGAAATCTTCGAGATGGCGCAGAAGAAGGGGCCGCTGACCGATCCCAAGTACCGGCAGGCAAGGGCCACGTGCCTGCGCTACACGCGCACGCTGGGCATCGACGCCGTGATGGCGCGCCACCGCCTCGACGCGCTCGTGTGCCCGACGAGCGGCCCCGCCGCCCTGATCGACTTGATCAACGGCGACTATGGCGCCGGCAGCAGCTCCAGCGCGCCCGCGGTGGCCGGCTATCCACACGTCACCGTGCCGGGCGGGTTTGCCTTCGGGCTGCCGGTGGGCGTCTCATTCATCGGCCGCGCCTGGAGCGAGCCGATGCTGTTCAAGCTTGCATACGCGTTCGAGCAGGCGACGAAGCACCGCATGGCGCCTTCCTTCGCGGCGACGCTAAAGCTCGATACTTAGTGCTCCAGACACCTTCGCGATTTCTGCCACTTGCCACGCTGGCAACATCGTGTATGATCGGGCGCCGTCAAACGCACCGCTATGACTAGCGACGTGCACCAACCAGACGAGTTCATCGCGTATCCGACGAATCGCGTGGTCGGCACCATCGCCGACCCGGAGCGTGCTCGCGCCGCCATCGAGGCGCTGATGCAGGTCGGGTTCGCCCAGCACGACATCGACATCCTCCATGAGGAAAAAGACCTGCACCGCCCGGATTCCACGGGTGCGGCGCATAGGTTCCTCACGCAGTTTCAACGGACGCTGACTCGGAAGCTCACCGGGGACTACAAACACCTGCGACTCGGCGAGGAGTTCGTCCACCTGCGACATTACATAGAGGACGTGCGGGCGGGCCGATACGTGATCATGGTGCTCGCGAAGAAACGCGATAAGCGTGAGGTCGCTGCGAACATCCTTGGTGCGCACGGGGCGGAATTCATCGAGTACTACGGCAGATGGGCGTGGCATTCGCTGGAGGCACACCCCGCGACGCCGGTCGCGAGCGCAGTGGGCGATCCCATGCTTGGGCGGACGTACCAGGTCGAGCTCGGTGGTGGAACGGCAACACACGTCCGGTTGGACTCCGAGTCCAAGGTGACGATCCTTCGTAAGAACGCTGGTTTTCCGGATCTCGCCAACCTGCCGGCAACGCATCTCAGACCGCATCTGCTGATGGTCGGGTGGCAGGAGACGGACAAGACGACCAACGTGCATATCTACGACCTCGACAGCGGCGAAGTCCACGCGTTCGTGACTTACGCCGATCGCCGCGTCCACCGCGCACGGGGCACCGTGCGCCCGGTGGACTAACTCATCGCGAACCCGCCCGAGACCCACGCGATTCTCTACGTCTGAATCGTCCCATTGGGAGAAGCCCACGTCCGTCGACGGTACGGTGAGGTCTCGCCGGAGCGCGTGACGAATGCGGACGTGGCGCGCTTGACGCTGTTCCAAGTTCGTGGGTAATATCGCGACCTCAATCGACAGAATCTTCTGTCATTCCCCAGCGACGGATTCTTGGGGCGCGAGGATGTGGCATCACAGTTCCATCGCGGACTCGCAGATTGGGCTACTGTCCTCCACCGCTCCGGAGTCGTAGTCGTTGGCCCAGATATTTCCCCCTTGGTGGAACAAGCTCCCGATCGTGGCGGCCATCGCAGGCAGCCTCGGTCCGATGCTTGCAATCGCGGGCGTCTGGTACTACTTTTCCCCGTGGTACACGGACGTGGGCTACCGTCCCGTTCAGCCCGTCCCGTACAGCCACAAGCTACACGTCGGCGAGCTTGGTCTCGATTGCCGCTACTGTCACGCGTCGGTCGAGCTGTCTCCCGTCGCAAACCTTCCGCCCACGCGCACCTGCATGAACTGCCACGCGCTCGTGAAGAAGGACAGCCAGCAGCTCGCGCCTATTCGTGACAGCGCCCAGAGCGGCCGGCCCATGCGCTGGATTCGCGTCCACAAGCTTCCCGACTACGCCTATTTCGCCCACAACGCACATGTCGCGGCAGGCATCGGCTGCGTTACCTGCCACGGACGCATCGACGAGATGGAGACGGTGACCCAGATGATGCCCTTGAGTATGAGCTGGTGCCTCGACTGCCATCGCAATCCCGATCCCCACAGGCGCCCCGTCTCGGAAGTCACCAACATGAAATGGACCCCGCCCCGGGACGTCCAGGTCCTCGCAGCGCAGCTCCAGCGCACGCGAGCGGTCCATCCGCCGACTGACTGTTCGGGGTGCCACCGGTGAGCCGGACGTACTGGCGAAGTCTCGCGCAGATCGAGGACCGCCCCGAATTTCGCGCCGCGCTCGAGCGGGAGTTCCAGGAGGGTGCTTCCGAGCTTCCCGAAGGGATCACCCGCCGGGACATGATGATGCTCCTCGGCGCCTCGCTGTCGCTCGGCGGGGTCGCAGGATGCCGGCGTCCCGTCGAAGAGATTGTCCCCTTCGTCAACGCTCCGGAAGAGATCGTTCCCGGGATCCCTCGTTACTACGCGACGACGATGCCGTTCCGGCGGAGCGCGTACGGCCTGATCGTCGAGAGCCACGAGGGACGGCCGACCAAGATCGAAGGCAACCCGTCGCACCCTTCGACGGTCGGCGCCTCGAGCTCGCTGGTCCAGGCGTCGGTGCTCAACCTGTACGATCCCGACCGCTCGCAGGCGATCACAGAACGGGGGGCGCGGAAGTCGTGGAACGACTTCGTCACCGCGTGGGGTCAGCTGTTGCAGGCCCATGACTCCGACGGCGGCGCCGGCCTGGCGATTCTCTCCGACTCCTTCTGCTCTCCGACGCTGGCCCGCCTGTCGTCAGAGCTCCGCAGCCGCTTCCCGCGGTTGCAGTGGGCGACCTACGACGCCGTCAGCGACGAGAACCGGCTCGCGGGCCTGCGCTCCGCCACGGGGCGAGACCTCGATCTCATCCTCCGCCTCGATCGAGCCGCGGTGATTCTCGCTCTCGACGCCGACCCGCTGCTGACCGACCCCGAGATGATCCGTCACGCGCGAGGCTTCGCGGCGGGGAGAGGCGCGGGAACCCAGTCGACCGCGTCAGGGCGGGCGATGAATCGGCTCTACGCGGTCGAAGGGGTCTACTCGCTGACGGGAGCGATGGCCGATCATCGGCTCCGTCTGCAAAGCCGGCAGATCGCCCCATTCCTCGCCATGCTTGCCGCACGCCTTGCTCCGCGCACCGCCGGAGCCGCAAGCCTCGCAGGAGCCGCCGTCCCGGGCGTCGACCCCCGGTGGATTGACGCTCTCGCCAAGGACCTTCTCGCAAACCGCGGCAAGGGGCTCATCGTCGCCGGAGAACGGCAGCCTGCTGCCGTCCACGCCGCGGTCTGCGCCCTGAACACGCACCTCGGAAACACAGGCCAGACCGTCAGCTACTACGAGACGAAAGACGCGTCGCTTCCGAGCGTGAGCTCGTTGACGTCACTCGTCTCCGCGATGAAGGCGGGCACAGTTCAGACGCTGGTCGTCCTGGGCGGCAATCCCGTGTTCGATGCCCCCGCCGACCTCGACTTCGCTGCGGCGATGGCGAAGGTGCCCCAGACGATCGCGCTCGGGCACGCGGTCGATGAAACCTCGGTCAAGGCGAAGTGGCACATTCCGCGTGCGCACTATCTCGAAGCGTGGGGCGACGCGCGCGCCATTGGAGGTCCGCTCAGCGTCGTCCAGCCGCTGATCCTTCCCCTGTTCGGCGGACGGTCTGCAGTCGAAGTGCTTGGCGTCATGGTGGGCGGCCAGGATCGTCCCGGGTACGAGATCGTGCGCGAGACCTGGACACCGATCCTCGGCGAGGACCAGTTCGACAAAAAGTGGAACCGGCTGCTGCACGACGGGTTCCTTGCCGGCAGCGAGCTTCCCGAGGTCGTGCCCGATCTGAAAGCGGAGCCCTTTGCGGAGCTCGCGCAGCTGATTGGCGCTCGGCCGGCTCAGGCCGCCGCGAGCAGCCTCGAGATCGCGTTCCTGCCATCCCCGTCGCTTCACGACGGTCGCTTCGCGAACGACGGGTGGCTGCAGGAGCTTCCCGACCCGCTCACAAAGCTCACCTGGGACAACCCCGCGCTAGTGAGCCCGAAGACCGCTGAAACGCTGGGTCTCGCGAGCGAGGATCTGATCCGTGTCGAGGTACTCGGGCCGATCCCTCGAGCTTCCGGTCTGGATCCTCCCTGGCATGGCGGACGGCATGGTCGCCTTGACGGTGGGCTATGGCCGTTCACACGCAGGTCGGATCGGATCGGGAGTCGGATTCGACGCATTCGTACTCCGGCGCTCCACCGCACCTGGCTTCGACAGTGGCGTGAAGATCACCAGACTCGGGCGATCGTACTCGCTGTCCGCAACCCAGGACCACGGCAGCATGGAAGGGCGCCCGCTCGTGCGCGAGTCGACGCTGACCGAGCTTCGATTGGACTCGGCCGCCCACTCGGCACCTGCGGAGGAGGCGCACGCGACGGAATCCCGACGCGCCTCGACGCCGAGGGACGGCGCACTCGGCGTCTTCGAGGAAGAACCGCATCACTTTTCACTCTGGAAGGAGCACACCTACGACCAGGGCCACCAGTGGGGGATGACGATCGACTTGAACGCCTGCATCGGCTGCAATGCGTGCATGACGGCTTGCCAGAGCGAGAACAACGTGCCGGTCGTGGGCAAGATCCAGGTCAAGAAAGGCCGCGAGATGCACTGGCTGCGAGTCGACCGGTACTTCTCGGGCGAACCCGCCGGCAGCCCGGAGGTGGTTTTCCAACCGGTTCCCTGCATGCACTGCGAGGATGCCCCCTGCGAGCAGGTCTGCCCCGTGGCGGCGACTGTTCACGACGCGCAGGGCCTCAACGTGATGGTCTACAACCGGTGCATCGGGACCCGCTACTGCTCGAACAACTGTCCCTACAAAGTGCGGCACTTCAATTTCTTCAACTTCACCAAGGACACGCCCGACGTCCTCAAGCTCGCGATGAACCCGGACGTCACGGTCCGCGCGAGGGGCGTCATGGAGAAGTGCACGTACTGCACCCAGAGGATCAATCGCGCGAAGCTCGATGCGAAGCTCGCGGGCCGCGAAGTCCGTGACGGCGACGTCAAGACGGCCTGCCAGCAGGCGTGTCCCGCTTCGGCGATACAGTTCGGCGACATTCGTGACCGATCGAGTCGAGTGGCGAAGGCGAAGGCCGATCCGCGCAACTACGCGCTTCTCGAGGAGCTGAACACCAAACCCCGGACGACCTATCTCGCCAAGGTACGCAACCCGAATCCCGATCTCGAAGGCGTGCCAGCATGATCGGCCACCGGTGGCACCTGCTCGGTGCCCTCGCACTCACGTCCGTCGTCGCTTTCACCGGATGCGCGCGCGGCTGCACGTCGAGCCGCCCTCCGATACATGTCAACCCGAGCATGGACGACCAGCCGAAGGTCCTCCCGCAGACGGCGAGCGATTTCTTCTACAACGGGGCATCGATGCGCGAGCCCGTTCCGGGAACTGTTCCCATCGGTGGGCTCCAGGAAGACCCGGCCTTCTTCACGGGCAAGGGAGCGGACGGGCAGTTTGTCGCGACGATTCCTGTGACCGTCGACGCGGCGCTTCTCGAGCGCGGCCACCAGCGGTATGTGATCTATTGCCAGCCGTGCCACGACGCTCGTGGCGACGGGAAGGGCATCCTGTTCCAGCGAGGCAATGTGCCGACTGCCTCTTTCCACCAGGAGAAGATCCAGAAGTACCCGGACGGGCAGATCTTCGACGTCATCACGAACGGGAGCGGGCTGATGTCGGGGTACCGCTGGCCGATCCCTCCCGCCGACAGGTGGGCGATCGTCGCCTACGTGCGAGATCTCGAACGCAAGCGGCTGGCGAGCGGCTCAGGCGCGCCCGCGGACCCGCCTCCGCCGCAAAGCGGCTCCGGCGAGGTCTCGCCGCAGCGCGCCACCAGCTCGAGCGCGAAGGCGGACGCAAAGTGAGAGAGGTACCGTGACCAACGGCGTGATGAACAGCCCGCGGAACCGCAAACTCCTATTCGTGTTCGGTCCGGTGGCCGGAATCGCGATGTTCGTTCTAGTCGTGTGGATCGCATCGCTCTTCGTGAGCCACAACGAATACAGGGATACCTACAGGGCGCCCGCCGCAACGACCGATACAACGCCACGCGCGGGGGGACTGGCCGCCGAGAAGGCAGAGACGGAGACGAAGGCCAGGGCCAAACCTTACGAGGAGGCGCAGTACAGGACGTTCCCCATCGTGGGGAGCCGCGTCGCGATCTGGGCGGTCGCGCAGCTCCACCTGCTGTTCGCGGCGTTCGTCCTTGCCGTCCCCATCTTCGCCTTCATCGTCGAGGCGATCGGCTACAAGACCGGAGATCAGCGATACGACCGGCTCGCGCACGAGTTCACGAAGCTGCTCTCCGTCTCTTTTTCTCTCACCGCGACCTTCGGAGCGTTCCTGACATTCATGCTGATCGCGCTCTATCCGAAGTTCACGAACTACCTGATGAGCGTGTTCTCCCCCACGTTTCTCCCGTACGTACTGCTCTTCTTTGCTGAAGCCTTCTTCCTTTACACCTACTACTACGGCTGGGGGAAGTTCCATCCGCTGGTGCATCTCGGGCTGGGGCTCGGCCTCAACGTCGTAGGCACGGCCATCATGTTGATTGCCAATGCGTGGCTCACGTTCATGATGTCGCCGCGCGGGATCTCGGACACGGGCGCGGTGCTCTCCGTCTGGGACGCGGTCTTAAACTTCACCTGGATGCCGATCAACGTCCATCGCGTCATCGCGAACGTCGCCTTTGGCGGATCCGTCGCGGCCGCCTACGCGGCCTTCAAGTTCCTGCAGGCGGAAACGGATGAAGAGCGGGCGCATTACGACTGGATGGGATACATCGGCAATTTCGTCGCGATCAGTGCCTTCCTCCCGCTCCCCTTCGCCGGCTACTGGCTTGCGAAGGAGATTTACGCCTTTTCGCAGACGCTCGGGCTCCAGATGATGGGTGGGGCCTTCTCGTGGCTCTTCATCATTCAGGCGGTGCTGATCGGGAATCTCTTCCTCGCGGCCAACTACTATCTCTGGCTCGGGATGGGGCGGGTCGAAGGGGCGCAGCCGTTCCAGAAGGTCATCAAGTACTTGCTCATCGTGATCGTGCTCTGCTTCATGGTCTGGGCGACGCCACGGTCGATCATCGCAACGGTCTCCGAAATCCGGGCGATGGGAGGATCGGCGCACCCGGTGCTGGGCTTCCTCGGTGTCATGTCCGCGAAGAACACCGCGGTGAACATCCTGATCCTCACGACTTTCATGAGCTTCCTCCTCTATCGCCGGACGGGGAGGGTCGCGACCGTGGCGTGGGCGAAGAAGGGCCACGCGGCGCAGCTCACGATCTTTGCGGCCGTGGCGGTGTTCGTCATCTTTCTCGGCGTCTACGGGTACTTCGTCGAGGCGACTGTCCGGATTGGGCTCTCCGTGCCGCAGGTCCTGTCGGTCCTTTTCGCGATGGTGTCGATCACCGCCATCGACGTCTTTCTCTTCCACGGCGCGCGGAAGACCGGCGAGGTGCGTTGGGGCAGGATCCCGGCGATCTCGCAGTACGTCCTGATCTTCATCGCCGTGACGTTCACCTGGCTGATGGGCCTCATGGGCTACGTCCGCTCGGGGCTCCGGCAGCACTGGCACGTCTACGGCGTCATTCGTGATCAATCCGTAGATGCGTTTACGCCGACCCTCGGCTTCGCGACGAAGGTCGTCTCGGTGACGGTGCTGCTGTTCTTCGTGTTGATCGGCGTGGTGTTCTGGATCGCGAGCCTGCACGACCGGCCCGACTACGGTCGCACCCGCCTCGCGGGCGCGCATGGCGCAGAGGCGGAAGAAGCGTCATGAGGATTCCGCTTATCCTTCGCATCGGCGCGCTCGTCCTGGTGACGACCGGGTTCTATACCTACGTCGGCCAGATGGTGCCCCAGAAGGAAGTCCAGGCGCCGCAGGAGACCGCGCTGGCAGCGGAGATGACCACCGCCGACATGGTGAAGGTCGGCCGCGAGATCATGGAGGGTAAGGGGTTCTGCCTGACCTGCCACACGATCGGCAAGAGCGGCGCGCTCCGGTTCCCCGACCTCGAGGGGATCGATGCCCGCGCGAAGACCAGGGTTCCCGGCCTGGACGATGTCGAGTACTTCGCCCAATCGATGTACGAGCCCAACGCTTTCGTCGTGCCGGGATTCCCTCCGGCGATGCCCGCGGTCAACAAGCCTCCGATCGGCCTCACCGATCAGGAGATCCTGTGCGTGATCGCGTACCTGCAGACGCTTGGCGGCACCCCGACGGTCACGCTGCAAACGAAACACAAGTTCAACAGCGGCGCTGCTGCACCCGGCGGGACGCCGGCTCCAGCCGCTCCGGCTCCGGGCGCCGCGCCAGGCGGGGCGCAGCCTGAAGCCGCCCCGACGACCGGCGCGCACCTGAGACCTGCGGGGCTTCAGCCGGTGGCCAGCCATCAGGTGGCGCGGTTTACTGGAGTGGCACGATGAACATCCTTGTCGTCCTCGCCGTGCTTGCGGTGTTCGGGCTCCTTCGCTTCCGCAGCGCGGGTCTGTTGATGTGGGCCGTGGCCTGGGGAGTAGGGATCTACGTCCTCCTCCGGTTCGGATTCACCGCGCCGATTCCCGCCTCCGTCGTCTCGCTCTACATGGGCATTGTCGTGATTGCGATCCTGGCGTACGTGTCGTCCAGCCAGGAGCGCCGCGAAGAGGTCGCCCGTCCGCTCGTCCGGTTCATGACGGAGAAGCGGTATACCGCACTTCTTGGCGTCACCGTTGTCGCGATCCCCGCGCTGGCGGCCGCGAACGTCTACGTCAAGATGAACGCGCCCATTCAGCCGCCGTTCTTCCCGCGGACGGTTCATCCGGCGTCCCCGGCCGAAATCACGGTTCACGACAAGAAGATCAATCTTGACGCCGGCGACAATCCCTTCAGAGAACTCGAGAACTCGAATCCGGAGGAGTTCCGCAGGCGCGTCGAAAACGGTCGCCGCGTCTACTATCGCAACTGCGTCTTCTGCCACGGCGACAACATGGCCGGCGACGGCATGTTCGTTCACGGGCTGGACCCGATCCCGACCAACTTCCACGAGAACATCGCGCAGCTTCGCGAGACCTTTCTGTTCTGGCGAATCTCCAAGGGAGGGCCCGGGCTTCCCGACGAAGGGGGTCCCTGGGATACGGGGATGCCGGCCTGGGAGAAATTCCTGAAGGAAGAGGAGATGTGGGAGGCGACCCTCTTTCTCTACGACTTCACCGACCTGAGGCCTCGCTCCAAGGAGGAGGCCCACACGCAATGACCTCCCGCGTCGCTCCGCACGCGCGTCTCACTGTTCTGATCGCGTCGTTGTGTGTCGCGTTGATGGGATCGCTGCGCGTCGAGGCCCAGGACGTGGGGACCGAGGCGCAGCGCGAGTCGGGCAAGAAGCTGTATCTCAAGTACTGTTCGCAATGCCACGGCGAGAAGGGTGACGGCGAAGGCTACGCCTCCCCGCACCTGAACCCAAGGCCGCGGAACTTCACCACCGGCAAGTTCAAGATTCGGACGACTCCCAACGGAGCGCTTCCGACCCATCAGGACATCGTCAACGTCATCAGGCGCGGCATGCCCTACACCTCGATGCCCGCCTGGCCTGGCTTGTCCGACCAGCAAGTCACGGATCTCGCGTACTTCATCACGACGCTCTCCCCTGACTTTTCGAACAAGGAAAACGTCCCCAAGCCCGTGGATCTCCCGAGCGCGCCGAGCTCGTCGAAGGAGTCCGTCGAGCTGGGAAAAAAGCTCTACGTGGATACTGGCTGCGTGCGATGCCACGGCAATCTCGGCCGCGGCGACGGGCCATCGGCGCCAACGCTGAAGGACGACTGGGGCTACTCGATTCGCGCCGCGGATCTGGCGCAGAGCTGGACCTTCCGGGGAGGTTCGTCCCGCGAGGACATCTTCAGGACGATGAGCACGGGGCTGAACGGCACGCCGATGCCGTCGTTCTCCGACTCGCTCACGCCCGAGCAGCGATGGGCGATCACCGACTTTATCGTCTCGTTGTCGGGGACGCACGGACCCGGCTATACCAACCTGGTGATCGCCAAGCACGTCGAGGAGACGATCGACCTGGCCAAGGGAACGAAGAGCTTCGAGTCTGCGACCCCGGCCCGCTTTCCAATCGTCGGGCAGATCATGGAGCCTGGACGCGCGTTCCATCCGCCCGCCACCTCAGTTATCGTACAGGCGATCTACGACGCCGAGTCGATCGCCCTTCTCGTACGATGGCACGACCAGAGCGCTGACAAAACGGGAACGAATGGGCTGTCGCTTCCCGTGCCTCCGGAAGAAGAAGAGGAACCGGCGGCAGGAGCTGAGCCCGCGGGAGGCAGCCCGTTCGGCGATGAGGAAGTCGCGCCCTCGGCTCCGCAGCAGGCCGAAGCGGACCCGTTTGCCGAGGCAGAAGCGCCAGCGGCCAAGCCATCCGAGTTCTCGGATGCTGTTGCGATCCAGCTTCCTTCGCAGACACCGACCAGCGCCCGCAAGCCGTATTTCATTTTCGGCGACGTCCAGAACTCCGTGGATCTCTGGTTCTTCGATCTCGCCCGTCCCGCGCCCCTTCAGTTCACCGGCCGGGGCAGCAGCGACCTGGCGCCCAACGACACGGGCGATATCACGGGCGTGGCGAGCTACCACGAGGGAGAATGGTCGGTCATTTTCAAGCGGCCCCGCCGCGTCAATTCCGGCGCTCCGTTTCTGCCTGGAGAGTTCCTGCCCGTCGCCTTCTCGGTGTGGGACGGATTTTCGCGCGAGCGCGGCAACCGGCGGGGTCTCACAATCTGGTACTCCATCTACGTCGAGCCGGAAGTGGTCCCTTCAGCGGTCGGCCCGATGCTGAAGACGGCACTGCTCATTCTCGCCATCGAGCTGATCGTGATCGGCTGGGTGCGGTGGAATCACCGCTCACGCGCGCGCGGGGAGCTCGGACAAACGGCAGTCACGGAAGCGTGAGCTGCCGTGTGGTATTCGGAGGATTCGATGTACAAGAGCATCTACGTTCCCGTCGACAACTCAGACCATTCCAACCGCGCGATCGCCTGCGCCGTCGCGCTGGGCAAGTCGTTCTCCGCAAAGCTGGTCGGCTGCCATGTCTACGCCGCAAAACTCCACGACTATCGCTTCCGGCAGATGGAGTACACGCTGCCCGAGGAGTACATCGACGAAGTGGAGTTGGAGCGCCAGCGGAAGATCCACGACAGCCTGATCACGATGGGGCTCAAGCTCATCTCCGACAGCTATCTCGACGGCATGTCGCGCCTTTGCGGCGAGTCGGGCCTTGCCTTCGAGCCGCGGATGATGGACGGCAAACATCACACCGAGATCCTCAAGGATCTCGCGGGCTCGCACCATGACCTCGTCGTGATTGGCGCGCTGGGGATCGGACGCGCGCGAGACAGCATGATCGGCTCGGTCTGCGAACGCGTCGCCCGCCAGTCCGACCGCGACGTCTGGGTCGTCAAGCACGTGCCCGAGCCGGGCGAGCCGGAACGGGACACGATCCTCGTGGGCGTCGACGGCAGCCCTCAGTCGTTCGGCGCGCTCATGACCGCGGTCGACCTCGCACGCGAGTTCGGCAAGAAAGTGGAAGCGATCGCCGTCTACGACCCGTATCTCCACTACTCGGTCTTCAACGGCATCGTCAACATCCTCACGGAGCAGGCGGCGAAGGTGTTCCGCTTCGAGGAGCAGAATCAGCTCCACGAGGAGATCATCGACACCGGGCTCGCGCAGATCTATCAGTCTCATCTCGAGGTGGGCGAGCGGATGGGGAGCGAGGCGGGCGTGGCGATCAAGAAGACGCTCCTCGACGGCAAGCCTTTCCAGAAGATCCTCGATCACGCGCGCAAGACGAACCCCTGGCTCGTCGTGATGGGGCGGATCGGCGTTCACAGCCCGAAGGATGAGACCGGACTGGGGAGCAACGTCGAGAACGTGCTCCGTGGCTCGCCCTGTGATGTCCTCCTTTCCACGCGCCTCGAGGTGCCGCGGCTCGATGTGCGCGCCGAGGAGACCGTCCGATGGACCCCGGAGGCCGAGGCGCGGATGACGCACGTGCCCGACCAGGTCAAGGGCATCGCCAGGACCGGCGTCCTCCGCCTGGCGCTCGAGAAGGGGCATTCGGTCATCACCAGCGCGGTGATCGACGAAGCCATGGACCGGTTCATGCCGAAGAGCGCCTCCAACGCCACCAAGGCGCTGGCCGAGGCGGTGGCGCTCGAGCGCGCGAAGGACGGGCCCGTGTCGATGTGCCGGGCGTGCGGCGTCACCGCCACGCAGAGCGATCCGGTGCGGTGCACGGTCTGCGGCGCCACGGATTTCGAGGTGATCTCCCAGGAGATGATCGAGAAGATCGCGGCGGTCGAGGGAGGGCTCCAGGAAGAGACCACCTACGACGGGCGCAAGCTCCGATGGTCTGAAGATGCCAGGAAGGGCCTCTGGACCATGAAGAACGCCTATCAGCGCCGCCGCGTCAAGGCGCGGGTCGAAAAGCGCGCGCGCATGATGAAGCTCGACGCGATTACGCTCGATTTTGCCCGGCAGGTGATCGAGGAGGAAACCGGTGCGCCGCTCGAGATCGGGGTCTCCGCCCCTGCGCCTCCTCCGCGGAGGGCGCTTCGGCGAGGCTCATTGCGCGCGACGACAAGAAGAATCCGCTGATCTCGACATTCGAGTGGACGAACGATGCCGCGCAACGGGTCCTTCGAGTCCCGGCCGGCTTCATGCGGAACAAGACGCAAGAGCGGATCGAAGAGCTTGCGCGCGAGCGCGCTGCGACGACGATCGACCTTCTGCTCGTCGAGGAGGGGATCGAAATCGGCAAGCGCATGATGGCCGAGATGATCGCGACCTACTCTGGGCCGGGCGCGGGCACTGCATCCGCTTCGGCGCCGTCGTCCGCCGCAACCGCTGGAACGCCGGCAGTCGCCTCGGGCGGCAACGGCAGCAGCTACCTCAACGAGGTGAGCGCGCTGAACGCACGGCCGGTCGACGGATAAGGCGTAAATCAACTCCTGATCAGATGTCGGCTTATCGGTTCTGCCGCACCGACGACATCGAGCTGCTCGTCGACGCGCTGAATCGCTGCTGGTCGCCGTACTTTCCCGACCAGCCAGCGGTGACGCCGGCCGCATTCAAGCGATCGATTCGCGACCTGCAGGTCTGGTGCAGCAGCTGCATGGTGGCGTTTTCCGGGTCCGATCCGATCGGCGTCTTGATCGGCGCCAAGCGGCCGTCCGGGTACGCTCATCCACAAGATCGCCGTCCATCCCGATCATCGGCGACAGGGTCATGGCCGTCACCTGCTCGCCTCGCTCGGCTCGAAGCTCGCGATCCTCGGTCCCCCGCGAATCATCGCCGAAGTGCCCGAGGCTCTGGCGCCCGCCAGCGAGTTGTTCAAGTCGACGGGATATGCAGTCGAAGCGCTCCTGACAAACTACGTCCTGGACGACGTAGGGCCGAACTTCAGTTCGGCCACGGCGCAGAGTGAGGAAAACAATGCAGGCCGGTTCGTGATCCCCGTCACGGTCGACGATCTCGCCGCCAACAGTCTCCTTGGAGAGGCTGATTCGCAGGTGTGCTGGGAGCGCTCGGTCGAGACGCTGACGGCAAGGAAGGCCGACATCGCAGGCCTCGCCGTCGCTTCCGACGAGCGAATCGAGGCCTACGTGCTTTGCGTGAAGGACGAGATTGTGTCGCTCCGCACGTTTATCGAGGACGGAGGAGTTCGCCTGCAGCAATTGCTCGCTCGACTCAGCGCCCAGGGCATGCGGGCGTTCCGGTTGCCGAAGGTCCACCCGTCGGAGATCTCGAAGGAGTTGCTGGAGACGCTCGGTTTCCGCCCCGCCGGCGTGCATCGACTCTACGCGGCAAAGGCGCGGTCCGACTAGGCCCGCCTTTTCGTTCGGGACATCATCCTCCGCCCCTGGCAGGACGGCGCCACCGTTTTGCCCTCGCTCCGGGTTCCGATTTCCGGGAGCGCTTGGGCGCGTCCGCCGCCCTCCACGCCGTGACAGATGAGCGTTTACCGCCGGCCTTCATTAGAGGCTTGGAATTCATTTCTTGTCTCCTGCACTCTTTCGTCGGCGACCGCACGCGCTGGTCACCAGCACGCGGCCACTCGAGGGCTCCTCCCAAGACCGGGATAGGGCGGAACCAGATGCCTCAATCGACGGTCCACGTCAAGTATTGCGATCGCGGTGCGTCTTCGGCGGTGCAGAATTGCCACTGGTGAAGGCGAGATCGTTCGATTCCGGCCGCATTCGTCACGTCTCCTGGCGGCACGCCGCACGCGTGCGCGCCGGGCGTGCTCGAGGCAACCGGAACTTACAAGCCGCGCGATCCGGCACAGAGCGTGCTCTCTCAGCTCGTGCGTGATCATTTCGAGACGTTCCGCGCGCAAGCGGCCTCGCTGCGCGACGGCGAAGGCCTGCCGCGGTTTGTCGAACGCGAGTTTCGGGAGTTCCTCACGTGTGGGTGTCTGGCCGCGGGATTCGCCCGCTTTCACTGCGACGCGTGTGGCCACGATCGGCTCGTGCCGTTCTCGTGCAAGGGCCGCGGATTCTGTCCCAGCTGCGGCGGCCGACGCATGGCCGAACGCGCGGCTCACCTGGTTGACCACGTACTCCCCGACGTCCCGATTCGCCAGTGGGTGCTGAGCCTGCCGTACCGTCTGCGGTACCTGCTCGCGTGGGATCACGATCTGTGTCGCGCGGTCGTGAGTGTGCACGCGCGTGCCGTCCTCGGCTTTCTGCGTGCACGCGCGCGCCGCGGCGGCGTCACAAACGGCCGGAGCGGGGCCGTCGCGATCATCCAACGCTTCGGCGGCGCCGTGAATCTGAATGTCCATATCCATGCGCTCGTGATCGATGGGGTGTTCGCGCAGGACAGTGAGGGACTGCGCTTTCATCCCGCGTGCCGCCTCACGCGGGACGACGTGGCGGAGGTCGTGGCGGTCGTCGCGCGGCGGATCGAGAGGCTGCTGCAGCGGCGGGGTGTGGCAGCGACGGCGGAGGAGAGCGGTACGGCGGACACGTGGGCCGAGGAGGCGCCGGCGCTCGCCGGCCTGGCAGCGGCCTCCGTTCAAGGACTCATCGCGCTCGGGCCACGTGCCGGCGGCCGCGTGGAGCGATACGGCAGTCCGCCTGAACGAGCTGTCCCGGTGACGCTCGGGCCGTGTCATGCCAATGCGGGCGGCTTCGACCTGCACGCCGGGGTCGTCGTTGGCGCGGGCCAACGGAAGCGCCTCGAGCGGTTGTGCCGCTACACATTGCGCTCGCCCATCGCACAGGCCCGGCTGCGCGTTGACGCCGAGGGGCAGGTCTGGATTACGCTGCGGCATCAGTGGGCGGACTGCACGACGCGTCTCCGATTCGACCCGGTCGCGCTCCTGGCGCGCTTGGCGGTGCTGATCCCGCGGCCACGAATCAACCTGCTGCTGTACTACGGCGTGCTGGCCCCGCGTGCCCGGTGGCGCGCCGCCGTCGTCGCCTCGGCGAGATCGGAATGGTCCGACGCGCCAGCCGGGTCCGGCCCGGCCGACTCCGACGGAAGCGGCCAGCCAGATTGTCGGCGCCCCGGCGCGTATCTCTGGGCCGATCTGATGAGACGGACGTTTGGGATCGATGTGCTCGAGTGCCCCCGGTGCGGCGGCCGCCTCCGACTCATCGCGCTCATCGAGCAGGCCCGCGCGGTGGAGCGCATCCTGCGGTATCTTGGTCTGCCGACGGATCGCCCCGAACCGCGGGCAGCTCGCGCCCCGCCGCTGGATGATCTCGCCGTTCAAATGGAAGCTGCGGCCGACGCGAGCTTCTGATCTCCTCGGCCTCCGTGTGCCTCCGCCGCCGCGTGCGGTCCCCCGCTTGAAGCCGGGATTATCCGGGCGTACCGAGCTGCAGTCTGGCATCATCCGTCGCGAGGACTCGCTAATCTGCGCTGTCGGAGACGGCGAGCGCAGGCTGATAAGGGATCTTCCGTAAACTCGCTCTCGCGGCACAGCGTTAATGCGGACTATCCTCTGGTCCAGGTAGATGCAAAGGCACTGGTAACGGCGAACATCGCGCCCATGGCCGCGACGGTATGGTTGTTCAAACTTCCGAGGAAGCCGGAGACGAACGTGCCAAAGCACGCGGTCGTGAAGACAAACAGCCGACCCCAGTCCGTGGTGCCGAGCCGCTCGATCAGTCGAGCGACGACGAGCAGGTACAGCACGAAGGGCACCAGGTTAATCGTGATCAGAATCGCGCGGGTGACCGCGAGCCGGTGGCGTTGGAAGTCCACGTGCAGCGCGTTGCGAAGGACCCAGGTACTCGCCGGCCAGCAGCGTCGGCAGCAGCGTCGGCTTGCTCGAGTAGAACCTCCGAGTGGTCGGGTGCAGCACGACATCGACGGTGTCCCAGCCGCCCTGCCAAATCACACCGAAATCCTTGTACGACCCGTCCGGATACTCCTCTCGGTGGCCAACCGAGTAGCTCCCGGTCTCGACCAGGGCACGGATGGTCGCCCAGCGCGACGCATCGTTGGCCGAGAACCGGCCAGGCGCCGTCACTATGCGGACACCGACAATGCTGACAGCCACGAGCATCAATAGCGCGTAGACGTCCTTCCGTACGCCGCGGGCAGACGCCCACGTGCCGTCAGTTGACGGTGGGAGCCGTTCCTGCGGGTCTTCTGGCTGGACGGTCTGCATTGGGAGGACGGTTCGCGACGCCCATTATGGCGTGCTGCCCGGATCGAAGTCGATGAGGATGGCGGTTTGATGCTCCGCTCCTCGCGGGTGCGCGTTCAGTGTGGCGGCAGTCCACCCCGATCGAGGAGTGCGATCGCAAAGGCCGGGTCGCCGCGGGCGGTTGGTTGAGGGTAGTTGACCAGCACCGGCTGCGTGCCGAACGTCTTCAGGACTCGCCAGGGACGTGAGGCCTCGTTCAGAGCATCCGCGAGTGTCTGTCCTTCGGAGCGCGGATCGGCGCCCCAGCGCGGCAGCATGATGACCGCAGGCCCCCGGACACCAGTCACGAGCTGCTGGAGTCCACTGGTGTCCCGAGCCGACTTGAGATCGACGACCGTCACATGCGAGCCCTTGTCCTCGATGGCGCGCGTGTCGAAGGCCAGCTGCGGCGGGACGACGATCGTCCAGCCGCGCGCAAAGCGCTTCTCGATCCACGCCTGCGCAAGTCGTCGCGAGTCGGTGTGATCGGCGAGTTGATCACGGACGTGCCAAAACGGAACCGCCACCAGGGCCAACAGCAGGCTCATGACGATACCAACTGGTCGCCGGAGGCTCGGTGTGCTCCACCCGCGATGCGCTGCCAGCCCGAGCGCCCAGCCGTGCATGGAGATGACCCCGTAGGCCACGCACATCGCGACAATGGGATGCAGGTTCAGAACGTTACGCGTAAAGTGGACCCGGTGAGAGGCCAGCAGCCACAGGAGCGTCAGCGGAAAGCTGAAGAGGATCGCGGCACGCCGCCAATCGGCGGCAGAATAGGCGAGCACGCCGATCACCGCCAGTATGACCGCGCCGACTCCGAAATCAGCGAGAAAGTGCCGGCTGTAGAACAGGAGCTGCGGCAGACCAGGCTCTTCGTCGAATCCGGGGTGACCTTCGACATAGTGCCGCGCACTGAAAGCGAGCCCGTTCAGGAACGTGGGGATGTCGAGAACGCTGTACGGCACCACGACGAGAAACGCGACGATCATGATCGTGATTGCCGCAAGACACGCCCAGATTCTGTGGCCCGCCTTGACATAGACGAGGATGGCGAGCAAAACCGGTACGACGACCAATACCGACGTGTACTTGCTGCCAGTCGCCAGTCCCGCGAAGAAGCCCGGGATCAGTGCGGACTGGCGGATCGAGGGCGTCCTGGTTCCCTGCAGGCACGCGGCGAGCGCCAGCATGACAAAGCAGGTGCTGACGATGTCCACGTTCAGATATCTCCAGGAACGATCGAAAAAGAGCGGGGACGTCCACAGAAGGAGCGGCGAGAGAAAGATTGCCGGGGGCTTTCGAAAGGCAAACCAGGATGCGACCCCGGTGGCGGCCAAACCGATGACCGCCACGACGGCAAACAGCTGCCTTGCTGTCTGCATGGCCCTGGGGAGTTCGTAGTACGGATACGCGACGCTGCCGAGCAGTCGGATGTCCCTGCCTTCGAGGTCGCCCGCGCTGCGGACGAACCCCGCGCCGATTCCAATGGCCGCCAGGTAAGTCGGCAGCGACGGATAGATGAACTCGCGGGGATTCAGGCTGCCGTCGATCAACATGCGACGTGCCGGCACGGCGACGTGCTGCTCATCGATGTGATGAGGGTAGGGAAGGGTGCGCTCGATATGTCTGAACTGCAACCAGAGAGATCCGGCACAGAGCAGAATCAGGGCCGCGGTCCAGGCCTGGACGGCCCTTCGCTGCGACCGGTATTCAGTTTCCCCGCCGACAGTTGCCACCGTCGACTGCGAAATTGTCCCGTCTGGCGCGACGTCCACGGTGCGCATGATAGCGTGATCGTCGGGAAAGGCAACGCCATTCGTCATGGACACGTGCGCGTCGGTCGCAGCTGACTCACCGGATCTTCCCGGTGCCCGCGATGACGAGGATGGCGATCCGATGCGACTGAGAGACGGACACAGAGTGTACTGAGGTATCGTCTCCGACGTGACGCGCATGACCCCGCTTAGCACAGCGCCGTTGCCCGCTGTCGGCGCCTGGCGGTTCCCCACGTGGGCGCCGCTGGCCGCGCTGCTACTGGCGCTCGTCCTCGCCTGGGCGAACTTTGCGACGACGGCACGGTGGGCAGAACAGCCCGGCGCATTGCATGGCTGGCGCCGGCCCTTCTATGTCGCATCGCTCCTGCTCGTCTCCATCCTGTGCGTCGTCCTGCGGCGTCGCGTCGGCGAGCCCGTGCGGCTGGGCGCCGTACCGAGCTGCAATCTGGCATCATCCGTCGCGAGGACTCGCTAATCTGCGCTGTCGGAGACGGCGAGCGCAGGCTGATAAGGGATCTTCCGTAAACTCGCTCTCGCGGCACAGCGTTAATGCGGACTATCCTCCCCGAGAACGGATTCGACCGCGTCAAGCACGCGCGGATGGGACGCCAGTTGGTAAACCCAGCGCAGGAAGAAAATGAGTTTCGCAGAGAAAGGCGCGGCGGTCTCGCGGGAGCAGCTTCTCCATGCGCTCGCGATGGTGTTCACAATAGTCCAGAAACGTGCTGTAAAGGTCGGCGGCTTCGTCGGCTGCCAAGGGTCGAACTGGAAAGTGATAGCCACGATCACGATACGCAGCTTGCTGTTGCAAAGTCAGCCCAGTGGATTGAGTCAGCATGATTGTGACCTCACATGCTTCGCTTGATTTCTGAGTTGGGAACGCTTCACGCATTCTTCTCGCTTTCCATGACAACCACCCAATCCTGAAAGATTGGAGCGGTGGGTATTTGCCAGTCTCCATTGCTGTCGGCTTGAACTTTTCCGATTTCGATCTCCTTCCCCGAAGCGCAGTTGAAGAAGAAAGCGCGATAGGAGACTCCGGCCTCAAGGTTGTTGACCTTGGGAGGATCCCAGCGGGTGGGAATGAAGACAATCCTGAGCTCTCCAGGAATCCCCGCGGCATACGGGAGCTGATAATTCTCCGGACTCCAGTGCGGCTCAACCCATTCAGGGTGAGGCTCCATTTTCCACCAGGCAAATCTCGCCAGCAGAGCCTTGGCCAATCCAAGCTGGCGGGACCCGGGGAGCTGGTAGGCTTCCTGCCAAGGCGTGTCACCCCAAGAGCGCCCATGCGGCGAAGGACCATAAGGCTTTTCGGGCGTGTTGATCTGCCAGATTCCATTGGCTCCGTACGTATGCCCGGCCGCTCCGCTCAGCACACAGGCCCAGAACATGAACCGCTGCACTTCCTGGCGGCTGGCTTCGGCGATGCCCTCATAGCAGACCTCACCATTGATCACTGGCATTGCCGGCGACTGCTGAAGCGACTCCGTCACCCGGCGGACGGTGTTCGGTATGCTGTTGCGGTCGCTGTGTCCAGTCTGCAGCATATCGAAATCGAGTACGGCGGGATCATCGACCGTATTCCTGGCACTGTCCGAAGGATGGATCGTAATCGGATGCCCGTAGGGATCTGTGGAGCGGAGATAGCGTGCGATCGACGTCCAGCCGGTTTTTTGCAAAGCCTTGTCACGCTCCTTGTTCTCCGAGAGGTAGTAAGGCATGGTGCCTTCGCCAGCCAGGCACCAGATGGTCGGATAGGCGCCCCAGCGGGCCACTAGGTAACGCCAATGTTGCTTGATTTTCTTCTCCCCCAGGATGGGCAGGTAATAACCCCAGCCTCCCACCACACAGGGAACCAGCCCCTGACGGACCAGATAGCGCAGCCGCAGGTCCGCCATATCGAAGTAGGACGGATTGACGCGGCTCAAATCTCTTTCCCACGGATAGCCGGCTTCGTTTGCGCCGCGCGGATCAAACTGAGGCATGTCGGGATAAAGCCCCGCCACGATCTGAATGACCGTAAATCCCTTCCGAACGCGATCGGCGGTCAGAGTCTGCAGGTCCTCGGGCCAGCGCAGGCGCTGGCAGAATGCCATCCACCAGGTGTCTCCCAGCCAGAAGAACGGCGTTCCATCGGCATGTTCAAAATGACGTCGATCGGGCGCAACCTTTATGGGGCCGTGGCGGTAGAGGGGATGAGCTCCACTATAAGGAACCGCCTCAAACGAACCGGTGCGGCCATGGAGATCTGAGTTCGAGGAATCGCTGCAGATCGTCCGATAGCTGTAACGCCCTGTGCGATGTGGCGAAAAGCGGACCGTCCAATTCTGTTCCCCAGCCCAGAAAGCGGGAACTCGTTGCTCCCGTCCGTCTGAGTGCGTCACTATGACGTCCAACTCGACGGCGTTAAATGGATCCGGGTAAGCCTTCCGCGAGGTGTAGCTCCATTCCATGGCTTCGGTACTGGACGGCCCGGATGGGATCAGCGGTGGCTCGAAGTGTCGATAGGCCAGCCATCAAAAGGCTGCTCGTCTGACAGAAATGACGACGGGAGATGCCTTTCATGGAGGCTCCTTGTCAGGATTCTGAATGTTCTTTGACCTGAGGACTCTTGGGAATGGAAAGCAACTTGTCAGTTGGAGTTCGTGAAAGCATTCTGGACGCCCGTCCATTCGGAAACGGGGTTCCGAGTTGAACAGCAGAGGTATACCCCGCACCCAGTCTCCCTCTTAGGTCGAGAAGGGGAGCCGATGTGGCACCAATCGAGGCAGATGCGAGGCGAGAACAAAGCCAACCCTGCAACCGGGAGTTACTTCTTGTCTGCAACACGCAGCTTGGCCTCGTCCAATGCCTGCTGCATCGCTTGCCACATCTTCTCTTCCGATTGGGTTCCGTCAATCTTCACGACTTTTGCATTGGGATAGTAGAGCGAGAGCGTGTCGAACTCCCAGTGGTAGTCCTTAATCCGCTGTTCGATGATTTTCGGCTGATCGCTCTGTCGCCCCGCCGCCGCAGCCCGCTTTCGAACGACGTCATCCGGAATTTCGAGTTGGAGCGCCATGGGAGTCAGGTGAAGTTCCTGAATCATCTTAGCCAGCTCTCCGGCCTGCTGCTGTGTGGCTGGAAACCCATCAAGGGCTGCGCTGTCGGAGACGGCGAGCGCAGGCATGATAAGGGATCTTCCGTAAACTCGCTCTCGCGGCACAGCGTTAATGCGGACTGTCCTCCTACCACAGTGCCTTGCCGATATAATCGCGCGCGATGATGCTGCGAACGGCACTGCTGTTTTTCTGGATTTCAGTTGGCACCGGCGGCTCGGTGGCAGAACCTCAATCGGTGGACACCGCCAAAGACATCTTCCGCGAGCTGATCGCCATCAACACTGCGGAGCCCAACGGCAACCCGACACAAGCGGCCGAGCGTCTTGCCGCGCGATTGAGAGAGGCCGGTTTTGCTGCGGACGACGTCAAGGTTCTCGCCCCGGACGAGCGTCACGGCAACCTCGTGGCGCGACTGCGAGGGTCTGGGAATGGCCGCCCAATCCTTTTTCTGGCGCACCTCGATGTCGTCCCTGCGGCGCGCGAGGACTGGAGCGTCGATCCGTTCGTGTTGACCGAGAAGGACGGCTACTACTACGGTCGCGGTACCACTGACGACAAGCAGTTTGCCTCGATCTGGACGGCCGCGTTCATCAGCGCGAAGCGGGCCGGCTTCGTCCCCGATCGCGATCTCGTCCTTGCGCTCACCGCCGGCGAAGAGACCGGAGTCGGCGATCAGAACGGCGTGACCTTTCTCTTGGCGCGCCACCGGGCGCTCGTCGATGCCGAATACGTCATCAACGGCGATGCCGGAGGCGGCTCGATCCAGAACGGGCGGAACGTCGCGTTCGGTGTGCAGGCGGCCGAGAAGCGCTACATGGACGTCGAGCTGGAGGTCACCAATCCCGGCGGGCATAGCTCGTTGCCCGTGAAGGACAACGCGATCTATCGCCTGGCGCGGGCCCTTGGCCGCGTCGACGAGTTGTCCTTCCCGATCCGGTTGAACGACGTGACGCGTGCCTACTTCGAGAAGCGCGCGGACATCGACGGCGGCGCGGTCGGCGACGCGATGCGTGCGCTGGCAGCAGGACGCGCCGATGCCGCCGTGATCGCGCGGCTCACGGCGGATTCGATCAACAACAGCATGATGCGAACGACCTGCGTGGCGACGATCGTGTCGGCGGGCCATGCCCCCAACGCCTTGCCGCAACGCGCGAAGGCCAATGTCAACTGCCGCCTGCTGCCGGACGAGGCGCCGGAGGCTGTCGTGGCCGCGCTGAAGCGGGCGATCGCCGACCCGGCGGTTTCGGTCACGCCGGTCGGCAATCTCAAGCCCGTGCCGCCGACACAGCCGCTTCATCCGGGCGCAATGGCCGTCATCGGGGCCGCCGCCGAGGCCGTGTGGCCCGGCGTCCCGCTGGTCCCGCTGATGGAACCGGGCGGCACCGATGGCGTGTTCTTCCGGGCGGTCGGCATTCCTGCCTTCGGCGTGAATCATTTCGGACCGGACGACGACGTGCGCGCCCACGGGCGCGACGAGCGGATCGGCATTCGCGAGTTCGCCGACGCCGTCCGCTTCGGCGAGGCAGCGGTCCGGATTGCCGGCGGCGGCACGCCCGCACGATAACGAGCCTGCGCAACCAGGCTGCGTTGCGGTGAGGGAGACCGCGACTGGTAGTTCGACGCCAGTGAGCATCGTCAGGGGTATGACCCTGGGCGCCAGAATCGCGGATTCATGACGAGTGCGTGCAAGGCCGCCGAGCAGTGCGGCAAGTTCGTACCAGAACCGGCTGTTCGTCGAGCACAGCGGACTGCCGGGGGAAGGGTCCGACATCCTGCTTACCGGCCTTGTCTCCTCAGCCATTTCCGCCGTTGATACGAAATCTCACGAGAAGGTGTCGCTGGACGAGGACAGGATCAGCCAGTTCTGTCATTACGGTTTTCATCGCGACGGCGCGAATTGTGTCGCCGCCGCACGCGAGAATCTGACCCGCCCCTCGCGAAACCCCCGCGATCCCCACCACAACTCCGCTGGCAGGCTGGTTGCGAACGACACCCCTTCGATCCGTCAGGCCGCGTGTGCTGACGGTTTTGTAGGCGCGAATCGCAGCCGGAGGAACGTCCATGCGGGTCAGGACACTGTTCGCGGTACTGGTGCTCGTGGCGACCGTATTCGTCATGCGTTCGTCGGCGCAAACATCTGCGGCGAACGGAAGATTTGTCGCCGGCGAGATCATCGTGAAATTCAGGCCTGGCGTAGGCGGCAACGCGAAAGCCGACGCGCATCGCCAGGGCGCGGCAGTCTCAAGTTGGAAATCGCCCGCACGGGCCAGCAACTCGTGGCGGTGCCGCGAGGCGATGAAACCGCCGCGATCGCACGCTACCGGAACAATCCCAACGTGTTGTATGCGGAACCGAACTACGTGCGCAGTCTTCCGAAGCCGGTCTCGCAGAGCCAGGCGTCGCCGGTGATGCCTGGCGACTACTACTTCCGTGAACAATGGGCGCTGCACAACACCGGACAACTGTTCTATTGCTTCCCGTGGATCGATGGCGACCTCCTGTGCTTCTACATCGGATCGCCCGATGCCGACATCGACGCACCCGAAGCCTGGGCCGTGTCGCAGGGCACCAACATTCCCGTCGCCATCGTTGACTCCGGCATCGACTACACGCACCCCGATCTCGCGCCGAAGTACATCGGCGGCTGGGACTTCGTGAACAACGACGGCGATCCGATGGACGATCACGGCCACGGCACGCACGTCGCGGGGATCATTGCCGCCACCATGAACAACCCGACCGGTGATCCCGGCGCCGACGAAGGAGTGGCCGGCGTGGCACCCAACGCGGTCATTCTGTCCTACAAGGTCTGCACGCCAGACGGCAGCTGCGACGACTTCGCGATCGCCCAGGCGATCGATCGCGCGGTGACGGACGGTGCGCGCGTGATCAACATGAGCCTGGGCGGAACCGAGTACTCACAGGCGATGTTCGACTCGGTTCAGGATGCCTGGAGTGCCGGACTCGTCATCGTTGCCGCGGCCGGGAATAGTGGCGTAACGACTCCGTTCTATCCGGCGGCGTTCCCCAACGTCCTCTCCGTGGGCGCCTTCGACGAGGATCATCTGCGGGCGTCCTTCTCCAACTACAGCACCGACGACAATGACTGGGTCGACATCGCCGCACCTGGCAACGTGATCATGTCCTCGTACCCGATGAGCGAGTGTGGCGGCGCCGGTACGACACCGGGAGATGTCGGCTGCTACCAATGGTTGTCCGGAACGTCGATGGCCGCTCCACATGTTTCCGGTGCCGCAGCGCTCGTATTGTCGCGAAGCGACGTGGTCAGCAACCAGCAGGTCGTGGATATTCTCGAGAACAGCGCCGATTCGGTCGGGGTCTCTCCGATCCGGCTCGACTCGTGGACCAGGCACGGCGGCCTGAATATCTACAACGCGATGACCCACAGCGTCTCCAGTAACATCAAGCCGATCGCCAACGCCGGACCGGATCAAACCGTGGTCGACAGCAACAACGACGGCTCTGAAGAAGTGGCGCTCAATGGCAGCGCCTCCAGCGATCCCGACGGCTCGATCGTGTCCTACGAATGGCGAGAGGGCACGACCGTGGTTGCGATGGTCGCATCACCATCGGTCTGGCTGAACGTGGGTACACACACACTTACGCTGCAGGTCACCGACAACGCTGGCGAGTCGAGCACTGACACTGTCCTCGTAACCGTGAACCCGCCGCCAAACGTGCCGCCGGTCGCAAACGCAGGCGCCGATCAAATCGTCACTGACAGCGACGGGAACGGCAGCGAGGTCGTGGCGTTGAACGGCACGGCTTCTTCCGACTCGGACGGCACCATCGTCACCTACGCGTGGAAGGAAGGGCCGAACGTTGTAGCGACCGGCGCAAATCCGAACGTCTCGTTGAGCGTCGGCGCTCACACGTTGACCCTGCAGGTCACTGACGATGACGGGGCGTCGAGCACCGACTCGGTGCTCATCGCCGTGAACCCGAAGCCGAATGCACCGCCAAGCGCCAACGCGGGCGGGGATCAGACCGTGACCGACAGCGACGGCAACGGCACACAGGCCGTGACGCTGAACGGCGGCGCGTCGGCCGACTCCGACGGCACAATCGTGAGCTACGTCTGGCGCGAGGGCGGCAGCACCGTGGCCACAGGTGTGAGTCCGACTCTCTCCTTGAGCGTCGGCACTCACACGTTGACGTTACAGGTCACTGATGACGAGGGCGCCACGGCAACCGATAGCGTGACGGTAACGGTGAACCCCTTCGTTCCGCCCCCTCCGTCGCCCACCGTGCACATCGGCGACCTCGACAGCGCGACGGGCGGGAACAAGAGCACTTGGTCGGCGACAGTGACAATTGCGGTGCACAACAACAGCAATCACGGCGCGGTGTCGGGTGCGCAAGTCACAGGCACGTGGAGCGGCGCGGCGAGCCAAAGCGGCAGTTGTACGACGAACGGTGGCGGCACATGCCAGATATCGGTCAGCAACCTGCGTAAGCGTGATGTCACCGCGACGTTCACGGTGACGGGGATCACCGCAACTGGAGCGACTTACGCCTCAGGGAGCAATCACGATATCGACGCAGGCACCAATGGGACATTTGTCGTGATCGCGAAACCGTAAGTCCGGCGTCCCTGGGCCAAGTGGTAGCTGAAAAGCTCGTCAACTCCCAACCTCCAACTCCCAACCTCCAAACATCGCGATTTTGGGAGTTGGGAATTGGGAGTTGGGAATTGGGAGTTGACAGCTTGCCGACTCGGGAGAGACATCTTGGTGCGGACTAATTGCTTACGGGGTGAAAATCGTCGACGACTATCGCCTTCATGTAGGCGAGATGTCGTTTATAGTTGCAACTCTCGTCGCAATGCCCCTTGAGTCTTTTCGCGCCTGGCTGGGGCTCGGCCCCCTCCAGGAACCACGCGAGCCCGCGCCGCTCCGCGAGACGCTCGACGCGCTCGATCACCTGGAGCCGGAACGTGCCCGGTTTCTGGCCGCGTTCGCCTACATCCTGGGGCGGGTGGCCCATGCCGATAGCCGCGTCTCGCCGGAAGAGACCCGCGCCATGGAGGCTATTGTGCGGGACGAAGGCCAGCTCGCCCCAGACCAGGCAGCGGTCGTCGTCAAGCTCGCAACGAAAAGCAACCTGCTGTTTGGCGGCACGGCCGACTTCCTTGTCGCGCGGGAGTTCTCGACCCTGGCGACCTACGAGCAGAGGTTGTCGCTTCTGCGGTGTCTGTTCGCGTTGTCGTCCATCGACAACTCGATCTCGTTAGCGGAGGAAGGCGAATTGCACCGTATCGCCAACGAGCTCCGCATCGACCGTGCCGATCTGGTCGCGTTGCGCGTCGCCCATCAGCAACACCTGCCGGGGCTGTCAAATCAATAGTCCCACGGCGCGAGCGGCCGGCGCTCGGTGACTACGCGCGGTCGCCGCCGCGACCATGATTCCTGGCGCGGAGCCGACGCCACACGAACAGATAGGCAAGCGCATTGACTCCGAGCACGAGGACACCCAGCAGCCACTGCACGTGCCGCGATAACGACGCCGGATAGACGACAGGTATCACGTATTGATCAACAAAACTCGCTGTGGAGGCGACGCCTCCTCCCTGCTCGCGAAGCCAATTCTCGAACGGGGTCAGCGGGCAGCTCCAACCGGAGAACTCGATCCACGCACCCCAAACGACGGCTGGAAGATGTATCCACGCGAGCCTCGGCCGGCGAACGACGAGCAGCGCTCCCAGGACGACGAACAGGACAAACGCAAGGTGCAAAACGACTGTGGCGTCCGCCAGAAGGCGAAATAGCATTACGGGATCTGGCGGGTCGGAACAGCGGGGACCATGTCCGCCCGATGTTACACTCTGGCCGCGGGAAGCCCACGAGAGTCACATTGCTAGGCGGGCGGCAAGGTCACCGGATCTGCGTCCAAATGCACGACCTGTTCGTCGAAGAGTGAGGTCCCCGAATCGACCGACGGCGTGCGCGTCCTCAAGTGCTTCAGGGGATGTTTCGCGCGTATCAGAAATCTGTGACGCGGATGCTCGACATGAAAATGCTTCAGAACCTGAGGATCAGGCCGACCGAAGCTCTCCCGAATTCGAGGTTCTGCGGCGTGTCGACAGGATCGAAGTCCACGTCGCCGAACGTGCGGAAGTAGCGAACGTCGCCACGCAGGCCGACGTGTGTTCCGAAGAAAAACATCAGGCCGCCGCCAAAGTCCCACGAGAGTTCGCTATTGTCGAGGCTGGCGATATCGCCAAACGCGTCGACCTTCGAGCGAATCACGCCAAGCCCCACCAGGGCATACGGACGAAAACCGACGCCTGTCTGGCCGCCGATTGGAATGCCGACCAGCAAATTGCCCGTCGCGGTCAGAACGCTGCTACCGCCGAGATCGGTCTTGCCAAAGAAGTCGGGACTGTATCCGAAATCTGCCTCGATACCGAGAACCCCTCCGCCCATATAGGCGAGGCTGGCACCCCAGTCGACCCGCTGCGCATCGATCGCGTTTGAGATCTCCTGTCCCGAGTTGCCGGCAAAGTTGACGCCTACGAACGGGACGAACATGCCGTCGGCGCGGGCCGTCGCGGGCGCCAACGCTCCGAGCAACAGGGTGAAAGCAAGCGCTTTTCCAAATGACATGCCATCTCCTCTCACGAACCGCGCTCGTGCGCGGCGCAAGGCTCTCACTTTTACACATTGGACGACTGGAGGCGAGTGAGCGGGTTCTCTCACGACCAGCAACCGACGACTAGCTCTGCTGGCTGTTGAAGAGCACGCGAAGACGCCGCTTCACGCCGTTATGATTCCCGTCCAGGAGGCCGCATGGACGAGAGAGCCCTGTTCGCCAAGTTCTGGGAAGACGAATCAAAGACCACGCGCAACGTCATCGCCCGTATTCCAGAGGGCTCCGATTACCGGCCCGATCCAAAGTCCCGCACGGCGAGCCAGATCGCATGGCAGATCGTCTGCGAGGAGAAGATGATCATCGATGCGATCGAGACCGGGAAGACCGAGTGGAGCCCGTCTTCGGCGCCGGCCACGATGCAGGAGATACTCGATGTCTACGACAGGCAGAGTGCGGACGTCATCCGGCGGTGGAAGGCGCTCCCCTCCGCACGCTGGGCCGGCGCGCTCGATTTCTTCGGCAATCAGCGACCGGCGTCGCCGATGGCCTGGAGCTTCCTGTTCGACATCGTGCACCATCGAGGGCAAATCACCACCTACTTGCGCCCGATGGGGTCGACCGTCCCGCAGATTTATGGACCCAGCGCCGACGAGCCATAGGCTCGTTGCCGTTGGGCGAATCCGATCGATTCTCCGGCCGCTGTCGGCGTCGAAGCGGCGGCCGAGGTGATCGCGACATCACGCCCCGCGGCCGGTGCGGGACGGGTGTAAGCTACGTCAGCAAGGTGAAGGGCTACCACGATATCGTCGGTGACGGCGGGTCCAGAATCCTCGAGCAGGTTTCCGAGCAGCGCACCCGCATCGCCGACGGCCTCGCCGGCGTGCGTCATCTGGTCGCCGTGGGCTCCGGCAAGGGTGGAGTCGGCAAGAGCACCTTGACGTTGCATCTCGCGGGCGCTCTGCAGGCCCGAGGGCTTCGGATCGCGATCCTTGACGCCGACTTCAACGGCCCCTCCCAGGCGCGCATGGCCGGTGTTCAGGGCGCCGTGTTCGTTCCCGGCAGCCACAAAGTCTCGCTCCCGCGCACGAGGAACGGGATCGCAGTGTTCTCAATGGGCTCGCTCATCCCCGAGTCGCAGGCCCTCGACTTCGAGAGCGCCGCACACGGAGAGTCTCATACATGGCGCGCCACCAGGGAATTCGCTCTTCTCTCCGAGGTCCTTGCGTCGTTCGAGTGGGGAACGCTCGATCTGCTGCTGTTCGATTTGCCGCCGGGAGCCGAGCGCACCGTCCAGTACGCCGATTTTCTGGGGCCGCAGACGTCCTTCCTGCTCGTCACGATCCCGTCCGACGTCGCACGCGGTGTGGTCGCACGTTCGGTCACCGCGCTGTCAAAAGGCCCTAATCGCCTCCTCGGATACGTCGAGAACATGAGCGGCTACTACTGCCGCGACTGCAACGCCATCAAGCCGCTCTTCGTGCCGTCTGCGACGTCGGCCCTCGAGATCCCCTGCCTCGGGACCGTACCGTTCGATCCGGAACTCGCGCGGCACTGCGATAGCGGGATGCCCCTGACAGACCTGCCCGGCACACCCGTCGGCCGGGCCCTCGAGAATGTTGCGCAGCAACTTCTGGACAGTCTCGATTCGCCGCCAGCCTCCGCTCACGGTTCGCGTGAGCTACGGTTCGGCAAGGACCCTGTGCAATGAAGTTCCTCTGTGTCCCCTGCGATAGCCCGATGAAGCTCCAAACCGTCGCTCCGCCGGAGCGCGGCTCGCTCTCGGTCGTCTACTCGTGTCCCGAGTGCGGCTACGAAATCGCGATGCTGACCAATGCATACGAGACACAGATCGTCCAGTCGCTCGGCGTGCGAATCGGTCCCGAGACGGGCGTCAGCGCGTCGGGCACGCAGGGCACTTCGGGTAGCGGCTGTCCGTTCGCCGCGATGCTACCCGCGACGGAAGGCGCGACGACTTCGAACGAGCCGATCTCCGTCCGCTGGACTCCCGCCGCGGAGGCGCGGTTGGCGAAGGTTCCGGAGTTCGTCCGCCCCATGGCGCGGATCGGCATCGAGAAATTCGCCCGAGACAACGGAACCCTCGAAGTCGACGAGAAGATCCTCGACGCCGCCCGAGATTTCTTCGGAATGTAATGCACTTGAGCTCGTCAACTCCCAACCTCCAACTCCCACTCCCCAAGTTGCGGTGTCGAGTCGATCCACTTTGGGAGTTGGGAGTTGGGAGTTGGGAATTGGGAATTGGGATTTCGGAGTTGCGAATTGAGCACATTCGCCCGCCCCTACGTCATCTCGTGGAACCTCACCTATCGCTGCAATCTCGCCTGCGAGCACTGCTACCTCGACGCCGGCGGCACGCCTCTCGTCCGCACGGAGAACTTCGCGGATCGGAGCGAGCTCGGCACTGAAGAGTGCTTTAGGGTCATCGACGACATCGCAGCGTTCGCGCCGGAATGCCTGACCATCCTGACGGGCGGCGAGCCGCTCCTGCGGCGCGACATCCTCGAGATCGTCCGGCGCGCGGCCGAGCGTGGACTGTGGGTCGTCGTCGGCACGAACGGCGTGCGTATCACCGAAAACGTGGCGCACCGCCTGGCGGAAGTCGGAGCACGGGGACTGTCCCTTTCGCTTGATGCCCTCGACCCCGATCGCCACGACCGCTTTAGACGGGTGCGCGGCGCCTGGCAAAACACGGTCGAGGGAGCGGAGATCCTCAATCGGACGGGTCTTCCCTTCATCGTGCAGACGACCGCCGGGTCGCACAATCTCGGCGAGCTCGAAGCGATCGCCGACTTCGCGCACGATCGCCTCGCCGCCAAGGTCTGGAACCTCTACTTCCTGGTGCCGACTGGGCGCGGGCAGTTCGTGTCGGACATCACGCCCGCGCAGTACGACGACGTTCTCGCGTCGCTCTACCGGATCCAGCGGAAGTACGACCGGCGGATGCTCGTGAACGCGAAGTGCGCGCCGCACTACATCAAGACCGTTCTCGAACATGCTGCCACCGAGGCCGATCCACTTCAGATCAGGACCTACTCCGGTGGCGCCGGCGGCTGCCCCGCTGGAACGCACTACATGGGGATACGCCCGAACGGAGAGGTCACGCCCTGCCCTTACCTGCCCGTCTTCGCGGGGACGCTTCGCAACTCGAGTCTCGCGGATCTCTGGGCGTCCTCGGAGCTCTTCACGAACATCCGGCGCCGCACCTCGCTCGGCGGACGATGTGGGGAATGCGAGATGAACGGTCACTGTGGGGGCTGCCGCGCCAGAGCCTACGGGATGACCGGCGATCTGATGGCTGAGGATCCGCTCTGCACCCACGTGCCCGGGACGTTCGCCGGGTCCCCGCTCCTCGCGGGGAACGGTCCGCCTCCTTCGCCGCCTGCCTCTCCCGGCTTCGGCGAGGTTCGCACGATCGAGTACGGGCCGGAATCCCCCAAGACGATTGCGTGGGACGACGCGGCCGCTGAGCGCATGAAGAAGATCCCCGCGTTCGTCCGGGGAATGGTCGTGAGGGCGGTGGAGGAGTCGTGCCGCCGAAACGGCATCGATCGGGTCACCGTCGAGGAGCTCGAGCAGATACGCGCGCGAATGCCGACGCCGAAAGTTTTCGGCTAGGCGCTCGCAGTGCCAAGTGCGAAGTGCAAAGTAGAGTGGCTAGTGGGAAGTTGCAAGTGGTTGCAGGGTTGGTCAGATCGTCGAAAGTGCGCGGGTGGCGGCATAGCTACTACCGCTCACTGGCCATTTCACACTCCACTTGGCACTTCGCACTTGGCACTTAGCACTTACTTGAAGGGATCCTCCTCCGACTGCTCCTGAATCCTTGCGTCCAGCCACTTCTGGAATTCCTCGGCGGTCTGCACGGTGACAAATCCCCGCATCCGGGCGTGACCCAACCCGCAGAGCTGCGCACAGGCAATCTGGTACTGAAATTCGGGATTGTTCGTCCGCGTCCGCATCTCCGCGGTCGTGACGTTGGGGAGGAACCAGATGGGAATCGTGAGGCCGGGCACGGCGTCCTGCTTCACGCGAAACTCGGGCACGCCGAAGCTGTGAATCACATCCTTGCTTTTCAGCTTCACGATGATCGGTTTGTTCACGGGCAGATAGAGCTGATTGACCGTCGTGACGTCGTCCTTCGCGGCAGGATCGGAGCGATCGAGTCCGAGGGGATTCGACTGCAGGTCGAGCAGTTTGATGTCCGTGCGGCCGAATATCCGGTCGGGGCCAGCATAGTGGACGTTCCAGGCGAACTGCTCGCCGGTGACCTCCACGACCAGCGCTTCGCTATCCGAGGGGCGGTGGTCGACTCTCGCGGCCCAGAGGGGGATTGAGAATCCGACCAGCAGAATCGCTTCCACCACGGCCACGGCGCCCTCGAGATAGCTCGACGCGTGCGACCTGACCCCCGCGTAGTTGGCGACGGGATGCCGCGAGCGGTGGAAACGAACCAGGCAGTAGGCAAAGAACCCGCCCCACCCGACGAACAGAACAAGCATGAACACATGCGTCCAGCCAATCAGCCCGTCGATTTGCCCGCCGTTTGCCGTGGCGAGCGCCGGGAGCCCGAGCCACTCAGTCATGTTGTTCTCGACCCTCGTTGGAGCGCCAACCATTCTGCTTCAAGATCGATGTCCGCCATTCGCTTCGCGCGCTTGCGCAGGTAGAGGAAGAACGCGACGAACGCGCCCTGCACCGCCAGCGTGATACCCAGCATGACCAGGACGCCGAGCTTCGCCCCGTCGATCAGCGAGCTCTCCTGTGCGCCGAAGCACTGTGGGCACGCGAGGACGCTCGTGCCGCCGCCGATCATCACGAAGGCGGCCGTCGCGGTGAGGACCACCTTCATCGCAACGTCCTCGTCTTGCGCAGGAACCAAGAGTCGTACACGACCAGGCCGCACGACACGGCGAATGCCATGACAGCTGCGAGCAGGCTTGCGACGCCGCCCTCTTGCCGGTACAGGCCCAGGCACCAGACCCCGAACAGCACCGCGAGGGCCGCGGAGAGGAGGATCAGCACGGCGTGAACCCACCTGAGGTTCATCAGTGAATCCAGTAGCCGTCGCTGTGCGTGATGGCGGGAAGGGCCAGCAACGCGACGAAGAAGACAGCGGTCAGCGCCAGGACCGCGTAGATCAGCTTCTTCTCGGAGATCAGGTGCATGAAGTAGCACGCCACCAGTGATCCCTTCACTGTCGCGACGAGCAGCGCCACGGTCACGGCAATGTGAACGGGAAGGTGCAGCTCAGCGATCGCCACCGTGACGATGGTCAGGACCATGAGGGCGACGAAGACGGTGATGTAGATCCTGACGTGTCTGTCGATGTCAGCTGCGTGGTCGGTCGTCATGCGATGCCTGATCGGTCGTCATAAACGGCCTAGAGAAGGTACAAGGTCGGGAAGAGGAAGATCCAGACCAGATCCACGAAATGCCAGAACAGCCCCGAGTGCTCGACCCGGTTGGTGAACCAGTTCCGGGTTCGTCTTCCACTGCTTCGCGCCGGGGCCCCAGAAGTAGGCGTTTACACACATCCCGCCAAACACGTGGAGCATGTGCAGGCCGGTCAGCGTGAAGTAGAGGGCGAGGAAGTTACTAGTGCTGGGAAAGAGCCCGTCGTGGAACTTGTGGCTGTATTCGAAGTACTTGACCACGAGGAAGACGAACCCGAGCAGAATCGTCGCCCCCATGTAGATCCGGAAAGTCCCGAAGCGGTGGCGCATGAGCGACGCCCAGGCCATGACCATCGTGACGGAGGACGAGATCAGGACGATGGTGTTGAACGTCGCGAGCGGGACGTTCAGAATCGAGTCTCCCCGCGGCCAGCTCGGCGCCCCCGTCCGGATCAGGATGTAGCTCGCGAACAGGGCGCCGAACAGCATGACTTCCGACGCCAGGAAGAGCCAGATCCCGATCTTGCCGTTCGTCAGACCGGTGTCGCGGCGCAGCTCTACGGTGTAGGGAATGTCCATCTCGAATCAGGCCTCGAACTGCGCCACGAAGTCTTTCGGCGCGCCGGGAACGCTGTACTCGTAGGGCCCGCGGTAGGCCTGCGGGGTCTCGAGGAAATTGCCGTGTGGGGGAGGCGAAGGAGCCGCCCACTCGATCGTCGTCGCCTGCCACGGGTTGTTGTCTGCGGTCTTCTCACCCTTCCAGATGCTCCAGAAGAAATTGAAGATGAACGGAATCTGGAAGAGCGCCATGATCCACGCGCCCCACGACGAGACGACGTTCCAGTGCATCACCGGCTGCGCGAAGTCGTAGGCCGCCCCGCCGTCATACAAACGCCGCGAGACGCCCGCCAGCCCGACGAGGAACATCGGCATGAAGACGACGTTCATGCAGATGAACGAGCCGATGAAGTGGATCACGCCGAGGGTCTCGTTCATCTTCCGACCCGTCGCCTTGGGGTACCAGTAATAGATCCCCGCGAAGAGCGCGAAGATTGTCCCCGGAGCGACGACGTAGTGGAAGTGGGCGATGACGTAGTAGGTGTCGTGAAGCGGGATGTCGGCGACGTTCAAGCCGAGAGGAAGCCCCGTCAGCCCTCCGATTCCGAACATTGGAAGAAACGCCGTCGCAAAGAGCATGGGCGTGTTGAATCGTATCGACCCGCCCCAGAGCGAGATGATCAGCGCCGTGAGGATCACGACCGACGGGATCGAGATGATCATCGTGGTCGTCTGGAAGAACGCTGCCATCGCCGTCCCCATCCCGGTCATGAACATGTGGTGCGCCCACACGATGAACGACATGAAACCGAGGAAGACGAGCGAGTAGACCATCGAACGGTAGCCCCACAGCGGTTTCCGCGTGTTGTTCGCGATGATCTCGGCCACGATTCCCATCCCCGGCAGGATCAGGACGTAGACTTCGGGGTGCGCCAGGAACCAGAACAGATGCTGCCAGAGGAGCGGGTTGCCGCCGCCGGCGTGTTGGAGGACCTGCCCGCTGACCACCAGCCCGCTCGGGAGGAAGAAGCTCGTGTTCGCCACCCGATCCATCAGCTGCATGACCGCCGCGGCCTCGAGCGGCGGGAAGGCCAGGAGCAGCAGGAAGGCCGTGACGAACTGGGCCCACACGAAGAAGGGGAATCGCATGAACGTGAGCCCCTTCGCGCGCAGCTGGATCGTGGTCGTGATGAAGTTGATCGCGCCGAGCAGCGACGAGGTGATCAGGAAGACCATCCCGATGAGCCACCACGTCTGGCCCGTGCCCGCGATGATCGAGAGTGGCGCGTAGGACGTCCACCCGGACTGCGCAGCTCCCCCGGGGACGAAGAAGCTCGCCAGCATCGTCACGCCACCGAGGAAGAAGGCTTGGTAGCTCGCCATGTTGAGCCTCGGGAAGGCCATGTCCGGGGCTCCAATCTGGAGCGGGAGCACGAAGTTCCCGAATCCTCCGACAGCGAGTGGCACCACGCCGAGGAAGACCATGATGGTGCCGTGCATCGCCCCGAGCTCGTTGTAGAACTCGGGGAGCATCATCCCGCCCGGCATGCGCGCCTCGCCGAAGAGCCCGCCAATCAGCGGCAACGGGGCGCCCGGGTAGGCGAGCTGCCAGCGCATGAGCATCATCAGCGAAAAGCCAAAGAGCAGGAACAGCAGGCCCGTGATGGCGTACTGGATGCCGATGACCTTGTGGTCGGTGGAGAAGACGTACCCGCGCCAGAAGCCGAGCGGCTCGTGATGGACTTCGTGCGCGACGTGCGATTTGTGTCCGGCGACAGCGGCTTGGTCACTCATGCGCCTGATCTCCGGCTACTTCTTCGCGGCGGGCATCGTGAACTTGAAGTTCTGCGTCTTCGTTTCGCTGCCGCCAACCGTGACCGAGGCCGTCTGCGTCCCCAGCCTCTCGTGCCAGGCGGTGATTTCGTAGGTGCCCGGGTCGAGGCCCGAGATCGTGAACTTCCCATCCGTTGCCCGTCGCCGAGAAGAACGGATGGGTGAAGACGGCGATGTAGGCGCTCATCCAGGGGTGGACGTCGCACTTGATGTGGAAGACGTCCTCCGGTTTGTTGAACACTGTCGTCGTCTCCTTGAGCGTCGGCGGCATGCCCTTGTTGAACGCCGGATTGACTTTGGGAAGCGTGTGGATGTTGTGGAGCACGCCGTCGGAATTGAGGATCTTGTAGGTCTGACCGACCATGATCCCCATCACGTGCGGCTTGTACATGACACCCATGCTGATCGAGGGTCACGGGCGTCTTGGGAACGGGAAATGTCTTCCCGGCAGGGAGTCCCTTCGAGACAAACACCAGGATGTTCCCCATGGTGTTGCCGTTGCCGAGGACCAGCATCTCGTTCGGCACCGGTGCCGAGTGCTTCTTGGCGCACGCGGGGTCGGCGTCCATGGCGAGCGGCCTGAGAGTGGGGGCTTTCCCGTCAAAGGTGACGGTTCCGGTGATGGACGAGGCGGCGAGGGCGACGCCCGGCCAGACCGACACCGCGACCAGCACCGCCGCCAGCCGCATCCTGTTCCCTGTTCCGCGCATGCTCGGCTCCTTGGTCATCGCAACGCTCGCCTCCGATATCACGGTCGACGTCCCGTGCGCCGCTTTGTGGATCGGGCCGAGCGTACACCCAGCCCAGCGCCTGTGCAACCCTCGCATCGCCTCCAACAGCACAGGCCGCGATTCACGCCCTCACGCGTTTTCGAACGCCAGCGATTCCGCAAGCCTCGGGTCGCGTAGCGGTACGAGCGCCTGGCGTCGCATCAGCCAACCCGCCGCCGCCACGAAGCACCCGCCGACGGCAACGAACGCGGCCACGTCGAGACCCGAGGGACGCACGCCCTCGGGATGAAGCGTCGGCATCACCTGCCAGTAGAGATCCACGAAGTGCATCGCGAGGAGCCATGCGCCTCCGACGGCCAGCGTCCACCCCCTCCGCTTGACGTCGCGCCCCATCAGGTAAAAGAACGGAACCCCGAAGTGGCCCGCCATGAGGAGGAGCGACATCGCCTCCCAGGACCCCTCGAGCCGCGCCTTGTACCAAATCGTCTCCTCCGGGAGGTTCGCGTACCAGATGAGGAAGAACTGGGAGAACCCGATGTACGCCCAGAACGCCGTGAACCCGAAGAGGAGCTTTCCGATGTCGTGCAGATGCTCGGCGCTGATGACCGCGTCGAGCAGCCCCGCCCGGCGCATCGCCGCCGCAACGATTGAGAGCAGCGCGATGAACCCGACGAACGAGCCCGAGAAGAAATACACGCCGAAGATCGTCGAGTACCAGTGGGGCGTGAGCGACATGATCCAGTCGATCGAGGCGAATGTCTGCGTCAGGGCGAGGACGATGATGGCAGGGCCGGCGAAGCGGCGCAGGCGGGCCGACACTCCCGGATCGCCGGTCACGTCCTGATTGCGCGAGCCACGGTAGTACAAAAGGGCGATAAAGGACCAGATGGCGAAGAAGAGCGCCGCCCGGATCAGGAAGAACGGGACGTTGAGATATGGCGCCTTCCATCGAAGCAGCGCATCGTGCTCGGCGGCCCCGGGGACCGTCCACGAGTAGAGGTCGCGCAGACCGAGGAGCAACGGGAGGAAAAGCGCCGCCATCACGGGGAGGGTTGCGAAGATCGTCTCCCCGATCCGTCGCAGCACGATTCCCCATCCTCCCTGGGCCGCGTACTGGATCAGCACGAAGAAGAGCGCGCCGAGAGCCAGGCTCAGAAAGAACAGGAACGAAACGAGCCACGAGAAGAAGAACTGCTTCGGATTCGACGCCCCAAGGATCGCGCAGGCCACCGCGCCCACTAAGGCGGAGGCGGCGCCAATCACCGGGATGCGGTTCCACGGGTGCCCCGGCGGGATCGTCGCCTGCTCGGGCAAAAGCGCGGCGCGATCATGTTCGGAGACCATTCACGACTCCAGGAGCTCGACGCTTCGCGCGCCCAGCGACTCCAGCAACTTCCCCGTAGCCGACGGATCGAATCGGGGATCCCACGATTCGATCGAGATGAAGAAGGCGTCGTCGGTCACCTGTTCGAAGACTTTGGATCGGAAGAGCGGATGGTGGTGCATTGGGAGCCGGTTCAGAGCGAGCATGCCGACGACGGCGCCAAGCGCGGCGAAGAGGACGCCCACCTCGAACGTGATCGGAATGAACGCAGGCCAGGAAAAGTACGGTTTGCCGCTGATCACGAGGGGGTAGGCGCCGGCGTGGACCCACCATTGAAGGATGAACCCAAGCGCGGCCCCCGTCAGTCCCATGCCGAGCACGATCCAGGGAAGCGGGGAGCGCCGCAGTCCCATGGCTCGGTCGAGGCCGTGCACGGGAAACGGGGTGTGCGCATCCCACCGCGTGAAGCCTTCGTCACGCACACGCTCGCACGCGTGATAGAGGTCTGCGGTCGTTGCGAATCTGGCAAGGATTCCGTAGTAGGGCCCCGGCGGGAGCCGGTTGACCAGCAGCGACATCAGGACGCTCCCTCGGGAGCGGGCTGGTGAGCCCCACGAGGCGCCACTGCGGGCCGGTCGTCCCTGCTCTCGCGTTCGGGGCCGGGCCGCCAATGTGGATCCGCCTCCGGCAGAACGGTCTTGACTTCGGAGGTGGCCACCATCGGAAGAAAGCGCACGAACAGGCAGAACATCGTGAAGAAAAGCCCGAAGCTCCCGAGCAGGCACGCCACGTCCCAGATCGTCGGAGTGAAGTAGCCCCAGGCCGATGGGAGGAAATCACGGTGCAGCGACGTCACGATGATCACGAACCGCTCGAACCACATGCCGATGTTGATGATGATCGACATGACGAACAGGATCGGGATGCTGGTCCGCGCCTTCTTGAACCAGAAGATCTGGGGGCTGATGACGTTGCAGGAGATCATGATCCAGTAGGCCCAGGCGTACGGTCCGCGCGCGCGGTTCAGGAACGTGAACATCTCGTAAGGGTTGCCGCTGTACCAGGAGGTGTAGAACTCCATGGCGTAGGCGTAACCGACCATCGTCCCGGTCACGAGCATGATCTTCGCCATGTAGTCGAAGTGCCGGAGGGTGATGATGTGCTCGAGGCGGAACGCCTTGCGGCAGATCACCATGAGCGTCAGCACCATGGCAAATCCGGAGAAGATCGCGCCCGCGACGAAGTAGGGCGGGAAGACCGTCGTGTGCCAGCCCGGGAGGACCGAGACCGCGAAATCCATCGAGACGACGGAATGCACCGAGAGGACCAGCGGCGTCGCGAGGGCGGCGAGGACGAGATAGGCGGTTTCGTAATGGTGCCACTGCCGCACCGAGCCCCGCCATCCGAGGGCGAAGAAGCCGTAGGCGAACCTCCGCAGGCGGGTCGTCGCCCGATCGCGCATCATCGCCAGGTCCGGAATCAAGCCAACGTACCAGAACAGGACCGAGACCGTTCCGTACACGCTGACCGCAAACACATCCCAGAGAAGCGGGCTGCGGAAATTCGGCCACATGCTCATCTGGTTCGGCACCGGGAACATCCAGTACGCGACCCAGACGCGTCCCACGTGGATCCCCGGGAACGTCAGGGCACACATGACCGCGAAGATGGTCATCGCCTCGGCGGCGCGGTTGATTGAGGTGCGCCACTTCTGCCGGAACAGAAAGAGGATTGCCGAGATGAGCGTCCCGGCGTGGCCGATGCCGACCCAGAACACGAAGTTCGTGATGTCCCACGCCCAGCCGACGGGGACGTTGAGTCCCCAGATGCCGATCCCTTCCCAAAAGAGCCACGAGACCGCCACGCCGAGAAGGCCGAGGAGCGCGAGGGAAGGAATGAAGAAGAGCCACCAGCCGATCGGAGTCGGCCGCTCAACCGGCTCCGCGACGACCTCGGTGATCGAATGGAAATCCGGCGAGCGCAGGATCAGCGTCGGGCGGCCAGCAACTGGATTGTCGAGGAGTTCTGCTTCCGTCCGGGCCAAGCCGCTCCCCCGCGTCGAGTTGGAAAAGTGGCCGTTTGTACCATCGCCATCGCGGGGAGTCAAGCGCCGCGAATTGGGGTCGGGATGAATTTCACTTTCTGCCACGTCGGGCATTCATGAACGTGGCAGAAAGTGAAATTCATCCCGACCCCAATTCCCGCACCCGAGTCGCGACCGCAGCCGCCTGCTCGAGCAGCATGGTCACGCCGATTCCCCCGACGTAGTTCCCGACCAGAAAGACGCCCTTCGGCAGGTCGAAGCCGCCCGCCCGGACCGACTCGAGCTGCAGGTCATAGTGCGGCAGCGCCGCGCTCCAGCGGTGCACCACTCGCGCTGCCGGGAGAACCGATCGGCCGCAGAGCAACTGCCGGTCGCGATCCATCACTGCGGCCAGATCGTCCTCGGAAAGGTGCACGACGTCACGATCCGCCGCGCCTCCGTAGATCCAACTCTCCGAGGTACTGCCCTCCGCGGTGGGGGAAGATATTCGTGCTGAACAGGACGCCGAGCGCACGGATGTCTCCCCCCCGCGGAAAGAGGATGCCGCGCCCCCGCTGATGCGTCTCCCCATCCGGGAAGAAGGCCGTAATGCGGACCATGGGCAGCATGTCAATCGTCGCCAGCGCCTGGCTGGCGGCCGGTGCGGCATCCCGGAGGCATTCCGCCGCGTCGCGGGCCGATGTGCAGATGACCGCCGGCGTCGCGCCATTCAGCCGGGCTGGGCTGTTCAGCCGAATATTCACCTCGCGGGTCCGCAGCCGCCGCTCCAGAGCGTCGATCAGTTGCTGCATCCCGCGGGCAGGTGCCACCACGCCCGTGCGTGCGCGTCGCGCCGGGTGCTCCCGCGCACCAAATACGAGCGAGGCGCTCAGGCACGCAGGATCGCCTGCGTACATACCCTGGAGCGTTGGACCCACGAGCCACCGCGTGGCCCGATGTCCCAGCACACGCGCGCCCCACTCGTCGACAGTCTCGAGGGGTCGAGGGGACCGAGAGCCCTGCGCGGTCGCCGTCGCGAACCGCGCGACGAGCGCGAGCCACTCTCCGGGGTTCAATGGCCACCGCCTGGGGCGCTCGCGGTAAATGTAACGGGCGCGACTGGACGACTGGGGCGAGCGCAGCATCGGAAGCCCGAGATCGCGGCACACAGCGTCGACGCGAGCCGTGTTCCTCATCCCTATTGCTGCCGTTTCGACGGGACCGTTCGGCGTCTCGAGCGTCGCGATCAGGCCGCCGAGCCGATCGGTCTTCTCGACGATTTCGACAGGGATACCGGCGCGCGACAGATAGTACGCGGTTGCAAGGCCGGAGAACCCTCCGCCGATCACTGTGACGGGCCTCATAGGACGTTCGAGAAGATAGGATAGGTAAGGTCAACCGGATTGTCACGGTTGGTCGCAGAAAACGCCTTCTTTGGCTGACGTGTGTCAATTCCCAACCTCCAAGTGCCAACTCCCAACCCCCAAATGCCAAGTCCCAATCTCCAAGTGCCAATTGCCAAAAATCGAGGTTAGGGGCAATACAACGGTTTGGAAGTTGGGAATTGGTGGTTGGGAGTTGTCTTGACGAACTCAAAAGTGAGTCCGGCGACTGGTGGAGAACCATTGTTGGAGCAAGGCCCTGATCGCCGGGTCGGCGTGCTGCTCGCACAGCTCGGCACGCCGGATGCGCCGACCCCGGCGGCGCTTCGTCGATACCTACGGCAGTTTCTGAGTGACCCGCGCGTTGTCGAGCGCAACCGGGTACTCTGGTGGTTCGTCCTGAGGTTGCTGGTATTGCCGCGCCGCCCGCGCCGGTCGGCTGCGCTCTATCAGCGGATCTGGTCGCGAGAGGGCTCACCGCTTCTCGTCATCTCGCGAGCGCAGGCGCGTGCGCTCGAAGCCGCGCTCAACGGCCACGAGCCGGAGCGATTCAAAGTCGCCCTGGGCATGCGCTACGGCAGTCCGTCGATCGCGTCGGCCGTTCAGGAACTGGTCGGCTGGGGGGCGGACCGGCTGCTGCTGTTTCCGCTCTACCCGCAATACGCCGGCGCAACGACGGGATCGACCTACGACGAGGTCTTCCGACAGCTGTCGACGCTGCGGTTCGTGCCGGCGCTCAGGGTCGTCCCGCCGTACTACGCGCATGCGGCCTATATCGAAGCGCTTGCGCAGGCGGTTGGTGAGGCGATGACGTCCTCGCCACACCCACCCGAGAAAATCCTCATTTCGTTCCACGGGCTCCCGCGGCGCTTCGTCGATAGCGGCGACCCGTACGCATCGCAGTGCGAGGCAACCGCCCGAGCGCTGGCGGCACGGGCCGGATGGGAGAACGGCGCCTATCAGATTTCCTACCAGTCGCGCGCCGGCCGGCAGCCGTGGCTGGTTCCGTACACGGACGAGACGCTTGTCTCATTGGCACGAACCGGTATTCGCCACGTCATGGTGATCTGTCCGGGCTTCGTGGCCGATTGCCTGGAGACGATCGACGAAATCGGGCACGTCGCACTCCAGCAGTTCCAGGCGGCGGGCGGCGAGACGCTGCAACTAGTCGAGGGACTCAACGATCGGCCATGCTGGATTGCCGCGATGACCAAAATCGTGCTCGAACAACTCGAAGGGTGGTAGGTGATCGCCCGAGCTAAAGCTCGGGCCTACGTACCAAGGACGAGGGAGTACCGAAGGACGAGGGACGCTGTCGGTACGTAGGCCCGAGCTTTAGCTCGGGCGTTCTAAGGCATTGCCGCGAAGTGATCGACGACCGCTTCGCGCATCAATCTTGGCGGGAGCAGCCCAAGCGACAGGATGAAGTCGTGAAACTGCTGTGCCTTGAATCGGGGACCGAGTGCCCGCTCGATGTCCTGCCTGATCTCCACGAGCTTGGTGAACCCGTAGAAATATGACGTCGCCTGGCCGGGCATGCGGAACGTGTAGCGATCGACTTCCTGGCGCGCCATTGCGTCCGACAGCACCACGTCCTTTGAGAGCACTCCGAACGCTTGTTCCGGCGTGATTTTGCCCGTCTGCAGTTCTGGATCGAGATACGCGCGCGCGGCGCGGAGCAGCCGGCCCTGCAGCGCGATGAGCTGGCCCTCCGGCGGCTCGAATGGCTGCATGACGAGCTCTGCGTAAAGGCCCCAGCCCTCGACATTGGCGCTGTTGAACGAGAACAGCGCCCGCGCGACCGAGACACCTGCCTCCAGCATCCCGGCAAACTGCAATTCGTGGCCCGGTCTCGCCTCGTGTACGGTCAGCGTCCACGAGGCCGCGGCGAAGGTGAAATCGTCGGTCTTCAGGGCCTTCCCGTCGGTGGTCGGCACGTTCAGCGGCAGCACGAACTCCCCCTGTTCGCCGGTGTTACCAAGCATGCGCGGCGGACGCATGTTCGGCGCCGGCGATGCAGCGGTCTCGGCCGCTGTCGCCAGCCGGATGCGAGCGGGTCGTGCCGGGAGCGTGACCAGGCGCTCCCGCCGGATGATGTTTTCGATCTCGGCGAGACGTTCTTTGTAGTGCGGCAGGATCGCGTCGCCGATTAGCTGCTCCTTTTTCAGCTCGCGGATCACATCGCGATAGTCGGTGACCGTGAGGCCACGCGCCTTTGCCACGGTCGCCGCGACGGTCTGCATCTGGCCCTGGATTTCATTGAAGGCCGCGTGTGCCGCTGTGGCCAGCTCGTCGGGCATGATGTCGACGCCGTAACGCTTCAGGCCAAATGCATAGAGCGCCGGCGGCAGCCGGAAATCAGCGCGGGCTCGCGGCAGCACCGCGGTACGCAGAAAGGCGTCGTACATCGCCATCTGCGCCTTGAACGTGGCGCACGGCTCTTCGTAGCCCGCGATCCCGTACTTCTTGAACAGCTCCGGAATGCCGTCGGTATACGACGCGGTGTCGGCCAGCGCACGTTCGACCTCGGCCTTGGACGGCATCGCGAGCATAGTGTTCTTCATCCGCTCGCGCATGATCGCCTCCGCCTGCTTGGCAAGAGACGTCGTGCCGGGAACGTCGCCGATGTACTTCCGCAGCCGGACCAGCGCCGCAGGACGACGGGCGGGCGCCACCTGATCGTCCAGCAGCGCGCGGATACCGCTGAAGACGATCGATCCGACCTTGACGAAAGGGACGGTCAGCGATCGCGAGAGCTCCACGCTCCGGGCGTTGTCCTCGGCGGCCTCGATCATGATCTCGAGATCCTGACGGACCCGCAGATCGCCGGCTGCGGGCAGCGCCTCGCGCAGCTGCGTCGCCGCGGCGCGGTTCGCAGCGATTGCGCGGTCCTCGTAACCGGCGGAGTAATCGGTGATGGCCTCGTCGACGGCGTCCACACCCACGCGTCCAGCGTCTTCCGGCGAGAGGCGCGCGATGACCGCCAGCAGGATCCTGGCGTTGGCGTTGCTCCGGGCGACCCAGTCGGGGCCCCGAGGAGAGGCGGCGCCGGGCGCAGGTGCCTGTGCGGTCAGATGGCGCTGGCCAGCCAGCGCAAGAACGGCAAGAGCGACGAGGGCAAAGCGCGTCACTTGGTGAGGTGAGGCACGTACATCCAGCCGCGCGTCAGGTAGTCCATGATGATGCCGAGCAACAGCACCAGCCAGAAGACCCCGGCCCCGAGCACGACTTTGGTCAGATGCGATTCGTATTTCAGATGCATGAAGAACAGCACCACCAGCGTCGCCTTGACGACTGCGACCGCCAGTGCAACGACGACGTTCATCTGGCCGAGGTTGACGAAGGCCAGGCCGACCGTCAGCGCGGTCAGGACCATCAGCGCGCCGAAGATGACGAAGTAGAGGCTCTTCGGCAGGTGGTGCTCGACGTGCTCGATGTGGCCGCCAGTCATGATGCGGTTATCCATGCCGCTCGACGAGATAGAGCAGCGGGAAAAGGAAGATCCAGACGATGTCGACGAAGTGCCAGTACAGGCCGAAGATTTCGACCGGAGTGTTCCACTCTTTGGTGAACTCGCCGCGGATGGCCATCCACAGGATCACCGACAGGACGCCGATCCCGATGATCATATGGATCGCGTGCATGCCCGTCAGCGCGAAGTAGATGAACATGAAGATCCGGATCTGGCTGGCGAGCGGGGCCAGATGATGGTTCTGCGAGACGTCGAAGAAGCCGGCGGCGGGAAAAAGCGTGATGGTCGTCCCGTCGGGGAAGTGGTGACCGACGATCTTCACCTTGTACTCGAAGGTACTTGATGACCAGGAAGACGAGGCCCAGGATGCCCGTCAGCACGAGCATCGTGACGATCGTCTTCTGCTTTCCTTCCTGCGCCGCGCTCACGGCGAGCGCCACGGTGAGCGACGATCCGATCAGAACGGCGGTGTTGATCGCGCCGAGCGTGATGTCCAGCTCCCTGCTGGCTTCGGCGAAGCCCTGGAAGTACCACATCCGGAAAATCATGTAGGCGACGAACATGCCGCCGAAGAACATGATTTCCGTGACGAGGAACACCCACATTCCGAGCGTGGCGGCATCCTTCTGATGCGCCAGCGAATCGAAATGATGCTGGAACCGTGGTGAGGCGTGCGCGTGCGCGCCCGCATGCGTCATCGCCGCTTCAGGCAACCTTGACCTCCTCCCGCTTGCCGTAGTTCATCGTCTCGTCGGTCACGATCGGCGTGCGATCGAAATTGAAGGTCGGCGGCGGCGACGTCGTCTCCCACTCGAGCCCTTTCGCGTGCCACGGGTTGTCGCCCGCCGGCCGGCCACGGAACCACGCGTAGGTCAGGTAGACCATCGGCAGGAGATAACCGGCGCCAAGGATCGTCGCGCCGGCGGTCGAGAGCACATTGAACACTTGGAATTCCGGCGGATAGGCAGCGTAGCGCCGCGGCATGCCGAGGTAGCCGACGATGAACTGGGGGAAGAACGTCAGGTTGAAGCCCACGAAGACGATGAGCGCGCTGAGCTTCGACCAGCCTTCCGAGTACAACCGCCCGGTGATCTTCGGCCACCAGAAGTGAATGCCCCCGAGATACGCCATCAGCGTGCCGCCGACCATGATGTAGTGGAAGTGGGCGACGACGAAGTAGGTGTCGTGGACATGCACGTCGAGGCCGATGGCGGCGAGGAACAGGCCGGTCAGGCCGCCCACCAGGAATAGGCCGATGAACCCCATCGCATACAGCATCGGCGTGTCGTACGCGATCGATCCCTTGTAGAGTGTCGCGGTCCAGTTGAACGTCTTCACTGCCGACGGCACCGCCACCAGATACGTGATGATCGAGAAGACCAGACCCGAGTAGGCGGTCTGACCCGACACGAACATGTGGTGGCCCCACACCAGGAACCCGATGATCGCGATCGCCAGGCTCGAGAACGCGACGAAGCTGTAGCCGAAGATATTCTTCCGCGAGAAACAGGCAATCAGCTCGGAGATCACGCCCATTCCCGGCAGCACCATGATGTAGACCGCCGGATGCGAGTAGAACCAGAACAGGTGCTGGAAGAGGACCGGATCGCCGCCAATCGACGGGTCGAAAATGCCGACCCGCAGCAGCCGCTCGAACATCAGCAGCACCAGGGTGATCGCGATGACTGGCGTTCCCAGGATCATGATCAGGCTGGTCGCGTAGTGGGCCCAGACGAACAGCGGCAGCCGGAACCACGTCATCCCGGGGGCGCGCATGCGGTGCACGGTCACGATGAAGTTGAGGCCGGTCAGAATCGAGGAGAAGCCGGCCACGAACGCCGCCATCGCCGCCGTCACCACGCGGCTGTTCGACGACATCGAGCTGTACGGCGTGTAGAACGTCCACCCTGCATCGACGCCGCCGCCGATGAGGGTGATGACCGCGAGCACCCCGGCCAGCATGTAGATGTACCAGCTCAGGAGGTTGATCTTCGGGAACGCGAGATCCTTGGCGCCGACCATCATCGGCAGGAGGAAATTGCCGAGCGTCGCCGGAATCGACGGGATCAGGAAGAAGAAGACCATGATGACGCCGTGCGCCGTGAACGCGCGGTTGTACACGTCGGGCGTCATGAGATCGGCGGCCGGCGTCAGCAGCTCGAGACGAACCAGCAGCGCGAACGCGCCGCCGACGAAGAAGAACCCGGTGATGGAGAACAGGTAGAGCAGCGCGATCCGCTTGTGATCGGTCGTCAGTAACCAGCTCTTGATGCCGGTGGTTTCGTTCAGATAGTGGCGGGCGGGGAAGGCGACCGCGGCCGCATCAGGTGTATTCATAACGCGCTCGTTTCCACTCTCCTATGGCGTCGGGCCCGGCGTCGGGGCGTTGCCGCCAACGGGGGCGCCTGGCGCTGCAGACGGCGCCGACTCGCGGCCCGAGGCGGGCAGCGATCGAATGTACTCGGTGAGCGCGAGCAGCTGTTCCTCGCTGACCTGCCCCTGGAACGTCGGCATGATGGGCAGATACCCCGCGACGATTTTCGCCTGCGGATTGAGGATCGACTCGCGGATGTAGCCGACATCCGCGGTGACCGTGCCGCCGCTGGCGAGCTGCACCGTCGAGCCGAACACACCGTTCAGCATCGGCCCGCGCTGTCCGGCGCCGGCACGGTGACACGTGATGCAGGCGAGATCGGTAAAGAGCTTCTCGCCTGACTGGGCCAGCGTGCCCTCGGTGCCGCCGCCGCCAATCCAGGCCTGGAAGTCCTGCTGCGGTAACACGACGACCCGCCCGATCATCATCGAATGGCGCGCGCCGCAGTACTCTGCGCAGAAGATGTGATAAGTGCCCGGCTTCGTCGCCGTGAACCAGAGCTGGGTATAGCGGCCGGGGATGGCGTCCATCTTCGTCCGAAAGCTCGGGAAGAAGAGGCTGTGCAGCACGTCCTCCGACGTGATCAGCACGCGAACCGGCGTATCCACGGGCACGTGCAGCTCGTTGATCTCGCGGGGTCCCTCTCGGTGCTGGAACTTCCACATCCACTGCTTGCCGACGGCGTAGACGTCCATCGCCTCGTCGGGCACGCGCGCGAGGGCGAAGTAGACGCTGGAACCCCACACGAACATCACCATCGCCAGCACGAACGGAATGCCGGTCCAGGCCAGCTCGAGCGCCAGCGATCCGTGGATCGGCACTCCGTGCTCGTCCGGCGTCCGCCGCCGATATTTGATCGCAAAGAAAATGACCAGCACGGTCACCGCGACCGCAAAGAACGTGCACACCGCGGTGATGAAGAAGTACAGGTGATCCACGCGTGGCGCCATCGTGGATGCCTGTTCGGGGAACAGTGGGATGCCAGGTTCCATGTGCGCTCTGAAGCCCTCGACTCGATCTGCGCCGCGCTACGCCTGCGCGCTCCGCGGCAGCGACTCCTGCCGCTCCCGCCGGCGCATCCAGACGATCGCCGCGCCGCCCGCCACGAGCGTCACGACGCCCGCAATCCGGACCAACGTCATCACGGCGAGGCTGTATTTGCCGGTCGCCGGGTCGTAGTGGAAGCAATACAAGAGGACAGCGTCCACCGGGCTGCCGATCTTGTGGTCGGCCGCCTCGATGAGCGCCAGCCGCAGGTCGCGCGGCCAGTACTCGATGCCGTAGAAGTAATGGGACAGCCGCCCTTCCGGTGTCGCCACCATGATGCCGCTGGCGTGCGCGAACTGACCGCTTGACGCGTTGTAGGCGTAGCGAAAACCCACCGCACGGGTGAGTGCCGAGATCTCCCGGCTGTTGCCAGTGAGAAAGTGCCAGCCCGCCTCCGCACCGGGACGGTTGTAGCGCTGGATGTACGTCGCCTTCTTCGCCCGAGCCCGTTCGGGCGTGTCCCGCGGATCGAAACTGACGGTCACAATGTCGTATTCCTGCCCGACCGAAAACTTCAGCACGCCGATCGCGCTGGCGACGCCGTTGAGTACCTGCGTGCAGAGCATCGGGCACTCGTAATAGGCGAGCGTCAAGATGACCGGCCGCTTGCCGAAGTAGTCGCCGAGGCGGACCGTTCGCCCCGCTTCGTCCTTGAACGCGAGGTTCAAGGGCAGCTGCGCATTCAGTTCCTGATCCAGGCCCACGTCCTTCAACAGCTCGGGCATCGCGCCCGCCGTCGGCGCCCCGGCGCCCACGCGATCGGTCGGCGCAGGCCCCAGGTCCTGTGCCGCCGCCCGGCCAGCACCGCAGGCAAGCGCCACCGCGAGCGCGAACGCGCTCACTGCCACGCGCCAGCGCGGGCGCACTCCCGGTTCAGTGCTGCGGCTCACCCTTCTGTTCCTCTCGTGCCGCGGGCTGGCGGCTGGGCGGCGAGTTCGACGGCTCCATCGGTGCCGCACCTGATGCTTCTGGCGTCGCCGTTCCAGGTGGCGCCGCGCGATGCGGCAATCCCCGCTCGGCGAGAATCTCGATCGCGCGCTCGATTGGAATCCGGACGACGCCGCCGTTCTTGTCAACCCACGCGTACTCGTCCAGCAGCCTGCGGTCCTCCGCGCGCATGGTCGTGACGTCCGTAAAGGGATAGGTCTGCAGCCGCGGACGCGGCGGTAGCGGACGGTTGACCGTCTCCGACATCGGATAGCGCTGCGCTTTCTCGGCCGTTTCGCGCGCGTCCAGATACTTGTAGAACCCGACGACCAGCGCGGCAATCGCGAGCGTCAGGATCATCAGGAACAGGGCGAACCGGACGACCGGACCCGCATCGGCGTCCGTCGTCTCATAGCCGACCAACGCCTTGACTGCCTCGGTCTCGTCGTGTTCAGGATGAACGGTCATCGCCTTTCAATCCGCAATCTCATTCAAATCCGCAATCCACAATCAATCCGCAATCCGCAATCCGCAATCCGCAATTCGTCAGTGCCCATGTCCTTGCTCGATCGCCTCGGCCAGCGCCGGCTCGCCCAGCGGCAGCAGCGGTCGTGTCCCGAGCTGCCAGAGGAACAGACCGACGAACACGCCGCCGATGGCAAACGGCGTGACCAGGTTCAGCCAATGGAGCGAGAGTCCGCTCTGCCCGTGCTCGGGTCCCATCAGCCAGAACAGGTCCACGAAGCGCATCACGATCACGTAAATCGCCAGGGCCGCCAGAGCGCGAGTCCGCTTGAGATCGCGATTGAGCAACAGGAGGAACGGCAGCACGAAATGGCCGAGGATGAGCAACGTGCTCACCCACTTCCAGCCGCCCTCGACCCGGGTGAGAAAGAACGGAATCTCTTCAGGCAGGTTCGCCGACCAGATGATCAGGAACTGAGAGAACTGGAAGTAAGCCCACAGCATGACGAACGCAAGCATCAGCTTGCCGAGGTCGTGCAGGTGGTTGGGCCCGAAGACGTGCGACATCGGCTCCGACTGCGCCAGCAGGACGACGATCGCAATCGTGAAGGCCATCGAGCCGAGACCCTGGCCGCCCATGAAGATGATGCCGTAGATCGTCGAGAACCAGTGCGGGTCGAGCGACATGACCCAGTCCACGGACGCGAAGAACAGCGTGATCGCGTAGAGCAACAGGCCTCCGCCACTTAGCCGCTGCAGCCGGAGCGCGAGCCTGTCGTCGGGGGCCGCATCCTGCTGGCGCGACCACGACGACAAGATGTAGGCAAGCGCGGACCACAGCATGAAGTAGAGGACGGCCCGGGCGTAGAAGAACGAGACGTTCATGTACGGCTCGCGATGCCGCAGGATCTCGTCGCGCGCGACCACGTCCGGGTGCGCCCAGAGATACAGGTCGTGCACGCCGAAGGCGATTGGCAGGAACAGCACGGCCATGAACGGCAGTGTCCGGCTCGAGGCCTCGAAGATGCGGCGGGTCACCACGCCCCAGGCGCCGCCCGAGAGGTACTGGATCATCAGCCACGCCATCGAGCCCAGCGCCACGCCGAACCACACCATGTAGGACATCAGCCAGGCGCGGAAGAAGTGCTCGCGGTTACCCATGAACCCGACGGCGCACAACCCGAGGCCGACGACGCCGACGACGAGCGCCAGGCGTTGAAGGCCGCTGATGCGGGACGGGACCGCGTAAGTCGAATCTGCCATTCGCGAGTTCTCGATTTCTCGACCCTTCTCGATTTCTCACTTCCGTCCGCCCGAGCTGAAGCTCGGGCCTACGTACGTCAGTGCTCCCCGGCCGGCGCCTGCGGCGCTGGCTCGTGTGACGACTGCGGCGCGTCGAGCCCCGGGCGCTTGTCTGCCGGGACGTCGTCGACGGTGGCGTGCTCGCTCAACTGCAGCGCGCGAATGTACGCGGCGATCGCCCACCGATCGGTAACGTCCACCTGCGCCCGATAGTCCTGCATCGCGCCGAAGCCATTGGTCATGACGTCGAAATAGTGCCCGACCGGCTGCGTGCGCAGCTTCGCGTCGTGGTACGACGGCGGCGGCCGCAACCCGCGCGACACGATCATGCCGTTGCCCATGCCAGTCTTGCCGTGGCACGGCGAGCAGTAGATGTTGAAGCGCTCCTGTCCGCGCTCGAGCACCGCCTTCGTCACCGGGAACGGGAACTCGTCAGCGAGCTGTCCGTCGATTTTGCCGGTGTAGAGCAGCTCGTCGTCATTGAGATGTCCGCGCGCGACCGTGCCTTCGACCGGGGGCCGATTGCCGCGGCCGTCCTGGAACGCATCCGTCGCCTCGTACGCCTCCACGCGCGGCGTATCGTGCATGTCCTGACGGCAGCCGGCAGCGACGAGCGCGAGGAGCGCGAGGACGATCGCGGGGCTGAAGCCCCGCCTCCACAGCTGACAGCGACGCGACGCAGTGCTGCTGTGGCGGCGGGGCTTCAGCCCCGCGAAACACAACAGCGAGCAACCGTGGCGGTGGGGCTTCAGCCCCGCGCACAAAGACTCAGTCGACAACGTCGGTCACTCCGAGCGGCTTCAGCCCCTGCAGGAACTGACGGGTGGCGGTCATGTCGAACCTCGGATCGGACGCTTCCACGCAGAGAAAGAAGCGATCGGCCGAGGCATTCGAAAAGTTGGGCGCGTTGAAAATCGGGTGATACGGCTGCGGCAGGCCGTTCAGCAGAATCATGGCGACGACCGCAGTGATGGAGGCAAACAGGATGGTCGTCTCGTACGCCGGCACGACGAACGACGGCCAGCTCGCGTACGGCCGGCCGCCGACGTTCATCGGGTACTCGATCGCCGACGCCCAGTACTGCAAGGCAAACCCCGCCAGCATGCCGACGATCCCACCGGCCAGAACGATCCACGGCAGCTTCGTTCGTGGCAGCCGCAGCGCGTCGTCGAGCTCGTGAATCGGGTACGGCGTGTAGGCGTCCACCTTCACGTAGCCGGCGGCGCGCGCCTCCCGGGCGGCGTCGACAATCGCGGTCGCCGAGTCGAACTCGGCGAGCAGTCCGTAGAATTTGGGCGTCGGATCTTCCAGTTGCATGCGACTGCCGCCTCAGTGGGCGCCCTCCGACTTCCTGACCTTTGCCGACGGGAGGATCGTCCGCATCTCGAACATCGAGATCATCGGAACGAACCGCAGGAACAGGAACATCAGCCAGGTGAAGAGCCCCAGCGTTCCGACGTAGGTCATCCAGTCCCACATCGTGCCGGCATACATGCTCCACGACGAGGGCAGAAAATCGCGGCTCAGGCTGGTGACGACGATGACGAAGCGCTCGAGCCACATGCCGGTGTTCACGATCAGGGCGATCACGAACAGCAGCGGAATGTTGGTCCGCACCTGCTTGAACCAGAGGAGCTGCGGCGTGACGCCGTTGCACAGGATCAGGAACCAGTACATGTACCAGTAGTTCCCGAACATCCGGTTCGAGATCATGAACGTCTCGTACCTGTTGCCGCTGTACCAGCCCATGAACGCTTCGACCGAGTAGCCGTAGACCACGATGAGCCCCGTCGCCAGCATGACCTTCGCCATGTTCTGGATGTGGCGCATCGTGATGAAGTCTTCGAGACCGTAGTAGGCGCGGATCGGAATCGCCAGCGTCAACACCATCGCGAACCCGGAATAGATGGCGCCGGCGACGAAGTAGGGCGGGAAGATTGTGGCGTGCCACCCCGGAATCACGGAGACCGCGAAGTCGAAGCTCACGACGGTGTGCACGGACAGGACCAGTGGCGTCGCGAGCCCGGCGAGGAGCAGCGACGCGACTTCGTAACGCTGCCAGTGCATCGCCGATCCGCGCCAGCCCAGCGCGACCACGCCGTAAATCCGCTTCACCCAGATGTTTTGCGCGCGGTCGCGGATCGTGGCCAGGTCGGGAATCAGGCCCACGTACCAGAAGAGTACCGAGACCGTCGCGTAGGTCGAGACCGCAAAGACGTCCCAGATCAGCGGACTTCTGAACTGCGGCCACAAGTACCATGCTGTTCGGGTACGGGAACAACCAGTACGCGGCCAGCCACGGGCGCCCGGTGTGAAACACCGGGAAGATCGCGGCGCACATGACGGCGAAGATTGTCATCGCTTCCGCGAACCGGCTGATCGACATGCGCCACTTCTGCCGGAACAGCAGCAGGATCGCCGAGATCAGCGTGCCCGCGTGGCCGATGCCGATCCACCAGACGAAATTGACGATGGCAAAGCCCCAGCCGACCGGAACGTTGACGCCCCAGATGCCGGTGCCCTTTATCAGCAGCCAGGTCACCGCGAACAGGAACATCAACATCACGAGAAACGCGATGACGAACCCGACGAGCCATCCGGGCAGGAATCCCCGCCGGAGCACGACAGACGCGATCGCGTTGGTCACCGAGCCGAAGGAGTGCCCCGGCCCCACCTCCTCGATGTGCGTCCGGGCGACGCCGGCGGTGGGCGCGGCCTGCGCTGCCATGGCGGGTTGATGACGATCAGGCATAGAAAACTTGGGCCTATCTCGGTGCGTGCGTCATGCTGTTCCGTTCCGACTCCCCGGGAGGCGGCGGCGTGGGCAGCGCCCGCTCGGGCACTTCGTGAACCTCTTCGGGACGCAGCTCGGGATTCGGATTCTTGATCTCCGCGAGATACGTGGTCCGCGGGTGCGTATTCAGGTCGGCCAGCACGCCGTAGTTGTGCGCCTCGGCGCGCAGCTTCGACACGCGACTGTCGGGATCGTTGATGTTGCCGAAGACAATCGCTTCGGTCGGGCACGCCTGCTGGCACGCGGTGACGATGTCGCCGTCGCGAATGCTGCGGCCTTCGACCTTCGCATCCTGTCGCGCGTGGTTGATGCGCTGCACGCAGTAGGTGCACTTCTCCATGACGCCGCGGCTTCGGACCGTGACATCGGGGTTGCGCTGCAGCTTCAGGCTCGGCGTGTCCCAGTCGGCGTAGAGCAGGAAATTGAAGCGGCGGACCTTGTACGGACAGTTGTTCGAGCAGTAGCGGGTGCCGACGCAACGGTTGTAGACCATGTCGTTCAGGCCCTCGCTGCTGTGCACCGTGGCGGCAACCGGGCAGACCACTTCGCACGGCGCGTTCTCGCACTGCTGGCAGAGCATCGGCTGGTGATGAATGTCCGGCCGCTCCGGATCGCCCTCGAAGTAGCGATCGATGCGGATCCAGTGCATCTCACGGCTGCGAAGCACCTGGTCCTTGCCGAGGACCGGGATGTTGTTCTCGGCCACACAGGCGACGACGCAGGCGCTGCACCCGGTGCAGACCGTTTGATCGATCGCCATGCCCCACGAGTAGCCCTCGTACTTGTGATCGGCGTAGAGAGTCAGCGTGCGCGGAGGGGTTTCCTCGAGGTGATGGGCGAACTCGGGCTCCTGCTTATAGTGTTCGAGCGACGCCGAGCGCACGATCGCACGGCCTTCCATCGAGTGATGGCCCTGCGTCGAGGCGATGAGCACCGTCTCACCCGTTCTCCGAATCTCGGCGCCGCTGACGAACCAGGGCGCGTCGGACGTACGGATCGCGTAGCCGTTGTAGCCGATGCCCGTGCCGACGCGGCCGGCTCGCGCCCGTCCGTTCCCGAAGAAGACCGTGACAGCGTCGGCGGCGTGGCCGGGCTGTATCCAGACCGGCGCCTTGAGCGTCCGATTCTTGACCGTGATCTCGACCACGTCCTCGCTCTTGACGTTCAGTTTCGCCGCCGTCGCCGGCGAAATCAGCACCGCCGTGTCCCACGTAATCTTGCTCAGCGGCTTGGGCAGCTCCTGCATCCAGCCGTTGTTCGCGAAGCGGCCGTCGTAAAGCGTCTGATCGGGCGCGAAGATCACCTCGTAGCCGCGGGCCGCTTCGGGCGCGGCTACGGCTGGGGGGGCTTGTACCGCGGCGACGGTCTTCGGTGCCGGGGCGCTCCCAGCGATCACGCCGTCGTGCAGCGATTTGCGCCAGAACTTCTCGAAGTCGACGTTCGCCGCCTGTGGCTGCGTCTGCCAGAACTGCTTGACGACGTCGAGGCCCTTGCGATCGGGCTGGGCGCTGAGGGCCAGGAGCACGTCGTGGTAGGAGTGGCCCTCATAGAGCGGCGCGATGAGCGGCTGGACGATCGAGGCGGTGCCGTCGTGCCCGCGCGCGTCGCTCCACTCCTCGAGGAAGTGCGTAGACGGCACGTGCCAGTGACAGAGCGCGGCGGTCTCGTCGTCGAACAGGCCAACGTGGACGCGCGTCGCCACTTTCTGCAGCGCCTGTGCGAACTCGAGATCGGCGGGCGCCGTGAAAACGGGGTTTGCGCCGAGAACGATCAGCAGCTTGACCGCGCCCGCGTTCATGTCGCGCACGAGCGACGCGAGCGACGCGGTCTGCGGCGTGGGATCGAACACGATCGGATCGGTCACGATCGCCGCGGTCCCGAGACTGCCGAGCGTCTGGTTGATCTGTAACGCCAGGGCGTGCACGGCGGGCGGCTGGCGATCGCCGACGACGATCAGGCCACGTCCCTTCGCGGCCGCCAGATCCTTTGCCGCCGAGGCGAGGAACTTGTCGATCTCCTCGATGCCAACCGAGGGCGCGGAGCCACCGCCGATCGCGCCGCTGAGCGCGCGCACCATGGCTTCAATCTGGCTGGCGCGTACGGGCAACCGATGGTCGGCGATCGAGCCGGTCGGTGTCGGTGACGGCTCGGCCACATACAGCCGATTCATCTCGGCCTTCGCATGGCGCACCCGGCGGCCATTGGCGAAATCGCGGGCGTATCGCACGTTGCCCGGCGTCGTCGCGGCGAAGAGGTCCGCGTCGAACGCGACGATGACATCCGCCTGATCGAGGCGGTAATGCACATCCGCCGGTGAGCCGAACGCGAGTGCGGCGCCTGCATAGGCGTTCTCGCGCGACACGGCGTCGTACTGGTGCCACCTCGCCTGCGGCATCGACTGGAGCAGTTCGCGGATCTGTGCGCCGAGCGTCGGCGATCCGATCGTCTCGGAGAGGAAGCGAAGGCCGGCGCCTCCTTCGGCTTTGAGCTCGGTGATTTGGCTGCGGATCGCCTGGACGAAGCCGCCCCAGGGCCGAATCTCGCCCCGATACATCACGGACTGCGTCCGGTCGGGGTCGTACATCGTGAGGATGGTGCCTTGGCCAAACAGGTCAGTCGCACCAACGCTCGAGGGGTGATCCGGGTTGCCTTCGAGCTTGGTCGGACGACCCATGTGGCTTTCCGCGAGGACACCGGTCCCGACGCCGCCGAGCGTCATCGTCGTCGCGAAGAAGAGCGGCTTTCCCGGGATGACATCTTCCGGCTGCCGGACGTACGGGATGAGGAGCTCGTCCGGCTGCCGCGTGCAGGCGGTGGCGCCGGCAAGGGCGACGGAGGCGCCCATCAGCTTCAGGAAGTTCCGGCGGCCCACCGGGTCGAGCCACTCGGACGCCTGCGAGGGGAACTCTCGGTGCAAGAGCTGGCGGAACTCGTCGGTCTCGGCGAGCTCGTCGAGGCTTCGCCAGTACCTGCTTCCCGGTGGAACCCTCGATCTTGGTCCGCAGGGCGGCGAGATCGATTGTCTGCTCTCGACTCATCGGTGGCACGTCGAACAGGAGGTCAACGACTGAATCTGATATTCCTGCACCAGCTTCCGCCCAAGCTCGATCTGGTTGGCCGGCGGCTGATAGTCCATCTGCGTGACGGCTTCGCGTGGCCGCACGAATTTCTCCGGATGGCGATGGCAATCGAGGCACCACCCCATCTGCAGCGTCGCCTGCTGATACATCAACGGCATGCGGTCGACGCGACCGTGGCAGGTGGCGCATCCGACGCCCTTCTTCACGTGCACGCTGTGATTGAAGTACACGAAGTCCGGAAGATCGTGAACGCGCAGCCACTGGAGCGGTTTGTCGTCGCGGAAGCTGGAACGCACGACGTCGAGATACGGACTGGTGAGCCAGATTTGCGAATGGCAGTTCATGCAGGTCTTGGTCGGCGGAATACCAGCCGATTCAGACTTTTCAACCGTCGTGTGGCAATAGCGACAGTCGATGCCGAGGCCGCCTGCGTGATGCTGGTGACTGAACTGCACGGGCTGCTCGCGCACGGTGTTGGCGCGGGTGACGTAGGGCGAACGGCTCAGGGAATCGAGGGTGAGGCCCAGCCCCCCCACGAGTATCACCAGCGCAATGATGCTGCCGCGGGCATAGCTGTTGGCACTGCGTGGGAAGATCTGAGACATGGGTCTCTAGGAATCGCGGTCGGCGGCTTCACGCCCAGCGCGCTGCGGAGTGCGTGACCCGTCGCCAGGGCGAGTGCGCCTCAAGATGAGGAACTGAGACGCCGCGACGCGCGCCCGCGGGAAAGAAGTATCACCCCGGAAAGAGGGGTGTCAACCCGAACCGCTTCCTCTCCTGAGCGCTTGCGTGACATCATTTTCCCTGCACACGCCCATCGTTTGATGAACGCTATTCACCTCGCCCGCGTCACCAAACGATTCGGCGCCCACCTCGCCGTCGACGACCTGTCGCTCGACGTCCCCGCCGGCTCCGTCTACGGCTTCATCGGTCCGAACGGATCGGGGAAGACCACCACGCTCCGGATGATCCTGCACATCCTGTTGCCCGACCGCGGGCACATCGAAGTGTTCGGAGATCGGCGGACGGACGTGGCGCGCGACCAGATTGGGTATTTACCCGAAGAACGCGGTCTCTACAAGAAAATGAAGGTCCGTCGGCTCCTCAGATACTACGGGGAGCTGAAAGGAAAACCAAGGAAATTCATCGATTCCGAGATTGATAGGTGGATTGACCAAATGAGTCTGGGCGCGTGGCTCGATCGACCGATCGAAACGCTCTCGAAAGGCATGGCTCAGAAGGTCCAGTTCATCGCGTCCGTCGTCTCGGGTCCGAAGCTGCTGATCCTCGACGAGCCGTTCTCCGGGCTCGATCCCGTCAACGCCGACGTCTTGCGCGATGCCATCCTCACTGTCCGCCGGCAGGGGACGACCATTCTCTTCAGCACCCACGACATGAACGTGGCCGAGCGCATGTGCGATCGGATTTTCATGATCTTTCGCGGGCGCAAGGTGCTCGACGGCACACTCGACGAAATCCAGTCGGCGTACGGGAGCGATACGGTGCGGGTGAAGATCGACGGCTCTCCTTCCGTCCTCGACTCGCTGCCGGGCGTCGTGTCGGTGAACGACTTCGGACAGCTGCAGGAGGTGCGATTCGCGGGCGATCCGCAGGAACTGCTCTCGACGCTCGTGACACGAGCCCGCGTCCGGCATTTCGAGGTCACCCGTCCCTCGCTGCACGACATTTTCGTCCGCATCGCCAGGCCAACGCCGGAAGAGCTCGCGCAGGAGGCGACGCATGCGTAGGGTGCTGACGATCGCCCGTTCCGAATTCCAGTCCGCGGTGCGATCGCGCGGCTTCCTGGTCGGGATCATGCTGATGCCGCTCCTGTTCGGCGCCGCGGCCGTGCTGCAGCGCGTGGTCGAGCGGCAGGCCAACAGCTCGGTCCGCCGCATCGGGGTCGTCGACGACACCGGGCAGCTCTTCGCTCCTCTGGCGGCGGCCGCCGACGCCTGGAACGGCGGCAAGCGCGATTTCGGCCCGGACGTCCTCGACGGACCGCGGTTCGCCGTCGAGCAGATCGCCTCGCAACCGGACCGACAGTCCCTGCGCCTCACGCTCTCGGAGCGCGTGCGCAAACAGGAACTGTTCGCATTCGTGGAGCTGCCGGCCGGCCTGCTCGAGACCGAGGGAAGCGCGCGCATCCGCTATTACTCCGCAGCGCCCGCCTTCCGGGAGCTGCCCGACTGGGTGCAGCGGGCAGTCCTGAAGGAGGTCGTGTCGCGCCGCTTCATTCAGGCCAACGTCAGCCCGATGGTCGTCGCTTCGCTCCTGAAGCCGATCGCGACGGAAGAATTCGGCCTCGTCGCGCGAGGGACCGATGGTCACGTGCGCGAGGCGGTGGAGCTCGATCGCGTGCGCACCATCGGCATCCCCGTGGCGTTCATGTTCGTGCTCTTCGTGGTGGTGGTGATGACGACGCCGCAGCTGATGAACAGCGTGCTCGAGGAGAAGATGAGCCGCATCAGCGAAGTGCTGCTCGGATCGGTGCACCCATTCGAGCTGATGCTCGGGAAGCTCCTGGCCAGCACTGCGGTCTCGGCGGTGATGACCATCTTCTATCTCACCGGCGGCGCCTGGGCCGCCAATCGCTGGGGCTATCTCGACGTACTCGACCCTTGGATGGTTGCGTGGTTCGTCGTCTTCCTGCTGCTGTCGGTGCTGATGTACGGTTCGTTCTTCATCGCCATCGGCGCGGCGTGCAGCGACTTGAAGGACGCGCAGAACCTGATGGGCCCGGCGATGATGATCCTGATGGTACCGGCGCTCACCTGGACTCTCGTCGCGCGCGCCCCGCAGAGCGCCTTCGCGATCGGCGCATCGCTCTTCCCACCAGCGACGCCGTTCCTGATGCTCCTTCGCCTGGCGCTGCCCGAACGTCCACCCGCCTGGCAGGTCGTGCTCGGCATGCTGCTCACCCTCGCCGCCACGATCTGTGTGGTGTGGGCAGCGGGGCGCATCGTGCGGACAGGACTCCTGATGCAGGGAAAGGGCGTTTCGATGATGGAGCTGTGGAGGTGGATTAGAGCGTAGGAAGAAGAAATGCAGCTCTCGCGCCACCCAGTAATCAGGAAGCGCTCGGACACTTCTCAGAGTGAGGCCTGCGACTTGTGGCGTGAGCTATCGGGCGCGTCGCATGTTTTGCCGACGCGCCCTTCTCCGGTTCTTGTTTCTCGATTTCTCGATTTCTCGAGTTCTCGATGTCTATTTCCAGATCCCCCTCCACCACGCCGCGTCCTCACCTGGCGTTACTGGTGGAGCGCCCGCTCGCTTGCGTATCTCTTCGACGCGCCATCCCGTGAGCGACGACAGGTTCCGCGCCTCTTGATCGACTCGCGCCGGCAAGGTTCGGCGATACTCGTCGGCGGCAGAACAGCTGTCAGTGCCCGTCCACGGATGCCGCAGGACGTAACGGCCCTGGAAATTCTCGCGGTCACCGGTCTCCTGGAACACGAGGTCTTCCGGGAAGTGCGCGCCGTCGTAGCGCACGTGCAGACGTGTGACGAAGACGTTCTGCGCCTGCGGGGTCGGCCGCACGGTCGCGCGCGGGCGGCCGACGGGAGTGAAATCACCATCGTCCACCCAGAACACGCCGAGCTCTCGTAGCTCGCGACTGGAAAGAGGATCCGCCGCGCAGGGATCGCACCAGCCCATGTCCCAGGCGTACTCGAGAAAGACGACGCGCATGTCCTGGCGGCGAACCTGCTGATCGAACATCGCGCGATAGAAGCGCGGGAAATCGTCCTTGATGTAGGGCGGCAGTTCCATCCCCGTAGGCAGGCGGACGGTACGGTAGTTGGTCGCCTCGACGCGGCCCGTGCGCGTCAGCGCGTAGATGAACAACTCCTGCGGACCGTTGGCATTCACGGTGCCGAGGCGGATCGGGAGCATGAACTTCGGCGACTCATACGCGACCTGCAGCGGCCGCAGATAGGTGAAGCCGAGACGCGATTGTTCTTTCAAATTCACGCGCGCGACGAAGAAGCGCATGTTCTGGCGGATGTAGCTGCCGAGCACGCTCGAGGCCCCGGCGGGAATCTTGTAGCCGTTCTCCGTCAGCCAGGTCTCGAGGCCGCTGCTCTCTTTGGCCGACAGGATGAGGATGTCGTACTCGCCGACGGTGTATTTGGCTTCGATCGACACGCCCAGGCTGCGCGTCCGGCGATCGCTCTGATCGGCCATCTTCGCCGTTGGCATCGCTGCGGCGCTCTGCAGCCTGGTGAACGTTTCGTACCGCTGGCACGGGTTGTCATCGAAGTACTCGACCAGGCGCGGTGCGCTGTAGCCGTCGAGATGATCGATCAGCGCCTTGTCGGCGACGTGGATCTGCTCGCGGCGGATGAACGTCGGCACGGGAATCACGACAGCAAACTCCGTGGGCGCGCCTTTGAAGTCATTGGCCATCGTGAGCACGGTGCGGTCGCGGTCGCGGACGAGCACGACCTGGGAGGCGCGATTGAAGATGGCGGTGTCCGCCTTCGCGACGTAGAACCCGCAGAACGCCCGCAGCGTGTCAGCGAGCCACGGCTGAAGCGCCAGAACCAACAGCGCAGCGATGACGAGACGACGCATGGGATTCATCCTTTGCAGAAATGATCTGTGCTCCTGGCCACGTGTAGAGGGCGCCAGGCAGCAATCGATCGATGAGAGGGACCAGACAGGAGCACGCCGCGAGCGACCAGAGGAGACCGTTGGTTCTGAACAGCCGGAATTGCACATACCAGGCGCCGAACGCCACCAGTGCCGCGAACAGCACCCGACCGGCGCGCGAGTCGGGCGTCGTTTTCGGATCCGAGATCATGAAGAAGGCAAACAGCAGCAGCGCGCCGCTCTGGAAGCGATGGAGCGGGATCGCCATCGGTTCCCCGAGCCACCAGGAACGTCCCGCCACGAGCAGGACCCAGCTGACGAGAAACGCCAGGGTGACGTCCGCGCGCGCGGCCCGTGTCACGACGACGCTGCCGGCACAGGCCATCAGAAACGCGAACCAGGCGACGCTCCCCCACTGCCCTGGTGACACCCAGACGCGATCGCTCAACAGCAGCAGCAAGACGACGGCGATGTTGGTCGGATTGAAGAGATGTTTGTGCCCGACGCGCGCGACAAACTTCGTGCTCACCGCAAGAACGCCGGCGGCAACGGCCAGCCACGGATCATTGGTTCGAAACAGAAGACAAAGAGACAAGCCCGAGATCAGCGCGCTCCGAGGGTCGAACCGCGCCACCTTCCAGACACGCGAGCAGACCCACTGCGCCACCAGCACCGTACCAAGGAGCAGCGCCGCGCGCGCTGGCGTGATGTCGAACTCGAGATGACGCCAACCGAAGACGAGGAGGCCTCCGAGAGTCGCGATCTGGTAGAGACGAGGGTCGAACACGCCGCGCGGGGACCGGGTCATGCCCTCTGAACGGGCGACCCTGGGTTTCTTGCAAACAGGCGTGTCCTGCGCGAGACCGTCCCGAACGCAGCGAGGGACGGACGCCGTCGAAGGGGCGAACGATGAACTAGAATCGGTACATGCTTCGATTTGCGCTCGCTTCGACTGCCCTGATTGTGTCCGCGCTAACCGCGCCGGCCCTGGCGCAGGGGCCGCTGGCCATGACGGTCTACAAGTCACCCACCTGCGGTTGCTGCGCCAAGTGGGTGGAGCACGTCAAGAAAGCCGGCTTCGCCGTGACGGTGAAGGACGTGCCGAACGTGGGAGAGGTGAAACTCGCCAGAGGCCTCCCGGCTGAGCTGGCGTCCTGCCACACCGCGATCGTTGGCGACTACGTCATCGAAGGTCACGTTCCCGCTGATGTCGTGCAGAAGCTGCTGAAGGAAAAGCCCACGGTCGTGGGGATTGCGGTGGCCGGCATGCCGATGGGCTCGCCAGGGATGGAAGGCGATCGCGTCGACCACTATAACGTCATCGCGTTCGAAAAGGACGGCAAGCAGCGCGTTTACGCCTCGCGCTGAGCGCAGGCTCTGATGACGCGCTTTGTGTTGGTGCTGACCGCGGCACTGGCGGTCGGCGCTGTCTCGAACGCCTGCGGAGTTCGGCGCTTCGGCTCGGCCGACACTCGAACCGCCCGTTTGAAACCGTCAGCCACCGCAGTGACTCTTCAAAACGTGACAACGCCCGCTCACGAGCGCGACGTTCACAGCTACGCGCGCCCGAGCGAGGCGCGCGTTACCCACGTCGCCCTCGACCTTACCGCCGATTTCAAGACCCACCGGCTGTCGGGCACTGCGGCGCTCACCATTCACGCGAACCCCTCCGCCCGCGAGATCGTGCTCGACACCCGCGATCTGACGATTGAGGGGGTTACCGACAGCGAGGGTCGGCCCTTGAACCACGCGCTCTCTGCGGCCGATCCCATCCTGGGTCGCGCGCTTCAAGTGACGCTCCCCGAGGAACGGCGGCGGATCGTTGTCCGCTACAGCACGAACCCGACGTCCGCAGCGTTGCAGTGGCTCACGCCAGCGCAGACCGCGGGCGGCAAGGAGCCGTATCTCTTTTCGCAGGGACAGGCGATTCTCACGCGCACGTGGATTCCCACCCAGGACAGCCCCGGTGTCCGCCAGACTTACGAGGCGCGGATCATTGTCCCCCAACCGCTCGTTGTGGTCATGAGCGCAGAGGCGCTGACGCCGAATGGCGAGCCAAACGGCAGCGATCGCGCGTTCCGCTTCAGGCTGACCGAGCCCATTCCGCCGTACCTCATCGCGCTTGCCGTCGGCGACATCGGGTTTCGCTCCATCGGAGCGCGCTCCGGGGTGTACGCCGAACCTTCGGTCGTCGAGAAGGCGGCGTCAGAATTCGCGGACGTCGAGAAGATGATGGAAGCGGCTGAGGAGCTCGGCGGTCCGTATCGGTGGGGCCGCTACGACATCCTGGTGCTGCCGCCATCGTTCCCGTTCGGCGGCATGGAGAACCCGCGCCTCACCTTCGCGACGCCCACGGTGCTCGCAGGTGATCGATCGCTCACGTCGCTCGTGGCGCACGAGCTCGCGCATTCCTGGTCGGGCAATCTCGTGACGAACGCCACGTGGCGCGACTTCTGGCTGAACGAGGGCTTCACGACCTACTTTGAAAACCGGATCATGGAGACGCTCTATGGTCCCGATCGCGCGGCGATGCTCGAGTCGCTCGGCCGGCGCGATCTCCTCGACAAACTTGCCGATCTGAAGGACAAGCCCGGCGATCAGGTCCTGCACCTGCATCTCGAGTGGCGTGATCCCGACGATGCGGCCACGCCGGTCGCATACGAGAAGGGCGCCGCATTCCTGAGGATGGTCGAGCACACCGTCGGCCGTGAGCGATTCGACACCTGGCTGATCGGCTACTTCAATCGTCACGCTTTCACATCGTTGACCACCACGCAGTTCCTCGAGGACTTTCGCGAGCACCTCCTGCACGACGATGCCGACCTCGAACGCAAACTGCGGCTCACCGAGTGGATCGAGGGGCCCGGGCTGCCATCGAACGCAACGGTCCCCACCTCGAATGCGTTCGCTCGGGTCGACGCGGAAGTCGAGCGCTTCACGCACGGCACCTCAGCCAGCGAATTGGGGACGACCGGCTGGGTCACGCAACAATGGCAGCACTTTCTAGGGCGCCTGCCTGAAAAAATGCAGGACAACCAACTGCGTCAGTTAGACGACGCGTTCGGCTTCAGCAAAACGGGCAACAGCGAGATCCTGTTCGGCTGGCTGCGCATCGCGATTCGTCATCACTACTCGCCGGCACTGTCAGCGCTTGAACACTTCCTGACGGCACAGGGACGCCGGAAATTCCTGCAGCCGCTTTACCAGGACCTGATGGCGAGCGAGTGGGGGAGGAGTGAAGCGAAGCGCATTTATGCGCAGGCGAGACCGCTCTACCACGCCGTAACGACCTCGACGCTCGATCGCATCGTGTTCGATCGAAGGGCACACGGGCGATAATCTCAACCGTCATTTCTGCCGATATCGTTCGTGTGACCAGCAAGTCTGGCAAGGCGACGGTACAAGTTGACGCGCCGGCCGAGGGCGACCTCCATCTGAGAGCAGTCCTCGAGGCGCAGCCGGTCACCCTCGTTCGACTGGGAAGTGACGGGAAAGTGCTCGCCGTGAACGAGGCGGGCCTCGCCGTCATCGGCGCCGAGCGGCTGGAACAGATCCTAGAGACATCGTTTCTGGACCTGCTCCAAGAGGACGACCGCAGCGGCTTTCTCGCCTTCGTCCAGCGGGTGGCAAAGGGGCACCGGGGTTCCCTCGAGGTCGGTCTGACGGGATTTACCGGATCCACCCACGCAATCCAGATTCACGCCGCGCCGCACCCCGGTGCGCCAGATGGCATCGAGTCGCTGCTGGTCACGCTTCGCGACGTTACGGAGTCGCGCCAGCTCGAGCAGTCGCTGGTGGATGCGATGGCCCGGCAAGCGGACACGGAAGCCGCCCACGAAGCCGCACGCCAGCGCCTCACGAACGATCTCGACACCGCACTGCAGGGGAAGACGACTTCGGAAGCGCACGCCGTCCACCTCGCCGCGCTCGAGGAACGACTGCGAGCCACCGAGGCCGCTCACGCGAGCGCGATCGAGCAGCAGACGGCGGAGCTGCAAAGACTGCAGGCAGCGCTCGAAGACCGCGAGCGGACCAGCGATGAGCAGCGGCTGCGGCTCGAGCAGTTTGCCGGCGTCGAAGCCAAGCTCGAAGAGCTTGGGCCTCGGTACATCGCAGCCGAAACCGCGCTCGAGAACGCGGCCAGCGAACTTGAAAAGACCCGGATCAGTGCCGAGGCGGCAGAAGCAAAGCTAACTCGCGAGCTGGAACAGACCCGCGAGAAGGCCGAGGCTTCGCAGGCCGCGCTGAGGCAAGAGCTCGATCAAAGTCGCATCGATGCAGAGACGGCTGAGAGAAAACTGAGTCGCGAGCTGGAACAGACCCGCGAGGAGGCCGAGGCTGGACAGGCCGCGCTGAGGCAAGTGCTCGATCAGAGTCGCGCCGATGCAGAGACGGCTGAGAGAAAACTGAGTCGCGAGCTGGAACAGACCCGCGAGGAGGCCGAGGCTGGACGGGCCGCGCTGAGGCAAGAGCTCGATCAGAGTCGCGCCGATGCCGAAGCCATCCGTGCGGCCCTCGAGCAGGAACTGGAGAAGCACCGCGCGCTACTCGAAGCGGCGCGCGACGACGCGGCACGCCAGGAGGGGGATGTCGTGGCCCTTCGCGATGCCCTGAACGCATCGATGAGCGAACAGGCCGAGTCCGCAGCGCGCGCCCGGCTCGAGGCCGACGCGTACGGGGCGCGGCTCATGGTGCTCGAGACAGCCCTCGCCGCGGCCGAGCGTGCACGGCAGACTGCAACCACGCGGCTGCGAGAAGTGACGCAGGGCACTGAGCAACTCATGCGTCGCTTCATCGACCAGGCGACGGCTTCGGATGGCGTTGCGTGGGGCACCCCTGCGGGCGATTTGGGCGCCCGCCTCGAGGCTGCAATCAAGACCGCCGTTGACGCCAGGCTTCCGGTCACGGTGATGGTGGCGGACCCGCACGCGCAGATTGAGATTGCGCCGGAAATCGTCCAGCAGGCGCTCGTCGCGCTGGCAACTAACAGGGCGCAGGTGGTCGCGAGCGGCGAGGTCGCGATAGAGCTTGCCGCCGTCGACGTCGATGAAGGAGCGGCCCGAAGCCGCGGCGGAATGGCGTGCGGCCCCTACATCCTCGTCGCCATGCACGTCGTGGCCGCAGACGCCGGCGCCGGGCTCGCGCCGGAACTCTTTGATTGCGCAGATGGCACAGTGTGGGAATCCGCGGGGTCGACTCTGTTCGTCGCGTTCGAATCGATGCGGCTGGCGCGCGGCTCGATCTGGCTTGCGCGTGAGGGCGCGGCAGGCGTGGTATTCGAACTCTACCTTCCGAGGGCGGCCGATCGACTCAAAGGAGAACAGCGCTGATGGGTGACGTCAAGGCGGGCAGCGCCACTGCCGAATCCACGCGGCTGGATCCGCGCTACCCGGCCGCAACGGTGAGCGGCATCACTGGCATGCGCCTTTCGCCCGGCGACGTCGTCTCTCTCGTCAACATTTCGGCGAGCGGCGTTCTGGTCGAAGGCAAGACCCGTTTCGTGCCTGGCACCCGGCTCACGGTGATTTTCGAGGGACCCAAAGCGCCCGACTCGGTAAAGGGCCGCATCGTCCGCTGCCAGGTATCGTCAATTGGCGGACGTGGGAGCTTGCACTATCAGTCGGCGATCGCCCTTGAAACGAGAATCGAGGTGCCAATCGACGAGGAGGCGACGGCGGCACCTTCGGTCGAAGCCACTCCTTCTGCGCCGCCGAAGGAGACGGGCACTTCGCCGAGCGCTCGGCCCCCCATCCGAAACCGCTGGTAGGCTGAAGTAATCGAGCGGCTACGCCGCTTTGTCGCCGACGAATCGGACGATGTCGGCGGCGGCCATCGCGCCCGAGGCGCGATGAACCTCGCGGCCCGCCTTGAACAAGATGAACGTCGGAATCGATCGGATGCCGAACCGCGCCGACACATCGTCGAGCACGTCGGTATCCACTTTCACCACAATCAGCCGGCCGGTGAGCGAGTTGGCTACCTTCTTCAGCTCGGGCGCCACCACCCGGCAAGGTCCGCACCACGGCGCCCAGAAATCCACGAGGACCGGCAACGGCGACTCCCTGACGAGCGAATCGAACTGGCTCGACGAGTTCAGATCGACGGGTTCACCCGGCGCGGACAGTTCCGCCTGACAGCTGCCGCAGCGCGCGCGCTGCCCCAGGTGTCCGAAGGCCTGTCGATTCGTCGTGCCGCACTTCGGGCACGGCGTCAGGATGCCCTTTTCGTCCGCAGTCAACGCACTCATCTTCCGAACTCCCACTCGTCCAGCGCCGCCGCGAGATCGGCAGCGGATGACAGGTGTATCAGCAATCGATCAGCGTTCCCAAGCGCTTCCACCATTACGTGCTCGTCGAGAGTTCGCGGTGGAAGTGGCGCTTCAACCCCGATGTCAACGGGGTTCGTCGGCAGCAACGCGCGGGCGCATGCGATGCGCAGCACCGCGTAAGCTGCCAAGATCGACTTGTACCAAGTTAGCAGGCCAGACCCGTGATAGCCCACCCAGCCGGCAAATGCCCTCGCGGCCAGATATCGGCCCACAACGGCATGCCAGGCCTTCCAGCCCGGCACGTCCAGCTGGGCGGGCGTCAGAGGGTTACTTGTTAGATGCCGGCGGAGGTCAACTGGCACGGATTCACGGACGAGCCGCTCGAGCTCTAGCATCTGAGGAACGTCGATCACCGGCTCTTCATTCGGCGATTCCGTCAGTAAGAGCGCCGCCTCCACGATCTCGATGAGCGGCTGGCTGCCAGGCCGCCACTGGACCACCTGTCGGACGGCCGCTCCGAGTCGCGCCAGCGCGGCTTCCGGGGAGCTCGAGGTCGCAAGCTGTCCGGGCACGGCGCGCTCCCACACATCCCATGCTTCCCAATCCCACAGCACGCCTGGCTGCACGAGCGGCGGAAGCGCGTCGCGGGCGTCGAGTCCCTCCCACATCACGTGCTCGTCAAAGCCGATCGCGTTGGTGACGACGTTCGCCGGTCCCCCAGCAATCAGCATCCGCGCCGCCGTCGGACAGACGTGCGACAGGGTGATGAACGTGCCACGCGGATCGAGCACCACGACACGAGGGAAGTGCCGGCATGCGGACGGCAGATGGCCGTGGTCCATCTGCCGCTGAATCGCGCAGAGGTTTCCGCGGTGCGGCTCGAAGAAGACACAGGAGCCATCTGGCTTGTGCTTCAGCACCGCGGGCTCGCCGTGCGGCAATCCCTGGACGGATTCGAAGAGCCGCTGCGCCGGAACTTCAGCGTCCAGCCGAAGATGGCCCCAGGCGACTGCGGCCTGCAGCGTCCGATGCAGCGCGGCATCGACCGGGATGGCCCAGCCCGACTTGCAGCACACGCCAGCGTGGCGGCAGCGGTAGCCGGCGTGGAAGGCGAGGACGTGAACCATTGATATTGAGGATTGCGGATTGTGGATTGTGGATTGACCAGACCTTGTGGAGGCGGGGCTTTAGCCCCGCGATTGCCTCAGGTGGAGGCAGGGCTTTAGCCCCGCGATCGCCTATTCGGTTCTAAGAGCATTGATCGGATCGACCCGCATCGCGCGGAATGCTGGGATCACGCTCGCCAGCAGGGCCACGCCCGACAGGACGAGCGGCACGGCGACGAACGTCAACGGATCGCGCGGCTGGATTTGATAGAGCAGCGTTGCCATCAGGCGGGCTCCGACGAACGCGACAATCAGGCCGATGCCGACGCCCTGCAGCGCCAGGCGAACGCCGCGCCACACGACAAGACGAAGCACGGAGGAGGGCGCCGCGCCGACGGCCATGCGAATGCCGATCTCGCGCGTCCGCTGGCTGACGAGATACGCGAGCACGCCGTAGATGCCAATCGCGGCCAGCGTCAGCGCCAGCGCCGCAAAGAGCCCGAGCAACCAGCCGGTGAACCGCGGAGCGGACTCGGCGCTCTCGACGACGTCCGTCATCGTCCGAATCGCCGCGACGGGCAGCGATGGATCCATGGTCGCAACTTCGTGGCGGACGGCACTGACGAGGGTCATCGGATCGCCCTGCGTTTTCACGACGAGCGTCATGTTCCGGATCGGGAAGCCCGTGGACTGAGCAAATTGCGCGTGTGGTCGATAGAACTTCTCTTTGACCATCGACCCGAGGCCGTTGTGTTGAAGGTCGGCAACGACGCCGACAACGGTGATCCAGGGCCGTTCGGCGTTGGAGCCCATGCGGATCCGGCGGCCAACCGGATTGCCGTCCTTCCAATACAGCGACGCCATCTTCTCGTTGACGATCGCGACTTGGGCCGAATCCGCACGATCGGCGGCAGCGAAGAGCCGCCCCGCAATCAGGCGCTCCCCGAGGGCCTCGAACGAGCCGTCGGTCGACACCTGCCAATCGCCCTTCGCGTTGTTGCCAGGGGTTTCCACATAGCCTTCGACGTCGAGTCCCCAGTCGCCAATCGTGTTCGCCAGCGGCAGCGAGCGCACCGCGCCGGCTGCCTCGACACCCGGCACGCGTCTGACGCGGTCGACGAGCTCGCGGTAAAACGCTTCGACGCGCTCGTGCGAGTCGTAGCTCGCCTCCGGCAGCGCGAGCCGCATCGTCAGCACACCGCGTGGCTCGAAACCGAGCGAGACCTGTTGCAGCGCCCAGAGGCTGCGAAGCGCCAGACCGGCGGAAATCAGCAGCACCACCGCGAGAGCCATCTCCGCGATCACGAGCGCATTGCGAAGGCGCTGGCGGCCGCTTCCCGCGGTGGCGCTCTGCGCGCCGTCCTTTAAGGCGTCAGTGAGCGGCGCGTCTGACGCTCTCACGGCGGGCGCGATCGCGCACACGAGGCTGGTGACGATGCTCAGAATCGCGGCAAACGTCAGGACCTGACCATCGAGGCGTACGTCACCAGACCGAGGGATGCCGGCGAGGTTGGACGCGGCCACGAGTCGCATGCCCGCCCACGCGAGAAACACGCCGACGACGCCGCCCGCACCGCAGACGAGCAGTGTTTCGACGAGGAGCTGACGGAGCATTCGCCACCGGCCCGCACCTAGGGCCGTACGGAGCGCGAACTCGCGCCGACGCCTTTCGGCGCGCGCGAGCAGCAAATTCGCCACGTTGGCGCACGCGATCAGCAGCAGGAAAGCCGTTGCTGCCACGAGCAGCGCCAGCGCCGGACGCACCGGCGCCACGACCTCGTCGACGAAGGAGACGGCGAACGGCCTGAACTGCATCGCCGGCGGGTACAGTCCTGCGCGCGTCAACGACTCGCCGAGCGCGAAGAGCTCTGCGGATGCCTGCGCCGCGGTGACGCCAGGCGCCAGCTGGGCGGCAGCGTAGTAGCCATGATTCCCGCGCTCGTTCGGATCGACTTCGAGCACCAGTGGTCTCCAGAGCTCGGTCGGCTCGGCGAAGTTTTCACGGAAATCCGTTGGCAGCTTGAAACCCTTCGGCATGATGCCGACGATCTGGTAGCTCGCCCCGTCGATTTGCATCGTCTGGCCGAGCACGCTCTGGTCGCCGCCAAAGCGCCGCTGCCAGAGGGCGTGGCTGAGCACGACGACGCGCGCGCCGGTGCCAGACGCGTCTTCTCCGCGCTGAAAACCGCGGCCATGGAGCGGACGGGCGCCAAGGACCTCGAAGATGTTTGCCGTGACGCGGGCGCTGCCGACGCGTTCCGGCTGGGCGCCGCCGGTCAGATTCACCTGTCCGCTGTCCCACGCCGCGACAGCGCGCAGGCTTCGCACGCGGTGGCGGTAGTCCTGGACTTCAATAGGCGAGACCCATGTCTTGTCCCAGCCGGTCCAGCGGCTCCAAACCATCACCCGCGAATCCGCGTTGCCGTACGGAAGCGGCGCGAGCAGGACGCCGCGCACGACGCCAAACATGGCGGTCGTGGCACCCATGCCGAGCGCGAGGGTGAGAATCGAGACCACCGCGAACCCGGGCTCGCGCGCGAGCCCCCGGAAGGCGAGACGGATGTCCTGGAACAGCAAATCCATGCGTCGATTGTGCTGAATTTTTAGCGGTCTGGCCAGCGGCATCCGCGAACTGGTGGGACGACCCGCGACTAGAATCGCCTTTCGTGACCGATTCCGAAGATCCAATCCCGTATCGGGTGACGCGCGCCGGCGCGGCATACGATGCCATCACGCATCTGCCGGTCTCGGTCGTGCTCGTAGACGTGCGCAGCGCCTACAACGTCGGCGCGTTCTTCCGAACGGCCGAAGCCGTCCGATGCGAGCGCGTCTATCTCGCGGGAATATCGCCGCCGGCGACCCACCGCGCCGTCGCAAAGACTGGCCTGGGCGCCGAAAGCCGGGTTCCATGGACGACAGCGGCGGACGCAACGCAGCTTTTGGATGGGTTTAACGAGACCGGCCTTCGCATCGCCGCAATCGAAACGTCGCTCGTTGCGGAAGATCTCTTCGACTGGTCGCCGTCGTTCCCGCTGTGTCTGGTATTCGGAAACGAGGTCGATGGTCTGTCGCCCGCGATTCTCGACCGCGCGACCGATCGGGTGCGCATTCCGATGCTGGGCTTCAAGCAGTCACTTAATGTCGCAACCGCAGGCGGGATTGTTCTGTACGAGCTCTTGCGAAAATATCGCGCACGTCTCAATTCACCGGCCTGGCCGCGGAGAAATGGCGGGTTGTCCTGAGGCACGGCCTTTGCTCTCTTCCATGTCAGTCATGGAGGAACAGCAGAGATGAAGGCTCATCATCGGATTCTTGCCGCGGTACTCGTGTTCGCGGGCCTTGCGTCGACAGCGCTCGCCGACCCGAAGCACGATCGGAAGAAGCACCCGAAGCAGGGCAAGCACGCCGTCGAGCGCAAGGTTCTCTTTCATGAAATGGATGACAATCGCGATGGCGTCATCAGCCGGTGGGAGTGGCGTGGCAACAGCGAGTCGTTCCGGCGCCACGACTGGAATCGCAATGGCGTTCTGTCCGGTGCAGAACTCCGTCGAGGTGGAGAATCGCCGGTGATCGCCACGGCGAGGCGCGCGCCTGCACCGCGGCCGGCGGCAATCCCAGCCCCCGAGCCGGCGCCCCGGACGACGTCGATTCGCACCGAGCGCGACGAGGTTCTCTTCGCGCGCCGCGACGTGAACCACGACGGACGCATCACTCGCGCTGAGTGGAGCGATACGGCGACCTTCAACCGTCTGGACAAGAACCACGACGACGTCATCAGCGCGTACGAATACGGCGTCGGTCGATAGACCAACGAACTCGGAGCGACGATCGACGAGCGCAGCACGACGAACAACGGACGACGAGCTCAGAGCTCAACGCTCGCTGCTCTGAGCTCGTCGCTCGACAAACTGCAGTACAGTCCCCCTGTGAAGATAGCGACATGGAATGTCAATGGGATCCGCGCGCGCAGTGGCCAGGTGATCGACTGGGTCGCGCGCGAATCGCCCGACATCGTCTGTTTGCAGGAGATCAAGGCACGCCCCGATCAACTGGGCCCCTTCCTTTTCGAGCCTGATGGATATTGGTGTCGGTGGCACGGCCTGGGGGGGTATTCCGGCGTGGCCCAGTTCGTGAAGAAGACGCTATCGCCCGAACTGCCCGCGTTCGAGCATCCCCCTTTTGATTTCGAAGCGCGGATCGTCACCACACGAATCGCCGATCTCGTCGTCGCCTCGGTCTACGTGCCCAACGGCGGCAAGGACTTCCCGGCAAAGATGCAATTCCTCGAAGCGCTCGTCGCATGGGGCGGCGAGATGCGGGCCGCGGGGACGACGCTCGTCATCTGTGGCGACCTGAACGTCGCGCATACGGATCGCGATCTTCACCCCAAGGAGCGGAAGGCCGGCGGCGTGGGCCAGCGCCCCGAGGAACGAGTCATGATCGATCGGCTGCTGGCTCAGGGCCTGGTGGATGTTGGTCGCACGCTCGATCCCGACAACGAGAATCTCTTCACCTGGTGGGCGCCGTGGCGGAACCTGCGGCAGCGCAACATCGGATGGCGCATCGACTACGTCGTGGCCAGCGCCGCGTTTGCGGCAACGGCCCTGTCGTGCCCCGTGGCCGCGGACGTCGGCACGAGCGATCACGCTCCGGTCGTCGCGACGTTTCGCGATCAGATAAGCTCTCTGGCGCCATGAAGAGCCGCGTTACTCGCAGGGATTTCCTGCAGCACACTGCCGCTTGTGCCGCCGGCGTAGCCTGCGCTTCAAACACGCTCGCGGCACGCCGCAGTGCGCATCCCGGTCATCGTCTCGGTCTCGACAACTTCGCCGTGCGCGGCATGGGCTGGAAGGCCCCGCAACTCGTCGATTTCTCGGCTTCGCTGGGTTGTACCTCGCTCTTCATCTCGGATCTCGATGCGTTCGACTCGCTCGACGATGCCGCGCTCGCGAAGGTCCGCGAGCAGGCAACCGCCAAGGGGCTGCAGATCCACCTCGGCACCTGGAGCGTCTGTCCCACCTCCAAGAGTTTCAAGCCGAATCGCGGCACGGCTGACGAACACCTGGCGCTGGGGATCCGTGCGGCCAAAGCGATCGGTTCGCCGGTGATTCGCGTGGTGCTGGGCACCTGGGAGGATCGGCTTACCGACGGCGGTATCGATCGGCACATCGACAGCCTCATGGCGGTGTGCCGCCGCCAGCGATCGCGCGCGCTGGATGCCGGCGTGAAGATCGCGATCGAAAACCACGCCGGCGACATGCACTCCACCGAGCTGGCGCGCCTTGTCGAAACGGCCGGCACCGATTACGTCGGCGTCAATTTCGACTCGGGCAACGCGCTCTGGACGCTCGAGGACCCCGTCGACGCTCTCGGCAATCTTGGACGCTACACCGTCACCACCAGCCTCCGCGATTCGGCTGTCTGGGAGACGCCGAAGGGTGCCGCGATTGCGTGGACCGCCATGGGCGAGGGACAGATCGATCTCGACGCCTTCTTCGCCAGGTTCGATCAGCTGTGCCCTCGCGTCGCCGTGCACATCGAGACGATCTCGGGATTCAACCGCGAAGTGCCCTATCTGACGGCCGACTTCTGGCGTGCGTGGCCGTCGATGCCGGCGCCGGCCTTCGCGCGATTCCTCGCCATCGCCAAGCAAGGCAAGCCACGGCCGGCGTTCGAGCCAACAGCCGGGCAGGATCGGACCGCGGCGGAGCAGGCCTACCAGAAGGGGGAGATCGAGCGCAGCATCAGGTACTGCAAGGACGTGTTAGGACTGGGATAACAGCGCTGGCATGCCCGAGCTAAAGCTCGGGCCTACGTACGAAGGATGCTCGTAGGCCGAAGCTTTAGCTTGGGCGGCACCCAGCACGATCACTTGAACAAATCGTCGAACGCCTTCCGCGCGCTCGTTGGCGCGGTGGACCCCGTCTCGCGCTCGACCCGCACGGTCGGGTGATAGAGCTCGCAGGTGTTCCGCACGTCCTTCGGCGTGATGCGCGCCGGAATCGCCTCGCGGCATTCGAAGCGCGCGCCCGGGTCGAACGACTGACACTGCACGCACGAGCGGAGATCGACGCCGCAACGGTTGCAGCGGCTGTCCATCGCGATCTCGGTGGAGACGGTATTCCCGCAGCGCGTGCACCGCACGATCTGGGTGAATCCCGGCATGTTCGGCGTACGGAACTCGCGCGGCGTCGGCTCGGGCTTCGGCTTTGGCTGGCTCTCGCGAGGCTCGTCCTGATAGCCACGCTGGCGATACTTACGGTCTGACATGTTTCAGTAGCGCACGGTGCGCCCCTACACTGTTGACAACGACCGCACGAAAGTGCCGCCCCACTGCGGCGACTACTCGATCGGGGTCACCACGATCCCACGCCCGCCGCGTGATGCCCATAGTATCTGCCGGCCATCAGGGCTGAATGACACGCCCACGGTGCCACCGTCCGGCGACGCGATCACGCGCTGCTCGGCGAACGTCGCGGCATCCAGCACACGGAGATCGGCTGGCAGGCCAGTGCCATTGGCCTCGAACGTCCCTGCCACGAGACGTCGACCATCAGCCGAGATCGCCAGATCGTTGATCGGCTTGCCGAGGGACGCCGATTCGCGGAGGCGCTCGCCGGTGGCGGCATTCCATGCGGTGATCGTGCGCGATGCGCCAGCCGTGTAGAACGTCTGCCCATCGGGCGCCCACACAATCGAGAACGTGGCGTGACTGGGCGAGCTCATGGTTCTGGCGCACGTCCCGGCGGCCACGTCCCAGAGGCGTACATCGTTGTCGAGCCCTCCGGACGCGAGCCAGCGGCCGTCGGGCGAGAACGCGACCGCGCCGACCGAGCCAAGGTGACCGGTCAGCGTCGCGCGTGTGGCGTTGGTCGCCGCATCGATGATGGTGATCGCGCCGATCGCGCTGGTGCGAGCATACAACCGCCCATCGGGCGAAAACCCGAGTGCCACTGCGGCGCATGGGGGCAGATCCGATTCCTTCGCCGGCGCACGCGTCGCGCCGCCCGGCCAGTCGATCAGCATCGTTTTCGACTCGCCTCGCGCGGCGACGCTCCGCCCATCGGCGCACAGCGCGAACTCGCTCACGCGAAGGTCTGGAACCAGCCGCCCGCCGCCGTCCGCGGGCGAGGCCTTACGGAATGGCGCGGACGCCGCAACCAGAGTCAGCAGGAAGAGGACGGCGCGCATCTCAGAGACGCTCCAGGCACAGCTCGAAGGTCACGCGGGCCATGGGATCCTTCGGATCGCCCGTCAGCAGGACCGGGCGCACCAGCTCGCGGCTCTGGACCAGCGGATCTTTCGAAAACATCTGCTCGGGATCGCCTTCGAACACCGGATCGGTGGCGAAATACAACTGCGTCACGAGCGGCTTGCACCCAGGAGCCTTCACCATGTAGTGCACGTGCTGCGCGACACGATCCGGGTAGTGTCCCGGCATCACCGACGTGAACTGGTAGCCCCCCTTGGCGTCGGTCGCGAGCGTGGCGCGATAGCGAAAGCCTTCGATGTCGTAGTGGCCGAGATGATCGGCCTGCCAGACTTCGACAGTCGCATCGGGACGCGCCTCACCGCGGGTGTCGAAGATCGCGCCGGCCACCAGCAGCGGCAGGCCCGGATCCGTGGTGCCGCGAAGATCGTTGATCGCCGGGGCTCCCCGTCGATAGAACGGTCCGAGCGCGTTCGATGGCGTGGGCGCACGGGTTGCGCGCTCGGCGTCGGCGAAGGCGTCCGCGACAGCCCCGGCAAACGATGAGCTCGCGACGAGAAGTCCGAGCGCCGCACACCGCTGAAGGATCTCGCGTCGTGACAATGGCTGAGGCATGCGCCAGACGATACGCTGCTTTTTCAGTGGGAGCAAGGATCGATGCGGTGTGAGCCGCGCCAGCCGTTCAAAATTGCTTCGACATCCAGATCGGACGCAGTCTCCAGCCCTTGGGCGAAACCACGTAGTAGAACCATGCCCCGTCCGAATCGAGGCGGAGATCGCGGGCGAGCCACACCTCACGCTCACTTCGGGTGCGCGGTTTTTTCACCGGCTTCGATCTTTACCTTGAGCCAGTTGTGCTTCGGAGGCAGCGGGCAGGTCGCGAAGTCGGTGAACGCGCACGGCGGGTTGTAGGCGCGGTTGAAATCGACCTCGGTTTCGCCGTTCACCGGCAGAGGCACGTGCATGTACCGGCCGGCGGGATACGTCGATTCGCCGCTCGTGCGGTCGCGCAGGATGATGAACAGGTCTTTCTTCTCCGGCGTCTCGTACAGCGTCTCCAGCGAATGCGTCACGCCATCCAACTCGAATACCAGCCGGCCAGGACTGACCATGTCGGTCTGATCGCCGAGCACGTTGACGATCGGGATGTGCCGCGGCGGATCGAACGCGTCGAACCGGGCGCGCACCCGCCGGTTTTCCTGAATCGGAAAGTACTCGAGTCCCTTGAACGCGCGACGCTGCGCGCTGTCGCGATCGCGCACGCGTAAACCGACCCGTCGGCCGCGGCGGATCACGACCATCTGCAGCGACCCCTGCTCGAGCACTGTCTTGTCGGTCTCGATTGCCACGACGCCAGCTACGGGCTGACCGCTCGTCCGCACAGCCACACCTGGCGCCGCCTTGAACGATACCCGCTCGCCGTCGAGCGTGAAGGTGCCAAGCTCCTCCGGCGCCGGCGGCGCCATCCTCAGATCCATTCCAGCACCGCTTCCAGCGTGGTTCGGTCCCTGGTGCATCCAGAACAGACCCACCACCGTCAGCCAGCCATCGTCCGCCGTCAGTTCGGCGAGCCGGTCCGCCCGCCATTTCAGCAGCTGCAGTTCGTAACTCGAGTCAGCCGCGCTCGATGAGATCGTGGCAATAAAAGTGAGCGCGAGAACTGACACAAAACGCGGCATGCGCGCGATTGTACCCGGGTCTGTCCGGTCTGATCGGGTCGGTGGCGCTCGAACGCTAACCCGACCAACCTGATCGACCCGAATCAACCCGATCACCTCGCGTTTCTACTCGTACCGAAGCGCTTCGATGGGATTGACCCGCGTGGCGCGCAGCGCGGGTATCAGAATCGCAAGAGCCGCGACGGTCGCCAGACCGAGGGCGACGCCGGCGAATGTTGCTGGATCGGTCCGCCCGATATCGAACAACTGCGCCTGCAGCACCCGGGTCAACCCCAGCGCGCACACAAGGCCGATGACGATACCGGAAAGCGCCAGCACGAAGCCTTGACGAAAGACGAGCGACAGGACCGACCCGCGTGCCGCCCCGAGCGCCATGCGCACCCCGATCTCCTGCGACCGGCGCGTGACGTCGAACGACATCACGCCGTAGATGCCGATGGACGCGAGCAGCATAGCGAGCGCGCCGAACGCTCCCAGCAGCATCATCGACAGCCGGCGCTGGCCAACCGCCCGATCCATCATCTCGTCCATCGTCTTCACGTCCGCAATGGGCTGATCGCGATCGACGGCGCGAACGGCGGCGCGCGCGGCGTTCGCCAAGTCTGACGGCGGTCCTGCGGTGCGCAACGCGATTGACATGTTCGCGGTGGGGTTCTGCGGAAAGGGGAAATACAGCTGCACACGATGTTCGGCGTCCAGGCCCTCATGCGCCGTGTGCTCGACGACGCCGACCACGGTAATCCACTCATCAGGCTTCGGATTGTCGCCGAACCCGATGCGTTTGCCGATCGGATCGCTCATCGGCCAGAAGCGCTTCACGCTTTCCTCATCGACGACGACCACTTTCCGGCCATCCGCCCGGTCAGTCGCAGCAATCGTGCGCCCGCGAATCAGGCGAACCTTCAACGTCTCGTGGAAGCCGGGCGTCACCAGGCGCATGTCGCCCCACGGGCTCGGCGTCCCACGTGGCGGCTGATAGCCCTCCACGTTGAAGCTGCCCGTCGACCAGTCGCCGCTGAACGGCATGGTCGACGTGGCGCCCACCGACACGATGCCTGGCTGCGCGGCGAGCCGTGGCTGAACGGCCTCGAAAAAGGCGATTCGCTCGGCGTCGCTCTTGTACTTCGATTCCGGCAGCGAGATGTTGAAGGTCAGGAGATGCGAGGGATCGAACCCCGGATCGACCTTCTGCAACCGTGCGAAGCTGCGAATCAGCAGACCGGCGCCGATGAGCAGCGTGAGTGCCAGCGCGATCTCGGCGACGACCAGCCCCTTGCGTACCCAATGGCCACGGTGATCGCTCACCGTGCGCGTGCCGTCTTTCAACGAATGCTGAAGATCGGCGCGCGAGCTGTGGAGCGCCGGCGCGAACCCGAAGATGAGCCCTGTCGCAACGGCGACCACGAAGGTGTAAAGCAGCACCGTGCCGTCGATGGCGATGGATTCGACGCGCACCTGATCGATGGGGCCGAGCGCTTCCAGGCCACGAATAGCGGCGACGGCCACGCCTAAACCGGCCACCGCGCCGAGGAGCGAGAGCAGCACGCTTTCCGTCAAAAGCTGCCGAATCAGGTTTGCACGCGTCGCACCAATGGCAGCTCGAACCGCCATCTCGCGCGCGCGCGCCATCGAGCGGGCCAGCATCAGGTTCGCAATGTTGGCGCAGGCAATCAGCAGCACGAGGCCGACGGCGCCCAGCAACACGAGAATGGCCGGCCGCACACGCTCGGTGGCGAACCGATCGAACGTCCGTGTCTTGATCGTCCAATCGCGCGGATACGAATCGCTGTGGTCGCGCTTCAGGCCTTCAGCGAACGCCGAGACGTCGCGCGTCGCCTGTTCGACGCTCACAGCAGGCTTCAGCCGGCCGACGGCGCGCAGAAACTCATTCGTGCGCCGATTCTCGCCGAACTGCTCGGGCTTGAAGACGAGCGGCGCCCACACTTCCGTCTGATCGGTGAACACGCCGCGAAAGCTTGCCGGCATGACGCCGATCACGTCGTAGGGTTCACCGCTGAGGACCACCTTTCTGCCGACAATCCCGCGATCGCCGCCGAAGCGACGCATCCAGAGGCCGTGGCTCAACACGACGACATGCTCGCGGCCGGCCTGGTCCTCGTTGGGCGCGAAGGTACGGCCGATGACCGGCGCGATGCCGAAAACGCGGAAGAACTGTGCGGTCGCGACCGCACCGTTCAACTTCTCGGGTTCGCCGCTGCCAGTGAGGTTGGCGTTCCAGCCGGTCATCACCGCGAACGTGTCGAAGATCTTCGTTCGCTCGCGGAGGTCTCGATAGGACGGTACCGCAAAGCCGGCTTCGAGGTTGTTGAGCGACGGATAGAAGTGGTCGAGCGTCACCAGGCGCTCGGGCTGGTCGTAGGGAAGGGGACGGAGCAACACCGCGTTGACGAGCGAGAAAATCGCCGTGTTCGCACCGATGCCCAACGCCAGCGTCAGCACGACGATCAGCGTGAAGCCAGGCTGATGAATCAGACGGCGAATGGCATAACGCATTGGGTGAGCTCCAGTTCATTCGGCGCGCAGCGCATCCATCGGATCGACCAGTGAGGCCGTCCGTCCAGGCGCCCAGCTTGCCACGATACCGACGATCAGGAGAAGCACGACTGGCGTGGCCAGCGCGATCGCATCGGTCGGCGCCGTCTCGAACAACATACTGCGGACGAGACGCCCGAGCGCCAGCGCCGCTGCCAGCCCGCACACGACACCGACAGTCGTGGTGACGAGGGCTTCGGCCACGACGAGCCACACCACACTTCGCGGCTGCGCGCCAAGGGCAAGGCGGATGGCCAGTTCGCCACGCCGCTCGGTCACGACACAGGTCATGACCGAGTAGATCCCCAGCGCAGCCAGGACGAACGCCAGGCCGGCGAAGACGGCGATGAGCGTCATGACCAGCCGGCGCGTCGCGACGGTCTCGGCCAGCAGATCGCCCATCGGCTTCACCGGCGTCACCGGCTCCTCGGGATCGAGCCGACGCAGCGTCCGCCCCAGCGCGGGAGCAATCGAGGCGGCGCTCTCCTGCGTTTTGACGGTCAGCCGCATATAACTGTTCGCGAATCGCTCGTGCGGCCAGTAGGTCATCGGACGCACGCGGGCGTCGAGGCCGCGGTGCAGCACGTTGCCGACCACGCCGACGATGCGATCGGGAATGGTGTCGGTCCATTGGAGCACCAGCTCGTGGCCGAGCGGGTCCTCGCCGGGGAAGAGCTCGTCGGCGAGCGCCTGGTTGATCACGATGACGTGTACCCGGTCGCCGGTATCGGTGGGCTGAAACAGACGACCTTTGAGCAGCGGAATCCCCATCGCGCGGAAGTAATCGCCGGCGACGATCCGCACGTCGGCAACCGGCTCCTGACCTGGGGCCGGCTTGGGCCGCCCGACCACCTCGAATCCCGTCGCCGAGCCGGACCCGGTCATCGGCAGGTCGTTGATCGCACCGACAGCGCCGACGCCGGGCAGCGCCGCGACCTCTTTCGTCAAACGATCGAAGAACGAGATGCGCGCAGGCGCCTCCTCGTATCGCGGGCCCGACAGAATCACCGGCATCGTCGCGACGCCCTCGGCTTTGAAGCCCGGCTCGACGTCGATCAACCGAGTGAGGCTCCGCATCAGCAGGCCCGCGCCGCTCAGCAGCACCACCGCCAACGCCACCTCGATCGCCACGAGGAGGGGACGCATGCGGGCACCCGATGCCGACGTCTGGCCGCGCGAGCCATCCTTCAGCGCGTCCACGAGCGCAAGCCGCGACGCGGCGATCGCAGGCAGGAGCCCAGCAAGAATGGTCGCGGCGGCGCATGCCACGACAGCGAACGCTACGACACGCGCGTCGAGTGCAACCTCGTCGAGTCGAGGGACGGTTCCACTATCGGTGACGGTGGCGCGGATGATGCGGAGGCCGGCAACGGCAATGCCCCACCCCGCGAGACCGCCGGCGACTGATAACGCCAGGCACTCACCGAGAAGTTGCCGGACCAGGCGCCCGCGGCCGGCGCCGAGTGCCGCACGCACGGCCAGCTCACGGCGTCGGGCGCTGCCGCGGGCGAGCAACAGGTTGGCGACGTTCGCGCAGCCGATGAGCAGCACGCATAGAACGGCGCCGCTGAGCAGTTTCAGCGCAGGCGCGATCCGTCCGGTCACCTGCGCGTGCAAGGGCACGACGCGGGCCGTCCATCCGGTGTTGAAGTCCGGGAATCTCCTGGTCAGCGTCGCCGCCACGCGTGACATGTCCGCTTGCGCCGACGTGAGCGATGCCTCGTCGCGCAGGCGAGCGACCACCGTCAACCAACGGCCCTCTGGCTTTCGCGACTCCTCGCTGAATCCGACGGGCAACCACAAATCCACGTCGGCCTCGAGAATCGAGAATCCGGGTGGCATCACACCGACGACCGGATGCGGATCGCCATTGATTCGAATCGTCTGGCCGCTCGCGGGCGACTTCCCACCCAGCCTCGTGCGCCAGTAGCGGTGGCTCACGACCACAACGTGGCTGTTCGGCTTGTTTTCGTCCTCGGTGAAGACGCGCCCGTACTCGGCGTGGACGCCAAGCATCGGGAACACCGCGGCCGACACCACCTGCAGCGGCACGATTTCGGGCGCGGCGCGGCCACTCCTCACCACCCCGGTGAAGCGCGGGCTGACCGCGGCCATCTGCGAGAACGACTGATTCAGGTCGCGCCAGAAGAGGAAGTTCGCCGGCGAGACGACGTTTTCCATCGCGGCCAGCCTGATGTTGGCCTCCCAGACGGCGACGAGACGTTCCGGATTGCGATACGGAAGCTCCCGAATCAGGACCGTGTCGAGGACTGAAAACACCAGGGTCGAAGCGCCGATGGCCAGCGCCAGCGTGCCAATCGCCGCGATCGTGGAAAGCGGGGTGCGCGCGAAGAGACGAATCGTGTGCCGCATCGGGAACTGCTCCTCCGGCCGAGTTCCTCAACTCGAGAAGGCGGATCGTTCAGGCTCAGTAAGCTAAGAAACTAGCACGGATGATGCTAAAAAGTCAGCACAAAGGCGCCGACGGCCTCGCTTGAACACCGCTGGCCGGCGCGATTAGAGTCGAATCATGTGCATGCGTGTCCTGTTGTCTTGTCTCGCCGCGGTCGTGCTTTCGACCGACGCTCTTGCGCAGACGCCGCCGGCTCCGGCACAGCAGCCTCCGGCGCAACCGCCCGCGGCGCCCCAGACGCCACCCAAGAGGTCGGCGCCAGCAAGACGGCAACCGCCCGCGCAGAGCACCGCGCCGACAACCGTGACGGTCATGATTACGGATGGGTCAGGAGCGCCGCTCGACAATGTCCATGTCTCGGCGACAGGGCCGGTCACGCGCGAGACGCTGAGCATCGACACGGGCGTCGCGCGCTTGAACAGCGTCAGGCCTGGCGACTATCGACTGCGATTCGAGCGCGAGGGGTTCATCACCCTCGAACGCGATCTCACCGTCAAGGGCGGCAGTCCAGCCACACTCGACGTTTCCCTGACCGCTGCGCCACCGCCGCCGCCGGCACCGGAACCGCAAGCCCCGCCGGCGTCGAAAGGGCCTCCCGGCAAGGCACAGTGGGTGGACCTCGCAGATTTCATCGAGAAGAACTTCATCTCCGGCGGCGAGCCGCAGAAGGAAGACGAGATCGGCTGCACCGCCGGCGCGAGGTCGACGCTGCTGCAGGTGCGCGACACGATCCCGGAAAAGGCGCGGCCCGACGCCGACGAGGCGATCTTCGTGATCGCGGGCGAAGGGACGCTGCGTCTCGGCAATCAGGACGTGCAGCTCTCATCCAAGGTTGGAACGTTTGCCGTGGTGCCGCGCGGGACCGTACGCGGACTCACGCGAACAGGGAAAGGGAAGAACCCGCTTATCGTCTTGTCGGTGGTGTCGGGGCCGCCGTGCACGAAATGAGTCGGGGTGACGGATCGGGCACGAGCCACGGACGGACGCGGAACTGAACTGTCACGGAAGGACACGGATTGACACGGATTCACGCTATTAGGGCGTTTTTCATAACGCCCTATTCGTGGCACGACCTCGTCAAAGATGCGCGGCCGCGCGGCGACGAAATCTCGTCTGTTTCTGCCGCGATCACGCCCGTCTTGCGCTGGCGTCGCTTCACCCGATCCACGACGTGCAAGCAGAACGCGTTCTCGTCCGTGTTTTTCCGTGTCTCTCCGTGTCTCTCCGTGACCGTGACCATCCCCTTCCGTGTCGATCCGTGACCGCTCCACTTCCGTGAAGGTTCCGCGACCTCGACGGTCAGCCACGCGCTTCGATCTTGGCCCAGGTATCCTTCAGCGTGACCGTGCGGTTGAAGACGGGCGCGCCAGGCTTCGAGTCGGGGTCAACCGCGAAGTAGCCGAGGCGCTCGAATTGATAGCGGGCGGCCGCAGGCGTGGCGAGCGACGGCTCGAGCTTGCACGCGGTCAGCACCTGCAGCGAATCAGGATTCAGGAATCTCTTCCAGTCCTCATCATCGTCAGCGGACGGATCGGCGACCGAGAAGAGCCGGTCGTAGAGACGGACCTCGCCGTCGATCGCATGCGCAGCCGACACCCAGTGGAGCGTCGCCTTTACCTTCCGGCCGTCGGGCGCGTCACCGCCGCGCGTGGCGGGATCGTACGTGCACCGGAGCTCGACGATCTCGCCCGTCGCCGGATCTTTCACGACTTCCTGACACGTGATCAGGTAGGCGTTTCGCAGCCGCACCTCGCGCCCCGGCGCGAGGCGGAAGAACTTTTTCGGCGGATCCTCGCGAAAATCGTCGTGCTCGATGTGCAGGACTCGTGAAAACGGCACCTTGCGCGTACCCGCCGATGGGTCTTCCGGATTGTTGACGACGTCCATCTTATCGACGAGATCCGCCGGATAGTTCTCGAGGACGACCTTGAGCGGCTTGAGCACCGCCATGGCGCGTGGCGCGCGCCGATTCAGATCCTCGCGCACGCAGTGCTCGAGCAGCGCGACGTCGATGACGTTTTCCTTCTTGGCCACACCGATCCGCTCACAGAAATCGCGGATCGATTCCGGCGTGTAGCCTCGACGCCGCAATCCGCTGATGGTCGGCATACGCGGATCATCCCAGCCGCTGACGTGCTTCTCCTGCACGAGCTGCAGCAGCTTGCGCTTGCTCATCACCGTGTAGGTGAGGTTCAGCCGTGCAAACTCGATCTGCTGCGGGCGATACCGGGTCTGGAGCGCCTCGATCACCCAGTCGTAGAACGGCCGGTGATCCTCGAACTCGAGCGTGCAGAGCGAGTGCGTAATGCCCTCGATTGCATCCTCGATCGGGTGGGCATAGTCGTACATCGGATACATGCGCCACGCGTCGCCGGTCCGATGGTGCGAGGCGTGCCGGATGCGGTACAGCGTCGGGTCGCGCATGTTGATGTTCGGCGACGCCATGTCGATCTTTGCGCGCAGCACGCGCGAGCCGTCGGGGAACTCGCCGGCGCGCATGCGGCGAAAGAGATCGAGATTCTCGACCACGCTGCGATTCCGGTACCGGCTCTCCACGCCGGGCTCGGTCAGCGTGCCGCGGTTCGCGCGGATCTCGTCGGCGGTCTGATCATCCACGTACGCTTTACCCATCTGAATGAGCTGCTCGGCGTAGGCGTACATCTGTTCGAAGTAGTCGGCCGCGAAGAGGACGCCGTCGTGCCAGCGAAATCCGAGCCATCGGACGTCGTCCTCAATCGATTCGACGTACTCGATGTCTTCCTTCGTCGGATTGGTGTCGTCCATCCGGAGGTTGCACCAGCCCCCGAACTCCTCAGCGACGCCGAAATTGAGGCAGATGGCCTTGGCGTGGCCGATATGCAGGTACCCGTTCGGCTCGGGCGGGAACCGCGTGTGCACCTGGCCGCCGTGTCTTCCGGCGGCACGATCTGCGACGATGATGTCGCGGATGAAATCCCTGGTTTGCGTCTCGGTCGGTTGGTTCATGTCCTGGCGGCGGGTCTGACAAGCGCACCCACCCTGCAAATTGTATCTCGTGCGGGGTTCGTATAATTCAGCCGATGGAATCGACAGGCCCGGTGACGCTGCCGCCGGTGGCTGATGGCATCGAGCGCCCGCTCGATCCTCGCAGCGTCGCGGTGCATCGCATCGGCGGCTGGATTTTCTTCGGCGTCGTCCTGCTGTTGTCGTTCGTCGGCGCGATTGTGGGCGTATTCGCGGCATCAGGCCCCGTCTGGGCAAGGCTGCTCCTGTCGTTCGCGGGCGTCACGGTGCTGGCGGCCGGGTTCGGCTGGCTCGCGCATCGGTGGCCGGTCATCGAACACCGGCACACCTCATACCGCGTTGACGACGAGGGGATCGCGATCCGGCGCGGCGTGTTCTGGCGCCACGTGATCGACGTGCCACGAAACCGCGTCCAGCACACGGACGTCTCGCAGGGCCCGATCGAACGGAGCTTCGGTCTCGGGACACTGGTGATCTTCACCGCCGGCACGGAGCACGCGCGGGTCACACTCGGCGGGCTCGATCACGGCGTCGCCCTGCGCATTCGGGACCATTTGCTTGCTACCGGACGTGGCGATGTCGTCTGAGTACCGGCTGCACCCGCTCTCGTTCCTCTTCAGTATCGCCGCGCATCTGAAGGGCTTCGCCCTGCCTGTCCTGGTGCTGATCGTCACGGCAGGGCGTTCCGGGCTTGGATGGCAGGTCTGGTTCCTGTGGCTGGCGATTCCGTACGCCGTCGTGGCGATTGGCCGGACCCTGAGCTTCCGTTATCGCTACGACGAGCACGAGATGGTGATCCGGACCGGTTTCGTCTTCCGCAACGAGCGCCACGTGCCATACGCACGCATCCAGAGCGTCGATGGCACCCAAACGGTGTTTCACCGCCTGTTGAACGTCATCGACGTGAAGGTGGAGACGGCAGGCGGGAAGGAACCGGAAGCCACCATGAGCGTTCTGCCGATGGGAGCCTTCGACGAGATGCGCCGCCGCGTGTCCGATCGCCGTCGTGAAGCGGGCTACGTAGCGGCGGCGATGGCGGACGCCTCTGAGACCCCCATGCCGGTGCCGGCTCCCGGTCGAACGCTCCTCACGCTGACTCCCCGTGAGCTGCTCCTCTACGGGTTTGTCGAAGGTCGTGGCATGGTCGTCATCGGCACCGTGCTCGGGCTCGCGTGGGAGTTCGGGCTCGCGGACCGGCTGCCCTGGCCCTGGTTCGTGGACGAGGCGTTCCTCTCGGACGAGAACAAGCCGCGTGAAGCGCGAGGCGGCGCATTCCGCTCGCTGGCCCGCGCGATCTACAGCGGTAGCGACAACCTGCTCGTAAACGTCCTGATCGCCACGGTGACGATCGTCGGCCTGCTCGTCGTAGTACGGCTCCTGTCGATGGCCTGGGCGGCCATCCGGCTATTCGGGTTCACTCTCACGAGAAACGGAGACGACCTTCGTACCACGTATGGGTTGCTCACACGCGTCGAAGCGACAATCCCGCTGCGCCGCATCCAGGCGCTCAACCTGCGCGAGGGTCCCCTGCACCGCCTTGTCGGTCGTGCTTCGGCGCGCGTCGACACTGCTGGAGGGCAACCCGGCCAGAATGCCCCGCCGGATCGGCTGTGGCTGGCGCCGCTCGTGGCGGCGGCGGAACTCCCGGCACTTGTCAGAGAGGTGCTGCCGATGCTGTCGCTGGAGGCGCTCGAGTGGCGGAGCGTCCACCCGCGTGCCCGGCGACGCATCGCGAAACAGCTGTTGATTCTGGTGACGTTCGCACAGGCGCCGCTGGCGGCGCTGGCCGGCTGGTGGGGACTTCTGAGCCTGCTGTTCCTCGTGCCCTGGGTCCTGGTGTATTCGCGTCGCTCGGCGGCAGCAATGGGATATGCCGTCACCGACGAGCTGATCGCGTTTCGGCGCGGGTGGCTATGGCGTCAGACATCGATTGCGCCATTCGCACGAGTGCAGGCCGTGACGCTCCACGAGTCGCCGTTCGATCGGCGGAATGCGATGGCCGGCGTACACGTCGACACGGCAGGGGCCAGCGATCCATCGCAGCGCGTCACCATCCCGTATCTTGATCGTCCAATCGCCGAAGCGCTCTGGCAGCACCTCGCTCACGAAGCCTCGCGGCGCAGTTTCAAGTGGACCTGATCGGCAGTCGCCTACCCTCCCTGGTCGCGCAGCGTCCCAGGCGCACAGCTCTCCCCACTTCAAGGCGGGAAGCGCATAGAATGCGTCTGCAATGTCGCCGTGCTCCATAGATCGTCGCGAGCTCTTCTTCGAGCGTCTTCGTAAAGGCACTGTCGTCGTAAACCAACCCACGTCTATTCCAACCTTCACAACGCGCATGTTCGAATCTTTCACTCGCCGCCGTCTCTTCACATCGATTGCCGGAGGTCTCGCCGGCGCGTCGCTCGGTGCCCGCCGGGCCAGAGCAGCTGTCCGCCAGGACGCGCCGCAATCCGCCGCCAAGGCCTCGCTCCCGCTGAGCGAGTTCGAGCCGCGGAGCATGCTGCACGTCAAGGAGACCTCCGTGTCGCGTGCCATGTTCCCCGTCATCGACGTTCACACGCACGTGACGCACCGCGCCAAGGCGAACGCCGGCGTCTCGCAGGGAGAAGCGATCGACATCCCCGCGCCACCGGAAGAGATCCTCCCGGCCATGGACCGGCGGAACATCCGCATCATGGTGAACCTCACCGGGAGCGCCGGTGATGGCCTGAAGCAGGCGATCAAGACCTTCCAGCAGCCCCACCCCGATCGCTTCATCGTGTTCACTGAACCGTCGTGGGATCGCGTGGCGGAGCCGGGCTACGCGCAGTGGCAGACGGACGAACTGGGTCGCGCCAAAGCTGCCGGCGCTCGCGGTATCAAGATTCTGAAGACGCTCGGCCTCTACGTGCGCGAGCAGGTGACGTCTGGACCGCTGATCCCGATCGACGACAAGCGGTTCGATCCGATGTGGGAAGCGTGCGGCGCGCTCGGGTTCCCGGTCGCGATCCACATTGCCGACCCCGAAGCGTTCTTCCTGCCCATCGATCGGTTCAACGAGCGCTACGAAGAGCTGCACGAACATCCCGACTGGTCGTTCTACGGCAAGGACTACCCGTCGTTCGATGCGCTGATCGCGGCTCGCGATCGTGTCCTGGCGCGCCATCCGAAGACGACGTTCATCGGCCTGCACGTGGGACACGATTCCGAGAACCTCGCGCGAGTGGGCGAGGCGCTCGACAAGTTCCCGAATTTCCACGTGGAGATCGGCGCGCGCATCGGGGAGCTCGGACGTCAACCGCGCACCTCACGAAAGTTCTTCGACCGTTATCAGGATCGGATTCTCTTCGGCACCGATGCGGTCCCCGGCGGAACCGACACACCGCAGCAGGTCTTCGGCGACAACATGTTTTCGATTTACTTCCGATTCCTGGAGACGGAAGACGAGGTACTTCGACTACGCGCCGTCGAAGATTCCGCCGCAGGGCCGGTGGCGGATTTATGGTCTCGGACTGCCCGAGGACATCCTGCGGAAGGTGTACTACGGCAACGCTGAGCGGATCATCGGCATTCCCCCGCTCAAGCAGGCCTGACGGGTGGGCGGGGCTGAAGCCCCGCCTCCACTCGAACGCCCGTCTTCTATACCGGATTCCGACCCTGGATCACGCGGATCAGCACGACGGCAATCGCGAGGATCAACAGGATGTGAATGAACCCTCCGAGCGTGTAGGAGCTCACCACGCCGAGCAGCCAAAGGACGAGCAACAGCACGAAGATGGTCCACAGCATTCAGGTTCTCCTCCGCGGCACCGGACCAGCGAACCTGATGCCAGCGCGGCCCATCGGTCTCGACCAGGACACAAACCCAATCGGATCAACGATTTGCCTGGCTGTAACCGAAGGGACGTTGCAGTGTCGTGAGAGTCGTTCTGTCGCGTAATACTTACTCGCCACAACAGAGGAGGTAGAAGGTCGATGCGAGCGTTCATGCTGCTGCTGGTTCTGGTCGCGACCGCGGCACACGCCACCTCACAGGGCGGCTTTCCGTCGGCTTCGCCGGAGGCAGTAGGCCTCTCATCGTCGCGGCTCCAGCGTCTTGACGCGGTGATGCAGGAGTACGTCGACGAGCACCGCGTTTCTGGTCTGGTCACGATTGTCGTCCGAAGCGGCAAGGTGGCCGAGCTGGCGGCGTACGGCAAACGGGACATCGAGGCCAACGCCCCGATGCAGAAGGACACGATCTTCCGCATCGCGTCGATGTCGAAGGCGGTGACCAGCATCGCCATCATGATGCTTGTGGAGGAGGGCAGGATTGGCCTGAGCGATCCAGTGTCGAAGTTCATTCCGAGCTTCAAGAAGACGACTGTGATTGTCCCGCCACCGCCGGGTGCGATTCCGGGATCGCCGGCGTCGATAGTTCCTGCGAAGCGCGAGATCGCGATCCGCGATCTGCTGACACACACTGCCGGCATCGGCTACGGCAGCGGCCCCGCGGAAGAGCAATACAAGGCTGCGAAGGTCCACGGTTGGTATTTCGCCGACAAAGCGGAGCCGATCGCCACCACGATCGACCGGCTCGCGACGCTGCCCTTCGACGCCCAGCCGGGCGAACGATTCGTCTACGGTTTCAACACCGACATCCTCGGTGTCGTCGTCGAGAAGGCATCGGGTCTGAGCCTGGACGCCTTCTTCCGCACGCGCATCTTCGAACCATTGAAGATGGTGGACACCCAGTTCTTCCTGCCGGCGACCCAGCGCGATCGGCTGGCAGCGGTCTACTCGCTCGGGGAAGACGGCACCCTCACGCGCGCCCCGGACCCGGAGACGGGACAGGGCGCCTACGTCGACGGCCCCCGCATGTGCTTCTCTGGCGGCGCCGGGCTCTTGTCGACCGCCTCGGACTACGCGCGGCTGCTGCAGATGATGCTGAACGGCGGCGAGCTCGATGGCGCCAGGCTGCTCGGGCCGAAGACGGTGGAACTGATGACGTCGAATCACACCGGCGCGCTCTTCAACGAGGGGAAGACCGGCTTCGGCCTCGGCTTCGAGATCGTCGATGACATCGGCAAGGCGGGGATGTTCGGCTCGCCGGGTGAGTTCTCGTGGGGCGGCGCCTATCACACGGTCTACTGGGCCGATCCAAAAGAGAAGATTGTGGCCGTCCTCATGACGCAGTTACTGCCCGCCACGGGTAGTGACCTGCATGAGAAATTCCGCGATCTCGTCTATCAGTCCGTGCTTGCGCCGCCCGGCACCGCGCTGGGCGCGTCGCCGTCAAAGCCGCGACGCGCCGCCGGAGGGACGCAGTGACAAAGGGACGCCTCGAGGCCTTCAGCGACGGCGTGATCGCGATTCTGATCACGATCATGGTGCTCGAGCTGAAGGTGCCGGAAGAGGAGGGCGGCGGCCTGCATGCCCTGGCGCCGCTGGCGCCCGTCTTCTTCGCTTATGTGCTCAGCTTCATCTACGTCGGCATCTACTGGAACAATCACCATCACATGTTTCAGGCCTGCACCAAGATCAATGGGCGAGTGATGTGGGCCAACCTTCACCTGCTGTTCTGGCTGTCGCTGGTGCCATTCGCGACGCATTGGATGGGGAGGAACCACAATGCGCCGGTGCCGACGGCGATGTACGGCGCAATCCTGCTGATGTGCGGCGTGGCGTTCCTGATTGTCGCCAACGCGTTGATCGCGCTGCACGGTCCTGCGTCCCCGTTGGCGATCGCGTTCGGGAGAGATTGGAAAGGCAAGATCTCGTTGCTGCTCTACACCATCGCAATCCTCGCAGCGTTCGTGAACCAGTGGATCTCGGATGCGATTTACGTCGCCGTCGCGCTGATCTGGTTAGTCCCGGATCGCCGTATCGAGGGCGGTCACGCCTGACTGATTTCCGCGAGTCACGCCATAAGCCAGAGAGTTCGGTCACGGATCCACGTCACGGATCGACACGGATGACCACGGATCGATTCGGGCTTCCGCGGACTTATACGGACTAGCAACAGTCACAAAGTACGCGGATACACCCGGACCAAAATACCCACGGCGGAACGCGTCGCGGTGGATCAGTCGTTCACACGAGAGCAAACCTCATCAGACAAAATCCGTGCTGTCCGTGTACTCCGTGACTGGTCTTGATCCGCGTTCGTCAGTGACCGGTCCACGGATTTCCGTGACATCGACTTCCGTGGCCATACACAGGTCAACAAAACTCATAGAGTACGAGAACGCGTCGCGGTGGATCAGTCGTTCACACGAGAGCAAACTTCATCAGACAAAAATCTGTGTTGTCCGTGTACTCCGTGACCGGTCTTGATCCGCGATCGTCAGTGACCGGTCCACGGATTTCCGTGACATCGACAAACCGCGACAGCTCTAGGGTCGCGCCGCGCGACCATTGAGCGCAAGAACCCGCCACCGTCAACGCGACGCGCGACCGATCTCGACGACGGCGTCCAGAAGCAGACCCAAATCCTCCGACGTCGTTCGGAAGTTCACGATGCAGGCGCGCAGGAGGTAGCGACCGTCGACGACCGCATTCGACACGTAGGCGCGGCCGCTTTGCTGTAGCGTGCTGAGGATGCGCTCGTTCAGGTCGTTCAGTGCGTTCTCGTCGGCGGCACTGCGCTCGATGCCAGGTGGCACGTACCGGAAGGTTGTGATGCTCAGATTGTGCGTGACTGCCTCGAGCTCCGGGTGCGCGGCGGCGCGATCGAAGAGCTCGCGCGCCAGCCGAATGTCGTGACCGATCGACTCCGCGTAGCCCCGTCTCCCCGCCTGGCGAATGCCCAGCCAGACCTTCAGCGCTCGAAACCCGCGCGAGTTCTGCGGACCCAGCTCGTAGAAGTTCGGCGGTGGATTCCGATCACCACTGTCGAAGTGGTAGTAGGCCGGGTGATAGCTGAAAGCCCCCTTCAACGCCGCTGGATCGCGGACGAACACGCATCCGGCCTCGAGTGGCGCGTACAACCATTTGTGCGGGTCGAACGCGACGGAGTCGGCGTCGGCCATCGCCGCAAGATCCGGTGGCGCCTCCGGTGCAGGTACTGCTGGCGCGCCATAGGCGCCATCGACGTGGAACCAGAGGCCGTGGTCGCGACAGACACGGGCAATCTCCCGCAGTGGATCGACGGCGCCCGTCCCCACGGTGCCCGCCGTGCCCACCACCAGGAACGGCTGCACACCGGCCGCCTTGTCGGCCGCAAGCTGCGCCTCGAGATCCGCGACACGCATCCGCTGCTGGCCATCGACCGGAATCCAGCGAATCGCGCGTGTGCCGAGCCCGGAAAGGTCGGCGGCTTTTTGAATCCACGTGTGCGTCTCGGCCGAGCAGTAGAGCACCAGCTGCGCGGCTTCTGCGCGCAGACCGTCCTGACGGACGCTCGCACTCGCTCGCGCCGTCCTGGCCGCCCAGAACCCGACCATATTGGCCATGTTGCCGCCGCTCACCAGCAGGCCTGCGCTCGCGGCCGGCAAGCCCAGGAGCTCCGCCATCCACTCCACCACCTGCTCTTCGATCAGCGTGCCGACCGGCGACAGGCTGAACGATCCGCAGTTGGGATTGACCGTCGCCGCCACGAGCTCCGCCAGCGATCCAAGCGGCGCGGGCGACGACGTGATGTAGCCCATGAAGCGCGGGTGGCCGTTGTAGAGGGAGTGCTCGATCAGCAGCGCCGAGATCTCGTCGAGGATCGTTTCCGCATCAGCGCCGGCGTCTGGCACAGGACGTTGTCCGAGCGCTTCGCGAAGGAAGGGCGCATCGACGCCGGATGTGACCGGCCGCGTTGCCATCGAGGCAAGAAGATCGGCGAGCCGATCGACGGCTCGATGGCCGAGACGGCGGAACGTCTCGGCATCGAGGTCGAGCGGCGATCGGCGAGGCATCCGATCCTGGCGCGTTACTGCTTGGTCCCTGTCGGCGGCGGGGCTGAAGGCGTCGCACCGCCCTTCAGGTACTTGTCGAACCAGGCGAGCCGCCGCTCGAAACGATCGCGCACGTAGCTGGGCACGAGAACGCCGTGATGCTGGTCGGGATAGATCACGAGCTGCGTGTCCACCCCGGTGCTGCGCAGCGCCTGATACATCTGCTCGGCGCCGACGACCGGGACGTTGAAGTCCTTCTCGCTCGCCATGAACAGCGTCGGCGTCTTGATCCGATCGGCGCGGAAGAAAGGATAGCTCACCTTGATCCAGAGATCCTGGCTCTTCCACGGTGGGCCGAGCTCGGTCTCGTACCTGCATGACGTACTGATCCGAGCCGTACATCGACAGCTGCAGCGCGCTGCCCGCGCCCGAATTCGCCGCCTTGAAGCGCGGATCGGTCGCGATGGTGTAGTCGGTGAGAATGCCGCCGTAACTCCAGCCGCCGATGCCGAGGCGATCCGGATCGGCGACGCCGCTCGTCACGGCCCAGTCGACGCCGGCGAGCAGATCCACTACCTCCAGATTGCCCCAGTCGGCGTAAATCGCCTTCTGGTATTTCGAGCCGCGTCCAGAGCTGCCACGATAGTTCACCTGCAGCACCGCGTAGCCGTTGGCCGCAAAGTATTCGCGCTCGTCGTCGAACGAGTGATCGTCCTGCCCGTTCGGTCCGCCGTGGATCCAGAGGATCATCGGCAGCTTCTGTCCCGCCGTGGCTTTACCCGGGCGCGTCAGCAGCCCGTTGACGGTCGTGCCGTCGCGCGCCGTGAAGGTCACGTCTTCGACCTTCGCGAAGGCGAGGTCGGAGACCCACGCGTTCTGCGACGTGAGTTTTCGCAACTTTCCCTGTTCGACCGCAAATACCTCGTACGGTTCGCTGCTGGTCGACGCCGTGACGGCGACGTTGCCATCCGAGCCGAGCGACGGCGAGTTGACGACACGTCGGCCGGTCGTCAACGGCTCCGGTGCACCGCCGGTTGCAGGGACTCGCGCGAGATATTGCGCGCGGTCGTCTTCGACGATGACGAGGATCGACTTGCTGTCCTTGGCCCAGATCGGGGAGCTCACGGCGCGATCGAGCGACTCGGTGAGAATGCGGGGTCTCCCGCCAGACGCCGGGATGACGGCGAGCTTCGCGAGGTTGTAGGCATAGAAGCGCGGCTCGTCGCCCTGAACATAGGCGATCGACTTGCCGTCGGGGCTCCAGGCGGGCTTGCCTTCGTCCGGACCTGAGAAGTCGGTGAGCTTGACGGGCGTCGCGCCGGACTTTGCGTCGATCAGGAAGATGTCCGGGTTGTTCGTGCGATCGGGATCCTTGTCGCGCTCGCTGACGAACGCGATGCGGGTCCCGTCGGGCGACCAGCTGGCGCTGCGATCGTCGAAGTTGCCGCTCGTGAGCTGATCGAGTTTCTTCGACGCGATATCGAAAAGGTACAGATGCGAGCGCAGCTTCCCGAGATAGCCCGACTGATCGTTTTTGAAGGCGTAGCGGTCGATGACGATCGGCGGCTTCGTCTTCCGCTTCCAGCCCTCCATCTTCTCGGGATCGGCTGCCGGATCCGGATCGTCAACAATCAGGAGCAGGCGCTTGCTGTCCGGCGACCATGCATAGTCGTCGATGTTGCCCTCGATGTCGGTCAGCGTCTGGGCCTCGCCGCCGGCGCGGTTCAGCAGCCATACCTGTGCTCCCTTCTTCTTGTTCTTCTTCTCATCGTCTTCGTCGTCATTGCGACGAGACGTCAGGAATGCGAGGTACTTCCCGTCGGGACTCCACTGTGGCTTCGACTCGCTGTCTTTGCTCGAGGTCAGACGGATCTGCTCGCTGCCGTCCCAGCTGACCATCCACACGTCGCTGTCACGCTTGTCCTTCTCGGTATCGACACTCGAGACCGTGTAGGCGACCCATTTCCCGTCGGGCGACCGTTCCGGGTTGGACACGAATTTCAACTTCGCCACGTCGTCGAGCGTGAACGACCGCGTCGGAGTTTGCGCGTGGAGAACGGTGGCGACGGCCAGAGCCGACACCGTGGCCAGGAGAGCAGGCTTCAGCATGAGAAGAATTATAGGAGGACATGGGGACATGGGGACATGGCAGCGTGAGGACGCTGGTGGTGAATGGCGATGTCCCGATGCCCTAGCTTAGAATCGGTACAGATAGCTCGCCTTGAAAAACAGCCCCCGCCGGGTGGTGAGGTAGTCGCCCTGGCCGTCGATCCAGTCGGGATCCTGGTAGGTTCGTTTCTGATAGAGCGAACCGTAGCCGGCGTAGACGACGGTGCCGGGCCGTAGCTCGTACGACCCGAGAAAGTCGGTGAGGACACGCGTTTCCTGGCTGTCGTATTGCACGATGCCGCGGACGGCCAGTTCCTTTGAGAAATGATACGTCGTCCGGGTGTTGATGATGTTGATCGTATACACGCGCTCGCCAGTCGACTCCCGATCGAACACGACGCGCATACCCTCGATGTCCTGCGTGAAGCGCCCATTCGGTTGCAGAGTAACGCCAAGGCTCCCCTGAGTCGATTGCCCCTGAAACGGATCGACTTCGTCGTAGTACGTTGCCGGTCCCCAGTTGACGTTCCCGTAGGCACGCAGCCACCGGAACATCTGTACCTGCCCGACTATCCGTGTGCGTCCCTGCTTGAACCGTTCCCCACGCCAGGCCTCGTAGCCGAACCCCTGGTCGAGGCGGAAGAAGCCCTGGCGCGTGAAGCTGATGCGAGTGCCGGCGACGTCGATGTATTCGTTTCCCTCGTTGATCCGATCGCGGCCGCCCTGCAGAAAGTTGAAGAACTCGACGCGCCGGATCCAGGGATGGCGATCTTTGTTCGGATAGAAGTTCAGATTGTTGAAGACCCAACCCGACGTGAAGCCGACGCGGTTCAGAAACGCCGTGTCCATGACGAAGCCGCGGTCGTAGTGCTCCACCTGCGCGGCGGCCGTCGTCCTGTTCGTCTCAAAGTAGTAGTTCGCCTGAAGGCCGACGCCCGAGCGGTTCGGGTCGTCCGAGTCGATGTCGTCCGTCGTCCTCGACCCGAGGACAAACGCTGAGACTCGCTGGGCGTCGTTGATTTTGTAGTTCACGTCGGCGCCGCCGACGGCGTTCTGCCGCCCGGCCAACTCTGTGAAGGTGGCAATCGCCCCGGCGTAGCTTCCGCGCTTCAATCCGAACTGTGCGCGGCCGATCTGAAACACCTTGTTCTCGCCGTGCAGCGGATCGGTGTCGTCTTCGGTGCGCCCCGGCGCTTGATCGATCGCGGTGAGCGTTCCGAACGTTACGCGGCCCGCCGAGCCGGTCAGCTTTGCACCGACAATCGGATCGACGATGTTCCGTGTGTGCACGGCGTAAAGCATGCTTTCATCGCCCTGCCCGTTACCCGCGAGATTGAAGAGCCCGGCGCCCTCCATGAAGAACGGCCGCTTCTCTGAGAAGAACACGGGATAACGTTGGTTCACCTCGACCTGGAAGGCGTCGCTTTCCACCTGGCTGAAATCCGGATTGACGGTGGCATCGAGCGTCACAGTGGACGTCAGCCCCCATTTCGCGCTCATCCCGACGTCCCCGGTGGCGTCGCGATCCCACTGTGACGGTGTCGCGCGATCGTCGGTGCGCGAGTACGTGAGCGACGGAACCAGCTCGCGCGTCGGCACGGCGGCAAGGTCCTTGAAGATCAGCGGAGCATGCGTCTCGAATACCCACTTGCCCTGTTCGAGTGCGGGCCACGCGACCGACACGCCAGTGCGGCTGACGCGGCGCCAGAAGAGGATCCCCATCCGCACGTCCGCGCCGCCCTTGAAACGGATCGTCTGCAGCGGCAGCTTGATCTCGACGACATATCCGCGATCGGTCAGGCGCCCGGCGCTTTCCCAGATCCAGTCGGGCGAGGTGTCCTCGTTGCCGGAGATGGTGTTGATCATGTCGAGCTGAATGCCGCTGGGGTTGACCATCAGGTGGTACGACGACTGCCCCGTGCCCAAAGCATCCAGGCTGAGACCTACCCAATCGTCGGACCAGATGTTGTCTCGGCGCGTGATCGATGTCTTGATGCCAGAGGGATCGGGATCGTCGCAACGGAACGCGAAGTAGAGCGCGTCCTTGTCGTAGGCGGCCCAGACAGTTGTGTGCTGCGGAATCGTGTCGCCGTACAGCGGGTTGTAGGATTTCCACTCGCCCGTCGGCAACGGCAAACCCGCCCAGGCTTCGTCGTCGAGGCTGCCGTCAATGACCGGCGCACGGCTGATCGCCGTAGCAGCTATCGGTGGCGCGCCAGCTCTGGCCGGTGCTGATGCGTTCTGCGCGCGAGCCGATCCCAACCCGATCAGTGCAAGCAGAACGACAAGAGCGGGGATAACACCGGCACGCAAACGAGGCACGAATTCCTTAGACGGAATTCGATGCTAAAACGTTGGCACTTGGAGCGGCGACCCGCACAGATCACTTACGCCGCGACAACGCGGCACGCCGCGCCAGACTGGCACCAGGCATCGTAGCCTCGTGTCGCGATTGGCATTCGTCAGATTGTCGTGCTTGCCACGCACGAGGCGGACCCGCTTGCCGTCCAGGGGAACTATAGAAACATCACGCACACTGGCGTACGGACCTGCGCGAGTGGACCGACTGGCGTCAGCGCGCCCGTTTTCTGATCGATGCTGAACACGGCGAGCGAGTTCGATTTCTGATTCGCGGCGATCAGCCATTTCCCTGAGGGATCGATGGCGAAGTTGCGCGGCGTCTGGCCGCGCGTCGATTCGTGCTCGACGAGCGTCAACGTCCCGGTTGGGGCGATGGCGAACACGGCAATGCTGTCGTGGCCGCGGTTCGAGCCGTAGAGAAACTGGCCGTTCGGATGCACCGCGATCTCTGCCGTCGAGTTGTTGCCGGAATAGCCGTCAGGGAGCGACGAGACACTGCCCGCCGCGGCAAGCCGGCCAGTTGCGGGATCCCACGACAGGCTCGTAATAGTCGACGTCAGCTCGTTGATCGCGAAGGCCAGCGGCAGTGTCGGATGGAAGGCGATATGCCGCGGCCCCGCGCCCGGCGCGAGCTGTACGGATGACGGATCGTTGGCGCCGAGCGATCCATTCGACGGATCGAATTTGTAGACAAACACGCGATCCAGTCCGAGATCCGCGCCGAGAAGATATCGATTGTGCGCGTCGAAGACGACGGCATGCGCGTGCGGTCCTTCCTGACGGTCCTTGTTCGGCCCGCTGCCGCCGTTTGCGAGAATCGCAATCGAGTCGCTGAGACGTCCGTCGGCGCCAATCGGCAGCATCGAGAAGTTGCCGCCGCCGTAGTTCGCAACCGCCAGGAACCGGCCGGTGGCATCGACTGCGAGGTGACACGGCCCGTCGCCTTTCGACGATTTCGCGTTCAGCGCCGTCAGCTTGCCGCTCTGCGCGTCGATGCTGAACGCGGTGACGCTGCCGGCTTTCTCGCCCTCGAACGCCGAGATCTCGTTCACCGCGTAAAGGAACTTCCGGTTCGGGCTGACGGCGAGAAAGCTCGGGCTCTTCGTCGCGGCGGCGAGGCCCACCATCTTCAGCGCGCCGGACCCCTCGTCGAAGCGGAACGCGTAGATCCCCTTGCTGCCGTCGCTGGTGTACGTGCCGATATAGACGAGCCGTCCTGCCGCGGCGGAGTCCACGACGGCGAACGCGCCGAGCGTCAGGCTCACGACAGTCGCGAAGCCGAGTAAGCCGCGCATGGTCATCGTTTCGTCAGATCCCGAAGGTAGATGTCCTTGAACTTCATGTTCCCACGGCCCCCGGAGTGCAGCTGCAGCGCGATGGCGCCGTCCTTCGAGACCGGCTTGGGATCGGTGAAGTCGACCATCAGCACGCCGTTCAGCCGCGAGACGTAGCGGTTGCCGACTACCTTGAGCACGTATTCGTTCCACTCGCCCTGCCGGACGACCGGTTCGGTTTCGGGCGCCGGCCACACGATCCATTCGCGCCCGTCTCCGTAGATGCCGCCGGTGTGCTTGTTGACCGTGCAATCCACCTCGAACTGCAGCCCCTGAGAGACGTCCGCCGTTCCGGGCTTGAAGTCGGTGTGAAAAAAGACGCCGCTGTTGCCGTCGCCCTCGCAGAGAAATTTCACGGCGAGCTCGAAGTCGACGTAGTTCTTGGCGGTCTTGAGATACCCGTACTCCTGCGTGACGGCCACACCGTGGATGACGCCGTTCTCGACCGACCACTTCTCCTTGCCGACTTCAATCCAGCCGGTGAGGTCCTTGCCATTGAAGAGCGGCACCCAGTCTTCGCCGGGCAGCGGCGTCTGTGCGACGAGAGTGGACAGTGACAGAATCGTGAGCGTGGCGGTCAAGAGACGTTTCAGCATGGGGGAAGTATATGGGGTCCGGGCGTATGCAATCGACACCGGGCTGCATGGCGCGTGCGTCGGCGGCTCGCGGCCTCGAGGGAGCTGACGCTCGGACCTAGGCAATCGTCAGCCTCAACTTCGTCACCGACGCCGGCGGGAACGTGAACACGAACGGTGAGCCGACGGACACGGTTCGCTCCAGCGGTGACGGGACCGCGTCGGGCGCTTCGAAGGAATTGTGCGAGTCGAGCTTTGGCGTGGTCAGCGTACGAACCGCGGCCGACGTGATGCGGGCGCCTCCGACGTTGATCTCCGCTTCGCGTGGCTGGTCGGCGCTCGGATTGACGACGGTCAGCGTCAGCGTCTTGTCCTTGCGCGATGCCGAGCCGGCGAGGCCCCAGAACGTCGCGGGCTGGCCGTTGCGCGTGTAGGACACACGCGGCGCGACGAACTCGGCGCGTACGGCTTCGGCCCCCATGTGATCCATGTACATGTCGAAGACGTGGTAGTTCGGCGTGAGGATGAACTTGTCCTCGTGCGCGACGAACAGCGACTGCAGGCAGTTGATCAACTGGGCGATGTTCGCCATCGCGACCTTGTCGACGTGCCGCTGGAAGATGTCGAGCGTCAGCCCGGCGAGCAGGGCGTCTCTCATCGTCGATACCTGGCCGAGCGTGTGCGAGGGGTTCGCCTCGGACCCCGGCTTGTGCCAGGAGCCCCACTCGTCGACCACCAGTTTCACGTGGTGACGCCAATCGCGGCCGCTCAGGGCCTGCCAGTGCCCGTGGATGTAATCCTCCATGAGCTGTCCTTCCACGAGGAGCTCGTAGTCCTGCTCCATCGTGAAGCCAACCGCTGGTCCCTTGCTCTCGTTCCAGTCGGTGGACCGGCCGCCGCTGACGTTGGTGGAGTAGTGGTGGAACGAGAAGCCCCAGAGGCGATTGACCATACCCGGACCGGATTCCGTGAGCTTCTCGAAGAACCGCCGCGTCCACTCGAAGTCGCCGCTGCTGGCGCCGGCGCCGATGAACTTCAACGGCACGTCGAACGACGGCGCCCACGACGTGAACCGCTTGAATTCCACCGCGTAGTCTTCGGGGCTGAAATCGCCGCCGCATCCCCACGGCTCGTTGCCGACGCCCCAGTACCGAGACCATCAGCGGCTCGCGCTCACCCTGCGCGGCCCGCGCCTCCGCAAGCGTCGTCGTGCCCGCAGGTGAGTTGCAGAACTCGACCCATTGATAGAAGTCGCGCGCGTTGAGGCTGCGGATGTTGGCGGCAAGGTAGGGCGCGGCGCCCGACAGGCGACAGAAGCGCGCGAATTCGACCGTGCCGAAGTGATTCGGATCGTATTGCTGCGGACCTGGCGGCACCTTCGTGTTGAGCCAGAAATTCGTGCGGCGCGCGCGGCTCTGACGAGGACCGATGCCGTCGCGCCAGTCGTAGCTGTCGGCGAAGCAGCCGCCCGGCCAGCGGATGACGGGCGCCTTGATCTTCTTCAGTGCCTCGACCAGGGCGGTCCGTATTCCGCCCGTGTTCGGCACCTTGGAGTCTTCCCCGACCCAGATGCCGTCGTAGACGACGCCGCCGAGATGCTCCGCGAAATGGCCGTACAGGTCAGGCGGAATGGTCCCCAACGGGTCTCCGGGCACGATGTCGATCCGCGAATCGGCGGCGCGGACGGATCGTGGGGCGAGCGCAAAAGCGGCACCGCCGGCAAGGGCGGTACGAAGGAAGTCGCGTCGGGTCGGCATGGGGCGGCATTCTATGACTAGTCGCGACGGCGCTGAAGCCCCGGGCGCCAGCGTGTAATTTTGCGGACCTGTTCACGGGCTCGACAGGCACACCTTGGCGCACTCAGCCGTTCAACCCCCATCGCCGCCGTCGCTTAGCCCCGCTGTCGAACGGCCGCATTGTTGCAGTTCCCTTTGCGGGAGGCTGCAGATGAAGCGACTGATCACCGCGACGACGCTCGCGCTCGCTTGTGGCGTGGGTCTGTCGGCGCAGTCCGCGAAGGTCAAGTCCGAGACGGAGATCTCGGTGAAGGACGGCAAGAACGTCACCGTGACCGGCTGCGTCGAACGGGCCGCCAACGACACGGGCTTCGTGCTGACGAGCGCCGAAGGCAAGGACGTCCAGAGCCGTCATTATCTGCTCGTCGGCAAGGATGACTCGATGGAAGAGCACGTCGGTCACCTGGTCGAGATCAAAGGCAAGGCGGCAGACGTCGGCAACGACGGCAAAGTGGAAGTGAAGACCAAGACGAAGATTGAACGCGAGAACGCCGACGACAAGGAGACCGAGTCGAAAACTCAGATGCAGGGCGATCTGGGCGACTTCCCCTATCTCGGTGTCAAGTCGGTGAAGACGCTTCGGGAGAGCTGCAACTGAAGTAGCAGGCAGCATGGAGCCTGCGGCCGGCGGTGTGACCTGCCTGCTGCCCGCTACGCTACACTGACGGCGTGCGACCACGCCGCCTGATAGCGCCGGGCACCGTCGCCCTGCTGTTTGCATACGTCCTGGCCGCCGGCCGACTCGAGCAGCGCGCCATCGCGGGACAAGTGCCCGCGGTGGCGACGGGCGAGGCCGTCCGCCATCACGTCGATCGCGATCAGCTGATGTCCGACGTCGCGCTGCTGGCGTCGCCTGCCTTCGAGGGACGCCGCGCCAGCACGCCCGGCGGGCTGAAGGCGCGCGCCTGGATCGTCGAGCGCTTCACCGCGCTCGGCCTCGAACCCGCCGGCAAGACCGCCTACCTCGATCCGTTCTCGTTCGTCCATCACAGCATCCGTGGGCTGTTCACGCCCGGCCGGCCCTTTCGCGCCGACTATTCCGACGCCGCCAACGTGATTGGCGCGATCCCGGGCTCATCGCCCTCCGCGTCGACAATTGTCGTCAGCGCTCACTACGATCATCTCGGTACCGTCGACGGCGAGAGGTATCCCGGCGCCGACGACAATGCCTCTGGCGTGGCGACGCTCGTTGCCGTGGCCCGCGCCTTCACAATCGATCGTCCGGCCCACCGGCTGCTTTTCGTGGCCTTCGATGCCGAAGAGGAAGGTCTCCGCGGGGCGGAAGCGTTCGTCGAATCCGGCCTGGTGCCGCTCGACCGCATCGCGCTCAACGTCAACATGGACATGGTCTCGCGCAACGATCGCAACGAGATCTTCGCGGCGGGCACCTACCAGTCGCCCTGGCTGCGGCCGCTGCTGCAGGACGTGCAGCGGCGCTCGGGCGTAAAAATCCTGTTCGGTCACGACCGGCCGGTGCACAGAGCCGGCAGCGTCGAGGACTGGACCAATCAATCGGACCACGGTGTCTTCGCCGCGCACGACGTCCCCTTCGTGTACTTCGGCGTCGAAGACCACGACGACTACCATCGGCCCACCGACACAGCAGACAGGATCGACCGGCGCTTCTTCGGCGACGTCGCCGACATGATCGTCGAGGCGGTGAAGACGTTCGACGAGAAGTTGCACTAACAATCCGCAATTCGGCAATCCGCAATCCAGAAATCCGCAATCAAAATCCGCAATCCCCGAATCCGCAATCAAGAATCCGCAATCTCGTCCAATCCACAATCCGCAATTCAATCCGCAATCCACAATCCGCGATCCGCAATTCGCTATACTCGCCCCGTGTCTCGCCCCGTGGGCGCGTGCCCCAACTGCGGCGCGCCAATCGAGTTCCTGTGGTCCAGTGCGGTGCAGACCGTCTGTGCGCACTGCCGCTCGGTGCTCGTGCGGCACGACGTCGACCTGCGGAAGGTAGGCGAGGTCGCTGATCTGCCTTTCGACAGCTCGCCGATCCAGATCGGCACCACCGGACGCTTCGAAGGCGAGGCGTTCACCGTCACCGGCCGGATCGTCTACGAGTACGACCAGGGCACGTGGAACGAGTGGCACCTCGCGTTCGCTGACAACACGAGCGGCTGGCTGTCGGATGCGCAGGCCGAGTACGCCGTGTCCAGGCTGGTGCAGAAGCCGGGGACGCTACCTTCCGAAGAGGCGGTGACGACCGGGCAACGCTTCGCGTTCAACCAAACGTACTTCACCGTGACGACGCGTACGCCGGCGCGGTATCGCGGCGTCGAGGGGGAGTTGCCGTTCGAGTATTGGGACAAGGAACAAGTCCTATTCGCCGATCTGAAGGCGACCGATGGCCACTTCGCCACGCTCGACTACAGCGAGTCGCCACCGCTTCTCTTCATCGGTGTATTCGCCGAGTTCGACGATCTGGGGCTGTCGAACCTCAAGACCGCTGACGCACCGCAGGCAGGGAAGACCGCCGGCTTCAATTGTCGCAACTGCGGTGCGGCGATCGAGCTGCGGGCGCTCGAGGAGACCAGAACCGTAGCGTGCACGAGCTGCGCGGCCATCCAGGATCCCAACGATCCGAACCTGCTCATCCTTCAGGAGGCTCGTGCCCGCGAGCGCATCACGCCGACAATCCCGCTCGGGTCACGCGGAAAACTGCGCGGCCACGAGTACGAGGCAATCGGCTTCGCGCGGCGAACCATCGAGGTGGACGGCGAAGAATATGGGTGGAACGAGTACGTCCTCTTCGATCGCCATCAGGGCTTCCGCTATCTGAGCGAGTACGAAGGGCACTGGAACGACATCCGCACGGTACGTGCGCTGCCGCAGCAGGCGCGAAGCCGTGGCAACCCGGCGGCCTCCTACCTCGGCCGCACGTATCGTCTGTTTCAGACTGCCACGGCCACGGTCCGATTCGTGCTCGGCGAGTTTCCGTGGCGGGTCCGAAACGGTGACGTCGCGACGGTGAGCGATTACGTGGCGCCGCCGCTGATGCTCTCCGCCGAGCGCACGCCCGACGAGACGACATGGTCGATCGGCGAGTACGTGGACGGCCGACGGCTGTGGGAGGCGTTCCAGCTGCCTGGTCACGCGCCGAAACGGGTTGGCGTTTTCGCCAACCAGCCCTCGCCCTACGCGGGCAAGCCGTCGTACTACTGGGGGCTGTTCCTGATCCTGGCGCTGATCCTCTTCGTCGTCGGCGTGGTGCGGACCGTGGCGGCCGCTCGAGAACCGGTCTTCTCAGGGTCGTATATTTATCGTCCGGGCGCCGCGGAAAGCTCCTTCGTCACCCCTGTGTTCACGATTGGCAAGCGCACCAGCAACATCGAGGTCCGGACGACGGCCGAGGTACAGAACAACTGGATTGGGTTCGACTATGCGCTGATCAATGCCGACACGGGTGATGCGTTCGACTTTTCACGTGAGGTCAGCTACTACTGGGGCACCGACAGCGACGGGCGGTGGACCGAGGGTTCGCAGAGCGATAGCGCCGTGCTGCCGACGATTGCGCCTGGACGGTACTATCTGCGCGTCGAGCCGGAGGCCGACGCCAACAGTCCACCGGTTTCATACAGGATCGCGCTTCGGCGCGACGTGCCGTCGCCCGAGTACTATCTGATGGCGCTCGGCATCCTGCTCATCCCGCCGGTCGTCGTCTCGCTCCGCTCGGCGGCGTTCGAGTCGCGCCGCTGGCAGGAAAGCGACTTTGGCGGGGATGGGGAATAGGGGTCAGGGATCATATGGGCCGACTCGCGTATCTGATTCTAGGGATGCTGGCACTGGGCACGGCCGGCTTCGCCGACTATCGCGGGTGGACGCTCTTGCGTCCGACCGAGCTTCACAATGTGCCGAAGTCGATTCGCGACAACCCGGGTTCATACCGGTCCCTCTACCGCGGCTCGCCGCGCTATTTCGGAGGCAAGTAACACATGGGTGCCACTTTTGCCGGGATCGCTCCGAACATCGTCGCGGCCATTCTCTTCGCGGTGCTTGGTGTCGCGACGTTCGTCGCCTCGTTCTGGCTTGTCGACCGCCTGACGCCATACGATCTCTGGAAGGAAGTGATCGAGGAACAGAACGTCGCCGTCGCAATCCTGATGGGACTGATCGGCGTCGGTCTCGCCATCGTGATCGCGGCTGCCATCCATTGAAGAGCCACATGTAGGGCGGAGCTTCATCTCCGCCATCAGCGGATCTGAAAGTCCGTCCGACACATCCCGTGCGCCGGCGTCGGGTTATGCACAACCCGACGCTCGGAGTCCGGAGCCCATAGCCCACCTATGGCTGCTGCCCTACTAACCTCCGTTCTCCTCATCGCAGCCTGCGGGCTCGTCTACGAGCTCATCGCGGGAACCCTCGCCAGCTATCTGCTCGGCGACAGCGTCACGCAGTTTTCCACCGTCATCGGCACGTATCTCGCGGCGATGGGGCTGGGCTCGTGGCTGTCGCGGTACATCGGCCGCGGATTGGCCGCGCGGTTCGTCCTCATCGAGCTGCTCGTCGGACTCGTTGGGGGATTTTCGTCGGCGCTTCTCTTCGCCGCCTTCGCCTACACCACGAGCTTTCGCGTCGTCCTCTACGTCCTGGTCGGCATCGTCGGCGTCCTGGTGGGCCTCGAGATCCCGCTGTTGATGCGCATCCTGCGCGATCGGTTCGACTTCAAGGACGTGGTCGCGCACGTTCTTACCTTCGACTATCTTGGCGCGCTGGGCGCGTCGCTGCTGTTCCCGTTGTTCCTGGTTCCACATCTGGGGCTGGTGCGATCCGCGGTGCTGTTCGGACTGATCAACACCGGCGTCGCGCTCTGGACGACTGTCCTTCTCGCCGATGTTCTCGGCGCGCGACGCTGGCTGCGGGGCATCGCGGTCGCGGTCCTGATCGCGCTCGGCTGCGGCTGGATCTGGGCCGACCGCATCCTGGAAATCGGCGAGACGAATCTCTATGCAGACGATGTGGTGTTGGCGAAAACCACGCCGTATCAGCGCATCGTGCTGACGGCGTGGAAGGACGACCTGCGTCTATTCCTGAACGCACATCTTCAGTTCAGCTCGAAGGACGAGTACCGGTATCACGAAGCGCTGGTACATCCCGGGCTGGCCGCCGTGCCGAGTGCCCGCCGGGTGCTGGTCCTCGGCGGCGGCGATGGGCTCGCCGTGCGCGAGATCCTCAAGCATCCCGGTATCGAGCACGTGACGCTGGTCGACCTGGATCCCGAGATGACGCGTCTGTTCTCGACCCACCCGGAGCTGACGCGGTTGAATCTCGGCGCGTTGACCGACCCACGGGTGCGTGTCGTGAACCAGGACGCGTTCGTCTGGCTGGATGAGACGAACGACGTCTTCGATTTCGCCGTCGTTGATTTTCCCGATCCGTCGAATTTCTCCGTCGGCAAGCTCTATACGACGGCGTTCTATCGTGCGCTCGGCAAGCATCTGCCGTCGGACGCCCGATTCGTCGTTCAGAGTACGTCGCCGCTCTTCGCCCGCCAGGCGTTCTGGTGTGTGGTCGCGACCGTGGAGGCGAGTGGGTTCCTGGCGTCGCCGTATCACGCCTACGTACCGTCGTTCGGCGAATGGGGGTTCGTGCTCGGCGGGCGGACGCCTTACCAGCTGCCGGCGGCGCTGCCCGATCGTTTGCGGTTTCTCACCGCGGCGATTCTGCCGGAGCTCTTCACCTTTCCCCCGGACATGGCGCGCGTGCCCGTCGAGCCCAATCGCCTCAATACCCAAGTGTTGGTGCGCTACTACGAGAGGGAGTGGCGGGATCTGAATCGGTGACCGGCCCGACTGAAGTCGAGCCCTACCGCAGGATGGCCGGCTACCTTCCAACGCGCACCGCGCACTTTGGGGATTGGGGGTTGGCTCAGCGAAGCAGATTGGGTTTTGACAAGTTTCAGCATCCTCCTACAACGGCCCGGCCGATTCATTCAAATCGCCTTCGACAAATCGCGCCGGCCGGAGGGCGTATGTATCAATGGTGGTCGCACTGCCGTCGAGGACGATTTCCGCGAGCAGGTGTCCCAGGGCAGGCGCGTGCATGACACCGTGCCCCGACGACCCGTTGATGAGAAAAAAGTTCTCGCTCTCCGGGTGCGCGCCGAGGATCGCGTGCTTGTCAGGCGACATCTCGTAGAGGCCGGCCCACGATCCGGCACGATCGACGGGCACCTCGCGTAGTACCGGGAACGCGTGCGTGCGCCTTGGCGCTGACTGCATCGATCCAATCGCCGTCGACCGTCGCGTCGAAGGGACGGCCCGGGAGCCCCGGCGTCGGCCAGAGCAACAGCACGCGGCCGTCGCGCACGCGGAGATGAAAGCCGTCGTCCGTAAAGATCGTCATCGGCATCGAATCGGCCAGCGCGCGGGTCGGTTCGGTCAGCGCCACCTGGCGGCGCAGCGGCGATACCGGAACATTCAGGCCGCAGGCGGATCCGAGGACACCGGCCCAGGCGCCGGCAGCATTGACGACAGTCTCCACGGGGATTCGACGCCGCGTCGTGACGAGCGCTGTGATGCGCCCACTGGGCGACCGTTCGGCATCGACGGCCTCCTCGTCCCAGGCGACCTCGACGCCCATCCGGCGCGCGGCATCGAGATAGCCGTTGAGAATGCCGAGCGGCCGGATGAACCCGTCGGTCTGACAGAACGAGCCGCCGAAGATGCCGTCGAGCGCCACCGCCGGGTTGATCAGCGCAACTTCGTCCGGGGCCACCGCCGTCGCCTCGGTCAGCCCCTCGGCCTGCTGGAGGGCGCGGGCGGCGGCGAGGCTCTGCAGGACGCTCCCGGATCCCGCGAGCCAGAGATAGCCCGCCGGGGCGTACCCGCAATCGCCGCCGACTTCCTCGGCAAATTGCAGCAGCTTGGCGCGCGTCAGGAGCGACAGTCGGATGTTGATCGCGGTTCCGTATTGAGCGCGGAAACCACCCGTCGCGCGGCTCGTGCTGCCTTCGCCGGGAGCGCTGCCGCTATCGATGACGAGCACGTCGCGGCGGCCGCGCGCGGCCAGATGATATGCCGCGCTCGCGCCCATCACGCCCGCGCCGACGATCACGATGCCAGGGTTGCGCATTGACTGATTATCGAGCGGGCGTTCCGCCGCCGGCGATACGGACAGCCGCCTCGCCGAATCGGACGGCATCCTCGAACTCGCGGACGCCGATCCGTTCGTCCCGCCCGTGTGCCCGCACATCGTCGTCCGGTCCGAAATGATTCACGGCAAACGCGGGAATGCCGAGCGCACGAAACGCCACGCCATCGGTGCCGCCGGGCTCCATCAGCGGAATCACCGGAACGCCAGGCCACACGGATGCGGCCGCCGCGGTGATCACGGTCATCGCGCGAGAATCCAACGACTGCATCGGCACCGGCGGGGGCAAGATGCTCGCCGGCGTGACAGACACAGCCGGATCAGCAATGGCCTTCGTCAACGCGCCAATCACGGCCTCCGGGGCTTCGTCGGGAAGCAGTCGGCAGTTGACGTTTGCCTTCGCCCGCTGGGGCAGCGCATTCGGCGCGTGACCGGCGGTGACCGTCGTTGCCACGCAGGTCGTGCGCAGCATGCTGTTCACGACTGGGTCGGCGGTCAGCTGCGAGACCGTGGCGGCGTCGGCCGTGCCGGTCGCGAGCGCCTGCATCGCGTTGCCGCCTGGATTCGTGACCTCGAGCGTCACGTCCAGGTAGCGCTTCTCGGCAGCCTGGACGCCAAACGCGACGTTCCGCCCGTTCTTGATCGAGCCGCCGCCGCCGTCGCCGTTGATCACGTACTCGGCGTCGACCAGCTCCCGGTGATGTGAGAGCAGAAAGCCGACACCGTTCAGATCGCCGATTCCGGTCTCTTCGCCGGCGGTGAGCGCGAGAATGAGATCACGATCCGGCACGAAGCCGGTTCTTTTCGCGCTGACGAAGGCGGCGGTCCAGATCGCCGCAAACTGCTTGTCATCCGTCGTGCCCCGGCCGTAGTAGTAGCCGTCCTTCTTGGTCAGTACCGAATGGGTCCACGCTCCAATCTTCGCGTGCCGCAGGAACGACATCCAGATGCGCGAGGAAGAGCGCGGGGCGGCCCTTCCCAGATCCTCGCAAGCGTGCGACCAGGCTGCCGTGGCGATCGTCGGGGCCGAGAATCTTCACGTCGTCGTCAGCGAACCCCGCTTCCTTCAACCGCGCGGCGAGACGCTCGGCGGCTTTCGTCGTGTTGCCGTCAGGCTCGGCCGTATTGATCGCAATCAGCTCGCGAAAGATGTCCTTGGCTGTATCGATTGGTTGCGGATCTGCGAGAGCCGCGCTCGTGCCGATCGCGATCCAGAGAATGAGTGCGGCCAGGTGCTGGACCATCGCGCGCGATTATAGCCAGAGCGAAACCGCGAGGGGCCGTTGGGATGAGATCGGCCGAGCGATGAGCGGCGCTGACGCTAGACGGACTCGGTTGGTTGATCGAGCGTCTCGCGGACCTTGCGCGCCAGGGCAGCCGGCGTGAACGGTTTCTGAAGAAAGAACATGGAGGCATCCAGCAAGCCGTGCCGGATGACGGAATCATCGGTGTACCCGGACATGTAGAGCACGCGCATGTCGGGCTGGTGCTGGCGCAACCTCGTGGCCAGCTCGCGACCGCTCATACCGGGCATCACGACATCGGTGACGATCAGGCGAATCGGCGCCTCGTGGCGCTCGCAGAGTCGCAACGCCTCGGGACCGTTCGTCGCCTCGATGACCCGGTATCCGTACTTTTGCAGTGCCTGCTCGATCAACTTCCTGACGGCTTCGTCGTCTTCAACCACCAGAACCGTCTCCGAGCCACGCAGGGTGTCGATTTCGATCTGCTGGTCGGCCGCAGCTCTGACCGGTTCGTCGATGCGAGGCAGATAGATCTTGAATGTGGCGCCGTGCCCCGGCTCGCTGTACACGTAGATCGAACCGCCACTCTGCTTGACGATGCCGTACACCGTCGACAGGCCAAGCCCGGTGCCCTTCGTCAGTTCCTTCGTCGTGAAGAACGGCTCGAAGATCCGCGACAGCGTTTCCTGATCCATACCGCAGCCGTTGTCGCTGACCGCAAGCATCACGTAGGCGCCCGGCCGGAGCGAGAGGTGCAGCTGGGGATGCTCCTCGTCGAGCTGGACGTTCTGGGTTTCGATGATCAGCTTGCCGCCGCGCGGCAGGGCGTCGCGGGCATTGAGCGCCAGGTTCAACACAATCTGATGGATCTGGCCTGCGTCGGCAGTCACGTTTCCAAGCGCCGGATCGAGAACCGTGATCAGCTCGATGTCCTCCCCGAGCAGGCGGTTGAGCATCTTCGTGCTGTCGGCAACCAGCGTATTCAGGTCGAGCACCCGCGGCTGCAACAACTGCCGGCGGCTGAACGCCAACAACTGACCCGTCAGGTCGGCGGCGCGTCCGCCGGCACGCCGAATTTCCGACACAGCGCCGTGCCATCGATGGTCGTCGGGTAACTCCTCGAGCAGCAGGTCGGCATACCCGTTGATGGCCGTCAGGAGGTTATTGAAATCGTGTGCGACGCCGCCGGCCAGGCGGCCGATGGATTCGATCTTCTGCGCCTGCCGGAGCTCCTCTTCGAGTTGCGCTTTGACACGATCGGCTTCCTTGCCGGCGGTGATGTCCATCATCACGCCGCGCATGCCGACGGGTCGGCCGTCGGCGTTCTTGACGACGGTCGTGCGCGCCTCGACCCACAGCACGCGGCCATCCCGCGCGATGAGACGATACTGGCTGATCCCGCCGTTGCCGCTCTCGAACGCTTCAGCCGCTTCCGCGGTCGCGCGGGCGCGATCGTCGGGATGGATGATGCTCGGTAGAAAATTCGGGGTCAACAACACCTGCGTGACCGGGAACCCCAGCATCCGCTCGACGTGACTGCTGATGAACGCCGTTCTCTGATCCGAGGCGTCAGGGCGCCCCCAGGCTTCCCAGACCAGACCGGGGACGCTGGCGACAATTTCGTCCAGACGCTGACGCTGGCCGGTGACCTCGCGCACCAGGCGCGCGTTCTCGGCCTGGGCACGCGCGCGTTCGCTCAGCTCCGCGTGCAGGCGCCGATTGGCGTCGACCAGCTGTGCCCGATCGACTGCGTTGTCGATCGCGTAAGGCAACTGCGTCAGGTGATTCTCGCGCTTGACGATGTAGTCGCTCGCTCCGAGCTTCAGGGCAGCGACCGCAGCCTCTTCGTCGCCTTTTCCGGTCACGACGATGAACGGAACGCGCACGCTGCGATGCCGTGCCTCTCGCAGCAGGTCGAGCGCGTTCATCTCGGGCAGCCGCAGATCGGCCACCACGACGTCGAACACCTGTGTGCACAGGAAGTCGAGAGCCTCGCGCGACGAGCGGGCGACCTCGAGGCTCAGATGTCGCGCCGTCGCGTCGAGGGCGGTCCGGGTCAGATCGATGTCTGCCTCGTCGTGCTCGACATAGAGAACGCGCCGTTGCCGCCGGCGCCTGGCGGGGCGACGATCGTCCGACGCGGCGTAGTCCTCGACGGCTCGTCGCAGCGCGGCGGGCAAGCGCTCGATGTAGTTGCCGTCCTTCGACACGTAATCGACGGCTCCAAGGCGGAGCACCTGGACGGCGAGCTCTTCATCACCGATGCCGGTGACCATGACAACCGGCACCGACGTGCCGCTGGCAGCAAGCTCCTTCAGCACGTCGATGCCGTCCATGTCAGGCAGGTGGTTGTCGAGCAGCAGCACGTCATAGCGCTTCTGCCGCAACATGGTCAGGCACTGGCGGCCGGTCGGTGCCAGCTCGATCTCGAAGTCGGGCGCGTTGGCGCGAAAATACGATTTCGTCAGGTCGACGTCGTAGGCGGCGTCCTCGGCGTAGAGCAGACGGACAGGTGCGCGCGTGGTCACGGCGTGCCGTCCTGAAAGGGGTATTCGTTGGTCAGGAGCCAGTAGACCTTGATCGTCTTCACCACGTCGGCAAACGCCAGAAAGTCCACAGGCTTGACGATGTAGGAGTTGACGCCAAGCTGGTACGCCGCTTCGATGTCCTTGTTCTCGCGCGAAGTGGTCAAGACCACCACAGGCACTTGCTTCCAGACGGCGTGACGCCGAATCTGGCGCAGAACCTCGATGCCGTCTACCTTGGGGAGGCGCAAGTCGAGCAGCACAAGAATGGGCAGCTGCGGATCGGAGGCAAGCGAGTGGGTCTCCACGTATTGCAGGGCCTCCTCACCGTCGCGGCACACCGCAACCGGGTTGGCGACGCTGTGCTCCTTGAACGCCTGGCACGTGAGGTCCAGATCCATCGGGTTGTCTTCCACGAGCAGGATCGGACGTACGCGCGGGTTCATGCCGCTCCCGATGCCTGGCGGACCTTCAGGCCCGCCTCGACGGCCGGTGGGTGAAGCGGCAGCTCGACGATGAACGTGCTGCCGGCGCCTGGTGACGACTCGGCGTGAACCGAGCCCCCCATTTTGTCGAGCACTTTCTTGACGATCGCGAGCCCTGCACCAGTGCCCTCGAAATCCTCCTGTCGCACCAGCCGATTGAATAGCCCGAAGATACGGTCGTGGTACTTCATGTCGAAGCCAATGCCGTTGTCGGCGACCGTGATGCGAATCCGATCGGGGTCCGCCTCGCTTCCGATATGGACCGTCGGCGGCACGGCATTCCGCGTGTACTTGATGGCGTTGTCGATCAGGTTCGCCAGTACCTGGAGCAACCCGCGGTGCCAGGTGAAGAGGTGTTTCGCCGAGAGACCCACGCTCACGATGGTTCCTTGCGACGCGATCACGGGTTTGCGGTCCTTCAGAATCGTGTCGAGGATCGCGGCGAGATCGACGTCGGTCGGCGACGGGGTCTGCACATCGAGCCGTGAGTAGTACAGCAGATCCTCGATCAGCCGATCGAGGTTCTTGGTCGCGGTGATGATCTGCTTCAGGCACCACAGACCGCGCTCGTCGAGGCCGGTACGATGCTGGCGGTCGAGTTCCTGCGCGTACCCGGCGATTCCGCGCAGCGGCGCTTTCAAGTCGTGAGAGACGGTATACGCGAACGCCTTCAACTCTTCGTTTCTGGCCTGCAGCTCCGTCGTTCGGCGCAGCTGCTCCTCGGCGAGCTTTCGATCCGTGACATCCTGGCAGATGGCCATCAGCCTGGCAGGCTTCCGGTGCTCGTCGAAGTTCCACCGGCCCTGGCTGCGAAGATGCCGAATCGCGCCGTCGGGACGGACGATACGCTCTTCGAAGTCGAATGACGTTCCCTCGCGAAAGGCCTGCTCGATGATCGTTCTGGTGGCGCTGCGATCGTCAGGATGGACGCGCGCGAGATAGCCTTCGATGGTTGCGGGAAAGTCTTCTGACGACAGGCCGAAGATGCGGCACAGCTCGACGGAGCGATCGACGCGATTGTCGGCGACGGTCCATTCATAGCTGCCGACGTGCGCGATCTGCTGCGCTTCCGCAAGCTGGGCCTCCCGGCGCATCAGCGCCTCTTCCGCGTGTTTTCTGTCAGTGACGTCGAGCGCGACACCCATCATCCGGACCGGACGGCGCGCATTGTCGTACTCCACCCGGCCCTTCGCGGCAATCCAGCGGACGGCCGCATCGTGGCGGCGAACGCGATACTCGATGTCGCAGATCGTGCCGTCCCGCACCGAACGCGCGAGGGCGGTCTGCACGAGCGACCGGTCCTCGGCGACCACCATGCTCATGATGTTGTCGAAAGTCAGATCGCTCGCCCCTGCCGGCCAGCCCCACATCAAGATCAACTCGTCGTTCCACACCAGCCGATTCGTGGCAAAGTCCCACTCCCAGATCCCGACGTTGCCGCCGGTCACCGCCAGCCGCAGTCGTTCCTCGCTCGCGCGCAACTCGCGGCTCTCGCGGTCGTGGACGATCGCGACGGCGGCCACATGCGTCGACACGTCGATGAGCTGCCAGTGAAATGGTGTGGGCCGACCTGGCGTGCGAAAGTAGAGGGCAAACGTCCCGAGTACACGTCGCTCGCGGTCGAGGATCGGCGTCGACCAGCAGGCCCGCAAGTCATGGGCGAGCGCCACCGGGCGATAGTCGTCCCACAGCGGGTCGGTCGCGATGTCCTCGACGATCACCGGCTCGCGCCGAAAGGCGGCCGTCCCGCACGAGCCAGCGCGGGGGCCGATCGGCTGCCCGTCGACGGCGCGATTGAAGCTGCCGGGCAAGCTCGGTGACGCGCCGTGTCGCATGTGGACGCCATCGTCATCGAGGAGCAGAACGGAGCACAACATGCCGGGACACTGCGCCTCGATGACGCGCAGAAGCCGATCGAGGGTCTGTCCGAGGGGTGCCCCCTGAACGACGCCTTCCAGCGCGTGATTCTGCGCCTCGAGGAGCTCGGCGCTCAGACGGGACGATCGCTCCGCCCGTTTGCGCTCGGTAATTTCGTGGAAGAAGATCGAAATTCCGTCAGGCGAGGGGTAGATACGGTTTTCGAACCAGCGATCCCATGGCTCGTAGTAGTTCTCCATGTGGACGAAGACCTGCTCGGCCATTGCCTTCTCGTATGCGAGATGGAACGGTTGCCCGACGCCTTCCGGGAATTCCGTCCAGATATGTCGTCCGATCAGATCGTCGGGCCGCCGGCCGAACAGACTTGCCGCCTGGTGATTGACGTAGGTGTAACGCCAATGCCTGTCCAGCGCGACCACCGCGTCGCTGACTCGCTCGAGCGCGGTGCCGAGCGCCTGGTCGTTGGTGCGCGTGGATTCGCGACCGCGCCTACGGGGATTGCCCTGCGGCATGATGAAGCCTCGCCACGGCGAATGCTGATTCGGGACAGATTCTATCCTCGGATCGCCGACCGTACGCCAGCGGTTTCGCGGGGTTCTTCGTGACACTGCAGCTGAACCGTCGCCAATTCTTCGGTGTGACGCTCCTTGGCCTGACGCGCAAGAGCGCCCGCGAAATTACCGGGGGATTCGTTCACGAGTCGTCGGCTGTCGGTCACCGGCTCCGGGATGGCCTGCGCTTCCCGGCGCCACAGCGCACCGAGAAGATTCCAGTCGCCATCGTTGGCGGCGGCGTCGCCGGGCTCTCGGCCGCGTGGCGCCTGAGCTCGCGCGGCGTCGCGTTCGTCGTGCTCGAGATGGAAGACACGGCAGGAGGGAATGCGCGCTCCGGGCGAAATGAGATAACGGCGTTTCCGTGGGCGGCGCACTACGTGCCGGTGCCCGGCCCACGTGCGACGCTGGTGCGCGAGTTGTTCGAGGAGCTGGGCGTTCTCGAGACCGATGGGTGGAACGAACGCTATCTGTGTCAGGCGCCGCAGGAGCGACTGTTCCTGCACGGCCGATGGCAGGAGGGGCTCGAACCGCAGGTGGGTCCGACGCAGAGGGATCGTGATCAGTTCGCGCGGTTCGAGGGACAGGTCGAGGCCGCGCGCAGCACCGGCGCGTTCACCATTCCGATGGCTATCGGGGCCCGACCGTCGCCGCTCGACGGCAAGAGCATGGCCGACTGGCTGCGCGACGAGGGCCTCGATTCGCCGTGGCTGCGATGGTCGATCGACTACGCGTGCCGCGACGATTACGGCGCGCGCGCGGATGTGACATCGGCCTGGGCGGGCCTGCACTACTTCGCCAGCCGCGAGCGACATGAGATCGGTCCGCTGACCTGGCCGGAAGGCATTGGTTGGATCACGGCTCGATTGCTGGAACGCATCGGCGATTCTGTCCGGACCGGACAGGTCGTGTATCGGATCGCGAGGTCCGGACACCTCTGGTCGGTCACGACGCCGGACACCGCCTGGGTGGCGGACGCCGTGATCTTCGCGGCCCCGAGCTTTCTCGCCTCGCGCATCATCGAGCACGGACCGGTCACGCCCGATTTCGAGTATTCGCCGTGGGTGACGGCCAACCTCTGGCTCGATCGATGGCCGAACGAGCGCGGGCTCCCACCTGCGTGGGACAACGTCCTCTTCGACTCGCCATCGCTCGGTTATGTCGTCGCCACGCATCAATCGCTCAGGACATTCATCCCGCGAACGGTATGGACGTATTACTGGGCGCTCGACCAGGGCTCACCGCGAGCGAATCGGACCTGGCTCCTGGCGCAGGACTGGCGAACGCTGCGCGATCGCGTGCTCGATGACCTGTCTCGAGCCCATCCCGACATTCGTGACTGCGCGACCCGCGTCGACATCTGCCGGATGGGCCACGCGATGATTCGTCCCACGCCGGGATTCCTGACATCAGCCGCACGGCGGTACCTGGTTGCCGCACGAGACCGTCTGTTCTTCGCGCATTCCGACCTGAGTGGCGTGTCGATTTTCGAGGAAGCGCAGTACCGCGGCGTGACCGCGGCGGACGGGGCGATGCGGGCGATCTCCGGGTAGGATAGCCACCATGCCTCATCGACTCGGCTTCTCAACGCTGGGCTGCCCGAAGTGGCCCTGGGCCAAGGTGCTCGAGCAGGCCTCCGCGCTCGGGTATCAGGGCATCGAGCTTCGCGGGCTCGAGGGCGAAATGGATCTCACGAAGCGCCCTGAATTCTCAGCGCTCCAGCTCGCCGAGACACGGCGGTCGCTGGCCGATCGCGGCCTCGTGATCAGCGATCTTGGGTCGTCGGCCAGGATGCACGAGCGCGAGCCGTTGAAGCGCGCTGCGCAGCTGGACGAAGCCTACCGGTTCATCGATCTCGCGCACAACCTCAGCGCGCCCTGGATCCGCGTGTTTCCGGATGCGTATTTTCCGGACGAACCGCACGAGAGCACGCAGAAGCGGATCGGCGAGACGCTCGCCGAGCTCGGCACCTTCGCCCGAGGCAGCGGCGTCGGCGTCCTCATGGAGTCGCACGGCGCGCTGACCGATTCGGCCAGCCTCGTGTCGATCATGAAGGCTGCAGGTGAAGGACCGAACGTCGGGCTGGTGTGGGACACGCACCACACGGTGGTCGAAGGTCACGAGAAGCCTGCAGACACCTGGGCAGCGCTCGGCCAATGGGTGCATCACACCCACATCAAGGATTCGGTCGCGCAAGGCGATGATCGCCATTACGTCCTGCTGGGACAGGGCACCGTTGGTGTCCAGGCAATCGTCCAGGCACTGGTACGGGGCGGCTACGACGGATTCTTCGGATTCGAGTGGGAGAAGGCCTGGCATCCAGACATCGACGAGCCCGAAGTGGCGTTTCCGCAGTACATCGAGATGATGAAGAAGTGGCTGCAGGAGACGGCGCCAAGCGCGGCGTAGTGGTCGTGGGGAAGCGCGTCGCCGCGCCGAACCGCGCGTTGATCGCGGCAATTCGACGCGAGCTCCGCGCGTGCGCCGATGCGGCGAAAGCGCGGCCGATGCGGGCGTACATGAAGTCGGTGATGCCGTACTACGGCGTCACCTCGCCGGATCAGAAAAGCATCTGGCGACGGGTGTTCGAGGCGCACGTGCTGCAGGACGATGCCGAGTGGCGGGACACGGTGCTGGCCCTGTGGCGAACGGCACGCTTCCGGGAAGAGCGCTACGCAGCGATCGCGCTGACCGGACACCGCGCTTACAAGGCGTTTCAAACGCTCGACACGCTGCCGTTATACGAAGAGCTGATCGTGTCGGGCGCCTGGTGGGACTACGTCGATCTGATCGCGGGCAAACGGATCGGCGCGCTGGTGGCTCGGTATCCGGCCGAAATGAAGCCGCTCCTTCGCGCCTGGAGCCGATCGCCCGATCTCTGGAAGCGCCGGACCGCGATCCTCGCGCAGCTCGGCTTCAAGGAAGCCACCGATCTGCGGCTGCTCTACGCCTGCATCGAGCCGAACCTCGCCGATCGCGAGTTCTTTATCCGCAAAGCAATCGGCTGGGCGCTGCGGCAGTACGCGTGGACCGATCCGAAGGAAGTGCGCCGCTACGTGCGCGCCAATCGCGACCGTCTGAGCGGGTTGAGCGTGCGCGAGGCGCTCAAGAACGTCGGGACCTAAAGCTATCCGCGCAATCCGCGCAACCCGCGGATGCACAGCCAGGGCGAGTCCTAAGCTGCGCGCCTCGCGCGGCCGAAGAGACGCTCGACGACCGCGGTGAGCTCCGCGGCCGCGACGACGTCGGCACGAACACAGTCGAGACTGCGGCGTGCGATCGCATGCAGATCGAGCGGACGATGGGGACGGTCCATCAACGGGACATCGAGGAGCATTGCGCCAATCGTGCGTCCGGCGATGCCGCCCATGAGCAGCACGTACAGCAGCGTGATCAGCGCCAGCACTGAAAAGACCTCGAGGCCCGCTCTCTCGACGAGCTCGACGATCGAAACGCCACAGGTCAAGGCGGTCAGTGCGAGGACGCTGAAATAGATCGACGCCAGCAGGAAGCCATCCACCCACGCGGCGAGAAAGCGACGCGGACCAGCGGGGACATGGGTGGCAGCCACCCGGACCTGCCGATCGGTCTCGACGCGACGGTTGTGACGTTCCAGCAGCTGCTTCAGCACCTGCATTCGCGCGTCGGGGATGAGCGTGGCCGTATCGGTGTAGGGCAGTGATGCCTGTCCGGTCTGCGCCGGTGCTGCCTCTGCAGAGGGCAGGTCGCCGGCCAGGCGGTCGACGACGAGCTCCCCGTCGAGGCCGACGGCTTCGGCGTAGGCGCGCACGAAGGCTCTCGCGTAGAAGCCACCTGGCAAGCCCTGCAGATCGCCATCGTCGATCTTGCGAAGGTGCCCGACGCCAATGCGCGTCCGGCGGCTGATTTCGGTCAAACTGAGGCCTCGGGCCATCCGGGCCCTGCGCAGTTCTGCGATCGTCATGCCGCTCCTACTCCTTACTCGCAGACCTATCGGGCGCGACGTGTCAGGACATTACGCTTTGGGAAATCTCGTGCCCTTCTTGTGTGAAGGGGCGTGCAGGGCCGTGCAGGGTCAACGATTAGGGGTCAACAGTCAGGGCAGATCCCAACGCCGCCATGTTGCTGAGTGAATTGGCCGGCACCTCGGCTTCGGTTGCGGCGGTTTCAGGCCGACTGGAGAAGATCGCGCGCCTCGCCGGCCTGCTGAAACGCCTGACGCCGGAGGAGGTGCCGATCGCGATTGCCTTCCTCTCCGGCACGCTGCGTCAGGGCCGCATTGGGGTCGGAAGCGCGGCGATTCGCGCGGCACACGATGTCCCGCCTGCCGAGACTCAATCGCTGACGATCGAGGACGTCGATCGCGTATTCGAGGACCTGGGAACGATCGCAGGCGCGGGCTCGATGCGAGTCCGGCAGGAACGGCTGCGCGCGCTGTTCATCGCCGCGACGCGCGAGGAGCAGGCATTCCTGATTAAGTTGCTCTTTGGCGAGCTTCGTCAGGGCGCCCTTGAAGGTGTTCTCGTCGAAGCCGTCGCCCGCGCGGCCAATCTTCCAGCCGGGCGAGTGCGACGAGCGGCGATGCTGGCCGGCGATCTCGCCCGCGTGGCGCGAAGCGCACTCGTCGACGGCGACGCCGGCCTGTCAGCATTCCAGGTGCAGGTGCTCACGCCAGTGCAGCCGATGCTCGCTGACTCGGCGGACTCGGTCGAGGATGCCGTGGCGATCCTTGGCGACACCGCGCTCGAGTACAAGGTCGATGGCGCGCGCATCCAGGTCCACAAGGCTGGCGATCTCGTGCGGGTCTACTCGCGCGGACTGCGCGAGGTCACTCCCGCCGTTCCAGAGGTCGTCGAAGCCGCGGCCGCCTTCCCAGCGCGCGACGTCATCCTCGACGGCGAGGTGATCGTGCTTCGCCCGGACGGCACGCCGGTTCCGTTTCAGGACACGATGCGGCGCTTCGGCAGACGTCTTGACGTGAATGCGCTGCGGCAGCAATTGCCGCTGTCGCCGTTCTTCTTCGATCTGCTTGCGCTCGACGGGCGCGATGTCCTCGACGAGCCTCAGGCGGCGCGCTTCACCGCATTACAGGAAGTGGTACCCGCGCCGCTCGTCATACCGCACGCGTCGGGCGTGACCGCAGCGTCCGCACGCGCTTTTCTGGACGGCGCGCTCGCGCGCGGACACGAAGGCGTGATGGCCAAGTCGCGCGGCGCCCCGTATGCCGCCGGCAATCGCGGATCGTCGTGGCTGAAAGTGAAGGCCGTGCGCACGCTCGATCTGGTCGTGCTCGCGGTCGAGTGGGGCAGCGGGCGCCGCAAAGGCTGGTTGAGCAATCTGCACCTCGGTGCACGCGATCCCGCGACGGGCGGCTTCGTCATGCTCGGCAAAACGTTCAAGGGCATGACCGACGCGCTCCTGGCCTGGCAGACCCGCGAGCTTCTGGCGCGAGAGGTCGCGCGCGATGAATACGTGGTTTACGTGCGGCCGGAGCTGGTGGTGGAGATCGCGTTCAATGACCTGCAGGCGAGCCCGCACTATCCCGGCGGCCTGGCGTTGCGGTTCGCGCGGGTCAAGCGATACCGGACCGACAAGACGGCCGAGCAGGCGGACACGATTGAGACGGTTAGGGATGTTTACAGACAGGGGCATAGGGCATAAGGTCTGGGCCCTCCCGTCCTCCCCTCTTCAAGCTCAACCGGCTCCTTGCCGATTATCACGGAAGCCGCAGGGTTCCGAGTGCCGGGGCCGAGCGGCATATCGGTGTTCTGGATCATCGTGCGCTCATCCATTTCGGCCTCGATCCCGTGTTTCGGTCGCCGCGCTTTCGCGTGGCTGCCCGGCCTTGCACTCGCGATGTGTGTGCTGCTGGCGCCGGCGATGGCCGTGGCGGCGAAGACGTCCGGCGATGTGCCTCAGGCGGCCGCTGCAGAGAACGCGGGCAGCCCGGGGTGGGTGCGCCTGCTCGGGATCCTGCTGGTTTCGGCGGCGGGCGCCGGGGCGGTCCGGCTGTACGACATCCGGCATCAGCGTCAATTGGAGAGGCTCGTGGCCAAGCGCACCGAGCAGCTCACTGCTGAAATCGCGGAGCGGCGTCGCGCGGCGGTGGAGCTCGAAGCGGCGCGCCAGGCCGCGCTCCACGCGTCGAGACTGAAATCGGAATTCCTCGCCAACGTCAGCCACGAGATCCGGACGCCGATGAACGGCGTGATGGGCATGACCGACCTTGCGCTGCAGATGCCGCTGCCGGCGGAAGCGCGCCGCTACCTCGAGGTCGCGCAATCGTCCGCGGATCTCCTGCTGCAGGTGATCGACGACGTCCTGGATTTCTCGAAGGTCGAGGCCGGCAGACTCGACATGCATCCGGTGGAGCTCGACATCCGTGCCGAGATCGATCGGCTCGTCGCGCTCATGGGCCCGCGCGCCGAAGCCCGCGGTCTGTCGTTGAACGTCCGCGTGCACAACTCGGTGCCGCAGCTGTTCGTCGGCGACCCCGTGCGGCTGCGCCAGATTCTGCTCAACCTCGTCGCGAACGCCTTGAAGTTCACCGACCGCGGATCGGTGACCATCGAAGTGCGTGCGCTCGGCAGTCACGAGACCGAAGCGAGCGAAGTGGAGCTGCACGTTGCCGTGCGCGACACGGGCGTCGGCATCTCGCCCGAGAACCAGGCGCGCATCTTCGACGCCTTCGTGCAGGTGAGCGGCGCGCCGAACGGCGATCGCGGCGGCACGGGACTTGGGCTGGCGATCGCGGCGCGCCTGGTCGGACTGATGGGCGGCGAATTGAAAGTGACCAGCACGCTCGGCAGCGGCAGCACGTTCTTCTTCGTCGTAAAGTTTCTGCGCGCACACCAGGAAGACGTCAAGATTGAAGAGGAAGGCGCGCTTGATATCATCCGGCGACGGCTCCGCATCCTCGTCGCAGACGACAACGCCATCAATCGCATGGTGACGGAGCGGATGCTCCAGCGAAGCGGACATACCGTCTCGCTGGCTGAAAACGGCCTGCAGGCGATGGAAATGGCGCTGGCGGGACGATTCGATCTGGTGCTGATGGACGTCGAGATGCCCGAGATGGACGGGCTCGCCGCCACCGTCGCGATCCGCCGCGCGGAGACCTCGACGTGCCGGACGCCAATCGTTGGCCTTACCGCGCACGCGTTCCGTGGCGACCGCGACCGGTGCCTGGACGCCGGCATGGACGACTACGTCGCCAAACCGGTGCGGCGCGACGAGCTGGAAGCCGCAATGGCTCGGGCGCTGCGCCGCGGCTCGAGCTCATCGTTCTCGTCCTCGTCCTCGGAGCCGTCGGCCACCGCGCAACAGGCCTGATCGGCCTATACTGACAACTCCTTCCCCCGAGCGGCCGCCGAGTGCGGCGTCCCGCGAAGGAGGTGTTTGCGTGCGACGCCTGTTCGTTCTGGCGTTGATCGTGGCCGCGGCGTGCGTGGCCAGCATATCGGCCCAGCGCCCCGAGACCAGCGTCGAGCCCACCGAGCAAAAGCCCATCTTCCGGCTGTCTGTCTCCCTCGTACAGCTCGACGCGGTCGTCACCGACAAGAAGGGCCGCCATGTCACGACGCTCGGCACGGACGATTTCGAAATCTTCCAGGACGGGCGACCACAGCCGATCACCGCAGTGACGTACGTCGATGCCGCCGTCGACTGGCACGACACGTCGGGGTTGCCGCCGCTGCCGCCCGAAGCCGTCCGTCCGATGGACGCGCAACGCATCATCGGGATCGTCGTCGACGACCTTCGCATGTCGTTCGAAAGCATCTACTACGCGCGAAACGGCCTCGGCAAGTTCGCGGATCGTCAGTTCGTGCCCGGCGATCGCGTGATGCTGGTGACGACGAGCGGGAACTATCGACGAGCGCCGCAACTCACGAGCAGCGCCGCGACGTTGAAGGCCGCCGCCAATCGGCTTCGCTACTCGATGTGGGGGATCACCGGGGCGAGCGCGCTCGATCCGGTCGACGGCATCGGGGATGCGTTCGACCGCGCCGAGGGCTTCCGCGAGTACACCTTTGCGGTCAGCGCCATTGAACGGATCGAAGGCGTCATCGACGCGCTGAGACCGTTGCCGGGACGCAAGTCCGTGATCCTGGTGTCGGAAGGGTTTTCGATCAGCGGCTTCGACATGGACACCAATGCCATTCGCGACGCGATGCAGGCGCTGGTCGACCGCGCCAACCGCGCCGGTGTGGTGGTGTACGCGATCGATCCGCGCGGCCTCGTCATCACCGGCCTCACCGCGGCGGATGCCGTGGGAAATCCGCAACGCATGGCTGCCATCGCCAGCCAGCGCGCCAACGCGCTGCGCGACACCCAGGATGGTCTGCGCTATATCGCCGGCGAGACCGGCGGCTTCGCCGTGGTCAACTCCAACGATCTCGCACTCGGCATGAAACGCATCATGTCCGACCAGCAGGGCTACTATCTGATCGGCTACCAGCCAGAAGCCGGCACCGTGCGCACGAATGATCGCCCGAAATTCAAGCGGGTCAAGATCAAGGTGAAGCAGCGCGGCCTCAAGGTCCGGACGCGGTCCGGCTTCTACAACATCGCCAGCGAATAAACCCGGACCGCGCAGCGTCGCGCTGCCGCACGCCGGTTGTATTAGTGAACTGAACGGTTTAGTATTGTCGCTTTCGAGGCCCCATGATTCGAGTCGACAACCTTCAGAAGTCGTTCGGCGACTTCGCCGCGGTGAAGGGCATCTCGTTCGAGGTGCAGGCGGGCGAGATCTTCGCGTTCCTCGGCCCCAACGGGGCCGGCAAGACGACGACGATCAAGATGCTGACGACGCTGCTGGCGCCGACGGGCGGCCAGATCGCGATCGACGGCATCGATCCGGTGCAACGGCCGAACGATGCCCGGCGCTGCTTCGGCATTGTCTTTCAGGATCCCAGCCTCGACGGCGACATGACGGCCTACGAGAACATGGATCTGCACGGCGTGCTCTATCACGTGCCTCGGCGCGTGCGTGTCGAGCGGATCGAACGGCTGATGACGCTGTTCGAATTGTGGGACAGGCGGAACGTCCTGACCAAGACGTTCTCCGGCGGGATGAAGCGGCGTCTCGAGATCGCCCGCGGCCTGCTGCACACGCCGAAGATCCTCTTCCTCGACGAGCCGACGCTCGGGCTCGATCCGCAGAGCCGCAACCAGCTTTGGAGCCACGTCAAGCACTTGAACGAGACCGAAGGAACGACGGTGTTCCTGACGACCCACTACATGGACGAAGCCGATCGCGTGGCGCAGCGGATCGCCATCATCGATCACGGCGCGATCGTCGCGCTCGGCTCGCCGCAGGAGTTGAAGGCGCAGACCGGCGCCGAGACGCTCGAGGACGCCTATCTGGCGTTGACCGGTTCGTCCATTCGTGACGAGCGCGCCGACGCTGGTGCCGACCAGATGCGGCAGTTCGCCAGGATGTGGAGGCGATAACGTGGGAGCGATTTACATCCTCTGGTTGCGCGAACTGAAACGCTACGTGCGGTCGCGGCCGCAGGTCATCGCGTCGCTGGCGCAGCCGATGCTCTACCTCCTGGTGCTCGGCTTCGGGCTCGGGCCGGTATTCCAGAAGGCGGGCCAGGGCAGTTATCTGCAGTTCATGGCGCCGGGCGTCATCGCGATGACGATTCTCTTCTCGTCGATCTTCTCCGGGATCGCGCTGCTGTGGGATCGGCAGTTTGGATTTCTGAAGGAAACGCTGGTCGCACCGGTGCCCCGGCTGCACATCATGATCGGACGAACGCTCGGCGGCGCGACGGTGGCCACGATTCAGGGATGCCTCATCGCGATCATCTGCCTGATCGCCGGGTTCCGGCCCGTCTCGCTGGCGGTTATCCCGATCGCGCTCGTCTTCATGATCCTCATCGCCACGGTCTTCGGCGCGCTTGGCACGGGCATCGGCTCGACGCTGCAGGACATGCAGGGCTTTCAGCTGATCATGAACTTCATGGTGCTGCCGATCTTCTTCCTCTCGGGCGCCCTCTTCCCCCTCGCCAACCTGCCGGTGCCACTCGCCATCGTGACTCGCCTCGATCCACTGGCGTACGGCGTCGACGGTTTGCGGGCCGTGCTCCTCGGTGTCTCGTATTTCGGCGCACCGCTCGACCTCACCGTGCTGCTGGTGGTCGCCATCGCCTTTCTGGCACTCGGCGCGCGACAGTTCTCCAGGATTCAGATCTGATGGCCGGACGGCCGCGCAGCGCGCGCGCACATCGCAGCGTGCTCGACGCGGCCGTGGCGCTCTTTGCCGAGCACGGCATCGACGGCACCAGCATGGACGCGATCGCCAGGCGATCCGCCGTCAGCAAGGCGACGATCTACAAGCACTGGCCGAACAAGGACGCGCTCGCGCTGGAGACGCTCGACCATCTGCATCGCCTGGACGACTGGCCGGATACTCAGTCGGCCGACGTCATGGCCGATATCAGGGCGTTACTGTCCCGGCGGCCGTCTCCTCGCACCGCGACGCTGCGCGCCAAGATCATGCCTCACCTCATGGCGTACGCGTCGCGCCACGAGGGGTTCCACAAGGCGTGGCGTGCACGGCTCCTCGAGCCGACGCGGCATCGGCTCGCGAGACTGCTAGATCGTGCGATCGCCGAAGGGCGATTGCCGCTCGGCTTCGACTGTAACGTCGGCGTCGCGCTGCTGCTCGGACCGATGCTGTACCAATGGATGTCCGCGATGGTCGGCGTCTCGCTGCCGGACGATCTGCCGTCGCGGATCGTGGAGGGCTTCGTGCGCGCCCACGGCCTGGCGCCGCCACCAGCGCGCAGTCGCGGACGGCGTCATCGCGCAGCCACGGATTAAGAAGGGCAATGCCGTCACCGACGACACCGATCCGGGTGTCACGGACGACAGGATGAACGCCTGTCATAGACTGCGGGGTCCAAGGACGACAGCACCCAACAAAAGTTGCGTTTCACCCCCGGTCACGGAATGACACGGACGAACGCCTGTCACAAATTCCGCAGATGTGCACCGAAACAAACACGACGAAGAGTTCCGTGTGAGGTCGCGGAATCCGTGACGGCTTTCAGAAGCGCCCGTGACAATGTGCGGCTGCCGTTCGACCTGTTGGCGTCCGTCGCCGCCTGGTCGCGGACACGAAGGACACTGCAGCCACGGAATGACACGGATGAACGCCTGTCACGGATTGCGCGGATGTCCACGGATGACAGAACTCAACTAGAGTTCCGTATACGTTCGTGTATCCGTGATTACCCTGGAGAAATCCGTGACACACGTGCAGCCGTTTCACCGGTGGCCGTGTGCGCGTTCGTCGCCGCCTGGTCGCGGACACGAAGGACACTGCGGCCACGGAATGACACGGATGAACGCCTGTCACGGATTGCGCGGATGAACACGGACAGGAGAATCAGAATAAGAGTTCCGTATACGTTCGTGTATCCGTGATTACCTTGGAGAAATCCGTGACACACGTGCAGCCGTTTCACCGGTGACCGTGTGCGCGTTCGTCGCCGCCTGGTCGCGGACACGAAGGACACTGCGGCCACGGAATGACACGGATGAGCGCCTGTCACGGATTGCGCGGATGAACACGGACAGGAGAATGAGAATAAGAGTTCCGTATACGTTCGTGTATCCGTGATTACCTTGGAGAAATCCGTGACACACGTGCAGCCGTTTCACCGGTGGCCGTGTGCGCGTTCGTCGATGCTCGGTCGCGGACTCGAAGGGCACAGCAGTCACGGACGAACGGATACCTGTCACGGATTCCGCGGATGAACACGGACAAAGAATCAAAGTAATTGTTCCGTGTGCTCCGTGTAATCCGTGACGGCCTTTAGAGAATCCGTGACAGATCAGCAGCGTTACACCGCCGATCTGTCCGCGTCCGTCGGCGATCAGTCGCGGGCTGAAAGGCACGGCGGTCACGGATGACACGGATCCCCCCTGTCACGGATTCCGCGGATGAACACGGACAGGAGAATCAAAACAAGCGTTCCGTGTACTCCGTGTAATCCGTGACCGCCTTTAGGGTATCCGTGACAGATGATCAGCGTTACACCGGCGATCGGTCCGCGTCTGTCGGCAGTCAGTCTCGGACTGGAAGGCACGGCGTGTCACGGATGACGCGGATCCCCCTGTCACGGATTCCGCGGATGAACACGGACAGGAGAATCAAAACAAGAGTTCCGTGTACTCCGCGTAGTCCGTGACTGCCTTTCGAGAAATCCGTGACAGCCGTACAGCTGTTTCACGGTGATCTGTTCGCCCCTGTCGGCAGCTCTGTCGCGGACTGGAAGGCACCGCGGTCACGGATGACACGGACCCCCTGTCACGGATTCCGCGGATGAACACGGACAGGAGAATCAAAATAAGCGTTCCGTGTACTCCGTGTAGTCCATGACTGCCTTTCGAGAAACCCGCGACAGCCGTGCAGCTGTTCACGGTGATCTGTTCGCCCCTGTCGGCAGCTCTGTCGCGGACTGGAAGGCACCGCGGTCACGATGACACGGATCCCCTGTCACGGATTCCGCGGATGAACACGGACAAGAAAATCAAAGTAAGTGTTCCGTGTGCTCCGTGTAATCCGTGACGGCCTTTAGAGAATCCGTGATAGATCAGCAGCGTTACACCGCCGATCTGTCCGCGTCTGTCGGCAGTCAGTCGCGGACTGGAAGGATGACACGGATCCCCTGTCACGGATTCCGCGGATGAACACGGACAAGAGAATCAAAGTAAGTGTTCCGTGTGCTCCGTGTAATCCGTGACGGCCTTTAGAGAATCCGTGACAGATCAGCGGCGTTACACCGCCGATCTGTCCGCGTCTGTCGGCAGTCGCGGACTGGAAGTCACGGCGATTCCGAGAGAGCGACGCTCGTCGCGCCGAACGGCAGTTTCTGCGGTCGATGACCAGGAACCAGGCGCCCGTCGAGGGTCTGGCAGCCCTGAGACCATAATGACCGGATGAAGTCGCGACATATGAGCGAGGAGGCCGCGGCGATTGCCGCCGAGTCGCTCGTCAAGGTCTATCCGAAGGGCACGCGCGCGCTCGATGGGTTGTCGTTTGCGGTCGCTTCGGGCACCGTCTTCGGTCTGCTGGGCCCGAACGGCGCGGGTAAGTCGACGACGGTCAAGGTGCTGAACACGTTGACCCGACCGGACTCGGGCCGCGCGCGCGTCGCAGGGGTTGATGTCCTGTCGCGTCCCGATCAGGTACGACGCGTCATCGGCTGCGTCGCCCAGAAGTCCGGTGTGGACCCGAACGCGACGGGTCGCGAGAATCTCACGCTGCAGGGGCGCTTTCATGGTCTCGGCGGCGCCGATCTCAAGAACCGCGTCGCCGCGCTCCTCGAGCGGTTCGGTCTCGCGCCGGCAGCCGACCGTCAGGCGCGCGGCTACTCGGGCGGAATGCAGCGCAAGCTCGATATCGCCATGGGGCTGATCCACCGGCCGCGCGTCCTGTTTCTCGATGAGCCGACCACAGGCCTCGATCCGGAGGCGCGGGCCGACTTGTGGACGGAGATCGCCCGGCTGTCGGGCGAGGACGCGATCACCGTGCTCCTGACGACGCACTATCTGGAGGAGGCCGATCGGCTCGCGCATCGCCTGGCCATCGTCGATCGCGGCAAGGTCGTGGCCGATGGTACGCCCGAGGGTTTGAAAGCGGAGCTCTCGGGCGATGCAGTCCAGATCGATCTTGCGGAAGCGGCGGACGAGGGCCGTATCAGGGCCGCGCTGGGCACGGTCGCCGCGGCGCGGGAAATCAGCATCGAGGGTGTCCTGGTGCGTGCCCGGGCCGATCACGGCGCTTCGGCGGTCCCCGCGATGATCACCGCGCTCGAAGCGGCGTCGGCTCGCGTTCGCTCGGTACGCGTAACGAGCCCGTCACTGGACGATGTCTATCTGCGCCATACGGGCCGCAGCTTCAGCGAAGCGGACAGCGGAGGCGCGCGATGACGACACTCGTCCACTCGTGGTTCATGATGGAGCGCCATCTGCGGGCGCTGATGCGCCAGCCGTGGTGGATCGTGATCTCGCTCGTGCAGCCGGTCACGTATCTGCTGCTCTACGGCCAGGTCTTCTCGCGAGTCGTCGAGTTGCCGGGGTTCCACGCAGCGAACTACGCCACGTTCGTTACGCCTGGCATCGTCATCATGATGGCGCTGTTCGGCGGCGGCTGGAACGGCATGGTGATCATCATGGAGATCGACCAGGGGGTGATGGATCGCTTTCTGGTCTCGCCAGTCAGCCGTTTCGCGATCATCGCCGGCCGACTGATGCAGATGGCGATCATCGTCGCCTTTCAATCGCTGATCCTGCTCGGCCTCGGCTTTCTCACCGGCGCACGCTATGCAGGCGGGTCGATCGGCTTGCTCGTCCTGCTCCTGTGTGGCGTGCTGGTTGCGGTGCCGTTCGGCGCACTGTCGAACGCGATGGCGCTGGTCATCCGGCGCACCGAATCGGTCATCGGCGCGTCGAACTTCATCCTGCTGCCGATGACGTTCCTGTCGCCTGTCTTCATGGAGCCGCAGCTGATGCCGGACTGGATACGGACCGTGTCGAGATTCAATCCGGTCGCGTGGAGTGTCGAAGCGGCCAGGAGCGCCCTGTCGGCGGCGCCGGACTGGACGCTGATTGCGACGCGCATGGCCTTGCTGGTCGTGTTGTCGCTCGGCAGCGCGTGGCTTGCCGCCCGCGCGTTCCTGGCGTATCAGCGCTCCGCATAGGGGGAAACCGCGTCCGCGGGACTAAAGGCCCGCCTCCACAAATATGGAGCGACGCGGAGGCGGGACGTCTGCCACCGCTCGCGGAAGCGGCGCTTCAGCGCCGCCGTGTCGTGAGAAGATGTCCGCCGTGATCCGAACCCTTGCGCCTCTGCTGCTGCTGTCCACTTTCCTCATGACTGGATCGATGCGCACCGCTGCTGACAACGACCTGGATGCCCGCATCTCCGCCCTGATCGTCCCCTTCAAGGGAACGGTGATGCTCTACGGCAAGAATCTTCGGACCGACCGCGACTTCGGGCGCGGTGCCGACACGAAGGTGCGGACGGCGAGCACCATCAAGCTGCCGATCCTGTGCGCGCTCGAGTCACTGATCGACGCCGGCAAAGTGCGGTGGGACGAGCGCCTCGTGCTGAAGGCCGACGACAAGGTCACTGGCTCGGGCGTTCTCTGGAATCTTGCCGACGGTACGGATCTCACAGTGCGCAATCTCGCGATCCTGATGATCATCGTCAGCGACAACACGGCAACCAACTTGATCCTCGATCGGATCACGGCGGACGCGGTGAACGAATACCTCGACTCGGTGAACCTGCCGCTCACGCGATCGAATCGCAAGGTGCGGGGTGATGGTGCGAAGTTGAAGGATCCCACCGGCTGGAGCCGTGCCGGGCTGATCGAGGAGAACAAGAAGTACGGCCTGGGCGTGACGACGCCGCGAGAGATGGTGCGCCTGCTCGAGTTGCTCGAACAGGGGAAAATCGTGAACGCCGCGGTGTCGAAGGACATCGTCGACATCTTGAAGATGCAGCACGAGCGTGAGGGCATCGCGCGTCACGCGCCCGACGACCTCGAGATCGCCAGCAAGCATGGGGCGCTCGATGCGCTGCGGAGCGACGTCGGCATCGTGTACACCAAGGGCGGACCTATCGCCATGGCGATCACGGTCGACGACATGCCGGTCACCGACTATTCACCGGACAACGTCGGCGACACGCTGATTTGGGAGCTCGGCCAGGCGTTGATCGCTGGCTTGCAGTAACGCCGGACCCGAACTCGGCGCGATCTCAGACCAGTCCGCGCGTCCGACGTCTATAATTTTGTCGTTCTCCTATGCCGCTGTCTGAGGGATCACGGCTTGGGCCGTACGTCGTCCACTCGCTGCTCGGATCGGGCGGCATGGGCGAGGTCTATCGCGCGTTCGACGAGCGCCTCCGCCGCGACGTTGCCATCAAGCTGATCTCGAACCGACTCTCAGCGGAATCCGACGCTGTCGATCGCTTCATCCGCGAAGCCCTGGCCGTGTCGGCTCTGAACCATCCGAATATCGTCACCATTCACGAAACCGGCGAGTGCGAGAACGGGCGCTACATCGCGATGGAGTTCGTGCAGGGCCGCAGCCTGCGCGACGTGATGCGCCAGGGGCTGCCGCTCGATCGCGCCGTCGACGTCGCGCGCCAGATTGCCGAAGCCTTGATGGTCGCGCACGCTGCTCAGATCGTGCACCGCGACATCAAGCCGGACAACGTGATGGTGCGCGACGATGGCTACGTCAAGGTGCTCGACTTCGGCCTCGCCCGCCTTGCCAGCAGCGGCGACGAGAACGAGGCGACGCTGACGGGTGCGACCATGACGGGCCTCGTGCTCGGTACTGTCGGGTACATGTCGCCCGAGCAGGCACGGGGCGAAACCGTGACGCTGGCAAGCGATGTCTTCGCCTACGGCATCATCCTCTACGAGATGCTGACCGGCCAGCATCCGTTCCACGCGAACTCGCCGCTCGCGGTCCTGCACGGGATCCTCTCGGACGCGCCGGTACCGCCGTCACGAATGGGCGTCGAGGTACCCGCCGCGCTCGATCAGCTCACGCTCGAATGCCTCCAGAAGGATGCACGCCTTCGCCCGTCTTCCGCGGAGATCGCGTCGCGGCTTCGCGGCAACGAGCCGTCGTCGGTGGTCAGCGCCACGCCGAGCCATGGCCGTGCGACTGCGCCGCCGCGATTGGTTGGGCGCGAGCCGGAAGTGGAGGTGCTCACCGAGGCGTACCTGGAAGTCGCCGCTGGGCACGGGCTCCTCATCGCCGTGGCAGGCGAGCCTGGCCTCGGAAAGACCGCGCTCGTCGAAAACTGCCTCAGCATGCTGGCCTGCACTGGCGAGGCGCGCATCGCACGCGGCCGCTGTTCCGAGCGGCTCGCCGGCAGCGAAGCCTATCTGCCATTCCTCGAAGCCATCGACGGCCTGCTCCGCAGCGAAAGCCACGGCAATCTCGCGCGCGTACTGAGAGCGGTGGCGCCGAACTGGTACGTCCAGGTGATGTCGCTGCCCTCGGACGACTCGTCGGCGACGCGCGTGCTCGCAGAGGCGGGCACGGGATCGCAACAGCGGATGAAGCGCGAGATGGCCGCATTCCTCGAGGAGGCATCACGCCTGCAGCCGGTGGTGGTATTCCTCGACGACCTGCAGTGGGCCGACAGCTCCACGGTCGATCTGGTGGGCTATCTCGCCGACCGGCTGGCGACGATGCGGCTGGCGCTCGTCGTGACGTATCGACCATCGGAGCTGCTGCAGACGAAGCATCCGTTTCTATCGCTGAAGCTCGATCTGCAGGCGCGCGGCGCCTGCCGCGAGATCTTCCTGCAGTACCTGCAGCCGTCGGCGGTGACGGAATACGTTGCGCTGGAGTTTCCGAACCACTCGTTTCCGGAGGACTTCATCCGGTTGATACACCAGCGCACCGAAGGCCACTCGCTCTTTCTGGTCGATCTGCTCCGCGATCTGCGCCGCCGTGGCGTGCTCGTCGAAGACCCGCGCGCCGGCTGGAGGCTCGCCGAAGGGCTGGCGACCATCGAACGGGAACTGCCCGAGTCGATGCGCAGCATGATCCAGCGAAAGCTCGATGCGCTCGGCGACGATGCGCGCCAGCTGCTGGCCGCCGCGTCCGTACAAGGGGTCGACTTTGATTCGGCCATGGTGGCACACGCGCTCGAGATCGACGAGCAGGACGTCGAAGACCGGCTCGACCGACTGGAGCGCGAACACGCGCTGGTCCGTTTTACCGGCGAGGAGACCTGTCCCGATCGGACGATGACGCTGCGCTACCGATTCGCGCACGTCCTCTACCAGAACACCATGTTCGCGTCGCTTCGGCCGACGCGGCGGGCCGCGATGGCGGGCGCGATCGCCGCCGGACTCGTGCGGCGCTGGGGCGATCGAACGCCGGAGATCGCCGCAGCGCTCGCCGTTCTGTTCGAGACCGCACGCGCGGCCGTCGCGGCAGCCCGTTATTTCAGCCTCGCCGCCGCATCGGCGACGCGCCTCTTCGCGCACGAAGAAGCGAGACAGCTCGCCCTCCGCGGTCTCGCGTTGCTCCACTCGCTGCCTGACGACACGACGCGGCGGAAGGTGGAGCTCGAGCTGCAGATGACCTTTGCGCTGGCGATGAAAACCAGTCGCGGATACGGCGTCCCGGAAGTGGGCCAGGCATACAGACGCGCGCGAGAGCTGTGCCGTCTGATCGACGACCCCGGACTCGTCATTCCGGTACTCATGGGGCTCTCGGCGCACTACATCACGTCGGGCGATATCCGGGTGGCGCACGAACTGGCCGAACAGCTGCTCGGCCTGGCGACACAAATCGGCAATCCCCACGTCGAGATGATTGCGGAGTGGTGCCTCGGCGCGGCGCTGCATCACCTCGGCGAGCTCGAGGCCGCGTATCAACACCTCCAGCGTGGACTGACGCTCTACGATCCCGAGTTCCATCGGGCCCGCGCGTGGGAGGTCGGGATCGAGCCAGGCATCTTCTGCATGTGCGAGCTGTCGCGAACGCTGGTGCTGAAGGGAAAGGTCGATCACGGATTGGAGCAGATCGGCCGGGCCGAGACGGCGGCGCGCGATCTCGGTCACCCGCAGACGCTGGCGTTCACGATGTTGTTCCGCATGCTGCTTCATCAGCTCCGCCGCGAACCGGTCGAGACTCGGACGATGAACGACGCGCTGATGCCGCTGTGCGCCGAGAAAGGGTTCGCGCAGGAGATGTTGTGGGGAAGGCCGGTCAACGGTTGGGCCGTGTTCGAGCTCGGCGACCGCGAACGTGGGCTCGCCGAGATCGAGCGCGGCGTGAGCGACCAGGAAGCGGCCCACTCGGCGCTGCTGCGCCCGTTCTATCTGCTGCTTCAGGCAGACGCACTCCGGCGCGCGGGGCGCATCGACGACGCCGCCCAGCGCCTCGAATCGGCGGCGACCGCCTCACTCGCCACGGCACAGCACATGTTCGAGCCGGAGTTGCACCGCTTGCGCGGCGAGCTCCTCCTGGATGCGGATCGCCTGCAGGGCGAGGCGGCCCGCGAGTCGTTCGAAAAGGCGCTCGCCGAGGCGCGCCGGCAGGGCGCCGTTCTGCTCGAGCTTCGCGCTGCGCACTCCCTTGCCGCGTGGCTGGCCGGGGAGGGACGACTCGCTGAGGCGCGCGCGGTGCTCGAACCCGTCGTCGCCGGCGTCAGCGAGGGCCACGAGACGCCCGATGTGCTGGAAGCGACGGCCCTGCTCTCCTCGATTCAGACGGCGCCGACGCATCGCTGACGCCGGCGCAAACTCCGGGTCGGTCGCATCCGTATACTCCCAAGATGTTGAACCTGAAGCTCGCGCTCCGGACGCTGTTGAAGACGCCATTCGTGACGCTGGTCGCAGTCCTGTCGCTCGCGCTGGGCATCGGGGCCAATGCCGCGATCTTCTCGATGTTCGACCAGATGCTGTTACGCACGCTGCCAGTCCCCGAGCCGGCGGAACTGGTCAACCTCGGTGCGCCTGGACCCAAGCCCGGTTCCCAGACGTGCGGCCAGGCCGGCGACTGCGACACGGTGTTCAGCTATCCGATGTTCCGCGATCTGGAACGAGCGCAAAAAGTTTTCAGGGGCATCGCCGCGCATCGGATCTTCGGTGTCAACCTCGCTTTCGAAGGCCAGACGATCAGCGGGAGCGGTGTACTCGTCTCCGGCAGTTATTTTCCGGTGGTCGGACTGCAGCCGACGCTGGGGCGGCTGCTGGGTCCAGGTGACGATCGCAAGCCCGGCGAGGCGCTCGTGGCTGTGCTCTCGCACGCCTACTGGGTGACGCGCTTCGGCGCCCGCAGCGATGTGCTCAACAAGACCATCATCGTCAACGGCCGTCCGCTCACCGTGGTCGGTGTGGCGCCCCGAGGGTTCGAGGGCACGACGCTCGGTGCGAAGCCCGAGGTCTTCGTGCCGATCACGCTGCGTGAGTTGATGTGGTCCGGCGGTCCGACGAAGATCTTCGAAAACCGGCGCGCCTACTGGATTTACCTATTTGCGCGGCTGCGCCCGGGAGTGTCCGTCGACCAGGCTCGCGCGGAGCTCAACGGTCAGTACCACGCGATCATCAACCAGGTGGAAGCGCCGCTCCAGGAGGGCATGAGCGCACAGACCTTGAAGCGATTCCGCGCGAAGCCGGTGATCGTCGAAGAGGGGCCTCGCGGACAGAGCTCGGTGAGGGACGAAGTTCGCGGACCGATGCGGCTCCTGCTCGGCGTGACCGCGTTCGTCCTGCTGATTGCCTGCGCGAACATCGCCAACCTGCTTCTTGCGCGCTCGGCGGCCCGTGCCGCTGAGATGGCCGTGCGCGTATCGATTGGCGCGGGACGCAGGCATCTGATCGCGCAGCTGCTGACCGAATCGCTCCTGCTCGCCATTCTCGGCGGTGCAGGTGGGCTGTTGGTCGCGCGTTGGACCCTCGACGCCATCACGGCAATCCTGCCTGACGAGGCCGCTGCGAACTTCGCTTTTCACGTCGACGCACGGGTCGCGTGCTTTGCGACCGCGGTTACCATGGCGACGGGCCTTCTTTTCGGGCTCTTTCCAGCGATCCACAGCACCCGGCCCGATCTGCTGTCCACCTTGAAGGGGCAGACCGGTCAGCCATCCGGCGGACGCGGCGCGGCCCGCTTCCGGACCACGCTGGCGACGGCACAGATCGCGCTCTCGATGGCGCTCCTGGTCGCGGCGGGGTTGTTCGTCCGCAGCCTCAGCAACGTCAGCCGGATCGAGCTCGGCATCACGGTGGACAACATGGTCACGTTCGGCGTGTCGCCGGAACTAAACGGCTATACGCCTCAGCGTTCGATGGTGCTCTTTCAGCGACTGGAGGACGAGCTGGCCTCCCTTCCCGGCGTGACCGGCGTGACCGCGTCTCTCGTGCCGATTCTCGCGGGTAACAACTGGGGCAACGGCGTCTCAGTCGAAGGATTCAAAACCGGCCCCGACATCGATAACGGGTCGCGATACAACGAAATCGGTCCGGGCTACTTCCGAACGATGGGCGTGGCGCTCATCGCGGGACGCGAGTTCTCACAGGCCGACACGCTTGGGACCGCAAAAGTCGCGATCGTCAACGAGGCGTTCGCCAGGAAGTTCAACCTCGGTCGGAACGTCGTCGGCAAACACATGGGAGATGGCGAAGGGGCCGACGAAGGCAAGCTCGACACGGAGATCGTAGGTTTCGTCAGAGACGCCAAGTACAGCGAAGTGAAGGACACGATTCCACCGCTCTACTTCAGGCCCTACCGCCAGGACGACGGGGTTGGCTACATGACGTACTACGTGCGCACGTCGATGGAGCCCAGCGCAGTGATCCCGATGCTGCCACGCGTCGTGGCGCGGCTCGATCCGAATCTGCCGCTGGAGAACGTGAGAACGATGCCGCAGCAGGTGAACGAGAACGTGTTCCTCGATCTGTTCATCAGCGTGCTGTCCGCGGCCTTCGGCGTGCTCGCCACGCTGCTGGCGGCGATCGGTTTGTACGGCGTTCTCGCCTATACCGTCGCGCAGCGGACGCGGGAAATCGGCTTGCGGATGGCGCTGGGGGCGGAGCCTGGCCGCGTGCGCCGGATGGTGCTCGGTCAGGTTGGAATGATGACGATGGTCGGCGGCATCATCGGTCTTGCCAGCGCTGTCTGGCTGGGACGACTGGCGGAATCGATGCTCTACGAGCTCAAGGGCTACGATCCCATCGTCCTCGCCGGCGCGACGATCGCTCTCTCCCTCGTCGCGTTCGCCGCCGGCTCGATACCGGCGCACCGCGCGGCGCGGATCGAGCCGATGCAAGCCCTGCGCTACGAGTAGCGCCAGGCCAGACAAGTCGTGGAGGGCGGGGCTTCAGGCCCGCCCGGTCGTGGACTAAGATCCACGCATGTCTGAGACGCCAACCCCCGGATCTGCCCTGTCGCGCCGCGACGTCCTCAAAGTTGCTGGTGCGGCTCTTCTCCCGGTTCGCCTTTCCCCACGCGCGACCAAACGCGTGATCGTGGCCGGCGGCGGCATTGCCGGCCTCTGCTGCGGCTACGAACTGATGGGTCGCGGGCACGACGTGACACTGCTCGAGGCGTCGGATCGGACCGGCGGGCACGTCTTCACCGTGACCGACGGCTTTGATGATGGTCTCTACGGAGATGGCGGGGCCGAGCACTTCACGAATCCGGGCTACGATCGCTACCGGCAGTACGTGGACGAGTTCAAGCTGCCGTTCGTGTACTACCCCCGGCGCGAGCACATCGTGCACCGGATGAAGGGCAAGATGTACACGGACGAAATGCTGGCCGATCCAGCAGTGCTCTCAGGCTTTGGCCTCAACGCGCGCGAGATCGCGTTCCTCAAGGATCAACCGTTCAACGAGCTGGCGAGCCTGTACTACAAACCGTACATGGACGCTTTCCATGACGAGTACCAGCCCTTCGGCATCGGCCTCGACAATCTCGATCGCATCACGACAACCGATCTCTTCAAGAAGGACGGCGCGTCCGCCGGTGCGCTCGAGTTCATCGGTGGCAGTGGATCGGCGCTGCAGTCCGTGTGGCATGCCGCCATCCTGAAGATCCGCGGCGTGCCGCTCGTGCCGCCCAAGGTGTATCGACTGGTCGGCGGCAACCAGAAGCTGCCCGACACGTTTGCGGCGAAACTTGGCGATCGCGTCAAGCTCAATTCGCCGGTTACGAAGATCACGTACAGCCCCGAGGGCGTGAACGTCACCTGCGGGAAGACCGGCAGCGAGAGGACCGTCGAAGGTGATTACCTGGTGTGCGCGATGTCAGCCTGGATGTTGCGGCAGATTCCAGCCACGCCAGCGTGGCCGGAGAAGAAGGCGTCTGCGGTAGGGAACGTGCCTTACTACTCGCACACGCGGTACATCATGCAGTCGAAGTCGAAGTTCTGGGACGAGGATCACGTCAGTCCGAACATGAATCTTGACGATCCCAAGCTGTACAACGTCTGGCGGACAGGAGACGAAGTGAACACATCGCGCGGGCTGCTCGCCGGCACCGCGGCTGGGCCCGGCACGGTCGAAGAGGGGCTCGCAACCTTCAGGAAGTACTACCCCGGCAAGTCGGAAAACATCGAAAAGGTGAAGGCGGTCGTGTGGCCGATGGATCCGTGGCGATCGGCATGTGAGACCACTGCCTACAAACCTGGTGAGCTCACGCGCTTCTGGCCATCGCTGATCGAGCCGGTCGGTCGCGTCTACTTCGTCGGCGCCTACGCGGATAATCTCAATTGGGGCATGGAAGCGGGCACGCGATCGGCGAACCGGGTCGCGGAGTTGATCGACAAGGCGTAAAAGCGTAGGAAGCGGCGCGGTGCGGCAGGGTGCGTAAGGCGGCGCGGTGCGAGTCGTAAGGTGCGACAGTCGCAAGCTGCTGCCGCACGATCGCACCTCGGCACCCCGTCGCACCTTCGCACCCTGCCGCACCCTTCCGCACTCCGCCGCACCTTGCCGCACCCTGCCGGCCATTTCGTAAATGCACAACCTTGACCTCATTGTTACGCTCGCGGGCGGACTGACCGCGGCCCTCTTCGCTGGGTACATTACCGAACGCCTCCGCCTCTCGCCGATCGTCGGCTACTTGCTGGCCGGGATCGTCGTTGGTCCGCATACGCCCGGCTTCACTGCCGACACACACCTGGCAGAGCAGCTGGCCGAGGTCGGCGTCATCCTCCTGATGTTCGGCGTCGGCCTGCAGTTCCGTCTGGACGAGTTGCTCGCGGTGCGGGGCGTCGCCATCCCCGGAGCGATTGCGCAGAGCGCCGTCGCCACAGCGCTCGGCGCGGTCGTGGCGCACCTCTTCGGGTGGGATTGGGCGGCGGCGATTGTCTTCGGCATCGCGCTTGCGGTCGCCAGCACCGTCGTCCTAGTCCGCATTCTTTCCGACAACCGCGAGCTCCATACGCCGATCGGCCACATCGCCGTCGGCTGGCTGGTCGTCGAAGACCTCTTCACCGTCCTCGTGCTGGTGGTGCTGCCGGCAATCTTCGCGAAGGGAACAGGCACCGACACGTCGGCGAGCTCTGCCGCGTCGCTCGCGCTCACGCTCGGCTTCATGGTCGTGAAGGTCGTCGGCCTCGCTGCGTTCACGCTGGCCATCGGCGGGCGCGTTATCCCGCGACTGCTCGACCGGATCGCGCGCACGCGCTCGCGCGAGCTGTTCACCTTGACGGTGCTCGTCATCGCCCTCGGCATTGCCGTCGGCTCGGCGGTGATCTTCGGTGTCTCAATGGCACTCGGTGCATTTCTCGCCGGCATGGTCGTGGGGCGATCGGAGTACAGCCTTCGTGCGGCATCCGAGGCGCTGCCGATGCGTGACGCGTTTGCAGTACTGTTCTTTGTCTCCATCGGAATGCTGCTCGATCCCCGTTACCTGCTCGAGGCACCGGGGCTCATCCTCGCGACGCTGGGGGTAGTCGTCATCGGCAAGCCGCTCGTCGCTATCGCCGTGGTGCGGCTGATGCGATATCCCATGCGCGTGGCGCTGGCAATTGGGGTTGCCCTGGCGCAGATTGGCGAGTTCTCGTTCATTCTCGGATCGCTCGGAAGAGACCTCGGCATCCTGCCGGTCGCCGCGATGAACACGCTCGTCGCCGTGGCCATCGCGTCGATCGTGATCAATCCGCTGCTTTATCGATGGGTCCCCAATCTCGCGAAACGAGCCCAGGTCGTGCGCGCCGAGGCGCCGCCTTCCGCTCAGCGGCGAGCGCCCCTCTCGGACGCGCACCGCGCGATCGTCGTCGGCTACGGTCCGACAGGCCGAACAGTCACACGGCTGCTGCGCGAGAACGGAATCGAGCCAACGGTCGTCGAGCTGAACATCGACACCGTTCGTGCGCTCGAACAGGAAGAGGGCGTGACCGCCGTCTACGGTGACGCGGGCCAGCGCGAGGTGTTGAAGGGAGCGGGCGCCGACACGGCGGGCAGCCTGATCTTGACCACCGACCTTGGTGCGGCGGAAGAAGTAATTCGCGTTGCGCGCGAGATGAACCCTCAGCTCTATGTGCTCTCGCGCACCGCCAACCTGCGGGATCTCCCGGTCCTGCGAGCCGCTGGTGCATCCGGCGTGTTTTCCGGCGAAGGCGAGGTCGCCCTCGCGCTGACCGAGGCGCTATTGCAGCGCCTCGGTGCAACGCCGGATCAAATCGACCGTGAGCGAAAGCGGGTGCATGACGAACTCTTCGGGTGAAGCACTGAGGTTCCTCGAGTTGCACGGGTTTTTGCCTGGGGGTCGACGGAATTCGTCGGGTTGCCCGCAACACCAACTCGAGCAACCTGGGAATCCCGGTCAACCCGGGCAACGTCCTGCAACTCAATATCTGAACGTTACTCCAACCGTCGCGCGGGTGAAGTTGAACGCGCCAGGCTGCAGGTCGAGCAGATCACTGACCGTATCCGCGCCGACGCTGCGAAAGTAGCGGATGTCGCCTCGGATGCCGACGTGGGCGCTGGGGAAAATCAAGACGCCGCCGCCCACGTTGTAACCGAGATCGTTCGCCGTGTAACCCAGTCCGCCGACGACGTCGAACTGCTGGCGGATCAGGCCGATGCCGCCTGCCGCATACGGGCGGATTCCGGGACCGCTGCGGCTTTGAATCGGCACGCCGACGGTGAGATTGGCCATCGCCGTCAGGACGTTGTTCTTGGCAACGCTGACAGGGACGCCGCCAAACTCCACGTCCGTGCCGAAGAACTTCGGCGTGAACCCGAGATCGCCTTCGACTCCGAAGATCCCGCCGCTCATCGTGGCGATGCTGCCGCCAAATGTGGTGCGGGACTGGTCACCGACGAAATCAGCAAAACGCGACGTGACGGACCCGCCGAGATTCCCGCCGATGAAGGGCGTGAAGAGCACATCGGCGCGGCTTGTGGCGGGCAGAAAGAGAACGCCAAGGACAGTGGCAGCAAGAAGACGGGCTGATCGCATCTGCGGTCTCCAGACGCGCAGGCGCAGGGCACCCCTCCAAGTTGGGACGAAAACACGGGCTCCAGAGTTTGCCTCGGCAGTGGAGGCGGGGCTTCAGCCCCGCCACCATCACGGGCGGGCCTGAAGGCCCGCCTCCACAACAGCGCGCTGCTAACCTTCCCGCAGCACTTCGATCGGATCGATCCTTGCTGCCCGCTGAGCTGGCAGCCAGGCCGCGAGCGTGCCGACGGTGCCAAGCACGACCGCGGCCGCGATGAACGTCCACGGATCGCGCGGCTCGAGGCCGAAGACCAGCGAGGCCACGAACTTGGAGACATAGAAGCTCAGCGCGCCGCCGATCGCGACGCCGAGACCAACGAGGAAGACCACACGCCGGAGCACCAGCCGAATCACGGTGCGCGCATCGGCACCGAGCGCCATGCGGATTCCGATTTCGACGCGTCGGCGGCTGACGCCGTACGACGTGACGCCGTAGAGGCCGATGCCTGCCAGCAGCAGCGCGAGCCCTCCGAAGAAGCTCGAGATGATCGCGATGATCCGCTCGCGAACGAGGTTGCCTTCGAACTGCTCCGACATCGGTAGGAACGTGAGAGACACTCGCCGATCCACCCGCGCGAGCGCTGACGCCAGGCTGTTCACGAGGAGCGACGGGCGACCGGCGTTCGATCGCACCGTGAGGAATTGGAAGGGCCAGTCCCTGCTGGCCTCGGATTGCGGCAGCGGCAGATACACGGTCGGCGGCGTCCCCTCGCGAGGTCCCTGATAGGCCGCGCTCTCGACGACACCGACGATTCGGAACACGGGTCGCGCGCTGCCGTCGCCACGCTCGCCCTGCTGGACCGTCCGGCCGAGCGCCTTCGCGATCTCTCCGCCGAAGTACTTGTCGACGAACGCCTGGTTGACGACGCAGACGAGCGGGGCGCCTTCGCGATCGGTCGGCGCGACGTCCCGTCCAACGAGCAGCGTCGTGCCATAGGTTGCGAAGTATCCGGGAGTGACCCCGTTGAACCACACGATCATCTCGCGCTCGGAGTAGCGGCGGCCGCCGGGCACTTCGATCCGGTCGTTCCATCCCCTGCCGCTCACCGGAGTCAGGTTCGAGAGTGCCGCGCGCGAGACCCCCGGGACCGTGCGCGCCGCCTCCTCGAAGCGCTGTGCGAGCTGAAGCCGCTGTTCGGGCGCGACGCCGCCGCGCTGGAGATTGATGCTGACAATGAGCAGGGGGTCGCGATCGAAGCCGAGATCGAGATTGGCGAGCGTCGTGAACGTGCGCAGAAACAGCCCGGCGCCAACGACCAGCAGGAGCGACAACGCCACCTGCAGCACCACGAGCGGCTGCCCCAGCATTCGCGTCCGTTCGCCCGCGATCGCTCGTGTCTGCTCTTTCATCACCTCGCTCGGTTCCACCCGGCCGGCGCGAAACGCCGGTACGACGCCGAAGAGCAACGCAGTGGTGACGGCGACTGCCACGGTGAACCCGAGCACGCGCCAGTCGAGCGACAAGTCGAGCGAGATGACCTCTTCGTAAGTGGTCAACTGCCGCACCAGCAGTTCGCTGCCCCATTGCGCGAACAGCAGCCCGAGGGCGGCGCCGGCGCCGGAGAGCAGCAGGCTTTCTGTGAGCAGCTGCCGCGCGATTCGCAGCTGCGAGGCGCCCATCGCCAGCCGAAGGCTCAACTCGTGGCGCCGCGCGTTCGCCCGCGCCAGCATCAGGTTGGCGATGTTGGCGCAGGCGATGAGCAGCACGAGGCTGACCGTCACCATGATGATGACCAGCGGCTCCCGGTATCGATTCTTCAACTGTGGTGCGCCTGCGGTCGCGCTCGCGAGGGTGAATGGGCGGTCGAGATACTGCTTGAGCATGTCGGCCGACCAGTCCGGCAAGGTCGCCTGACGCAACTGCGGCCGCACCGCGTTGAGCGCGCGCGAGGCGTCGTCGATCGTTTGATCGGGCTTCAACCGGGCGACGATGTCGAGCCACCAGGTGGAGCGGCTGTCGAGCCACGATTCCTTCCCCCGGATGAGCGGCTCAGAGCCGAGCGGTGCGGCGACGTCGAACCCCCGGCCAACGACCGGGCCGAGAAACTCGGGGCCGGTGACGCCGATGACGGTGAACCCGACGCCGTTCAGCGCCAGCGGGCGGCCGACGGCATCGGCGGCGCCGCTGAAATGCCGCTGCCAGAAGCGATAGCTGATGACGGCCACCGGGCCTGCGCTTCCGCCACCCCGGCGGTCGTCGTCCGCGGTGAAGGTGCGGCCCAGCATCGGCGGAACGCCGAGGACGTCGAAGAAGTTGCCGCTGACCCACATGCCGTCGACGTGCTGCGACGGCCCACCCGCCGCAAGGTCGAAGGTCTCATTGCCCCAGGCGGTTGCCCCATCGAACAGCGTCGACTGGCGGGCGCGGATCTGTTCCCAGATCGGATTGGTCCAGGATCCGCTCTCGAGGATGGCGAGGCGCTCCGGCGCCCGCACCGGGAGCGAGCGAATGAGCAGGCTGTTGACCAGAGAGAAGATCGCCGCGTTCGCGCCAATCCCGAGCGCAAGCGACAAGATGGCGACGAACGTGAAGACAGGTGCCTTGGCCAGCACCCGGACGCCGTAACGGACGTCCTGCACCAGATCGTGAATCCAGCGCGTGCCGCGCGCGTCGCGGCAGTCTTCCTTGACGCGCTCGACGCCGCCGAAGGTCAGCGCGGCCTTCCGGCGCGCGTCGGCTTCGCTCAGGCCATCGCGCATCAGATCAGCGACGTGTCGCTCCAGGTGATCGCGCACCTCACGATCGAGGTCGCGCTCCAGTCGAGTGCGGTGCAGCAGCCGTGACCACCATGTCATCGCTCAGCCCTCCCGGAGCACTTCGATTGGATCGATCCGTGCGGCGCGACGCGCGGGAAGCCACGCCGCCACCGCGGCGACCGCTGCCAACACCAGAGCGGCACCGACCAGCGTGGTCACGTCGCGCGGCTCCAGTCCAAAGATCAGCGCATCGACAAAACGCGAGACGTAAAGGCTCGCGGCCGCGCCAATGACGACACCGAGGCCAACCAGCACGGCGACACGGCCGAGCACGAGCCTGACCACCGTGCCGGCATCGGCTCCAAGCGCCATACGAATGCCGATTTCCGTTCGCCGGCGGCTGACACCGTACGATGTGACCCCGTAGAGCCCGATGCCCGCGAGCAGCAGCGCCAGTGCGCCGAAGAAGCCCGAGATGATTGCTATGATCCGCTCCGACACGAGCTTTGCGTCGATCTGCTCTCTCATCGTCAGAAACGACAGCGACACTCGCCGATCGACGTGTGCAAGGGCCAAGGCCAGGCTCTTCATGAGGAGCGCCGGCCGACCGGTGTTCGACCGGACGGTCAGCGACACAGACGGCCACTCCTTGCTCTCGGCCTGCGCGTGCGGCAGGTAGATCGTGGGAGGCGAGGCCTCGTGCGGCCGAAGGTAGGTCGCGTTCTCGGCGAGACCTACGATGTGGAACAAGGGATTCGGCGTGCCGCCTGGCTGCGGCGGCGAGCCGACGGTGCGGCCCAGTGCTTTTACAGGGTCGTGATCGATGAACTTCTCGGCAAAGGCCCGGTTGACGATCGCAACGAGCGGTGCGCCCTCGCGATCCACCGCGGTGAAATCACGTCCGGCCAGAAGCGTCGTCCCGTACGTCGAGAAAAAGCCTGGAGAGACGGCGTTGAACCACACGAGCATCTCGGGCTCCGAGAAGCGCCGGCCGCCGGGGACCTCGACATTGTTGTTCCACTCGTGCCCGCTCACCGGCGTAAGGGTCGAGAGAGCTGCCCGTGCTACGCCAGGGACACTGCGTGCGGCAGCTTCGAGCCGCTGCGCGAGGTCGAGCCGCGTGTTCGGCGCGATCCCTCCGCGCTGCAGATCGAGGCCCACGATCAGCAGTTGATCGCCATCGAAGCCGAGATTGACGGCCGCGAGGTTTGCGAACGTGCGCAGGAACATCCCCGCGCCCACGACGAGCACCAGCGACAATGCGACCTGCGCCACCACGAGTGGCTGACCGAGCATCCGCGTCCGCTCGCCGACGACGGTGCGGCCCTGCTCCTTCAGCGCGTCCCCCGGCTGCACACGCCCCGCACGGAAGGCTGGCACGACGCCGAACAGCAGGGCAGTCGCGACAGCCAGTCCCGCGGTGAAGGCGAGCACCCGCCAATCAAGCGACAGATCGAGTGAAATGGTTTCCTCGTACGTCCTCAACTGCTGGACGAGGAGGCGGCTGCCCCACTGCGCGAACGCAAGCCCAAGCGCCGCGCCAGCGCCGGCGAGGAGCAGGCTCTCAGTCAGCAGTTGGCGCGCGATCCGCAGTTGCGACGCGCCCATGGCCAGACGGAGGCTCAGCTCGTGCCGCCGGGCGTTCGCGCGCGCCAGCATCAGGTTGGCGATGTTGGCACATGCGATCAGCAGCACAAGGCTGACGGTAACCATGATGATAATGAGCGGCTGACGATAGCGATTCTGGACGTGGTGAGCGCCGCTTGTGGCGCTCGCGAAGACAAATGGCCGGGTGAGATAACGCCTCAACATGTCGGGCGACCATTCGGGGAGCGTGGCCTGCCGGATCTGCGACCGCACGACGTTGAGCGCACGTGCCGCGTCGTCGATCGACTGGTCACGTTTCAAGCGGATGACGACATCGAGCCACCAGGAGGAGCGGCCATCGAGAACAGATTCCTTGCCGCGCATCAGCGGCTCAGTGCCGACCGGTATCGCGACGTCGAACGAGCGGCCGACGACGGGACCGAGAAACTCGGGGCCGGTGACGCCGACGACGGTGTAGGCGAGCCCGTTCAACGTGAGCGGACGGCCGATCGCGTCCGCCGCACCGCTGAAGTGCTGCTGCCAGAACCGATAACTGATCACGGCCACCGGTCCTGCACGGCCGCCGCCACGGTGATCGTCGTCGGGCGTCAGCGTTCGTCCCAGGACGGGCGCAACGCCGAGGACATCGAAGAAGCCGCCGCTCACCCACATGCCGTCGACTCGCTGCGATGGCCCGCCGGCAGCAAGGTCGAACGAGTCATTCCCCCAGGCGAGTGCGCCATCGAACAAGGTCCACTGTCTGGCGCGGACCTGTTCCCAGATTGGGTTCGTCCACGAGCGGTTGGCGAGGATAGCGAGGCGCTGGGGTGCCCGCACCGGCAGCGATCGAAGGAGCAGGCTGTCGACCAGCGAGAAGATCGCCGTGTTCGCGCCGATGGCGAGCGCGAGCGAGAGGATCGCGACGGTCGTGAACACCGGCGCCTTGGCCAGTACCCGCACGCCGTAGCGGACGTCCTGCACGAGATCGTCCACCCAGCGTGTGCCGCGCGCGTCGCGGCAGTCTTCCTTGACGCGCTCGACGCCGCCGAAGGTCAGCGCGGCCTTCCGGCGCGCGTCGGCTTCGCTCACGCCGTCGCGCATGAGATCGGCGACATGGCGCTCGAGGTGATCGCGCACCTCACGATCGAGGTCGCGTTCCAGTCGGGTGCGGTGCAGTAGCCGTGACCACCAAGTCATGAGGCGCCTTCATTCAGCGCGGAGCGCGAGCGGCGGATCGACGCTGGCCACGCGGCGAGCAGGCAGGTAGCCGCGAACCGCCGACCAGCCGGCGCCACCAGGTCACGACGCGCTTCCTTCCGTGGTGGCGAGAATCAGGCCGATTGCTTCGGCGAGCCGGCGCCAGTTGGCTTCCTCGGCGTCCATTGCCGTGCGCCCCTTTCGCGTCAGGCGATAGAACTTGGCCTCTCGTCCGGTGTCCGAGTCCTTCCACTCGGCAGCGAGGAACCCCTTGTTTTCAAGCCGGTGAAGGGCCGGATACAGCGAGCCCTGCTGCACTTGCACCACGTCGCGCGACAGCTGCTGCAGGCGCTGCGCGATGCCATAGCCGTGGAGCGGCCCCAACGCCACCACCTTCAACACCAGCATGTCGAGCGTGCCCTGCGGCAGATCGGACTTCGGAGTGGTCATGAACACCTCGGACTTCTACATATACGCTGAGGACGTGTAGAAGTTCAAGGTGTCGTGGTGAAATTGCGGATTGCGGATTGCGGATTGGATTGTGGATTAGGGGGAATTGCGGATTCTGTGGAATCCGTTGGTATCGCGGCACCGCCGCACTGCAGCACTGCAGCACTGCCGACGTCCTCGACCACGCCGGCAGCGCGCATCGGCGGAGTATAGTAGTTTCGACATTTTCACAGTGGCAGGTTCCGGCGGAGGCGCACGAAAGACGATGACGGTTACTCACCACAAGAACGTCGCCATCCTGGTTGGCGGTGGCCCTGCCCCCGGGATCAACAGCGTCATCAGCGCCGCCACCATTCGCGCCCAGCTCGAAGGCATCGACGTCGTCGGTATCCGTGACGGGTTCGAGTGGCTGATGCAGGGCAACATCGACCACACCACGCCGCTCACGATCGAGAGCGTCAGCCGCATTCACTTCCGGGGCGGGTCCCATATCGGCATCTCGCGGGCGAACCCGACGAAGGACCCGGCGCTTCTCGAAAGCACCGTGATTTCGCTGCTGCGGCTGAATGTCTCGCAGCTCATCACGATCGGCGGCGACGACACCGCGTTCTCGGCGATGAAGCTCGAACAGAAATCGCAGGGCCGCATCCACGTCGTCCACGTTCCGAAGACCATCGACAACGACCTCGATCTGCCGCCATACGTCGATACGTTCGGCTATCAGACGGCGCGGCACTACGGCGTCGAGATCGTCAAGAACCTGATGGTGGACGCGAAGACGACGTCGCGGTGGTACCTGGTGATCGCGATGGGCCGCAAAGCTGGGCACCTGGCGCTGGGGATCGGAAAGTCGGCCGGCGCGACGTTGACGATGATTCCGGAGGAGTTCACCGGCCATCCGGTCCGCTTGAAGGCCATGGTCGATACGCTGGCTGGCGCCATCATCAAGCGGCTCAGTTACGGCCGTCGCGACGGTGTGGCGATCATCGCGGAAGGTCTTGTTCTCGACATCGATCTCGCGGATCTCAGTCAGCTCGAGGAAGTCGAGCGCGATGCGCACGGCCATATCCGGATCGCCGAGGTGAACATCGGCGAGATCTTGAAGTCCCAAGTCGCCAAGCGGCTCAAGGAGTTCGGCCTGAAGGCTACGCTCGTTGCCAAGAACATCGGCTACGAGCTGCGCTGCGCCGATCCGGTGCCGGCGGACATGGAGTACACCCGCGATCTCGGCTACTGCGCCGCGAAGTACCTGCTGTCTGGCGGCAACGGCGTGATGATCTCGATGCAGGGCGGTCACTTCGTCCCGATCCCCTTCGAACAGCTGCTGGATCCAGCCACCGGGCGGACCAAGGTCCGGCTCGTCGACGTCCACTCGACGCGCTATGCGATTGCGCGACGCTACATGATCCGTCTGCGGAGGGACGACTTCAACGACCCGCACGAGCTCGCGAAGTTCGCGGCCACCGCAGGAATGTCACTCCAGGAATTCCGACGGGAGTTCGAGTACCTGGTGCACTACGAACCGCCGCCGCTGCACCTGGACGCCGGAATGAAGGGATTCCTCGAAACGGAGGAGGACACGAGCAAACCGCCGACGGATCCCGTGGAGGAAGCGGCGCACACGCACACGGGTGGCAAGCGAAAGGGGTGAGGCGGCGGCGGGCTCTCAGGGCATCTTCTTGAGGGCGCCGTTGACGCTTAGCGTCGTCAGGGACCCGTCCTGAGCAACGGCAAAGACGTGCTCACCGCCGGGACAAGAAACCGGGATGGTGTCCACGCGGACGCTGTATTTGCACTCCTCGCTTCGCGCGGAGTCCGTAAACCGGGCGGCCCCGCCCCTTTTAAGCTCCAGCACGATCGTGCCGGTCCCGTCGGTGTAAATGCCTTGGATGCGCCTCGCCTCGCAGCCTGCAGCAAGAACTCCAAATGCAAGGACGACCGCCGTTTTGGTGAGCGCTTTCCTCATCGGCATATCGGAAGAGGTAAACACCGATTATGGAAGAGCTAGCTGGGATGTCAAGTGACCGTTTTTGTCAGGCGCTGCCGAGCAGCCAACCCGTCAAAAAGACGAGCACTCCGCCCAGCACCACCTGCACCGTCGCGGATGTCCAGGGCGTGTCCATGTAGCGATGGCGGATGTAGCTGATCGCCAGAAGCTCCAGGGCGACGACGGCGATCGCCAGCGTCACCGCCACGTGGTACTGCGGGACGAGGAAGGGGACGGTATGCCCGAGCCCTCCGGCCGTCGTCATCAAACCGCACACCAGTCCGCGGATCCAGGGATGGCCGCGCCCGGTGAGCGAGCCATCGTCTGACAGCGCCTCGGCGAACCCCATCGAAATGCCGGCGCCAATCGAGGCGGCGAGTCCGACGATGAAGGCGTCGTGGGTATTCTGGGTCGCCACGGCTGCGGCGAAGAGCGGGGCGAGCGTCGAGACCGACCCGTCCATCAGGCCGGCAAGGCCCGGCTGCACGATCTGCAGAACGAACAGCTGTCGTTGAGCGTTGTCCTCAGCGGCGCGCGCATCCGGCGTCAACAGCTCTTCTTCGAGCGTGGTGGCGAGCGCATAGTGTTCACGCTCCGTTTCTGCCAGCTCCCCTAGGAGCTGCCGTGCCGACGCGTCGCTGATGCTCTGAATCGCACGCTCGTAGAACCGGCGCGTCTCGAGCTCCATCGTCGCAGCCTGTTTGCGCACCGTGTCGAGGCCGAGCGGGCGCACGCGCCAGACTGGTCGGCGCTCGGCGAAGCCCTTTACGTCCTGACGGCGAATGAGCGGGATGTGGTTGCCGAACCGCTGCTTGTAGGTGTCGACCAGCCGCGAGTGGTGCAGCGTCTCCTCGTGCTGCATCTCGTCGAACATGGCGGCGGATTTCGGATATCGCTCGCGGAGGCCGTCGGCGAACTCGCCGTAGATCCGGCTGTCTTCCTCCTCGAGCGATATCGCGAGCGCGAGAATCTCGCGTTCAGAGAGATCCCGGAAGTTCCTGGCCATAGCCAGGAGGAGTGTAACTCGTGCGGGACGATCAGGCCGGTGCGGCCGCGGCGAGCAGGCGCGCGACCTCGGCGCGCTCCTCCGGTGTCAACACCCACTCGGTCTCCTGCGCGTTCGCCTGCACCTGGGCGTGCGACGTCGCTCCGGCGATGACCGACGCCACCACCGGTTGGGAGAGCAAGTAGCCAAAGGCCAGCTCCAACAGTGTGTGCCCGCGCGTTTCGGCGAACTCGATGAGTGCCTCGACGACGGCGAGGCGATCCTCGGTAGGACGGCGATCGCTCAGGCGCGTGCCCTTCGGGATCGGCTGACCCTGCCGGTACTTGCCGGTGAGGAGCCCGCTGGCAAGCGGAAAGAACGGGATGAACGCGAGGCCAAGGCGCTCGCACTCCGCCAGCACGTCGGCCTCCGGATCGCGGTGGAGCACGCTATATTCGTTCTGCACGCTGACAAAGCGCACGCTGTCACGAGCGGCGGCGTCGGCTTCGCGGATCTGCTCGGCGGAGAAATTTGAGCAGCCAATCTCGCGGACTTTGCCAGCCCGCACGATCTCGGCCAGCGCGCCGAGCGTGTCGCCGATTGGCACCGTCGGATCGGGTTTGTGGAGCTGATAGAGATCGATGTGATCCGTTCCCAGGCGCTTAAGGCTGTCATCGACGGCTCTGCGGACATAGTCCGGGTGTGCGCCGCGCCGAGTGGCATCGATCTCCCAGCCGAACTTCGTTGCGATGACCGCCTCGTCGCGGCGACGGCCGAGCGCGCGGCCCAGGAAGTCCTCGCTCTTCGTGCCGCCGTACATGTCGGCGGTATCGAAGAAGTTGATGCCCTCGTCGAGCGCCGACTCGACGACATCGGCGGTGCCGGCCGCGTCGAGCCGCCAGCCAAAGTTGTTGCCGCCAAGGCCGATGATCGACACCTCGAGCGAGCCGATCCGACGCCTCTTCATCGCACCCCCACCGTAGTCCGTTGCCCGGAGCCCGGAAGCTGACGTCCGCAGCCCCAACCCCACTCCCCCAGCATAGCCTTTCCGCTACCGGGAAGGCGCAACGCTGCGTACAATTCGCCACCCGTGACTGTCCTACGCCGAGCTGGCCCGTGGGCCGCAATCTCTTTCTGTTCGGCCATATTTCTCAGTTCAGGCGGCGGCACAGCGCCACTCTATCTCGATCCTGGCCAAACGGCCGAGACGCGTGCGGACGACCTCGTGGCGCGCATGACCGTCGACGAGAAGATTTCCCAGCTCATGAACGCAGCACCGGCTGTTCCCCGGCTCGAGGTTCCGGCATATGAATGGTGGAACGAGTGCCTGCACGGCGTTGCACGCTCGGGCGCGGCGACCGTCTTTCCGCAAGCCATCGGGATGGCGGCGACGTTCGACACGGCGCTGATGCACCAGGTTGCCACAGCAATCAGCGACGAGGCCCGGGCCAAGCACCACGAGTACGTCCGTCGCGGCGAGCGCAACCGCTATCAGGGGCTCACGTTCTGGTCGCCCAACATCAACATCTTTCGCGATCCGCGCTGGGGGCGTGGTCACGAGACGTACGGCGAGGATCCGTTTCTCACCGCGCGGATCGGCATCGAGTTCGTGAAGGGACTGCAGGGCGACGACCCGCACTACCTGAAAGTGGTGGCCACGGCCAAGCACTACGCGGTGCACAGCGGCCCTGAAGCGGACCGGCATCGCTTCGATGCCAGGCCAACCGAGCGCGATCTGTACGAGACCTACCTGCCCGCGTTCAAGGCGCTCGTGCAGGAAGGCCACGTTGAGTCGGTCATGAGCGCCTATAACCGCGTCAACGGCGATTCGGCCTCCGCGAGCCAGCGCCTGCTGATTGACATCTTGCGTCGCGACTGGGGCTTCGATGGCTACGTCGTGTCGGACTGCGGCGCCATCGACGACATTTACAAGTTTCACAAAATCGTCGACACGGCGGAGAAGGCGGCCGCGCTTGGCGTCACGCGCGGCTGCGACCTCGAATGCGGGAACACGTATCGTGCGCTGAAAGGCGCGCTGGAACAGCGGCTGATCGCCGAAAACGATATCGACGTAGCCGTGCGGCGCCTGATGCGGGCGCGGTTCACGCTCGGGATGTTCGATCCGCCCGAGCGCGTCCGCTACGCGCAGATTCCGTACAGTGTCAACGAATCGCCGGAACACGATCGGCTGGCGCGGAAGATGGCGGACGAATCGATCGTCCTGTTGAAGAACACCGGCGTGCTGCCTCTGGCAAAGACCGTACGGACGATCGCCGTGATCGGCCCGAACGCCGACGAGCTGATGTCGCTGCTCGGCAACTATTACGGCACACCATCGAAACCCGTCACGGCGCTCGCCGGCATTCGGGCCGCGGCGGCGCAAGCGGGCGCGAAGGTGATCTACGCGCGCGGTTGCGATCTGATTGAAGGGCGCAACGATCCCGGCGCGAACGCGCCAATCGATGCGGAGCACCTCCGTCCCGCAGCGGGATCGTCCGCCCACGGATTGAAAGGCGAATACTTCCGCGGCAAAGACTTCGGCGGAGACGCGATGCTGACTCGCGTCGACCCCACGGTCGATTTTCGCTGGTATCGCGGGTCGCCAACGAGCGATCTGATGGCACGTGGAGAAATCGCTGCCGATCGCGCGATCGACAATGACGACTTCTCGGTCCGCTGGACGGGACAGCTGCTTCCGCCGGTATCAGGCGACTACACCCTCTCGGTCACCGGCGACGACGGGTTCCGGCTGCTGGTGGACGGGAAGCCGGTAATCGTCGAATGGACGACGAGTCCGCGCGCGCGAGCCCGCTCGGTGACGATCCATCTGGATGCGGGCAAGACCTACGATGTCCGGCTCGAGTACTTCGAGTCGATTCGCGACGCCGAGGTGCGATTCACGTGGCAGTTGCCGGGCGCGAAACCTCCCGCAGCGGAGGCGCTCGACGCGGCAATGGCCGCGGACGTGATCGTCTTCGTCGGCGGCCTCACTGCCGATGTCGAAGGCGAAGAAATGCAGGTGTCGTATCCGGGCTTTGCCGGCGGCGATCGCACCGATATCGCGCTGCCCTCCTCGCAAGAGAATCTGCTTCACACGCTCCAGGCGACCGGCAAGCCTGTCGTGCTCGTGCTGATGACCGGCTCGTCGCTTGGCATCGAATGGGCAAAGGCGAGCCTGCCGGCGATCCTCGTGGCGTGGTATCCGGGCCAGCAGGGCGGCACTGCCATCGCCGATGTTCTCTTCGGCAACAGCAGCCCCGCGGGCCGTCTTCCCGTGACGTTCTACCGATCCGTTGCGGACCTTCCGCCGTTTGCCGACTACGGCATGAAAGGCCGGACGTATCGCTACTTCGACGGTCAGCCGCTCTATCCGTTCGGCCATGGCCTGTCGTACACGACGTTCGAGTACTCGAATGTGAAAATTGACAAGGTGACCGCGAAACCGGGCGATTCGCTGACTGTCGACGTCGCCGTACGAAACAGCGGCCAGCGTCCCGGTGACGAGGTCGTGCAGCTGTATATTCGGCAGCCGAACCCGCCCCGGCCGATGCCGATCCGATCTTTGCGGGGCTTCGTGCGCGTTCCGCTTCAAGCCGGGGAAAGACGCACGATCCGATTCACGCTCACGCCAGCGAAGGACTTCGGCTATTACGACGAAACGAAGAAGGCGTTCGCCGTGGATCCCGGCGAGTACGAGATCGGCATCGGCGCATCGAGCGCCGACATTCGCGCCAGGACGCGTGTGCAGGTGCAGTAGAGCGTGCAGGTGCACGCCCGACGGAACTGGGGTCCTACTGCCGGGGGCTCAGCAGATGGGCGGCGCTCCATGACGAAAGCGCGCTGATCGTCAACGTCGGGTTCGATGGCGATCCGGTCGGAAACGCGCTGCCGCCGAGGACGACGAGGTTTCGAATGCGGTGGTGCACCATCCACCGATCGACGACGCTGGTCGCTGGATCGTTGCCCATCACGACGGTCCCGAGGATGTGGCCCTCGGTGGACGCCGGCTCCGGATCGAGAAAGACGCGCTCTACCGGCAGCGGCGCGAGCACATGCTCGAGACGATCCGAGATCGCCTTCATGCCCCGATGCGCGTATGCGTCGTAATCATGAAACCGCAGGACCGGCACGTCGTCTGGCCCAATCACCACGGCATTGCGTTCCTGCGGCAGATCCTCGACGAGGAACTTCAGGTGCAGCAGTTGACGTTCCCTGCCGCGTTCCCACCGCAATTGATCCGGTCGGTTCCAGCTTTCGATGAGACAGCCGGCGTGATGGGCGCGATGCGCTCCATCGTACAGCATGTAGCCGTGCCCGGTGAAGGCCGTGCTGCCCTGAAAGTTGTCGACGCCCGCCAGATCGGCGTCTGCCGTGATGCTGACCTGCTCGAATAACCTCGCGCCGAGCAGACGATGGGGCACATTGGATCGCAGCAACACGGCGGCGTTGAACACGGCGCCGGCGCCGAGCACCAGCAGATCGCCGTTGACCCTTTCCGTGCGGCCGTCACGTTCGACGACCAAGCCGGTCGCGCGATCGTTTGCGACGTCGACCGCCTTCACGGTCGCCCCCACGAGCAGCGTCACGCGCGGATCGTCGTAAAGCTCGGACAAGCCGTTTTCGATGGTGAACTTCGCGTCGATTGGGCACAGCCCGCACGTCCCGTTCGCGCAGCAGCCGGGCCGGCGGCCGACAGGGACCCTGGCACGGGCGGTTGGTTGGGGAAAATACTGTCCGGGGTAAGCGTTGGCCAGCACGAGGTCGGGATCGGACAGCCGGTGCGGCGGCTGCGGATGCGGCTTTCGCCGCGGGTAAGGCGCGCGATCGGGCGCCCCTGAAATCGCCATCACCTCTTCGACGCGTTCGTAGTGCGGCTCGAGATCGCTGTAGCTTACCGGCCAGTCGTCGCCGACGCCGTACAGGCTCTTCATCCGCAAGTCGTTTGGCAGCAGTCTCGGCGTGGCGCCGAACCAGCAGTTCGACCCGCCGCCAAAGGCGAGCGTGAACTTCCAGTCTTTCTGCTTCAGACCCTCACGGCGAAACGTCTTCTCGGACACAATGCGCGAGACCTTCCGTGTTTCAAGCTGCCATGATCGCGGCTCGCGCCAGCCGCGCTCGAGCACCAGAACGCGTCGTGTCGCCGGCGAGCGGCTGAGATACTCGAGGAGAAAGAAGGACGATGCGAAGCCGGTCCCGACCACAATCAGGTCGTAGGTCATTCCTAGTGACCATTGTAGCTGCCGCGGCAGTCGCATTCGCGTTGGCCAGCTATCGCGTGGTCACGTCCGACCTCGACGTCCTGCTGACAATGGTGCCGGACGATGCGTTCTACTACCTGCAGATCGCGCGGCACCTCGCGGCACACGGAACGTCGACCTTTGACGGTGTGTCAACCACGAATGGCTATCACCCGCTGTGGATGGCGATCCTGACAGCGCTGGCCACGATCGTGGAAGACAGGGCCACGCTGCTGCGATGGGCCATCGCGTTGTCCTTCTCCCTGCACGCGGTGGTCGCAGTCCTCGTGTCCTGCGTGATTCGTCGTTTCGCCGACGACGCGTGGGGGTGGATCGCCGCGGTGTGCTGGCTGATCAACCCACTCGCATTCTCAATTGCCATCACGACGACAGAAGCTGCGATCTACGCACTCGCCGCCGTTACTGTTCTCCTCGCGCATCTGTCCGTCTCGAAAGACTTCACTGCCGGTCGGCTGCCCGCGATGAATCAGGCCTGGCGATACGGCGGCGCGCTCGGCCTGCTGTGCCTCGCACGGACCGAAGGCCTCATCGTCGCCGCCCTGGCCCTTGCGTGGATGGTCGGCATCATCTTCTGGAAGACGGACGACCTTTCCGGAGGCGCGCGCCGTCTCCTTGCGTGCGGCGCCGCGATCGCGTTGATCATCTCGCCATGGTGGCTGTTTTCGCTGGCCCAGGTGGGCACGATCGTGCAGGACAGCGGCGCGATGAAGATGCTGTGGGCCACCGACAACTTCCCAACCACACTCGGTCGACTGGAGAACGTGCGAGAGATGCTCGGATTCTTCGCCCGGCGGACCCTGACGCTGATGACGGTCTGGAACTACTCATGGCGCAGCTTCGCCGTCGCCGTGGTGGCCCTGGCCACTGCGCCGGTAATAGTGACGATCCGTGAGGCTCGATCGTCCGAGGCACGAACCATACGAACGATTGTCATCGTGCTGCTGGCGCTGACGGCCGCCTATGGGATGGCGTTTGCCGAACGCCAGATTTGGTGGCTGACGCTGCCGTGCCTCGCCACGGTGCTGTTGATGTTCACCGCTTTCCCGGCGTGGCTGCGACCGTTCGAGCGGGGATCCGCGCTTGCAGACAGCATCCGCGTAGCTCTCGCGCTGGTGGCGATCGCGCTGTTCGTCCGCTGGCATGTGAAGGGCCACACGCCCTACCCGTGGCAGCCGGACGTCCGCCGCAGTCAGCTGGCGATCGAGTTGGTGGTGCCCGCACCGGAGCGCATCGGGTGCTTCAACGCCGGCATCCCGGCATTCTTTGGTTCGGGGCGTGTCGTCGGCCTCGACGGGCTCGTGAATCACGCTGCGCGTCTCGCGTGGAGCCGGCGCCGGCTCGACGAGTTCGTCGCAACGCATGACATCCGCTACATTGCCGACGAGGAACGCATCATTCGGCGGGCGCAGCGATTCAGCAACGCTCCGATCTCATTGGCACAGGTCGCGTCATACCCGCTCCGCGGCTGGCCGACGGGGAAGCGCTATCTGTGGCGCGTCCGGTAGTCCTGTAGGGCGCACGGTGTGCGCCCAGGGGCCTCGGCCGTCGGTCGCACTAAAGGACGGTCCTGCTGCACGGGGTGGGCCAGCGGCGTAAGACGATCGTGCCAATCATCATCGACGCCAACGCCATCAGCGACAGCCATCGATAGCGCGGATATTCCAGACGTACCACGTAGCTGCCATCGCGCGGCGCACGAAAGGCAAGCTGCCCGTTCGCGGCATACAAGGGCACTTCTGTCTCGCTGTCGAAGGCGCGCCACGCAGGGTAGTAGTTCGCTCGCACGACCACGGGGTCGTTGGCCTTCGCGTTTGTCAGCGTCACGTCTGCGCCAAGAAAATCGAGGCGCTGCAGGGCACCGTTGCCGCTGGTCGTGGCCACTGAACGGATGTCCGCCTCCGCGAGCTCGAAATGCGACCAACGGCCGCCGCGCCAGCGCTCGACGAAGCGGCCGCTGCGCGCGAGGTACGCTCGCGATCGATCTGTCCAGACGAACAGATGCCTCACGCCCCAGCGGCGCATGTCCGCGGCGAAGGCTTCCGGGGGCGTGAGATCGATCAGTTGCCCGGCAAATGTGCCGGCGCCGACGACCTGTCCGCGGAACACGTTCCAGACCCAGCCGTCAATCATCTGGCTATAGAAGCGCTGGCCGGCAAGACGCGGCAGCAGGCCCTCGAAGTGCACGTCGAACGGGGTGGTCGGCGTTTTCCGGTCCGGGCTGCTGTCCATATCGCGATGGGGACTGATTTCGACGAGCACCATGTTGCCGTCCGCGGCAGCCACACGGTCGATCAGGGCGGGATCGAACGCGCGAAGATCAGGGACGTGACGGATCGGAGCGAGCGAGGTCTGCACGAAGAGCGCAATGGTGACGGCCATTGCCAGCGCCACACTCCGCGTCCCACCCAGGCGCAGCACGAATCCCGCGAGCGCAGGCGCTACGAGCAGCGGGAACATGTGCTGGATGCGATCGAAGATCGCCCCGGCCGCAGGCGTGTTGAACCTGAGCAGGATCTGCGTGATCACGGCGGCCCACGCGTAGAAGCCGATCCGCGATCGCGGCTGGATCAGGGCGACGACGACGAGCGCCGGCAGCCAGACGTTGGCGAGACTGCGGTAGTCATTGAACCACCGGTGTGGCAGCAGCAGGATCTCGACGTTGTAGTAGAAGGTGCGCGCGAACACCGACCATCTGAAGGGCCCACCCGGAGCGTAGACGGTGTTATTGAAGCTGACGTAGTCCGGATACCGCAGCGACTCCCAGTGGACGGGAAGCGCGGCGACGCCCGCGAGAGCGGCGGCGACGATCAGGCGCACGAACGCGGCGCGGTCGCGAAAGTACAGCGCTTCAAACGTCAGATAGAGAGACGCGTACGCAAAGAATGCCGTGTGCGTAAAGAGCGTCAGCGTCAGACCGAGGAGCATCAGTGGGCCGCCCCAACGCTGCCCCATCCGGGCCGAATGGCCGCCGACGAGGGCCAGTCCCGCGCAGAACACCCCGACCAGTGAGTTCGTGTCGCCGCTCGATCCGATGGTGCCGAAGAAGCCCGACGCAAAGAAGCAGGCGAACGCCGTGGCAACGAGGCGGGTCTCCCGCTCCAGCTGCCGCAGATCCCACCAGACGAACAGTGGAACGGCCAGAAAGAGCACCGCGTGCAGCACGTGATAGCCAAGCCGATCGCCGAAGATCGCCATCGGCACGAGGGCGAGTGTGCCGATGTTCTGGGCGATATCGGTGGACGTCGGGTATCCGCCGAGGAACCACCAATTCCACCCTACGGCGACGCCGCGCCTCAAAAGCGCGGCGCCGTTGACAGCCTGCTGAAACAGCGGCGTCCAGTCGTCTTTGAAGGGAATTTGCGTCCACGTCGAGGGCGGCAGGCGGCACAGAAGCGACGTGACCAGGACGCCTGCCCCCGCAACGAGCAGGACGATCGATGCCGCGCGTCCGATTCGAACCGGCTGCCCAATCCGGCGGCGCGCCACAATCACCAGCATGGTGGTGACGACGAGCGCCAGCGCGTACCACGGTTTTCGCCAGCCGTGAAGCGCCCCTGGCTGCGCCGCCCAGCGCGCCGTCGTCAGGAAATTGATCCACGCGAAGGTGAGTGCGGCGGACGTGGCGCCGAGCGCGGCCCAGCGTGAGAAGGCGTTCACACCTTCAGGACCGCGAACGGATTTACGCACGCTCCAGTGTAAGGATCGGGGAATGCGACGAAGCGGACCGGCCCCTGCCGGTCCGCCTGGAAGTAGTCGGTCGAGCGCAGATAGTAGCTGACGAGCCTTCGCTCGAGCTCGAGAATCGCCTGCTGGCGGCGCTGGGGCAGGAGAGTGCGAACCGCCTCGACGCGCAGGACTCCGCCGATCGTGTCGCGGTGGTGCACGCTCATGGAGAACACTCCGAAGCGTCGATCGTACTCCTCCGCAAATCGCTGCACGCCTGCGGGATCGAGATCGAGATGCGCGAGCCGATCATGGATCAGCGCGACGATGTCGGCGGCGTTGGGCCGACGCAGACGTCGCCAATGGTAAGTTCCGCCCATGACCGCCGCGACGCCGGCACACGCCGCGAGCACGAGGCCTCGGCGGGAGACTCGCATCCGGACATTCTAGCCGGGACCACTCGGGGCAATGGTCGCAGGGCTGCTTGTCGCCGGCGTGGATGCCTCGAAACAGCAACAGCCGGCGAAGCACTGTCAAAACACGTACGCCACTATCGCCAGGCCAACGAGCATCAGACCGAAGACGGCCTTCGCAATCACGGCCAGCACGTACCCGAAGAGTCCGCCGAGACCAGCCTTCCCCGCGCGCGCCAGATCGGGGTTCTTCATGTACTCGAACGCGAGCGCGCCAATCGCCGGACCCAGGATCACCCCGGGCAGGCCAAGGGGTAGGCCGACCAGCGCGCCAACGCCTGCGCCGAACACGCCCCAACCCGACGCCCCGGCCCGCCGTGCGCCAAACATCCCGGCGACGTTGTCTGCCACCATCGCCACCAGCGTCAGGACGAACAGCAGACTCACCATCACGGGTCCGATCCTCGTAAAGTCATCGGCCCAGGCCACGAGGACGATTCCCAGGAAGATAATGCCCACCCCCGGCACCAGCGGCATCGCCAGGCTCACGATGCCCGCGACGATGACGAGAACGCCAATGACGAGCAGAAGGAGATCCATGTCCGCATCACATCACACACCGGATGCCGTTGCACGACGCACCGGAAGGGTACGAGATGTTGCTGAACAAGGAAGACGAGTGTCTGAAGGTCGTGCTGAAAACGTAGGGGCGCCGTGGCGTGCCCCTCGAGCTTAGGCGGCTTCGGTCGAGGAGGGCAGCCGTCGTTGCTGCATCATGGTCGCGTAGTTCTCCTCGAGATAGTCCACACCGTGCGCGGTGATCAGCAGTCGTGACTGCTCACCGCGCGCGATCATCCCTTTCTGCATCAGGTACCAGTACGTAAACTCGAGGTGCTCGCGAGCGCGTCCGATTAACTGTTCCATGTCGCGATCGTAGAGACCGGGGTTGTTCGGCTCGACCCTCCGGCGCGTGTAGAGCACTTCCAGCACGGTGAGCCGCGTCAGCTTCTCGACGTCGACGTCGGTCTCCGATCGCTGTCCGGCCGACAGGAGCTTCCAGCGATCGTTGCGCTGTTTCTCGTGCGCCACGTCGTACTGCGCGCGTTTTGCAGGGTCGGTCAGCACCACATAGGCTTCGTGGAGCTGGCGGAACTTTTGCGAGTTGCCCGTCTCCCGATTGTCAGGATGGTATCGCTGCGCCAGCAGGCGATAGACGCGATGAATTGTCTCGGGCTCGGCGTTCGGGCTGATTTGCAGCAGCTCGTAATGGTCGACCTGTTCTGACATTGCTCCTGCACCTTCCGTGCGAACCGGTGTAACAGCGGTTGCGTCCGTGCACCCGTACAAATCGACAGCCGGTCGCCTTCGCTCTAATCGCTGGGATCGAGGGCGGCCAGGCTGTGCAACGCCGAGATATTCAATGCAGGGGCCATGGGGATCATACCTCATCCATTGCCAGATGCGGGTGCCCTGCTCCTGGGGCAGGGAGGCGCGTAGCGGTGCCGCCGGCGGCTGGCCTGGCCGGCGCGCCCACGGCATAGGAGCTGGCGGTAAACGGCGCATCTGTGGCGCCGATCGATCGGGGCCCTCGGCCGATGAACCGGGCCAGCCTGCGGAACGAGCGAAAGAACTTGGAATCGCGAGCTCAGCTGTGGCACGCGACCGTCGTCGCGCTTGCCTGCGCGCCGGAGATTCGCCGCGCCGCATCCGGATGTGTCGCGCTGCGGATCCAGTTGAGAGATCGCTCGATACTTGCGTCGGCAGATGTTGACGAACCGGCATCGATAGTATGATCCGCGCCCTCCGGGAGTGACGCCCTGATGAAAACGATATCGACACGAGCGGGCCTCACGCGTCGCGACCTGTTCCGTCACTCGGCGCGTCTCGTCGGCGCGGCGATCGCGCTGGACCGTTGGCCGCAAGCGGTCACCACGTTGTTGGCCAGTCCCTTGGGCGGCGCACAGCAAGCAACCGATTCGGTGGCGGCGATGCGTCAGCAGATGGGCGCGATCCCGATCGCGAGTACCCCGTTGGGCGACCGGCTGACGATGCTCTCGGGTCCCGGCGGGAACGTGGTGGTGCTCAACGGCCCGGATGGAAAACTGGTGGTCGACACGTTCATGCGCAACGCCTGGGACAAGCTGAAGCCGCTGCTCGACGGCATGGGCGCCACTCCGATCAAGGCCGCCATCGATACCCACTGGCATCTCGATCACTCCGACGGCAACGAGAATTTTCGCGCCGCTGGCGGCGAGCTGATCGCACACGCGAACACCGCGAAGCGACTGGCCGAGTCTCACGATCTGCTCGGCATGCACTTCGACGCGCGGCCGGCGGCAGCGATGCCGACGAAAACGTTCACGTCGACAGAGCAACTCGCCATGAATGGCGAACAGGTTCACCTCACCTACGCGCCGCCTGCGCACACCGACACGGATATCTCGATTCACTTCACCAAGGGCAATGTCCTTCACCTTGGTGATCTGTTCTTCAACGGCACCTACCCGTTCATCGACTACAGCACGGGCGGCAACATCGGCGGCATGATCGCCGCAGCCGACAGCATGCTGAAGCGTGCCGATGACAACACCAAGATCGTCCCCGGCCATGGCCCGCTGGGGGACAAGCCAGCGCTGACGCGCTATCGTGACGTGATGGTGACCGTGCGGGATCGCGTGCAGAAGTTGAAGACGGCTGGCGACACGCTTGAGCAGGCGATCGCGAAGAAACCGACCGCCGATCTGGACGAGCAGTGGGGCAAGGGCTTCATGCCGCCCGACGTGTTCGTCACCGTGGTTTACAACACCCTGTGACCGGGGCGGGGGCGTCTCGCCATTAGCAATTGGGCGCTCGGCGGCACCCAGCGGTAGGCTCCGAGGGGCCGGGGTAGCGAGGTGAAGGCGGCTTTAGCCCGTTCACCCAATTTGGGCGGCGAACCGACACTGTCTCCAACGCGTGGCTGCCTAGCGGCAACAGCCATCACATCCGATATGATGAGCAAGCGGACTCATCCTTGGACATGCGGCCCCTGACCCTCATCATCGCTCTGAGCGCCCTTCAGCTGCTCCCGACGGTCCCGTCACCCGGCGACCAGCTGTTCGCCAGATTCGGCGAGTATGTCGACGCCCTGCGAACGCAGGCCGGGATCCCGGGACTCTCCGCGGCGGTCGTCGGCGAGAATGACCTGCTGTGGGAGCGAGGCTTCGGCCAGCAAGATGTGTCACGGGCACTGGTGGCCCAGCCCGATACGCCCTACTACCTCGATGGTTTGACGCAGCTCTTCACGGCCGCGGTTGTCCTACAGTGCGCGCAGGAAGGCCGCCTGGCCCTGTCTGATCCAATCGGCAAGTTCGACGCGGACAGCCCGTGGGCGGGCGCCACAATCGCACAGGCGTTGTCGCACGCGCATGGCTCGCCGGCCGCGCAAACGTTTTCCTACGCACTTGAACGGCTCGACCCATTGAAGTCCGCCATTCGCGTGTGCCGCGGCAATTCCTATCGCGAGACAATCGCCAACCTGCTCTTGCAGCTGGCGATGATGTCGTCAGTGCCGGGGACGGACGTTGTCACGCTGGTGCCACCGGCGGAGGGGGTTCCGGACGAGGCCGCGGCGACCCGCTACAACGAGGTGCTCGCCCGTCTCGCGACACCCTATTCCGTATCCTCACCGGGTCAGACCACAGCCTCCGCGCACGCGGTCACCACGCTGACGCCGGCGGGCGGATTGGTTTCGACGGTTCGCGATTTCGCGCAGTTCGATCTGGCGTTGCGGAAGGGCGTTCTCCTCCGCCCCGAGACGCTCGAGCTGGCCTGGGCGCAAGCACCTGGCGCGGGTGGGCAGCCGCTGCCCCACGGCCTTGGCTGGTTCGTTCAGCAGTACAACGGCGAGCGCGTGGTCTGGCAGTTCGGCATGTGGCCGGATGCCTCGTCGTCTCTCGTGATGACCGTGCCGGCGCGCCGGCTGACGCTCATCTTGCTCGCCAACAGCGACGGACTGGTCAAGCTGTTTCCGCTGTCGGCGGGAGACGTAACAGTGTCGCCGTTCGCCAAGGTGTTTTTGCGGCTTTTTGTCTCGTGAACGTGACGGAGCATGGCGGTGCGAGCGACGCTGGTCATGCTGCTCGCATTCATGACCCCGTCGCAGGCATCAGCCGAGTGGCAGCTGAGACCGTTCGTCGGCGCCACGTTCGCCGGCGAGACGACACTCATCGATTTGGATCACGCGGCGGAGGACAACAAGTTCACTTTTGGGGCCAACGCCGTTCTACTAGGTGAATTCCTCGGCGTCGAGGCCGACTTCGGCCAGACACCGGGGTTTTTCGAGCGCCCGTCGCAGAACCTGATCATTGACAGCCGTGTCACCACGCTGACGGGAAACGTGGTGCTGGCTCTGCCGAGGCGCCTGGCGCAGTACTCACTTCGCCCCTACCTGGTCGGGGGCGCGGGGATCATGCATGCGCGGTCCGAGGACGAGTTGGATGTGCTGACGGTGTCGCGAACCCTGGCCGCTCTAGACGTCGGCGGAGGCGTGACAGGGTTTTTCACGAATCGAGTGGGTGTCAGTTGGGACGTGCGATACTTCCGGAGTCTTGGCGCGGGCAGTAACAACGGGCTCAGCTTTGGAAACGAGCATTTGTCCTTCTGGCGTGCGATGATGGCCGGCGTCATTCGGGTGGGTAAAGTCGCTCCATGAACCGCAGGCATTTTCTTTCCTGCGCGATCGTCCTGCTGCTGTTCACCGTCGGCATCACCGCCGACGAGAGCCTTCGCATCGTGCCAGTCGTGCACGACAAGCAGGTGGTCGTCACGCTGACAATGGCGGACGCCTACACGGACGAGATTCGCGAAACCATTTCGAGCGGCCTCCGCACGACGTTCACCTACGACGTGCAGCTCCGCATGCTGGTGGGCGGCTGGGTGGATCGGACCGTCGCCAATGCCGTCGTCACCGTAAGCGATCAGTACGACAACCTGACACGCCGCCACACGCTGTCGAGAATCGTCGACGGACGCACGGACGAATCGGTGGTCACGGAGGACGAAACCGTCGTGCGGCAGTGGCTGACGACGCTCAGCCGCCTGCCGCTGTGCGACACGACGAAGCTCGAACGGAATCGCGAGTACCTACGTGCGGGTGACCGCTCGCAAACGGCCGCAGCAATCCTTCCCGTTTGCCTTCGCCAATGCCGTAACCGGCCAGGCGAAGTTCACGTTTATTCCTTAACTTAGGTCTAAGGGTCCCAGGGTCTAAAGGTCTGAGGGCCCCAGGGTCTAAGGGTCCCAGGGTCTAAAGGTCCCAGGGTCTAAGGGTCCCAGGGTCTAAGGGTCCGGGTCTAAGGGTCCCAGGGTCTAAGGGTCCCAGGGTCTAAAGGTCTAAGAGTGGGTCCCGTCGACCCTTCGACTCTTCGACTCCTAGACCTCTTAGACCCTTCAGAAGCACGTACACGGCGGCGGAGGCGATGACGCCGACGAACCAGGCGTAGTCATACAGCGGGCGGAGGCTGCTGACCACGAGCCCGCCCCACGCGAGCGCGCATCCGATGGCGGTCGCGACGATCGCCGGCCACTTCCACCCGCGATACACGCCGTCGGAGAGGTAGAGATCCTCGAGGCGAAGCTCTTTCCTGCGAACAATCCAGTAGTCGGCAATCAGCACGCCGGCAATCGAACCAAGCCCGCCCGAGTAGCCGAGCAGCCAGGTGAAGATGTAGCCGGACGGATCGGCGAGGAGCTTCCAGGGCTGGATCACGATGCCGAGGATCCCCGTGATCAGGCCGCCCGTCTTGAAGCTGATGAGACGCGGGAAGGCGTTTGCGAAGTCGTTGGCTGGCGACACGACATTGGCGGCGATGTTGACGGCCAGCGTCGCGACCACGGCCGTGAACATCGAAATGCCGACGATGAACGGTGACGAGAAGCGGCCGACGAGCTGGACCGGATCCCAGATCGCCTCACCGTAGATGATGACGGTGGCACTCGTGATCAACACCCCCATCACCGCAAACAGCGACATCGTCGTCGGCAGCGCGACAACCTGACCGATCATCTGCTCGCGCTGGCTGCGTCCGAACCGCGTGAAATCGGGCATGTTGAGCGACAGCGTTGCCCAGTAGCCAATCATCGCGGTGAGGGACGGGAAGAAGATCGGCAGGAACTCGCCAACGGTGCGGAACTTGCCAGGCTCCGCCAGGAGCGGGCCGATCCCGTTGGCGCGTGCGACGGCCCACCAGAGCAGCAGTGCGGTCATCACCAGCACGAACGGCGCCGACCAGTTCTCCACGGCGCGCAGCAGATCCATGCCGCGGTAGATGACGTACACGTTCAAGCCCCAGAACAGCAGGAACGACACCCACTCAGTGGTCGTGTGGCCGCCGAATCCGGGCCCGAGCAGCGTCGGCCAGGCGGGGATGACGGTCCTGAGCATCGTGTTCACCGCTTCCCCGCCGATCCACGCCTGAATCCCGAACCAGCCGCAGGCGACGAGCGCCCGCATCAGCGCCGGCACGTTCGAGCCGAGCGTGCCGTAGGCGGCGCGCGCGAAGACCGGGAAGGGAATGCCGTACTTGGTCCCGGGATGAGAGTTCAGCAGAATCGGGAGCAAGACGAGCGTATTGCCGAGGAGGATCGTGAAGATCGCTTGCCACCAGTTCATGCCCGACGCCATCAGCCCCGACGCGAGCATGTAGGTCGGGATGCAGTGCGCCATGCTGATCCAGAGCGCGGCGTAGTTGTAGGTGGACCAGTTGCGGCGCGCGAGCGGCACCGGCGCGAGATCGTGGTTATACAACGCGCTCGCTTCGATACGCGTCGTGTCCGTCAGCTCGACGCGGCCGTCGGGGAGCCGGCGCTCGTTGGTCATCAGTCGATGGCCTGCGCCGAGGCAGCGGCCGGCGCATAACCTTCGCTGGTGTCGTGCCCCCCGAAATATTCCTTCGAATCCGGGCGGCGAATCTGCGAGTGTGCGACGACCCGATCGCGCCGCAGCCCGCGGATGTCTTCAACTGACTGCCACCCTTTGCCCGCGTGACGGTCGAGGAATTCCTCGAGCCCTTTCTTCAGGCCGGCGATCACGTTCGGCCCGATCGCATGATCCAGCATTGCTGCCGTGCAGACCTGCACGGTCCCGCATCCGAGCAGAAAGTAATTGAGGGCGTGGGAAAACTCCGCAATCCCGCCGATGCCCGAGAAGGCCTTGTCTGGAAACGCCTGCGTCAGCTGCGCCATCTTGGCCAGCGAGAGCGGCAGAATCGCCGGCCCGCCGAGGCCGCCGCTGGAGACGAATCCCTCGACGTTCATCTCGAACTCCAGCGTGTCGGGATCGATCAGCGGCAAGGACGGGAACGTGTTGGAGGACGAGATCGCGTCTGCGCCGCCGAGGAATGCGGCGCGCGCTTCCTCGACAATGTCAGTGGTGGATGGCGTCAGCTTGGCCCAGACCGGCACCCGCGCCACTTCCTTGACGACGTCCGTGACCGTCGAGATGAGCTCCTGATCCCTGCCGATGTTCGAGCCCATGTCCTTGCGGTCCATGTGCGGACACGACAGGTTCAGCTCGAAGGCGTCGGCACCCTCGTCCTGACACGCTTTTGCCAGTGTCTGCCAGTGAGCCAGCTCGCGATCTGTGCCGGACCCGGCCATGATCGACGCCACGAGGATCCGATCAGGGTGCGCCCTCTTGATGCGCGAGATCCTCGGCACCCACCAGTCGAGCGGCTTGTCGGAAATCAGCTCCCAGTTCCACGACGAGTGGAGCGACGTGCCGGGACGCTTCTGCATCGAAAGATGCGGGGAATCGGGAGTGGCGCGCAGGAACTTGGTTTTCGGACCCAACACGTTGACGACGGGATGGAGGCCAATCGTCTTGGTGACCACGCCGCCCCACCCGGCATCGAAGGCGCGCATGATGTTGCTGTCGGATTCGGTTGGCGGTGCCGACGACAGCAGGAACGGGTTGACCAGCCGCAGGCCGGCAAACGTGACGGAAAGGTCCACGCCCATGGCGCAACTATACAGGGTCCACGGGTCTTGGCCCCTGGATCGGTCAACTCCCAATCGCCAACGCCCAATTCCCAAGGAAAAGCAGGTTGGAAGTTGGGATTTTCAGGAGTTGGGGGTTGGGAGTTTGATGCAAGCAACGGTGTCATAATGCGGCCGTGGAAGCCGAAATTCTCTCCAACTTCGTCGCCGGCAAATGGATGCCGTCGTCCGCCACCGAGTTCCTGGACGTCCACAACCCGGCGCATGGCACCGTCATCGCCCGGACGCCCCTCTCGACGCCCGCAGACGTCGACGCCGCCGTTGCCGCCGCGACCAAGGCGTTCGCGGCCTGGAGCGAAACGCCGCCCGTGGTACGGGCCAGGTCGATGTTCAAGTTCAAGGCGCTGCTCGAGGAGCACTTCGAAGAGCTGGCGCGGCTGGTGACGACGGAGCACGGGAAGACCCTCGACGAATCGCGCGGCAGCGTCCGGCGCGGGATTGAGTGCGTCGAGGTCGCCTGCGGCGGCCCGTCGATGCTGATGGGATACGGGCTCGAGAACGTCGCCGCCGGCATCGACTGCTCGGTCATGAAGCAGCCGATTGGGGTCTGCGCTGCGGTCGCGCCGTTCAACTTTCCCGCGATGGTGCCGCTCTGGTTTCTGCCGTTCGCGGTGGTCTGCGGGAACACGTTCGTCCTGAAGCCGTCCGAGCAGGTGCCGCTCTCACAGAAGCGCATGTTCGAGTTGCTCGAGCGCTGCGACCTGCCGCCTGGTGTCGTCAATCTCGTGCACGGAGGCCGCGACGTCGTCGAAGCCATCTGCGACCACCAGGGCATCAAAGCGGTGTCGTTCGTGGGATCCACTTCCGTTGCGCGCGCGGTTTACCAGCGCGCCACGCATGCCGGCAAGCGAGTGCAGGCACTCGGCGGCGCCAAGAACTTCGTCGTGGTGATGCCAGATGCCGACCTGGATCGCGGCATCCCGGCGATCGCTGAGTCGTTCTACGGTTGTGCGGGCGAGCGGTGCCTGGCCGGCAGCGTGCTGCTGCCCGTCGGCGATGCCCATCGTCCGGCCCGCGATCGGCTGATTGATGCTGCGGCGGCGATGAAAGTGGGCGACGGACTGGAACCCGGCGTTGCGATGGGACCCGTGATCAGCGCGAGGCATCGCGATCGTGTGCTGTCCTACGTTGAAAAAGGCGTGGCGGAAGGTGCGCGGCTGGCACTCGATGGGCGCGGGATGCGGGTCCAGGAACGTCCGGATGGATTCTTCGTCGGCCCATCGGTATTCGATCAGGTCTCACCGACGATGGCGATTGGACGCGAAGAGATCTTCGGGCCGGTCGCGTCGGTGTGCCCCGTCAAGGATCTGAGCGAGGCCTTTCGCGTGATGGACGCGCATCCAAACGCGAACGCCACGTCGATCTTCACCTCGAGCGGGCGAACCGCGCGTGAATTCAGTCATCGCGCGACCTCGTCGATGGTCGGCGTCAACATCGGCGTCGCGGCACCGATGGCGTATTTCCCGTTCGGCGGCGCGCGCGACAGCTTCTTCGGCGACCTGAAAGTGCACGGTCGCGACGCCTTTGAGTTCTACACGGACAAGAAGGTGACGATCTCACGCTGGTACTGAAGCTGCCCAAGCTAAAGCTTGGGCCTACGTACGCTGTCATAGCTACGTACACTGTCATTCGTACGTAGGCCCGAGCTTTAGCTCGGTACGCTGTCATACGTACGTAGGCCCGAGCTTTAGCTCGGGCATCACGCCGGAGTCCTATGCCTCGTAAAGTCCTCGCTGGCCTGATTCAGGCCGCCGCACCGCTGACCGATCCGGCGGCAGCGATTGCCGACGTGATGGCGGCCGCGATTGATGTGCACGTCCCGCTGATCGAAGAGGCAGGCAAGCGAGGCGTTCAGATCCTCGGCCTCCAGGAATTGTTCAACGGACCGTACTTCTGCCCGTCACAGGATCCGCATTGGTACGATCTCGCCGAGCCAGTGCCCGGCCCGACGACGGAGCGCTTGGCGACGTATGCGCGCCAGTATCAGATGGCCATGGTCATTCCCGTCTACGAGCGGGAGCAGGCAGGCGTGTACTACAACACCGCCGCGGTCTACGATGCAGATGGCACGTACCTCGGCAAGTACCGCAAGAACCATATCCCCCATACCAGCGGGTTCTGGGAGAAGTACTTTTTCAAGCCGGGCAACCTGGGATACCCCGTGTTCCGGACGCGCTACGCCACGATTGGCGTCTACATGTGCTACGACCGCCATTTTCCGGAAGGTGCGCGGCTTCTTGGATTGAATGGCGCTGAGATCGTCTTCAACCCGTCGGCAACGGTGGCGGGCCTCTCGCAGTACCTCTGGAAGCTCGAACAGCCCGCGCACGCCGTCGCCAACGGCTACTTCATGGCCTGCAGCAACCGTGTCGGCACCGAGGCGCCGTGGAACATCGGGCGCTTCTATGGCTCGTCGTACTTCGTCGATCCGCGTGGCAACTTCCTGGCGACCGCATCCGAGGACAAAACCGAGTTGGTCACGGCTGAGCTCGATCTCGACATGATCGAAGAGGTCCGGCGCATCTGGCAGTTCTTTCGCGATCGCCGTCCCGAAACCTACTCGCCGATGGCGGAGCTGCTGCCGTGAGCGTCCTCATCAAGCACGGGACCATTGCCACCGCGACGGATCTCTACCGCGGCGACATCTTCGTCGAGGGCGAGCGCATCTCGACGATCGGCACATCGTTAACGATGCCGGCGGACCGAGTCATCGACGCCTCGGGCAAACTGGTGATCCCCGGAGGCATCGACGTGCACACTCACCTCGACATGCCCTTTGGAGGCACGACCTCGGCTGACGACTTCGAGTCGGGTACGATTGCCGCAGCCTTTGGCGGCACGACGACGATTGTTGACTTCGCCATCCAATACAAAGGCCAGACGCTGCACTACGCCTGGGAGAGCTGGATGCGCAAGGCGGAAGGCAAGTCCGCCATCGATTACGGCTTTCACATGATCGTGACCGACCTGACTGATCAGGTCGAGAACGAGATGGACGCGCTCGTGCGCCAGGGCGTGACGTCGTTCAAGTTGTTCATGGCCTATCCCGGCGTGTTCATGCTCGACGACGCGAGCATTTTCCGGGCGCTTCTGAGAACCGGCAAGAACGGCGGCACGATTTGCATGCACGCCGAGAACGGCGGCGTCATCGACGTCCTCGTGAAAAAGGCGCTCGCGGAGGGCAAGACGGCGCCGAAGTACCATGCGCTGACGCGGCCGGCACGGGCCGAAGGCGAAGCCACGCACCGCGCGATCGCGCTTGCCGAGATCGCAGACGTCCCGATCTACATCGTCCATCTCTCGGCGGCCGAGGCGCTCGAGATGGTGACCGAAGCGCGCGACCGCGGCCTGCCGGCGTACGCGGAAACCTGCCCGCAGTACCTGTTCCTCTCGTACGACAACTACGAAGAGCCCGGGTTCGAAGGAGCCAAGTACGTGATGAGCCCGCCGCTCAGGCCGAAGGAGACGCAGGACCGGCTCTGGCGTGGCCTGGCGTTCAACGACCTTCACGCGATTTCGACCGATCACTGCCCATTCTGCATGAAGGAGCAGAAGACGATGGGCAGCGACGACTTCTCGAAGATTCCAAACGGCGCTCCCGGCATCGAGACGCGCATGAGCCTCGTCTATGACGGAGGCGTGCGCGCCGGCCGCATCTCACTCAATCGCTTCGTCGAGCTGACGTCCACGTCGCCGGCGAAGATCTTCGGATTGTTCCCGCGAAAGGGCACGATTGCGCCAGGCTCCGACGCGGACCTCGTCATCTTCGATCCGCAGCGGAAGACGACCCTCTCGGCAAAAACCCACCACATGAAGGTGGATTACAACCCCTACGAGGGTCGCGAGGTCACGGGCGTCACCGAAACTGTGCTGTCACGCGGAAATGTGATCATCGAGAACGGCACGTTCGTGGGGCGCATCGGCGGGGGCAATTTTCTCAAGCGGAGCACGCGGTAACCTGGCCCGTGACCCAATGACCACCGACGAGATCATCGCCCTTTCCAGGAAACACACGATCTTCGAGTGGTCGGCGCAGGGCGCCGTCGATCCGCTCCCGGTAGCACGCGCGAAGGGCGTGTACTTCTGGACACCTGACGGCAAGCGCTATCTCGACTTCAACAGCCAGTTGATGTGCGTCAACATCGGCCACACCGACGAGCGCGTCGTCAAGGCCATCCAGGATCAAGCCGCTGTGTTGCCTTATGCCAACCCGTTCATGGCGACCGAACCGCGGGCCAGGCTTGGGGCGAAGCTCGCCGAAATCACGCCCGGCGACATCGACTGCTTCTTCTTTACCAACGGGGGGGCCGAGGCCAACGAAAACGCGATCAAGGTCGCTCGGTGGTTCACTGGTCGGCACAAGATCCTGGCGCGCTATCGGTCCTATCACGGCGGCTCGGCAGGCGCGATCTCGTTGACAGGAGACCCGCGGCGCTGGGCGGCCGAGCCCGGCCTTCCCGGCATCGTGCACGTGCCGGATCCGTATCACGGGATCCAGCGCGGCTGGGACAGCGTGGATGCTGCGCTCGCGACCCTCGAAGAGATCATCCAGCTCGAGGGCCCGAACACAATCGCGGGATTCATCCTCGAGCCGGTGACCGGCACCAATGGCGTGCTGGTGCCGCCTGACGGGTATCTAAAGGGCGTGCGCGCGCTCTGCGATAAGTACGGCATCCTGATGATCGCCGACGAGGTGATGTCGGGGTTCGGGCGCACCGGACAATGGTTCGCCGTCGATCACTGGGGCGTCGTGCCCGACGTGCTGACCATGGCCAAGGGCCTGACGAGCGCGTACGTCCCGCTCGGCGCCGTCGGCCTGCGGCGGCCAATCGCCGATCACTTTCGCGATCGGGTCTTCGCCGGCGGCCTCACCTACAACAGCCACACTCTGGCCTGCGCGACGGCACTGGCGACGATCGCGGTCTACGAAGAGGATGGGCTCGTCGAGCGAGCGAAAGCGATGGGGGTAGTCATGGCGCAGCGCCTAGACGATCTCCAGGGGCGCCACCCATCGGTTGGTGCAGTTCGGTCGATCGGGCTCTTCGGGATTGTCGAGTTGATTCGCAATCGGGCGACGCGCGAGCCGATGGCGCCGTTCAACAGCACGTCGCCCGAAATGACAGCGCTGGGAAAATTCTTCCGCCAAGAGGGGCTCTACACGTTCGTGCGATGGAACACATTCTTCACGAACCCTCCGCTGACGATTACGGAGGACGAACTGCGCGAAGGTTTTGCGATAATCGACCGCGGCCTGACTATCGCCGATCGCGCGTGTCAATAATCAAAATCGTCGAATGTCCGCGATCATCGGCATTCGGGGTGGTGGCAATCGCAACGTAACTCCACGGCGCCGGATTTCATCTGGCAGTGCGCACTGCAGAATTTTCCGAACTCGCCGCCTTTTTCAACCTTGCACTGACAGGGAGGGTGCGCGCATTTTTCGGCCATCGTGACCTCCTGCGGACGACTCTACGCCTGTCGGATTTTCATCGGCAAGCCGAGCCATACTGCGAGCATTCCTCGCACGAGCCGTCCTCACGCATGGCCCATTTTTCGCAAGTGAGATCGCCGTGAAACGAAGAGCTGCTGTGTCGATCGCGGAGCTGCTTGCTGATGGGGTTCCCGTGCATCCCGCTGAAGCCGTGGCAGTAGTCCGCCGCGTGTGTGCATCGGCCAACGATCGTCCGCCACGCGTGAGCCATCCGACCGAGATTGTCCTTCTTGCGGACGGTGGGTTGCTCACTGGTACAGGACGCGAACGGCGGCTGCCGGCGACGGCGGTGCTCGCCGCGCTGTTGCGCGCCTTGCTCGCTCACGCGCCGCTCGGCCATCGCGCGCCGCCAGCCTTGTGCGACGTGATCGCAGGGCACCTTGCCGTGCTGGAACCCGAAGAAGCCCAGTCGGCTCGAGCGCTGGCCGATGCTCTCCAACCGTTCGAAGGGCCCGATCCATTAGTCGACCTTCGACTCTTGTTCGCCAGGTGGCGAGCCCTGTGTGATTTGGGCAGGGACCTGTTCGAGGAAATCGCGACTCCCCAGGTCGTGGTGCTCGATGCGACTGAGAGCATCGGTCGCTCGGTCGTCGTGCCCAAGCCGGACCGTCGCCGCTACGAGCGTGTCGCGATGAGCCCGGCGAATGCCCCGGACGCCGTATTGCGGATCGAGTCGCTCGCGCCAGCGCTGCGGAAGAGGCCTTTGAGCCCCGGCGCCGCCGAGATTCGCCGCGCCATCGCCTGCGCTCACGATGCCCTCGCATGGCCACAGCACCGTCGGGGAGTGCGCGAGCTGGCACTTGCGTCGGCGTTGCTGATGACGGTTGTTCCTACAGGGTGGTGGCTTGCCGGCTCGTTCCCTATGCGTTCTCCGCGATCGTCGGAAGTGCCTGATGCGCTGGCCGCTCACGCCGCGGTTCGGGAGATGCCGGAGACTTCCATCGACCCACTGTTCCTCGTGCGTCCCGAGCTCATCAGCGCGCGAGTCTCTGAATTTGCGCCGAGCACTTCGCCGGAAGCTGCACCCGTCACCTCGGTGGCCATGCCACCACCGACAGCGGTCGTCGCCGATTTCAGCCCCCCAAACAAGCGATCGACGAAGGCCCCCGTGCGCGGCCGCCGGCCCATGCCGAGCGCGTTCTGGTTCCCGGACGGCAAACGAATCGGATACAAGCGCGGGAGCGTGCTCGAGATCGTGGACGTCAAGAGCGGACGCACGAAGGCGTTTTCGACGCCGCGCCGCAGCCGCATCGGCATGGTGGCGGTCTCGCCCGACGGTCGCCGCCTCGTCTTTAACGCCGGCCGTGAGGGCGCCTGGCTGTTGGATCTCGCGAAGGACGACCGCCAGCAGATGCGCCGCCTCATCACAGATCCTTCGGTGCGTTCGTTCGTGTGGTCGCCTGACGGGAAGCGGCTGGCGTACTACAGCCGCCGCAAAGGCGACTGGCAGGTGATCCAGCGGTAGATCTCGAGGTTGGATCGGGTTGATCAGGTTGAATCGCGTTGGAACAGGTTGGTCAGGTCGGTTCGGGATGGGCCAACCCCCGTTCGATCAGATTCGATCCAACCCGCTCCAACTTGATCAACCCGATCCAACCCGCCTACTTGCTGTTCCAGTAGGCGTTCTGGCCGACGTAGTCGTCGTCGGGAAAGCTGGCCAGAATCAAGCGCCGCGCCTTGAGCAGATCGATGCGGCCGTCCTGTCTGTGCAGCACAGCACCGCCCGGGGCGATCACCATCGAGTAAGGCACCCCGCCACCCCAGTCGGGATCGAAGGCGTGCATCAGTTCGTACGGATCCATGGAGGCCGACAAGAGATTTCGTGAGGAGGCGTGCTGCGCCTCGAGAAAGCGGCGCACTGCTGGCTCCTCGTCAGGGTAGTTGATGCTGACGGTCACAAGATCGAACGGGCGCTTGCGATACATGCGGTAAGTGTTCTGAAGGTCGGGGAACTCCTCGGTGCACGGGCCGCACCAGGTTGCCCAGAAATTCACCAGCAGCGTTTTGCCGGTCGCGTTCTGGCGCAACGCCTTGATGCCCGCCGCATCGACCTTCTCGAGCGGCACGGGTTCCTTCTTGATCGCCTCGGCCTCCGAGTCGTGCAGCGCAGCCTTGTCGAGCCACTTGATCGAGCAGCCAACGGTCGGCGTCTTCTCGACCGGCACCGCGCTTCCGGAGAGCACGGCGTCGAGCGCGTTGCGCGCGTCCGGCACCTTGGCGTACGCCTCGCGCGGATTGCTGTCGACCCGTCCCTGGTAGCGGAGCAGCCGCTTCTCGTCGAAGACGAACACATGAGGCGTTGCTGTGGGACCATATTTCGCGGCCACGTCCTGTGTGTCGCCATCGTAGAGAAACGGGAAATTGAACTGCCGATACTCGGCGCGCACTTTCATGTCTTCGAGCGAGTCGCCGACGTCGGTGTAGCCCATCTCGTCGAGCCGAAGCGCCTTGGCGCTGTTCGGCTGAATGACGGCAAAGGCCACGCCCTTCGGTGTGTAGTCAGCAACCAGCTTCTTGATGCGCTCTTCATAGACTTCCGCCGTCGGGCAGTGCACCGCCGTGAAAATGACGACGAGCGCCTTGCTGTCTTTGAAGGTCGACAGTGAATAGATCTTGCCGTCGACACCGGGCAGCGCGAAGTCGGGCGCCGGCGACCCGATCGCCAGCGGCGCAGGATGATCGGCCGCTCCAATCGACCTGTGACCGCTCGCTACCGCGACGAGAGCTGCGACGATGGCAATCAGGCGATACCTGGGCATTGGTCGAGTCCTCGGAGTGAATTTTAGGGTCGCGGACGACACAGAAAATGCGGTGCTCTTTGCGTCATCAAGTCCGTGTCACTCCGTCCTCCGCGTTGAGCTTTGTCGGCGACGCGTCGTCCGTGACCGCGGTAGTGTAATCGCACCGGTCCGCTCCAATCGAGGTAATCTCTGCCTGCGGAGGCATCATGATCGACAGACGCGAATTCCTGAGCCAGGGTGCCCGAGTTGCCGCCGCTACCGCGGTCGCGACGACGGCAGTGTCCTACAGCCGGATTCTGGGCGCGAACGACCGCATCTCGCTTGGCCACATCGGCGTCGGCAATCGCGGCCGCGGGCTCGACGCGATCGTGTCGAAGTTGAAGGACCAGCACAACGTCGAGATGACCGCGGTATGCGACCTCTGGGCGGTCAACCGAGGCAAGGCCGTCGAGGCGGCGAGCGCGGTGTATGGCCGCAGTCCACGCGCTTTTGCGAACCCTGAGGTCCTCCTCGAGTTGAACGATGTGGATGCCGTCACGGGTGACGGGACCCGACGTCACGGATTGGGCAGACGAAGTCACGGACAAGCGCGGATTCAGACCGTCACGGATGAACACGGCACTACACGGACCAGACTTTCATTAATGCTTCTTTTGATCCGTGTCCATCCGTGTTCCTCCGTGACCTGTGTTTCTTCCGCGACCCGTTGCGAATTTCCGTCACCGTCGACGTCACGGTTGACGGGACCCGACGTCACGGATTGGGCAGACGAGGTCACGGACAAGCGCGGATTCAGACCATCACGGATGAACACGGCACTACACAGACCAGACTTTCATTAATGCTTCTTTTGATCCGTGTCCATCCGTGTTCGTCCGTGACGTGTGTTTCTACCGCTGACCCGTCGCGAGCTTCCGTGACCGTCGACGTCACCGATGACGGGCCCCGACGTCACGGATTGGGCAGACGAGGTCACGGACAAGCGCGGATTCAGACCGTCACGGATGAACACGGCACTACACGGACCAGACTTTCATTAATGCTTCTTTTGATCCGTGTCCATCCGTGTTCCTCCGTGACCTGTGTTTCTTCCGCGACCCGTTGCGAGCTTCCGTGACCGTCGACGTCACCGATAACGGGACCCGACGTTACGGATTAGGAGGCCACTGAAAAATCGCTGATTATGGTGAGCTCAAGCCGCTGCACGTCAGTGACTCGAGTTTTCACCCGATCGCGCGAGGCCTCCGGGCCGTCGTGCGATGGTGTGGAACCGTCGGCGGCCGACAGGTCGCCGTTGTCATGCGGGTCTCGGCAGCAGCTTCGGCAAGCGAATCAGGTTGAACGCCGCGCTCGCGAACACCAAGAGCCAATCGACCTTGGCCAGCCCGCGCAGCTTCACCTTACGCATCCACGCGACGGTCTTCAGCCAGCCAAACGCCGGTTCGATCCGCGGCCGCGCGTGCTGACTCTTCGCGTAGCCCGCATGACGCGTCGTGCGGGTATCGATCGCGCTGCCGCCCCGGCGCGTGAGATTCTGCGTGACGTGCGGGGTGGTTCCCAGCTCGCGCATCAGGTCGCGTTCGGCGAAGCCATCGGCGATCGTGGCCATCGCATCGGCGATCAACCCGTGGCGATTCTCGATCAGCAGGTGCCCGAGGTACGCGAGGCGCGACTCGGCGTGATGCGAGCGCCGATACAAGCGCGCGTCGGGATCCGTCTTCGACGCATGCGTGTCGTTCTTCCGCTGCTTGCCGCGGAAGTCGTGCCCATCCCCATCGGTGCCGCCATCCTTCCGCTGAAAACTCTTCTGGCTGGCCCAGGCTTCGATCAACGTCCCGTCGACCGTGAAGTGCTCGTCGGACATCAGGTCCTGCGCGCGCTCGACCACCCGGCGGAAGAAGCTGCGCGCGATCTCTTGGTTCAACAACCGGTCGCGGTTCTTCGAGAACACCGTCGGCGCCCAGATCGGCTCGTCCATGTCCATGCCGACGAACCAGCGGAACAGCAGGTTGTAATCCAACTGCTCCATCAGCAATCGCTCGCTGCGGATCGAGTAGAAGATCTGCAGCAGCTGCGCACGCAGCAGCCGCTCGGGCGGAATCGACGGGCGCCCGACGCGTGCATACAAGCCGTCGAACTCGCGCGACATGTCCCGGAGCACCTCGTCGACCAGTCCGCGGATCGCGCGAAGCGGGTGATCCCGCGGCACACGCTGCTCGGCGGACACATAACTGAACATGGCATCAGGCTCGCGGTCGTCTCCTCCATGCCGGCCATGGTAGTACGCGATCGACAATCTGTCGATCTCTAAACTGAAGGGCTTTTCAGCAAGCTCTTAGGCAGACGAGGTCACGGACCAGCGCGGATTCAGACCGTCACGGATGAACACGGCACTACACGGACCAGCCTTTCATTAATGCTTCTTTTGATCCGTGTCCATCCGTGTTCGTCCGTGACCTGTATTCCTTCCGCGACCCCTTGCGAGCTTCCGTGACCGTCGACGTTACCGATGGCGGGACCCGACGTTACGGATTGGGCAGACGGCGTCACGGACAAGCGCGGATTCAGACCGTCACGGACGAACACGAACTACACGGACCAGACTTCTTTCGTGATTCTTTAATCCGTGTTCATCCGTGTTCGTCCGTGACCTTTGTGTTCCTTCCACGACCTGTTGCGAGCTTCCGTGACCGTCGACGTCACGGATGACGGGACCGACGTCACGGATTGGGCAGACGGGGTCACGGACAAGCGCGGATTCAGACCGTCACGGACGAACACGAACTACACGGACCAGACTTCTTTCGTGATTCTTTAATCCGTGTTCATCCGTGTTCGTCCGTGACCTCGTGTTTCTTCCACGACCCATTGCGATCTTCCGTGAGCTGTGGCTTCTTCCGTGACCGTGTTCATCCGCGAAGGCGCTTCCAGTTGGCGAAACACTTCTCCGCGCGCTGGAGCTGCTGATCGGCCGGACCGGCCTCCTGCTCAATCAGGTAATGCTCGATGCCGCCGGTCGACTCGGCCGCCTCGAAGATCTTCGACCACGGCGCTGCGCCTTCTCCAAACACCACTTCATAGCCGCCGGTGGGCGACCAGTCCTTACAGTGCATGCTCTTGATCCGTCCCGGATTCGCGTTAATCCACGCGACGGGATCGGTGCCGGCCTCGAGCGCCGTGCCCACGTCGAGCTGCAGCACGACGTCCTTCGTCGTCGACGACGCAAGGATGTCCATCGGTCGCTTGCCATCGATGGGCTTCCATTCGGCGGCGTGATTGTGGAATCCGGTGGTCATGCCCAGCGGCTTCAGCTTCTCAGCGGCCGCGTTCAGGCGATCGGCGACCGCCTTCCAGCCGTCGGCAGTCGTGATCTCACCGGCACTGGCCATCACAATCGATTTGCTGCCGATGATCTGGTTCAGCTCGATGGCCTTCTGCAGGCCGTCGGGCGCGAGCGCATTGCTGCTGTTGTGAGTGGAGAGGCACCGGATGCCAAGCTCGTCGAGCAGCCTGCGGACTTCCGACGCCTTCGACGGCGTCCAATCGTAGTACGGCGAGTAGAACTCGACGACCTCGTAGCCGATCTTGGCGACGGCGCGCACGGTGCCGGGAAGATCCTTCACCAGAAAGTCGCGAACCGAGTAGAGCTCGATGCCGACCGGCACTTTCGCCGCGGCGCGTGTCCGCATCGCCAGAGGCAGCGTGCCCGCCAGTGCGAGGAAAGTGCGACGGGAAATTGAATTGGCGTCCATGCCGCGAACCGTATCACAGCCACGGAGCGACACGGAAGCCGGGATCGTCACCGACGGGCGTCACGAACTGACGTCACGGATTGACAAGATAGAGCGCAACGCGCGAGCACGGATGACACGGAACTATGCGGAACTCATTCAGGAGGACCCACTGATGCCCGCGTAGTTCGTTGCAGCAAACTGAGTCGCAGCCATGGGGCGACACCAAAGCAGGTGCCGTCATGGATGTCACGGACGGACACGGCTAGGGCTCGACACGGACGAGCGCGGATGACACGGAACTATGCGGATCTCATTCGGGAAGACCAATGATGTCCGCGTCGTTCATTGCCACGAGCTGTGGCGCAGCCACGAGTGACGCCGAAGCGGGGTCGTCACCGACGGGTGTCACGGATGGACACAGATATGGGCTCAACGGGGACGCGGCACCGATACGCGGAGTTACACGATCTCATTCAAGAAGATCCAATGATTTCTCCGTGTACGTCCGTGTCATTCCGCGCAATCCGTGTTGCGCCCTTGTCCGCGCAGATCCGTGACCTTGGTGGTGACTTTGGTCCACGACCGCGGTCCGTGACGATGGTCCGTGAAGGAGGCCGCGACGCTACGCCGTGATCACGCCGGCGACGCGATTCTTGAGGTTGGCGCGTCGATACGCCGTGATCGACGCGATGACGTGGCACACCCAGCCGAGCAGGCCACCGGTGCCAATCCAGAGGCCGGGGGTCACGATCAGCCAGAACAGCCCGCGCAGGAAGTCGCCGTTGTAGAACTGGCCGACGCCCGGAATGACAAGGCTCAGGACCGCCGCGGTGCCCGCGTTTTTTGGCGCCATGTCGATTCGCTCCATATCATTCTTTACGCCGGCCCCGGCCGAAGAGTTTCAGACGGCCGTTGACGCGGGCGCGCCCATCTTCTAGGCTCGGCGTGTGGAGCGCGTCGCATCCCGGTGCAGCGTCGTGGTGCTTGCGGCGATCGTGGCGTTTGCCTCGCTCCCTGGCGCGGCGCAGGCGCCGGCTCCTACTACGGCCGCCCCGCAGCTTCCTCCACCCGCCACTCGTCAGATCGACTTCACGCAGCACGTCAAGCCGATCCTCCAGGTCAGCTGCGTCCGCTGCCACGCGCGAGGACGCGATCGCGGCGGATTCAGCATCGAGACGCGCGAGCGGCTACTGGCCGGCGGCGACTCGGGTGAAGCCGTCGTGCCTGGAGACAGCGCGCGCAGTCGCCTGATCGCGCTCGTGGCCGGCCTGGATCCCGATGTCGTGATGCCGCAGAAAGGATCGCGGCTGACGCGCGATCAGATTGGGATTCTTCGCGCCTGGATCGATCAGGGCGTGGCCTGGGATCCGGCGGTGAACTTCGCGAAAGCACCGCCGCGAAATCTCACCCGGCGCGAGCCGACGTTGCCCGAGTCATCCGGCGCGACGCGAAATCCGGTCGATCGCCTTCTCGACAGCTATTTCGCCGATCACCCCGGCGAGCCGGTCCGCCTGGTAGACGATCGCCGTTTCATCCGGCGCGTATATCTCGATGCGATCGGTGTTCTGCCGACGCCGGTCGACGTCCGCACCTTCGTCGCAGACACGCGACCCGGCAAGCGCAGCCGTCTGGTCGCGCGCCTACTCGGCGACAATCGCCGGTATGCGGAGCACTGGCTCAGTTTCTGGAACGACCTGCTGAGAAATGACTACCGCGGTACTGGCTACATCGACGGCGGACGCGAGCAGATCAGCGCGTGGCTCTACGCGGCGCTCGCCACCAACCTGCCGTACGACCGTTTCGTCGATGCTCTCGTCAGTCCGGCCAAGCCCGACCGCCGGATTCACGAAAGGCATCGTGTGGCGCGGAGTCGTCAACGCCAGCCAGACGCCGCAGATGCAGGCCGCACAGAACATCTCCCAGGTGTTCATGGGCGTGAACCTGAAATGCGCGTCGTGCCACGACAGCTTCATCAACGACTGGCAGCTGGCGGACGCCTACGGGCTGGCGGCGATTTACGCGGACGGGCCGCTCGAGATGGTCGAGTGCGATCGTCCGACGGGCAAGACCGCCTCCATGAAGTTCCTGTACGGCGAGCTCGGGACGATTGACCCGAAGCTTCCGCGTGCAGCGAGGCTTCAGCAGCTCTCGCACGTCCTCACGAGCCAGAAGAACGGTCGGCTGGGGCGGACGATCGTCAACCGCCTGTGGGCGCGGTTCATGGGACGCGGGTTGGTCGAGCCCGTGGACGACATGGAGCAGCCGGCATGGCATCCGGATCTTCTCGATTGGCTGGGCGAGGATCTGGCAGAGCATGGCTACGATCTCAAGCACACGATGACCCTGATCCTCACGTCGGAGGCCTATCAGCGGGAGGCCGTGGACGTTCCCGAACGGCAGGCGACGTACGTGTTTCTCGGCCCGGCGATTCGCCGCCTGACCGCCGAGCAGTTCGTGGATGGCCTCAGCGCGATCACCGGCGTCTGGCGCGCGAAGGTGGCCGGAGAGTTCGACTTCTCGCTCGTCAGCTCTCACGCGACCCCGGCGCCGCGCCGGATTCGCGCGGCGCTCGTCAATGCCGATCCGCTGATGACGGCGCTCGGCCGCCCCAATCGCGAGCAGGTCGTGACGACGCGGTCGGCGGCGGCAACCACACTGCAGAGTCTCGAGCTGGCGAACGGCGCCACGCTGGCGGAGACGCTGCATCGCGGGGCGACACGACTCGCGTCCACCACACCGCAGCCGGGAGTGCTGGTAAACAGGATCTTCCAGCGGGCGCTGGGCCGTGTGCCGACCTCGCACGAGCGAGCGCTCTGTCAACAGGTGCTCGGACCGAAGGCAACCGTGGGCGGCATCGAGGACCTCCTCTGGAGCGTGGTGATGCTGCCCGAGTTCCAGTTGATCCGCTGATGACTCGCGATCTCACCCGACGTGACTTCCTCGCCCGTGCCAGTGCGGCGACGCTGTCGGCCCTCGCCGCCGGCTTCCCGCGCGCCGTGCTCGCACAGGAGAGCGAGCGGATCGTGCCCACTGCCGACGCGGTCATCGTGTTGTGGATGGCCGGCGGCATGGCGCACACGGAGACGTTCGATCCAAAGCGCTATACCGCTTTCACGCCAGGGCTGAAGCCCGAACAGGTGCTGAGCACGTTTCCGGCCATCGACACAGTGGTCGATCAAATCAAGGTGTCGCAGGGGCTCGAGCGGATTGCCAGCGTCATGGATCGCGCCACGTTGATCCGCAGCTACACGGCCGGCGATCTCGGATTCATCCTCCATTCGCGGCATCAGTATCAGTGGCACACGGGATACGCACCGCCACAAACAGTCGCCGCCCCGCATCTCGGCGCCATTATTGCGCGAACGCTTGGACCGAAGAATCCTGCGGTGCCTCCCTTCATCAACATCGGCCAGCGGCTCGACGTGGGAGAAGGCGAGGAGCTGAAGGCGTTCACGACGTCGGGCTTCCTCGGCAGCGAGTTCGGCCCGTTCAGTGTGCCGTATCCGGATGAAGCGGCCGATGTCGTGCGCCCGCCGGGCGGGATGTCAGCCGGCCGGTTCGAGAATCGCGACGCCTTCTTCCGAAAGCTGCTCGACGCGAGCCCAATCGGCCAGGAGGGCAGCAGCTACCAGCGAGAGTCGCTGTTGCGCGCCTACGACAACGCCCATCGGCTTCTGAGCTCGCCTGCTGCGAAAGCGTTCGATCTCTCCCTCGAGCCGCTGGAGCACGTCCGCAAGTACGTGCCGGGATACACGCGTGGACAGCAGTTTCGCGCGACGCAGGATCGCTTCGGCGCGAAGTACGAGCAGCAGATGGTCGGGCGATTCGGCCTCGGGTGCCTCCTGGCTCGGCGACTCGTCGAAGCCGGCGCGCGCTACATCGAGGTCACCACCGAGTACATTCCCTTCCTGAACTGGGACACGCACGAGAACGGCCACACGCGGACCGCCGAGATGAAGAAGCAGATCGACGCTCCCGTCGCGCAGCTCGTGCTCGACCTCGAGGAGCGGGGGCTCCTCGACCGCACGCTGATTGTCCTGGCGAGCGAGTTCAGCCGCGATCTGCTGATCGAGGGCAAGCCGGATCGGAAGGTCAAGGATCAAGTGGAGGTGCCGGATGTCATGACCGAGCCGAAGCACTACGGCATGCATCGGCACTTCACCGACGCCGGATGCGTCCTGCTGTTCGGCGGCGGCATCCGGCGGGGCCATCTGCACGGCATCACCGCCGACGAGCGCCCCTGCCGCACGCTCCAGGATCGTGTGGTCATCGAGGATCTCCACGCGACGATCCTGCACACGCTGGGAATCCCACCCACGCAGGCCTACACCATCGAGGAGCGACCGTTCTACGTCACGAGAGACGGCAAGGGGAAGGCGATTGCTTCTCTGCTGGGGACATAGGGGCATTGGGACATAGCGGGCATGGGGATGCGCGGCACCTCCTATCTCCCTATGTCCAAGGAGCAAGCGGCCAAAGAACGTGAGCCGGTGCGGCGGCGGCTGCAGCCGGACTGCCGGTTGCGTTCGCAGGAACGACACGATCAGCAAGGCCGCAACCGCGGCGATCGCGATCGCAGCGACGATGGCTACGGCCCTGAGGATAGCGCGCATCATCGGCCGATCATGCCAGAGATGATCGCTGCCGCTACAAATCGTACTGCCGGAATGTCAGGTTGAATCGCCCGTCGATTGCGAGGTCGCTCGGCGCCGTGCCGCGAAGAATGCGCGACACACCGTGGTAGCGCAGCCGTGCGGGGCCACCGAAGACGAACGCATCACCCGATTCGAGCAGGATCGATTCGACCGGATCGCGGCGGCGAGTGCCGCCAAACAGAAACCGCGCGGTGTCGCCGAGCGAGATCGACGCAACCGGCACGCCGGCGGCGAGCGACCGCTCGCTCTCATCCTTGTCTTGGTGGAGCCCCATGCGGCCGTCACCCTCGTAGAAGTTCATGATGCACAGGTCGGCGTCGATGGACATGCCGACCGAGGCCGCCGCGCGCGCTGCGAGCTCGTGAAACTCGGGCGGCAGCGGCGGCGCCGGTAGATCGTCGTAGTCCGATCGCACCGGTTCATAGCGGTACGTCTTGCCGTTCCAATGCCGCCCGAGACACAGCATCCGGACGTGCATCTTGCCGCCGCCCCGAACCGTTGGCACGTACGCGGGCACGGGTCCATCGAGCAATGCCCGGCACTGTCTAACCAGCGTCCGCTGCTCGTCGATGGCCAGAAAGCGTTGCAGGTGAAAGGCCCCCGGCGCGAGCTCCATCCAACGACGATAGCGCAGGACACGGGACGAAGGGCGCCTCGTACGTAGGCCCGAGCTTCAGCTCGGGCGACACCAGTTGACAACGGCTCGGCGAGAGTGCTACTGTACTAGTCAACTATTACAGTGATGCTGTTCCGACCAAATCCCTCATCCGGCGTTCCCGTGTATCTCCAGCTCATCGAGCAGGTGAAACACGCCATCGACGTGGGCGCGTTGAGCCCCGGCGATCAGCTCCCGGCGATCCGGAGAGTTGCCGAAGACCTGGTGATCAATCCCAACACGGTGGCGAAGGCGTATCGCGAGCTCGAGCACGACCGCGTGATCGAGCTTCGGCAGGGATCCGGCGCTTTCGTGAGCGAGAACGGCCGCGCCGGCCGCGTTGCACGGGTGAGAACGGCGCAACCAGTGCTCCAGGCGGCATTGGAGCGCCTCATCGCAGCCGGGCTGACGCCCGAGGAAGTCCGTCGATTGTTCGAGGCCGAGCTCCAGCGGCTGAGTGACCGGCCGCGCACGAGGAAACCATGAGCACTCCGGATCTTGTCGTCGAGACGCGGGGACTGACCAAGCGCTACAAGTCGGCGGAGGCGCTGGCCGGCCTCGATCTGCACGTGCCACGCGGGTCGGTCTACGGCTTCCTTGGGCGGAATGGCGCCGGCAAGACGACCACGATCAAGACCCTGATGGGCATGGTGAGGCCGTCGGCCGGCGAGGGCCGCGTGCTGGGCCATCCGATTGGCGACAATCATGCCGCGGTGGAAATTCGAGGACGCACCGCGCATGTCGGCGAGGACCGCAGCGCCTGGCCCGGCATGACGGTCGATCAAATCCTGAAAATCTCTCGGCCGTTCTTCCCGCACTGGCGGAACGAGGTCGAGCGACGGTATCTGGATGCGTTCGAGATTCCTAATCGGCGGCACGTGGCCGGCTTTTCGAAGGGCACGCGCACGGCCTTCGCGATGGTGCTGGCGCTCGCCCGCGGCGCCGAGCTTCTGCTGCTCGACGAGCCCACGGAAGGCCTCGATCCAGTGATCAACGAGCGCGTCCTGCAGGCGCTCATGCATGCTGCCGGCGAGACGCCCGCCCCGACCATCTTTTTCTCGTCCCACCGCCTGACCGAGGTCGAACAGATCGCCGATCGCGTCGGCATCGTCGAAGCCGGCCGGCTGATCTTCGAAGAATCGCTCGACGAGCTGAAGGCGAGCTACCGCCGCGTCATGGCCACGTTCGACGGGACGCCGCCGGCGAGCCTGGCGCGCGCCAACGGCGTCCGACAGTCGCGCACCGAGGGCCGGATGCTGTCGCTGCTCGTCAGCGGGCACGTCGAAGAGGTCGTGGCGCGGGCCCGCGACGAGCACGCTCGAGAAGTTGAAGTCACGCCGGTCACGTTGAAGGACATCTTTCTGGACGCGGCGACCGCGGAACGATCGGAGGCCAGTCATGCTTCGTTATAAATCGTGGCTCGATACCCGGTTCTGGTTCTTTCTCGGACTGATGACGCTGTCGGCGCAGGTAATCGCGCTGTACATGTCGTACCCGATGGATCCGGCGACGACTTATCCGAATGGCGCCCTCGGCGTCACTGCGGCCGAAATGACGCGTCTTCGCACAGGCGAGTTCCGCGGCTATATCTGGCTGCGTTGGTTCAGCACGCCGATGCTGCTGATCTGGCCGGTGTTCGCGATTCGGCTGGCGGGGACCGGGCTCGAGGAGTCGGCGGGACGCGAGTATTTGCTGTCGCTGCCCGCGACCAGGCGCCGGATCGCCGTCTCGCGCCTGACCGTCAGCGCCGCACAGATCGTGGCGATCACGATCGTTCCGTCGCTGCTGGTCTGCGCGATCGCACCGCTCCGGGGACAGCGGTATCCGGTCAGCGATGCACTGATGCACTCGGCCATCCTGATGGTCGGCAGCCTCGGCCTGTTCGGCCTGACGATGCTCCTGCGCGTGATGACCAGGGACGCCGCCGCCTACGTGGCGATGGGCGGGCTGGTCTTTCTCGTCTGGCTGTTCACCTTTCTCGTGCAGGGGTTCACGCCGTACAGCATTGTGAGAGTGATGAACGGGGCCGATTACTTTTTCAATCACCACATCCCGTGGACCGGCCTCGCCGTGAGCGCCACCATCGGTTGCGCGCTCATCTGGCTGTCGATCCGCATCGTCGAGCGACGCGATTTCTGAGGAAACCGGCGTCGATATGGGGCTGCTGAATTTCGTCGCCCTGGCGCTGTCCGCGCACCGGGCGCCGGCGGATGAGTGGGTGGACCGCTCGCCCCATCGGAGCGGTTCGGCGGTCCTAGACGGGATCACACTGCATTACCTGGATTGGGGCGGCACAGGCGAGCCGATGCTGCTGCTCTCGGGTCTATTCGGATCGGCGCACGGATTCGATGGCCTGGCCCCGCAGCTCACCGCCGATTTTCGCGTGCTCGCACTGACGCGACGGGGTCAGGGAACGTCACCGTCGTCGAGCTCCCAGGGACGACGCACATGCGTTTCATGGCCGACAAGGAGCGCGAGATCGTGCGGGCCATCAAGGCGTTCGCAGCGGGCAACCGGTAGTCGGCGTTTCGAACATGAAAAGGACAAGGAAGGACCTCATGAAGAAAAAGAATGCGTTGCTCGTTATGGCGGGGAGTCTCTCGGTCGTCATCGCTCTGAGTGCCACCACGCGCCAGTCCTCTGCGGCTGCGGCGGGACACTGGGAAGGCACGATTCAGGTGCCGGGCGAGTCGTTGACAGTGGCGGTCGATCTGGCGCAGCAGAACGGCGCCTGGGTCGGGACGATTACAATCCCAGCGCAAGGCGTGAAGGGCTTTGCGCTCTCTCCGCTGACAGTGGACGGCAATTCGGTCACGTTCGGCATGAAGGGCATTCCCGGCGATCCGCTGTTCAAGGGGACGGTCTCGGGCGAACCGAGGTCACTGTCAGGCGAGTTCACCCAGGCAACAGCGACGCTGCCGTTCACGCTCACCTGGAAGGGCGAGCCGCAGATTGACACGCCACCAGCGAGCACAGCGATCACGAACGATCTCGAAGGCGCGTGGGAGGGCTCCCTCAACGTCCAGGGCACAATCCTGCACCTCGTCCTCAACCTCGCGAACGAGGGCGGTCACGCCGTCGGTACCCTGACGAGCGTCAATCAGGGGGGCGTGAAGATCCCAGTCGCGAAGGTCTCGCAGCATGACGCCTCCCTCACGTTGCTCGTGAGTGCCATCGGCGCTGGCTACGAAGGTACGCTTGCGAACGGCGAGCTCAGCGGAACGTGGTCACAGGCTGGCCAGAAATTCCCATTGGTGTTCAAACGGACTCAGAAGTGAAGGCTGTCGCAGGCTACGACGCCTACGGCGTAGCAACGGAAACCCGACCACGCTTCTGCTGCGCGACGGCAAGCTGTTCGAGGATGGGCTTTGTCTGCTCGAGTGAGATGCACGCGTCGGTGATGCTTTGGCCGTACACCGCGGAGCCGGCAACGTAATCTTGCCGTCCTTCGACGAGGTGACTTTCGAGCATCGTCCCGATGATGCGCCACGATCCGTCCGCTACCTGCTCGCCGATCGCCTCGGCGACGCGCGGCTGGCGCAGGTGATTCTTCTCACTGTTTCCGTGTGAGCAATCGATCATCACGGATTCATGAAGCCCGCGCGCTTTCAGCTGATCGCAGACCGCCAGCACATGCTCGGCGGAGTAATTCGGTCCGGTCCTCGAGCCCCCCGGAGAATCACGTGGCAGGTCTCGTTCCCGGTCGTCTCGAAGATCGCGGACACACCCTGCTTGGTGACCGAGGGAAACAGATGCGGCGAGCGCGCCGACAGCACTGCATCCACCGCGGTCTGTGTCGTTCCGTCCGTGCTGTTCTTGAAACCCACCGGCATCGACAGTCCCGATGCCAGCTCGCGGTGGACCTGGCTCTCGGTCGTGCGCGCACCGATCGCGACCCATGACGTCAGATCCGCAAGGTGCTGCGGGATCTGCGTGTCCAGGAACTCGGACGCCGTTGGCAGGCCCATATCATTGACGTCCAGCAGCAGCTGTCGTGCGAGTCGCAACCCCTTGTTGATGTGGAAGCTCTCGTCGAGGTCCGGATCGTTGATCAGCCCCTTCCAGCCGACCGACGTGCGCGGTTTCTCGAAGTAGCTTCGCATCAGCACGATCAGCTGGTCCTCATAGCGATCGCGCAGCGGGAGCAAACGCCGCGCATAGTCGAGCGCGGCCACCGGATCGTGAATCGAGCAGGGCCCGACGATGACGACGAGGCGCGGATCGCGCTCGTCGAGGACCGCGGCGATGGCGCGGCGGGTGTCGGCAACCAGATTCGACGCACGCTCGGTGATCGGGATTTCCTCGAGCAGAATTGCCGGCGGCAGCAGCGGTCTGACTTGCGTGATGCGGAGGTCGTCGATCCGTTGAAACATGCTGAATTTCCCATTATGGCCCAAGGCGGGCCGCGGACCGGTTGGACGACTTGACCGGGGTGCGCAAATCGGAGTTCACTGCCGCTCGATGAAGGAGTTCCGAACGCAGTTCATGTCTCAGCGGTTGCGCAATCAGCGCCTCACGCGAACGACGTTCCGCAGGCCTGCGGAAGTGGTGGGATGGCTCGGCGCGGTGCAATCACAGGACTACTCGGGAGCGAAATGGGGGCTCGCCCAACGCACAGCCGGACTCACCGAGGCGTCGGTCGACCAGGCGTTCGACGAAGGCGCGATCCTGAGGACACATATCCTGCGGCCGACGTGGCACTTCGTGACGCCAGCCGATCTGCGATGGATGATGGCGCTCAGCGGACCGCGCGTGAACGCCCGATCCGCGACCTACTTTCGCAAGCTGGAGCTGGACGCATCGCTCCTCAGTCGAAGCCGTAAGGTTTTCGAGCGGGCGCTCGAGGGCCGAACATTCCTGACTCGCCAGGAACTGCAGAACGCACTCGCGCGAGCCAAGATCTCGGTGACCAGCATTCGCTTGGCGTTCGTCGTCATGCACGCCGAGCTCCATGCCGTCATTTGCAGCGGTCCGCGGCGAGGCAAGCAGTTCACGTATGCCCTGTTCGACGAACGCGTCCCCAAGGGAAATGGTCTCTCGCGCGAGGAGGCACTGGCGCAGCTGACGGCACGCTTCTTCACCAGCCACGGTCCGGCGACGATCAAGGACTTCGTCTGGTGGTCGGGGCTCACCGTACAGGAAGCACGGGCCGGCATTGCCGCCATCACACCGAAGCTGGCCAGCGAAGTCGTCGACGATCGCACCTACTTTTTCGTGCCGTCGAAAGATGCCGCGCCCGCCGCGGCTCCCACCGGCTTCCTGTTGCCCAACTATGACGAGTACCTCGTGGCGTACAAGGACCGCGACGCCGGAGTGTCGACGATCGTCGCTCAGCGAATGGTTGCGGGGAAGTTCGACGCGTATGCGCATCCGCTGGTCCTCAATGGCGCGCTCGCCGGGACATGGCGACGCGATGTCAGCGGAAAAGCGGCTCGGGTGAGCGTGTCGCCGTTCGGGCGCCTCAGTCGCGAGAACAGCCACACGATAGACGCTGCGGTCGATCGGTTCGCGAAATTCCTGGAAATGCCGGTGGGTTGGGGGCGGGTGGGTGCTTAGGCGAGGGGGCATGGGGCGCAGAGGCGCATGGGGCATGAGGACATGGGGATGAAGCCGATTTCGAGGCGGATGATGATTGAGGCGCTGGGCGGCGTCGCGGCGGCTGGCGTTCAGGCTGGGGCGCGGGCGCCGCAACAGCCGCTTCCGTCGGCCGGCAGCCTCACGGACGTCGGCGGCCTTCGCGTCGGGCACTTCACCGATACGCGGCGGCCAACGGGATGCACTGCAATCCTCTTCGACAAGCCGGCAACTGCCGGCGTCGACTACGACGGTTCAGCGCCAGGGGAATCGCTTGGCGTGGCGCTGCAACCGGTCAGCCCGCTCGATCAGATTCACGCGATTCTGCTCACGGGCGGCGGGCCGATGGCGCTTGGCGCCACGGCCGGTGTCGTGCGCTTTCTCGAGGAACGAAAGATCGGCTATGACTGGGGCGTCCCGAACATCCGGGTTCCGCTGGTCCTGGGCGCCGTGATCGATGACCTGGCCATTGGTGACGGCCATATCCGCGTCGGGCCGGACGAGTCCTATCGCGCCTGCGAGGCGGCTAACCCCGGACCTGTTGCCGAAGGCAATGTCGGCGCTGGATCGGGCGCGACGGTTGGAAAGATTTTCGTGGGGCGCGGCATGAAGGGCATGAAAGGCGGCATCGGTACCGCCTCGGCGCGCCTCGGCGACGTGGTCGTCGCGGCGCTGGTCGTCGTGAATGCTGCCGGCGACATCCTGGACTGGCGTCAGGGCGCGATCATCGCCGGTGCGCGTACCGCCGATGGCCGCGACTTTGCGCGCTCGGTGGATGTGCTGAGGAAGGACCTGGAGAATCGCGGCGCACAGGCACCGCTCAACGACAATCCGTTTCGCGCCACGACGCTCTCGGTGGTTGCCACCAATGTCACCGTGACGAAGACCGATTTGACGAAGCTGGCGATGATGACGAACACCGGCTGCGCGAGAGCGATCAATCCGTATCACACGCAAGGCGACGGGGATCAAGTGCTCGCAGTATCGACCGGCCTGGTAACTCGGGACGTCTCGTTGACCGCGCTTGGCGCGGTCGCATCGGAGGTTGTCGCCGATGCCATCGGCCGTGCGGTACGCAGGGCAACGACGATTCCCGGGTGGACAGCGGTCAAGGACTTGTAATTCACTGCGGCCGGTGAAACAGATAGGTCTCGTCTTTCTCCCCGCCGTCGCCGACGCGCGCTTCGAGCGATCCGTCCGACCGTTTCGTATAGCGAATCGTTTTCGGGAAGTCGTGGTCGGGATTCTCGAACGTCGCGCTCGTGTCTGACATCGTCGTCAGCGTGAAATCGGTCGGCGGCTTTCCACCAGGCTGTGCCACGTAAACCAGGCCGCCGTCACGCTCGACGATGCGCAGGAACTCGAAGCCGACCATGCGCGGGCCTTTCACCGTCCTCGACACCGCGAGCATCGCGCCGCCGGCGGGCGGCGTCCAGCGTTCCTCGACTGTCACGCCGCCATCCCCGCCAACCCACGTTCCTGCCATCCACGCAACCTGATCGATCGTCGCGGGGACGCTCTTGCGCGCCGGCTGGGTGCCAACGGCCACCACTATGGCAGCGACGAACCCAAACGCCGTGCCGAACGTGTTCACCTGCTTCATCCCGTGCCTCCCAGGCTCACTCTAGCCGGTCGCGAGGTGCGGCGCTTGAAGGAATGCGACACGCGTGTTAGCGTCGCTCCCGCCGTGCAGTACGTCGAATACGCGCCGTCCTTCCCTATTGCGGGCGTGATTCGCTGCATCTGGACGCTGGAGGGTCGGTTGGTCGATCTGGCGGCCGCTGCGCAGCCGATTCTGCCGGACGGCCGTGCAGAGATCGTCGTCCATCTCGGCGATCCATTCGACATCGTCGGCGAGGACGGAAGAACCCAGCGCCAGCCGCGGACGATCTTCGCCGGCCAGCTGATGTCGCCGCTGGTGCTTCGCCCGACGGGAGCGATTGCCGTCGTCGGCGTCCGCTTTCGCGCGGATGGTGTCCGCGCTGTTATCGACGCTCCGCAGCATCGCCTGGCAGGCCGGACGCTGGATCTGCGCGATGTGTCCGGGACGCTCGCGCGTCAGCTGCACGATGCCTGTGCCGGCCAGTCGACGCTTGCCCACGCTGCGCGCGCCGTCGAGACCTGTCTCGAACGGCATCTCGACGAATCACGTATCGATCGTCACGTTCGCGTGGCGGTCAGTGCCATCCGCCGGCAGAGCGGGATCGGATCCGTGGAGGCGGCGGCGGCGCTGACCGGCATATCTCGGCGCCACCTCGAACGACGCTTTCAGGACGTGGTGGGACTCTCGCCGAAACGGTTTGCGCGAATCACCCGTTTTCAGCACGCGCTGCGGATCTTCGAGCAGGGGGCTTCGGGACGTCGTGGCGCAGTCACCGCTGCCGCATGTGGATACGCCGACCAGGCGCACTTCATCCGGGAGTTCGGCGAGCTCGCCGGCTGCTCGCCCAAGGCGCATCTTCTGAGGGATGCGTTGCTCAACAGCCTCTTTGCGGAAACGGCGTCATGGTGACGGCGGGGCTGAAGCCCCGCCTCCACTCCGACTATCGCAGTCCGCCGTCGACGAACGCCCGGAGCATGTCGGGCGGCAGCTTCGTCCCGGCGCGTGCGTTGGCCTTGCGAATGCGATCGGCGGAGACTCCGTGGTCGCGCAGGCTCACGAGCTCGTCGACTGACAGCCCGGTATAGCCAAGATCCTTCAGCTCGCGAATGTAGTCGGGCACGACGCCGTGATCGCGCATGCGGATAAGGGCTTCCACATCCAGCCCCTTGTAGCCAAGCGCCGCCAGGTCGCGAACGAACTCGGGCGTCACCCCGTGATCGCGCATTTTCACCAGCTGTTCGACCGGCACCTTTGGCAATCCGAGCTCGCTCAGCTGCCGCGCGAACTGCGGCGTCACCCCGTGATCGCGAACGTTCACGAGCTGTTCGATCGACAGCGCCGTGTAGCCAAGCTCCTTCATTCCGCGCGCGAACTCCGGCGTGACGCCGTGATCGCGGGTATTCACCAACTGCTCGATCGACAGCGACGTGTGGCCCAGGTCCTTCATGCCGCGAACGAACTCCGGGGTCACGCCGTGATCACGGGCGTTGCGCAGCTCGTCGATCGTCAGCTTGTAGCCGAGGTCCCTGAGCTGCCGGATGTATTCGGGCGTCACCCCGTGGTCGCGCGCCGTTCGCAGCTCGTCAACCGTGAGCTTGCTGTAGCCGAGCTCTTGGAGCTGGCGGACATATTCGGCACTGACGCCGTGATCGCGAAGCGTGATGAGCGCGTCCAGCGAGCCGACGCGATAGCCCAGCTCGCCCATCGCTCGAAGGTAGTCGAGATTGGCGCCGTGATCGCCCGCCCGAACTAGCTCAGAGGTCGTGATGCCGGCATAGTTCTGTGCCTTCAGCTCGTCGACGAACGCGAGGCTGACGTCGCTACGTGCCATTCGGTATTGCTCGTTCTCGGTCGGACGTCCCAAGCCGCGCTTCTCGAGCTCTGCGCCGAACGCGGGGTTCGCCGCGAACGTATAGGTGCCCGCGCCTGCGCCGCCGCCGAGAACGCCATTGAACGTGAACGTCCCCGCGTCGCGCCGCAACGAGAAGCGAACCGGCCCAGTACCGGTCTCGAGCTGTTGCGAGGACAGCCCTTCCAGCTGCTTCAACGGCACGTCCGAACCCGACGACGAATGCAGTTCCCGAAGCTGCAGGTACACATAGCCTGGCTTCATCGATGGGCGAGCGTCCCACGTCCCCGGTCTCCCTTCCCCGTCATCCGTCCCGTTGACCGCACGATTCGCGACGGCGCCGGATACTACGGGGCGAGGTTCGGGTCGAACGACTGGCGCGGTCGCAAGTTCCGCAGGCCTTGCACGCTCTGCCACCGGCATACCCGCGTAGGGCGGCGCTTCGACGACGTACGTTGCGTCAGTTGGAACGACCGTTGTCTCGGCGCTGGCGAGCGGCACGATGATCGCGGCCGCGATGGCGGTTGCGGCCAGATGGTGCTGGCGGCCTGGAATCGCGCGATTGCGACGCTCGTCGAGGATCGCGAGCATGCGGCCCTCGAGCTGATTCGGGCGCGCCATGGTGACGACGAGCGCCGGAGCACGGTAACTGCCGAGCGAGTACGCCAGTTCCAGCAGGTGGCCGGCGTAATCGCGCGCCATTGTGCCCGCGCCGATCACGCGGTCGTCGCAGGCCAGCTCGCGCTCGATACGAAGGCGACGGGCCAGCCACCAGGATCCAGGGTGGATCCAGTAAAACGCGCACGCGACGGCGGCAATGGCCTGCGCAAGACAATCTCGCCTGACGACATGCGCCAGCTCGTGGAGCAGCACTGCGCGCCGTCGATCTTCGGCCCACGTGTCGGCGATGGCGGGAAGAAGAATCGATCGCGTGCGGATCCCGAAGGCCATCGGCATCGTTTGTTCACGGCAACGAAGCAGGCGGACCGGACCGGCGACGTCAAGGCTCGACGCGCATTCTCGCAGCAGTTGGCGCCACTCGAGATCCATGACCTCGTCCGCACGCCTGACGAGGCGAGCGATGGAAATGCGCTCGACCACCATGTGCAGCAGGAGCAGCGCGACGCCGGCAACGTAGATCGCGATAGCGGTGACCTGCCACGAGACGCCTGGCGAGCCGGCCACTTCGGAAGCGTGGCCGGGCGCGCCGCCCGAGGACACTGTCGAGGCGGGAGCAGAACCTCCCGGAGCAGTGGGAGCCTCGACTGTTTCAAGTGGCAGCGGGATGCTCGCCGTCTCCACCACGCGCGGCGTCGCGAGCGAAGGAATCGCGATGCGCCACGTCGGACCGATGAGGGCAAACATCGGAAGCGCCAGCAGGCTGACAAACGTCATCGTGCAGAGGAGATGGCGCGTGGCCGCCGAGCTCCTCGGCCGCAGCAGCACATAGACGGCTGCTGCTGCCATCATGACAATTGACGCCTTGACCAGGAGTGACACGGCCATGCTCATGACTTGTCTCCGTGCTCGCGGCTGCGCTTCAAGAGGGCAGCCAGGCGGCGATATTCGTCGTCAGAGAGCGGTCTGTCGGAAAGGTCCATCAAGGCCGCCATCGCGGATCCCGGCGAATCGTTGAAGAAGGTGCGGACCAGTTGCTTGAGGGCTGAGCGGCTCGCGTCCTCGAGCTTCGCCGTCGGGAAGTAGACGAAGCGAGGACCATCGTATTCGCGGCCGAGGAGGCGCCGCTCGATCATGATGTCGAGGAGCTTCCGGACGCTCGAAGGGCTCGGCGCGTCTGGCAGTTCCGCCCGGATCTCTTCGACCGTCGCCCGGCGGCGGCGATGGACGATCTCCATGATCTGACTTTCGCGACGGGTGAGGTCGATTCGTGCCAGCTTGTGCATCGGATTGGGTGTGGCGAATATTTTCGCCATAAGCGAATATATTCGCGCCCATGTCGTCTGTCAAGCGGGGCAGGTAGACCCGGCGCGAAGGCGCAACACCGTGTTCCACCGTGCAGAGACCGACAGCCAGTCGCCGGCCGCGACGGCGACGAAGCCACTGTCGATTACAGTGACCAGATAGAAAGGGCCGCACTAAAGTGCGGCGGCTGTACTGCAGTGGGGCCCGACTTCGGTCGGACCGACGCCGCCTTCATTCAGGCGCGCCTCCCGATAGATCTCGCGTCGCCGCCAGCGCAGTTTCAGGATCAACACGCGGACGAACAGCCACCATTTCAGAAAGGCCATGAACGAGGTTCGTCCGCATTTGCCCCTGAGGTATCGTGACCAGGACCACATCCGGAAGATCAGCCGATCGTAAAGGCGATCGAACTCTCGAGGCGCGAGGTGCGTCGGCCGAATCACGTTGTACATGAACGTGTAGAAATCAAGCTTCTCGGTCATGATCCGACCCTGCGCTTTGAAGGTTGCGTGATCCTGCGTGCCTGGCAGCGGGGTCAGCGGGATGGCCACCGGATACTCGAATTCGTTCTCCTCGATGAACCGATAGATGTCATCGAAATCTTCCGCCGTCATCTCTGGCGAAATCAGAATGTGCGGGATCGCGAAGATACCGATGTCTTGCAGGGTCCTGATCGCCTGCGTGTTCTGCTCGTGGCTCGTTTTTTTGTTGAAGCGCTTCAACCGCTCTGAGCTGACGGCTTCGACGCCTATGACGAGATACCGAAGGCCGATGTCGTACCACTTCTTCAAGAGCTCCGGGTGTTTGCAGATGTGATCGGCGCGACAGTAGCTCGACAGCTCTTTGCGGATACCCGCTGCGGAAATCGCGTCGGCGAGCGCGTCGGCCCACCTGGCATCGGCGAACGTGTTGTCGTCGCCCAGATAGACGTAAGCCTCCTGCAAGCTGCCGAGATCGGCGACGATCTCCGGAATCGGCCGCTTGCGATAAAGCCCCAGCGTCGCCGGCCAGATCACGCAGAAGCTGCAGCGGAAGGGGCATCCCTGCGTCAACAGGGTAAACCCCGTGCGCCCGCCTCGCCCCCAACGCCGACCGCTGTGATGAGGAATGCGGGTCTTGTACCGGCTGCGATATTTTGCCGTGATCTGCCGATCTGGAAGAGGATACGTATACTCGCGAGGCGGATGCGGGTCGGTCATGATTCGCGTGGGACCCGCCTCCACGCCGACCCGGCACAACTCGCGCCACACGCGTTCACCAGGCCCGCGAACGATGACGTCAACGCTGTCGCGATCGAACAGCTCAGGAGTTACGGTCGCCTGTCCGCCGCCGATCACGACGGCGGCACTCGGCCAGAGCCGCCGACACGACCGCGCGATTTCATTGACGATGGGAACTTCCGGGAAGCCGTGCGTAGTCAAGCCAATGATCTCTGGCACGTAGCCGCGGCGTGCCAGCCGCTCGCAGCCACGCGGTTCGAGACGAAGGTCGACCAACTCGACCTCACAGCGTTCTTCCTTCGCAATCGCCGAGAGAATTTCGAGCACCAGCGGCTCGTAGACGCCGAAGAAGACGAAGTTGTTCAGCCGTGGAAAGAGAAGCAGAACGCGACGCATACCCGTGTGATCGGCATGCGACGCGGAGAGCTGTATGTCCCGCAGCGGCTTGACGGAAATGAAACGCCGCTCTAGTGGAAACGTACGGGCGTGCGGGAGTGGCGCTGCCGTTTGTCGGCAGTCATGCGTCCATCGTCGCGCCAACGGCGCGATGCGTCATTCGTAGCGCAGCGCGAGCACTGGACTGACGCGACTCGCGCGGTGCGCAGGAATTAGTCCCGCCGCCGCAGACACCACCGTCAGGACCACAATGGTGCTGACCGCGATCCACGGATCGTGCGCGTGAATGCCGTAAAGCTGCGACGCGACGAAGCGGCCCAGCCCGATCGCCGCTGGCACGCCGATGGCGAGACCAATCGCCAGCAGGATCAGCACTTCCTTCATCACGCTCCAGATCACGTTGCCAGGATTGGCGCCGAGCGCCATGCGGATCCCGATCTCCTTCCTCCGGCGCGCGACGACGAAGGCCATCACGCCGTAGAGACCGATGGACGCCAGGACCGTCGCGAGCAGGCCAAAGCCGGCGGAGAGCATCGCGATCAAGCGATCGGTCATCAGCGTTTCATCCAGCTGTCCCTCGAGCGTCTTCATGCCGTACACCGGCAGCGCCGCATCGAGCTGCCGCACCTCGTTGCGGATCATGCTGTAGGCGGCCGAAGATCCGGTGTGCGTGCGCATGTAGAACACCGAGCTGCCGTTGCCATGGTTGGGCACGAAGACCTGCCGGCGAACCCCCTCGCGCGGCCCCTCGTACAGGGAGTTGGCCACGACACCGACAATCCTGATGTCGAGCTTCGAATCCGGACCCGTGCCAAATCCGATGCGCCTGCCGATCGCGCTCTTGTTGCCGAAGAAGTGCTCGGCGAACTTGCGGTTGACGATGGCAACCTTCTCTCCGGTCACAGTGGCAATGTCCCACGGCACCCGATCGGCCGTCGTGAAGTCACGCCCTTCCAGGATCGGGATCTTCATCGTCTGGAAGTAGCCAGGCGAGAGGGAATTCATGAACGCCTGCATGTCCTCGCCGTCGGCGGGCTTGTGCCCTTCGACCGACATGCTGCTGTCCCATTCGTCGCCGCTCAGGATCGAGACCGACGCGCGCCCGACGGACTGGACGCCGGGGGCCGATCGCAGGCGATCCAGCAGGTCGCGATAGAAGATGTCGCCCCGCTCGTCGGTGTAGCCGCTCAGGGCAGGCGAGAGCTGGAACGTTACAAGGTTGTCGAGCGCGACCCCGGTGTCCGTCGTCTTCAGGTTCTGCAGGCTGCGGACGAACAGACCGGCGCCAAACAAAAGCAGGAAGCTGAGAGCAACCTGCGCGGCAACGAGGCCCTTCCTGAGAAATAGGGACCCACCACCACCGGCGACCGCTCCCACCGTGTCCTTCAGCGTTGTCCAGGGATCCGGCCGGCTGGCGCGCAGCGCCGGCAGGAGCCCGAACACGATTCCGGTCAGGGCCGTGAGCGACAACGTGAACGTGAGAATCCTGAGATCGGGTTCCGCGCGGATCAGGAGCGGATTCCCCTCGACCGGAACAAAAGAGAGTAATGTGCGCGTCAGGCCGATGGCGACGAGGATCCCGAGCACGCCGCCCGCGAACGAGAGCAGCAGGCTCTCGACCAGGAGCTGCTGCACCAGGCGCATGCGCGAGGCGCCCAGCGACAGGCGCACGGCGATTTCCTTCTGGCGCATGAAGCCGCGCGCGATCAGCAGGTTCGCGACGTTGGCGCAGGCGATCAGCAGGACAAGGCCGACCATGCACATCAGCACGAGCAGCGCGGTCGAGAAATCGTTGCGGATGTACGAATAGCCCAGCTCCGCATTCTCGACGAGCAGCTCGCCCTTCATGAATTGGTCGCGGGAATACTTCGACCAATCCTTCGCCGCGGGAAGGGTCATTTCGTGCGATCGGATCCGGGTGAACAGATGCTGCATTGGCGCTTGCGCCGATTCGGCGGTCCAGCCCGGATTCAGCCGCGCGAACACCTGGACCCACCGGGCGCGGCGATCGTCCATGTGCAGCCAGACCCATTCGGGTGCCACCGTGCGAAACATCAGGACCGGCACGCGAATCTGCGGCGCGCGCGCCGGGTCGAGACCGGCAAAGCCAGCCGCCGACACGCCCACGATGGTCATCGGGTAGTTGTTGACCAGGATCTTCTTGCCGATGACCCGGCGATCGCCTGCGAACCTGGACATCCAGTAGTCGTAGCCGAGCACGACCACTGGGTGCCCGCCATAGATCTGGTCGTCGTCGCGCGAATTGAACATCCGACCGGCCGCCGCCTTCACGCCGAGCATGGAGAAGTAGTTGCCGGACACCATCTCGGCGTCCAGCCGCTCGGTGCGGTTGTCGATGCTGGCGGACACCGAAATCTGGCGGCGGCAGGCGACCTGGGCGAACGGCTCGCCGCGCTTCTGGTAGTCCTTGTAGATGGGGTACGAGTGCATCCGCGGGCCCATGTTGCTGCCGTTGTTGGCGCCGCGCTGATAGAGCATCACCAGCTGCTCGGGCGCGACCACCGGCAACTTGCGTAGCAGGATCTGGTCGATCAGCGTGAAAATCGCTGTGTTGGCTCCGATTCCGAGGGCCAGCGAGAGGATGGCCACGGTCGCGAACAGCGGGCTTCGGCGCAGCCCGCGCAGGGCGAGGCGGAGGTCGTTCCAGGTCGTCATGTCGACGTTGGACGGAACAAGCGAGCCCCGCGTTGCATATTTCGGATTCCCTGAGAAAAAATTAGCATGAGAGACGTGGACCCCGACCGCACCTTTGCCATCCGCCCGCCTGTCGAGCCAATGCTCGCCAAGCTTGCGGAGGACCTTCCGGACGGCGGCAATCTGCTCTATGAGCCGAAGTGGGATGGCTTCCGCGCCATCATCTTTCGCGGCTCCTCGGACCTCTACATCCAGAGCCGCGATTCGCGCCCCCTCGACCGCTATTTCCCGGAGCTCCACGACCTCCTCCTCGATCGGCTGCCGCCCGGCGCCGTGGTCGACGGGGAGATCGTGATTGCCACACCACAGGGCCTCGACTTCGACGCGCTGCAGCTTCGGCTGCACCCCGCGGCCTCGCGCGTCGCCAAGCTGGCCAAAGAACAACCATCCTCATTCGTGGCGTTCGATCTCCTCGCCGTTGACGGCACTGACATTCGGGCGCGGCCGCAGAGCGAGCGGCGCGATCGGCTCGAGCAGATGCTCGCCGGGACGACGCCGCCGCTCTTTCTGACGCCGATGACACGAGACCGTGAAGTCGCGACGCGCTGGCTCGCCGAGTTCGAAGGCGCGGGCCTCGACGGCGTGATGGCGAAGCCGGCCGACGGGAACTATCAGCCGGGCAAGCGGGCGATGTTCAAGGTGAAGCACGCGCGCACCGCCGACTGCGTGGTCGCCGGGTTCCGGTGGCACAAGACCGGCGAAGGCATCGTCGGATCGCTGCTCCTCGGCTTGTACGACGATCGCGGCAAGTTGCAGCACATCGGGGTGACGTCCGCATTCACCATGGCGATGCGGAAGCAGCTCGCCTCCGAGCTGGAACTGTTGCGCGAGAACGCGCTCGCCAATCATCCGTGGAAGGAGTGGGCGGGCGCGGAGGCGGAGTTCTCACGAATGCCTGGTGGGCAGAGCCGATGGAGTGCCGGCAAAGATCTGTCGTGGGAGCCGGTGCGCGTCGAACGCATCTGCGAAGTGAAATACGACCATCTCCAGGGCGATCGGTTCCGCCATGCCGCGATCTTCCTGCGATGGCGGCCGGACAAGTCGCCGCAGGACTGCCGCTACGATCAACTCGAGGTCACGACGCCTTACGAGCTCGAGAAGGTCTTCGGGGCGGGCCGCCCGTCGCGTTAGCCCAGGGGTTCTTCGGGGCGTCGTCAGGGTCTAGCGCTTCCTGCGGCGGCCGGATGCTCTCCGGCACATGCTGCAGATTCACACGGATGCGGGTCCAGGTGTGGAATCGGCCGCGCATCGCGTCTACCAGCACATCGGCTGGCTCGAGATGCGCGGCGGCCTTGGGATGGCGGCCGCGCCAGCGCTCCAGGCCGGCGAGCGCATCCTCTTTCTTCTGAGCGCGCGCGATCTCAATGAGCGGATGCTTTGGTATTCGCCGCTTAGAGGGCTGAACCCTTGGCGGCTCGCCCTTCTGCTTGCGATAGTGCGGCGGCCAGGGCGCATCGCCGAGCCCTTCCCGCTCGTGCCGCGCCGAGAGCTCGAGAAGCGCGTCGAGCGAGCACGGGTGCTGGTCGATGTTGGCGTGGCGATCTCCGACCTCGGCGAATCGCTTCGGCATTGTCACCAACGTGAAGTCGGCGGGATCGCAGCTGTCGATCTCATCCCAGTAGAGTGGCGCCGAGACGCGTGCGTCTGGTTTCGGCCGCACGGAGTAAGCGCCGGCCACGGTGCGATCCTTGGCGTTCTGGTTGTAGTCGAGAAAGACGCCCTGACGTTCCTCTTTCCACCACCTGCTGGTGGCAAGCGCCGGCGCGCGGCGCTCGACCTCTCGCGCAAAAGCCAGCGCCGCGCGGCGCACCTGGTCGAAGGTCCACGATTGCCGGATTCGCACGGATACGTGCATTCCGCGCGAGCCGGATGTCTTCGGCCAGCCAACCAGGCCAAGGTCGTCGAGTGTCGCCCGGACAACGTGTGCGACCTGGCGCAGCTGATCCCAGGTCACGCCAGGCACGGGATCGAGATCGACACGCAGTTCGTCGGGGTGATCGAGATCGTCGGCACGCACAGGATGTGGATGCAGCTCGAGGCAGGCGAGGTTCGCCATCCATACAAGCGTCGCGGCGTCTCGCGGAACCACCTCCTCGGCACTTCTGCCGGAAGGGAAGCGGAGCGACACCACCTCAACCCAGGCAGGACGCGAGCTGGGCGCACGCTTCTGGTAGAAGAACTCGCCGTCGATGCCGTTTGGATAGCGGACGAGCACGTTCGGCCGTCCACCGTTGGCGCGAAGCGCACCCTCGGCGACGGCAAGGTAGTAGCGAACAAGATCGAGCTTGGTGTAGCGGGCCTGAGGAAACAGAACCTTCCGCGGATTCGAGACGCGGATCTCGCGACCGTCGACTTCTATGACCTCATGCTCGGTCTTGCTCGCCACGGCGACATGCTAACAGTTCGTGCGTAGGCCAAAGCTTTAGCTTGGGATCCGTTGTTGCCCGAGCTGAAGCTCGGGCCTACGTACGTCGCACTGCTGCGGCACTGCAGCACTGCATCAACCGCGTATTACCGTGCCGTTTGCCACAAGCCGAGGTGCGCGCCCGTGGGATCCGCGATGATGCTGAACCAGCCCATCTTCGGCACCTCGGTCACGTCCTGCATGACCTTTGCGCCAAGCGATTTCGCCTTCTCCGTCGATGCCTTCACATCGTCCACGACCGCGTAGGCAAGCCACAACGACGGGGCCCCCGGCACGGGGTTCTTCCATAGGCCGCCGCCGGTTCCTTCACCGGGGTTGATCATCGTGTACGTGCCGCCAGGTCCCATGTCCATGTCTTCCATCTTCCAGTCGAACAACTTGCCGTAGAACGCCTTGGCCTTCGCGGGATCGGTGGTGTTCAGCTCGACGTGCACGAATGCATTTGCCATTGATTGCTCCTTATGATCATCTTCGCTCGATCTCTAAGGTCAGCCGGATCCGTTCGCCCCATCTGCTCACTATCCCGATAGTGTCTCACTCGGTGCGTAACGCCTGTATGACGTCGACGCGCGACGCGCGCGCCGCCGGCATCAGCGACGCCAGCACTGCCGCCAGAACGAGAATCGCCGCTGACGCCACGATCGGCAGGAGACCGGGCATGCGGACATCGGTGATATAGGTGCCGACGAGCCGTGCAAGCGCGAGGCCGCCAATCGCGCCGGCGATAACACCCGCCCCGGCGATCACCGCGCCCTCCGTCAACACCCGCGTGAGCAGATGCTTCGGCTCGGATCCAATGGCCAGCCGAACCCCGAACTCCCGCGTACGTGCGCTGACCGAGAACGCCAGAACGCCAGCAACGCCCACGATCGCGATCAGCAGCGCAACACCAGCGAAAACGCCGAACACGAGCGCGTTCAACCGGTCGGGCGCGAGCACCTCAGCACGAATGTCGTCGAGCGTGGCTGCCTGCTCGACCGGCTGATCGCTCGACAGATCGCGAATGATCCGGGTGATCGGCGTCACGAGCGCGTACGGATCCGTGGACGCATGCACGAAGAGCCGACCGCCGCCGATCTCCTGCTCGAACGGGTGATAGACGCTCATCGCCGGACCCGGCACGACGTTCTCGTCGTCGATGTCGGCGGCGACGCCCACGATACGCCGTGTTCCGGTCGAGACGTCGATGAACTTCATGACCGGATCCGTCCACATCAACTTGCGATTGACCGCGTCCTGCGTCGGAAACATGCGCTGCGCGAGGCTCTTGCTGATGATCACGACCTTCTCGGCGTCGTGGCTGTCCGCCTCGTTGAAGTCGCGTCCGGCGATGATCGGGACCCCGAGCGACGCAAAGAAGCCGGGAGACACCGTTCGGAAGCGCGCACGCGGATCTTCCTCGCCCACCGCTTTCTTGTAGCCCTCGGCGGTGAACTGGAATCCTGGACCGAACGTCCCGGCATCACGCCAGGGCACGATGGTCCCGATGGCGGCGCGCTTCACGCCGGGCAGCTGCGAAACGCGGCGCAACGCTTCCTTGTAGAAAATCGCAAGCTGCTCGGGCGGGCGCGAGTAGGAGATGATCGGCACGTTCAGCGCCAGCACGTTGCTCGTTTGAAAGCCGGTCGGCGCTGCCTGCAGTGCGAGCAGCGTCGTCAGCAACATGCCGGCGCCGGCGAGCAGCACGAAGGACGCGGCAATCTGCGTGACAGCGAAAAGGCGCAGCCGGCGATTGGTCCCGGAAGTGATTCGCACCGTGCCGCTGCTCGACAAGCCGATTCCGCTCGTCGCCTCGGAGGAGGGCAGTCGCGGGACGAACGCGAGCAGGACCGCCGCGGCAAGCGCCAGCACTACGCCGACCCAGAGGAGCGTGGAGTCCACTGTGATGTCCAGTGCCCGCACCGAGAAGCGGGCCGCGTACTGCGCGAGGATGGCCACCATGGGGCGCGCGATGAGCACACCGAGGGTAGCGCCAACCCCGCAGAGGAGAAGGCTCTCGGCCAGCAGCGTGCGCCGCAATGCGCCGGCGCTCGCGCCGAGCGCGGCACGCACCGCCAGCTCGCCCTCGCGTCGCACAGAGCGCGCCAGAATGAGGTTGGCCACGTTCGAGCAGGCAATCACGAACACCAGCGCGGACGCAGCCAGAAGCACGAGCAGCACGGTTCGGGCCGGCGACGTGATCTGATCGCGCAGGCGGACGGCCTCGATACGGAAGTCCGCGTTTTTGGGGTAGGCCTCATGGTGCTCGCGGATGATCGCGCCGTGCACCGCCGCCAGCTCCGCGCGCGCAGCCTCGAGGTCGCGGCCTGGAGCGAGCCGCGCGAACAACTCCGTCATCCGGTGCACGCGACCGTCCACCATGGTGGCTGACAGGTGGTGCGGGCTCGTCACCACGTTCGCGATGATCTCCGTTTCCGCTGGATACGGCACCGAAGGCTCGACGACGCCGATGATCGTGGCGGAGCGATCGCCGAGTCGCACGACCTTGCCCAGTACGTTCGGATCGCTGCCGAAGGCAGTTGTCCAGAACCGGTAGGTGAGCACCGCGACACCTGCGGAGCTCGGTCCGTCGTCGGTCGCGTCCACCAATCTGCCGCGAACGGGACGCAGTCCCATCACGTCGAAGTACGAGCCGCCGACGACGCCCGCGCGGACCACCCGAGGCTCGCCGAGCCCCACCATCGTGAACTCGATCACCGAGAAATCGCCAAAGCTCGTCACCGTCTTGACGCGCGACCGCAGGTCGCGAATCTCAGGAACCGACCAGTTCGCGTTCTCCGCGCCGATCCCGCGCGCGGTCTGCCGGATGTAAATCAGGCGATCTTCGTCCTTGTTCGCGAGCGGCCGCAGCAGGACGCCACGGACGACGCTGAAGATCGCGGCATTGGCGCCGATGCCCAGCGCGAGGGTGACGATGACCGTGATGGCCAGGCCCTTCACCCTGAGAAGCGACCGCAGGGCAAACTTGAAGTCGGTTATGAAGCCCATTGAGATTCCTGTTACGCGTCCAGGCGCGTGTCTGTACGGAGCGACAACTATCCGCTGTCTAGATGTCGATTGGGAAGGGCCCGGATCGACATTCGCCCTCGAATTTTCGTACGTAGGCCCGAGCTTCAGCTCGGGCATCCCGAGGCGGAGCTAATTTTCGTACGTAGGCCCGAGCTTTAGCTCGGGCATCCCGAGACGAGCTAAAGCTCCGCCTCACATAACGAGAGGTTACGTCATCAAGTGGTAGGCGCCGCGGATGGACGACGAGGAGGGGAACACCCTATCTAGTTGAGCGGCTGTGAGATCGAATGTCCCGGCGATCGCTGCCTTGAGCACCGCGCGGGTGTCGAGCGTCGGTCGCACATCCCGTCCTTCGAACAGCGCGGACTCCCCGAGTCCCGGCCAATCGGCAAGGACGGCCGCCCTGGCGACCCTTGGGCTCAGCAGGAAACCGGCAGCGGCGGTGCCGTGGTCCGTTCCGCCGGCACGGTTCGGTTGGACCGCGCGGCCGAACTCGGTCATGAGGACGACCGTCGTGGTGGCCCACGCCGGACCCATTTCGGCGCGGAAGGTCATGAGCGCCCGGGCAAGTTGGCCGAGCCGACGATCGAGCGGCCCGTCGACAAGACCCTGGTTCGCATGGGTATCCCAGCCGCCGATCTCCACCGCCGCGACATTGGGCCCGTCGTCAGACCGCATGATGTGCGCCGCAGCGCGCATCAGCGACCGACCGCGGTTCCCGGCGTCGGCTGCGGCCACCGGTTCGGGCGACGACATCTGGACGTCGAAGCCGCCACTTATCGAGCGTGGCAGACCAGGCGCGAGGGCGACGCCAGACCGCTTTCCGGACATCACCTGAAGTAACCGGTTCAGCCACCCGTCGGCGGCCGCCCGTCCATCGGTGCCGGCCTCGAGCACAGCCTGGGCATCGAAGTGGCTGCGGGTGCGATATGGAACGGCCATGGCGTGGAGCACGACCAGTTCGTTGCGATCCCAGAGCTCGCGCAACGGGGCGAGACCAGCCGAGAGGCCAAACATGGTGTCGAGGGACACCAGATCGCCTGTCTGGAACGTTAACGATCCTCGACTCGCACGGTATGCAGGATCGCCCTGCGGGACCACGGCGGCGAGTCCATCGAGCCCGCCCCGGAGTAGAACGAAGACGAGTCGCCCGGTTTGACGGGTCTGGGCCAACGTCACCCGAGGCCGGCCGAACGTGACGAGGCCGCCCAGGCAGATCGTCTCGAGGAACGCGCGGCGTTTCATGCGCAACTCCGTGGAACTACTCGAAACGCAGCTGCTTTGAAAAGAATGCGAACACTTTTGTCTCGAGACGATCCGCGACGCGATTGATGTGATCGCCGTCGTAGGTCTCGTAGGTGTGAGGCACGGCGTACGCCGTCAGTCTCGCGTCGAGTGCCTTCGAGTCGTTGACAAGGAAGTCCCTGGTGCCCACATCCAATGCAAACCCCTTCAATGACTTCAGGTTGCCGACATACTGATCGAGGATGGTCAGTGGCGCGTTCGCAATCCACCTGGCGAGCACCTCGGGTATGGGCGTGCCGTCTCGGGTCGGAACGTCGAGGTAGAGCGGCGGGTTCTTGGGATTTGGCGACCACGCGGCGGCCGACGCGAAGGTCGCCTTCGTCATGAAGTCGAGCGATTGCACTTCGTCAGGGCTCTTCACCGTCTCGGCCTTCTTGCCGCGATCGGAATCGAACCCGAGCGTTGGCGCCAGGCAGCACGAGCTCATCGCGTAGAGGTTCGAGAAGACATCCGGATGCTTCATCCCGATCCGGATCGTTCCGTACCCGCCCATCGAGTGCCCGGCCAGGCCCCGGCTGTTCACGTCCGCCAGCGTTCGATAGTGGGCGTCGATGTAGGCGACCAGCTCGCGCGCGATGAACCGCTCCCAATCGCCCGTCGTCACCGAGCTCGAATACATGCTGCCGAAGTAGCGCGTGAACGCGTTCGGCATCACCACGATCAGTTCTTTCGCGACGCCGGCCGCCAGCGCCTTGTTCATCGACGCCGGCACGCTCACAAAGTGGGGCACCACTCCCCACCAATGATCGGTATCGTCCGTAAACCCGTGGAGCAGATAGACGACGGGGTAGCGTCGATTGGGCTCGGTTTTGTAGCTCGGAGGGAGGTAGACCATCACGTCGCGATCGGGCGAGTCGCCCTCGAGGTTGCCTTCAAGGGCACGCCCATGGACCTTGATCTTCTCGACAGTCCCGGCGCCGGCAGCCTGGGTACGTGCGGTCGTCGGAATGGCCATCGCCGCGAGCGCTGCACAGCCAACCAACATGGAAAGGTGTGACCCCATGAAGGATCCTCCCGGCGAAGAGAATACATTTTGACGGCGCTCAAGAGCAGGTCCGATCGACGGGAGTTCGGGATCAGGATCGCCTTCGGCGCAGGGCAACGCGATCTGGTGCAGCCCGTTCTACGCGCTGGACTGCGAATGCGGCGCGGCTGCTGTCCAGCCAGCTATTCCAGGTCGGTCGTAACGCTCCGGGCAGATTGAGGGAAAGACTAAGGGCATGTCGATCTCGCCTCCGCTCGTTCGACGTGATAGTGATTGGAAGGGGGAGCGGCATGCGCTTCATGATCATGGTCAAGGGCAACAAGTTCAGCGAATCCGGCGTGAGGCCAGACGAGAAGCTCTTCGTGGAGATGGCGGACTACCACGAACAGCTCGCGAAAGCCGGCGTGCTGCTGGACGCCTCGGGGCTTCAGCCGACGTCCAAGGGGTTTCGCGTCACGTACTCGGGCGGCCGGCGCACGTTGGTCGACGGGCCCTTCACCGAGTCGAAAGAGCTCATCGCCGGGTACACGCTGATACAGGTGAAGTCGAGAGAGGAAGCACTGGAGTGGGCGAAGCGCTTCCCGGCGCCATTCGGCGACGCTGACGCCGAGATCGAAGTGCGACAGCTCTACGAGCTCGAAGACTTCGGACCGAGCGAAGCGATGGAGCGTTTTCGCGATATCAACATCGGGCAGGAGAGGTAGGGCGTCGCCCTACTTCTTATAGACCACGCCCGCCCTCATCACGAACGAGACCTGTGTCATCCGCGTGATGTCGGCGAGAGGATCGCCCGGCACCGCGACGAGATCCGCGGCTTTGCCGGCTTCGACGGTTCCAATCTCCTTCTCCATGTCGAGGAGCCGGGCCGCCTCCAGTGTCGACGCCTTGATTGCCGCCATCGGCGACATGCCGGCTTCGACCATGTAGATGAACTCTTTTGCGTTGTCGCCGTGTGGCGCAACGCCCTGATCGGTCCCGAACGCGATTTTCACGCCCGCTTTCCACGCGCGCGCGAACGTCTCCTGGATCTGCGGACCAATCGCCGCGGCCTTGGGCCGCACGACGGCGGGGAAGTAGCCTTCGATCTTCGACTTCTCGGCGACGAATTTACCCGCGCTGATCGTCGGCACGTAGTAGGTGCCCCGCTCCTTCATCGCCGCCATCACCTCGTCGTTCATGAAGGTACCGTGCTCGATCGAGCGGACGCCGGCGCGGACCGCTCGCAGCATGCCCTCGGCGCCGTGCGCGTGCGCGACGACAGCCATCCCGTAATCGCGCGCGGTCTGCACCACCGCTGCGAGCTCGTCATCGGTGAAGAGCGGCGCCTGCCCGCTGCGCGCGAGGCTCAGCACGCCGCCCGTCGCTGCAATCTTGATGAAGTCGGCGCCGTCTTTGTAGCGCTGCCGGACGGCTGCGCGCATCGCATCCGGTCCGTCGGCGGTGCCCGGCAAGACGGGCTTCAGGGCTTCCTGGAGCTCGGTGGCAAGACCGTTGGTGCCATCACCGTGCCCACCTGTCGTGGTAACGCCGCCAGCGGCGAGGATCCTCGGTCCCTCGATCCAGCCCTTGGTAGCGGCATCGCGGAGCGCCAGATTCAGCTTGTCGCTCGCGCCGCAGTCGCGCACTGTGGTGAACCCAGCCAAGAGCGTCTTCTTCGCATAGGTCGTGGCCCGCAGGGCGATGTCGGCAGGGTTCAGGAAGAACGCCTCCGCATAGCTCGCGGCGCCCTGCTGTTGGTGCGTGAGGTGCACGTGCATGTCCATCAGTCCGGGCATGACCGTGGCCGATCGCAGATCGATGACCGTATCGCCGGCGGCCGGGACGGTGAAGCCGTCGGCTATGCTGGCGATCCGATCGCCGTCAATGACGATGGTGACTGACGTTCGGGCGCTGTCGGAGCGCCCGTCGATCAGACGTCCCGCGTGAATCAGCGTTTTTGCGCTGGCGAGCGCCGGTATCGCGATGACCGCCAGGAGAGCGGCAAGAAGACGGAGAACCGTGCGAAGGGATGCCTGCATGAGCTGCAGACTATAGCGCGTCCAATTTCCGAGCCCACGTACTCAGCCGCGCAGAATTTGTCAAAGCCCCCCGCAGACCCCCGCTCAGTGTGTTTGGGATACAGCGGAACACGCGCCATTCAGGAACCGCCAGCTCTGCGCAAAAGTGGCCGCGTCAATCTCGTGTGTCTGGACCAGCAGCGGGGCTTCCGCCGGACGCCTCCTGCGGCGTCGCGACCAAACTGCCCGCGGTTTCGGGATGCCGAATGCGTCCTCCGAGATTGGCCGTCCAGGCCATCGAGATGGCCACCATCAGCGCTCCTGCGAGAGATCCCATCGCAAGCCAGCGCGGAACCCTGGCGGCTGCGCGCAGCCGCCACAGTCCGAACAGGCCCAGGATGCCGAGAGCTCCACTCAGGACAAGCGATACCAGGGCCGCAGCTTCGTGTGCTTCGACGCTTGCTTCGGCAATACCGGGCAGACCCTCGACAACTTCCTCAGCGGGCTCCCCCGTCATGTAGACGACGCCTGCCGCGAGGGCGATTCCAACGAAGGTCGCAAGAGCGAAGCGAACGAGCTCCAGACTCTTGCTGTAGACGGCCCAGATCAGCAACGCCACGACGAAAACCACGCCCATGACGGGGACGTGATTGAGCATCAAATGCAGGTGAGCAGCGTTCATGGCGCCTCCCCACAACAAACAACGATGGTCGAGCAGGCGACTTATCGGTCAATCCGTCACGCCCTGCACCAGGCGCGCTGCGCGAGGGAACAGGACGCTGTTCTCGAGATGCACATGAAGATGCATATCGCTCTCGACCTCGGCGAGGCCGTGGTACAGCCCGCGGAACGTTGGACACGCATCCTCCGGTGGCACGTAGCCACGGGTGAGCGCGCGCATGGTCGCGAGCGCCGAACCCGCTGACTCGTGCTCGGTCACCATCGCGTCAATCGGTTCCTCGATCCAGCCCCACGCGCCAGTCCGTTCCTGGCTGTCGCACACGGCCGCTTCGGCCGCCACGATCGCCGGGAAGAGCACGCTGTCTTCCTTGGACATGTGAAGGAGCAGCTCTGTCTGAAGATGCTCGAAGGTGAATTGCAGCGGCAGCAGGGTTTCTGGAAGGCGATCGCCATGTCGCTGGACGACCTTTGCCAGCATGGCATCGAGACGAGGTAACTCGGCCCGCAGCGGCTCGTGATAGCGCTTCTGAATATGGGTGATGAGCGCGGTCAGCGTGCTCTTCTCCCAATCCGGCCAGCCCTCGGGAGGACGCTGCGCAGCGCGCAACTCAGTGAGCAACGTGTCGGTATCGATGCCGCGGCGTGCGCAGGCCTCCGCCAATGGAATCTTGCCGCCGCAGCAGAAATCGATCTGATGCTGCTGGAAGATCTTGATTGTCGCAGGGGCGGTGGCAGCAATGTCCGAGATGCGGGTGTCGGCGGTGATATGGATCGTCATTCCTCAAAAGTCCTTTCTGGCAAAAAGACGCAGACCGCCGGCGAACGGCAAGGCGATCCAAACCATCAACGTGGTAGCGGACCAAACGGAGCCGTGAAACGCTCCGAAGAAGCGTTCGAACACAGCACCCGTGTATCCCGCCAAAGCACCGAGGTCGAACTGCAGAAGCAGCAGCACGCGCGCCAGGTCGACGGGGTTAGCGAGCATGCCCACGATGAGCGGACGCTCGAGCGGATAGTCGCGGAGGAGCACTACGCCCAAGAGGATCACGCCGTCGTAAAGCACCGTCGCGCTCAGCCAGACGAGAATCGCGACGGCGAGCCCGGCCGCGCGGTCCTGGCACCAGAGCGCGATGACGAATGCAAGGCCAGTGAAGACCAGCGACAACGCCACTCCAGTCGCCAGCAGGACGACCACGGGCAGCACTGCGTCGGCCAGCCCGCCATGCCAGGCCAGAGGCAGACCGACACCCACGAGGAAGCTCGCCGCCAGCGGAAACGCGAGGCCGCCGTACAGACCCAGAAACAGCGCACGCCTGCCAACCGGCTGCGCCAACATCATCTGGATGAATTCGCGCGAGTGGTAGAGATACATCGTCCCGAAGACGACGCTGACGAGCGGCACGAGACCGAGCACGACGTTGGCGAGGCTCAGCACGGCCCGTGCGCCCGTTCCGCCAAACCTGAAGAGCGCGTCGGTCAAGACGATGTAGAAGAGAGCGTACGCGAGAAGCCAGCGCCGACGACCGATGTCGCGTATGCCGCTTGCAACCAGGCGGGCCGCCAGGGTCATGATGCCGCTCCTGCCATGAGGCAGCCGACGGCCCGCTCGAGCCGCCGCTCGCCCGTAGCGGCGCGCAGTCCCTCCAGAGATCCGCTGTAGCGTACGCGGCCCTCAGTCACGAACAGGACATCATCGGCCAACTCCTCGATCTCGCTGAGGACATGCGAGGTGATGAGGTGGGTCGCGCCGGTTCGTTTCGCGTCCAGGATCTTCTGCTTCAGAATCCCGTTCGCCACCGGATCCAGGCCCGCGTTTGGTTCGTCGAGGATGACGAGCGACGGCCGGAAGAGGTACGCCGCCACCGCATTGAGCTTCTGTCGCGTGCCACCCGACAGCGCGTGTACGCGCTTGCGGAGCTCGCTGCCTAGACCGAATCGATCGATCAGCTCGAAATCGATGGCAGCGTCGACGCCGCGAACCCGCCGCAGCAGGGCGATTGCTTCTTCTCCGGTGAGGTTGTCAGGAAACGCCGCGCGCTGCGGCATGTAACCGATCGCACGCCGGTAGGCGGGGTCGGGCGTCACCAGCATGCCGTCGATACGAATCGTGCCCACGTCGGGCCTGACGAGGCCAAGCACGCACTTGAGCAGCGTCGACTTGCCGGCCGCGTTCGGACCGACGAGTGCCGTGATGCGACCTCTCCTAACGACGGCGTCGAGTCGGTCCAGCACGGTGACCCTGCCAAACCGCTTGCCGAGGGCAGCGACCTCGATCGCCGGCATTGCCGAAACGAGATTGATCATTGCGGGATCACCATAAGGGGAGCCGCGTCGACCAGCGTTTCCGGCGTCAGGACGGGCAGCGCTCGCTCGGCGGCATCCAGCAGATCGACGAACGCGCTGCGCATGAGGACGACGGATGGCGGGTGGCTCGCGACGAGCAGCGAGAACAGGCGCACGGGACGAAATGCAACGTCGCCGCGGCCATTCCGATCGAGGTCGTAGCCGTTGTAGCGATCCCACCAGTTGCCCGAGACGGTTGCGTCGACGCTCCGGCTGTTCGTCGCCATGTCGAACGAGTTGCGCTCGAAGACATTGCCCTCGAAGCGATCCTGCGGGCTGTTTGCCATGAGCTTGATGGCCCAGCCGTTGCCTGTGAAGCGATTGCGCGACACCGTCAACCGTCCGCCGCCCTCGATGAGCAGCCCCACCGTGTTCTCGCTGAAACGATTGGCCTGGAGCCGGCTATCGCTGATGTCCTTGAGCAGCAGGCCGTAGGCCGTCGGCCCGCGATTGGCGTGGAACTCATTTCGCTCCATGGCCACGTTGCGCGTATACATGACGGCCACGCCGGCGCCGTTCCTCGCGAACCGGTTGCCGCGATACGCACACCGATCCGAAAACATGAAATGCAGCCCGTAGCGGCCGTTCCACTCGCTGGTGTTTCGCTCGATCGTGGCGTCCTGCACGAATTCGAAATACAGCCCGTCGCGGTGCCTGGTCACGACGTTGTCGGACACGCTCATCCGACGCGAGCTCCAGAAGTGGAGTGCGTTGCCGAGCGGCCGCTTGCTGCTGCCGCTCCCCCGCACGATGTTGCGGACGATGCGGCAGTCGGACGACTCGGAGACGTAGATGCCAAAGGGCGCGTTGCGCACCTCCAGGTCCTCGGCAGCACAGTTGCGCACGCGATCGAACCTGAGAGCGGCGCGATCGTCCACGTGACTCGGAGCGACGTTTGCCAGCACGAGGCCGCGCAACGTGACACCGTCGGCGACGACTCGAATCAGCGTGGCAGCTTCGATCGGCTCGATTACCGGTCGCCCTTCGCCGAGAATCGTGAGAGGCCGGTCGACGACAATCGGCGCCTCGCGATACGTGCCGGCGCGGATGACGACCGTGGAGCCCGCCGGGGCCTGTCGGACCGCCTCCGCCACTGAGCGAAGCGGTCCGGCGGGTGACACGATCAGCGTTTCTCCCCAAACGTCGGCGGCGCAAACCACGACTGCAGCCAGCAGACAACCCGTTACACCGAGCCTCGAGGTCATGACGACACCCGCTTCAGGATGTCGGCCCAGGTCCGAAGCTGGCCGCCGACTGCCGACTGCAACGCTGTCGCCTCCACGCGCGACGCGAACGCCGCGGCGCCGCCGTTCATTGGCGCTCTGATGCGATCGCTCACGACGAATACCGCGTCGAGCGCGTTGACCCGTGTGTCGGGGTGGCCGTAATCGTTCAGCCAGATCGAGTGAACCTCCGCGGCTGCCACGCGACCCGATGCCACGAATGATGCCAGGCACGCGGGATCATCAAAGCGATAGACCCTGCCGGTCTTGATCACGAGTTGTGCGGCAAAGGTCGGATCGGAGATGGTCATGCGGCAGTGGTCGCATGAGTCGCCGTCATAGTGAATGACGCCGGGCGCAGGCCCGGAGCACATCGGGGTCGTGACCGCCGCCAGCAGGACAGCGCAAATCCCGAGGATCGTCGTGGTCGAGGCGCCGCGCACCTTATGCCGCCTGTCTCAGCGCGCCAGGCGGCCGGCTCCGGCGGATCTCGATCAGGCACAGAGTCACGCCAGCAATGAGGGCAACGGCAATCGCCCACCCGCCGAGGCCCGGCCAGGAGTGCGCTGTGAAGTTGAGCAGTTGTTTGGAGCCGAAGATCGGCGGCTGGTAACTGAGGCCCGGTACCTTGATCGCCGCCGTGGGGTCGAGGTCGTGCCCGTAGTCGTAGCCCCAGTACCAGAAATCGACGAGGCCCGCGATCGCGACCAGCCCGAACAGCGCCGTCCAGGAAAAGAGCAGAACGCGCCGGCCGATGGCGGCTCCGACCAGCCCGAACGCAATGAGCACCGCCACAATCCTGGGCATCAACCTGAGCTCGGGGATTGCGTCGGGGACGATCGACTTCATCCCGATGTAGTGGTTCAGGCCGTTGATGTTGTGCAAATCGTTGGGTTTCTCGCCGGTGATCGTGTCGATCCGGACGACCATGCCGAGGCCCTCGGGATACTGGGGTGCGACGAGGCCGATGTGCCACAGCGGTGCCAGGTACGCGAGCCCGATCAGCAGGGCCGCGGCAGCAAGCGTGATCCGCGTGGTGGGCTTCATCGGCCTCGTCTCCGTCAATGTGCTTTCGTCAGTTGGCGCCAATCGCAGTCCCCGGAGCGTTCCAGGCGAGCTTCACGCGCGAGCCCTTGGGCGACACGCGGACGTAGCCCTGCATCTCCTGGTGCAGCGCGGAACAGAAGTCCGTGCAGTAGAACGGGAAGACACCGACACGATCCGGCTGCCACACGAGCGTCCGCGTCTGCCCTGGCATGACGAGAAGCTCGGAATTACGGGCACCCGTAATCGCAAAGCCGTGTGGGACGTCCCAGTCCTGCTCAAGGTTCGTCAGGTGGAAGTAGACCGTGTCGCCGAGCTGAATGCCCTCGATGTTGTCGGGCGTGAAGTGGCTGCGAATCGATGTCAGGTAGACGTGGACATCGTTTCCCTTCCGAACCACCTTGGCGTCCTTCTCGCTCTTGGTGGCATCCGGATCACGGTTCTCGGCGAGCGCGTAGAACTTCTTCTGCTTGTCGACGATGAGCGAAGCGGGAATCGCCTGCGCGTAGTGCGGCTCGCCCACGGTCGGGAAGTCGAGGAGCAGCCGCATCTTGTCGCCGTCGATCGAGTAGAGCTGGGCGGACTGCGTCAACTCCGGACCGGTTGGGAGGTAGCGATCCTTCGTGATCTTGTTCAAGGCGATCACGTACTTGCCGAAGGGCTTGCGGCTGTCGCCGCCGGGGATCATCAGGTGGCCGATCGAGTAGTAGGTCGGGATGCGGTCGACGACCTTGAACTCCTTGAGCGACCACTTGACGATTTCGGACGAGATGAAGACCGATGTATACGCGAAGCCCTTGCCGTCGAACTCGGTATGCAATGGCCCCAGTCCCGGCTCAGGCACTTCGCCGGCAATCGTGGCCTCGTACTTGAGGACGGGAATGCCATCCACTTCGCCGTCGAAGGCCTTGCTCGCAATCGCCTGTTGCATCTTCGAGAACGAGTGCACCGGCAGCACCGTCGCGAGCTTGCCGCCGGCGACGATCAGCTCACCCGAGGGATCCACGTCCACGCCGTGCGGAGACTTTGGCGTCGGCAGGAAGTACACCAGGCCGGAGCACTGCTTCGGCTCGATGACGACGGTCTCCGATTTCATTTCGCTGACGGCGATCTGCCGCTCGTCGACCCAGTTGTGCGCGTACTTGCCGGCGATGCGGGCGCCGTCGCCCTCGGCGACACACTGCTCGGCCCGCTTCCAGTTCACAGCGGCGATGAAGTCCTTGTCCCGCTGCGAGGCTCCCCGCTCGAGGAGCGTGTACGCCTGTTCCGTGTTGTAGGTGGTGAAGAACGCCCACCCGTTCGAGGGTCCTTTCCCCGAGTGCGCGAGGTCGTAGCTATAGCCGGGCAGCCTGATCTGGAAAGCGAGCGACATGCGGCCCGCGGGGTCGACCTTCACGAATGACAGCAGGCCCGAGAAGTTCTCCTTCGCCGTCGTAATCGGAACGTCGGCCTGTGGCGAAGGGACGCTGAACCGGGTGGCACCGACGACGTACTCGGAGTTCTCCGTCACGAAGGGCGACGCGTGGTTGCCCGCGGAATTCGGGATCTCGAGGATCTCCGCGGTCTCCATGGTCGTGAGATCGAGGCGGGCGATGCGGGGCGTGTTGTTTGCGTTGATGAACAGCCAGCGGCCGTCCGGCACACCGTCGGTCTGCGACACCTTTGGATGGTGCGAATCGTCCCACGGCACGAAGCCGTAGCTGGTGTTGAGCAGCGCTTTGGTCTGCTCGCTGTAGCCGTAGCCCTTCTCGGCGTATTGCGAGAAGACCGGAACCTGCGCGAAGAGACGACCGGAGGGCAGACCGTAAACGGCTACGTTCCCGCTAAACCCGCCGGAGGCGAACATGTAGAGCTCGTCCTTCTGCCCTGGTGCGACGTACACCTTCGCTGACGCGTCGTCGGCCGCGAGACCGCCAGGTTTGACTGGGCGCTGGCACGCGGCGGCGATTCCAACGGCCACAACCGCCGCGCCGCCAATCCAGAGAATCAATCGGTTCTTGAGCATGGGATTCCTCACAGTCGAATGGATCAGGCGACAACCGGTCATGGCGTCTGCGTGCGCAGGTACTCGAGCACCTGGCGGGCCTCGGCCGGCGAGAGATTCTGGTTGGGCATCGCGACAAAAAATTCACCCAGGAGTTTCCTCGAGACAGGATGCTTTTCGACCATCTCCTGCGGATTGAGCACCATGTTCATCACGAACGCGGGGCTGCGCCGCTTCGTCACCTCGCCGAGTGGAGGGCCGACGTAGCGCTCGCCCATCTTGTGACACGCGGCGCACTTCTGCTCGAACACTTCTTCACCGCTCTCCGCCATAGCCTTGTCGATACCGTTGAGCGCCACCGGCGCAGTCACCGGGCCAATGCCGTGCTCCACCTGAAACGGGGTCAACCCATCGGGCGTCGTGCTTGCAGAAGCGGCGGTCGACGCCGCGGCGCTCGAAGGCGTGCTCTCCTTGGCGCCCGCGCCGCAGGCGGCAGATAAGAACAAGGCCAGCGCGCCGATTGCGCATCCCAACAAACGAACTCTTCGGGTGACGTTTCTCATGAAGGATTCACCTATGAATGACTCGAGCGCGTAGCGTTCCCGCGTAACCCGCAGGGCAACAGACATGCCAGCGCTTCTTGCGCCCATTTGCACGGAAGCCGTGGACGTGCTGACTGCATGGCCGCGGGAATTTTTCAGGTTCCGGGGGATAGTCCGCAGCTGGGTTTTTGTCATACCGGCGCCTAGCGCAACGGTAGATGCACGAACCCTTCAGCGGGTATGACCGCAGTCATACACGCGGCGCCAGCCTGGGAGCGTGTTGTTTGGTGGAAACGATTACGTCGAGGCGAGCGCTTCCAGCGCCTTCGAATCGATCAGGAGAAAGCCGGCCTTTTCCGTCAGGACGATGCGCTGCTTGCCCCAGCGGCTCATGATTCGGATGGCCGTCTCGATCGTGGTGCCAGTGAGATCGGCAAGCTCCTGGCGGGACAGCGGCATCGCGATGAACGTGCCACCACGGCTGGGTTTACCGACCTCGCCGGCAAGCTTCAGGAAGAGCCGCGCGAACCGCGGCTCAACGCGCCCGCCGGTGAGCTCGGCGAGCCGGCTCGTGAGCTCGATCAGACGATGAGTGAGGCCGAGCAGCAGGCCGCGCACCAGCGTCGGATGACTCTCGAGCAACGCAAAGAACGCCGACCGCTCGATCGTGATGCACGTCGTGTCCTCGAGCGCGACGGCCGATGCTGGAAAGGGCCACCCCTCGTACACGGCAACCGCGCCGAGCGGATCGCCCACGCCGAAGATCTCGAGGATCACATCTTTGCCGGCAGGCGTCATCTTGAACACCTTCACGCGGCCGCTGGTTATCGCATAGAAGAAGTCCGACGGGCTGCCCTCGGCAAAGATCCGTTCGCCCTTGACGTAGTCGCGAAGTCTGACATGCGGCGCGAGGCGCTCGCGATCCGCGGCAGACAGCTTGCGGAATATCGGCGTGGACTGAAGGATCTCCGCGACGCGAGCTTTCATGACCGCGATTCTACTGCGGCCTACCGCCCCTCCATGTGCAGGGCGGACCTTCAGATCCGCCGTGCGACGCTGAAAGCCCTCGCGATCGGCGAGTTGACATGACGGGCGTCATAGGCCCGGTCTACCCCTCGCGACTATCGTCACACGATGGCGGCCCGAGACGACGTCCAGCGCGCAGCGGCGGCGTTGGAGAAACCGCAAAACGACTACATGACGCGCCTGGAGACCATCCGAAGAGCACTCGTCGCTGGCTCCGGCGAGGCGGCTCGCCAACTGGAGGTGTTCAGCGATCGGATCGGAGATCTCACGATCGAAGAACTCCGCGAGCTATACGACGAGACGTTCCAGCGAGACACGCTGGCCGCTATTGGGCCGCTCATCTCGCGATTCATTCGTCGTCCCTCCAGCCGCGCGGACGCGCGTGCGGCGCTCGAGACGCTTGCGCCCATGCTGGATCGTCTCGAGGCCGACCGCAATCCATTCGCGCACGTTGTCCGAGCACTGTGTTGTCTGCTGCTGGCGCGCGTCAGCCACTCTCGAAAGGAGCGACCTTTTCAATGAAACCCACCGCAACGTCTTCTCTCGCGCTGGCCGCTCTCGTGGCTGCGGCGCTCGGCAGCGTGCCTGCTCGCAGTGTCGCGCAAACGGCGGCCGGTCCCAGAACCATCGTGATCAAGGCATTCGACGACATGAAGTACGACGTGACGACGATCCAGGCCAAGCGGGGCGAGCCACTGCGCGTGCGGCTGGTTGGCGCGGGCACGATGCCCAAGATCGCGATGAGCCACAACTTCGTCCTGCTCAGGAGTGGAGTAGACGCGAAGGCGTTTGCGGACAAGGCGATCGCCGCCCGCGCGACGGCTTACGTTCCTCCTGAGCTCAAGTCTCAAGTCATCGTCGTGAGCGCCCTGATTGGAAACGGCGAGAAGACGGAAGTGACCTTCAAGGCCCCGATGGCGCCTGGACGCTACGAATACATCTGCACGTTTCCCGGTCACTTCGTTGTCGGGATGAAGGGCGTGCTCATCGTCAAATGAATGGAATCGTTCCGCAATGGAGCGAAGGCGGGAAGGTAGAGGCTCCACGGATCGTGGAAGCAGACTTTCATGACGAGCCGTCATCTACGCCGAGCTATGCTTGTGCACCATGCGAAGCGGGTGCATGCTACGAACGATGGGTCATGACCGGCGATGACTTCCGTCGAATCGTGCTCGCGCTCGAAGGCGCGATCGAGAAGGCCCACATGGGCCACCCCGACTTCCGGGTGAACGGGCGCATCTTCGCGACGCTCGATGCGAAGGAGGAGTGGGGAGTCGTCATGCTCACACCCGAGGAGCAGCGCGAGTTCATGCGCTCGGCGAAGAAGGTGTTCGTTCCGGCGGCAGGCGCGTGGGGCCGTCAGGGATGCACGAGGATTCACCTCGCCGACGCCGACGGACCCACCGTCAGGAGCGCCGTGCTCAACGCGTGGGAACGGATCAAAGAAAAGCCAGCCGCCCGCCCACGCAGACCCAAACGTGCGTAGGCCCAAGCTTTCGCGTGGGCGATTACAACACGAACGGGTTTTCATCCGCGCTCGGCCCGTAGATCGAGGGGATGCGTTCTCCCAGCATTCGGAGATATACCGTCAGCTGGCCGCGATGATGGTACGCATGGTTCAGCAGGATGGAACGAAGGAACGCGATGCGTGGAATCGCGAAGAGCTCGCGATCGCCCGCCTTCAGCCGCCACGTCGTCATCACCGTCGCATCATCCATGCCACCCAGCAGTTCCTTCGCCCTGGCGATGCTCGCGTCGAGCGTTGGAATCAGCTCCGCGGCGCTGGACGGATCGGGATCGACGAACCTCGGCGCTTGCGCCTCGGGCTGCGCTGCGAGCGCGGCGACGCCGCCCCAGAGCTGCGCAACGTGCAGCGCGAGCTGGCCCAGCGTCCGTGCTCGCGGATGCGGACGCCACGCCAGGTGCTCGTCACGCACTAGACCGAGCACGCGGCGAGTGGTCCTGGCCTCTTCGTCGAGTTCAGAAAGCAACTGGCCGATGATGGCCGTCTTGTGTTCGGTCGTGGTCTGCATGGTTACTTTCCCTCCGCATGCTTCTTGACGCGCTCGAAAATAGCCGTCCAGCCCTTCGGGGTGCCCTCGCGGTAGTTTTCGGGCACGAGGCCGAAGGCCGAATGATTCATCGTAATGAGAGTGCCGTCCGGCACCTCCTTGAGTCGGTACTGGACATTCGAGACGACCGGCGCCGACATGAAGAGCGGCCCTGCGATTTCGAGAAGCGTTGGCCGCTTAATGGCCTGAACGACGCCCCAGAAGTGACCGTCTTCGTCGCCGAGATCGCGGAACCAGCGTCCGCCCGGCCGCGCTTCGAGCGTCATCGGCATCGGTGTGCTGTTGATCCCCTCGTTGGAGGGGCCCAACTGCTCGAGGAGCGACGCGAACGTTTTCTCGAGCGAGGCACGGACGAGAATCTCCTGGGTAATTGAGAGCGTGAGGTTGTCGAGGGCGGGAGCCAGCGCAGGCATAAAGGTTTCCTTTCGCCTTGGCCCGACTGAAGTCGGGCCGTATCGAAGTTCTCGGTACTAGGTTCGTTCGGCGCGCTCCTTGATGCGCGTCAGTTGATTGCGCCAATACCGTTCGAATTGACGAGTCCAGTCGTGCAGCGGCCGAATCGCCTGCACATTCGTCCGATAAAAGACATGCCGTCCCTCGCGCCGCGCGTCGACCAACCCAACGTCGCGCAGGACGCGCAGGTGTTTGGAGACGCTCGGCTGCGGCATCGCGAGTGCCTCGACGATGTCGCTGACCGGATGCGCCGAGGCGGCGAGGAAATACAGGATGTCGCGCCGCCGTGGCTCGGCCACAGCGTTGAACGCATCGGACGTGGTGGCGGCGCGCGCCATGAATGTCATAATATTCCGATAACGGAATATGTCAAGCATCCCGCTATGCTGCTCGGCGCCGCAGGAAATTTCTTGGAGGACTATTGATGAGTGGGGTTCGAGTGCTTGTTGGCACCAAAAAGGGCGCGTTCATACTCACATCAGACGGTGCGCGAAGGATTTGGGACGTCAGCGGGCCGCATTTCGCCGGATGGGAGCTGTACCACCTCAAGGGATCGCCTGCCGATCCGAACCGGCTCTACGCATCGCAATGCAGCGGCTGGTTCGGCCAGCTCATTCAGCGGTCCGATGACGGCGGGAAGACGTGGAATCCCGTGGACAACAAGTTCGTCTACGACGGGGTGCCAGGGACGCATCAGTGGTACGACGGCACGCCGCATCCCTGGGAATTCGCGCGCGTGTGGCACCTCGAGCCGTCGCTCACCGATCCCGACACCCTCTACGCTGGCGTGCAGGACGCCGCGCTCTTTCGATCGACCGACGGCGGCGCCTCGTGGCACGAGCTCCGCGGTCTGCGCGAGCACGGGTCGGGACCGTCGTGGCAGCCGGGCGCCGGCGGCCTGTGCCTCCACACGATCCTGCTCGATCCATCGAACGCCAATCGCATCTACATCGCCATCTCCGCAGCCGGAGCGTTCCGCACGGACGACGGCGGGAAGACGTGGAAGCCGATCAATCGCGGTCTCTCCTCCGAAGGGATTCCGAAGCCCGACGCCGAAGTCGGCCACTGCGTGCATCACATCGCGATGAACGCGTCGCGCCCGGACGTGCTGTTCATGCAGAAGCATTGGGACGTGATGCGCAGCGACGACGCGGGAGAATCGTGGCACGAGGTGAGCGGCAACCTGCCGACGGACTTCGGCTTTGCCATCGATGTCCACGCGCACGAGCCGGAGACGATCTACGTTGTCCCAATCAAGAGCGATTCGGAGCACTTTCCGCTCGACGGCAAACTTCGCGTCTTCCGGAGCCGGTCAGGCGGCAACGAGTGGGAGCCGCTGACGACCGGGCTGCCGCAGAGCAACTGCTACGTCAACGTGCTGCGCGATGCGATGGCGGTGGACTCGCTCGACTCGTGCGGTATCTATTTCGGCACCACCGGCGGCCAGGTCTACGTGTCGTCGGACTCCGGAGATAACTGGACCCCGATCGTCCAGAACCTGCCGCCGGTTCTCTCCGTCGAGGTGCAGACGCTGCAATGATCCGAATCGACTTGCCCGCGCATCTTCGGACCCTCGCGCGCGTCAACGGCGAAGTGCAGGTCGCCGTCCGGGGCGACGTCACCATCGGCGCAGTCCTCGATGCACTCGAAGCCTCGTATCCGGCGCTTCGCGGCACGATCAGGGACCACGTGACGCACAAGCGGCGGCCGTTCGTGCGGTTCTTTGCCTGCGAGGAAGACTGGTCGCACGAGCACACCGACGCGCCGCTGCCCCAGGCCGTTGCCGCCGGCTCTGAACCGTTGCTCGTTGTCGGAGCGATGGCAGGGGGCTAGATTCGCTCGGTCGGTGCGGCGGGGTCCGAGGAGATTCGGCGTGCGGAATGGGCTGAAGGTGCACGCGTTCATTCTGTGCACAGGACGTAGGTGTCCGCACTCAAGCACCTGCCTCCGCACGCAAGCACCTTGCCGCACCCATTAGCACCTTGCCGCACCTTCCGCACCCCCGCACCCTTCCGCACCGCTAAGGTACTCTCCTCCATGCTATGTCCCAGGTCTCGCGGCGCTCGACGAAGCCGGTGATCCGACCCTGTGCGTCACGCTGAAACACCTTCCGCAGCCGCGGCTGTCCCGGCACGAAGAAGTAGTCCGCCACCTCCGCCCGCAGGCTCTCCGGCTTCCGTCCCGTCCGCTGTCCGACGAGGCCATCGCCTTCGCGCCGAATGGTGTAGGTCACCTCTGGCGTCAGGGAGTACGACCCTACGTACTGGTCGAGCGTGGCGGCCGGAAGCGTGATTGGCGGCGGGTCGTCGCGGAGCGCGAGCACCTGCGTCGCGAGAAGGCGCCAGCCGTTCGGCGTCTCGACCCAGGTGTCGGTGGTCTGATACCGGGCGTGAATCTTCTGCCCGTAATAGCCTTCGTCCTCCTCCGCCACGTAGCTGCACACTGCGGTCGAACCGTGTCGCACTGCGCGAAAACGCGTCACGCGAAGCTTGCCCCAGATCTGTTTCGGCAGCGGCTGCAGCTCTTCGAGCAGCTGGGCCTTCGTTTTGATGCTGCCGTCTTCCGCGCTGTAGATGAGGTCCTGATGCAGGTAACGCCGCCAGGGATCGCGGTTGCCCGCGGCAACGGCATCCAGCAGCTCTTGCGTCTGCCGCTCGAGCTGTGACGAGAGGTCATCGGCGCGCGATGGCGACCCGAGCGCCAAGGTGGACAGCAACAGCAGTGTGGTGATCACGGAGTGAGAATAGGCGATCTGTTTGCATGCCAGTAGCGTGTGGCGAAGACGACGAGCAGGTCAGCTGAACCGTTCGTGCCCGACACGAGAGATCTCGGTCAGCTGCACGATGCCGCGGCGTCCTGCCGCGGCTGCGATCTTTATCTGCGCGCGACTCAGGTGGTGTTCGGCGAAGGACCGAAACGATCGCGCATCGTCCTGATTGGCGAACAGCCCGGTGACGTGGAGGACGTGCGCGGCCGACCCTTCGTCGGCCCGGCCGGAAGTGTGCTCGATCGTGCGCTCGAAGCCGCGGGGCTGGATCGCAAAGCCGTCTATATGACGAATGCGGTGAAGCACTTCTCGTTCGAGGAGCGTGGCAAGCGCCGGATCCACAAGAAACCGCGGATCTCGGAAATGCGCGCCTGCCGTCCCTGGCTCGAGGCCGAACTGCGTGCCGTGCAACCCGCCTGCGTTGTCTGCCTGGGTTCGACCGCCGCACAATCGCTGCTCGGGCCCGACGTGCGCATCATGCAGGTGCGCGGTCAGGTGCTGAAAGCCACGAAGTGGGCGCCCGCTGTCGTCGTCACGATCCACCCGTCCGCAGTGTTGCGTGCCGATGATGGCGAAGCGCTGTTTCAAATGCTCGTCGACGACCTGAAGGTGGCGAAGAAAGCAGGCCGGAAGCCCACCTGAGAACAGCGGTTCGGCGAGCCGTGGCACAATCGCCCGCCATGGAATTCTCGCGCCGTTCCTTCCTTGCTGGTGGTGCAGCGTTCGCAGCGGTTGCACCGGTCTCCGGCGGTCAGCCAACAGTACCCGCCGCTGCTCGCACCGCGGACCCGCTCACCGCGGGACAGATTCTCGACCGCATCAAATCCAATGTCGGCCGACCGTGGATGACGCCAACGGTGGACAACGTCATCGCCGGGACGATCGACACTCCGGTCAGGGGCATCGCCACGACCATGATGGCGACGCTCGATGTGCTGCAGCGCGCGGTGGCCGCCGGGCGGAACATGGTCATCACCCACGAATCGACCTACTTCTCGCACCAGGACAAGACGGACGACCTCACGAACGACGCGACCTATCAATTCAAGCGCGACTTCTGCAAACGGCACGAACTGGTGGTGTTTCACTTCCACGACCATTGGCACCGCCGGAAGCCTGATGGGATCGCCGTGGGCATGGCGCGAGAGGTTGGCTGGGACAAGAATCTGGTTGCCGGGACCGAGCGTGAATTCGCGTTCCAGGATCGAACAGTGCTGCAGCTGGCACGCGAACTCCAGTCCCGCCTGCGCGTGCGCACTCTGCGGGTTCTGGGCGATCCGGTGATGCCCGTGAAGCGGGCGCTGGCAAGCTGGGGATTCGTCAGCCTCGTGCCGGGTCTGCCGTACATCGCCAGAGACGACGTGGATGCGCTGGTGGTCGGCGAGACCCGGGAGTGGGAGCTGGTCGAGTACGTTCAGGATCAAATCGCGTCGGGCAAGCGGAAGGCGCTCATCGTCATCGGCCACGTCCCCTCGGAACAGGCCGGCATGAAATACTGCGCCGACTGGCTCACGTCGTTCATCTCCGAGGTGCCCATTGATTTCATCCCCGCGGACGAACCCTTCTGGCGCCCGGACGACCCGGCCGCTGGTGGCGGCCGGACTCGTTGAGATCGTCGTCGCCGTTGTTGCAACCGCCGTCAGCGTCGCCGCTGTCTCGGCACGCACGCGGCAAGCGGCGTCACACCAACCGCCGGTAGAGCTGACCGCAGAGCAGGATCATCGGCGGCTGATGGACCTTCTGGGCATCACATCGATCCGTCGCGGCCCCAGCGGTAACCCGCAGGCACCCGACGCCGCGAACTTCGACGAATCGAAAGCCAATCCGTACCCGACGCTGCCCGACCCGCTGGTCATGAAAGATGGCACGCCGGTGAAGACGGCCGCAGCGTGGTGGCAGAAGCGTCGCGCCGAAATCGTGGAGGACTTCGATCGCGAAATCTATGGCCGCACGCCCGTTCAGACGCCGGCGGTGAAATGGGAGATCCTCTCGACGACCGAAGAGGTCACCGGCGACGTGCCGGGCGTCACGAAGAAGCTTCGCGGTCACGTCGACAACTCGGCCTACCCGTTGATCTCTGTCGACATCGATCTCACGCTCACTACGCCGGCGAAGGCGAAGGGCCCGGTGCCGGTGATGATGGAATTCGGCTTCGTGTTTCCAAGCGGCCGAACGCCGCCCGGGCTTCCGACACCCCCGCCGGGTCCCACATGGCAGCAGCAGGTCCTCGCCAACGGTTGGGGCTACGCGATCCTGATTCCCACCTCGGTTCAGGCGGACAACGGCGCGGGGTTGACGCGGGGCATCATCGGCCTCGTCAACAGGGGGCAGCCGCGCCAGGTGGACGAATGGGGCGCGCTGCGCGCGTGGGCGTGGGGCGCCAGCCGCGCCCTCGATTACCTCGAGACGGAAAGAGCCGTCGACGCGAAGCAGGTGGGCATCGAGGGGCTGTCTCGCTATGGCAAGGCTGCGCTCGTCACGATGGCCTACGACCAGCGCTTCGCGATCGGGTTCATCGGCTCGTCCGGCGAGGGCGGCGCAAAGCTGCACCGCCGGAACTTCGGCGAACAAGTCGAAAACGTCGCCGGTTCCGGCGAGTATCACTGGGTGGCCGGCAACTTCATCAAATACGCTGGACCGTTGAACGCCGGCGACTTGCCGGTCGATTCGCACGAGCTCATCGCGCTATGTGCGCCGCGCCCGGTGTTCATCAGCGTTGGCTCGCAACAGGTCGAGGGTGGCTGGGTCGACGCGAAGGGGATGTTCCTCGCTGCCGTGGGCGCCGGACCGGTCTACAAGCTGCTCGGCAAAAAAGACCTTGGCACAACGGAGTTCCCGCCGATGGAGACTCCGCTGACGGACGGCGAGGTTGCCTTCCGTCAGCATAGCGGTGGCCACACGACCCTGCCCAATTGGCCGACTTTTCTGACCTTCGCGAACCGCTACATCAAAGGGCCCTGACCTGATCAACGCTCCGTGATAGTGACGATGACGCGGCGATACGACGTCAGGGTCGGCGTCCCGTCATCTTCGACAGCGAGAATGATGTGCGCCGTACCGGCGACACGCGGAGTCACCGTCGCCCGCATCGTCGATTCGTTCTGAAGCGCCACACGCGGCGTCGGCTCGGGAAGGCCGCCCTCCGGCGCTGAGGGAATGCCTCCTTCCCCGGGCGTCCCCCCGAAGATCGCCGCGAAGCCGCCGACGACGACAGGCCGATCGGGGATGCCGGTGCCCGCTTCGGAGTAGAAGAACCAGCTGTACTTCAAGGTGTGTCCGTCCGGATCGCGAGTGCGATCGGCATCGAGCACGAACGGTTTGCCGCGAACCCCGTTCACGAGAATCGGCGCTTTCCCGGACTGCCCGTTCACGTCAACGATCGGATTGTGGTTGGCGTCACGCGGCGCTTTCACGGTCCAGTCCATCCGCGCCGCGAAGTCGTGCTGAAAAGCCGTGCGCCATCGCCAGATCGTCGCCTGATCTGTCGTGTGTACCTGCCCGTCGACTCCGGTGACCGCGTCTCGGGAGCTGTCGCGGCCGGGGAACGAATCGCCGCCCTGCGTCCAGGATGGCCTCGACTCGCCAAAGTACGTGCGCCACACGTAGCGGCCGCCCCAACCGCCGTAACTAGGACTCATGAAGCTGGCGAGACCGTTGTTGATCAATCCAAGGAACGACGGCGTGTCGCCTTCGTGGATGCAGCAGGGAAACGGATAGTGCTTGCCGAGCGGTCCCTTGCTTCGAATATGGTCGTTGACCCACGCGGTGGTGAACGTCGTGAAGTCCGCGCCAGGTGCGTTCCGGTAGAAGCGATCGCCGCTGATGCCGGTCCATGTCGCGAGGTAGTACTGCTCGCCATCGGTCGTCGAGGGGATACCGATGAATTGCAGCCGCGGAAACTCGCGGCGAATCCACGGCCCCGCATCGTCCTGATCGGAGATCGCGTAGACGCGGAGTTTGGCGACGATCGCGTCGAGCGCCTGCGGCGTCTTCGTCGCCCTCGCCGTCATGAGCGCCTGGGCGAGCGTGTTCGTGCCGCCCCATGCCAGGACCCACAAGGGCCGCGGATCGGGGCGTTCGGCGGATCGGATAATCAACTCGGCGCCAGCGCTGGTCTTGTCGGATCCGACGGCCGACATCCCGTACGACGGCTGTCCCTCGACCACGACCGATCGCAGCGAGTCGGCCGTCGGAAATCCCTGGGCGTGCTGCGCGAGCTGCTTCTGCACGTCGCCGTACGCATCGAGAACCGTGCGGATGACATCCGGCCGCACCTTGTGCTTCATCCAGGTCGAAGTGGTCGCAATCAGGCCCTCGACATCGTAGTCCGTCGAGTACACGAGAAAGCGGACCAGCGACATCTGATCGTCGGGCTCGTTGGCGATGTCGGTCATCACGATGACCCGCTGCTTGTCGACGTAAGGGTCGGGCTCGACTTGCGCCTGTAGATTCTGTGGTTCCGCCTTTCTTGGCTCGCCGCGCGGCATGTCCGGACACACCGAGGGCACCGTCGCACGCTGGTACGACTCGTCCCTCGTCTCACCTTTCAGCTGAAGGCGAAGGCGTAAGACATCCGCAGTGAGCTGCACAATCTCTGCGCCGATTCGGACGCCGTCCTCTGTCCATTCGACGTGACCTTTGTCGACGCGCTTCCACGCGGCAAGACGGTAGGTCTCGCCACAGGAATCCATGACGAGCGTTCCGTTCGAGAGAAAGATTCTGAGCGTTCCCGGCGACGCCGACGGATCGGTTGAGCGCCAGACCTTGCCGACGAGATCATCGCGCGAGTCTTGCGCTGTAAATGTGCGCTCCGCCGCGACCGCACAGAGCAGCGCGAACGCCATCGACAGGGTGCGCATGCGTCGCCTCGCCTACGGCGCCTTTGCGGCGAGCCGATACGCGGATGTCGGCGTCTGCCCACGTCGGACGATGCGCACCCAGACCTCCGCGCGCGAGAACGACTCGGCGTTTTCCCACACCCACTGCTTCTCCTGGAGCATCTGCGCCACCATGTCGTCGGGCCCCGGACCATTGAAAGTGAGATGGACAACGCCGAATTGGTCCTTGACGCGGGAGCTGTCGTGTTTCAGGTCCCACCCTCCCGTCGGGAAGGTGACCTTGACCGTCGCTTTCGCCGCGCTGCCGTTCCGATTGAGGGTCACCGTGACCGGCGGCCCCTGGTAGGGGGCGGACGAATCCCTGGCCTCGGCAGGTGTCGTTGGCGCGGTTCCAGGCGGCGTCTGATCAGAGTTGGCCGGCCGCACCGGTGCGTGACACGCGACGACTGCGACGAGCAATGCCCACGTCCATCTCCCGTAGAACGCCATCAGTGCCTCCCTAGAGCGCGTTTCATATCACAGTCACCAGAGCCACTGTCGGATCCCACGCGCGCATGATCCGCGCGCTTGCGCATGACGGCCTCATTGTGTTCGTGGAGGCGCCGGACGATCTGGACTGGTTGGAAGCGGTTCCTGCTCCTGCGTTCGAGAGCGTCAGCACCCCTGTCGGCGACGCTCATGTGCAGTTCCAGCCCGAAGCCCTGCCGTCGCTCCAGTGGACAACGGAAGGAGGGTCACGTTTGCGGCTGCGAGTTGGCGGCTCTTCTCGATTTGCTGCTACGCTGGGCGGATGAAAGCCGTGCGCCTGCAGGGACGGGGCACCGAAGCGCTGGCGTTCGAGGACGTGCCAGAGCCTGTTCCCCGCAACGGAGAAGCGCTCGTGCGCGTCTACGCTGCGGCCGTGACGCGATCCGAGCTTGGCTGGACGCCGACGTGGCAGAAGGCGAACGGTGAATCGCGAGCCCTTCCAATCCTCGGCCACGAGTTCTCAGGCATCGTCGCGACGGTCAACGGCCCCGACGACCTTCGATCGGGCGACGAGGTCTTCGGCATCCTCGACAACTGGTTCGAGAACGGTGCGCAGGCGGAATTCGTCGCGGCCCCATTGGCGGGCCTTGCGCGGAAACCGCGCACCGTGGACCATGCGCACGCCGCCGTGATTCCGATTTCCGGGCTCACCGCCTGGCAGGCGCTGTTCGATCGCGGGCGTCTCGAGGCCGGGAAGCGGGTATTGATTCATGGGGGCGCCGGCGGCGTGGGGTCGTTCGCCGTGCAGCTGGCGCGATGGAAAGGCGCGGAGATTGCTGCCACGGCCGCAGCGCGCAGCGCCGATCTCGTCAAGCGCCTGGGCGCATCGATCGTCGTCGACTACGCCTCGCAGCGGTTCGAGGACATCGTGGCGCCGGTGGACGTCGTCCTCGACACGGTCGGCGGCGATGTGCTCGAGCGGTCGAAGCGCATGCTCAAGCCCGGAGGTACGCTCGTCAGCGTGGCGAGCGCCAGCAAGTCGACGCCGTACTTCTTCGACGTGCAGGCGAATCGCCGGCAGCTCGACGACCTTGCGCGTTTGGTCGATGAACGGGTGCTGGAGCCGATTGTGGACAGCGTGCTGCCGCTGTCGCGTGCAGGCGAGGCCTACCTGCGCAAACCGCAGAAGGGCAAGGTCGTCGTCCAGGTGGTGGCGGGGCTTCAGCCCCGCGACTCGTGAGCGACCGGTTCGTGGTGAGCTGCGTCAGGCCCGTGCCACGAGCAACGCCTCGAGCTTGTCGAAACAAGGCGATCTCGGTGATGGGTCCGACGTCGGTCGACCAATCGGGTATCCTCCCGCCATGCATCAGCCGGTGTCGTTCCGCCGTTTCTGGATCCTTCTTGCGATCTGGTGTCTTCTCGCGGGGACCGTTCCGGCCCTCCGCGCTCAGGGGTCGCCGCAGGAATCCGCCGACGCGTTCGCGATTCCGCCAACAGACGAAGGGCTACCCGGGGCTGGACCAATCCGCCGCTACGACTGGTTCAAGCAGTTGTGGCGCGAGCGGCGGTCGGCGTGGGTGAAGGAGCGGCAACGGGACGCGGGCGCGGTCGTGTTTCTCGGCGACTCGATTACGCAGCTCTGGGGCGACGCGCTGCCGGCGGCCTTCCCCGGGGTCAAGATTGCCAACCGCGGGATCAGCGGCGATACGACCCGGGGCGTGTTGATCCGGCTGCAGGAGGACGTGCTATCGCTGAAGCCTCGCGCGGTCGTCCTTCTCATCGGCACCAACGATCTCGACGAGCAAGCCACGCCGGAGATCATCGCCGGCAACCTGAAGCTGATTCTCGCGGCGATGAAGGCCTCGAACACGGAGATGCCGATCATCCTGTGTCAGGTGTTCCCCAGCTCTGCGCAGCTGAATCGCTCCGCCGATCAGATCAAGAAGGTCAACGCGCTCTATCTCGCCGCGGTAAAAAACGACCCGCAAATCATCCCGCTCGATACGTGGGCGCTCTTCGCCGACGACAAGGGAGACGCCAAGCCGAGCGAGTTTCCCGATCTTCTCCACCCGAACCGGTTGGGATACGCGAAGTGGGCCGCCGCCCTCGATCCGCTGTTTGCGACACTGAGGCTCACCGAGACCGAGCCCGTGCCGTTTACGCCGGAGGAGGGCTTCGACAACCTGTTCAATGGTCGCGATCTGAACGGGTGGGGCTACCGGCCCACGTCGGACGCCGACAAGGAGAGTGCCCGGCGCTGGCAGGCTGCCGATCCGGACGCGGCAGCCTGGCCGTTCGTCACTGAGCGCGCCGACTTCGATGGCAAGACCGCGTCCCCAGATGGACGCTTCGTAGTCATCAACGAACGACTCGTGGTCACGACGCCACCCGAAGGCCGGAAAATCCAGCAGCTCTGGACGACGCGTGAGTTTGGCGAGGACTTCATTCTCAAGCTCGAGTTCCGCGCCACGCCGAACGCCGACAGTGGCGTCTACGTCCGCGGTCCGCAGTGGCAGTGCCGTGACTACGGGCTGGCAGGCCCGTTCACCGGTCTGAAGCAGTACAAGCCTCAGGATTGGAACGAGCTGGTAATCACCGTGCAGAACGGCATCGCGCGCGCGACCTGCAACGGTGAAGTCCTGGAGGGTGAGCTGAGGGTCCCCGCGTCCGGTCCGATCGGCCTCGAGGGCGATCGCGGTCAGATGGAGTACCGCCGAATTCGAATCAAACGGTTGTAGGGGCGTACCGCGGGCGTCGGGCGCGCCCTCCGTCTCACGCGAGGCAGTCCATCAGGCGATGCGGGTGAGCACGGCGCTGACCACACGATCGCAGCGCGTGGCCGGGAAGTCGAAGATCTCCGGCGCGACTACGCCCACTTCCGCAGCGACCGAGCGCCGGATGAGCGCTCGCGCGCGGTGGAGCCGCGTTTTGACGGCTTCGTCGCGGATCCCGAGCGCTTCGCCCGTCTCAGCTGTGCTCAGCCCGTCGACATCGCGCATGATGTACGCGAGACGGTACGTTTCGGGCAGGTCGTCCACCGCCCGCTCCAGCATGCGCCGAAGCTCGCTGGCATAGGCCTGCCGTTCCGGGTCTGGTCCCGTAGCCATTACTCCGCGCATAGGTTCTCGTTCGCCGAACCGCTCCTCCGTCGTCGGCTCGGATGGCACCAATGTCTGGCGCCTCCGACGCCGCGCGAACGCTTCGTTCAGCGCAATTCGCGTGAGCCACGTCGAGAACTGCGATCGGAACTCGAATGCCTCGAGGTGTACGAAGGCATTCATGTAGGCCTGCTGCATGATGTCTTCGACCTCGCTGTCATCGCCCATCACCGCCCGGACCGCGCGGTAGAGCCGCTGGTTGTAGCGGCGCATCAAGATCTCGAACAGGGCACGTTCCCCCGCCCGGATGCGCTTTACGAGCTCGGCATCTGTAAACCCGGCCGTAGTGGCCACCATGTCGTGCGAAGAGACGTTCACATCCATTGGAGTCGCCTGCGCGTAATTGGTTACATGACGGCGGGTGTCACCTTTTTCCGGTAATTCACTCTCATGGTGAGAGTGATTGCCCGAATGCGCAACATCACGAGGATAGGCGTGACCGCAACAGTAGCGGCGACTCTGACGCTTCTCCTGATCGTCGGGGGGCGTCAAGGTCGTGGCGAGGCGATCGCGCCGGATTCCAAGGGTCCAAAATCTATCGCGATCGACGGGACTCGCTTCCAGCCGGCCACCCTCGTGGTTTCGGTCAACGACGCCGTCGAATGGGTCAACCACGATCCGTTTCCGCACAATGTCACCTCAGCGGCAGGCAACTTTCGATCCGGCAACCTGACTCCGAACGACCGGTTTCGGTTCCGCCCGGCGAAGCGCGGCACCTTCGAGTACGTCTGCACGCTGCATCCCGGAATGAAAGCGGTGCTGCGCGTGCAATAGACGTCCGTCATCTCACGGTGATCACATTTCCATCCAGGAGCTTTTATGAGAGTGATGCCATCGTTCGTTCTGACCGGTCTGGTTCTCGCCACCCCCGCGGCGCTTCTCGCGCAGCAGCCAAATGACGCACAGATCGCAGCCATTGTCGTCACCGCCAATCAGGTGGATATCGATGCCGGGAAACTCGCGGAATCGAAGGCGACGAACGCCGAAGTCAAGGCATTCGGGAGCCAGATGGTGACCGACCACTCTGGCGTGAACAAGCAGGCCACCGAGCTGGTGACGAAGCTCGGAGTGAAGCCTGAAGACAATGCGACGGCGCAGAGCCTGAAGAGCGGCGGCGACGCCAACGTCAAGGCGCTTTCTGCACTCAGCGGGGCCGCCTTCGACAAGGCCTACATCGATCACGAAGTGGTGTATCACCAGCAGGTGCTGGACGCCGTGGACAAGACGCTGATTCCCAGCGCCCAGAACGCCGAGCTCAAGGCGTTGCTGGTGAAGGTGAGACCAGCATTCGTTGCACACCTGGAGCACGCAAAGCAGGTGCAGGGGTCGCTGACGAAGTAGAAGACGTCGTCCACCGAGGCAAGCCGACCCAGAGGCCGGCTTGCCTCGCTACCTGGCGCGACGTCGGGCCGCCTGATAGACGAGCGCCGCCGCACCGAGACAGATCCCAAACGCCAGCCACTCGTCGCCCGTCATGCCGCTCAGCAGCCAGAGGATGACGGCGGCCGCGAGCCAAGGAACGATGCGGCCGATGACGGGCCCAAGTCCGTCGGTCTGCCCCGTGGGATCGGTGTGCCTCAGGCGCCAGGACGCGAGGGCGCATCCAAGATACAGCGCCAGCGCCGACACATTGCCCAGAATCGCAAGCTTCTCAAAGGTGCCAGAGAGCGCCATCGTGAGTGTGAGGATCGCCTGCAGCAGGATCGCCGGCCGCGGAGCCCGGTGGACCGGGTGGACACCGGCCAGCGCGCGCGGCAGAAAGCCATCGCGCGCCAGCGCAAACACGATGCGCGGAATCGACAACGACATGCCGCCGAGATAGCCGAACATCGACACGCTCGCACCGACGAGCAGGAGCGATCGTGCCCACCCGCCGAGTGACGCTGCCGCGGTGTCGGCAAGCGGCGACACTGACGTCGCGAGGGCGCCGCCCAAAACACCCTGCGCCACAACCTGCAGCACGAGATACAGCGTCGTAATGCCAATCATCGCGAGCGCAATCGCCCGGGGCACCGTCCGCGCGGTGTCTCGCACTTCGCCGCTCGGCACGAGCGCGCATTCAATCCCGGCAAACGCAAAAATCAGGAGCAGGGACGTCCGGGCGACGTCGCCGGCCGCAGGCATCGCGGCAATCTGCAGCTTCCCGGTGTCGACAAAGAACGCTCCCCCAATCGCGACGATCAGCAGCGGCAGCAGTTTTGCCACGGTTGCCATCGAGTTCAGTCGCACGGCGAGCGCAACTCCCCGCAGGTTGATCAGCGACCAGAACGCGAATGCCACAACGAGGATCGCGATTTGCCCGGAGCGTCCGCCCAGTGCCGGCACCAGCAGTCCCAGGCTCGACGCAAAAACCGTCGACACTGCCGCGGCGGCGAATGTCCCGAGCATCCAGAGCAGAACACCGGCCATGAACCCGATGAACGGTCCAAACGCGGTACCGACGTACACGTACGGTCCTCCGGTCAACGGTACGCGTCTGCCGGCGTCGGCAATGCAGAAGACGATGAGCCCCATCGCGACCGCACAGACAAGGTAGGCGATGGGTGCGGCGGCCCCCAGGGAGCCGGCGACATTGGCTGGAAGGCGAAAGATGCCGCCGCCAATGGTGATGTTGATGATGGCCGCAGCCAGGCCGAACGTACCGATGACACGCAAAAGCGGCTCGCCATGCGTTCTCGCGGCGGTTGCGGTGGGGGCTGCGGCGGACACGGCGCGTAGCCTATCATCCGTCGCGGACAGTCGCGGAGACCTACGGATTCGATGAGAAGTACCTTTGTCCGTGTGCTCCGTGACTGATTGGACGCGTGTTCATCCGCGACGACTGTCACGGAAGCTTCGGTCACGGACGGACGCGGAGGGCAACACGGAATGAAGTCAGGTCTTTGGTCCGTGTATGTCCGTGACCGATTCGATCGCTGTTGGTCCGCGACGACGGTCACCGACACCTTCAGTCACGGACGGACGCGGAGGGCCACAGAATGAAGTCAGATCCTTGGTCCGTATATGTCCGTGACGGATTCGATCGGTGTTGGCCCGCGACGACGGTCACCGACACCTTCAGTCACGGACGGACGCGGAGGGCCACGGAATGAAGTCAGATCCTTGGTCCGTGTATGTCCGTGACGGATTCGATCAGTGTTGGTCCGTGACGACGGTCACGGATGGCTTCAGTCACGGACGGACGCGGACGGCCACGGAATGACGTCGGGTCCTTGTCCGTGTGAGTCCGTGTATGTCCGTGACGGATTCAATCGGTGTTGGGACGACAGTCACGGATGGCTTCGGTCACGGACCGACGCGGAGGGCCACGGAATGAAGTCAGGTACTTGGTCCGTGTGAATCCGTGTATATCCGTGACCGATTCAATCGGTGTTGGTCCGTGACGACAGTCACGAATGGCATCAGTCACGGACCGACACGGAAGGCCACGGAATGAAGTCAGGTACTTGGTCCGTGTGAATCCGTGTACATCCGTGACCGCTTGGATCTGTGTCCGTCCGCGACGACGGTCACGGATCGCTTCGGTCACGGACGGACGGACGCGGAGGGCACGGAATAAAGTCAGGTACCTGGTCCGTGTGAATCCGTGTACGTCCGTGACCGATTGGATCCGTGTCCATCCGCGACGACGGTCGGATCCGTGACGGTCAGTGACGGCGGGAGTGGTATCGTGTCCGGGCATGCCGGTCGTGTGGGACATCTCGCCCGTCGTCTCGCCAGACACGCCGACGTTCCCCGGTGACACACCGTATTCGCAGCGCTGGGTCGCGCGCATAGGCTACGCGTCTACGGTCAACGTCAGCGCCATCACGATGTCGCCGCACGTGGGCGCGCACGCCGATGCCCCGTTGCATTATGGGCGGGAAGCACCCACGATCGGCGCCGTCGATCTGGAGCCGTTTCTCGGTCGCTGCCGCGTCATTCACGCCATCGATCGCGGGCCGCTCATTACGCCTGCACATCTGGCGCACGCCGCCGACGACCTTCCGCCCAGGGTGCTCGTGCGGACCAGTCAACAGGCGTCAACCCGATGGTCGGCGGTGTTTTCTGCGTTCGCGCCAGAGTCGATTGCGTGGCTGGCCGGTCTTGGTGTCCGTCTCGTGGGCATCGACACGCCGTCGGTCGACCCCGCCGACAGCAAGACACTCGACAGCCATCAGCAACTGCTCGCGCATGACATGCGCGTCCTCGAAAACCTCGTGCTCGACGAGATTGCACCGGGCGATTTCGAGCTGATCGCCCTGCCGCTGAAGCTCGCGCACGCCGATGCATCGCCGGTGCGCGCTGTGCTGCGGTCGCTCTGAATGATCGATCGCGCCGAGTGCCTCGGGCGTGACGCGGCGGACCCGATGAGGTCCCTGCGCGCACAGTTCGCCACCGATACCATCGATGCGCACGGACTCATCTATCTCGACGGGAACTCGCTTGGCATTCCGCCAAGAACCGTGGCCGGACGGCTGCGGCACGTCATCGAAGACGAATGGGGCACCGGACTGATTCGCAGCTGGAACCGAGCGGGCTGGATCGATCTGTCGCGCCGGATTGGCGACAAGATCGCACCGCTCGTCGGCGCGGCAACGGGCGAGCTGATCGTGGCCGATTCAACCTCCGCGAACCTTTACAAAGTGCTTCATGGGGCCGTCGCGCTCGCCAGCAGCGACTCGCCTGAGCGCCGGCGCATCGTCTCGGAGCGCCACAACTTCCCGACCGATCTCTACATCGCAGACGCTGTCGCCCGGGCCCAGGGGTTCGAGCTCGTGCTGGTCGACTCAGATCAGCTGTCGTCGCAGCTGGACGAGCGACTCGCGATTCTGGTGCTGTCACACGTCAACTACCGCACTGGTCGCTTGTACGGAATGGCCGACATCACGCGCGCGGCACATGACGCGGGGGCACTGATCGTGTGGGACCTCGCGCATTCGGCTGGCGCAATGCCGGTTCGCCTCCGCAGTGATGACGAGGCGTCGACTCCGGACTTTGCCGTCGGCTGCGGCTACAAGTACCTGAACGGCGGTCCCGGCGCGCCCGCCTTCGTGTGGGTGAATCCGCGCCATACGGCACGCATGGATCGCGACGGGTGGCGCCAACCGCTGTCCGGATGGATGGGCCACGCCGCGCCGTTCGAGTTCACTTCCGATTACGCGCCCGCACCAGGAATCGCGAGATTCCTCTGCGGCACACCGCCGATCCTGTCTCTCGCGGCGCTCGAGTGCGGGGTTGATACGCTGCTCGCCACCGACACGGTCGGTGGCCTCACCACCCTGCGCGACAAGTCGAACGCGTTGACCGACCTTTTCATCACGCTCGTCGAATCGCGCTGCCAGGGACACGGGCTGACACTGGCCACACCACGCAGCGCCGACGAGCGTGGAAGCCAGGTGTCATTCGCGCGCGAGAACGGCGGCTATGCGATCGTCCAGGCGCTCATCGAACGCGGCGTGATCGGCGACTTCCGCGCGCCCGACATCCTGCGCTTCGGGTTCGCGCCGCTGTACCTCCGCTTCGTCGACGTGTGGGATGCCGTCGACCGGCTGAAGGCGGTACTCGACAGCGGGATCTGGCAGGAGCCGAGGTTCAGCGTGCGGGCTGCGGTGACGTGACAGGCGCCGACGGCCCGGCCAATGCTCGTATTGTCGAGTGTCGACAATTAGGCTGCTCGATCCGTGCAAGCGCCGCTCGCGGTCGATCCGGCAAGCGGCGGCAATCCTGATCGATGGGCAATCGGATGCCGCCGTGCACGGCGACGTGTGGCAGCTGACCTGCTGCAGTTGGCGCCAGATCGCACGTCACTGCCCGTGCCGGCGAGGCAGTCTCACGCCGCAGCCTTCGACACGCGACGAAAGCGAATCGTCGTCTTTGGCGGTGCGCTACGAGGTCAGGACCTCGCCAACGACCTCTGGGAATGGAACGGCCAGCGCTGGGAGGAGCGTCGCCGTCACTGACCGTCGTATGCCTGCTGCAGCGCAGTCACATCGAGCTTGCTCATCTGCAGCATCGCGTGCATGACGCGCCCCGCTCTGGCAGGGTCCTTGTCGTTCAGCATGCGTCCGAGCGACGTTGGGATGATCTGCCACGACAGGCCGAATTTGTCCTTCAACCATCCGCAGCGACTGGGAGCACCGCCGCCGGCGAGGAGCTTGTCCCAGAGGTCGTCGATTTCGTGCTGGGTCTCGCATGCCACGAAGAACGAGATCGCCTCGGTGAACGTGAACATGGGGCCGGCGTTCAGAGCCATGAACTTCTGGCCTTCGAGCTCGAACTCGACCGACATGACCTTCCCCTGCGCTCGATTGACCGCCAAGACCCTCGAGCGCTTGAACACGCTGGCATAGAAGTTCATCGCCTCTTCGGCTTGCGTGTCGAACCATAGAAACGGCGTGATCGTCGGCATCTCGGACCCCCGAATGTTGGCGGATTGTCCCGCGTTTGTCCGTAGATCGGAGCCGACCGCGGTTTCTCGACATGCGGACGCCCGCGCCCGGTCTCGAGACGGAGATCCACCTCATCGGCGCCAATTTCAGGCGTCGCTCAACTGTTCGGAGCATCAGGCTCGGCGAACGCTTTGTCGAAGACGCTCGGGTATTGCTCCCGCTCGCGCAGCAGGTCCTGCAGAATGTTGTCGATGTCGATGTAGGCCTGGTGTGTCAGCACGCGATCAAACGGCTCCCCGGACGCGGCCGCGTGTTTCATGCCGAGTTCCCGGAGCGTCGCCGTGAGGCGGTCGATGTACTGTCGCGGTCCGGCGTACGACTTCTCGAGAGCTGGCAACAGGTCGCCGACCATTCCGCCGTAATCACGTTCGTTCGCCGCGATAGCCTCTTTCATGCCGTAGCGCCGCTCTGCTGTTTCCGGACTGTGCTGCTCGGGACAGACGCTCTTGTGGAACCGATAGAACACGTCGTGGAGCGCCCGGTACGCCACGATGGCGGCCCGGTACTCGGCCTCTGTCGCGTATGGCATGGGGACTCTCCATGCGAGGTCACACTCGCAGGTTCTTGAGAAACGCGACGCTCGCCTTAGTGAATTCCATGTTCTGTTCCACGTAGTAGCTTTTCACCCCGCCAACCTTGGCGGCCTCGAACGTCTTGACCCAATCGATGCTGCCCTTGCCGACGGGCACCTGTGTGCCGCGGGACCCGGGCTCGTCGTCACCGGACGGCCGGCCCTTCAGGTCCACGTCCTGAACATGCATCGAGTTGAATCGGCCCGGGTATTTGTTGAAGTACTCCGCGGCGACAAAGCCCCATCCGATCGTGGACATCTGGAACTGGAATTTCACGAGCGCCGGATCGAGCAGCTCGAAGAGCAGGTCGTAGGTGCGCTTGCCGCCGACCTGCGACACTTCGAATCCCTCGTTGTGCAATCCCTGCTGGATCCCTTCGCGCGCCGCGACGCCGGCAATCTTGTTGTACTCGTCCGCGGCCCGCTTGACGTCGTCGAGCGTCGGCGTGACGCTGCCACCAAGGGTCGCGGTGACCATCTGCGTGATGCCGACATCGTGCGCCCAGGCGATCGACTGCGACTGACGCGAGCGCAGCTCGTCCATCCCGAAGTGCGCGCTTTCGCACTTCAACCCGTGATCGGCGATGATCTTGCGCACCTGCTTTCCGTCCGACAAGCTCCTGAAGTCCTCGTAGTCGAGCGGCGAGCAGAGCTCGATCGACTCGACGCCGATGCCCTTCAGCGCGTCGAGCAGCCCGGCGAAGTTGCCGGCCTTTATCATCGCCCGATGCGGCCAGGTCTGGCTGCCGATCGGCAATCCGAGCGGGTTTGCCCGAACCGTCGTCCCCAGCCCTGCCAGCATCCCTGCCACGATCGCCTCCGTTCCCGCGACCCTGACGAACTCCCGTCGTGTCATCGCAGTCATGGTCGTTTCCTCGGCCGGTATAGTCTCACGAGTTGGGCGTGAATGAAGGTGACGGTCACGGACACACACGGACGAGCGCGGATAGCTCTGGGATTGCCCGCACCGCAGGGTCGTGCCGCGCGACCCTCTGATCCGTGAAATTCCGCGTTAGTCCGTGACGGTGAGGGAAAGTCCCGGAGCGATCAGCGGACCGTTCGGAATGTGATCGAATAGCGCAAGGTGGTGACCGGGGGAATGTGGTGCTCGTAGGCGTTCCTCGACTCGCCGGTCATCAGATACGCCGACCGCCGCTCGAGCGCGATCTCGTGGGTGGCAATCCGTCGACCGGAGGGAGTCTGAGCCGGCGCCCCGGGCGACACGTACGGCCGGAATTTCATTCGACAAGACGAGAGGAGCGAGAGCCCCCCGACGATGTCGTATTGCGGCGCGTCGCGATGCCAGCCGATCGGCGCGCCCGGCGGGTACTCGTTGACCAGCGCCATCGCGAACGCGTCGCCATCTACACCAGCCCACGCGGCCAGCTTGTCGCGGAGCGGCATGAGGAACGCGGGCAATGGAGCGGTCGATGTGCGGCCGCTGTCGTACGTGCGGCCGAAGAACGCAACTCGGCGCCGCGCGACGACGCCGCGCATTTCGAAGTTGGCGAACTCGAGGCACGCGATATCGTCGCCGAGCGACGATTCCTCGACGGGACTGATGAAATCGTCGCAGGAGTGAAAACCCTCCGGCACATCCACGTCGAACAGCGAACCAGGCACATCCAAGTGTGGCACCTTCGGGTCGGATGGGGTCTAATGGACGACTCCATTGCGAAGGTCGCCGCGGGCGCCGGAGGGCAAGCCTTTGCCGACGAATGACAGCGTCGAGATTGCGACCGGCCAGCTGCGGCCGATTGGCGTGGTTCGATCGGAGCTCACCGCGCGAAAGGGTGCGCCGAAGCAGGGGGCGGAGGGCGCGCCCGACGCGTGGATTGACATCCTGCCCTGGGCGGCGGAGGCGCTCTCGGGGCTCGCCGTCGGCGACGAGCTGATCGTGATTACGTGGTTGCACGAAGCGCGGCGTGACGTGTTCCGGGTGCACCCCCGCTCGAATCCGCGCAATCCATTGACCGGCGTCTTCGCGACGCGATCGCCAGACCGGCCGAATCCGCTGGGGCTGCACCCGGTCGTGCTCCGCGCGATCGAAGGCACACGGTTGCGCGTCGGGCCGATCGAAGTGATCGACGGCACGCCTGTCGTCGACATCAAGCCGGTGCTCCGTTGACAGGGAGGCCGGCGACTACGGCTTCGCTGCCGTGGGCCTCGGGCCGGTCCACGTCCACCCGTGGATCAACCAGCCACTCGCGCCCTTGTTGAGCACGAACGTCATCTGCGCCGACTCGCTCATCGCGACGCCTTTCTGCTTGAACGAATACACGGCGGGCACGATCACGTACGCGTGGGTCTGGTGGACTTCGACACGAGTAGGCGGCTTGATCGTCACCATCGGCTCGGTGATGCCGTTCGCCTTGGCGTCGGCGTCCAGGTCGGCCGACCACGATGCAAACGCCTTCGGCCCGTGCCAGGCGTAAGGCGGGACCTCGTCGACGATGGCGAGATCCGCGACAGCGGCATGCGTGGCTGCCGCGCCGGCAGCATCGCCTTTGTTGAAGCTGTCGATGAATTTCTGGATGGGCACAACGATTTGAGGGTCCGGCGCCTGGGCAGCAGCGGTCGCACATCCCAGCATCCACGCGGCGATGACAGGGGACAGGTATCTCATGGGGGTCTCCTTACGATGGGTTCGTCTGGGCCGGAATTAAGCTCAGCTGTCGTCGCCTTGTCAACCGAGAATCGCGCTACGCTTCGGGTCCGCATTTCTGACGACCAAGGCGTGCGCGAGCCCGTCGGAGCAAGCGTCCCCGGGTACGTGGTGACGCTGACAGGTGAAATTTGGAAGATTGACGGCGTATAGCCGGAGGCGGCCGGCTTGACATCCAGCGAGCGGCCCCGACACACTCTTTCGAATTCGACTGGCGGTGGAGTCCGCCGCAACCGCCGTCCTTGACGGCCAATGACTCCTACGGGCTGCCGTAGGAGCACGCTCCTCATGCCGCGGCGCCCGACGAGGTGACGCGACATGGAACGATTCGCCTGGATCTGTCTTGCAGGGGCGATAGGCACCGGCACCCGGTATCTCATCGCCCTCTGGGCCGCGCAGCGCTTCGGCAGCGCCTTCCCGTACGGCACCCTGATCGTCAATCTCGCCGGTTGCTTTTCGATCGCGGCCGTGATGCACGCCGCGCTGACCCTATCATGGTCGCCCACCGTGCGTTCGGCGATCACCATCGGCTTTCTCGGCGGGTTGACCACGTATTCCAGCTTCAACTACGAAACGAGCCGACTGCTCGAGGAAGGCGCCACCGGCGCGGCGGCGGTGAACGGGGTGGCCACGATCGCCGGGGCGTTCGTAGCGGGATGGCTCGGCATGCTCTACGCCAGGCTTCTGCTTGGCCGCTAGGAGGCTGCGATGCGCGTGCTCGATGGCGATCAGTGTCTGGTCAGAATCTTCCTCGGGGAATCCGATCGGTTCCACCACCTGCCGCTGGCCAGGGTCTTGCTCGAGCGGCTGCGACGCGAAGGCTTTGCCGGAGCGACGGTCATCCACGGCGTCGCCGGCTTCGGCGCGAGCAGTGTGATTCACACTGCGGGCGTGATCGAGCTCTCAACCGACTTGCCAGTGCTCATCGAGGTGATCGACGATCAGGCGCACGTGGACAAGCTGCTGCCGATCCTCGACGAGATGGTCACAGGTGGCGCGCTCGTTACGGTCGAACGCGTGCGAGTCCTGAAATACGCGGCGGGGGAGAAGGGGCGTCACTGAAGGCCGCCGCGCACAGACGTAATGCGCTGCGTGTTGAACCCGAGCCAGTGCATGCGTCCAAGATACCGTGCGTGCTCCACCTTGATGCACCGGTCCATGACAACCGTGAGGCCGCCTTGCTCGGCGATGCGACCGCCTTCCTCGTTGATCACCGTGAACTGGCACCACAGCGCCTTCGCGCCGATTGCCACCGCTTCTCGCGCGATTCCCGGCAACGCCTCGGGCGCACGGAAGACGTCGACGATGTCCACGGGCACCGGGATCTCCGAGAGACTCGGAAAGCTTCGCTCGCCGAAGATCTCCTTCTCACGCGGGTTCACCGCGATGACACGATAGCCGTGGCGTCTCAAATAGAACCCGACGAAGTAGCTCGCCCGCAGCGCGTTTCTCGACAATCCCACCACGGCAATCGTCTGCGCGGTGTGGATGAGGCGCTGAATGGTCAGCGGATCTTGATAACGGCTCGGATCGAACATGGGTATCAGCGTGATGTAACACCGGTCGCGGCCGCAGCGGCGACACGGGCGAAGCCCTGCTCCAGATCCCAGATCAGATCATCGACGGACTCGATTCCCACGGACAGCCGGATTGTGCCTGGACCGACGCCGGCAGCACGCAGTTCCTCTTCACTCAACTGCCTGTGCGTGGTGCTGGCCGGATGAATGATCAGGCTCTTCGAGTCGCCGACATTGGCAAGATGCGACCACAGAGTGACGCCGCGAATGAAGTCCTGCCCGGCGGTGCGGCCGCCCTGGCAGTCGAACGAGAACACGGCGCCCGTCCCCTGCGGCAAATACTTTTCCACCAGCGGCCGGTACCGGCTCGAAGGCAATCCCGGGAAGGTCACGTTCGACGCGAGCTCGTGTGATCCGAGATAGCTGGCAACTACCGCTGCGTTCTCGGACTGTCGCGCCATCCGCAGCGACAGCGTCTCGAGTCCTTGCAGGAAAAGAAACGCGTTGAAGGGGCTCATGCACGCGCCGAGATCGCGGAGCGTTTCGGCGCGGAGCTTCATGAGATACCCGTATGTGCCGAACGTCTCGTGAAACTGCAGGCCGTGATACGCAGGCGACGGGTCGGCGACTACCGGGAACCGGCCGTTCGACCAGTTGAACTGTCCCGATTCGACCACCACGCCGCCGATACTGGTGCCGTGGCCGCCGATGAATTTCGTCGCGGAATGCAGAACGATGTCCGCGCCCCACTCGATAGGACGGCACAGATACGGCGTCGCGAACGTGTTGTCGACGATGAGCGGCAGGGAATGGTCGTGCGCGATCGCAGCGACCGCCTCGATATCGAGCACGTTGCCGCCAGGGTTACCGATCGTCTCGCCGTAGAACGCTTTCGTGTTGTCTCGCACCGCGGCCTTCCAGGCGTCGAGATTGTCCGGATCGACCCACGTCAGCTCGATCGACATCTTGCGCAGAAGGTGCTTGAGCTGATTGACGGTCCCGCCGTAAAGAGCCGATGACGAGACGACGTGGTCACCGGGCACGAGCATCGTGAAGAGTGCCGCGGCCTGCGCCGCGATCCCGCTGGCGAAGGCGACCGCGCCGCACCCGCCTTCGAGGTTGGCAATACGCTCCTCGAACGCGGCGACGGTGGGATTCATGATCCGCGAGTAGGTGTTGCCGTACTCCTGGAGGTTGAAGTAGGCAGCCGCCGACTCCGGATCCTCGAACACGTAGCTCGTCGTCTGGTAGATCGGCACGGCCCGGGCGCCGGTATTCGGATCGGGGCGCTGTCCGGCGTGCACCTGGCGGGTATCGAACCCGAAGCGACGCGACTCTTCCATGAAGGCTGGCTCCTACCTGGCGAGGAATTGCTGGATCATAGGAGTCTGCCGGGCCTCCTCCAACAGAAAACAGTCGTGTCCGTACGGGGCGTCGATCACGTGAAGGTCGACATCCTTGCCCGAAGCGCGGAGCGCGGCGGCCAGCTCCTCCGAGCCTGACGGCGGATACAGCCAGTCGGAGCTGAACGCGATCAGCAGCGTCCGTGCCGACACGTTTCGAACGGCATCGGCAAGGTCGCCGCCTCCATGCTGGCGCGCGAGATCGAAGTACGTGAGCGCACGCGACGTGTAGAGGTACGTGTTCGCATCGAAGCGCTTCACGAAAGTGTCGGCCTGGTAACGCAGATAGCTCTCCACCTCGAACTCTGGTTCCGTCAGCAGGTAGCGAATGTCGTCCGACGTCTGCAGCCGGCGGCCGAACTTGGCTGCCAGCGACTGCGCCGAGAGATACGTCACGTGGCCTACCATTCGCGCCACGCCCATGCCGCCCGTGGGTGCGCGCCCCGTGCCGTAGTAATGCCCGCCCTGCCAATCCGGATCGGCGGTGATGGCGCTTCGAGCGATGGCGTTCCAGGCGACCCCCTGAGGCTGAAGCGCGTGGGTGCTCGCGATAGGAATGATGGCGCCGACATCGCTCCCGTACTGGACGGCCCACTCGAGCGCCTGCATGCCACCCAGCGACCCGCCGGAGACGGCGGCGAGCCGCGTGATGCCGAGCTCTCGCAGCAGCGCGCGCTCCACTCGCACCATGTCGGCGACGGTGATGACGGGAAAATCGGAACCGTAGGGTCGCCCCGTGGTCGGGTCGATCGACGACGGGCCTGTCGTCCCGCGGCAGCCGCCGAGCAGGTTCGAGCAGACGACGAAGAAGCGGTCGGTGTCGAAAGCCTTGCCGGGACCGATCATGCCGTCCCACCATCCCAGCCCCCGGCTCTTGCCGGCATCGCGCTCTTCCGCGCGAAAGCCGTCCCTCGTGCTGGCCGCGACTGTCGTCTTCGAGAACCCGGCCGCGTGGGCGTCGCCGCTCAAGGCGTGGCAGACCAGCACGACGTTGTCGCGCGCCGGCGTGAGCGTACCGTAGGTTTCGTAGGCGACCCGGATCCCGCGAAGTTCCCGGCCACCGTCGAGCAGCAGCGGCTCGGGCAGATCGAGAAACTGTGTCTCGACCGTGCCAACCGATCCGGCGGCGGCCTTCGGCGCGGGGGTGGTCACCGCGCGATCATATCCTGCCGAGATGGCCGCTCCCCATGGTCGCGATGCTATGATTCGACTCTTCGGCAACCGGTCTTACCGCGGCCATTCCTGTCGTTGAAGAGGAGTTTCCCGATGGCTGAAACGAAAGTCGACAACGGGGTCAACGTCGATGCATTGCTGGCGGCGCGCGAAGCCCTGAAAGATGCCCCAGACGCCGCCAAGTTCACATGGCGGGCCTCCTGCAAGTGGCAGAACGGCACGCACAGCAAGAGCACAGTGCAGGGATTCCAGGGCCTTGGCCAGGAACAGAAGCACAAGGCCGAATTCACGTTCGAGGCCGATCACCCGGAAATCTTCGCCTCCGAGGACCTGGGCGCGACGCCGGTCGAAATGGTGCTGGTGGGCCTCGCAAGCTGCCTGACCGCGGGTGTCGCCTCCGTGGCGCAGAATCGCGGCATTCAGCTGCGATCGGTCGAGGCCAAGCTCGAGGGCGCCATGGACATCCAGGGGATCCTGGGCATCGACAGCGACGTGCGCAACGGCTTCGACGACATCAAGGTCACGTTCAAGATCGACGCCGACGCTTCGAAACAGGAGATCGAGGCAATCGTGGCGCAGTCACAGAAGCGCTCGGCCGTGTACGACTGCATCACCAACCCGACCAACGTTACCGTCCAGGTCGCCTAGTCTGCTCGTCCAGCGTTACTGGAGTTCGCCATCGAACCCGTCACGACCGTAGTCATCGGCGCCGGGCACGCGGGGCTGGCGGCGAGCCACTGCCTCAGCGAGCGCGCCATCGATCACGTCGTGCTCGAGCGCGGCGAGGTGGCGAACTCCTGGCGCAGTGAACGATGGGACTCGCTGCGGCTGCTGACACCGAACTGGTTGAGCCGCCTGCCCGGCTATTCGTACGACGGCGGGGATCCGGATGGCTTCATGACCATGAACGAGGTGGTTACGTTCGTATCGCGCTACGCCGATGTCGCGGCGGCGCCGGTACGAACGCAGACGCCGGTCACCTCGGTCAGCCAGGCCGACGGCGGATATCACGTTGCCACGGAGAACGGCGACCTTCGCTGCCGCAGCGTGATCGTGGCAAGCGGCGCCTGCAACGTTGCGCACGTGCCGGCACTCCGTCAGGCAGTGCCCGCGTCGATTGCCTGCTGCACCGCCCTCGACTACCGCAATCCCGAGCAGCTCCCTTCCGGCGGCGTGCTGATGGTCGGAGCGTCGGCGACCGGCGTCCAGCTGGCCGACGAGATTCACCGCTCGGGACGGCAGGTGATCCTGTCGGTCGGCGAGCACGTGCGTTTGCCGCGCACCTACCGCGGACGCGACGTGCTCTGGTGGATGGATGCATCCGGCGTGTGGAATCAGCGCTACAACGAGATCGACGATCTGACGCGCGCACGCCACCTGCCATCTCCGCAGCTGGTAGGGACTCCCGAGCGTGCGACGATCGATCTGAATACGCTCACCAGCGCGGGGATCGAGATCGTCGGTCGGCTGGCAGCGATCCGCGACGGCCGCGCCCTCTTTTCAGGGGGCCTCCGCAACATGTTCGCGCTGGCCGACCTCAAGATGGAGCGGTTGCTGGACACGTTCGACGAGTGGGCGCGCATGTCCGGCCACGATTGCGATAGGGGCCATCCGGAGCGCTTCGAGCCCACGCGTGTGCCCGCCACATCCCGCCTCAGTCTCGACCTCGCCAGCGGCGAAGTTCGTTCCATTGTCTGGGCGACAGGATTCAGGCCGGACTACTCCTGGCTTCATGTGCCCGTCCTGGACGCGAAGGGGCACCTTCGCCATGATGGCGGCGTCGTCGACGCGCCAGGCCTGTATGCGATCGGCCTTCCTGTCCTGCGGCGCCGGAAGTCGACCTTCATCTGTGGCGCAGCGGACGACGCGCGCGATATCGTGGATCATCTCGCCGGCTATCTTGGCGCGCCGGCGCGTAACGGCGCGGGCCGATCAGCGCTCGGCTCGTAGCGCGACGATCGGATCCACACGCGCCGCACGGCGTGCGGGAAGGTAGGTAGCCAGTAGCGAGATAGCGGCGAGCGCCACCGAGACGGTCAGATAGGTTATTGGGTCAGTCTCGCCGACACCAAACAGCAGCGTGGACATCGCTCTCGTCAACATGAGCGCCGCCCCAACGCCGAGGCCGATACCGGTGGCCGTCAGCCAGAGCCCGTGGCGCAGGAAGAGCGTGCGCACATCCCGCAACTGCGCGCCAAGCGCGATGCGAATACCGATTTCGCGGCTTCGTTGCGCCGCGACGTAGGCAATGACGCCGTAGATCCCGACGATTCCAAGCAGCAGGGCGACGCTCGCGGAGATGGCCAGCATCACCATCGCGAAGGACGTCTGCGCCATCGAACGCGCCTCGATCTCGTCGAGCGTCTGCACGGCGGCGAGAGGCAGACTCGGATTGACGGACCAGACGACATGCTGGAGCTCGCGTACGAAAGCGGCGGTGCCGGCTCGCGTCGACCGCACGACATACGCCATCGTGTCTCGCTGGTAGCTCTCGTTCAGCAGCGGCCAGTAGACGATTGCCGTCGGTGGATGATTCAACCCGTCGTCATGCTCGTTGCCGACGACGCCGACAATCTGCCGCCACGGGTCGTTGGCGCCTCCTCGCACCCGCTTCCCGAGCGCATCTGACGGCCGTTTCCAATACTTTCGGGCGAGTACTTCCGAGACCACGATGACGGGCTGGCCCTGGTGGATCTCGGTCCACGTGATGGAACGGCCGGCAACGAGCCGATTGCCCATCGTCTCGAAGTAGCCCGGGCCGAAGCTCTTGAATCGCCACAGAGGTGGGAGCTTCCCAAGCGGCACCGGGAACTCCTCGATCGCGACCGGATTGCCGTTGTCCTCTCCGTCCATCGTGATCGATGACGACAGACCGACCGACGTGACGCCTCGCACGTGCGCGAGATTCTCGGCAACCTGCTGGAAGGTGCGGGCGGCCTGCGCTGGATCGCCAATCACACCAGACGGGATGGCAATGCGGAACGTTTGCACGTCACCCGGCTCGATGAACCCAGGCTCGACGTGGCGCATGGCGACGAACGTGCGGATCATCAGCCCCGACACGATTAGCATCACCAGCGCCAGCGCGATCTGCCCGACTACCAACGCATTACGCGCGCGGTGTCTGGCGGGAGCATCGCTCGCCGAGCGGCCCCCGTCTCTGAGCATTGCACTGGAGGGCGCCGAGAACCTGATAACTGCGAACAGGCCAAACAGCGTACCGCTCAAGAGGCAGGCCACGAGGGCAAACAGCAAGACCGTGCCGTTGAGGTCGATCTCGTCGATGCGTGGAAGGTTGGCTGGAGCGATCGCGCGCAGCAGGACGAGGGCGGCCTGAGCGAGGACAACGCCGACGGCGCCGCCACCCAGCGCGAGCAGAATGCTTTCCGAGAGGAGCACACGTGCCAGCCGGGCGCGGCTCGCTCCGAGCGCTGCGCGCGTCGCCAGTTCCTGCTGGCGGCTTTCAGCGCGAATCAGGAACAGATTGGCGACATTGCCGCAGGCGATGAGCAGCACCACGCTCACCGCCGCCATGAGCATCCAGAGAACGCGCCTCACGTCTCCAATCACGTCATCTGCGAGCGGGCGGACGTAGGGCTGGAATTTCAGCCGCTCGAACGGCTGAGGGAGCAGGCGGATCATACGGCCGAGATCGTCGTTCGCCTGCGAGAGCGTGACGCCCGTCTTCATCCGCGCGACTGCCTGGAAGTCGAACTCGATTCCGGTCGCCGTCGCGCGATCCAGTTGCATGGGTAGCACCAGCGCCGGGTTCGTGTTGAGAAACCTGAACGATGCCGGCAGCACGCCGATGATGTCTGCGGCTGCGCCATCGATGCGAATCGATTGCCCAATGACGCTGCGTGCTCCGCCGAACCGCCTCTGCCAGTAGGCGTGCGTGAGGATGGCGCGCAGCGGACGGCCCGGCGCATCGTCTTCCGACGGGAACAACCGCCCGAGCACCGGCTGGACACGCAAGATCGGCAAGGTCGTGTCGGTGACGGAGAGGACCTCGACCTGTTCAGGTTCGCCGCGTCCGGAAATCGAGACCTCATTGGTTTCCCACGCGCCGATTGACTCGAAGGCGCGCGAGTGGTCGTGATAGGTGAAGTACGTGGCTGGACCCTGGTTCCACACCCCGATGCCCGTCACTGTCGATCGATGCAGCACACTGACGAGCCTGTCCGGCTCGTGGAAGGGCAGCGGCTTCAACAACACACCGTAGACGACGCTGAAGATCGCGGTGGCGGCCCCGACGCCGAGGCCAAGGGTGAGGACGGCCGCGGCCGCGAAGCCGGGCCGCTTGAAGAACACGCGCCCGGCGTGGCTCAGATCCTGGCGGAGATCAGTGAGCATCGGTGTCAGATGTGACGAAGACCAATGCGGCGTGGTTCTCGGCCGTGCGGGGCGACGCGAGCGATAGGCGCATCGCAGCGGCCGAACCGTCGTTGGCCGCGGGCGTCAGACCGAGGATCCGGCACATCAACACGTACAAGTGCACGCTCTCGACCGGCGGCATCACGGCGCCCCGCCTGAAAGCAGGTCCTGCGGCGATGAGGATACCGCGCATCGACGGCGCAGCGTTGTCGTAGCCATGTGCGCCACGTGACGCCCAGTCTGCCCTGGCCGGGAGGCCGCGCAGCGTCGGCGCGCGAGGCGATCGTCCAGCCTTCGCTCGCGATCGCGACGATCGGCGTGATGCGGGGACTGGCGCGGAAATGCAAGCGGGCGGGGATGTCGGCCTTGCGATAGACCGTGAGCTGCGGGTGCGCGCCGGCGAGCTGACGAAACATGCGCTCGTGATTGCCATCTCGCGCCGAGAGCATCAGCACCGGCGACCACTCGATGACGTCGACCGTCGCCAGATCCAGATAGTCATCGAGCACGATCAGCCGGTCGCGCGACACCTCCGTCATGCCGTGATCGGAGATCAGGATCAGGTTGATCTCGTCCGCCAGACCGCGCCGCTCGAGCCCCTGTCGCAGCTGCCCGAGCACTCGATCCACTCGCTCGACTGCGGCGCGCACCGATGGCGCGTCGGGTCCATCACGATGCCCGGCGGCATCAACCTCGCTGAAGTAGGCCGCCAGGAACACTGGACGTTCCGCAACCGGCTTGTCGAGCCACTCGAGGAGCGTCTCGACTTGTGCGTCTCTCGATATCCCCGGGTTGTATCGCGCCCAGTAACGCGGCCGCACGCCCTTGACCTTCCCCTCCGAGCCGGGCCAGAAGAGTGACGCCGTGACGCGGCCTTGCTGCGCACCCGTGACCCAGATCGGCTCGCCGCCCCACCAACGTTCGTCTTCGACCGCAGCCCGATCCGCCAGCGAGAACCGCGCCTTCAAGTTCGGATCGTACATCGTGTTGGCAACGATGCCGTGATGCTCGGGATAGAGACCCGTGACGGCCGTGTAGTGGGAGGGAAACGTCTTGGTCGGAAACGGTGGAATCAGCGCCTCGGCGCGTGCGCCTCGCGCCAGCAGTCGTCGGATCTCGGGCGTCGGGTAACGGTGGATGTAGTCCCAGCGAAAGCCGTCGAGCGAGACGAGCAGTATCGTCGGCCGTGCCGTTGACGATGTCGACGCGGAGATGAGGAGCGCGGCGAGGAGCGCGATGAACAGCTTCGTTCGCATCGAGACGTGATGATCGCGGATCTACCAATGCGTGAGCGAACCATCGGGACGCCTGAACACATTGCGCCGGCCCGGCTCCGTCACTTCGCCGATCAACGTCAACAGCTTCATCTCGGCAGTGACGCCCAGGCCCGGCCGCTGGTTGGTGTACATCTTCCCGTTTCTGAAGTCGAAGTGCTGGGGCAGGTACTCGATGGGCCGCCCGTCCGAGTAGTACTCGAGCATCACGGGTCCTGAGAATGTGGACAGGCAGTTGACCAGCGACGCCGTGGCGATCGGACCGGTGAAGTGCGGAACAATGCCGACCGCGTGCGTCTCGCAGATGCCGGCGACCTTCATCATCTCGGTGATGCCGCCGACATTCGGCAGCGTCGCGCGGATGTAGTCGATGTCGTGGTTCTCGACGAGGCGGTTGAAGTCCCACTTCAGTCCCCATTCCTCGCCGTGTGTCAGCGGCACCGCCGTCATCTGCCGCAGCTTGGGGATGTCCTGAAGCGCGTGCTCGTCGCGCACGGGATCTTCGACGAAGAATGGCTCGTATGGTTCCAGGGCCCTGCAGCAGCGAAGCGCATCGTTGAGGTCGAAACGCTGATGCAGATCGATGCACCAGTTGCCGTCCGGGCCGACGCCTTCACGGACTTCGCGGCAGTCCTCGGCGATCCGCCGGACCATCGCGCGCGTGTCGAACACCTCGCCGATCGGCACGTCGCCCGCGTGCATGCGGAAGGCGCGGAAGCCAGCCTCCATCGTGGCCCGCGCGCGCTCCTTGAGGGTCAGCGGGGCATTGGCCGGCACGCCGGCTGGACGAACCTCGCTGGTCGCGTAGCACTCGCAGTAGTCGCGCACCGTGCCGCCAAGCAGCTCGTGCACAGGCAGCTTCAGGGCCTTACCCTTGATGTCCCACAGCGCGAGATCCAGCGCGCCGAGCGCGTGCGCCTTCTCGCGGCCGGGCGGATAGAACCACGCGATGTATTGCTCCTGCCAGATCGCCTCGATGCGGAATGGATTCTTGCCGATCAGCGTGCCGGCGCATTGCTCCAGCGTGTCTTTGCTGCCGCCCTCGCCGATGCCGGTGATGCCGACGTCGGTCTCGACCGTCACCACCATGTTGCTCTGATTGAAGAGCGGGTTGAGGGTTGGCGGGCGGTAGATTCGCACGCGGGTAATCCTGGCTTTCGGCAGATCGGCGGCGGCCGCGGCGGGACGCCATAGGCACGCCGCGGGAGCGGCGGCGACGGCTCTCAGAAAAGTCCTTCGATCCATGCGAGTCTCCCCGGGGTTTCGGGCGATCCTAGCGCAACGGCGGAGGCACAATGGCGACAAGGCGACCGTTGGACGTCGAGCAGGAGCTACTCGAGGCGTTCAGGCAGAACGGCCTGGTGACCGAGTATCTCGTGAAGACGTTGCCGCCCTCACTGTGGTTCGCACCGCCTCCCGGCGGCCGCGGCCGGTCGATCGCGGCGGTCGTCGCGCACATGCAGGGCGTGCGGCGCACGTTCGCGCGCATGGGCGGCGCACGGCCCGGTCCACCGTCGCTGGATCGCCAGCGGTCGACGCAGACCGAAGCGCGCCGTGCTCTCCGCCAATCCACGGACGATCTCGCGCGCCTCTTCGAAGGCGCCACCGCGGCGCGGCAGGGACGCGTCAAGGGCATGCCCAGGCGCGTGGTGAACATGATGCTCTATCTGATCCAGCACGACGCGCATCACCGCGGGCAGATCAGCTGGCTGGCGCGCGACCTCGGACACGAGTTCTCGTCGGAGGATACGATGCGGATCTGGGGCTGGAAGAAGCTGCCGCCGATGCGGTAAAGAGACGCCAACAGCTATCGCTGTCTTGTTTTATCCACAGATTTCACAGATTCCAGATTCAAGAATCGCTCGGAATACTTCGGCAAGCAGATTGTGCCGCACTCATACCCCGATCTGACCGTGCCCGTCCGTGTAGTTCCGTGACCTAGAGCAGTTTTCGTTTCCATGTGGAAGTAAGTCCTTCGTCCAAGGGCCTTGGTCCTTAGTCCGTTCTTTGTCCTGTGTCCTTCGTCCTGGTGTCGTTCCGGTGGACCATGGACGATGTGGACCATAGAACGGACCAAGGACGAAGAGCCGAGGACCAGGAACAGGTGCTGCACGGATCTGAAAAGCACTCTAGCTTCAGTGATATCCGCGACCTGATTCAGTGAAATCCGTGATCTGATCTTCTGCGAAAGACGCGGGGCCTAGCCAGTTGTCGCGCGCTCTGCGGCTCGCCGGACTCCCCAGGCCTGCCAGAGATGACGCCGTTCGTGCGCGGCGATCACATGGAGCCCGGTGGCGAGACTGAACCGCACGCCGCGAATGAAGGGGTTCGCGAATCGCACACCCGCGAGATCGATGTCGGCGTAAGTTCGAAGAAAGGCACGGACTTCGCCGTGCGACGCAATGAAGCTCGTGAACGCGTCTCCGAGCGCAGGCGCTGCGCGGGGACGTATCTTGCGCGGCGCTTTGCTCTTGAAGCGGGTGGTCACCGGCGGCTCGAGGTAGCGAACGAACCAGCCGCCGACGAGGCCCGGTTGCGCCGCCCGGCGGCGGCGACGGCCGTCAGTGAGGGCGCGGAAAGCCGCGGGCCGCATCGCGGCGAGGTAGACGACGTTGCCGGTGGCCAGATGATCGAGGCACTGCGCGACGCTCCACGAACCGGCCTCCGCGCGCCACATGCCTTGCGCTTCCGTCAAGCCGTCGACGAGCGCGCGCGCGTCCCGTTCGGCGACGTCGAGTGCACCCTGCAATGTTTGAAGATCCGACGGCAGTCGCGCCATGCGGTCCTCGTGCGGATTCGAAGCCAGCTACAGCGGCTGACCGAGCCGTCTTTCCAGCTGCGCGCGATAGGTCCGGCTCACGCGCGTTCGCGATCCGTGTTTCAGCACGACATCGAATTCGCCGTGCGACCTGGCGTCGAGCTGCACGATGCTCTCGATGTTGACGACGGCCGATCGGTGCACGCGGACGAAACGGATGGTGTCCAGCCGGTTGACGAGCTCGTGCAGCGTGGCACGATACAACAGCTTCTTGCCGCCAACGTGAAGGCTCACGTAAACACCAGCCGCCTCGATGCAATCGATGTCCGCCACGCGCACGAACCGCGTCGTGCCGCCTGATTTCACCACCAATCGGTCGAGCGGCCGCGGCTGCAGCGGCGAGCGCGTCGTCAGCAGCATCATCCGCTGACCGAATTCGTAGACATTGCGTTCGTTCAGCCGCTGCCGGGCGCGAGCCATGGCGGCTTCCTGACGTTCATCGCTATACGGCTTCAGAAGGTAGTCGAGGGCATTGGCCTCGAAGGCCCGGACGGCGTGCTGGTCGTAGGCCGTCACAAACACGGTGAGCGGCATCGCCGTCGGGCCGATGGCTTCGACGACGCCGAGGCCGTCGAGCTCGGGCATCTGGACATCCAGGAACACGAGATCCGGCCGCTCGCCAAGAATCATCTCGACCGCATCGCGCCCGTTGGCGGCCTCTGCAATGTGACCGACGCCTGCATCCTTGCGAAGGAGATCGACCAACCGCTGCCTGGCTGGCGCTTCGTCGTCCACGACGAGGACGCGAAGGCGTTCAGGCGGAGGCGACATCGCGCACCTCGTCTTCCATCGCGCTCAGCGGGAGCACGATCTCTACCTCGGTGCCGCCCTCGGCTCGACGACGAACGACGAACTGGCTGGTCCCGTTCGGGTAGAGACCGGCGATGCGGTCTCGAGTCAGCGACAAGCCAAGCCCCTTCGATGCCTCGAGCGTCCACCCAGACGGCAGCCCCACGCCGTCGTCGATCACACGGATCTGCAGGCGGTCCTCCGCGCGCCGTGCCGAGACGACGACTGTGCCGCCCGATGACCGGCGCGAGATCCCGTGGCGAATCGCGTTCTCCACCAGCGGCTGAATGAACAGGCAGGGAACAGGCGCGTACATCACATCCGGATCGATCCGGACATCGACCTTCAGCTGCTCGCCGAAACGAATCCGCTGGATCGCCAGATAGTGATCGAGAAACGCCATCTCCTCGGCCAGGGGGATCTCTTCCCGATCCCTGGAGTCGAGCGACAGGCGCAGCAAGTCTCCGAGATGCTCGATCATGCTGCGCGCCATCCTGGGGTCGCGCTCCACCTGTGACGAAATCGTGTTCAAGGCGTTGAACAGAAAGTGCGGATCGAGTTGCATCCGCAAAGCATTCAGACGAGCCTCGGTGAAACGCCGTTCCAACCGCGCCATCCGCAGCTCGCTCGAGAGGTAGCGCTCGTAGTACCTGGTACGCCTGCCAAGCTCCCACAATCAGCCAGTAGACCAGCCAGCTCCACAGGAACATGCCGCGGAGCGCCATCATCAGCGTCTGCGGGTGGTAGGCCGCCTCCCACTTCTCGAGGCCAACGAGCGCCAGCATCGCGGCGAAGACATAGATGTAGGCTGCGGTGACGGGAAAGCTGAGGAGCAGGTGAAGGAGAACGCGGCGGGCGAGCTGCTTCTCGGACGATGGCAGGCGGCGATCGGCGGCGACGATGAGCGGCGCCACCAGTCCCCATGACCACCATTGCGTGAGAGAGGCGAGAAGAGCCCGCCGCCAGTCGGGCCCGGCCGACATGCCGGGCAGCGCAAACACGAGGCCGATGGCGGTCCAGGCCGCCGCCGCCAGAACACAGCGACCGGTCCGTGTCGAGAACCACACACGTCCGCGGTCAAGGCTCACTGATGCTCCGGATGAATGGGCCCGAGATCGTTCAAGCACAGAATACCCCTCTCGAGGGTTCGGAACCACAATGAGAGCACCTGTGCGAGTCGCCGCATATCAGAGCCCACTGCTGGACACGACACCGGAGCAAGCGCTCGACCGTATCCGCGTGCCCGTGGCGCGATGCGTTCGGGAACGCGTGAACGTGCTTTGCTGTCCCGAAGCGGTGCTCGGCGGGCTTGCCGACTACGCTGACGATCCGTTCCGTTACGCTGTAGACGCGGCTCAACTCGATTCGCTTTTGCAGCCGCTCGCCAGCGACGCCGTGACGACCATCGTCGGGTTCACGGAACGATCCGACGACCGTCTCTACAACTCCGCCGCCGTTTACCACCGTCGTTCCGTCATCGGCGTGTACCGCAAGGTGCACCCCGCCATCAACCGATCGGTGTATGGCGCTGGCACCAAGGTTCCTGTCTTCCGCGTCGGCACGCTTACATTCGGCATCGTGATCTGCAACGACTCGAACTTCAGCGATCTCGGCAGATCGATGGCGGCGCAAGGCGCGTCGGTTCTATTCGTTCCGTCAAACAATGGAATACCGCAAAAACGCGGTGGCACCGAACTGGTCCGGCAGTCCCGTACCGTCGATGTCGCCACAGCCACGGAGTGCAGATTGTGGGTCGTTCGAGCCGACGTTGCAGGTCACGCTGGCGCCCTCGTCTCGCATGGCTCGTCCGCCATCATCGATCCCGACGGGCGGGTCGTCTGTGCGGCAAGAGAGATGAGCGAAGGCCTCCTGATTGCTGACATCGACACGATCAGGGTCGAATCGGAAACTTCAGAAGCCGCCGCTGATCGGCCGTGAGTGCGCTCCAGACGGTCACTGGAATGGGCTCGACCTCGCGACTGCTGTCGCTGTACCAGCGCCGACGGGGACCAGGGCAAAACTCACAACGATGGCGAAGGGCGGAAGCGCCAGATCCGGGCATTCTGGAAAGGGCGGTCGCTGATAGTCGACGTGAACGTCCTGAAACAGCGAACCGCGCACCGGCACATCGCATCCCCATTGGTCGGCGACGATTCTGTCGTCCATGAGGAGCGGACAACGTCCAACACTACCGGATCGAAAAAGAGCTCCGTTGCGAAGCAGGGGAGCTCGAACGGCCACAATCCTTCACGACACGAGTGCACGACCGCAGCGGCCTGGTGATGGTGGAGGACGGAGTAGCCGTGGTCGCTCACTTCGCGGGACTGCACCTTCCACGAGGTCGTTGGCCGCCATCGGTGCAGAGCATCGCACGAACGCTCACTTGCGCGCGAGCTCGAGGCCTTCGAGGTCCTCGAGGCGCAAGATCACGCCCCACCCGTAGAAGTTGTTGGCGACGGCAATGGCGACCTCGTTGTCGCCTGCTTTCAGCGGCAGGACGAAGGAGCCATTTTGAAGAGAGATTCGGCCATCGGGCGCTTTTCGCGCCGTCGGCGGCTGATAGAGATTCTTGTCAGCGAACACCGGCTGCCCGTTCACGAAGACCCAGACCTCACGACCGAGACCGATCAACGCCTTCTTCGACTGGCTCTTCGAAGACGAGATCGTGGTCTTGAGCCACGTCAGCGAGCGCGTCGGCCTTTTGACCGGCAGCCCATAGACGCGCGTGACGTTGACCACACCGCCACGCTCGGCGGCAAGCGGCCGCCACTCGGCGGACGATTTCGGAAGATCAGCGATCGCCGGATCGCGGCTATCCGGGAGCTCAGAGAACGGTGACAGCTGCCAGTGGCGGACGAACCGCTCGTCGCGAGCGGTGGGATCGGCCTCGCGCTCGCCGGACAATCCCTCGACCGCGTCTGGCGTTACCTTGAAATTGGCGAAGGCGCCTGGACCAACGAGCACCAACTGTCCGTCCTTCGTGTCGCCCTCGAGGCTGCCGACCGAGAGCGTCGGCGACGCTGCGCCGTTGACGAACAGATTCATCCGCTGACCCGAGACGACGACCTTGACGTGGTTCCATTGATTTGGCCGCAAGGGCGCCGGTCCCTGGTACTGCGGGAACATGTCCCACAGCAGCACCTTGCGGGTGAACGGCGCGTACTGCACGCAGTCCGGCTCCGCCGCACAATTGTCCTGCGGCCGGAAGTACAGCATCTCCAGCGACTCCAGGCTCTGCACGCGGAAACCGAGCCCCGCGCCCATGGCCTTCGGATCGACGTCGAACTCGACGGTGCCATTACGGAACGTCAGGCCCTTCACGGCGGCGGCGCCTTCCTCGGCGAATACGAGCGATGGCGCGCCGTTGTGCTCCTTGAATTCGAACTTGCCGAATGTCGTTTCCCAATGATCAGCGGTCATCGGCACGTCGCGGCGTTGCCCGGCTGCCGTCCCGCTGAGGACGGTAAGGAGGCCAAGGACGAATAAGGGGAGGAGTCGATTCAGGAGCGTGGTCATGCTCCAAGCGTCGGCCGTCGCCGGTAGGCACGCGATCGGAATGTGGCGGGACGGACGGCCGGGTTGTGGAACGGCCTCAGCGAGAGCCGGAACGGTCCCGCAGTTGACGCCAGGCGTCGATATCGAATATCTATATTGACAACCTATAGAGGCACGATGGCGCGACGCACTGAACTGCTCAAGGGGACGCTGGATCTCATGATCCTGCGGACGCTCGAGCCCGAGGCACGTCATGGGCTGAGCATCGCCGAGCGCATCGAACAGACGACGCGCCACACGTTCGCGGTGAAGGCGGGATCGCTCTTTCCGGCGCTCCATCGTCTGGAGCAGGAAGGCTTCATCGCCGGCGAGTGGGGACAGTCGCCGGAAGGACGCCGGGTGAAGGCGTATCGGCTGACCCCCTCCGGCCGCAGGCGGCTGACGGAACAGAAGAAGCAGTGGGCCCGCATCGTTGCGGCGATGGGGCAGTTGCTGGAACCGCAGTAGGTCCCGCCCATGTCGCTGTGGCGCAGGCTTGTCAGCGGCTATCGCACCCTGGTCTCCCGGCTACAGCTCGATCGCGATCTGGACGACGAGCTGGCCGCGTATCTCGATGGGCTGGTCGACAAGAAGATCCGCGCCGGAATCGCCCCTGCCAGGGCGCGGCGCGATGCGCTGATCGAGATTGGTGGCATCGAGCAGGTGCGACAGGACGTGTTGTCCGGTCGCATCGGACACGGCCTCGACCTCACGCTGCAGGATCTCCGCCACGCCTGGCGCGGTCTGCGAAAGGCGCCGGCTTTCACAGCGGTCGTCCTGCTCACGCTTGCCGTAGGCATCGGCGCAAACATCGCTGTCTTCAGCGTCGTCAACGCGATGCTCCTTGCGCCGCTGCCGTTTCGCGACTCCGACCGCCTGGCGTTCGTCTGGTCCGACATGAGCGATATCGGCTATCCGCGGGCGCCGCTCTCGGGTCCCGAGCTTGGCGATCTGCGCGCCAGGAGCCGCCTCTTCACGGGGTTCGGCGCGATTTGGTCCAACACCGCCGCGCTCGGAGGAGATGGGGCGCCCGAACAGCTGCGCATCGGACGCGTCACGAGCGATTTCTTTTCCGTACTCGGCGCCGAACCGCTGCTTGGCCGCACGTTCCGAGCCGACGACGAGGTTCCGGGAGCGCCGCGCAGCGTGCTTCTCAGCTGGACGCTGTGGCAACGGCGATACGGCGGCGACCGGTCCGTCGTCGGCCGACCCGTGCTCCTCAACAATGAGCCGGTCGCCATCATCGGCGTGATGCCCGCCGAATTCCGACTCCTGATGCCGCCCGATGCCAGCGTGCCGGACGACCTGCAGGCGTGGGTACCGTTCGGGCCACGCGTCGTCGACGGACCTCGCGGTCAGCAGTTCCTGCGCGTCATCGGTCGGATGCGGCCGGCGTCACACTGGAAGCGGCCCAGGACGAGACCACGCGTATCGCGTCGGAGATCTCGCGTCAGTTCCCGGAGTACGGCAGTGCGGGACGCGAGTTCCGGCTGGTGAGCCTGCATGGCGACCACGTACGGGAAATCAGGGCGCCGCTGCTGACGCTGTTCGCCGGTGTCGCGATCCTGTTGGTGATCGCCTGCGTAAATGTCGCCGCGCTGCTCGTCGCCCGTGCGGCCTCGCGAAGCCGCGAGACCGCGCTGCGGATGGCACTCGGTGCCGGTCGCATCCGCCTTCTCCGCCAATGTCTCGTCGAAGGGCTGTTGCTGACCGGGCTCGGCGGTCTTGCAGGCGTCGTCGTTGGTCAGGTGGGCCTGAAAGTGTTGCTCGCGCTGAGGCCTCATGGTCTCGACAGCATCGCGACCGCGCGCATCGACCTCGCGGTGTTGATTTTCGCGGCCGGCATCGCCCTGGCGTGGGGACTTCTTTGCGCGCTTTCGCCGCTGGCCGAGATATGGCGAACGGATCTCACCATCATGCTGGCGCAGGACGGCCGGACCACGCACGGCTCGTCGCGCAGCCAGCTTCGCGTCGGCCTGGTCATCGTTCAGCTGGCCTTCAGCGTGGTGCTGCTCGTCAGCGCCAGCCTGCTCGTACGAACCTTCATCAATCTTCAGCGCGTCGCGCCGGATCGCCTGCAGGAGACCGGGCGTTACCGCGCGATGGTCCGCATGGGCCGCTTGCGATTTGTCGCCACCCCGCTCGGCGAGATACGGACCGCCCCAGTTCGGGAGGTCGTCGTCAGGGAAGGTGACCTGATCGCCCCGACCGCTGTAACTCCAGGTAGCGCGAGGAGATCCGATTCCAGCGTGCGGGCGAACGCGTTTGCGATGTCTGGGCCGCTCGATTGATCGAGGGACGATTCTTCACAGAGTGGGACGACCCGCATCATGATCCGGTGGTCATCGTCGACGACGTGCTCGCGGCGCGGGCGTGGCCGGGACGATCGGCGATTGGCCAGTCACTGGGCGTGGACCCCTCGTCGAGTGGGCACCCGACCGTCTGGGTCAGGGTGGTTGGCGTCGTTCGACACCTGCGTCTGCGCAGCCTGGTCGAGCCGTTAAGCGAGCAGGTGTACTTCCCGCGGCGCCAGATCCTTCGCAATCCGATGGCCTACGTCGTTCGGACCAGCGATCGTTCGGCGTTGGCGCAGCCGATTCGCGAGGTCGTGTCGCGTCTGGACCGCCAGTTGCCGATTTACGACGTGCGCCCGCTCAATCAGTACGTCGCTGCCGCCCAGTCGACGCGACGCTTCACGATGGTGCTGGTCAGCGGGTTCGCATCGGCCGCCGTCGCTCTGGCGTGCATCGGCGTTTACGGCGTGATGGCCTACTCGGTCACCCGACGGCGGCGGGAATTCGGCGTCCGGCTGGCCCTTGGCGCGCGACCCGATCAAATCGTGCGGGCCGTGCTCCGCGAAGGCACCTTCCTCACACTGATTGGCCTGGCCGTCGGTCTGGTGGCTGCCACCGTCGCCGCGCACCTGCTGCGGACGCAATTGTTTGGCGTCGCCCCCGATGACGGCGCGAGCTATGCCGCCGCCGCGTTGCTGCTCGTGCCCCTCGCCATCGCTGCCTGCTGGATCCCTGCCCGCCGGGCTCTAGCGGCAAGCCCGCTCGAGGTGCTGCGAGCCGAGTAAGATTGGGCGGCGCGATGGCAGACGCTTCCTCCGAAGTCTCGCCGCAGCTCTATGCGCGAATCGGCGGTCTGCTGTACCTGATCATCATCGTCGCCGGGCTCACCGGCGAGTTGTTCATCCGCGGACCCATGGTCGTCTCGGGCGACGCGTCGGCTACTGCCCGCAACATCGTCGCCTCGCCGCTCGTCTGGCGCGCCGGCATTGCGGGCGACCTGGTCATGCACATGTGCGACGTGGGGCTGATGCTGGTCTTTTACGTCCTCCTGAGGCCGGTCAGTCGCAATCTGGTGCTGCTCGCACTCGTCTCGAATGTCATTCAGTCAGCCATGCTCGTGGCGAACAAGACGAACCTGCTGTTGCCGTTGTTCCTGCTGGGAGATGCCGAGTATCTCAAGGCATTCTCGTTGGAACAGCGCCAGGCTCTCGCCTACGTGTCTCTGCGGACTCACGACTACGGCTTCGGGTTCGGCCTCATCTTCTTCGCGATCACCTGTCTCGTGCTCGGATACCTGATCGTGCGATCGGGTTATCTGCCGAAGGTGCTGGGCTACCTGATGCAGATCGCCGGCGTCTGCTATCTCCTGAACAGCTTTGCGCTGATCCTGCACCCGCCGCTCGCTTCGAGGCTGTTCCCCGCGATCCTGCTGCCGCCCTTCGTCGCGGAGCTGTCGCTGGCGTTGTGGCTGCTCGTGAAGGGAGTGGACCTGCGGAATTGGGCCACACGTGTGGGCGTGCCCGAATCTGGGCGCATCGGCGCATAGGCGCCGGGATCCAAGAGGCAGTAGGGCCCGACTTCGATCGGGCCTTAGCGACGAACCGGTGCCGCAGCCGAGGCGACGCGTGCCCGGCGAGCGACGAGAAACTGCGCGATGGCAGGCTCGGTGGTCAGCTCGATGGCGCGGTCGAACGCGCTCACGGCATCCCGTTCCTGCCCGAGCCTGGACAGCACGTGCGCGCGCACAGCCCAATACGGCTGATAGCTCCGCGCCGTGTCTGCTTCGATGGCCTCGAGCGCAGCGAGCGCATCTGCCGGGCCGATGGCCTCGGCAATCGCGGCCGCCCGGCCAACATAGGCGCCGATCGTCGGTGCGGTACGTACGAGTCCCTCGTACAGCACCGCGATCGCGTGCCAGTTCGTGACGCCGGTGCGAGCGCTTTCAATGTGCGCGGATTGAAGGGCCGCTTCGAGCTGAAATCGGCCAGCCTGGTTCTTCGCCGCCGCTCCCGCCAACAGCGTTTCGGCTTCGCGGATCATCTCCGCCAACCACAGGCGCGTGTCCTGCTCCAGGATCGGCACGTACGCGCCGTCGGCCGATCGGCGCGCCGCACGGCGTGCCTCGCAGAACAGCATCAGCGCGAGCAGACCCCGCGCTTCGGGCTCGTCGGGCATCAGCTCGAGCAACACACGCGCGAGCCAGATCGCTTCCTGCGTCAGACCATGCCGCTTCGGATCCGCACCGGCCACATCGTCCCAGCCGCTGCTGTACGCGGCGTAAATCGCGTCGAGCACCGCGTCGAGCCGCTCTGGCAGATCACGCCGGTCGGGAATCTCGAACGCGATCGCAGCGTCGCGAATCTTCGTCTTCGCGCGGCTCAATCGCTGTCCCATCGTCGCCGGCAGCGTCAGGAACGCGTTGGCAATCGTCGCCGCGTCCAGGCCGAGCACGACCTGCAGCATCAGCGGCGTGTGCACAGCCCGATCGATAGCTGGATGCGCGCACACGAACAACAGCTTGAGCCGCTCGTCCGGAAAAAATCCATCGGTCTCCGCTTCGGTTTCTCGAATCACGAGTCGGAGCGCCTCCGCCGCTTCGGCGCGCACCCGCTGGTGTCGTGCCTGATCGATCAGCCGGCGCCGCGCCGTCGTCAGCAGCCAGGCTTCCGGATTGAGAGGCACGCCGTCGCGGGGCCACGTCCGCATCGCGGCCATGAAGGCGTCGCCGAGCGCGTCCTCTGCGGCGGCAACGTCGCGCGTCCGCGCCGAGAGGTACGCAACCAATCGTCCGTACGACCGACGCGCGACGAGCTCGACGACGCCATGTGGATCATCCACCCTGGCCCTCCACGCGTTCGCGGACGTCCGGTGCGATCGGACGAACCTCGATGGCGCCAGTGGATGCGGTCGGGCAGCGCGAGGCCCAGTCGAGTGCCGCATCGAGCGTCGGCAGCTCCAGGATGATGAAGCCGCCCAGCTGCTCCTTCGTGTCGGCGTAGGGGCCGTCCTGCACGTGGCGCTTCGCGTGTTTCACGCGCACAGTCGTTCCGGTGGAGTCGGGCTGGAGCGGTGCACCGGTGACATAGACACCCGCGTCGACGAGCGCACGGTAGGTACTGCCGCCACGCGGCGATGTGCGCCGCGCCGCGCTCGGTGTCACGAGTTTCGAAGTCTTCGGGTGGCTCGTAGATGAGCAGTGCGAATTGCACGCCTATTCTCCAGCCGGCGCCACGGCGCCATAGCGGTCGTGGTGCCGCACCCACGCCATCGGAAACGGAAGACCGTCCTCGTTTCGGCCCCCTGGCACGAGATCGAGCAGATGATACGTGCCTAGCACGATCTCACCTCCACGCCCGTACGTCGAGTAGGTGTGGAACACGCCGCCGGCGGCATCCTTCAGGAACACGCTGAATCCGGGCGCCTCTTCGCTCGGAAACAGCTGCTCGTCGTAGTTGTAGCGCATCTGGCCGCTCGCCACTTCGTCCTTCGTGAACGAGACGTGGTAGTCCCAGTTGAAGTCCGTGCCGTAAGAGGACACCCACGTGAAGTGCCACCCCATTCGGCGCTTGAAGGCCTCGATCTCCGATAGTGGAGCGCGAGAGACCGCAACCAGAGTGACGTCGCGGTCCGCGAGGTGCACGAGGGCGCCATCGAGATGATCGACCAGGAACGAGCAGCTGGGGCAACCCTCGACCCAGCCCGGCCCCATCATGAAGTGATACACGATGAGTTGGCTTCTGCCCTCGAACAGATCGGCCAGGGTGCACCGGCCATCTGGCGTATCGAACGTGTACTGAGCGTCGACCTTCACCATCGGCAGGCGCCGACGATCGTTGCTGATCGCATCACCCGCGCGGGTGTGCGCCTTTTCCTTGACGAGCAGCGCCCTGCGCGCCGCCAGCCACTCATCGCGCGAGACGATTCTTGGCTGCTCCATTGTCCTCTCCTTCGACGGAAACTGTTGTCGCGTCCTTGGCCTCGCTCGATCTGCCAGCGAGCCGCGCGACCACGACGGCCGCGACTCCGCCGGCAGACGTGACGCCAGCAGCGATGCCGACGACGGATGTTGCTGTAGCGGCGAGACAAGCTGGGCACATGACGGCCTCCCCGGGGACGACCAGGTTCGTCCCTCTAGCCTGATGACGGCCGAGGGGTGAGGATTTCGACAGGAGCCTGGCAGTGCTAAGTGCTAAGTGCCAAGTGCAAAGTGGAGTGGCAAGTGGGAAGGGACGAGTGGTTGCCGAGTCGGTCAGATCGCCGCAAGTACGACCGTCCCGCTAATCAGCACCTTGGGAAGTATCAACACCCAGTTCCAATTGACCCACTCGTCACTTCACTAGGCACTTTGCACTTACCACTTGGCACTGCAAGTTGCTCCGCTATGCCGTCGCGAGCCTCGTGCGGCGGGCGAAAAGGAGGTGGAGGAAGCGGTCCAGTCCGGCGAAGCGTCCGCTGCCGGTCAGGAGAATGACGGCAAGCGCGGCCAACTCCACCAGGTTCTTGTTGACGATCAGATAGCTGCCCTCGGTGGGGATTGTGTAGAAGTAACCAACGAACGGCGGGTTGCACAGATAAAAGAGCAGGATGAACCCGATGCCGGCAATGCTGGCGAGGCGCGTGAACAGGCCGAGGATGAGCAGCACGCCGACGATCGTGAGCCCATACATTGTGATCAGATTCGCGTTGTCGAGCAGGTGGGGCTGACTCGCGATCCACTTGAAGAAAGCGGAGGCCGGCCCGCGCGACGCTTTCATGTAGCCCACAGCCGACCACGTCGTCGAGGTGAGCTTCGTGAGGCCCTCGTAAAGGAAGTGCCAGCCGACGAACACCCGCAGCAGCGTGATGGCGATCATCGGCCCGCGCGAGAGCATCCCGTCATCCATCAGCAACGTCTCCTGTCCAAAGAGCGTTTGTCAATTCCCAACTCCCAATTCCCAATCCCCAAGGTCGCAAGGCTTGGGAGTTGGAGGTTGGGCGTTAGCGCGGCCTTTAATCCGTTGGCGCTGCAGCGGCGCCAGGAATCTTGAAGTCCTCCGGCTTGAACGGCAGCCAGGATCGTGCCTCGACGGCCTGATTCACCTTGAGCACGGCGACCGCGGTCTCGTACGCGATCTCTGCCGGGCAATTCAGCTTTGCCTTGCCCCGGACGGCATCGAAGAAGTTCTGCAGATGTGGCTGGTGGTACGGATCGCGGAGCGTTACCGGCACCGTGTGCTGATCCGGCGAGACCGATTCGCGGACGTCGACGATGGCGGCCGACTCGCTCGTCTCCTTCGTCTCCTTCTCCTTTGGCGCCGAGATGTAGCCCTTCTGCACCCACTCGTCCCACGCGGGCGCGTTGGGATCGCGATAGAGGGTGCCGGCGTAGTTCACCTCCGACTCCGAGATGAGCAGCGTGCCCTGATCGCCCATGAAACTCTCGAAGTAGCCCTGGCTGCCGTTGGTCGTCTGCGTCTGGTAGTACGCCTTCGCGGGTCCGAGCGGCGTGTTGAAGTCGTAGATCAGCATCACGGTGTCGTACCACTCGTGTGTCTTCGGCTCGTAATAAAGCTGGCCGCCGCTCGCCATCACGCCCGAGGGGTTCGCGCCGAGGAACCAGCTGTAGATGTCGATCTGGTGTGAGCCGAGATCGACGATCGGTCCGCCACCCTTGCCTTTGTACCAGCGCCAGTTGCGGAACTGATGCATGTCCTTGAAGCCGTACTCCGACAGACGTGCCGACGGGATGACATAGCGATCGGGAGCGCCGAGATCAGGCGAGACCGCGCGGTTCCACTGGCCGTAAACAGTCACGATGCGGCCGAGCAGCTTCGCCTCGGTCAGCAGCTTGTTGTAGCAGTGAAGATATCGCGGGTTGGAACGGCGCTGATGCCCGATCTGGAGCAGCTTGCCGGTTTCGCGCGCCGCCATCGCCATGCTGCGGGCGCCCTCGAGCGTGTTCGACATCTCTTTCTCGCAGTACACGTGCTTGCCAGCCTTCAGGCAGTCGATCGCGTGCTGCGCGTGCCAGAAATCCGGCGTCGCGATGATCACCGCGTCGAGCTCTTTTTCCTTGTCGAGCATCTCGCGGTAGTCCTCGTACGCGTTCGGATTGTGCTTGAACCGCTTGAGGCTGTTGACGACGCGGCGCTGGTTGTATTCGGTCCAGATGTCGCACACGGCGCGGAACCGCAGGCCGGGAATGCGGAGCATCGCGTCCGTCAGCACCTGGCCCTGAGCCCCAGCGCCAAGCAGCGCGATGTTGATCTCCTGCAGGCCAGCCGCGGACGCCGGCGACGCCGCAACCTCCTCCAGCTTCGCCTGCTGGTACTCTCGCTGCTTCTGCCAGGCGTAGCCGAAGAGGCCGAGCGCGGGGACCGTGGACAGCCCCTTGAGCACATCGCGCCGATCTATCTTCCTCGGCGAGTCGCTTGCCGCTCGCGGTTTCTGACCCTTGTCGTCTTCACCAGCCATGGCTCTAGTACTCCAGTCTTTGGATGCTACACCGCAGGGCTGCCGAAGTGAACGAGGGCTGGCTCTTCGGCGGGCCCGCCGGTCGACTCCGGCAGGATCCACGCCTCGAGACCCGGGCTCCTCTCACACAATTCGTCGATCTCTTCCGGATTCAGCATCATGAGCGCGGTGGTCAGCGCGTCGGCGACCGCGGTGGCCGCCAGTCGGTGCCCGGCGCCGACCCCGGCAGGACCGTTGGTCGCAGGACGCGGCACAGCAGCCCACGACGCCAGCCGTCCGCGGACGGGCGTGCCGTGGCGCGGGTCGACAATGTGATCCTTCTTCCGGATGCCGGATGCCCCGAGCGCGGTCTGGCGCACATTCAGACGCGTCAGCACGCGTGCGGGCCAGTTGGGATCGCTCAGCGTCAACGGCCATCCCGCGCTTCCCGCAGGCCCGGCCAGTGCGAGGATCGAGCTGAAGCCTCCGTGGACCAGCGCCTGCCCAAGCTCCCATTCCTCGAGCAGCTCGCCGACCAGATCCACGGCGTAGCCTTTCCCGATGCCGCCAAGGTCCACCCGAACGCCACCCTTCGTCGCGCGGACGACGAAGTTGTCGGCGTCGATCTCGAGCGAGGGCAGCCCCGTGCCAATCGACACATCGAACGTGCCGCCGGTCAGCTCAAACATGTGGCGTGCGATGACCAGACACTCGAGGGCGGACGTGCTGACGTGCGTCTGCTCCCCAGCGCCGAGCTCGCTGACGCGCGTAATATCGCTGTTTGGCACGAAGCGGCTCAGCTCCTGCTCGAGCTGGTCGATCAAATCGAACGCGGCACGCGCCGCCTGCGCCGCGTACGCGTGATCGGCGCTCACAACGTAGAGCTCGAACACGGTGGCCATCGCCTCGTGCGAGAAGCGGCGCACCTCGGCGACGCCAGCCGGATGATCGATCCCAAGACCGCCCTCGATCGTCGGTGGGGGGCGACGTGGCGGCGTTGGTGGATGCATTGGTATGAACAACGAGCTCGGAACAACGAACGACGAGCGCTGAGTTCCGAGAAGCCGAACGATGAACTCAGCTCGTGAGCGTCGAGCTCAGCGTCGGAATGAACCCCCGCGCCGAGTTCGTTGTTCGGACGCTCGACGTTGAGAGCTCGTCGCTCGTCGGTCCGCGTTCAAGCGCTTGTCGTTAATAGCTCAGAGCTCGTCATTCGAACTATATGGACCAGCCCGGACGGTACGTATGCTGCACGGACTGGTTCGCCTCGAGCACGTTGGTCACCTTCATGCCTGGGCCGTCCCACATCAGTCGGGTGCCTGGAAAGCGCAGCGCCACATTGCCGAGCAGCACCGCCTCGCTGAACGGGCCGGCGTAGTCGAAGTTCGACACAGCCTGCCCGTGCGACCGGATCGCGTCGAGCCAATTCTTCTCGTGGCCGTTCCGCCCGTCGGGTACCCGCGGCAACGTCCGCGGCGGCCGCGGCGTGAAGGCGGTCATCGCCGATTCGGGAATGAGACGCGGGCTCTCCGAATAGGTTTCGCACCACATCTTGCCCTTGTCGCCGACGAAGATCGTTCCCGATTCAGGCATGTTGCGCTCCGGCTCGAGGTCGTCCGGCCGCTCGGGCAGAATGCCGCCGTCATACCAATGCAACTTCACCGGCGGCATCTCGCCGCGTTCGGGGAACGACATGTGGATGACCGAGGCTGGCGGATAGCTGTCGGTGTATTCCATCCGCTTGTAGCCGCCCCATCCCGGCGGCGTCCCCGGGACTCTGATGACGGGGAACGCTTCGGTCGCAGTCACGCTCGTCGGCGAGCCGAGCTTCAGCACGGTGAACGCCCCGTCCATCACGTGACAACCCATGTCGCCCATCGCGCCCGCACCGAAATCCTGCCACGCGCGCCATGCGAACGGATGGTATTCGGGGCTGTACGGCCGCATCGGCGCCGGGCCGATCCATAGATCCCAATCCAGACCCTGCGGCACTGCCGGCGTTTCGGTGGGTCGCGGGAAACCCTGCGGCCACACTGGACGGTTGGTCCAGCAGTGCACCTCGCGGATCGGACCAATCGCGCCGGCCGCCACCCATTCCTGCATCAGGCGAAGACCTTCTTCCGAGTGGCCCTGGTTGCCCATCTGCGTGACGACCTTGTACTTCCTTGCCGCTTCGGTGAGCGCCCGCGCTTCGCTGACCGTGCGCGTCAGCGGCTTCTGCACGTACACGTGCTTCCCGAGCTGCATCGCCGCCATCGCGATTACCGCGTGGGTGTGATCCGGCGTGGCGATGACGAGGGCGTCGATGTCCTTCTGTGTCTCGAGCATCTTCCGAAAGTCCTGATGCAACGTCGCCTTCGGAAACTTCTCGGGGATGCCGTTCTTCGCCATGGCCGCCTTCGCGGCGTCGCTGGTATCGCAGTCGCACAGCGCGACGATGTTGTCGCTCTTGGCGACGTTCATCAGGTTCGGCGTCCCCATGCCGTGTGCGAACCCGACAACGGCGACGTTCACGGTGTCGCTGGGCGCCTGGAAGCCGGCGCCGAGGACATGGCGCGGCAGGATCGTGAGGCCAGCCGCGGCGGCGGCGGTGCCCATGAATGTCCGGCGGGACACCGACGTGGAGGACTGTTTCTCTTTGCTCATTCGTCTGCTCTCCTGCGCTAAGTCGGCCACGTCAGCTCAGTGACGCGGCGATCGAAAAAAACGATGACGATCGTCAGGGTCCCTGGAATACAGCAGCGGCGTTCGATGTGGTGCGATTGGCAGAACGGTTCGCCACGCGTTCGCGCCAGATGTACGCGACGTCGATCACAGCGCGGACGAAGTCGCGCCATCGCAGCTTCGATCCGGCCTTGTCGTGCCAGGCCGGCAGAACCAGCTCGTAAAGGCGTTCGCGCCGGGCAGGCTCGCCAGGCGCAACCGGCAAGCCGGAGGTAGCGCGCGATCAGCTCCACGTCGAAGACCCACCGGCTGCGGAAAGGCGTGGCGAACAGCGAAGCGGTCCCGGCGGTCACGCGCAGAATCTTAGCGCCACACTGGGTATCGTAAACAGGAAGGTCCAGCGCATGCGACGCGGCCGTCGCAAACACGCGGCCGAGGTAGTGGCGTACGGCCTTTCGCCGGACGTCGCGGCCCATCAACATCACGCGCGAGCCAAGCACGAACTCAACCGTCGGCCGAAGACGCAGGACGGTGAGGAAATCGTCGATTGTTGCGAGCGGCGTGGCCAGGTCGGCATCGAAGAAGCCGACGAGCTGCGGCCCCTGCTCGAGACCCGCGAGGATCCCCGCCCGCACGGCCTCGGCCTTACCGCGGCGCTCCGGCAAACGGATCATGCTGACGGCCTCAGGAGCCGCCGCACGCATTCGCTCGAGGATTGCGCCCGTGCCGTCCACGCTCCCATCGTCGACCAGCACGAGGCGGACACCTGAATGATTCGTGGCGAACCGAAGAAACGCGTCCGGATCGAGACGCGACGCCTCGTTGTGGCACGGCACGACCAGGGTCAGATCGGGAGGCATTACTGTGCGTTCGCCGTCCGCCACAGTGCCATAGTGAACGCGGGGCCGCAATGCTCCCCGAGGCAATTGGACGTTCCTGCCTGGCGAGCCAGGAATTGCTCCCACAGCCCGCGATCGACATAGAGCGCCAGCGGCACCTCGGGCCGGAGGCCGAAGAATTCTGAGACGTAACGATCGCCAAGGGACTCGAGCGCCCCGGTGAAATCGGTGGACGCGACGATGACCGGCGCCCGCATGGCAACAGGATCGCCCGCCACTGCCCAATAGCCAACATTCGGCATCGTCCTGAGATACCAAGGCAGCGGCCACTGCTCGTAGGGCGACGCGATCACCGACACCTGCATGTGTTCGCCGGCCGGGTGCAACGCCGCGAGCTCCCGGATGCGGGTGGCCATGCGCACGGCGTCGGGAACTGTCTGCGCGTAAACGTATGGGGTGCGCGAGTCGGAGGAATACGTGACCGCCGCCCGCCAGGCCTGTCTCCCGAGATGAAGAGCTCCTACGAGGCACACAGTTACGATGACGGCCAGCAGGCCGCGGGACGGGATCGTGGAAATCAGCCGCGAGAAGCCGATTCCCGCCAAGACGATCGCACCGGCGTAGAAGGGCAGCAGGTTCCAGGGTGTCTTGTACGGAATCGCCGAGAAGATGACAGTGGTGATGACGACATAGCAGGTCAGGTAGCGCGTCCAGAAGCCGCCGCGCCATGCCGTCAGCCCACCGACGACGGCCAGAACCACGATCAATCCTTCGCTCCACCACAGCCCGCCGGACTTCGAGTAGGTCAGGAGCTGGATGTAGTAGTGCCACGGGTGGGCGTGGCTCACGGGCGCGATGCCGCGATCGAGATACGTGCTGGCGCCGCGAAGCGGCTCGATCAGGCCGGCGGGATTGGTGAAGAAAGAGGAGTAGAAGATCGCGGCGACGGCGATGGCCGACAGGAGGCCGGTGAGGGCTATGGCCGGCAAGGCTGAACCCCAGCCTCCACGGTTGTCACTGTCCGGCGGGGCTAAAGCCCCGCCTCCACTTAGGGCTCGGGCAATCGCGCACGCGGCGAGAGCGCTCGGGACGACGATGACGGCGGTCTCTTTCGTGGCGATCGCCAGGCCGGCGGCCATGCCGGCGATGGCTGACGACGCGAGGCCGCCGCCCGTGAGCACGCGTCCAATCGCGATCACGAAAGCCAGCGTGAAACACGCGAACAACGATTCCTGGATGAACATCCGCGAGAAGAACACCATCGCGGGCGAGATCGCCATCAGGATGGCGCTCACGGCGACGGCCGTCCGGCCGATCGCCGACGAGAGCAGCGGCAGCAGCAGGATGGTCGCTACGCCGAACACTGCGGTGACGCCACGGAGCGTCCATTCGTCGAGCGACGCGAACGTGGCCTGGCCGCGCAGCCACGCGGCCGGCAACGTCAAGTAGTAAAGGGTGGGACCGTGGTGATCGTGGGCGTCGTAGCGATACTCGCCGCGCTCCAGCAGCGTGCCGAACTTGACGGCCTGATTCGCCTCGTCATGATGCATTGGTCGCACATCCAGCCGGGCAAACCGCAGCGGCAGGCTGACGGCCAACGCGATCACGAACAGGGCGCTCCCGCACCCGCGGGTCATTTCGGCAGGCCGTGGACCTCGACCTCGACGTAGTGGTTCAGATCGTTCGTCGTGTTCCCCTTCGAGGAGAGTCGGACGTAGCGGCCCTTCGCGCCGTTGGGTTCGAACAGCTTGCCCTCGGCGACCTCGATGTACTCCTTGTTCTTCCCGAGGCCCATCTTGGACGAGTTGTCGTGGTCGTTGTTGAACACGGTGGTGACGCCCGTCTTGAACGCCGGATCGTCGGAAACCTGCACGATCACGTCGTGATAGACGCGCGCCTGGCTGTGATAGTGCCACGCCAGGATGGCCCAGAGCGGGTGCGATGCGCCGAGGTCGACTTGCACCCATTGCACGCCCGGCCCCAGCTCGATGAAGTACCCGTCACCGCCAGACTTCTCTCCGTCGGTCACCATGTCGAGCTCGCCGATCACCGGCGCGGAGTCGCTCGACGTCACTGGTTTCTTCGTCGAGAGCAGAACCGTGCCCGTCGGCACGAAGAACGGCGGCCGGGCCTTCCCGGTGATCGTTTCGAGGTTGGCGCTCTTGATGTTGGTCGGCGTACCGACGAACATCGGCTTCGGGAGCTTCAATTTCAGTTCTTCCTTGCCTGGGCCCGGCTGTGCGCCGAGCGGGGCGAGGGCGAGAGCAACGAACAGCGTGCAGGTGAGCGCGCGATTGGTCATCGAGTTCCTCGGAAAAAAGGCTATCCGCCATCTTACAACGGCCCCCGCGGCGGGCCGTCTGAGACGGATTCCGTGGGACGCGGCTGCCCCCGACTCAGTCTATGATGCGTGCGGCGGCGGCCCCCAGCGGGCCGCCCAAAGGATCAACATGGACGCAAAGCCGACCACGACTCGCCGACAGTTCATCGCGACGACGACCGCCGCCGCGGCCGCGTTTACCATCGTCCCCCGGCACGTGCTGGGCGGCCCCAGGTTTGTCGCACCGAGCGACAAGGTGAACGTGGGGTTGATTGGGGCGGGCGGGCAGGGCCGGACCAACGCGCGGGCGCTGTTCCAGGAAGAAGACTGCCAGATCGTCGCGCTGGCGGACCCGGCCGAGGAGTGGGACCTTTCGAACTGGTATTACACCGGCAAGTCGGGACGCGGCCCCGTGAAGCAGGAAATCGAGACGCATTACTCCGCCAAGACCCCCAACTTCAGCTGCAACGCCTACGAGGACTTCCGGGTGATGCTCGAGAAGGAGAAGGCGATCGACGCCGTCCTCATCGCCACCCCCGATCATCTGCACGCCTACGTCTCGATCTCGGCGATGAAAGCTGGCAAGCACGTCTACTGCGAAAAGCCGCTGACCCACAATATCAATGAGGCGCGGCTCGTCGCCCGCGTTGCCAAGGAGACAGGCGTCGCCACGCAGATGGGGAACCAGGGGCGCTCGGGCGAAGGTCACCGGCAGACAGTCGAGTGGCTCACGGATGGCGCGATTGGCGCGGTAAAGGAAGTCCACGCCTGGAGCGGCAACTCGCGGACCGCTGGCTTCAACTGGCCAGGCGAGGGCCCGTCGGTCAAACCGCCTGGATTGAACTGGGACCTCTGGCTGGGGCCGCGATCGGATCGGCCCTACAACGGAACGCTCGCGCCGTTTGTCTGGCGCTGGGTGTGGGATTTCGGCAACGGCACCATGCCCGACATGGCGCCGCACCACTTCGATCCCGCGTTCAACGCGCTCGGCCTCGACGCGCCGGTCACCGTCAAAGCGACGGCGTCGTTCGTCGATCCGCAGGTCACGACCGGGAGCAACCTGGTGATCTATCAGTACGACGCGCGCGGCAATCGCGGACCGCTGACGCTCTACTGGTACGACAACGGCCTCAGGCCACCCACGCCGCTCGGCGTCGACCCGGACGACCCGCTACAACGGCTCGGCGAAGGCGACAATGGTCTGATGCTCATCGGCGAGAAGGGCATCCTCACGTGCGCCGGCTGGTCGGGCATGCCGCGGCTGCTGCCGATGGAGCTGCACCGCAGCTACAAGCGCCCACCAAAGACGCTGCCACGCGTCGCGGGACACCACGCCGACTGGCTGCAGGCGTGCAAGGGCGGGACGCCCGCGTGCAGCAACTTCGAGTACGGGGCACGGCTCACCGAGTTCGTGCTTCTCGGCAATCTGGCGCTTCGAACGGGCAAGGTCGTCAAGTGGGACGCCGAGGGGATGAAGGCGGCCAACGTGCCCGAGGCGCAGCCGCTCATCGAAGGAACCTACCGCAAGGGCTGGGAGCTGCCGGTCTAGCGGGTTTTGCTGAACACGCGACAACGCCCGACCTCCAACTCCCAACCTCCAACTCCGATCGCGCGACCACTACGCCCGCGCCAGCGGGACATCTATCACGTGCTCGGCGAGAAACCACGCCTGCTGCTCGTTGACGCGGACGATCTGACTGACCAGCAGATCGTTCGTGCCATCGTCGCCGTTGTCGGCGGCACGCCGAGCCATCGCACGCGCCTCTTTCAGGATGATTTCGTGCGCGTGCAAGAGACGTGAGATCTGCACGGGTGCCGATTCGCGCCCCTTCGGCGCGCGCGGGATCAGCGTCGTCTCGGCCACATCGTGGGCCATCGCGAGGCACACGCCCCCAAGCGTCTGAATGCGTTCGGCGATCGCGTCGATCAGCTCTGTCTGCTCTGCGGCATGCTTGTCGAACAGCAGGTGCAGCTGCTCGAACGTCGGCCCAGCGACCTGCCAGTGGTGCTTCTTGTAGAGATCGCGCAGCGTAATCTCGTCGGCCAGCACCTGATTCAACAGTTCCACGGACTCGCGGCAGGCGTTCTCGGACAGCGCGATCGGCATCCGTACCAGATGCCCGAACGGCTGGATCTCGTGCGCATCCTGATGTGCAAGCGGTGTCGCGCGAGACATGATTGCATCGACGTCGAGTGTCTTCATGATGGGTGCTCCTTCACGCGTGCCTTACTGCTCGTATCGTTCGACCACGGAGGCGGGCCTGACCTCCGCCGCTTCGGGATCCTGGCCGAACACACGACGCGCTCGCCGCTGGCGCAGCAGATCCCAGCACTGATCGAGCTCGACCTGAATCTTTTCGAGCCGCACTTGATCCAGGTCGGACGGTGCCGAGTGCCCGTACAACTCCTGTTCCTCGTGCACCAGTGTCTGAATTTTGCCGAGGACCGTTTCGTCCGAGGTGTGTTGAGCCATTGCGATCTCCCCCTCTACTATTCCACGGGGCTCCCACACAGCGCCTCCCCCGATAGGGGGATGTCGCGATCCCATCATGAAGTACGGCTATCATTCCAGCCGCATGCGACTCCTGTTCTCGTCGGCCGCAACGTTGCTGGTGTGCGCCGTGGCCCTGGCGCTCCCACGAACGGATCAGTCGGATACCGGACGGCCTCCCTGGCCCGGCCAGCGACACGCGGCGATCGCGCTGACTTATGACGATGCCCTCGGGTCGCAATTGGATGTGGCGATCCCGCAGCTCGACGCGGCTGGCCTGAAGGGGACGTTCTTCCTGATGGGTCGTCAAATCGGGCCGAATGTTCCACGCTGGCGTACCGCGGCGGCGCACGGCCACGAGCTGGGCAACCACACCGTCAATCATCCTTGCGCGCGTGGCACGTATGACATGCCGGAGCAGTACACGAGCGAGGCCTACACCGTCGATGTGATGATGACGGACATCCGCGTGATGAACGGGTTCCTTCAGGCGATGGACGACAAGCCCATGCACTCGCTGGCCACGCCCTGCGAGCAGAACCTCGCCGGCGGCCAGGACTATCTCGCACCGCTCGCGCAGACCCACCTCGTCAGCTTCATCCGCGATCATCGAACCATGCCGACGTCGGTGCGCAACACGAGCTTCACGAACACGAGCGGCGCGCAGATGATCCAGTGGGTCGAAGAGGTGCGGCGCGCCGGCGCGGCGGGCGTCGTCGTGTTTCACGGCGTCGGCGGCGATTACCTGAATGTCTCGAGTGAGGCGCATCAGCAGCTTGTCGCGTACTTGAAAGCCCACGACCGCGAGATCTGGACCGATACGTTCAGCAAGATCATGGAAGCCGCTTCGCGGGGTACCAGCTCGTCTTCGGGACGCTAGGGAGCAGTCGCATGTCTGAGCTGATCCCGCATCCGCTGCCTTGGTACGTCGCGGGACCGCTGATCGGTCTGATGGTCCCGGCCTTGCTGCTGCTCGGCAACAAGGCGTTCGGCATCTCGAGCAACTTCAGGCATCTGTGCGCTGCCGCGGCACCGTGTGGTCTCGAGTACTTCAGCCACGATTGGAAGCGCCTCGGCTCGTGGAATCTCGCCTTTCTCGCGGGCATCCTCGTCGGCGCCGCCATCGCGTCCACGGTGGCACCGCCTCCCATCTCGATTTCGACAGCAACCGTTGACGCGCTGCGGGAGCTGGGGCTGCACGATCTCACTGGCCTCGTGCCGCGCGAAGTGTTCGCGTGGAGCTCGCTCCTGTCGGTCAAAGGATTCGTGTCGATCATCGTGGGCGGATTTCTCGTTGGCTTCGGCACGGCGTACGCCGGCGGCTGTACGTCCGGCCACGCCATCTCTGGTCTGGCCGATCTCCAGCTCGCGTCGCTGCTCGCGGTGTGCGGCTTCTTCGCGGGCGGCCTCGCGACGACCTACCTGCTCCTCCCGATCCTTCTTCGGTGAAGCATGACGCTCGTCCCGTACTTTCTGCTCGGCGGCGTGTTCGGCATGATCATCGTGGAAGCGGAAGTAATCTCCTGGTTCCGCATCCAGGAGATGTTCCGGTTTCAGTCGTTCCACATGTACGGCGTCATCGCGACCGCGGTCCTGACTGCGGGTGTTTCGCTCATCGCGATCAGATGGCTGGGGCTGCGAGGGCGGGACGGTGTGCCGATTGGCCTGCCGCCGAAAACCGTCGGCGCGGGCACGCGCTACGTGGCCGGCGGCACGATCTTCGGCATCGGCTGGGCGCTGACGGGTGCGTGTCCCGGACCGCTCATCGCGCTCGTCGGCGCCGGCACGACCGTAATGCTCGTCGCGGTGATGAGCGCACTCGCCGGCACGTGGACGTACGGAAAACTGCGCCCGCGCCTCCCGCATTGAAGACGAACGCGCATCCCTCGCAAGATCACGCGCGTGCCGGCGACGTGCCGTACCGCATCCTCGCCACCATGTAGATGAGCCATCCCATCGGGCCGAACATCAGCGTCAGGAAGAGGCAGGGAACGAGCAGCCACCGTGGCACGCCGCGCTCCACGCTGTCGCGCGCCTCCCAGGTGCCAATCACGAGATCGAACGCCAGGTAGTGCAGCCAGCCGGCGAGAAGCAGCCAGGGATCGGCGAAGAGGGCCGTGACGCCGGCGAGCGTCGAGAAACTGCCTTCCGCCTTCGGGAACACCACGATCACGATCGCAACGTAGGCAACGGCGAAGAGCGCGGGCGCCGCCAGTCCGGTCACGACATCCGTCACCCAGCGCCTCGCCGGCAAGAAGGCCAGCAGAATCCAGCAAAGCACCGACAACAGGTTCGCGATTGAGAAAATGTGTTCGGCTGACATCATGCACTCCTCACAGCGCCGCGGTGTGTCGCGCAGAGCGAGCGTTGGTGAGCATCGCGACCGCGCACGCTGCCGCCGTGCCGGCCGCCCACGCGGCAAGTTGTACCAGGGTCGTGGAATCCGGCGCGGCGAGCGGCATGCCCCGCAGCGCCTGCGTCAGCAGAATCACGTAGAGCGCCGCATAGCTGATGCCGGCGGTAATCGTCATGCGCACACGCACCGTCGGGCGGATCTGCACAGACGACAGCAAGACTGCGACGACGGTCAGAACCTGAAGCGCGTGAAGTCCGATGAAATGCGGCACGCGCAGGTCGCCGTGCTCGGTGCTCCATCCGGTGCCAGCCAGGCCCGGACCACCGTCTGGTGCGCCAACGGTGTGCGCACCTGCGAGCGTCATCCGCTCACCGGCACGCGCGCCTTCCAATTGCGCTGCCGTCGGGCGCGTCATCATTCCACCCGTCATCGCGCCGACGATGGTGATGCACATTCCCAGCCGGAGGGCCCACCCCAGTGCGGCGTCATCGAAGCGGTGCCGCCAGAGCGCGACGGCGACTGCGATGGTCGACAACGTCTGGATGGCGATTGCCGTCCCCATGATCATGAACAGCACGGCGTCGCCTGTCGTGGCGACGTTGAAGTGGCTCTGTCGTCCGCGCCAGGCCTGCCCCGCGATGATGACGATCTCGAGCACCATCGTGACCGCGGTGATCCAGCCGATGGCTCGACGCGTGCGCGTCCACTCCGGGAGCAAGGTGAAGATCCACGCCAGCGTGACGGTGTAGCTCGTGATCGAGACGGCGAACTTGGCCGGCTTCAGCCACGCGGGCGCGCCGGTGATGATTGTCGGATCCAGCACCAGCCCGACGATGGCGCCGGCCAGGACCACCTGCATCAGCGCGGCGGTCGCGATGAGCTCAGGGCTGGTTTGCCACAGTCGTCGCAACGCGGCCATCGCTCCTTCCTTCCTCCGATGTAATCATCGTCAACATTAACATGCCTCCTAATGTTGACTCTGTCAACACTGGAGATTACGATGAGGCGGATGGGAGGTTCCACGCTGAGGCGGCCGCGGCGGAAACGCGCCGGCCAGTATCACCACGGCGACCTCCGTCGCGCCCTGATCGATCAGGCGCTACGGACGATCGATTTGCATGGCGTCGAGGCATTGAAGCTGCGGGAGGTGGGGAACTCTCTCGGCGTCTCGCGCACCGCGTTGTACCGCCATTTCTCGGACAAGCAGGCGCTCGTCGCGGCAGTGGCGCGCCAAGGGTTTCGAACGTTCAGACTCGCGCTCATCGACGCGTGGCAACGTCACGGCCGCGGCAGGGTTGGCTTCGAGGCCATGGGCAACGCCTACCTGCAGTTCGCCGTGGCCCACCCCGCGCATTACCGGGTGATGTTCGGGCGCTTCGTCGAATCGTGCGCGCGCGATCCGGAGCTGGTCGAGGAGGCCACAGCGGCGTTCCAGGTGCTGGTGGACGCCTTGATCGAGGGGCAGCGCGAGGGCTGGGTCCGCGAAGACGAGCCCGAGCTGGTGGCGCGGTTCGTCTGGTCGATCTTGCACGGAATCGCGATGCTCGTCATCGACGGGCAGCTGCGCGACAGCGATGCCGCCGGCGTTGCCCTGCATCGCTACGCGGCAGAGCGGATTCGCGCCGCGATTGCCGCAACGCCCTCCCGCTGACCGACCATCCCTTCAGGGCAACTCCCAGCCAGGTGGGCCGGGAATTGTCCGCGTGTGCTGGAAGGTGTATTCGCCGAGCAGTCGCTCGGCCCCCTGCTCGTCGACCGCAACGAGCCGCGCGATCATGCTGGAGGAGGGCGACGCCTTCGCCCATGTAATGGACTGTTGGAAGATCACGCCGCCGGCATCGGCGCGAACGGGAATGTCGACCAGCCGGTGCTGCTCGACGCCGCGCCGATCGCACCAGCTGAGATCGACACGCGATGCCGTGCCAAGATCCGCCGTCAGCCGCGCGACGAGCAGATCATCGTCGGCGGCCACGGTGCACTGAATGGTTTCGCCGCGCTGCGGCGCATACTGTCTCACCCGTAGACCGGTCGCGGTCGCACGCTTCACGAACCCGTCGCTGATCACGACCTGCAACGAGCCCGATCGCGCCAGGGCCCGCAGGTTCTCGGCGAGGCGAATCGCTTCGCGGAGCCGGTCTCCGCAGACGTCGCAGGCCAGCAGATGCGTCTCGACGCCTTCCTCAAAGGACGTCGGAAGGATGCCGACCCAGTAGTCCATCAGCGTTGCCGCGTCGATCGGCTCGGGGCATCCGGACGCACCGTGGCGTTGTGAAGCCGTCACGTCGTCGCCCCCATGCAGTCGCGCAGCTGCTGGAGGGCGCGATGACGGATCACGCGGACGTTGGCCTCTGAGATCCCGAGAAATCCCGCCGTTTCGCCAGCCGTCTGCTCGTCGTAGAAGGTCATCACGATGACGGATCGTTCACGTTCTTTGAGCGCTTGCACGCAGCGGACGAGGTGACCGCCACCGACGCTCGGCATCCGTGGCGCGTCGGGCACGAGATCACCGCCGAACGTCGCGAGCAGTTCGTCCTGCCGCCGCGAGCTGCGCCGCTGCTCGATGATCGTCATCCGGCACGTCCCCAGCACGAACTGGGCGAGCTTGTCGGGCTCGCGCACGCGAGCCGCCCGCAAAGCTTCCAGAATTTTCAACAGCACCTGCTGCACGAGGTCGTCGGCGGCAGGCGCCGACCGGAGGTGGCGGAGGCCGTAGAGCCGGATGCGGGGTCCCATTCGTCGGCACATCTCGGCTTCGGCCTCGTGATCGCCTGCGGCAATGCGGGGCGCGAGGTCGGCGTCGCTCAGCCCGACATACATCGCGCTCCATTGTACGGTCTCGGTTTACTGGCGCGCCCACGTCGTCGCGTCTGTCTCTTCCGGCAGCGGCCCGTGAATCTCGATCTTGTACTTCGCTGCCGTCGCCATGAGCTTTGCCATGTCTGGCGGCGCAGGCGCGTTCTCGCTCAGCTCGATGACGAACTGCTCGAAGCCACCTGGCGTGCAGAGCAGCAGCATCCGGGCGGGAACGTCGCCAATCACTTTGAAACCGTGCGCGATCTGCCGCGGCCCGAATACGTAAGCCCCCGGTCCGGCTACCGTCCACTTCCCACCGCACACGAATGCCATCTGGCCTTCGAGGACATAGAACGCTTCGTCCTCGACCTGGTGCGTGTGGTAGGGCGAGGCAAACCCGGGAGGCATCATCAGGTGCTCGATGAGCCCGAAGGCCCCGTTGGTCGTTGCTGCGGTCGCACGGACAAGAGTGGGAAGTCCCAGGAAGTGGAGCGGGGGTTCTTCCCGCGTATTGAAGTGTGGCTGCGCGGTCTCGGTGATCATAGGGCTCTCCTCGTCTGGGCGAACGCTGCACCCAAGCGTCGCTCCATCCTCCATGTGTCGTGAGGGCGGCGGGGCGTTACAGCGGGGCGCCAGGGCGTCCACTGGCCGGCGGATGCCCACGGCGTACGGATGGCCAGGTCGTTCACACGAGAGCAATCCGACAAGACAAAATCAATGGTGTCCGTTTGGTCCGTGACCGATATCCGGCGTCGTCAGCGACTGGTCCAGGCAACTTCCACGGACATCCACGGATTAACAACAGTCACGGAGTACGCAGATACACACGGATAGAGAAATATTCCTGATGGATCGGCTCGTTCACCACGGTTCCCTGCAAGCCGAAGTATTTGACCTCGTCACGGAGCGATGTCCCTCCGTAACTCCCTGCGTCGGCTAGGCGTCTTGTGATGGGCAGCGGGGCCGGCTGGCGAGGTGCTCGAGAACGGCACGGCCTCGTGGCGAGAGGCGGTAGCCGACGTCGAGGCTCTCGGTAAGGCCGAGTTCCTTCAACTGCCGGACACGACGTTTGAACGGCGGCACGTCGGAGTTGACCTGCGGCGCGAGCGCGTGCGAGACGATGCCAGGCTGTTCGGCAATCAGCTGAACGTAACGGATAGTCCAGGGCGTCCGGGACGCGACGTCGATCCTGGCCAGCCTCGCGACGACGGCTTCGAGCTCGGCGTCGTCCGGCAGACGATCGCGGAGGGCGATACGCGGATCCTCGCCGGCGACACGAAGCTCGATTCGCAGGAGCTTGCCTTCGCCGGCGATCGATGCCCGCAACTCGCCGGATGACATTCCCGTGCGGCGAATGTCCTCGGCCGTAATGTCGCCTTCGTCGACGACGCTCACGCGATCGAGTCGAAGCACGCCGACTGGCGAACGAAGTGAAGACCCCTCGGCCGGCGGGACCCGTCGCCAGCGTCGGAAGGCGAGTGTCACACGGCCCTGGGCGATCCCCTCCAGGATGTCGCGGCGAAAGAGCATCCGATCTCTCAGCGGGTTTGCTGCTCGGGCGCCCGAGCGCTGACCATCCAGCACGCAGCGGTGAACCGAACTTCAGTTCCGTAGACGTACGAATCAAAGGCGGGGCGAACCGTTTCGACGACCTGCGCGCGAGTGCGATCGTCCACCTCCTGAAGGATGCGACCGACGGGACCCAGCCGCGTCAGGTAAGGGACCAACTCTCGTTCCGGCAGGGTGCAGACAACATCGTTCGGCCGGATGTCGATCTCGGCCCAGCCGCTCTTCTCCAGGATCGTGCGGACCCGTTGCCCGTTCGCGAAGGCGAACTGTCCAGGCGCGTCCGGCTGGCGGGCGGGGAGGTTTGGCAGGAGCGGTGCCGCGGCGCGCTCGGCCGTCGTCATGAATGGATTCTCAGCAGCAGTACGCCACGCGATGAAGCGGAGGTCAGCGTTGTCCCTCGCGGCACGACGCAGGTTCGCAAAGGCCTGGACAGGGTCGTCGAAGAACATGACGCCGAACCGGGACATGATCATGTCGCAGCTTGCGGGCTCGAAGGGATACACCTGAGCGTTGCCACAGATGAAGCTCGCCGGCAGGCTCTCGCGTTCGGCGCGAGCCCGGGCAGCGGCGATCATCGGATCCGAAATGTCGATGCCGACGCAGGAGCTCTTCGCTCCCAGCAGCCGCGCGACGGCGAGCGTGATGCCGCCTGTGCCGCATCCGACGTCGAGCACCAGGCGTCCGGGCGTGGCGGAAACCGCTTCGACCAACTGGTTTTCGAACGGCCTGTACATCCGATCGAGCAGCTCCTGCAACTCGACCCAGGCGCGTCCGGCGACGCCCCAGAACCTCGCCTGCTCGTCATCGCGCCCGTGCGTGACATCCATACTCTCTCCGGCCGGAGTGCGTCATCACAGCCCTGATGCCGGATGGCGTCGCTCAGCGTTTGCCGTACCTCGTCATGCCGACGCCACCAGACGTCCGTTTCGTTACGGCCCATGGGGGCGCGATCGAGCCACTGGTACATGCCCCAGAGTCCGTCCAGTCCGCGCGCATACGTAGAGTAGGTATGGTAGACGGCGCCGGCCTCGAGGACGAACGCGCTCATGCCCGGCCGCTCGCGCGTGTACGTCGCCGGGTCGGTACCGCTCATCGCCGCGAAGGTGACGTCCCCCTCGCCGCCGCCCTCCCACGCTCCCTCGCGCCGGTAGTTGTACTCGATGCCTCCCTCGCGCTGCTGCTCCTCGGTGAACCTGACGCCGAAGTCGGCGTTGAAGTCAGTGTCGAACGAGGAGGCCCAGGGGAACGTCCAGCCCATTCGTCGCTTGTACGCCTGCATTTGGGCGAGCGGCGCCCGCGACACCGCCCAGAGCATCACGTCGTGGTTGGCGAGGTGCACGACGAATCCGTTGAAGCCGTCCGCGATCGCCGAGCAGGCCGGGCAACCAGCCGTGTAGTCGGGCCCGAACATGAAGTGATAGACGAGGAGCTGAGAACGCCCTCGGAAGAGATCCGCCAGCGAAGCGCTCCCCTCGTCGGTCTCGAAGCGATATGTCTTGTCAATCCGCACCCATGGCAGTTCCCGCCGCTGCCGCGCCAACTCGTCGCTGCGCCGCGTGAACGCTTTTTCCGCCTCGAGCAGCTCGCGCCGCGCGGCGAGCCACCCTTCACGTGTCCCGGTCTTGTGCGTTGTCATTTGATTTTGTTTCCTTCCAGATGTGCTTCGTTCCGCGTGGGAGATTCGTCAGGTTCGCCAGGGTACGTGGGTCCTCCGAGGACGAGGGTGTCGACCCTCCGGGATCAGCTGGATCGCATCAGCCCAGGAATCGACCCAGTCCCTTTGTCCATATGGTCCCTGGACGAAGCCATCCAATGAGACCGGCAGCACAGCGGTCATCGTTCTGGATGTGTTGGATGCCATGATTGGTCCTCGCTCGTGAGATAGATTTAGCGGTTGGTCATGACACGGTGGGAGTGACAAGTGTGGCGGGATTCCGATGGACTCGCTGATCACGGCCGCGGCGCGAGCGCTCGCGGCGGGGGATCCCCTCGGCGCACTGAAGCGGGTCGCCCTGCGCGACGATGCGGCGGCGCTCGCGCTTCGAGGGATCGCGATGGCGCAGCTCGGCGATTTCGTTCGAGCGAAGGTGCTGCTGCGAAGCGCGGCGCGCAGCTTCGGTCCCAGAGAAGCCGTGGCCCGCGCGCGGTGCACCGTCGCCGAGGCGGAGGTCGCGCTCGTCTCGCGCGATCTGCGTTGGCCCGAAAAGGCGCTCCACGCGGCGCGGGCGACGCTCGAAGCGCACGGCGACCGCGTGAACGCCGCGCATGCGCGATATCTCGAAATCCGGCGTCTGCTGCTGATCGGGCGCCTCGACGACGCTGAGCGTTTGATCGCTGAGCTCGACCCGTCCGCGCTCCCATCGGCGTCGAGGACCGTCCACGAGCTGGTCGTCGCCGGGATCGCCATGCGTCGCCTCCGAACGAAGGCCGCGCGCGCTGCGCTCGCTCGCGCCGAGCGTACGGCTCGACACGCACGTATCCCTGCCCTGACGGCGGAGGTCGAAAGCGCATTCCTCGCGCTGAACGCCCCCGCCGCGCGCCTGATCGCGAGTGGGCGCGAGCAGTTGCTCCGCCTCGAAGATGTCGAAGCGCTGCTGGCGACGAACGCGCTCGTTGTGGACGCGTCCCGTCACGTCGTGCGTGATGCACGCACGGTGGTCACGCTCGCCAGGCGTCCGGTGTTGTTCGCGATCGCACGCGCGCTGGGCGAAGCGTGGCCCCGAGACGTCTCGAGGGAGACGCTCGTTGCCCGTGCATTCGGCGCGAAGCACGCCGACGAATCGCATCGCGCGCGGTTGCGAGTCGAAGTTGGTCGGCTCCGTGCGAAACTTCGGACGCTGGCTCGCGTCAGCGCGACGAAACGCGGGTTCGCGCTGACGCCACGCCGCGCGCGCGAGGTCGTCGTGCTGGCGAGACTCCTCGAAGAGGAGCACGGGGCGGTGCTGGCCTTCCTCGCCGACGGGGAGTCGTGGTCGAGCTCAGCGCTGGCGCTCGCGCTTGGCGCCAGTCAGCGTACGGTGCAGCGGGCGGTTGAATCGCTGGCGGCAGCGGGCAAAGTGCAATCGTTCGGTCGTGGGCGCGCGCGTCGCTGGATGACGCCGCCCGTGCCCGGATTCACGACCACGCTATTGCTCCCCGCACCGCTGCCGGGTGATTAGTAAAGGGGCGTTCCAGTCGTCGCTCAGCGTATTTCCGTCAGCCGGATCGATTCACCGATGCGCCGAAATGTCTCGTGGAAGGTGTCGGCGTCTTTGTCCTGCACGATGGTCAGGAAGTAAAAGAGGCTGCCTTCGGCAAGGAACGTCGTGTAGAGACCGATACGCTCCTGACCGCCAAGCGGCGACCGATTGACGAGCGGCGTGGCCAGCGCACTGCGCTGCGAGATCCGGGTCGCTTCCTGCTCGCCAGCCAGGCGAAGCTCGGGATTGTTCTGCGCGACTGCTTTGAGCCACGCGTTCGTCGATTCCTGGAGATCGCGCGACACCGCCTTGGCAATGCCGAACTCGACGCCGTGGCTGAACACGGTTTGACCATTGAGGGGACCATATCCGTTCTGCGGGACGACCTTGATCGCGGACTGAGAGGGAAGGGCCGTCCAGTCGGCTGGCACAGACGCCTGAAACACCTTGCCGCCGTTGAGCGTGCGGTAGTGCCCCGACGGTCGGGGCACCGGCTGACCGGGCGTGCCGACCGCCTGCGCCGCGCTTTCTGGCCCTCCACCGCCCCCGCGCGCGAGTTCCGCCATCGACTTCGCCGGTGACAGCGACGAGAACGCCGTTTTGATGGTCGCGAATTTGCTGGAATCAGCGGCGCTCGCGACCGTCAACATCTCGGCCTCTTTGTTGATGTACTGCGTGCGGTTTCCGGGATTCGGATGGCTGCTCATCCACTGCGGTCCGCCTCCTCCACTGCCGCGCGATTCGCGCTCGATCGTCTCGAACATGTGCGCGAGGGCGCGCGGGTCGTACCCGGCGCGCGCCATGATCTGTGAGCCGAGCAGATCCGCCTGCTTCTCGAAGTCGCGGCTGTACCTCAGGAGCAATGTGCCGAGACCGAACTGGCTCCCTTGGGCAATGGCCGCTCCCGCCCCCCCGCCGACCATGGCCCCACCGAGCGCTCCGGCCAGCTGTCCCATCTGCAGCCACGGATTCTGTGCCTTGGTGGCGTTGGCCGTTCCATGACGAAGCAGGACGTGCGACAACTCGTGCGCCATCACGCCGACGACCTCGGCTTCCGACCCTGCCGCGTCGAACATGCCGCGGTGCACGAACATCGGCCCGCCGGGCAGCGCAAAGGCATTGATCTCTTTGAGGTTCACCGGCGTGAACGAATACTCGTAGACCGGCTGCTTGAGTTCTGGCGGCGCCGAGGCGACCAGTCGATCGCCCAGCTTGGACAGATAGCCTGCGATTCGCTCGTCCTTGATGATTGGATATTGGCGGCGAATCTCCGCCGCCGCTTCCCGGCCGAGCGCGACGTCCTGTTCGGGACTGTATTTGTTCTTGGGCAGCTTGATCGCGGTCTGCGCGAGCCCACTGTCCGACGACGCGCACAGAATCAGCGTGAGGAACACAGCGCGGACTGAAGGAGTCGTCGTCGCCATCCTTGGCCTCCTTCGAGTGAGCGGCCGTCACGTCACGCGTCGAGCGGCGTCTGACGAGTGCGGAGGCGATCCCGAAACTGAACGGGGAGAGCAATAGTAACCGATCGACAGTCGGCGTCGCCGACTCGCCAGCGGTCTTGCTTCGCCGCATGAGTCTTGCGCCGTAGTCCCGTCACCGAAGGCGCGTGCGTTGGATGCCCTCGCCCAGACAGGGATTCACGACGACCTTGTTACTCCCCCCTCCGCGGCTGGCTGACTAAGATGGAGGCATGCATCGATCAACCACCGAGATCGCCAGGATCGTTCGTGAGTATGGACCCTTTCCGGGTGTCGACCACGTGCATGGCGTCACGTATGATGGTCAGCACGTCTGGTTTGCTGCTGGCGGCACGCTGAACGCCCTCGATCCTGCGAGCGGGAAGATTCTGCGCACGATCGATGTCACCGCGCACGCAGGAACGGCCTTCGACGGGCGGCACCTGTATCAGCTCGCCGAGGATCGCATCCAGAAGATCGATCCGAAGACCGGCCGCGTGCTCGCCACGATCCCGGCGCCGGGCGGCGGGGCTGACTCGGGGCTCGCGTGGGCCGAAGGCACACTCTGGGTCGGGCAGTATCGAGACCGCAAGATCCATCAGATCGATCCGGAAACAGGCGCGATACTTCGCACCATCGAGTCCAATCGCTTCGTCACCGGCGTGACCTGGGTCGATGGCGAGCTCTGGCACGCCACGTGGGAAGGCGACGAGAGCGAGGTGCGGCGCGTCGATCCGCATACCGGTGAGGTGCTGGAACGGATTGCAATGCCGCCTGGAGTCGGCGTGTCCGGGCTCGAATCCGATGGCGGCGATCAGTTCTTCTGCGGCGGCGGCAAGAGCGGGAAGGTCAGGGCGGTGCGGCGACCCAGCCGAAGCGCCGCGGCGGGCAGCGGCTCCGAGCGCCGCAGCGACTCCAAGCACAAATGATCTGTGACGTCAGTCGTAATACCCGACGCCGCAGTTTTGATCGCCGACCTTGGTAAAGAACGTGTGCTTCTCGCGCGGCTCCTCCGATCCAGGGCGAGGCCACCAATAGGTCACTTGCTTGACCGTTCCTTCAGCGGCGTTCTGCATGATCTCTTGGCCAACCGGGAAGCCCTTCTTGCCTTTGATGTCCTGCAAGTGCTCACCCTTCAGGACGGGATGGGCTGTCAAAACGCCATCTGAGGCGTTGGCGCAGAACACGTAGAGGTCACGGTCCCTGAAGCCGCCCTCGCCTTTGTTGAACATCTCGAGGGCCTTCTGCTTGTTCTCCTTCAACGCCGTAACCGCTTTGTCGAGCATGGCCCTGGCTTCCTTTTCAGTGGCGAATTCGGCTGCCAAGGCGGAAGTGATCATGACGAGAACCCCGCATCCCACGACGAACGGCAGTTTGCGCCCCATGTCGTCTCCCTTGAAGCGGCAATCGCGCGCGACTGTTTCATGAATCCGCTTCGTGTTCAAGGTCATCGGCAAGCTCTTCTTTGTCTTTGAACGCGAGAATCGAAGGCGCGCTTGGCGCGCCTTCAGCCGTCCTGAGTGCCTTCGGTCGCGGCGCTCTCCAACGCCAGTAGGCGCGCCTTGACCTTGAGACCTCCGGCGAATCCCGTCAGCGCACCCGAGGACCCCACAACGCGATGGCACGGCGCGACGATCGAAACGGGATTTCTGCCGTTCGCGGCCCCAACCGCCCGCGCCGCAGTCGGCTTCTCGATCTGCACGGCGATCTGCGCGTACGAACGCGTCTCTCCGAAGGGAATCGTCAATAATGCATTCCACACCGCCCGTTGAAAGGCAGTGCCTGACAGATCCAGCGTCAACGAGAATCGCCTGCGCCGACCGTTGAAGTACTCCTTCAGCTGCCGCTCGGTCTCCAGGAGCACAGGATGGTCGTTCTCCTCGGCCACAGCGGGCAATCGCACGCGACCCGGCCGCTCGTTCTCCCACAGGATCGCGGCTACACCGTCATCGGTGGCCACTAGCGTGAGCGTGCCGACGGGGGAGCTCATTCGCTTGTAAACGTGCGCTTTTCGTGTGTGCCGATCGCTCGTGTTCATTCGCGCGCTCCGTATTTCTCGCGTCTCACCTGACGTCCTCAACGATAGCCACTTTGCGTACGACAGTCTGGCCGTTTTCGGACATCTGCAGCGACAAATGCACCTGTCCGAAAATGGCTAGCGTCGCTCCGAGTCGTCGCGCTACCGTGGAACGATGCATCAGGATCAGCGCCGGTTCTACGAGGCCCTGACGGCACGCGACGCGCGGTTCGACGGCGTCTTCTTCGTTGGCGTGACTTCGACCCGCGTCTACTGTCGGCCGATCTGCCGCGTCAAGACGCCGAAGGCGGTCAATTGCCGGTTCTTCGATACGGCGCAGCAGGCTGAACGGGCCGGCTTCCGTCCCTGCCTGCGGTGTCGTCCCGAGCTGGCGCCGGGCAATGCGCCAGTCGACGACGCGCAACGGATCGCGCAGCTGATCGTGCAACGTCTCGAGGAGGGACGGCCCGGCGAGTACGCCGGCATCGAGGCGATCGCCGATCAGTTCGAGCTCAGCTCGCGACAGATTCGCCGCATCGTCCGCAGTGAGCTTGGGGTTTCACCGATCCAGTTGTTGCTGACGAGACGGTTGTTACTGGCCAAGCAACTCCTGACGGAGACCGCGTGGCCGATGACCGAAGTCGCGTTCGCCAGCGGCTTTGCGAGTGTGCGCCGCTTCAACGACGCGTTTCGTAGTCGCTATCGGATGCCGCCGTCCCGTCTGCGAAAGAAGGCCGCCGCTGGCGCGAACGCCATCGTTGCGAGCCAGACGTCAACGTTGCAGCTGGCGTATCGCCCACCGTACGACTGGAAGAGCATCCTCCGGTTTCTCGCGGCGCGCGCGCTCACAGGAATCGAGCACGTCACGGACCATGCTTACGCTCGGACGGTTCAAATCGGCGACGCAAAAGGCTGGGTCAGGATCACGCACTCCAGGAAGCGGCACGCGCTTCTCATCGAGCTCACGCACACGTTGACCCCCGTGCTGCCAGCACTGCTCGCCCGGGTGCGCGCGCTGTTCGATCTGGACGCGCGCCCCGACGTGATCGCGAAACGCCTCGCCGGTGACACGCGCCTGGCCCACAGCGTCAGGGCGAACCCGGGGCTGCGCGTGCCTGGTGCCTTCAACGGATTCGAGATGGGCCTGCGGTCCATCCTCGGCCAGCAGGTGACCGTGAAAGCCGCCACGACGATTGCCGGCCGACTCGTCGAAGCGTTTGGTGAAGCCATAACGACGCCGCTGCCTGAGCTGAATCGGCTCACCCCAGTGCCGGCTCGACTGGCCGGCGCCAGCGTGGACGAGATCGCCCGCCACGGTATCCTCGCGTCACGAGCGAGGAGCATCATCGCGTTGGCGAAGGCGCAGGAATCAGGTGCGCTCTGCCTCGACGGAGCCGTGCATCATGATCCGGACAATTCCATCAGGCGGCTGACGGAGCTGCCCGGGATCGGTCTCTGGACCGCCCACTACCTCGCGATGCGTGCCCTGCGATGGCCCGATGCCTTTCCGAAGGAGGACATCGCCGTACGGAACACCCTCGGCGGCGTGACGGCGAAAGAGGCGGAAGCGATATCGCAGGCCTGGCGTCCCTGGCGAAGCTACGCGGTCATGCACCTGTGGCGCATGGAAAGCCGGCAACCGGCGGTCGCGTCAAGCGCGGTCCCAGACCGTGCGCATCGTGAACGGCCGCAGCTGCGAATCGAATCCGCTCGTGGTCGCCGTCATCGTGTTGTCGTCGGCCGCAACGACGTAGGTGCCCTCGCCGGCGAGTGAACCGTCCTCCTTTATTGCTTCCGCGCGAATGGTGTTCGTGCCCGGGCGGATCGTGACAGACGTCAGGCCCGGCAGGTTGTCCACGGCGTACGGCTTGCCGTCGGGGAACAATCGCTGCGGCTTCTCGGCGGCGCGGGTCCCCCTTGCGTCGACTCCCTCGGCGAACAGCACGTAAGCGCCGTCTTCGTCCAGCTTCCACGTCATCCTGGCTTCAGTTGCGCGCTGCACTCACCCCGATTGCCCCCAACTTCGCCCGCAACGATTTCCGCACGCTGCAGCAAATCGTGGACCGGTCGGTGTCGCCGCGGCGCTTCACGGTGCTCCTGCTGGCGGGCTATGCCGTGTTCGCGCTGATCCTCGCCTCGCTCGGCATCTACGCGCTGATCTCGTACTCCGTAAACCAGCGCACGCAGGAGATCGGAATCCGCATGGCCCTCGGCGCCTCGGCGCGTGACGTGCAAGCGGGCATCATCGGGCAAACGCTTCGCCTGGCGATCATTGGACTGGTGATCGGCGCCGGCGCTTCGTGGCTCCTCGCTCGCGCGGTCTCGGGGCTGCTCTTCGGCGTGACGGCTGGCGAGCCGCAGACGTTCCTAGCCATGGCCGCCGTGCTGACGATCGTCGCTCTTGCAGCGGGCTACCTGCCGGCCCGGCGTGCGTCGCGCATCGAGCCGATGGTGGCACTCCGCGCGGAATGAATCCGCGGCGCACCCTTACGCTCGACCGACGAACTCGCGCGTTTCGGAATGCACCTTCACACGGTCGCCTTCCTTCACGAAGAGCGGGACCCGCACTTCCATTCCCGTCTCGAGCGTCGCCGCCTTGGTCACACTGCCGCTGCTGGTGTCTCCGCGCACCGCGGGCTCCGTGTAGGTCACAGCGAGCTCCACATGCAGCGGCAATTCCATGCCGATGGGATTGCCGTTGTACTGCAGGATTTCAACCGGCAGATTGTCCACGAGGAACAGCCGATCGTCGCCGATCGTGTCGCCCATCAGGGTGACCGTCTCGTAGCTCTGCTGATCCATGAAGTTGTAGCCATTGTTGTCGCCGTAGAGAAAGGTGGCCTTGATTTTCATCAGATCCGGCTCGCTGAATTTCTCTCCGGCCTTGAACGTCCGATCGAACACCGCGCGCGTCAGCAGATTTCGCATCTTGAGCCGGACCAGAGTCTGACCGCCTCGCGCCGTCGGCCGAGCCACTTCGACATCGAGGCAGTGGTACGGCGCGCCTTCGTACTCGAAGAACATCTTGCGCTTGATGTCGACTGCTTCAATGAGTGATGCCATCGCCGGCCGATCATACGCGGCGCGGCCCCTTGTTCGAACCTGCGGCGATCCCAGGCACGGCCTCAATCAGGTATCGGAGACCCTGAGGGTTGCGCTCGACGCGAGCGGAGCGACGTTCAAGGATCTCCTGCTGAGCTAAATCGCGTCACTTCAGCCGGTGCGTCCGCCCTCAGCACCCACCAGTGCGTGACCTCATGAACAGGTACTCGCGCAAGATCGCTAAGCTCTGGAGAATGATTACCCGATGGAGGGATCGATGAGCCCGAAGCCTCCTCTCCGCTTCATCACCGCCAGCGAGATGGAGGTCGAGGAATCGGCGTGGGGCCCGCACGAGTGGCTGTGCCGGCCCGGCCTGACCGACGCGAAGGCGCTGCTCCTCGTCCGAGTCCGCATGGCGCCGGGGCAGGGCCACGCCTTTCATCGACATCCGGCGATGGAGGAGATCATCTACGTGATCTCGGGCCGTGCCGAGCAGTGGGTGGACAGAACATCCCGGCCGCTCGGTCCCGGTGAATCGGCGCACATCCCGCGCGATGTCGTCCATGGCACTTACAACGCAGGCGACGAGACGCTGGTGTTCCTGGCGATTCTGTCCCCGGCGATCGTCGAGGGGCCCGCCGTGGTCGACGCCTCGCGCGAAGAACCATGGGCCTCGCTTCGCCCGACGTCTGCGCCAGGCGCGGCAGCACTGTAAAGGCATGCCGACCGTCTTGCTGATCGGCACGCTGGATACCAAGGCCGAGGAATACAAGTACGTCCGCGATCGGATCCTCGCGGCTGGTCACCAGACGCTCGTCATGGACCTGGGCGTCCTGAGTGACCCGCCCTTCACTCCGGAGATTCCGTCCGCCGACGTGGCACGTGCCGGCGGCGAGGAAATCGGCGCGCTGCGCGCGCGCGGCGATCGCGGCAGCGCTGTGGACACGATGCAGCGGGGTGCCTGTGCGCTGGTGCCCGCGCTCTTCGCGGCAGGCCGGTTCGATGGCGTGCTCGGACTGGGCGGTGGAGGGGGCACAGCGATGATCACTGCCGCGATGCGTACCCTGCCCGTGGGTGTCCCGAAGCTGATGGTGTCGACGATGGCGTCGGGCAACACCGCGCCGTACGTCGATGTCAAAGACGTCACGCTGATGTACTCAGTCGTCGACATCGCGGGCTTGAATCCGTTGTCGCGCCGAATCCTCGGCAACGCGGCGGGCGCGATTGCGGGCATGGTTGCGGAAGGCCGCCGCGACGCCGACGAAACCGCCGCACGCGAGCGCCCCCTCCTCGCCGCCACGATGTTCGGTGTGACCACACCTGCCGTGACCGGAGTGCGCGAGCGCCTGGAGCGCACCGGGTTCGAGGTGCTCGTCTTCCACGCGACGGGCGCGGGGGGCCGCGCCATGGAGGGACTGATCGACGACGGCTATGTCGCCGGCGTCGTGGACGTGACGACCACCGAGTGGTGCGACGAGGTCGTAGGAGGCGTCCTCAGCGCCGGGCCGGATCGGCTCGGGGCGGCAGGACGGGCCGGGATCCCGCAGGTCGTCTCGGTCGGCGCGCTCGACATGGTGAACTTCGGCGCCATCGAGACCGTGCCCGAGCGCTTTCGCACGCGGACGCTGTACAAACACAACGATGCCGTCACGCTGATGCGCACGACCGCGGACGAGTGCGTCACAATCGGCCGGTGCATTGCCGGGCAGCTGAATCGCGCGAAGGGGCCGACGGTCGTCGTGCTGCCCCTGCGCGGCGTCAGCGCGATCGACGCGAAAGGGAAGCCCTTTTACGATCCCGACGCGGATCGTGCACTGTTCGAAACACTTCGGGAGAGTCTGTCACCAGCGGTTCGGATCGTCGAGCTCGATGCGCACATCAACGATCCGGCGTTTGCGGAAACCGTGAGCGCCGAGATGCTGGCGTTGCTCGGACGAAACGACCAGTCACGATGAGCGCCGACGGCTGGAGAATGTGACGGTGTGGAGGGCAGATGCCGTTCATCGGACGTGAGGGGGCGCTGCGACGGCTGCGTAAGCGCGTGGCGGCGAAACAAATCATTGTCGGCGCCGGCGCCGGCACGGGCATTTCGGCGAAGTTTGCCGAGCGTGGCGGCGTCGACCTCGTCATCATTTACAACTCGGGCCGTTTCCGCATGGCGGGGCGCGGCAGCCTGGCCGGCCTGCTCCCGTATGGCGATGCCAACGGCATCGTCGTCGACATGGCGCGCGAGGTGCTTCCGGTCGTGCGCGACATTCCGGTCCTCGCGGGCGTCTGCGGCACCGATCCCTTCCGCCTCATTCCCGTCTTCCTGCGCGAGCTGAAGGCCCTGGGCTTCGATGGCGTACAGAACTTTCCCACTGTCGGCCTCATCGACGGCGTCTTCCGCCAGAACCTTGAAGAAACGGGCATGAGTTATGACCTCGAGGTCGAGATGATCCGCGACGCTCGCGCGATCGGGCTGCTCACGTGCCCTTACGTATTCGACGCCGAGAGTGCGCGGAAAATGGCTCGGGCAGGCGCCGACCTGCTCGTGGCACATCTGGGTCTGACGACGAGAGGGTCGATTGGCGCAAAGACTGCGCTGTCGCTGGATGAAGCCGCGGAGCGGGTCCAGGAGATGCATGACGCAGCCCGCCGCGTGCGCAAGGACGTCCTGGTCCTGTGCCACGGAGGCCCGATTGCCGAGCCCGCGGACGTCGAGCACGTGCTCGCGCGGACGTCGGGTGTCGACGGCTTCTTCGGCGCCTCCAGCATCGAGCGTTTCGCGACCGAGACCGGCATCGAAACGCAGGCGAGACGATTCCGATCGATCGCGTTGCCGAAGAGACAGCGCCGGAGCCGGCTTGGTTGACAGCGGCATGAGCGCCAGCAGCCGCCAACGCCTTGCCGTCGCGGAAGCGGTGGACATGGCAGAACGGCGAGTCGAGCGTCTCGCCGCCGTGCGGGATAATCCGTGGTACGCGAGCGAAACATCCACCCCTGTTCGAGCCTCGTCCTGACATGTCCGATGCTTTTCCACGTCAGCGATAACCCGACTATCGTCCGCTTCGAACCCAGACTATCCACGTCGACATCAGAACGCCTCGTGTGGGCGGTCGATGCGGCACGCCTTCGCAACTATCTGGTTCCGCGTGAATGTCCACGTGTCACCTACTATGCCGGACCACGGACGACGGTCACCGACAGAGAGCTGTTCCTGAGCTCCAGCGATGCCGTTGCCGCCATCGAATCGATCTGGCTCGAGCGAGTCCGACAATGTCGGCTGTTCTGCTACCACCTGCCAGCCGACACGTTCGAGTGCGTCGATGAGTGTGCGGGCTATTTCGTCAGTCGCTCGCCCGTCGTCCCCGTTCACGTCGAAGCCTTTGACAACGTCATCTCCGAGTTGCCCCGCCGTCGCGTCGAGGTGAGGATCGAGGCGAATCTGTGGCCGCTGCGAGACGCAGTCATCGGATCGACGTTGCTCTTCTCGATGATCCGCATGCGCAACGCCCTACCGAGGGAACAACGCGGCGCGATCACCTCCAACACTGGCGGATGAGCTGCCCTCCTTGATGCGTCTGGAGGCACCGGCGCCTGGCGTGGCTTGCTGAACGCGAGATGTCAGCAGGCCAACACATTTTGGAGTCCTACGACAGTGAACCCCAGAGCGAAGAACGTCAGCGAGTCAGCGTCGTACTGATCATTCGGTCGAGGATGTTCTTCGTGATCCGCTGGATTCGCGGGTCGTTGCGGCGAAAGTCCTTTCGCGGCGGATTCTGGAAGCCCGGCGGGGACGACAGCACGACGTTCCACCAGCAGGTTCCGGCGTTGAACACGAAATTGCCCTTGCGCGCGGTATATAACGTCGTTGCGTACTTGCCAGTGCGTTCGCCGCTGGCGGCGTAGACCGGACCTTCCGACAGCACGACGAGCCCAGGATGTGTCGCGAGAGGCGCACCGTGGTACTCCCAGCCGACGAGCTGCGCCACGCGATCGCCCGGTTTCATGTTTGTGCCGTCGAAGGCCCAGTGTTCGGCGTTGTCGCTGGTCCAGTCGGCAAACCCGACGCCATGTGACGTGGCCCCCATCAACTCCTGCTCACTCGGAAAGTCGCGCCCGGCACGGCGCATGACCCGGTGTGGTCGGCCGTCGCTGCCTGGTAGCAGCTCGACGACCCCAGAGATGGCGTTCCCCGAGAGGAACGCGAGGCTGACGCCTGCGTCGCGGGCCCTGGTGACGTTCTCGAACATCGGCTCGGTCCAGGTACCTCGTCGTGGCCGACCGAAAGGAATACCTTCGCCCGCAGGAGTCCATTTCCGTCGGCGTGCGTATCGACGTTGGAGATGTAGGTGACGTCGTATCCCTCCTTTTCGAGCCAGAAGGCCAACGGGAACTCCGTCATCAGGAACTCGCCAGACCCGTTCGTCAGCGGATGAAATCCCGCCGGGTATCCGTTCCAGTACAGCGCGTAGGGCCGATCGAAGCCCACGTCGTAGCCGACCTCGCGGTCCGACGCCCCCCATGGCGCATCGCCAAGGTCGTAGAGCGAACGCCACTGCGGCCACCGGTTGTAAGCGAGCCAGGTCATGTCGGATGCCTGGAACAGCAGATCGGCCTTGCGATCGTCGCGAACAATGAAGACGACGTAGCTCTCGCTCGCCATCTCGAGATCGAGATACTGCCCCGACGGTGAAGGAAGGGTCGTGAGCTTGCCGAGATACACGCCGCTCAGCCAATCCTTCGGAATCTCGAGGCTGAACCCCACCTTCCAGGTGCATTCGATCAGGTGACGCCGTCCGTCCTGCGGTGTCGCCTCGGGTGTTCCCTGCAGCGGCCCGATGGTGCGCATCAGGCGCGCGCCGGCGCCGCCGTAGTACCCCATCCGGTAGATGCTGACGGAATACCTGCTCGCGGGATTCGTGCTGACGTGCACGTTAAGCGTCTCGCCGGACCTGAGGCTCGTGTGAGACGCGTACGCCTCGATACCTTTTCGCCGATGCCACCCGAGCTCGTAGAGCTCATCGTCGTGGCGAACGACTCTCGTCAACAGCCAGTCGGTCGACCCTGGTTTCGCGTTTTCGATCTGAACGGCGTTCGACTGCGCGGCGGCAGCGACCGCACTCCCAACCCACATGGCTGCGGTCAGGGCGACGACGAGCGGCGACGTCAGCACGCCCTTGCTACCGTCGCCCTCATGGAGAGGGTGTGCCTTAAGAGGCCGGTCCTGCGCCAATCGTCATAGGAACGACGGGCGGCCTCGAGGAGTGACGCCTCACACGCCTGCGCACCTTGAAGCGTCGGCCCAATGTTGTCGATGACGTCAACCCAGAGAGCGGTCTTCTCTTCGAAGTCAGCGTCGGCCTTGAGGCTCGTCTCGTCCTGAACGTAGGTGCGGATCTCCTGGAGGCCCACCTCGTCGAACAGCGCGGGACAGTGGTTGGCCACTTCGTTGTCCCACCCATTCATTTCCCGCCATGAGAGAAACGAGGAATAGAACGCGGCGAACTCCGCCGGTGGTTCCGGCTCCCACGCATTGAGCGCGTGGTTGTAGTCCAGCACCACCAACAAACCGCCTGGCCTGGCCGCGCGCGTCATCCGCCGGAGGGCTGCTTCAGGATCAGCGATCCACTGCAAGGTGCGCGCGGCGGTGACCACATCGAAGCGGGCTTCGTACTCGAGGCGCATCGCGTCACCCTCCTCGAAGCGAAGGTTGGGACGCGACGCACAGTGAACACGTGCGCGCTCTATCAGTCCGCGGTCCCGGTCGACCCCGACGACGGCCCCGCCGGGGCCGACGACGTCCGCGATTCCCCTTGTGATGGCTCCAGTCCCACAGCCCACGTCCAGCACGGACATTCCCGGAGTAAGAAGTTCAGCGAGACAGCGGTGATCATTCCACAGACTTCTGCGATCGAGGATTCGCGAGTCGGACTGATGCTGTTGACTACTCATCGGGAGCGAATGGCCAAGCCGCAAAATTATACCGGGCGATATTCTCGCCTATACTCACGTCACACTTGGCCCCCAGCCCGGCACGCGCGTCGGCGTGTTCGACATCTCCCGCCCTCACCAGGACGCTTGGGTTGTGGGACGTGACCACCATCACGGCGGGAACCATCCTGGGCTCCGCCATCTTCGTCGCGGCGGCCTTCGTGCCGCGCGAAGTGCCCCACCCGACGCTCGCGCTGCTCCTCTGGGTCGCGGGGGGCCTGATTGCGATAGCCGGCGCATTGAGCTACGCCGAACTGGGAACGATGTTTCCGGAGCCGGGCGGGCAGTATCACTATCTCAAACAGGCCTTTGGTCCGCTGTGGGGCTTTCTCTTCGGGTGGACCTCGCTGCTGGCGATTCAATCGGGACCCGTGGCCTACCTCGGCGTGGCGTTTGGTGACTATCTCGGGGCGTTCGTGCCGTTCTTCTCCTCCACGCACGTGATCGCGTCAATTGCCCTGGGCCCCTGGACGTGGGAGCCAAACACTGCGCAACTTGCCGGAGTTTCCGCAATCGCGCTGTTGTCGACCGTGAACTACTTCGGTACGAAGCGTGGCGCTGCAGTCCAGGGCGTTCTCACTGCGATCAAACTTCTGTCCGTTGCATGCCTCATCGTCTTCGGCTTGCTTGCGCCGGCCAACGTCTCGGTGGATTGGGCCGCGCCGCTGCCGTCGGGGAACCTGCTGGCTGCCATGGGACTCGCCGTGGTGGCAGTCCTCGGCAACTTTGACGGGTGGTACCAGGCCACCCTCTCCGCCGGCGAGATCAGGCGGTCCGAGCGGAATCTTCCGCTCGGCATGATCGGCGGCACTGCGCTGATCGGTTTGCTCTATCTGCTGGTGAATCTGACGTACTTCCGGGCGATGCCCCTGGCCGAGGTTGGGGCCTCTGCCAGGATCGGTGAAGAGGCGACCACTGCGCTACTCGGTCCGACCGCCGGCCGCTTGCTGGCTGCTGCGGTGCTGGTCTCGATCTTCGGCTGCATTTCGTCGGCGATCATCGGTGCGTCGCGTCTTGGCCTTCCGATGTCGCACGATGCACCGGCCTTCCGATGGCTGGCTCGGATTCATCCTCGGCACCGGACCCCTACGGCGGGGATCGTGACGCTCGGCGTCTGGTCGATGTTGCTCGTCTTGTCGGGCAGCTACGAGCAACTGTTCCAGTACCTCGCTTTTCTCCAGCTTCATATTCCACGCCATCACCGGCTTGGCGCTGTTCAGTCTCCGGCAGAAGCATCCGGACCTGCCGAGGCCCTACCGCGTCGTTGGGTACCCCTGGGTGCCAGCCGTCTTCCTGGTGGCGATGATCGGACTAGTCCTGAACACGCTGCGGGAGCGGCCGGTCCAGTCGCTGCTCGGCCTCGGGATCGTGGCGCTCGGCGTTCCGTTCTTTCGGTGGCAGCGACGCACGTCATACCCTTCGCCACTTGCCGAACCAATCGTCGGCAGCGATCGCGTCTAAGCAGGGCCAAGGCGGCGGTAATTGCGGTAGTCTCAGACTGTTTCGCCACCTCGCCAAAAACGGTCGGGGATTCACTCGCCGACGACCTTTCTACCGCGATGGAGCAATCGCCCATGGGCATTGCCGTACGACCCACCACCGCTGCGGATGCCGTGCCGGTCGCGGAACTTGTGACCACCTTGGGTTATCCCACATCGTCCGCGCAAATGCACGAGCGGTTGGAATCGATCATGTCCGATGATGACTACGCGACGCTGGTCGCATGCGACGGCGAACACGTTGTGGGCTTCATCGGGTCTCGCGTCGGACCTCTCTACGAAAGCGACGGCCCTTACGGACAGATCATGGCGTTGGCGGTAGCAACCGACCACCAGGGCCGCGGAGTCGGGCGGACGCTCCTGGAGGCCGCAGAATCGATGTTGATCGCGCGCGACGTGTCTGTGCTGGTTGTGACGTCGGGGAATCAGCGGGCGGATGCGCACGCGTTCTATGAGAAAAACGGCTACGCGTGGAGTGGCCGCCGGTACAGGAAGACCGTGGGGTCGCCCGTTTAGAGGCCCAGGTGGGCCAAACTGCTCCTACAGCTGCTCCGCGGCCTGCCGCATTGCCTCCCAGCCAGCCGCGACGTGTTCACGTTCGGTCGACTCGACGCCCACCGACACCCGGACCATCCACTGTTCGTCGAGCACGGCGGGCGTGACGTAGGCGTGCCCTGAGCGGTTAACGCGTTCCGCCCACTCACGCGTATGGTGATTGAGGGCCGCGCCGGCGACTCCCGGCGGCTCGTGACGAATGCAGACAGTCTGCAGCGGCACAGGAGCGACGACGCGCCAGTATGGGGTGGCTTGCACCTGCTCGGCGAGCCAGCGGGCGTTCTGGATATCGCGTCGGAGCCGCGCCTGCAACCGCTCGACGCCTTGCTCGCGAATCAGACACCACAGTTTCAGCGCGCGAAAGCGTCGGCCGAGCGGAATGCCCCAGTCGCGATAGTTCTTGACGCGGCCATCGGCCGACGATTGCAGATAGCTGGGAGTGGTCGACATGACACGAACCAGGTGCTCGGGATCGCGCACGTAATACGTCGTACAGTCGAACGCCGCCCCAAGCCACTTGTGCGGGTTGATCACCAGCGAGTCGGCGCCTTCGACACCATCCCACAGCGCGCGACACTCCGGCAGGATCATCGCCGAGCCCGCCATCGCCGCGTCGACGTGGAGCCACACGTTGCGCCGGGCGGCGACTCCCGCAATCTCGGCGATCGGATCCATCGCCGTCGTGGTCGTCGTGCCAGTGGTCGCGACGATCGCACAGGGCTGGCGGCCTGCGGCGCGGTCCGCGTCAATCAATCCGTCGAGTGAATCGGCCCGCATCGCGTAGTGCTGGTCGCACGGCACGAGCCGCACGTGATCGCGTCCAAACCCTGCAAGGAGTGCGGCCTTGTCGACCGAGCTGTGGCAATGCGCCGATGCATAGACGATGAGCGGTTCGGCGCGGCCCTGCAAGCCCCCGCGCCCGAGGCTGTAGTCGCTCGCGCGCTCGCGCGCGCACAAGAGCGCGACCAGTGTGCTCGTGGATGCGGTGTCCTGAATCACGCCCTGCCATGCGCCGCTCAGCCCCAGCATCTGACGCAGCCAGTCCGTGACGACTTCCTCGAGCTCGGTCAACGCAGGGCTCGATTGCCACGCCAGGCCGAGCACACCAAGGCCGGTGCTCAGGTAGTCTCCCAGCACGCTCGCGAGCGTGCCGTTGCAGGGGAAGTAGCCGAAGAATTGCGGATGCTGCCAGTGGGTGAGTCCCGGCAGGATGATGCGGTCGAGGTCGCGAAGAATGGCGTCGAAGGGCTCGCCCGTCGACGGCGGCGACGCTGGAATCGCGGTTTTGATGGCCCCTGGCGCGGAGGTTGCCATAACGGGCCGCTCGCTCAGTCGGGCACGGTAGTCGGCGATGAGATCAACGATCTGATACCCAAACGTCCTGAATTCTTGGGGGGTCATGAATAGAGAATGCCTCGACTCGCGGCGTATGTTCTGTCCGACGAGCGTGGCTGAAGGGGCAGCTGAGTGTAAGCTGCACGCGTCCGGGACGGCTGCTTCTCACACAACACACTTCGTCGGAGGTATTCGTGCGTGACGCTCGGTTCTGATGGTAAACACGATACACGAACGGCCGGTCCGGCCACCTGGCGCGGCGCGGTCGGACGGAACGGTGTGTACGCCTTGCTGCTGCTCGTGGCCGCAAGCATCGTCGCCTCGCGGATCCTCACGGCACCCGCGGCGTTCACTGAGAACGACCAATCGCGATGGTCGACGGTCCGCGCGCTCGTCGACACGGGGAGCTACTCCATCGGCCGCCGGGAACTGAAGCGGGATGGGTCGTTTCGCGATGTGGGCATCATCGCTCAGCCCGGCTGGAACACCGTGGACAAGGTGCTGCACCCGGCAAAGGGCCGCTTCTACTCGAGCAAACCCACGCTCTTGTCGACGGTCGCGGCCGGTGAGTACTGGCTGCTGCGCCATGGCCTCGACCTCTCCATGCGTCAAGACCGCATGACGCTCACCAGGATCATCCTGCTGACGATCAACTGGCTGCCGTTCGTGTTGTATCTGCTGCTGCTCGCGCGTCTCGTCGAGCGATTAGGCACGACGGAATGGGGGCGTCTGTTCGTGTTCGCCGCGGCGTGCTTCGGGACGTTCGTCTCTGGATTCCTCGCGAGCTTGAACAATCACTCCGTCGCGGCCACCGGCGCACTCTTCGCCCTCTATCACTGTCTCTGCATCCACCTGGATGACGACCAACGGTCATGGCGGTTCGTGCTGACTGGCCTGTTCGCCGGCTGGACGATGTGCAATGAGCTTCCCGCTGCGTCGCTCGCGGCAGGCATCATGCTGTGGCTTCTGTATCTCTCGCCTGCCAGGACCGTCCGGCTGGCGCTGCCCGCGCTGCTGCTACCCGTAGCGGCCGCTCTCTACACACAGTATCTGGCCGTGGGGTCGATCGTCCCGACGTATGCCCGCGAGTCGTGGTACCGGTTCGAGGGAAGCTACTGGAACAACCCGATCGGCATCGACCGCGCGGACGAGCCCAAGCTTCTCTATGCGTTCAACCTGCTCGTCGGGCACACGGGGATTCTCTCGCAGACGCCTGTGTTATTGCTTGGATGGATCGGCATGATCCGGACGGCGCGGAGCGCTGAGGGCATGCGCGGCGAGCAATCCGCACGACGCATTGTCGCTCTGCTGACGCTCTCGCTGACGGTCGTGACGTTTGTGTTCTACGTGCTGCGGACTCACAACTACGGCGGGATAGCCGCGGGGCCGCGTTGGTTCATCTGGCTCGTGCCGCTCTGGCTCGTGACGATGCTCCCGGAGGTGGACCGCTGGGGGCAAGATTTACGGCGGCGCCGCGTCGCGGCCGTGCTGCTGGCATTCTCCATCGTTACGGCCACTTACGCGCTCGCAAATCCATGGCAGCATCCGCTGCTCTTCGTATGGTTCAAGTATCTCGGCTGGATCTCCTACCAGTAGAAGTCAGCGCTTCTAGCGTAGTTCGAGTGGCGGAGAAAAGGAGTCTCTGCCACGCCACGACTTCAAGGGTGGAAGGCCGCAATTGGGTTCCGCGGACTAGACGGCCTTCGCTGGATGCGAAGGGTCCCCGATGGGCGCCGGCCGGCGTTCGCACGTGCTGCCCTGGAGGATTTCGTCGGGCACCGCGTCGAGGAACCGCTGCGGCGCGACGAGCCCTGCGAGCGCGCCGATCGCCTGCAGCACAACTGCGGACGCAAAGATAGGCACCACGAGGGGCAGTTCCAGCGAACGCCACGGTTTGCTGCGAAGCTCGCCCGCGACTTTCGAAATGGCCTGCGCTGCCCAGAATCGGATCAAACGGAACGTTCGACGGCGCTGGACCCGGGATCTGTCTGCGGGCCTCGACTCCTTTGCGATCAAGCGTGGTACGACCACACCGTCGAATCCCATGAGCAGGAAGCGCCACACGAAGTGTGAGAGACCGTTTGGCGCGGCATGCACCGCACGGGCGGAGGGCTGACGCAGGATCGTGTAGCCCCTGGCCAGCAGCCGCGCCGCATGCAGCCCACTCATGCGATAGCACGGTTGGCGCGAGGGAATCGGTACATCCTGCAGAACCCGGCGGCGGAAGGCGACGTTGTTCAGGTGGTATCGGTCGGACTGGTACGGACTGTCCGAACGGGCGCGTGCGGGGAAACTCGATGCGATTGCGACCGCCAGTCCGTAAGGACCAGCTGAGTTGATAGCCGTTTCGCCACCAACGATTGAAACGGACGGATCGGAGAACGGTGCGAGCAGCGCTTCGAGCCATGTTCGCTCATAAAAGCAGTCGCCATCGGCGAATACGATCAGCTCGCCGCTGGAGGCGTTCGCGCCGGCCATCTTGAGCTCCTCATACCCGGTGCCCTCCGCCAGGCCCATCGGCCGGACCCACGGATAGGTCCTCAGGGTCTGTTGGAGCGAGTCAGGCGGAACGTCGCCGCTGTCTGCAAGAAGCACTTCGCGGGCGTTCTGAACGGGCAATGTCTGCAAGGCAAGCGAATCGAGAGTTTCTCGCAACCCATCAAGATCTGCCAGTGAGAGGTTCGCCGTTTCGATGATCAGCGAGTAGCTTGGAACTGTCATGCGAAACCTTTCTTCAGATGATCGTGTCGATCGGCGGATTTCGTCGGCCCTGGAAACAGGAAGCCTCTGAGTCCACCGGCAATTGTGGCAAACAGAACAAGAAGATGCACGCCCTTTACGACGAACTGCCGCCGGCCATCTGCGATCGGGATCTGCCGTTCGGTAGCCCCGCGCTGTCCCGCCAGCGCGAATCGATCGGTGATACGTGCGGCAAGCCGTTCTCTGGAAATCCCTCGGCGCCGAATCAGCTGTCCCGTACCGAACCCAACGCGTTCGCTCTTCGAGAGGAGCTCGCGAAGCGTCGAGCGCGCAGCATGGCTGACCACGACGTCGTCGGCGTAGCGAATCGGTATGCCGGCCAGCGAGCATCGCAGGCCGAATTCGTAATCTCCCCCCGACCTGAGACGTTCATCGAACCCGCCCACGTCGTGGAACACTCGCCTCTCGACAAAGAGGTTGGCCGTGGCGCCGAAGCCCTCCTCGACGTATCGCCGCTGACGAAAAAACCTGCCCGCGTCCACCAGTTCTGGCGTCGAGGGAGAGCGTGACAGCTCGAGCTGGACCCGACCGGCCACCCGCGGTGCTGCCGAGAGCCAGGCCAACCCTCGTTCAATCCAGTCCTCGTGAGGGCGACAATCGACGTCGGTGAATGCCACAAAACCGGCTGACGCCACCCTGAGGCCGGCATTGCGTGCAGCATACGCCCCTCGCCGCTCCGGCTGCACCAGCAGACGCCAGCCGGCCGGGAGGCGCTTCTGCAGCCAGGCGCTCCCTCCATCTTTGGAGGCATCATCGACCCAGATGACGTCGAACGCGTCGGGTGACGTCTGGCGCTCCAGAGCGCTCACCAGGGCCGGCAATTCTGACAGCGCATTCCTGAACGGAATGATGACCGTAATCTTTGCCGTCACTCCCCACCTCGCAACGCGAGCCACGCGGCCGCAGACAACCCGCCAAGCGTTTGAGCCGCGAATGACAGCACTCTGAACACCAGCGCGACGATCAGTCCGGTGGTCACGTCAAAGGAGAGCATCATTCCCACGGCCGCCGTGACCCATTCATTGATGCCAAGGTTCCCAGGCGTGATCGCGACGATCCTGATCGGCGTCGTGATGGCGTACACGAGCCCACCGTTCAGGAACTGACCCGGAGCGTGTAGCAGCGCCTGATACAGGAGACCAAAGGACAGAAAGTTGAAGCCGTGGCGGCCGAACGAGAAGACGACAACGGAAACAATCGTCCGGCGGCTTATCTCGTGCCCACTCATACGGGACAGCCAGGGCCATCTCTGAAACCGCGTGTGACCTGCAAACCGTGGAAGAAACTCGAGTGCCGCCAGTCCGCCGAGCGCCAGCACCGACACCGCACTACTCAGTGCCACGACAGGAACCGGGACGCTTCCCGCGCGCATCCACAGCATCGCGAGCGCGATGAGCCCGAGTGCGGCTGCAGCGGCCAGGCCAAGGATGTTGCTGGTGATCGTCGCCCATGCAAACTGCGAGTAGTCGAGCCCTCGACGTCTGAGGTACGCCAGCCGGACACCGATGTTTCCGGCGACTGGCACGCCGTAGCTGGCAAGCACGCCGCCGGCCCGCACGACAAACAGCTCCCAGTAGCCGAGCTTCATGTACGTCCGCAAGGGCACGAGCATCGCGCCGTTCCAGAGAAGTTGCGACACCAACTGGAAGAGCAGCGTGAGCAGTACGACGGCAAGTGACAGGCGGCGGAAGTACGCGACCTCCTCGCGTCGCGCCAGGAAGTACACGGCCATCGCCGCGATCAGGACGATCGCGACCAGGGTGACCGCACGATACTTAGGCGAGCGGCGGCCCGCCGGCGCGTCCGGAGCGCCCTCGGTGGACGCCCAGGCGTCAGTTTCGCCGGCGCTCACGTTGCGGGTACCACCGGGCGTCTCGTCGACGTTCTTCCATGGCTTGCCATTTTGTCGGATCTCGAACACCTTACGGCCCGTGCAGCCCTCGCGGCAAGGGCAGTCGCACCAGCGCCGGGGCATTTCCGATCCCTGGATTCGGGCATCGAACTCACGGACAATGTGTCCACGTCGCCGACCCATTTTCCTTCACGCCGGCGTTGCTGCTCGCGGCCGGGCTCATACGGCGTGATGACTGGACGAAGCAAGCCGGGAGACCGCTGTGAAAAGTGACCAGCCATCATTCTCGATCGTAATCCCGGCCCACAACGAGCGTGACAGCGTTGACGAGCTGGTGTCATCGATCGAGCAGGCGCTCGGAGGGGGCGGTCGCGATTACGAGATCCTTTTCATCGACGACGGTTCTACAGATGACACGCTCGACAGGTTGCGACGGCTCGCTGCTGCTCACCCGGCGATCCGCATCTTCTCGTTCAGAAAGAATGTCGGTAAGTCTGCTGCTCTCGAGTGCGGCTTCCGGCATGTGAAGGGCCGCTACATCCTGACGATGGATGCCGACCTTCAGGACGATCCGGGCGAGCTCCAGCAGATGTACGAGCAGATGACGGCGAAACAGCTCGACATCGTCAGCGGCTGGAGAAGGGACCGGCAGGACGGACTGCTGAAGGTTCTGTCATCCAAGGTATTCAATCTCGTTGTGGTCCGCATGCTCTTCGGCGCAGCGTTCAAGGACATGAACAGCGGGCTGAAGCTGTATAGAGCGAGTGTGGCGAAGGAGCTGCAGCTGTATGGCGGCATGCACCGCTTCATCCCGATCATCGCGAGCGAGATGGGGTTTCGAGTCGCGGAAGTTCCGGTGCGCCACCACGAACGGCGACACGGCGCCTCGAAGTATCGTTTGACCAAGGTCCTGACCGAGCTGCCTGACCTGCTGACGCTGTTCTTTCTCGTCAAGTACACGAGACGGCCGCTTCACTTCTTCGGCAAAGTCGGATCGGCGCTGTTTTTGGTGGGGTTCGCGCTGCTGACGTATCTCACGGTTCTCTGGTTCGACGGTCAGCCTATCGGCACCCGGCCGCTCCTCACGTTCGGCGTTCTGCTCGTTCTGGTCGGCGCCCAGATCGTGTTCACGGGTCTGCTGGCCGATCTGATCGTCAACATGAACAAGGACACCCGGCAGGAGCTGCCCCTGAAGTATTCCTCGGATCTCGCAGACGCGCCCGATGAACGCGGGGGGGTGTATGCGGCCGATGATCCTCACTCGTAGTTGCTCCCAACCTCACTGCGCCTTTCGCCAACTGACAGGAGGAGAACCAGTCGCGCGCTTGAAGGCGCGGTTGAAGGCGGCCTCGGACTCGTAGCCGACGCGAAGCGCAACGTCCTGGACGGTACGGCTCTCACGGAGCATCTGCTTGGCCAATTGCATCCGCCAATTGAACAGATAGTGCATTGGCGCCTCGCCAACCAGGTCGACAAACCGCGCGGCCAGGGCGGACCGCGAAATCGCCGCCTCGCGCGCCAGCTCGTCGACCGTCCAGTCGCGCGCGGGATCGGCGTGGAGCAGTCGTAACGCCTTGCCGACCTGCGAGTCGTTCACCCCGGCGAGCCAGCCGCCGTGATCGGCAGGGACGTGCTGCATGTACACGCGCAGCATCTCCATGAACATCAGCTCGGTCAGACGTCCAAGCATGGCCGCATTGCCGGGCCGCGCCGCTCTCGCCTCGTTTATGGTGAACTTCAGTGTGGTGCCGAGCCACGTACCGCTGCCCTGCGGCACCGTCGTGGAGCGTTTGCCACGATCGTCGATCGCCTCGATGCCCGCATACTCGTCGCGGCTGCGCGCCACCAGCATCGTTGGCATCGATCCGACCAGAGCATTGAAGCGCTGCTCACAACACAAGTACCCGCAAATGAAGCGGGATTCACTGCCGCCGCCGCCGAAGCACACGTGCGGCAGCTCGTCTCCAGATCGCGGCGAGAGGACCGAACCGATGGGCGTCGTCTTCTTCCCATCGTGACTCCGCATCGTGTGCAAATCGCCGTGCGGGAAGACAATCACGTCGCCGGCTTCCATTGTGACCGCCGGCAGCGTTCCGCACTCGACGATACATTCGCCGTCTACCAGGATGTGAAACAGCACCACGCACTCGATTTCTGGTTTGACAATCGCGGCGAGCAATTCACGCTTGGACTCGATCGCCCAGGGTGCGGAAAATTCCGCTCTGAAGAATACCGCGCCCGACAGACGCACGACGCTGAGCACATCGGACAGCACGTCCATCGCAGTCGCCCTTTGTCTGATTCCTAGGTTGGAAGTCTGAGAAGCCCCGTCAAGGCTCTCAGAGCCCTGGTCAACGAGTCAAGCAATTCCGGCGCATCGGACAAGACTCACAGAGCCCCAGTCATTGGCGCCTTGCGTCGCTCGTCGGAGAATCCGCGTGTCGCGCTGGACATCGTCAACACGGGAGGGATGCAATGCCTCTGCTGACCCCGGATTCGACGTTCTACCCTTCACCATCGATGGCGATGCAGTCACCGCCGGAGAAACTCGCCTATGTGGCACTCATCAACCCGCTCAAAGGCGGCCACGATGCGATTGGCGTCGTCGACGTCGATCCGGACTCCAAAAGTTATGGCCGGCTGGTTGGCCAGACGGACTTGCCGTACGCGGGCGACGAGTTGCATCACTTCGGCTGGAATGCATGCAGTTCGTGCCTCTGTCCGTACGCGCCGCATCCGCACATGGAGCGGCGGTATCTCGTCGTGCCCGGACTCAACTCGTCCCGAATTCACGTCCTCGACACGAAGCCCGACCCGCGGCGCCCGACGATCGTGAAAGTGATCGAACCCGAGACGCTGGCGAAGCGCGCGGGGTACGCCTCGCCGCACACGGTGCACTGCGGACCGGACGGCATCTACCTGAGCGCGTTAGGTGCGCCTGACGGGAACGGTCCTGGAGGCATCTTCGTGATGGACCCGGAGACGTTTGAGGTGCGCGGTCGCTGGGAGATCGACCGAGGACCGCAGGTGCTGGCGTATGACGTCTGGTGGCACCTCGGACTGGACGTCATGGTCACCAGCACGTGGGGCACACCCAACATGGTGAAGGACGGTGTGAACCCGGAACTGCTGTTGAGCGGAAAATACGGAAACACGCTGCACGTGTGGGATCTGCGCCGTCGGCGGCATGTTCAGGCGCTGGCACTGGGCGCCGAGCAACAGATGACCCTCGAGCTGCGGCCGGCGCACGATCCGACCCGAGCCTACGGGTTTGCCTGTGTCGTGTTGTCTCTCCAGGACCTCTCCTCGGCGATCTGGCTGTGGTATCGCGAGGGAGGTCAGAACGGCTCGAGCGGCACATGGGCCGTCAAGAAGGTCATCGAGATTCCCGCGGAGCCTGCCGACCCGGCGAAGCTGCCGCCGCTCCTGCAAGGGTTCAAAGCGGTGGCGCCGCTCGTGACCGACATCAACCTGTCGATCGACGACCGGTACCTGTACGTCTCGTGCTTTGGCACGGGCGAGTTCATCCAGTACGATGTGACCGACCCATTCAATCCGAAGAAGCTCAGCTCCATCCGATTGGGCGGCATCGTGGGCCGCGCGGCGCATCCGAGCAAACCGGCGCAGGCGCTGAACGGCGGTCCGCAGATGGTCGAGATCAGCCGCGACGGCAAGCGCATCTACTTCACCAACGCACTCTACACGTCATGGGATAACCAGTTCTATCCGGACGGCGTCCGCGGCTGGATGGCCAAGGTCAATGTGCGACCCGGAGGCGGCATGGAGTTGGATCCTGGCTTCTTCCTGGAGGGTGACGGCATGCGCATGCACCAGGTTCGCCTGGAGGGCGGCGACGCGTCGTCCGATTCGTACTGCTACGCCTGAATGGGAGAACCAATCGCCATGGAATGGAATGCGATGTTGGCGCTCGGCGCTTATCACGGGATTAATCCCGGAATGGGATGGCTGTTTGCCGTGGCGTTGGGCATGCAACAAGGAAGTGCGCGCGGCGTGTGGCGCGCGCTTCCTCCCATCGCGCTCGGTCACGCGGCGGCCGTAGGCACGGTCCTCATGGTGGCCACGGTGGCGGGAATCGTGGTGCCTGTGCACGTTCTGAAGGCGGTCATCGCGACGGTGCTGATCGCGTTCGGATGCTACCGGCTGTGGCGGCATCGACACCCGCGGTTCGGCGGGATGCAGGTGGGCTTCCGCGACCTGACGGCCTGGTCGTTTCTCATGGCGTCGGCACACGGAGCGGGTTTCATGGTGCTGCCGTGGGTGATGACGATGCCGGCGGGTGTCTCGGCGGCCGCCGGCGAGCACGCGTCCCACGCGATGTCAATGGGCGCCGGAGCGCCGTGGACCGGCGTGCTTGCGCTCGGCGTGCACACGCTGGCCTATCTCTTCGTGATGACGCTGGCCGCGTGGGTCGTGTATCGCAAGCTGGGGCTCGCATTCCTGCGCAAGGCATGGTTCAACCTGGACTGGGTGTGGGCCGGCGCGCTGGTGGTCACTGGCGTTGCCGTCCTGGTTCGATAGCAGAACGGAAGGATCCGTCAAATGAATCCGAACAAGGCGTTGTGGGAAAAGGGTGACTTCACGCGCATCGCGGCGAGCATGCGAAAGAGCGGCGAGGCTCTCGTCGCGGGACTCGGCATCACCCCGGGATTGAAGGTGCTGGACCTGGGATGCGGCGACGGGACGACGGCCCTGCCGGCGGCCAGGCTGCGCGCCGACGTCCTCGGCGTCGACATCGCGAGAAATCTTGTCGAAGCCGGGAACCGACGCGCGCAGGAAGAGGGCTTGACGAACTGCCGGTTCCAGGAAGGCGACGCCTCCAACCTGAGTGAACTCGCCGACAAAAGCTTCGACCTCGTCGTCAGCATTTTCGGCGCGATGTTCGCGCCCAACCCGTTCGACGTGGCCAAGGAGATGGTGCGCGTGACCCGGCCCGGCGGCCGGATCGTGATGGGGAACTGGATTCCAGGCGATCCAACGCTCGTCGCGCAGATCTTGAAGATCAGCTCCGCCTACTCGCCACCACCGCCCAATGGCTTTGTGAGCCCGATGACATGGGGCATCGAGAGCAACGTAATCGAGCGATTTGCGGCGGCGGGAATTCCAGCCGAGAAGATTTCGTTCTCCAAAGACACGTATATCTTCAACTCCCCTGGCACGCCATCTGCGTTTGTCGCCGACTTCAGGAGCTACTACGGGCCGACGATGAATGCGTTCGCCGCCGCAGAACAGGGCGGTAAAGCCGCGGAGCTTCAGAAGGAGCTGGAGGCCCTCTTTGAGCGCCAGAACAGGAGCGAAGCCACAGGCGCGACCTCGATTCCTGCAACTTTCCTGCGCGTTACAGCGACCGTTTTCGCAGGTTGACGTGGGGTGCCCTACTCGACGTTGATGATTCGCACTGGATCGATTTTGAGAGCGCGGCGAATCGGCACCGCGCTCACGCCGGCGCCGAGTAGCAGGAAGCCTATCGCGACCAACACATAGGTGCGCGCGTCGGTTGCCGAGATGCCAAACAGCAGGGACTGGAGGACGCGGCTCAGCAGGCCACTCGCGACGATGCCGGTGACGACACCGATCAGCACCAGGAGCAGGGTGCGATGGATGATCAGCCGCGCCACGTCCCATGGTGTCGCGCCGAGCGCCAGCCGGATGCCGATCTCCCGTGTCCGGCGTCCGACCAGGAGGGCGAGCAGGCCGTACAAGGCGACCACTGCGAGCACGACGGCCGTGCCCGCGAACATCGCCACAAGGTTCATCGAGAACCGCTGCGCGGCACTCGCCTGTTGCAACAGTGCGCTCATCGTCTCTACGCGGGCGAGGCGAAGGCGCTGCCCGGCGGGCCATCGTTGGCGTAGGTCGTCCGCCAGTGAGTCCGGCGCGATTCTCGAGCGCACAACGAAGGTGAGCGGCGAGTCCGGACTCTGCCAATGCGGGACGTACATCATTGGGCGAATGCTCTCGTCCGGATCGGCGAGGGCGTCGTAGCGCACGTCGCCGACCACACCGACGACGGTCAGCCAGTCCGACGAGCCGAGTTTCACGCGACTGCCAATCGGATCGCGTCCCGGCCAAAAGCGCTGCGCCGTAGTCTGGCTGAGCACGACGACGCCCCGCGCCTGGTCCGTCTCCACGAAGGTGCGCCCACTTCGCATGGACACACCGAGCGCGTCGAAGTATCCCGGCGAGACGACGCGATAGTCGGTATCAGGGAGAGGCCCGCCGGCGACGGCCTGTCCTTCGATCTCGAACGTGTTGCCGGTGTTCTGACCGCTGAATGGTAGCGCACTGCCAGCCGCGACGACGCCCACGCCCGGCGTGGACGCTAACCGATCGAGCACGGACTGAATCTGTATGAGGCCTGACGGTCCGTCGATGCCCTGTGGACGCACGACCGTCAAGGAGAGCAGCGGCTCGCTGTCGAAGCCCAACGGCCGCGTGTGCAGGTTCCTCACGGTTTGCACCAGGAGGGCCGCCCCGACGACCAGTAGGACCGCGGAGCTCAATTCGACAACGACCAGCAGCGGCAACGTCCGACCCGAGCTCGGGTCGGACGCCAGCCCTCGCTGGCGCAGCCGATCGTGGAGGCTGCGTGTCGATCGCCAGGCGGGCACGACACCGGCGAGCAGCGCCGCCACGACGCTGATCGCGGCAGTGGCGAGGAACACGAAGGCGTTGACGCGTACGTCCTCCAGCCGCGGGATCAATGCGTCACCCGAGTCGCGGAGAAGCGAGGTGCCCCAGACCGCCGCGAACAGACCCGCAGCGCCGGCGACGACCGCCAGTACCACACACTCGAGCAGTAGCAGGCGAACCAGGCTGCCACGCGAGGCGCCGAGCGCGACACGCACCGCCAGTTCCCGCTCGCGGCTGACCGATCGCACCAGTACCAGGCCGGCCACACTGGTAATGGCCAGGAGCAGCACGAAGAGCACGGCACCGGCCGTGATCCACAATGAACGGCGCAACTCCGGGCTCACCACCGTATCGAACAGCGGCAGCACGGTGACGCGCCAGCCGGCGTTTTTGGCGGGACGTTCCTCGGCGAGTTGCGCGGCGATACGGTCGAGATCACGCCGAATCGCGTCTGGATTCGCACGCCCACTCGCTCGGCCCACCACACGAAGCGTGTGCGCATATCGGTCGGGGCCGCCCACATTCGTGTCGAGCGGCAGCCAGACATCGGCGATCGTGTTCGGCACCTCGAATCGTGCCGGCATCACGCCGATGACCTGGACGATCTGGTCGCCCAGGCTCACCGTGCGTCGGATGACATCTGCCGAGCCGCCGAACCGGCGCTGCCAGTAACCATGACTCAGGACGGCAACCTGTCCGTGAACGTCCACGAGATCGAATCCACGACCGAGCGCGGGAGCGACGCCAAGCACGGCAAAAAGATCCGGGGACACCCGCATGACGGCGATCGACTCCTCGCGGTCGTCGGCCGGCGGGAGCTCGAGTGGCCGTAAATAGGCAGCCAGCCGCAGCGCGGCCGGTTTACGCGCACGCCAATCCTCGAAGTCCGCCGGCGAGACGGACAGAAAGGGAATCCGCCGCTCGTCGTTTCTGGACCAGACGCGCACGAGCTCGCCGGGTGCCGGGAAGGGAAGCGGACGCAGAAGCACACCATCGAGCACACTGATGATCGTGGTGGTGCTGCCGATGCCGAGCGCCAGCACGACCAGGGCCGGTACGCTGAAGGACGGTGTGCCCGCGAGTGTCAGGACGCCGGCGCGAATTTCGCGCCAGAGGACTTCCATCCAGGTGGTTCGGAGGTCGGCCACGTCCGATCGCACGACTGCGGCGTTGCCGAGCTGCAGCGCCGCCAGACGACGAGCCTCGCCGGCGGAGACGCCGAGCGATTCCTGACGGGCCGCTTCGCGATCGAGGTGGAAAGCCAGTTCTTCGTCCACCTCGCGAGCGATCGCTCGTCGGCGGAGGATGCCCCGTGCGAACGCCAGCCAGCGGGTCAGCATGCCAGCCTCCTTCGAACGGCGTCGGCCTACTGCGCGCGCAACACGCGCTTGATGGACAGCGCGAACTGCTCCCAGCTCGCCGTTTCGGCCGCCAGCCGCTTTCGGCCGGCGCGTGTGAGCGTATACACACGGGCCCGCCGATTGTTTTCGGACGGCATCATTTCCGACCGCACCTCGCCGCGCAGTTCCAGCCGGTGCAATGCCGGATATAGCGAACCCTGGCTGGCGTCGAGGCCGTCGCGCGACATCTGGCGGATGCGGGTCGCGATGCCCCAGCCGTGATTCGGGCCGAGGTCGAGGATCCTCAGGATCAGCAGATCGAGGGTGCCCTGCAGCAGATCGCTCTTTGCCATCGATCCTGACTCCTCTCAACCTCCGAGGGGAGATTGTCTGCCAGAGACCTCTCGAAGGTCAAGAGGAACAGCGCGGGGGGGGCGCAGGGGCGCGCCGATTCGGCCGATTGAGTGCCGCCAGAGTACCCTACCCCCGCTCATGAGCGACGAGTCGTCGAGGTTGTGGCCGTACACACTGGCGGTCGCGCTGTTAGCATGCAGCGTCATGCCAACGGCGCAGACGTGGCCCTTTCCCTGGCCTGAGGACCGCATCGCACGCTACACCGCACGGCGCGCGTCGTCTCCGCTCGTCATCGACGGCCGGCTCGACGAGGCCGCCTGGCAGGCCGCGGAACGCTCGCCGCGCTTCGCCGATCTCATTGGCGGCCGCCCGGGCATCCACGACACTCGCGCCGCCGTACTGTGGGACGACACGTATCTCTACGTCGGGTATTGGGTCGAGGAGCCGTTCGTCGAGGCGACCCTGACCGAGCGCGACGCGCCGATCTACGAGAACAACGACGTCGAGCTGTTCATCGCAGGACGCGACGCGTATTACGAGTTAGAGATCAACGCCTTCGGGACGATCTACGAGGTCTTGTTCATCTGGGAGCAGGAGTTCGAGTCGAGCGGCTACGCGCGTCGGCCGGAGTTCGATCGCTCACGCACGGGCGTGAGGCCCTTCAGCGGCGTCGGCTTCAAGCAGCATCCGCGCGGCCCACGCATCGGCTACTGGAACTGGGACATGCCCGGTCTGGAAACAGCGGTCCACGTCGACGGGACGATCAACGACAACACGGACCGCGACCGCGGCTGGACCGCTGAACTGCGCATCCCGTGGCGTTCGCTCGAGCCGCTGGCGATGCCGGATGGGCGCGCGCTGCCGCCGCGAGACGGCGACGAGTGGCGTATGGATTTCTCGCGGTTCAACCAGTACAAGGAGGCCCCCCCGGCGAAGGATCCCGGCGGCTGGGCGTGGAGCCCGCATGGCGTGTGGGACTCGCACATCCCGGAGCTGTTCACCCGCGTGCGCTTCTCCACCGAGGCCGTCGGCCGCAAATAGAGGAGGACTCATGCGACGTGCGGTCGCGCCACTCCTGCTGGCGCTCGCAATCGTCAGTCCGTTGGTGGCGCAATCCGCCGCGACGTCCGGGCCGACGACGCGGTACTCACGACTGTACGTGTTCGGCGACAGTTTCTCGGACATCGGCGCGGGGTACATCGACGGCAATGGTCCGACGGCAGTTGCGTATCTCGGCTGGCTGATGGGCCTGCAGGTCGCGTCGAGCAAAACGCTCAACGCGGCTGGCAAGAGCCTGGTGTTCGCCGTGAGCGGCGCGGGTACGGGTGAAGGCGCGGGAGACCACGTGAAGGAGGCGCTCCTCGGCTACGGGATGATGAACCAGGTGCGCGACTTCGCCGCGCGCGTGAAGTCAGGCGAGATCGCGTTCGATCCGCAAACGACGCTCTTTTTCCTCGCCGGAGGGCTCAACGACGGCCGGCGAGAGACCGCGTTCACGCTCGCCAATCTCCGACAGGAGCTCCAGATTCTTCGCGCACTCGGCGGGCGGCATCTCACCATTGCCCTGCTGCCCACGAAAATCCCGCAATTCGCGGCCGTGGGCCTTCGACTGAATCCCGCCTACGAGCAGTTCGTCCGCGAAGAGGCCGGCGCCGTGGGCCTCGATCTGTGGCTGAACCGCTGGGGCCCCGCGTTCGACGAGGTAATAGAGCATCCGGCGGCGCACGGCATCGTCAACACGACGAGCGCGTGCGCCGGACGGGCGATCTTCGATCAGGATCCAACCCCGGTCGGCGATCCGGCGACGTACTTCTTCTACCATGAGGGTCACCCCTCGACGGCAGTGCATCGCATCGTCGGGAAGAAGCTGTTCGAGGAGGTCGCCGCGCATTCGCCGGCCGCGCGGTGAAGAGGGGAAGGCCCGAATGAACGCCGTCTCATGATCCTGCCGCTCACGCTCCTTCTTCTTGCCAGTCCCGCACAGGCGTCCTCCTCGACCACGGAACTCTGGCTTGGTCGATCCACGGAGCTGGCGCTCGCCTGCGTTCACAAGGAGTACCCCAACAAACTCGCTCACGTGCTGAACGACGACACTGACGTGAGGGCGCCGCGCGAGCTGACGCCCGCATTCTATGGGTGCTACGACTGGCATTCGTCCGTGCACGGCCACTGGCTGCTTGCGCGCGTCGCACGCCTCCACGGAGACGCGCCGTTCGCCGCCCGCGCGCGAGCGGCACTCGACAAGAGCATCACCGCGGCGAATATCGCAGCGGAGGTGCGCTACCTGAATGGACCGGGCCGCGTCTCCTTTGAAAGACCGTACGGGTTGGCGTGGCTGCTCCAACTTCACGCCGAGCTGCACGAATGGGCGACGGAGCGGCCGGCTGACGGGGACGTGCGGAAATGGGCCGAGACGCTCGAGCCACTGACCCGTGCAGCGATCTCGCGGATCGCCGACTGGCTGCCCAAGCTGACGGCGCCGATTCGCGTCGGCGAGCACTCGCAGACGGCCTTTTCGTTCGGATTGATGCTCGACTGGGCACGCGCGACGAGCGAGAAGAACCTGGAGTCGCTGCTGGTGTCACGCTCGCGCGATTTCTACCTGAACGATCGCGCGTGCCCGATTGCCTACGAGCCGTCCGGCGAAGACTTCCTGTCGCCGTGCGTGGCGGAGGCCGACCTGATGCGGCGCGTGCTGCCGGAGGCGGAGTTCACGCGCTGGCTGCGCGACTTCCTGCCGTCGTTGCCGACCGACGGGCGAGGCGACTGGCTTGCGCCGGGCGTTGTGACCGACCCCACCGATCCCAAGCTTGGCCATCTCTACGGACTGAACCTCTCGAGGGCGTGGATGCTCCATGCGATCGCGCGAAGCCTACCCGCCTCCGATCCGCGCAGCGCGGCGCTCGTGGCCGCCGCGCGGATTCACACCACCGCTGGAATGACAGGCGTAACGGGGGAGCACTACGAGGGTGGCCACTGGCTGGGCACATTTGCTGTGTACCTCGAAACGGGCCGTGGTCTGCCGTTCCCGGCGTAAGACGGTAGCGATCGAAAAACCGACGAGTCATCCGCGAGCGCCCGTTTCCCCGCGCCCTTGGGACACAGTTGCCTCGGCCCTAGCAGTGGAGCAGAATGCTGCGTTCCAGGCTATCCTGTCACGTTTGTCCTGCCATGGAGTCTCTTCATGCCGCTCTCCTTGCAGAGCCGTCGGGTCGGCGACATCACGGTGGTCACCTGCAGCGGCAGAATTGTCGAGGGCCCCGAGTCCACCGCGCTGCAGCAATGCCTGGACCTGCTTTCACACGATCCCTGTGTCGTCCTGAACCTCGCCGATGTCAACTTCATCGACAGCAGCGGGCTCGGCCTCCGTGCGGCTGCTCGCGCGAAGCCGTGCCGCGGGTGGCAGCCTCAGGCTCTGCGCCGTGCCGACGCGGATTCGCGATGTCCTGAAGATTACGCGCCTCGAGAGGCTCTTCGACACGCATGCGTCCGAGGCCGACGCTGTTGCCGCGTTCTACGAGCGTGGCTCATCGACGCCGGCGTCGCGCCGCGTCGGCACGGAAATCCTCTGCGTCGGGCGTTCGGCCGACGTGCAGGCCTACGTGCGCGAGCTGCTGGGACACGCGGGATACGGCGTGTTGACGGTGAGAAACCTTTCAGACGCGCTCACCCTGCTCAAGGCAACGCGTCCGAAGGTGGTGGTGATCGGCGCCGACATGTGCCTCACGGGAGGCATACGTGCTGTCGACAGCTTCAAGAGCATCGACGCGACGCTGTCGACGATCGAGTTGCCGGCTGACTTCTCCGGAGACGATGCGGGCGAGGCCGCGGAGCGCCTACTCGATCAGATTCGAACGATCATGAGCGACCGCGAAGGGCCTTCGACCGTGCCGGCGTGATACCAGCCGCGAGCTCGCGGCGAGGCTTCCGGGCGATCCCACCCGCATCGGACGCGATTTCGTCAGTCGCAGGCGGAACCCAGGAAGCGCAGACGACGCAGCGGTAGCACCTAACCTCGTCTGCTCTCGCAACCGGGGCAGGCACCGTAAAACGCGTTGCCCTTGTAGTCGAGCTCCTTCAGACCGGCTTGTGACGTGAAGTAGCCGCGAATGGCCTCGCGCCGCAGGAATAGATAGCAGCGGCCGAGTGGTGATTCCGGCGGCATGCGACTGATTTCCTGAACAAGATCTGTCTGCGCTGTTCCGGCCAGCTCCAGAAATTCGCGGCCGAACCGCTCTCGCGATTGCTACTCCAGCAGGTTCACACCGGTCCGCACGATGGCCTGCCAATCCACGGTTTCCAATTCCACGACCTTGGCTTGTCCGTAGTAGGCGACGGCAAGCGCGCGATGCGATGGATCGAGGGTCCTGGCGGCTTGGCGGATGCCGGAGTCGCTCTGCAAGCGCAAGTCGATCCACGCAATCGTCTCCGACAGCGCGCGAGCGTCCACGTTCCCGAGCAGGACCGCGACCAGACGCGTGACCACATGAACGGCTTGTCGGCTGGAAAGGTGTAAGGATTCTCGTGATCGTTGACGAAGAATTGATGACTGTAGTCGTCGCAGGCGTAGCAAAGCCGCTGCACCGGCTGGTTCTCGAGCAGTCGCTGCTGATCGCCGAACCCGCGAAATTTCAGCTGGTAGGGCCAGATGTGCTCGGTGAAATCGCGGGTCGGCACTCTGGGCGGTCCGGCTTCGAGCATGAACACGCTGAGGCCGCGCTCGGCGACCTCCTTGGCGACCCAGCCGCCGCTCGCACCCGACCCGACGATGAGCACGTCGTACGGCATACGCCGCGCAGCCTACGACGTGTGCGTTCGCCTGCCGGACATTGCAACCACGGTGGTCAGCCTCCCGTCCAAGTTCCAGAGGACCGCGGCGCGTGCGAATCGCTCTGACCTTGCTTGCGGTGGGAATGGCGGGTGCCTCCTGCCTGGTTGCGCAGACATCGAACGAGTTCAAGCATGACTTTGACGTCGCTGTCAGCCGTGTCGCTGCAACCTACGCGTACTTTGACACGAAGGCGACGCGCTGGAATGAGGTACCGACGCTGTATGCCTCGGATCTCCGCGTCGTAAAGAGCCGCGACGAGTTCATCGCCCTGCTCGAACGCGTCGTCGATGAACTGTACGACGCTCATGCGCACCTGACCGTCAATCTCGAACGTTCGCCTCGCCTCGTACCATCGGGCACCGATCTGTGGGCTGAGTGGCGGGGAAGTGACGCGGCGATCACGCAAGTGCGTGACAACTCCGACGCGGCACGAGCTGGACTCAGACCCGGTGTCATCGTGATCGCGATCGACGGCGTTCCCATTGGCGAGGCAGTCGAGGCTCGAATGGGCCGCTCCTATCCCCACTCCGTTGCTGCTGCGCGAGACTGGGCGCTACGAGCTGTGCTCGCGGGTCGCCACAATACGCGGCGCCTGCTCGAAGTCCGCGAAAGTGGCACGGCTCGTACAGTGGAATTGTCTGCGGCCGATCAGTTCAGCAGCCGAGGAGCGGCCGTGGAGGCCTCCGAGATTCGGCCCGGCATCGGCTACGTTCGCTTCAACGACTCGCTTGGAGACAGCGCGACGCTACCCGCATTCGATCGTGCCCTCGAAGGACTTCGCCACACTCGTGGCCTGATCGTCGATCTCCGGAATACACCGGGCGGCGGGAATACCGGCGTGGCGGAAGGGATCCTGGGGCGATTCGTCAAACGCGAGCTGCCATACCAGAAGCACGCGCTGCCGTCCGAAGATCGCAGCACCAGAATCGGCCGGAGCTGGTTCGCCCGCGTGTCACCGTCCGGTGACTTCACGTATGCGCCGCCCGTGGCCGTGCTCGTGAATCGGTGGACGGGCAGCATGGGTGAAGGCCTGGCGATCGGGTTCGACGCGACGGGCAGGGGTGCCGTTGTGGGTACGGCGATGGCCGGCCTGGTGGGTGCGACGACGCGGATCGTGCTCCCGCTCACGGGTATCGGTATCAGTCTTCCCTTCGAGCGCCTGTATCACGTGGACGGGACGCCGCGGGAAGCGTATCAGCCGCCAGTGGTCGTAGATGTCGCGCAGGCCGCGCCCGGCCGCGATCCGTTTGTCGAAGCGGCACTCGCGGTGCTGGCCGCGCGGGGCAGGGAAGCGCAATAACGTGCTACTTCCGGCGCGCCTTGGCGGGATCGTCCGCCGGGTTGACGTAGTTGATCACGAACGGGCCGATGCCATGAGCCTGAACGATCGTGTTGTCGTCGGCCCAGGCGTAGTGCACCATCTTCGCCGGCAGGAGCGCATACGCTCCCACACCAAGCGCCGTCGTGGCGCCTTCATCGCCGCGTTCACCCATGCCGATCCGGAACGTGCCGTGCAGGACCGTGAGGTGCCGTCAACGGGGTGCCAGTGGGGCGGGATGCGTGCCTTGCCGTGATACCGGAACCGGATCACGAACGGCGATCCTGGCTGGTCCGGATCGCCCGAGATGACGGCGATTTCCGCGCCGGGCCGCAGTGCCTTCCACTGAACATCTGTGGCCGCGACGATGCTGTGATCGGGACCGGTCCGTTGAGTCTGAGCAAGAGTGTCGACGGGGGCCGAGAGCAGGCAGCCGACAAGGAGGACGGCGCCGCCGCGTAGGAGTGACGCCATACACGACATGATAAACGGGACTGCGACTGAATACTGCCCCGTGCAGGAGAGCGTTACTCGCTGACCGTGCGGGCCGCGGCGGCGGCCGCCGCCAGGCGACGGAAGATTTTTTCGGCTAGAGCCGGCCGAGGTGAGCGACAAGCGCAGTGCGATCACGCAGGTTGTCAGCCGATGCGAAGCGCGTGGGCAATTTTCAGCAGCCCCGCCGGATCGTTCGCCGGCGCGAGAACGGCCACGAACGGGCGCGCCAGATGCATTCCACGCGCGGTCGGTTCGTAACCGGCCGTCGCCGCGAGCGGATTCAGCCAGATGATGGCGGCCGCGTGTCGCGCGATCGTCGCCATCGACGTACGCAGAAGATCCGCGTCGCCGAGGTCGAGCCCGTCGCTCGCGACAATCACGACCGTCTGTCGGTCAAGAGCGCGCTCACCGAAGCGTCGCAGGAACTCGTCGAGGCATGCCCCAATCGTGGTACCGCCTCCCCATGCGTGGCGCACGTGCAGGGGCCTGCGTTCGCCGGCCGCGGCGCGGCGGGCATCGCGTGTCACCCGTCGCAGCTCCGTCGAGAATACGAAGGTCTCGGTGCCTGGCGAGACGGTAGTCAGCGCAACGGCAAGCTGCAGCGACGGCCGGGCGTAGGCTCCCATCGAGCGGCTACCGTCCACGAGCGCCACGAACCGCGGTTCGCGCCTGCGCCGCGCACGCCATCGCGGGGTGACGACATCGCCGCCTGTGTGGAGACTGCTTCGAAGGGTGCGTCGAAAGTCGAATCGTTGTCCGTGGCGAGACGGACGCCACCGCCGCGACAGCCGTGCGCGTACCCGGTCCGCGAGCGCCGCTGCCGCCGCACGCCACTCGCGATCCGCGGGCTCGAGATCTGGAACGGCGCCCTCCGATTCGAGCGGACTGTAACTTGCGCGAATCACGGTTCCCGGCTGCTGTGACTCGGAGTCGCCGACCTCGTGAACAGCACCCCTCCCGGCCGAAGGGAGGTCGTCCGAGATGTCAAACATCCCGGGGCGTCGATCCGTCCCGCTTGTCTCACCAGGCGTTCGCACCGCTGCGTTGTGCGGCTGCGACTCGCCTCCTGGTGTGTCAGTCCTCGCCGGCAGATGCGGCCGCACGTCAGACCTGCCATGGAAGAACCGATCGAACGCTCGATCGAAGGCCTGCGCCTCTTCGAGCCTGCCCGCAAACACCGGTCGAAGCACGTCGCGCACGGCACGCTCGTTCCCCAGCTCGGCGATCCCGAGCGCGCTCGCCGCGTCCTGCATCTCACCTGGTCCGATCCGGAAACCATACTCGCGGCGCAGCAGCGCGCAGAACGCGGCGAGGTTTTCCGGAAGGCTTGCGAACGGGTAGATCACAGGCGGGGCGTCGACGCCGATCCCAGTCCGAAGTCGGTGTCGAGGCTGCGGCCGCCCGGTTCGAGCGGGCGTGTGTCATCCAACGCGGTCCGTAGTGCGTCCGGATGCGACTCCAGCACGAGTTGATCCTCGCGCACCTTCAGCACACAACCAAGGGTCTGCTCGAGCGCCGTGCGATCGAGGTGGTCGCGATGGAGACTGACGAGCGCCCTGGCCCAGTCGAGCGCCTCGGCAACGCCGGGCGCCTTTTGAAGCGGCAGTCCGCGCAGCACCTGCATCGATTCCGCGATCTTCTCCGCGAGCCGTGAGGAGAGGTCCGGGATTCGCGCGTGCAGGATCGCGATCTCTTCCTGGAGCGATGGATAGGGAATCCAGAAGAAGAGGCACCGCCGCCGCAGCGCGTCCGACAGCTCGCGTGTACGATTGCTGGTCAGAATGACGTAAGGTGTGCGCCGAGCACGGATGGTCCCGAGCTCGGGAACGGTCACCTGCCACTCCGCCAGCACCTCGAGCAGGAACGCTTCGAACGCTTCGTCTGCGCGATCGACCTCGTCGATGAGGAGCACCGGCGCCTCGTCCTGCAGGATCGCCTCGAGCAGCGGCCGCTTCAGCAGGAACTCCTCGCCGAAGATCTCGGCCTCGCGCTCCTTGATGCCTCCGCCGGCGCCTTCGGTCATCCGGATGCGCAGCATCTGGCGCGGGTAGTTCCATTCGTACAGGGCCGTCAATGCATCGAGCCCCTCGTAGCACTGCAGGCGGATCAGTCGCGTGCCAAGAACCGTGGCGAGCACCTTGGCGCTCTCGGTCTTTCCCACTCCAGCCGGCCCCTCGAGCAGGAGTGGCTTGGCCAGCGCCACCATGAGCTGCAACGCCGTGGCGAACTCGTCGCCGACGATGAAGCCGTGCTCGCGAAAACGGTCGCGAATGGCGCCACGTTCAATCATGAGCGCGAGGCGAGATAACGGGCGGGTTCCTTCAGGAATGACATGCGGCACTGCCCACAGCAGAAATAGTAGCGGGTTCCGTCGACCTCGGCCGTATGCCTCGCGGTGGCGATCTCCACTTGCATACGGCAGACAGGATCGAGGGCCATCGGATGCGCCTCCGCCACCTCGCGTTGGTCGCGCGCGCCGGCATCGAGCGCCTGATCCGGGCAACTCTGCACGATCTCGGCGAGGATCGAGATCGCCACTTCAGGGGCAGTGCGCGCGCCCAGATCGAGACCCGCGGGCACACGCACGACATCAGTGTCGGTGATGCCACTCTGCTCGAGCAACTCCTTGACGGTCGCGCCGCGCTTGCGCGACGCGACCAGGCCGACGTACGACGCCACGCGCGCGCGAAGAATCATCTCGAGCGCCTGCTCGTCGTAGTGTCCCTGAGTGGCCACGACAGCCGCTGTCGCCGGACCACCGTCGGTGATCACCGCGTCCAGAGTCTCGAGCGGTGCGAGCGTCCAACCACTCGCCGCGGCCTGCGCCTCGAGATCCCGCTGCTCCTGTTGTTGAACGGCGCGCACCACGTCATAGTCGAGGGCGACCGCCGTCCGCGCGAGGGCCTCGGCCACGGGGGTCGCGCCGACGACGACGAGGCGCCGGGGCCGAACGCTGGGCTCGACGTAGACGTCCACGGCACCCTCCGATACACACGTCATCGGCACGAACACGTGCTCGGGATCCGACGATGCTTCGACACCGGCGTCGGGCCTGATCGACACCAGCCGCGCACGACGCGCGCGAATCGACTCGAGCGCCTGCCGGCGGATGATCTCGCGCGAGCAGGCGCCGCCGATGAAGCCTTCCATCCGCCCGTCTTCATGGACGATGGCGCGATCGCCGAGATGCGCTGACACGGGAGCACGGCGCCCGACCACGGTCGCCGTGGCGAAACTCCGACGTTCTCGGCGAAGCGCGACGACTTTGTCCAGAAAGTCCCGCATCAGTTCAAGGTTGAGCCGTCAGCCGCTCGCGGACGTTGCCGAACGTCTGGGCGATGAGCTTCTGCGCCTGCGCATCGAGCACACGTCCGCCAACGGCGGCCACCGGCCCGCGCATCACGGCCTCGCCGCCCCAGTTCAAAAGCGTCCCCCCGGTGTCGACTGCAGGAAGGATGTCGGCGCCGGCGGTCAGGTCGATCGCGCTGCCGAAACCGCCGCCCGCAGCCTTCATATTCATACGCCGGCCGGCCTCGTCGGGCTGCAGTTCGAACTTGAACTTGAACTTGCCGCGCACCGGGCCCACACCGACGCGGACGACGGCGTCGAAGTGAGTGGGATCATGTACCGTCAGCTCGAGCAGGTCTGGCAGGCAGTGGCCGACCTTGTCCGGATCCTTGACGAATGCCCAGACAGTCGCCGGGTCCGTTGGAATCTGCTCCTGACCGCTGTACTGAAGGTTCACACCACGTTCCCGCCGCGGATCGCTCGCCACACCTTTTCACGGGTGACCGGCATCTCGATGTGCCGAACGCCCAGCGGCGACAATGCATCGACGACCGCATTGACGAATGCGGCCGGGCTGCCGACGTTCGGACTCTCTCCGACCCCCTTCGCGCCGATCGGGTGATGGGGACTGGGTGTGACGGTATTGCCGGTCTCCCAGTGAGGCGTCTCCAGTGACGTCGGCACCAGGTAGTCGGTGAAGTTGGTGTTGAGATTGTTGCCGTCGCGATCGTACTGAATCTCCTGCATGAACGCGATTGCGAAGCCTTCGGTGAGGCCGCCGTGGATCTGCCCTTCGACGACCAGTGGGTTGATTACCGTTCCGCAATCGTCCACGGCCAGGAAACGCCGTACCTTCACCTCACCCGTTTCGCGATCGATATCGACGACGGCGAGGTAGGTGCCGTACGGGAATGTCATATTCGGAGGATCGTAGTAGTTGGTGGCCTCCAGGCCAGGTTCGTTCGGCCCGGGATTGGTGTAGGCAGCGAACGCCACCTCTTTCATGGTGACGCTCTTTGCCGGCACGCCCTTGACCTGGAACTTGTAGTCCTTCCATTCGACGTCGGCTTCGCCCACCTCGAGCAGGTGCGCAGCGATCTTGCGACCCTTCTCGCGGACACGCCTCGCCGCGATCGCAATGGCCGCGCCCGCCACGGGCGTGCTGCGACTCGCGTAGGTGCCGAGGCCGTACGGCGCCGTATCGGTGTCTCCCTCTTCCACCATGATGTTCTGCGGATCGAGGCCGAGCTCCTCTGCCACGATCTGCGCCCACGTCGTCTCGTGACCCTGACCCTGCGATTTCGTCCCCGCACGGACCAAGCCGGCACCGGTCGGATGGATCCGGATCTCGGCGCTGTCGAACATCTTGATCCCGAGAATGTCGAAGTGCTTCGACGGTCCGGCACCGACCACTTCGGTGAACGTGGAGATGCCGATGCCCATCAGCTCACCGCGCGCACGCTTCTCCGCCTGCTCTTTGAGCAGGTCCTGATAACCGATGATCTCGAGCGCCTTGTCCAGCGTCTTGTGGTAGTCGCCACTGTCGTAGGTGAACCCGAGGGCCGATGGATACGGAAACTGCTCCTTCCTGATGAAGTTCCTCCGCCGGAGCTCCACGGCATCGAGGCCGAGCTCGTCGGCGAGGATGTCCATCGCGCGCTCGATCGCATAGCTGGCCTCGGTGACGCGGAAGGAACACCGGTAGGCGATGCCGCCCGGCGCTTTGTTGGTGAAGTACGCGTCGACTTCCGCGTGCGCCACAGGGATATCGTAACTGCCGGTCACGACGCCGAACATGCCGGCCGGATACTTCGTGGGATCCGCCGCGGCATCGAACGCGCCGTGGTCGGCTGCGGTGGAGACGCGAAGCGCCGTCAATCGACCGTCCGCGGTGGCGCCGAGCTCCACATCCATGTGATAGTCGCGCGCGAACCCCGTCGACGTAAGGTTTTCCGTCCGCGTCTCAATCCACTTGACCGGGCGCCCGAGTTTCAGCGCGCCAACGACCGCGCAGACGTAGCCGGGATACACCGGCACCTTGTTGCCGAAGCCACCGCCGATGTCCGGCGAGATGACATGGATCTTGTCTTCCGGAATGCCGGTCACGAGCGCGAGCGCGGTGCGGTAGACGTGCGGAGCCTGGGACGTGACGTAGAACTGCAGCCGTCCCATCGTGTCGAAATGAGCCACGCAGCCGCAGGGCTCGAGCGGAGCGGGGTGGCAGCGCTGAAACCAGATGCGCTGACTGACGCGCTTCGCGCTCGATTCGAGCGCACGCGCGGTGGCGTCCCTGTTGCCGACTTCCCAGTGAAAAATATGGTTGGTCTTCTGCTCGCGGTCCGGTCGCAGGATGACTTCATCCTTCTTCGCCGTAAACGGGTCGGCCACGACGGGCAGCGGCTCGTACTCCACGTGCACGGCTTCCGCGCCATCGGCCGCCGCGCCGCGCGTCTCGGCAAACACTGCCGCAACCTCCTGGTACTGAAAGAGCACCTTGCCGATCGCCAGCACCATTTGTTTGTCGAATCCGTGGAACGTCGGCAGCCAGCCCAGCCCGGCGGCTTCGAGGTCCTTGCCGGTGATGACCGCCTTGACACCCGGCACTTTCAAGGCCTCGCTGATGTCGATGTCCTTGATGGTGGCATGTGGATAAGGGCTGCGCGCGATTGCCGCGTAGAGCATTCCGGGCAGCGTGATGTCGTCCACGTAGCGCCCCTGGCCCTGGAGGAAGCGGGGATCTTCCTTCCGCTTCATGCGGTGACCCAGCGCGTGACGTTCTTCCTTCGCGTCGATGCTCATGGGTGTCCTCAACTCACCTGGCAACCGGTTCCGACAGACGCATTACCCCGGCGGCATGCTGAACGGCTTTGACAATGTTCTGATAGCCGGTGCAGCGGCACAGATTCCCCGACAGGCCTTCACGAATCTCCGCCTCGCTCGGGTCCGGATTGTGGGCCAGCAGCACGACCGATGTGAGCATCATGCCCGGCGTGCAGTAGCCACACTGCAGGCCATGATGATCCCAGAAGGCCTGCTGGATGGGGTGCAGCGTTCCGCCTTGAGCAAGGCCCTCGACGGTCATCACCTCGTGACCGTCCGCCTGCACGGCAAACATGCTGCACGACTTGACAGCCGTCTTCCCATCCAGAACGACGACGCAGCAGCCGCAGCTCGAGGTGTCGCAGCCAACGTGCGTGCCGGTGAGGGCGCAGTGCTCGCGCAGAAAATAGGCAAGGAGCGTTCGCGGCTCGATGTCGCGCGCATACGTCGTGCCGTTGACCGTGATGCTGACCTTCATGCCTGCACCCCCAGACGCGCCAGAGCGGCGCGCAGACCGCGCGCCACCAGAACTCCGGCGAGATGCTTCTTGTACTCGACGCTGCCGCGCAGATCGGCCTGCGGCTCGCTTGCGCGCGACGCGGCATCGGCCGCCGCGCGAATGGCGTCTGCCCCTGGTTCCTGTCCCACGAGCAGCCGCTCGGCCTCGGTGACGCGCACTGCGCACGGGCCTGCAGCCGAGAGGGCAATGCCCGCCTGCGCGACGCTGCCATCAGCGTTGAGCGACAGCTGGACTGCGGCCGCCGCAGTGGCAAAGTCCCCGACCTTTCGCTCGACCTTCTGATAGGAACCCGCCGCGCGCTCGCCGGGTAACGGGAACCGCACGGCGACGGCAAGCTCACCGTCTGCGACGGCAGTCGTGAAGCTGTCGACGAGGAACTCGTCAATCGGCACGGCACGTTCGCCGTCTTTGCCTCGCACGATCACCTCGGCGCGCCCGGCGAGCGCCACCGCCGCCCAGTCTCCCGCAGGATCGTTGTGACACAGGCTGCCGACGACGGTCGCCATCTGCCGTACGACGGGGTCGGCGACCACGCGTGACACGTCGTAGAGCAGGCTCCATTTCGGGTCGCGAATCCAGGATGCGCGCTCGACGGCGGTATCGCGGGCGGTGGCCCCGATGGTGAGTGCTCCGTCAGCGCGTATGTAATCCAGCTCTTTGACGGGATTGATGTCCACGAGCACCGCGGGACGGGCAAGGCGGAATCGCATGGCTGGAACCAGGCTCTGTCCGCCCGCCAGGACGCGCGCGTCGGAACCGTACTGCTGAAGATGCCCCAGGGCTTCGTCGGTGGATAGAGCGCGAAAGTACTCGAAGGCGGCGGGAATCACGCATCAACCTCCTGCTATCCGGCGGGAAGGGGCATTCTACTACCAGCTCACGGTTCCCCCGCTCCCGGTTGCCCATTTGCCTAAAATCCAGCGATGGTCACCGCTGTCGTGCTCGCCGCCGGTGCATCAACCCGCATGGGAACGCACAAGCTCCTGCTCCCACTGGCGGGCGAAGCGCTGGTGAGACGGACCGTACGCCAGGTCTTACTTGCTGATTTCGATGATGTCCTCGTGATCGTCGGGCACGAGCACGACCGCGTCGTCGCATCGCTTCAGGATTTGAATGTCCGTCACGCCATCAACGCGCAGTACGAGACCGGTATCGGAAGCTCGTTCCGCGTTGCCGTAGAAGCGATGCCAGATAGCGAGGCGGCGATGTTCGCCCTGGCAGACCAGCCGCTGCTCGCTGCCGGCGATTACCGCCGCCTGCTCGACGGATATCGCGCACGCGCGGCGGGCATCATCAGCGTCCGCTACGGCGAGGTCACGGCGCCGCCACACCTATTCGATCGTCGATATTTCCCGGAGCTCGCGGGCCTCGAGCACGGCGCCCGGCCGGTGCTGCAGCGCCACCAGGACGACAGGCACATCCTGCACTTCTCTCCGGAACTGCTGCTCGATATCGACACGCCAGAGGACTACGAACGCGCGAGAGCACTCCTGTCGGAGGAGCGGTGAAGACTGCCGTCGCGGCCGGCGAGAAACCCACCGTCGAATCCGCGCTGGATGGCGAGTATCTCGCCCAGAATCGAGACGGCGATCTCTTCGGGACTCTCCGCACCCAGCGCGAGCCCTATGGGGCTCCGGACCCGGGACAGGTTTGCGGGATCCAGAACGACGCCCTGCTCGCGCAGGCCGCCGACGAGCTTCTGAAATCGGGAACGCGGCCCGAGCGCCCCGATGAAAGCGGAGCGGGATTCGAGCGCGAAGCGGAGCGATTCGCGATCGCGCTCGAGGTGATGGTTCATGATCACGACACACGAGCGCTGGTGAAGGACCAGCGCATCGTGAAAACGGCTGAAATGCGCAGGAATCAGCGCCGCGTGCGGAAAGCGCTCGCGGGTGAGGAATGCGGCCCGAACGTCGACGAGCGTAACCGTGAATCCGAGTTCCCAGCCAAGGCGCGCCAGCGGCTCCGCATCAGGGCCTGCACCGAAGATCACGAGCTCCGGCGGCGGCAGCGTGACGTCGAAGAACACTTCTGCGCGAGCGATCTGCTCCGATCCTGACGCCGGAAACGCCGCGCGCATTCGAGCGCGCGCGCGGTCGATGGCTTCCCGATCGAGCGTGTCGTCGCCGAGGCTGCCCGCGGTGTCGCGCTCGCGAACCAGCAGTCGTCCCTGCCCTCCCGACAATCGCTTCACCAGCACGGCAGCCTCGGTGCCCCCGATCATCGTGAGCCATTCGTTGGTGACGGGATCGTCTTCCAGCCGCTCGATATAGATGTCCACCGCTCCGCTGCAGCCGAGCGCCAGGCTCCAGATCGAATCCTCTTCGAGGTCGTATTCCCGGATCACAGGCTGGCCGCTCTTGAGTACTTGCGCCGCCATCTCCGCCACGACCGGTTCGAGGCATCCACCGGACAACAGGCACTCGTACGATCCATCCTCTCGCACGACGATCCGCGCACCCTCGCGGCGATACGCGCTCCCGCGAACGCGAACCACCGTGGCGATCGCGACGCGCTGCCCCGCCTGCCGGGCGTTGTCGATCGCGCGAATGAGGCGCTCATTTTCCCGGCGGTTCATGGGTGGACGATGTCACAAACGCTGGCGCCGGGCAAACAGGTCACGCAAGCAGACCTCGAGGGCTGGCGCGGTGCCTTCGCCCTTCTATAATGCCTGTTGCGTCCCCGCTCATCAGCGCTCCCGCAGATGCTCCGCAAAGCGCGGCTCTTTATCATCGGCGCGGCAGGCGCGATGCTGCTTGCGTTTCTTGCAGCGCATGCGCCGCCAGTCCGCGCTCTCGTCCTTCGCCGTGTCGTCGAGACCCTCCGCACGTCATACGGGATCGACGTGCGCGCCGAGTCGCTCTCCTACAACCTTCTGACGCTCTCCGCAGAGCTCCGCGGCATTCAACTGGCGGCCGTTCTCACGCCGGCCGAACCATTCGTGGCTGCCGATGCGCTCGCCATGTCGTTCGGGGTGCGAACGCTGATTGGCGACATCAGCGTGAAGCAGCTTTCGATCGCGTCGCCTCGCATCGACATCCGGCGCCGCGGTGACGGCACGGACAATCTGCCGCGAGTGAGCAGCGGCCAACCGAACACCGAGAACTTCACGCTGCCTCCGATCCGCGTGGACGATCTCGACGTCTCGTTTCAACACGCGTCGATCTCGGCGGCAATGCGCGGTGCAGCATTGCAGCTCGCGAGCGCGGAGCCGGGTCGCATGTCGGCCGTCCTCAAGACGCAGCACGGCATGACGGTGATTGTCGGCGATCGAAAGATCGACCTCGACGCAGTCGCGGTCATGGTCGATCTCGAGCGCGAGCAACTGGAGCTCCGCGAGCTGACGGTGTCGCGGCCTGGCGGGGTATTGCACGCGAGCGGCAGCATCGCGCTTCGCGGCGACGCGAGCACCGTCGACGTCACCGTGAACGGGTCGTCGGAGCTCCAGTCGTGGCGGACGGAGACGAATGACGAGGCTGGACCACTAGTGGGACGCGTTGACGCGAACGCCCATGTGACGGGTTCGCTGTTGGATCCCACAATCACGTTCGAGACCAACAGCGGATTGCTGACGTGGTCGGATCTGCAGGTCAGCGAGGTGCGGGCGTGCGGCGTTTACAGAGGCGGCGAGCTTTCGCTGAATTCCGTCACTCTCGGCATCGCGGGCGGAACGGTCGAAGCGCACGGCGCGGTCGTCCTTGACAACGCGCGCCGCAAGAGTCGCATCGAGGCGCGATGGGCGAACGTCGACACACGGCGGATTTCAGCGCTGGCCAGCCTCGAGGGAGCGATCTCGAAGAGCGGCACGGCCGTCGTCGAATGGCGCGCTGACGGCACCTCGGCAACCCCACGCTTCGATGTGATCACGACAATTGGCGTTGTCGCGTCGGGAAAGACGACCCCGATCGTCGTTCACGGATCGGGTCAAGCCGACCGCTGGCACCTGAAGGTGTCCCCTCGCGACACGAGCGTTGTGGACGTCACTGCCACCGCCGACATCGGCATCGACTCGCGACGCTGGCGAGACTCGACGATTGATGGACGGGTCGTCCTGCGAACAACTGATATTCCGCAAGTGATCCGTCACGCGCAGAATCTCGGCGTCTCCGCGAGGTTCGATCCCTCGACTGCGGCCGGCGCCATCGATGTCGATGCCACCATCGATGGCACGCTGGGCGCCGCACGATCGACCGGCCGGATCATCGGCCACGCCGTGACCTTCGCCGGCCTGCCGAGATTGGATCTCGACGCGTCGTTCGGCGTGGACGTCCTCGGGAAGACATCGATGGGAACGTTCCGCCTGCTGGCGCCGCGGCTCGAGTCGGCGACGTTCGTGGCGGAAAGCGACCTGACAGTCGGTGGGTCGCTCATCGCCGCAGGAACCTGGTCCGGATTACTGAGCGATCCGGCCGTTGATGCAACCGTGACTGGAAGAAACCTGACCATCGGCCGCGGCGGCTCGATGTCGCTCGCCGCAACTGGCGGAGCCTTCGACGGCGTCCTGAAGGGTCCGGTTACTGATCTTGGCGCCGAGGGCAAGCTCACGATCGGATCGGTGATCATCGGCGGCCGCGAAGCCGGTGCCGTCACCGCAGATTTCAAGGTTTCCGCGGGCACTTTCCGCGTCGAGGCGCGCGCGCCAAGTGTCAAGACGGCGATCGACATGTCCATCGGCCTCGAGGCCCCGAATACATTCGAAGGCCAGGGATCGCTGGCCGATTGCGACATCGACGCACTGCTCGGGATGGCCGGGCTCGCCGCAGCGGACGATGAATCGGTTCGCGGGCACATCTCGGCCTCGATTGCCTTCAAGGGAGATCTGCGGAATCGGTCGGCAACGACCGTCACGCTGGATGTCGCGCCGATCGACGCCACAGTGTTCGACGTACCTATCGCGACGAGCCGCCGACTGCGCGCCAGAATGACAGGTGGCCACCTCCAGCTCGAGGACGCCGCGATGACCATCGGCGGTCTCGCGGTGAGTCTCGGTGGTACGTTCGCAACCGATCGGTCCAGTGGCGCACTGGTGCTCGACGTGGACGGCGACCTCAGCCCGCTCACGCCCTGGTTGAACCGCCTGAGCGGGAGCGACGATGTGGCCGCTGCGGGCCGAATCACCGGTCATCTCGAAACCGAAGCGTCATCGGGCGGATTCGTCACAACCGGCAAGATCGACACGGCGCTGGAGACGCTGTCGAAAGGGGATCGCCCGCTGGCAAAGGACGTGCGCGCGGTTATCGTCCTCGCTGGCGGGCGCGCCGAGATGCGGGAAGTGACGGGATCGGTGCTTGGAGGTCAACTCACCGCCGCCGCCGACGCGCCCCTGAGCTGGTTGAACCAGTGGCTCCCTTCAGGATTCCAGGTCGCACCATCAACGATTAGTCGGCCGGCCGCACTCGAGGGCAGGGCGTCATTCGATGTGCCCGCTCTGTTCGAGCTCTTTGGACGCACTCCGATGGAAGCGGTTGGCGGCGGCATCGAACTCTCCGCGAAGTTAACGGCGTCTAGACCGGATCCGGGGGCCATTGCCGGCGACCTCACGCTCGAGCGCGCCGAGGTGAGCGCGAAGGAGCAGAGTTATGCCCAGTCGGATGTCTCGCGCTTTCGGCTAGCCAACGGGGCTCTTACCATCGAGAGCCTCGACTGGCGGGGTCCCGGCTCCAAGGTGGTCGGCAGCGGCAGCATCGGCCTCCTCAATGGAATCGAGACCAATCTCCGGCTGGAGGTCGACTCCGAGCTCGGCATCGTCGGGGCGCTCTTGTCCGGTCGCGCGACCGGTCGGCTCGAAGGGAATATCGAGCTCCAGGGCCAATCCGGCGCCTTGCGTGTCACGTCTGACGCGACGCTGAGCGATGCCTCATGGCTGATCCCGGGGCACCGTATCTTCTTTGCCGGCTGGTCGGGCCACATTCGACTGGCGGACCAGGCACTCTGGGTGACGAAGCTCGGAGGCACAGTCAACGGCGGCACCATCCGGATCGACGGCCAGCTGCCATTCGAGGCCGGCGTCGGCGGCGGTCTGACGATCGCCGCGCGCGACATCCTGATCGATGTGCCCCGCGGGCTGCACAGTCAGCTCGGCGCCGACCTTGTTTGGCAGCGAACGGAGCGTAGCGCACAGCTGCAGGGGAAGGTGGAGATCACGGCGAACCGTTACACCGAGCCGGTGACGCGCATCCTCCAACTGGTGAACTCGCTGTCATCGGCAACCCGCAGTTCTGGCGAGTCCCCGTTGCCATCCTGGCTGGCCGGCACGGCCCTCGACATCAGCTTTGCTGTCACCGATCCGGTCGTGATCGACAACAGCGTTGGCACCGTGGAGCTGATGCCGGACCTGCGGCTCGCCGGAACGATCGACTCGCCGGCGCTGTCCGGACGCGTCGATGTCGTAGACGACGGCCGCATCACGATAGGCGGCCGGGCGTATCGCCTCCGGGACAGCCAGGTGCGGTTCGCTCCCTCCGACGGTCTCGTCCCGACGCTCGACGCCGTCGGCGACACTCGGATTGGTGACTACGATGTCACCATCCGCATCAGCGGCACGCCGGATCGCATCGAAACCTCGTTCAGCTCGGTCCCGCCGCTCGGCGAGCGAGAGCTCCAGTCGCTCATCGTCACCGGGCAGACCGGTGAGCAGTCGATGCAGAGCCGGCAATCCGACGACAACTTCGCGGCCGCAGCCGCGGCGACCGACATCCTCGGCTTCGCCGGACGGTTCGTGGGCCTGGACACCGTCCGCATTGGCACCGCCGATCTCGATCTCGTCTCGAAGGACGTCAGCACGGCCCAGCATCTGACGGTGTCGAAGTCGCTCGGGTCGTCGTTCGACCTGATCTTTTCCGACAACCTCGAAGATGGTTCGGTCACGTGGGTGCTGGTGTGGAAACCGACTCCGGTCAACGAAATCCGCGCCTCTTCTGTCGAAGACGGCACGCGGGCGCTCGAATTTCGCCGCACGATTGTCTTCGGGCCGGGTTCACCAACCGGAACGACCACGCGACGGCGGGCAACTGCGGAGCAGCCACGCCCGATCGTGGACGCGGTCCGGATCACTGGTGCACCGGGATTCAGCGATGAGGAGCTCTCGCGCAAGCTCGAGCTCGACGCCGGCGATCGCTTCGACGTCCGGCGGTGGATCGAGGATCGCCACCGGCTCGAGAACTTCTATCTGGAGCACGGATACCACCGCGTTCGAATCGCACCGACCCGCAGCGAGGCGGTCGATCGTTCACACGTCTCGCTGACCTACCACATCGAGCGGGGACCGCAGACCGTCATCGAGACTGCTGGAGATTCGCTTCCGCGCGAGGTGCTCGATGCGATGTACGACGCCTGGCGCGGCCTGCCGGTCCCCGATGTCGCCCGAACGGAATTCGAACGGATCGCGCGTGAGGGACTCGCACGCCGTGGCTATTATCGGCCGACGTTGCAGCTCGATTTCCCAACGGAGACGCCCGATCTGGCGCGCGTCACGCTGCACGTCGCTCGCGGACCGCAAACGAAGCAGCTTATCGTCGCGTGGAGCGGCAATCGCGACGTGTCGAATGCCGAACTCGACGCGCTGGTTGCACCGCTTCGCGAGGAATCGGCCGTCTGGCTGGATTCGCAGTCACTCGCCTGGCAGATCCGGCAGCTCTATGCGAGTCGTGGACACCTTCAGGCCCAGGTGACCGTCGGGGAGCCTGCCTTTCAGGGCACCGATGCCACATTGCCAATCGGCATCGCCGAAGGAACGCTGTCACGCGTCGCTCGCGTGCAGCTCGAGGGCGTCGATCCGGCACGGTTGTCGGGAGCCACCGAAGCGCTCGGACTGTCGATCGGTGCGCCTCTCGCCGCGTCGGCTCCGGTCGAGGCGACACGGCGGCTGAAGGAGTTTTACACGGGGCTCGGCTATCGGAGTGCCGCGATCACGCAGAGGCTCACGGCCGCAAAAGATGGATCGGTCTCGATCACGTGGGCCGTAAAAGAAGGGCCGCTTTACCGCGTCAAGGACGTGAACGTGGTCGGAGCGCAAACGACGAGCAACGGGCTCGTGCGGAAGGCCATTACCTTGGAGCCTGGCGACGCCATGAGCCAGAGCGCCATCGACACGACTCGCCGCAATCTGTACGACCTCGGATCGTTCCGGCGTGTCGATTTCGACTTCGGGGACTCGGCGATTCAGCCCGCGGGCGCCGACGAGTTGCCGGTAACGTTGACGATCCAGGCCGAGGAGCCGCAGCGGTTTCAGTTGAAGTACGGCGTGCAGTTCAGCTTCGATCGATCGACGGGCAAAGGTGGCGGCACCGCCCTGGGCGGTTCCGTCGAGCTGCGGGATCGGAACTTCATTGGCCGTGCCGTGCAGGCGAGCGTCGGCGCCCACTGGGACCCTGACCTGCAGACCATCGGGCTGCTCCTTTCTTCGCCCCGTTTCTTCGGAAAACGCGTGCGGACGAACGTGTACGCGCGCAATCGCCGCGAGCAGGATGTTCTCGACAGCAGCTCGTCGCCCGAGGCGGCGACGCTCGATGACCGGCGTCGGGAAGTGACATTCGAGCAGCGCTGGCGGCCGGCGGCCGCCTGGGAACTCGTCTGGGGATACAACTTTTCATCACGCCGGTTCCTGCTGGATCGAGACGATGAGCACTTCGATGCCGGCGGGTTGCTGGCGGGACCGGTGGTCTCCGTCATTTTCGACCGACGCGACAGTCCGTTCGACGCCACACGAGGTCTCTTCCACAGCTCGAGCTTGCAGATTGGCGTTCAGTCACTGGGGTCCGATTTCGGCTATATCCGCTATCTTCTGCGGCAGTCGTACTATCAGCCGCTCGGAAAGCTGACGGCGGCAGGCAGCGTCCGCTACGGCACGATCCAGAGGTATTCCGGCACCGCCCCGATCAGCATCATCGATCTGTTCTTCAACGCCGGCGGCACGAGCACCGTCCGCGGATACCCGGAGGACTCACTGTCGGCCATCAACATCGCCGGCTTTGCGCTGGGAGGCACCGACCTGCTCGTCCTGAACGGCGAGCTGCGATTTCCGATCACCAAGCGGCTCGGCGGTGCCGCCTTCGTGGATGCCGGGAACACATTCGCCTCCATCGCCGATGTCACGCTCGGCCGCCTGGCGTTGGGCGCCGGCTTCGGCTTGCGCATTCGAACGCCGCTCGCGCCGCTCCGCGTCGACTTCGCGCATCCGTTCAGCGACGCGTATGGACGGCACGGCGTACGCGTGCACTTTTCGATCGGGCAGATCTTCTAGTGGTAAGCGATCGCTCGGCATTGAGCGCTTGACAAGGCCCTGAATCGTGGCGCCAGACTATGGCCAGCGTCATGGTTGATCGGCCTGAAACAGCTCGGTCGACCGCAATCGCGGAACCGAACATGGCAGCGTCGTCGCCGACACGACCGCTCGTGCTGGCGACAGTCTCGTTCGCCTTGTCGTTTGCGGCATGGGGTCTGGTCGGCGGTCTCGCCTCGGTCTTCACGGGCCTTTACTCGCTGACGGCGTCTCAGACCGCGTTGCTCGTCGCCATCCCGGTGCTGCTCGGGTCGCTGGCCCGTCTGCCGATGGGTATGCTCACGGATCGGTTTGGTGGGCGCTTCGTGTTCACCGCGTTGCTCGGCTTTTCATCTCTGGCCGCGTTCATCGTTCCGCTGACCACGAGCTATTCGACTCTGCTGCTCGCCGCGTTCCTCATCGGCATGGCGGGCTCGTCGTTTGCCGTCGGCGCCGCATTCGTGTCTCGGTGGACGCCGCCCGCACGACAGGGGACGTCACTCGGCATCTACGGGCTGGGAACCATGGGCCAGTCCCTGGCCGTGTTCGCGGGTCCGCTTGTCGCGACGCGCTGGGGTTGGCAGGCGGTGTTCTACGCGACCAGCGCACTGCTGCTTCTCTGGGCGGTGGCCTACGCAGCGCTCGCGCGGAATCCCGTCGGCGCGGCACGACCTGCAAGCGCCGCAGCCATGGTGGCCGTGCTGCGCTGCTCGCCGACCGCGTGGCTGCTCGGTGCCTTCTATTTCCTGACGTTCGGCGGCTTCGTCGCGTTTTCGATCTATCTGCCGACGCTGTTGCGGGCACAGTTCGGGCTGGCGCCGGCCGATGCCGGGTTCCGGGCGGCGGGGTTCGTCGTGCTGGCGACGTTGATGCGGCCGCTCGGGGGATGGCTGGCGGATCGGATCGGCGGGGCGCAAGTGTTGTCATGGGTGTTCGGCAGCGTCTCGCTGTTCGCCTTGCTGCTGATGTGGCCGTCGATGGTGCCGTTCACGGTCGGGGCGCTCGCCTGCGCGATGCTCCTGGGGCTGGGGAACGGAGCGGTGTTCAAGCTCGTGCCCGAACACTTTCCCAAGGACACGGGCACGGTCACCGGGCTCGTCGGCGCGCTTGGCGGCCTCGGTGGATTCTTTCCACCCCTGCTGCTTGGCGTGTTTCACGACCAGCTCGGCGCCATCTGGCCAGGCTTCGTGCTCCTGTCGCTGACGGCGCTGTCCCTGCGCATCGCGAACGAGCGGGTCTTCCGGCCCTCCGACGTCGAATGGACCCGCTCGTTGCCAATCGGCGCTCGTCAGGCCGTGGAGCGCGTTCGCGCGGGCGCGTGGGCAACACTCGTGACGGCCGCTCTGGCCGCGTTGATTGTGGTGGGCTCGCGCAACCTGCAGCATTTCGACGCCGCCCTCGTCGGGTACACGTTCGCCACACTCTTCGCTACGTTCGGCATCAGCTATCGCTACGCGATGTGGCTAAATCGGCCGCCGACTCGAATGTACTGGCGTCGTGGATGGCAGGCGTTCTTCTTGCGCCGGGCGCTCGGCGGGAACGCGGTCAGTCTCGTGCGACGTGCGCTCGTCGAGTTCGCCGCCAACGCGTACATCTTCCGGCGCGGACGGCTGCGCGGGTTGGCGCACTGGCTGATCATGTGGGGCTGCGTGATCGCCGCGGCAATCACCTTTCCACTGGTCTGGGGGTGGATCCATTTCGAGACGGTTCCCGGCGATCTACACACGTATCGCACGTTCGTCTTCGGACTGCCCGTACAGGATTTTCCCGTGGAGTCGGTCTTCGCGTTCGTGATTTTCCACGGTCTCGTCTGGTCGTCGTTCCTCGTGATCGCCGGCGTGATGCTGGCGTTCAGGCGGCGAATGGTGGATCACGGCGCCGTGGCCGTGCAGCAGTTCGGGCAGGACATCCTGCCGCTGCTGCTGCTCTTCGCGATCAGCGTGACCGGCCTGATGCTGACCGCCAGCTACACCTGGATGCGCGGCTACGCCTACGAGTTCCTCGCCATCCTGCACGCCGCCACCGTCATCGTCACGCTTCTGTGGCTGCCCTTCGGCAAGTTGTTTCACGTCTTCCAGCGCCCGGCACAGCTCGGCGTCGGTTTCTACAAGGACGCGGGGCGCCGCGATGAGCAGGCGCTGTGCCGCCGCTGTCGCCAGCCGTTCGCCTCGATGCCGATGGTGCGGGACCTCACGATCGTCGAACGCGAGCTCGGCTTTCGCTACGAGCTTCCGGACGGCGGGCACTATCAGGACGTCTGTCCCAAGTGTCGTCGCGCACTCTTCGGATTGGCGCAGGGCGCCTTGTGGCGCGAGTACCTCAACGACCGAGACACTCGAGAGGTAGGGTAGCCGAGCGTGGCGGAGATCCCGGTCGATCCTCTGCGGATCATCAACCGTTTCGGGCCGCACCTGTCGACGATGACTGGCGTGCGGCTGTCGACGAGCGTCGAACCGGAGCGGCTCGTCAAGACGCACTGCTGCTTTTGCGGCCAGCAGTGCGGCATTCAGCTCAAGGTCCGCGACAACCAGGTGATCGGCTTCGAGCCGTGGGAGGACTTCCCGTTCAATCGCGGGATGCTGTGCCCGAAAGGCGTGAAGCGCTATCTGCAGGGCTCGCACCCTGACCGCCTGACGACTGCGCTCGGTCGGGACTCGTCGTCTGAGAGCGGCTTCAGCCCGATGCCGTATGCGGAAGCGATTCAACGGGTCGCCTCCGAACTCGGGCGCATCCAGCAGGCACACGGGCCCGGCGCGGTCGGCGTACTGGGCGGCGCCAGCCTTACCACGGAGAAGACGTACCTGCTCGGCAAGTTCGCGCGGGTGTGCTTGAAGACGCCGTTCATCGACTACAACGGCCGGCTATGTATGGTCAGCGCCGGCGCGGCGAACAAGAAGGCGTTCGGCATCGATCGCACCACGAACCCGTGGTCCGACATGGTTGGGACCGAGGTGATCTGGGTCGCCGGCTCGAATGTCGCCGAATGTTCGCCGATCACGACGAACTACATCTGGCAGGCGCGCGAGCAGGGCGCGAAAATCATCGTCCAGGATCCGCGCATCACTCCGGCGGCGCGCACGTGCGACCTCTACCTGCCCGTCAAGCCGGGCCGTGATGCCGCGCTCTTCGCCGGCGTGCTGCAGATCATGATCGAGCGCGACTGGCTCGATCACGCATTCATCGCCGAACACACCGTCGGATTCGAACAGGTCGCCGAGTACTGCCGCGAGTGGACCTTGCCGCGAACGGCCGACGTTACGGGCGTCCCGCAGCGGGCGTTGCTGCAGGCGGCGGAATGGTGGGGAACCGCGAAGACGAGCTTTCTGTTCCACGCCCGCGGCATCGAGCATCACTCGAATGGCGTGCAGAATTCGCTTGGCACAATCAACCTCGTGCTGGCGTCCGGCCGGATCGGCAGGCCCAAGAGCGGTTACGGCACCATCGTCGGTCAGGCGAACGGACAGGGCGGGCGCGAGCACGGTCAGAAGTGCGATCAGCTCCCAGGCTGGCGGGACATCGGCAACCTCGAACATCGCCGCTACATCGCCGGCGTGTGGGGGATCGACGAACAGCAGCTGCCTGGGCCTGGCGTCGACGCCTACGAGCTCTTTCGCAAGATCGATCGCGGCGAGATCAAGGCGCTACTTTCGATCTGTTTCAATCCAAAGGTCTCGCTGCCGGACAACACGTTCATCACACGCTGCCTGGAGAAGCTCGAATTCTTCACGGCGATCGATTTCTTCTTGAACGACACGGCGTGGCACGCAGATGTCGTCCTGCCCGGCAGTCTCCACGAGGAAGATGAGGGCACCGTCACGCAGGTCGAAGGCCGAATCATCAAGATCAACAAAGCAGTGGCCTGCCCGGGCGATGCGCGTGAAGACTGGCGCATCATCCAGGACATCGCCAAGGCGCTCGGGCGTCCGCACGGGTTCACGTTCGAACAGCCGCGCGAGATCTTCGAGGAGCTGCGGATCGCCAGCAAGGGTGGCGTCGCAGACTATTCTGGCGTGACCTACGAAAAGATCACGCAGCAGCTCGGCGTCTTCTGGCCCTGCTACAGCGAGGATCCGCGGACGGGGGCGCCGATCGAGGATCATCCAGGCACGCCGCGGCTCTTCGAACCGGGCAGCTACAATCCGGTCGCGAAGGGCGCTGGCCCGTTCTACTTCCCGGACGGTCGCGCGCGGTTCAATGTCGCGGAGTACCGCCCTCCGGTCGATGACGCGAACGAGCAGTTTCCGATCTACCTAACCACGGGCCGTGTGGTCAGCCAGTTCCTGTCGGGTACGCAGACGCGCCGCATCGGGCCGCTGGTGCAGCAGTACGCCGAGCCGCGGATCGAGATGCATCCGCGGCTTGCGGCGAAACTCGGCATCGCCGACAGCGACTGGGCGACCGCGGAAACCAGTCGCGGCGCCATCACGCTGCGAGCGCAGGTCGTGACGACGATTCGGCCGGACACAATCTTCATTCCGTATCATTGGCCCGGCCGCAAGAGCGCCAACCAGCTCACCGTGGCCGCGCAGGATCCGATCAGCAAAATTCCGCAGTACAAGGTGTGCGGGTGCCGCGTCCGCCGGGCCGACGGGCCACCGGAGTACGCCGCCGTGCTAGAGCCGCAGCAATAGCTTCGCGAGACGCTCATGGCCAAGCCCGACTACCTCCACTTCTTCATCGACCCGAATCGCTGCATTGGCTGTCAGGCATGCGTGCAGGCGTGCTCGGAGTGCGACACGCACCGGGGCGAGTCGATGATTCACCTCGAGTACGTCAGCCGATCCGAGAGCGTGCAGACGGTGCCCGTCGTGTGCATGCACTGCGAGCAACCGACGTGCGCCGAGGTCTGCCCCGCCGATGCCATCAAACGCACCGGTGACGGCGTCGTGCAGTCGGCGCGGAAGCCGCGCTGCATTGCGTGCGGAAACTGTGTGGTCGCCTGCCCGTTCGGCGTGCCGGAACTTTACGACGATCGCAAGATCATGATGAAGTGCGACATGTGCTACGACCGCACCAGCGTCGGCAAGAAGCCGATGTGTGCGACGGTGTGTCCGAGCCAGGCGCTGTTCTTCGGCACTCGTGAGCAGATCGAGCAGCTCCGGCCGCTGTCCGCACCCGTCAACACGTTCCAGTTCGGCAACCAGACGATCACGACGCAAGTGCAGGTAATGGTGCCGCGCGCACTGGCCAGTCGCGCTCCGCACGTCGACGTCGTCGCGGCGATGGACGAGCGGCCCCGCAGCCGCATCGTCTCGCTGAAGGTGGCGAGCGTTCATCCGGATTCCACACCGGCGCCGGTCGAGAGCGATCCGTTCGCCGAGGTCGAGGTCTAGCCGATGGCGGATCTCAGACGCGATCCACGGGCCGTGATCGATCCCGCGATCAACTCGCCCGGACGAGAAGGGCTGACGGGCACGGCACCTGCAAGCCTCTATGCACCGTCGTTGGAGCGAGAACAGATCACGATTGCGCCAGACTTCGCGCCAGCGGAGGCGCAGCCCGCCTGGCGTCAGGACTTTCCGATCGACTGGCCACAGGACCTGTACGTCGAGCGTCGCGACTTCCTGAAGTTCATGGTGCTCACGAGCGCGGCGTTCACCGCTGGTCAGCTGTGGATTGCCGCGCAGAACTGGTATCGGCGGCGAAGCGGTCAACTGCCGATTCTGCGCGTCGCGGCGCTTGACGACGTGCTGGTAGGCGGAAGCGTCGCCTTCAGCTATCCTGACGCGCACGAGCCGTGCCTGCTGGTACGGCTCACGGTGAACGACTTCGTCGCGTTCAACCAGCAGTGCACACATCTCTCCTGCGCGGTGATTCCGAGGCCTGATGAAGGCAGCTTCTTCTGTCCGTGCCACGAAGGACGCTTCGATCTCAGGACGGGGTCGCCGATCGCGGGTCCGCCCAGGCGGCCTCTGACGCGGATCGTGTTGGAGCGGAGGGGCTCCGACATCTACGCGGTCGGCGTCGAGGAGCGGGCGATATGAATCGCTCTCTGAACCGCCCTTTCAGTCGCGATCAGCGGACGACCATCATCAACGGGATGTTGGTGTTCGTGCTCATCGTGGTGATCCTGCAGCTCTGGTTGCTGACGGCCACGATGAACGCGTGGCTCGGCGGAGACGAGTCGATCGTGTGGCCGGGTCTGGCGGTCAGCGCGGGCGGTCTGGCGTTGAACGTGGGCCTGTTCGGATATCTCCGGCGACTCGAGCGCACGCGCAGCGGTGGGACGTAACGTATGGCGAGTACATTGGCAGCGAGTGAGCTCTTCACACTGGATTCCCTGGTCACGCCGACGGCACAGGGCATCGCCAGTCGCGTGCTGGCGCGAACGGCGGCTGGGAACATCACGCTGTTCGCCTTCGATGCTGGTGAGGAGCTGTCGGAGCATACGGCGCCGTTCGACGCCCTGGTGCTGACGTTGGGCGGCGCCCTCGTCCTCACGATCGGCGGCGTGGAGGTTCGGACCGCACCTCAGACGATCGTTCTGATGCCGGCGAATGTCCCGCACGCCGTCCACGCCACCGAGGCTTCGCGTATGCTGCTGATCATGCTCCGCGAAGCGGCCTGATCTCGAACCGGCTCCTCGAACCGGCGATGCGTGTCGCGTGGTTACCACGCAGACTAGGGATGCTTCAACTGCCGTTGGTACTCGGCTTCGTCGAAATGGCCCTTCGACTCCTCGATAAGACCATCGGCACTCATTGTCCACTCCTCGTACCCGCGAATACGAATGAACTTGCCAGTGCCTCCGGGGCCGGTGTTCGTACCGGTCCACGTCCAACGAAAGATGGCGTGGCTGCCGTCCTGGCTCACTTCATCCATCTTCACAACCATGCCAGGAAACGCGGTCATGAATCCGCGAGCCGTAGCAGTAATCGCTGTCCGCCCGGAAGACGGAGCGCCGCCATTGACGGTCAGGGATCCATTCTCGGCATAGAACGACGCCAGACTGACGGGATTCTGGTTGCTCCAGGCTGCCGCATAGCGGGTTGCGAACTCGGTTAGCTTCGTCTGGTTCATCGATGTCGTCCTCGAGGTGCAGACAGTGAAACACCCCGAACCGATCGAGAGCGCGCCAGGCGAGCGTCGCGCCGTCGCCATTCATCGTGCCGCCATGGCGACCGAGCACGACGATCTCACTTGGCAACCAGCAGCTTGACGACCGCTCGATGTCCTTCAGATTCCGCGAGCATCAGCGCTGACCGGCGTTCACTATTCACCAGTGCCGCGTTGGCGTCGTGTTTCAACAGGTCCGCCACCACGCTCGCGTAGCCTTCCCACGCGGCCGCCATCAAGGGTGTCCAACCATGCTTGGAGGCGGCGTTGACGTTCGCGCCGGACTCCAGCAAGAGGCGCACCGCGGTGGTGCGGCCGCGCATCGCGGCGTGAAGCAGCGGAGAATTGCCGCCGGAGTCGGCGAAGTTGACGTCCGCATGGTGTTCCAGAAGTACTCGCATGACGCTCAGATGATCGCGCACTGCAGCGTAGGCAATGGGCGTCATCCCGTCAGTCCGCGCAGCTTCATTCACCCCGAGGCCACGATCTAGCAGCAGTCTGACGACACCTGCGTGGCCCCCAAGCGCGGCTGCGTGTAGGGCGCTGGCGCCATCGTTGTCGAGCGCCCGGACATTGGCGCCGCTCGCGAGCAATGCCTGCACCGTTTTCTCCAGCCCGAAATAGGCGGCAGCCGTGATGGCGGGCTGTGTCACAACATCACGAGCATTCGGGTCTGCGCCTTGCTTGAGCAACAGCGCAGCTCTTGGCTCATCGCGTTTGTAGATGGCGTCGATCAGATCGGCCACTGGCGCTTGGCCTGACAGCGGCGGACCCGCCCACAGGATCACGAGAGCCGCCATGAGCAGGTTGGACCATCGTGAGCGGTTCATGTCGATGCCTCCCTGATTCAGCGCACCTTGAGGACGAAATCGAACTGCGCCGCGAGACCGTCCGACACTTGTCGCGGAGACATGATCAGCGTTGGCCTGACGTCGGGATCATGATGATTCCAAGGATCTCCTTTGAAATACAGCTGCGTCGTCAAGATCGGCGAATTCTCGACGCTTGCCTTCACGTGAATGTGCGCGGGACGCATGTCATTGGCCGCGCCGTAGTGAAGCGGCTTGATAGTGCGCAGCGTGTAGCGACCGTCGTCGCCTGTGTAGAGCCGCCCTCGCAGCCGGAAACCGGTGTTGTCGTAGACTCCGGTGTGATCAGCCTGCCAGATGTCGAGCAACGCCCCTTTTAATGGCCGACCGTTGGTGTCGAGGACGCGTCCCGTCACAGTGAGCGGCGTGCCGGCCATGCCAGGTTCGAGTAGCCCCGAACGCACGGGCGCGCCAGGCTTGTAGAACGGTCCTTCCCAGTTGTTCTCGGTTTCCAGGGATTCCTCAGTGGCCGCCAACCGTTGCGCGGGCCCGGCCGCCCCGAGCAGCGGTATCGCGGGGCTGAACAGCGTCCCGAGGAGAAAGCGACGGCGGGAGAGTCCTTCGAGGTTCGGGACATCCAGCAAACTACCGTCGGCGGGCGTGTCCTTCATCAGGCGTGTCCTTCCTCATCAAGCAGCGTCGCTCGCAAGCGGATGCTCGAGTATAGGCGCACAAGCCGTTGTGGTCCGGTACGCATCGCCGAACGTGCGAGCTGGTAGAAGCGGCGCCAAATCCATCCTTACGCCCGGGCCGGGCCAGCGGAATTGGGCGATGGGCTGCCCCCCGCGTTGTGCGAACTATGATTCCCTCGTGCACGAGGTGTCGACTCGAAGCTCCCGGTTGATTACCGTCTTCCGGCGCCTGCGGCCGGAGGAGGGACTGCTCGCCATTGCGTTTGTCGCCTCCGCCGTCCTCACCATCTACGCCAATGTCGACCTTTACCAGCAGCAGATCAACTCGCGGCGCATCCAGGGCGGCCTGCTGCGGCTCGCGGTTGTCGCCGGATTGGCCGCCAGCCTGCCGTGGCTCGAGCGGACGCTCAGGCGCCGACAGGGCTCGCGCTGGTGGCTCGCGACGGCGGAGTTCGTCCGGACGTTCCTCCCCTTCGTCATGTGCATCGCGGTGTACACGAACCTGCACGACACCGTGAGGTATGTGAACACGCACGACATTCACGCGTATTTGTCGGCAATCGAGGAGTGGATCTTCGGGGGCCAGCCGGTCCTCTGGGCCGAGGCGTACATCACGCCGGCGAGAACCGAGTTCTTCAACGCCTTCTACGCGAACTTCTACCTCGTCGCGCCGTCGGTCGTGCTGATCCTTTGGTTCAGTGGCCGGTCGAACGAGGCGCGCACGGCGCTCCTCGGCATCATTGTCTGCTTTTACACCGGTTACGTCCTCTACGTGCTCCTGCCCGCCGCGCCACCGCGCCTGTACTACGCGTCGCTCGGTCTGTTCCATGTGACGCTCCGCGGCGGGCCCATCACGAACTTCCAGGAGTATTTGATCGCGATGATGCCGAACCACGCGGCACGCGCGGCGTTCCCCAGCCTGCATTCGGCCGTCAGCTGCCTCAGCCTGTACTACGCGTGGAAGTACTGCCGCTGGTACTTCCCGATCCTGCTCGTGTTCGTGGTCGTGCTGCTCGCGTCCACGGTCTACCTGCGCCACCACTGGGTGGTGGATCTGTTGGCAGGCTTGTGCCTCGTGCCCTGGACCGTGTGGCTTGCGCCCAGGTACGAGCGGTGGTGGAAGGCGACCGTGAACGGCCAGCGAACGGCGTAGCCGGCACTGCGGTCACGCTCATCGCGCGAGCCAGCCTGCACGATGGCGTCCATCACTTGGCAGATCGTCAGGTTGGCGCTTAGTCTATGAGCTGCTCATTCGTTGAAACGGGGGAACAGTGGCTCTTCGGCGTGCGTGGATGCTCACGGGGCGTGTTGGCCTCGGGGCCCTGCTCGTTTTGTCCGGTGTTCGAACCGCAGCGGCGCAGGACCCCGCGTCGCTACTGCTGCCCTTCGACCTGTTTGACGAAGCCGATTCGTTGGGGCCGGCTGAAGCGGAGGTCCCTCGGGCGTTCCGCGGCCTCTTCACACTGGAGTCGTCCCTTCCGCCAAAGCTCCCCACGCCTTTTCTCTCCACCGCGTTCGTGCTCCAGGATCCGATCCCGTCGGCGGCCCCTGCGACCACGCCCTCCCCGGAGAAGGGGGCGATTGCGTGGCGCAGCCTCCTCCGGGACTCCATCGTCCTGCTGCTCGCCCAGCAGACGTATCGGCTCACCTTAGAAGACGGCAGCACGCGCGAGAATCTTGAGGGGCCGTTCTTCGAGGATTGGTTCGCCTCGGTCAGCACCCTCTGCTGCTGGAACGATGGGGACAGAGTAACGACGAACTACCTGTTCCACCCTCTGTTGGGGTCAACGACGTCGTTCGTTTTTGCCAACAACCACCGCGCGTCGCAGGAGACCCCGATAGGCAACAACCGTGGCTACTGGAAGGCGAAAGGTGCTCAAGGCCTCTACTCGTTCATCTACAGCCTGAACTACGAGATTGGGCCGCTGTCGGAAGCCTCGATCGGCAACGTTGGCCTGAAGCGAGGTGAAATGACGTACTGCGACTTTGTCCTCACGCCAGGGGTCGGACTGTTGATCTCGATCGGCGAGGACGCCGCTCGGCTCCACATCATCGATCGCGTGAAACGCAACCACCCGTACTGGGGCAACACGCTGGCGGTGTTGTTGAATCCGACGCGGGCGGTCGCCAACGTGATCGGTGGGAAACGCCCGTGGAGGGGCCCCGCCTGGAGTGAGCCCGGGCCGACCCGCTGACGGGGCGGGTGTCCGCGGAACTGCAGGAGATGTCGCCACCAGATCCCCCTCTTGTGACCGGACGGGCTCTCATCGCCTCCCTGTTCCTCCTCGGCGTTGCGCTCTTCATCTTCCCGCTCACGTTGCACCACCCGCTGATCGATCCGGACGAGGGCCTCCACGCAGCCATCGCACAGGAGATGGTGGAGCGCGGTGACTACATCGTGCCGCGGTTTCTCGGGAAGCCGTTTCCCGACAAGCCCGTGTTCTTCTTCTGGGCGATGGCGGGCTCGCTCCGGTTGCTGGGGTTCTCCGAGCCGGCCGTACGGGCTCCCGGGCTGGCGTTCGGCCTGCTCGGCGCGATCACGACGGGGTTGCTGGCGGGGACGATCCTCGGGAGGCGGGGCGGATGGCTCGCAGGCATCTTCTACGCGACGCTGGCTCTGCCCATCGGCCTGATGCAGGTGCCGGTGCACGACCTTGCGCTCGTGCCGTTCACCAACGGAGCGCTGCTAGCCCTCTGGCGCGCTGCACGTAGCCCCCGCGCGGCCGCAGTGCTCGCCTGGTCTTTGGCCGCCGGCGCGTGTCTCGGGTTCGCGATGGTCACCAAGGGGCTGTCCGGGGTTGCGATCGTTGGCCTGGCGCACGCCACCGTGTGCCTCCTCGAGCGTCGCCTCAGTGTCGTGGTCGTCCTTGGCGGTGTGCTGGCGCTGGCGTTCGCCGCGGCCGTTGCGGCGCCGGCCTTCCTGGCGATGGAACACGCGCAGCCTGGCTACCTGAAGTACTACTTGTTCGAGCGTCACGTGCTCGGGGCCGTCACCACGACGCAGCGCCACGGCAGAGCGGTGTGGCACTACTACCTGCCGGTCGTTCTCGGCGGCGGCCTGCCGTGGATTCTCTATGCGCCGTTCTCGCTCGCCCGTCTCCGATCTCGCGCGCGGGACAACACCACGGACCAGCGGTTCGGCGACGCCACGCGCCACGGCTGGAGCCTGCTGCTGACGGGGATGCTGTTCCTCAGCCTGTCGAAGTCGAAGCTGCTCACCTACGCGCTGCCGGTGTTCCCAGCGATTGCTGTGCTGGCGGCGGTGGCGTGGCTCGCGTGGCTCGAACGCGGGGGACCACATCCGTCCCGCTGGTTTGCGCGGATGCGCGTCGTCCAGGCCGTCATCGGCGCAATGATCCTCCCCGCGGCGCTCGTGTTCGCGCCGGCAAAGTTCCAGGTCCCGCACGTGGCGTGGATGTGGGTCGTGGCCCTGGCCATCGCCGGCGGCTGGTGGACCGCTGCGCGTCTGGCGGCACGTCGACTGGACAGGGCAGCGGCGCTCGGCGCCAGTCTGACCGCGGCGACGGTCGCCGTGTCACTCGCGATACTGGTGCCGCCGGTGGCGACCATCACGACGGCGCGCGATTTGGCCCAGGCGATCAACCGCGCAGGGCAATTCCCGCCGCAGCTGTGGATGGTCGAGCACCGCCGGGGATCGCTGGTGTTCTACCTCGAGCCCGCGTTGCGACGCGGGCTCACGGCCGATCGCGTTCTCCACTTGTCGAGCCCGCAGGTGCCCGGTCGCGAGCCGGTGCCGGGCACGCTGGTTGCCGTCACACTCGGGGACTCGGCGCGTCTCGCCCAGTACGTGCCCCTCGAGGGCCAGCCTTTCGAACTGGCGGGGCACTTCCGCATCTACGACGGCGAGCGCCTGCTCCACACGCGGCCGATCCCGTCCCACCTGCCGCATCGGGTTGTCGGCGGAGCATCGCCCGCCGATGGTGCGTCCAGACGCTGACGCGCGGGCTGGGCTCCTGATGGTCTTGTCGTGAAATCGGAAGGGGTGCGGCCCGGCCCGCCATGCCCATCACATGAATCCGCTCACGACCACAGTTAGAGCGGCGAACCGAAACGGACCATCCCATTTGCGACTTCGTGCAATCCTGAGGCGTAGACCCAATTCAACCGCGCGGTCGTGTCTGCTTCACTCCTTCGAATTCGCGTCGACTAGAGACTGTTCAGCGCTCGAGAAGCACGAGCGAGCGGTCCGGGTCGATCACAGATTTTCTGGCTTGAAGGTCGTACAAACCGCGGTCAATCCGCCGGAGTTGGCCGGCTCGCGGTCAGATTCCGCGAGCATCAGCGCTAAGAGAGGGCGGAAGGTGATGATGTTGGCGAACCGGAAGGTAAGAGTCGGAGGGCGAGGCTGACGACAACGGACGTCAATCCCATTATTAGTATCCCTGACACCGCCCCACTCTTCAAGACTGTTTGTTGGACGCCAGGACCGGTATCATCGCCGGCCCATGTCCAAAATCACGAACCGCGATACGGCGCCCCGCGACGGGGGCTCGGTCGAGAATCGACTCGCGCGATTGTTGGATACGCCATTCCTCGCGCGCGTCGTCCCGCATCTCCCGCCGGAGACCCTGCATCAGCTCATTCGCTACCGTGGACTCGATGCGTGCGGCGAGCTCGTCACGTCGGCGACTCCCGCGCAGCTCACCTCCGTGCTCGACCTCGATCTGTGGCGTCCCGCGCGGCCGGGACGCGACGGGCAGTTCGACGTCGATCGCTTCGGCGAATGGCTCGAAGTGCTGGTGGACACCGGAAACTCGGTGGCCGCACGAACGGTCGCCGCCCTCGACACGAACGTCGTAGTCGCCGGACTTTCCCGCTACGTGCGTGTGTTCGACCCGGGCATCTTCGAACCAACCGCCCAGAGTGATGACGAGCCGATGGATCGTCAGGAGGCGATGCGTGAAGGAGATGTGATGGATGTCGACGAGGCGATGCACGCCGAGTCGATGCATGCCGGCGACGGGCCGAAGCACGATTCGAGCGGCGACTGGCTCGAGTGTGAAGTGGGCGGCTACATCGTCCGTGCGCGGAGAGCCGACGTGTGGGACGCGATCGTCACGCTGCTGGTCGCGCTCGACGCCGAGCACGGCAACTATTTCCACGCCGTGATGCAGGGCTGCCGGCGCCTGTCCAACTCCAGTCCGGAGATCGACGGCCTGGACGATCTGCCGTTAGCACCGGAGCAGCACCTCCACGACGTCGCGATCGAACGGGAGCGCCGGCGATCGCAGCAAGGCTACGCGACGCCCGCCGACGCGCGCGCCTTCCTCCAGATGGCGCGACAGCCGGAACACGCGCGATCAGGAGCGTCGGTGACAGGATCGATCAAGGTCAATCCGATAGTCAGGGCATATTTTCGAGCGGCGGACGAGGCACCGGAATCGTCGAACGAGAGTACGCGAGCACCGGAACGCCTGCTGGAATCGTCGGCATCGACGTCGCCGGCATCACGCTCGACCGACGTGCACGTAGACGCAACCGACGTCCCCGAATCGATCGCAGCAGTCATCGGATTGCTCACAGAAGCAGGCATGATGCCGGAGCGTCCGCGCCCGCTGCTCGAAGCCGCGGACGCAGACCCGCAGGCAGCCAGACTCACGCGCTTGCGGCAGCTGATGGAGTACGCGCGCGACAGGAACGAAACCGCGTACTTCAAGCGCAATCGTGAGCTCGCGTTCCTCGCGAATACGCTGCTCGCTGGATGCTCCATCCAGTCGCGGCCGTTCACGCCTCGGGAAGCGACCGATGCCGCCGCGAGCATCTGCAATCTGGGTCTCGAATACTGGCCCGTGCGCTGGACGAGCGTGACCTTGCAAGATCGGTCATCGCCGCGCGCTCACGGCACGGCCACAGCCACACCGCCCGACTCTTTCCTGATCGATCACGACCTCGTGGCAGCGTTCGAAGTGGGCTGGTCTGTGCTGTACCAGGACGTCAGCTTGTTCGTGGCGCATCAGCTCATCTCGATGCTCGACGATCTTCGCTGCGTCGATTGCGACATCCAGCGCGGGTTCGTCGCGATGCGGCGCAAGCTCGCAAAGCAACGCGACGCTGGCACACCGTGGCTCGCACGCGACGCGGCGGACGTGCTCGCGATGCTCGACATGACGGCTTGGACCAGCGTGCTCGGCCTGCTGGACGAATGTCCCGTCTTGCCCGCGGCGCTGACAGCCATTCTCGAAGGTCGCACGACGACCGTCAGCCCGACAGCGTTCGACTTCATTTCCACGGCCGCACAAATCGGCGACATCCGCAACTTCATGAGGAAGCTCCCCGACATTCTGTCGCGCTGACCGGCTCTGCGCGGTGGTCGCGCACGGCTTCTCACGTGGTCTCTCATCGCGCGTACAGTCGTCCTCGGCGGCGCAGTCGCCTCGCTACTACGTGCTGCGCATGGCTGTGCAATACGTAATGCGCGGAGCGTAGAAGGCCAAGCGTGACGAGACGGTCCATCTCGACGAGTTCAGGCAGTTCGCAGAGCCGGCGCTCTTGAGTCTGGTCAGTCTCGAGGAGGGGCCAGGCACAGGGGGCGACTCCTGAGGCCTTTGCGGAGTCAGGACTACAATCGCACCATGTCGACCCGCGATCTTCTCGCCGAGGCGCAGGGCTATGCGGCGGCGTATCGCGAAAACGTCGTCAACCGGCACGTTCTGACGACGGTGATCGCGACGACACTCGAATAGGGAGACCGAAGGTCTGTCTGGGATTCGAACCGCATAAATAATCCCTTGATGGGAAATGGTTTAGCGGAGACGAGTTTCGGTGGCTGGGAGGCAGGGACGATTTTCGAACTTGGTTGGTCTCGCGCGCCGCTTAGTGCCAGTGCGGCGTCTCGAAAACGAACGCATCGCCGCCACTAGATCTGCACCAACTTGCCGCAGCCCTGCGGAGAGATCTTCGTGATGCGGTACGACGGCAGTGACCTGGAGCAGTTGACGGACGCACAGTGGGAAGAAGGAGCGCCCGCCTGGTCGCCAAGGGACTTCCGACAGATTGGTTGCGGCAGGTCGCAAGCCTGTCGAGTTCTTGAGGGACGGGCTGCTGTCCAGAAGCAATCTCCGCGTGATCGACCTGATTGAGGCCTCCGCGGTCGACGTCGTCAGTTCGCGCGTATCCCTCGCCACCGGGTGACCGTTCCACTTCTGAAGCGGGACTGCCGAAGGTACTGGTAAGCACGCCAATGCCGTGGCGTAGAATCACCACCATGGCCGAGCCGCACGAGGGCGCTGCGGGTCTCATCGGTGCGAGCCGGTTGTACATTCCGGCACCCGAGCGCGCGCGGGCGACGCACTGCGGAAGTGTCGAAGCCTGGGAGGCATTGCTCGCGAGATCGCGAGACCGCCCCGACGAGTTCTGGGCCGACGTTGCGCGCGAGCTGGAGTGGATGCGGCCGTGGGACGTCGTGCAAGAAGGGCGCTTTCCGCATTTCAAGTATTTCGTCGGCGGCGTGGGCAACCCGACGGTCAACCTGCTCGATCGCCACCTGGCGCGGGGCGCCGACAACCGGCTCGCGCTCATCTGGGAGGGCGAGGACGGCGAGACGCGCTTCTTCACCTATCGGATGCTGTTCGTCGAGGTGTGCAAGTGCGCCAATGTGCTGAAGGGCCTCGGCATCGGGAAGGGCGATGCCGTCGCCATCTTTACGCCGAACCTGTGGGAAGCCATCGTCGCCGTCCTGGCCTGCTTCCGGATTGGCGCGCTCTTCAATACCGTGTTCTCCGGCTTCTCCGCCCGCTCGTTGCGAGATCGTCTCGAGTCGTTCCAGCCGAAGGTCATCCTCACCGCCGATGAAGCCGTGCGGCGCGGCCAGCGCGTACCGCTCAAGGCCACGGTGAACGAGGCCATCAAGGACCTCTCTTGCGTCCAGACCGTGATCGTTGTTCGCCGTACGGGTGCGCCGGTGGGCATGCGCGAAGGGCGCGATCGCTACTGGCACGACCTCATGCGCCCAGCGTCACCTGGTTGTGCTCCCGAGCCGATGGAAGCCAACGAACCGGGCATCGTGTTCTACACGAGCGGGACGACGGGCAAGCCCAAAGGCATCGTCCACGCTGCCATGGCGTTCGTCGTCAACAACTACGTCTACGCCAAGTACCACTTGGACCACCATCAACACGATGTGCTCTGGTGCACGGCCGACATTGGGTGGCTGACCATGCACATCTGGGGCATTGTCGGCGCGCTCGCCAACGGCGCCACGACGGTGGTCTTCGAAGGCGCGATTGATTATCCGACGCCGGAACGCTTCTACCAGCTCGTCGATCGCTACCGAGTAAACAAGATTTTCACCGCGCCCACGGCAATCCGCATGCTCATGCGTCATGGTGATGCGTTGATGGCGACGTATGACCTGTCGTGCTTGGAGGTCGTGGCGCTTGTCGGTGAGCCGCTCAATCCTGAGGCTTGGCACTGGACCTACGAGACGCTTGGCAAGGCCCGCATCTACGTGAACAACACATGGGGGCAAACTGAACTCTCCGGCTGCCCGCTGGCCGGCGCTGCGTGGCTCACACCCATGAAGCCGGGGTCGTGCGGTCCGGCGTTTCTCGGGGCTGAGATCGATGTTGTGGACGACCAGGGTCTACCGGTCGGCGTGAACACGACGGGGAATCTCGTCATCCGCCGGCCGTTCCCGATGATGCTGCGGACGCTCTGGCGCGAGCCGGAACGGTTCGTGCGGAGCTACTTTTCGCAGGTGGACGGCTGCTACTTCACCAACGATGCCGCCGTGAAGGACGCCGACGGCCACTTCTGGGTGACCGGGCGCGTGGACGACGTGATCAACGTCGCGGGGCACCGGTTGAGCACCATGGAATTGGAAAGCGCGATCATGGAGTGCATCGGCGTCGCCGAAGTCGCCGTCGTCGGTGCTCCCGATCCGATCAAGGGTCTCGTGCCGGCGGCGTTCGTGACGCTCAAGGTGGGCCAGGTCGCTTCGTCTGAAATCGAGCAGTCCATCCGCTCGCAAGTCGCCGAGAGCATCAGCAAGATCGCGGTGCCGGAGCGCGTGATCTTCACCGATGTGCTGCCCAAGACGCCGAGCGGCAAGATCATGCGGCGCCTGCTCAAGGAGATCATGGCCACCGGCGAGGTCGGATCCGACGTGACGGCGCTCGAAGACGCCAGGTCCGTCGATAAGCTGAAGGCGCTCGTGAAGGCGGGGCGCTAGAGCGGCGAGCGGAGCGAGCCGATCTGCGCCGGAAGACTGGCCTTCCAAGCCAACGCCCTCCGGGCGTTGGCTGGGTGTCAGGGAGGAATTCGCAACTGGGTGCTGACCGCGGCGTGACGGTGACCGGGCTCGAAGTCGCTCTCGGTGAGCAGCTTGGCTACGGGCCGGATCGCGCAGGCCCCCCTGCCGTCCGATACTTGTATACAGATTTCGAGGCATATCGATGATCCGTCAGAGCCGCGTTGTTTGGTGTGTCTTCACCGTGGCGTTGGTCACGTCCGGATCGACGGTCGCCGCCCAGGAGCGCGCCGGGGTGATGGGCGATCTCCTTCAGGACGTCGCGGCACTCGAGACCAAGATCGTGGGGCTGGCCAACGCCATGCCATCGACTGCCTACAAATGGCGGCCAGGAGCGGGGGTGCGTTCCACCGAGGAAGTGCTCCTTCACGTCGCGGGAGACAATTACTTCATGCCGGCGCTGATGGGAGTGCCAGCACCGGCGGACACCGGTATCGATGGCAAGGATAACAAGACGGTAGCGGCGTTCGAGACCCGCCGGTTGACGCGCGAGCAGCTCGTGGCCGAACTGACGAAGTCATTCGCGTTCCTGAAGGACGCGATGAGTAAGACGCCTGACACGGCACTGGAGACGGCGCCCAAAAACTCCGTGCGAAAGACGACAACTCGAGCCATCTGGATTGCGACCGTCACCCACCTGCACGAGCACCTGGGGCAGTTGATTGCCTACGCGCGCAGCAATAGCGTCACACCGCCGTGGAGCAAGTGAATCAGCTCACGCGCCAGCGGGCTATCTCGGTAGATGACGCGCAGAAACTCGACCATCCTTTTGAGTTCTTCGTCGCGCGTGTTCTCTCCGAAGCTATCCGCGGTGCCATGCATGATCAGGATTGCACGTTGAACTCTGGGGCACGGCTCCAGGGTCTCAGCCCATAACCGGACGAATGAAGAACAGCGCCTGCACGTTTCCACCTGCCAGCAGATACTGCTGCGTCGCTCCAGCACCGCGAGAGTGCCCGAATGCCGATCAGGATTCGCGACACCGCGTTCTCGTCTGCCGCCTGCGAGAAGCTGTCAAACGCACGAAACACCGGGGACGCGTCGTTGCATCGGCTTCCGGCTGGCAGTGACAGACTGCACGCGCTGAACCGACACATGATCGGTCCCGAGGACCTGCCTGAGCACTTCAGCGGCGGCGCCGCCCCCGAGTAAGCGTATCGACTTTCGACACGCGTTGAGGGACTTACCACCAAGGAGTTGACGACTCCTCGGATTCGGTCAGTGCACAGGACGCAAGTGGAGATTGACGGCACGCTGGCCGATTTTTCGACCGTATTCGGTCCCTCCTTCGATCGCTTTGCGGAAGTGAAACCCGATGAGGATGCGCGAATACGCGTTCTCGGCCGCCGCCTGAGAGAAGCTGGTATACGAGCGGATTACCGGCGACGTATCGCTGCAGGTGCTGCCAGCAGGCAGCGTCGCGCTACAGTCCTCGAAGCTGATCTCGTCGGTGCCGAAGAACTGCTTTAACACTTCAGCACCGGCCCCACCTTCCATTGCGTGACCCGAGGCGTAGTCCTGGTCCGGCGGAGTCGGGCGAAACGATGTCCATGTCGGGTCACCGGCAGTATCTGGATTGCCGTCCGTGTCCCCTGTCCGAATAGCGGTGATCGGTCGCCAGTAGTTGTAATGGTTCTTGGTATCTTTCATGGCGATGTAGCCGTCCGCAAGCGCCATGTTGAGCAGCCCGAAGAGCCGGGCGTTCTCCCAGAGTGTGAGTCCCTGGTCAGCGGAAACGCTTCTCGCAATCCGGTTCCACTTCAGCGGGGAGCTTTCCCACCAGAAGAGGGCGATTTCGGTTTCGTCGGCAGTGCGTGCGCTGGGAGTGGTGACATCATCGCCGCCGAGCGATTTCACTTCGTTGAAGTCAGCCGTGTACTTCTGCCTGTCCACCGCATACGGCGGCCCCGGGCGGAACTGTGAGCTGTCCTTCAAGACGAAGGGAGTCACGTTTGCCCACCCCTCAAAGACGGTGAACGGGGTACCCGGTAAACATTGATACTCCCCGGGGTCGGTATCCTGCGGGCACGCGAAGTTGAGAAATGGCCCAACCGCGCCGTCTGCCGCCCTCAGGTCGAGAATAGCGGCAGCAGCGGCCTGTCCCAGCGCGATACCCTGCGCCTTGGCCTGATCATCGGGGATCCCGGCGAGCGCTGCTGTATAGGCGGCTTCGACGCTGGCCACCCCCGCATCGATGCACGCCTGCGAGTGGAGCTCGAGAGGCAGTTGAGCGATGAGCGAGACCAGCACATCTCGTGACGCCGCAGCAACCGCGGCATCAGGTGAAGTTCCTGGTTCCGCCTCCGCATCGAAGGCGTAGGGGCGAGAACGGCGGTCGATCGCATTGAGGGCATCGTGGACGGCGACGTGCATCATGGCGTAGATGCGCGACTCGTGGAGCGGGTTGTTGAGCGGAGCGATGCAAGCGGCGGTGGCCGCCACACCGGCGTTTGCGTTCCAGGCGGTGACGGCATCGCCGACCTCTGCGGCAGCGTACGGGACCGGTGCTACTGCAATGAACGACACCAACAGCACGGAGGAGGTCAGAACGCTGATCGAGGGTGTAGTTGACTGGGTCTTCATGGTTCAGTCCCTTCTTCCTGCCGATTCGTCGGCGGCCAAAGTCACCAGGTTGGTGGCATCAGAGGTGAACACGACGGCGAGACCATTCCCACTCACCATCGGACCGCTGCGCGATCGCACCCGGCCATCGCGCTCTCGCACCAGATCGAGGCGGACAACTACTTCGGCGTGCTCTGCGAGACGCGCGCATTGCCGGCGGAATGTGGGAGAGTCCCGCCACATCGACAAAACAAGCAGAAGGACCACATCCGGCACGATGAGATTGGTGGGCAACGGCGATTCGCGCGACTGAACGGCCGTGATCGATGACGGCGAGTGGAGTGCGACCGCGGGCGAATCGCCGCTCACAGCTTGAGGTGCCGCCCCTCGGGACATGACCAGGACGGCAAGTAAAATCGCCGCACCCTGACGCCACGTCTTTGTGAGGACATCCGAGTCGGGTCCGCCTCGCAAGTTCTGCCTCCGACCAGGTCTTGGTCGGGAGGAGGATGCCTGTTGCTGCGGCCGGAAGTCCTAGGGCGAATCTGAGATTTTTATTTGATCTGCGGATGGTCGTCTCGACTGATCTCCGCCGATTCGGTCGATTTTGGTTGCCGGACCAGCCGGAACGTGAACCTCGCCGAGCCCAGTCGCACGACATCGCCGTCGGCCAGCTCGCTGGGCGCGGTCAGGCGCTCGTCGTCGAGCCACGTTCCGTTCTTGCTTCCGAGGTCCTCCAGGGTGACCGAGTCCGCAATGGTGATGCAGGCGTGACGTCTCGAGATGGTCGGCGCCGGTGGCGATCTGGCGAGTTCCGCTAAACGGCGGCGCGGGTCAGTCAGAGTGGCTGCCAAAACAAGAGATGGCGCGACGGCCAACCATTCCCTTTTGCGAATAGGCCGTCAAGGCGGGCGCTGCAGATCCTCCCGAGTAAAGTTGGCTCAACCGGCGTTCGTCAGTTGGAACCAGCTCAGCGCATGGCTGAGAGCGCTAGCTTGTCGGAGGCGAGAGGGCTGACGAGGGGCTGAGAACGGCGGTCATGCTCACCGCGAGACGGCCTAATGATTCCTCGTATCTTGCCTCCTGGCGATCGATTCAACAGTTCGTCGTCCGCCGACGACAGCTCGTTGTTTCCTACGGTCACCAGACCGCACGATAGCGTGGGCGTCGTCGGCGTCTCGTCGTGAGCCCGCACAGTTGCGTGGGGGCGTGACCCGTTCCGCAAGGCCGGCCCACGACGGGTCTTCGTGACGTGGAGGGTCCGATGACATCCACCGCGATCTTCGTGGGCATCGACATCGCCAATGCTGACTCGTGGTGGCCTGCTGCCCTGCGGGCAGGGGTGGAGGGCGACCGATGATCTCGAGTGCGGTGTTCGTCTCGTGGGCTTGTTATAGCCCGGGCGTGCACCTTTCGCCTCCGCTCCTCGAACAGGTTGAGCACGAGCCTAAAGAAGCTGTATCAAAACCCCGACAGGTGATACGTCTGGGGCGCCGCGCGCAGCGATAAGTAGCTAGTACCGGCGTTAGTGGGGAGCTGTGATTGTGCCTTGGACCCATCTCTAGGATCCGAATGCCCAGAGGTGTTTTGCAGTTCTGACGTACAGCTTGTGGTCGGCGATGGCCGGCGTCGCCGTGATGCTCTCACCGAGATCGTTGCGCGCCAGCACTTCCAATGTATCGCCCGCTCGGAATACGACGATGGTGCCGGTCTCGCTGGCGGCGTAGATGCGGCCGTCGGCCGCTACTGGCGAGGCGACGTACTGACCGAGCGTGCCCAGGCGCTGCCGATCGAGCACGACGCTTCCAGAGTCGGGCGTGTAGCTCGTCACCATGCCGCCGTTCCGTACAAAGTACAGCCGGCCGCGGTAGAACAGCGGCGACGGCATCTCTGAGATGCCGCGGCTGGCCTTCCACGCCACATGCGAACTGCTGCTGTCGCCACTGCCACCAGGGCGAATCGCCTGCAGGTTGTCCTCGTTACTGCGCAAGAAGGCGAGGGTCGCGTCCCACTCTCCCTTGGTGACCACCCCGTCCTTGTTGCCGTCGGTCAAAGCCATCGCCCTCGGCCACGACAAGAAGTTGCCAGGCGTGTCCTTCGCCACTTCCCGGCGCAGGTGGATGCCCTCCTCTCGAGGCATCTCAGTCACGGCGAGCATCGCGTCCTTGTTCGCGTCGTACCGCTCGACGAGCGAGTCCCAACGTGGAATGTCGAGCGGTTCGGACGCGGAGCCGGCGTATGTGGCGCTTGCAAAGAGCATTCCCTCGCCAATCACCGCGCCCGTGATCGGCTGCAGCGTCAAGCCTCCCACCCACCAGCGCTCCGCGCCATCACTGGCCGAGTACGCAGTGAGCCTGTTGCTTCCCACTGCAATGATCTCGTCGCGGCCGTCGTGCGTCCAGACGATGGGTGTCGACCAGCTCTCACGCAACAGCGGCCGCGGTGTCCGCCAGACCGGGTCGCCGGTTCGAGCGTCGAACGCCAGAAGCTCGGAGCGACCGTCGTTCCCATCGAGCTGGAGGATGACTTTCCCATCGAAGACGATCGGCGACGTCGCGGCGCCATATTGCGTGGGCGGCGCCGGCAAGGGCCTCCGCCACACTTCCTTCCCGTTGAAGTCGTGTGCCAACAACCCATGCGAGCCGAAGTACGTGTAAACGCGCTGTCCGTCGGTTGCGGGCGTGGACGCGGCAGCATTGCTGAATGGGTGGACCTTCTCCAATTGGTCAGAGGGCGCGCGTTGCCGCCACAGCAACGTGCCGTCGCGTCGGCGAAATGCGATAACGACCAGCGTGCTGTTCTCGACGGCCGTCACGAAGATGTAATCGCCCCATATCGCGGGCGAAGAGTGGCCGGGTGGAACCACCGCTTGCCACAAGCGGTTGGACGATGGGCCGAAGGTGGTAGGTGGCTTGTCAGTCTCGGACACGCCAGAGCCATTCGGCCCCCGGAAACGCGGCCACTGCGCGGCCGTTGGCTGCTGCCCGATGAGCGAACCAGTGAGCATACAGAGCCAGAGCAAACATGGCCCAAGTCGCATGGGCACCTCCGTCGTTGCAAGTCTCCCATGAAGCTCATCTCACTCGGCCATAGATTGCGGCGGCAAGCAGCTGCGCTGTGTCGCTCCTCAGTAGTCGCCCAGTGTTTAGTGATCCGCCGAGGACACGCTCGAATCGCACTATTCAAGTCGGACGACGAAATGCCCGCTGCCGAAGGTCCAAGGAGCACGCCTAGACGGTGCGGCTTCAGCCGCGGCGCCCATGGTCGCAGCGGGCGCGGCTGCAATCCGTTGTTAGGCGGCTGCGTACAGTTCTCTCGCGACCTGGAGTTGACCCACCTGCACCATTTGGAAGAATCCGCGCTCGATGTCGACCACGCGGTACCGGCCGCCGAAGTACTGCGCCGATATGTCAGCGCACTCTTTGCGCCACGCGTGATAGGCATCTTCGTTGCGATGAGTGACCCGGATTTGTGTTCCTGTTGAGATCTGGTGAAGTGCTCGAGTTCCAGGAACGCCGGCGACCCTTGGCAGTTGCTTGTCCAGCACGCAATACCGGTCAGGGTCAAGAAATGCCAGGATCTTGGAAATGAAAGAAACGCCAGAGAACTCCGGCATTCGGATGGCCGCTATGGTGGCGAGACCGGCCCCGCCTTCGGCCTCCACGAGCCGACGAAAGTGAGCGAGCTGCTCAGGAGTGACGCCATTGCGAAACCGCTGAACTCTGTCGTGCCGATAGCCAATCTGCGCGTAACCCCAGTAAATCACGTTCGCCAAGCCGTCTCGAATCCGATCGACGGCAGTTGAAACGAGCATGTCCCGAATTGCGCCCTCGACCGCATGCATGTCTGACGCCCGAATCTCCGTACCCTGGCGAAATCGAGATAGACCGCCGGGAACCCATACGACGTGATGGCGTGCTCAAATTCCGAAACCTGCCGACTGTTGAGTGGCATCGCAACACGTTACGTTGTCCGCCTAACGCCATGCCGCTTAGCTGCGAGCGGCGCAGAATGGCGTCACAGTTGCTAAGAACCTGGTCGTCGATGAGGAGGATAGTCCGCATTAACGCTGTGCCGCGAGAGCGAGTTTACGGAAGATCCCTTATCAGACTGCGCGCGCCGTCTCCGACAGAATGAAGAGCCCGATCGATACGCGCGGCTCGCTGTCGCCCTAGCAGGCTGCTGAAAAACAGCGATTGATCATGCCGATCACCGTGCTGCGCGCGTACGATCGATACGGCGGTCGAGGTCGTACGCCCGTTCCCGCATGGAGGGGCCGGTCACGCGGTGGCCATCAGGGTGCGCATCCGGACCAGGTTGTACGCCGCGGCGGTGAAGAGGAACTGCCAGTTCACGCGCTCGCCGCCGCGATGTTTGAGTTTCCGCATCCCGCCGATGGTCTTCATCCAGCCGAAGACTTCTTCGATGCGTTTCCGCGTACGCTGACTGAGGGTGTAGCCGGGATGGTGGGTCGTGCGACGGTCGAGGGTGCGCCGCGTGGCCTGTTGCGCGATATGCGGCGTGGCCCCCAGCGCACGCAGCGTCGTGACGAAGCCCCGCGTGTCGTAGCCCTTGTCCCCGCCGACCGTGCACCGCGCCCCCGGCAGGGCCGCCACCAGGCTCAGCGCTGCGTCGCGTTCGCCGGTGCCGGTTGCCGGCACCACGCACGCATCGACGACGAAGCCGTGGCGATTCTCCATCAGCACTTCGCCCAGATACGCCAGCTTCGCCTCGTGGCCCCGGGCCTTCGTGAACAGGCGACTGTCAGGGTCGGTCGTCGATTGGTGCGTCGTGTTCGAGCGCCGTTCGCCGTGGAAATTCACCGTCGGATTGCTGGGATCGTCGGGCGGGGATGGCGGCTGGTCCTTGCGCTGAAAACTCTTTTGGCCCGCCCACGCCTCGAGCAGCGTGCCATCGACGGTGAAGTGCTCGTCCGACAGCAACCGGCGCCCCCGCGCTTGCTCGACGACGTCCTCGAAGAACGCGCGGGCGACGTCGCCGGCGAGCAGGCGCTCCCGATTCTTCGTAAAGGTCGTCGGCGTCCACACGGCGTCGTCCATGGCCAGGCCCACGAACCAGCGAAACAGCAGGTTGTACTCCAGCTGCTCGATCAGCATTCGCTCGCTGCGAATCGAGTACAGCACCTGCAACAGCAACGCGCGCAACAAGTGCTCGGGCGGCACCGACGGCCGACCGGTCTGCGCATACAACAGGGCGAAGCGCGACGACAACCGCACCAACGCCGCATCCGTCATCTGCCGAATCGGGCGCAGCGGATGGTCCGCGGGAACCCGCTGCTCCGGCGACACATAGCTAAACAAGTGTCCGCTCTGCTCGTCGTCTCCGCGCATCCGACCTCCGATGGCCGGCAGTGTAGTACGACGATCGGGTGTTTGGGTACCCTTTTTCAGCAGCCTGCTAGAGCGTCTTGAGGTATTCGATCAGCGCTTTCCGCTGATCCGGCGTGATCGTGGTGCCGTAGTTGTGGCCCGCGTTCGAGTTGCCCTTCACGCTCGTCCGATAGAGGTAGTGCTTGACGCCGCCTTCCTCGGGGACGTTGGTGACGCCGACGTTCGCGGTGTCCAGCACCCAGCTTCCGACGTAGAACTCTCTTACGCGATCCGTGTCGGGCTTCAGAAGCTCCGCGAGCGAAGGAACGGATCCGTTGTGAAGAAACGGTGCCGTCGCCCAGATGCCGTTCAGGGGACGCGCCTTGTAGTTGTTCGTCAACGGCGCGGGGGGATTGCCGGTGAGCTTGTAGGCCTGTTTCAGCTGTGCGGCCGCCGACTGGAATCCAGTCACTCCACGCTGGACGTCGCTCTCGAGGGAGTCGAACAGCCTGCCGAGCGGCGGCAGCGTCCCCGTCCTCCGCGCGTCGTTGATCGCCGTATCCGGCAGCAGCCTGAAGTCGTGCTTGTGCGCGAGGAACGCGCCGAACACGACGTTCATCAGCACGTCGACGGGCGAATCCTGCTCTTGAAACACGACCGCGGGGTTCAACAGCTTGGGCGTCCCCTTGAGCCGGCCTGTCTTCACCGGCCGCGCAAGGCTCTGGTTGAGGGTCGGATCGGTGCCCACGTCCTTCATCTGCGCGACAATCCGCCGCGCCGGGTTCGTCCGACCGATCGGCAGATGGCAGGATGCGCAGTTCCGCTCGAAGATCGGCCTGCCGGCGTCGGCGAGTGTCCGGTCAACCGGGGCGAGCTGTTCCGGCCACAGCGGGGACGCGAGCGCCCACAAGTCCTGCTCGATCTCGTCGAGGTTCTTCGTCTCCACGGTCGTGTTCGGATAGCTCGGAAGCTTGCCGGGCTTCGGCGAAATCTCGATCGATCCAAAGACGCCCAGGACCTCGCCGATGTTGCGCAGTGCCGGACCGACGCCCGCGTTCGGGATCGAGCCGTTCCACTGCACGACGTCGTGCTGCGGCGCGTCCCAGACGTGCGGATAGGACACCGACGCGGCGGCGACGCGTGCATTCTCCGGGATACCCAGATCCCCCGCGGTGACCTCGTTGACGATGGCCGTCAACGCGTCGACGCGGCCGAAGCCGCCCTCGAATTCGGGTGGAATCGGATTCCGGGCTCCCCGGGCGGCCAGGCGGTCCCGCCACTTCGCGAGGCTGGCCTTCACCGCAGCAGGGTCTCCGCCGACACGCTTCGCGAAGCGATCGAACTTGTCAGGCTTCTCGAGTGTCTGCCTCTCGCTGTCGAGCAGGTGGGTGAAGAACATCTGCATGTCCCCCTTGCCCGGGCCGCCTTCCACGAGCACGTCCGTGCCGTTGATCGTCCACCGCGCCGTGTGGCACGCCGAGCAGCTGAACCCCATGATATCGAGGCCATCCACCTTGACCTCGTTCTTCACGAGACCAATCGGCAGCCCGCCCGGGTTCATCGCCGACTTCGGCTGGTTGATGTAGCGAAGCCGCTCGAAGTGGGCGTTCGTCGCGAACAGTTCCTCGCTGTCCTTTTCCTCCAGCGCCATCAAGTAGTCGTAGGGGACCACCTGCGACCCCTGCGACGTCCACCAGAAATGCTGGGAGGTCTTGTCATTCCATTTCTGGTCGAGAGAACTGTTCTTCCATGCGGGCGTGTCGGCGGGCCTTTCGGCGCGGCAGCCTGACAGAGCGATCAGGGCCGCCATCAGGAGCAGGGTCGATTTGCGCATCGCGGTCCTCAAGTCGAATCGGAGGATGAGCTACGCCATTATAAGAACAACCCTGTTACTGTCGAAACGAGAGACGGACTCGGCCGTTGCCCCTCGAGGCGTGACTGCGAGGACGGCGCCTCCGATGATTGGAATGCCTGGCTGTGCCTTGCCCCGTCCCCGTGCAGAATCGAGCCATGATCAGGTCGTCTGGCGAGGAATCAGCTAACCGGGAGGGCCTTAGTTTAATCGTTCCTATCGTCTCGGTGGGCGATGGCCCCTTGCTACCCGACCAACCCCTCGCTGGATATGACGTGCTACGTGCCTCTGGCTCTGTTGAGGATCTCTTCCATCAATCGACTGTCCGCGCGGAAGTTCGTCGACATGCCTCGAAGCGTTCCGCCGAATAGACCTGCACTGGCACGACTTCCGACACGAGTACGCGTCACGCCTGGTGGAACGCGGAGTCCCGCTCGCGCGGGTTCGCGATCTCCTCGGCCACGCGTCAATCCTCACAACAGAGCGGTACGACAACCAGACGCTTGAGAGCCTCCAAGCCGCAGCCGGAAAGTTGGAGGGCGGTAAGCGCTTCGAGGTGCCGGATCCCACGGATTCAGGGACGAACTTTCAACTTTCTTTCAAGAAGACGCACTCGAACATCAGAAAGGCGCCGACGAACAGGCCTGTGAGACCATCGGCTAACCCGTTGATGAATCAGGAGTTTGAGGATTGGCTGGGAGGCAGGGATTCGAACCCCGATAACGTGGTCCAGAGCCACGTGTCCTACCGTTGAACGACCTCCCAGTGTCGGCCGACCGCGCGGGAACGAACCTTCAGTGTAGCGAACTCGTGCGGGAGAGGGCAAACACGGTCCTGGTCGAGCCCCGCATCGTTCGGTCACACGATTCAACCCATTTTCGCCGCCAGTCATGCCAAGACGGGTAGGCATCCACCGATGCGATCTCGGGTTGTCACACCCCACAGCGTCACTGCCGTCCTGCTCGTGCTCACCATCGGACTCGGAGCCGCGATCCGTGCCGACGTCGTAGCCGGCACGCGCGCGGAGGGTCTGCGCCTCGGGCCTCACACCGTCGGATTCGAGGTGGTTCGGGGAACCGACCGCCGCCGCCGCATCAATGCGAGCGACGGCACGCTGATCGGAATGGCAATCTGGTATCCGGCGCGGCCACCGGCGGCAGGCACGGCGGGGATGACCAGCATGGAGTACCGGCTCCTCGAGCGCTCCACGCCGCCATCCCCGGTGGAGCGACAGACCCTCGAGGCCGAAGAGGTCGATGCGCTCGTCGGCTGGCGCCACGTCGGGATCGTCCCGTTGACGCCAGAACAGGCGAAGGCGTCACTCGAGACCCGTGGCATCGCGGCACTTGGCGCTGTCGCGCAGCAGGGCCAGTTCCCGGTTGTCATGGTGCTCGGCGGCCCCTACTACCTGAGCACCACGGCTGAAGTCCTCGCGTCGCATGGCCGGCTCGTGGTTGCCCCATTCCGATTCAGCGACCAGTCCAATGAACTCGAGACTGGCGACTTCCGATGGTTCATGGAAGACAGTGTCGGCGATGCGCAAACGGGGCATCAGGGCACTCGTCAACATCGACGCTGGAAACTTCTCGACTCGTTCGCAGCCTGACCGTATTGCCTTCTACAGCCCGAGGCTCCTGCGCGTGCCCTATCTCTACATCGCAACAGCGGACACGCGGAATGGGCAGGATCGGTTCGACGACTTCGTCGCGATGAAGTTCAGCGACCGCACAGAAGTCGTGCTCGGCGCCAAAGTGGTACGGCACCACGATCTGAGCGACATCGGCCGCGCCATCACGAAGCCGATGCGAATCCGGGGCGACGCTCAAACCGTTGTTGAGAGGACCTATGCCGGCGTCCAGGAGATGGTGGTCCGTTTCAGCGCCGAGCACTCGAGCACGCGCACGCCGGGAGCGAGTCTTTCCGACTGGCTCGAAGAGCACAAGGTGCCGGACGACATCACGGTCACCGTTCGGCCCGGTATCGAACCGGCACCAACAATTACCGCAGTGCTCCAGACGTTGAGCGACAGGACGGTGGCTGATTTGAAGGACGCACGCCAACGCGATCCTGAGGCGGCACTCTTCCACGAAAGCTCGCTGTCGCAGTTGGTGACGGCGGCGTCGGCACGGCAGCCGCGAGTCGTTGGCGGACTCGCGGATTTTGCTGTAAGCGTTCACCCGACATCGGCCGTGCTGCTGGCGCAGGCCAGCGACGTGGCGCTCGGCACGGGCGACCGGGCCAAGGCAATTGAGAGAGCGCGATCTTGCGCCGCAATCGATGTCGATTCCGATTGGCAGGCATCGATCGCGGTCGGGAATGCACGGCTTTGCTGCGGCGATTGCGGCCATCGGATAGCCCGGAGCGGTAGTCAGCGCACCAGCGACTCGCTGCGCACCCGCAGCCCCTCCGCCTCGTAAGCCAGATACCGATTGGTGATGTCGCGCGTCCACCGCGCGAACAGCCCGCCGAGCGCGCCCTCGTAACGGAGCCGGAGCCGCACGCGCGAGCCCGCAGCAGTCGGCTCGATCGCGTGGCTTGCGTGAACCCACATCCCCGGCGCGCCGCTTTTCCAGTCGAAGCGACGGCCCGGCTCGAAGGCGGTGACGGTCCACACCGCGGGGGGAAACTTCGGCTGTCGAACCAGCGCGCGCGAGCCGATCGCGATCGGGCCTCGGCCGAAGCGACGGATACTGCGGACCGAGGGTGTCCACTCGTGCCAGTGCTCGATATCTGACACCACCGTCCACACCGTCTCCGGCGGTGCGGCGATGTCGACGAAGATATCGAAGCTCGCATCGCTCACGATTCCGGCGCTCCCGGCGAACCATTACCTGAAGCCTGTGCGTAACTGAGCTGCTGCAGTCTTTGCGAGCGCGGCGTGGCCGTGTATGACGATTGTTTCGCTAGTGCGTCGCGCCGCGCTCGACCTGCTCCATCACTCGAAGGATGTTGCCGCCGAGGATCTATTCCACATCCGCCCCCGAATAGCCCTTCGCCAGGCAAGCCGCGTACTGGACCGAGTATCTCGCGCTGTTCCTCGCCGACGGCTATTCGCTCATCGGGCGCACTGCCGCGGCCCTCGAGTGGCTGCGGACTGCCGTGGAGCGTGGATTCATCAACTTGTTTGGGGCTGCGCGAGGACCATGGCTGCCGTGAACTGCTGCAAGACGTGCAGCGACGCTGGCAGACGTTCGCGTGGTGACCGCGCATCTCGATCACTTGCCTGGCGCGTGCGCGTGGCCGTGATGCCACGCGATGTGCGTCTGTTCGGCGTCGAGCTCCGCCTTCCGATCCGGCAACCTCCGGCCGGTGAGCTCGGTGTAGACCTTCCCGACCTGAGCGTCGAACCCGTCGCCGACATATCGTGCGATGCTCGCGTTCTTTGCAAGCTCCGCCTGCATCGACGGAATTGCCGCCTGCACCGCGGCAGGTGACTGTGTGCTCGCCGCCTGCACGACCCGGCGCAGCTCGCGGAAAAACGTCTGTTGATCCTGGACGATCGACCCCTTTCCGAGCGGACCGTGGCCCGGGCCGACGGTGATCGCGCCGAGCGCGGCGGCCTTGGTCAGCGTCTCAATCCACGCCCCGGTGTCGCCATCGCCCAGGAAGTTGTGGGCGCCATTGACGACGGCATCGCCGGTGAACAGGATCCGTTCCTTCGGCAGCCACGCAAACCCATCGCCCTTGGTGTGCGCAGTGCCAAAGTAGTGCAGCTCGACGCGATGCTTGCCGTCGTCAAAAATGAGCGCGTCTGGGAAGAGCAGTGAAGGTGGCTTGAGCTTGGAGTTGCGGACATCTTCGCGCTCTTTGGCGGCGTCCTCCCAGCGTCCTGGCTTCCCGCCGAACTGGCCGGTCTCCAGGCGCTCCAACTCATCCAGAACGCCGGTATGCGCGACCGCGGTCGCGCCCTGGTCCGCCCAGACCTGGTTGCCGTATGCGTGATCCCCATGGTGGTGCGTATCGAAGGCGAAACGGATCGGCTTCTTGGTGAGTTCGCGAATCTTCGCCATGACCTCGCGTGCGCCGGACGGGAAGTTCGCGTCGATGACGAGAACGTAGTCCTCAAGAATTATCCAGCCATTGTTGCAATGGCCCTTGCCAACGTCCCCCTCGTAGAAGTACACATCTGACGCAAGCTGTTGTACCTCTCCGATTGCCGACTGAGCGGTTGCGGTGGACGCGATCACGCTGCCGGCGACGACGATCACGCCAAACGCTGCTCGCTTGCAGGGCATTAGCACCCTCCGGGCGAGGAGGATACCGTAGAATCACACGCCCATGGCCCTACGCGTCCTGATCGTAGACGACGAGCCCGATGTCGTCGAACTCCTGAGCGACACGCTCCAGGCCGAGGGGTTCGAGACGGTGGGCGCCGCGACGTTCGAGGAAGGAAAGCGGCTGCTCGCGACAACCGCGCCAGACCTCCTGATCACCGACGTGCGCCTGGGACACTTCAACGGGCTGCAGCTCGTGGTGATCCGGCCGATCGCGACGGCAGCGGTCGTGGTCAGCGGCTACTGGGATCGCACGCTGGAACAGGAAGCACGACGCAATGGCGCTGTCTACCTGCTGAAGCCGGTGGCCAGGGAGAGTCTGATCGAGGCGGTTCGACACGTGCTCGAGCAGCGCACACCACCAGCGCCAGCGGCGTAGCGAGGCGCACCGGTGTGGGTGCTCAGTCACTCACCTGGGCGCATGGCGCGCAGGGATCACGCGCCTTCGACCGGCGTTCCGTCACGTTCCGCGAGGAACAGGGCCAACGCCTCCAGGCGAGCGACCGATCGCTCGCGTCCAATCAACACCAGGGTTTCGAACAGTCCCGGGCTTACGGCGCGACCGGTCAGCGCGAGACGGGTCGCGTGAATCAGCATGCCCGCCTTCAACCCGCCCGCTTCGGCGATCTGCCGAAGCGTTGACTCGGCACGCGTCTCGTCGAACGGTTCAAGCGATCGGTAGGCGTCGGCGAGCGCGCCCAAGTGGTGCGCGAGACCTGGAACCGACAGATGCTTGGCGACCGCCGCCGAGTCGTAGGTGTCGATGTTTCCGAGAAATGGCAAGGCCTGCGGCGCGAAGTCGCCCAGCCGCTTGGCCCTGGGCACGAGAAGGGCGAGCACGCGCTCGAACCAGCCGCGGCGCTGGCCGACCAGATCGTCGGACCACAGCCCCGCCTCCTCGAGCTCCGGCCGAATTCTCCGGATCAGCTCCTCTGCTGGCAGCCGCATCAAATACTGCTGGTTGAACCAATCGAGCTTTTCGGGGTTGAACACCGCGTTGCCGCCGCTGATGCCCTCGAGCGTGAATCGTTCAACGAGCTCATCGCGCGAGAGAAGCTCGTGATCGCCGCCAGGTGACCATCCGAGCAGGGCGAGAAAGTTGACCATCGCTTCGGGAAGGTAGCCCTGGCGCTGGTACTCGGTGACGGACGTCGCGCCGTGGCGCTTGCTCAGGCGCTTTTTGTCGGGACCGAGAATGAGCGGCACGTGCGCGAACCGCGGGATCGGCGCGCTGAGTGCGCGATACAACAGAATCTGTTTCGGCGTGTTCGAGATGTGATCGTCGCCGCGCACCACCTCGGTGATCGCCATGTCGATGTCGTCGCAGACGACCGACAGCTGATAGGTGGGCTGGCCGTCCGATCGCAGGATCACGAAGTCCTCGATCGTCGCGTGATCGATCGTAATCGGCCCGTGCACGAGATCGTCAAACGTCGTCTGGCCCGGAGGCACGCGCACCCGGATCGCCCGCGGAGTGCGGGCCGCCTGCAGCCGCGCGATGTCGTTCCGCCCGAGCGACAGACATCGCCGATCGTATTGCCACGCTTCGCCGCGGGCTTCGGCGGCAGCGCGCTCGGCCTGCAGCCGCTCGGTGGAGCAGTAGCAGCCGTAAGCGTGCCCTTCCGCGACGAGCCGCTCCGCCACCTCGCGATAGCGCGAAAGTCTGGCGGACTGAAAGTACGGACCGTAGGAGCCTCCGGCATCCGGGCCTTCATCCCAGTCGAGCCCCAGCCAGCGCAGGCCATCGAGGATCCCGCTGACCATTTCCTCAGACGACCGCTCGAGATCGGTGTCTTCGATTCGCAGGACGAACGCGCCGCCGTGACGACGAGCGAACAGCCAGTTGAAGAGCGCGGTCCTGGCACCGCCGACATGAAGATAGCCGGTAGGTGAGGGCGCGAAACGAACGCGGGGACGGGGGGGCATGCTCAATTGCGGCTCGCGGATTGCGGATTGCGGATTTGATTGTGGATTGGTTGTGATTGCGGATTGCCTGGGTCAGCTCTCTGGTTTATACCACGCGGGCGACCGGCCCGCCGCGGCCTCGACCTCGGCCTCCCGTCACTTCATGATCCCGAGAAAGAAGAGGATCAGCTCGAGGACGAGAATCGCAATGATTGTCAGCTCGAGGAATTCGCCACGCGAGATGCTCGACTGTTCGACTGCGAAGTGGTAGATCTCGTCGAGCGTCCGCAGCTTGTCGCGGACGTGCTCCTTCCAGCGATCAAGTCCCAGGCGCGCGCCGACCAGCGTGAACAGACGCGCCGCATAAATGTCGCCGACGAATTTCAACGCGTTTTCAGTGCGGTCGAGCAGCTCTCGGATATCGATGAAGAGCGCGTGGACCTGCCGGGCGGATCGCGTGTAGCGGCGGGCGCCAAACAGGTACGATCGCCGATCTTTCTGAAGCTCGTCATACAGCTTGCCGAGCTCCGCGTCCAGCAGTTGGTCGTAATAGCGGAACTGCAGGAGCTGCGAGTTGGCGAACTCGATGATTTCTTCCGCCGCGGCCGATCCCGAATCCGTGTCGTACACGAATGCCGCGTTCCACGTCGGAATCACCGCATCGTCTTCCAGATACGACAGACGATTGTGCAGCACGCTTTCGATCTCTCGCGGGCTCAGCGCCTGGTTTTCACCGCGCAGAAGGCGTGCGATGTCGGCGCCGTGTTCGCCCACGAGAGCGTCCGCTGTCAGCGGTCGATCGAGCGCGCTGACGGAGAACACGGCGTAATCCTCGAAGAGGGGGGCCGGTCGCGGCTTATCGAGTGCAGGCATCACCCGGGTCGCGAGCTGCTGACACCAGCCGGCGAGTTCTGCCTCGAGCGCCGGGTTGTCGACGAGCTGCTGGCCGACCGCAATCAACTCGGCCCATGCTCCGCTGAACGGGCGGCTCAATGCGAACGAGACGACGCCGTAGTCGTAGACCCGAACGCGGACGCGGAGGCCCATGACCTCGTCGACGCCGATCGCCGAGCCGTCGAAGGAAAGCGGCGGGGTCTGGTACTGGACGTACGGAGGAGTGGCCGGTTTTGGCGACAGCTTCGCCGGGGTCGCCGCTTGCCCAACGATCGCGGCGATGCGATCGAGCGAGATCGCCTCTGCGATGTCGAAGAGATAGAACGCGGTGAGATGGCCGTCTCGGATCATGGGCAGGCAGAGGGCTGAGGCGCTCGACGACTGTAGTAGAACGACGTGACGAGCGCGAGTCTCACCGATATTGACAGGACCCTGTCATTTTGACAGGATCCAGCATGTGGAGACGTTGACGCCAAAGGGCCGCCTGTTCAATGAAATCCTGGTCGAGGTCTTCCGTCTCCGCGCGCGGCTGCTCGAATCATCCGAAGGCATCGCCGCCCTGGCCGGCCTGACCAGCGCCCGCTGGCAGATCCTGGGCGCCGTCGAACACGCGCCGGCGCCGGTCGCCCAGGTCGCCCGGAACCTGGGTTTGGCGCGCCAGACCGTGCAGGAGACCGTCGACGCCATGAAGCGCGACGGCCTCATCGAGATCAGCGCCAACCCGGATCACAAGCGCGCTCGGCTGATCGCGCCGACCGGGAAGGCGCGCAAAGCGCTGGATCTGCTCCGTCCGCGCGAGATTCAGTTTGCCGGCCTGATGGGCGGCCGCCACTCCCTCGACGAATTGCAGACGACGCTGGACGTGCTGCGTAAGGCACGTGCGACGCTCGAAGGCACAGAGAGGATCACGTCATGACCATCAATCATCTGAATCTCACCGTCACGGATCCGGGCGAAACGAGCGCGTTTCTCGCCAAATATTTCGGACTGGAGCCGCGGGGCGGCAATGCCGGCATCCAGATGCTCCACGACGACCAGCGGATGGTGCTGACTCTGATTAAGGGGCGGGCCGACGATCGTGACACCAGCGAGGCTGCTGCCCACAAGCCGCCACGGGTTCGGTATCCCAGCAGCTTCCACATCGGCTTCATCGTCGAGAGCGCCGAGCGCGTAAACCAGATCAATCAGCAGCTGCGCGACGACGGCATGGAGGTTGACGCGCCGGCGCACCTGCACGGCGCCTGGACGTTCTACTTCACCGCGCCTGGCGGCTTCACCGTCGAAGTCATGGCGTGAGAAGTCGCGCGACTGTGAAGCCAATCCGTGACCGTCGTCGCGGACCAACACCGATCAACTCGGTCACGGACGAACACGGACTCACACGGACAAAATATTTCTCTTGAATCCGTGGCCCTCCGCGTCCGTCCGTGACTGAAGCCATCCGTGACCGTCGTCGCGGACCAACACCGATCAACTCGGTCACGGACGAAACACGGACTCACACGGACAAATACTTCTCTTGAATCCGTGGCCCTCCGCGGCTGTCCGTGACTGAAGCCATCCGTGACCGTCGTCGCGGACCAACACCGATCAACTCGGTCACGGACGAAACACGGACTCACACGGACAAAATACTTCTCTTGAATCCGTGGCCCTCCGCGTCTGTCCGTGACTGAAGCCATCCGTGACGGTCGTCGCGGGCCAACACCGATCAACTCGGTCACGGACGAACACGGACTCACACGGACAAATACTTCTCTTGAATCCGTGGCCCTCGGCGGCCGTCCGTGACTGGAGCCATCCGTGACCGTCGTCGCGGGCCAACACCGATCAACTCGGTCACGGACGAACACGGACTCACACGGACAAATACTTCTCTTGAATCCGTGGCCCTCGGCGTTCGTCCGTGACTGAAGCCATCCGTGACCGTCGTCGCGGACCAACACCGATTGAATCGGTCACGGACGAACACGGACTCACACGGACAAAATATTTCTCTTGAATCCGTGGCCGTCCGCGTCCGTCCGTGACTGACGCCATCCGTGACTATCGTCGCAGACCAACACCGATCAACCTCGGTCACGGACGAAACGGACTCACACGGACAAAATATTTCTCTTGAATCCGTGGCCCTCCGCGTCCGTCCGTGACTGACGCCATCCGTGACCGTCGTCACCGGCGCGTCGGCGGGCCACTCGAGGACGACGCGAGGCAGCGCTTCCTCGTTCGGGGCTCGCTATCGAGATCCGGGCTACTGCTTGCGTTCGCTTCTGGTCAGTGGGACGAACAGCACGTCGAGCGTCGGCTCGGACGCGACGCCGGCGGCCGTTTTGGTCAGCACTTGCAGCTGCTGCCGCCACCATCCGCCAACTGGAAGGATCATGCGGCCGCCGACCCCGAGTTGATCGACGAGCGGCTGCGGGACGTGATCCGGCGCGGCGGTGACGATGATCCGATCGAACGGCGCCTGCTGCGGCAGGCCCGCGTATCCGTCGCCAGCGACGACGCGAACGTTCTCGTAGCCGAGTTCGTGGAGCAGCCTGCGCGATCGATCGGCCAACTCGGGCACGATCTCGATCGTGTAGACCTCCTTCACGAGCTCCGCGAGCACCGCGGCCTGGTATCCCGAACCGGTGCCCACTTCCAGCACGCGATGAGTTGGGGCGAGCTGCAACGCCTCCGTCATGAAGGCGACGATGTACGGCTGCGAGATCGTTTGCCCGAACCCGATCGACAGCGGACGATCCTGGTACGCCTCTGACGTCTGCTCCGGAGGGACGAAGCGGTGTCGCGGCACCGCACGCATCGCGGCCAGAACGTGAGGGTCGGAAATCCCGCGCGCGGCAATCTGATCTTTGACCATGGCGTCGCGCGCCCGCTGCTGTTCATGGTCGCGCTGAGCCCTGCCCGCCTGGCGCGGTGCCCGGGAGTCCAGCATCATCGGTAAGAGCGCCAACAAGAGGATCGCTGCCTGGCACACGAAGACCCGCGAGAGTCGATCCGAGACTGACGATCGCGAGAAGCCAGCCAATGCCGACCTAGCCGGAATCCGAATCGGAGCGACGAACCTGACGGTGACAGCGGGATTCGCGCCAAGTCGCGATGCCTGGAGACCTGCCGCACCAGCCAAACTCCAAAGCGCCAGCGAGGAATTTGGCGGTGAGGCAGGGATTCGAACCCTGGGTACAGGTTTTAGCCCGTACAACGGTTTAGCAAACCGCCGCCTTCAGCCTCTCGGCCACCTCACCGCAGACGGTAAGTATAACGGGAAACGGCAGTTGCGTGACCGCGATTCAGCGATTCTCGAGGCGACGATTTGTACCGAATCCGCCTTCATCGAAATGTTGAGGAAAACGACGCGTTTCGACCGATCGGATGGGCACAGTTCTGGGCACAGGCCCTCAGTGTGCCCAGATGTGTGCCCAAGGGTGCCGGCGGCGGCGGCGGAGTGAAGGAGATGCAGTTGACCACAGAAAACCGACGTCGCTGCGGGCGCGTGGCCTGGATCACGTGAAACACCCTGTTGATCCCGTGACCCTTGCAGCAGGCTGACAACTGGAGAAGCCGGTTGATTCGTAAGGCTGGAAAGACAGTGCTGTGGATCACCGGCTCCCTGCGAGGAACCGACGGAGTTTTGCCCGGCCATCCGAGGTCACACCGGCGTGGCCATCAGCAATTTTGTCGAATGTCAGCACTCCGAGTCGTTGCAGTGAGGCACGGTTCTGCGCCGAATCCTCCGAGAACAACGATGGGGCGATCGCAACGCCGTCCTTCTTGCGCATCAGCGAGTCGCCCGAGAAGAGGACATCCTTGTAGAGGTACATCACGCTGCCGGGCGAGTGGCCTGGCATGGCGATCACATCGAATCGAGCGCCATCGAATTCAAGCTGTTCCCCGCCACGAAGCGCGGTCGTGACTACGGGAGCCGGCGGCAGCGGCATCACCTTCGCCATGATCTTTCCAAACGTCGCGTAGTGGCTGGTATCGCCGCGCACCATCGCGACGTCACCTGCGCCGAGCAGTATTCTGGCCTTCGGGAACCGACCCACCGCGGCGTAATGATCGGGATGGCCGTGCGTAATGAGAACGGCGTGAACGGCGTCTCGCGACACGCCCTGCGATCCCAGTTCGGCGAGGATGGCATTCCCGCTGCTGTCGAGTCCGGCATCGACAAGCACAGCGCCGTGATCGGTTCGCACGATCCACGCGTACGCGCCGCCCGCCTCGACGCCGACCACGCCTGGCTCGGCCTCCACGCGCGGCCCGTCCGGAGTCTCGCGTGTCGCGAAAAGCGCAACGATGCCAATGACGGGCACCGCGAGCAGGATTCCGAAGGCAAGTAGGATCTTCTTCATGGTCATGCGGGAACGTCGGAGCAGGCGTCGGGTTTTCGACGTTCTCGCCGGGTTCTTCCTCGCGATCGTGCTCGCGACGCGCACAGCCGTGCCGTCGCCAGAACCCACAGGGGCGACCGGCCGTGTGGAGGGCCGCGTCACGTTTCATGGAACGCCGCCGGCGCAAACAGCCGTCGGCGAAACCGGCGATTCGCAGCCGCGCCTCCACATCGACGCGTCGGGCGGCGTCCGCTACGCCGTAGTCTACCTGCCCGATGCCCGCACGAGGAGCACACCGATTGCCGCTCCAGTGGTCATCAACCAGCGGAACTTCGTATTTGAGCCGCAGGTTGTGGCCGTTCGCGCGGGCCGGACGGTGCGATTCACGAACGACGATGTCGCGAACCATAACGTTCGCGCAAAGGGTGAGACGCCTGCGAACACGTTCTTCATCAACACGGCCCCAGGTACGAGCGGATCCGCGCGACACGCGTTTGGCGTCATGCGAGCCGATCGTCCGGTACCGCTCTCATGCGACATCCACCCGTGGATGTCGGCGTGGGTCTACGTGTTTGATCACGACGCGTTTGCGGTCACGGCGCCCGATGGCCGCTTCGACATCGATGGTATCCCGCCCGGACGATACCGCGTTGCTGTTCGTCAGCCATCCGCTCCGCTTGCGCGCGATCTGGCGGTTGATGTTCGCGCCGGCGCGGTGACGTACCTCGACGTGCGGTTCACCGACGCAGACCTTGGACTCCCCGCGCGCTAGCCGCCGCGGAGCACGCCGCGACTCGATCTTCGGGACTGTTGAATCGTTGACGCTGATCGCGCGATCGAAGACGCGGCCTGGGCTATTGAAAGTTCTCTACTAACACGATGTCACTGCTTACCTGGTCCTCCTGCAGGTAAAGAACGGCTCGCTCATCGGTGGAGAGGGCCAGCCCGGAATCCCATCCAATCGGCGCCTTCGCGAGACTTGCGACGTGCGCGACGCGGCGCGTGGCGACGTCGAGGAATTCGAGCGCACATGGCCTGGCGTCGGTGTTGACAAAATAGATCCCCTTCTCCGCCACCGCCCAGTAGTCCCAGTACCCAACGTTGGGGAAGTCCAGAACCTGCGCTTCGTCGCCGCCGGTCACGGAAACCCTCCAGAGGCCTCTGTCGTTCAAGCCTTTCGCGTAACACGTCCCGGATCGAGCCATTTGCGGTAAAATTCATGGGCTCGTTAACCAGGCGGGATGACCCATGCGAATCAATCGAGTTCTGTCGGCGGCGATCCTGGCGGTCGGCGTGTTGCTCGTTGCAGCCCCCGTGGGCTCGCAGCAAGTAGCCAAGCGGACGGCAAAGCGCGCCGCAAAAGAGGCGACGGAGAGCGCCGCCAAGCAGGCCGCCGAGGACGCCGCGAAGAAGGCGGTCAAGAAGGCCGTGGCACCTGACGCCATCGATCTCAACGCGGCGTCACCGGAGCAACTTGCGAAGCTTGGGCTCGACGAGGCCACGACGAAGAAGATCGTCGACGGCCGCCCGTTCAGCAGCATGGATGACCCGAAGATCAAGGAGGCCATCCCCGCGGACGCGCTCGCGAAGCTGGAAGGAAAGGTCACCGTCAAGCCGCCTGCCAAGAGTGAGGGCGCGCCGGCACCGGCAAGTCCCCCGCAGTAGAGGGTCGCTCGAGTTCCATCGAGCCACGCCTTTATCGCGTGTTCACCTTTGACTGGCGGCGCAACGCACTGCGCGCCGATTGCAGCGCCTTGCGCCTGACGTCGAGCACTCGTCCAGTGTCGCGGGCCAGTGTGGGGCTGGCCTCGAACAACAGCCGTACCGTGTCTGGTCCCAGCAGCAGGACCTCTGAGTCGTTGACGGCAACGGCCCGCGAGTCCGCGGTTTGCGTTCCGTGCATGCCGGCCTCGCCGAAGAACTCACCAGGGCCGATCGCCGCGATCTCAGCCACTTCGGCCTGCCGCACCAGCTGCATCGAGACGGCACCTGTCACCAGGAGATAGACGCCGTCGAGCAGCTGCCCCTCGTCAAAGATCACTTCACCCTTGCCAAACGAGAGCGCCTGGGCGCCGCCCTGTTCGACGGCGGGCACCCGCGGCAGGTGAGGGATTTGGGCCAGGGTCTCGGCCGGCGACGCGACGGCTTTCTTGAACGGGGCCTCGGTCACGTGCTGGATGTTCACGTTCACGGGGTAGGGCATGGTCAGCCCGTGGCGCTGAGCCATGTACCAGATGCGAGTGATGAGGTCATGGCGCACCGACCATCGATCCTGCTCAGCCACGCGCCAGATCAGGCGGTAATTGACCGAGTGGTTTCCATAACCGATGGTCGCGGCGATAGGTTTCGGCGATTGCAGCACACCCTCGGTGGTCCTGGCCACGTCGAGCAGGGCTTTGCACACCCTGTTCGGCGGATCGTCAGCGCTGAAGGCGAGCTCCAGCATCTCCATGCGAACCGGTAGCGGACGCGAATAATTGCAGATCGTCTCTTTGTTCAGGGTCGAGTTCGGAACGACCTGTATCATGCCCCCCAACGCTTCGATGTGCGCCGAGCGCCAGTTGATCTCCTTCACCGTGCCCGAGACGCCGCCAACCTCGATCGAGTCGCCGATCTCGAACGGCCGCTCCATGAGAAGCATGAGCCCCGAGAAGAGGTTCCCGAGCGGCTCCTGCAGCGCCAGCCCGACGACGATGGAGGTGACGCCCAGCGCGGCCAGCGCACCCTGGATCTCGCGGTCCCAGATGAACGAGTAGGCCAGCGCCGCCGCGATCGCGACAAGGACCGTCCGCACGAGATCGCGCAGTAACCGCGGCACGCGCCGCTGCCAGCTGCCGACGACAGCCGCGTCGAACACCACCGCATTGGCGGCGCCCAGTGCGATGATCACGAACGCGACCCAGGTGGCCGTCTCGGCGAAACGAACCCAGACGTTGTCGCCAGGCAACCCCAGGACGGCGCGTAAGTAGCTGACGGCGGCGATGGCAGGCAGCAGCCAGATGCGCGTCCGCCGCATCCAGACCGTTGCGGGATGCTGCCGGCGGGCGAGCGCGAAGCCCAATTCGGTCGCGACGATCAGGGCGAGCATAAGGCCCACCGCGAGCGCTACGGCCCAGGCTCCGTCTTCGCGCAGAACGCCGAGGAGGTCGCTCATGCGGCGCCCTCGTCGAGCACCGCGTACAGGTCGACGGTGCCGATCCCCTGAACCTCCATCTGCGTCGGCGATCCGAAAGGCACCATCTCACGCACCCGTTCGAACACCGGCTTGGTGACCACAATGGATGTCTGTCCGTCGGACTCGATGCGCCGTGCCAGGCGAACCGTGTCCCCCCAGAGGTCGTAGATGAATTTGCGCCGCCCGATCAGGCCGCCGATCACCGGGCCGGCGTTGATGCGGATCTCGGCGCCAAGGTTCGTCTGCCGCTCCGCATTGAATCGACGGACGATGCGAACGGCCTCGCGCGCGAAGTCGACCATGCGCGCGGTATGGTCGGGCCGCTCCAGGGACAGGCCCGATGCCGCAAGATACGACGCGCCGATCGTCCGCACCTTCTCGACACCGTACTGCTCGGCAGCCTCGTCGAGCCCGCCGACAACATCGCTCAGCAGGCTCATCGCACGGTCCTCGCCCAGCTCGCGCGCGAGCGCGTCCAGCCCAATCAGATTAATGTGCGCGACGGTCACGTCGGCGAACGACTGCGGCGTCTCGGACGTGCCGCCCCTGACCTGGGCGGCGGCCGATGCCGGCAGCAGGCTTTGCAGCAGGCGCTCGTTCTCCTGCACCTGGCGGTCGAGGTCCTCGCGGCTGTCGCGAAGGTTTCGCACCATCTCGTTGAATGCCTCGCCCAGCTCACGGTACTCGTCGTCCGGCGCGACGTCGACCTGCACGTCCAACGTCCCTTTGCTGACCCGTCGCGCCGCGTCCACGAGCGCGGCGATGGGCCGCGTCAGCGCCGCGGCCATGAACAGGGCCACCACCGAGGCGAGCAGGGCGAGCGCACCGCCGACGGCGAGCGCTCGGCGGGTATAAGCGGCGAGCGGCGCCATCGCCTCCTGCCGGTCGATCTTCGCGATCACGGCCCATCGGAGCGAATCGAGGTCCACCGGCCCATAGGCCACGAGAGCGTCGACACCGCGGTAGTCTTCGGTGGCCATCAGACCGCTCTGCCCGCGCAGCGCAGCGACCCCGGCGTCGTGCTTCACCGGCACGGTCAAGATCGTGGTGTGTAACCGCTCCACCGCATCGGCCGTACGCGAGGTCAGCCGCGATCGACGCAGCGTCTCGACGAATGCCTTCGGATCCTCGATCAGGAACCGAGAATTCGACCGCATCGTCTGGTCCGGGCCGAGGAGGTAGACCTCGCCGGTCTTGCCGAGCCCCTCGGCTTCCCATTGCCGCCCACCGGAAAGCGCGTCCTCGATCGGTTCGATCCGGAACCGCAGAAGCAGGATGGCCACAAACCGCGGGCCGTCGAACACCGGCGATGCCATGAAGGCCCCCGGTGCCCCCAGTCTCGGCCGGTACTCCTCGAAATCGCTGACGCGGTAATCGTCTACGTCTTTTGACGTGCTGAGAGCTCGTGCGAGAGCGGCGAGGTTGGTCGAGGCATATGGCCCGCTGGCCAGGTTGGTGCCGAGAATTGCCGATTGCTCGTAGCTATAGAAGACCTCGAGCGTGTCGGGGGCGACGAGCAGGACGTTCTGAAACCCCAACCGGTTCATGAGCGGGCCCAGTGTGGCCTGCACAGGTGCCAACGCCGCACCGTAGCGGCTGGTGTCGGTGGGAGAGGCGAGGATGCGCCGTTCACCGTAAGGCTTCGGCGCCTGAGCCAGATAGTGATAGTGGAGGTACCATTCAGCGTGGTTCGTCGGCAGGGACCACTCCGGTGACGGCGTGACGGCCAGGTTCCTGGCAACCGCGGGATCGTACTCCTCCAGATGAAACCGCTTCACGGCCTCGGTCATTTGCGGCGTGACGACGGCCGTCTGCAGGTCCCGATGGGCGGCACGCATCGTCAGCGCTACGTCGACGATCGCGCGAGACGCCGAGAATGCCAGCACCTCATTGCGCATTGACGTCAGCATCGCCTTGACAATGCCGGCCTTGGAGCGTTGAAGGCCGATCAACTGCCGTTCGGCGCTGGACGTCAGGCTCTGGCGCGCCGCAAAGTACCCGACGGCCGTCAGCACCGCGAGTCCGGCGAGGGTCAACAGGACGAAGGAGGCGAGCAGTTTCGACTGGACACTTAGCGCTCGACGGGTGGACATGAAGGCCTTTCGTCGTCTGACCTTGTCGTGGGTGAGGCTGGCGCCGTCATCGGAGCTCGTCGCTCACGAAAATCGCTTCACGTTGCGACGATCGTATCGCGGTTCGCGTGCGAGCAGACCGTTGACCCTCTCGCGAGGTCAGCGCATCGCGCTTGAGAGCGCCGAGGCGTTCACGCGGCGGTCAGCAACTGCTTGCGAATTCCGTCGCCGACACACAGCTAGCGTGGATTCGACCGTTCATGCCGCGCCATGGATGAGCCAGTTGAAATGTCCTGCGTCAGGGCGAGGCGCGTTTCACGGTATCGACAGCGTGAAGGTGAGCGACTGAATGCGCGGTGTGGGCGTGGGTGCGAGCAGAACCGCGCCCTTCACGCGACCATGCTGGCAGCGCCAGCTGAAGTCGCCCGCAAGCGCGCCCGTCGGCGCGATCGGCGAGGCTGTGTCGCACGTACCCACCTGCGCTCTCAGCTCGGCAAGATCGCGAGCCCGATGTTCTGCGTCGCGGTCCATCAGGAAGTTCATCGCGAGCACATCACCTGCGGACGTCACGGAGCCGGCGGTGAACATCTGCGCAGCCGCGGCGTAGGCAGCGGTCAATGCGGGCGACGGCGTCATCGATCGCGGCTTCAAACGCCCGGCCCGCACGAGCGTCACGGCCGCGTCCCACACGGGAGGGCGAGGACCCGCATAGGTGCGATTGGCCAACGCGAAGATACCCACGCCATAGTCGGGCAGGAGAAGCACATGCGATCCGTAGCCTGGGTAGCCGCCGCCATGACTGAGCGTGAGCCCGAGATCGCAATCGGTCGCCGCGTAGAAGCCCATTCCGTACGTCGACGCTTCGCGGCAGGCGTCCGGACCACTCGATCCGGGTCGCAGCCGAATCGAGGGAAAGTTCGCGCCCTGGGCCAGCTCGCGCACGCTGGACCGTCGTACTGGCCCGGTGTCCGCGCCGTCGCGAGGCGGCCACGCTGAGAGCAGGTACCCGACCCATTTGGCGTAGTCGTTGGCGCTCGTCTGGATGCCGCCCATTGCGCCGAAGGCGCCGTGCGCCATCGTGGGCTCGAGCTTCCAGGCGTTGTCTTCCCAGCGGTAGCCAAGGGCACGACGTTCGGGCGGGGCGGCGCCAACGTCGTACCCGGTGGAGGTCATGCCGAGTGGCGAAAGGAGCAGGCGCTGGACGACGTCCTTATAGGGCCGCCCGGAAACGTTGGCGATGATGCGGCCGAGCAGCGCGTAGCCCAGATTCGAATACTCCATCGCCGTCGCCGGCGGCCGCGTGAACGGGACGCCGTCGCGCAGGAGACGCGTGAAATCGTCCTCGGGCAGCGGCGTCTGCCGATCCCCCCAAGGATCGTCGGTGACGAACCCTGCGGTGTGAGTCACCAGCTCGCGCACGCGAATTTTCGGCGAGTCGTCCGTCGGATACTTCCAACTCCGTAGCTCCGGCACGTACGTTTCGACGGGCGCATCGAGCGCGAGCGTGCCCTCGTCCCTGAGCTGCAGGATCGACAGTGCCGTGAACGCCTTCGTCATCGATGCGATGCGGAAGAGCGTGTCGGCGGTGACGGGACGCTCCGAGACGATGTCTTGCACGCCGGCGCCCTTCACGTGGACCAGCCGACCGTCCTGCACGACGCCCCAGACCATGCCGGGGATGTGCGCGTCGAGGCGATAGTTCTCCATCGTGCGATCGATTTCGGCGAGCACTGGTGCGTCCTGGGCGAGTCCGGGCGTCACGGTGAAACCGACGACGATCATCACGTGGATCACGATGGCGGAGACGATGGCGCGCAGGCTCATTTTTTCAACGGCTCCTTCCCGATCCCGGGCATCGCGGACGAAGGCGAGACGATTGGTGAGATTCGGCAGCTATAGCAATTAATCATAGAGTTGCCGTAACCGATTGACGGCCCATGCCGCCGGCGTCAGCGCAGATACGCTCCGCTGGGGAAGACGTACTGGATCGTCCAGACCTCCTGCATCTGCTCGACGAGATCGACCCAGTCGCGCACACGAATCGAAGTCTTTAATCGCCAGCGACGGATCGTCGACCGACTCCGCACGCTCTAGGGTCTCGGGCAGCAGAGTGTCGTTCGGGTACGACAGCGTGCGCTGCGACTGGCAGGATCCGGCCGAATGGCGCGCCCTGCTCGGGCGGGGTGAGTTCGCGGTGGAAGAAGAGGGCACGCAGCCAGCCACCCGGTACTTCTTCGCGAGGAAACTGGACTAGTGGAATGCGCTATGCACCTGCCGGAGCGCCTCGGAGCTCGGGTGACGGCGGCGTGTCCCGCCGAATCGGTTGCCGCTTCCCGTACGTCAACGATCGCCACAGCCACTCAGCCGGACCAATGCGGTACCGTGACAGCCACACCGGACTGACGAGGAGCTGAAACACCCAGATTGCAGCGACGACGAACAACTGGCCGGCATAGTCGAGTCGACCTGCCAGACCAAGGCCCCACCCGAGGAAGACCACCGCGGTGATCACACTCTGGAGCAGGTAGTTGGTCATGGCCATCTGGCCGACGGCGGCGAGCGTGCGACGAAGGCCGCCGAGGATGCGGCGCTTGACCACCAGCACGAGCACGGCGGCGTAGCCGACCGATGCGAAGATCGCTCCGGTGTAGTTCCACAAGTCGGCGACGGTCCGCTGCGGCATGCCAAAGCCGATGCGCTCGAGGGCAACTGTCCCATACCAGGCCAGTGCGAGGCCCACCGGAAGGCAGATCGCCGCCACCGAGACATACGTGCGCTCGGGGCGACGTCCGTCCAGAAACCCCCACTTGTAGAGCGCCATCCCGAGCAGCATCATGCCGCTGCAGCGCCAGAAGAAGAAGACGGCAAAGATGAACGTCTGGAACATGAACGTCAGGGGAGCGCGTTGCCGGACGATGTCCCAATAGCCAGCAAGCATCTGGCTGACTTCGGTGCGGAGGGCTTCGGCGGACGGCATCCGCATCGCGAGCTCTTCCGCCCGCGCGGCCTCACTCATCCCGTCCCACGCGAAACCATGCCCGACCGACAGGAGCGCGCCGACGAGTAGCAGGCCGCCCGCTGTCACTGCAAGGACCGAGGCGGACAATCGGCGCACCCACCACAGGAGCAGCAGGCCGCAGAGGGCGTACGGCACCAGGATGTCGCCGTTCCAGATGAGGTAGCCGTGGACCAGGCCGATCAGGAGCAGCCAGAACATGCGCCTGAACCACAACGCGCGCGGGGGTTTGCCCGATGCGGTCGGCTTGCCCGCGTACAGCAGCACGCTGACGCCGAAGAGCATCGAGAACAGGCCCATCATCTTGAGGTCGAAGACCGTGCTCGTGAAGACGAAGGCGGCGCGGTTGGCGCCCGCATACTCGAACAGGCCGAACGGGTACATGTACGAGCCGAAGGGCCCCGCCATGGCCCGGATGTTCATCGCCAGGATGCCGAGCAGCGCAAAGCCCCGAAGCACGTCGAGGGTTTCCAGCCGGTCAGTCCCGGTGACGGGCGTGGCTTGAGGCATATGCGCGGCAGGCTACACCAAAATCGGGCTCTGGACGTTCCGCTCGACCTAAGTCCACCCGCCCGGGTGGACTCGATTCGCGCGCGGGTCGAACTCATCCGTGCGCTAGAATGACCCGCGCCTACCCCGAAGCTCCATGTCCCTCGCCACCGGCACACGACTTGGTCCGTACGAGGTGATCGCTCCGGTCGGCGAAGGGGGCATGGGCGAGGTGTATCGCGCGAGGGACAGCCGCCTGGGCCGGGACGTCGCGATCAAAGTGCTGCCCGCGGCTGTCTCCGACGCTCCCGATCGGCTCCGCCGCTTCGAGCAGGAAGCGCGCGCGGCCAGCGCTCTCAATCACCCGAACGTCCTCGTCGTCCACGACATCGGTCAGCACGACGGCGCACCTTACGTGGTCAGCGAGTTGCTCGATGGCGCGACGCTCCGGCAGCAGCTGACCGGCGCTCCGCTGCCGGCATCCAGGGTCGCCGCCTATGGAGTTGAAATCGCCCGCGGTCTTGCGGCCGCCCACGATCGCGGCATCGTGCACCGCGACATCAAACCCGAGAATCTTTTCGTGACACGCGACGGGCGGGTGAAGATTCTCGATTTCGGCGTGGCCAAGGTACTCCAGGCCGACACCGACCTGCCCGCGGACACACGAACCTTTGAGGGGACCGAGTCTGGCGTCGTCATCGGCACGGTCGGCTACATGTCGCCGGAGCAGGTGCGCGGCGAGCGGGTCGATGCGCGCTCGGACATCTTCGCGCTCGGCGTGGTCCTCTACGAGATGCTGGCGGGCCAGCGCCCGTTCGCGCGCGGCTCGAAAGTTGAGACGCTCAACGCGATTCTCACCGAGACACCTCCTGATCTGGCCGGCCTCCAGAGTCTCGTGCCGCCCGCCCTCGATCGGATCGTGCGCCACTGTCTGGAGAAGGACCCGGCCCAGCGTTTCCAGTCCGCGCGTGACGTCGCGTTCGCGATTGAAGGTCTCGGGACTTCGTCCGGCCAGTCGCCCGAGGCCACGCCAGCGCTGTCGAGACGAGCCGCTCGAGTAGGGTGGCCCGCGGTTGCGCTGGGCAGCCTCGCCGTGCTGTCTGCAGCAGCCGTCGGCACGTGGTACGGGCGTCGTGGCGTCGAGGCGGTCCCCCCCGACATCCGCTTTGAGATTCCGGCGCCCGCCAACGGAACGCTGCAGGGGATTCTGGGCGTGTCGTCGGTCATCTCTCCAGACGGACGCCGCCTCGTGATGGCGGTGACGACGGAAACCGGACCGCGGTTGTACCTGCGTGACCTCGCGTCCACCGCAGTCGTGGCGCTCGATGGCACCGATGGGGCCGTATCACCGTTCTGGTCGCCCGACAGCCGGTCGATCGCATTTCTCACCGCCACCAAGTTGAAGCGGGTGTCGGTCGGCGGCGGTGCGCCCCAGACGATCTGCGACCTTTCCCCTACCTCCAACCGTATTTGGAAACTCGGCTCCTGGGGACCGGACGACACGATCCTCGTCACGGGCGTCGCGACGGGATCGACCCAGGACCCGAGGGATGTCGTCAGGATCCCAGCGGCCGGCGGAGCCGCCACTGTTGTAGTCAGTCGGCGGCCTGGCGCGCAGGTGGCGTACCAGTGGCCTTCGTTCCTACCGGATGGGCGGCATTTTCTCGTGTACACGCTGCCGGTGGGCAAACCGGGCGAGATCCATGTCGGATCCCTGGACTCGCAGGAAACCCGGCTGGTCACACAGGCCTATTCCCGTGCCCTGTATTCCGAGTCGGGCCATCTGCTCTTCGTGCGCGAAGGAGACCTTGTCGCGCAGACCTTCGACCTGCGGACGCTCAGTGTGTCGGGTGCGCCGACCGTGGTGGCCGAAAACGTCCTGTACTTCCGCGATCTCGGTCAGGCCGACTTCTCCGTGTCGCGCACGGGCATCCTGGCCTACCAGTCCGGCGGCACGGCGTCGCGGCTGGTCTGGTTTCGACGCGATGGCACGGACGCCGGGCAGCTTGGTGAGCCGGCCGATTACTTCTTCCTGAATCTTTCCTCGGACGGCCAGAAGGTCGCTGTTGACGTCCTGGATCGGCGTGGCGGCACTACCGACCTTCGGGTCTTCGACCTCGCCAGAGGCGGTCAATCCGCAGCCGTGACGTCGGACCAGACCGTGGACTGGGCGCCTGTGCTCTCACCGGATGGCGACCAGGTTGCGTTCGTGTCGGCGAGGAGAGGTGCGCCACACGTGCACACCAAGCGGATCACGGACCCAGGGAGAGGCGACGAGCTGGTGGGGCCCTCCCCCTCCGGTACCGTACAGTTCGTGACCGACTGGGCATCCACTCCGGAAGGGCAACTCATCGTCTACCAGGACAGCACGCCAGGCACCGGCATGGACGTGATGGCCATCACCGTCGACGGGACGCGCACGCGGCGCGTCCTCGTCCAGACCCCCGCCGAGGACGTGGATGGCAGAGTGTCGGCCGACGGCCGGTGGCTGGCTTACACGTCGGACGAAACGGGACGGACCGAGGTCTACATCCAGCCTCTTGGCGGCTCGAGTAATCGATGGCAGGTCTCCTCTGGCGGCGGTGTCAGCCCCAGATGGCGGCGTGACGGGAAGGAGTTGTACTACCTGTCGGTAGCTTCCACGGTTCCATTTGGCGGTTCCGTCGTGGATGGCCGGCTGATGGCGGTGAGTATTCAGACCGATCGAGGGCTCCGGCGGGGCGTGCCGACTCCCCTGTTCCCGGTGCGCGCCCGTCAAGGACAGGTACGAGCCCTCGATCGACGGGACTCGGTTCCTGATCAACGTTGGCAGTGGCACGGCGGCGCTGCCGATCACGGTGTGGACGAACTGGATTCGAGCACTCGCCAGGTAGGCCGTCTGCACCAACGAGCATAACCATGATTCTCGTTGTCGGCGCCACGGGAACAGTCTCAGCGGCGAATCGTTCGCGTCGCAGTCAACCGTCCGACTAGTACGAGCCAGGCCGCCAGGGCCGCGGCCTTCTGCTCGGTACGCCACGGGCCATCCACGTGCCGGCTCAGGGCTGCGAGTCTGTCACGAAGTTCGCGTTCGGGCTGCTGCAATATGCCCGATGCCACTGCGAGAAGATCTCGGTCGCGCCAGATCGAGCACGGTAGCCCGCTCCGAGTTGCCGCGTCGTGCACCACGCCGCGAAACAGCTGGCCTTCAAGCGCGTGGATCCGAATGTGATCGTTCGAGATGCGCTCTGGGTCTATCAGGCTGCCCACAACGACGCCGGCACCGCGCACCTGGCCAAGCGCCCGATACTCTCGAATGAGGCCAGTGACCGAACGGCGCCCAAACCGCTTTACCGACCCGATCAAGCGGGAGAGGTCGTGGCCAACCTCGCGTGCGGTTCCGAACCCCGCATGGTATGGCTGCCGCGACTCCGGGATCGCTGGATCACTCAAGTCAAGTCTGCGACTGTCCGCTACGCGAAGCGCCGCGGTTGAACCCACCAGCAAAATAGCACTCGCCCAGCCGGACTTCACCGTGAATCCGATCGCCGCCCGCGTTTCGCGTCGCTGGCGCATGTGTCCTCCGGATCGGCACGACTTCAATGAGCCAGTTCGGACAGGATCTCAGGATCCCTGTGACTTGGCTCCGCGCCGAACTGGAGGAGAGGGTGGCCGAGAACCATGACGGGCGTGCGCACCGGCCAGTAGGTGGCGGCAACGACTCCGCCAGCACCGTTCGCCGTTCGCGACTGTGGGCAGCGGCTCGGTCGAGCCATGGAGTCCTCTCGGATCAAACTGCGCTTCTGGCTTCGGCGAGGGGGATGACCCGCGCGATCGCAGTCGCAGTGGCGATGATAGCGCGATCAGGGATCAACAGCGCCGCTTCCAGGTTGACGATATCCCCGCTGCGACAGGCCACCTGGGTCGTGCGCGTGGACGCCGAGAACCTGGCGCCAGTCCGACGGGAAGTGGATCGTCTACGGGTCAACGCGTCCGGCAGCGGCGTCGTTGGTCTTGCCGACGGCCGGTCAGCTTTGAAATCCGCGCCCGCGACGATCTCGCTCCAGCGTTCGCAGCTAAGATCGAACGGATGCTCCGGTGGCCTCCGTTCCTCGCCTTGATCCTGTTGCTGGCGCTCGTGTTTGGTCTGCTCGTCACTGCCAATTCGGCGGGCTACCGGTTCGGCATCTCCGACCAGGCGTTCTACATTCCGGCCATCGACCTCTGGCGATGGCCCGACCTCTTTCCGCGGGATCGGGTGCTGCTCGAGCCGCAGGCGCGCCGGACCGTCATCGACGAGGCGCTCGGGTGGATCTGTCGCGCCACCGGCCTTTCGCTCGAGCCTCTGTTCCTCCTCGCCTACGCCTGCACGATCGTGACATTCACGGCCGGCGTCGCGCTCGTTGGCCGATCGCTGTTTCGATCGCCTTGGGCGATCGTCGGCCTGACGGTGGCGCTGTCGCTGCGCCACCGGATTCCGGAAACGGCGGCCAACACGTTCGAGGGCTACTTCCACCCGCGGGTGCTCGCGTTCGCGATCGGCCTGGTCGGCGTTGGGCTGCTCCTCCACCGCCAGCGCGCGCTGGCGGTGGCGGTCTCGGCCCTGGCAGTCGCCGTGCATCCCACGACGGGCGGCTGGTTTCTGGTCTGGCTGGGTGCTGCCGCGTGGGTCATGGCCCCGGTCAGGACGCGATGGATCGCCGGCATCGCTGGGGCCGCCATGCTGCTGCTCACTGCGCTGGCCGCACGCGACGAATTGGCCGCGGGGCTGACAATCATGGACCCGGCGTGGACGGCGGCATTCAGCAACCGAGACTATGTGTTCCCGCTGTCCTCGTGGAGTGTCGGGACCTGGCTGGCTCTTCTCGTCAGCCCGGCCATCGTCGTGGCCGCCGCGCTGTGGCGTCAAAGGATCGGTGAGTGCTCACCCTCGGAACGCGCGATCGCCGTCGGCGCGCTGTCGCTATTCGGCGTTTTCCTGCTGTCGCTGCCGTTCTTGGCTGCCCGCGTGGCGCTGGCGATCCAGCTGCAGACCTCGCGCGTCTTCTGGCCCATCGAGTTTCTGGCGACGGCCTACATGGTATGGGTGGTCGCCGAAGCGCCGTGGACGGTCAAACCGGTCGCCGCGAGGGCGCGGATCCTTGTGGCGGTTCTGCTCGTCGCGGCGGCAGCTCGCGGGTTCTACGTCCTGCGCATCGAACACGACAATCCACTGGTGGCCGTAGGGCTGCAGCGAACGGAATGGCAGCGCCTCGGTCGATGGATTGCCGCGTCGACGCCGCGTGACGCGCACTTTCTCGTCCACCCGGAGCACGTCTACCGGTACGGCAGCAGCTTTCGCGTCGTGGCGCAGCGAGACGTGCTGCTGGAGGCCGTGAAAGACCGCGCCATGGCGCTCTATTCCCGCGATGCCGCCATCCGACTGGAGGAACGGCTCCAGGCGGCAAGAGACCTCGCTGTCCTCGACGAATCGCGCATCACGCTGCTGGCGCGCAAGTTCGACCTCGACTACCTGGTGACAGAGCGGGAGCTGGACTTCCGACTGGTGCACCGCGAGGGCGCGCTTCGCCTTTACCGCCTCGAGTGACGGCGCACGCCCCGCCGTTGCAGCCGGACGCCGATCGCGTCGCCCGCTTCGAGCGCCAGGCCAGGCTGCTCGCATCGCTCAACCATCCCCTCAAGTCTTAGTACTCTCAGGCCCTCGTTTAGACTGACTGACGTGCACCATATGAATGCGGCGGATCTTCGGAGGCACAGGGTGGATACGAACCAATTGGCGCGGGCGTCGCTTCTGACGGGGAAGACGCATTGCGCGATGGGTCACGCGAGGTGCGGCCGGGCTTGTGATGTTGGTCCTGCTCGCCAGGTTCGTCGCAGGCTCGTCGCTCACGAACGAGGGGGCCTTCCTTGACGGACTCGAGTATCTGCCCCCGTGGACATTGTCATTGCTCGTAGTCCCTCTCGGCCTGGCGTGCTGGGCGCTTCAACAGCGACGGCTCGCTCTCGTCTGCGTCACGACATTCCTCGCACTAGTGTTTGTTGAGGACGATCTCTCGTGGCCAGGTCGGCACGTGCCAACGGCGCCAGGCGCGCCTGTGCTCAAGGTCGCGGGATTGAACGTCCAGTTCTATCGAGCGGGGCGCGAGCGGGTCGCGAACGCGGTCAAGAGCATGGATGCGGACGTGGTTCTTCTGTCTGAGAACGCTGTGCCTCCGGAAGAGGTGCCGGACCTCGAGGCGCTCTTTGCTCCGCTTCATTTCTATTCCGGCCGGTCGGAGGAGACGGCGATTGTTTCACGCCAGCCTCTGCGCGACGTGAAAGAGGTGGAGCTGCCCAGCTTCCAGGCATCGCTCCGCCGCCCCAACCGGTTGGAGGATCTACGTAGCCGTGGGCGCCGCAGCTTCCTTCATGCCCAACTCGACATGCAGGGATTCGCCATCCATGTCATCTCCATCCGCTTCATCGCTGGCCGGCCGCCGTCGACGAGACCGGGGGATCAGCTCGCGTGGGGACGTTACCTCGTGAAGACGCACCACGAGGAGGGCCGCTTCTTTCTCGACTACCTCTCCCGCTTGAAGGGCCCCGTCATCTTCGGTGGCGATCTCAATGCTCCGCCGTCGTCGAAGTTGATTCGACGACTGAGCGAGGTGGCCCAGGACGCGTACTTGGCAACGCATTGGTGGGGGCGACCCACATTCGAAGTGAAGTTCGCAGTGCAACGGCTTGACTATCTGTTCGGGATGAATGGTGCCGTTCCGGTCGAATCGTCGCGCCTGTCAGATGTCGTCTCGGATCATTACCCAGTGTGGGCACGTTTCGCTTTGATGCAGTCAGACGAAGAGGCTGTCGTGCCTGCGCGCTGATACGATACGCTGGAGCGTCTTGATAGGTCGCACTCGCCTCGCTCGTGCGCCGGGACGGCCCTAGTCGGGGCGCTCTGGCCACTCCCGGTCTGGACTCGCGGGCGGCGCCTGTTCGGGACCCAGATTCGCGGGATCGATGACCGCGACGATGAAGTTCTCGGGGGGCACGGGCGATCCCGACAGCCGCCGCAGGATTGCCAACTGTCCCGCGTGTGTCATTGCATCCGCAAAAGGCCCCTGCAGCAGTTGTTCTTCGGAAATCCCACGCAGCTCGGTCCCGGCCTCCAGATGCCTGGCGAGATCTTCCAGCATCGCGTGAAATCGCAGGACTTCGGTCGCGAGATCCGGCAACGGCTCGGGCCAGTACCGGCCGCCGACGAAATAGGTACGTGCGTAGCCAAGGACGCTCGTCATGTGGCGGACGAGCTCGGCGGGCGTGCGTACCGCGAGCCGCAGGCGAATGTGCCGAATGATTCCGGCGCGTCGCGCAACGCCTTTTGCGTGCGATAGGCGAGAGCGGCAAGAAAGTGCCGCAGCATGGCGCGCTTTTCATTCATCGGGCGTCATCTCCGCCGGCATGCCGTGACTCTTTCCATCATCGACAATATTCGCGGCAATGCTCGGCGACGGAGCGAGCGCCCCGGAAGCGACGCGCCCTAGAACGTGACGCCGAACGCGACGTGGGCGCGAGTGCTCGCATCGAGGCCGTGCGCGACATCGAGTCGGAACGAGAGCACGGGCATCTGCACGAACCACCCAGCGCCGATGCCGGTATGGAATCTGGCGTCGCTGAGTCCGGTGTGCGCGTCGTAGGCGGCGCCGTTGTCGACGAACACGGCGACGCCCGCCCGACCGACATGGCGCGGGGATGTCACCGGCATCCGCAATTCAACGGTCGTCGCCGTCAGGCGATCGCCGGTACTGAAACCCCAACGGAAATCCGCGAAGCGACGACCCTCCCCCGAGCAGGCTCTGCTCGTACACCGGAAGGGGATCCGCGGCGCGGACGTCCTGCACGCGCAGGGAAAGCACCATCGATCGGATCAGACCGACATACCCGCGCACGTCCGCGGTCATCCGGCTCGTATCCGGAGCCTGGCGGAACGACAACCGCTCCCATCCAACGGACGCAAACACGGCGTTTCGCGGGAACTCTGGGTCTCGCCGCGTGTCGAGTGTCACGACAACGCCTCCCGTGGCAAGCCTATCCGTCGTGGGACCGAAGTGCACATCGGCGACGCCCGCAGTTGCTCCCAGGCGCAGCCAGGACATCACCGCGCGCTCGGCAAGAAGCGTTCCTCCGCTCCGTCGATCACCGATGCCAAGCGACGGGTGCTCGCGACGCCAGACACCGGCCGTGCCGAGCACGCGCGACACAGGTCCGCGCGAGAACGTTCGTTCCACTTCCACCGTCGCCGTGCGCTCGCCGCCCCAGGTGAGCGGCGCGGAAACCCGTGTGTGTGCGCCGAGCAGGTCGACGAAGCTGACCCGCGCGCCGTAGGTGAAACCGTACCCGTCCTCGTACCGTAGCACCGGTAGCCACATGGTGTTGGCACGAAGCCTCTGCAGCGGCCCGGGCTCCGGATTCGACAGCGTGATCCCGGCACGCTCCTCGACAACGATCACGAGCAGGATGGACGAGAGATCCGCGAGCGAGTCGTAGCGGCGCAGCGCCTCGACCGTGCGGAACCGGCCGCTCCGCTCGAGGCGCTGCCGGACCTCGTCGAGCGTGCGATCGCTGACCGGATCGCCAACACCGACGCCGGCCAGACGCATGACGTCGGCATCAGGCGTGGTGTGATTGCCCCGGATGTGCACGCCGCTGATGCGAACGACTGAAGCGGCCTGATCGGACGCGGCGGCCGTGCCCGGCGGCGCGACTGGTGCCTGCGCGAAAACGGCGAACAAGAGCAGGATGACGCCGCTCATCGCAGCCTCGCCGCGACGCTGGCCTCGCGATAGTCGTGATACGAAACGGCGTATGTGGCATCGTAGGTCCCATTCGCGAGCGTGAACGAGCCCGACGCGACGATGTCCCTCGGCAGCCACACGCCAGGAAAGGGTTGGCCCATTCGCATGGTTGCGCCGAAACTCTCGAGGCGAACGAGCGAGCGACCAGGCAGGAAGGTCAGGCCGACATTGTCGAATCGGTACTGCGCAATCTGGTGCGCGTCCGGCTCGATCCAGAGCGTGACGAGCGCCACCTTGTTCATCTGCTGCTCGATTCGTCGCTCCCCGGCGTTCTCCTTGGTGACACCATCATCACGTCCGTCGTGATCGCCCGAATAGAGGCGCGTCGGGTAGTACTCGATGCGAAGGACGGTCCGGCCCTCGTACTGCTCTCGTCCGACAAAGGCGTAGCGTCCCGGCTCGAACTTGAATCGGAGAAAGTAGGCCGCCGAAACGAACTGCGGCTCGCGCGTCAGTTTCAGCACCTGCTCGAGGTCGCCGCTTCCGGCCTGACTCGATCGGGACGTGCTGCCAGCAGACGGAGAAGTCGCCGGCGCGTCGTGCGGACGATGGCTGGAGATCCATTCAGCCTCGGCGACACGGCGATCCTTGTCGCTCAGCGTCACGCCGTCGACGCGAACGGGACTGCGGACGAAGATGCCGTCTTGAATGAACCATGTGTACTCACGGTCGAGGCCGAAAAGGCGTGTCTTCCCGGGTCCCAGGAAATCTGCGGTCTCGCGTTCATCGAGGACGTACTGCTGGAGCTTCGTCCAGTTGGCGTCGCGCTGCGCCAGCACGGCGGCCATGAAGCGGTCGAGGTCCGTCCCACGATCCTGAGTGGCGGCAATCGGCGGGGCGCACCACAACGCGAGCGCGACGGCCTGGAGTACGTGCGACAAGAGGGAACGGCAATGCCGCATGGCGTGGAATCCTGGGCGGGCACTGGCGGTCCCACGCGGTTGGACGGTGCTCGCGCAACGGATGTTCCGTGCGATGGCCTCGCCAAAGTGGCTTCTACCGATGGTTCAGCACGTGACGGACGGCATGAGCGCGGGGGAGGGTTGTGGAGTGAGGTGGTAGGTGTGTGATTGTAGAGGAGCTTGCGGATGAGTTGAAGTAATGCGCGTGTGGAGCGTATCAGCAGTGCGCGTTGATGCGGGCGACGATGCATGAGCGCGTAGGCGGCGGGCGCGCGAGCGGCGACGACGAGCGGGTGAGATTAGGCGTTGGGATGAATCTCTGTTGCAGGCGGTGAAGTGTATACGAGTTGCCACTGGAACGCACGCGCTCGACACGCCACAGAGGTTGTTGTAAACGTGAAGTGCTTGCGGCGTGTTGCGGACAAAATGCTGACGCGGCGGATTCACAGTGCGTTGACGATGAAGATGTTGTTGTAGACGAACACGTGGTACGACTCGCACGTGCTGCGTGAGGGCGCGCTCTTTCTCGAACATGACGGACCTCCAGGCGGTGGGCTGTAATAGATGTGTTGTTGTGGATGAACACGGATTGGGCGCGAGATTTAGATGCCGGCGAGCTTCTTCGCGTGCGCTGCTGATGTTGTAGCGGGCGTGAATGTTGTGACTGAAGCGCGCTGGTAGCGTAGCGATGGCACTGCATCAGCAGGAACCTCACCTGGTTGTGTGCGACAGTTGTAGGCGATAGGCAGTCTCGGACGAGATGCAGTGAACCTCCGCATGCGGGCGCGCTTCGTTTTCTGGGGTATGTTGTGGTGCGACTGTTGAACTGCATGGTGGTGTCTTCGGAATCCCACGTCAGCAGCGAGCGCGCGTGCGCAGCCGCCGTGTAAAGCACTGTTGCGTCGATCAGCGTGCGAACCGGTCCATGACACGCCATCAGCGCGTTGTGTGCAGGCGCGATCGATGCCTGCACGTTGGTGGTGGGATAGATCGTGTCTTGTGGTAGGTGACGTGAAATCGACGCTGACTTGTGGTGGTTCAGCTCTCGACGCGGTGATGACGATGTTGTCGACATAGCGAACGGCGGTGCGAGCTGGTAAAAACGCCCGAATAGATGCGTTCCACGAGCGTGTGCACCTTGAGATTTTCCAGGCGAATGTTCGCACGTACACGGTTCGCCACAGTTCTGAACGCTCTGCGGCCGAGGCCCAGAATATGCACGACGCGCGCATGTACTCGTCGGAGGTATCGTGACATCTTGCCGCTGTCGTTGATGCCTGCGGCAGCTGTCGGTCTGCGTGAGATAGAGGTTGCGGACGACCAGTTCTGCACGTTCTGGAGCAGAACCGCGGCTTCATGGTCGCCGACGCAGACGATCTGGGCAGTGTGCGCTGCGTAGTCGGCCAAGGTAATCGGCGACGCCACGTGCCATTGCCTCGCGCCTTGAAGCCCGGCTCGCTCCACGTGCACCCGCGCAGAAGCAGAATCGCATCGCCTGCCTGGTACACCACCTGGTTCGCGCGATAGATCGAGCGCCAGGCGGTAGAGGGGCTCGTACGTTGTTACCATCACTGCCGATGGTGCAATCGATGTAGTACGTGGCGGCGTGCGCACCAGCGGGGAACAGCAGCGCGGCGCTGACCACCAGGGCTAGTGAGATCGGAATCCGCATCATCTCAGCCTCCTTCCTTTCTCACGGGCTCCGGCCCGCGCCGCGTTGTCAACCGAGAAGCTCGTCGACCAGGTGACGTTGGCCGCGGGGTCGTACTGCACGTCGGCGCGATCCGCGTGTGACACGGCAGTCACCCTGACCGTATACACGCCGGCGTTCTCGGTCTCACGGAGTGAATGGCGAAACAAGGCCAGACCGTCGCTGCCGGTCATCGTCGCCGGTCTGGCACGAACGGCACCGTCCGGACCGACGACGTCGACGTGCACGCGGACGGCCGGGACGGGATGCCCCTGGGCGTCCAGAATCGCGACGCGCCAGTAGGCGGCGGCGCCGCTGAACGCGCGCGTCGGCTCCCGGTACAACGCATCTGTAGCCACGACTTCGGCGACGTGCAACTTCTGCGGAGGCGACGGGCCGGGCCGAAGACGCTGGCCTGGTACGACGAAGAAGCTTAGTAAGATATGGACCTGAGACCACGAGCGACGGATCTTCGGCATGGGTGACCAAGCCGACGCGGCCCGCCCGTTGGAGCGTGGTGTCTCGAGCCGAGAGCTTTTGCTCACCCTGCACCCAGACCCGGATGCGGTCGTCGACAGCCTCGACGCGCAGCGTGTACCACCCTCGCCCACTGCTCGGCGCGCTGCGCGGAACTCCACCTGAACTCGCGAGCATTCATGAGTGCGGCGTAGTAGTTGTCGCGATCGCGCGCCCGCCAGACGAGACCAGCGCTCTGCCGCAGGTCTCCACCCATAGGCTTGATGTACGCGAACAGCATCAGATCTACGGCCGAGACGAGCACAGGCAATCGGATAGTGATGAGCTGGTCTGGAGGTGAATGAGCGCGAGCTTTGGAGAAGGGGCGAATAAGTCGGTGTAGGTCCGCCACATCGTGCGACTGGCGGCTAGTTGCGGACTATGCGAGCCAGTGGTGTCGTAGTCGAACTCGGCGGGCGCCACGACGAAGCGGTAGCTCTGAAAATCTAAGACAATGCGCTGTGGTGCTGGTGCCTGAGGGGCGATCCAGAGGATAGAGGCGGCTAGCGCCACTGCTCCGAAGAAAGCCACCGCCACGACGTGCCGCGTACGGATAGAGTGCGTGTCTGGTCTAACGGCCGCGCTTGTCCGAATATGTACATTGTGCCTGGTGGCACTGTGTGTGACACCTATGACGGGGCGCTCAAGAATGCGGCGCCAGTTTGCGCGTCGGCCGGCCGCGCGTCAACCTCAGAATGGTGGGGTATTGCGGAACGACTATTGGTGGTGAAGAAGTTTTTTGCAAGATGTTCTTGACGAACCACTTTCGCTCTCGCTGACGTCCAGCTGAGCCGCGATTTCCTTGTTTGAAAGGTCTCGCTGCAGCAGCTTCAGCCCCTCCTTCTCTCGCGGTGTCGATGGGCGGCGACAGGTAATAGGTCATCAGGTCGGTCACTTAAATCACAAGCAGTGTCTTAGATGTAATGAGTAGCAGCAAGTATAGAAAAAGTAGATGTATTAGGATCGATAGAGCAGTGAAAGATTTAGTCATAGATGCGATGAGGAAGAGCGTGTAGGCGGTGATGTAAGCTTCGAGAAGATGTCTGCACGCCGGCATGATCATCGCAACTCTCGTCGTGTCATCGCAGTCATCATTTCCCTCGGCCGGTATACTTTCACGACTTCAGCGTTCTTGCAGTAAGGCCCGACTTCAGTCGGGCCAGTGTCCGGCCGAACTAAAGTTCGGCCCTACTGCAGGAAGGCCGAGCGAAAGCCCCTCGTGAGGTTACAGCTATGACCACGATCGATCGCCGGACGTTTCTCGGAGGACTTGGGGTCGCCTCAGCCCTGACAATCGTGCCGCGCCGCGTGCTCGGTGGGCCAGGCTTCGTGCCGCCGAGCGACACGATCTTGCTGGTCCAGGTCGGCTGCGGCACGCAGGCACAGCGGCAGGTGAATACGGGTTTCGTGAAGAGACCGGATCTGCAGATCGTCGCCGTGGTCGATCCGAACAAGGACAGCCAGGACTACGTCGACTGGGGACCCTGGGGCAACAGGGACGACATCCGTGAATTCCTGGGCGAGCCCACGTGGGGCGCCGGCGATACGGGCATCCGCGCCGGCCGCGACGTGGCGCTGCAAATCACGGAGACGTACTACCGCAAGCAGAATCGTCCGAGCCGCGGGATCAGGGCGTACGAAGACTTCCGGGAGATGCTCGAGAAAGAGACGGACATCCAGGGGATCGTGAACATCACCCCCGACCACCAGCACGGCCCGATCAACATCTCGGCATTGAGGAAAGGCAAAGCGGCGATCTCACACAAGCCAGTCGCCAGCGTGCTGTACGAGGTACGCCGTGTGCTCGAGGCCGCCCGCCAGAGCTCGGCGCCATCGCATCTGCTGGCCTACAGCAACGATCCCGATCGGCACACGCTTGCGGCATGGATTGCTGCCGGCGCGATCGGGCACGTACGCGAGGTGCACAACTGGAGCAGCCGCCCGTTCTGGCCGCAGGGCATGCAGGAATACCACGCGTCCGGTCCGCCCGTGCCGCCCGGCTTCAACTGGACGCTGTGGCAAGGTCCAGAACCCGATCGGCCCTATCACCCCGCTTACACGTTCGCGGTCTATCGTGGCTGGTACGCGTACGGTACCGGCTGTCTCGGCGACATGGGGCACTACAGCCTGTGGCAGCCGTACCGCATCCTGCAGCTCGGCATTCCCGAGTTCGTCGAAGCAAGGCCCAACAACGATGCGTTCGTCGGCGACAACCACGTGAGCGAGGGTGGGCACGTGTCGATGGTCGCGTTCCCGAAAGCCAGCACCGTGCGCTGGCGCCACGCGGCGACGAGCGACCGGCCGTCGGTTGACACGTTCTGGTACGACGGCGGAATGAAGCCGCCAACCCCGGAAGAGCTGTACGAGGACAACGAGGACCTCGAGGACGAGGGCATGCTGTTCGTCGGCGACAAGGGGAAGATTCTCTGCGACTTCCGGGGGAAGAAGCCGCGCCTGATTCCGAGGAGCCGACAGCGGGCGTTCGAAGGATCCATCGCCGTCCCAGAGGCGGATCTCACGTCAGGCGAAGACGAGTGGGTGAACGCGATCAAGTCGGGCAGCAAGTCGAAGGGAAGCTTCGAGCAGATCGCTCCTCTCGCCGAGGCTGTGATGCTCGCAAGCATCGCGCTCCGCGTGCCGTACAAACGGCTGCTCTGGGACGCGCAGCAGACGGCGTTCACGAACTCGGACGAAGCCAACGCGCTCATCCGTCGCGAGCGCTACCGGGAAGGGTGGGAGACCCTAATCGGCTGACCGCACGATGACCCGAGCCGGACCGCAGAAAGAACAGGTCACAAATGAACGCGGACTAGTAGATCCGTGTCAATCCGTGACCGACGTGTTCTCGCAGGACCTACGTCGACAGCGCCTCTGGCGGAGGGGCCTGCGCGATCCCGCTCAGCGCATATGACGGCACCGGTGCGGGGAAGCCGGCCGCGCCGAACGCTTCGCGAATCATCCGGTTCGTGTCGAAATAGACCTGCCAGTAGTGATCGTTGCTGCAATACGGACGGACGCAGAGCACGGGCCCGGCCGGCGTGAACTGCAGCACGTCCACGCCCGGCGCTGGCGTCGCCAGGACGTTCGGGATTTTCGCCAACCGGCTTTTCAGAATCCTAATTGCCTCGTGATGGTCGACGGCGTCGTTGATGGTCGCCGCCAGGTCCACGCGCCGGTACGCGTTCGCGGAGAAATTCTGGATCGTGTCCGAGAAGACCTTGTTGTTGCCGACGATGGTGAGAACGTGGTCGGGCGTGTTGATTGTCGTGCCGAAGAGGCCGATTGCGTCGACGGTCCCGGTGACGCCGCCGGCCGTGACGAAATCGCCGACTTTGAACGGCCTCAGGAACACGAGGAACGCCCCGGCGGCAAAGTTTGCCAGCAAGCCGCCCCACGCCACGCCGATCGCGATTCCCCCGGCCGCGATCAACGCCGCGAAGGTGGTCGTCTCGACGCCGAAGTAGCCAAGAATCGCGACGACCAGCGCGACATTGAGCAGAAGCGAAAGGCCCGTCTGCATGTAGCGCGTCAGCGTCGCATCGAAGCTCTGGCGAGCCAGGGTGCGTCCCAGCAGACGGAGCGCGAATCCAATCAGCCAGCGACCGATGAGCCACAGGACGAGCGCGCCCGCAATCTTCCAGGCGAGGGCGGTCAGGGTGACGACGGCACTTTGCGTGAGGGCGTTGACGTCCATGGGTTCCTCCGGGGGCTAATCAGAAGCGGATACGAAGCGCGGCTCGGCCGCAACGGTTTCGTTGGCGCGACCGGTTCGCTGGCTGGTAGATGATCGCATTTGCCCGAAACTTTGCTATCCTTCCGGTCCTCTCTCCAGTGCCCCTCGCAAATCACCACCGGGCGCGCTCGCGCTTAGCGTTTTCGAAAGAGGTGCCTCGCCATGACCGCTGACGAATTCTTCGCCTTCGCGAAAAAGAACCAGGCCGAAATGGTCGACCTCAAGTTTGTCGACATGCTCGGCACCTGGCAACACTGTTCCTTCCCCGTCGACTTGTGGGACAAGGACACGTTCAAAGAAGGACTCGGCTTTGACGGGTCGTCGATTCGCGGCTGGATGGGCATTCACGAGTCCGACATGCTCGCAGTGCCAGACCCGGCGACCGTGTGCATGGACCCATTCTTCGCGAGGCCTACTGTCAGCGTCATTGCGAACATCGTTGATCCGGTCTCCGGCAACGACTTTTCGCGCGATCCGCGGCATGTCGCACGCAAGGCTGAAGCGCATCTGCGAGAGATCGGTGTCGCCGACACCTGCTTCATCGGTCCGGAACCGGAATTTTTCATCTTCGACGAGGTGCGCTACGAGCAGACACAGAACAAGGGGTATTACCAAATCGACTCGGTTGAGGGCGCCTGGAACACCGCCCGCATCGAGGAGCCGAACCTCGGTTACAAGCCAAGCTTCAAGGGCGGCTACTTCCCGGTGAGCCCCACCGATACCTATCACGATCTGCGCGGCGAGATGGTGTACGAGATGCGCAAGATCGGAATCGTGGTCGAAGCGCACCATCACGAGGTGGCGACCGCGGGCCAGAGCGAGATCGACATGCAGTTCCAGCCGCTGCTGAAGATGGCCGACCAGTTCATGTGGTACAAGTACATCTGCAAGAACGTCGGGCGCCGTCACGGCAAGACGGTCACCTTCATGCCGAAGCCGATCTTCGAAGACAACGGCAGCGGCATGCACACGCACACCTCGCTCTGGAAGAACTCGAAGCCGCTCTTTGCGGGCACTGGCTATGCCGGTCTGAGCGACATGGGCCTTTACGCCGCCGGCGGCCTGCTCAAACACGCACCGGCGATCCTCGCGTTCGCGGCGCCGACGACCAACTCTTACCGCCGCCTGGTTCCCGGGTTCGAGGCGCCGGTCAACCTGGCGTTGTCGGCGCGGAACCGATCTGCCGCGATCCGTATTCCGATGTATTCGAAGAGCCCGAAAGCCAAGCGGCTCGAGTTCCGCTGTCCCGATCCCAGCTGCAACGGTTATCTGGCGTGGTCGGCGATGCTGATGGCGATGCTCGACGGCATCGAGAACAAGATCAGCCCTGGCGATCCGCTGGATCGCGACATCTACGAGATGACCCGCGAGGAAATGACGGACGTGGGAATTCGGACCACTCCGGGGTCGCTCGAGGAGGCGATCGAAGCGTTGCAACAGGACTACGCGTTCCTCCTGCGCGGCGACGTATTTACGGAAGATCTAGTCCAGACGTGGGTCAGCTACAAGCGAGAGAAGGAGCTCGATCCGATGCGGCTGCGGCCGCACCCGCACGAGTTCTATCTCTATTACGACAGCTAGACCCGTGCTCAGGACGTCGCGTTCAGAAGCGAAGGCGAAACGCGAGGTGCCGGCCGTCCATCGCCCGTTCTAAGCCCCTCCACTCACGACAGTGAATGGCGGGCGTCAATACCTCAGACGACGAGCAGCGTCTTCGATGTTGTCGGAGAGCCGCAGGCCTCGAACCAGTCGATGCCTTCGCTGACGAGATCGAACTTCAACCGGTACCGGCCCGGCTCGGCGGGCACCGGGACCTCGATCGCGACGTCGGCCGATTGGCCGCCTTCGAGATGGCGGGGGAGCCATGCGCGGGCGTGGTCGCGGTTGATGAGCGAGCCGTCGGCCGCGCAGAGCTGGGCTCCCAGCCGCACCAGGCGGCGGCCGTAGCTGGCCTGCGCGGCGAACCGGCGCGTGGAGAGGTTACGGACGCGCGTACGGACCGCGGCGGTCCCGCCTCGCCGGGCCAGGATAGGCAGGGCCGGCACTGCTGTCCGCACGTCGATCTGCGCGCGAGGCATCGCGCCAGGGATGGCGTTGCCGAGGTTGTTGTCGTCCCAGATCTCGTGCTGGATGGCCGCAAGATCGGGCGCTCCCTGGACGAAGCGCCGCGAATAGGCGTCCTCGGGGTGATCGGTCAGCTCCCAGCACAGCCGGTCGACGCCGATGTCGCGGGCGATCTGCCGCGCCCGCGCCAGCTCCTCGTCGTGATCGTTCCAGCGGAACAGGATGTAGCGCCAGTTGAGGAACGGCACGTCGCGGCCCGCCTGCGCCTTCTCCTCGGCCATCGCCGCGAGGTTGGCGATCGCCCTGTCGAAGTCGCCGCGCTGGCGATACTGCACGTACGTCTCCTGCGAGGCGCCGTCGATCGAGAACGTGACCTCGTCGATGCCCGAGTGCACCAGGCGCCTGGCGCGCTCCGGAGTGAACGCCAGGCCGTTGGTGCTCGTGTAGAGATAGATGTGCGGGAAGCGCGTCTTGATGTACTCGCACATCTCCTCGGCGCGCTTGTGCAGGAATGCCTCGCCGTAGTTGAAGAAGTCGATGCGGCCGAGCGACGCCCCCGCTTCGTCGATCACCCGCTTGAACAGCTCGACGTCGAGCATGCCAGCCTGCCGCGTCCTGGTGATGCCGGTCTCCGGCGCGCAGCACGCCTGGTAGCACGAGAGGTTGCAAGCCGCCGTGCATTCCACGTACAGGCGTGACGGAAGCGTGCCGACGTTCAGGTCCCGGGCCGGCGGCGCGTCGTCCTTCTTCAGCGGCAGCTTCAGCGGGCAGTCGCCGCAGAACTTCGATCCGCCTGCCACGATGTCGCGCCGCAGCGACGAGGCGACCTCTCCGGTCCAGACGCCGCCGACACTGGTCGTCCGCGCGTCGCCGAGCACCCGCCGGCCGTACGGATCGGCGCAGCCGCAGGTGAGCCGGCCGTCGCAGAGCAGCACCATCGTGCTCCACGGCCAGGAACAGGTGAATCTGGTCGCGAGGTAATTGAGAGACACTTTCCAGTTACGAGATACGGGTGACGAGTTACGAACGATCGTCAGACTATACGACACGTGCATCACCGTCCCGCGACGAGCAACCAGCTCTAGCGGGCAGTGGCCGCCTGAGGCGCGTCTCTCAACACGGATCAGTCGAGGCGGCCGGTGCCGTATATTGTGTTTCGAGTCGGCCGATCCGGCATTCGCCGGCGTGATGACGATGACGTGGAGCCTGGCCGCAGTGGCGGCGGGCACGGAAGTGACGATCCTGTGCGAGGACGTGCCTCCCGGAATCCGCAAGGAAGATCATGACGAGGGCCCTGCGCTCCACGCTCGACAACCTCGCCGCGTTTCATCGAGCGGTGACGTCGTCCAATTCGAGTATTGCCCGAGCTAAAGCTCGGGCCTACGTCGAATGGCCCGACTGAAGAAGTCGGGCCCTACTGCAGGTTCGCTCCCATTCGGACGCTAGCCGCCAACGCAAGGGCGCGACCCGATCGACCTGATCGACCGATCACCCGATCGATCGACCTGATTCGACCCCATCCGACCCGTCGACGGTATCCACAGCGCCGCGTGCTGATCGTCGATTTTCTTTCCGGAAGGGAAGCCGGCGAAGGCGCCGGCGGGACTGGTTGACCATGGACACCGTCGCGAACATGATTGACTGGTCGGGTCACGATGCGGACAATGCGTGACTCATTATTCTCTGGAAGCCTGGCCAGTGAAGTATACGTTCGGCAGCCTGTGTATCGATGCCGATGCCCGCACGATCACGAGCACGGAAGGCGCCGTACATCTCACGCGAAAGGCATTCGACCTGCTGCTGCTGCTCCTCGAGCGACGGCCCAACGCCGTCTCGAAGGAGCAGATTTACGCTCATCTCTGGCCCGACACCTTCGTCGCGGAGTCAGCCCTTCAGACACTCGTCCACGAAATCCGGCAGGCTATCGACGACCGCGAACTGCAACAGTCCTGGATTTACACGGTTCATGGCATCGGCTACAGGTTTGCCGGACAGGTTCTCGCCAGCGATCCGGCACCGTCGACGACGCAGCCTGGACGACCGGCGGCGTGGCTGCTGGGGGAATCAATACGTGTGGCACTTCACGCGGGTGAGAACATCCTCGGTCGCGGAGCCGAGGATGTGATTGAGATCGATGCGTCGACAATCTCGAGACGCCACGCCCGCATCATCATCGGGGACTCGGTCACCCTGGAAGACCTCGGAAGCAAGAACGGAACGTGGCTCGGAGACGAGCGCCTGACCGCGCCCCGCGCGCTGGCCGACGGCGATGTCGTGCGACTGGGCTCGGCGAGGTTCACGTTCCGGCTGGTCCGGCAACCAAAATCGACCGAATCGGCGGAGATCAGTCGAGACGACCATCCGCAGATCAAATAAAAATCTCAGATTCGCCCTAGGACTTCCGGCCGCAGCAACAGGCATCCTCCTCACGACCAAGACCTGGTCGGAGGCAGAACGTGCGAGCCGGATCCGACTCGGATGTCCTCACAAAGACGTGGCGTCAGGGTGCGGCGATTTTACTCGCCGCCCTGATCATGTCCCGAGGGGCGGCACCTCAAGCTGTGAGCGGCGATTCGCCCGCGGCCGCACTCCACTCGCCATCATCAATCACGGCCGCTCAGTCGAGCGAATCGCCCTTGCCCACCAATCTCATCGTGCCGGATGTGGTCCTTCCGCTTGTTTTGTCGATGTGGCAGGACTCTCCCACATTCCGCAGGCAATGCGCGCGTCTCGCCGAGCACGGCGAAGTAATTGTCCGCCTCGATCTGGTGCGAGAGCGCGATGGCCGGGCGCGATCGCGTGTGGAACGGCACGACGCAGGTTTGAACGTGGCCGTACAGATCGAGCTTCGTACCCCCACGCTCTATGTGGAGCACATCGCGCACGAAGTCGAGCATGTGCTGGAGCACCTGGACGGCACTGACCTCCCTCGGCTGGCACGTCAGCGGCTCGACGGCGTCGTCAGTCTGGATGGCGGCTACGAGACCGCGCGCGCGCGGGCCGTGGGGCAGATGGTCGCTCGGGAGGCGCTGAGGCGATGAAACGTGCGTGTTCCGCCGTGGTACTCGCGGTCCTCGCTAGTGGGTCGATGCTGGCCGACCAGAGCGGGGCTCGAGACGTGCGACTGGTGGCGGCACAACGCGTTCGTGCTGACGCGATTGACACGCTGAGGCCGGCGGCGCTCAGCGAAAACGGACGACTGATTGCATTCGTCTCGCGACACCGCGAGTCGTCGCAGCGCTCCTGCTGCCAGAACGTATATGTGCTCGACCGGTCAACCGGACTGATTACACAGGAAAGCATCAGCACCGACGGGCCAGCCTCCCGATGGGGACAGTCAGGCTCCGAGCCTCAGCGCGGACGGGCAGGTCATAGCCTTCGAGACCATCGCGTCGAACCTGCAGTCCAGGCAGACGCGTGTCGCACAGCGGCACGTCGTCGTTCGGAATCGCCTGAACGGCGTCGCTGCGATCACCCCAAGGCGCATACGGGGAGCGGCCAAACGGCGACACCGGCGAACCCGTCGTGAGTGCGGACGGTCTCGTTCTCGTCTTCACTTCAGACGCGAGCAACCTGGTGCCGGAACCCGACGCGAACGGCGGCCAGACCGACGTCTTTTTATGGCGTCTCGAGGATGCGACTATCACTCGCGTCAGCGTAGACAGCAGCGGCAGGCAACCGACGGTCGGCGCCAGTCACTCGCCGAGCGTCAGCCGTGACGGTGAACTGGTTGCGTTCGTCTCGACGGCACGGCTCGCTCCAGACGACGCCAACGACGTGGCCGATGTGTACGTGCGGGACGTGGGCCGGGGCATAACCTCGCTCCTCAGCCGAGGGTTTGGTGGCAGGCCTTCCGACGGTCCCAGCTATTCGCCGGCCTTGAGCTCCGACGGTCGTTACGTTGCGTTCGTGTCGAGCGCCGGTAACCTCGTGCCACACGATCGCAACCAGGAGAGCGATGTATTCATCTACGATGTTGCGAGCGGTTCTACGACGCTCCTGACTGTCACATCGGAGGGCGAAGCGGCGAACGCGGCCAGCCGCCGGCCTGCCATCTCGGCCGATGGCCGATATGTGGTCTATCAGTCGGTGGCATCGAACCTGGGGTCGGGCCGCGGATGTCCGCATCCGGCGTCTGACAAGAATCTCCTGCCCGATGTTTACCTGGTCGATCGCCTCACGCGCTGCGTCACCCGCATCAGCGGATCGTCAGCGGAGGAATGGTGGACACCCAGCGTGGCGCCGGCAATCGACGGAGCAGGTACGCTCGTCGTGTTTTCGTCGACTCACCCGATCGATGAAAACGATCCGAGCACCGACTTCGATCTTTTCCTCTTCTTGCGAGCGTCGCGCGAGACGCCGATCCTCAGCGATCGAGGTTCTCGAGCATCCAGATGCTGCCGGTGACGCTCGCCATCTGCACAACCGCGTGCCGACGGAGAAATCGCCAAATACGAGTCGTCGATATACGGGGAGATCGCAAATCTTCGACTGAGTCGAAGTGAGTCAGCGCGAACGCCTCGCCAATCGGACTGGCCCAGTTCCGGATCGAATCGGGCTGCCCATAGGTTGAGATGCGAGGTCGATCCCTTCGAGATGAAGAAGATCGTTTTCCCGTCCGCTCCCCACCGCGGCTTGTCAGGCCACTCGTGGTCGTGGGCAATACGGACCCACCGTTCGGGAGGAGTTCCCGGCCGGGCGACGGCCAGCTCCAGCGACCGATCCTCCCGTAGCACTGTAAACAGAATCCAACGGTTATCAGGAGAGAACGTCGCGCACCAGACCTGAGCGCCCGCCGGTGACGAGAGAAGAATGCGTTCCGGCTGCTGTGCTTTCGGCTTCGAGGTTGGCCACAGACCAACCGAAGTCGGCGGAGTGCCCGGACCAGCCGGCAAAAACTCACCCAGCACGGATCCGCCGTCCGGCGTCCAATCGCCGGGCACGAAATAGAAAGCTCGAGCTCCATGGGGTCAGGAATCGCTCTGTGCCTCCCAACTGCCGGTACGCGACGGCCGACTCCAGGCGCGGTCCGCTTTTGCGCCAATACGTGTACACGACTTTCGTTCCATCTCGCGACCAGATCGGACTTCTGCCATTCGTTGCCAGCAGCTCGCGCGTTCCTTTTTCGATGTCCATGACCCATAGCTCTGACCGATCCATTCCAGGACGCCAGAGCTCGTGTGCGAGCCTCGAACCGTCGGGCGACAACGATGGCATTGAAGCCACGGCGCCCTCTTCGGTCAGCAGTCTTCCCGGTCCCGAGAACTCGAGGAGGACTCGCGTGCATGTTGAGTGGAAGCGCCAAGAGGCGAGAGGCCTCGTTCTGCACGCTGAACGCCATTCGTGACCCGTCGCGCGACAGCGTTGGCGCTACATCACGTCCCGCGGGCGTGGTGAGCCGTTCCGCCGAAAGCCAGTCGAGCGTCGTGGGGTCGACCCTCACCCGCCACAGACTGCGCGTCTCCTTGGCGGCGGCTTCGACGTACAGCATGGTGCCATCCGAATTCCACTGGAATCGGAACGGTAACGCTTCGGGATCGGCGCCGAGCGGTACTCTCTTCGAGGTGATCACCTGATCCCCGGTTCTCGAAACAGTGAAGAATCCAAGCCCACGGGTGCGGTGGAAGCCAGCCACCGAGATACGGCCTTGCGGATGACTCGCCGCCCAGACCCAATATCCGTCGCGCAGAAAGTCCCTGAGGATCTCGTGCGGGGGCTCACCGTCGAGCGACACGGCATGGAGTCTCACGTAGTTACGCGCCCTCCGAAATATCGCCTGGCGACCCGCATAGAACAGTATTTCCGAGCCGTCGGCTGACCACATCGGATTGGAACCGAACGATGTGAGTCGTCGTTCAGCGCCCCCAAATGCCGGCACGAGGAACAGACCGCCGCCGTCGCGATCAGACCGAAACACCAGCGTGGTGCCGTCCGGCGACCAGGCTGGCTGCGTGTCGTCGCCGGCGACCTCGTCACCTGCACGGGCTCACTGCCGCCGGACAACGCCTGTACCCAGATGTCGAAGTTGCCCGCGCGATCGGACGCGTACGCGATGAACTTGCCGTCGGGTGAAAACGCAGGGTCCGTCTGCAGCCCGGGACCAAAAGTGAGCCGTGTGTAAGGATAATTCCCGCCTCCGGTGGATTCGGTAGAGGTGCGCCCTGGCCGAGCGCCCGCCCGCCATATCCACCAAGCGGCCCCGCTCAGCGCCATCAGCAGCATCGCCGCCGCAGCCATGGTCGCGCGCCTGGTCAAGCGCGGCCGGCTCGCAACGTTCTTGGTGGTCGCGCCCGGAAGGGTCGTCTCCTGAATCGACGCCGCGGTTGAACCCTCCGAAATCGCACGGCTCCGGTCCGTCGACGCGAGCTCGTCGCGCAGCGCCTCGAGATCCAGCAGCAAGTCCTTCATGACCTGATACCGCCGCTCGGGGTCCTTGCGCAGCGCCTTGCCGACAATGCGCTGCAGTTCGGCGGGGACCTCTGGCGTGACGCGCGCGAGTGGTGCTGGCTCACGATCCAGAACCGCCACGAGCACGTCGCTGCGGGTAGCGCCGGTAAACGGGGCCCGCCCGGCGACCATCTCGTAGAGCACGACGCCGAGCGCCCAGATATCCGTACGGGCATCGACGTCGAGCCCGCGCGCCTGCTCCGGCGACATGTAGTCGAGCGTGCCGACCCGCGATCCGGGGTCGGTGGCGCCCGCGGTTTGGGTGGGCCCGTGCGGCATGAACGCCGTCGCCGACGGGGCGAGCTTGGCCAGGCCAAAGTCGAGCACCTTGACCAGCCGATCGCGGCGGATCATCACGTTCTCGGGTTTGATGTCGCGATGGACGATGCCGGCGGCATGGGCGGCAGTGAGGGCGGCGGCGATCTGGATGGCGATCTCGATCGCTTCGCGCGACGGCAGGCGAGTCGCCGCCATCAGCCGCTGCTGCAGCGTCTCGCCGTCGACGTACTCCATCGCGACGTAGCGCTGGCGGTCGGGCGTCTCGCCGAGATGATAGATGTGGCAGATGTTCGGATGACTGAGCGCCGAGGCGGCGCGCGCTTCCTGCTCGAACCGCGCAAGCCGATGAGGAATCGGTGGTGACCTCGACCGGCAGCACCTTCACCGCGACGTGGCGATTCAGCTGTCGATCGTGGGCGAGATAAACCTCCCCCATGCCGCCCGCGCCGAGCAGGCGAACAATCTCGAAGCTGCCGAGCTCGGTGCCGGCAGGTAGGGCCATGAATGGAGCCGGATTATACGGCTGGTGCCGATCGTCAGCCCTCGTGAACGTTCACGGCCGGAATGCGGAGAGATTCCGGTAACGCGCCGTCCCCGAGGCGGCTGCTAAAATGACTGCCTCGGCGCATCATGTCGCTTCCGCTCGGATCGCGGCTCGGGGTGTACGAGTTGCTCACGCTGCTCGGCGCCGGCGGCATGGGCGAGGTATACCGCGCCTGCGATACGCGCCTCGGTCGCACCGTCGCCATCAAGGTGCTCCCCGCCGATCGCCTCGCCGACGACCATCGGCGCCGCCGCTTCCTTCACGAAGCGCGCACCCTCTCTACACTCAATCACCCTCACATCGTCGCGATTCACGAGATCGAGTCTGACGGCGATATCGATTTCATGGTCATGGAGTTCGTCGGCGGCACGAGCCTCGACGCGCTGATTCCACGGCACGGGCTGTCTCTCAACGAGCTGCTGCGCATCGCAATCCCTATGGCCGATGCGCTGGCTACGGCCCATGCTCGCGGCATCGTCCATCGCGATCTCAAGCCGGCCAATGTCATGGTCGGCGACGATGGCGTTGTGAAGATGCTCGACTTCGGCCTGGCGAAGCTGGTGGAAGAGGAAGAGACCTCGGGGAGCGACACTGCAAACGATCTTGGTCAGGTCGCTCTAACCGCAGTTGGAAGGATCGCCGGCACCGCAGCCTACATGTCGCCGGAGCAAGCAACGGGCGGCAAAGTCGACGCGCGCAGCGATATCTTCAGTTTCGGCGCGACGCTGTACGAGATGGCCACTGGGACACGCGCGTTCCCAGGCAAATCCATCGCGGAAACCATCGCCGCCGTGCTTCAAGCACAGCCGAAGCTCCCGACGCAAATCAGCGCGTCGCTACCGCACGAGCTCGAACGGCTGATACTGCGCTGCCTCCGGCGCGAACCGGAGCGGCGTTATCAGGCGATGCTCGACGTGAGGAACGAGCTGATCGAGATCAGGGAAGAGCGGGGCTCGCACAGCCGCGCGCCAACAATTGCGGCGCTGTGGCCCCATCGACGTGCCTTGGCTGTGTTGGTCGGCGCCCTCGCAATCGCCGCTGCAACACGGGTGTTCTGGCCCCAGCGTGTCGAGTTGCCACCGATTCGCGTGCTTCCGGTCGCAATCCAGGCTGGTTACGAGATGATGCCGACCTTATCCCCCGATGGTGAGCAAGTCGCCTTCGCATGGAACGGTGATAAGGGTGCGCACAACTTCGACATCTACGTTTCGCTCATCGGGTCGCCTGCGGTCCGCCGGATCACAGCCGATCCTGCATTCGATGTCAATCCGAGCTGGTCTCCGGATGGCCGGCAGATTGCCCTCGTCCGTTATCGTTTGACTGACCGGTCCGGACGGGTGTACGTCACGACGCCCCTCGGTGGCGGAGAGAGAAGGCTGAGCGATTTTCCTGTCACCATCGACGATGACCCCATTGCCGGACCCTTTGGCCAACTCTCCTGGTCGCCCGACGGCCGCTACATCGCTGCGGCCCGCGCGATTGGCGCGCCGGGAAGCACGGGCGTCTATCTCCTTCCCACGCATGGCGGCGAGCCGCGGCTGCTGACGCAGTGCAAAGCGCCCGCTACTCACCGGGACCCGGCTTTTTCGCCCAATGGCCGTCGCCTCGCCTATCTTTCCTGCAGCAACTGCTGCTATGCCGCGTGCGACGTGGTGGTCGTTGACCTGGATGACGACTTCCGACCAACGAGTGCGCCGCGACGACTGACTTCGCTGGCCACGCAGATGGCTGGCCTTGCCTGGACTCCCGACGGCAGGAGTCTCGTCTACGGGGCCCAAACGTTCTATTCTCATCATCTCTGGCGGGTCGGCAGCGATGACGATCGGCCGCCGGAACGGCTCGAAGTGGCTGGCCTTGGCGCGCGAAGACCCGCCATCGTGCCGGCTCGAAATCGCCTCGTATTCGACCGAAGGACACATGATCCGGATATTTACCGGTTCAGCCTTACGGCACCGCCGCGCGCCACGATTGTGTCCTCCTTCGCCGACTTCAACGCATCGTTCTCTCCCGATGGCACCCGCATCGTCTACGCCTCGACACGATCGGGCGATTCGGGGGACATCTGGGTTGCCGCGGCCGATGGGTCCGGACCACAGCGGCTCACGGGCGACATGGCTGGCGCTCACGCCGCGCCGCAATGGTCTCCGGACGGGCACGTCATCGCGTTTGCGTCGCGGGGAGCGGACGGCCAGACTCAGATCTGGACAGTTGACGCAGACGGTGGGAATCGACGCCAGATCACGAGGGGGCGAGGCGACCACTTGTATCCCAGTTGGTCCCGGGACGGCGCATCCATCTACTTCACCAAAGTTGACAGCGCCGGTTCAAACATCTGGCGTGTTGCTGCACTTGGCGGGCGCGACGTGCAAGTGACGCGCGAGGGCGGCTATATGGGATTTGAATCGCCGGATGGGAAGAGTCTGGTTTACAGGCCGCGATGGGATCGGAACGGTACGCCGCTACTGACCGTGCCGCTCGGCGGAGGTGCCACTCGGCAGCTCGTAAAATGCATGTACGGGTTTTCAGTCGGATCGAAGGATGTCTTCTACTATCCGTGTCGAACGGAGACCTTCGCGTGGACGATGACCATGTTCGAACCCTTGGACCTTCGGGCGATCGATCCCGTGACCGGTCTCGACCGTCTGCTGGGAAGCGTCGGCGGCGTAGCCGATCGCTTCTGGGGTCCAAGTGTTTCGCCTGACGGCACCGAAATGCTGTACGCCAAAGCCGCAAACGAAGGCCAGGATCTGATGGTCATCGAGAACTTCAGATGACAGTCGCGCTCTATGTCCGCAGTCGCGTCGCTCGCGCCAGCTGCTGAAGCCCCGCCGCATCCTCGACCTACCTCAGCATCGTCACGTGCGGTCGTCTGGTGTCACGTCAGCCCTTCAAATCCATCCTCCTCGCCCTCGCGTAGAACCGATCGACGCTCGCCGGCGATCGCCCTGCACAAATCGAGGAGGTACGATGCGAATACACGTCATGAAGGCTGTCGCAGCAGTGTCTCTACTGCTGTGGGGATCACCGGCGTCAGCGGACTGCCGGAATCGTGCTGACTTCGGCACCGGATCGCAACTAACCGTGCTCGCGCTCACGACCGATCAGCGGCTCGTGCGATTCCGCGAATGCCAGCCCGGCCGCTTCTCGCCGATTGACACGGTGTCAGGCTTGAGCGGGTCGGACACATCCCTTGTGGGCATCGACTTTCGAGCGCAGGACGGCCGTCTGTACGGCGTCGGCAATGGGGGTGGGATCTATGTGATTGACACTGATACGGCGACGGCCTTGCTCGTTTCGCAACTGACGATCGCGCTCTCGGGCACGACGTTCGGTGTGGACTTCAACCCGGCGGCGGACCGGCTGCGGATCGTCAGCGACACGGGCCAGAACCTGCGCCACAACCTCAACGCCGGTGGCACGACAATCACGGATCTGGCATTGAACTACACGCCGGGCACGCCGGCCACAGGCGTCACGGCTGTGGCGTACACGAACAACGACCTCGATCCGAACACGGGCACGACGCTCTTCGACGTCGACACGACCCTGAACCAGGTGGCGATCCAGTCACCGCCCAACAACGGCTCACTCGTTGCCGTGGGCCAGCTCTCGGTCGATGCTGACTCCCCGGCGGGTTTCGACATCTACACCGACCTGAGCAACGGCGTGGCGGTTGGGCAGCGCGGATTCGCCTCGCTCGTGACCGCGGGGGTATCGGGGTTCTATTACATCGACCTGTTGACGGGCCGGGCGACCCTGGTCGGCGGCTTCGACGATCCAGTGATCGACGTCGCAGTTCCGCTCGCCCAGTAGGCGGGGGCCGGACACAGAGGGCCAGGAGTTTCTTCGGGATAATGAACTCTGTGCCCTCTGTGTCCAGAGCTCTGTGCTCTCGGTGTCAAGGTCGGAACTCTGCTCTCTGCCCGCGTCGGGCCGTGCTTTAGGCCCACAGGAACGCATCTGTTCCATGGATTCGACGCGCTTCAGTTGATCCCTCATCGCGACGTGGTGCTTTGCGAGGTCAGTCGGATACAGAAACCGGTCGGCGATTTGCGTCTTCGACGTGGCTCGCCAGGCATCGTTGCGAGGAGACCGAGTGGTCTAGTGCCGTAGCACCTGTTTACCTGAAGTTCTCGATCAGCATCAGGTCCGATCCTTTTATCATTGCCCTCGTGTATACGATTCCGATGCCATCTGGTGAGATCGCGAGACCGGCGGGATCGCCGAACACAGGATCGACCAGCGTGGTAATCGCGCGATCATTGCCAGTCGCCGCCTCGATGAGTCGAATCGACGGCTCCGCGTCGCCACATGCGGCGTAGTAGATGCCGTGCGGCGACACGAAGAACCATCGCTGAATGCACGCAAGGAGCTGCCGCGAGGCTCCACCGCTCAACGGCATCGTGAGGAGCGGTCTCGATCGATCGAGGCTTGGCAGGTACAACAGACTCTTGCCATCAGCGGACTCGACGCCCCTGGTGCCGCCTTGCTGCGTGATCTGCTCCTCGTGGCCGCTGTCCAGGTCGATACGCCAGACGTTCGGGCCGCGTCCGACGTCCCTGTCGAAGTAGATTCGCTGTCCATCGCCCGACCACGAGGGCCAGTTGTGATCTCCGGCACCGCGCGTGATCTGGCGGGGCGTTCCGCCGTCAACGTTGATCGTCCAGACGTGCCATTGTCCGGTGGTGGTTTGAGAGCTGAACGCGATTGCGCGTCCGTCTGGTGACCAGCGGGGTGCTTCCTGAAAGCGCCCAATGCCATGCGTCAGTTGTTGCGCACCGGAACCATCCGCCGCCGCCACCCAAATTTCCACCGAATCGCCGGTTCGTGAAGAGCAGAAGGCCAGACGGCGTCCATCGGGCGAGAACACTGCCTGGAAGTCGCCGAACGTAGATGTCACGAGTGGCGCCGACCGGCCTCCTGCCTCGACCCGATAGACATCCATGTTGTCGCCGAGGCGCACAAACGCGAGCCGATCACGGGACGGAACGCTGGCCGGAAATGCGGCGCCGAGTCCCGGCAGTTCCAGCCGTTCGGCTGCGTGACGTCCCTCGCTCTCGACCCTCCAAAGATAGTAAACACCCGCGACGGCCTGTGTGCCGAAGATGATGCTCTTCCCATCACGAACCCATGCGACACCCATGATGTGGCTCGCGATCGAGGTCAGTCGTCGCGGTGCGCCTCGCACCGTCAGTTCGGCGTCGAGGTCCACAATCATGACGTCGCATGCGGCGAAGCCAGAGGAGCGGCATGCCACATACGCCAGCCGCCGCCCCTCCGGCGCAAATGCGGGATCGCGGTCGGTTGCAGGCATCGTCGCATTCGTCAGGCGCCGCGGCTCGCCGACGCGGGTCGGTATGAGGTAAATGCCACTGGTCTCGCCGCGGCTCATCGCGGACCGCCATCGGCCCGCTGCAATGAACCGACCGTCGGCCGACCATGAGATCTGTCCATTGAAGCCGACCATGACCGGCAGATCGCTCAGCTTGCGATCGGGGCCGCCCAGCGGAGAAATCAGATGGACGTGCCCTGACAGGTCGTCAGGCTGCCGCCGCCGTACAAAGGCAAGGTGCCGCCCGTCGGGCGACCAGGCCGGGTTCGCCTCTACTGCAGGGTCGCTCGTCAGTCGCCGGACGGCATCGCTGCCCGCGAGCGTGACGTAGATGTCGGTATCGCGTCGCGACTGACCGGTCTCATGATCGAATGCGACCTGCTCGCCGTCCGGCGAAAACGTCGGCATCCGTTCCCAGCCTTCGAGCGTGGTCAGCGGCACGACCCGCGGCGCAGGATTATCGCCACGATTCCGCCACCACGACATTGAAGCCACCACCAGCACGATGAGTGCTATCGCCGCCGCGGCAATGAGGGGACGTTGGCGCTGCCAGCGCTTCGGGAGGGCCGAGACCGATCTCGACGCCTCCGTCAGCTCCAGCAGCTCATTGCGCACGTCGAGCATCGTCTGGTAGCGACGCGCGGGGTCCTTCCTGAGACAGCGCAGAATGAGCCGTTCCAGCTCGCGGGGCATGCCGCGCACGATCCGGCTCGGCGGCGTTGGCTGCGCCTCGAGCACCGCCGCCAACGTCGCCTCGTGCGAATCGCGCCCGAACGCGCACTGCCCGGTCGCCATCTCGTACAGCACCGCCCCGAAGCTGAAGATGTCGGTGCGTGCATCGACATGTCCGCCCAGCTGTTCCGGCGCCATGTACGCCGGTGTGCCGGCGATCCGGCCGGCGGCCGTCGCGGTGGCTGTGCGCCGGTGCGTCGCGCCCTCGGTCGCCGGCGCCTCGTCTTCGCCCATCAGTTTGGCGATGCCGAAGTCCAGCACCTTCACGCTGCCCTCGTCCGACAGCATGATGTTCGCCGGCTTGAGGTCGCGATGGATGATGCCTCGGGCATGCGCCGCCGCGACCGCGTCCGCGATCGGAATCGCGTAGAGGAGCAGGTCGCCCACGCGCAGCCCGTGCTTCGGAATCAGGACGTCGAGCGTGGCCCCGCGCACCAGCTCCGTCACGATGAAGTCGATCTCGCCGGCGGACTCGAGCTCGTGAATGGTGACGATGTGCGGGTGATTGAGCGCGGAGAGCGCCTGCGCTTCCTTTACGAACCGGCGGCGGCGCTGGGCGTCGGCGAGGCGGTCCGCGGGCAGGATCTTGATCGCGACTTCACGACTGAGGCGGGTGTCGCGCGCGCGAAAGACCTCACCCATTCCGCCGGCGCCCAATGCGGACAGCACTTCGTAGGCGCCAAGGCGTGATCCGGGGGCCAGAGACATAGCGGCGAGCGAGGCGTAATTCTAGCGCTTAACGCATCGCGGCGAAGAGCGCAGAATCGGTGATGAGATCGTCGTCGCCGACAGCGCTGTCGAATATGTCGACCTTTGAAAGCTACGCACCGAAACTCTTTGGGATAAGGAATTTCAGGCGTACTTCCAAAAGCTCGCACCGTTGGTAGAGTCTGGGCACCGCGAGATTTCACAATCGTCGAATGAACAGCTGACGAGTCACCGTCTGCTCACCCTCTAGTCGACCTCCTGGGTTACGCGGGCGTCCCGCATTCCGTTAATCTTCCGGAATCGCGGATGGATTGAACGCCACTTCCCACAGGTGACCGTCCGGATCGGCGAAGTAGCCGGCGTAGCCACCCCAGAACGTCTTCTCCGCTTTCTTGACGATCGTGGCGCCTGCACGTTCCGCCTGGCGCATCACCTCGTCCACCTCCTGTTCGGTCCGTACGTTGTGGGCCATGGCGAACTCGGTGGTGCTTGGCGGCGTCACGCGCACGCCTGCGTCATGCGCAAGGTTCTCGCGCGGAAAGAGGGCCAGCGTCAGGCCGCCGTGCAGCTCGAAAAAGGCGACGGCGCCGTGTTCGTATTCGCGGCCGACGATGCCCTTGCTCGGCAGGCCCAGACCGGAATGGTAGAAGGCAAACGATCGCTCCAGATCGTCGACGCCAATCGTCAGGAACGTGATTCTGGCCTTCATGCATGCCTCGCGATTTCGCCGCGACCGCCTCAACCGTATTCGCACTCGTATACTGGCGGGTGATGTTCATCATCTTCGATCGGCCGTCCGACTCGCCCTTTGTCGAACGCGTGTGGCGTTGTGATAGCGAACGGGCCTGCACGTTCCTCTCCGTCGCGGCGAATCATTTCGAGATGGCCGTCACGCGACATCGAGGCCGCACTTTCCTCACGCTGCGCGGGCCCGAGACGAAAGCGAGAACGATGGATTGCCCGGCCGAAGGGGAGTGGCTCGGCATCCGCTTCAAGCTTGGCACGTTCATGCCACGGCTCCCACCGGGGAACCTCATCGATGGACGTGATGTCACGCTCGGCAACGCCACGAGCCATTCGTTCTGGCTGAACGGGTCGTCGTGGGATTACCCCGATTTCGAGAATGCCGATACGTTCGTCGAACGGCTCATCCGCAGCAGCATCATCGTCCGCGACCCCAACGTCGACGCCGCCGTGCGCGGCGAGCGATCGACACGCTCTCTTCGCAGCACGCAACGCCACTTCCTGCACGCGACGGGGCTGACCCATTGCACGGCCCGCCAGATCGATCGCGCCAGACGTGCGACCATTCTATTGAGAGAAGGGGCGTCCATCCTCGATACCGTCCACGCCGCCGGCTATTTCGATCAGGCGCATCTCACCCGATCGCTGAAGTACCGGATCGGTCAGACGCCGGCCGAGATCGTGCGCGGTCGGGAGCAGTTGTCGTTTCTATACAAAACAGCCCCGTTGTTCTGAGCCTATGATCCGGCTGAGGTCGCCTCAGTCATGCAGACAGCAGCCGCTCAAGACACGAAGACACGACGCATCGTCGCCGTAGTGCTCACCACGCTCGTCGCCCTGTTCCTCACTTTCGATATCGTGATCAAGATCCTGATGCTGTCGCCCGCGGTCGAGGGCACGACGGCGCTCGGGTACCCTGCCGATCGCGTGTTCCCGATCGGCGTCATCGAGCTCGTGTGTCTGGTGCTCTACCTGATTCCGAGGACTTCCGTCCTGGGCGCCGTCCTGCTGACGGGATACCTGGGCGGCGCGATCGCGACACACGTGCGAGTAGGGAGCCCGCTCCTGAGCCACACGCTCTTTCCAATCTACGTCGCGGTGCTGATCTGGGGTGGTCTGCATCTCCGCGAGCCGAGGCTGCGCGAACTGGTCCCGTTCCGGACCCGAAGCAGCTGACTTACCCGATCCGCTCGCGGTGTGTGAGACGCGATAACGGTGAGGACCGAGCGAGGATGGCGAACCCTACGGATCGGCGATATACCAGCTGCGAGCACCGAGGAGCTTCTCGCCCAACCTCGTGAGCACCGCCGTCGGATAGCGCGTCCGCTCCCAATCGCGAGGATCACCCGGGAACGCGGCTCGCTTTGGCGCCTCGCGCTCACGCCAGCTGCGCACACGCGCCTCGCGTTCGGCGATGTTGTGCTCCTCGGCCGGATACATTGAGATGTACTGCGCCATCCGTACCCGATCGTTGGACATGTTCGGCCGGATGCCGTGCGCGAGCAGACTGTTGAAAATCAGCAGGTCGCCGGCCTTCATCGGCACCGGCACGATCTCGAAGCCAGTCAGGTCGGGATGCATCGGATGGCGATCCGTTGGCTGCGTGCGAATCCACGCCTCGAGCGTCCGGAACAGTTCCGGCACACACTGAAACCCGCCCGTCTCGCTGTCGGTATCCACCAGCGACAGCACTCCCTGCACGCCAATCGGTAAGGGGTTCAGTGACGTGTCTGCGTCCCAATGGATGAATCCGGTGAACGCGCGGCCCTCGCGATTTGGCGTGTTCAGATTCGCGCGGTCGATGGCCACCCACAGGTCTGTGCGGTCCCAGATATCGACGAACGCGTCGTAGACGCGCGGCTCCTGGCGGTTGTCCCACAAGTACTGGTGGTTGTAGATCTCCACCATCCCGCTGTTGTTCAACTCCTGCATCTGATGGTCGCGGAGCTGCTTCCTCGACCACGTGCGGGGGGCTGCCGGGCTCATCTCGGAGAATTCCCACAGCAGATCGACGAGCCGGCGGACGTTGGGCTCCGGGACCGCGGCCGGCACGACGACGTAGCCGAGCGTGGTCCAGTGCGTCCAATCAGCGGGCGAGAGCACACGGAGCGGCAGTCGTTTCCTGATGTCCTTCAGCGGAACATCAATCTGCTGCGTGGTAGGGTGCCCTTTGAATTGGTTCATCGCGGGCTCGCGAATGATTATAAGTCTCCGTCCACAACCTCACTTGCTCAGCGCGGACGCCCAATTCAGGAGGAACGTGATCGGCTCGCCGCCCGCGGCCTCCGGCTCGATCACCAGGAAGCGCGAGCCGTCGGCGGTGACATCGAACTGCGGCACGTTGGAGGACGGGCTCAGACGGGTCTTGAACAGCGGCTTCGGCAGGCCCGACATCGGGGGGCCATCGGCCGCCACATCCGCGGCCATCATCGTGCCATCGGCGGCGAGAAAGAACAGCTCTCGACCGTCGCGCCGCCATCGCGGCTGCATCCCACCAGCCAGCGAGACCTGCCGCTTCTGCGTAAAGCCCGGGAAGGTGGCGATGTAGACCTCCCATCGCCCCGACTCGTCGGAGTTGTATGCAACCAACCGCCCATCGGCGCGCACAGCCGTCTGGTCCTCGACATACGGCGTGTCCACCAGCGGCTGCGCGATGCGATCGCCGGCGACCGGCACGCCGTAAACCGCTCGGCCGAAGGTTCGCACGACCAGCATCCGTCCATCGTTGGTCCAACCGTCAACGGCGACGCCCTCCGGAATGCGCGCGGGGGCCAACGGTGTCGCCACGCCGGAATCTCTGGTGGTCACCGCCGATTTCGGAATCTGGAAGAACGGCTCCTCTGTGCCGGACACGAGGTTGCGCAGGAACACGGTTCCGGTGCCAAGTCGGAACGTGGTGAACGCGATCGTGCGCTCGTCTGGCGACCAGGCCGGGTCGGCATCGAGCGCGGGATCCAGTGTCAATCGTGACGAGATCCCCGTGTGGATATCGACCACCCAGATGTCCGCATTGCCTGTATCCGTGTCGATGCGCTGCACGGCCGCACGCGAACCGGTCGGGGACAGCACGACCTGCTGGTAGTAGGCCGACTCGCCGACGAACCCGGTGTGCTGGCCATCACGATCGAGCCAGGCCAGATGGCTTCCGCGGCTGCCGCCGGCCCGGTAGACGAGCGTCCCTTGATCCGACGCCGAGAAGGCGCCGCCGGCGATCTGTTCGGCAATTGCCTCCGCCGCTCCACGCCGCTGGAACGAATCGACGTCGAATCGCTGCGCCATCAGCGTCTCCTGCCGGCTGAAGAGGAGATAGTCGGGCGGCGCGAAGGTCGCGGCGCTCACGCCCGCGAGCACGTCGCGCGCGGCACCGCCGTCAATCGACGCAGCATAGATGCCCGACCGCGGTCCAGAGGTGCCGTAGAGAAAATGCCTGCCATCGGGCAGAAAGTGGAACACGCGATGGCTCGTCTCGCCTCTCGATGGATCCAGCGTCGTCACCGGCTGGGACGCTCCGCCAGTGTCGGCGACCGCGTGAATCGGTCCGTTCGAACGCGGCACGAAGAGGATGGTGCCCGCCGGGCTCCACGCGCCGCGGCTGACGCTGAACGAATCGGCCAGTACGGTCACCGGACCACCGGTCGCGTCGACCCTCTTCAATTTGCCGCCAGCAAAAAACGCAACGGCGCGGCTATCGGGCGACCAGAACGCAAACGCGGCTCCTTCGGTGTCGGCAAGCGTGGTGACCGCACCGTCAAGCGCTCGCACCCACAGAGTGCGCTTTCCCTCGGACCGTGCGGAAAACGCGAGCCGCTGTCCGTCCGGCGATACGACCGGCCAGTCGGGCCAGTCGAATCCCAGCCCGTCCGGCAGCGTGATGTCGAACCGCGCGCGGGCCATCGGCCGCTCGGGTCGCACAGGCCAGTACAGCACCGCGAGTGCCGCCGCGACCGCGGCGATCAGCCCCGTAGCGATGGCAAATGCCCACACGCGAGGCAACGAAAGCAGGCTGGTTTTGCCGGCGACCTTCGGGGATCGCTCGTCGACGATTCGCTGCAGGCCAAGGGCGATGTCCTGCGCCGACTGCCAGCGCTGATCCGGCGACTTCGCGAGGCAGGTGCGAATCAGGTACTCAAGTCCCGCCGGCACCGACACGCCGGCCGTCGCCCACGCGGTCGGTTCCGACTGAATGATCCTGGCGATCAGCGTCGCCTTGCTGCGCGCCTCGAACGCCTTCTTCCCCGTGATCGCCTCGAAGAGGACCGTGCCAAACGCGAAGATGTCACTTCGCGCGTCGGCTTCGTGCCCCTCGAGTTGTTCGGGCGCCATGTACTGGAGCGTGCCGGCGATCGTGCCTTCCTCGGTGAGCGGCTGCTCAGTAGTACCGTCCGTCTCCACGAGCGACAGCGCCGATCGCGGCTTCGCCACGCCGAAATCGAGCAGCTTTGCTCCGCTTCTCGTCAAGATCACATTCGCTGGCTTGAGATCGCGATGGACGATCCCCGCGGCGTGGGCGGCAGCGAGCGCACCGGCCATCTCGATGCCGTAGCGGATGGCCTGCTCCATCGGCAGTCGGCCGCGCGCCAATCGGCTCGCCAGCGTCTCGCCCTCGAGGTATTCCATGACGAGGAAGTCGGCACCGTCGTGCTGACCGATGTCGAAGAGCCGGCAGATGTGCGGATGGCTGAGGCCGGCGACAAGCCGAGCCTCACGAGTGAGACGCTGCTGGGCGCTGGTGTCGCCCGTGTGCGCGTGCGGCAGAACCTTGATGGCGACAGTCCGGTCAAGGCGCGAGTCGACGGCCTTGTAGACTTCACCCATGCCGCCGGAGCCCACCAGCGAGAGAATCTGGTAAGGACCGAGCTGGTCTCCGGGCTGCAACGTCATGGAGGGGCGTAAGGCAATTATAGACGTCGGGGCGGCGTGGCTCGCTTATAGAGGCGGGTTGACGCGATTCACCGCGTCACAGATCGTCCCGAACTCGAAGCCACGGGCACGAAGGCGGGGCACGAGGAGGCCGACTGCTGCGACGGTGTGGCGCCGGTCGGCAGCAGGGTTCTTGTGGTGCCCGTCGTGCAACACCATGATCGAACCGTTCGATGCGCGACGCGCGAGCCGCGCAGCCACGCGGCCGGGATTCGGCGTTCGATACCAGTCGAAGTCCCACATGCGCCAGCCCCATCCCACCAGACGAAGGCCTTGCCGTCCGACACCCTGCAGCATCATCGAGCTGCGCCATCCGGCGTGAGGGCGGAATGCATTGCAGGGCGGCCGGCCGGTAATCGCTTCGAGACGGGCTGACGCCTTGGCGAGCGTGTCGGCGAGTCCAGACGGCGACATGAGCATGAGCCGCCGCGTGTGTGAATGAAGAGCCAGCGCGTGACCTTCCGCCACGATTCGGCGAACGATCGGCGCCGTCGCGTCAGTCACGTGCTTGTCGATCACGAAGAAGGTCGCCTGCACGCGCTCCCTGGCCAGCAGATCCAACAGCGCCGGCGTCGCCGCCGGATTCGGCCCATCGTCGAACGTGAGATAGACCGTCGGCGGATCGCGCGGCGGCATGCGCCAGACCGATCGCGAGGGGTGCAGCCAGTCGATGAGGAACTGGAAGGGCGCGGTGTATGCCAGGACACCGACGCCCACCACCACCCCCACCACGAGCCATGGCATGCGCGTACGCTACGGGGTCGACTTGCTGCCGGTCAACCCGTGGCCGGGCGCACGCGGTGCCGGCCCGGGTTCACGCCTGAGGAGCCATCTGGACGGACGTTGCGCCTCCGGTGGCCCTCCGCGCGCGGCGCCGCCGCCACCACCGAACCGTCGTTCTGGCCAGCCATCCGAACAACAGGACGAAAGCCACGACGAAATAGAGCAGCCGTGAGGCAACCCAGAGCACAACGCGAACCAGGATTCGAAAGCCGTTCGCCTGCTGGACGGATTCTGCGGAGATGGTCACCGGCTCGCTCCAGTTCATGGCCAGCAGCCTGGGCATGAAGCCGTAACGGACGCAGCCCTCGAGGCTGTAGATGCCGATCACCTGCGAGAAATGGCGAGCGACGCGCAGATCGCGGGAGAACTTCTCCCAGGTCAGCGGCGGGTATCTGGCATCGAGTGCGGCATCTCCACTGAGGTTGGTGCTGCCGACAGCGACGACCTGGGCCTCCGGCCCGTAGGCCCAGATCAGCGCCGCGCCCAGCGGCTCGCTGAGGCTCGTGTACAGCATCAGCACTTCCTCGTCGCCGCGCACGTCCACGAGGCCGAAGATCCGCTGCAGCAGCGTCGATCCGGCCTTCCGCTCGTCAGCGATGAACGAGAGCTGATGCGTCTGGACGCGATACCCGCGCGCCCGCATGTTGTGGACGAGCGCTTGATAGTCGTCGTGGGCGCGGCGGACACGCTCCCAATCGAACGCTCGCCGTATCACGAGGGACGCGAGGCCACTGCCCGTCAGCGCGCCGTACTCCTGCAGCGTCGGTTCAATGTCGAGACCGACGGCTTCCCAGCGCAAGCCGTTCTTCCTCGTCCACTGGTCGAAGTCGGCGAAACGGGCCGCGGTCTCCCGGGCATTGCCGACGTTGACGTAATAGCCCTGCTCCTTCGGCAGCACGATCCACGCCAGCATGGGAATGCCCGCGTCGATCAACCGGCGCACCACGGCGGCGCGCGCCGGGCTGAGATCTTCGGTCGAGAGCGCGATGCCCGCGCCGAGGGTCCTCAGATCGGCCACCAGCGCCGGCGTGAAGAGGGCGTCGAGGTCGCGGGTCTGGCGATCGCATCCGAAGATCAGGTGCGGACGGGTCCCCCGCCCCTGGACTCGCACGTCGCCACTGGCTTCGCGTGATTCAGCGTGCGTGTGCGCTTGAGTGGTCCCCGCGAGCGTCACCACGATCAGAGCCCACGTCCGCAACGACCGCAAGGAACTGCGATATGGCTGGCGTTTCACAGGACCTCCTCATCCAACGTGATGGCCACGGCATCCACCGTGCATCGGGGCGACCGTTCGTTGGTAACGCGATCGTGAGGCCTCGCAAACGCGGGCGTTAGTAGGAAGTGTGACCGTCAGCGCGTGACAGATGTCACCAGTAGGCGATCATCCGGCCGGCAACGGCAACACCCGTCCAGAGGGTCAACGATGCAGCGGCGGTGAGCCGCTCACGCCAGCGCCGCCCCGGGCTGCCCTGGCCTTCACATTCACCGTGCGGCGACGGCTGGTGCGCGCCGCCACGTTCGCGGTTTCCGTGCCGCGATACCTGACGCTCGATCCGAGCCGTTCACTGGTGCCGCAGCCAGCCGAGTTTCCTCTTCATTACCCGCTGCTCGTGGCGCACGTCGTGTTCGGCTCGGTCGCGATGATGACCTGCGGCTTTCAAGTCTGGCCGTCGTTCCGTCGGCATCATCCGGAGGCGCACAGACGGATGGGACGGATTTACGTCTTCGGGGCGTCCTGCCCGCCGGCATTCTGGGTTTAGTGATCGGCGCTGTCAGCCCATTCGGGCCAGTCATCCGCGTGAGCAACGTGCTACTCGCCCTGCTCTGGCTGTCATTCACGATCATCGGCTTCCGTCGGGCGCGTCAGCGCCGCTTCGTCGAGCATCGGCGCTGGATGATCCGGAGCTTCGCGCTGACGATGTCCATCATCACCAACCGTGTGTGGGCGGTCATTGCAACGCTGGCGCTGTTGCCGCAGCTCTCGACCACGTTCGAAGGCAGTGAAGTGATGATGCGTCACACGATCGCAGGTCTCGCAGGCTGGCTCGGGTGGGTCTTGACGCTGCTCATTGCGGAGTGGTGGCTGGAACGCGACGTCGTCCGGAGCCCCCTGCCGAATGCGCCGCTGTCCCGTCCTGAGCGGCTGGCCTGAGACTCCGAGCGCACGATTCGGATCGCCGGCGCCGCCGGAAGAGACATACGGTGCACGTATGCATCAGACCATTGAGCCAGCGATCCTTTACTTCGGCACGCCCGTCGTTCTCGTCAGCACGCGGAACGAAGATGGGTCGCCGAACCTCGCGCCTATGTCGTCGGCCTGGTGGCTGGGATGGCGCGCGGTCCTGGGCTTCGGCGCCAGCAGTAAGACACCACAGAACATGATGCGCACGCGCCAGTGCGTGCTGAATCTGCCGTCGGCGGACATGGTCGCGGCCGTCAACCGCCTGGCGCGCCTCACGGGCTCGAATCCGGTCCCGGAGGGAAAACTTCGCAAGGGTTATCGGCACGAATCCGACAAGTTCGGTGCGGCGGGTCTGACTGCCGTTCCATCGGAAACGGTAGACGCACCATGCGTTCGCGAATGCCCCGTGCAGCTCGAAGCAACGGTCGACGCGGTACACGGTCTGGCCGCCGATGATGCCAAGTGGCGGGGCCGTCTGCTGTCGATCGAGGTGCACATTACGAGGGTTCACGTCGACGAGCGGCTGCTCGTGCCAGGCGATCGCAATCGCATCGATCCCGATCGGTGGCGCCCGCTGATCATGAGCTTCCAGCAGTTCTACGGCCTCGCACCCGACCGCCTGCACGATTCCACCCTCGCCCGAATCTCCGAGGAGCTGTACCGCGTGTCGTAAACAGGCGCTCGACACAACTCCCGTCCGATGCGGCGACGGTTCTGGTATGTGACCATGTGAGAGCGGTCGGCGTCACCGCGTCGCGGTAAAGCCCTGTTTGGCCAGGGCCTCCTGAAGCGCGCGAAGGCTGGCTTCGCAGGCAGCCGCCAACTTCCGTTTCCGGTTCAGTGACAGCGCCAGGGACCGGACGTTGCTGTTACGTCGCGACAACCGGATGATCTCGGCCTTCACCTCGAGGAAGCGCCCGAACGCCGTCGATGCGGCAGCCAGCTGCGGCCGAGATGCGGGCTGAATGATCCTGGCCAGCTCGTCCAGCGCCCTGCGAGCGTTCGATTCCGCGGCAGACATGCGCTCCTCGAGGCGGGTCATCGCCGCATCGTCGGCCTCTGCAATATGCGGCCCCTCGAGCACCTGAATCTCGCGCGTACTCGCCAGTGCCGTGGCAGCGAGCGCTTTGATATGCCACACGTTTGGGCCGGACGCTTCCGACCGGGAAATGGTGTCGAGCGCGTCGCGCACCGTATCAGCCGACTGTTGTGCGGAGGTAAACGACAGCCGCTGCGCCTTGAGATTCGTGTTTTCGACAGCGAGCTCGAGAATGCTGCGATCGAGCGCACGATATTCCGCGAACCGGTTCCTGAAGTCGTTCAGCAGGCCAGTCTCCGTGGAGAATGCGAGCTCCTGGAGAAGTACCGCGAGCGTGTCGGCGTCCTTCTGGGCGGCCTGGGTCGATTCCGCCGCCTCACGCGCGAACGTCGCCGACATCTCGTCCGTGTCAGCCATCACCGCGCGGTTGGCCGCATCGGATGCTTTGAGGAAGTGGACGAGCAGTGCCGCCGAAAGCCGCCGAGCCTCCTGCAACCGCTCGAAGGAAGTGTTCCAATGGCAACCAGCGACACCTAGCAGAATCGCAAAGAGCGCAATCGCGCGGCGCACGGCAGCACAACGTTAGCACGCGCGCCAACGGCGGTGCGGGTCTCGCTCGGCGGATTGGGACAATCTCAAGAGTGACGTTTCAATCACAAAACGGGACGTTCTTGTTCTTGCCGCATACACGGCCGAAGCCGCGCGTGCCGGCAGTCGCTCACATCCAACCTCTTCCAATCCGGCACCCTCTTTGCTAAGTCTCGGAAGGTTCGGCGACATCACAGGAGCGGGAATGCCAATGGAGAGCCCACGAATTCGCGCCGTTGCACTGCTACTCGCCGGTGTGCTGATCGGGACGGTTGCTTGCGGCGGTTCTGACGGCCGCTCACCGGCGTCCCCCACACCCACAGACTCGGGGAATGCCGGTCCGCCCGCGTCTGCAACCGGCGCGACCATCACTGGTAGTGTCACCGCCGGATCTGCCGGTACCATCCGCGCATTCGAAGCTGGCGGCGTTGCTGGCGTCAAGGTTTCGATCAGCGGCACCGACCTCTCGGCGACAACAACCGCAAGCGGTCATTTTCAGCTTCGCGGTGTGCCTCCTGGACTCGTTCGACTGCTGTTCGAGACGTCGGGCACCTCTGGCACGCTCGAGCTGGAGGACGTGACGCAGAGCGAGGAAATCTCCCTGGCGGTCGTCGTCAGCGGGTCGACGATCGAGCTGGAAAGCGAGAAGCGGGTCACGGGCAGCCAGACGCAGCTCGAAGGCAAGGTCGCCAGCGCAAACTACGCCGCACGCGCATTGGTTGTCGGCACGACGACGGTCTCCGTGCCCGCCGATGTGCCGATCAGCAATGGCTTCCGCGATCTCGAGCTCGAAGACATCATCGTCGGGGCACGCGTGCATGTGAAAGGCTCGAACAGCGGTGACGCGATTACTGCAACCAGCATCATCGTGCAGCAGACCGGACTGGAGCGGGTCACCGTCTCGGGCATCGTGTCGGATGTTGACGGCGCGTGTCCCGATGTCACGTTCAAGTTCGGGAGCCTTTCGCTCGCTGTGAACGGCTCGACCATCTTCGTCAAAGGAACCTGCGCCGACCTGAAGAGCGATGCTGCCGTCGAGGTGAAGGGCTTGCGCCGCACCGATGGCAGCGTCCTGGGCACGATGGTGAAATTCAAGTCGAACGGCAACGGCGACTCGGAGAAGACCGTTGAGCTGTCCGGGATCATCAGTGGCCTCAGCGGTAAGTGCCCGGCTCGGAAGTTTCAGGTCGCAGGACGCGAAGTCAACACGAACGGCGCGACGAATTTCTTGACGTCCTGCAGCACGCTCGCCAACGGGCAGACTGTTGAAGTGAAGGGGAAGGAGTCTGGCGACGGAAAGGTTACCGCGTCGCAGGTCAAGTAGTCGGCAGCCTGCAACCAGCAGTACGCCATCGCGTTACTGCGGGCGTATACTCGACCCTTCCACCACAAGCAAAGAGGAGGACCCTCATGATCGCTTCCTCCGCCTTGCGACAGTTGCGATCCAGGTTCCGCGGCGAGCTGCTCACCAGCGGGGACACCGGATACGACGTGGCACGCAGGGTGTTCAACAGCGCCATCGACAGGCGACCAGCAGCCATCGCACGGTGCAGCAACCCCGACGACGTGATTCAGGCGGTGAACTTCGCGCGTGACGAGAAGCTGCTGGTATCGGTTCGCGGGACCGGTCACAACGTCGCTGGATACGCCGTCTGTGACGACGGCATCGTGATCGACCTCTCGCTGATGAAGAAAATCGACGTGGACGCAGCCGGCCGGACGGTTCGCGTGGAGGGCGGCTGCAACTGGGGCGAGGTGAACGACGCGCTTCAGCCGCACGGCCTCGCGACCACCGGCGGCTTCGTTTCTGTCACAGGCGTCGCGGGTCTGACGCTCGGCGGTGGATTGGGCTGGCTCGTCCGAAAACATGGGCTCGCACTGGACAACCTGCTCTCAACGCGCATCGTCCTCGCCGATGGCCGCTTCGTCACGGCAAGCGCACGCGAGAACGACGATCTGTTCTGGGCACTCCGCGGCGGGGGCGGCAACTTCGGCGTCGTCACCTCCTTCGAGTTCAAGGCACACCCCGTCGCCGAAGTGCTCGCGGGCATTGTGCTCCATCCCGCCGCGAACGCACGCGCGGCGATTGCACGATGGCGCGACCTCGAAGCATCGGCGCCTGATGAATCGACACAAGGGGCGTTGCTCTTTCATTTCCCTGACGATCCGTCCGCACCCGAGACCCTCCGCGGCTCGGCCCTGGTCGGCCTCGGCGGTGTGTATGCAGGAGCGCCTGCAGAAGGAGAGAAGATTCTCGGGCAGCTTCGTGAGTACGGACCGCCCCTTATCGATACATTCGAGGCGATGCCGTACAACAAGGCCCAACGCATGGCCGACTTCCTCTGGCCCAGCGGCCTGCGCGGCTACTGGAAGTCGTCGTATCTCACCGGGCTCAGCGACGCGGCTATAGACGTCGTCAGTTCGTACTTCGAAAGAGTGCCGTCGCCGCGCACCGTCATCGTGCTCGAACACAATGGCGACAGTGCATGGGATCGCGTGGCGGACACCGACACCGCATTTGGCTATCGCGCGTGGCCGTACAACTTCGTCGTCACCTCGGCGTGGTCCGATTCTGCCGACACCGAGCGCAACGTGACCTGGACCCGCGACTTTTTCAAAGCCATGCGTCCGTTCGCGGCCGAGGGCGCCTACGTCAATTATCTCGGCGGGGACGAGGGATTCGAGGGACTGCGTGCGGCGTACGGAGCGAAGCTGGCGCGCCTGATGACGCTCAAGACGAAGTACGACTCGAACAACCTCTTTCGGATGAATCAGAACATCGTCCCGGCGCCGCTGGCGGGTGTGAGTACCTGACCCTGAGCGACCGCACCAAGATCGACCGACCGTAGACACGAGGTCGACGTCCTAACGATGTTTCGAACGTCAATGAAGCGAGTCTGCCTCCGGCAAGCAGTCAGCTCAGCCGTCCGCAACAATGGGAGGCAGTCGCATGGCCACAACTACGCCAGCTCAGGCAAACAGAGAACTCGGCTTCTTCCAACGATTCATGGAGCTCTCGCAAGGCACGTTCCGGATTCGCGTCGATGACGTGCTCGCCAACGATCGGCGCGTCGTGGCCCTGGTCACTGAAAGTGCCGAGCGGAACGGACGCCGATGGTCGTCACCCCAGATACACGCGTGGACGGTGCAGGACGGAAAGGCATCGGTGTTCTGGCAATTTCAGGGCGATCAGCAGACCGAGGACGAGTTCTGGTCCTGAGCACGCGCGGGGTTGCGCTGCTCGCTATCGTGGCGGCGAGTACCAGTATCAGCTGCGTCGTTCTGTCTCCGAAGGTCGCGCGGCCCACAGCGGTGCGCGAGTTCTCAGGGCGCGCCCGTGTGCACGACGAAGAGCTGACGCTGCACCTGGCGTCACCGCTGGCGCCAGTGTCTCCGTCAACGCCCGTCGTGCTGTACGCCAGTGGCGACGGCGGATGGTTTGGCGCCGCAGTGGGGATGTTTCGAACCATAGCGGCAAACGGGCTGCCTACGGTCGGCTTCAGCACCAAGTCGTTCCTGGCCATCGAGCACCGACGGTCCAGGCCGCTGACCGCGACGCATGTGTCCGAGGGATACGAGCAAATCATCGCGGCGGCCCGCGTACAGCTTCGATTGGCAGTCGACGCACCAGTTGTGCTGACGGGCTGGTCCCGCGGCGCGTCGCTGGGCGTGCTCGTCGCCAGCGGACATCAATCCGATCCGCACATCGTTGGCGTCGTGGCGGTCGGACTTGCCGCCAACGAGCAGCTCGACGTCGAGGGTGACGACGACGACGCGGGCAGCGACGATATCGCTGCGTCAGTCGGTGCCAGCGACGACGCGACGAGCCGGTCGATCGCGGTATATCCGCTTCTCTCACAACTCGGGCCCCGGCATTGCGTCGTCATCCAGGCGTCCGGCGATGCTTACCTGCCGGCGGCCCGGGCACGTGTGCTGTTCGGACCGGATTCCGACGCTCGCCGCCTCGTGGCCATCGAGGCGCGCAATCACCGGTTCAGCGGTGGCGAGTCGATCTTCGCCGCGGAGCTGCAGAAATCGGTGGCATGGGTTGTCTCATCGAGCGCGGCGGAAGTCAGATGACGTAGGATTGCCTTCAGGTCCTGAGCGTCTGCATTACGAGACACCGAGGAGTCGAATGTTTACCGCAACCGCCAACCTGATCCTTCCCAGCACCGTCACTGGCTCGTGGCCGCGCCCGCGCTGGTTCGACGTGAGCATGTGGGGTATTCCGATCGACACCTGCATGATGGACGTGCGGTTTCGTGAGAAATTCCAGGACGCGCTCGCTGTCGTCATCAGCGATCAGGAGCGCGCCGGACTGGACCTGCTCACGCACGGCGACTATCACTGCGACGAAGACATGGCCGGGCGCGCGTGGCATCACTATCCGCTGCAGCGCTGGGCCGGATTCGACGGCGATTACCTGCAACCGGAATCGACGCGCGCACCCTGGCTTCATTACCCGCCCGGGACGCTGCTGAACGAGATTTACACCGGCTGGCGCTGGCCGCACGTTGTAGACAAGATCGAGCACCGGCCGCTCGGATATCCCAAGATCTGGCGAATCGCCCAGGGCAAGTCCACCAAGCCGGTCCGTTTCGGGACGTGCTGCTCTCAGGTCATGGCGTTGTTCCTCGACATTCACACGCCGAAATATCACGACAAGCGGCAGGTCATCTGGGACATGGCCGTCGCAATGAACAAAGAGCTCCTGGCGCTGCGCGATGCGGGCTGCCGGCTGATCCAGATCGAGGAACCCACGTTCCATTTCATGGCCAACACGTTCGGCAAGGATCACGAGGAGGTCCGTTTTCTGATCGACGCGTTCAATCGCGAAGTGGAAGGGCTGGACGATGTGGAGCTGTGGATTCACACGTGCTGGGGGAACCCGAACATGCAGCGCGTGATGGAAGACACGAGCTACGCCAACTCGATCGAAATCTACCTCGAGCGCTGTCGTGGAGACGTGTGGACGCTCGAAATGAAGGATCGCAATCAGAAGGATCTGGAGCTATTCGCGCCGTTCAGGAACGATCTCAAAAAGAAGATCTGCGTTGGCGCCGTCAGCCACCGGACGCTTCAGGCCGATCGTGCCGAAGATGTCGCCGGTGAGATCCGCAGCGCGCTGAAGCACATTCCGGTCGAGCAGCTGATCGTCTCGAGCGACTGCGGCTTCGGCCGTCAGGGCTGCAACCGCGAGATCGCGTTCTATAAGGCCAGCGCCATCGCACAAGGCTGCAACATCGTCCGGCGCGAGCTTGGGCTGCCGACAACGTACGTGCCGGCGACGAATGCCGACTTGCAGATCGACGTCGTCGAGCGCGCGACTCAGACCGTGTAGTGCAGGCCGACCTTCAGGTCCGTCTACCGTAAATCGACGTCGGCGACGAGAGCGGTGACATTGTCGGAGGCGCCCGCCTGCAGCGCGCGCTCGATGAGCGCGTTGCAGGCCGCGGTGCTATCGCCTTGCGCGGCAATCGTTTCGATCTCGGCATCGCTCAGCGCATCGGTGACGCCATCGGTCGTCAGGATGACGCGATCCGCCTGCTGAAGCCGAACGAGACGCAGGTCGAAATCGGCGTCGCCTCGTCCAATCATCTGCGTCAGCACATGACTCGCAGGGTGCGACTGCATCTCGCCGGCGTCGAGCACGCCCGCATCGACCAGTGCCTGCGCCATGGTGTGATCGCGCGTCAGGCGCGTCAGGCTTCCCTCGCGCAGCAGATACAAGCGCGAGTCGCCGACGTGGCAGACGAAGAGGCAGTCGCCCGCGGCCGCGGCGGCCGTCAGGGTCGTCCCCATGCCTGAACACCCGTCACGGCTGTCGCCTTGCGCGGTGACGTCGCGATCGACCGAGGCCAGTATTGAATCCAGCCGCGCCATGATTTCCCTGACTTCGGCCTCGCCAATCGAGACGAACAACCGCGAGCCCTGTTGCGAGAACTGAAGCGCGCGGCTGAGTGCGAGCGTGCTCGCCACCTCGCCCGCGGCATGGCCCCCCATGCCGTCGGCCACGGCGAGCGCCCAGAACGTCTGCGACACCACGAACCTCAGATCATCGTCAGGAATGTTGGTCGCGACCGGCGTGGTATGGCGCTCGACGCGCACCGCGAGGAAGCGATCCTCGTTGTTGTCGCGTTGACCGCGTTCGGACCGGCCGGCAATGCGAAGCGCCAGCGCCGGCAGCGGCGCGTCCTTCCGCGGCGCATCGGCCGACGGCGGTGCCGCCGTTTTTACTTCCGTCCCGCCCATGGCGTCCGATCCTACACCCGCGCCGACTTCTGCGCGACGGACACGGCCTTCCGCGCCCACTCGACCAGTTCGAGGGCATTTTCGAGCACGTTCACCGGCACCGCGTAGTACTTCATCGTCCCTGCGCGATCCGGATAGGGCCGGAACGGTTGTGACCCAGCAGCCTCGTAGTCGCCGCGCGTGGACGCATCGACCTTCAGATACAGAACGTCACGCGCGATCAGGCCGAAAAAGGCGCCGTCGCAATACAGACCCACGCCGCCGAACATCGACCTGGCCACGACTGGGCCGAGCGGCTCGAGCTGATCGAGCACGAAGGATCGATAACCTTCACTCACGCGCGGAGTGGACTTCTCGCGCTTGGCGGTCTTTCTGGCGGCGCTTGAGGCCATGGGCTTTCGTGTCCCTGACTAACGGGTTGCCCTTAGAATCCGATTCGACAGGCGTTAGTGAAGCACCAGGAGCCGCCCGTGTCCACGTCAGGATTTGAAGCTCAAGCGCAAGGTCGCCCTGAAATTCCTGGCGTATCCCGGCGATGGCCGACTGGAGTGCGCGGCGCGGCTCCGGCCCCGTAATGCTCGCGATGGAGCGCCGCTTCAAGGCGGCGATTCTTGCCTCTCCGGAACAACTGCTTCGGGGTTCGATCAGCGCCCCGCTGGAAATCGGGAAATTTCAGCGCGAGCACTCCTAGACAAATGGCCCGCGCTGGCCTCCATCTGTAATCTGCGGATCAATGAGACAGGCGAGCGCCTTACCGCATCTTTACCGCGCCGCCGTCGCGCCTCAGGGTCGATGGACCCCACACGACAGCTACGATGGCCGCGACGCCAACCGTGATGGGCGCGGTGATCCTTGGGTTGTAGTGCGATCCGAAGTTCGGAAACATGAGCCAACTGACGTTGTCGACAGCATGGAACAGCGCGGCGGCGAAAACGCTGCCAGTCGTGTTGTTGTAGACCCAGACGATCAGTACACGCGTAGCGACGGTCTCCAAGCCGTGCCACACGATCCAGCCGATCGGCCGGTGTGCCTGCATGAGCGGGATGACGTGCCAGGCAGCCCAGAAGAGGCCGAGCAGAATCGCCGCGCTCAGCGCGCTTCGGCTGGCCTGCATCCGCGGTGTCGCGAACCCCGACCAACCGACTTCTTCCGCGATTGCCGCAGCGAAGAAAGCAACGAGCATAGTCGGCACAATCGCAACGGAGATACGTGGAGTGGGCAACGGCAACCCCATCCAACGCATCAACCAGTACGAAAGGACCATGATCGCGGGCTTCAAGACCATTGCGAAATACGAGACTTTCCCCTCGAACTTCGAATAGTCGAACGGCGATTTGAGGAGCGCGACCGGCGCAACCGCGCCGTCGTTTCTGCGCGCCACGATCACCGCGGCGACTAGCGGACACACGATCATCAACGCGCTCACGGGAAGACCATCGACCAGCTGCACCGCAGCAGCCGCTCCGAGGAGCCAGAGCGGAAGAGACAGCGCGACCACCAGCACGAAGAAATGGATGAGTGGTCGATCGAACCGCATCGCTGTCAGTGTGGTCACATTGTTTATGAGGTTATGAAGATCCTCGTCACTGGTGCCACTGGCGTCATCGGTCGTCGCCTCTTCGATGCCTCGTCGGTCAGGCGCGCGGTAGAAGGCCAGGACGCAGTCATCAACCTCGCGACGCACATTCCCGCCTCGAGCGCGCAGATGGCGCTGCCGTGGGCGTGGCGCGAGAACGATCGGATTCGACGTGACAACAGCGATCGCTGGATCGACGAAAACGCACCGATCAGGCCCGTCCGTTACAACCGGACAGTTGCGGATGCGGAGGCTGCCTCGCAGCGCTTCACCGCCAATGGCCGCAGCGGGGTGGTCCTGCGGTTCGGATCCTTCTACGGTCCGGACGCCCTGCAGAGGCGCGATCTGATGACGTGGGTCCGGAAGGGGTGGGCGCCCATCCCCGGTCCGCCCGGCGCCTACATTTCCTCAGTGTCCCACAATGACGCTGCCACAGCGGTCGCCGCGGCCGTGATGTCGCCTGCCGCCGCAGTGGTTCACGCTGCTCCTGGGCTCGGTCGGAGAGCTGCTGGCGCGGTCGGTGAGGATCTCGAATCCAAAGCTCCGCAGACTTTCAGAGTGGACGCCGAAGTTCCCGAGCGTTGCCGAAGGGTGGCGAACAGTGACAGGCTGACGCGAGCCCTCGAGGCAATCAGAGCTCGCCCCGGCGCAGACGCTCCTTGATGTGATCGGTCGCGCGCACCGCGAGCGACATGATCGTGAGCGTAGGGTTCTGCCAGGCGCTGGACGCGAATCCCGATCCATCCAGCACAAACAGGTTCGCGATGTCGTGAGCCTGCTGGAAGGGCGTCAGCACCGACGTCTTGGGATCGGCGCCCATTCGGGCGGCACCGACTTCGTGCGCATTCCCGCGTATGACGTTGAGCGGCTCGACGTTCTTTGCGCCGGCCGCTTCGAGCATTTCTGCCGCGGCAACGGCCATGTCCTGCTGCATCGCGTGTTCGTTTGCACGCGGCGTCAGGTGGATGCGCGCGACGGGAATCCCGAACTTGTCCACTGTTCCGGAGTCCACATCGATGTAGTTGTCCTCGTAACGCAGACATTCCCCGAAGCCCTGCATGGTCACTCGCGCCGGTTGCGGTCCCGACGCCGCGCGCTTGAACCCCGCTCCGTAGCCTGGAGCTCTGACGTCGATGCCGTTGTCGATGTAGACGCCATAGGCGTAACCGCGCAGGAAGTCCTTGCTGGGCGTCTCACCCGGCAGGTTCCTGAAGCGGGGGAGCAGCGGCCAGCATGGACGGCGGGGGCCTCCGAGCGTTGGCGGCGCGCTGAACTCCGGTAGATCGCCGACCGCCCCGGCGTCGGAGAAATGCGTCATCAACCCCTTGCCAAGGAGACCGCTGGAATTCGCAAGGCCGTTCGGATCCTGTCGCGTGGCCGAATTGAACAAGATTCGCACCGATTCCTGCGTCTGCGCACAGAGCGCGACAATGCGCCCGAAGATCTCGCGCGGCTGGCGAGTCGCTCGATCGATGTAGAGCACGCCGCGCGCACGTCGAGTAGACGGGTCGACGAGCACCTTGTAGACCATCGCCCCAGTCACCAGCGTGCACCGACCGGTGGCCATCGCGTCCGCCATTGTCGTGAAGGACGCGTTGAAGTACGAGTGGGTGACACAGCCGTGTTCGCAGGGACCGCAGTAGTGACACGCCTGACGCTTGTTGTGCGCGCGGGTGAGATTGGCGGTGCGGCCCTGAGTCAGCGTCCGACCAAACTTTTCCTTCCAGCGCGTGCGCAGGGCGGTCTCGGCACACGTCATCGCCATGGCCGGCTGAAAGCGACCGTCAGGAAGTCCCGGCAGTCCCTCGGACATGCCCTGGATTCCGACGTAGTCTTCGACGAGCTCGTAGTACGGCACGAGGTCGGCGTAGCCGATCGGCCAGTCGACACCGGCGCCGTCGAGCGACCCCGCCTTCAACTCGATGTCGCTGATGCGCAGGCATTCGCGGCCCCACACGTTTGTCCGGCCCCCGACGACGCGTGGCCGCACCCAGAGAAACGACGGATCTGAAGTGTCGACGTAAGGCTCGTCGATGTCGTTGACGAACCAGCTCGCGTTCCACTCGCGCACCGCGTAGGAGCGTGACTGGATCGGTCGCTCCTGCGCCAGCGGCCGTTTGCTCATGGCGCGATACGGCAGTTGGAATGCGGGGACGTGCTCGCGGTAGTCCGCGTCGTTCAGCTGACGGCCGGCCTCGAGCACGGCGACACGGAGACCCGCTTCGGTCAGCCGCTTTGCCACCCACCCGCCGGACGCGCCGGAACCAACAATGATGATGTCGTACGGAGTGGGGAGCGCCATTCCGCACTAGCATACGTTGCGGAACAGCGGACGCACAGCACTACTGTCTCAATGCTCGAGCCATCGCTTCCCGTCCCAGATCCAGGTATCGCCGAGCCGCTCGCGACGGACGCTCCCGCCGAAGAGCACCACTCGATTGCGGCGGTCGTCGAAGGTCATGACGTGAACGGTGCGAGGAGACGGTCCGTCGGCGCCGAGATGGGTCCACGTGCGCCCTTCCAACGCCAGGTGCCGCGGTTTTCGACCGGCTCGCCGGCGTGATAGACCAGCAAACCCTCCTTCGCCTCGGGTGCCACATTTGCCTGAAGCGCCTCGGCCACTTGCGGCGGCGACGACGGGTCGCGCTGCCACTCGCTGCCCGTCCACTTCCAGAGCTCGGTCGCCCAGGTGGCATGCCGCTACTCTCAGAGCCCAGCCGCGAGGCGAGCAGATACACCACGCCGCTGGTCCGATCGGCGGTCATGCCCATCGGCATCACATCGTTGGGAGCGGCGGCGGCCGCCTTGGACCATCGCTGACCGTTCCAGAGCCAGGTCTCCGACGGCAAAGGCCGCGGCTGCGGTCCCGGCACCAGCATAGGGAAGAACACGACGACGGAGGCACGCGTTCGATCGAAAGCCGCCGCGGCGTGAACGCTCGCCGTCGGACCCGAATCGGCCACTTCGTGCCAGCGCGTGCCGTCCCACTCCCAGGTGTCGTGCAGCTCGCCCGTCGAGTTGCGCCCACCGTACAACACCGCCCGCTTTCGCGTGGAGTCGGTACACGAACACGCCGGCATCGCGTTCCGGCGGTCCGGTCTCCGACAGCTTGCTCCACCCGCTGTCGCCCAGCGCCCAGAGATCGCCGTAAGACCTATCCTGACCGCGGAGAAGGAGGTCCAGACGGAGACTGCATCCCGCCGCGCGACACGGCAGCGACAAGGAACAGCGCGCAAAAAACGACGCCAGTGGGACGCATCGATCGCTCCTAACGGTCTGGACGGTGAGCGTAACTGGCGGTCAGCACGTGGGGAAGCGGGGAGGGACAGAATGCCTGCGCCCCGTGACGAATCGCCGTCAACGAAGGACGCAGGCACTCAACGAGAGCGGAAGCGGTCAGAGCTCGCGGATCCAGATATTGCGGAAGCTGATCGGCTTGCTCGGATCGCCGTGCGCCTGCAGCTTGATCGGCGCGCCATCGAACGGTTTGTATGACGGCGTACCGATGTAAAGCGTTTCGCCTTTCAGCTCGAAGTGGTTCTGGACCAGCACGCCGTTGTGCAGCGTGGTAACGTAGGCAGGCGTCTTCACCTTGCCACTGGCGTCAAAGGCTGGCGCGGTCCAGATGACGTCGAAGACCTGCCATTCGCCAGGCTTGCGCATCGCGTTCGCCAGCGGAATCGACTGTTTGTAAATGCTAGCCGCCATGCCGTTGACGTAAGTCTTGTTGTTGTACGAGTCGAGGATCTGCAGTTCGTAGCCGGCGTCACCCGCGCCGGTCGAGGCCAGGAAGAGCCCGCTGTTGCCACGCGATTGTCCCTGGCCCGCGATGTCTGCAGGCTCGAGCCACTCGAGGTGCAGCTGGTAGCTGTGGAAGCGCCGCTTCGTCTCGATGTTGCCCGACTTCTTGTTGACCGTGATCACGCCGTCGGCGACCGTCCACGAGGCAGGCGACTGGTCCTTGACGTTGACCCATTCGTCCAGATTCTTTCCGTCGAACAGGACGATGGCGTCTGATGGCGCGGCGTTGCAGTCCGCGCCCGGTGCGACGACCTTCGGCTCCGGGTTCCACACCTCGGTGTCTTCGGGCTTTGGCTTTGCGGGCTGCTGCGGGTAAGCGACCGGAGCCGCAGTCAAGAGAACGAGACAGGCCAGGAAGATTTTCGCAGGTCGCATGAGGCCGGATTGTATCAGGCCAGTCCGACGGCGGACGAGCGGTGCGACGGCACCAGCTCCAGCCACGCGGCCATCCCCTCGCCGGTTTTCGCCGACACCTTCAGGATTCTCATCAACGGTCGGACGACTTCGAGGCTTTCAAGTGCGACCTTCCAATCAAAGTCGACGGCAACCGCGAGATCGACCTTCGTGATGATGCCCACGTCGGCGCTGTTGAAGATGGTGGGGTACTTGAGCGGCCTGCACCATCGCGGCCTCGAGGTGACAGAGCGTGCCGGTCGAGATCTGCCGGACGGGTACACGGCTGCGCTCGAGACGCCGGGCGTCATTTTCGGTTGCGAGATCGCCGACGACGGCAGCTAAGCGGAATCGTTGTCCGAGCTCGGACAGCGTCTGTTCGAGAAACATGGTCTTGCCCGTCCCTGGGCCCGAGACAAGGCTGATGACCGACCAGGCAACCCTCAATTTCACGGGGGGCTGGGTCGGGGTTGACATGTGACCATTTAGTCACGTATTGTTTTTGTCGTGACAGACGACGACCGCGTCTTCAAGGCGCTCGCGGATCCGACGCGCCGGTTCCTGCTCGACCAGCTCTTCGCGCGCGATGGGCGCACGCTGACAGACCTCGAATCGGAGCTGGAGATGACGCGCTTCGGTGTCATGAAGCATCTCCGCATTCTCGAGAAGGCGGGGCTCGTCGTGACTCGGCGATCGGGCCGGGAGAAGCAGCACTTCCTCAACCCGGTGCCGATCAGGCTGATCCACGACCGTTGGACTCACAAGTTTCGCGAGCGCCAGACCTCGGCGCTGGCGGATCTCAAACATCAGCTGGAGGCAAAGTCATGGCAACGGCAGAAGCAGTCAAAGTGACGACCCAGGTCTACCGCGTCTACATCAAGGCGAGCGCGCAGGCAATCTGGGAGGCGATTACACAGCCCGAGTGGACGGAGCGTTTCGGCTATGGCGGACGCGCGGAATACGATCTCCGCCCTGGCGGCATCTATCGCGGTCATTCGAGCCCGGAGATGTGCGCCGGGGGTGCGCCGCCGATCGCGGTGGACGGGGAAGTGATCGAGGTCGACCCGCCGCGGAAGCTGGTGCAGACCTGGCGCATGGCGATGGACCCGGACATGGCGGCCGAGGGTTTCACGCGCCTGACGTATGAGATCGAAGAGATGAAGGGTGGCTACAGCAAGCTGACGGTCACGCACGATCTCGAAGGCGCGCCGAAGCTGGCGGCACTCGTCGGCGGCGAGATGGAACCAATGGGCGCCGGTGGCGGCTGGAGCTGGGTCCTGAGCGACTTGAAGTCGGTGATCGAGACCGGCCACCGCCTGGCCGCGAATTAGCCCCGCGGTGGGTGGGGACAGGCCCGACGCCCCATGGGGCGTGGGCCTGTCCACAACTGGCGCGCATTGCTCGCGCTGGTCCTTCGGCGCGAATAGGTCAGGCGCCGGGCGCCCGATATCCGACTGACTTTTTCGACGCGGCGTCCAGTTCGTCAGGGGAGACGAGCGGCGTGGTGCTGATGCGGACGACGCCTGACGCATTCACCGCAAGGCTGACGGCGATGACCGAGGCGTTGTCCGGCACATCGACGATGACGTACGCGTCGTCTTTGCCGAAGGCGAAATAGAACGCCTCGAGCTTGCCACCGATGGTCTCGAGCATTTTCTGTACGACCGCACGTCGCCCGGTGCCACCCTCCTTCATCAACCCCTTGGCACCTTCGGCGGTGTACGACGCGGTGATCAGGAACTTGGCCATCCCATGCCTCCTACAGACCAGATCCGACTAGAAGCGGTAACGCACAGTCACCAGCCCGTTTCGTCCGGCGGCGGGCATGATGTTGTTGTTGGAGTGCGCGGTCTCATAGTAGTCCTCGTCGAGCAGATTGCGCAGGTTCAGCTGTACCTCGTAATGCCCGAAACGATAGCCGGCCATGGCGTCGAGCCGCGCATATCCGTCGATGCGCACCAGATTGTCGTTCGATGCGAACCAGTCTCCGAGCACGAAGAGGCCGCCGCCGAAGGTGAATCCGCGCTCCATGGTGTAGGTCGTCCAGATCGATCCGCTGCGCGCGGCGACGTTGCCGATGCGATTGCCCTGGACGGGCACGCCGCTCGAAACGTCGTTCGATCGCAGGATCGTGGGATCGAGGAAGGTCAAGCCTCCGCTAACATTCCATCCGGGCAGGATCGAACCAGCGGCGGAGATCTCGACGCCCTGGCTTCGCTGCCGGCCGACCAGCACCAGCGTGTTCGGATCCAACGGATCGCGGGTCTTCACGTTCGTCCGATCCAGCCGGAACACCGCCGTGGTCAGCGTCAGTCGATGCCGGAAGAGCTCAGTTTTCACGCCGGTCTCGTAGCTCGTGGTCCGCTCCGGCTCGAGCTCCTCGTTGTTCACCGCCAACGACAGCCCATCGCCTGACGGCTGGAACGATCGGCTGACGCTCGCATACAAGGACGTATTCGTCTGTGCGCGATAGACGAGACCGGCGCGCGGGCTGAACGCCTGATCGACGCGACCGAGATCGATATTGGCGGGCAAGTGATCGTCGAGCCGCTGATCGTTGTAGTCGAACCGGCCACCGACAAGCGCGCGCCAGCGACTGCCGATCGAGATTTGATCCTGCACGTACGCACCCACATACTGGCCGGTAAAGACATTGTCGGTCGTCGGCGTGGTGGCATAGGTCGGTTGGGTCAGCACCGGGTCGATGACCGCAACTGCCGGCGCCGTGCCGGTGAATCGCGCGCTGTCATTGGTCTCGCGGCCCACTTCGACGCCGACGAGCACGAGGTGATCGAGCGCCCCGGTCTGCGTACCGGTCGTCAGATCGAGCTGATTGAACAGATTCCGCTGATCGCCGTCGATGTTGTACTGCGAACGTGCGACGAACAGCTCCCCATCGACTTCGCTGACGACTCCGGGCGGCGTGTTGCTGAGGTGATTGCCGTAAGACGAGTGGCGAAAGACGTTGCGCAACGCCCAGTTTCCACGCAGCGCCTGCTGCCACGTCACCGCCTGTGACCACACGCGATTGTCGATGACGTCATCCTCCGGATAGCCGTAATAGAACGGTCTGGCATCGTCGAGCGGCCTGCCCTGCCAGGAGGGAATGCCGCGATCCGGCAGGCGATTGTCGTCGAGAAACTCGCCCTGGATGAGGAGCTCGGATCCCTGTTGCGGCCGGTAAGACAGCGATGGCGAAATCGACGTCCGCTCGAGCGAGAAATAGGGGCGATGGTTGTCGCTGTTCTCGTACGCGCCGGCAATCCGATACGCAATCTTGTCGGATGCCCGTCCGTCGGCGTAGTCACCCTGAACGCGCGCGCGGTCGTACGACCCGCCAATGACGTTCAGATCGCCGAAGCGCGATCCGAACATCGGCTTCTTGGTGACACGATTCAGGACGCCGCCGCTCGAGCCGCGTCCGAAGAGCGCCCCCGACGGCCCTTTCACCACCTCGATCTGCTCGAGCGACGACAGGTCCCGGTAATACTTGGCATCGTCGCGAACCCCGTCGATGTACGCGTCGTTCAAGGCGCTGAAGCCGCGGATGGCCGCCTGGTCGCGGCGTCCCTCGCCGAGCTGTGGCATGACGCCCGGGACGTTCGCGAGCGCGTCCTGCATCGAGAGGGCAGTCTGCGACTTGATCAACGCCTGGGGCACGACGTCAATCGTCTGCGGTACGTCGAGCAGCTTCATCGGCGCGCGCGTGCCCGACACCACCGGCGGCGGTGCAAACGGACTGGCACCCTCGACGCTGACGTATTCCGACAGGCCCTGTGGCGACAGCGTTACGGAGACGAAGGAGAGCCGGCCGGGCGTGACACGTATCTCGCGGCTGAGGGGCGCGAAGCCAGGCTTCACGACGGTAAAGAGATAGGGGCCCGACGGCAGCGCCTCGACACGATAGACACCGAGGTCGGCGCCTCGCACCGAGGCGGGTGCTTTTTGATCCTGCTGGATCAGAACCTCTGCACCGATGACCGCCGCGCCCGATGGATCGAGCACACGGATTTCAACGGCCCCCAGACTCTCGCGAGCGGGTTCCGATGCGCTCACCGGGAGTGACACGAAGGTAGTGCCCGCCAGGGCGAGACAGGCGCGAAGGAAGCAGCGGACCATAGCAGTCGACATAAAAGACTCGCAGGACGAAAGTGAGATTCAATCTCAAAACCGCCCTACAGGCTAAATCCGACCAATCTGGTCGGTCAATAGCCTTTCGTGTAAAAGTCTTGTCGCGGAAGATGATCTGTGATGTAAGTCGAGTTAAATCAGAGACTTCTAGGATATTCGTCCAGGCGGACCTGACCTACATATCGCCGCGCCGGCGGAGCTCCGCGATGTGCCGTCCAGCCCGCATCGATAGCGCAATGATGGTGAGCGTCGGGTTCTTCTCGGGGAAGGTCGTGAAGGCGCTGCCGTCCACGACGAACAGGTTCGGCACATCGTGAGACTGGCAGAACGCGTTGAGCACGCTCGCCTTCGGATCGTGGCCCATCCGGCACGTCCCGGTCTCGTGGCTTGCAAACCCATTCATCGCCGAGTCTTTGAAGAACAGCACCGAACCCGCTTCGTGAAAGATCTCTTCCAGCGACGCCGACATGTCCTGCCAGATCGCGCGATCGTTGTCTCCGTAGGTGAACTGCAGCACCGGGATGGGAATACCGTGCGCATCGTAGCGCGATGGATCGACGGTCACGCGATTCTCGCGGCGCGCGAGCACCTTGGCCATGCCCCCCATCTGGAACATCGCGGGCTGCAGCGCGCGAACGCGCGACTTGAAGGCGGCGCCGAATCCTGCGACGCGCGTTGCGTGGTGTGGATAGTCGTGAGTCTCGTACATCACTTGCGCGAAGAAGCCGCCGACGTAGCCGCGCGGCGCTCTTCGATGATTGAACCGCGGGATGATCGAGTGATCCGTCGCGCCGTCCTGATTCACGGGCTCCCGGCCTTCGAGCGCGCTCAGATATCCGTGCATGTTCAACTGGGTATGCCCGGTCAGAAAGCGGCCGACGAGATCGCTCGAATTGGCGAGGCCGTTCTCCGAGCGTGGTCCCGCGGAGTTCAGCAGAATGCGCGGCGACTCGACGGCGCCGCAGGCGAGCACGACGAGTCGTCCGTTCGCGACCGCGTCGCGCCTCGTGACACGGTCGATGAAAGCGACTCCTGAAGCACGGCCTTCGCGATCCAGCTCGATGCGGCGGACGAGCGCGTTCGTGCGTAGCGTGAGGCGGCCGGTCGCAAGCGCGTCTGGAAGGATGGCGTTGACGGACGTGGCGATCGCCCCCACCTCGCAGCCATCCATGCAGTGCCGGCAGTAATGACACGGCATCCGCTGACCGCGCGGCTGGCCGACGAGCAGCGCCTTCCGTACCGGAATGAGCGCCATTCCCAGACGGCGACAGGCGCGGCGTCCGAGCTGCTCGGCGCAGCGAAGCGCCGGCGGCGGCGCGTAGTAATCGCCATCGGGCAGTTCCGTCAGGCCTTCGCGCGTGCCGACGACGCCGATGAGGCGCTCGGCCTCGCTGTAGAAGGGCGCCAGTTCCTGATAGGTGAGCGGCCAATCGGGCTCGAGGCCATGGAGCGATCCCTCGCGGAAGTCATCTTCCGCAAACCGCAGCGCAACGCCATTCCAGTGGAGGCTGCGCCCGCCCAGCACGCGAATGCGATCGACGAAGACGGAATCGCCTTCGGTGCGGATGTCGTCGTCGATGCGATCCGGATAAAAGGCGCCCTGCCGCTCCCATCCCGTGCCGCGACTGGGATATTCGTACGGCCACTTGTGGCCGGCGAACTCGCTCGTCGGCACTTCGCGCCCGGCCTCGAGGAGCAGCACGCGCGCGCCCGCGAGCGCCAGCTCACGCGCCGTCGTAGCGCCGGCCGGCCCGCTGCCGACGACGATGGCGTCGTACGGCTCGGTGCGTTTCAGGATCATCCGGGTGATAGTAGTACAGCTCGCGTCGAGGCGATCGTGTAATCTGAAGAATCCACCGCCCGCGGAGGGATGGCCGAGTGGTTGATGGCGGCGGTCTTGAAAACCGTTGTACCCGAAAGGGTATCGGGGGTTCGAATCCCTCTCCCTCCGCCATCTGTTAGCCGCAAGTGACTGACAGTAAGCTTGCTGCTTTGGTTTCCGTAGCTACCCACATTTCAGCCCACATCAGGTCGCGCGCCAGGGCTCTCTCTGCGGTCCATGACGCCCTACTGGTCCGTTGAATCTCTGGGACGCCGTGTCCGGAACTCTATCGCACGGCGTTAATTGGTACAGGGACGCGTGAGTCGTAGTCGGTCACGCAGTGTCGTGGTTTGCCAGTCCACGGTGGGGCCTATGCCGACGCGTTCACAACGGCCGCCTGATCGCGATCCTCATGCGTGGTCGCAAGCACGGCCCGCAGATCGACGAGTCCGCCTGGCAGCAGGAGCAGCGCCATGAACGCAAATCGCTCACGAATCGTATCCATCCTCTCGATCGGGACGGCCGTGTTCGCGGTCGGCAGCGTCATCGTCTACGCGGCGATCGTCGACTTCAGGCAAGACGCTTCGAGCGAATACATTGGATTGCGTGGCGGACCGGCTCAGTTGACGGCCCGCGTCCTCAGAACCCCTGTCGGCGAAACCACCGGCGCCTGGCATTACCATCCCGGCTATGTCTATAACGTGGTCACGCAGGGCAGGATTACGATCGAGGACGGATGCGGACAAGTCCGCGAGTACTCCAGGGGGCAAGCCTTTGAGACCTCCGAAGGCCGCGTCCATCGCGCCTACAACCTGGGCAGCGAAGATGCGGTCGAATACAACATGTTCGTTGGCCCGCCCGGCAGGCCGATCGGCGTCAATATTCCCAACAACGAGCACCGGTGCGGCCCGCCGAGCACCGTCGCAGAATGCGCCAACGACGGGTGGGTCGCATTCAACCATCCGGCTCCGTTCGCCAATCAAGGCGAATGCGTCGCCTATGTCAACCATCGCAAGCGGATCACGTTGCTCGTTCCGGAAGACCCGATTCAGTGAGCACCTGGCACCCCACGCCGGACGCGAAGGCGGTGTTGGTGCGAGCCAAGGGCGGCAAACCAGCGAACCCCGTGCCGACAAGGTCGTGCCAAGTCGCCACGAGGTCGCCTTCCGTCACGATCGACGCTCAGTACTTCGACGCATACGCCACGATTTCCCACAGCTCGTCGCGATGGGCCGAGCCGACGAGCACTTCCTGGCTATTTTTCTCGTACGCCTCACGGTCAGTGGGTGACAGACCGTCGGTAAACGCTTTGACCGCGTCGGCGATCTTGTCGAGCCCATCGGCAGTCGGAACGATCGCCCAGCGCACCCGCGTCATCGGGTCTGCGGTGTGGACGTACTCCGAGTCGACGCCGTACGACGTCACCGCGCCGCTGGCGGCAAGCGGCTGAATGATCGGCTTGATGACCTTCTCCAGACGCTCCTCGTAGCCCCTCACCTTACCGGGTTGGATCTGGTCGGTCGAAACGGTGAGGTAGCCACTTGTCAGCTTCGTCGTCTGTGGGCGCATGATGCGCGATCGCACCAGCGTGTCCGAATGCTTCGTGCCTGCAAAGTCAGTGTCCCCGCGACGCCGGTCCGCCGGCGGCAGTTTCTTGTCTGCAGCAAGAATCGCCGCCAGCGCCTTCTCGAGGCCGGCGATCGTCCGGCTGCTGTACCAGGTGGCGTGCGTGTAACCGTCCGCCGTGTGAATGGTGGCCGACACGAGCCCGTACTCGGTGATGACGCCATCGGCAAGCAGCTTCTCGAGCACCGGCATGGTGTTCTTCTTGAGATCTTCCGCGTACGCGTCCCAATTCGGTCGCGCGATCTGCCAGTTGGCGATGCGCGAGTAGACGAGCGTGCCTTCCGGCGTCTGGCCGCTGGCGGGGGATGCCAGGGCTGCCAGGGCGACCGCAATCGCGGCCGCCTTCGAGAGCGAGCGTGTCATTACTGCCTCCAGTCGTGTCCCGTAATCCAAATGGCGCAGGGTCGCTCCCGCGGGGTCCCTAGGCAGCGTCTGCAGCAATCGATGAGCTTGATACTGTACGCGAAAACGGGTGGGGACATCCCCCGCACCAAGCTGGGGCGGCTCCGGTTGGACTGGCGCGGTTACTACGGCGCCTTTGGCGCCATCACTTTCTTGCAAAAATCCGGCGGCATCGACTGCCGCAACAGCCTGGCGTAGAGCCGCATCGGCAGCAGGCCAATTTCGGCGCGCCGAATCTCGAGACGGTCGACATCTTCGATCGGCGACGGCTCCCAGCTGCCATCCGACTGGCACGCGAAGTTGGCGCCGTAGCGCTGGAGCTTGCCATCGTCGACCTGCGCGCGGTCGAACATCATCGCGTATTCCGCCGGATCGGCCTCGCCTCGATCCACGTTCTCGCGCAACGTCGGCAGGACGGCGCGTCGCAGATCTGGCGGCTGGTGCTGAACCATCACGACGAACTGGCGGGCCGCGTCGGGGCCCACCGCCGATTGTGTCGGGACACCAAACTCTTTGAAAATTGCCCGAACGTCCTGGCCGATCCGGGCATCGGTTTCGACCATCTTCGCCGCATCGAATCGCTCGCCTCTGCGGACCGCCTGATCGCTGGCGAAGAGGCCGTTCAGGCGCGCCGCGAGCGCCGCATTTGGATACGGCTGCCGAAGCTGGGTCTCGATCGCCTTCTGTTTAATCCGCGCGCGCAGGAACTGCACGGTGTGCGGCGGAATCGCACCCGCCGCTCGCTCTGCCGCGGCGAGCACTTCACGCATGAATTCCAACGGCTGCTCGTGCGCGCTGAGGACGATGAATTCCTCGGCGGCCTCAGGACCGACCATCGCAGTGGTCGGCAGGCCTCGCTCTCGAAAGATCGTGCGGATCTCCACCGCGTCGCGCGCCGCCTCGTCGGCGAACGCGACGTCGATCAGGTGGTGGATCTTCGCGGCGAGCGCGGGAGCGGTCGGGTCGGAGGCGACAAGGACGGTGGCGACGATGAGTGCCAGCATGTTTCAACCCTTCGCGGGCGCGATCAGTTCCTGGCCGCCCATGAACGGCCGAAGCGCCCGCGGGACGACAACCGTGCCGTCTTTCTGTTGGTAGTTCTCGAGGATTGCGATGAGCGTTCGGCCGACCGCGAGCCCCGATCCGTTCAGCGTGTGCACGAAATCGGCCTTGCCGCTGCCGCCCGGCCGAAACTTGATGTTCGCGCGTCGCGCCTGGAACGCCTCTGTGTTGCTGCAGGACGAGATCTCGCGATACATCTTCTGGCTGGGCAGCCATACTTCGATGTCATACGTCTTCGCCGAGGCGAAGCCCATATCGCCGGTCGACAGCAACATTGTCCGGTAGGGCAACTCGAGGAGCTGCAAGACACGCTCAGCATTCGAGGTGAGCCGTTCGAGCTCGTCGTAGCTCTGCTCGGGTGCAGCGAAGATCATCAGCTCCACTTTGTCGAACTGATGCTGACGAATCAAGCCGCGCACGTCGGCGCCGTACGATCCGGCCTCGCTGCGAAAGCAGGGCGTGTAGGCGGTGTATCGAAGCGGCAAGGTGCGGCCGTCGAGGATCTCGCCGCGATAGAGATTCGTCAGCGGCACTTCCGCGGTGGGCACCAGGTAGAGATCCCACTCGCCGGCGATCTTGAAAAGATCCTGCTCGAACTTCGGCAGGTTGCCCGTGCCGGTCAGCGACGCGCTGTTGGCGAGAAACGGCGGCTCGACCTCGGTGTAGCCGTGCTCCCGGGTGTGAAGATCGAGCATGAGGTTGATCAGCGCGCGAGCGAGCTTCGCGCCGGCGCCGATCAACACGGTGAAGCGCGCACCGGCGATCTTGGTGCCCCGTTCGAAATCCAGCACCCCGAGCGCGGGACCGAGATCCCAGTGTGCTTTCGGTTCGAAGTCGAACGTCCTCGGTTCGCCGACGCGCCGAACCTCCGCGTTGTCTTCGGCGCTTCGCCCGACGGGCACCGACGCGTGAGGAACGTTGGGAATCGTCAGCAGCAGACCCCGGCGCTCCTCCTCCAGATTCTGAAGTGCCGCGTCGAGTTCCTTCACCTGCTGTCCGCGCGCGCGATTCGCCTCGACCAGTGCCGTCACGTCCTCGCCGGCCTTCTTGCGTTTGGCGACTTCCTCCGCGGCGGCATTCTGCTCGCGCTTGAGCGATTCAACCTCGAGGATCACCGAACGGCGCTTCTCGTCGAGCGGTGCAACAGCTGAAAGTAGTGCCTCCGCGTCAGCGCCGCGGTTGGTCAGCGCGGTGCGGACCAAATCGACGTGATCGCGAACGAATGCGGGGTCCAGCATGACGGTAAAAACTATACTAGGTGCGTTTGCTCTCGAGCCAGTGAGCTGGCGGACCCGAAGGTCCGCCCTACAAATGGTCGACGTCGTCGTGCACGTTCGCGTGTAGGGCGGACTTTCAGGTCCGCCTCAAGACTGGAGCTTGCGTTGAGCATCCTACGGAAAGCCGTCTTCCCCGCGGCGGGTCTGGGTACCCGCTTCTTGCCCGCGACCAAAGCGCAGCCGAAGGAGATGCTGCCGCTGGTGGACAAGCCGATCATCCAGTACGGCGTCGAAGAAGCCGTCGCATCGGGCGTCGACAATATCATCCTGGTCACCGGCCGTGGCAAGAACGCGATCGAGGATCACTTCGATCGTTCGGTCGAGCTCGAAACCTTCCTCGAATCACGCGGAAAGCACGAGCTGCTCACCGAGGTCCGCAAGATCTCGAATTTGATCAACTTCGCGTACGTCCGGCAGGGCGAGCCGCTCGGGCTCGGGCACGCCGTGCTCGTCACGCGCGCGCTGATCGGCAATGAACCGTTCGCAGTGATTCTCGGCGACGACGTGATCGATGCGACACCGCCGGCGCTGAAACAGATGATCGACGTGTTCGAGAAGGTGAAAGGCCCCGTGCTGTGCGTCGAACGCGTTCCGCGCGACGAGATCTCGAGCTACGGTGTCATCGCCTATGAGCCCGACTCCTCGCTGCCGCACGGCACCTACCGGGTGACGGATCTCGTCGAGAAACCAAAAAAGGAAGACGCGCCATCGGATCTGGCGATCATCGGTCGCTACATTCTCACGCCCGACATCTTCAACTCCCTCGAGGAAACCGCCAAGGATCGCACCGGCGAAATTCAGCTTACGAACGGATTGAAGCACTTGCTCCGGTCGCGGCCGATCTACGCGTGCGAAGTGATTGGCGCACGCCACGACACCGGCAACAAGCTTGGCTTCCTGAAGGCCGTTGTCTACTTCGCACTGCGGCGCCCCGATCTCGCCAAGCCGTTCATGGAGTATTTGAAGGAATCGCTGTAGAAGGACGAGGGGCGATAGACATGTAGGGGCGCACTGTGTGCGCCTGATCACGCGTCGGTGGTTTTCGAGGAGCTCGACGTCGAGCTCGCCGAGGACTCGGATGTCGACGCGGGCGTGCTCTTGGCGTCGGGCTTCGACTCCTTCGAGTCCCCGGACTCCTTCGCAGGCGTGCTCTTGCCGTCCTTGCTTTCCGACGTGCCCTTTCGCGCGTAGTCGGTGATGTACCAGCCGGTGCCTTTGAACTGAAACGCGGGAGACGAAAGGAGTTTGACCACCGGCCCGCTGGCGCACTTCGGACACACGGCAATTGGTGCGTCCGAGAACTTCTGAATCACTTCGAACTGATGCCCGCAGGCATCGCAGCGGTATTCGTAGAGCGGCATTCGTCTCCGGTCCGTCTCCGCTACTCGAGCACCGCGCCCGACGCCTCACCGAGCATCAGCCGTCGATGGAGCGAGTACGGCGCGTTGCCCTGCCTGAGGAGCGCATCGTGGAACGTGCGGAGCGAGAACGCGTCGCCCTCTTTGGCTTCGACGTCGCGGCGAAGCTTCTGCAGCATCAACTTCCCGACCGAGTACACCAAGTACGTGGGGTCGAACGTGCCGCGCTCGGCCTCGCGGCGCGCATTCGCTTCTTCGAGGAAGGCGTGCTCCTTGAAGAGGCGAACGCCCTGTTCGACGGACAGATCTTCCGTGTGCAGCCGAATCGAGACGACGAAGCGCACCAATCGAATCAGCGCTTCCTGTAGCTGGCCGAGGCGGACGAGCGGGTCCTTCCGGCCGAACCCCGCCTCCAGCATCATCTCTTCGCAGTAGTGCGCCCAACCTTCGACGCAGGTCGCGGGAGCGAAGAAGATCGACTTGCGAACCTTGGATTCCACTTTGCGCAGATGCTGGTACTGCACGAAGTGGCCTGGGTACACCTCGTGGATGGAGATGCACCACAGCGTGCCGTAGTTGAAATCGCGCAGGTGCTCCACCTGCCGCTCGGTCGGCCACTTCCGATCGACGTCAGTCAGGTAGTAGTACGCGCGACTCGGCTTCGTCTCGAACGGGCCGGGCGTCCACATGCTGGCGCTCGACCAGCGGAAAAAGTCGGGCGTCGGCGCCACGACGACGCGCTCGCTCTCGGGAAGGGTCAGGAGCTTCTGCTTTTCGACGAACGCCTGAAGCTCCCCGAGCTGCTGTTCGGCAGCTTTGATGAGCTCCCCGGGCGCGGGATGCTGGCTTTTGGCCTTGGCCCACGCCTCGGCCGGATCGCCGCCGTTCAATTTCGACGCCGCGCTCCTGAACGCGTCATCGGTCGTGGCCAGTTCGCGCTCAGCGATCGCCAGGAGGCGGTCCGAGCTGAGGCCGAGCCCTTCTTCCAGCTTCAACTTCTGCTCGAACCGTTCGCGGCCAAGCCGGAACGACGCGCGCGCTTTCGGCGCCAGCTCGGTCTCGAGCGTCTCGAGATAAGCGCGAATGGCGTTCGCGGCTTCGATCGAGGCGTCGGCCAGGTCGCCCAGCAGGTGCAGATCGTCCACCTCGCGAAACGCCCGCGGCAAGTCGTGCTCGATGAAGCGGAGCGCGCCGTTGAACGTCTCGATCCCCACCTTGACGAAGATCCCGGGGGATCCTTCACGTTGTCCCGTGCCGCCTGAATCAGCCGCGGCGCCTGCCGCAGCTTGGAGAGCACGCGCCGGGCGCGCTCGGTTGGCGGCGCGAAGGTGAAAAGCGCCTGCGTGGCCAGGCTCGAAGCCAGCGTATCCGCGTACAGGTGGGGATTTTTCTCCCAGGTCCGGACCTCTTCGAGTTCGAACATCCGCGCCTTGATGTGGTCGGCAAGGACCGGGTGCTCCGCCCTCTCGACCTCGGTCATGCCGGCGGGGTCGATTTCGCTCAACCGGCGCGCAAAGCCCGCCAGCGCCCGCAGATCGGCATCGATGGCCGGCCGACCCAGATCTTCGAGCAGGTCGTCGTGCGCGTGGATCCCGTCGAGGGCGGCGACGGTGGGGCGACTTTCCTGCAGATAACGCAGGTAGTCGTCGACGAAATGCGGCAGAGGCTCGGACGAATACATGGCGGCGAAACCCAAATGGTACAATACTCTCCACCCGCCCACCATGCCCGGCACGCTCTTCCTGGTCGCCACACCCATCGGCAACCTGGAAGACATCACCTTTCGGGCCATCCGTGTACTGCGACAGGTCGCGCTTATTGCGGCGGAAGATACGCGTCGTACCGCGACGCTCCTCGCCCATTACCAGATCGACACCCCAACGACGAGCATGCACGATCACAACGAGCGAAACCGGGTGCCGGCATTACTGAAGCGGCTCGAGGCGGGAGATGACGTCGCGCTCGTGACGGATGCGGGAATGCCGTCTATTGCGGACCCGGGTTACCTCATGGCAAAGGCAGCGATCGATGCTGGGCTTCGGGTCGAAGTCGTTCCTGGGGCATCAGCCCTAACTTCCGCAATTGCCGGGTCGGGTCTGCCGGCCGACTTGGTCTCGTTTGCGGGGTTCGCGCCGGCACGTGCGGGTGAGAGGGCGAGATTTTTCCAAGGATTTCTACAGATCCGCGGTACAATCGTCTTCTTCGAAGCACCACACCGTCTCCACGAGAGTCTGAAATCACTCGTCGAGAACGCCGGCGACCGGCGAATTGCCATTGCCCACGAGCTCACCAAGGTCCATGAGTCGTGGCATCGTGGATTCGCCAGTGAAGTGCTTTCAAAACAATCACTTCCGGAGAAGGGAGAGTTCACGGTCGTCGTGGCCGAGGAAGCCAGACCCGTCGAGGTACTAAAGGAGAAGTCGATACTTGAGCCGGTTGCCATCACTGCTGAATTTGGTGAATTGACCAAACATGTTGGCTTAGATCGACGCGAGGCACTTAGCGAACTGGCCCGGCGCCATCAGCTGCCAAAGCGAACGATTTATTCACTGATCGAGCGCGGCAAGAAATTGGTTGAATGACCGACAACGTCCATATCGTGGTCCTTGCAGCGGGCAAGGGCACGCGGATGTACTCTGTGCACCCGAAGGTGCTTCATCGGCTTCAGGGGCGCAAGCTGTTGGATTATGTCCTTGATTCGGCAAATGCCCTATCGCCCGCGTCGGTAACGGTCGTCGTCGGCCACCAGGCCGATCAGATTCGGGAGGCGTATCACAAGGTCCCATCCGTCCAGTTCGTCGTTCAGGAGCCGCAGTTGGGGACCGGACATGCGCTCCTGCAGACCGAAACCCTCCTCGGGAACGAAATCGGCACCGTGCTGCTTCTCTACGGCGACGTGCCGCTTCTGTCTGCCGCCACCTTGAAACGGCTGGTGCGCCAGCATCAGTCGGAGGGTGCGGCGGCGACGGTCGTCACGGCCAACGTCGAACGGCCTTACGGCTACGGTCGCATCGTCCGCACCGACGGACGCATCGCACGGATTGTCGAAGAGCGTGACGCGTCGCCCGCCGACCGCGGGATCAAGGAAGTGAACGCGGGCATCTATGCGTTCGCCCTGGAGCCGCTCTTCGACGCCATCAAGAGCATCGCCCCGCGAAATTCGCAGGGCGAGTACTACCTGCCCGACCTCATTGCCGTTTACCGCCGTCGCAAACTGGCGGTCTCAACGCTGACCGTCGAGAACCCGAACGAGATCCGGGGCATCAACAGCCGCAGCGAGCTGGCGGAAGTAGGAGCCATCGTGCGACAGATGAAGAACGAAGAACTGATGGCGGCAGGGGTGACCCTGATCGATCCGGCGACGACCTACGTACAGCCGGACGTCGTGGTAGGCCGCGACACCGTCATCCACCCCAACGTGTACCTAGAGGGCCGCACCGCGATCGGCGAGGCCTGCGAAATTCACGCCGGCGCGCGCATCGTCGACTCGACGATTGGCAATCGCGTCACGGTCCGTAACTACTGCATCATCACCGAGTCCTCACTCGCCGACGACACCGTGATCGGCCCGTTTGCGCATCTGCGTCCGGGCAGCGATGTGAAGGCGAACGCGCACATCGGCAACTTCGTCGAGCTGAAGAAGACCACGCTCGGCGCGCGCTCGAAAGCGAGCCACCTGACGTATCTTGGCGATGCGTCGATCGGCGAGGACGTGAACATCGGCGCCGGCACGATCACCTGCAACTACGATGGAAAGACGAAGAACTCAACCGTGATCGAGGACGGCGCGTTCGTCGGCAGCGATTCAGCGCTGGTCGCGCCGGTGAGGATCGGCAAGGGCGCGTATGTCGCGGCCGGCTCCACGATCGTCAACGACGTTCCACCAGAGTCACTCGGGATCGCGCGCGGACGGCAAGAGAACAAAGAGGGCTGGACGAAGCGGAGAAAGTAATTAGCACCTGGCGCAACAGGTGTTCAGCTATGTGCGGAATCATCGGCTACGTCGGCGAGCGCCCCGTTGTTCCGATCATTGTCGAGGGGCTGCGGCGTCTCGAGTATCGCGGCTACGACTCGGCGGGCATCGCCGTCGTCAATGACGGCCGGGTCGATGTGCGACGCAGTGCGGGCAAGCTCGCGAATCTCGAGCAGGTGCTGCTCGCGAGCCCCGTCAGCGGCGCCTACGGGCTTGGCCACACACGATGGGCGACGCATGGCCGGCCGACGGAAGAGAACGCGCATCCTCATCGCGACTGCACCGGCCGCATCGTCGTCGTTCACAACGGCATCATCGAGAACTACCTGCAGTTGAAAGGGGAGCTCGAACGGCAGGGTCACCGCTTCGTCACGGAAACCGATACGGAGATCGTCGCGCATCTCGTCGAGCGCGAGATGGCGACCGACGGGCTTGCCGCGGCGGTCAGGCGAGCACTCGCGCAGCTGCGCGGCCTGTTCGCCATCGTCCTGCTATCGGCCGACGATCCTCAGACACTTGTCTCGGCTCGGAACGGTCCCCCGGTGGTGGTCGGGCTGGGTGATGGCGAGTACTTCGTCGCGTCCGACATTCCCGCCATCCTCGCGCACACGCGCGACGTCGTGTTCCTGGACGATGGGGAGATGGCCATCGTGACGCCGTCGGGCGTGTCGTTTACCGACTTCGCTGGCACCGGGCGCGAGCACCCGCCCACGCGCGTGCAGTGGGACCCGGTGATGGCCGAACGCGGCGGATACAAGCACTTCATGCTCAAGGAGATCTTCGAGCAGCCGGGCGCGGTCGGGGAGACATTGGTGGGTCGCCTCTCGCCAGGCCGCGGCGCGGTCACGCTCGACGAGTTGAACCTCTCGCCCGAGGCACTTCGCAACATCGATCGACTTGTCGTCCTCGCCTGCGGCACGAGCTGGCACGCAGGCCTGGTCGCGAAGTTCCTGGTCGAAGAGCTGGCCCGCCTTCCTGTGGAAGTGGACTACGGGTCCGAGTATCGCTACCGCGATCCCATCGTCGACTCTCGGACCTTGGCCGTTGTCGTCACCCAGTCCGGTGAGACCGCCGATACGCTCGCGGCGCTGCGCGAATCGAAACGCAAAGGCGCCCGCAGCGTTGCCGTCTGCAATGTCGTCGGCAGCATGGCGACACGCGAGGCCGACGGCATCATCTACACCCACGTGGGCCCGGAGATCGGCGTCGCGTCGACGAAGGCGTTCACGGGCCAACTCGTGGCTCTGTATCTGCTCGCCATCCACCTGGCGCAGGTACGCGGCGTGCTCACTGCGGACGGAGCATCAACGCACTTCGACGCACTGATGCGGCTGCCGCAACTGCTCGAGCAGGCCCTGCGAACGGCCCCGGAGATCGAGGAGCTCGCGGCGCGGTTCTACACCCGCACCGATTTCTTGTATCTCGGGCGCGGGATGCACTACCCGATCGCGCTCGAAGGAGCTCTGAAACTGAAGGAGATCTCTTACATCCACGCTGAGGGCTATCCGGCGGGCGAGATGAAGCACGGACCCATCGCGCTCATCGACGAGCAGATGCCGGTCGTCGCTATCGCGCCGCACGATGCGGTCTTTGAGAAAATGCTCGGTAACATCCAGGAAGCCAAGGCGCGCGGCGGATCGGTGATCGTCATCGGCAGTGAAGGCGACGACGAGCTGGGCCGGCTGCTCGATCCGCAGAAAGATGCCATCGTCAGGCTGCCGAAGGCGCCGGCGTTGACGATGCCGATCGTCGCCGTCGTTCCGTTGCAGCTGCTCGCCTACTATGTGGCGGTTCGGCGCGGCTGCGACGTCGATCAACCGCGCAACCTCGCAAAGAGCGTTACGGTAGAATAGGAAAAACTTTCGCTGACAGCACGTAGCCGGCGGCTGGCAGTCGGAGCTGCCTGCTGCTTGCCGCCTGCTGCCTGCTCCGCGGATATCGATCCCACCTGGCACCTCCGCGGTTTTGCGCCGAGGTGTCTCGCGGAAATGGATTTCACCACAGGTCTGAATCCAGAGCAGCGTGAGGCGGTGCTGCAGACCGACGGCGCCGTGCTCATTCTCGCTGGTGCGGGGTCGGGCAAGACGCGCGTCATCGCGCACCGCATCGCCCACATCGTCGCATCGGGTCTGGCGCCAATCGACGGCATCCTCGCGGTCACCTTCACGAACAAGGCCGCCGAGGAGATGCGGTCGCGCGTACAGACGCTCCTGAAGACGGACGTCACACGCATGTGGATCTCGACGTTCCACTCGCTCTGCGCGCGGCTCCTCAGACGCGAAGCGCCGGCGATCGAACTGTCGCGCGACTTCGTCATCTACGACTCGTCCGATCAGCTGACCGTCGTCAAGCAGGCGCTGCGCGACCTGAAGATCGATGACAGTATGGTTCAGCCGCGTGCGGCGCTGTCGCGAATCAGCCAGGCCAAGAACACGATGCTTGGACCCGAGTCGTTCGGCGGCGGCTGGAACCCCCGCGACAAGCAGATCGGCGAGATTTACCGCTACTACCTGAAGGCACTTGCGGAAAGCAATGCCCTCGACTTCGACGACCTGCTGCTGAAGACACTGGAGATGGTGGAGAAGTCCGAGAGCGTCAGAAACCGCTACGCACGGCAGTTTCGTTCGGTGATGGTGGACGAGTACCAGGACACGAATCGGCCGCAATATCTCCTGGTCAAACGGCTCGCCGAGCACCATCGCAACATCTGCGTCGTCGGCGACCCCGATCAGTCGATTTACAAGTGGCGAGGCGCCGACCTGCGGAACATCCTCGATTTCGAGCACGACTTTCCCGAGGTGCGCACGGTGATGCTGGAGCGCAATTATCGCTCCACACAGATCATCCTCGACGCCGCAAGCGCGGTGATCAGTCAGAACCGCAACCGGAAGGAAAAGCGCCTCTGGACCGATCGCGAAGGCGGCGCCAAGGTGGTCTACTTCCGCGGGAACGACGAGCTCGAGGAAGCGGACTTCATCACCCGCGCGATCCGTCGCGCCCTGAGCGAAGACGACGATGGGCTGGCAGCCGTTCTCTATCGGATCAACTCGCAGTCGCGCGCGATCGAGGACGCGCTGATGCGCGAGGGCGTCGCCTACCGCATCGTTGGCGGCGTGCGCTTTTACGAGCGGAAGGAAATCAAGGACACGCTCGCCTATCTGAAGCTGATCGTGAACCCCTACGACGACGTCAGCATGCGCAGGGTGATCAACGTCCCGGCCCGCGGCATCGGCAAAGGCGTGATGGATGCCCTCGACTCGATGGGCCCGCCGGCCGCTCTGCCGCCGCTGCTCGCGGTCGGGCTCGAGCCGGTCACCTCGTCCAACGCGCTCTGGGTCCGCATCGAGCGCGCAATCAACGAACGCCTGGTGCCGAACCGCGCGAGCGCGTCGCTGACCGCGTTCCGTGATCTCATCATCAACCTCACCGACGTCGCGCGGCGCGATTCGGTGTCGATTGCCGTGGGTAAGACGCTGGATCAGTCGGGCTACCTGCACGATTTGCGCGAAGAACGCAGCGAGGATGCCCAGGCGCGAATCGAAAACCTGATGGAGCTCGTTTCTGCGGCCCGCGAGTACGAGTCTCGGGATCCCGAGCCGTCACTCGGCGGTTTCGTCGATCAGCTGTCGCTCCTGTCAGAAGCGGACGAGGAATCGGGCAACAAGAACGCGCGGGTGTGGCTCATGACGATGCACGCCGCGAAGGGCCTCGAGTTCCCCGTCGTCTTCATCGCCGGAATGGAGGACGGCCTCTTCCCGCATTCGCGTGCCCGCGACGATGAGAAGGAGCTGGAGGAAGAGCGGCGGCTCTGCTATGTCGGAATGACCCGCGCGCAGTCGCGACTCCTGCTCACCAGCGCGGCGCGCCGCCGCGTTTTCGGCGAGTACCAAGCCACATCGCCATCGCGGTTCCTGGACGAGGTGCCCAGCGAGCTGATCGAGCTCGCAACCGGCTTTCAATCGTCGTATCAGCGGCCCTTCGCCAGTTACGAGTTCCGTGCCAATCCGTATCGACGCGGTCCATCGCGCGTGCGCGAGCAAAGCTATGCGCCCGCATCCGAGGACGAGGATCAGTCAGCGACAGGCGAGGTCGCGCCAGGCGCGCGCGTTCGCCACGCCCAGTTCGGCGTAGGAACGGTGGTCAGCGTGGAACCGTTGGATGGCGACGCGAAGATCGTCGTCAGGTTCGCGATCGGCCAGAAGACCCTGCGCGCCAAGTACGCGCGGCTGCAACCCGCCTAAAGGATGCCCCGATGTGCCCTATTGGACCTGAAACACCGTCAGTTCCGAGGCATCCGATTCGTCGCCGTTCTCATCGACCCGCGCGACGCGCCATTGGTAGCGCGCGCCGGGGGAGAGCTTCGATCGCAGGGCTTTCGGCGCTTCGGCGGAGCTTCCGCGCACTTCCATCCCGAAGATCGGACGTTCTGCCTCGTCGAAGATGTGGACGCGCACCACATCACTCGGCGCCCCGCCATCCCAGCGGAACACGACAGGCCAGCTGACCGCCCCTGAGGGACTGGTCGCTCGCAGCTGGCGCATGCCGCTGTCGGCAGACCGCGCGGCCGGAGTGCTCGCCGAGCACCCCGCCAGCATCAGCAACGCCGCGACTGTCGCCAGCTTCACGCGGGCGCGACGGAGGTGACGATCCACCGCCCCTTCAGGTCCTCGCCCTTCTCGCTCTTCACCACCGCACGCTGAAGCAAGGCCTTCATTGGTTTCGTGGCTGTCTGACCCTGGGGACTGCGGACCGTCGCGTTGATCATGATCTCCTTGGTCACCAGCTGACCGTCGTACTGCGTGGCATCGACCGTCGCACCGCTAGGCCGGCTCAGACTGAGCTCGGCGAGGCCACGCGCATCGCTGAGCCGCCGCTGTGCATCGGACACCGCTTTCCGGTGAGTGATCGCGTCGGCGGACCATTTGTCCCAGGCGTCCTTGACAGCGACATCTTTCGCGCTGACGCCTTTACCAGCCGCGACGGTCTTCAGGACGCGGTCGATGGCAACGATGTTTGCGTTCTGGTAGGTGCGTTTCTGAGTCGAAAACGCGGCGTCGGCTTCTTTGGCGTCTTCGACGGCCTTGGCGTATTGCTTCAACGGAAGGGGGGAGTACTGTTCGTCGCTGACGCTGACGACGTCGAAGCTCTGCACGATGCCGTCAGTGCGCGGATCGAATGTGGCGATGGCGAAGTTTCCTAGCGTCACGTTGTCACGAACGCGCGACGCGCGAAAGAAGTCTTCCAGCAGTTTCTTCTCCGAACCTCCGGAGCAGCTCGCCACGAACGCCAGGGTGGACACGCCAAGAACGACGACCGCCAACCGACGTTGACGCATTTGTGCCTCCCTCGCGGAGACTCCGTTCGTCCTGCGCCCTCCAAGGACGACTGAAGGTTCGTAGTCGACACGCCTCACCACGAACGGGTCTCTGCGGTCGCTCAATTCTGTTCTGATTCGCCTGGTGTTGACTCTTCCGATGGTCCCGCAGGCGGCTCGTCCGATTCGGCAGTCGGCTCGTCCACTGAACCCTGATCCTCGAGTCGCGCAACCGAGACAGCGCGATCGCCCTCGTCCATATCGATCAGGCGGACACCCTGCGTCGCCCGGCCAATGAGCGAGATGCCGCTGGCCTGCGTCCGCAGAATCATGCCCTGCTGCGTGATGAACATCAACTCCTCATGCTCGAGCACGCAGGAGACGCCGACGACGCGGCCGTTCCTGCCGGCGGTCTGAATGTTGATGATCCCGGATCCGCCGCGGCCCTGAAGGCGGTACTCCTGAACTTCGGTTCGCTTTCCGTAGCCGTTTTCCGTGACCGTGAGAATCGTGCCGCCCGGGCGCAGCACCTCCATGCCGACGACCTCGTCGCCTTCCCTGAGCGAGATACCGCGGACGCCGTAGGCCGTGCGACCCATCGCCCGGATGTCATCCTCGGGGAAGCGGATCGACATGCCGTCGCGGGTGCCGATGAAAATCTCGCTCTTGCCGTCGGAAAGCTGGACAGCCATCACCGCATCATCGTCGTCCACGCCCACCGCGATGATGCCGCCCGCCCGCGGGTTACTGAAAGCGGCCAGCTCGGTCTTCTTGACGGTGCCCTTGCGCGTGCAGAGCACGATGTAGCGATCCGGCGTCTCGAGCTCGCGAACCGACAGCAGGGAGGCAATCTTCTCATCCGGCTGCATCGAGACGAGATTCGCGATCGCCTTGCCCTTGCCGGCGGCGACGACATCCGGAATCTCGTGCACTTTCAGCCAGTAGCATCGACCCTTGTCCGAGAAGATGAGGATGTAACTGTGCGTCGACGCGACGAAGAGGTGATTGAGGAAATCCTCCTCGCGGGTGCGCATCCCGATGCGGCCGCGGCCACCGCGTCGCTGACTGCGATATTCGGTAATCGGCGTGCGCTTGATGTAGCCGGTATCGGTAACGGTAATCGCAACATCTTCGTCGGCAATCAGGTCCTCGACGCGGAATTCGCCCTCCGCCTCGACGATCTCCGTGCGGCGCGGATCGGCAAACTTGGCCCGGATCGCTTTCAACTCGTCGACGACCACCTGCATCAGCTGCGTCTCGTTGGCAAGGATGCCGCGCAGCCCTACGATCAGCGCCATCAGCTCGGCGAGCTCGTCGAGTACCTTCTGGCGCTCGAGACCAGTCAGGCGCTGCAGCTGCATTTCGAGGATCGCCTGCGCCTGCAGCACGGACAATCCGAACGTCGACGTGAGGCCGTCGCGAGCCTCCGGTGTCGTCTTCGAGCCGCGGATCAAGGCGATCACCTGGTCGAGATCATCGAGCGCGATGCGCAGCCCTTCGAGGATATGCGCGCGTGCTTCGGCCTTCCGCAGCTCGAACTCGATGCGCCGCCGCACGACCTCGCGCCGGAACTCGATAAACTCCTCGATGAACTCCAGAATGTTCAGGACCTTCGGCCGGCCGCCTGCGATGGCGAGCATGATGATGCCGAACGAGGTCTGCAGCTGCGTGTGCTTGTAGAGGTTGTTGAGCACGACCTCGGGCACTTCGCCGCGCTTGAGCTCGATGACGATTCGGAGTCCCTCGCGATCGGATTCATCACGCAGATCTGAAATGCCCTCGATCGTCTTCTCGCGCACCAGTTCGGCGATGCTCTCGATCAGCCGCTTCTTGTTGACCTGATACGGGATCTCCGTGACAACGATCGACTGCTTGTCGCCCTTCTTCGAGGTCTCGACGTCGGTGCGCGACCGGACGGTGATCGATCCGCGGCCGTCGCGGTACGCTTGCACGATGCCCGACCGTCCAACGATGATTGCGCCGGTGGGGAAGTCGGGGCCGGTGATGAGTCGGAACAGCTGACGCAGGCGGTCTTCACGCGAAGTGAGGCGATCGCCCTCGGCGAGCGTGCCTTCGCCGGTCGCCAGCTTTCTGGCCTTCTGCTGCTCCTCGATGACGTAGACGACGCCGTCGATGACCTCGCCGAGGTTGTGCGGCGGGACATTTGTGGCCATGCCGACGGCAATCCCTGACGAACCGTTGACGAGCAGGTTGGGGATCGGTGCCGGAAGAACGGTCGGCTCTTCGGTCGTTTCGTCGTAGTTCGGGACGAAGTCGACGGTGTCCTTCTCGAGGTCGGCCATCAGATCTTCGGCGAGTGCCTGAAGGCGCGCCTCGGTGTACCGCATCGCCGCTGGCGGATCGCCATCGAGCGATCCGAAGTTCCCCTGGCCGTCGACCAGGGGATAGCGCATGTTAAAGCTCTGCGAGAGTCGGACGAGAGTGTCGTAGATGGACTGGTCGCCGTGCGGATGGTAGTTGCCCATCACCTCGCCGACGACCTTCGCGCACTTGCGGTACGCACGATTGCTGGCGAGACCCATCAGCCGCATCCCGTACAGTACGCGTCGATGCGCGGGCTTCAGGCCGTCGCGGACATCCGGCAGCGCGCGCCCGATGATTACGCTCATCGCGTAATCCATGTACGAGCGCTTCATCTCGTCTTCGATGTTGACAGGCAGTTTCGATGCAGCGTCCATGAGAAATACAGACTACAGACTGCAGACTGCAGACCACAGAAGACTCGAGGCTGCACTCGCCTGAAGTCTGGGGTCTGTGGTCTGGAGTCTGTCAGACATCCAGGTTCTTGACGTCGAGCGCGTTGTCTTCGATGAAGCGCCGACGCGGCTCGACCTGGTCGCCCATCAGCGTGGTGAACATCAGGTCCGCTTCGGCGTGGTCTTCGGCCTTCACCTGGAGCAACGTTCGCTCCTCGGGCTTCATCGTCGTCGCCCAGAGCTGCTCGGGATTCATCTCGCCGAGGCCCTTGTAGCGGTTGATGGCGACGCCCTTCTTGCCGGCCGCGATGAAGTACTCCACGAGGGCGTCGACGGAATCGAGCGTGACGTTTTCCTCGCGAGCGCGGCCGCGCGATCGCGTTTCGGCGGCAGGAGCCGCCTCCTCGCCGGTCGCCGTCCCCTCGCCGGCTTCTCCATCGCCGTCGGCCGGCGCCTCCTGAACGATCGACACACGGAACGGGCCTTTGAGGTAGTCGCGCATGTCGCTGTAACCGAGCAGCGCGCGATACTCGCCGGTCGCGAGGAAGTCGGCCGTCAGGGCGTGGCGTCGCGGATATCCGCTCGAGCGATCCTCGATGTGCAGCTGAAAGAGGTTGTGTTCTTCGTCGGCAAGGATAGTGACCGTGCGAACCCTGGTCGCAATCGCATCGGCGAACTCCTGCAGTTGCGCGCGGTCGGCGAAGAGCGACTTGTCACGTACGTCACGCGCTAGCAGTTGCTCGACGATGTCGCGCGAATGGCCGCGACGCTCGACGATCTGCATGTACTTGCGGTATGCAATCAGACGGTGCAGCCGTCGCACCAGCTCGTCGCCGCCGACGGTGCGACCGTCGACCGCGAGCTGACGCGCTTCGGCCGCGCGGCGGATCAGGAACGTCTCGAGGTCGCGGTCGTCCTTGATATACGTCTCGCCCTTGCCACGCTTCGCGCGGTAGAGCGGAGGCTGCGCGATGTAGACGTAACCGTTGTCGATCAGCTGCGGCATCTGCCGGTAGAAGAACGTCAACAACAGTGTCCGAATGTGCGATCCGTCCACGTCCGCGTCGGTCATGATGATGACGCGGTGATACCGCAGCTTCGCGATGTCGAAATCGTCCTTGCCGATGCCGCACCCGAGCGCGGCGATCATCGTGCGGATCTCCTCGCTGCCGAGCATCTTGTCGAAGCGTGCTTTTTCGACGTTCAGGATCTTGCCCTTGATCGGCAGGATCGCCTGGAAGCGCCGATCGCGTCCCTGTTTTGCGCTGCCACCGGCGGATTCGCCTTCGACAATATAGATCTCGCTCTGTGCCGGATCGCGCTCCTGGCAGTCGGCGAGCTTGCCCGGCAGCGTCAAGCTGTCGAGGGCGCCCTTGCGTCGGACGAGATCGCGGGCTTTGCGCGCCGCCTCGCGGGCACGGGCGGCGTCGACGGCTTTCGAGATCACGCGCCGCGCCACGGCGGGATTCTCTTCGAGGAACGCGCCGAGCCGATCGTTCACGATCTGCTCGACAATGCCTTTGACCTCGGTGTTTCCGAGCTTCGTCTTGGTCTGCCCTTCGAACTGAGGCTGCGGGATCTTGACGCTGATGATGGCGACCAGCCCCTCACGGATGTCGTCGCCGCTGATGCTTTCTTTCAGGTCCTTTGCCAGGCCGTGCTCGCTCGCATAAGCATTGATCGTGCGGGTCAGCGCGGCGCGGAATCCGGACAGGTGCGATCCGCCTTCGTGCGTGTTGATGTTGTTCGCAAAGCTGTAGACCACTTCCGTGTAGCCGTCGTTCCACTGCAGCGCAATCTCGATGTCGATACGATCTTTTGCACCCTGCATGAAGATTGGCGCATCGTTCACGACCGCCTTGTTCTTGTTCAGGTGCGCGACGAACTCTCGGATGCCGCCTTCGTAGTGAAAGCGATGGCTCTTGCCTTTGACATCCGCACCGCCTTCCTCTTCACGCTCGTCGTCCAGCGTGATCACGACGCCGCCATTGAGGAAGGCGAGCTCGCGCAATCGGTTGGCGAGCGTATCGAAGCTGAAGATGATGCTCTCGAAGACCTGCGCGTCCGGTTTGAAGCGAATCTTCGTGCCGCGGCGCTTGGTCGTCCCCGCGATGACCAACTCCGTCGTCGGCTTCCCGCGCTCGTAGCTTTGCTGGTAAACCTGGCTGTCGCGCCAGATTTCGAGATCGAGCGTTTCGGACAACGCGTTGACGACCGACACACCAACACCGTGCAGACCGCCCGAAACCTTGTAGGCGTCGTTCTCGAACTTGCCGCCGGCGTGCAGGACGGTCAGGGCGACCTCTGCGGCCGACTTGCCCGTTTCATGCATGTCGGCAGGGATCCCCCGGCCGTTGTCGACGACGGTGATCGAGTTGTCGATGTGAATCGTGACGTTGACCTGATCGCAGAACCCCGCGAGCGCCTCGTCAACGGAGTTGTCGACGACTTCGTACACCAGATGGTGCAATCCGGCAGGCCCGGTCGATCCGATGTACATCGCCGGGCGCTTCCGAACGGCCTCGAGGCCCTCCAAGACCTTGATCTTGTCGGCGCCGTATTCCTCCGCGGTGATGCCGTTCGTCGGCGTCGTCACCGCGTCCGGGTTCTGAAGCGTCTCGTTGTTCTGCGGTTCTAACTGATTCACTAACAAACCGTCCTGTTTAGGCAGCTGGGGGGAGCTGCGTTGCTGAGAGGCGGACCTGAAGGTCCGCCCTACATAGCGTGTTGCGGCGGCGTTCATATGCGGCGCGGATGTTAAGGTCCGCCGAACGCCCCCGCCTGATCCCCCTACAAGCGCATCGGCATGATCACGTACGTGTAGTCGTAGCCGTTCGCGCTCACGGGGCGCATCACGGCCTGGCTGACCTCGTCTTTCAGCTCGAGCTCAACGGCGTCGGTTTCGACGACATTGAGAAACTCGGACACGTATTTCTCGTTGAAGCAGATCTGCAGCGCCGGTCCGCTGTAGTCGACGATCACCTGCTCGCGCGCTTCGCCGAATTCCGGGCTGTTCGACGAGATTTCAACTTTTCCGGGTGCGACGTCGAACTTGACGGCGCGCGATCGTTCGTTCGAGAGGAGCGCCACACGCTTGACAGCGCTCGTCAGGCGGTCGCGCTCGAACTCGATCTTCTTGTCGTTGCCCTTCGGAATGACGCGCTCGTACGCCGGAAACTGCCCCTCGTTGATGCGCGAGATCAGGAGCCGCTCGCCCACCTGGAAGAACTGGTGGTTCTCGCCGAGCTCGTAATAGATATCGCCGTCGCCCTCCGCGAGCAGGCGCGAGAGCTCGCCAAGCGTCTTCTTGGGGATGATGGCGCGCCGGTCCGCTGGCGCTGCCGACTCCCGGTCCACATTGACCAGCGCCAGGCGATGGCCGTCAGTGGCGACCATCGTCATCTGCTTGCCCTTGAGCACAATCAGCGCTCCGTTCAAGTAGTAGCGCGTGTCCTCGCCAGTGATTGCAAACTGTGTCTTGGCAATCATCTCGCGGAGCGCGCTCCGCGGGATCGGAACACCGATCGCCTGCGGCTCGGGCAGCGTCGGGAAGTCCTCGCGCGGCAGGGTCGACATCTTCGATTCGAACCGATCGGCCGCCAGCTTGACGCTCGCGCCATCCTGCTCGATGCGAATCTCGGTGTCAGGCAGCGCCTTTACGATCTCGAACAGCTTCTTCGCAGGCAGCGTCAGCGATCCCTGATGCGCCACTGATGCTTCGCACTTGCTGCGAAGGCTCACCTCGAGGTCGGTCGCAAGCAACCGCATCTCACTGCCTTCGGCCTCCATCAGCACATTAGCCAGGATCGGAATCGTGTTCTTGCGCTCGACGATGCCCTGAAAGAACTGCAACTCTCGAAGGAGGTCGTTCTTGCGGACGACGAGTTCCATGTGCTGATGACCTCGGTTGGCGATGGATCCGGGGGCGGGTTGCCCTCTTCAGGATCTCTAGGATCAGAGGATCAAGAAATTATACAGAAAAAGAGGCCTGTCGAAAAGCTGAATTATCGGATCTTACCCGTTTATTTTGAACCACTTAGACTGTGGACGAAATTGTGGAACAGACCGTGTGGACCGCCGGCTGCCGAGCTGTGGAAAACACCCGTCGTTGACCCTCCAACAGAACTTCCACAGATGAGGTGGCGGCGTCCCTGTGGAAATCGAAAAATCTCACCGGAAGGACTCGAGAAAGCTGTTGATCAGGGTGTTGAAATTGCCGTCGCGCTTCCTCAGGTCATCGATTTTCCGGATCGAGTGAATCACCGTCGAATGGTGCTTTCCGCCAAAGCTGCGCCCGATTTCCGGCAGCGAGGCGTGCGTCAGGTTCTTGCACAAATACATCGCGACCTGACGCGGGATGGCCACCGACTTGGAGTTGTTGCGAGACTTCAGCTCGGCGAGCTTCAACTGATAGTAATCCGCGACGAATTTCTGGATGATCTCGATCGTGACGGCCCTTTCCTCATGATCGAGGATGTTCTTCAGCACGTCCTGCGCGAGGCTCAAGGAAATCTCACGGCCCGTGAGCGACGCATACGCCACCAGGCGAATCAGCGATCCCTCGAGTTCGCGGATGTTCGACTTGATCTTGCCGGCGATGTAGATAGCGACGTTATCGGGCAGCGGGACAGCCTCCGCTTCCGCCTTTTTCTTGAGAATGGCGACCTTCGTCTCGAGGTCCGGCGGCTGGATGTCGGCGATCAGGCCCCACTCGAATCGCGAGCGCAATCGCTCTTCGAGCTGCGGAATCGCGTGCGGTGGGCAGTCGCTGCTGATGACGATCTGCTTCTGCGCATCGTAGAGCGCGTTGAACGTGTGAAAGAACTCGGTCTGCGTCCCCTCCTTGCCGGCCAGGAACTGGATGTCGTCGACGAGCAGGACGTCCACCGACCGATAGCGTTCGCGGAATTCGAGGATGCGGTCGTAGCGAACCGCGTTGATCATCTCGTTCATGAAGCGCTCGGACGAGATGTAGGTGAGGGTGAAGCCTGCGTTGCGCTCGAGGACGTAGCGGCCGACGGCGTGCATCAGGTGCGTCTTACCCAGCCCTACCCCGCCGTAAATAAACAACGGATTGTACGAGCGCGACGGCGCCTCCGCGACCGCCCGCGACGCGGCGTGCGCGAACTGGTTTGATGACCCGACGATGAAGGTATCGAAGGTGTAGCGCGGATTGAGCCCGGACGGCGCCGTAATCGGTTCCGGCACCAGCGATTCGTCGTTCGTAACGATCTCGTCGACGACGGGGACGTCCTCGATGGGGTCCTCGGGGGGCGCCGGGACCAAAGACACCTCCTGGCCCTCTGTGATGAACGAGACGACTGCAGCCGAACGGCTGAGCTCGGTCAACGCTTCGTTGAGAACCGTGGAGTAGTGCTTGGTCAGCCAATCGCGGAACAGTCCGTTGGGGACGCGGACCAGGATCGTGCCTCCCTGGTCGGCTACGAACGAGGTCGGTTTGAACCACGTGTAGAAGCTGTGCCGGTTGATCTTGGTCTCGATCCGGGCCAGGACCTCGTCCCAGATATTCGTCATCGATCCGCTGGATACCCGAGAGGCCACAGTCATGGACTTTCGCCCCGCAGTCGGCCGGAATTTACACGTCTCTTACGCTGACGTCACCGCCAACGCCCACAGGACAAGGCCGTAACCCCTTTCGCCATGGTGAAATACCAGCCAAAAGGCGTCCCGGCGCGAATGGTTGACCTGGGAAATCCCGGGGATTTCCACAAAGTTTTCCACAGGTGTGGAAAACTTTGGGAGGAAACCCCAACTGGTCGCGGTCAGTTCGTGCGCGGATTGGCGTGCGGCAGACCGCTGAATGTAACACACGTGGGGTCTCCCGAACCACGAATCAGGCGGTACTTCAGCTCGTCAGAATTGACACGCGGAAGAGCCGTTCGCTACCATTGGTGGTTCGCCCGACGGGCGAGCGGGGAGACCGTCAGGCGGCGGGTCTGCATGGGGTCTGACGCCGCTTCCGGGCCGTCCGAGAAGGAATTCGAGCGATGAAGCGCACTTTTCAGCCCAATAACCGCCGACGCCGTCGCACACACGGCTTTCTCGTGCGCATGCGGAGCAAGAACGGCCGCATCGTGCTGAAGCGTCGCCGGGCCAAGGGCCGCAAGCGGCTGACGGTCTCGTCGAACTGACCTGTCACCTCCCCGAGGCCTCGCCAATCCGGGGTCCGTCCAGCCAACGTGCACTATGGCGGATCAACGATTCAGGCGCGGCCAACACATCCGGCACCGGACCGATTTTCAGCACGTCTATGATCGTGGGCGGAAGCTGCACGGCCGGACGATGACCATCTTCCTGCTGCATCGGCCAGACGCCGTGACGCGCCTGGGCATTGCCGCCACGAAGAAACTAGGCGGCGCCGTGGAACGTACCCGCGCCAAACGCCTCGTTCGCGAAATTTTTCGCCGGAATCCGGCGCCACCTGGCTATGACATCGTGGTGGTTCCGCGCCGGGCGGCATTGGATGTCTCGTTCAGCAGCCTCGAGTCGGAGTATGTCGCGACCGTGGGACGGCTCGGTGCCCCAGCGCGAGCGAAGTGAGCTCTCCGTGGCGCAGCGGACCGCGCTGGCCGTGCTGCGCGGCTACAAACTGCTCCTCTCGCCGCTCTTCACCGGCGCGTGCCGGTTCCATCCGTCCTGCTCCACGTACATGGCCGAAGCCGTTTTCAGCCACGGCGTCTTCGAGGGTGTCTGGCTCGGCATCCGGCGGCTCGCCCGCTGTCATCCGTTGGGTTCTTCCGGCTTTGATCCTGTGCCGCCTCGGCGGAACTGACCGTTCATGGAAAAACGCGTTCTTCTTGCCGTAATTCTGTCGTTTCTCGTCCTGACCGCGTATCGCGCGTTTCTTCCGGCGCCGCCGCCGAAGCAGGCTGCGACCGCCCGTGCGGGCACGTCGACCGCGGCGGCCGCCACGGCATCCGCCCCTACCTCGCCGGCTCCCGCGCCGTCCGGAACGGGCGCTGCGTCCCCCTCGACCGAACCGGCGCCAGCGCCAATCGCCGGCGCGACGGTCGCAGATTCGTCGGAACGCGAGATCGTCGTCACCACCAATCTTGTGAAGGCCGTGTTCAGCAACCGCGGTGGCGTACTGAAGCACTGGACGCTTCTGCATTACGCCGATCACCAAGGCAAGCCGGCGGATCTGATTCCGGCGGGGCTGCCCGTGACGATGCCGCGGCCGTTTTCCCTGCGCCTGGAAGATCCCCAGCGCAACGCCGTGGTGAACACCGTGCTCTATCGCACCGAGTCAAACGACGTGGTCGACGCCCGTCGACAGCGTGTGACGCTCGCCTTCGACTATTCCGACCAGTCCGGGTTCTCGGTGCGCAAAACCTTCGTGATCGACCCGCACTCGTACGTGATCACCTTCACCGCGCAGCTGCTCGACGGCGGGAAGGCAATCAATCCGGTCATGCAGTGGGGGCCAGGCCTCGGCGACACGATTCAGGTCGCCGGCCAGAACCGGAGCTTCGGAACCTACCTGCAGTTTTCGCAAGGCATCGTCTACGCCGACGGCAAAGTTGATCGTCTCGCGACGGCCGCAGTGCTGCAGCAGCCGACGTGGCAGGGTAACTTCCCGTTCGCTGGCATCGACGATCACTACTTCCTCGCAAGCCTGGTACGACCGGGCGTTGCGCGCATCACGTTCCAGCCGGTGACCGCACCGATGCCGGGGCAGCCAACGCTGCAGCGCGAGATGATGGCGTTCGAGGCGCTCCTCGCCAAGCCGCCGACGGATCTCCGCGTCTTTTTCGGGCCGAAGGATTTCGATGTCCTGCGCTCCGTCGATGCCGATCTCGTGCGGACGATCTACTACGGCATCTTCGCGTTTCTCGCCGTGCCGCTGTTGCACGCCCTGAAGTGGATCAATGGCTACGTCGGTAACTACGGCTGGTCGATCATCATCCTCACGTTCCTGATCAACGTGTTGATGTTCCCGTTGAAGCATCGCAGTGTCGTCTCGATGCGGAAAATGCAGGCGCTGCAGCCACAGGTCAAGGCGATTCAGGATCGCTACGCCAAGATGAAGGTGACCGATCCGGCACGTCAGAAGATGAACCAGGAGATGATGCAGCTTTACAAGGAGAAGGGCGTCAACCCGGCGAGCGGGTGTGTGCCGATGCTCCTGACGATGCCGATCCTGTTCGCCTTCTACGCGATGCTCTCGGTATCGATCGAGATTCGCGGCCAGGCCTTCGGGCTATGGATCCATGATCTGTCGCAGCACGACCCGTACTACATCACGCCGGTGCTGATGGGCCTCAGCATGATGTGGCAGCAGAAGCTCACGCCCATAGCGGATCCGCAGCAGGCGAAGATCATGATGATCACGCCGGTCATGTTCCTCTTCTTCTTCCTGTGGGCACCGAGCGGTCTGGTGATCTACTGGCTGGTCAGCAACCTGCTCGGTATCGCGCAGCAGTACGGCACCAACAGGATCATCGGGGCGCCGGTGGTGAAGCAGGTGCGCCCGCCAGCAGAGCGACGATTGAAGCAGGCAGGATCGGGACGGACAGAGGGGGCGAAGCAGTGACCACATCGACTCTTTCGCAGCAGATCGTGGACTTCGTGACGAACGTCACGACGGCGATGGGAGTGACGCCGCAGGTATCAGCAACGGAAACCCATGATGGCGTTCGAGTGGACGTGGACGGTGATGGAGCGGAGGCCTTGCTGTTCCAGCGTGGCGAGGCGCTGCGTGCACTCCAGACGATCGTAAACACCGCGTTCCGTCGCCAGCTTGGGGACGACCGGAAAGTGCTGGTCGATTGTCAGGGCTTCCGGCGAGACAAGGACGCCGAGTTGCGGCAGATGGCGCGTTTCCTGGCGGAGAAAGTGAAAACGAGCGGCGTGCCGCAGGAACTCGGGCCGCTGAACTCGTATGAGCGGCGCATCGTGCACATGGCTGTAGCCGAGCTCGAGGGTGTGGCCTCGGAGAGCATCGGCGATGCAGCCGTGAAGATGGTCACTATCTCGTGCAAATAGGGCTTTCGCCAAAATATACTAAATCCAAGCAGGTCTTATCGCGGTCGGGGCCGGACCGCGAGTTGAAGCAGGGCGCGAATCGCTGGAGGGGTCTTACGCTTGTCGAGCGCGCCGATCCGGATTCGAGTTGCTCTGCGCTCACACCTTCCTTCACCGGACCCACTAATGCGGTTCGGGCTGACCGACCCGATGAGACCGATCCCATCTGGGAGATCCCGGAACTGACCCGATCGATGGTCCAGGCCGTAACGCCCCGCGCCTTCCTGTCGTAATGCCGTAGATGCCGCCGCCGCTCCGTCGAACGCCGCCGCCACCAGTCCCATCTGGCAAATCGGCGGTCGACCGTATTCAAAAACGGGCGCGCAGAGTGAGTCTGTCACCCACGCAGGACCTCCTGAACGCACTCGATCGTTACCTGCAACTCCTGGCGAGGTGGAACGCGAAGATCAACCTCACCGCCTTCAGGCTTGAGGAACCGAGCGATGAAGCGATAGATCGACTGCTCATCGAGCCGCTCGTTGCGGCCAGGCACTTTCCGCAAAGGGACTTCAGTTTTATCGATATCGGCTCGGGCAGTGGATCGCCAGGGATTCCGCTCCAGCTCTCCGCTGCCGCCGGATCTCTGACCCTGGTCGAATCGAAGACGCGCAAAGCCGTGTTCCTGTCCGAAGCTATACGGCACCTCGGAATCAGGGGGGCGAAGGTCGAAACGTCGCGTTTTGAGCAGTTGTTGACGAGGCCGGAGTTGCACGAGGCCTTCGATGCGCTGACGATACGGGCGGTTCGGGTCGAACCGAAGACAATGTTTACCCTCCAGGCGTTCCTGAAACCTGACGGCCAGATTCTCTGGTTCACAGGTTCAAGTGCCGACGTCCCCTCAGCAATGTTTCCGCTCTCGCACGTCGCGACATACCCATTGCTCGAAAGCCTTCGCAGTGCCTTAGTCGTGTTCGCAAAGAGGCCAGCGCGATAGCCGTGCGAATGACGGTTGGGGACCGTGGCGTAACTTCTCGCCGAATCTCGAACCAAAGTGTTTCACGTGGAACACCGCATAGACCGAGCAAACTGCCGTGTTCAACGTAGACCACCGCGACACGGAAACCCGCGACCAAACTCACGGCCCGATTGTTTGGATGGACCTCAGCAAGAGTTTCGAATTGACGCGTGGCCGCGCGCGTACTACTATCGTCCGGCTCCCCTGATAAGAGCCCACTTCAATTAATGGTCATTCGACCAAACAGCTGCTGCCGTAACTAAGCGGCTTCGATTCAATGTGATGCGGGAATGTCGCGCGTAATCGCAATCACAAACCAGAAGGGCGGCGTCGGCAAAACCACGACGGCAATCAACCTTGCCGCCTCATTGGCGCTCGCCGACCAGCGTGTCCTCCTGGTCGACCTCGACCCGCAAGGCAATCTGACGAGCGGCGTCGGTCTCCGTGGCCAGCGAGCGCCCGGCGGCACTATCTACGATGCCATCACGGCCGATCCTCTACCGTCCGCCGCAGAGTTCATTCTGCCGACGGCGGTCGACAAACTGCAGGCGATCCCTTCCGACGGCGGTCTCACCGGCGCGGAAATCGAACTTGTGTCGATGCCCGAGCGCGAGCGCCGACTCCGTCGTCTGCTCGAGCCGATTCGTCACGAGTTCGATCGCATCTTCATCGACTGCCCGCCGTCGCTCGGTCTGCTCACCCTCAACGCGCTCGTGGCCGCCGATGCGGTGCTGATCCCGCTCCACTGCGAGTACTTCGCGCTCGAAGGCCTCGCGTCGCTCGTGTCGACGCTCCGGCGTGTACGCGGCTCGCTGAACCCAACGCTGGACATCGACGGCGTGCTGTTGACGATGCATGACGAGCGCACCAACCTCGGACAGCAGGTCGCGCGCGACGTGCGCGAGTTCTTCAAGGAGAAGGTGTTCAACACGGTGATCCCACGCAACGTGCGCCTTGGTGAAGCACCGAGCCACGGCAAGCCGGTCATCCTGTACGACGTGAAGTCGCGCGGCGCGGAGGCGTATCTCGCGCTGGCGCGCGAGGTGATCGCACGATCCAGCGGATCGCCCGCGATCGTTGCGGCGACATAAGTCAGAGGCGACCGCGAGGTCGGTTCGACCTGAGCTCGTCGAAGGACTGACGGAACTCGCGGCACCGGCGCATTCGTGGAATGACGAAGCTCACTACGAATGGCGTTTTCATGACGACAGGAGCTGCCATGGACAAACGCAATGCGCTCGGCAAAGGCCTGAGCGCGCTGATACCTGATGCGCCACTGTCGTCGCCGCCAGGCGACGTGCCGGTGACCGAGCTCGAGATCGATGCGCTCGCGCCCAACGATCTCCAGCCGCGTCTGCACATGGATGATGCGCGGCTCGAGGAACTGACCGCCTCGATTCGATCGCACGGCGTGATTCAGCCGATCGTCGTCCGGAAGACCGACGATGGATTCCGCATCATCGCCGGCGAGCGCCGCTGGCGTGCCGCGAAGCGCGCCGGTCTCACCCGCGTGCCTGTCGTCTTCAAGGAAGTGGCCGGCGACCGCGCGTCGCAAAACCTGCTCGAGCTCGCGCTGATCGAGAACATCCAGCGCGAGGATCTCAATCCGATCGACGAGGCCAAGGCATATCGCCGCCTCGCGGACGAATTCCACCTGACGCAAGACGCGATCGCAACGGCAGTCGGCAAGGACCGCGCAACGGTGGCCAACACGCTCCGCTTGCTCAAGCTTCCGACTGAAGTACAAAACGACGTGGCGTCGATCGCGCTCTCGATGGGTCACGCCCGCGCGATCCTGGCACTGCCGTCGGAGGCGATTCAGCTTCAGGCCGCGCGTGAGGTGAAGACGCGGGGGCTCTCGGTGCGCGAGACCGAAGCGCTCGTGAAGTCTGCGCTCGGAGGTCGCGACATCGGCGCGCCGACGCCGCGCCAGGCCAAGGCGGCTCCCCAGGTCGATGTGCACACGCGGGCCGCCGAAGACAAGTTGAAGATTCAGCTCGGCACGCGCGTACGGATCGTGCGTAAGGCACGTGGTGGTCGCATCGAGATCGACTTCACGAGCGAGGACGAGCTGATTCGCATCTACGATGCGTTGATGGGTCAATGAATGGCGACGCTACTGACAGAGCTGGTCTCGTGCGCCGGCTGCGCGAGCAAACTGGCCGCCGGCGAGCTGGCGCGCGCGCTGCGTGATCTGCCGATGCAGACCGATCCTGGCGTGCTGATCGATTACAGAACCTCCGACGATGCCGGTGTTTACAAATGGGCGGGCGGGCCGGCGCTGGTGCAGACCGTCGATTTCTTCACGCCCATCGTCGACGATCCGTTCACTTACGGGCAAATCGCTGCAGCCAACGCGCTGAGCGACGTGTATGCGATGGGCGGGGAACCGATGACCGCACTCGCCATCGCCGCGTTCCCCCAGGACGCCCTCGATCGCGAGACGATCCGCGCAATTTTTCTCGGCGGCCTCGACAAACTGACGGAAGCCGGGGCGGCGCTCCTCGGCGGACATACGGTGCGCGATCCTGAGGTGAAGTTTGGGTACGCCGTCACCGGGGCTATCGACCCCGATCGCATCTGGGCCAATGCCGGTGCGCGCGTGGGCGATCGCCTGATCTTCACCAAGTGCCTCGGCACCGGCATCATCGGCACTGCGATCAAGAACAAGCGCGCGCCCCAGGCGCTGATCGACCAGGCGGTGAAGTCGATGACGACGTTGAACAAGACCAGCGCGCGGGTGCTCCGAGAGTGTGGCAACGCTGTCCACGGGTGCACGGACGTAACCGGCTTCGGACTGATCGGCCATTCCAGCGAGATCGCGGCCGCCAGCGGTGTGACTGTCAATCTGGATGCGTCGCGGCTGCCGTTCTTCGACGGTGTGCTGGAGATCGCGGAGCAGAACCGATCTGGCGGCATGCACACCAATCGGACCCATTTCTCGGCGCACCTTCACGTCGACAGCGTCTCGCCCGAGATTGTCGCGGCGTGCTTCGATCCGCAGACCTCCGGTGGGCTGCTTGCATCGGTTGATGGCGATCGCGCCGACGCGATCGTCGCCGCGCTGCGTGATGCTGGCGTCAGCGCGACGATCATCGGAAGCATTGCGACGGCTGGTGACGCTGCCGTCAGGCTGCAGTAGGCCGCATTGCAAGTGCGGCCTACAGAAGCGCCCGTGGGCCCAAGCGCTAACTTCGGTGACCGGCCCGACTGAAGTCAGGCCCTACTGCACCAATGGCGGCCGGCTATAACCGCCGCAGCTCCGTCCGCGTCAAGACGTCGTCCTGAACGTTCCCCGTGTTCAAGGTCGTCGCCGGCTCGAAGAGCAGCACGGCGACTTCTACCTCGGCGACGGGCCGATGCTCGACGCCGCGCGGCACGATCAGGAACTCGCCTTCATCGATCCACTGGTATCGATCGCGAAACTCCATTCGGAATCGCCCGCTCACCACGAGAAACAGCTCGTCTTCGTGCTCGTGGTGATGCCACACGAACTCGCCCCGGAACTTCACGAGCTTCACCTGCTGGCCGTTCAACTCGCCGACGATGCGCGGGTTGAAGTAGTCGGAGAACTGGGAAAGCTTCTCGGCGATGGAGATTTTGGTCATGGCCGCATTTACCCGAGCTGACGCTTGAGCTTACGTACGAACGCCTCTCCGCTGGCGGATCCAAATTGCGAGCGTGTCGACGCTCATTTCTCCAGAGGCGACCGCGTCGCCAAGGCGTTCGAGGTCGCGGTCCGTCGCGTGCCATGTGGCGCCGTTGGCGATCAGGAAACATTCTGTTGCCAGGAGCGCCGTCTCGCGACCGGCGTCGGCGAAGGGGGCCATCGTGACCAGACCGTGTAGCAGCACGGCGGCCTTCGCGTCGAGCGTCGGATAGAGATCTTCTGTCTCGAAAGTGACGGCCGGGCGGCCGACAGCTTTCTCCAGCCCGCGGAAGTCACGAACACCAGCATCGGTCAGATGCCCGACAATGTGTTGGTGTAGGCTAACCACCTGTTCCACAGAGAGATAACGGATCAACGCCGCCCCCGCGTGAGGAGTCCAGCCCGTCTCTGCACTACCTCGTCCGCCAAGGCGCGAAAGCGTTCCCCAATTCGGCCATCGTCGAGAAACGCCAAGCCCGGACGAATGGTGACGACTCCGCTCAGCGGATGGACCGAAACCTCCACTTCCTGGCCCTTTTTCAGGCCAAATGCCTGGACGACCTCCATCGGCAAGGTCACTGCCAGCGAGCTTCCGGTCTGCACGAGCGAGCGTTTCATGGGCGCTCGCGCATGTTATCAGGTACTCAGGTACATATTTTTGACAATGGTATTGGCCACTCGTTCGCGGCGCATGTTATAAACAGGCGTTTGTGCGCGCGAGGATCAAGCGCGCGCCGAGGCCGCGCGTGATTCCTGATTTCTCAGTCCTCTGGGTCATCTTCGTCGTTCTGCTTCTGACCCTGATCCTCAATCAACTCCTCTTCAAGCCGGTCCTTCGGGTCATCAGCGCGCGCGAGGGCGCGGTGCGCGATGCCCGCGCGCTGGCCGATTCGGCGAGCCAGCAGGCCGGCGACGCCCTTCGCGAGTTCGAAAGCCGCACTCGCGCGGCCCGCGCCGAGGTCCATCAGCAGATGGAAGCCACCCGGCGCGCCGCCGAGGAGCGGCGCACTCAGATCGTCGCAGCTGCCCGGCAGCAGTCCGAGGCCACACTCGCCGACGCGCACGCTCGTCTCGAACAAGACACGGCCGCGGCGCGGGCCCGCATCGAACACGACGCGGACGCGATTGCCAGCTCGATCGCGCAGCGCATTCTCGGCCGGCCGACCCGCTGATTCGATTCGTCCCATGATGCCTTTCTCCGCGTCTCTCGCACGGCCGCACGCTCGTGAGCTCTGGCGCAAGTCGATCTGCATTCTTGCGCTTGCCGCCGCGATCGCATTCGCGGCCGCGCCCGTCTTCGCGTTGGCCCCGACGTCGGCCCAGGAGCCGGCAGGCCATGCGCAGCCGGCGAAACAGGCCGCGGGTGCCGAGGGGCAGGGCGAGCACGGCGGACAGGGCGAGGGCGGTCACGACGAAGGCAGCATCTGGGGCTTCGTCGGCAAGGTCGTCAACTTCACGCTGCTCGTGGGCACGCTGGTCTATTTCTTTCGGTCGCCGCTCGCCGGCTATCTCGCGAATCGACGGACGGAGGTACGCGCCGATCTGGATGCGGCCGAGGCGTTGAAACGCACTTCAGCGGCGCAGATTGCCGAGATGGACGCCAAGCTCAAGGCGCTGCCGCGCGAGCTTGAGGAGTTGAGGGCACGCGGTCAGGCGGAAATCTCCGCCGAGGAAGCGCGCATCCGCGAGCTGGCCGAGGCCGAGCGCGTGCGCCTCGTCGAACAGGCGTCGCGCGAGATCGATCAGCAGGTGCGGACGGCCCAGCGCGCGCTGGTCGAACATGCGGCCGATCTCGCGGTCAGCGTCGCCGAGCAGAAAATCAAGGGCGAGATCACGAATGACGATCAGGCGCGGCTCGTGAAGACGTACCTGGATCAGGTGAAGACATCGTGAGTGAACGTGGCGACGCCGCCCGCTACGCCCGAGAGCTGTTCGATGTGTCGTGGCGACATGGCCAGGCCGAGACCGTCGCGACCGAGCTCGAAACGATCGTGGACGCGACGCGCGCATATGCGCACCAGGTGCGACCGCTCTTTCATCCCCTCGTACCCAAGGCGCGGAAGCTCGAGACGGTTCGCCGATTCTGCCAGGCGTTGGGCGTGAGCAAACCCACCGCGGTGTTGCTCGAGGCGCTGGCGCAGCACTACCGGCTGGAACTGCTGGGCGAGATCACGCGGTCGTTCCGCGAGCGGCTGAACGCCAAGAAAGGCGTCGTGCGCGCGCAGGTCACGACCGCGGTGCCGCTCGCCTCCGAGCAGGCGGAAGCGCTTGGCAAGAGGCTCACCGAACTGACCGGACGCCAGGTGACCCTGAAAACGCGGGTCGATCCCTCGATCATCGGCGGCGTGGTCGCCGAAGTGGACAGGTACCGTCTACGACGGCAGCGTGACCAGACAGTTGGCGCGAATGCGCCAGAAGCTCGTGGAGAACGTGTAGCGATGAGCATCAAGGCGGACGACATCACTCGGATCATCCGGGAGCAGCTCGGTAGCTTCTCGCTCGACGTCGACGTTGCCGAAGTCGGCGCGGTCGTCTCGGTCGGCGACGGCATCGCCCGTGTGCAGGGCGTCGACCGCGCAATGGCGGGCGAGATGCTCGAGTTCCCGAATGCCCTTTACGGCATCGCCCTCAACCTCGAAGAAGACAGCGTCGGTGCCGTGCTCCTCGGCCAGTCCGAAGATCTGAAGGAAGGCGATCAAGTGCGGCGCACGGGCCGCATCATCTCGGTGCCCGTCGGTGACGAGATGCTCGGCCGCGTCGTCAACGCACTCGGCCAGCCTGTTGATGGCAAGGGCGCGATCGCGACGTCGCAGTTCGCGCCGATCGAGAAGCTCGCGCCTGGCGTCACCGATCGGCAGCCGGTGAAGGAACCGCTCCAGACCGGCATCAAGGCGATCGACGCGATGATCCCGATTGGCCGTGGTCAGCGCGAGCTGATCATCGGCGACCGGCAGACGGGCAAGACCGCGGTCGCCGTGGACACGATCCTCAACCAGAAGGGCAAGGACGTCATCTGCATCTACAACGCGATCGGGCAGAAGCAGTCGACGATCGCGCAGGTGGTGAAGACCCTCGCGGAGTTCGGCGCGCTGGAGTACACCATCGTCGTCGCCGCCGCCGCCTCCGAACCGGCACCGCTCCTCTACATCAGCCCGTACTCGGCCTGCGCAATCGGCGAATTCTTCCGCGATTCGGGTCGTCACGCGCTGTGCATTTACGACGACCTCTCGAAGCACGCACAGGCGTACCGCGAGATCTCCCTGTTGCTGCGCCGCCCGCCGGGCCGCGAGGCCTATCCGGGCGACGTCTTCTATCTCCACTCGCGGCTGCTCGAGCGTGCGGCCAAGTTGAAGAAAGAGCTTGGCGGCGGTTCGCTGACGGCGCTGCCGATCATCGAAACGCAGGCAGGCGACCTCTCGGCCTATATTCCGACGAACGTCATCTCGATCACGGACGGTCAGCTGTTCCTCGAGGCCGACCTCTTCAACCAGGGCGTACGACCGGCCATCAACGTCGGCAACTCGGTGTCACGCGTCGGTGGATCGGCGCAAATCAAGGCGATGCGGCAGGTCCAGGGCTCGCTGCGATTGGAGCTGGCGCAGTACCGCGAGCTCGCGGCATTCGCGCAGTTCGGCAGCGATCTCGACAAGGCGACGCAAGCACAGCTCAATCGCGGCCAGCGGCTGGTGGAAATCCTCAAGCAGCCGCAGTATCAGCCGTTGCCGGTCGAAAAACAGATCCTGATTATCTTCGCGACGACAAACGGGTACTTTGACAAGGTCGACGTCGCGGAGCTCCGTGGTCTCGAGACTGTTCTCTACCAGTTCGCCGACAACCGTCACCCGTCGCTGCTGCGTGAAGTTGTCGAGAAGAAACAGATCGACGACGACTTGAAGGCTCGGCTGCACGACTTGATGAAAGAGTTCAGCAAGGACGTGATTGAGGCCAAGAAAGCTGTCGCGTGAATTGCGGATTGCGGATTGAACGATGCCTTCGCTGATTGATATCCGGCGCCGGATTCGCGCCGTCAAGTCGACGCAGCAGATCACCAAAGCGATGAAGATGGTCGCGGCGTCGAGAATGCGGCGCGCGCACGATCGCATTGTCAGCGCCCGCCCGTTCTGGAAGCAGATGCTGCGTGTGCTGCAAGGCCTCACGTCGCGAGTCGATCCGTCCGCACACCCGCTCCTGTCTGTACGCGATCTCACGAAACCTGGCGCCAGGATTCAGCTCATCGTCGTATCGGGCGACAAGGGGCTTGCAGGCAGCTTCAACTCGAACGTGATCAAAGCGGCCGCCACCTTCATCGTCGAGCGTCCGGGGGCGCAGATCGAGCTGGTGCTCGTAGGCCGCAAAGGCCGCGATTTCTTCCGGCGCCGCGGGTTCGGTGTGCGCAGCGAGCACGTCGGGATTTTCAGTCGGCTCGAGTCCTCGCACGCGTTTGCCATCGCCAAAGAGGCGATCGACGACTTCACGTCCGACAAGCTGGACGGACTCTTCATCGTCTACAACGAGTTCAAGTCGATCATCCAGCAGAGAGTCGTGATCGATCAGCTGCTGCCGATTCCGCGGCAAACCCTCGATCGCGATTTGGCTACCGCCGGACCGATCGCGACGAGCGGCGGATCGAATCTGGATTACGACCGTGATGGGCGGATCGATGCGGGGTCTGCGCTGGATTACCTGTACGAGCCAGATCCGGCGACGATCTTCGCCGAGCTTCTCCCGCGGTACGTGCAGACACAAGTGCTGCACGCGCTGCTCGAGTCGAACGCGGCGTTCTATGCAGCGCAGATGACTGCGATGGAGGCGGCGACGAAGAACTCGGCCGAGATGCTCGAGTCGTTGACGCTCTATATGAACAAGGTTCGCCAGGCGGCGATTACGCGGGAGATCATCGAGGTGGTCTCGGGAGCGCAAGCGTTGTAAGCGAATTTTGACTGCAGGGGGCGCGACGACAGTCGCGCCTGTCCGGCCGCACTCAAGTGCGGCCCTGCTGCCGAGGGTAGCGAGGAATTGCAAATGGGAGATCAGGGTCAGCATACCGGCCGCGTCGTTCAGGTGATTGGTCCCGTCGTCGACATCCAGTTCGAAGATGGCCACCTGCCCGACATCTACAACGCGCTCCGCATCGTGGCCGACGCCAAACCGGCGTCCGGGGGCGCCGGCGGCGGTGAACCACTCGACGTCGTCGTCGAGGTCGAGCAGCACCTGGGCGAGGGACGCGTGCGCACGATTGCGATGAAACCGACCGACGGCATGCAGCGCGGCATGGCGGTAGTCGACACCGGCAATCCCATTTTGGTGCCGGTTGGCCCGAGCACACTCGGCCGCGTGCTGAACGTGCTGGGTGAGCCGGTCGACTTCCCGGATCGTCCAGTGCCGAGTCAGGAGCACTGGCCGATTCACCGTCAGGCGCCGACGCTCGAGAGCCAGTCGACGCAGCTCGAGATGTTCGAGACCGGTATCAAGGTCATCGACCTCCTGGAGCCGTACCTGAAGGGCGGCAAGATCGGTCTGTTCGGGGGCGCCGGCGTCGGAAAGACCGTCATCATCCAGGAGCTCATTCACAACATCGCGCTCAAGCATGGTGGCGTCTCGGTGTTCGCGGGCGTCGGCGAGCGCACGCGCGAGGGCAACGACCTCTGGCTCGAATTCCAGGAAAGCGGCGTCATCAATATCGAGGATCCCTCGAAGTCGCGCGCTGCGCTCGTCTACGGCCAGATGACGGAACCGCCGGGCGCGCGCATGCGCGTCGGCCTCACCGGACTGACCGTCGCCGAATACTTCCGCGACGCCGAGAACAAAGACGTTCTCCTCTTCATCGACAACATTTTCCGCTTCACGCAGGCGGGCTCCGAAGTGTCGGCGCTCCTCGGCCGCATGCCCTCGGCCGTCGGATACCAGCCGACCCTCCTCACTGAGATGGGCCAGTTGCAGGAGCGCATCACTTCGACGCGATCGGGATCGATCACGTCGGTGCAGGCGATCTACGTGCCGGCAGACGACTACACCGATCCGGCGCCGGCGACGACCTTCGCACACCTCGACGCCACGACGAACCTGGCGCGCGCGATCGCGGAGTTGGGGATTTATCCGGCGGTCGACCCGCTCGCGTCCACCTCGCGCATCCTCGACCCGCGCGTCATCGGCGACGAGCACTATACCGTTGCGCGGCAGGTGAAGCAGGTGCTGCAGCGCTACAAGGACCTGCAGGACATCATCGCGATCCTCGGCATCGACGAACTGTCGGAGGACGACAAGCTCGCGGTGTCGCGAGCCCGAAAGATCCAGCGATTCCTGTCGCAGCCGTTCTTCGTCGCCGAGCAGTTCACCGGATTCGCCGGCAAGTACGTGCAGATCGCCGACACGATCCGCGGTTTCAAGGAGATCGTCGAAGGGCAGCACGACGCGCTGCCCGAGCAGGCGTTCTATATGGTCGGCACGATCGAGGAAGCGATCGAAAAGGCCAAGAAGACAGCATGAGTATCCCGACGTCGATCGAGCTCGAGGTCGTCACGCCGGAGAAGCCCATCGTTCACGACAACGTGGACGAGGTGCAGCTGCCCGGGTGGAAGGGCGCCATCGGCGTGCTTCCGGGCCATGCACCGCTTCTCGCGCTGTTGCAAGGCGGCGAGTTGTGGTACCGGAAGGGGCAGGAGAAGACGTTCTTCGTCCTCGACTTCGGGTTGGCGGAGGTGCTCCCGGACCGCGTGACCATTCTGGTCCGCCTCGCTGACAGGCCTGAAGATATCGATATCGCTCGCGAACAGGCGAAGAAGGAAGCCGCCGAAGGGGAACTCCGCCATGCGACGACCCTCGAAGACGCCGAGCGTTCGCGGCTGGCCGTGCTGACGGCGTTGATGAAGATGCGGGCCGCGGAACGGGCACGGATTAAGCGGGGTATTTGACGCTTGTAGGGGCGCATGGCAATGCGCCCGGCGCGGGTGCACCCGAGAACGAGGGCAACGCCGCCGGGGCGCATTGCCATGACGCCCCTACACGTGATGTTGCAGAATCTCCAGAAGCTTTTCAAATATCGCGGCTTGATTCAGAGCCTCGTTGTCCGCGATCTGAAGGCCCGCTATCGCGGGTCCGTCCTCGGCTTTTTCTGGTCGTTCGTCAACCCGCTCCTTTTTCTCCTCATCTACACGTTCGTCTTCACGGTCGTCCTGCCGGCGACGCATCCGAAAGACATCGAGCCTTACGCGCTCTTCTTGTTCTGCGGCATCCTGCCGTGGACCTGGTTTTCGTCGTCGCTCCTCGAATCGAGCAACGTACTCATCGCTGGCGGCAACCTGATCAAGAAAGTGCTGTTCCCGGCCGAAGTGCTGCCGATCGTGACGGTCGTCGCGAACATGGTGCACTTCTTTCTGGGGCTGCCGATTCTGGTGATCTTTCTGATCTATTTCCGGATGCCTGTTGAACTCGCTGGTGTGTTCTGGTTCCCGGTCGTGGTGTTGACGCAGCTGATCCTGACGCTCGGCCTCGCCCTGATTGTGTCGGCGCTGACGGTGCACTTTCGCGATATCAAGGACATCCTCGCCAATCTGCTGATGCTCTGGTTCTTCGCGACACCGATCATCTATCCGATGTCACTGACGCCGGGAACGGCGAAGCGCCTGCTCGACCTGAACCCGTTCACGCACCTGGCGGTGTCGTACCAGGAGATCCTCTTCTATCCGGGTCCGTTCGGCCACTGGAAGTGGCTGCTCGCACTGCTCGGGATGTCGTGCGTGCTGTTTCTCTTCGGCTATTTCCTGTTCGATCGCCTGCGCGATTCGTTCGCGGAGGAAGTGTGACGTACGCCATCGACGCCGCCGACGTCACGAAGGTCTACCGTCGCTACACGCACAGGAAGCAGTTCGCGACGCTCAAGAGCGCGCTCGTGTCCGGGAGCCTGATCAAGGATCTGCGGCCGGAAGACACGTTCGCGGCGTTGAAGGGCGTCTCGTTCAAGGTCCCCACGGGATCCACGTTCGCAATCATCGGCAGGAACGGATCCGGCAAGAGCACGATGCTCAAGTGCGTCGCCGGGATCGCCAAGCCAACGACGGGCACAATCGCGGTGAAGGGACGGATCTCTGCACTCATCGAGTTGGGCGCCGGCTTCCATCCCGAGATCTCGGGCCGCGAGAACGTCTTCATCAACGGCATCATGCTCGGCCTGTCGAAACGAGAAATCGCCAGGCGGTTCGACGAGATCGTCGAGTTCGCCGAGCTCGAAGAGTTCATCGATGCGCCCGTGAAGACGTATTCGTCCGGCATGTACATGCGCCTCGGATTCGCCGTGGCCATTCACGTCGATCCCGATGTGCTACTCGTGGACGAAGTGCTCGCGGTCGGCGATGAAGGATTTACGCACAGGTGCCTCGATAAATTTGGCGAGTTCCGCCGCCGCGGGCGCACGATCCTGCTCGTCACCCACTCGCTGGGCCTGGTCGAACGCTTCTGCGATGAAGCGCTTTGGATCGATGCCGGCGTGGGCCGTGCGGAAGGGGATCCGCGGCGCGTGATTGGCGCATACATCACAGACGTCGAGAAAGCAGAGGAGAAGTCGATCGCCGCCTCCGATGCTCGCGCGCAGGAGCAGGCCGCGGAAGCGACGGCGCCCACAGCCGTCACAACTGGCGACGTTGTCGACGCCGCCTCCATGCCCGACGACATGTTCCGGGCGACCGAAGGACGGTGGGGGTCGCGTGAGGCTGAGATCACGCGAGTCAAGTTCATCGGCCCTGACGGAGCCGCCGGCCACGTGTTCCAGGCCGGCGAGCGCGTCACGATTCAAATCGGGGTCAAGGCGCGCCAGCAACTGACTGACTTCGTCTTCGGGATTGGCATCTTCAATGCCGACGGCGTCTGCTGTTATGGTACGAACACTGACATCGCCGAGCTCAAGTCCGTCGAGCTGTCGGGCGACGGCCAGGTCGATTTCATCATTGAGAACCTGGACCTGGTCGAAGGCACCTACAAGCTCGATGTGGCGGTTCATCGCCGCGACGGCTATCCGTACGACTACCACAGGCTGTTGCACACCTTTCGTGTGAAATCGCGCAGCAAGGACGTCGGCATTTATCGGCCTCGCCATCGTTGGGAGTTCTCACCGACCGTGCGTCTGGTCCCGCACGTCTGAAGCCATGCCTGTTCTGTCGTTAGCCGACGCCGAGGCGCTGGTCCGAGATCTCCGTCAGCGGGGCAAGTCGATCGTGTTCACTAACGGCGTCTACGACCTGCTTCATCCCGGTCACGTCCGCTACCTGAGCGCGGCACGCCGCTTCGGCGACGCGCTCATCGTCGGCATCAATTCGGATCGGTCGGTTCGGACGAACAAAGGCCCGACGCGCCCGGTGAACTCCGAGCAGGAGCGCGCCGAGGTCATTGCCGCGCTCGCGGCCGTCGACGCCGCCGTCATCTTCGACGAAGACACGCCGCACGCGATCATCACCCGCCTGCAGCCTGACATCCTTGTCAAAGGCGCCGACTGGGCTGCCGATCAAATCGTCGGCCGGGACGTCGTCGAAGCGCGCGGCGGCCGGGTCGTGCGGGCGCAGATCGAAGAAGGCTATTCGACGACGGCGTTGATCGAGAAAGTGCGTCAGCTCGGACAGCAGTAGGAAGCCTCGTACGTGGAGGCGGCCTTCAGGGCCGGATCGCCCGGGGCTGACGCCCGCCTCTACAACGGAACGGCGTCACTGATACACTGGTAGGGCCAGATCGCCTGCCGGGTTCGTCGGAACCTTCAGCACGCCGGGTTCTCGCTTCTGATGGCGTCCTCCACGTCTCTCTCGCTTCGCGCGCTTATTCGCTCGTCTGCCACGCGCGCGGGGCTCGACCACGATCGCGGCACCGTGTCGGGGCTCTCGGGCAGCGCCCGGGCCCTCTACGTCGCGGCGCACGCCAGCAGTGCGCCCGAACGCCTCCTGGCGGTCATCGTCCCGACCGACAGCGACGTGGACACGCTGCTTGGCGACACGCGCTTTTTCCTGAGCGTGCTCGAGGGGTCGGACGATGCCGCGCTGGCCGCGACAGTGCTGCCGCTCCCGTCGCACGAGGTGGATCCGTATCGCGGCCTCGCCCCGCACCTTCAGGTGGCGTCGGCGCGCGCGTGCGCCCTGTCTGCGCTCGCAGCAGGCGAGGCGCGTGTGGTCGTGGCCTCAGCGGCCGCTCTTCTGCCCAGACTCGTCCGACCCGAGCAACTGTCGCAGGCCACGATCGATCTGCGGCCTGGGGTTGACATCGAGCCGCAGCATCTTGCCGAGAAGCTGGTCGCCGCCGGCTACGCCCGGCAGGACCCCGTCGACGAGCACGGAGAGTTCTGCGTCCGCGGCGGGATCGTCGACGTCTTTCCGCCCGGCGACGAAGAGCCAATCCGCATCGAGTTCGTCGGCGACACCGTCGAGTCCCTGCGCCGGTTCGACCCCTCGACGCAGCGCTCCAGCCGCACCATCGATCAAACGCACATCGTGCCGATTCGTGAGCGCGTCGGCGAGTCGGACACGCCCGCCGACCCGGCGGTTCAGCTCGATGGCAGCATCTTCGACTACTTTGCTCACCATCGTCCTGTCACGTTTGTCGTCGTAGATAGCGATGAGACTCGTGCGGCGGCCGCGAAGTTCTCCGAGCAGATTGCTGCGAGCTACGAAGCGCTGGTCTCAGGCGCACGGCCGGCCCGGGGGACGACGCCGTCGGAAGTCGCGCCGCCCGAACGACTGTTCATCGACACGCAGGCGATCGACGTGCGGTTGGCGAGCGCGGTGCGATTGGAGCAGCTGGCAATTGAGTCGGGTTCGCGCGAGCCGAAGCTCGGGCCCACGTACGGCGTGCGCTGTCAGCCGGTGCCGGAGTTCAAGGGACGGCTGCAGGACTTCTTTGCGGCGATACGCGAAGCGCGTTCTGCAGGCGAGATCGCGATTTTCGTCGCGACTACCCCCGGCCGTGCCGAGCGGTTGCTGGAGCTTGCGAAGGAATATCAGGTCATCGCTGCTCCCGCCTTCGGCGCCGAGGACGCGCACGCGGCTTCGCTTCTCGTCACCATCGGTCATCTCGATCGCGGGTTCCGGCTGCCGGAAGGCGGCCTGGCGGTTTTTGCTGAAGGCGACGTCTTCGAGGAGGAGCGGCGGCCTTCGGAATTCCAGCGCCGGCGCTCGGCGACTCAGGTTTTCATCTCCGACCTTAGAGACCTGAAGGTTGGCGACTACGTCGTCCACGTCGATCACGGCATCGGCGTCTTCGTCGGGCTCAAGCAGTTGCGCGTCGCCGTCGGCGAAGCGCCGCAGGAGTTCATGGAGCTGCGGTACGCCGGCGAGGACAAGCTGTTCGTGCCCGTCGAGCGGCTCGATCTCGTCCAGAAGTACACCGGGGCATCGCGTCCGCCGGTGGATCGCCTTGGCGGCACGACCTGGGAAAAAGCCAAGACCCGGGTGAAGAAGGCCATGCGCGACATGGCCGAGGAGCTGCTGAAGCTCTATGCCGCCCGCAAGTCGGTGGCCGGGCATGCGTTTGCCGCCGACTCGCATTGGCAGCAGGAGTTCGAGGACGCGTTCTCCTACGAGCTGACGCCTGACCAGACGACAGCGATCGCCGACATCAAGCGCGACATGGAAATGCCGGTGCCGATGGATCGCCTGCTGTGCGGCGACGTCGGCTACGGCAAGACGGAAGTGGCCATGCGGGCGGCCTTCAAGGCCGTCATGGACGGGAAGCAGGTGGCGTTCCTCGCGCCAACGACCGTTCTTACATTTCAGCACCAGAAGACGCTGCGCGAACGGTTCGCCGGGTTTCCGATTCGCATCGACATGGTCAGCCGGTTCCGCAGTAAGGGCGAGCAGAAAGAGATCCTCGACGACCTCAGCGCCGGGAAACTCGATGTGATCGTCGGCACCCACCGACTGCTCTCGAAGGACGTGCAATTTCGCGATCTTGGACTGCTCATCGTGGACGAAGAGCAGCGGTTCGGCGTTGCGCACAAGGAAAAGATCAAGCAGCTGCGCAAGCGGGTCGACGTGCTGACCATGACCGCGACTCCGATTCCCCGGACGCTGAACATGTCGCTCGTTGGCATTCGCGACATGTCGATCATCGAGACGCCGCCGAAGGATCGTTTGTCGATCCAGACGCACGTCGTGAAATTCGATGCCGAGGTGGTGCGCCGCGCCATCTCACACGAGCTCGAGCGCGGCGGCCAGGTGTATGTCGTCCACAACCGCGTCGAGTCGATTCACTCGATCGGCAATCTCGTGATACGGCTCGTGCCGGATGCGAAGGTCGCCGTTGGTCACGGCCAGATGAGCGAAGAAACGCTCGAGAAGACGATGCTCGACTTCATGGCGCACAAGCACGACGTGCTCGTGGCCACGACGATTGTCGAGAACGGGCTCGACATCCCCAACGCCAACACGATCGTCATCAACCGCGCGGACAAGTACGGCCTCTCGCAGCTCTACCAGCTCCGCGGGCGCGTCGGCCGATCGGATCGACCGGCCTATGCCTACCTGCTGATTCCGCCGGAGGATACGTTGTCGCCGGTGGCGAAGAAGCGGCTCGCCGCGATCAAGGAGTTCAGCGATCTGGGCAGCGGGTTCCGCGTCGCCGCGCTCGACCTCGAAATCCGCGGCGCCGGGAATCTCCTCGGCGGCGAGCAAAGCGGTCACATGGAGACGGTCGGCTTCGAGATGTACACGAAATTGCTGGAGGAGACCGTCCGCGAACTGAAGGGCGAGGAGATCGAGGACGATGTGCGGGCCACGGTCAACCTGCGCGTCGATTTGAAGATCGAAGACGAGTACATCGCCGACATGAACCAGCGGTTGACCGTGTACCGGCGGATTGCGTCCGCGCGCTCGGAGGGCGAACTGGATCGGGTGGTCAGCGAGGTCCGCGATCGTTATGGTCCGCTGCCGACATCCATCCTGAACCTGACGGACTACGGCCGCATTCGCATCATGGCGGACCGGCTGGGGATCGAAACGGTCGACCGTGAAGCCGACAAGGTCGTATTCCGTTTCCGGCCGCAGACGAAGCTCGACCCCACACGCCTGGTCGCCTTCGTCCAGCGAAGGACCGACCTCACGCTGGTTCCCCCCTCAGGTCTCCGGCTGGATCTCAAAGCAGCGACAGCGAAGCCGCCGGCTGTGGACGCGGGGCTCAAACCCCGCCGACCGAGTGGAACGGATGAGCAAGGAACTGCCTGGCCCAACCTCGGCCGGAAGCCGCTCACCTCAGACCAGGCGCTTCGATCGCGGCGGCCGGGGCAGGCGCCAGCGCCATCTGGCTCCTGGTGGACGGCCCGGGCGACCGCCGGCGAAGTGACGACGGGGTTCTCCAAGGCCGAGATTCTCCGGCCCGAGAAGGAAGACCCGAGAGCGCCAGACGGCGTCTTTACACGTGTGGGCGATCTGCTGCGGGATCTGCTCCGATAGTGCTAAGATGTTTGTTTCCAAGAAAATGCAGGTAAAGGCTCCTTCCATGCGTGTTCTGGCTCGTATCGCCGTCGCGGCTGCTGCCTTGGCGCTGACCGTTGGTGTGTCCCATCCGTCTGCCGAGATCATCGAGCAGGTCCTCGTGAAGGTGAACGGCGACATCATCACCAAGACCGACTTGGAGCACCGGCAGGTGCAGGTGCTGCGGGCCAAGGGCATTCAAGCAAAGGACGACGCCGCGCTGAAGAAGGCCATCGACGAGATCACACCGGATCTCATCGTCGACACGATCGACGAGCTGCTGATGACCCAGCGCGGACGGGAGCTCGGACAGAAGTTGAGCGACGAGGAGTTCGATAAGGTCGTCGCGAACATCCGGAAGGAAAACAAGCTCGACTCCGACGAGGCGTTTCAGGCGGCACTCAAGCAGGAAGGCATGACGATGGCCGACCTGCGGAGGTCGCTCGAGCGGCAGATGCTGATCTCGCGTGTGACGCAGCGCGAGGTGATGGACAAAGTAAGCATCACCGAGCAGGAAGCGCGGGCGTATCACGCCGAGCACGCCAAGCAGTTCACGACGCCTGGCACGATCACCATTCGGGAAATTCTCGTGAAAGTCCCCGTCACGAGTCAGGGCGTCAACGTCGCAGCCGATGAAGCGGCCAAGGAGAAGGCCGACAACGCCCGCAAGCGGGTGCTCGCCGGCGAGTCGTTCGAGCAGGTCGCGGCCGAGATATCGGATTCGCCCTCGAAGTCCAATGGCGGTCTGGTGGGGCCGCTGAACGTGCAGGAGCTGAACCCGGCGTTCTTGAAGCTGGTGGAACCGCTTAAGGTTGGCGACCTCACCGAGGTCGTCCGCAGCCAGAACGGGTATCAGCTGGTGAAGCTCGAGGCCCGGACGGACGAGGAGCTGCTGTCGGCGGAGAAGGTGCACGACAAGATCGCCGACGCGCTTTACGAACAAAAGCGCCAGGTCGAGACGAAGAAATATCTGGCCAAGCTGCGATCGCAGGCGATCATTCAGTGGCGGAACGAGGAGCTGAAGAAGATCTGGGAGGCCAAGATCGCGACGCTGACGCCACCCCCGTCCGATCCGGCGCCGGTCACGCCGTCCGAGAAACCGGCGGAAAAGCCCGCTGCTCCAAACAAGCCCACGAACTGATCCGTTGACGCACATTGATCCTGCCCCCTGGTTCGCCGTCTGGACGCGCAGCCGCCACGAGCAGGTGGTGCGGACACAGCTCGACGAAAAGCAGATCACCGCGTTTCTGCCGACGATTACCCGCTGGAGCCGCTGGAAGGATCGGAAGAAGAAGGTCGACTTTCCGCTCTTCCCCGGTTACGTGTTCGTCCGCGTCGACCCCGCGAACCGCTTGGCGGTGTTGAAGTGCACCGGCGTCGTCTCGATCGTGTCGTTCAATGGCGAACCGGCACCCGTGCCCGACCAGGAAATCGACAGCATCCGGACGCTCGTCGAGAGCACGCTGCCCTACGATCCGTGTCCCATGATCAAGACCGGCGCGATCGTCGAGGTGACTCACGGTCCGCTCAAAGGCGTCGTGGGCCGGCTGATGCGCAAGGGCACGCAGGACCGTCTGGTGCTGTCGGTCGATCTGATCGGCCAGGCCGTCAGCGTGCAGGTAGATGCGGCGGATGTGAGGCAGGTTTAGCGTCGTGATATCGGCTTTGTGCGTGGGCGCTGGCGAGCGCCAACGCGAGTGAAACAGTGAAGGTCGTGTAAGTGTCGCCCGGCCGCGACGACTCACCCGAAAGAATTTGTACTCTGTGTCTGTGGATCCCAAGCTCTTGCCATGAAGATTCGTGACCTCGATCTGCCGTCGCCGTTCGCGGTAGCGCCCATGGCTGGTATGACCGACACCGCCTTTCGGCGCCTGGTGAAGCGTCACGGCGGCTGTGGTCTCGTCGTCACCGAGATGGTCAGCTCGGAAGGGCTCGTTCGCGGCATCGACCGTACGCTCGAATACGCGGAGTACACGGAAGAGGAACGGCCGGTCTCGATTCAGATCTTTGGTGGCGATCCTGTGACGATGGCCGCGGCCGCGGCCATCGTCGAGCAGCTCGGTGCGGACATCGTCGACGTCAACATGGGATGTCCGGTGCCGAAGATCGCGAAGCACAACGCCGGCTGCAGCCTGATGCGCGAGCCTGAACATGCCGCCAGCGTGATTGGGGCGATGACGAAGGGCGTGCGCATTCCGGTGACCGTCAAGATGCGCGCCGGATGGAACGAGCACGAGCGGAACGCCGGCACCCTCGCCAGGATGCTCGAGGATCAGGGCGCGGCGGCGCTCGCCGTCCACGGGCGTACCGCCGCACAGTCCTACTCAGGACAATCCGACTGGGCGTTCATTTCCGAAGTGGCCTCGTCGGTGTCGATTCCGGTCTTCGGCAGCGGCGACGTGATCGAGCCGGAGCAGGCACTCGAGCGGCTGCGCACTACGGCGGTGAGCGGCATCCTCGTCGGACGTGGCGTCCTGCGGAACCCATGGATTCTGGCGCAGGCTCAGGACCTCACCGAAGGCCGGCCAGCGCGAGAGATTACGATGACCGAGCGGGGCCAGTTCCTGCTGGACTACATCGATCTCCTGCTCCAGGAAGGCGACGGCGAGGCTGACGGCTTCCGGCATATCGCGGCCACGAACGACGAAAGCAATCCGGCGCGCAAGGAGCGCACTGCACGTGGCCGCGAGCGCTGGGTGATCAACAAGCTGCGCGCGTTGGGATCGTGGTACACGAAGGGCGTGGAGAACGGGTCCCGGCTTCGGACGGCGATCAACCAGTGCGACTCGATCGAATCACTGCGAGATCTGATTCGCGAGTTCTTTCTCGAAAGCGCAGATCTTTCTGGCATCGCGGCAGTCAGGGGACAGGCCTCTCACGCGACGATCAGCTAAAGGCCGGTCTCTACGTTCTGTCAACGTACGCTGTGTGCGTCGTCAGTCGTCTTCGTTCCCTGCGCAATCTCCGTCCTACTCGTGACGTGCGTGTGATGGGCGCAGGCGCGCCAGCAACATCGTTGGACGCGTCAGGAAGTACTCGAGCGGTCCTGCCAGAATCAAATTGAACAGCGATGCCGGGCGTACGTCGTGCCCGGGGCGCGCCGAGGCGAGAAGCGCCGCGTCGGCCACGACGCCGCTGCCCAGCGCGATGATGAAGGCGACGAGCAGCAGCTCGCCCGCGGAGACCACCCCCAGCGGAATGGCGAGCACGAGCAGAGCGAGAGCCAAGATCTCGAGCCACGGCGCCACCACCGCGTTGAACGCGTAGCGCGGGAAGTCCCAGAAGCCCAGGCGTCCCAGCGCCGGGTTGAACAGCATGTGCCGATGGCGCCAGATTACGGCGAGTGGCACTTGACCTGACAGGAGGAGCCGGTCCCGTGCCGAGTACGGGTCTATCGAGCCAACGGGCTCGCTGACGTGGATGATGCGGTAGCGCCGTCGATCCCCGCGATAGTTCCAGTGCATGCGAAACGTTAGCTCTGCGTGCGGAGCCGCGCTGCCGGGGGTGAAGCCGCCGGTTTCAACGACCGCGTCACGACGCCAGATCGTGAAGCCGAGGCAACCGCCTGGCGGCAGATCGAGCCGGCGCCGCCCGACGGTGAGGAGACGCATTCGGGCCGCGGTGAGATACCGCACCGCGCCAATAAGACCTGTCGGCGCTCGTCCCATCAACGCGGTCGTCGCTGATTGCACCGGCGATACCGTCAGCGACGTCGTCACTCCGACGACGACGGCGGGATCCTCGAGTGCCGCCTGCATCGCTTCGAGCAAGCCATCGACCGCGTAAGCGGCCTCCGCGTCGACCGCGCAGACGTACCGATACCGGGCCAGATTGACTCCGCAGTTGAGCGCGTCGCCGATTCCACCTGCCGCCTTGTCTGCCACCAGCAGACGCGGCTCTCGCGGGCTTCTATAGATCCCCCGAAGCGGCGCCGTCTTCAGCGTTCGCCGGAAGAAGAGCTCACAGGGGGTCAAATCGCACGCCAGCTTCAGCGTCTCCAATGCATCCGGCTGGTTCTCGATGACGACGATGAGCTCGAGCTCGGGGTAGCGGAGCTCCAGGAGGCGCAGAATCGCCGATGGCAGATCGCTCGTGGGCTGATCGATCGGCAGAATCAAGCTGACGGGTATCGTGAAGCGCGAGCTCGCGAGCACATCGTCGTGACTCGAGCGGTAGCGTAGACGCCTTCGCCGCGCCACGGTGATCGCGGTGCGAATCAGCAGGAGCGGCGCCCCGATGCCGTAACCCGCGATCAGGACGAGCACTGCCGCCGCGGTCAGCCACTCGAACGCCATCAGAGCGACGCCTCCGTCGGGGCCAAACCGAGGGTTTGCAGGAGCGTGCGAACGCGTGGTCGCGTCGTGGCGTCAACGCGCTCGAGCAGGGCTTCGGTCATCCGTGTGCCGCCCGCCGACGCGATCTTCCGGAGCATCTCGATCTTGGTGGCGCTGGGCCGCGCCGTGGCCGCCTCGAGCACGATCAAGCTGTCGAGGATCCCGATGTTCTGCAGCACCTCCGCAGCGCCGTTGCGCGCGAAGGCGTCGCTGTGATCGAGGAACGGGACGAGAACCGTCCACACTTCCTCGCCCATCGCCTGGAGCGACTCCTTCGCGGCGAGGCGGACCCACCACTCCCGATCGGCCAACAGCGGTGCGATCTCCTCGGCGACGTCAGGACCACCGGCATCGCCCAGCGCGCGCGCCGCGTGCGCGCGGACGTACCACACGTCGTCGGACAACAGTGCCCGGGCCGCAGGAAGAGCCGCCGCCTTGTCGATCCGCGACAGCGTCGCCACGGCGGCTTTCCGCACCAGCGGCGATGGATCCTCTGTCAGTGCACCAAGACTTGGCGCAACGTGCTTCCCTCCGTCGCGCGAGAGCAGCGTCGCGCCCCAGTAGCGGACGTTCGCGTCCGGATGATGGAGGAGCGGAATGAACAGGTCGGGAATCTCGAGCGGAAACTGATCGAGATACGTCGCGACCCGTGAAGGCGTGTATTTCGATTCCTTCAGGGCCTCGACGAGCGCGGCGGCGGCCCCCAGGTCGGGAACGCGTCCGAGGAGCGCCAGGCTCGCGCCGACGATTTCGGGGTCCAGGTCGTCGAGCAATCGACGCAGCAACGGAACGAGGCCCGGGTGCTCTGCAGCCGCGAGCAGTTTCATCGCTGCGATGCGACGCCAGTTGTGTTTCGGTGGGGTGGGCGTTGCCGTCAGCGATTCCAGCGTGTCGCCACCGATGCGCGCAATGGCGGCCTCGGCGACGACCCGATCGAGGACCGGACGTCCCGTGCCGCGCACCGAGACGGGCAACACGATGTCGCGGTCGAGCACCGCGAACACCGACACGACCGCCGTTCGCAGGCCTTCCTCGTCCGTCTCCGGAACGTCGATCCGGGCGAGCGCGCGCCGGCCGCGTTCCAGCGCCAGCGCGCGCCGGCCGTTCCGAAGGCCATTCAGGAGCAGGAACAGACTGGCGCCCGCCCAGGTCGCCAGGACCAGGCCGAAAACAGGCAGGAGCAGTGCCTCAACGACCTGGGAAGGGATGCTCACGGCTCAGTTGGACTAATCGGCAGGGCGGCTGCTCGGCAATAGGCTCAAACGCGCGGCGCGCAATTCTCGAACAGATGCGGAACGGTAACATGCTGAAGGGGTTGTGCGGCGGCCGATCCGGTTGGGGGCGGGGAGCGTTCCTCCGGTCAAAGGACGCTGCCACACACCGGACCGGCCGCGCGCGCAGGGAGGGCCTTCCCTGCAAACTACTGAAGCTGGCGCGCCAGTTTGTAGTTGTGCGCCACGACGAGGCCGGTGACGCTGTTCGCGGCGATCATGGTCACGATGGCTCCGACGCGGTTGCCACGCTTCCACATCGATTCCGCTATCCAGATCGTGCTCGCGGCCACGCCCGCCTTGACCGCCAGCATCGCACCCTTGTTGCCAACCACGCTCTTCATCAGCGGGTTCGCTTCGTGCGCACCGCCATTGATGGCCGAGTAGGTCGAGTGGGCGTCCATCGCCTGCAGCGCGCCCTGGACAACGTATAGGGCAGGCAGCAACGCCGGGCGACGCTGCGGCGTCGACAGGCTGCTCCGGACGAACGTGGGTGTCGAGGACTCAACCACTTCGGCTTTCACAGGAGCCGCAGTCACCGTCGTCGACGGCACGAGCGGAGTCGTGGGGAAGAGAATTGCAGAAGAAATGGTATTGGCCGCCGCAAGCTCCTGGGCCGCGGCGGGGGTGTGCAGTCCGAAGAACACGAACGACGCGAGGAACATGCCGGGGAGCACGCGTGACATGGCGAACCTTTCCGGGCTGAGCGGCCCTCTCTGATCACGCGATCCCATGGGCCTGTATGTGGCCCGACCGGCGGGAGCGTGACGGTCGTAGAGGGGCAGGGCAAGCCCGGTGCCTGTCGTGACGCGTGGTTAAGTGCTAGCAGGCGTGATGATTGACAAACTGCGCGCGATGCCGCGCATCACGCGCGATCACAGAACTGGCGGGTAGGATCTCAATTCTGTGGGTATCGCCGGTCAGGCGCGGGCGCGTTCCGGCTCGCTGGTCTTCAGGCGCAGCAGCCGCTTGAGACGATCGACCAGGGAGGTCTCGTCTGCGCCAGGGCTATCGGCCTCGACGAGGAGATCGAGACAGGCGCCGACGGACGCGACGCCGCCGATGCCAAGACGTCGAGCGCTTCCGGGCACGGCGCCCTGGTCGCCTCGCCAGATCAGGACCGCACGTGCCTTCGAATCGATAGCGATATCGAGGCAGTTCTCGGGCCGGTCGTCCACGACGACATCGAGCTCCAGCGCCGCGGCAATCTTGCCGCGCGACGTCGAGACCACGAAGAGCGAGGGCAACTCGAAGCCATGTGCACGCAGCCAACGTTGGCTCTGCACCTGGACGGGATCGCCCGCAGTGCGCGGGCGGCTCGTCAGGAAGATCATTTCCCACCGCCGGACCCGCGCCAGATCGGCAAGGCGTCGGATAATCCCGGGCTCCGTCTCGTCCAGCGTTTCCCAGAAGTTCTCGATCTGCGTCACCTCGTCCCACAGCTGCCGCTCCTGTCGCCGCGACAGCGGCAGCGAAGCAGGGGTAAGCTCCGACGGGTCGACTTCGGCGTCATCGGGATCGGGCGCAGGCGGCGCCACACTCGCCTCGCTGCCCGAGCGCAGCTCGACGCCGGGAAATAGGCGCATTGCCTCCCGAGCGAGCGCGGCGTTCAGGTCCGCGACGACGCCATCCATGTCGAACCCGAGTCGAAGAGACATCAGGAAACTTCCGGGGGATTTATCTTAAGTCACCAAGGCGGATCGGCGGCCCTCAAGCCCCGCATCCGCGAACGCCAAAGCCCATCTGTGTATCACGCTTGTCATACGGCATATTGTGGCTGGTACCCGCACGCCTGTCGCTCGCTTGACCGGTCCCACGGCGCACCGTAAGCTCGGATTCGATTATCGGTCGGAAAAGCTCCGGGCGATTCCCCTGCCTTCGAGCGTATCGACACAGCCCATGACTCATTCGACGCCCCGTTCGACGGTCCTCCTACGACGGCGCCCTGACGTCGTCGCGCGCCGCGTTGGCGAGACGGCAGTGGTGGTCCATCTGGGGTCGAACCGCATTTACGAGCTAAACGATACCGGCGCCCGCATCTGGGAGCTCGCCAGCGAGGGGGCTACTGTCGAGGGGCTCATCGACCGCCTCCAGCACGAATTCGACGTCGATCGTGCGCAGCTCGCATCTGAGGTGACGTCGATCGTCGATGACTTCGTCCGTGAGGGGCTGTTCGAGGGTCTATCGGATGCCTGAGGCCGTCCTGACGGCCGACCGATCGGCTGCCGCCCGGGATGCGGGCTGGGTCGCGTCACTGCCTCGGCACGTCGGCTCCGGGTCATCGATTCGCGTCGATGGAAATCAGGCGCCTGAGATCGCGTCCGCTCCCACCCTTTCAGTCCTGTTCGACGGTGCGCTTTACAACGGGCCGGAGCTTGCGCGCGAGCTCGATCTCCCGACGACTGCCGCTGCTGCCGCCATTGTCGTCGCAGCCTGGCAGCAGTGGGGACCCGCCGCGCTCGATCGACTCAAAGGCATCTTTCTCCTCGCGGTGTTGGATCGCCATCGTGAATCGATTGCCATTGCGCGTGATCCGCTCGGAGTGTACCCAGGCTTTTATGTCCTGAGCCTCGATGCCGTCCATGTCTCGACGTCCGTGGCGCCGCTGTTGGACGTGCCGGGTGTGTCGCGAGCGGTGAACCGGCTCGCGCTCGCCGATCACCTCTGCCATCGCTGGCCCGATCCGGAGGAAACCTACTTCGAGCAGGTACGCCGGCTGCCCCCGGCGAACGTCGTAACGGTCACGCCGAGCGGCATGTCGCGGCGACAGTACCTGGGATCCCGATCCCGTCGATCAGCCGACGCGCTGGGCCACTGACGAGGAGTTGGACCAGTTCGAGACTGTGCTCGATCGTGCGGTCTCACGTGCGATGGCGTTCGGACCGGTCGGAATCTTCCTGAGTGGCGGATTTGACTCGATCAGCGTCGCGGCCTTTGCAACAGACATCGCGCGCCGCACTGGCCAGCGTGACCCCGTCGCCTTGTCGCTCGCCTTTCCGGATCCCTCGTGCAACGAGGAGATCGTCCAGCGCGGCGTGGCCAAAGGGCTCGGGATCGATCAGATCCTCTTGTCCTTCGACGATGCGCTCGGCGGCCGCGGCCTGATCGAGGCTGCCACCGAGCTGATTGCCGAGTGGCCGGTTCCGATGTTGAACCTCTGGAATCCCGCGTATGCGTCGCTGTCGGCGCGCGGACGTGCGCGGGGATGTCGCGTCATCTTGACCGGCAACGGCGGCGACGAGTGGCTGGCGGTCAGCCCTTTCCTCGCCGCCGATCTGATCAAGTCACTCGACGTCGTCAACTTCGTCAGATTCGCCGCGACGCTGAAGCGGTCGTATCGCGCATCGCGCCTTTCACTTTGGCGGGGCGCCGTGTGGACATTCGGACTGCGGCCGCTGATGAGCGCGGCGGTCGGACGGATCGCGCCGACCTGGTGGCGGCGCAGCCGCGAGCAGCGGCTGATTTCGTCCACGCCGGCCTGGATCGCCCCTGACCGGACGCTTCGTGCGCAGATGGACGCGCGCGCCGGCCGCAATCTTGGCGATCCAAATCCGCCGACCGGTTTCTATCGCCGCGACGCGCGGACGGCGCTCGACCATCCGCTGATGGCGATCGAGCTCGAGGAGCACTTCGAGTTCAGCCGCCGTCTGGGTGTCCGACTGTTGCATCCGTACTGGGATGCCGATCTTGTGGATCTGCTTGCGCGTATTCCGCCGCAGGTGCTGAATCGGGGCGGACGCGCCAAGGGAATGGTCCGGCACACGCTTGCGCGCCGTTTCCCGGGGTTGGGGTTCGAGCGACACAAGAAAGTCGCGGCCACGAGCTTTTACCATCGCATCCTCATCGAGGATGGGCCGCGTCTCTGGCGCGAAATGGGAGGCGTACGAGAGCTCGCGCGATTGGAAATCGTCGACGCGAGAATGCTAGAGTCTACCGTCCACGCGCTGTTTACGGGCGCACGGCCGCAGCAGTTGTATCGCTTGTGGGACGTGCTCGGGCTCGAAGCGTGGCTGCGGGCGCAGCGGAATTGATCGCGACGACGAACGCGGGGATCGATCCCGTTACCAAGAAGGAGTGGAGAGCGATGGCAACACAGGAGGAAAAGGGCGCAAAGCAGCCCTGGCGGCGCCCGAGCCTCAAGTACGTCGGCCACGTCGGCGACGTTCTGCAGACCGGCGGAGGCAAGCTCACGCCGTCGCCCGCCGATCCGGGTGAAGTCCGCAAGCCGAAGGGCGCCGGCGGTTAGGTCCACCCGCGTTTCGCGGTTGCCCGATACCGGCCGTTCACTGGCAGTCGACGTGTCGATGTCGTATGTACCGCCGCTCGTCATCGCTGCGGCAGGTGCCGTCCCGCGCGCGGCGCCGTCGCCGGACGATCCGGGCGTCAACGTCTGGCGCAACAAACGCGGCGGCGTTGTTGCCACCGGTGTCAGCGAGGGCGGCGTGCACTGGATGCACTGGCCGTACCTCGCCGCGTACCGTTTCACGCCAGGCGATCATTCGATCACAGCCTATCCGGCTGCCAACGCTCCCCTCGACGTCCTCGAGGACACGTATCGTCGCAGCGTCGTCCCTATGGCGCTGCAGGCGCTCGGCTTCGAAGCTCTCCATGCCAGCGCGTCGCTCTCGCCGGCCGGGGTCGTCGGGTTCTTTGCCGCGTCCGAGACGGGCAAGTCGACCATCGCCTATGGATTGAATCAGCGCGGGTTCCCGCAGTGGGGTGATGATTCGCTCCTCTTCGAGCCTGGGACGCGCCCGTTCGTCTCGCGTCGCCTGCCATTCGACATCCGGCTGCGGCCGCGAAGTAGCGCGTTCTTCGACGCCCGCGCGCCCTGGGACGAAGCGGTTCCGGTCGCCATGCCCGAGCGGGCACCCGTGGCGGCACTTTGCCTCCTGACGCGTGGCGATCGGCCCGTCGCGGCGCCAGCGGCAGTGTCGCGGCTTGATCCGGTTCGAGCCTTTTCCTGGCTCATCGCGCACGCGCACTGCTTCAACCCGCACGATGAGGCGCGGCGAGCGACGATGCTGAAGCACTATCTCGACTTGACCGCGGCCGTGCCGGTTTACGAGGTCACGTTCTTGGCATCGCTCGACGTGCTGCCCATCGTGCTCGATTCTATTGTCGACGCGCTGAATGGTGGTGTCTCCGACGCGCGTTGGCGGGAAGCGTCGCGATGACGGTCGAGCGCCGGTGGACGGCGCGCTGGCGACGGATAGTTGCGGAGCTGATGCGACCGGGTGATCCCTGGCTCGCGGCGCGCATCTTCGCCTGGGCGGCATTCGTGCGAGTGGCGAAGTACGCGATGCCGCTCCGCACGTTGGTGACGATCGTCTCGCCTTCGCCGCGCCAGGGACTGCGCGATTCGCGCCGGGAGCAGCAGATCGCGCGCTTTGCGGATTGGGCGAGCCGCATCGTGCGTCCTATGACGCAAGGCAATTGCCTCGAGCGCAGCCTGGTGGCGTATCGGTATCTCGTTGGCGCGCATGCTGATCCGCGGCTCGTCATCGGATTCAGGCGCGACGACCGCGGGGTCCTCGGTCATGCGTGGGTGCTCGTCGACGGGAAGCCTCTGAGTGACTCGCCGGCAACCATTGCCGAGTATCAAGTCGCCGTGAGCTTCGAAGCCGGTGGTCGCATCCTGACCGGCCCGGCACGCTGACGAGCGGGAATACGCGAGGATTCCGGAACACAGCCCTTGCGCACACTCGATCGCGCGCTCGCGCGCTTGCTCGATCGCTCACGCCTCGTCGATCGCGGTGCGGTGGTCTTCGATCGGATCCGATCGCGTCTGGTGTGTTCGTGGGCGCCCGATCGTGTGCTGGAGGCCTACAACGCGCTCGCGTATGCATCGTCGCCTGCGTATAAGCCGGGTCAAAGTGGGTTCAGGGTCGAGCTCTTTCCCTGGGAGCTCCGTGCCGTGGAGCGCTACTTCCCGCCGCCGCCAGCGCATGTCCTGATCGGCGGCTCCGGGGGGGGCCGCGAGGCGCTGCAGCTCGCCGCGCGCGGATATGAAGTGACGGCCTTCGATCCCGTGCAGGCCCTGGTGGACGCGATGCCACGGGCGGGTCACAGCCCGGCGAACGTGACCGCGTTCGTCGGATCGTACGAAACGTTGCCGATGGTGCGGGCGGCGGACGGGCGCAGAATGTCGCTCGACGATCGGGCGCCGTATGACGCTGGTGTCTGCGGCTGGGCGAGCGTTGCCCACGTACGCAGCGCTGCGGGGCGTGTGAGCGCGCTGCAGGCGATGGCCGCGCTCGTCTCGGGTCCGATGTTGTTGAGCGTTTACGCGCCGACGTGGTCGCCGTCGGCGAAGGCGGGAATCAGGGGTGGGATATCGCGGTGGCTGTACGGGGATGGCGAGATGTTTCTACCGGGAATCGGCTGGGTGCAGACGTTCGACGAAGCGGCGCTGCGCGACTTGATCGCGAGTGCGGGCCTGGAGATTCTGTGGCTCGATACGTCCCCAGCGATCGACAACTGGCCGCATGCGGTTGTGACGCGTCAGTCGAGTTGATCGATTTCACCTACTGCCGCTTGAGCCGCTCTCGAAGCAGCGTCGAAAAGTCGGGAGATGTCCGAAACCAACCCGCATAGGCGGTCTTCGCGATTGTGCCTGTGACCTCCGTCACCTGATGCCTGAGTGACGGATCGATTCGGAAGATGATCGCGTCGCCAAATCCCGTATTAGCGACGCGATGGAACGGCCGCTCCTCGCGCGCGCGACGGAACTCGGTCACGCCGCCCTCGTAACCTTCGTCGCTGAAGTTCACGCTCATGGCCACACGCCGGTCCTGGCCGACGTCGCTGTGCCACGAATCGTAATGTCCGTGCGCTGGCAGCATCCGGTAGACGCGTCCCTCGAAGCAGCCGATCGAGCCGCAGCCGGCAATCCGGTCGATAGCGGCCGAGAGTGTGGGCGAATTCCAGAGGAACTCGAGCGCCGCAGACAACGGGCCTTCGCTCAGGCACAACTCCGTGCCAATCCCGTCATGCGTGCGGTCGTGAAACGGTGCCGTCGTCAATGCAAGACGTATTACTGCCAGGAGGTCCGCGTCGACGAAACCTTCCAGGCGCAGGCAATGCTGCTCGGCAAATGTGCGTCGGGCGGTCACGAAATCTCCGTCAGAGCCACGAATGACCACGCCGCGGCGGGTCATGGAGATCATCCCTCGACGCTCCGATACGCCTGCTGCCCACTGTAGGCGCGAAACCTGTCGCGATAGTCGGGCGATGCCAGGAACCAGCCCGCCAGCGCGTCGCGATGCGCGCTGCCCGTCAAGGGCAGCACCTGATGCTGGAGCGCGGGGTCGATGCGGAAGATCACGGCGTCGCCGGCGCCGGTGTTCCTGAGGCGACGAATCATGCGCTCGGTGCCGGCCTCGCGGATTTGCAGCTCGCCGCCATCGAAAACCGACGTGCTCAGGTTGACGCTCATCGTGATCATGCGTCCGCCCGACACGTCGCTGTGCCAGTCGCTGGCGTGACCCGCGTTGGGCAGCATGCGGTAGACACGGCCGCGAAAGCAGCCGATCGGCGGACAGCCGGTCAGCTCTTCAATAGCTGCGAACAGCCCGGAGTCGTTCGTCAGGAACTCGAGTGCGCTCGACAACGGTCCGGGCGGCAGTCGCAACTCGGTCCCGATACCCTCGTTCGTCTTGTGTAAGAGCGGCTCGCGTGCGAGCTGGCGTTGAATCGCGGCGAGCAGATCCGGTTCGATAAAGCCGCGTAGCACCATCGAATGCTGCGAACCGAATTCTGCTTTTGCCGCTGACAGGTCCGAAGCCGAGGCCGTGCGCTCGACACCGCGCTTCGTCAGGCGAACCGCCACTACGCCCCCTCCCGACGCCAGTTCAGGAGGCCACGCTCGGCGAGGTCGTCGAAGAACGCCTCGACATCGCCGCGGCAGGCTGCCGCGTCCACATCGAAATCGTGTGTCAACGCTTCAACCACGCCCTCGAGACCCGTGCCGGCTTCGAGCAGCGTCCAAATCTTGCGCCCCACCTCGTCCAGCCGCAGGAATCCTCCCATGCTGAGACTGGTCACCACCAGCTCGCCATCCAGCTCTCGCGATACGACATCGTCGGGGATCGACAGGTGGTTCGCTTCGAGCGTCATCGTTCTTCCTCATCGATCGCCGCGGGCCCGGGGAGTCAGGCTCGCGTGTCCTCTTGATTCAGTACCGCGGTGACGTCGCCGGTCAGGTTCCGGACTGCCTGCATGTACGGCAATTGCGGCGACGACCGCGAAAAGCGCCGCGTTGCCAGGCATCTGAAGGCTGAACTCCATCAAGGACTGCAGAGCAATGGCGATCAGCCCGGTCACGGCGCCCACGCGCGCCCAGCGCGCCAGCGTCGGCTCATTTGCCGCGGCAAAGCGGCCGCGAGTGACGCTGCCCAGACGCCAGACGCAGAGCGCGAATCCGGCCACCAGCAGAGCTCCGCCCTCAGCGGCGATCTGCAGGTACTCATTGTGCGCCTCCTGGAAATGAGTCGACAGACTCGTCGTCTGGTAGAGCAATGTTGCTGAGCCGTAAGTGTTGAGGCCGGTACCCAGCAGTGGGAATTCGCTGATGATGCGCAGCGCATCACGCCACGCCGACACGCGAGTTCCCAGCTCCGATCCCGCCGTCGCGAAGCGCCCAAGCGCGACACCCGCGCCGGCCCACGCGAGAAGAATAATTCCGCCGAGGGCGAGACCGAAGAACGGCAAGGCGAAGCGTTTCAGGCCGCCGCGTCTGATCGCGAGCCAACCTCCTGCCATGACGACCGCCAGCGTCAGGCTCCCCAATCCCGAACGTGACTGCGACCCGAGCAGCGACAGGGCCATGACGCTGACGGCCAACGCGATGAGTACGGCACGACCGCCCTCCGGCGATCCGATCCACAACGTTCGGTGACGCCAGGTTGCGGGAACGTTCCTCAGTCCCCTTTCAATCAGACCGCAGAGATATGCGAGCGCGATCGGCAGCACCATCAACATCCAGCCCGCGAAGTGGTTGCGATTCACGAAGGGGCCGAACGGCGTCGCGCGGTAGATTGGCTGCCAGAAACCATAAATCTTCACTTCGTAGGCGAGCTTGCCGGAGTTGAGCGCCGCCTGCACGATGGCAAAGAGCGCGACGAGGACGCCAATCGCGATGAGCGCGCGGGTGAGGGAGAGGACCCCAATGCGGCCAAAGGCGCGCGCCGAACCAAGGAGGAGGACAGCGAACGCGGCAAACAGCGAAAGACCGAGCCATGTCCTGGCTGGTGCGATCGACAGCGGGTGCGCTGCACGCGTGCCGAACGCCCACGTCAGATCGAAGCCTTCGAGGAACCGCACCGTGTTCGGGCTGATTGTTGAAAGGAGTCCGACCGGTAGTGGCAGCAGTTGCAGCGCTGCTACCACGGCGACGATGGCCAGACACCATGCGAGGGATCTCTCGCTCCATGGACGGTGCCGATCAAGCACCAACCCCAGCGCGCCAACCGCGGCGGCAGCCAATGCCAGCGGCGTGTAGGCCCAGGGGTAGACGGCCCCGAACGCCAGCAGCCCCCACGCCAGCGTGACGACGAGCGCGGCGACGTACAGCCTGCCGGCGACCCGGGAGCCCGTTCCCGTGGCGGAGTGTGTTGTGGTCACAACTGAGTCACAAATCTGGAGGCGGTGCGTCAACCCCGCCGATTAGCGGACCCGAAGGCCAGCCCTAGAGGTATCGGCTCAAGACGATTGCGAGCCGCTACCGGCGGGTTCCGGCAGGATCGGTCGGGTCAACGTGCCGCGCCACGAGTCTGCGAAGCGCTTGAAGAGGATGTCGCGGGCGGGCTGGTGCTTGAACAGCGCCCGAATCAGATGACGATGCTGATTGAACCTGGCGGTTCGCCTGACGAGCGGCAGGATGCCGTCGGTGCGCGCCAGCTCGAAGAAGCCGTCGATATCGGTGTCGTCAAGCCGATGAGCCAACCGGCGCAACGAGAGTTGCGCATCGAGCTCGGGTCCAAGCCGGTTGCGCCAACGCCGCTCGTACACAGCGAGGTGCTCGGCTTCGAGGCGTCCAGTGCGAATGGCCGGAACGAGTGCGTCCGCCGCCATCGCGGCGCTGACCAGGCTGTAGTAGATGCCTCCACCGGTCGTCGCCTTCACGAGACCGGCGGCATCGCCGACGGCAAGCACGCGATTGGTGTAGGTTCGCGGGACGGGCGCGAGAGGAAGCATTTTCAGTCGCGGCCCCTGCGTCCCTGACCAGGCCGGAGCGGCAATGCCCCAACGAGGCCCCAGCCGGCGGACGAACCGGTCGAAATAGTCGCCTGGAGCGCCATCGCACATCAGTCCGACGCGAACGAACCGTCCCGTCGGCCGTGCGACCGGCACAGCCCACGCAAATCCGCGAGGTGCGACGCGCGATCCGAAGTGCACCTCCACGTCGCCGGCGTGCGCCGCCGGCAGCTCGAGCTGTGCCGATTGCAGCCACGCGGACGGAAGGCCGAGGCCAAGGCGTCGGGCCAGGCCATAGCTGGCTCCGCACGCCAGGACTGCCGTGCGTCCGGCAATCGGTCCCCGGTCCCGCAGGACGACGCGCACGGCGTCCGACTCGATCGTCAGCGTCGTCGCGCGGTGTTCGGCAAAAATGCGCGCGCCGGCGGCCCGCGCGTTCTGGAGGAGCTGCTGATCGAACACGCGGCGATCGATGACGACGGCTTCGACGTCTTCGGTTTCGTGTCCGATGGAATCGCCGGAGGGAGCGAAAAAGCGGGCGCGCTTCAACGGGTTGAGGAGCGACTGCCGCGTCACTCCGAATTCGTCGAAGGCGTCATCGGCCAGCACACCCGTGCAGTGAACCGGGACGCCTGCCTCTGCGTGCTCTTCAAGGACCGCGACGTCGAGCCCGGCGCGGGCCAGCCGGGCCGCGGCGAAGAGACCAGCCGGGCCTGCGCCCACGATCACAACGTCGTGTCTGTGCAACCGGATCGGGCCTCCCTCGAAGCATCTGAGACCGCCGCGACGTCTCCCGCTTGGCACAGCGTGGAGAATCGACTGCCCGCGGCGGCCCTAAGAGTAACCCAAGGCCCAGATTCGACCAAGCGTCCATCCTCCATGACGTGGATGGTGTCGACATGTTGCAGCGTCCACAGGCGATGGGTGATCAGGACGATGGTCATCGAGCCGCGCAACCCGTCGATCGCGTCGAGTACCTTGCGCTCGTTCGCAGGGTCGAGCGCGCTCGTCGCTTCGTCGAGAATCAACAGATCGGGACGTCGCAGAAGCGCCCTTGCGAGGGCGAGTCGCTGCCGTTCTCCGCCTGACAGCCGTGTGCCGCGATCGCCAATCAGGGTCTCGAGCCCTTCCGGAAACGCATAGATGAAGTCCGCGGCTGCCGCCCGAATCGCCGTCTCGAACTCGGCATCGGTCGCATCAGGGACCGCCCATTGCAGGTTGGCCCGTACCGTGTCGTGAAAGAAGAAGGCGTCCTGTGCGACGTAGCCGATTCGGCTGCGCCACCGTGCCGCGTTCTCTGTATTCAGTTCGGCGCCGTCAATGATGACGCGGCCAGATGTCGGCGACAGCAGGCCGGTGACGAGATCAGCCACTGTCGTTTTGCCGCAGCCAGATGGGCCCACGAGCGCTGTCGTCTGGCGAACAGGAATCGACATCGTCACCGCCCTGACGGCCGGTGATGCGCCGTTCACATACGCGAACGTCACTCGCTCGAGACGGACGGCGGTTCGCATGATTGGCGCTGTAGCGGGCGACCCTGCCGCCACAGGTATCGTCGCCTCACGCGCCGCTTCGGCGCGTGTCTGCAATTGCTCGACGTGGGTGATGGCGGTCAAGGCGGTGGTGTACTGATGCAGTCCTTGCTGCACTGCCGAGACGCGCGGCATCAGGCGAGCGAACAGAAACAGCAGCAGGAACAAGGCCGCTGCAGGCACGGCGAACACCTTGACCGCGACCACGAGCAGGGTCGCCAGAATCGCGACGGCGCCGATCTCGAACATCGCGCGGAGGTCGGCCTGCAGGCGAACCGCGTCGAGCGCCCGAAGCGCGACCGCATTGGCGAGCCGGGAGAACGCGGACGTGCTCGCTCGCTCGGCGGCCTGGGTTTTAACCGTCTTCATGCCCGCGAGATGTTCGATAGCAAGCGCGTGCGCGTCGCTCGTCGCTCTCGTGATCGCTTCGCCCGCCTGTCGCGCCTCACGGAGCCTCGGCGCCAATGCAGCCGTCAGGAGCCCGCCTGCGCCGAACACGAGCAGCGTCAAGGGCGCGGACACTTGCAATGCGAGAAGGACTTGTGCCGCCATGACGAAGATCGAGGAGGCCGACCAAAGGAGCTGATACGTCGCCAGTCCTGCCCGATCGAGCTCCGTCGTCAGCGCATGGCTGAAGTCGGTGCCGCGGTTCTGAGCAATGAAGAGCCAGCGCGCGTGTGCGACGGCGTCATACAGCCGCGAACGCAGGAACGCGACGAATCTGTATTCGATATCCAGGTTGAGCACGGTCTGAGCGCGCAGGACGATCGCCTGCAGAACGGTCACAACCACATATGCCAGCACCGCAGGCAGGAGCGACGGGGTGAGACCACTCCAGGCGAGGAGACGCTGGCTTACCCCGGTGAGGAACGCAGAGCCGCCCGAGGTCAGGTCAACGCCAAGCGTGCCGATAAGGAGGACCAGGGCAACCACACCGGCCGCTTCCAATGCGCCCGCGACGACCATTAACGCGGCACTTGTGACCAGGCGTCCGCCCATCGCCGCCACGAGCAGCGTCAGGTGCTGAACGGCAGCGGTCCGAACCGGCTTCTGCAAGGCGCTATCCTAGTGCGCGATGGCCACGCGCCCGGCCGAAGAGCCGTCGCAACTCGAACGCATCCTTGCGTGCTCTCCCGGCGACCCGGTCGGACTCGTTCGTGCGCTCGGCGGCGTTGAGGACTGGGATCGCCTCGCCCGGGACGCCCGTGAGCACGGCGTGTTCACGCTGCTCGTTCACGAATGCGAGCGCGCACGCGCCGTAGTCCCCACGGCCGTTCGTGAAGACGCAGCACGCCATCACGCCGTTGCGACCGTTTGGCATGCGCATCTTCTGGCATCCCTCGATGCGTTGGGAGATCTCTTCTCTCGCGCTCTGCTGCATGTCACGTCACTCAAGGGGCCGCTGCTCGGTGAACGACTCTATCCCGAGGGAGCCTTGCGTCCGAGCGTCGATCTCGACCTCCTGGTGGCGGAGGCAGATCTGGAGCGCGCGGTGACGACGCTCGAGACCGCTGGCTGGTACGCCGACGCGGGCCCGACGGCCGTCTATTCTCGCGAACACCATCATCATCTGCAGCTGCGACGAGAGGGTCACCCGCCGCTGGAGCTGCATTTCCGTGCTCGAGTCGCGTTTGGAACCGTGATGCCGGCAGCCGATCTGGTTCGCCGCTCACAGCCCACACCCACCGCCGTCGGTCGCGGCCTGCGCGTCCTCCGTCCAGAAGATGAATTCGTCTACCTCGCCGTTCATGCCGCAGCGCACGGGTTCGTCCGGCTGATGTGGCTGTACGACTTGAAACTGCTCTGCCAGCGACATGGCACTCAGATCGATTGGCCGCTCGTCGTGGTGCGCGCGCGCGAGATGCACGTCCTGAACGCGGTCGCGTTCACGTGCGGGATGCTGCGCGAGCGACTGGATGTGGCGGTGGATGACCTTCCAGAGCTGCAATCGCGAGGGCTCCGGCATCGATTCGCTCATCGCGTGCAGCTACGCGTGGCTCGGCACGAGGGGCTGATGGCGCTGGATCGCCTCGGCGGGCTGGCGTTCACGTCGCTCTTGTGCGATCGCCCGATGGCCGGCCCGAAACTGTGGGGCCATCATGTCACGCACATCTTGAAGCGCCGCGTCCAGCGGCGGCTGCCGCGGCTCGTGCCCGCGGATTGGGCAGGGTGAGACCTAAACGTCGCCTTTGATGCCGGGCTGCTACGTACGACGCGTCCCCTGTCCTCTTTCGTCCTTGGGCCTTCGTCCTTCGTCCTTCGTCCCTCGTCGTTCGTCCCTCGTCCTTCCGACCTTCTCGTCGACTTTTGCCTCCCATTTGCCGCGGAAGCTGATCAAGAACGACAACGCAATCAGGCGCGCGTCGAGCCAGAGGCTCTGACGATCCAGGTAGAGGCGGTCGTAACGGAACTTGTGGCGGCGCGGGATGTCTCGTGCGGCGAAGATCTGCGCGATGCCAGTAAGACCCGGACGCACGCTGTGGCGCTCTGCATAGCCAGGGATCGACTCCATCGGCACCGTGGCGCCATCGCCATCCACTTCGATCTCGCCCGGACGGAGCGCGCGCGGCCCGACGAAACTCATGTCGCCGCGAAAGATGTTCCACAACTGCGGCAGCTCGTCCATCGCAGTTGCGCGCATGAGCCGTCCCATGCGTGTCACTCGAGGGTCCCGCGTCGTCGCCTGCACTGCGCCGACGCCTGCCTCGGCGTTCGGAATCATCGAGCGAAACTTGAATGCATCGAAGGTTCGGCCGCCTTCGCCAACACGCGGCTGCGAGTAGAACACCGGGCCGCCGTCTTCCAGCTTGATGGCCGCTGCCAGCAGTGCCCATAGCGGTGCCGAGACCAGGAGCCCGACACCAGACAGCGCAACGTCCAGTGTCCGCTTTGAGACCGGGATCGGCCGAACGCGCACCTCGCCGACGCTGGTAGTCCGATTCAACGGCATCGACAGGTCACGCCGTGCGACGGTGCCCATTCGTCAGCTCCCGGAACACGTTTTCATACGACGAGACCGCGCGACGGCGATCGAACAGAAGACCCGCCTTGCGGGCGCGATCCCCCATGGCACGGGCGCGGGCGCGATCGGCGTGCAGCTCGCGGATCGCTGCTTCGATCCCCTCCACGCTCCCGGGAGGCACCACGATGCCGCAGTCGTATTCGCGCGCGATGTCCGCCGCTTCGGAGTCCTCCTCGACCGCGGCAATGTACGGCCGCCCCGCGGCAAGGACTCCGTAAAGCTTGCTGGGCACGATGAAGCCGGAGAGCCCGCGCTTCAGCGACACGAGGAACGCATCTGCGGTTGCGAACGAGTCAATCAGCGCGGACTTCGGCTGATATGGAAAGAACCTGACATTCGATAGCTGCCGCGCCTCGGCCGCGTTCACGAGCGCCACCTTCTGGGCGCCGTCGCCAACGATGGCGACCACGACATCTTTCAAATCGCGTACTCGCTCGGCCACGTCGAGAAGTCGGTCGACGCCCTGAGAGAGGCCGACGTTGCCCGAATGCATGACAACGAAACGGTCGACCAGCCCGTGCGCACGCGCAAACGGGTTGTCTTTCGATGCGGGCACGATGGCGTCGCAATCCGCCCAGTTGTGAATGACGCGAATCCGCGACGGATCTGCGTCCTTGGTTTCGACCAGGCGGCGTTTCATCGTCTCGCCGAGCGCGATGATTGCGTCGGCATGACCGACCGTGAACCTGCCGATGCGCGTCAATAGCGCATCGACACGATCGCTCTGAAAGTCGTCCAGGAGTCGGGCCACTTCCGGAAAGATGTCCTGACACAGGAACACGAACCGCGCCCCGTGCAGTTTCGCGGCAGCCTTTGCCGGAAGGCCGATGATCGGTGGATCGGTCAGCGCGATCACGACATCGACGCGGCCAAGCCGCGCCGCGCCCACGAGAGCGCTTGCGAAGTAGCTCATGTAGTTCGTCGCCCGGCCGGAAAAACGGCGCTTGTCGAGCGTGGTGCCGTAAGCGCGGAGGATGCGCACGCCGTTGTGCCATTCCTCACGGACGGGCCGGTACCAACGCGGTGCGGGCGTCTTCACGGCGCTCGAGAGCGGCACGCCGGCGACGACGGTGACTTCGTGTCCGTGACGACCGACGAGGTCTTCGCAGAGCTCGGTGAGGAGTTGGCCGGTCGCGCCGAAGTCCGGGTAGTACGATCGGTTGAAGAATGCGAGGCGCAGCGGGCGGCTCATGCGGCCACCCGGTGCGGCGAGATGGAACGCCAGCCGCATTCCGACGCGACCGCCGCGTACAAAAGAACCGCCAGCGCTGGCAGATGGCGGCGCAGCTCGGACACAAGCCCCGTGGACAGGGTGAGTACTGAGATGATCGTAGCCGCGACGATCAGGCCGATGTGGCGCTGATCGAACCGCGCCCGGTTCAGCAGCAGCCAGAAGACGACGGGACCGAACATCACGGCGGCGAGCGCGGGCCATCGGGTCACCGACGGCTGGTTCACGGCCTCGGCCAACGACACGATGGTTTCCCAGAGCGACACGATCGTCTGAGTATCAGACCCAACGGCCGCGGCGCCGCCGAGCGCATAGCGCAAACCGAAGACCACAGCCAGCGCGGTCACCGTGATCAGGGCGCCGAACCCGCATTCGCGCAAGTCGATGCGCCCATTGGCCAGGCGCCAGTGCACCGCCGCCCAGATCACGCCCGCGAAGGCTGCGGATTCCCTGTTGGCGGCGGCAACCGCCGCGACGATGAGCATCAGCCACCGTTGGCCGGTGACCGCGAGCGCTGCGAGCGATGTCATGAAGAGGACGTCAGGAAAATCGGAGGGCTGTTCCCAACCGTAGTTGAACGACGGCACCAGGGCCAGCGATAGAACGAGGAGTGCTGCGGCGATCACCCGTGAACCGGCCCCGGTCGTCCGCGTGAGAATCCACGCCACGCCGCCGAACATGGCGATTGCGGAAAACAGGCGAACGATCGTGTACGCGACCAGCGGTTGCACCCCGGTAGCAACCATCGACGCAAGCGCTAGCGGCACGAGCACCCGGTTCTGGTTTGTCGGCAGGAAGACAACGTGGTCGTCGAACACGGCGGGCCCACCCTCGAGCAGCCGAAGCTGTGTGTCGACGACGTCGAACCGTCTTGCGCCGCGATCGAACACCAGCGTCGAGGTGGCAGTCACGAAGACGCCGAGCACGACGCACAAGGCGCAGAGCAGCTGGCGCGACTCGTCGTCTTGCCGGACCGACACGACCTGTATCAGGAGGCAACCTTGGACGCGCGGCCGGTATCGACGTACCACGCGATCGTTCGTGCGAGGCCGTCGTCGAAGCCTGTCGTCGCCTTGAATCCGAAGGCGTTCTCGGCGCGCGAGACATCGAGCGAACGGCGTGGTTGTCCGTTCGGCTTCGTCGGATCCCAGCGGATTTGCCCTGAGTAGCCGACGAGCGCCCGAATCTTCTCGGCAAGGTCGCGAATTGAAATCTCGAAGCCGGCGCCGAGGTTCACGGGCTCCGGCGAATCGTAGCGCTCCGTAGCGAGAACAATCCCGCGCCCGGCGTCGGCGGCGAAGAGGAACTCACGGGTGGCGCTGCCGTCGCCCCAGACCTCGACGAACGGCGTCCGCTGCTCCTTGGCCTCGACGAATTTCTTGATGAGGGCCGGAATGACATGCGAGCTGCCGGGATCGAAGTTGTCGCCGACGCCGTAGAGATTCACCGGCAGCAGGTAAATCGCATTGAAGTCGTACTGCTGCCTGTAAGCCTGCGCCTGCACCAGCAGCATTTTCTTCGCGAGCCCATATGGGGCGTTCGTCTCTTCGGGATAGCCGTTCCAGAGATCTTCTTCACGGAAGGGAACCGGCGTGAACTTCGGGTAACAGCAGATGGTGCCAATCGCCACGTACTTCTCGACACCGCTGCGACGCGCGTGCTCGAGCGTCAGCGCGCCCATCTGCAGGTTGTCGTAAAAGAAGCGCCCGGGGTTCTCGCGGTTTGCACCAATGCCACCGACCACGGCCGCAAGGTGAATGACGATGTGCGGGCGGATATCCGCATACAGTCGCTTCACCGCCGATTCATCGGTCAGATCGTACTGCGCCTTTCGCGGTGCGACGATGTGGCGACAGCCGTGCCGCTCGAGCTCGGAGACGACGTGGCGACCGAGGAAGCCGCTGCCGCCCGTCACGATGATGCGCTTCTTCGCGAGCTCACGCATGGGTCACGTCTCCGGGCCGGCGCACGACCAGGTACGGTCCGAGCACCAGCATATCCATATCGTTGCGGAGGAAACAGTTCACGGCTTCATCGGGCGTGTTGACGATCGGCTCGTTCTCGTTGAATGAGGTGTTCAGCAGGACCGGTACTCCGGTGACACGCTCGAACGCCTTCAGCAAGGCCCAGTACCTCGGGTTCGCCTCTCGCGCCACCGTCTGCACGCGCGCCGATCCGTCCGAGTGCGTCACAGCGGGGATGACGTCACGCTTGTCCTGCCGCACCTGGCACGTGATCAACATGAACGGCGACGGCTGATCGAGCTCGAAGTACTCCGACGCGGATTCGGCGGTCACCGACGGCGCAAACGGGCGGAACGATTCCCGGTGCTTGATCCGGTGGTTCAGAATGTCCTTCATGCGCGGGTTGCGCGGATCGCAGTTGATGCTGCGGTTGCCGAGCGCCCGCGGTCCCCACTCGAACCGGCCCTGGAACCACCCGAGGATGTGACCCTGCGCCAGCAGCGTCGCCGTCTCGAGCGCGAGCGCGTCGGGATCCACCAGCTCGCGGAATTCGAGGCGGCTCTTCTCCAGCGCCGCGCGGCACTCGGCCGGCGAGTAATCGAGCCCCCAGTAGACGTGATCCATCACCACGTCGCGCGGCTGGTCGAGCACGTGGTGGCGGACGTACAGCGCGGCGCCGAGCGACGTGCCCGCGTCGTAGGCGGCGGGCTGAATGTAAATCTGCTCGAACGGCGTCTCGCGCGCGATCTTGCCGTTCAGGGTGCAGTTGAGCGCGACGCCGCCGGCCATGCACAGTGTCTTCATCTTCGTTTTGTCGGCGAGCCCGCGCAGCAGGTCGAGGACCACTTCCTCCAGCAGCCCCTGCAGTGACGCCGCAATGTTGCGATGGCGCGCGTCGAGCGGCTCGCCAGCCTCTCGCTTCGGGCCGAGGAGCGTCTCGAGCTCGGCGGCAAACACCGGACCCAACGTCGGCGACCCGGCTTCCCAGGTCATGTTGACGCCTTCGGAGTGGTGGATGAAGTAGGCGAGGTCGAGCGCGAAGCCCATCCCCTTGCGCTTGACCAGCGGCCGCAGCCGATCGAGGAACTCCGGCTCGCCGAGCGGCGCCAGACCCATCACCTTGAACTCGTCGCCGTACTTCGGGAACCCGAGGTACTGGGTGATCGCGGTGTAGAGGATACCCATCGAGTGCGGGAACTCGACCCAGTCCTCGATCTGGATCTTGGTGCCGCGGCCGACGCCCCACATCGTGCTGACGAAGTCGCCGAAGCCATCGATGGAAAGGAGCGCGGCCTGATCAAATGGCGACACGAAGAAGCTGCTCGCCATGTGCGCCTGGTGATGTTCGACCCGGTGCATTGTTGCGGGCAGCGCGGATTCGCAGACCCTCAGCGCGTCGGCAAGTGCAGGCTTGGGATCGCGGACGCGAGAGACGTTGGCGAGACGATCGCGGATCAGCGAGAAGCGCGGTCCCTGCGACAACGCGAACATCAGCTTGCGGTGAATGTGCGCACTCGGATCGCGGGAGATGGCGACGTGCGTCAGATCGCGTGGCTCGAGCCCGGCATACTTCAGCGATGCCACGGCGGCCTGGGCGGGAAAGCCAGCCTGGTGCTTCAGACGGCTGAAGCGCTCCTCTTCGACCGCGCATTCGATGCCGCGCGCGCTCAAGAGTGTGGCGCTTGCATCCCCGTGGTAGGCATTCAGCCCGAGAACGTTCATGATTTTCCCGCGCGCCGCATCTCGTCGATGTTGATGTCCACCAGGAGGCGATACCAAAACGCCTGGAGGACGTGGAACACGAAACCTTCTCGCCCGTCGAGAAAGCCGAGCCGCAGCACGTAGCGATACCCGAAGTACAACGCCGGCCGCCAATAGAGCGGCAGCCCGTTCCACACCTGCTTCAGCCAGAGCACGCGCTCGTCAGGCGAGCCGAAGAGCGCCGCCTTCGTTCCGTTCGCGCCGGCTGCCGCCCGCGCGAGCTGCTCCTGTGCCAGCTGCTCCTGCGCCTGCAGCACAGCGTAGCGATTGTGCTTGGCGGTCCACGCGGCGATCGACGCTTCGTTACGGTTGTCCTCGATGATGTCGTGTCCGAGGAGCACCGTGGCGCCGCGCACCCGGAAATGGTGATCGACGAGGTCGCCTTCGTCGATCGACACCGCCGACCGGCGGAACAGCTTCAGCAGATACTTCGGGTAATACCCGCCGTGGCGAATCCATCGTCCACGGAACACCTGCCGCCGCCTGGCGTATCCACCTGCGATGGCCGGATCGTTCGTCGTGACCACCTGGCCGATCTCCGCCGCCAGTTCCGGCGTCACGCGCTGGTCCGCATCCAGCGCCAGCACCCAATCGGCCTGAAACGGCAGCGTCTGCAATGCCCAGTGCCATTGCCGCGCATGTGTCTCGAACGGGTGATGCGTCACGCGTGCGCCATGCCGTGCAGCGATGGCGAGCGTCTGGTCGGTGCTGCCGGAATCGACGACGTGGAGCTCAGAGACCCAGCCGGCAAGGCTGCCGAGGCAGGCGCCCAGATTTCGTTCTTCGTTGAAAGTCAGGACGACCGCCGCCAGCGGCACGCGGGGTCCGGACTTCACAGCTTCCACGGCTCTTTCGTAGTTATCGGCGGAAAGCCGGCCGAACTAAAGTTCGGCCAAGCCCCCTAGGCGCCTGGGATCTTCACCTTGTTCCGCGCCAGCCAGGTTTCCAGAGTGACCAGGATCCACAGGCGGGACCAGGTCACGTCGCTGCCGCCGCGCTGAAACGACGTCCACATGGTCGCCAGGCGATCGAGATCGAACAGCCCGCGACCGGCGAGCCCGCTGGCGCCCAACCGGTTTTCGCAGAACCCGCGCAACTGCTTGCGCATCCAGGGCTCGAATGGCAGCGTGAAGCCTTTCTTTGGCCGGTGCACGATCTCGCGCGGAAGCCGCGACCCGAGCGCGTCGACGAGAAGACGTTTCGGCGTCGCTCCGGGCGCTTTGAGCGGATCGGGTACCGCCATGACGTAGTCGACAAGCACGTGATCGATCAGCGGCACGCGAACCTCGAGTGCGTGGGCCATGCTCATCTGATCGGTATCGCGCAGCAGCACGTCATGCATGTAGGTGCGCGATTCCGCATACGAGACTTGCGTGACCGGGCCGGCGCCGGGCATGCGCGCGAAGGCGCTCTTCAGCATCGGCACATACGGATCCTGAAGCTCCGCGAACTGTTGCCGCCACGCCGGTGCGATCAACGACAACCGCTGTTCGTCTGTGAACAGCTGCCGCGTCAACGGGTAGAGCGCGGCCAGTGAGCCGTCGGATTCGACCGCCGCCGCGGCTTTCGTCGCAGTGACCGACGATCCGCCCACGAGCCGCAGCGCCCGGCCAGCCAACCCGCGCACCTGATCCGACGATCGGCCCCAGAACCGGCCGACCTCGACGGCTCGCGGCAGCCGGGAAAACGACGGGTAGCCCGCGAAGAGCTCGTCGCCGCCGAGACCTGACAACGCGACGGTCAATCCCGTCTGGCGGACGGCGCGCGACACGATGTAAGTGTTCACGCCATCACCCGTCGGCTGATCCATCGCTGATAGCGCCTGCGGCAGCGTGTCGAGCAGTTCCTGCTCGGTCAGCTTGATGGCGGTGTGCTCGCTGCCCACCGCAGAAGCCACTTGTTCCGCGTGCGCCGATTCATCGAACTCCGCTTCGGCAAAACCTACGGAAAAGGTCCGCGGCGTGACGCCCGCCTCCCGCATCAACGCGACCACCGCGCTCGAATCGATGCCGCCGGAAAGAAAGGCGCCTACCGGAACGTCGCTCACCAGGTGTGAGCTGACCGAATCGAGCAGCAGCTGGTGAACATCGCGGCGTGCCTGCTCGGGCGTGGCGTCCGCGAGAGGCGCAGCGCTCGCCGCCAAATCCCAATAGGTACGACGTTCCTCGCGGCCGTTCGCTGCGACGGTCAGCCAGGATCCGGGCTCGAGCATCTCGATTCCCTGGATCATCGTGCGTGGCGCCGGGGCAGTCTGATACGCGAGGTACTGCCAGAGGCCGGCGAGATCGAGCGTAGGATCGACCAGTCCCGTTGCCAGCAGCGCACGGACCTCTGACGCGAAGAGCAACCACCCATCGCCACGCGCAATGTAGAGCGGCTTGATGCCGAACCGGTCCCGCGCCAGGAACAACTCGCGCGTCTCCGGGTTCCAGAGGCCGAGCGCGAACATGCCGCGGAGCTCCTGGAGTATCGAGGGACCCCACGCCGCATAACCACGCAGAATCACCTCGGTGTCGGTCTGGCTATCGAACGTGTGGCCGGCCGCTTCGAGCCGAGGGCGAATCCGGGCGAAGTTGTAGATCTCGCCATTGAAAGTGATCCAACTGCCGAGGCCGCGGCTGCTCATTGGTTGCGCCCCGGCGCGTGACGTGTCGATGATGGCGAGCCGGCTGTGGACGAGAAGCGGCGCCGGATTCTCTGGCGTTGGCCGATCGATCGGTTCGGCCCAGACGCCCTCGCCGTCGGGACCGCGGTGGCGGATCGCGGCGAGCAGCCGAGCGCCGATGTCGCGCCGCACGTCCGCCGTAAAACGCTCGTCAAAAAAGAGGCCGCCGGCGATGCCGCACATGTCAGAGACCTCTGGTGGCCGATGGCGCGGCGAGTGGAACGTGCAACCGCGGCGCAGACGACTCGCTCAAAAGGGACGCATAGACATCAATCAGCCGCGACGCGACACTGGGCCACGCCAGCCCGTGTGCGAACTGCCGGGCGGCGATCGCCTTCTCTCGACGTGCGTCATGGGCGGTCATGGCGTAGATCAGCGTCGCCGCGAGCGACTGCCGATCGTTGGGGGTCACCCACGCGGCATTGGCCGTCGCGAGCTCGTCGCTGATGAGCACCTGCGGGCTGACGATCGCCGGCACGCCGCGCGCAAGGGCTTCCGCCAGTGACATGCCGAAGTTCTCGTGGTGCGACGTCAGCGCATAGATCGAAGCGTAGCGCAGCAGTTGACGCTTCGCGTCGCCGTCTACCCACCCGCGAAACTCGATTGCCGCCGCTGCGGCAGACCCGGCGGCGCGTGCCTTCAGCTTGCGCACGTACCCCTCATCACCATCACCGGCGATCACCAGCCGCCACTGGTGCCCGATCGCGCAGGCGTCGCCGAAAGCGTCGATGAGCGAGTCCAGTGCTTTCACCGGGTGAAGCCGTGACAGCGCCAAGACATATGGAGGACCGTGACGTTCCCGTTCTCCACCCGGTCCGTCCTTGAGGATCTCGTCATCAATCCCCAGCGGCACCACGAACCCGCGCTTCGTCCTGAATGCGCGCTCGACGAGCCGCTGTTCGCCAAGCGCCGTGTAGTGGACGGCCGCAGCGTCAGCAAGCGCCGTCCGGCCCCTCAAGGCCAGGAGCACGCGCTTTTTCCACGGCTTTTGCGCCAGTGACCACCGATCGAGCGTGCCTAGCGGGCGGACGACATACGGCACGCGGCTGCTGCGACATGCTCCTGCTGCCGCCAGACACGCGTGTGAAAGCAGCGCGTGGATGTGGACGACGTCATATTGCGGCACTGACGTGCGCAACCATTCGGCCAGCGGTGCCGAGTACTTCAATGCCTCACTGAACTGGCGCTTGAAGAGGATCGTCGGGATGCCCTGAACCGTGACCCACTCGCCGTGGGGATACGGAAGATGACCAGGTCCGTCGGCATCGGTCGCGGCCAGATGGATCTCTGCGCCCGCGGCAATCAGCGCACGTGACATCTGAAGGACGGCGGTGCTCGGTCCGCCGTAGCGCGGGGCAATCGCTGGAATGACGTGAAGAACCTTCATCGCAGCGTATCGCCGAACGACTCTTCGAGCGCGGCGATCAGGCGTCCCTCGAAGGCGGATTCGCTGAACTCGGTCAGAAGACGACGCCGGCCAGCGTCGCCCATGTCGCGTCGCTGACCATCATCGGTGAGCAGCTGAGCGATCCGCGAGCTGAGAGCCGCGGTGTCAGTGTGATCGACCAGGCGGCCGGTGACGCCATCCACAATCACTTCGCTGGCCGCATCCTGCCGTGAGCCGATGCAGGGAAGCGCGCGGGCCATCGCTTCAAGGTAAACGAGGCCAAAGCCTTCTCCGCGGCTGGGCAGTGCGAAGACCGACGCCAGCTGATAGCAGGCATCCAGTAAGGCTGGTGGCGCGAAGCCCAGGAAGTGTATCCGGCTGCCGCCAGCGACCAGGCGGGCCTTGTTCTGAAGCCGCGGCCGGTCGTTGCCGTCACCAACTATCACGAGGTGCGCGGTCGGAACCGTCGCGATGACGCCGGGCCATGCATCAATCAGTTGGTCGTGGCCCTTGTAGGCTTCCGACGCGTGCATGCGTCCAACGACCAGGACGATCGGACCATCTTTGGGCAGCGGCTCCACGTGTTCGTCGCTGTCCGGGCCGCTGGTCGAGCCCCCGTCGTCGACGAGCGCGAGAGGACAGGGGACGATCTCGCCGATCGATGGATGCGCGGCGGTCACGCGTGCGGCGGTAAAGTGCGAGTTCGCCAGCCGCAGCCGCGCTCGCTGCAACAGCCGCACATCCGGCTCGCCAAGCGCTCCCCATGCTTCGACGCCATGGAGGAAAATCGCGTACGGACGCTCGAGGAGCGACGGGACGTAGGCTTGCGCGCGTGCCAGACCGAGGTGCGAGTACACGATCGCGCCTGGACGATAGGCGGCCAGCTCCTTCATCAGCATGGCCGTGAATCCTGCCTTGTCCGTGAGACCTGGAGTCCTGGCGCGGCCGTCGAACATCGTTACGAGTCGGGCGTCCGGCCAGCGACGCTCAAAGGCGCGCCACAGCAAGGTCGCGACAACGGCCACACCGTCGCCGCCGTGCGCCATCGTGATGGCCGCAAGCATTGGAGCGCGGCCGGCAGGCCGGGCCCGATCATCGAGCCCTGACGAAGCCGTAAATATCGCCATGAACAAGAAGTAGCGTCGCCGCCAGGACTGCCGCAGTCATCGCGACGGGAAGCATCCAGCGCCCGTTGTCGAGCGGCGGTGGCGCGAGGGCGATCAGCCAGGAGAGCAGGATCAGGATCGCCGGCTCGAAATAGCGCTGCCAGACCTGAAAGTTCGCCGACTGCGCCGCCATCCACGACGCCAGCGCGACGACGAGCACAACCGTCTCGCGTGTGCGGCCCCGACCAACGGCCCGGCGAGCCAGGGTCGCGATCGTCAGCCCTCCCGCGATGGCCAGCACTGTCAGCAGAATGCTGCGGTCGAGGACGCCAGGCGAGCGTCGAACGGCCTCCCAGAGCCAGCCGCCCCATCGCCCCGCTTCAGCTGCGTACAGACGACGGCGCAATTGACGCCGCAGCCGCCAGCAGAAGCGCGGCGCCGCCAGTGCCGGTGGCCAGGGTCCCGCGTACATCCGAGCGCATCAGAAGCATCCAAGGCGCTCCGTAGACGCCGATCAAGGCCAGGCCAAACGCGAACGTCGTGACGTTCCAGCCGCCGTGATGCCCCACGAAACGGGGCGGAATGAGACCGCCCCAAAGGAGCACCAGCGATCCGACAGCCACAACGGGAAGCGCAGCTGGGACCAGGAGGTCAGCGGCTCCTCGGCGGGTCTGACCAGTTGCGCCAAGGCTGGAGTGGTCCGCTTTCACAGTCGACGAGGGCCACACAGCGCTGGCGACAATCGGCGCGACCGTCCAGACGTGGATTTGACGCACCAGCGCGGCCAGTGCACCAGCAATGCCGCTCCCCAGCGATCGCGCCGGCGTCGGGCGATCGAGAACCAGCAGCGACAGCGAACCCATGGCGAAAAAGAGGCCCAGGTTGTCGGTGGTCAGCCACACCGAGCCGCTCACCACGTATGACGAAGCGGCCAGCGTCAACGTCGTCAACGCGGCGCTCCAATCGCCCGAGAGACGCCACGCAATCTCGCCGGCGAGCATGACGAGCAGTACACCAACGGCGAGGTTCGCGGCCCGTACCGCACGCCACGAATCGGTCGCGCGCAGCACGGCGGCCATCGCGACGTGATAGCCGGGCGCCATCGCGGCGTTGTAGCTCACGATGTCGACCGCCGGAAGCTCCGCGGCCATCGTGGCGATGATCGGCCGATGGTAGCGAACTTCGTCGAAGGCGTCGTTCGTCGCGAACATCTGCGCGCGAATCAACGGCAGCGCCAGAACGAGGAGCAGCCCCGGCGCGCCAAAGCGGACGACCGTTCGAGCCGCGCCTATCACCGCTCGAGGGGCCCGGTCACGCGTGGGGCAGAGTGGTGCCGGTACGTGGGAGCGTGCGGTAGCGCCCCTCGGCCCGAACGATTGGCTGGGGCGCCAGCGCCTCGCTCGTTGCCGGTTCCACGCGGAACGACTTCACGAACGTCTTCCGACCGGCGCGCTGAATCAGCAGCGCCGCCACCGTCGTCGAAATCAGGGCGGCGAATGTCTTGATGAATTGGTGCTCGAACTGGTACACCGTCATCATCAAGATGACGAGGAAGGGACTCACCAGGAGGGAGGGCTGGACGAAGCGGCGCACGACTTCCATGCACGCGCCAATCAGACACCCGTAGGCGAGAATCGACAGGAACATGCCGATGAGGCCCCAGTCGGCGTAGAACTCGGCCATGTAGCCGATACTGATGGAAGTGCCTTCCTCAGCCACCATGATGCCGGTGAAACGCCGCGTGTAGTAAGAGTCGGACGGCAACACGGGTTTGCTCGGAAACACCAGTCGCGGCATGAAGGCGTTCGTCATCGCCATCTGCAGCAGTTCCCCGTTGGCATGCGGCTCGACGGCGGGCACGTACTCGAGCACGCGCGAGAAAAAGCCGATGTAAGAGAGCCGGGAGATCAGGATCTCGATGCTCGGCCGAGGGTCATCGATGACCTCGGGTCCGGCGGCGGCCACCTGCTTCACGAACAGTTCGGCGCGATCGAGACGGCCGTTGACGAGGCCCTCGTCATAGATGCGTCGCGCCTCTTTTTTGACGCTGGCCTGCCACACGAGCATCAGGAAGAGCGCGGCCACGAGCAGCCCGACGGTGCGCGTACACGCCGCGATCGACCATTTCCACACCTTCGGTTCCCATGGCTTCCAGAACTGCAGCGAGACGAGAAACAGCAGAATCAGTGGCGTCTTGAAATCCGAGAAATAGGAGCCGAGCGAAGGGATGAACACCCAGGCCAGCGACAGCCAGAGATAGCGCCGACTGGCGCCCTGGCGAATCGTCTCGTACCACAGCACCATCAGCAGCACGTAGCGGAACTCGAGCAGGATCGTGAGCGGGATGTCGAGACCGCCGAACGACTTCGTATTGAAGGCGCGGATGTAGTCGATGCCGTAGATGATGATGACGAACCAGAACAGTCGGTTCAGGCGTCCGATGCGAAGCGATTGACCGTCGGCTTCGTCTTTGAGCGATACCGAGTCTCGCACCAGGCGGATGCCCGCCGCGAGCATGACCAGCCCGGTGAGGCTGAGGCGGACTGTGCGTTCGAGGTCGCCAAGCGCATATGCGGTCGGAAAGATTCCGGTAAAGACGTAGTACCAGTAGCCAACGGTGATCGCGCACCACTGGTAGCCGAGCAGAAACGGCACGACCGGCACTTCCTCGCGACGCCAGGTGCAGCCGACCACGGCGAGCAGGACGAAAACAGCGGAGCCAAGCAGCACCGAGTCCATCAGCAGGCCGACGAACAGCCCGACGAGGGCGCCGGCCTGGAGTGCCCACAGCGTCAGCGGATATTTCGCGATTAGTCGAGGGGCCATTACGGGGTTTCTGGGCTTCGAACTACGGGCTTCCGGCTTCGGACTACCGATGCGTGTCGGGGGTCGCCAACTGGACACCCGCGCTGGTTGCGCGGGCGCTTGCGACAATCTCCACGGCGCGAAGCGTGCCCGTGACAGCTGCGTCGCAGCCGAACGCTGCCGATTGTCGGACTACGGCATCCGTGACGTCGCGCGGGCCGGCATCGAGCGCGGCTGCCATCGATTCGATCGCCGTGGCGAGCTCGCTGATTTGCCCTACTCGATAGCGGCGTCCGGCTTCGCCAACCGCCAGATCGCGCGCACAGCCAGCAGCATCGCTTACAACGATTGGGAGACCGGACGCCAGCGCCTCGTTGGCGACGAGCCCCCACGTCTCGCGCGCGTCCGAAGGCAGCACGAGCATGTCGGCGGCCGCGTAAATCGACGGCAGCGTCCGCTGATTGCGGAATCCCGCGAATCGTACGCGGGCGCCCAGGCTCTCGGCGAGTGCTCGCGCTTCACGTTCCATCGGTCCTGAACCGACGATCAGGCCCCAGAGGCTCGCCGGCACGACCGCGTCGGTCAGTGCGCGAATGAAATCGAGCGGCCGCTTCATGTCGACGAGACGCCCGACGAATACCGCGACCTTCGCGTTCGCCGGGATCGCGAGGGCCGTGCGCTCGCGCTCGCGGCTGCCACTGGCACGCGCCATTTGAGCCTGCGCCGCGAACCACTCGTCGTCAACCGCGTGGGGGACGTCGAACAGCTTTGCCTCAGGCACAGCGTAATGGGCCAGATACTCGCGATTCGCCGAACCCACCACGAGGTGTCCGTCGACGGCATTCAGGAGGACACGATACGGCCAGTACTTGACCGCGCGCTTGATCGTCGATCGCGTCGTCGCCAACTGTGAATCGCCGCGCAGCAACACCGGCACCCGATAGCGACGACACGCCAGCATGGCCTGCAGATAACTCTTGAGGTACCAGCCCTGGACGATGCAGGCGTCGAACGCTCGCTCGGCGAGGCGATCGGCGACGTCAGGCGTATCGCAGCCGCTGAACCGGTCAACGCTCGGGCGAGGCGCGATGTTCAGGAGCCACTCGTGCCGGTAGCCGTCGGTCAGCGGCACATCCCACGAGAACCCGTCCGTGTAACCAGCCGCCCGCTCGAGTGCGGGCTCGTGCCGCTGGCAGAAGAACACGGTGAGGTCCGCGCGCTGTGCCAGCCGCCGGAAGAACGGTGCCTGATACTGCACCGGGTGGCTGGCAACAACGGCGATTCTGCGGCTCATGCAGCTTTCGCCGCTCGCTCGATCACGCGATCGAAGAGGGCGCATTGCTTCCTCGTCAGGACCGTTGCCGTGTAGGGCTCGAGAAGGGCGGTGTCGCCGTCGAGCTCCTGACCCGCGAGCGCAGCGACCCTGGGAAGGGCTGCTGCCAAGACCTCCGAGGCGCTCTCGATATCTGCCGGGCTATGGAACGTCACCAACGTCGTGAGTTTCGATTTCTCCAGCAACGCCACGCCAGGGCTGTCGGCGTGCAGGATTGCGACAACCGGCCGCTTGGATGCCAGACACGGCGCCGCCTTGGACGCCGTGTACTGCGCATCGTCCGAGCCAATCATCAGCACGAAATCGGCGGCACGCATGGTCTGAAGCGCAACGAAGTAGGCGACGCGATCGGTCTGCTCCGTGACCTGGCCCGCGACGCCGGCTTCAGCCGCCAGTGGCTCGACCGTCTTCCGGCCGCGTCCTGCGGGCGCGTAGTCGGTGCCGATGAAGGCGAGTCGCAGCTTCTCGGCAAGCGTCGGGTCAGTGCCATGAAGCCTTCTAACGGCCGCGAAAAGGATCCGCAAGGACGTGGCCATCGCCGGCCCGCCCGCGCCCACATAGACGCCAGTCACGTGCATGGGCTCGCGTCGTATTGCCGGCTGAACCCGAGCAGCGGCTGCGAAGTCTTCGGGCGCGACGCCAAAAGGGATCGTGGCGCACGCTTCCTCGGCAATCCAGGGATAGCGCTGACGGATCGTGTCGATGTATGCCGGTGACACTGCCATGACGCCGCTGGCGTCCTTCATGGTCCAGGGCTCGAGGCGCGCGTGCACTCGGCTGGCAATGCCGTGTTTCGGGAGCGCCGCGCCATCCTGGGACCGATAGTCGCTCGCCCAGGGATCCTGAAAATCCAGAACGAACGGCACGTTCGTCTTGCGTCGCCAGACGCGTCCGAGCGGCATGCAGAGGAACATCGTCGTGGAGAAGAAGACGAGATCGATCTGATGGTCGCGGATGATGCGAAGTCCGGCGAAGCGCAAATGCGCGTAGGCACGAATCGCAACGTTGCCGACGCCGATCAGCCTCGTCAGCATGAGCGGCACGGCGCCGGTGCTGATGATTGGCACGTCCACTGGGAGCGTTCTCATGAGGAGCGCGTCACTCGGTTCGGGCTGCCGCGCAGCGTCCACGGTGAGAACGATTGGATCCCAACCGAAGCTTCGATAGTGCGAAAGGCTCATCCGCACTCGATGCATGTCGGGCGCGTTCACGGGCGGGAAGTGCGGCGCCACGATCAGCAGGCGTCGCAACGCACGAGGTCGCGGAATGGGGGTGTCCAGAAGCGACGTTTGCGCGTCCTTCGGATCGCGGACCCAGCGAGATCGGCTAATCATGGCCTCAGGACGCCTTCACGTGACGAAGCGGCTCGGCCACGGCCGCTCGTGACGGGATTGCGCGCGGGCCACGATCGAGCACCTCGCTCACAATCGACAGAAACCGCGGCATCTCCACTTCCCAGTTGTAACGCTCCTCACCGAGCCGCCAGGCCAGTCGGCGGGCATGAGCCAGCGCCGTCGGATTCCGGGTCCATCGTTCGAGGCCAGCCGCCAGCTCCGCCGCATTTCCCGGCGTGTACGTCACCGCTGCGTCCCCGAAGAGCGGCGCAAGCGCACTCTGGCCCGTGGTTCGACTGAGAATGACGGGTGTACCGGCGAGCAAATATGTGAAGGCCTTGTTGGACCAGAGGATGTCGTTGTTGCGCGACGCCGGTGGCTCGAGGGCGAGGCCGATGTCCATGCCCGCGGCAAGCGCGACCATCGCGTCGGGCCTGGCAGGCGGGTGAGACACCAGTCGCTCGGTCGTCAGTCCTGACACATTGGCCAGGTGGCGCAGTCGCGCTTCGTAGCCATCCTGCCAACGCCCGCGGCAATGCAATTCAACCCGAGGATCGCGTAGCAGCCCCGCTGCCGTGACCGCATCCTCCAGTCCTCGATCCGGCCCGATCGTCTGCGAGAACCAATACAGGCGAATGCGATCGTCGTTCGAGACCGACGGCGCCGCCGGCCGGAACCGCTTGGAGAACACATTCAGAACGACCGTCGGCACGAGAATGTCGCACAGCGCCGCATACGCCTCGGCAATGAGCGGCGCCGCGGCTGTCACGTAATCGCATACTGGCAGGCACCGACGCTCGATCGACTCCGTGATCCCGTGCATCAACCGATCGCGGCCGGGCGACAGCTGCCCACTGTGAAAGTCTTCCGCGTCGAACCCGACGCGGGCGTTCATTCGACGTGCAGCGTCCAGCGCGATTGGCAGGGCGCCGAGGTTATGAGCGATGTACAGGTCAGCGGAGTGCCGACGCACCTCGCGCGCAAGCTCCGGCGCCACGCGGGTCATCGCGGTTTCCGCAAGCCCCCGGCGAGGCCCGAGGGCGTCGCAAAGGCGTCTGGCCCCGTGCTGTCTGAGACGCGACGACCACCACAACGCTGGGCGAACGTGTCGTCGCCAATCGACGACGCTGAACGTCCAGCCGCGCGACGCGATCATCTCGATATCGGCGTCGGTCGCCCAATCGACCCAGTGAGCGCCGACGACGCGTACGTCGTGCCCGGCCGCGACCAGTGCATCCGCTTCCTTGACCAGCCGTGGATTGGCGGAGGGGGTACTCGTGGTAATGAGGCAGATCCGCGCCATCAGAGCAGTTGGTTTGCCAGGTCGGCGGACCGGTCGGAGCCGTCCGCCTTCGACCGTGTCGTGACGTCGCGGTATAGTCCGATCATCTCTTCGCAGACGTGTCGCATTTGACGGACAGGGCGGGGGCTGTGCAACCGACGCGCGATCGACGGGTCGTCGGCGAGCTTTGCGAAGAGCGCGGTCCACGCCTCAACGTCGTCGGGCGGCAGCAGCCAGCCGTCCTCGGGCTCGCGAACGATCTCGGCCAGCCCTCCGCGACGAGATGCCGCCACCGGTCGTCCTGCGGCTCGAGCCTCGAGCGCTACGATCGGGCCTGTTTCCAACCAGCGAGAGGGAATGGCGAGCAGGTCGTATCGTTCGAGCTCGGCTGCGACCTCGTCTCGCCTTACCGGCGGCGCCAGCGTCAATCGCGCATCGCGCGCGATGCATGCTTTGAGACGGCTGGCGTACTCGTCGTCCTGCGGCAGACCGCGGAGGACAACCTCGATCGCCGTCGAGGCTGGAAGGGCCGCGACCGCGTCGACGATCACGTCGACGCCCTTCACTGGATCCAGTCGGCCCAGGAATCCGACACGCAGAGGACCGCTCGTGCGGGACGCCGTCGCGCGGTTGAGGATTTCGTCGACGAACCGATCGTCGACGCCCTGTCGGCTCATCACGAGCTTGTCCGACGATGCGCCGTTGACCAGGCACGCGGCCCTCAGCCACTCGCAGACGACGACGACACGATCGGAGCACGAAACGAGGCGATCGAACCGGGCGCGATGCGCCTGGACGAGCGCTGGCGTCATCGCCGCGGTCTGGAGCCTGGCGCCGTCAGGCAACGAGTCCGAGAGCAAGCGCGCCCCGGCAGGCAGCCGGCCGAGCAGCGCGCTGACACCCATCGGAATGCCGCGCGAACGCCCCCAGCATCGAGTGCAGCGCGCCACGTCGATCCGGCCATCGCAGACGGATTCGCCGTCGAGCAGCATGGTGTCGCGCAGGCACACCGCCGCGGGCACGTGCAGCGTAGTGATCGTCGGGATGCCGAGGTCTCGCGCGGCCTGCAGGTGATGCACACCACACCCGCGCGTCCACCCGTGCTGGTGATAGATGTCCGGCGCTTGCTCCGCCAGCCATTCGGAGAAGCGATCGAGCATCGCCGGCGGTTGAATGCCGGCGGCCTCGTCGCGAGACGGCGTCGCCGATACCGAATAGCGGTAGACGTCGATCGCGTCGTGTTGGTACGTCGACTCGCGATCGCCATCGCGAGGCGCCGCGATGACGACGTGATGGCCATCGGCGGCGAGACCTCGCGCCAGGCCCGAGACGTAGACCTCAGTGCCGCCGGACGACTCAGGGAAGTACCACCCCAGCGCCTGGACGATCTTCATCGTCAGGCGTCGCCGCGAATCTCGTCGCGCATGGATGGCTTGTGCCAGAAGCCATCATCGGTCTTCCGACCGCTGATCGACTGCCACCACCGTTTGGCGCCGCGATAGCGCAGTGCGACAGCTTCTGCCTGTTCGTAGCCCACGAGCTGCGAGAGGCGGCGGAGCATCGGCGGCGCGGTCGGGATGAAGGTCGGCGTGAGCGATCGGATGCTGCTCATGACCTGGTCGAACGTCGGCCGATCGTGGACGTAGTAGAAACGGGCGAGAAACTCGTAGTCGTCGAGGAGCACCTTGGTGCGCTCGTGAGTCAGGCCCTCCGGTGTCAGCAGCCAGGCTTTTCTGGCAAGCTCCACGTTGTGCAGGCAACCCCCGTGGAAACCGGCGCGATTGCTGGCGCCCAGGGAAACGACCGATCGATGCTTGCGGTGCCAGACGGCAGCGTCGTGAGAGCCGTCGTGCAGGAACCGGGCGCCATCGAGCGCCAGGCGGAGGTATAGATTGACCTCCTCGATATGCGTCATCGTCGCGTCGTGACCGCCGACGCGATTCAGGGCCGCGCGCCTGAAGACCATCGCACCAATCTGAATCCACTGAGGCCAGCCGAACACGCGGCAGGACGTGTCGCCAGAGAGATCGACACGCTTCCATTCGCCTGGCTGGTACGTGCCGGCGTCGACTTCGCACAGCTCACGGAAGTCGCTGTAGACGACGTCAACGCCCGTGCGCTCTCCGAACGCGATCTGCCGCGCTATCTTGCCGTCGCCGAGCACATCGTCGGCATCGAGGAATTGGACCCACGGCTGGGTCGCCGCGGCCATCCCGGCATTGCGTGCCGCGCTGACGCCGCGACGCTCGCCAGGAAGCACCCGCAGTTTGCCGCAACCCGTGGCGAGCGCCACTTCATTGCTGCGATCGGTCGAACCGTCGTCCACGAGCAGGATCTCGGCGCAGCCCTCCTGCAATGCGCTTGCAACCGTTTCCGCGATCCACGGCTCGGCGTTGCGGCAGGGGATGATGACGCTGACCATTTGTGGAGTGATGCCCAACCGAAGGCTCGGGCCTACGTACGATTGGCCCCGACTGAAGTCGGGCCCTACGGCTGCTCCATAACCGCGGTAGGGCCGCAATTTAGTGCGGCCATTTCCTCAGCCTCGTCGACGGCGCGGACGCGAAAATTCGTCGGCAGATTCAATACGCCCTGCCACGCATCGTCCGGATGAGTCACGGGCGTCGTCGCCAGCAGCAGGTCGGGCTGCGCCATCCACTCGTCCACGATGCCCTGATCATCGAAGATGCTGAGGCGCCAAGAATAGCGCCCGGGCTGAAGAGGCAGCGACGGCAACGTGTGAAGGAAATCGACCTCGCCTGGATCGAGTCGGAGGTTGTACAGATCCATCGACCACATGATCTGGTAGGCCTGGTTGTAGAGCAGGATGCCGTGGAAACCGCCGCGCAACGGCCGGTTGACCCGCACGCGGATGCGGATGGTGACCGGCCCCTCCCGCCCGATCGTGTGTGGCGAGTCGCCGCGCGGCTCAACCACTTCCCAGCTTACGAATCGGGCGGCGGCGCCATCATTCCGGCTGTCGCCTTCCGTCCGCAGTGTGGACAGCGCGCCCTCGTATGCCGTGACCACTTCGGCGGTGTTCCCGATCTGCCGGATGCGACCGGCGTCGAGCCACGCGACGCGATTGCACAAGCGCCGTACCTGATTGAGCTGATGGCTGACCAGAAGGACCGTGCGGCCGCTCTTCGTGACCTCGCCAACCTTGCCGAGACACTTCTGCTGAAAGGCGGCGTCGCCGACGGCCAGCACCTCGTCGACGATCAGGACCTCGGGATCGAGGTGGGCCGCGACCGCGAACGCGAGCCGCATCTGCATGCCGCTCGAGTAGTGCTTCACGGGGGTGTCGATGAATCGCTCGACTTCGGCAAAGGCGACGATCTCGTCGAATTTCCTCTCGATCTCGCGGCGCTTCATTCCCAGGATCGCGCCGTTCAGGAAGACGTTCTCACGGCCGCTCAACTCGGGGTGGAACCCAGTCCCGACTTCGAGCAGCGATCCGACAAGGCCGCGAATGGTCACGTGGCCTTCCGTCGGTGCGGTGATCCGCGACAGCACTTTCAGCAGCGTGCTCTTTCCGGCGCCGTTTCTTCCGACAATGCCGATCACTTCGCCTTGTGCGACGTCGAACGAGACGTCGCGCAGCGCCCAGATCTGGTTGTCCGCGGCCTCGGTCTCGGGAGCACCGTTGAGGAGTCGTCCGATGCCGCGCGCTGGCGCTCGCAGCATCTCGGCAAGCGTATCCCGCAGCGCGCGGTACCGCTCGCGCTGGCCCAGGCGATATTGCTTGGAGACGCGTTCGATGATCAGGGCGTTCATTTGCGTTCGCCCAAGCGAAAGCTCGGGCCTGCGTACGTCACCTCTACGCGCCACCGTTGCTGTACGTAGGCCCCAGCTTTAGCTCGGGCATCCCGGTCGTCAGGTAATAGTCGCGAGCAGCGAGCGATCCGACCATCTCGGCTCGCTCTTCGAGAGCCGTGTCTGTGATCAGGAATTTGCGATAGGGCATGCCGGCAAGCAGCGCGTTCAACGGCAACTCGTATTGCGGCAGCACTTCGCACACGATGTCAGGCCATCGTTCACGCAAAACGTTGCCCAGCCCCTCGATCGCGCGGACTTCAGAACCCTCGACGTCGATCTTGAGCAAGTCCACGCTCAACCCGTGCCTCGCGCAGTATTCATCCAGCCGCACTGTACGCACGTCGACGGATCGCGACGATGGGACAAACGTGGAATCGAGGGACGCCATTTCGCGATTGCCCGAGTCCGGCAGATACAGAGTGGCGCCACCGGCCATATCTGAGACGGCGGTGTCCGCCAGCGTCACCGACGTCAGACTGTTGAGTGCGATGTTCTCCGACAGCCGCGCAAAGACGTCCGGCCTGGGCTCGAAGGAGTGAACGACGCCGTCGTCCGGTTGCGCGGTCGCCATGAGCAGGGTGTAGTAGCCGATGTTCGCGCCGGCTTCGAGAATCACCCGCCGGTCACGCGCGAGCGCGGTCAGCAGTCTGGCGACGCCAGGCTCGTAGCGCTCGTAACCCCAGTAGTACCAGGTGCGACAGAACTCATCGGCCAGGTCCAGACGGGCATTGACCGTCCTGCCCCGTGGCGTCCGTATCGTCGCGACAACGGTGTCGTCGGTGATCGTGTCGTCGGCAAAGAAGTTGTACAGCCGCTGTCGGTTCTTGAGCGACAGGAGCTCGCCGTGGACAGCAGGCCGCACGAGCGAGCGGACGGTACGTCGGAGCCCGAACGCGTAGGCGCTGCGGGCCACGCGGCGGAGCAGCGCGTGCCGCGGCGTCTCAGATGACGTCGGCGAAGGTGCGCTCGACGCGACGGAAGTAGTAGAGGCCACTGACAAGCAGCGCGACAACTGCCGCGATAGAGACCAGGATCTCGGGACCTGGTGCCGTCGATCGGTTCAGGAGTGCCCAGCGAAAACCTTCGACGACACCGACCATCGGGTTGAGCCCATACAACGGACGCCAGCCTTCGGGCACGAGCGAGGCGGAGTAGGCCACCGGCGTCGCAAACATCCAAAGCTGCGTGGCGAAGATCAGCGTGTACCGCACATCGCGATACTGCACGTTCAATGCAGACAGCCAGAGGCCAACGGCGAAAGCAGTGGCGATCGCAAACAGCACCAGCAGGGGCAGCGCGACGACGGCAATGCCCGGAGTGACACAATAGAAGGCCATCACCGCCAGCAGCAGGAGGAACGCCACGCCAAAGTCCGCGAGGCCGCCGACCACCGCCGCCAGCGGCACGAGCAGTCGCGGAAAGTACACCTTCGAGATCAGCCGCTCGTTCGCGACCAGGCTGTTGCTCGACTCGGTGAGCGCGTGGGAGAAGAGCTGCCACGGCAGGAGCGCACAGAGCGTGAACACCGAGTACGGCAACCCATCCGACGGCAGCTTTCCGAGCCGGCCGAAGAACAACGTGAAGACCAGCATCATGAACAGCGGTTGCAGCAGCGCCCAGAGGACGCCGAGCGCCGTCTGCTTGTAGCGCACCTTGATGTCGCGCCACACCAGGAAGTACAGCAGCTCGCGATATTCCACGAGCTCGGCGAGGTTCAGCGAGGCCCAGCTGCGCGCCGGACCGATGCGCACCACGGGCAGCGTCGTATCATCGGTTGTCGTCACTGCGGATACGGATGGGGAGGTCATCTAGATGGCACGAGGCAGCCCTCGCGTGCGCGATGGCTGCCTCTTGACGAACAACGAACTCAGAACCACAGACGACGTGCTCAGAACGCCGAACGATCAGCGTCGAACTATTGAGCGCCGAGCGCCGAGCTGGCGGACAAACCCACGAATTCGCCGGTCGCCCCTCGACGTTCCCAGCTCGTCATTCGTCGCTCCACGTTCAGAGTTCGTCGCTCGTGGCTTAGAGCTCGTCGCTGTTAGGTTCTACCAGGAGCCTTGGCGTAGTACTTAGCGTACTCCTTGCGGTAGTAGTGCGCGTAGTAGTACGGGTTGCGCTCCAGGTCGACGCGATTCAGGACCGCGCCAATCACGCGCGCGTGTGCGGACTGCAGCTGGTGGACGGCTTCGCGTGCCGCCTGGCGGCTGGTCTGGTCCGCGCCGACGACGAACACGACGCCCGACGCGCCATTGGCCACGACCGCTGCGTCCGCGACGGCGAGCACGGGAGGGGAATCGACCAACACCCAGTCGAAGTGCTCGCCGAGGGTCGAGATGTATTCCTCGAAGCGCTTCGACCCCAGGAGCTCGGCTGGATTCGGCGGGATCATGCCGGCCGAGAGCACGCAGAGTCCAGGCACCGTCTTCCACTTTCGCACCGCTTCGCTCGGCTTGCAGTCGCCGACCAGCAGGTTCGACAAGCCCGGCTCCTGCGGAAGATCGAAAATCTCGTGCACGCGCGGCCGGCGCATATCTGCGTCAATCAACAGGACGCGCTGGCCTGCCTGCGCCAACGAGACCGCCAGGTTGCTCGACACGACGCTCTTACCCTCGCCCGGGCCCGCGCTCGTGACCACGACGATGTGTGCGCCCTCTTCGGCGGAGGAGAAGAGCACGTTCGTCCGGATCGAGCGAATCGACTCGGCGAAGTTCGCGGGCACGCCTTCGGTGATGAGGGCCTGGTGCTGATCGGGCACCGAAGGCACCATACCGAGGAACGGCACGCTCAGCGTCGCGCGCAGCTCCTGCGGCGACTTGATGCGATTATCGAGATACTCGAAGAAGAAGACGAGGCCCACCGCGACCAGCAGCCCGGTCAGGCCAGCCAGCGAGATGTCGCGCTCGCGGCGCGGCAGAAACGGCGACTTCGGCACTTCCGCGGCGTCGACGACACGGATCGTGCTCGCCTTGAAGTCGCCCGAAATCCCGGTCTCCTTCGTGCGCTGCAGCAGCGACTCGTAGATCTGCCGATTGCTCTCGGCCTCACGCTGCAGCACGCTGTACTCGATCCCCTTCCGGTTCAGGCTCAACGCCTCGAACTTCTGGCTGTCGAGCGCGCCGGCGAGGCTCACTTCCTGCGCGCGTGCCGACTCGTACTCGCTCTTCACCGAGTCGACGACTTTGTCGATCTCGATCTTCAATTTGGCCTCGGTAGACTGAATCGCCGTGCGGATCTTGATCATCTCCGGATGGCGGTCGCCGTACTTGTCGGCCAGCTGTGCCTGCTGGCGCTGCAGGTCGCCGAGGTCGCCCTTGATCTTCTGGACGTAGTCGTTCGCGAGCACGGCCGGGAAGCTGTCGATCGATCCCGATGTCTGCATCGCTTTCAGCTGGTTGTAGAGCGCTTCCCGCTCGATCCGCCCGGTCTTGGCCTTCGTCACGGCCGCGTTCATCTCGCCGAGACGCTGCACCACAATGTTCTGGCGATCTTCGACGGCGACGGCGTCGTGCTGTTCCTTGTAACGCTGCAGGGCCGCTTCGCTCTCCTCGACCTTCTTCCGCTGCTCGCCCATCTGCGACGACAGCCAGTCGGTCGCTTCTTTCGAGGAGTGGAACTTGAACTCGAGGTTCTGCTCGATGTAGGTCTTCGCGAGCGCGTTGGCCATGTCGGCCGCGAGCTGCGGCTCGCTCGAGGTGAAGCGCAGCTCCACCAGCCGGCTGTTGCGGACCGGCACCACGGTCAGCGCGCCGAGGAAGGCGTCGACCAGCGCCGCTTCCTGTGCCGTTTCACCGGAGGCGCTCGGCGCAGGTATCGGGTCCCGTGGCGCGACCTTCGGCGCGTCGCCTACGATCGCCGTCTTCACCGTCGAATACGCGGCATGAGCGGCACCCGACAGTGTCATCGGCGGCGGCGTCGAGGTCATCCGCTTGTACGCGGGATGCTCGCCCAGCTGCATCGCCTTCACCGCTTTGCGCGCCAGGCTGCGGCTCTGCAGGATCCGGTACTGCGTCTGGTAGAACTCGTCGTTGTACCAGCCGTCCTGCTGAGTGAACATGTCGTTCAACCCAGCCACACGCGGCGTGTCCTTCTCGATCAGGATCTGCGTGTGGGCTTCGTAAGTCGGCGTCGTGCGATACGTGTTGATGACCCCGACGACGAGGATCGCGAGAAACGCCGGTATGGCGACCCACCGGCGCTTGTAAAGGACGCGCAGGTAGTCGATCAGATGCTTCTCGTCCTCGTGGGTGTTCACGTGCATGGAAACCGGAGGACGCGAGTGCGGGTCAGCGTTCATGTGATTCTCTCTGTGTCTCGGGCTAGAAGAACCGTTCTTTCACAATCAACGTATCGCCAGGCTCGACGGTGTCGGTGAGCTTGGCCTTGATTTCTTTCTTCTTGCCGTCCACGGTGCGGACGATGACGAGCCGGCTCGTAGATCCGCGATCGGCGACGCCGCCCGCCAGAGAGAGCGCCTGGAGCACGGTTGTTCCCTTCTCTGCGACATAAGCGCCCGGCGCCTTTACCTGCCCGAACACATAAACCGCCTGCGCCTTGGGGACGACGAGCGTGTCGCCGTCCTTCAGCGAGACGTTCTGCGACAGCGAGCCGGACTGCAGCTCGCGCACGTTTACGCGGATGATCTCTGCGTCCGTCTGGTTCGGCATCACCGGTCCGCCGGCAGGCGCCCCCACCTTCGGACGCACGATCAACACCTCGTCGCTTGCTTGCGCCGTCGTCGATCCCGCGCGCGAGAGTGCTTCGATCAGCGTCATGTCGCCGGTCAGCGAGTAGCTGCCCGGCGATCGCACTTCGCCCATGACGAAGATGCGCTGGCTCTGGTACGTTTCGACCCCGACAGTCACCTGTGGGTTGCGCAGGTAACCGTCCGACAGGCGCTTCTTGAGCTCCGCCTCTATCGCCCTGAGGGTTTGCCCGCTGGCGGCGACGCGGCCGATCAGTGGAAACGTAAAGTTGCCGTCCACCTCGACCTTGAACTTGCCGGACATGTCCGCCTGGTCGTAGACGCTGATCGTCAAGACGTCCTGCGGGCCGACCGTGTAATCGGCCTGTCCTGCCCATGCTCCAGACGCGAGCGAGAGAGTGAGAAGACCTGCGAAAACGAAACGTGTCATTGCCGTGTCAATCCGTAGGTGAACGAGCCGCCGACGCGGAGCCCGTCGTATTCGCGCACCGCGAGCGGCGAATGCCGCTTGTAATAAGCGAGATCGACGCCGACGCGCACGCTGTTCCCCAGCAGGTAGCCGACGCCGCCACCGACGCGATAACCGTGATCGGAGTGCGACGGGGCGTCCGACAGCGCGAGGCCTTCGATGCGTTGGTAGTCCAGCCATTGCCTCGAGGCAGAACCGACGACGTCCCAGCGCTGCGTGACCTTCTGGGTCACTCTCAGGCCGGCGTCGGTGAGCAGGTAGTACGGCTCGAGCTGTTCGGCAGAGTAGTCGACGTCGCGCTGGACGCGAACGTCGAAGCGGGTCGATCGGACGCGATAGTTCGCCTCGACGTCGGCAACGAGACCGCTGTAGTTCGGCAGCAGCGGATCGGTTGTGTCGAACGATCGGAAGCCGACGAAGACCTTACCGCCAATGAGCGCGAACGGATCGAACTCGAACCCTGGCATGACGCGCACGCCCGTTGCGTCGCGCGACGACTGGAAGTCGAAGCGCTCCGTCTCGTATTCCGAGAGGACGACGAACGTGGTCAGCGGCGTCAGTTTCTGGCGCCATGACACGCCCACAGAGTCGGTCCGGCGGTTCAGCGTTTCCTGCAGGCTGTTGCCGAAGAAGAACTCGTCCTCGCGATATTTGAGACGACGGCGGTGGGTTTCGAAACGGACGCCGGTTTTGTGGGTGACATCGATGTCGATGCCGCCGCCGCCGCCGCTGTCCGTGCGGAATGCGCGCGTGTCGATCTCGTAACCGGGTCGCACGCGACCATGATCGAACACGCCGTCGACGAACGGCGTCAGCCGCGCCATCGGGAACTCGATTTTCAGATCGTTGTTCGTGCTGAGCGACCGCTGATTGGCGAAGTCGCGGAACCAGTTGTACTGAAGGTCGCTCTTTGCGCTGATCCGCGCGCGTCCCGCCCGCACCCAGTACTCGGCGCCGGGTCCGAAAGTGGCGGTCGTGTCCCGCTGCGGCTCCTGCGCATCGTTGAACACGTTGGTGTCGACGCCAATCTCGGTGATCGCGAGAAATGGCGTCAAGCGCACGGCGCCATACTGGAACCTCGCGTTCTCTGACGGGTCCGATGCCGTTGTTTGGGCCGCAGCGACGCGCGGCAGCAACAGGCCGAGCGCACAGATGCACGCAGCTAAGCAGCGGGACAAGGGTGACGCCTTTCGGTTGTGAGGGATGGTTGCTTGCTGGAGAAACCGACGAGCCGAAGCAGTGCTAAGTGCTAAGTGCCAAGTGGACTGGGAAGTGGGACGTCGCTAGTGGTGGGCTATAGCCGCCACTTGCCGCTCTTCACTTCTCACTCCACTTGGCACTTAGCACTCGGCACTTAGCACTGCGGGAATCAGTTTATTGTGCGCCCGACGCGGTGCCCGGAGCGCCGAACTGGGTGGGCGTGACGCCGCCGACGACGCCTGCCGCCACGGCCTCGCCGCCGGCCGCGGCGCCTGCCGTGACGCCCGCCGCCGCCGCCGCGCCAAGCAGCCACCAAGAAGAAACCGGACGGTTGCAGCGGACGTTCGCGCCCTTCTTGATCATGAGATCGAGCTGTGACGCGTTCTCCTGCAGCGTGAACGGGCCGGCGGTGCAGATGATCTTGCCGCCTTCACCGTTGGACTGCGCACCCTTCACGAGTTCGACCAGGAACGTTCCCGGTGTGAGGCCGTTGATCGCGAACTCGGCGTTTGCGTCGAGCGTGGTCTTCTGTGCGATCGTATTCGTGCTCACGTCGCGCGCCCGGACCGTGTACGGATCGTACGGCTTCTTGGCCTCTGCCGCCGCGGAGCCGCTGATGATGCCATCCTGCCTGGTGGCTGCCGACAGCGGTGTCAGCAGGAAGCTGCCCACAAGCGCCAGCGCGAATCCTGCCCTCAATGTGCGCATGACTATCAATTCCTTTGCCGGGGTCGCCGGCGGGTGTTGGGGTTTACCATCGTCGCCCGCAACCCCGACCGCGTCAAGCGGCTGGGCTTAGGCGCGCCTCGAAACGATCTACAACTGTTGCCCGAGTGATACAGATGCGCCTACTTGGCGTCGCGAGCGCCGCGCACGACGCTCAATTGCCGCAGCTTTCGATAAAGATTCGTGCGCTGAATGCCCAGTGCCTGGGCCGCGTCGCCCATCCGGCCGTGATGCTGTCGGACCACTGACGCGATGTAGTCGCGCTCGAAGCGGAGCCGCGCCTCGCGAAGGCTCGTCCCGCCAACCGACGTGATCTCGCTGCTGTCCAGCCGCACCTGCGCCAGCAGATCCTCGAGCCGGATCGAGCCATGCGGTGTGAGCAACACCAACCGCTCGAGGAGCGCCCGCAGCTCCGGCGCATTGCCGCGCCAGGGGAGCGCCGCCAGTAGCGTCACGGCTGACCGTGTCAGCGTCTTGATCGGCGCACCGTTTGAACGGCAGATCTCCTTCAGAAAGAAGTTGGCGAGGAACGGCACGTCCTCGCGCCGCTGTCGCAGCGGCGGTAGCTCGATGCGAATCAGCGACAGCCGATCGTAGAGGTCGCGGCGGAGACGTCCTTCTTCGACGGCGCCCTCGAACCCCGGATCGACAGCGGCGATCGGCCGGATGTCGAGCTCGAGCCGGCTCCGGTCGCTCGAAAGCACGGCCTCGCGATCGCGAAGCACGCGATGCAGCTTCGCCTGGACCCGGTTCGGCATCTCGGGCAGGTTCTGCAGGAACAGCGTGCCACCTGATGCTTCGAACAGGCGCGAGCCTTGGCTCACGCGTTCCATGGAGCGTCGCTCTTCGTTGCCGTCTTGCCGGCGCTGCGAGACGATCCCAAACAGCTCGTTTTCAAGATCCTGCGGCGTCGCGTTGGCGCAATCGACGACGACAAACGGCGCGTCGGGCCGCCGGCCGAGGCCGTGAATCGCATGCGCCAGCATCCGGCGGCCGGTGCCCCGCTCGCCATAGAGCAGAATCGGGCAACGGCTGGGGGCTACGCGGGGCAGCACCTCGATAATCTTGCGCATCGCGGGCGAGCTGCCGAAGACACCGGCCGGCGAGCCAGGCGTCGCGTCCCGATCGTCCGGTTCGTTGGCCAGTCGGACGAGATCCTGTGCGTTGGAAATGACCGCGCTCAGGTCCCAGGGGATGATTGGCCACGGCAGCACGTCGAACACGCCCGCGCGGAACGCGTCGAGCGAGCTCTCCTGCCGGTTCGGATCGACGATGCCGACGATGACCGCCTGCGGCCGCTCGGTGCGGATGCTCCGGGCGATGCGAAGCGCGTCACCGGTCGTGCGCGTGCAATCGAGGAGGCACAGCATCGAGGGCTTGTCGCGCAGTTCGGCCAGCGCCTGCTGGACGCCGCTCGCACGCCGTGCAGTGAGGCCGAGTCCGGCAAGCAGCGCGTCAAGTGCGGAGTGGTCGCTCTGGTTGCCAGAGATCCACAGGACGGTCGATCCAAAAACAGATGAGCGCACGGGACGAAATGCCGAGATTTGATTCGAAACGGTCACGGCGCTGATACCCTCACGTTTCAGGATGTGGCGGCCGGCGACCTTACGAGCCCGCCGCCGCCACGAAGGTCCCGTTGCCGCCGCGATCCACTTCCAAGTGGGGAGCGGACCCGTCAACGGGGTACACCAGCCGCCGATCGGCCTTGCCGGTGCCTTTCGTGTCGAGCGCCATGACTCTCAGCGTGCCGCCAGACCAGGTCTCCCACTTGTCCGTCCTGCTGTCACCGTTCGTGTCTTCTTCGACCGACGACAGCTGGCCGTTCTCGTAGGATTCCCGGCGATTGATTTTTCCGTCGCCGCGTGTGGCCTGCTCGGCACGCACCAGTGTGCCGCGCGGCACCTGCCCGTCCCCGGGCGCGGCCGCCGTCGAAACCGCCTGGTCGCCGTAGTGCTCCCAGCGGTCCACGACGCCATCGAAGTTCTCGTCCAGCTCCGCGCGAATGACGCGTGTCCCGTCCATGACAAGCCACGCGTCCATACGTGTATCCCGATTCCGGTCGTAGCTGATACGCTCGAGCCGGCCGGTGTCCTTGTTGTAGGTGGGTTGCACCTCGGACGTTCGGACCGGTTGCGACCGCTGGCAGCCAGGCGATGCGACCAGCGCGAGAACGAACACTGCGACGGATCCTCGAAGCTCCGATTCAAGCAATCGGGAAATATTGGCCATATTTCGAACTGTTTCCAGCGGCGCTCGACGGTGCTCCGCCCTGTCACTTACAGGCCCGGACAGCCGAGCTATCCAGGTCAGCAGAAGGCAAGGCGCCTATTGCTGAGGCAAGGGTCGCGCCATGGTTATATATCGGCACTAGTGTGTCAATCTCAATACTCAGCCGGGACAAAAAAGATACTAATCGGGCGGTGACCAGACTTCATTCAGGCCCGCGCAGCACTTCGTTTCGGCGCAGTTCTGGGCCGATTTGTGTCAAAAATGATCTAACTGGACGCCGGAACTGGATGCCTGTTGTTTCCGAGGGGGTCCTGGCCGTATCGGCCTAGACACGCAAAAGATGAGCTAATGGATTGGCTCGAAAAGCGCGATGCTAACCTCTATTTATACTCGTTGCCGGATTCCCCAGTCGTCTCCCCAGTCACTGTGGCGCCATCCGCCCCGCCGCCGCCCTCCGATAACCCTCGGCCAGCACAGGGGGTTGCGTACATTCTGATCGCGGATCCCGACCCTCAGCGCGCAGCGATGCTGCGCGATATGGTAGAGCTTAGCGGATACGATGTCGTTGTCACCCGAAATGGTGACGAAGCCAAGGCGATGTTGCGTCGCCGACACCTGCCGGTGCTCGTTGTCGCAAATCTGTCACTGCCGCGTCTCGACGGCTTTGCGCTCCTGGCCGACCTGCGCCGCCTGGCCGGTCCTTCGGGTCCGCCCGTCGTCGTCGTCTCGAGCTCGAAGGAGCTGAGCGGCGCCGCCTGGAATTTGAAGGAGCGGCTCGGCGTCACGGAGCTGCTGGCAGCGGACGCTACTGAGCACGACGCATACGAGACGCTGAGCCGCGCTCTCCCGTCATTGCGCCGTGAGAGCGGCCCCGAAAAAGTCGCCGCGGCTGTCGTCGCGCACGAGCGATGGGTGGGCGAGACGATCGATCGCTACGCCGGCGACGTGGCGCGACGCTTCGGCGTCAGCCTCGTGCTCGTGTCCGTCAGGGTTGGCGAACAGGAATGGCTGCGCGTGCACGTCAGCATGGCGCGCCGCGCGCTGTCGCACGGGCGATCGCCGCGCGAGTGGTCGTTCATCCGCCAGGTGCTGGAAGGACGGGAGCCGATCGTCGTGCCGGACGTGCAGCAGCATCCGGTGTTCGCACAGGCGGAATTCCCGCCAGCGGGCACTCTGCGCGGCTACGCCGGTGTCCCGGTCACGACATCAACGAAGCGTGTGAGCGGCGCGCTTTGCGTGTTTGACTTCGAGCCGCTCGGGCTCGACGCGCGCGCGATCGATGCGCTCGCCGAAACAGGGCGACGCCTCGCGCTCGAGCTCGACACCAGCCTCGAGCGCGCCAACAGCCAGGAGCGCTTCTCTGCGCTCTCGCGCCTGGCACTGACTGATCAGGTCACCGGACTCGCCAACCGGCGCGGCGGAGAAGAGGCGTTGTCGCGCGAGGTGTCGCGCGCCCGGCGCGGCGGCACGACCTTGAGCCTAGTACTCTTCGACATCGATCGCTTCAAACGCATCAACGACGAAAGTGGACACGCCGTGGGCGATCTCGTGCTGAAAGGGATCGCCGAGATCCTGTCCGTGTCGCAGCGCGGGTCGGACCTCGCCATGCGCTGGGGTGGCGAAGAATTTCTCGTGCTGCTCCCCGAAGTCGGCCTCGCCGGCGCTCGGAGTTTCGCCGAGCGCGTTCGTGAGAACGTGCAGAACCTCGCGATTCCCGAAGCGGGCCGGATCACCGTCTCAGCCGGCGTCGCCGAGCTCGGCCCCGAAGAAGATCCTGCCGTCGCCCTCGCGCGCGCCGACGCGAACCTCTATCGTGCCAAGGCCGCCGGACGCAATCGCGTCGAGGCCGAACAGTCGTCGCTGAAAGTCTAGGAATCCAAAGATCGATCAGAACCCGATCCGGTCGGTCGGGTCCATTGGGTCGGGGCGACCCGCCAGCGTTGCAGAGTCGACGGACTACACGCAGATCGAGCGGGTGCGTAGCGAGATCGAGCAACAGCTCGGGCTCGTCGATGTGCTGGTCTTGAATAAGGGGGCGTGACGAAACCTCAGGCGCGCGAGGAAATCAGCGAAGAGGGATGGCGTGCCTCCAACCCCTCTAGCGCGTCGCGTTCCGATAGTTGTGCGCGACGATGGCCGCGTAGGCGCCGTTGACCACGACGATCGCGGCGATTGCCGCCGCCCGGTTGTGGCGCCACAGCTTCTCGGTGCCGACGATGACCGATGCGGTCACCGCCACCTTCATCGCCGCCATGGCGGCGCCATTGCGGGTCGACGGCGAGACGAGTGGATTCAGCTCGACGTAGCCGCGATCGACGGCTTTCATGGTCGAGTGCGCATCCATCGCCTGGAGCGCAGCGAATGAGACATACAGAGGGATGAGCAGCCGCGGGCGTTCGGGCGGGCGCTCGACGTGACTGAGATGCCGCAGATCGCCCAGGGCGCGTCCGGGGCTGATCGGCCGGTTCAGGTCCCACCGTCCTACGCTCGACGCCACGAGCGGTGTGGCGATGAGCTGCGCGTTGGACGCGGCGTAGGCTGTGTGAGTCGTAGCTGTGAGGGAGAGAACGAAGGTGACGAGCAGACGGGGGGAGCAGACGGGCATCGCGTTTCCTCCAGCGAAGTGCCGCGTCGCAGAGCTTCAAGCGGTGTGCCACAAATGCTCACGATTTCTCGAACGAAATTCACGGATGCGTTTGGCGAGTGACTCGATTCGCTTCGCTGGAAAGAATCGGCTGCATCGGAATCCGACGCGCGATGTCCGCGTCAGCGCAGGTCCGAAATTTTTCGCACCTCGAAGTCGCATGCGAGGGCGTGCGCGCTCTTCTCGTAAAAGAGTTGCCCCAATTTTTGGTGAGTTGGATGCGCCAAGTAGTCGGAGAGCGCCCGTTCGTCATCGACGTGGATCGCAACGAGGAACTCGAAATCGAGCGGCGCCAACAGGTCGTAGGTGGTGCCGAGCCGCACGCGCCGCCCGACCTCGTACTGTCGAATCGCGGGAATGTCGGTCAGCGCGCGCTGAAGCGTGTCGCGCATCGTCGTTTGCTCCGCTTCGGTGAGATCTGGTCGTGGCGTGAAGAGCACGAGGTGAACGATCACCGCCGCACTTTCTTGACGAGCGTGGTGCCGTCCCGGCGGCGCGATTCGACGCGCTCTTTCTTCGGCGGTTCGGCGGCGGGCTTCGACTCCACCGGGCGTTCTGGAGCCGGCCTTCGATCGCGATACGCTTTCCCGGCAGCCGATGGCTTCCGAGCGCCGAAGCGCTTTCGATCGCCGCGGCGGTCGGACGCGCCGAACGGCCGGGAAGCGCCGGACGGCTTCGCCTTGCCGTATGGCTTTGGCTTGCCAAATGGCTGTGCCTTGCCGAACGCCGGCGGTTTCGCGAACGGCTTCCGCTTGGGCGACCAGCCACCGCGTGGTTCATCTCCCGCCGGCCGTTCGGGGCGCGGTCCGTCCGCTCGGCGCCTATCCGGCTTCGCCTTGAAGCGATCGCGGGGATCGCGATGTGCGCCGCCTGGGCGCCAGTCGCGTCCGCGTGTTTCGGCGGGCGGGCGGCGCATCGCTTCCGCACGGGCCTCCTCCGGCGACTCCCAGAGGCGGCCGCGCGCGAAATACTTCATGGTGACATCGGGCTGCTTCTGCCGCAGCCGCTCGAACGTGGGCACGAGATCACCGCGGTCGTGCGCGCGGAATGCCGTCGGCGCGTTGCCGATCAGAATCGTCCAGTAGGCGTGGCGCGGCGGCATCAGGCGAACCCGTCCAGGCGCTTCAATTTTTCGACGAGCGTCGTGCGCTTCAAGTTCAGGACCTGCGCAGCGGCGGCCTTGTTGCCGCCGGTCCGTTCGAGGGCTTTCCGGATCACCTCACGCTCGATGCGCGCGATGAACAGCTCGAAGTCGATGCCGTCGTCCGGCAGCGCGAGGCCATACAGAAAGGGCTCGCCTTCAGAAGCGCGCTGAATATCGGGCGGCAGATCGGACACTTCCACCTGCGGCCTCCCTCCCGACAACGCCACTGCTCGCTCCATCGCGTTTTCGAGCTGCCGCACGTTGCCTGGCCACTGATAGGTCATCAGACATCGTAACGCTGGCTGCGACACCGTCAGCGTCGGCCGGTCGAGCTCGGCGCCGAACTTCTGAAGAAAGTGCTGCACGAGGAGCGGGATGTCTTCCTTGCGCTCGCGGAGCGCCGGCAGTTGCACCGGAATGACGTTGAGGCGATAGAAGAGATCCTCGCGAAACGATCCGTCGGCCACCATTTTCGCGAGATCCGCATTGGTCGCCGCGATCACGCGCACGTCCACTTTGATTGTCTGCGAATCGCCGACGCGCTCGAACTCGCGCTCCTGGAGCACGCGCAACAGCTTCATCTGCAGCGCCACGCTCATCGTGCCCACTTCGTCGAGGAAGAGCGTGCCTCTGTGCGCTTGTTCGATCTTGCCCTGCCGCGTCCCGACGGCGCCGGTGAAGGCGCCTCGCGTATGGCCGAAAAGCTCCGCCTCGAGCAGATTCTCCGGAATGGCGCTGCAGTTGATCGCCATGAATCGGTGCGCCCGCCGCGGGCTCGCGTGATGGATCGCGCGCGCGACGATTTCCTTGCCACTGCCCGTTTCGCCGGTGATGAGGATCGTGCTCGATGTCGGCGCGACGGTCTGCAGCAGCTGAAACAGGTCCTGCATCGCACGGCTGCGGCCGACGATGCCCTCGAAGCTGTGACGCTGATCCAGCTGCTCGCGCAGCCACGCGTTCTCCTTGCGCAGCCGCCGCTGCTCCATCGCGCCCTGCAGCGCATGCCACAGCTCGTCGAACTGGAACGGCTTCGTCACGAAGTCGGCGGCGCCCCGTTTGATCACCTCCACGGCATCCTTCACCGTGCCGAAGCCGGTCATGACGACGCCGATGATCTCGGGATACAGCTTGAGCGCGGCCTCGATCACACACGTGCCGTCCTGGCCGGGCAGGCGCAGGTCGGTGATGACGACGTCGAACGCAAAATCTGTCAACTGTTCGATCGCCCGCTCGGCGGAGTCGGCCTGAGCGACCTCGAATCCGCGATCCGTCAATTGCTCGGCGACCGCCTCACGCAGCGGGGCTTCGTCCTCGACCAGCAGCAGATGTTTCGTCGCGTCAGCCATTTAGCGGCGTCGGTATTTTGACGGTAATGGCTGAGGCAGTCAAGCTGAAGCCAAAAATCGGTCAGGACCTGCTGCCAGATCTACAGCTGTGCCACCGATTCACCGATACCCCTAACGTCTGGAGGGTATAACAGTTGGAGCGTCGAGCAATTTCAATTACCCAGGCATGCGAGTCGGTCGGCGTCAGCCGACGCACGATTTACAACTGGATGGCAGCCGGCAAGATTCAGTACGTGCGCACCGCCGGTGGCGCGGTTCGCATCTTCGAGGACACGCTCTGGCGCGAGCCCGGTGCGATGCCGCTCGAGAGCGAGTCTCACCAGGACGAGCAGTCGGCGTAGAATCACCAGCGGGCTCGCGTCGCGAGTCTTCTGAGGATCCTGAGAGCCGCTGATGTCCGATCCGGCCGCACTCCGCGAGCTGCTGCACCGCTTGAGCAATCAGCTGGGCGTGATCCTCGCGCATGCGGAGTTGCTCGAGGCCAAGGCGCCTGACGAGGCTCGCCGGGCGCGGGCCGCGCAAATCGTGGGCGCCGCCGTCGACGCGATGACGACGACACGCGAGATTCGGCAGCAGATCACATCCGTCGCGAGCGAACAAGTCGGCGCCTGAGCGTCGGCTGTCGCCCACCACACACCTCGCCATAAGCTCGACCTTTCGATTACAGAATCGTCATTTCTTGCCGGAACCGTGATCTGAGGTGTCAAGAAGTTGGCATCCCCTGCCGGTAAAGCGTCGCAATTTTGACGATTCTTGCAGTTCTGCGTAGCGCAGGATGGCAAGACTCTGCGCGGTGCTGCACATCTCAAGACTCATCCAGTCAACCTTTTACAGGCGTTCACCTGTCCGCGACGCTCCGCCAGATTTTGTCGACGGCTCTGCTGGTACTCCCGTTGCGATAGGCCGGTCCCGTCTGGCTCTTGCCAGCAATCAAGGAGACCAAATGTCGCTCCCCGTTCCAGCGTCCAGTCAGCGAATCGTTGCCAGTCTTCCGTTCGTCGAGGCCCTGGCCCGCCGCATGGCCGCTTCGATGCCGCACTCGATCGACATCGGAGACCTCGTGCAGGACGGCGTGATTGGGCTCATCGACGCAGCGCATCGCTTCGACGAGGAGCGGGGCATCAAGTTCGAGACGTTCGCCGAGCGGCGCGTGCGGGGCGCAATGATTGACGCGTTGCGCAAGGATGCCTGGCCGCGTGGCGTGCGCCGGCAGCGCCGCGAGCTGGAAGCGGCCCGCGAGCAGCTGCGCCGCGAGCTTGGCTGCGAGCCGTCGCTGGCCGACCTTGCCGCCAAGGTCGGGTCCGATGAAAAGCGTCTGAGCCGGACCATCGTTCGCATCAACACCATCGAGTCGACGTCGCCCCTCGCCGCCGTGGATCACACCGACGATTCCACGCTTCCCGCGGCTCTGCTGCCGTCGGAGCCCGAGCGTCCGGATGCGGCCTATGAAAAGCTGGAAGTGCGGGACAAAGTACGGAAGGCGATTCAGTCGCTGCCCTGGCGCGAGCAGAAGGTCATCGGCCTCTACTACTACGGCGAGGTCACGATGAAGCAGATTGGCCAGGAGATTGGCGTGAACGAATCGCGTGTCAGCCAGCTCCACGCCCGTGCGATTCGACGTCTGCGGGACGCGCTCGGCTCGTCGATGGCGCCAGCGCAGGCCGCTGCCGTCCTGAAGTCCACGGTGCTCCAGTTCCTGCAGAAGCCGGCGATGCTGAAAGCCGAGCAGCCGACGCGAGCGGCGCAGCCCGCTGCCGTCGGCGTCGTGATTCCTTACGCCAGCACGTCGCGCGCCGCGCGCAGCAAGTCGCCGAGCCGGAAGGGTTTGGCCAGCCACGGACAGCCGCTCTCTTCGAGAAAGCGCTCGGCGTCGGTGCCGACGACGTCGCCGGTGACGAAGATCAGCCGCGCTGCGAGCTCTGGTGCCGTCGCGGCGATGGCGCGGTAGAACGCGCGTCCGTCGAGCCGCGGCATCTTCAGATCGCAGATCACCAGATCGTAGGGGCGCTCGCGCACGTAGCCGAGCGCCTCTTCTCCATCCGCCGCCCGATCCACCACGAATCCCGCGTCCGTCAGCGAGTCGCACACCGCGATCGCCAGACCAGGTTCGTCCTCGACAACAAGCACCCGTCGTCCGGCCAGCCGCTTCAGCTCCTCCGCCGTGGGAGCCGCCGCCTGTTCGCGCCTCGTGCCTGGCGTGACTGGCAGCTCGACGATGAACGAGGCGCCGCGGTCCCTCGTCGATTCAACGCGGATCCGCCCGCCATGCTCCTCGACGATCGCGTACGCGACGGTCAACCCCAGGCCGGTGCCCTTTCCGACGTCCTTCGTCGTGAAGAACGGATCGAAAATCTTTGCCTGCACATCCGAGGGCACGCCGGGCCCATCGTCGTTCAACTCGAGGGCCAGCGTCCCGCGTGACGGGTCGTGCCACGTGCGGACGACCATCGTGCCCCGTCCGTTTGCCGACAGCATCGCCTGCTCGGCGTTGATGACCAGATTGAGCAACACCTGCTGCAGCTGGTGCGGGTCGGCAAAGACCTGTGGCAGTCCCGACGCCAGCGCATCGATCACGGTAATGTTCGTGACGCGCTGCTCGTAGGCGCGAAGCGACAGCGTCTCGCGCACGACCTGGTTGAGATCGACCATCGTGCGCGTGCTTTGCCGTTTGCGGGCAAACGTCAGAAGCTGGCGGACGATCTTTGCCGCGCGCTCGGCCTCGTGAAGAATGATTTCGATTCCCCGGCGCGCACCGTCTTCCAGCTGCTTCTGCGCCAGGCGCTCCGACCAGGTGAGGATCGTCGCGAGCGGATTATTCAGCTCGTGCGCGACGCCGGAGATCGTCTGGCCCAGCGCGGCCATCTTCTCCGCCTGGACCAGCTGCTGGTACAGATCCCGCGATTGATCGTCCAGCTTCTTTCGCTCGCTGACGTCGCGCACCAGCGCCTCGAGGCGCAACGTCTTGCCGGCTCTCGAGGCGTCGCCAAGTGTCTCCGCGTGGGCGGTCAGCTCTACCCAGCACAGCGTGCCGTCGGCGCGCCGAAGACGCAGAAGGGTACTCGGTGACGGCACCGTCCGATGCCAGGCGCTCGCAAAACGCCTCACGACTCTGCGCATCGTCAAAGCGTCCTGGATCGAAAGGCCGGACGTCAGTCTCGGGGGTCTCGGGGGTATAGCCGAGAATGAGCTTCAGGTGGGGATTGGCGGCGAGCGTTTCGCTGGAGGACGGGCCGACCAGTCCGACGTACACCCCTTCGTGCACTGAATCGAACAGCCGCGCGAGCGCGTCGGCGCGCGGACCGATGCCGGCGGTCAATCCCACCCGGGGAACGTCTGACGCCACCGGCACGGATTATAAAGGCTTTGCCGAATGGCGAAACTCAGAACGACGGTCGCTGTTGTTCCGAGCTCGTTGTTGATTTGCGTGCCCCTACTGCCATCCAACCGACCGTCCGATAGGTTCTGATGGCTGGCGGTACGTCTTGATTCGCGGACTGCCGCTGGCTGGGCTTCGTCCTACAGTTCCCCGGAGGAGTACATGCGGAAGGTGTGGTTGACGGCCGTGGGCGTGCTGGCCCTCGCCCTCGTGTCGCTGGCCGGAGCAGCTGAAGTCAGCGCCCAGAGCAAGCGGCCGACGGTGGCGCTCCTGGATTTCGATTACGGCACGGTTCAGCAGTGGTGGAGCGGTAACTGGGATATCGGCAAGGGCATCTCGGACATGCTCGTCGACGAACTGGTCAACGACGGCACCTACCGGATCATCGAGCGCAAGCAGCTGGACGCGATCCTCGCCGAGCAGAATTTCTCGAACAGCGAACGTGCCGACCCGAGCGCGGCGACCATCGCCAAGGTAGGGAAGGTGCTGGGCGTGAAGTACCTGATCGTCGGCTCGATCACCAAGTTCGGCACCGAACAGAAGAAGCAGGGTGTGGGTGGTGGCGGATTTGGCTACGGCGGGTTCGGCATCGGCAAGGTGGGCCGCGAGAAAGGCAAGGCGAACGTCGCGATCACTGCCCGGATGATCGACGTCTCGACCGCTGAAATCATGGCCAGCGCCAAGGGCGAAGGCGTGTCGTCGCGGAGCGGCCTGCTCCTGGCAGGCGGTGGTGGCAGCTGGGGCGGCGCCGGCATGGGCGAGATCGACATGAGCTCGTCGGACTACCGCGAGACGATCCTGGGCGAGGCCACGGAGGTCGCCGTCAAGGATGTCGCGGCCAAGCTCGTGGCGGCCCGCAACCGGCTGGAAGAGTAAGAGAACTTCCTCCTTCTTCTGAGGCCCGGCGAGCGCCGGGCCTCTTCATTTCGCGACGTTAGAACATCCTCGGCACCTGCCCGACCAGGGCTACAGTGCGTTCCAGAGCAAGAACGCGAGCACCGCGACGACGAGCGAGACGTTGATCGCCGTCGTCCGCCTGCCGCACACCGTATTGGCCCAAATGCGCTGCGTCCATTGGGCCATGCGCCCCCGTCCCGTCCCACATTAGTCAAGTCTGCCAGCGAGTCCCAAACTATGGCAATCAGCACATAGTTCAGTTGCACGGCTGTAGTACCGAACAAACGTTGGTAATCCAGGCAGACATCAGCATAATCATCGACAATGGTGGTATCATGTCGAATGGACGTCGTCATGCTCGATCCCACCGATGTCGACATCATCCGTCTTCTGCAGGACAACGCCCGGCTCCCGCAGGCCGAAATTGCCCGGACGGTAGGGCTCGCGCCGTCTGCAGTGCTCGAGCGCCTGCGGAAGCTGGAAGCGAAGGGCATCATCACCGGCTACGTGGCGCAGATTGATCCACGCGCCCTCGATCAGCGCCTCCTGTCGTTTATCGCCGTACGCACGACGGATCGTCCTGGTGAGGGGCGTGTCGCCAACGAACTGGCGGCCATCCCCGAGGTGCTGGAAGTCCATCACGTCGCCGGCGACGACTGTCTAATGCTGAAGGTGCGCGCGCGCGATCCCCAGCACCTCTCGCAGATCCTTCGAGATCGTCTTGGCGCAATCGATGGCGTTCAGCACACACGGACGACGATCGTGCTCGAGACAATCAAGGAATCTGCTCGTCTCCCGATCCCGGTCAACGATCGATCCGAGGAGGTGGTGTCATGAGCGCGCCACCACGGCTCGCGTATGCGGCGCTGGCCGCCGTCTGCGTCATCTGGGGCACCACCTATCTCGGTATTCGCGTTGCGCTCGAGGCCGTGCCGCCGGCACTGATGGGGGCGTTCCGCTGGGTCGCCGCCGGCTCATTGCTCCTGGCGTACGCACGGCTGCGGGGACACGCACTCCCGCACGTCGGAAGCTGGGGAAGCCTCGCGATTCAGGGGCTGCTGATGATCGGGTTCGGCAACGGCTTCGTGAACTGGGCCGAGCAGTCGGTGCCGAGCGGCCTTGCCGCCGTCGTGATCGCCACGTCACCGTTTTTCATGGCCGGTGTCGAAGCGTTGCGAGCCGACGGCGAGCGGCTGTCGCGACGCGCGCTCCTCGGCCTCGTCCTCGGGTTCGTCGGCATTCTCGTGCTCGTCTGGCCGGATCTCCGGTTCAGCGACGCGCAGGGCACGCAGTTCGTGCTGGGATTGCTGGCGCTTCAGGTCGCGTGTCTGGGGTGGGCGATCGGATCCTCTTATTCGAAGAGGCACCCGCACGGCGACTCCATAATCGGCGCGACAGCGGTGCAGATGATCTTCGGCGGCGTGATCATGCTGGTCGTTGGCACGCTCGCCGGCGAGTGGGGACGCGTCTCGCTGCACGGTCGCGGCGTCGCCGCGCTCGCCTATCTCACCGCGGTGGGCTCGATCGGTGGCTTTGTCTCGTACGTGTACGCACTCAAATACCTGCCGGTCTCGACCGTGTCGATCTACGCCTACATCAACCCGCTGATCGCGGTGATCCTCGGCGCGCTATTGCTGAACGAGCCGTTCGGCGGCCGCACTATCGTGTCGATGGCGATCGTCTTCATCGGCGTCGCGCTCGTGAAACAGCCCTCGACAAAGGCCGCGCGGATCCGTGCGACGCGAGTCGCCGAACCCGCGTAATCCGCAATCCAATCGCCAATTCCCCCAAATCCGCAATCAAAATCCGCAATCCCATCCAATCCGCAATCAATCCGCAATCCGCAATTGGTATGCTTTCCCCATGCGCCTTCCTCCCATCGCTAGTCTCTCCGCCAACGCGGCAGGCTGGGGATTCTTCCTCTGCACGGAAAAGTCGATGCGAATGGGCCGCGGCGGCGAGTACGTCGCGGCCATTCTCCAGGACGCGACCGGCGAGCTCGTCGCGCGCGTCCTCGACAACGTCGATCGGCTGAAGGACGAATTCGAGGCGGGTGAGTTCGTCAAGGCGCAGGGCCGTCTCGTCGCCTTCAACGGCCGTTCCCAATTCCAGATCGACAGCATCCGGCGCGTGATGCTCGCGCCGGAGTCACAAGATCGCCGCGAAGGGTTCCGAGAGGATCTCCTGGTGCCGACGGCATCGCGGCCCGTCGACGAGATGTGGGCCGAACTGGAGCAGGTCATCGCCGGCGTCACCAATCCCCACCTCCGCGCGCTCCTGAGCGCCATCGTCGAGGCGAACGCGGAGAAGCTGAGGATCTGGCCCGCAGCGCGGACGGTTCATCATGCGTATCGCGGCGGGTTTCTCGAGCACGTGCTGAAGGTAGCGGCCGTGGGCCGATTGCTCGCGACGCAGTACGGTGCCGACGCGGATCTGGTGGTTGCTGGGGCGCTGCTGCACGACCTTGGCAAGCTGCAGGAGCTCGAGTACGACATTACGACGTCATACACACGCGACGGCAACCTGATCGGCCACATCACGCTTGGGGTGGTGCACATTGCCGATGCGATTCGACGTCTCCCCAACTTTCCTGATGCGCTTCGGAGCGGGTTGATTCACCTCATCGCGTCGCACCACGGCGAACGCGATCGCGGATCGCCGGTGGAGCCGATGACGATCGAGGCCTATATCCTCGCGGCCGCCGACAACCTCGACGCGACGATCAATCAAGTGCGCCGCGCCATTCTGCAGAACGACGGGAGCGACGAATTCACGAGCTACCAGCCGAGGCTCGGCCGATCGTTGTGGAAGGGGCCGACGACGTGATCGTGGGCTGGCGAGCGCACCTCGCGTTCGTCCTGGTCCTGTTGCCACTTCCCGCGCGAATAGCCGTTGCTCAAGAGGGAGATCCTGCGTCTACTGCACCGACGCGGCCGTCGGCAGGGACGATCGCCACCTTCCTCGGCGGCGCCGCGCTCGGCCTGGCGATCCACGAGAGCGGCCACATCGCCACGGCGCTGATCTTCGACGCGAATCCAAGCCTCAAGGGCGTGTCGTTCGGCCCGATTCCGTTCTTCGCCATCACGCACGATCCGGTATCGCCGGGCCGCGAGTACACGATTTCGGCCGCCGGCTTCTGGATGCAGGCAGCGTCGAGCGAGTGGATCCTGACGCGACGGCCGCACCTGCACGAGGAGAGGGCGCCGCTCGCGAAAGGCGTTTTCGCTTTTCACCTCGCCGCCTCCGCGGCGTATGCCTTCGCCGCGTTTGCGGGAGTGGGTCCCGAGGAGCGCGACACGCTCTCGATGGCCAGCTCGCTCAGATGCAAAGAGGGATGGGTGGGCGCAATGGTCCTTGCGCCGGCGGCGCTCGATGCATGGCGCTATCGCAATCCCGACGCAAGGTGGGCGAAATGGGCGTCCAGAGCGGCGAAAGTGGGTTTGGTGCTGGCGGTTGCTCGGGCCGCCAACTAGCCACTAGGGACGCCCGACACCGGTGGAGGCGGGGTTCAGCCCCCAAACGCAGTCAGCGGACCTGAGGGGCCGCCCTACATATGCCTACTTAGCGAATCACATCTCCGGCGGCGTACCCCGCTGGCCAAGTGCAAACGTCATCGTGCCCTCGACAACCACTTGGCCGTCGACCTTTGCCACACCGCGCAGCTGACCCATTCGGCTGCGGAGGCGCTTCACGACCGCTTCGATGATGACGGACTCGCCAGGGTAGACCGGCCGCCGGTAGCGCACCTTCGCGATGCCCATGAAGTAAATCAGCTTTTCGCGATTCTCCGGCTTCGACAGGATGAGGATTGCCCCGACCTGCGCCACGGCCTCAGTGAGGATCGTGGGCGGCAGTACGGGCCGGCTGCCATCCGGCGGATGCGCCAGGTACCGCTCGTTCAGCGACACGTTCTTGACACCAACGATGCGCTTGTCCGGCTCGAATTCGGTGATCCGATCGACGAGCAGGAACGGGTAGCGATGCGGAAGAATCCGCTCGATTGCGGTGTAGTCGAGCGGGAGTTGCAGCGGATCCATCGTCACATCAGTAGAGTCAAAGGATTCGAACTCCGGGCTAAAGGCTCCGGGTGACGGCTACGGGCCCCGGGGTATCAATAACCGAGCGTCACGCCATCGGATCGCGGATCCGATGCCCCGAGCCGCAGCCCTGTAGCGGTATCAATCTGAATGGCCTGCACGTCGCCCATGTCGGACACGGTATCCACGCGATGCCCGAGGGCCGTCAGCGCGGTGACGACATCGGCAGGGAAGCCCTTCGTCTCGATCATCACGCTGTCGGGGTACCACTGATGGTGGAAGCGCGGTGCGTCCACGGCCTCCTGTACGTCCATTCCAAACTCGAGCACGTTCAACAGCACCTGGAGCACCGTGGTGATAATCCGGCCGCCTCCGGGACTGCCGAGCACCAGCACAGTGCGCCCGTCCTTCGTGATGATTGTCGGCGTCATCGAGCTCAGCATGCGTTTGCCGGGCGCGATCGCGTTCGCGTCGCCGCCGAGCAGGCCGAACATGTTGGGCGAACCGGGCTTGGCGCTGAAGTCGTCCATCTCGTTGTTCAAGAGGAACCCGGCGCCCGTCACGACCTGCCCGTTGCCATACGCGCCGTTGAGCGTCGTCGTCGTCGACACGGCGTTGCCGTCGGCGTCCATCACAGAGTAGTGTGTGGTCTCCGAGTGCTCGTACTCGCGCGGCTGGCCAGCCTGGATTGACGAGCTGGGCGTCGCTCTCGTTTCCGAGATGCCGTTGCGAAGGGATGTTGCGTACGCTTTCGACAGCAGGCCCGGCAGCGGCACAGGAAAGAACTCGGGGTCGCCAAGCCACTCGGATCGATCTGCGTAGACGCGCCGCTCGGCCTCGACCATCAAATGAATAGTCCGAGAAGCGTTCTGCCCGTAGATTGCGAGAGGGAAGCCTTCGAGGATGTTCAACAGTTCGATGAGCGCGACGCCACCAGAGCTCGGCGGCGGCATCGAGACTATCTGGTAGTCGCGAAACGTGCCGGTCACCGGTGCGCGTTCCTTGGGCGCGTAGGCCGCGAGGTCGCTGCGGGTGACTAACCCGCCGCTCGCGTCCATCTCGCGCGCAATCAGATCCGCGATTGCGCCGCGATAGAAGGCGTCGGCACCATCCTTCGCGATGAGCGTCAGCGTCTTTGCCAGATCCGGTTGAACCAGGCGTTCGCCTTCTGCAGGCCGGACGCCATCGCTGCCAAAGAACGCCGCGACCGATGCGGGGAACTTCGACAGCTTGGGCGACGCAGTCTCGAAGGATCTCGCCATCTCCCAACTCACCGCGAAGCCTTCGCGCGCCAGCCCGATCGCCGGCGCGATCACCTTCGCAAGCGGCAGGCGTCCGTACTGCTTGTGCGCGTAGAGGAGTCCGGCGACGGACCCGGGCACACCGGCTGCGAGCGGACCCAGTCGGCTTCGCTCCGCGACGGCGTTGCCCTGCTCGTCCAGGAACATATCGCGGGTCGCTTTCGCCGGAGCCACCTCGCGGTAGTCGATCGTCGTCGCCTTCCCATCGGCGAGGCGGATCACCATGAACCCACCGCCGCCGAGATTGCCAGCCTCCGGATGTGTGACCGCGAGCGCGAACCCGACAGCGACCGCCGCATCAATGGCGTTGCCGCCGGCGCGCAGTATTTCGACACCTGCGGCCGAGGCATTCCGTTCCGTCGATCCGACAATGCCGTGGCGCGCATGGACGGGCTCCCGCGACGCGCTCCTCGGGGCAACCGGGGCGCTGACGATGAGGGCGACCACGAGGGCAGGCGCGCAAAGGCGCAGGCGTGACAAGAGGAATCCTAGAGCGGCGTTCACGTGAGAACGAAAGTTTACCAGTATAATCCGCTTGGCCGTCTCCCGGCGGCCGGCGTTGAATGTCCCAGGCCCCTCCGAATAGTCCGCTGCCCGCCGCCCCGTCGGTGGGCGAGGCGGCCGAACTGCTCGTTACCCTTTTCGAGCTTGGACGCGAAGTCACCTCGGTCCTCGATCTGGACGAGCTCCTCGAGAAAATCCCGCAGCTCATTTCACGCCTGACGCCGTTCAAGGCCTTTGCCGTGTGGCTACTCGATGAGAAGAGCGACGACCTCCGGATCGCCTACGCGGTCGGCTACCCGGAGGACGTGAAGCGGCACTTCCGGCTTCGCCTGGGGCAAGGCATCATCGGCACCGCGGTCGCCGAGGGTCGATCGCTGCTCATCGACGACGTGCACGGCGACACGCGATATGTCGGGCAGCTCACCGGCGTCAGCTCGCAGCTCGCCGTGCCGCTGCGGCGCAAGAAGCGCGTCATCGGCGCGTTGAATCTCTACGGCGAGGCCGTCGGACAGTTCACCGCGCGCGACGAGGCCATGCTCCGGCAGTTCGCGGCGCACGTCGCCGTCGCGATCGAGAACGCGCGTCTGTTCGAGCGCGAGCGCGAGTACTCCGCGACACTCGAAACGCTGGCGGCGATCGGTCGAGAAGTGGGGTCGATTCTCGATCTCGATCAGCTCCTCGAGCGTGTCGCGACGCTCGTTCACAAGCTGATCGCCTACCGGACATTCGGCATTTTCCTGCTGAACGAGCGCGCGCAGGTCCTCGACCTGAAGCTCGCAATCCGCTATGGCAACCGCGCCGGTTCTCCGCAGCTCAAAGTGGGCGAGGGCATCGTCGGCTACGCCGCCGAGCACAAGGCCGTCGTCAACGTCCCGGACATCACCAAGGACACGCGCTACATTCCGTGGGTCGAGGACTGCCGCTCGGAACTGGCAATTCCGCTGCTCATCAAGGATCGCTGCATCGGTGTGCTCGATCTGGAGAGCCCGAATTACGACGCGTTCAGCAAACATGACGTCGAGATCCTGACGCTGCTGGCAAGTCAGGTGGCGGTCGCGATCGAGAACGCGCGGCTCTATGAAGCGCTGCGATCGAACGAGGACCGGCTCGAGCGCGAGTTGAGCTTTGCCCAGCGGGTGCAGATTGCGCTGCTCCCCACGGGTCTCCCGAAGCGCCTGAAGGGCGTCGACGTTGCCGCGCGCTTCGTCCCGGCGCGCGAGCTTGGAGGCGATCTCCACGACTTTCTGTCGCCGGAAGCCAGCAGCCTCGTCGTCGCCGTCGGCGACGTTTCTGGAAAGGGAGTACCGGCCGCGCTCTACAGCGTATTTGCGGGAGAGCTCGTACGCTCGCGCACGTTCCGGCGCCGCTATCAGCCGGAGCGGTTCAGTCCCTCTGGCGTCCTGGCGGCAATGAACACGATCCTCCACGAGCGGCAACTCGAGTCGTACTACTGCACGCTCTGTTACGCGTTCTTCGAGTTCAAGCGTCGCGTGCTCACGTTGGCGAACTCGGGCCTGCCCTATCCGCTGAAGAGCACCGCGGAGACCTGCCAGCCGATTGTGCTGCCAGGCATCCCTCTGGGGACATTCCCGGGCGTGTCGTACGACCAGATCTCTCTCGAGATCGCGCCGGGTGACGTCTTCGTGTTCTGCACCGATGGTATTTACGAGACGTTCAACGCGGCGGGAGACGAGTTTGGTACGGAGCGCGTTGCCGAAACGGTCCAGGCACGTCGCGGCGAGTCCGCCGAATTGATCGCGGCCACGATCTTCGACGCGGTCGACGGCTTCCGCGGCGAGGCGCCGCAAGGCGACGACATGACGGTCGTCGTCGTCAAGATCACGGCATGACGCACTTATGGAGGCGAGGCTTTAGCGCCGCGTTCAGCGTCCCATCGGTGATTATCGCCGCGTGTTTCGCCTTGTGCTTCGAGTCGTTGTCCGCCCAGACCGGTTCGACGCTCGCGTCCACGTTCAGCACGGCATTCGCGTCGACGAGAACGTCGCCACCCCCGCCGATCTCGCGGCGTTGATGCTGGCGTTCCACCAGGGCATCGGCCTGACGGCCGGGATCGTTTACATGTCGGGCCAGCCGTATGTCTTCGTGGTGATTGGGACCTTCCTGCGCGAATCGAGGAAAATCCGGCGCGCCCTGGAAGATCTCGCGCGCGCGAGCTGCGAGTACTTCAGCCGTCGCGCGACGCTATCGGAGTAACGGGCGGCAGATTCCGTAACTCTGGAGTTCTCGATCTCCAGCACGCGGAGTTGCACCGCTTGCGTTCGACAAAACGAAAGGGCGGCGATCTTATGCGACCGCCGCCCCTCTTGCCCTCCAGAAGCTTGGCGAAGGAGGGTTATGAAAGCGAGACCGTTGCCGGGTTCTATCAGCCCCTGCCGCGTACTCGCAGATGATTCTCACGAATATGGAGGCCGATCGATCGGCCGCCGAACGTCCCGAACTCTTCCACCCGTCCGGTCACTTCTACGCGCGCGCCCCGCGGTGGTACCCGACCTGACTGCGAGACGACGGTCACCTCGCCGGTCGAGTCCTGGACCTTGTAGACCTTGATCGGCACCAGCGGCACGCCCCACGAGCTGCTCACCACGCCGTGAACCTCGACGTTCCGGTTGTAGTAGCGGCCCGGGTTGTACTGGATGTCGGCGATGCTCGGGGAGCGCAGCGCGCACGCCGACACGCCGATCGTTCCGAGCAGCATTGCGACGAAAGCCGTGCGCTTCATGATGTTCATCGTCAACCTCACTGGTCGCGCCGAATCGTGAACGCCTGCAGTTGAAGAGACGGGATACGGCGGTGCCAGCGCCTGCCTGAGTTACGCATCCCGTTGACCCGACGCGACCGCAATCAGGGGCTACAAGGACCGTGCCGTATCTAAATTGGCGAAAAATAGAGCGAATTGACAGATCGGCGGGCGATCGCAGCGTCACCGTATCAGGACGTGAGACGTCGCCGATGGGACAACGGGTGGAGAATACGGCTCATGCAGCCGATGCCGTTCTTCCTCCTGGCTCTGGTGCTGGTCGTTCCGATGGCGGCACAGCGAGGGCCACAATCCAGGTCGAACGCCGACTGGCTGGGGGAATCGAAATACGGCGTCTTCATGCATCTTCTGCCGTCGGACGCGACCACGCTCGCCCGTGTCAGGACGTTCGACGTAGAAGCGCTGGCGAAGCAACTGCAAGACGTCGGCGCCGGCTACTTCGTGCTCACTCTGGGACAGAACTCGGGTTACTTCAACGCGCCCAGTAACGAGTACGACCGCGTCACGGGCTACGCGCCCGGCGAACGCTGCTCGAAGCGAGACGTGCCAGCCGATCTTGCGATTGCGCTCAGGGCGAGGGGCATCAGGCTGCTGTTGTATCTGCCATGCCAGGCGCCGAACGAAGACTTGCGCTCGCAGGCCGCGTTCGGTTTGCCGGAGGGGCGCAAGGATCAGCCAATAGATCTCGCGTTCGCGAATCGTTGGGCGGCCGTGATCCAGGAGTGGTCGGATCGCTACGGCGATCGCGTTGCCGGCTGGTGGTTCGACGGCGGGTACGAATCAATCCGATTTACTGAGGCAATCGCCGATCGCTATGCCGCGGCAGCGAGGCACGGCAATCCAAGCGCGATCGTCACCTTTAATCCGGGCGTGGGGCTGCGACGTCACACGGCGACGGAAGACTACACCGCGGGCGAGCTGAACGAGCCGCTCTCAGTGATTCCTTCGTCCCGGTCGGTTGACGGCTCACAGTGGCATGCGCTGACATTCCTCGGATCGAGCTGGGCCCAGCGCAACACCAGGTATCCGGCACAGCGCTGGGCTGACTGGGCGCGCGCCGTGATCGGGAGGGGCGGCGCGATCACGTTCGACATGGGTCCCAACTGGGACCCGAAGGCCGGACCGATCGGCATGTTGTCCGACGTTCAGGTCGAGCAGATGAAGGCAATCAGGGCAGCCGTCCGAGGCACGTCACCGCAGTAACGTAATGCCCGAGCTAAAGCTCGGGCCTACGTACGAAGGACCCCTCGGGACTGACGTACGAAGGACGCAAATCGTACGTAGGCCCAAGCTTTAGCTTGGGCAGCTCGCATTTAGTAAGCGGCCAGGTACCGCTCGACTTCCCACGGTGACACCTGGCGAATGTACTCGAACCACTCCTCACGCTTGGCTTCCACGAAGTGATTGAAGATGTGATCGCCAAGCGTCTCGCGAATCAGGTCGTCCTTCTCCAACTCGTCCAGCGCTTCGCTCAGGTTCATCGGCAACTCATCGATCCGGAGATGCCGACGCTCGCGATGGCTCATTTTGTAGATGTTCTTGTTCACGGGCGGTCCCGGATCGATCTGCTTCTCGATCCCGTCGAGCCCTGAGCGAAGGATCACGGCGAGCGCCAGATATGGATTGCAGGACGGGTCCGGCATCCGCAGCTCGATGCGGGTGGCATCGCCGCGGGCGGCGGGCACGCGCACCAGGGGGCTGCGATTCCGTTCCGACCAGGCGATGTTCGTCGGCGCTTCGTAGCCGGGCACGAGACGCTTGTACGAATTCACGAGCGGGTTGGTGATCGCGCAGAAGCCCTTGGCATGCCGTAGCAGCCCGCCGATGTAGTAGAGACAAGTCGGGCTGAGCTGCCAGGGACCTTCAGGCTCGAAGAAGACGTTCTTGCCGCTGGAGAACAGCGACTGATGCGTGTGCATCCCCGAGCCGTTGATCCCGAAGAGTGGCTTGGGCATGAACGTAGCATGCAGGTCGTGGCGCACCGCCACGTTCTTCACCACGAACCGGAAGGTGCTGATGTTGTCGGCCGTCGCGAGGACGTCGTCGTAGCGGAAGTCGATCTCGTGCTGACCGGCGGCCACTTCATGGTGCGCGGCTTCGACGTGGAAGCCCATCGCTTCGAGCGCCAGCACGATCTCCCGCCGCACTTCCTCGCCCTGATCGACTGGTGTCAGGTCGAAATAGCTGCCCGTGTCGTGGGTCTCGGTGGTCGGCACGCCGTTCCGGCGCTGAAACAGGAAGAATTCGGCTTCCGGGCCCGCGTTCATCGCGTAGCCCTGCTCCGCAGCCAACGCGATGACGCGCTTGAGCGTCGATCGCGGGCAGCCTTCGAACGGTTCGCCATCGGGCCGGTAGATGTCGCAGATCATCCGGGCCACTTTTTCACCGACGGGATTACCCCAGGGGAACACCGCGAAGGTGTTTAGATCGGGGCGCAAATACATGTCCGATTCTTCGATGCGGACGAAGCCCTCGATTGACGAGCCGTCGAACATGATTTCGCCGTTAAGGGCGTCGCGAAACTGGCGGTCGGGGATTTCGACGTTCTTGATCGTCCCGAGGATGTCGGTGAACTGCAGGCGGAGGAACTTCACCTTTTCCTGCTCGGCCCGCTCGAGAATGGCGGCCTTCAAGGTGTCCTGCGAAGGGGTTTTGGGTGACATAGGGGCGCGGACTCCCAGGCGCGCCCGGCGCTGAAGCTCAGGCGCACCATCTTGTGCTCCGACAGCACGAAACTACCACCAAACTTCACGAAACTGTGGCGGTCGGGCCCTTCCGGCGCGTGAAACCTGCGAAGTGTACTTCAAATTTCGGCGCCGTCGTGCCCGTCGTACGGCGCCCGATGCCCTGTCCTCTGCCCGGTCCGCGGCCATTCCTGACAGGCCAAGACCCAGAAAAGCTCGTCTGAACACGTGAATGCAATTGGGAGCAGTCAGTCAGGGAGGCAGTGCCATGCGGAAATTCTTCGTCATTGCGGCGGTACTGGTGCTGGCGACCGCGGGGATGGCGGCGGCGACGCTGCAGACCGGCCCGCCCCAGCGCCAGGCGCAGTGGTCCGAGGCGGTACCGGGCGAGGACGGTGACGCATCGGGCGACCTGATGGAGCTCGTCGACGAGCAGGGACCAATCACCCGCAAGCTTGCCATCATGCCGGGACGCGGCGTTGAGCTCGGCGTGACCGTTCGCGATCTCGATAGCGAACAGTTGAAGACCGGCAGCGGGGTGGTCGTCGAGGACGTGCGCAGCGGAAGCGCCGCGGAGAAAGCTGGACTTCGCAAAGGCGACGTCATCGTCGAGTTCGACGGCGAGCGCGTGCGAGGCCAGCGCCACCTGTCGCGTCTGGTCAGCGAGACGCCCGAGGGTCGCACTGTGAAGGCAGCGGTAACGCGCGACGGCAAGCGCGTCGATCTGTCGGTCACGCCCGCGACCGCCGAGCGGGCGGCCGGTTCCGACTTCGAGTTCTTCGTCCCCGGCCCCGATCACATGCCAGGGATGCCGCGAGAGGGCTGGCGCTTCTATTCGGACGAGCCTGGGATTCAGGCATTCAAGCGGGGTGATGGCCTGTTCATGTCGGGACGCGGTCGGTTGGGGGTCGGAATCGAGTCGCTGACGCCGCAGCTCGCCGAATACTTCGGAACCAAGGGCGGCGCTCTCATCACCAACGTCCAGCCCGAATCACCGGCGGCAAAAGCCGGCCTGAAGGCAGGCGACGTGATCACCAGCGTGAACGGCAGCGAGATCACGGATCCGCGTGGATTGACCGACGCCGTCCGCAAGGCCGACGATGGCGCGACGCTGAGTCTAGGCTACGTGCGGGACAAGAAGACGGGGACGGCGACCGCAACGTTGGAAAAGCCGGAGAGGCCGGTGGTGGGGCCTTCGGAACGACCGATCTGAATTGCGGATTGCGGATTGCGGATTGCGGATTCGATCTGACTGCTAGTCGCAGTCAGATCGCAATCCGCAATCCGCAATATCTCCTGACAACCTACGCTTCCGCCACCATCGTCTGAGTGCCGGCGGCCCCCACCGGCGTGACGATTGTCGCGAGTTGGGCGGCGAAGATCGTGGCCAGGGCCCGGACTTCGCCGCGGAGCTCGCGGCCATCCTTCACCTCAGCAGCGAGAACCCCGACACAGCCTTCGGACGTAACGATCGGAGCCACCAGAGCGCCCGCCGTCTCGCTCGTCGCGGGCACGGCGCGGAGCTCGCCGGTGCGCCAAGCAGCCGCCGTGGCGTTATCGGCTTCGGTTGAAAGGCTTCCCATCTTCATCAGCGTGGTCGCCGGGTAGCCGTGCGTGAGCAGAGGATACAGCGTCTGCCCACTGTGGTCTGCGACCCAGACGATGAGGCCAGGAGCCTTCAGGACGTCGGCGGCGCGCGTGAGGAGCGCCGGAAGGTCGCCGGCATCGAGCACGCGGGCCAAATCAGCGCAGATCCTGGCCGCCTTCGTGAGGTCGATGGGCGGGGGCGAAGACGGGGGCAGCGGCGCACTGACGCTGATAGGCACCTGCGGCGGCGTGAACAGCTCCGGCGAACGCTCGACCGGCCGTTCGATCACACGCGCCGAGGGTGTGGGCGCCGCGATTGAGGCTCCGGCGGCCGGCTGCATTGTTGCTGACGGCAATGGTTCCGTTTTCAGCTTCGGTCCGGAATCGGTCAGCGCCTTGAGCGCGGAGATGACGTCGACCTCCCGTTCGGGCATCGGGGCGAGCAGGAGTACTGCAATCATCAGCACTGCTGCGGCGCCGGCTGCCGCGTACAGCTGGCGCCAGCGGAGGACGGCGATCGCGCCATCGTGCCCCGCCAGTTCGCTGACGCGCGCGGCTTCGACGCGCTCGCCGAGCGACGTTCCCGCGGTGAGGCCCTCGTTGAAGATGACGTCCGACGCCATCAGCGCCTGGCCGTCGGCGACATACTGACGCGCGCGCTGATCGAGCTTCCGGAATTCCCCGAGTACCGTCCTGCCGGCCTGGACCGCCGTTCGCGTACCTTCAGCCTTCGCATCCGCCGCCATCGACGCCATCCCGCGATCCAGGCGCGTGAGGTGATCTGCCGCGCGCTGCATCCAGAAATCGGTGCCCTGGCCCTGGGCGACGTAACCCTGCTGCGCCGTGCGAAGCTGCATCAAGTCGGCGATGACCGCGCGGGCCTGCGCGTCGTACATCGTCTTTGCCCCATCCTCCTCCGCGAGCGCCCGCTCGGCGTTGAAGACCACGAAGCCGCCTGCTCCCAGCGCAGCGAGGGCGCCAAGCAGCAGGGCGATACGGACAACTCGGCTCGTCATGGGTCGGACCCTAATGAAGATCGGGCGCGGCCTCGGCAGTGAGGCTTCCCGGCGACTTCTGCAACGCGTAGACGAGCCCGCCGGGAAGGCTGGCGACTACGGTGGTGCCGAAATACAGCAGAGCCAGTGACACCGCGAGCTCCGCAGGAATGCCGATGCGACCGAAGAGCAGGATGTAGAGGGCTTCTCGCACGCCGAGACCGTTGACGCTCACCGGCACCATGCCGGCCAGAGAAACCAGCGGCACGAAGACGGCGGCGGCGGTGAAGGGTATCGACAATGACAAGGCGCGCGCGCTCAAGAATACCACGCCGATGACGACGAACTGGAAGATGATCGACAAAAACATCGACGCGATCAGCGCACCGATCGTACGCGTGTATGGCGCTGCGGCCTCGTACAACGACGCGGCGCGCGCACGCATGCCCTTCAACGGCGATCGTGCGATCAGCCGATCGGCGATCCGGTACGCGTGCGGCGAGAACAGCACGATATTCGCCGCAACATAGCCCGCAGCGAGCAGCCAGGCCAGCGCCACGAGCGAGATTCCGTAGAGCGTCACTGGCGGTGCCAGATACGCGGCGACCAGCGCGATCAGCAACAGCGCGCAGAGACCGGTATTCCGCTCCATGAACACCGACATCGTCGCGCGTGCCGGCGCGCCGGTGTCGCGAGCGAGGAGCACGGCCTTCACGGCGTCCCCGCCGACGATGGTGGGCAGGAACAGATTGAAGAACATGCCGGTGAAGTAGAAGCCGAGGAGCCGCGGGTACGGCGTCGAGAGGCCCACCGGCCCCAGCAGGATCCACCACTTCAGCGCGGAGATCGTCTGTCCCAGCATGTACAAGACGACGCAGGCTCCCGCGAGACCCAGGTGCGCGGTCCTCAGGGTCGCGGGGATCTCTCGTGCATCGATCCAGTAGAAGACCAGCACGTAAAGCGCGATCGTGACGGTGGGCTTGAGCCAGCGGCCCAGACTTGATCGGCCGGACCGGCGGATGAGCGACCCCACCTCCGCCGCTGGGGGCGTCTCGTCCGGTGAGGACATAGGGCGACTATAACATTGCGGATTTCGGATTTCGGATTGCGGATTTCGGATTGGGATTGCGGATTGGGATTGCGGATTGACGAATTGTGGATTGGAATTGCGGATTGGCGCTTCAGCTCGGGCAACCCGCTCCGACCCGATAAACCCGATCCGACCGCTAAAACGTCGGCAGGTAGGGCGACAGATACTGGGCGATGATCGTGAAACGGTTGGTGAAGATCAGCACGCCGATGGCGCAGAGGAGGACCCCCGACGTTACCTCGATGGCGTGGTAGTGCTTTCTGATCCGTGCGAACGCCGAGAAGAACTGGTTGATCGCAATCGACGTCAGCAGGAACGGGACACCCAGACCGAGCGAATAGATCGCCAGGAGTCGAACGCCCTGGCCGACGCTTTCCTGTGCGCCGGCAATCGCCAGGATTCCAGCGAGGATGGGACCGATGCACGGAGTCCAGCCGAACGCGAAGGCCAGCCCCACGAGAAAGGCGCCGGTGACTCCCCGAGGCTTGCGCTCGACCTGCAGGCGTTTCTCGCTATACAGCTTGTCGATGCGGAGCAGGCCCATCGTGTGCAAGCCGAAGATGAAGACGACGGCCCCGGCAATCTTGCCCAGGAGCCGGAGCCGGCTGCTGTCCTGCAGGAACTGGCCGATGGCGCTCGCCGCCGCGCCCAGCGACACGAACACGACCGAGAAGCCGAGAACGAAAAAGAGCGAGGCGATGACAACGCGTCGCCGGGAGCTTGCGATCGCCGCGGCACCAGCGCTGCCCGTGCCCTGCATGTCGTCGAGCGTGACGCCAGAAATGTACGAGAGGTAACCAGGGATGAGCGGCAGAACGCAGGGCGACACGAACGACAACAGTCCCGCGAAAAACGCCGTGAAGAAGGTCGGGCTTGCGTTCTCGAACATGGAGCGGGCCTAGCGTTCGTTCTTCGGCGCGTCCTGGACGGGCGTCAGCGGGATGATATTGAGCTGCGGAAGCGCGGCCGAGAGCCCGTCCCATTTCTGCTCGTTCACTTCCTGGAACAGGAAATCCCACTTCCAGCGCTCGGACGGATTCGACGCCTGCAGCCAGTGTTTTGCGGTGACCGGTTGCGCAAAGCTGATCGAGCCGAGGTTGGCGTAGGCGGCATTCGACGACAGCTGCCCCGCGATAGCCTCGCGCACTTGCGCCGTGGACTGGTACGGGAGCGGCGAGCCAAGCGCCGTTGCGGCGCGCAGGAAGATCTCGCGATCGTCCAGCGCATCGCCGGGCGCCGCGAACGCGCGCGCTGCGCCCTGGACCCTGCCCTGATCGTTGGTGTAGGTCCCGTCCTTCTCGACCCACGCCGAACCGGGCAGCACGATGTCGGCCGCGCGCGCCAGATCGGTCATCAGCACGCCCTGGTAGATCAGGAGGGGCACTTTCCCCGATTGCCGCGCCGTTACCACCCATGACACGTCGCCAATCGACCCCTCAGGTCCGGGGTCGAAGACGTAGAGCGCCCTGACCTGACCGGCCTCGACGGCCTGGCGGAGCGCCGAGAGATCAGGCGATGAATCGCCGACCGGCAGTCCCAGATCGCGCGCCCCATGGACGTTCGGCGCGTCGACCGCGGGCACCTTGAACTTCGTGCCCGCCGGTTGCTTCTTCTCGGTCACCTTCCAGCTCACCGCGATTGCACCCGCCAGCCGCTCGATGAGGAAGATCTCCTCGTTCGATGCGTGCGCCGAGATGAGAAAGGTCAGTCCCGCGGGTCCCGCCGCTCCGGCGCGCTCGGCCAACGCCTTCAGCGCGTCGTCCCAGGTCGTCGACTGATGATGGCCATCGCTTTCGCGCACGAAGGGTGCGGTCAACCGAGAATCGCCTTCGATCCAGTGGTAGTCGAAGCGGCCGATGTCGCACATCCAGTAGCCGTTCACGGCCGGTTCGAAGCGCGGGGTGAACCGCACCAGCTGTGCGCCCTTCGCCCATTCGGGCTTCGCCTTGATCCACGCGGTTGTGTTGCAGCCCTTCGAGCACAGCGTGCAGACCGTGTCGACGGCGTCGGGGTTGTCCCACGGGCGCGACTTGAAGCGGTAGTCGCGGGTCGTGATCGCGCCAACGGGGCACACGTCCATCAGGTTCCCGGAAATCAGCGAGTGCACGCCCTGTTCGTTGAACGTCGCGATCTGGCTGTTGTTGCCGCGCGCGACGATGCTGATCTGCGCGTCGTCATCGACTTCGCGCATGAAGCGGACGCAGCGCGTGCAGAGAATGCAGCGGTTGCGGTTCAGCATCAGCGTCGGGCCGAAGTCGACGTCGGCCTTCACGCCTTCGCCGTCGAACGTCCGCCGGTGGAACTCCATCCGGCTCTCATTCGGTCCGAACGAGTAGGAGAAGTCCTGCAACGGGCACTCGCCGCCCTTGTCGCATACCGGGCAGTCGAGCGGGTGGTTGATCAGGAGGAACTCGAAGACACCGGCGCGCGCGGCGACCACATCGGGCGTATCCGTCATGATGACCATGCCGTCAGTGGCGACCGTCGAGCAGGCGGTCTGGAGCTTCGCCATCTTCTCGATCTTCACCAGGCACACACGGCAGGATCCGTCGATGCTGATCCCGGGGTGATAGCAATAGTAGGGAACCGAGACTCCCCGCTCGATGGCGGCCTGGAGGACGGTCGTCCCCTTTTCGACGGTGACCGACTGCCCGTCGATGGTCAGCGTGACAGTGTCCATATCTTCAAAATCATACCCGGATCAGCTCGGTCCGCCCACAGAGCCCGAACCGGCAAAGACGGCAAGGCCCCAAGGAGGCGATTCAGGGACCAGGTTGACCTTGACAGGTCTCCGGCCGAGTCCTAAATTACTTCCACCCACCCTGTTCTACCGGTGTCCCAGGGGTCGGGTTCCGAGGCGAAAGATCGTTTCCCCCCGTCGCAGAGGTCCCCAGCTTCTGCCGGTGGCTTCGCATCGTAGCTCGATTGAGGACACCAGGTGAGACGGAGGCCGCCATGCAGGCTACTCCCGTGCGCGCCCGCCTCGGTTCGGCGCTCGAATGGTTCGTGGCAGCGCTGTTCTTGATTGCCACGATCGCCGTTGCCCTGCTGATCGCCCGTGAGCTTCGTGTCTCGCCGCCTGTCGCGCAGGCGGCCCCCGAGGCCGACGCCGTGTTGCCCGTTGCCGTTCCGGCGCGTGCGATTTCGGTGCCCGTTCTCCTGCTCCTCGACGGAAAGGAAGTGCGTGTCGGCGATCCGGTGGACGCCGTCGCGCGAAGCCTGGGAAGGGGCGCTGAAGTCGGCCGGCAGCAGGTCGATCGCGGCGCGCTCGGCGATCGGCTGACTCGCTTTTACGATCACCGTGGCACCCGCTTCGTCCTGGTGTTCGAGCCGTTCGAGCGGAACGGCACCATGCGGGTTGCGGGGATCTATCTGCAGTAAACGTCAAAGGTTAGGGGGTCCAAGGGTCAGGACGACCCCCGACGGCTGTGCCGGACGTGGGCGACTCCCCCCTGCCCTGCCCCAATGACCGCTGACCGCTTCATTTCTTCACGACCCGAACAGGTGTAATCCGGTCGCGATTTACCTCCACGGTTCGCAGTCGGCCCTTCAGGGGCAGCGTCTTGGTTACCTGCGCCTGGTCCATAGTGACAGTGACGTCATCCGTCGAACCGTCCGCGTAGACGACCGTGACGGTGACTGGAAACTCGAACAGGTGCGTCGCCGGTTGCTCGATCTGCACCACGACCGACGTTCCGTCGCCCGAGACGGAATGTGAGACCGAGACGGTGGGCAGATCCTGGCCCATGATCCAGCCATCGAAGAACCGTTCGAGCGACCGGCCGGATTCCTGCTCGAAGGCCGTTCGCAAGTCGGTCGTTCCCGCTTTCTGGAAGTGGTGGTCTGTGTAGAAGCGGCGAAGGGATCGAAAGAAGACCTCGTCGCCAAGCATGCGGCGCAGCATGTGCAGCACGGCCGCGCCCTTGTTGTAGACGAGCGCTCGAAAGATGCGCCCGTCGCCCTTCACGTGCCCCAGCCGGTATCCCAGATAGACAGGACCCTGATCGGAGGTTTCCATGCTCCACTGCGCGAGTTCGCGCAAGAGCCCATTGAACACGGCCGACCCGCGTTGATGCTCCGCGTAAAGCGTCGCGAAGTACTGGGCTAGCCCTTCACTGAGCCATTGCTCGTGATAGTTTTTCCACCCGACCGCTTGTCCCCACCACTGATGAGCGAGTTCGTGCGCGATGAAGAAGTCGGGAAAGTCGTCGAAGGCCGCCGGATCGTCACGCCACACGAATGGAGTTGTGGGCAGCGGCTGATTCAGGATGACGAGGTATGCAGGAGAGTGGCCGCCAGGGATGTTTGCCTCAACGATCGCCAACGTCAGACTGCGATAGGGGGCTCCGCCCATGACCGACGTGTAGAAGTCGACGATGTCCGACGCCGTTGTCGACGAATCACGCGCACGGCCGCGCTGTCGCGCCGTGCTGAGGAGGTAAAGCGCCACTTCACGTCCGCTGTTTTCCGGCTGCGCGCTGGAGGTCTTCGGCTTCGGGTCCACTGTCGTGAAGCGCGAGATTACGCACGCCAGGTAGCGCACGGGTTGCGGCGTCGTGAACACGTACAGCTTGCGCGGCTCGCTCTCCGGCGTCGTGGGACGGAGCGTGATCGGAGAACCCTGCGCCTGCTCGCCGCTGCAGGCGGCCGCGAAGGCCGGAGGCACGGTGAAGCGAATCGTCGCCGTCGAGTAGTCAGTGACCGGCGACTGCGCATACCAATAGCTGCGATTGCTGTAGATCTGACTGGGCTCCGGCTCCATCGCCGACAACACGCCTTCCTGTCCGAGTACGGTGACGTTCTCACGATCGACACCCTGCGGTGCGAGTCGACCCGCGTAGGTCACCGTCAGTATCAGAACGGCGTCCCGGACGACGGGATGTGGGAGGTTCACGACGATGCTGTTCTGCCCGCGGACGCGGACGGCCAGCAATCGGCCGTATTCCTCGCTGACGACCGATCGCACGACAAGCGCCTCCGCGAGGCGCAGCGTCAGCGCTGCCAGCGCGAACGACCGGATCTTTAGGCGAAGCCGCGTCTGCCCGTCCAGCCAAAGTCGATCCGGCGCAAACGTCGTGTCCACTTGCAGGTCTTCCACGTCGTACTCGGTCGACTCGTCCTCATCGAAGGTGTTGCCCTGCGCGGCCAGGCGCGCCTTGGACGGATAGACCGAGATATTCCGCCGCTTCGCGCGATCAAAGACGGTGATGTCTTCGGGATCGTTGCTGGACTGCGTGTAGGTGAGCGTGCCGAACCGGCGCGTATCCACTTCCGCCAAGAAATCACCGACCGGCGGCACGAGCGACCATGACTCGCGACTGAGATCCGCGAGATCGAGACCGAACGACTTCGGCATTTGCTCGACGAAGAACGCGTTGGCGCGCGCAAACGTCTTCGCGTCGGCAGTGACTGGCGACAACGCCGCGGGGGGCAGCCTGTTGGCGCTGTCTCTTGGGCTGAAACGGACAAGTGCGGTGGAGAACGGAGTCTTGAGCTCCTCTTGCCCCGCAAACAACTTGATCTGTCGCTGCTCGGTCTCTGGCGTTGGCCTGAAGATCATCTCGCCGCGTCCGACGAGCACCGCAGCAGTGGTGCGCCCGGCCGCTTCCGCGACGAAGACGTAGCCATCGGGAAGACGCAGCTCGAGATCTTCTGCTTTCACTACCAGGTTCAGCGCCTTGAACCGCCGCTCGGGGCTCAACGACAGACGATACAGCCCCTCCACGGCGCTCAGGGTCGCCGCTCCGGTGATCTGCCAGCCCGAGTCTCCCTGGGCGAGATCGATCCGCCAGGTCGCAAGGCGCCCCTGCGCGCCGGCCTGGATCATTGCGTCGACCACGAGCGCCACGCCCGATCCTCCTTTTGCCGGAACGCGGTCTCGCTCGCGCAGCTCTGCCGCGGTCGTGGTGGCGACGAACCAGCGATCGAGAAAGGCGCGAACGTCGGGCGCGTCGGCCTGGAGTGTGCCGAGCGCAAGAAAGTCGCTGGCCGATCCGGCGACGACTGCTGCTTGGATACGCGACAGCAGCTCGCTCGTGTCGGATGGCGACTGCCGAGCCTCGCCTCCCGACGTGCGCGCCGGGACCACGGCGACGACGGGCAACAGGAAAATCGTCAGCCAGAGAAACCGAAGAGCACGAGTGGCGACAGGCTCGGGCATCAGGACGCCGTTCGCGAGTTTACAACTCCCGTACGACCAGGGCACGTCAGCGCGCACAGACCTGGTGCGTGTCCCGTGACGAGCGAAAGGTGGCTACATGACGCCAGCCGAAAGTGGCGTGAGGGCCCACCTACTCGCGCGGCACACGAAACGCGATGAAGTCGGCGGAGTCCGCGACCGGCGTCGTCGCGAGGATGGCTTTCGGGAGTGTCTGCGCAGTGGCCATCGGTGCCACGACGACCGTCGCCCCCTCGCTTAGTGCCCTGGTCAGGCGATCTTCGATACCCGGGCCGGGCGGAATGAGCCAGCCGCGACTCCCTGTGCAGAACATGAGATCGGGGCTCTGTTGCCCAAAGAACGCGACCAGGTCCCCGCGACGCAGAGCCGGTTTCAGCTCGCTGCAGAGCGCGACCCGATCGACGTCAATCCCATACCAGTTGTGAGGCGACACGCTCCTGATCAGCGTAGTGATAGGGAGCAGCCAGAACGCAATCACGCGAATAGTCAGCTGCGTCTGCGGCGTGCGCGCGCGAAACCATCGTTGACGGTCGAGCCCAAGCGTGAGGCCGACGCCCGCCAGTATCGTCACGCCCGTTACCAGCGGAATCTGATAATAGTCGTGGTGATAGTTCCCTGGCGTCACGATGATCAGATAAGCCATCCCGCCGACAGCGAGCGCGATCTCCATCAGGCGGCGCTCGCGCCAGACCGTCACGAGGCCCAGCGCTGCGGCAACGATGCCGACCGGTCCGAAGAGATCCTTGACGAGCCGTCGTGTCACCTTGATCCAGTACCCGTGATCGAACAGGACCGCTGCGTCGAACAGCTTGTCGGTCAGGCCAAACGTCAGCCCTGTCGATCGTCCGAGGGTCACCGCCCACGTGAGCCAAACCGCCGCTGCGAGGATCCCGCATCCGACGATCGCGAAAGGCTCCGCTCGCAGGAGTCCACGAGGTCCGTCACGTTCGAGGTACAACCCGAACACGCCGGCCGACACGATCAGGAACGTCGGCTTGACGGCACCGATGCACGCCATGCAAACGAAAGCCAGGAGCAGCCATGCGGCTCCGCCTCCGCGCGTTCGCCTGTCGGTGGCAACGAGGACTGCGAACGAGAGGCACAGAAGGAGCGCCTCGTTCAGAAATGCGCGCTCGATAAACAGCACCAGTGGGAATCCAAACGCGTAGATGAATGCCGCAGCGAGCGCCGGCGCGTCGCCGTATCGGCTGCGGGTCAGCGTGAAGATCAGCAAAACCGATCCCACGAACCACATCGCGCTCAGGACGCGTCCGATCTGCGGCGCAAATCCAGTCGCCTTCGAGATGAGCGCCACCAGCCATGCCTGGAGCTCGAGACCGGTGGCGACATACCCGACGGACAGGGCGCCGCGATGATCGACCTGGGGATACAGCGGGTTCAGTCGCGACTCGGCGAAGTTCTTGGCGATCATCGCCGTGTCGGCCTGCCGCCAGCTGTGGTGATCGAAGAGAGGAGCGCTGGTCGTGGCGGCTCTGCCGATAAAGCCGAACGTGACGATGGCCAGCAGGCAGATGCCGCGCTGTGCCGAGGTCATGCGCTGATGGACGGGAGCGGCACCGGGCGCCGTACCGCCAGCACCGTGAGGTCGTCGGCGATCTTCGTGCCCGCCGCATGCGCTTCGACCGCGCGCAGCACCGACGTTCCCAGCGTGTTCAGGTCATGCCACCAGTGCTGGTTGATGACCAGCTCGAGCCCGGGATCGTCGAACGCGACGCCGTTGGGATTCTCGGCTTCGGTGACGCCGTCGCTGAACAGCACGAGCACGTCGCCAGCCTCGAGCGTGATCGTTCCTTCCTGGTAGCGCGCCTGATCGAACATGCCGAGCGCGATGCCGCCCTCCGTGAGCCGTTCGACGCGCCCGGAGGCACGGCGAAGCATCGGCGGGTTCTGCCCGGCATTGACGTAATCGAGACGCCCCGTGTCCGGCTCGTATAATCCGACGACCATGGTCACGAAACGGGACGACGGCGCATGGCGGCTTACCTGGAGGTTCAATCGCTCGGCCAGTTCGGCGGGCCGCAACTGCTCATCGACCAGCACCCGCAGCATCGCCACGACGAGCGCCATCAGGAGAGCGGCGGGACTGCCCTTGCCCGCGACGTCCCCCAGCGCGAGCACGATACGACCGTCGGGACGCCGGATCACGTCGTAAAGATCGCCGCCGACCGTGTTCGCCGGTCGCGTCATGCCAAAGGCTTCGATTCCCGTTGCCGTGTAGATCTCGCGTGGCAGCATCGCCTGCTGAATCTCGCGCGCGACCTCGAGGTCCTTCTTCAGCGTCAGGCGGTCCGCGACCTCGAGCAGGATCAGCAGGTTGAGGACGATGAAGCCGCCAGCGAGCCACAACGTCCCGTCCTGCCACCCGAATCCCGGTATCGGCAGCGACATGACCAGCGGGATGACCGGCACGCGCATGATGGCGAAACCGGCAAACAGCTTGAACAGGCCGATGAAGGCCATGAAGAGCGCGATCCCATAGATCGCCCGACGGGCGGGTGAGAGTCGGAGGGTAAATGCGAGAAAGGCGCGCCGCGCGTATTCGGCGGCGCGCACGTGCCAGGGAAGGTTCGAGAGCTCGTCCGCCTTGATCGCCTTCGCGAAGAACTGCCAGGCCTCGGGCGTCTCCCTCGTGAAGAGCCGCTGGAAGTCGTCAGCGCGCAGATCGCGCGTGTAGGTTTCGAAGAATTCCCACACGCGGGCGACGGGGGGTGGCGCCTCGGCCTTCGGCTTCTGCATGACTTTCATGTGAGGCAGACTACAGCTCCGCCCTACATGTCGTGGTGATCAAATAATGCCCAGCTCGCGTCCGACCTTGCCGAACACGTCCAGCGCGAACTGCAGCTCGTCCCTCGTATGCGTCGTCGTCACAATTGTCCGTACGCGCGCAGCGTCGCGCGCGACTGTCGGGAAGGCAATGCCTTGAGCGAAGACGCCCTCCTCGAAGAGACGGTCGGACAACTTCATCGACAGTGCGCCGTCACCGACGATCACTGGGGTAATCGGGCTCTCGCTGATGCCGGTGTTGAATCCCAGGGCGACCAGCCCCGCTTTGAAGAAGCGCGTGTTGTCCCAGAGACGGTCGATGATTTGCGGCTCTTCGAGCAGCAGATCGATGGCGGCCATGCAGGTGGCGACGACCGACGGCGGATGCGACGTTGAAAACAGGAACGGACGTGCGCGGTGGTGGAGGAACTCGACCAGCGCGCGGCTGCCGGCGACGTATCCGCCGAGCGCGCCAATGGCCTTCGAGAGCGTGCCGACCTGGATGTCGACGCGTCCGTGCATGCCGAAGTGATCCACAGTGCCGCGGCCGTGCCGACCGAACACGCCGCTCGCATGCGCGTCGTCCACCATCATGATGGCGCCGTATTCTTCGGCCAGATCGCAGAGTGCAGGCAGCGGTCCCAGATCGCCGTCCATGCTGAACACACCATCCGTGATCAACAGCTTGCGCTGGCCCGGCATCAGATCGCGCAGGATGTCTCTGGCGGCGTCGACGTCCTTGTGTGGAAACACCCTGATCGCGGCGCGACTCAGGCGGCAGCCGTCGATGATGCTGGCATGGTTGAGCGCGTCCGAAATGATGACGTCTTCCTTCGACAGGACGGCGGAGACGGTTCCGGCGTTTGCCGTGAAACCGCTCTGAAAAACGACCACGGCTTCAGTTTGCTTGAACTCCGCAAGCTTTCGCTCGAGCTCGAGGTGCATGGCCATCGTGCCAGCGATCGTTCGCACCGAGCCGGTCCCGACGCCGAAGCGCTCGATGGCCTCGATGGCTTTTTCGCGCAGCCGCGGATGAGTCGTGAGACCCAGATAGTTGTTGGACGACAGATTGACGGTCGAGCGCCCGTCGACGACGGTGCTGGCCTTTTGCTCATCGTTCAGTACGCGAAGCGGCCGGAAGACGCCCTGGTTCTTGAGGGCGTCGATTTCAGCGGACAGGTAGAGAAGAGGATCGGCTCGCTTGGTGGTCACCATGGCTATCACTCTATCGCGACGGCGAGGACAAAGCTCTGCCTCCATATACGGGCGGACTTTGGAAGCGGGACTCTAGGCCCGACGGGACGGTGTTGTTAGAGCAGACGATGGGGCCGCACCGAGAGTTTCCGTCAGCCTCTGAGGAACTCGGCCGCGAACCCTTCGATGTCCTTGAACACCACTGTCAGCTCGTCGGGCGACGCCAGGAAGACAACGCGGAAGAACCCGTCTTCCGGGCGCGTCCCGAAACCCGATCCGTAAACGCAGAGGATGCCGGTAGCGCGCAGCAGCCCAACGACGAACTGCTCGTCTGTGACGCCAGGCGGCAAGTCGACCTTCGGCATCGCGTAAAAGGCGGCGGTCGGGTGGACGCACGAAAAACCGGGAATGGCTGTAAAGGCGCGCGTCGTCACCTCAGCCCGCGTACGCAGGGCCGAGCGAAACGCGTCCTGGTGCGAGCGATCGCCGAGGAGCGCCGGCGCGATGGCGTACTGGGTCGGGCCGTTGCTGCACAGGCGACCGTCCGCCAGCTTTTTCATTGCCGCGAGGAGGTCGTCGAGGCGCGGGCTTCGGCCGACGGCAAGCCACCCGGTCCGCCAGCCCGGCGCGAGATACGCCTTCGACAGGCTCGAGAAAGCGACGATCGGACCGTCCGGGTCGAGGCTGCCAAGCGGTGGGACGGGGCCATCGTGGGCGACATCGCCGTAGACCTCGTCGGCGAGGACCACGAGGCCGTGGCGCTCGGCGAGGTCGAGGACGGCGCGACGAACCGGCGTCGGATAGACCGCGCCGGTCGGGTTGTTCGGATCGATCAGGACGATTGCGCGCGTGGACGGCGTGATCAGGCTTTCGAGGTGGTCGAGGTCCGGCATCCAGCCGCGTGACGGATCGGTCCGGTAGAACGACGCTTCCGCGCCGATCTTCGCCAGGACCGCCGTGTAGAGGGGATACGTCGGCATCGGCACGAGCACGCTGTCACCCGCGTTGGCGAGCGCTGTCAGCGCGAGCTCGATGCCTTCTGAAGTCCCAGCGGTAATCAGGACGCGGTCTGCGTTGACGGGGAACCCGCGCGCGCTCCACTCGGTGGCGACGGCCTCACGTGCCGGCGGGATGCCCGGTGACGGCACATAGCCGTTCGCCCCATCGCGCGTCGCCTTGACAACAGCGTCGACCAGATGCGATGGCGTTTCGAACCCAAAGGGGACTGGGTCGCCAATGTTGAGGTAGCGAACCTTGCGTCCGGTCGCCTCGACGGCGCGGGCCTCGGCCACGATGTTCCGGATCGCGTAGGTGAAGTTGTTGACGCGCTGCGCGACTGGGATCGAGGTGGAGGTGGGGCTCGCCATAGCGCCAATCTTACCGCCGTTAAGTCCCCCAACCTCCCCGCGGATCAGAGTCCAACCCGATGACAACATCTAGTGGTGTCGCTTTTGATGCCACTATCTATAGAAGGAAAGACTTGCGGGTCTGCTGGCTCAGTTTGATCGGGTAATAGTTACATCGCTCGCGGACGCTCATGTAGATCTTACTGAGCCGTAGAAGCCCTGCAGGCAAAGTGCAAAGAAAATGCTCGGCAAAACCGAAAGACGATGTTGTAACCGTCTGGCAGGAACCTTGATCAATTGGAGTTGCGACATGAGCGGTAGGCCGTTGAACGTGGGTTCGGGCGCCTTGGGCGCGATGCTTCTGGGGGCTACGGTGCTGATGGCGACACCAGCCCAGAACCAGCAGGGAGACGCACTTGCAGGACAGGTGCCCTCCGGGCAGCCTATTTTCCGCGCCGGCGTGGATCTTGTCACGATCCGCGCCATCGTGCGTGACGGCAAGGGACGACCCGTCACCAAGCTGACCGCTAAAGATTTCGAATTGATCGACAACGGCAAGTCGGTGGCCATTCAGGCCGCGGAGCAGGACAGCGGCCCGGTCGGCCTGGCGCTCCTGTTCGACATCAGCGGCAGCATGGACATCGACGAGCGCTTCTCCCGCGCGCGTGAGACCAGTTACTTCCTCCTCTCTGGTCTCCGTCATGGCGAGGACGAAGCCGCCATCTTTGCCTTCGACTCCGGCCTGCACGTAGTGCAGCCGTTCACGACCGAGCTCGACAGGCTCCGTGGTTCTCTCTCGAGCTTCAGCCCGTGGGGCATGACTTCGATCCACGACGCGATCGCGTCGGCGTCGCGGTCGATGGACGCGCGGGCAACGAAGCGGCGAGCGCTGGTGGTGCTGACCGACGGCTTCGATACCGCTAGCAAGCTGGGCGCGGCCGAAGTTTCGCGGATTGCGTCAGCGATCGACCTGCCTGTCTACCTGGTTGCGGTAGTGCCGTCGATCGACGACCCGCGCCAGCACGAAGACGGCAACAGCGCGCTCGCCGGAGATCTCGCGGATTTGGCGCGGTGGACCGGTGGCGAGCTCTTCGTCGCCACCACCACGCTGGAAGCGAGCACCATCGCGCGGCAGGTCGTGAGTGAGCTGCGTCAGCAGTATCTGATCGCGTTCCCACCCGGAGAGAAACCCGGATGGCACTCGATTGAAGTGCGAGTACGCCGCAAGGGGTACACCGTGCAAGCCCGCGGCGGGTATGTCGCCGGTAACCCGGCGAGCTAGGGGTTCACAGTCGTCGGTCTCATGAGGAGGATGTCAGCCATGCGTAAGGTGTTGCTCGTCGTTCCGCTCGCCATGCTTGCCGCCGGGTCCACCGCCTGTGCGACCAAGAAGTTCGTGCGTGGCGAAGTCGGTCAGGTGAACACGAAGGTAGAGGGTCTCTCCACGCAGGTCGAAGAGACGCAGGAGCGGACCAAGAAGAATGAAGGCAAGATCAGCGAAGTCGACCAGAAGGCGACGGCGGCTGGTCAGTCCGCGCAGGCGGCGCAGTCGTCCGCAGACGCCGCCAAGAGCGATGCAGCCAAGGCGGATGCGCGCGCCGCAGCCGTCGAGACCTCAACCAAAAAGCTGATCTACGAGGTCGTCCTGAACGAGGACGAGGGCAACTTCAAGTTCGGCAAGACGATGCTGCCGGATGAGGCGAAGGCGAAGATCGACGAGATGGTGGCAGGCCTCAAGGCCGATCCGAAGAACGTGTTCATCGAGATCGAAGGCCACACGGACAACGTCGGCTCGAAGGTCTACAACGAGCATCTCGGTCTCGAGCGCGCAGAAGCTGTGAAGCGTTACCTCTACGAGGCGCACCAGGTGCCGCTGCACAAGATCAACGTGATCAGCTACGGCGAAGACAAGCCGGTGGCGCCGAATAACAAGCGCGACGGCCGTGCCCAGAACCGCCGCGTTGTGATCAAGGTCCTCGCGTAACGACGATTTTGAGTCGACCAACAGACGAGCCGAGACCCTTCGCAGGGCTCGGCTCTTTTTCTATGTACGCCCTCTTTGCAGTTTGTGGAGACGGGGCTTCAGAGCTTGTGGAGGCGGGCCTTCAGCCCCGCCGGTCCGTACGCGCAGAACACGAGTCGGCAAAGAGGAGCGCGATGCGAATCGGCGGGGCTGAAGCCCCGCCTCCACAGCAGTTGAAATCCCGCCTCCACAACAGTTACTGCGACCGTCAGAACCCGAAGTTGATCCCCACTTCTATCCGTCGCGCCGCCGCCGCCGACGTCGCCGTGCCGAAGAAGTCCGATCGCTCGTTGCCGACGAAGTTCAGGAAGTTCGTCCGGTTCAGCAGATTGAACGCCTGTGCGTAGAACTCCATGCGATAGCGCTGGGTGTTCCCGTCCATCGCCATCATCATCGGGCCCCCGCCGCCCGCGGGACCGCCAGGGCCCCCTCGACCTCCACCACCGCCGGCACGGATGACGCGAGGACCGTCGGACGTCGCCTGCGGACCGAAGTTGAAGGTCTTGCTGAGCCGCAGGTTGACGTTCCACTGTGCTGCGCCGCGCGCAGTGTTGCGCGTGGCGCCTGCCAGCCGATCGCTGATGAGCGTATCGCCGTTCGCATCGAAGCCGGTGATGACGTTGTACGGCGCCGCGGAGCTGCCTTGCGTGAAGATTGCCATCCGTGAGTTCTTCGGAAGGCCGAAGTTGACCATCGCGAAGAACCGCTGCCGGACATCACGTGTCGACGGGCCCCACTCCGCGTCGAGATCGTAATTGTCAGCCGGCAGCGTGAACGGGTTGTCGGTGAAGTTCTTGACCCGACCGAACTGATAGTTGCCGCCCACGAAGAAGCGCTTCTGCGGGATGGCGTAGTTCACGTTCACCATCAGCCGATCCACTTTCGTGGTGCCGGTCGATCGCAGCTCGGTGACGTTACCCAGCGTCTCGTCCGGCCGCACGCCGTCGATTGGCGCGTTGACGTTCACCGACCGGAACTGGTCGCGGCCGCGCTGCATCAGATACGTGGTCTGGATGCGGAGCGTCTCGATGAACGTTCGTTCGATCCCGATCGACGCTTGGTGCACATAGGGCATCGTCAGGCCGGCGGCCTCGACGATTCGGCTGGGCGGAAGCGGATCGGCGATTTGGCCACCAGCCGGATCGGGGTAACCCGGAAAGCGGATGACGGTCTCCTGCTGCGTGACACCGTTCACGCGGAGCACCTGCTCGTAGTAGTTCGACTCGTACCAGTCGTAGAAGATGCCGTAGCCGCCGCGCACCGTGAATTTACCCGGCGCCCACGTCGCGCCCAGTCGCGGCATGACGTTGTTTTTGTCGTCGAGATGCGACTGCATCTCCTGCCTGAGCCCCAGGCTCATCGACAGCTTCTTCGAGAGCGTCCACGTGTCCTGCACGTACCAGCCGAAGTCGAAAAACGTATAGTCGAGGTCGGCGCTGCCCGTGCGCTGGGTAAACGTCGTCGGCAGGCCCACTTCGTACTGCAGCAGCCCGCCAAACGTGAAGGTGCCGTTGAAGTTCGTCAGATCGCTACTGTCGTACCAGTACTGCCGCGCAAGCAGTCCGGCACGGAACGCATGCTTCTTGCCGACGCTCCAGTCGATGTTGTCGGCGACGTCGAAGGTCTTGTTCCGACGATCGCCGTTCTGGCCGGCGCCGCCTGTGGAGAAGTTGTCGAGCACGATCACCGCCGGTGCTGACGAGAACGACGACGTGGTGGTCCTTCCGGACTCGAAGCGGACCCTCAGCTCGTGCGCAACCTTCGGCGCGATCAGGCCGTTCAATCCGATATGCAGCGCGCTGTTCGTAGTTTCGCGCGAATAGGCGCGATCGGGGAGGTCGAAGTCACCAACCCCCAGGTTGTCGCGGTCGTCGTTGTTCCGCTGAAACTCGACCAGCATCTGCTGATTCTTGCTCAGCGAGTGGTCGACGCGTATCGATCCGAACATCCGTTTCTCGGGATTGCGGACCGAGCCTTCAACACGCCCGTCCGGCGTGAGGGCATTGATCGTCTCCGAGTCGTAAGAGTCGTTCCCCTCGAGGCTGATCGCCATTGATGTCTTGCCCTTGACAATTGGTCCGTCCGCGTTGAACCCGAAGCGGCGATGCTGCTCGGGTGCGAGCGTCGGCGCGAAGGCGTTGCGCGCGTTGAGCGATTCGTCGCGAAAACCGAAATTCGTCATCCCTTTCCAGCCGTCCATGCCCGGCTTGGTGATGATGTCGATGCCGAACCCGCCGCCCTCGTGGTATTCGGCGTCGAATGAGTTCATGCGGAACCGGATCTGCCGGATCTGCGACTTCGGTGGCAGGCGCCCGCCCGTGAACCCATTCACGCGGAACGTCGCGCCGGGGCCAGCCATCTGCTCGAGCACCTGCTGCAATTCGTCCGGGTCGTCGGGCAGTTCCGCAATCTCCTGTTCGGTCAGCTGCGTGACGAAGCCGTTCCCACGTGTGTCGCCGTCTTGCGTGGTAACGATGACCTGCTCATTGAGCTCGGCGAGCGGCAGCTCCAGCGTGACCTTGTTCGATCCCTTCTTGACCTTGAGGAATGCGTCATAGGATTTGAACGCTTCCGCACTCGCCTTGAGTTGATACGTTCCGGGCGCCAGGTTCTCGAAGGTCGCCTGCCCGCGTTGATCGACCGGACGCGTGACCGGCGCGCCGGCGGAATCGACCAAGGTGACCGTCGCGGCGATGAGCGCCGCACCTGTCTGATCGAGAACGGTGACGATGGCCTGGGCCCGATCGGCAGGCGCAGTATCGGCGAATACTACAGTTGCGGCGGACAGCACGCCGCACGACGCACCAAGCACCGCGCACGCCGCCGCACGCCGCACGCGGCACCGCAAGCGACGCCCCAAACTACGATCCCTTCTTTTCGAAGTCGGCTGGCTTGAGCGGCGCGTTCAGCTTGTATGTCTCGATCGTGAACTCCTCGCTGACGTTGCCGTTCACGCTCTGAGAGATCAGGTGTGGCAGCAGGACGCCACCGACTTTCTGGTACTCGCTGAAGTGCACCTCGTAGGTCACCTGCTGTGGCGGCTCAGTGCGCATCTTCTCGATCTCTTCCGGCGTCGGCCGCTGGCCCTGTCGCCGCGTGATCATCCGCGGCAGCACGCCTTCGTAGGTGAGCATCAGGGGCTTGTGCGACTCCTGATCGACGAACAGCTTCATCGGCGGCGCGCCTTCCGGTTTGAACTCGAGGACGTCAGCCTTGCCGTCGGGCGCTTCGGCGCCGCCGGCATAGGTCACCGGCGCGTCGCTTTTCAGGAACCAGATGAGCGAGTAGCGTGCGCGCTCGCCCTTGATGCGGCGCTCCTGGAACTGACGAAAGCGCGCTTTTTCCTCCTCCGTCGGTTCGCGGCCCGGACCGCCGGGACCGCCCGCGCCGCCAGGTCCGACCATCCGCATCATGAAGCCGCCGCCACGGCGGTTCGTACCGTCGTCCCACACCTCGGAGCCGTTGGCGGCGGACACCCGCGTGACGCTGGGCCCACCCTGACCGAAGCTCATTTCTTCGGTGCGTTTGAATTTGTCGGGGAAGAGGAAATCGAGCGTCACGTCGCTCGAGAATTCACGATCGCCCATGATGCGGCGTGTCGATCCCGTCACCGTCGCCGACTGCACTTTTGCCAGCACATCATCGCCGCCGAGCGCAACACGGGCGGCGTTCAGGACCGCTTCGGCTTTCGCGTGTTCCTGCGGCGGAACGGCACGTAAGGGGACCGTCGCGACGAGCGACACGAACACGAGCACGGCAAGCGATCGCGGTTGAATCATAGCGATCCATTAGACGGCTGACAGCGGCCGGCAATCGTTAACCACGGGCAAAGAGATTGTTAACTTTGTAAAACGGGGAAATCGGGGATTTTGGCGGAAATTCGAGGTGTTACACTTCCGATCGTGCGCCTGCCGCTTCGCCGTCCGACCGGGATTGCCTGGCTCGTGGCCGCGGCACTGATTCTCGTCCCGCTTCTCGCCGTTTTTCAATACCGCTGGATCGGTCAAGTGAGCGATGCCGAGCGTGAGCGCCAGGAACGGCGGCTGCGTCATTCGACCACCGCTCTCACCGACGATCTCGATATCGAGCTCATCCGCGCGTTCATCGGTCTCCGTGTCGACGGCGCCGCCGTGCGAAGCGACACCTGGTCCGAGTACGCGGAACGTGTCGCCGGATGGCGGGCGGCGACCGCCGTGCCCGCCATGGTCCGCGACGTTCTGCTTCTCGACAACGGTCCAGCGGGCATTCGCCTGCGCGAGTGGTCCGGCGAACGCAAGCAATTCGTGGCGGTTGAGTGGACCGACGATCTGGAACCGTATCGGGCACGCGCCGCGACCGAGCTTGCGCACTGGAACGACAAGCCGTCGGACGACGCGCCACGACCGATCGATCCGCTGAGCGACGACGCGTCGGCACTGGTGGTGCCGATCGCGCCCGTGCCGATTCAGGGCGGCGGTCGCATGACGCAATTCGAACCGATGTTCGGCTACACGATTATTCGTCTCGACCTGCGATTCATTGCCGACGACTTTCTGCCGCGGCTGATCGACAAGCACTTCCGCCACGAAGCTGGCGACGAGTACAGGATTGCGGTTGTGTCACGGCAGGACCCGACGCGGTTGATCTTCGGTCTCAACGTGGACGATCTCGGAACGCTGGTGGCGACGCACGATGCCGACGCGGATTTCTTCGGGTTTCGCCCCGATCAATTCCAGCTTGTGCGGACGGCTGTCGAGTCGATGCGCGGCACCATGTCGCCGAACAACGACCGGCGTCGCAGCCTGTTCTTCAGCATGACCACGCGGCGCCCGGATCCCAAAGGCGACCCGAAGGCCGCTCATGCCGCGCCGCGCCCGCCGGAGTCCTCGACGCGATGGCGGCTCGTGGCTCGTCATCGCGCGGGTTCACTCGAGGCCGCCGTCAGTGCCGCGCGGACGCGCAATCTCGCGCTCAGCTTCGGCGTGCTCCTCCTGATGTTCGGCAGCATGGCGGTCCTCGCGATCACCGCCGATCGCGCGGAACGTCTGGCGCGACAGCAGATCGAGTTCGTCGCCGCCGTTTCGCACGAGCTTCGTACACCCGTGTCGGTCATCGGGGCGGCGGCCGAGAATCTCGCCGACGGGCTCGTCGCCGACCCGACGCGCGTCAAGCAATACGGCGCGCGCATTCAGACGGAGTCGCGCCGCCTCGCGGAAATGGTCGAGCGCGTGCTGCTCTTTGCAGGGATCAGGGCGGGACGTGCCGTGGAGCATCGCACGCCCGTCGAGCCCGCTGGCGTCGTTGCCGACGCGTTGGCCGCGTGCTCGAGTGCGATCGCCGAAGCCGGGGCGACGGTCGAAACCGACGTACCTTCGATGCTGCCGCTCGTGATGGCGAATCGTTCCGCCCTTGGCGCGAGCGTCCAGAACCTGATCGCGAACGCGCTGAAGTACGGCGGCCCTTCGCCGTGGCTCCGCGTCGCGATCACTTCCGGACGCGGGCGGGGCGGCGACGAGGTTCGCATTGCGGTCGCCGATCGCGGCCTGGGCATAGCCGCCGCCGACCTGCCTCACATCTTCGAGCCCTTCTACCGCGGCGCCGAAGCCCAGTCGCGACAGATCCGAGGGAACGGTCTCGGCCTCAGCATCGTGAAGGGGATTGTCGATGCGCACGGCGGCCGCGTGACCGTCGACTCGACGCCTGGCAACGGCAGCACGTTTGTCATTCACCTGCCGGCGCACCGTGGCGAGGCATCGCACGCCGACGCGATGGTCGGGTCGGTCAGCGCGTCAGCACGGGGTGCCTGATCGCGTGGCGTCGCGGGTTCTGCTCGTCGAAGACGAGCCCGGACTGGTGATGACGCTGACCGATCGGCTCGTCGCCGAGGGCTACGACGTCGAATCCGCGACCGACGGCGAAAGTGGTCTCACCCGCGCCACGGCCGAACCCTTCGATCTGATCGTCCTCGACGGCATGCTGCCGGGCCGTGACGGTTTCGACGTCTGCCGTAGCGTGCGCCAGCGCGGGGTGCAGACGCCAATCCTGATGCTCACCGCACGCGGTCAGGTCGTCGATCGCGTCGTCGGACTGAAGCTGGGCGCGGACGACTACCTGGTCAAGCCGTTCGAGATGGCCGAGCTTCTGGCGCGTTTAGAGGCGCTTCTGCGCCGAGCGCCCCGGCAAACCGAAGCCCACGAGACCTACCAATTCGGCGACATCCACGTCGACTTCCGAAAAGCGGAAGTCACGCGTGGCGGCGAGCTGGTCGAGGTCTCGGCGCGGGAGTTCAAGCTGCTGTGCTACTTCATCGAGCACCGCGGCGCCACGCTCTCGCGCGACGAGCTCCTGAACGAAGTTTGGGGGTACAACGCGATGCCGTCGACACGAACCGTGGACGTTCACATCGCGTGGCTCAGACAGAAGCTGGAAGAGCACCCCCGCCGGCCACGCTACATCCACACCATCCACGGTCTCGGCTACAAGTTCTCGGGGTGAACGGAGTGTGGGGCGGACTGGAGAGGGAGCAAGGCCATCAATTCCCAACTCCCAACTTCCAATTCCCAAGTCGCGAGGTTTGGGAGTTGGGCGTTGGCGGTTGGGAGTTGACGCGTTCTTCTGCGTCCTGCTTGGGGTTGCCGCGAAATAAGAACGAGAGCCGGGGCCGGCACCGGAACCTGGCACCCTCTTCCCCCGGTTTGCCGTGAAGCCGCCGCCAGTACCCGACTCTCGTTGCCCGCTCGTTACGGGACGAACGACAACATTGCACGATCGGGGCCGCTTGGTTCGCTCATGACGCACTGCAGTATTACGCAATTTTCCTGAGCTTTTGTTTACGGCCACCGAAAGTCGAGACGGCCGGCGTAAAAGCGGGCGTGGGACGAACACGGAAAACCGGAAAATCGAATCGACGGGAACTCGAATATTTGGATCAAGCGGTTGGCAGGCCATGCGCGAGCACTTCCTCGATCGCTTCCACGAAGCCGTCGACTTCGTGACGAGTGGTGTAGACGTTCGGCGTCACGCGGAGACCCTCGAATTCCGGATGCTTGATCGGTGTGGCGACGATGCCCCGCTTCTTGAACAGGTGAGCGGCGAGCGCAGCGGGATCGCAGCCTTCGATCGAGAGAAGCCCTATCGCACAGGCCTGTGCCGGGTCAAAACTCGTGAGCACCTTCACGCCCCCGCGCCCTTCGAGCTTGCGAGCCCAGCGCTCACGAAGATAACGGAGGCGGGCCGCTTTTCGTTCGCTACCGATCCCGTGATGAAACTCCAGCGCTTCCGAGATCGCGTTGTGCATAGCGGCAGGGTGCGTGCCGATCTCCTCGAACTTGCGGATGTCGCCGTCTTTCGACTCGTTGGCCGGCGTCAACGGCCAGTGGCTCTTGATCCGTTCACGGCGGACATACAGGAAGCCCGTGCCCACCGGCGCGAGCAGCCACTTGTGCAGACTGGTTCCGTAGTAGTCGCACTCGAGATTGGCCAGCGTGAACGGGAAATGCGCAAACGCGTGCGCGCCGTCGACGATCGTGACGATCCCGCGCGCCCGGGCTTTGCGACAGATGTCGCGGACCGGAAAAATCTGCCCCGTCAGGTTCGTGATGTGGCAGAAATGAAGGACCTTCGTTCGTGGTGAAATCGCAGCGTCGAAAATCGACGCCAGTTCGGCCTGTGATCCTGGCGGCACCGCAAACGACACTGGCTTCAGAACGATCCTGTCGCGCCGCACGCGCTGCTGCCACGTGTCGAGCATGCGTGGATAGTCCTGGTTCGTCGTGACCACTTCGTCGCCCGGTCCGAGATCGATGCCGAGCTGCGCGATTTGCAGCGCCTCGCTGGCGTTGCGCGTAATGGCGAGCTCCTCCGCATCGCAGCCGAACTCGGCAGCGAGCTGGCGCCGCACCGCCTCCAGGTTCGGCTCGAGCACCTGCCACATGTAATACGCGGGCAACTGGTTGGAAATGTCGAGATATCGCTTCATCGCCTCGTGGACGGCACGAGGGCTTGGGCACACGCCACCATTGTTCAAGTTGGTGAGCGTGCGGTCGAGGGTGAAGGCTTCCTGGATCTGCCGCCAGAAGTCCTCGTCCTGTGCCACATCTTCTGCGGTGCGGCTGCCGGCGGCCGTACTCGCACGGGCCACGCGGTCAAGTGCATCCGGCCGGCCTATCGCGACGAACGCAGCGCTCGTCGCAGACTGGAGGAAAGAGCGGCGGGAGGCGAGTGGCATGTCGCGGATTGTAGTGCAGGGAACCGTCGCCGGCGCAGGACATCGGCGGCTATTTCATCTGATATTTGTTGCGGCCGCCCTGGCCTGCGCTGCGGGTTGTACCCACCCAGTGGGGGTTGCGCTCGATGGCCGGATCCGGCCATGTGGGGTCGTCGTCGATCCGGCCGGGAAGCCGGTCAACCAATCGCCGCTCTCATGGATGTCGCCTGACAATGTCGACGAGCGGGCCAAACTGGACGTGTGGTGTAACACCGTGGGGCCGGTGGTGCTGCACGAGGCTGTGCCGGTTCCTCGGCGCGCGGACCAACTTCTCATCGTGGGATGGAACGTCCACCTCGGAGCAGGGGATGTCATCCAGCTCGTCGACGATGTGCGCGCCGGGCGCGTCAGCGGCATCCCCGGCAACGCGCCCGTCGCCTTCCTGCTGCAAGAGACTTTCCGCTCAGGCGACCAGGTGCCGCCGTTCGTTGACGGCACTCCAGTCCCACATCGTCTTGCACCGCACGGCGCGTCGCCGCGTCGAGGCGTCCTCGAAGTCGCGGCACGAGTTCGCCTCAACATGTATTACCTGCCGACGATGCGCAACGGGCGTGGCACTGCGCCCGACACGCGTGAAGATCGCGGGCTGGCCATCCTCTCGAGTCTGCCGCTGACGAACCCGCAAGCGATCGAGCTGCCGCTCGAGCGACAGCGGCGGCCAGCGGCCGCCGCCACGGTGCGACTGGATCTGTTTTCCGGGGAAACATTGACGCTGCGCCTCGTCAATGTCCACCTCGAGAGTCGAAGCAGCGCGCGTCGCTTATGGCTGGCGTCGCCACACGCACGCAATCATCAGGGTGAAGCGTTGACGACAGGCCTCGAAGACGCGGTTCCGACCGTGATCGAGGGCGACCTGAACACGTGGGCGAACCGCGAACCTGTGCTCGAGCGCTTCAGTCGAATGTTCACGCCGTGCACCGACGGCCGGCCGACATTCAGCGGCGGCTTGCACCTCGACTGGTTCTTCTCACGCTTGCCGGCCGGTTGGACGCTGAAGTGCTGGCGGCTCGATCGCAAGTACGGATCGGATCACTATCCGATTGTTGGTGTGGTGGAAAGACAGGTGCCGCAGTAGGGCGCGACTTCTTTCGCGCCTACTGTTCTTGGAATCTACTGCGCGCCTCGCCGCTCCGTGTGGTAGATGCCCATGAATGCCGTCCACGGCCCAATCGCTTCGCGATAGTCGCCGGCCAGCGTTCGGGTGATCTGGTACAGATGCGTGAGGTCGTGCGACACCCAGCTCGCGATCAACTGCGACAGGGTTACCGCTCCAAGCACGGGATGCCTTCCGGGCCAGGCCAATTGCTCCACGGTCAGATTTAACCCGCGCAGGGTCGCCAGGTTTTCGGCACGCAGGCGCTTGAACTCGTCGACAAGATCTCGCACCGCCCAGCCCGCGTATTTCTTTTTTCCACCGTCACGATCGAATGGCGTGAAGGCCACGCGATCCTGATGTTCCAGGATGAGCCGGGTGCGCGGAATCCAGTCATCGACTTCGCCCCAGATCAGGTGCTGAAGCACTTCGTAAGGGCTCCAGGTGTCGGGCCCTTCGTTTTGATGCAGCAACCAATCTGGCAGCGGCGATATCAAGCGAACAATCGACTCGGGGGTGTTCTCGAGTAGCGCGATCGAAGCAGAAAGATCGTGTCGTGCGGACATGCTTCGATTCTAGCTCGTGGCCGGTAGTGCGTTGCTCCAAGCCGCAGCCCCAAGTCCGTAACCTGAAGTCCCTCAATCAAACCGTCCCGCAAACACCCGTTGCCCGGCGAGGCTCGTGCGCAAGCCGAAGATCGCCAGTGCGAGCACGAAGATCAACACCGTATAGGACGCGGGTGCCAGCCAGGAGCCTGGATCGAGCACGAGCGGTGTGTCGTACAGCGCGTCTGAACAATCTCGGCAACGACAAGCGGCAATAGACGATGGCAAAGAACTGCACCAGAAAGCACGCCGCCGCGAGCGGCTTCCGGCGAAGCACTACCATTCAGCAGGACGAACGTCAGAAGCAACATCTTCGCGACGAGTGCGGCCTCCGACGACTCGGCGACGATGTACGCGAGCGTATGGAGCACGCTGCCGTCGAACACCACGGGCGGTTGCGCGAGGGCGGGCGCGCAGCCGATCCACACGGGCGAGTTCGCTTGTAGCTGACGAAGGAACTGGATCCCCACGCCCCGGCTTCAACGCCGTCGGGTCGAATCCGGCTTCGCGCAAGAGTCCCGCCCAGTCGAACGCCTCTGTGGTGCTCGATCGGCGGCCGTATTGGCGTGGCCGCGAGAAAGTGCAGCCGGCCTTTCCAGGTCGCCGCCGCGCTCGCTGGCGGCGATCCCTTGCGGCCGCGCTGGCCGCTGGTGAGACACCGTTGCCGGAGATGGTGGCGGGTCGGGTGGCGTTGGCGCCGCCTCACCCAACGTGGGCCTCGCGCTGCTGGGCGCGGTCGTCGTTGCCTCGCGGCTGGCGATCTGGCTTAACGCGCGCACCCCACGCAGTGCACTATTTGCCACTCTCGCGATCGCCGGAGGTCCTGGCCGATGCCGCGCGCGGCGTCGTCGACCGACTGGGTTGTCAGGAAGCCTATAGGGATAGCGCCTCGGGTTTCACGGTCACGGATTACCTCCATCACCTGATTGAGATCGACCCGTAGCCCGGCGGTCCCACGATACCCTCGGCGTCGGGCAGCTCTCCAGCGGCCAGGCCGATGTCGGCTAGCTTCACCCGGCCGTTCTCGTGCTACGGTCGCCGCGTCTGGCGAGGTGTGTAAACGGTGGGTTGGTCGGCAGCGTTGGGAGGGGAACGCCGCACCGCGCGCAGAACTGCGCCTCATCAGGTACGACAGCCTGGCACGAGCGGCAGGTCATCAGCGCGATTATGGAAGCGCGACAATCTTCAGCCGGTCGCGCTTGAAGCGTCGCGATTGTCGCTGTATATGGTATAGGCTCAGGATCCGCGCAGGTTTCAGTAACGCGTCACTCCCCACAGGGGTTCTCCATGGCATTCGAGGATGACGACCGGGATCGCCGCGAAGATGGCGATGCGGCGCTGAACGTCAGTCGACGAGCATTCCTCAAGACCGTGAGTGCGTCGTCGCTCGCCGCCGGCGTACTGAGTCCGGCCGAGTCCGACGCGCAGGCCGCGCCGTCGGCGATGGGACCGGGCGAAGTGCCCATCAAGCTGACCATCGATGGCAAGACGCATTCGCTGACCGTTGAGCCGCGGGTGACGCTGCTCGATGCGATGCGAAACCGACTCGACGTCACGGGGCTCAAGCGCGTCTGCGATCGCGGGACGTGCGGCGCGTGCACCGTGATCGTGGACGGACGCACGCATTACTCCTGCACGCTGCTCGCGGTCGAGATGCAGGGGGTACCGATCCGCACGGTCGAGGGGCTAACGAAGGGAACAGTCCTCCATCCGGTGCAGGAGGCGTTTTGCAAACACGACGGCCTGATGTGTGGCTTCTGCACGCCGGGCTTCGTCGTGTCGGCGGTGGCGCTGCTCGAAAAGACGCCGTCGCCGACCGCCGATCAGGCGAAGGCGGCGCTCAGCGGCAACATCTGTCGCTGCGGCACCTATACCCGCGTCCTCGAAGCCGTGCTCGATACGAAGGGGGTGGCCCGTGGCTGAATCCCCGCAGGTCCCGGAAGTCAAAACCGCCGCGCAGCCCGCCAAACACGAGAAGTATCCCTGGCCGGAGAAGCCGGCCCTGATCGGCACGCGCGTGCCGCGGCTCGACGGGAGCCTCAAGGCGACTGGCAAGGCGAAATACCCGTACGACATCAATCGGCCCGGACAGCTCCACGGCCGCATCCTTCGCTCGCCGCATCCGCGTGCCCGCATCGTCTCCATGGATCTCGGGCCGGCGGAAAAGGCGCCCGGCGTGAAGGCGGTGATGGCGATCGCCGAGGTCGGCAAAGAGGTGTCGTTCCAGGGCGAGGAGGTCGCGGCGGTCGCGGCCGCGACCGAAGAACAGGCGCGCGACGCGCTGCGGCTGATCAAGATCGAGTACGAGGTGCTGCCGCACATCGCGACCGTCGCCCTGGCGATGCGTGCCGGAGCGCCGCAGGCGTTCAAGGACGGCAACATCAAGGAGGGCGAGGCACAGCAGGCCGGCGATCTCGAGGCGGGCTTCGCGCAGGCGGTACAGACGCTGGAAGCGAGCTATGAGACGCAGGTTCAGACGCACGTTTCGCTCGAGACGCACGGCTGCGTCTGCGAGTGGCAGGGTGAGAACCTGACATCCTGGGCCTCGACGCAGGCTGTCCATGGCACGCGCGAAGGGTTCGCCGAAGCGTTGGGCATCCCGCAGGCGAACATCCGGGTGATCACGGAGTACATGGGAGGCGGGTTCGGCAGCAAGTTCGGGCCCGACATCCAGGGCGTGGTCTGCGCCAAACTGGCCAAGCAGGCCGGCGCCGCCGTCAAGATGATGCTGGATCGGAAGGAAGAGCATCTGGCGGTAGGGAACCGGCCATCGTCTTTTTCGCGCATCAAAGCCGGGGTGAACGCCGACGGCATCATCACGGCGTTCGATGCCGAGTCGTGGGGCACGGGTGGCGCCGGCGTCGGCGCCGGATTCCCGCTGCCGTACATCTATCGTGTCGCCAACCGCCGGCGCCGCCACAAGGACGTCTATACCAACGCGGGGCCCGCGCGGGCCATGCGGGCGCCGGGCCATCCGCAGGGGTGCTTCCACACCGAGATGATGATGGACGAACTGGCGGATGCGCTGAAGATGGATCCGCTGGAGTTCCGGTTGAAGAACCTGCCGCCGGAAGCGCCGAACGCGATGTGGCGGAAGTACTTCCCGATCGCCGCCGAGATGTTCGGCTGGAGCAAGCGCCACCCGACCGGCGACCCGACGCCGGGACCGATCAAGCGCGGCATCGGGTGTGCGGCCAACCAGTGGGGCGGTGGCGGACGCGGCACCAAGGCGCACTGCGAGATCACGTCGGATGGCAGCGTTGTCGTCCGCTGCGGGACGCAGGATATCGGCGTCGGCACGAAGACCACTGTCGCCATGATCGCCGCTGAAACCCTGGGCGTGCCGATGGACGTGGTGAAGGCCGAGATCGGCGATTCGAACTATCCGTTCAGCGGCGGATCCGGTGGCAGCACGACGGCGCCATCCGTGTCGCCGGCGATTCGCGTCACGACCGGAAAAGCCCTCGATGCGTTAAAGGCGCGGATCGCTCCTGGCCTCGGCGTCGATCCCGCCGTCCTCGTGTCCGCGAACGGCCGGATTCAATCGAAGGACGATCCCTCGAAGGGTCTGTCGTGGAAGGAGGCCTGCAAGAAGCTCGGGACCGAGCCGGTGTCGGTTGACGGTGAATGGGAAGCGGGCCTGTCGGCGAGCGGCACGAGCGGCGTCCAGTTTGCGGAGGTCGAGGTCGACATCGAGACCGGCGTCACGAAGGTCACGAGGATCACGTGCGTCCAGGACTGCGGGTTGGTCCTCGACGAGCTGACGGCCGAGAGCCAGTGCATTGGCGGCATGGTCATGGGCGTCAACTACGCGCTGTTCGAGAATCGTCTGCTCGATCGCGTCACCGGCCACATGGTGAACCCGAACATGGAGTGGTACCTGCTGGCCGGGCCCGCCGATATCCCGAAGATCGAGGTCAAGCTGATGAACCAGCCGGAGCGCGGCGTCATCGGCATCGGCGAGCCGCCAACGATCTCCACCGCCGCCGCCATTGCCAATGCCGTGGCGAACGCGATTGGCGTGCGCGTGCGGAGCCTCCCGTTGACGCCTGAAAAAGTGCTCGCGGCAGTGGCGACGCGAGGAACTGGAGGGACGCTGTGAAGGCCTTTGCCTACGTCAACGCGGCCAACCAGGCCGAAGCCGTTGCCGCCATGGCCACTGCCGCGCGCGGCAAGACGATGCCGATCGCCGGCGGTATGGATCTGATCTCGTTGATGAAGGACTACGTGGCCCAGCCCGACGTCCTCGTCAACGTCAAGAAGCTGTCTTCGACGGTCACGGCGCCGGCGCAGGGGTTGACCGTCATCGGCGCTGCGACCAAGCTCACCGACGTCGCGGAACACGCCGTGCTCCAGAAGGTGTATCCCGCGCTCACCGACGCTGCCTTGTCGGTGGGCACACCGCAGATCCGCAATTCGGGCACCGTGGGCGGAAATCTGATGCAGCGGCCGCGCTGCTGGTACTTCAGGAACGAAGAGTTCCACTGCCTGAAGAAGGGCGGCTCGCGCTGCTTCGCCGTCGAGGGTGAGAATCAGTTCCACGCCATCTTTGGCGAGGGCCCGTGCCACATCGTGCATCCGTCAACGCTGGCACTGCCGCTCATCGCGTACGGTGGCCGCGTCAAGATCGTGGGGCCGTCGGGCGAGCGCGAGGTCGAGGCCGACAAGTTTTTCGTCATGCCCGATCGCAACATGTTTGGCGAGACGGTGCTCGAGGCGAACGAGCTCGTCACGGAAGTGGTCCTGCCGATGACGCCGAGCACGAAGAGCGCACTCTACGAGGTCAAGTTCAAGCAGTCGCACGACTGGCCGATCGTGATGGCGGCCGTTGCGCTGCGCATGAACGGGCCGACTGTCGACAGCGCGCGCGTCGTCCTCGGCGCGGTGGCGCCAATTCCGTGGCGATCGCCGGCGGCGGAAGCGGCATTGAAGGGCAAGACGATCGACGAAGCCGTCGCGGCCAAGGCGGCGGACGCGGCGCTTGCTGACGCGAAGCCGATGAGCGGCAATGCGTACAAGGTGCAGGTCGCGAAGGTCGCGCTGCGTCGCGCGATCATGAAAGCGGTGGCTTAACCATGGATCATCCAACTCCATCGTCCCGTCTCGTGAACGCCACCCATTGCGAGCATCTTCGGCACAAGGGGATGTACGTCCTCTCCGTCCCCGAGCCGACCGAGTTCCACGACGCGTACGACGCAACGGCGTACTGGTGTACCAGGACGCAAAAGCCGATTGGGCCTGACGGCCGCGCGGCGCATGCCGACGCGTGCCAGGGCAACCGGGAGTGTTGTTCGCATTGAACTGCAGTAGCTCGCGGGCCGGAAGGCCCGCCTCCACAGCTGTGGCGGCGGGGCTTTAGCCCCGCGTACAATAGAAGTCGTAGGCCTGAGCTTTAGCTCGGGCGCCTGGTGAAGGAGATCCCCATGAAACGCGCAGTTCTCGCGGCGGCGTTCATGCTCGCGGCCGCTCCGGTTTTTGCTGGCAGTCCCGTCGTCGGCGATTACGTCGAAGCCCGCACGGCCGAGGTGTTCGCCGGCGGCTGCATCATGAGCAGCCAGGCAGAGACGATGGGCCGCGAGGCGGTCCTCGCGTGGCACGTCCGCTCTGGTGAATACGACGGTGAGCAGCTCGCCGGCCTGTCGGTAGTCGCCGCGGTCGCGGGCGACCGGAACCTCGGCATCCGCGAGATCGGCGGCGAAGCGCCGTCGGCAGTTCGCGGCATCGTGTTCGTCGACAACAAGGCGACGCTCGCTCAACAGCGCGCGCTCGTGCGCATGGCGCAGGCGCTTTCGCGCGGCCTCATCACCGATGTTGTCGACGTGAAGGCTGTTCCCGTCGCGTTCAACGCCACGGCGACGAACATCGACGTGACGGCCGGAGAGGCGCGGCTGGCGGTGCAGCGGCACCACCACCATGCGCCCGGCTGCGGCGCCATGAAGTGGTTTACGCCGTTCAGCTCCGTTGATGGCGCGATGATCGGGGTGACCGACGCCAACGCCTACGACGGCCGCGCGCTCGGGATCCGCTGGAGCGACCCGAACCGCAAGTCGGCGTTTTCAGGTACCTTCACGCTGACTGCGCCCACGGGCACGAATTGACGCGGGCTGCGCTGATCGTCGCCTTTCTCGCTGCAGGAACCACGCTTTCCGGGCAGGCGCTGACCGCGACCAAAGCGGCAGCGCCGCCGCCCCCCGACATTGCGCCGGCCATCGCGCCGCTTCTCTCGCCAGATGCCATCAAGGTCGACGTCGGAGACGTGCCGCTTCAGATGTGGTGGGTGAAGGCGCTGCCGCTCGAGACATCGCCTTCGGGCGCACCGAAATGGTCAGACGTCTCGGAGGGTACGCTCGTCGGTGTCATCAGCGTGGGTGGTGCCTGGCACGACATCCGTGGCTACGTGCTGAAACCGGGTGCCTACACGCTTCGGTTTGCGATGCAGCCGCAAAACGGTGACCACCTCGGAGTCTCGCCGAACCGAGAATTCCTGCTAATTTTGCCAGCCGCTGTCGACACGTCGCCTGGCGTGACCGGCGCAAAGGCGGCGGTTGACCTTTCCAAGAAGGCGGTCAATCGTGCCCATCCGTCGGCGCTCAGCCTCGATCCCCCGGTGGCCACGCGTCCCGCCATGTCTCCCGTGTCGAACGACATCGGTCTCGACGGCATCGTGTTCGCCGTCCCGACCTCGTTTCAGAACATGCCGGTGGGCGAACTGTCGTTCGGTCTGATCCTGCGGGGGACTATTCAGCAGTAGCGAATCCCATCCGGCGTGGCAGCCGCGCGCCGCTCGCAGACGATGACTCTTTCGGATCGCGGCATTCTCATCACCGGCGTCAAACGGATCGGCGCTGTCGTCGCGGCCGATCTCGCGCGCGCGGGCGCGGACGTCGTCCTCGCCTACAACCGCTCGCACGCAGAAGCCGTGGCGTCGGTGGAGGAGATCGGCGCACTCGGCCGACGCGCCTTCGCGATCCGTGCCGACCTGTCGGAGCCGTCCGGGTGCCGGCGGCTCGTCGACGAGGCCGTCAAGGCTTTGGGACGGCTGGATGTCCTGGTGAACATGGCGTCGGTTTACGTTGCCACGCCGTACGACGCGCTGACCGATGCCGACTGGAATGCCGCAATCAACGTCGATCTGCGCGCGTCACATCTCTGCACTCAGGCCGCGGTACCGCACATGCGCCGGCAGGGTGGTGGGCGTGTGGTCAACTTCTCGGACTGGATTGCCGCCAGCGGCCGTCCCCGCTACACCGAGTACCTGCCGTACTACGTCGCCAAGGCCGGCGTGATCGGTCTGACGGAAGTGCTGGCGCTGGAGCTCGCGAAGGACGGCATCCTCGTGAACGGCGTCGCACCCGGCCCGATTTTGCCGCCGCCGGGAATCTCGGACGCGGAGAGCGAGGCGGTGATCAAGGCGACGCCGCTTGGTCGCTGGGGCGGCGAAGCCGAGGTCGCGAAAGCGGTGCGGTTCCTGATCGAAACCGACTTCGTTACGGGCGAGATGATCCGCGTCGACGGCGGGCGGCATGTGAAGTGAGTGGTGGTCGCTGATGGGACACGGATGCTCGTGGCAAGCATGGAGGATCACGGATCAGGCCGGTCACGGACGGACACGGAACTTCACGGAGAAGAGCACTCATAAGGGTGTTTGCGGGTCGCGCGACCCGCCCGCAAAGTGTCGCGAGAACACGCGGCTGTCTTTCAGCCAGATTACACAACCACCACGATGAATCTGTGTAAATCTGCGTAATCTGTGGTTAGCTTGTCTTCAACCTTCTATGAGATCCGTTCGCGTCAATTTTCGTTCTCTCGTCCTTCTTGCCCTTGTCGCTGGTCTCCCGGCGGCTGCCTTTGCCCAGAACAAGCTCCTCACGATCGACGACCTGTACGATCCGGTCAAGAAGGTCGACTTCGGCAAGACGCGGTCGCGGCGCGAACCGACGTTGACGTGGATCAACGACGCGGAGTACGTGCGCAAAGGAGACGACCACCGCTACCACCGTGTTGAGGCATCGTCCGGGACTGAAGCCCTGGTCTTCGATTCCGCTCAGCTCGAGCAGGCGCTCTCGCTGGTTCCAGGCGTGACATTGAAGGAACGAGGGAAGCACCGCCAGGTGACTTTCTCGCCCGACCACCACGCGCTCGTGTACATGCACGAGAACGATCTCTATTATTGGAAGATTGGTGCGACCTCGGTTCGTCGGCTGACGTCTACGCCGGCCAGGGAAGAAGAGGCGCAATTCAGCCCCGATGGCCGTCTTGTCGCGTTCGTTCGCTCCAGCAATCTCTTCGTTGTCGATCTCGAAGGCAAGGAGCGCGCGCTGACCAGCGACGGCACCGCCGCGCTTATGAACGGTAAATTCGACTGGGTGTATCAGGAGGAGATCTACGGACGCGGCACGTTCCGCGCCTTCTGGTGGAGCCCCGACTCTGCGCGCCTCGCGTTCATTCAGCTGTCAGACGAGAACGTGCCGATCTTCCCGGTCGTCGATCACATTCCATTGGGGCAGGAAGTCGAGCCGACGCGGTATCCGCGGCCGGGCGATCCAAATCCGACAGTAAAACTCGCGGTGGCACGTGCGTCCGGCGGTGTGCGGTGGATCGACACATCGAAATACAGCGATGCCGAGCATCTGATCGTCAATGTCGCGTGGACGCCCGATAGCGCCCGCGTCTCATATCAGGTCCAGAATCGCGAGCAGACCTGGCTCGATCTGAACGTCGCCGACGCCGCAAGCGGCGTCACCAGGACGCTGTTTCGGGAAACCAGCAAGGCCTGGGTGGCTGATAACGGCGCGCCGATGTGGCTGAAGGATGGCGGATTCGTCTGGCTGAGCGAACGCTCCGGGTTCGAACATGCCTACCGTTATCGGGCGGACGGGACACTCGCCGGGGCCCTGACGACGGGCCGCTGGGACGTGCGGACCTCATATGGGGTCGACGAGAAGGCCGGAAGCTTCTACTTCGCCGGCACCGAACACACGCCAATCGGCAGTGACATCTATCGTGTCTCGCTGGACGGCACCGGGCTGACGCGGCTCTCCATGGTGGACGGCACGCATGAGGCGATCTTCAATCCTGCGCACACGCTGTACGTCGATACCTGGAGCGACGTGTCGACGCCGCCACAGATTCGTCTGCACAAGGCTGACGGCGCGATGGTGCGCGTCATCGATGCTGGCGCCGTGCCCGCGCTGAAGGAATACCGACTCTCGACGCCGGAATTCGTCCACGTGACCACGAAAGATGGATTCGTGCTCGAGGCGATGATGATCAAGCCGCCCGACTTCGATCCGTCAAGAAAGTATCCGGTCTACCAGCACACGTACGGCGGTCCCATGGCGCCGACAGTGAAAAACGCCTGGGCAGGCACCACGGGGCTGTATCACCAGTTGCTCGCTCAGCGTGGCATCGTCGTGTGGATGTGCGACAACCGATCGGCGAGTGGCAAGGGCATCGAATCCGCGTGGGTCGCCTATAAGCGGCTAGGGGAAACAGAGTTGGCTGACATGGAGGAATGCCTCGGCTGGCTGAAGACGCAAGCCTGGGTCGACGGCACCCGCATTGGCCTGAACGGCTGGAGCTACGGCGGCTTCATGACCGCGTACGCGCTCACCCACAGCACCAGCTACTCCATGGGCATTGCGGGCGGCAGCGTCGTCGACTGGCGGGAATACGATTCGATTTACACCGAGCGTTACATGATGCTGCCGGAGAACAATCCGGACGGCTACGAGCGCACGGCTCCGCGAAAGGCGGCTGCCAACCTCCATGGGCAACTATTCCTGATTCATGGCACGATGGATGACAACGTGCACATGGCCAACACGCTCCAGTTCGCGTACGAGCTGCAGAAGGCCGGGAAGCCGTTCGAGTTGATGCTGTATCCAAAGTCGCGCCACGCCGTGACCGATCGGCTGCTGGCCAAGCACCTGCGCGAGCGGATGTTGGAGTTCACCCTGAGAACCCTGAAGCCGGAGTTCCCGGCGGCCGGTACACGATAAGTCTCCGCATGTCGCTGACAGACGCCCTCCGGGGCGACGCGACGGTGATCGCTGCCGAGCTCCGTCCGCCACGCGCGGAGCTTGCGTCGGCCGAAGGCATGGACGCCTGGATCGACACGTATCATGCGGTCCGCGGCCTGACACGGAGCGGCACGTACGTCTTTCTCACCGATTCCGCGGTCGGACTCCAGGAGGAGGATAACCTCCGGCATCTCGTTGCCAACCTCGGAACGGATGTGCCGCGCGATCGCGTCGTGCCGTTTCTGACCTCGAAACACACGCTGCAGTACTGCCTCTCGTACGCGGAGCGCGCGTGGCAGCACGCCTTTTCGTCGCTCGTGGTCCTCGGCGGCGACAAGCATGTCGGGCCACCGCGTTGTTTCGAGCACGCGTGGCAGTTGCGGTCGCGGATTCGCGGGCACGAGCCACACCTGGCGCTGGGCGGATGGGCAAACCCGAACAGCAGTGCCGAAGCGCAGGTGGAGTATCTCCGTGCACCGGATTTCACCGCAGAGTTCTATCTGACCCAGATCGTGTCGCATCACACGATCGAGCCGGTCGCCCGGTTCGTGGACGCGGCGAGTCGTGGTGGCGTCGCCCTGCCCGGGATGTTTGGGGTGTTCTTCTACCGAAGCGCGAGCCCGCGCACATTGAAGACCCTGAGCCAATTCCTGCCAGTACCCGTCGAAGGCATCAGTCGCGAGTTCGACGAAGGCGCGACACCCGTCGACGTCTGCGCCCGCACAGTTCGCGCGATGCTCGACATCGGAGTCCGACACTTCTATATCAGCAACCTGCCACTGGCGCATGCCCACAGCACGCTCGAGGCGATTATGGACGGTGCGGGAATTCGTAGTGAGAAGAGCAGTGGTCGTAGTAGTGAGAACAGTAGGGCTCGGCTTTAGTCGGGCATCACGACATCCAACGGTCAAGATTTTCCTTAACGAACGCGTCGTCCTGCAGATCCGGGTAAGCGGCGAGGACGCGATCGATTTCTTCGTTCTGTCCCTGCGACAGGCCCTCGTGCGGATCGAGGCACCAGATCCCTTCGAGCAGGCCTTGCCGCCGCAGCACCTCATGAATGCCGGCGATGCAGCCCGCGAACGCGTTGCGGGCGTCGAACAGCGCTGCGTTTGCGTCGGTGAGCCGAGCCCCAGACGCTAAGAGCGCCTGCGTATCGCTCGATAACTTGATCTGCTCCAGCGTCTCGACCGCGCGTTTCGTCCACACTGCCCACTGCCCGAGCAGGCCGCCGCGGAAGCGGATTGGCGGCGTCGTCCGGTCCACGCCAGGAAATACCGTCACGAGATCCGCCACGATCGCGTCGTCATTCCCCGTGTAGAGCGCGACGTCGCGTCTCCCGCTGGCAGCCAACGCACGTGTGACATCAAGGGTCTGATAGCGATTGAACGGCGCGACCTTGATGGCGACGACGCCGTCGATCTCCAGGAAGGCGCGCCAGAACGCGTAATCGAGAAGGCGCCCGCCAACGCTCGGCTGAAGGTAGAAACCGAAGATCGGAATGATCGACGCGATCGTCCGGCAGTGCTCGACGAGCGTGGTGTTCGAGGAATCCCGCAGCGCGCCAAGGCTCACCAGGCCCGCGTCGTAACCAAGGCGCAGGGCAAGCTCCGCCTCGCGCGACGCCTGCGTCGTTGGACCACAGATCCCCGCGATCTTGAGCATCCCGACGGTGTTACCGGATGCGCCCTCGCGACAGACCTCCACCGCCAGCGACAGCACAGGCTCGAACAGGCCGACGTCGCGGATGGCAAATTGCGTCGTGTGAACGGCCACCGCCACGCCGCCAGCTCCTGCGTCCCGGTAATAGCGCGTCAGCGCGCGCTGACGCCGCTCATCCAGCCGGCGCGAAGCGTTCAGCGCGAGCGGATGCGCCGGGATGACGAGCCCCGACAGCAACCGCGCGCGTAGTCGTTCGATGTCCAATCCGCAATTCCCCATGCCAATCCGCAATCAATCCACAATCCGCAATCCGCAATCCGCAATTTCTAGTACCCGTCCATCCGCCACCTCGAAGTGCGTCGGCTTGTTCAGCGAGGCGCCGCCGATGCGCACCCAGTGCGCCGCCCATGTGAGCAACAGCCGGAGCGATACCTCCGGCGGGCCAAGCCGCTTCAGGCACTGCGAAGCATCGCTGAGCAGCGCGACCGGCCCTTCGGAGCCCTCGAACACCGCGGGCGAGTGGAGCTCGCGTCCGAACCACGTGGCCACCTCGCGAACTGAAATCCGGTCGGGTCCAGTGACGTTCAGGATCGCGGCCGGAGACGCGCAGAGAGAAAGACTCCGAATCGCGTACGAATTGGCGTCGCCTTGCCAGATCGCGTTGAGCCAGCCGACCGTCAGGTCCACCGGCTCTCCGGCGTGCACGCGACGGGCGATGTCCATCAGCGTCCCGTAGCGGAGATCGACGGCATAGTTCAGCCTGAAGATCAGCACGGGCGTGCCTCGCTCGTGGGACGCGAATTCGACGACGCGCTCGCGACCGAGACACGATTGCGCGTACTCCCCGACGGGCTGCGGGGAATCGGTTTCGACCGACCCGGCACCTGTTGCCGGCACCAGCGGATAGACGTTGCCCGTCGAGAAGACCACCAGCCGAGACGCGGCAAAGCGTTCGGCGACGAGCGCGGGCACGACCGTATTGGTGAACCAGGTGAGATCCGAGCGGTCCGCCGTTCCGAACTTCCGCCCCGCCAGATACAGGACGTGTTCACATGAGGGGAGCGCCTCGATCTGGGAACGGTCCGTCAGATCGCACGCAATCGTTTCGACGCCCTCACGCTCCAGCGCCTGCCGGGCCGCGGGATCGGAGAATCGCGATGCCGCAACCACCCGCCGCGACTGTCCTGCGGCATCGACAGCGCGTCGAACTCGTGTGGCCAGCGTTGGCCCCATCTTTCCGCCTGCGCCGACGATGATGATGTCGCCAGGCAACTGCGACAGCGTCGCGATGTCGGCCGCGTTCGGCGTCACCAGTGCTTCGTCGAGCTCGGCCTCGGTGTGGATACGCTCGGGGATCATGCGAACTCAGGCCCGAAAATGGAGAACGCCTGCAACCCTTTGACGGTTGAGCGTGGCGCCTCTGCTACCGTTGAATCCGGTACACGCTGAACCGTCGATGGCGGTCGGATCATGCGCGCGAGCGGCCGCTGCCGTTCGAATCCGGACGCCTTCAGCCAATCGGTCCACTCCGGCAAGGAATCGAACGCGTCGATTCCTATCGGCGTTGTCGCTGACGCTGCCAGGTGCCGAACGAGTGCCTGCGCGATCGGCTGGGACCGCGCGACCACGGTTCCGAGGTGAGTGAACACGCGACCGGTCCGCCCGAAGGCGTATCCTGCCAGCTCTCCGTCGACTGTGGCAATCGCGCAGCACTCTCGTCCCATCGACAGCGCCCACTCGAGCACGCGACGCCGGTCTCCTCCGAAAACCTCATGATCGGCGGCCGCAATGTCGGACAGCTCGGAGTGTGCTATGGGCCGGACTGTTGTCGACGGGTCGTGCCAGCTGCCATCTTGCGCTGCTGAGGGGTGCGAGCGCTCGGCGATCCATCTCGTCAGCCGGCAGGTGTCGCGAAAGCCATGCTGCTCGTAGAGGTGGCGTCCGAGGGCAGTGGCGTCGAGTCCGATGGGGCGATGTGTGGGCAGCGCCTCGATCGTGCGCAGCAGCAGTCCTTCGCCGAGCCCCCGTCGCTGGAACGCCGGATCGACGAGCATCATCGCGATCCAGCTGATCTCGCCGTATGAGATGCCGATGCAGGTGCCGACCAGTGCACCGTCCGCGGAGGCGCAAAAGCTGGCGCCAGGCGTCATTTCAACGGCGGCGCGCCAGTCCTCTTCACGCTGATTCCATCCCGCCTGATTGCTCAGGCGAACCGCCGACGGAACATCGGCGGCCGTGAGAACCCGGAGAATGGGTGAGGGTGAGGGCGTCGACACTCGACGATCGTATGCCGACTGAAAAGAACCTACGTAGGCCCGAACTTCAGTTCGGGCGGGAGGGGCCCGACCAATGTCGGGCCCGCTGCGATCGAGGAACTACGGTGCGGTGCACCCCGCCGGAACGACGAACGATTCTTTGATCGTCAGCCGCGTGCCCTTGAACGTGGCAGACGCGCCGACGCCCACACCATACTTGGCGAAACCGCGCCAGATCAGGCAGTCGACGCTGGTCGGCGCCGCCTGGAGAATGCCGTCGCGCATCAGCTCGAACTTGGGGTTGGCCGGCGTGTAGTTCATCCCGTCGACGAGGTAGCCGAGAAGCTCGTCTGTCGTCAGCCCCTCAGCTTTGAACACCTCGCCCAGCCTCCAACCGATGGCGCCGTAGATCTCGCCATCGAGATGCACCTCGGTGCCGGAGAAGTCCTTGTACGTCTTGGGGTAATTCGTATACGGCGCGGTTCGGATGCCGTTGGCGGCGAAACCGGAGTACTCCCCCACCTTGTCGTCGCCGTTGATCAGCACGGCCAGCACGTCGCTCATGCCCTCGCCGATGGCGCCCGACATCACGCCCCCCATGCTGCCGATCATCCGCCAGGTCAGCCCGTGGCCGTATTCGTGAAAGACGATATCGGAATCGACGTCGCCGTCGCGGGACAGCGGCGCGGGGTCCGCCTTTCGAAGGGTCGCATTCGTGGCAGCCACCATCTTGGGGCGCGACGACTGGCCCACGAATACAGAGGGGATAGTAATGCCCGAACCGGTGCCGCCGAGCGTGAACACCTCGTCGCCCGCGTTGTTGACGATGATCACGCCGATCGCGCCGGCGCGCTGCGCGTTGACGATCTTGTCGGCAAACGTGCAGGTGCCGCGATCGATAACCGCAATCTTCCCGGTCAACGCGTTGCGCGCCAGCCGCTGACACGCATCCGCGGTCGGCGCGCTGCCATCGTCGACGACTGCAACAGCGGCGGTGATGCCCGTCGGCGTCAGCGCCGGCCCGAGCGACGACCCCGCAGCCGGGTAGGTGCCGGCCGCAGACGCGGGCGCGGTAACCACCACTTGATGTGTGTTTGGCGGATTCCACAGGTACATCTGCATCCGCGGCGAACCGCCGTCGCTGGGTGTCGCGAAGTTGGCGTTGTCCGTACCGCTTCCGTCCTGCGCTTCGGCGTTGACCGGATCGTTGCCAAGGCCAGGCTTGCCGAAGTTGTTGATCTGGAAGTTGCCTGCTGCCTCGTCGAAGCCATGGCGGTAGAGCGTGTCGTGAATCCAGTTGTTCAGATAGAACAGATTCTGAACCGCAACTGCCCGATTCGCTGTCGTCGACGGCTGTGCGGTCAGATCCGCGGTCGCGAGGAAGTTCCCATTCGTTACCGACGTGCCGCCGGCATCCGGTGAGTTGTTGGCATCGACATCAAGATACGCATGGACGTTGTTGCCGCTGATGTTGATCGTGGTCTGCGCCACCGAACCGAGCCAGCCAATGGGCGACTCCGCGTTTCCGGCGTTCCCGGCCCGCTAATGGTCTGCCTGCGGCGTGGCGGTCGGGTTCTTCGTGAATACTTTGTACGAATCGGTGCTGGTGCGCTGCTCGACGGCGATAACGCTGTTGTCGGCGCCGACCAGAGTCTCGTGGAGCAGGTTGTCCGCCGCGCTCCACGTCTCCACGACGAAGCCGACGCGCAGCTGCGCTGCCCCGTACGGCACCGCGACTCGCGTCACCCGCGGCCCGCGATAGAAGAAAGCCGTCCGGTTGAACACCGCGCGATTGCCCTCGCGCTGGCTCAACCCTGGCGCAGCGACGGTGCCCCGATACAAATGACGCAGCGCGGCGGCGAGCGCAGCTTCATCACCGCCGGCGAGCTTCTCGAACGATCGCACCGGCACCAGATTCTCGATGATGCTCGTGAGTTGCCCGCTCGCATCGACGGACGCCTTGACGTAGACGCCGTAGAGGTCCAGACCTTGCACACGTTGGACGAAGCGCGCATGCGTGACGCCCGTTCTCTCGGAGCGGCCTTCGGAGACAAGGGTGAGCGAGTCGAGCGAGGCCTGGCTGTGGCCCTGCGCGCGCAGATATCCGCGAACGATATCGATCGTGGCAGCACGGGACGTCCCCGTGAGCGCCTTGGCAGCCGTGGCCCGGGCGATGCGAACCTCGGGGGCGCTGAACGGCACTGCGGCTTGCGCAGCCGCCTGCGATGCGAACGAGAGCATCGTCGCCAACGTCGAGAGCGCACACACGAAAACCTTCAGGGACATAGCGGTCTCCGATCGGGATGAAAAACTGTGCACTGTGACGAACTGCACGCTGGCCGGGGGAAAACGCGGCAAGTCAATGTAGCTGAGCTTGCGCTAAAAGGCCAGCGACCCGCGAAAAGTTGTGAAGGTGTGGGACGGCGCTACCATGGTCAGCATGGTTTTCACTCGGTCCTGCCTACTCGCGCTGAGTCTCCTCTCGATTGCGTTCGTTGGTTGCCGTACCGGAGTTCCTGTCGTGGACACGGGGGCCAAGCCGCCTACGCAAGACGGAACGATTGCTGGACACGTGAGCAGCGCCGGCTCGACACCGGTTGTTAGCCGAGTCGTGCGCGCCATCGCGGTCGACAGCGGGCAGAAGTACGAGACGACGACCAACAATGCTGGCACCTACACACTGAAGGTGCCCCCCGGCCGCTATCGGCTGGAGGTGGAATTGCGCTCGGGGGAGAAGCTTGCCAAGGAGCCCGGTGAGACGAAGATCAACAGCTCCGATCTCGATCCCAATCGCGACTTCGTGATCGCCCCAGCGCAGTAGGGACGGGTGGCCCGCAGCGACGCCGACAGTCGCGCCACTGCAGTTAAGATCGTTGCGTGTCCAGTACCGGTGTTCCTGTTGTCGCCGGCCTACTGCGGCGGGCGCCGGGCAAAACTGTTGTTGCGCGAGGGATCGTCGATGGCGCTGGCCCTGAGGCTGGCGGAAGGCACCTTGCCGCTCGGCGAGGCGTTCAGCTTCATGAGCGGCCTCTACTTTCGCGGGAAGGTCGCGTACGCTAAAGCCTTTGGCCGGCGGATCGATCCCGGTCCGACCGCGTTCGTGATTACGCCCACGCGCGGACTTCAGCCGCCTGAGGTCCTGGTCGATCGACGCGTGATCGAAGAGTTCGCCGCACTGGACGTCGCGCGCGACGAGCCACGCTACCGCGATCCGCTCGTCGCCGACGCGCGCACCCTCGCCACGATCCTGGCCGACGATGCGCGCGTTGTCCTTTTGGGGAGCGTGGCCACGGCGAAGTATCTGGATGTGCTCGCCGACATGTTCCAGTCACGGCTGTACTTCCCGTCTGCCTTCATCGGGCGCGGCGATATGAGCCGGGGCGGATTGATGTTACGAAGCGCCGATTCCGGTCAGGAGCTCGAATACATCTCGTTCGCGTCGGCGACGACACGGCGCGGCCCCCGGCCGCCCAAGCTCGCACCGTTGCCCCGCCGGACCCAGTCGTGACCCGCGTACTCGCGGCCGTCGTCCTGGTCCTGTTTGCACGGATCGCAGGCGCCACGGACATCATGGTGACCGGCGTCACGATCGACCGTCTCCCCAACACCGCGACTGCTCGCGTCGCGATGACTGTCGCCTGGCAAAACGCGTGGTGGAACTCGAAGAACCACGATGCGGCGTGGATATTCGTCAAAGCGCGCGCGGCTGGCGGGTACTGGCGTCATGCGGCCATCGTCAACGCCGCCCTCCAGCCGATTGCTCGAACGCTGCAGGCTGCGTCGATCTCGGTGCCGACCGATCGCGTCGGTCTTTTTCTGTCCCCTGCGTCTCCGATGCGCGGAACCGTCGAGTGGCCGCTCGAGCTCACCGTCGATCTCGCTCAGATCCGCGATCTCGCTGCCGACACGCTCCTGGAGGTGCGCGTGTTCGCGGTGGAGATGGTTTACGTGCCTGAAGGCGGCTTCACTCTTGGCGATCCGGATCCCGCAGCGCTGAAGTTTGCGTCGTTCTATCGCTCGAATGCCTCAGGAGCGCCCGAGGGTCTGATCGAGATTCGATCGGAGGACGCGATCTCGGTGTGCCCCGCCGCTGGCGCGCTCTGCTACCAGGTCGAGCACCCGGAGTACGAAGGTGATCGACAGGGACCGATTCCTGCCACGTTTCCGAAGGGATTCCGCGCCCTCTACGCGATGAAATACGAGCTGACGCAGGGGCTGTACGCCGAGTTTCTCAACACGCTCGGCGAGGAAGCCACCGGGTTCCGCGCGATTCAGGGAGGTCGTGAGTACCTACCGCCATCGCGGAACGATTCGCCTCGAAGACGGACGCTATGTCGCTGGTCAGCCTCGCCGGCCCGCCAATCGTGTGAGCTGGGAAGACGCGATCGCATTCGCCGACTGGGCGGGACTGAGGCCGATGACAGAGCTCGAGTTCGAGAAGGCCGCACGAGGTGTCTCGACGCCGCTCTCTCACGAGTTCCCGTGGGGAACCTCGACAACCGACCGGATGCATCGCCTGATGCAGCCGAACGACGATCTCGCCTTGACCAGCAGTGCGGACGAGGCACGGCTGGGCGACGAAACGCGTGCCGAGTTTGGCGCCTCGTTCTACTGGGTGCTCGATCTCGCGGGAAGCGTGTGGGAGCGGACGGTGTCGATCGGTCATCCCAACGGGAGGCGGTTCACTGGATCGCACGGAGACGGGCGGTTGACAGGCTACGGCTCCGCGACGAACGAAGACTGGCCTCGCGGCGACGAAGCCGGCGGCGGGTACGGCTATCGCGGCGGCGGCTACTACGAGCAGGGCATGCGGTTCAGCGACTTCAATCCGTACAGCCCGATTGCGTATCGCCGCTTCGGCGCCTGGGGACAGGCCCCGCGCTCGCTGGCGTACGGCTTCCGCGCGGTGCGGACGGCGCCTTAGGCGGCGCTATGGTTGGCGCAGGGCGCGGATTCGGTTTATCAGCGCCTGATCGTTGGGAAACAATCCCGCCGCCGGCAGGCGCGGCACGAGATCGGCCCACACCGGCTCCTTCGCGAACACGCTCCTGAAGATCGGCGCCGCTTCCGCTTCGCGTCCGATTGACGCGAGCGTCACGGCATGCCAGAACGGCAGTTCGAGGATCTCTGGCGCCAGCGCCGCGGCCGCCTTGTATTCCTCCAGCGCTTTTTCAACTTTCTTTTCCGTCATCAGCTCGTCGCCGTGATTGGCGTGTCCGTACGCGCGCTGCAGCCGAATCAACCGCTTCAACTCCCCGATTGGATCCGGCGCGTCGTCCACTCGTAAGTCGAACACACGGTCCGCACCAGCCCACGGGCGGCCGCTGCTCTTGCCCTTGACGATGAGAATGGCGGCCGACTGCCGTCCGCGAATGTCGCCGCCAACGGATTGCGCGGCTTCGAGTGCGGTCAGCATGCGATCCGCGAGATCGCCTTTGGTCGATTCGAATGCCTTGGCCATCGCCGGCCATATGCGATCGTTTGCCATGAGATTGGCTTGTGCCGAGAAGTTGTCGCCGACGACGTGGCCGGCGGCGGCGATCGCGGATTTCCCCGTGTAGGCCTTGACGCGGCCGCTGGCGTCGATCATCGCGACCTGCCGGCCGTCGCGCTGCGCGTCAGCCTTCACAAGTTGATCGAGCGCGTCGGGTGCCGGGATCCCGCGGCGCATCAGCTCGAGGCCACGCATGCCGTAGCCGGGATCGACGAACGACTGCGTCGCGATGGCGCCAACGCCAGCCTCGGCCCACGTCACGATCGATCCCACCGAGAACCAGTGCGATTGCACAGCGACGCCCATCTCGCCAGTCGCCGGATCGCGGGCGACGATCGAGAACGTGTGTACCAGCGGATCGGCACGCAGTGAGGGCGACAGGAGCAGAACAAGCACAATGCTCAGCAGTTTGCGCATGCAGGGATTGTAGCGAGGAGCGTGCAGTGCCGCGAATAATCCGCAATCAATTCCAATCCGCAACCAAATCCGCAATCCACAATCCGCAATCCGCAATTTCGTCTATCTCGAAGGCGGCGGTCCCTCCGGCACATACGCCTTGTACGTGAAGCCTTCCGTCTGCTTCGCGAACTCGGCTCGTACGGCTTCACGTGTCGCCGAGTCAGTCATCAGATCGACCGCGGTCGCCGCCAGCGTCTTGGCGGCGTAGAGCATGCCTTTGTGGCCAATCGACATGCCACCCGCGGCGACAACGGTCCACGCGTGCCATGGGACACCAAGCGGCGCGGTTGTGACGGAAAAATGCAGGGTCGGCACCAGCCAGCTGACGTCGCCGACGTCCGTGGATCCACCCTCGGGTACCTGGCCTTCCAGCGGCTGCACGGCGGCGTCGACCCCTTTCTCGGGAACCCCCGCGGATTTCTGCAGGGTGCGCGCGAACGTCTGCTCGGCGTCGGTGTAGGTGACCGGCCCAACCCAGCGCAGGTTGCCATCGAGCAATCGGGCGCCGGTCTGGTTGATCAGCAGCTCGTAATCGCCGCCCTGGACGATGACCTTGCCCTGGACGCCCGCGATCTGTGCGGCGCCGTCCGCGATCTGTCGGACCCGCGCGATCACCGTTTCGACGCCATCGCGCGTCTGATCGCGCACCCAGAGCCAGACGCGCGCATGTTCGGGAATGACGTTCGGTACATCGCCTCCGCTCATCACGTAGTGCATGCGAACGGTCGGCCTGACGTGCTCGCGCAGCATATTGATGCCGTGCGTGAAAGCTTCCGCGCCGTCGAGTGCGCTGCGGCCATTCCACGGATCGGCGGCCGCGTGCGCGCTCTTGCCGGTGAATTCGACGGCGAGATCGACGACAGCCTGGGAGCTCGCGACGTCGGCGCGGGTCCGCGTCTCGGGATGCCACGCGAGCATGATGTCGACCCCGCTGAACACCCCGTCGCGGGCCATGTAGATCTTGCCGCCCACGTCTTCTTCTGCCGGCGTGCCGAAGAACTTGATCGTGCCCTTCAGTGAGCCGTCGGCCACGAGCCGCTTGATTGCGAGCGCTGCTCCCAGGCTCGCAGCACCGAACATGTTGTGGCCGCAGCCATGGCCAGGGGCGCCCTCGACCAGCGCTTCGCGCGTTGGCAGCGCCTTCTGCGAGATGCCGGGGAGCGCATCGTATTCGCCCAGGATGCCGATGACAGGCTTGCCCTGACCGAACTCGGCGACGAATGCCGTCGGCAGCCCGGCCACGCCGCGCGTCACCCGGAAACCCTGCTGCTCGGCGTAATCGGCGAGCACCTTCGAGGATTTCGTCTCCTTCAATGCCGTTTCGGCAAATCGCCAGACCTGATCCGACAGATCGATCAGCGTCGCGCTCTGCGCTTCGACTTCCTGCACCGCACGTTTCTTGACGGCGACGCTTGCGCCTGCTGCTTGAGCAGACGCGATCGTCGGTGCGGTCGCGAGCAAGCCCACTACCAAAAGTTCTCTGCGCCCTCTCATGTCACTCCTCGAGTTTTGCCACCTTCCGGCCTCGCACTGCAGCACCGTGGCACTGCAGCACCGATTACGGCGCCATCATCCCGCCGTTGATCTCGATCGTCTGCCCGTGAATGTAACGTGCGGCATCCGAGCAGAGAAACAGAATCGTCTCCGCGACTTCTTCGTTCGTGCCGAGGCGCCCGGCCGGAGTCATGGCGACAACGCTGTCGAGGATCTGCTTGGTCGAAAAGCGCTCGTGAAAGGCATTGTCGACCGTGCCGGGGCTGACCGCGTTCACGCGAATGCCGTGCGGCGCCAGCTCGCGCGCCCACCCCTTGGTCAGCGTCAAAATCGAACCCTTCGCGGCCGCATAGACGGCGGCGCCCGTGCCGCCGCCGGTGCGCGCCGCGATCGAGCTGAGGTTCACGATGACACCGCCCTGTTGCTTCAGCATGTGCGGGAGGACGGCCTGGGTGACGAAGTACGCGCTCTTCACATTCAGGGTCATCACCTCGTCATAAAGGTCCTCGGTGCACTCGGTCGTCGAGACGCGGCGCACGAGCGATCCGGCGTTGTTCACCAGCACGTCGATGTCACGCGGCATGCGATCGACGAATGCGTGGATGCCGTCGGATGTGCCAAGATCCGCGTGCGCGAGCGAACCAACCGCTCCGGCCGCCTCCACGACTCTCAGCGTCTCGCGCGCGCCCTCTTCGAAGCTGTTGTAGTGCAGAATCAGGCGCTGTACGCCGGCGCGCGCCAGCAAGATTGCTGTCGCCGCGCCAATTCCGCGTGACGCGCCGGTAATCAGGGCCGTCTTGTACTTCACGGTGTGCGTCACAGCGGCGGATTATAGCCGCCAGCACGGCCGACCCGATCCGACTTGTTCCGACCTGGTGGGTCGCGGCCAGGCCATTCACATTAGCGCGTTTCCCGTAGTCAGCACGCCCAGTCAGGACGCGCACTGAGTGTAAGGCGGACCTTCAGATCCGCCTTCCTCAGATCTCCAACAGGTCGCGCCCCACGATAATCGAACCGCGGAAACTGCTGCGAGCGGCTTCGATCCACATGGCGTCAGTGACGTCCGGATCTTCCGCGGGGACGAGATGCGATAGCACCAGCATCTTCACGCCAGCCGCGGCCGCCACCTTGCCGACGTCTTCGACCGCGGTGTGATGCCCGATGATGCTCGCCTTGAGCGACGGCGCGTTGGCGACGTTGGCGATCAGGCGATCCACGGCTGACGGAAACAGCGCCTCGTGGACCAGGATGTCCGCGCCCTGCGCGAGCCGCACGAGCGCTTCGGATTTCCTGGTATCGCCGGAGATGACGATCGAGCGGTCCGGCGTGTCGAAGCGATAAGCAAAGGCGTGCGCCAGAGGGGGATGATCGACGAGGGCGGCGGTCACCCGCACGTTTCCATCGTCCAGCACGATGCCTGGGCGCTCGAGATCGTGAGGCCGTAGAAGCGGCGCAAGGGCCACGCGCCCTTCATCGGCGATCCGCGCCTCGAGATCCGTGCGATTCAGGGCGAGGAACTGCGAGGTCATCGTCGCCAACGGCGCGGGCCCCCAGCAATCGACCTGAGTCTGAAGGCCGGCCGTCCATGCCAGGAGGAGTAGGGTGCCGAAGTCGGCGTTGTGATCCGAGTGATGATGCGTGATGAAGATGTGACGGATCGCCAGGAGCGGCACGTTCGCCGCAACCAGTTGCCGGGCGACGCCGTTGCCGCAGTCAACGACATACGGCGTGTCGTCGACGAGAATGACCTGCGCCGATGGAAAGCGCGACAGGCGCGGTCGCGGGCCGCCCGCCGTGCCGAGAAGGATCAATCGCGTTCGATGCTCTTTCTCCGGGCGATGCGACGGCTCACGCGACGTTGCGGCCGCTGCCATCAGGCCAACGAATTGCCGGCGATTCATGGGTGGTGGAGTGTACGCCAACACTAAACCATTCATTCACTTGGGTTCGGTATGAACGGCGTTCTCTCGCGGGTCCTTGGCCCTGGGCGAGCTCCGGCGGCCCCTTGATGGTCAAGCCGTTGACGTTCGGCGCCGATGGCGTGGAGGCGGTTCCGGCGCGACCGGGGGTCGGGCGGGCTTGGGCCCTGATGAGTCACACGCACACAGGAAGACGCCGATCGCGATACCTAATCCTCGACTCCTGTGACTCCTGGCGCCAGGGTGCATGCGCACAGTCTGGGGTGCGACTCCGGTCGAATCAATGATTGGCGAATGACTTTCACGTGAAATCGGGATAACGAAGGCCGCGGTTTGCTAGCATGACCGCTCAAATGGCGAAACCGTGGATCACGGAACGTCGTCAGTCGATCACGCTGACCGTACTGGTGGCGCTCGCGAGCCTGGCCGCAGCTTTGAGTGCCGCGACGCCGCTCCGTGTGCTCGTCGTCACGGGCGGCCACGACTATCCGACCTCGTTTTACACGGTCTTCGAGCAGGACGGCCTGACCTGGGACCATGCGACGTCGAACGAAGAGGCGTTCAGGAAAGACCTGCGAGGCGTCTACGACGTGCTGGTCTTGTACGATGCGTCGGCGACGATCTCGCCCGACGCGCAAACCCGCTTCCGCGATTTCGTCGAGAGCGGCGGAGGGCTCATCGTCCTCCACCACGCCATCATCAGTTACCAGGACTCCAGCTGGTTTCGCGATCTTGTCGGCGGCCGATATTTCCTGTCGCCCCAGGACGGACACCAGCCTTCCAGCTACCTGCACGATGTGGACATGAACATCCGCGTCGCAACACCGCACCCCATCACACGAGGCATCCGCCTGACGCGTCTCCACGACGAAAGCTACAAGGGAATGTGGATCGCGCCGACGAACACTGTGCTCTTGACGACGGATCACCCGACGAGTGATGGGCCGGTCGCATGGGTGAGCGCTTACAAGCCCGCACGCGTCGTCTACATCCAGCTCGGACACGGCTCCGAGGCGCATAGGGACGTTGGCTATCGCGCACTCGTGCGAAATGCGATTGCCTGGGTTTCGGGGAAGCTCAGCTAGACCAGACCGGTCTCGCCTTCTTGCGCAAAGCCGTGTCCTGCGAGAAGATCCGCGGAATGTTCACCCACCAACGATTGCTGGCGGTGATTGCGGCGATGCTCGTCGCAGCATTCGTCGCGTCGCGTCCCCTGGCCGCCGCATACGATCGACCGTCGGCGGCGATTAAAGATCCCTGGAGCGACAGCGACACACTTGCGCCGCCCGAGCTGGCAAAAATGCTTGCCGATGGCGAGCCGGCAATCGCATATGTGGGACCCCGAGTGTTGTATCGCGCCGGTCGTATTCCGGGCGCCACCTTCCATGGTCCCACCTCGGAGCCCGAGGGTCTCGACGATCTGAAACGGTGGGCAAGCGCGCGATCTCGCTCGGAGACGCTCGTGATCTATTGCGGCTGCTGTCCAATGGAGAAGTGCCCCAACATCAGACCGGCGTTTTCCGCGCTGCGCGAGATGGGTCTTACGAAGCTGCGTGTCCTCATCCTGCCGACGAGCTTCGAGAAAGATTGGGTCGAGAAAGGGTTTTCGGTAGAGCGCTGAGTAGCCGCCCCCGGTCACTTCAGTCCCGACCTCGGTACACTCACCTGCACCTGCGCCTGCTGATTTCAAGATGACGATCACATCACGGGTCGGCAAGTGCCTCCGCAAGCCTACTGGCTCCCGTCGATGACCGCCTCGAAGGCCTTTGCCATCGCTCGATGCCCGGCGTTTGTCAGGTGCACTTCGAGCGCCAACGCACCACGGCGTTCGATGAGCAGCAGGCCATACCGATCGGCGAACGCGCTCTGGACGTCGACAAGGTAGGCGTGTCCCTGAAAGGCACTGACCACGGCCGCGGTCGCCTGGTTGAAGGCGTCGAGGACCTGGGCGCCGCCCGGAAACATCGCTTCCAGTTCCGGCACGTTGTATTGATTGCCGACGTAGATCTTCGCCGTCGGAAGCGTCAGCACGATCTGTTGCAAAATCCCCGTCAGGTTGCTCGTATAGCCAATCAGCGTGGCGTTGACAAAGGCCTCGAGGTCTGCCGGGGCCGGATTCGTTGCCGCAAACCGCTGAATCGCCGCGATATCGTTGCCGCCAACCGTGAGGGTGATGTGCTGCGGTACGAATCCACCGCGCTCGGCGGGGATGAGCGCCTGGGGCACCTGGAACTCGAGGACGTCGGCGCTCGTCGCGCCCACCGCCGCGATGTCATTGAAGACCGTGTGCGAAACGCGATCGAAGGCGCCGGTTTGATACAGCACGAACGCGTAGCCATTTGTGGCTGGCTGTGCCTTGAACCCTGCGGCGATGCTGTCACCCATCGCCATGTATCGGGTCGCGTCGGCCGCGATCACCTGCGCTGACGCAGGTGCGGCGACCATCGACAAAACGATTGCTGCGAGCGCCGACATGCGAATCCGACCTACCATCGTGAGCCTCCCAGGAATTGAGCATTCTACCGCTGAAGGGTCCCCTATGGCTCGCGCTCGCACGGTTCCGATCGTCGTGGCCCTGTGCGCCCTGAGCGCCGCCCTGGTCGGTCGTGCGGCCAACGACACCACCGCCGTCACGACCGAGTTCGACGTGCGGGTCAAGATGCGCGACGGCATCACGCTGCGCGCCGACATCTACCGTCCGAAAGCGGAGGGGCAGTATCCCGTGCTGCTGGAGCGCACGCCGTACGACAAGAACGGTGAGCGCGCCCTCGGCATGAAGGGCGCCGAGCGCGGCTACGTCGTCATCATCCAGGACGTGCGTGGGCGCTACGCGTCCGAGGGGGAGTGGTACACGTTCAAGAACGAACCCAACGACGGCTACGACACCGTCGAGTGGGCGGCGGCGCTGGCATACTCGAACGGCAAAGTTGGGATGTTCGGCGGGTCGTACGTCGGCGCGACGCAGATGCTCGCCGCCATCGCGAAGCCACCGCATCTTGCCGGCATTTGCCCGATCGTGACGGGGAGCAATTACCACTCGAACTGGACGTATCAGGGCGGCGCGTTCGAACAATGGTTCAATCAATCGTGGACGTCAGGCTTGGCGCAGGACACGCTCGCCCGAAGCATCAAGCCCCGGACGGACGCCACGAAGGGTATGTGGCAACTGCCGCTCGACACGTTCCCGCTCTTCAACCCTCCAACCGACGGCCGGACGCCCGACTCCCTTGCCAGCCTCGCACCGTACTACCTGGACTGGCTGGCCCATCCTAGCTACGACGACTACTGGAAGGCGCTGTCGATTGAAGAGCATTTCGCCGACATCCACGTGCCGATGCTGACGGTCGCCGCCTGGTACGACATCTTCCAGGACGGGTCCCTGCGCAACTACATGGGCGTCAAGGCGAAAGGGGGCAGTGACGCCGCACGTCGCGGACAGCACCTTCGCGTCATTGTCGGCGGGCACGCAGGGAACGGACCGAAGATCGGCGACGTCGATTTCGGGGCGGTCTCATTCTTCGAAGAAGACGAAGTGACCCTCGCGTGGTACGACTATCTCTTCAAAGGCATCCAGAACGAGTTTGCTGGAAAGCCGGTGAAGATCTTCGTGATGGGCGACAACCAGTGGCGCGATGAAGACGACTGGCCGCTGGCGCGTGCGCAGGCGACGAAGTACTACCTCCACTCGTCGGGCAAAGCGAATTCCCTGCGCGGTGACGGCGCGCTGTCGACGACGGCGCCGAAGGCCGAGGTCGCTGACACCTACACGTACGATCCCGCCGATCCGGCTCCGACGATTGGCGGTCTCCTCTGCTGCGATGGCACGCACATGCCGCCGGGCCCGCGCGATCAGCGGCCGGTGGAAGCACGCGATGACGTTCTTATCTACTCGACGCCGCCGCTTGCCGCGGACCTGGAAGTGACGGGTCCTGTCACGCTGGAGCTGTATGCCAAATCGTCGGCAGTCGACACCGACTTCACGGCCAAGCTCGTCGACGTGTGGCCGAACGGCTTCGCCCAAAACCTGACCGACGGCATCCTTCGCGCGCGATATCGTGGCTCGATGGAGAAGCCGGAACTGCTCAATCCAGGACAGGTGTATAAGCTGAAGGTCGACGTCTGGTCCACGAGTAATGTCTTCAAGAAAGGCCACATGTTGCGGCTGGAAGTCTCGAGCAGCAACTTCCCGCGATTCGATCGCAACCTGAATACGGGCGAAGACAACGCGCGCGGCAAACGATTCGTGTCGGCCACGAATACCATCCAGCATGACGCGGAGCACCCGTCCGCCCTCGTGCTGCCGATCGTCGGTCGCTAGCGGGTTGGCCGGGTCGCTCGGGTTGCCATGGCTACCTGGGTTGCCTGGTTACCCGGGTTGGTGAGTGGCGGCAAGGAATCCCGCGACGCTGAGCAGCACGACAATCGCGCAGAGGCCCGTCATCGCCCACGTCCACACGGGGCGGGGCTTGGCGTGCCACGCCACGACGAGCAGTGCAAACGCGAGTGTCTGCGGCAGTCCCTCGAGCCATCCGATCATCTGCGACCGGACGGGCACCTTCGTGTAAATGAAACCCTCGACCGAGCCCGGTGTCGCGCCGACCGGCGACAGAATGGCCAGTCCGAGAAACAGGCCCCAAAGCAGGAGCCAGCCGCGTGGCGTACCGAGAAACACGCGGCGGAAGGGATACAGGGCCGCGGCGAGAATAAGCCCGCGGACGATCTGGAGGCTGGGGCCGAGCACCACGACGGGATCGCTGACAGGCCTCATGAAACAGGCGAGAGCCTCGCTCGAAAACACCCCTTTGTAGTCGAGCGCGGCGAGGGCGAACACGCCGGCGATGAAGTAGGTGACCACGTGGCACGCGGTCACGCGGAGGGCGAACGTCGAGAACGGCGGCGAGCTGGTATCGCGCATCGGCAGATCATACGCACGCTCACGCGTACAAGTTTCTCGACAGGAACTCGTTTCGGAACGTCGCCTTCGGGTCGAGCCTGGCGGCCAGCCGTGTGAATTCGTCCCACCTTTCGTAACGCGCCTTCAGTTGCGCCGACGGGATCGAGAACAGCTTGCCCCAATGCGGCCGCACGGCGAACGGCGCAAGCTCGCGTTCGATGATTGGCAGGAGCCGGCTCACGGCGTCCCATTCCGGTTTCCACGTGAAATGAATCGCCAGGCTGGCGCGTCCGTAACACGGGCTCATCCAGAGCCGATCGCCGTCGATCGTGCGCAGCTCGGAAATCAACAAGTGCGGGCTGACCTGATCGCGAAGGCGCTCGATGGCGAGAATCGCCTCGACGGCGTGTCGACGAGGAACGAAGTACTCGGACTGAAGTTCCTTGCCGCTGCTCGGCGTGAAGCCCATTTTGAAATGGGGCAGACGCTCGTACCATAAGCCTTCAACGCCCATCTGTTCGGTGCAGTTCTCGGCGGACAGATCGACGATGGGATGCACGTTCTTCATGGCTCGGCGAGCGCCGTAGAAATCAGGTGCGTCTGTAGCAGTCTCCGCCGTGTCGACGCGGCGCTTGATCCAGACCTCATTGATGCGGCCCTTCTGCCAATCGGTGAACAGGCTGACGCTATAGCCCGCAGAGGCGATGTCATCGAAATGGTCTCGAACCCGCGCCATCGGCAGATCGAGATAGACGGTCTGGCGCATCGTGTACGAGGGTTGGACGTCGAGCGTCACCTTTGAGACGACGCCAATGGCTCCGAGATTGACGACCACACCGGCGAATTCGCTGTCCTTCGCGCGGGCGAAGGTTACGATGTCGCCCGCGGCCGTGACGATTTCGAGCGCCGAGACCGCCGTCGACAGATTGCCGTTCTTGACGCCCGAACCGTGAGTCCCTGTCGCGCAGGCGCCGGCGATTGAGATATGCGGCAGCGACGCGAGGTTGTGAAGCGCGAACCCCTTGCGATCGAGCTCCGGGCACAGCTGCCCGTAGCTCATGCCGGCCTCGACCGTTACCACTCGCGCGCCGGTGTCGAGAGCTGTTATCCGATTCATCTCCAGGACCGAGAGCAGCTGCGTCGTGCTGTCGGCAATCCCGTTGAAGCAGTGTCGCGTCCCGAGCACCTTGAACGTCGGCTGCAGTCGGACGAAAGCCTGAATCTCTTCAACCGTGCGCGCGTTCGTCAGCCGACGCGTGCTGTATCGATAGTTGCCTGCCCAGTTCGTCAGCATCTCGTTCTGTGCTGCTGTTGCTCCCTTGGCGGGGAAGAGCCGCGCCGCCGCGGAAGCGCCGAGGATCGCCGCGCACCGTTGGATGAACCACCGTTTCTGCCGATTCATGGCGTCACAATAGCGCATCCCGTCCTCATGCGCCCATGTGCGCCTCTTGCGCGTCTGCGCCTTCGGCCAATGTACCCATACGCCTCTCATGCGCTAGCATCGCCAGATGGACTACGTTCGACTCGGCGGCACCGGTCTGAAGGTCTCGCGGATTTGTGTCGGCTGCATGAGTTATGGCGCGCCCGACCGTGGCACACACCCGTGGACGCTGCCTGAAGAGCAAAGCCGCCCTTTCATCAAACGTGCGCTCGACGCTGGTATCAATTTCTTCGACACTGCCAACGTCTACTCCGACGGCACCAGTGAAGAGATCCTGGGCCGGGCACTCAAGGACTTCGCATCGCGGGATGAGGTGATCATCGCGACAAAGGTGTTCAGCCGTATGCGCGACACGCCGAACGGCGCTGGGCTCTCGAGAAAGGCCGTTCTCACGGAGATTGATCACAGCTTGCGGCGGCTTGGCACCGACTACGTCGACCTCTATCAGACGCATCGCTGGGACGACGCCACACCGATCGAGGAAACGCTCGAAGCCCTCCACGACGTCGTCAAGGCAGGAAAAGCGCGTTACATCGGCGCCTCCTCGATGTATGCCTGGCAGTTTGCCAAAGCGTTGTATCAGGCCGATCGACATGGATGGACGCGCTTTGTCTCGATGCAGAACCACTACAACCTGCTCTACCGCGAGGAAGAGCGCGAGATGATGCCGCTGTGCCAGGCCGAGCACATTGGTGTCATTCCCTGGAGCCCGTTGGCGCGCGGGCGTCTGACGCGACCGTGGAGCGAGAAAGACGCGACGCCTCGCGCCAGGACCGACGAGTTCGGCGGTAGTCTGTATCGTGCCTCAGAGGAGGCCGACCGTTTGGTCGTCGAGACGACGGTCGAAGTCGCCGCCACTCGAGGCATTCCGCCGGCGCAGGTCGCGCTGGCGTGGATGCTGTCGAAGCCGTTCGTGACGGCGCCGATTGTCGGTGCGACAAAACCGCAGCATCTGGACGATGCGATCGCCGCGGTCGGCGTGCGGCTGACGACCGACGAAATCAAAGCGCTCGAATCGCCGTACGTGCCGCATGCGACAGCGGGATTCCAGTAGACCGCTGTCCGTATAATCGACGCCGATGCCACTCGCCGCCGGCACGCGCCTCGGCCCGTACGAGATTCTCGCCTCGCTCGGCGCCGGAGGCATGGGCGAGGTGTATCGCGCCCGCGATACCCGGCTCGGGCGCGACGTCGCCGTCAAGATCGTTCCGCCGGGTGTCGCCGACAACGCGCTCGCCCTCGCCCGCTTCGAGCGCGAGGCGCGTGCGGTCGCCGCCCTCTCGCACCCAAACATTCTCACGATCTACGACTGCGGCCAGGCAACCGTCTCGGGGCAGACGCTGACGTATTCCGTAATGGAACTGCTCGAGGGCGAGACGCTTCGTGAGCGGCTCACGACCGGTGCCCTGCCGCTGCGCAAGACCCTCGAGGTCGCGGCTCAGATCGCGCATGGTCTCGCCGCCGCCCATGACAAACAGTTCGCCCATCGCGATCTGAAGCCAGAGAACGTCTTCATCACAACGAGCGGCGCGGTGAAGATCCTTGATTTTGGTCTGGCGCGCCAGGGCAGCCCGGCTGCCTCGCTCGTCACGCCGCCCGATTCCCTGACCATGGCGCCAGGCACAGAGCCTGGCGTCGTCCTGGGTACCGTCGGCTACATGGCTCCCGAGCAGGTTCGCGGCGAGCCCAGTGACTATCACGCGGACACTTTTGCACTCGGGTGCGTGCTCTACGAGATGTTGACGGGGCATCGCGCCTACCAGCGCGACACGCCGCCCGAGACGATGACGGCGATTCTCAAAGACGATCCGCCCGATCCGTCGTCGTCCGGCGTCACTGTTCCGCCCGCGGTGCAGCGCATCATTCGCCGCTGCCTCGAGAAGCGTCCCGAGGAGCGCTTCCAGTCGACACGGGATCTCGCGTTCGCGCTCGAATCGGCACTCGATTCGAGCAGCGCATCCAGCTACGCCGTCGTGACGGAAGTCCAGCGCGCCCGTTGGCGAGGCGTGGTGCCCCTGTTCGCGATTGGCCTGCTTGTGGGCGGCGCCCTCGGCACCTTCGCAATGAATCAATGGCGCGCTATTCCGGCGCCCGAATCGCCGTCATTCAGGCGCCTCACGTTCGATCGCGGCACGATCCGAGACGCGCGTTTCACGCCTGACGGGCAGTCCGTGATTTACAGCGCCGCCTGGGAGGCGGATCCACTCCGCGTCTTCATGACCCGAACCGATTCACCCGAATCGGTGCGTCTGTCGCTGCCGGACGCGCGGCTGCTGTCGATTTCGCGGCAAGGAGAGATGGCGGTGTCGCTTCATCACACCTATGAGGGCTGGATAGGCGCCGGCACCCTGGCACGATCGTCGGTGCTGGGGAGCGCCCCCCGGGTGCTCGCCGAGAATGTCCGCGAGGCCGACTGGAGCGGCGACGGCGGCCTGGCGATCGTTCGTCGCGCCAACGGGCTCGAGCAACTCGAGTTTCCGATGGGCCGCGTCATTTACCGGACCTCCGGGTTCATCAGCGATATCCGGGTCTCGCCATCAGGTGATCGCGTCGCCTTCGCAGATCACCCGCTGTTCGCCGACGACGCGGGCGGCGTGTCGGTCGTCGATCGCGCGGGCAAGCGCGTCGCGCTCGTGGAAGGCTTCAATTCCGTCCGCGGCCTCGCGTGGGCGCCGAGTGGCAGCGAGGTGTGGTTCACCGGCACCAGTGCCGGCCAGGTAGAGATGCGCGATGCCATCTTCGCGGTCTCGCTCGATGGGCGACGCCGGGTCGTCTGGTCGAGCCCCAGCTTCCTGAAGTTGTTCGACGTCGCACCGGACGGCCGGGTGCTTATGGGCACCGAAAATTCGGAGCGCCGGGTCGACGCGCTGATGCGCGGCGGCAATGCTCCTGCAGACGTGTCGCTGCGGGTCTCGTCGGTCAGTCAGTGGATTTCCGACGACGGATCGACCGTAGCGCTCGCCGATCAGGCAGCGGAGAACTACTCGGCGTATCTGATGAAAATGGGTGCTCCCGCGGTGAGGATGGGAGACGGCCAGCCGTTCGGCATTTCACGCGACGGCAAATGGCTGCTGGCGCTGCCCGTCAGCGGCGCGCCAATGCTCCTGCATCCCACCGGCGCCGGTTCGAGCCGTCAGCTGCCGAACCCGCAGAAGCTGCTGTTCGACATCGCGGAGTGGTTGCCGGACAGCCGTCGGATCGTGATGTTTGGCCAGACACCTGGACAACCGGCGCGCGGCTACGTGCAGGACATCGATAGCGGCCCGCCCCGTCCCTTCACTAAAGAAGGCACCGGCGTCAGCCTCCTTCGCTGGTGGAGGCTTCCGGTGTCACCCGACGGTTCGCGTGTGATCGCACGCAACGATCAAGGCGTTCCGACGATCTTCCATATCGCCGACGGCAACACCGAGCCGATCGCTGGTTTGCGCCAAGACGATCTGCCACTGCAGTGGCTCACCGACGGCAATACGATCCTCGTGGCGCACGGCGACGGGATGCCGTGGACGGTGGAGCGACTGGATCTCGCCACTGGTCGCCGGATGCCTGGTTATGAAGTCCGGGCGCGCGACAGTGCCGGTCTGCGTTTGAGCATGCTCGTGCCGTCCAGTGACGGCACGCACTGGGTGCACAGCTATTCACGCCTGCTCACCAACCTCTTCATCATCGACGGACTTCGCTAGGCCCTGCTGGGCACGGTGGGTAACCGGACGGCCTCGAAGCAACCCGACCAAACCCGCCCAACCCGTGAATTGGCTTGACCTCCGTTTGACTCGAAGTCGAGCCTGCTTCAGGATGCGCCATGCTGACCGAGGCGACCGACAGTCACGAACTGCAACGCACGATCGAGGAGCTTCACGGGCGCTATCAGCCGCTGTCCGACGGTCAGGTCGCTGGCTACATCCCCGAGCTTCAGAAAGCCAATCCCGAACATTTCGGGATCTGCATCGCCACGGCTGAAGGTGCCGTGTTCGAGACAGGCGACTGCGATCAGCCGTTCACGATTCAATCGATCTCGAAGCCTTTCACCTTCGGCATGGCGGTGGAGGAATTCGGCGCCGATGCCGTCGCCAAATACGTTGGTGTCGAACCAAGCGGCGACGTCTTCAACTCGATCCAGCTCCAGAGCGACTCGAATCGGCCGCACAATCCGATGATCAATGCTGGCGCGATCACGGTGACCGCCCTCATGCACTCGCGGTACGGCGACGCTACGTTCGATCGGCTCCTGGCGCGCTTCAGCGACGCCGCGGGCCACGAGCTCAAAGTCGATGCAGCCGTCTACGAGTCAGAGCAACGCACCGGCCATCGCAACCGGGCGATCGCTCATCTGCTCCTGAACTTCGGATTGATGCACGATGCCGCCGAGCACGCGCTCGACGTCTACTTCCGCCAGTGCTCGATCCTGGTGACCTGCCGCGATCTGGCGATGATGGGCGCCACCCTCGCCAACATGGGGCGCCATCCGCTCACCGGTGCTCAGGTCTTCGAAGTGCCCACGGTGAAGAGCATCCTGTCGATCATGTTCACGTGCGGGATGTACGACTACTCGGGCGAGTGGGCGTATCGCGTCGGCGTGCCGGCGAAGAGCGGAGTCGCGGGCGGCGTAATTGCTGTCGTCAACCGTCAGCTCGGCATCGCCACCTACTCACCAAAGCTCGACGCGCACGGCAACAGCGCCCGCGGTATCGAAGTATGCGCGGAGCTGGCGTCGCGATTCGGCCTGCACGCCTTCGACTGTCTGAACGTCGGCTCCGGCTTCCTGCAGGTCATCCTCTGAACCTTGCAGTTGCCCGGGTTGCCCAAATTACTCGGGTTGCCCAGGTTGGTCCAGGTTACCCAGGGCCGGTGCAATTGCGATGTCCATCGGTTGGCCGCCGATGACATGCTTCAGCGTGCGGCCTTCCAGCCGCTCCATGAACGATGAAGTGCTCACCGTCCGGCCCGTCCGCCGTCCGGCCGATGTCGTGGATTGTGCAGATGTTCGGATGGTTGAGCGCAGACGCGGCGCGCGCCTCACGCTGGAATCGATCAACGGCGGTCGGGTCGCTGCCGAGCGCCGGCGGCAGAAACGTCAGGGCAACTTTCCGCCGCAGCCGCGCGTCTTCCGCCTCGTAGACGACCCGGGTGACGCAGGTTGCTCAGGGTGGGCGCGTTATTTCGACGCCGTCGGCGATGACGTGCCCGGCGGCGTGTTGCCCAGGCCGACGGCATCGAGGATGAAGGCATACTTGAACGACGTCTCACGCAGTCGATCGTAGCGGCCCGAGCTCCCGCCGTGCCCGCCGGCCAGGTTGACCTTCAGGTAGAGCGGGTTCTTGTCCGTCTTCATCGCCCGTAATTTCGCCACCCACTTCGCCGGCTCCCAATACATCACTTGCGAGTCGTTCAGCGACGTCGTGACGAGCATCGTCGGATAGGCCTTCTTCTGGACGTTTTCATACGGCGAGTAGCTCCGCATGTACTCGAACGCCTCCGCGCTCTCCTTCGGATTGCCCCACTGCTCCCATTCCTGCGCCGTCAACGGCAGAGAGGAGTCGAGCATTGTGTTGATGACGTCGACGAAGGGAACGTCGGCCACGATCACCTTGAAGAGGTCGGGCCGCATGTTCGCAACCGCGCCCATCAGCAAGCCACCGGCGCTGCCGCCGTTGGCGGCCAGGCAGTCGACCCTGGTGTAGCCGCTCTTCACGAGATACTCGGCGACGTCGATGAAGTCGTTGAACGTGTTCTTCTTCTTCAGCATCTTGCCGTCGTCGTACCATTGCCGGCCCATCTCCTCGCCGCCGCGGACGTGCGCCATCGCGAACGTCATCCCGCGATCGACGAGGCTCAGAATGTTGGAGCTGAAGGTCGCCTCCATCGTGATGCCGTATGAGCCGTATCCATAAAGCAGCAGCGGGCTCGAGCCGTCGAGGTGCGTGCCTTTCTTCATGAGAATCGACACCGGCACCTGAATGCCGTCGCGGGCCGGCGCCATTCGCCGCTGGACTTCATAGTTGGAGGCATCGAAGCCGCTGGGGATTTCCTGTTGCTTCCTCAGCGAGCGCTCCCCCGTGGCGATGTTGTAGTCGAAGGTCGACGACGGCGTGATGAAGGAGGAATACGTGAAGCGATAAATATCGGTTTTGAATTCGGGATTGCCGGTAGGCCGAACGCCATAGGATTCCTCCGGGAAGGTGATGTCCTTCGACTGGTTCGTGGCGAGATTCACGACGCGAAGCTTCGGCAGGCCCTCCCGACGCTCCGCCACGACCGCGAATTTCTCGAAGACGTCGATTCCCTGGACGAACGCTCGATCGCTGTGGGGCGACCACTCGGCCCACTCGAGATCGCCGTCTCGATCCGACGCCCGCAGAATCTTGAAGTTGCGTGCGTTGTCGTTCGTCACCAGATAGAAGTACTCGCCACCGTGCTCGACGGAGTACTCGACGTTCGGCCGGCGAGCGGCGATGACGCGCGGCGCCGCTGACGGGCTCGCGGTCGGGATGACGCGCCACTCCGACGAAGTGAACCCGTCGTCGGTAATGAAGACGTATTTGTCGCTGCGCGATCGAAGGACGGCAACGTTGTAGAGGACGTTCGTCTCCTTGAAGACCTGCTCGTCCTGGGTCGAAGGCGTGCCGAGCGTATGGCGCCAGACCGTGTCACCGCGCTTGGCCTTGTCGGGCGTCATGTAAAAAAACGTCTTGTTGTCGTCAGCCCACGCCGTGCCGTTCCAGACGCCCTTGATCGACTCGACCACTTTGCCCGTGTTCAGGTCCTTCACATATAGCGTGTACTCCCGGAACGCAGTCAGGTCCTCGAGGTAAATCAGTTTCGAGCCGTCGGGACTGACGTCCAGGCCACCGAGCGCGTGAAACTTCTTGCCCTGTGCAAGCGCGTTCTGATCAAGGTACACCTCCTCAGGGGCATCCGGCGATCCCTTACGACGGCAGAAGATCGGATACGCCTTGCCTTTCTCGGTTCGCGTGTAATACCAGTAGCCGTCTTCCCAGACCGGGACCTGCTCGTCCGATTCCTTGATGCGACCGAGCATCTCTCTGTAAAGCGCGCCCTGCAGCGTCGCGAGATGTTTCGTGCCGGCCTCGGTATACGCGTTCTCGGCATCGAGATACGCCTTCACGGCTGGCGAGTTCTTCTGGCGCATCCAGGCGTAGTTATCCGTCAGCGTCACGCCGTGCAGCGTCGTCGTCCTGGGATGTTTTCGGGCCACCGGCGGATTCGGCGGCGCCTGCCCGGCAAGCGCGATCGGCACGACGATGGCGGTGACGACCGCCAGGTACAGAGTAGGAAGATGACCGAGGCGGACAAGCGTGCCTGCCATGAGACCTCCGGAGCTGAACTGCAGTCGAGAATAATACGCCGGGAGTCGGACGTGATTCGAACGCTCAGTATGGATCGGAAGCCAGGCGGAAGGAGCCTGAGGAGGCGAAGGATTACTGGGTTCGCAACATTCTCGACCCCTCCTTCGAAGTGTTTCTGCCTCCGCCCGAAAAGGCGACGGGCGCGGCCGTGGTCGGCCGATTGGCTGAAAGACAGTGGGATCGCCGCCACGGCGCAATAGGCCGGACTTCAACCGGTCCACTACTTGCCCGGCACCGGAGCCATCGGGACGGAGGCGTGGTCTGCGACGTACAGCCACTTGCCGTTGATCTTCTTTGCGACCGCCATGACCCGCACAGTGATCATCTGCGGCGAGCCGCCAGCCTTCGGCGTCATCGTCAGTGTTGCGGTTCCCCAGCCGGTGGCGAGATCGCCTGCCGTCTGGTAGGTTGCGCTGATGGAGGCATTCGACACGGTGTTGGTCGCGAACATTTCCGTGTAGGCTGCCCGGATCGCCGCGGTGCCACGCGCCTCCATCGAGTCGGGGGTATAGAGGACGGCATCGGGCGCATAGAGAGCGACGAGGCCCTCGACATCGCCGGCATTGGCGGCTTTCGCCCACAAATCGTCGAGAACCTTGCATCCGTGTTCCTGAGCCCGGGCGGACGAAACTGAAACCGCGACGATTGCCAGGATCGTGAGAGCGCGGAGGACTCGAGACATCGTTTTCACTCCTCCCGGAAGACGGGTGGCGAGGCGCACAGGATACTACCGGACATGAATACTCGTATTGCGACGGTGGACGACGCCGCGACGCTGGCGCGGATCATCAACCGCGCATTTGTCGTCGAAGCGTTCTTCAAGATTGGCGACCGCACGTCGCCCGAAGACGTCGCTGGTCTGATACGGACGGGCGGCAGCTTTCTGATCGCAGAGGAGAACGGTAGTCCAATCGGCTGTGTGTTCGTCAAGGCGAAGGGGACGACCGGCTACTTCGGCATGCTCTCGGTCGAGCCGGGGCAGCAGGGCAAAGGCCTTGGCCGCTGTCTCATCGACGCGGCCGAATCGCACCTACGCGATCGCGGCTGCGCCGCGATCGAGATCGAGGTCGTCAACCTGCGAGAAGAGCTGCCGCCGCTCTACGAGAAGTTCGGGTACGTCGTCAGGGCGGAGCGCCCGTTCTCCAACCCGGAGCGCGCCAGCCGGCCGTGTCACTTCATCGTGATGACGAAGCCGCTTCCCTAGTTGCGATGGGCGCCTGCGCGCTTCTTCGATCAACCGAGCCGCTCGTCTTCGGTCCTCGTCCCGACACGACTGGCACACCGTTAACGAATCACACGGCGGCCGGCGAGAATGTGACACTTGACAATATAACAGTAACTGTCGAATACTGCTGCTCATGTCCGATGCGCTGTATGCGATCGGCGAGCTCGCCGATCTCGGCGGCATCTCGCGCAGGACCGTCCGCTACTACGTGCAGGAGGGGTTGCTGCCGCCGCCGCTGGGCCTCGGTCGCGGGAACCACTACGGGCGGGAGCATCTCGATCGCCTGCTGCAATTGAAAGCGCTCCAGGAAGCGGGGCGGTCGCTCGACGAGATCCGGCGGCTCCTCGGACAGCGGACACCGGCGAGCGCGCCCGTGCCCGCCCCGCCATTGCCACGAACGGCGTGGCGGCGGATCGAGGTGACGCCCGGCGTCGAACTGCACGTGCGCGATGACGTCAGACTGCCGCCGCCAGGGCGGCTGCAGGAGCTGGCCGCATGGTGTCGCCAGCATTTCGGGGACGCGGACTCACAGTCGAGGACAGGAGATGCCTGAACCATTCGTCTCAGAACGTACCGGTCTCATCTCGAAAGACGACGCGCCTGTCGCACTCGCAGGTGTCGCGATTGCCGCCGACATCCGAGGGCTGTGTGCGAAGGTTACCGTCGCGCAGCGTTACATCAATCGAGAAGCGCACCCCATCGAAGCGGTGTACGTGTTCCCGCTGGACGAAGGCGCCGCGGTTTGCGGATTCGAGGCCATCATCGACGGCACACTGGTAGTCGGGGAAGTCAAGGAACGTGACGAAGCCTTCCGAATCTACGACGACGCCATGGAGGCGGGGCACGGGGCGTACCTGCTCGACGAGGAGCGGCCGGATGTTTTTCAGGCGAGCGTTGGCAACCTCCCCCCCGGCAAGGAAGTACTGCTGAAAATCACGTACGTCGTCGAGCTGGACGTGGACGGCGGCACGCTGCGATTCGTCGTGCCGACGACCGTGTCTCCGCGATATGCGCCGCAGATCGATCGCGTCGGCGTCGGGCGACCCGACGCCGAGACGCTGAACCCCGCGGTTGCCTGGAGCGTGCCGTACGGGCTCGAGCTGTCGGTCAGAATCGCGAAGTCCGGCGAGGCGGCGACACGCGTCGACTCGCCTTCACATCCAATCTCAGTTGCTCCGGAGGGCTCGACGGTCGTAGTGTCCCTGGCGCAGCGGCAGGCAGCGCTCGATCGTGACTTCGTGCTTCACGTCTCGGCCGCGGCCTTCAACGTGCCGCGCGCGTGGCTCGAGCGATCGGACGACGGACGAGAGGCCGTCGCGGTCGCGTTCGTTCCACAGATGGACACCACGCCGGCGCCTGCGGAAGTCATCTTTCTCATCGATCGATCGGGGTCAATGGGGGGATCGTCGATCGAGGAGGTGCAGAACGCGCTGCAACTGTGCCTGCGGTCGATGACTGCCGGATGCCGCTTCAACATCGTCGGCTTCGGCTCGACGCATGAAGCCCTGTTTCCCGAGAGTCAACCGTACCGACGAGCAGAGTCTTGCGGCAGCGAGCAAGCACGCGTCGTCGCTCGAGGCAAATCTCGGCGGAACCGAGATTCTTCCGGCCCTGCAGTCTGTCCTCGAGCAGCGGCGCTCGGAGCTGCCGCGACAGATCGTCGTGCTGACTGACGGCCAGGTCACGAACACCGACGCCGTGCTCGCGCTGGTACGCTCGCACGCCGCGCACGCCAGGGTGTTCTCATTCGGCATCGGCGCCGGCTCCAGTCGTCACCTGGTGCAGGGGATCGCACGATCCGGCGGCGGGTCCGCCGAGTTCATCGCGCCGGGCGAACGAATCGAGCCGAAGGTCGTGCGCCTGTTCACCCGGCTGCTGACACCCGCGCTGACCGAGGTCCAGATGGACTGGGGCGGACTGTCGGTGGTCGCCGCCCCGTCGCAGGTGCCTCCAATTTTTGCCGGCGCACGCATGGTGTTGTATGGCTTGATTGAGCGAACGCAGCCGGCCACGCTGCGTCTCCACGCAAAGACGCCGATGGGACCCGTGAGTTTCGACGTGCCGCTGGATCCGCAGTCGGCCGTGCCTGGCACCCTCGTGTCGATCCTGGCGGCGCGCGCGCGGATCCGGGAACTCGAAGAAAGTCCGGCATGGCTGTCGGCTCACGGCTCACGGCAACAGCGGTCGAGAGGCAGCGGCCCCTCGCGCGAGATCGTCGAGCTCGCCGTCCGCTATTCGCTCATCTCGCGCGAGACGTCATTTGTCGCGGTCGAGCGTCGCGACCAGCCGGTAGTTGGCGACGTGCAGCTGCGCCGCATTCCGATCGCGCTCACGAGCGGGTGGGGCGGCTTGGAGCAGAGGAGCCGCAGGCGGATGGCCGCGGTGGCGGCGACCGCACTGCCGGCCCCAGCGGCGTCGTACGGCGAGTTGAGTGACGCGATGGCGTTGCGCTCGATGCCGAGCCCCACAGCGACCGTCCACGGCTTGCTGTCGCGGATGGCCGGCCTGCTCCCCGGCCGACACACGCCGGTTTCCGACGATCGTCCAGGCGGTCTCTCCGTGCCGGACCCGGGGATCTCAACAGGGCGAAGGCACCCACGCACCGAGGCCGACGGCGTTCGCGCGAAGATGCTCGCCCTGGTGTCACTCCAGCGCGCCGATGGCGCATGGGATCTGACGGACGATTTCGCACGGGCCATCGGCCAGCCGCTCGACAAGCTGCAATTGGCGCAGGCGGGCGCTTTCGGCGACGCTGACGAAGTCAGTCGTGCATGGGCGACGGCGCTCGCACTGCATTGGCTGAACGCGAATGCCGCCGTCCTCAATGTGGAGTGGCGGATGATCGCCGCGAAGGCACGTCAGTGGCTGGACCGGGTGTCGGAAAGGCCAGCCAGCGGGCGCAACTGGGTCGATGAAGCCGCGAGAGTGCTCCAAACGTAGGCCCAGGCGTTCGCTTGGGCGTCATCATTCCCGCCCGAACTGAAGTTCGGGCCTGCGTCCGAGAGCCGCTGCAGCGACCTACGCGATCGACCTACTTGGTCCCCACGACCATCGAGTCTGGTCCGACGAGGTGCTCCACGTACGCCTCGCGGAAGCCGGCGGCTTTCATCCATCCGATGCAATCCGCGCCCGTATAGTCGAATCCGCCCGGTGTCTCAATCAGCATGTTCAGGCTCATCAACAGGCCGAATGCGTTCTGCTTTCGGTCGTCATCGATGATCGATTCGTAAATGATCAGCGCGCCGCCGTCCGGCAGCGCGTCATAGGCCTTCCTGATCAGCATCTGCTTCTCGTCGAGCGACCAGTCGTGCAGGATGTGACCCATGGTGATCACGTCCGCGCGCGGGAGGTCGTCGGTGAAGAAGCTTCCGGGTGAGAAGCGCAATCGATCAGCGACCCCGTGGTGCCGGACGTACTCGTCAAAGACCGGTTGCACGACGGCCAGATCGAATCCTGTGCCTGAGAGGTGCGCGTGTGCGAGCGCGATTTGCACTGCGGTATCTCCCTGAGCGGTACCGATGTCGGCGAACGTCCGGTAACGATCCCACGGGAATCCTGAGGCGATCTCGAGGTTCGCGCCGCGACTCAGCCCGGTCATCGCCGAAAGAAACCCCTTCAGACGCATCGGGTCGGTGTACAGGGTTTCGAAGAAATTGGCGCCGCCTATGCGCGTTTCGTTCTGCGGCAGCCCCGACTGCAGCGCCTCGGTCAGTCGTCCCCAGAACGGATACAGTCGCAGGTTCGACATTTCGAGAAAGCCGCCGAGATAGGACGGTTTCGCGAGGTCGAGAAACTGATCGGTGTCCGGTGCGTTCCGGTATTTGTCCCCGTCACGTTCGAGGAAGCCAAGGGCCACCAGCGCGTCGAAGAAATCGCGGGCGCTTCGTCCGTGAAGCTTGAGACGCGTTCGCAGGGTCTCGGCGTCGACAGGTCCGCGGGCAAGCTCGGTAAAGAGCCGCAGCTCCACGGCCGTGAGCAGCGCCTTCGATGCCCAGAAACCGAGGCCAACTTGCAGGATTCGTTCCGGCGTGGGTCCAGTCAACAGCTTCCTCCTCGGCGCAGATCAGCGCCCCCGACACTTGAAGGCGACGCATCATAGCGCGGCGACGCTATAGTGGCGAGAGATGCCCACGCTGACCTTCCTCGGCGCGGCGCGCACCGTGACCGGGTCGAAGCATCTCGTGGACACGGGCGCGCACCGCATTCTGGTGGATTGTGGTTTGTTTCAAGGCAGCTACGAGCTGCGCCGCCGTAACTGGCAGGACCTGCCGGTTCCCGCCGCCTCCATCGACGCCGTCGTTCTCACGCACGCACACCTCGATCACGTCGGGTACCTGCCGCGGCTGGTGGCGCAGGGCTTCAAGGGCCGGGTGTTCTGTACTCCAGGGACGTACGACCTTGCACATCTGGTCCTGATCGATTCAGCACACCTTCAGGAAGAAGACGCACGCCAGGCGAACCGGGATCACTACTCGAAGCACGATCCGGCCTTGCCGCTTTACACGATTGCCGACGCGTGGAAGGCGCTCGCGCAGCTCCAGCCCGCGGGGTTCCATCGCGCGATGCCGGTCGTGCCCGGCATCGAGATCTCGTTTACGCCCGTCGGTCATCTGCTGGGCGCTGCGGCGGTCGTGATGACGCTGGCGGCCTCCGGCAGGACCGTCGTCTTCGGCGGCGACCTCGGGCGCTACGGCCGCCCGGTGCTGCGCGATCCGGAAAACGTGGCGGAGGCCGATGTCCTGCTGGTGGAATCGACGTACGGCGATCGGCGCCATTCGCCTGACGATCGTGGCGAGCGCCTGGCCGCGATCGTGGCGGAGACGTACGAGCGGGGCGGGAAGGTGGTCATTCCGTCGTTCGCCATCGGCCGCGTCGAAGAAGTGCTGTATTGGCTGAAGCGGCTGGAGGACGAGAAGCGTATTCCAGTCGTGCCCGTGTACGTCGACAGCCCGATGGCCGTCCAGGCGTTGCAATTCTATGCACAGCGTGTCGACGAGCTCGACGAGGAACTGCACGGGCAGGGGCGGGCGCTGACCAGATTCATGACTCGACGATTCGAGGTAATTCCCTCGGCTGCACAGTCTTTCGATCTCGTTCGTTCGGAAAAACAGGCGATCATCGTTTCGTCGAGTGGAATGGCCACTGGAGGGCGAGTCCTCAATCACCTGGAGCGAGTCCTGCCCGATCCGCGTCACACCGTGCTGTTCGTCGGCTATCAGGCGCCAGGCACGCGCGGCCGCTCGCTCGTCGACGGCGCCAAGAGCCTCAAGATGCACGGCCGAATCGTGAACGTGGCCGCGCGCATCGAACTGATCGATTCGATGTCGGCGCACGCGGATCAGGGCGAGATCCTGCGCTGGCTCAAGAGCTTTCGGCGGCCGCCAATGATGACATATGTCGTACACGGCGAGCCGGAGGCGCAGGACGCCTTGCAGGAAAAAATCCGCGCAATGCCGGGGTGGAAAGCGATGGCGCCAGAGTACCTGTCAGGTGGTGGAACTTTGAGGATTGCGGATTGCGGATTGCGGATTGCGGATTTGATTGTGGATTGGTTGGAATTGCCGATTGGTGATTGCGGATTGGGCGATTGCGGATTGGGCAATGACGCATTGGCGCGCTGAAGGGATGACGATGGACGCGGAGAATCAGGAGACGGCGGTCACGACCGACCGAAAGTATCTACTCGAGCGCATCGGAGAAGCGGCGGTCGTGCAGCTCTATGCCGATGGGTTCGAGCACTTGCCGCTGAAAGACAAGATCCTCTGTTGGCATCTCTATCAAGCTGCCCTCGCCGGGCGCGACATCTACTACGATCAGCGCTACGCATACAGCCTCGAGATGCGCGCGCTGCTCGAGGCGATCGTCAGGTATTCCGAAGGCATCGATCCGCCGACGCTCGCCGCGATTACGCGCTACACGAAGTTGTTCTGGATCAACACCGGCGCATTCAACAACATCACGGCGAGGAAGTTCGTCCCGGAGTGCACGCCGGAGGCGTTCGCCGCAGCCGTGCGCGTCGCGTTCGCCAACGGCGCAACGCTGCCGATGGCTGCCGAGGGAAGCGTCGACGATCTGCTGGCGCGCATGCATCGTGCGTTCTTCGACCGCGAGTTCGAAGCCATCGTGACGTGCAAGACACCAGGTGAAGGCCGCGACATCCTCGAGGCCAGCGCCAACAATCTCTACGTTGGCGTCACGATGAAGGATATCGAGGACTTCCCCGAGCAGTATCCCCTCAACTCCCGGCTGACCAAGACCAACGGCGAGCTGATTGAGGAGGTATACCGCATCGACGGGCGCTACGCGCCTTACATCGCGCGGATCGTGGCACACCTCGAGGCCGCGATCGCCTTTGCCCCGCCGGCAACCGCCATCGCGTTGAGCGCACTCGTCCGGTTCTATCGCACTGGTGAGACCGAGGATCGGCGGCGCTACGACATCGCGTGGGTCGCCGACAACGAATCGACGGTGGACACGATCAACGGGTTCATCGAGGTGTACATGGACGCGCGCGGCGCGAAAGGTGCCTGGGAGTCGCTGGTCTACTACGTGCACCCCGAGAAAACGGCGGCGGTTCGGGCGATTGCCGATCACGCGCAGTGGTTCGAGGACCACATGCCCTGGGATCCGAAGTGGCGCAAGCCCCAGGTCACCGGGGTGTCGGCGCGCGCGATCGAGGTCATCGTCGAGGCCGGCGACTCCGGGCCGATGACGCCGATCGGCATCAACCTGCCGAACGATCAGGAGATTCGCGAGACGCACGGAAGCAAATCCGTGTCGCTCTCGAACGTGACCGAGGCGTACGAGAAGTCGATGCCGCGCGAGTTCCGCAGCGAGTTTTCGTGGAGTGCCGACGAAGTCGCTCGCGCCGAACGGTGGGGCGCGTTCGCATCGGAGTTGACCACGAACCTGCACGAAGTGATCGGCCACGGATCGGGCCTGGTCTCGCCGATATTGAACGGCGCGCCCGAGAAGGCACTCAAGGAGCAGTTCTCGGCCATTGAGGAGGCGCGCGCGGACCTCGTTGCGCTGTACTTCGTCGCCGACCCGTACCTGGTCGAGATTGGCGTCGTGCCTGGCGACGCCCTGCAGCAAGTGGTGCTCGCGGAGTACGAGGCCTATGCCCGGAACGCCCTAACCCAGCTGCGGCGGATTCGCGAAGGGTCTCAGATCGAAGAAGACCACATGCGGAATCGCCAGCTCATCGTGCACTGGCTCCTCGCCAACACCGAGGCGATTCGAATCGCCTCGCGAGAGGGCAAGACGTTCTACCGGATGGTGGATGCAAATGCGTTCCGTGACGGCGTCGCCCGTCTCCTCGCCGAAGTGCAGCGGATCAAGGCAGAAGGCGACTACAACGCGGCGAAAGAGCTCGTCGAGACCTACGGTGTGCACTTCGACCCCGAACTCCGGGACGAGGTCGTGGAGCGCGTCGAACGCCTGGATCTGCCCTCGTACACCGCGTTTGTCATGCCAAGGCTCGAGCCGGTCCTTGGCGACGCCGGGGCCATCGTCGACGTGAAGATTTCCTACCCACAGGATCTCACGACACAGATGCTGGAATACTCTGGAGTGCGTTGACCTGAGCGACCCGGGTGACCTGGGCGACCCGGGCAACCCGAGCTGCTGATGTTTTCGTCGCGCGTCCCGAGTGACCTGGGGCCAAACGCCGTGGCGGCGGCCGTCGAACGAATGCGCTTGTCGGGCCGCGGCTTCGACGATCTCACGGTTTCGAATCCGACGCAGGCCGCCATCGACTATCCGCCAGACCTGCTGGCATCGCTCGGCGCGTCCGGCGCACTCGTCTACGATCCGCAGCCGTTCGGCTCGGCGGCAGCCCGCGCCGCTGTCGCGGCCGACTACCACCGGCGTGGCGTCCATGTGGTGGCGTCCCACATCGCCCTCACCGCGAGCAGCAGCGAAAGCTACGCATTCCTGTTCAAGCTGCTGTGCGACCCGGGGGATTCGGTCCTGGTCCCCACACCGAGCTATCCGCTGTTCGAACACCTCACGCGCCTGGAGCAGGTGCACGCGCTGCCGTATGTCACCCAGTATCACGGCACCTGGAGCGTCGATCTCGAGGATCTCCGTCAGGCGATTGGAAAGCGCACGCGGGCCATTCTCGTCGTCAGCCCCAACAACCCGACTGGTGGCTGGCTGAAGCGCGACGAGCTGACGGCCCTTCTCGGCTTCTGTGCCGAGCACCACCTGGCGCTTATTGGCGACGAGGTCTTCTGCGATTACCCGATCGATCCTGCTGCCGGTGCGGCACGATCGGTCCTCGAGCGTGAGGAGACGGTGTTGACGATTGGGCTCGGCGGCGCATCGAAGTCGCTCGGCCTGCCACAGGTCAAGCTGGGGTGGATGGCATTGAAGGGCTCGGGCGCGCTGGTGCAAGGCGCGCTCAAGCGGCTCGAGCTGATTGTGGACACGTATCTCTCGGTCAACACGCCGGTGCAGCAGGCGCTGCCCCGGCTGTTCGACGAGGCCCAGGGGGTTCGCCGCCAAATCCGCAACCGGGTACTGCACAATTATCACGTGCTGCAGCAACTGGTGTCGCACGTGCCGTCCTGCCAATTGCTGCGCGCCGAGGGCGGCTGGTCGGCGGTACTGCGGATTCCGCACACGATGCCCGAGGATCAGCGCGTCATCCAGTTGCTCGAAGAGGACCGTGTGCTCGTACATCCCGGCTACTTCTTCGACTTCCCCAGGGACGGCTACTTGATTGTGAGTCTCCTGCCACGACCCGACGCGTTTCGCGCCGCGGTCGAGCGTGTGCTGGCCACGCTCAGCCACGCCTGACTGATCTGACTTGCTGATGCGTCCTCGACCTCTCCCCGGCCGCGCCGCCGGCCTCGTCGTGCCTCTGTTCTCGCTGCATTCGGCCCGGAACTGGGGCATCGGCGACACGGGCGATCTCGCGCCTTGTGCCCGATGGCTCGAGCGGGGGGGCTTTCGTGCGCTGCAACTGCTGCCGGTCAGCACGCTACCGGCGGGCCAGACGTCGCCGTACTCGGCGCTCAGTGCGATGGCCATCGATCCAATCTACGTCGCCGTTCCCGACGTGATCGATTTTGCCGGTCTGGGCGGCGAAGCCCGGCTGCCGCTCGCCGATCAAGCGGCCTTGCGGCGCGCGCGATCATCGCCGCGCGTTCGCTACGACGACCTGCGGCAGGCGAAGGAGTCGGCACTGCGCCTTGCTTTCAGTCAGTTCTACGACGTCGAATGGCGCCGAACGACGGCGCGCGCCGGCGCCTTCGCGGCATACGTGTCATGGGAGGACTGGTGGCTCGCCGACTACGCGCTTTATTGCGCGCTGCGCGAGCGCCACGGGCGGAAGTCATGGGTGCACTGGCCCGAATCCCTGCGCGTGCGCGACGCGGCGGCGCTCGACGCGGCCAGGCAAGAGCTGGATGAGGAGATTCTCTTCCACCAGTACGTCCAGTGGCTGGCCGACGAGCAGTGGCAGGCGGCGCGCGAGGCGATGGGAGAGGTGCGGCTCTTCGGCGATTTCCCTTTCATGGTTGCTGCCGACAGCGCTGATGTGTGGGCACGACAGCATTTGTTCCGCTTTGACGCGACCGTCGGCACTGCACCTGACGCCTTCAGCGAGACGGGGCAGGACTGGGGGTTGCCCGTTTATCGCTGGGACGTGATGGAACGGGAAGACTTTCGCTGGCTCCGGCAGCGGGCGAGGCGCATGGCGCGACTGTACGACGGCTATCGCGTCGATCACCTGGTCGGGTTCTTTCGCACCTACTCGCGGCGCGTTGGCGAGCCGATTGGCGGATTCGATCCGCCGGACGACGCCTCGCAAATCGCGCTGGGTGAAACGCTGCTCAAGGTGTTTCAAGAGGATGGCGCCCAGATCACGGGGGAGGATCTGGGCTCGATCCCGGATTTCGTTCGAGCGACGTTGCTGCAGATGGGCGTTCCTGGCTACAGGGTGCTGCGGTGGGAGCGGGTTTGGAAGGAGGACGGCAAGCCATACATCGACCCGGCGGCCTATCCCTCCACGTCTGTCGTGACGACCAGTGTCCACGACATCGAGCCGATTGCGCTCTGGTGGGAGGTCGCAGACGAGGACGAGCGGCATCAGTTCGCGGCACTGCTGAATCCCAGCGACTCGGCCGAGCGAGCGCTGGCCGCGACGCCGTTCACGCCGACGCTGCGAGACGAAATCCTGGGGATCGCCTATCACGCGGGATCCGACCTCCTGCTCCTGCCCGTGCAGGACGCCTTCGGCTGGCGCGACCGCATCAACACACCCGCGACCATCACCGACGACAACTGGACGTGGCGGATGCCGATCGGCGTGGATGCGCTGGAAACGCACGCCGATGCCGTTGAGTGCGCGGTGAGATTGCGTCAGCTCGCGGAAGAGTCCGAGCGAATGTGAACACCTCTCCCATCCGCGCGCCGGAACTTTCCGGCGCCATCGCCTGGCTCAACGTGCCCGCGCCGCTTTCGTTGAAGGCGCTTCGTGGCAAGGTCGTCCTGCTCGATTTCTGGACCTACGGCTGCATCAACTGCATCCACATCCTTCCGGACCTGAAGAAACTGGAGGCGCGCTTCCCGAACGAGCTAGTGGTTGTCGGCATTCACGCGGCGAAGTTCGACAACGAGAAGGCGACCGAGAACATCCGGCAGATCATTCGCCGCTACGAGATCGCGCATCCCGTGGCTAACGACGCCGAGTTCCGGATCTGGCGGGCCTACACCGTGCACGCCTGGCCGTCGCGCGTCATCATCGACCCTGCGGGCTACGTCGTCGGGGCCGCGTCCGGTGAGGGCAATTACGAGGGCTTCGAGCAGGCAATCGAGGCCGTGATCCGGGTCTTCGACGAGCGGGGGGAGATCGATCGCACGCCACTTCAGATGAAGCTGGAGGCCGAAGGCGTCGCCGACACAACCCTGAAGTTTCCGGGCAAGGTGCTGGCAACTGAGGACCGCCTGTTCATCAGCGACTCGAATCACCACCAGATCGTCATCATTCACCACGACGGGCGCGAGATCGAACGTATTGGCGCCGGGCGAGCCGGCAGTACCGACGGCAGCTTCACCCAGGCCCAGTTCCACAAGCCCCAGGGATTGGCCATGATCGACGGTCGCCTCTGGGTAGCGGACACGGAGAATCACCTTCTCCGCGCCGTCGATTTCAGCACTCGACACGTGTCGACCGAGGCGGGCAGTGGTGTGCAATGTGCGTGGAAGGAAGACGGCGGAAAAGCGAGAACCGTTGCGCTCAACTCACCATGGGATCTGGCCGTGCACGGGCCGATCCTCTTCGTCGCGATGGCAGGCGCTCATCAGATATGGATGATGGATGTCGCGCGCGGCATTCTCTGGCCGTACGCGGGCTCGGGACACGAAGCGCGTCTCGACGGCACTATCGATGAGGCCGCATTCGCTCAGCCGTCCGGCCTGGCGGTGAACAGCGCACAGATGTTTGTCGCGGACGCCGAGTCGAACATCATCCGCGCGATCGCCCTGCCGCCGGTGAACACGGTCCGAACCCTGGCGGGCGGCAATCTGTTCGAATTCGGTGACGTCGACGGTACCGGCGATGCCGCCCGGCTGCAGCATCCGCTGGGGGTGGCGCTGCTCCCTGACGGCCGCCTCGCCATCGCCGATACTTACAACCACAAGGTCAAGGTGCTTGATCCGGACATGGGTCGGATCAGGACGCTCGCGGGCACCGGCCGACCGGGCCACACCGATGGGCCGGGTCGCAACGCGCAGTTCTACGAACCAGGGGGGATCAGCGTGAGGGGCGACCGGATCTTCGTCGCCGACACGAACAATCACTCCATCCGCATCGTGGACGCCAAGAGCGGAACCACGTCAACGATCCGTCTGAAGTAACCCGGAGCCCGAAGCCCGGAGCCCGGAGTCCGATTTAGTTCTGCGTCGGCTTCGCAGCCGTGGGGGCTGGCGTCGCCGGTTTCGCGGGCTGCGGTTTCGGGAGCGGCTTGCGCGGCAGCAGTTCCTCGCGGTTGGCGGCGTCGTAGACGAAGGATGCCACGATCACCGCGTTCTTCATCATGTCGCTGGTCTGCAGCCGATCCCAGACGTCCATGTTGGAATGATGTGTCCGTGTTTCGTATTCCACCTCGTCCTGGACGAACTGGAATGCCGGGATGCCTACCGCATCGAACGACAGATGATCGGTTCCCCTGGTGTTCTGCGGCGACATCATCGTCATGCCCAGGCTCGTGAACGGCTTCATCCACTCGGCGAATACCTGGCCGATCGCGTCGTTGCCCTGCAGGTAGATCCCACGAATAGCACCGGTGCCGTTATCGACGTTGAAGTAGCCGCTGATCTTCGCGTGCGCCGGCTTCAGGGCCATCGTTTCCTTGTCGGCGAAATTCGCCTTCACGTACGCTTTTGATCCCAGCAGGCCCTGCTCCTCGCCCGTCCAGAGCGCGAGGCGCACCGTGCGCCGCAACTTGACGCCAGACGCCTTGAGAATCCGCATCGCCTCGAGCATCACCGCTGAGCCCGCAGCGTTATCGGTCGCGCCAGTGCCGGTGTGCCAGGAATCGAAGTGCGCGCCGAGCATGACTAGCTCGTCGGCTTTGTCGGTGCCCGTGATCTCGGCGATGACGTTGAACGCATCCTCCGATTCGGTGATCGCATTCTTCACGTTCAGCTCGATCGAGACGGGCACGTTCTTCTGAAGCACGCGCGCGATCCGGTTGTAGTGCTCGACGGCAACGACCACCTGTGTTGGCACCTTCTCGGGGTAGCGGAGGTAGGTCTGCGGCGCCTTGGCGTTGTAGAGACCCCCCTGCTGCACGAAGATCGTGCCGCCGTCGCCGCTGCGGCTCGGCTCGAGCACGGCGGCGGCGCCCTCGTCGACCAGGAACTGGAGGCGCTTCGGCATGAATGCGAGGAGCGCGCGGTTGTAATTGCGGCGCGGACTGGCGGTGGGGTCAACTTCCTCGAGTTTCTTCAGATCGCTTTCGCTGAACCGCGATGCAAGCGGATCGAACGACGCCTTCACCTCACGCGTCGGGTAGGCGAGGACGATCTTTCCCTTGAGCTTGCCCTTCCACTTCTCGAGATCCTTCTCGTCCTCGAGCGGCGCGAAGACGGCATCGGCGGTGATAACGCCATTCGTCCCAGGGGTCCACGCCTTTGGGCCGCCGATGATTGACCACGGCGTGGGCGAAACCACCGAGGCCGAGAAACGCTCGTTCTGCCATCCGTGACCGAAGGTTCCCCAAGGCTCCAAATGCGCGTTCCGGGCACCCCATTCGGTGAGCTTCTTGACCGCCCAGTTGCCGGCAGCCTTGATGTTGGGGGAGGCCGTCAGCCGCGCGCCGTAAACGTCGGTCAACCAGCTCGCCGTCTCCATCACCTGGGACCGCTCGAAACCTTCTTCCTTGATGCGATACATCGCGTCGTAGTCGATGGCACCGGTCGCGGCGGTGGGCGGCGCCTGAGCGCCTGCGGGCACTCCGAGCAGGCAAACGACGAGGAGCACCTGGGTCACACGAACACGATTCATCACGGCGAGCGTCCTCCGCGGGAGCGGAAAAGCCCACGATATCACGCTCGTCCCTGCCAGGCGGCGGTTGGTCACGAACGCTGAGCGACGGTCTCCCGTGGCGACTCCCCGGGGCAGGAACGACGTCGAAGGACTGACAGTCTTGTAATCCCACTGCCAAACTTGTGGTCGGGCCGCAGACTCGCCGCGCCGATTTCCGAGCGGCGCCGCACGTTTTCGTTGTCTTTCGGGGTGGCCCTCAGGTTGCACCGCGCGTGAGCGCGGCCTGCTGTCAGGCCGTTCCCGACCACGATGCAATCTGCCGCTAACGCCTCGACGAGCAGCTCGGCTGCCGAATTCGCCGATGGTCTCGGTGTCCGCCTCCGGTTGACGGAGGCTACCGTGCCCGAGCCGCTGGAGGCCCTGCGCTTACGGAGCGAGTTCCTCTCGTCGCCTTCCTTCGAGTTCATGCTTCGCGAGCGCGTCAGCCGGCTCGCGAACTTCCGCCATGCGTACTACTCGCGCGTACGGCGGGTCGATCGGCTCGACAACGGCATCACGCTCGGTGTCGTCTCGGAAACCCCCGCAGGCCCGCGACTTTCGAGGATCCTCGAAGTCGCGAGCGCCTGTCAGATCGACCTGGATGTCAACGCGGCATTGTGTCTGGTGCGGCAAATCGTGCCGGCCGTCGCGATGCTGCACCAGAACGCCCGCGACGTGTCGCACGGCGCCCTCGCCCCGGAACGTATTCTCGTCACCAGCAACGCGCGTGTTGTGATCGTTGAGTACGTACTCGGCGCCGCCATCGAGCAGCTCGGGTACAGCCGTGAGCGGCTGTGGCGGGATCTCCGCATCGCCGCGCCGTCGGGAGCTGGCGCAGCACGGCTGAACCATCGCGCCGACGTCATGCAGATCGGTATGGTGGCGCTCTCGCTGGTCCTTGGCCGGCCGCTCGAAGACGACGACCTGAAGTCGCTTTCATCGCTGGTGGGATCGGCGACCGAGTGCTCGGGGCTCGGCGGACGCGAACCGCTCTCCGAGCCGCTGCGCCGATGGCTCTCTCGCACCCTCCAGCTCGACTCACGAAACTCGTACGAATCTGCACTCGAGGCCCAGCTGGCGCTGGACGATGTGCTGTCGGGGGACGGCGGCTACATCGCGGCGCCGATCGCGCTCGAGTCGTTCCTGGCGCGCTATGACGAGTGCGCCGCACGGGTCCCGCAGGTCACGCAAGCCCCGCAGCCGGAACCGCCCGCTCACGGTTCGCAGATCGCCCGGGTCGATCAGGTCAATCAAGCGGCGCCGGTCGAGCGGAGCCCACTCGTCGTTCAGGTCCCACATATTTCCCAGGTCGAGGAAGCCGCTCCGATCGCCGACCCGGGGACCTCGGAGCTCAATGAGGAAGAGGCAGCGCGGCGGGAAGAAGCGCTGCGCGAGGCGTTCAAACCGCCAGCTTCGCCAGCGCCCCCGGCCGGCGTTGCGCCCGTCTGGCGTCTTGCCGCCCTTGGCCTCGCAATTGTTGCCCTCATCGAAACCGCCATCATCGTCTGGTCATTTGTTGGAGGTGCGATCTCCTCGTCGCCGGGGACCATCGTCATCGAATCGAAGCCCGCAGGGGCCCAGGTAAAGATCGACGGCCAGGAAAAGGGTGTGACGCCGCTATCCACGAAGGCGGTGCCGGGCACTCATGTGATCGAGATCACGTCGGGCGGTGAACCGCGCGTCATTCCGATGACGCTCGAAGCCGGTCAGACCTTCGCGCAGTACGTCGAGCTCGCGAGCGGCGCGTCGTTCGGACGCGTTGCCGTGACGTCGACGCCGACCGGCGCCGCGATACTCCTCGACGGGCAACCGCGCGGGACCGCCCCGACCGAGATTGCGGACGTCCCCGCCGGCGAGCACGAGCTGACGCTCGAGCTCAACGGCATGCGTGTCCGGCAGGCGGTGTCCGTGACCGCGGGTACGACGACGACGGTGACCGTGCCGATGATGGGACCGTCCGCCACCGCCATTCCTCCGCCGCCGCCGACGACGGGCCTGCTCCACATCAACGTGCCGTTCGAGATGCAGGTGTTCGAGGGCGGCACGCTGCTTGGCGTGACCGGGAATCGCTTGATCCTTCAGCCGGGGCCACACGCTCTGGAGGTGGTGAGCGAGACGCTGCAATTCAAGACATCGCTCCACGCCGAGATCGTCGCGGGAAAGTCCACGCGTCTGAACGTGCCACTGCCCAAGGGCGTCATTCATCTGAATGCAGCGCCATGGGCCGAAGTGTGGATCGACGGCGCCAAGGTTGGCGAGACCCCGGTCGGCAACCTGCCAATCACGATCGGGCCGCACGAGATCGTGTTCAAGCACCCCGAGCTCGGCGAGCAGCATCACGCCGCGACGGTCACGGCAAACAGGCCGACGCGGCTGAGCGTCGACTTGAGAAAACGGCAATAGAGGCGCGTCATGACGTCACAAGGCCTCTTCTCACGCATCGCCGCCGCCGTCTTTGCCATATTCGTGCTGCCGAACGTGATCTGGGCCCAGGAATCGATACAGGCGGCACAGACGCTTTACGCGTCCGCGTCCTACGACGAGGCGCTGGCGCTGCTCGATCGGTTGCAGGGGCAACAGTTGCCACCAGCGGACGTCCAATCCCTCCAGCAGAGCCGCGCCCTGTGCCTGCTGGCGCTGGGCCGATCGCGGGACGCCGACGTGGCGATCGAGGCAGTCGTCAACACCGATCCGCTGTACCGCCCGGACGAATCGACGGCCTCGCCGCGCGTCCGGGCCGCCTTCCGTGACGTGCGCATGCGTCTGCTGCCCGGCATCATCAAGACGCGCTACAACGCGGCGCGTGGGCTGTACAACGAGCAACGGTGGTCCGACGCGATTCCGGCGCTCCAGGAAGTCCAGTCGCTCGTCGCGGACCAGGATCTGACGGAGGAACAGCGGAAAGGTGTCGGCGAATACAAGGTGCTCGCCGAAGGATTCCTGAAGCTGGCGGAAGCTGCTGCAGCGCCGCCGCCGCCACCACCCGGCGCTCCTGACGCGAAGGCAGCCGACGTGCCGGCAGTCGCGGTCGCCCCGCCCGCGGTCGACTACGATCGCCTGTTCGACGCCGAAGACGCTGGTGTGACACCTCCGGTCACGATCCGCCAGGAGATGCCACGCTGGGTCAAGGGAGCGCTCCCGCTTCCCGGACCCGGTACGGTCGAAATCATCATCTCCAAGACAGGTGTCATCGAGCGCGCGACGATCGTCCAGCGCATGGTCAACTACTACGATCGGCAGGTGCTCGACGCGACCAAGAACTGGCGTTATCAGCCCGCACAGCTCGATGGGCGGCCGGTCCGGTTCAAGAAGCAGATTCGCATCACCTTCCAATAGCGTTTCCCGACTCGCCATTTGGAGTCGCGCGACGATCGACCCGATCCGTCCCGGCATATCGGATCCGACTGGATGGGATCTCACCGACCAATGGGGGACAGGTACGCGTACCGGAAGCCATTCGCGAGCCGGTCTCCACACGGTAGACTTGGCCGCGGTGCCATCGCGACCCGTCGTCCTCACGTTCGCGCTCCTCACGCTCTGCGGCGCGTGTCGCGAGGCAGATCACGATCCATCGCCAATCGCGCGGGCGAGCATCGACCTTCCGCCGAACACCGAGGTGGTTCCAGGCCTCATCGGTAGCGGTGAGAATCTCGGCGCGTTGCTGCGCTCGCAGGGTGTTCCGAGCGACGAGGTCGAGGGCATGCTCGCATCGCTCGAAGGTGTCTTCGATGCGCGACGCGTGCGGGACGGCCAGTCCTGGCGGCTCGAGCGGACCGACACGGGTCATACGCGGGCTTTCGAATACGAGATCGATGGGCGAAGCCTGCTGCGGATCACGCCTGCCGGGGACGTGTCGAGCGAGTTCGCCGCCGAGGTAATTTCGTACGATGTCCAGACAACCCTCACGCAGGTCGCCGGACATCTCGATGCCGCCACGTCGTCGCTCTTTGCCGCGATGGAGAACGCCGGCGAGCAGCCCGATCTCAGCGTCGCGCTCGCGGAGATCTTCGCGGGCGAGGTGGACTTCAACACCGAGCTCCAGCCTGGCGACGAATTTCATCTCCTGACCGAAAAAGCAGTTCGCGATGGAAGGTTCATCGGCTACGGCCCGATTGTCGCGGCAGAGCTCTTGAACGACGGACGACGGCTGCGCGCCTTCCGGTTCCAACCGTTGGGTGGACAGGCGGGCTACTACGACGGTGAGGGGCGTTCGCTCAAGCGCTTCTTTCTGCGGTCGCCGCTGAAGTTCGATCCACAGGTCTCCTCCGGCTTCTCACGATCGCGGCCGCACCCGGTGCTCAACATCCGGAGAGCGCATCTCGGTGTTGACTACCGCGCGCCGGCTGGCGCGCCGGTCGTGGCGGTGTCGAACGGCACGGTGACGTTCGCAGCGAGGACGTCGGGTGGCGGCCGCACGGTGCGCATCCGCCACGCCAGTGGCTACGAGAGTGGGTATCTGCACTTGTCGTCTTTCGGCGGTGGTATCCGCGCCGGCGTACATGTTTCACAGGGGCAAATCATCGGCCGTGTCGGATCGACGGGCCTCGCCACCGGTGCGCATCTGCATTACGAGCTGAAGAAGGCCGGGGCCAAGGTGAACCCTTTGACTGAACATCGCAAGCTTCCGCCCGGAGACCCTGTGCCGCCGGATCAACTGGAGGCTTTCAAGGCAGAGCGCGACAAGGCCATCGCGAAACTGCAGTTGGACGGACAGACGTGACGCTCACTCTACAGCAGTAAGGCCCGGGACTTCAGTCGGGTCAGCCTCGCGACCGGACTCGAGTACGGCCCTACTTCTGGCGCGGATAGAATCGTCGGATGGCCTCATTGATCCCATTCCGTGCACTTCGCCCGGCGCCTCAGGCCGCGGCGGACGTCGCCGCTGTCCCTTACGACGTCGTCACCACAGAGGAGGCCCGGCAACTCGCCTACGGGCATCCACTCAGCTTTCTCCATACGTCGCGTGCAGAGATTGATCTGCCAGAAGGGACCGATCCGTACGACGAAGTCGTCTATGAAACGGCACGACACAACTTCTCGCGCCTGAGGCAGCAGGCGCCGCTCGTCGTGGACGATGAGCCGAGCGTCTACCTGTATCGCCTGACGATGGGTGACCACGTGCAAACGGGCGTGGCCGCGTGCTTCTCGGTCGACGAATACGACCGTGACGTGATCAAGAAGCACGAAAAGACGCGGCGCGACAAGGAGGATGACCGCACGCGCCACATGCTCGAGATCAAGGCACAGACCGGTCCGGTGTTCCTGACCTACCTCGCGTCCGCAGCGATCGATGAATCGGTTGAGCGTTCTGCGAAGGGTTCACCGCTCTACGATCTCGCGGCGCCCGACGGCGTGCGGCACACGATGTGGCGCGTCCCTGAGGCAGAGCGCGGAACACTCGTCGCAGCGTTCGCAGCGATCCCTCACCTCTACATCGCCGATGGCCATCACCGTGCCGCGAGCGCCGCCCGGGCGCGGCAGGCCCTGAAGGCCGCTGGCGACGGCACGCCGCAGGAGTGCGACGCGTTTCTTGCCGTCGCCTTCCCGCATAATCAGGTGTCGATCCTGCCGTACAACCGCGTCGTCAAGGATCTGAACGGCCAGCGGCCTGGCGAGATTCTCGAGAAGCTGCACGGAACCCATCGTCTCGAGCCCGGTCCGGCGGTGCCGGCGAAGCAGGGCCAGGTCTCGATGTTCCTTGCGGGTCGGTGGTACACGGTGACGCTGAATGCGCACCCCCATCCGCGATCGCCGATCGACCGTCTCGACGTGTCGGCGCTGCAGGAGCAGATTCTGGGGCCGCTGCTCAACATCGGCGATCCCCGCGTAGACAAGCGGATCGATTTTCTCGGCGGGGCGCGCGGGATTCAGGGGCTCGAGCGTGCGGTCGGCAGCGGCGCGGCCGCTGTCGCCTTCTCGCTCTATCCTGTCAGCGTCTCGGATCTGATGGCGATTTCGGATGCGGGCGACATCATGCCGCCGAAGTCCACCTGGTTCGAGCCAAAGCTGAGGGACGGGCTCCTGATACACGAGATCTAGTTCGGTGTCGTCCCAGAGATTGCCTGGATAAACTGCGAGAGTCACATGATTGTTCTTGTCGCCGACCAATTCGAACAATCCGGGATCGACGGGCTCAAGGCAGCCGGCTGCGAGGTCTTCTACGACGCGAAGCTGGCGGACGACGCGCTCGTCGAAGCGCTCCGTCACACGCGCGCAGACGTGCTCGTCGTCCGTTCGACCAGGGTCACCGCCGCGATGATGGATGCCGGCCCGCTTGCCCTCATTGTGCGCGCCGGCGCCGGCTACAACACGATCGATGTAGCAGCGGCCTCGGGGCGCGGCGTTTACGTGTCCAACTGCCCCGGCAAGAATGCCGTGGCCGTCGCCGAGCTCGCGTTCGGGCTGCTGCTGGCACTCGACCGGCGCATCCCCGACAACGTTGCGGCGCTGCGCGCTGGCCAGTGGAACAAGAAGGAATTCTCGAAGGCCGCTGGGATCAAGGGCCGGACACTTGGTCTGATCGGGTACGGGGCGATCGGCCGCGAGATGGCAATCCGCGCTCGCTCATTCGGGTTGCATCTCGTGATCTGGAGCCGCAGTCTCGGCAGCGGCGTACCTGACTTGGCCGCCCTTGGTCTCGACGACGGCCGTCACGATCTCGAGGTGGCGCTGGCGGCGTCCCCAGCGGACGTCGCGGCGACAAGTGACATCCTCAGCGTGCACGTCGCCCTGGCGGCGGATACGAAAGGGCTCATCGACGCTGGCGTGCTCGATCGCATGAAGTCGGGCGCATGCTTCATCAACACGGCGCGGGCCGAGGTCGTCGATCACGCGGCGCTCGAGAGCGCTGTTGCGACGAAGGGCCTTCGTGTGGCGCTCGACGTGTTCCCGAACGAACCGTCAGCTGGCACTGCCACGTACACGGATTCGATTCTGGCTCGTCCGAACGTTTACGGCACGCACCACATCGGCGCGTCTACCGAGCAGGCACAGGAAGCCATCGCGGCGGAAACGGTCCGCATCGTGATGACGTTCCGTGAAACCGGCCGCGTGCCGAACGTGGTCAATCTCGCAACACGAACGCCTGCCACTCACATGCTCGTCGTCCGGCACCGCGATCGGCCCGGCGTGCTGGCGCACGTGTTCGATCAGCTCCGCTCCGCCTCGATCAACGTGCAGGAAACCGAGAACATCATCTTTGCCGGCGCCGAAGCCGCCGTGGCGCGGATCAATCTCGACAAGCGGCCGACCGACGCCGTCATCGCCCTCATCACGTCCGGCAACGAGCACATTCTCAGCGTGCAAGTCATCGAGATCGCATAGGCACAGTCGAACAAGGAGCGGCGAGCAACGAGCTCCGAGCGACGAGCGTCGGGCGCTGGCGGATCCCGGCGTGACCGCCCCTTTTCGACGTTTCGCGATCAGAGCGCCGAGATCGTCGCTTCGAGCTCGTAGTTGATAGAATGTCTCCTTTATCCCGCCCTGAAGGAGCGTCCTGATGTCTACGACGACCGCCCGCGTTTATAACTTCTCATCCGGTCCCGCGGTGCTGCCGGTGAGCGTCCTCGAGCAGATTCAGCGCGATCTGGTGTCACTGCCTGGCGTCGGCATGTCGATCCTGGAGGTCAGCCACCGCTCGACGATCTTCGAGCAGGTGATCGCCAAGGCCGAGACCGATCTGCGCGAGCTCGCCGGCATTCCGGCGAATTACAAAGTGCTCTTCCTGCAGGGCGGTGCGAGCCTGCAGTTCTCGATGGTGCCGTTGAACCTCCTGACCGAGGGACGCACCGCAGACTACATCATCACCGGCTCCTGGACCGAGAAGGCCGCCAAGGAAGCCAAGAAGGTTGGCAACGTCAACATCGCCGCGACGAGCGCGCCCGACAACTTCAGCCGTATACCTGCGGTGTCCGAGTGGAAGCTGACGCCGGATGCTGCCTACGTGCACATCACGTCGAACAACACGATCGAAGGGACGCAATGGCATACCGAGCCAAGCGTCGGCGACGTGGCGCTCGTCAGCGATGCCTCGTCCGACATCCTCAGCCGGCCGATCGACATCACGCAATACGGGCTGATCTACGCCGGCGCGCAGAAGAACCTCGGGCCAGCGGGTACGACAATCGTGATCGTTCGTGAAGACCTGCTGCAGCGGTCGTCGAAGTCGCTGCATACGATGCTCAACTACGCGACCCATGTCGAGAACGGCTCGCTCTACAACACGCCGCCCGTCTTCGCGATCTACGGCGTCGGGCTGGTGCTGCAGTGGCTGCGCAACGCAGGCGGTCTCGACGCGATCGCCAGGATCAATCAGCGCAAGGGGGCCAAGCTGTACACCGAGATCGATCGGACCGGCTTCTATCGTCCGACCGCGAGCAAGGAGGACCGGTCGCTCATGAACGTGACGTTCCGCCTGCCCAGCGAGCCGCTCGAGAAGCAGTTCGTGAAGGAATCGACGGCGGCAGGCTTCGACGGTTTGAAGGGCCATCGCTCTGTGGGCGGCATGCGCGCGTCGATCTACAACGCCTTCCCGGAAGAGGGCATCGACGCGCTCGTCGAGTTCATGCGGGAGTTCGAGCGGAAGAACGGGTAGGCGCGTCAGGGCCCCGCCTCCGGAGCCTTACGATTCTGCGCGCGGTGGCGGACGGCGCCGGCGGCCTCGACGCCGCCGCTGTCGTCCCCGGTATTCCTCCGGGTTCGCCGGCGGCAGCACAGTACCCTCGAGAAACCCTTTCCAGTGTTCGAGGATCTCGGCGTTGTGGCCGTGGATCTCGAACCACGTCAACGATTCCTGAAACGGGCCGCGATGCACGAGCGCCCGCCGCGCTCGCGGCGAGGCGTCCATATCGGCCAGTCGCCGCTGCAGTCCCAGTATCTGGCGCAGTCGCTCGACGTCACGACGTGGCAGCTGCATCCTTCCCAACATCGCCGGTGGCTCTCGTTCCGGCTCGGTCCCGTTCTCGTACCGTCGTGGCGGTCGTCCCGCCGTGAACCCTTGCGGGGCCAGCAACGTTCCCAGCAGCACCGGATTCGTGAGCGTGTCGGGAATGTTCTCGAAGCGATGACGATAGGCGTCGAGGGCCTGTGCGTAGGGCCAGAGCGCCTGACCTCGATCGCGAACGAGTTCCGGAGCGAGATGATCGAGCAGGCCGACTTCCGCCAGCTCGCGAAACGCGCGCTCCGAAGCGCCGGACCTCAATATCTTGTAGAACTCTTCGAGCAGTCGTGCGGGCGCGGCCTTGCCGATTAAATGCGCGTGCTGCCGGATGGCGTCGATGACGAGCGGGTCGACGCTGAAGTCCAGCCGCGCCGCGAGGACGATCGCCCGGAGCATCCGCACCGGGTCTTCCTCGAAGCGCACGTTGGGGTCGCCGATGGACCGGATCACGCGCGCTTTCAGATCCTCGATGCCGCCGGTGTAATCGATGATCGAAAACGTCGCGATGTCGTAGAAGAGTGCGTTGACCGTGAAGTCGCGGCGGAAGGCGTCCTGTTCCGGCGTGCCAAACGTGTTGTCGCGGGGCAGGTGCCGATCCCGATCACGCCTTCCGGGCTCGGTCGCTTCCACTTCCTGCGCCGCCTCTGCGGCGGCGGCTTCCTGTGCCGCGAACTCCTCCTCGCTGAGGAGGCGCCGGAAAGTGGCGACCTCGATCGTCTTCGTGCCGAATTTCACGTGGGCCAGCCGGAAGCGCCGGCCGATGATCCAGCAGTTCCGGAACATCCGCTTCACTTCGTGCGGGTGCGCCGACGTACCGATATCGAAATCCTTCGGTCGCCGGCCGAGCAGAAGATCCCGGACGCTGCCGCCGACGAGATACGCGATGTGATTGAACTGACGGAGCCGCGTCAGGACCTTGAGGGCGTCAGGATCGATCAGCGCGCGTGAAATCGTGTGCTCGGGGCGCGGAAGGATGACGGGCGTGACCATGCGCTGGCATCGCATTCTACCAAAACGAGCCGGAGTGCGGCGGACAAGTTCCTTATCTCTCAGATAGTTAGGGGTAGAACCTGGCTAAGGTGGACGGTGTAGTACCGATGTCCGCCATGTCGCGACTGCTCGCGGGCCTCTTCCTGGGGGTCATCGCGCTGGGACAACCCGCCGTCGCCACTGCTCAGCTTTCCGACGCCAGGCGCTTCTACAATCAGATGCGGTACGACGAGGCCATCAAGGCGGCGGCCGCTGCCCAGTCGGATCCAGCGACATCGGACGAAGCCTCGCTCATCATCGCGCGCGCCAACCTCGAGCGCTATCGCCAGTCATACGACGCGACGCATCTCACCTCCGCACGGGAGGCACTGAAGTCGGTTCACACTTCGAAGCTCCAGCCCCGCAGTCAGGGGGAGTACTTCGTCGGCCTCGGCGAATGGCTGTTTCTCGACGACGCCTACGGCGCGGCCGCGGAGCTTTTCGACACGGCGCTCGGCCGCACCTTTGATGTCGGCCCCGACAGTCGCGATCGCGTCCTCGACTGGTGGGCCACCGCGATGGATCGCTATGCGCAGGTCACGCCGCAGCGCCGCACCGACATCTACAAGCGCATCGCCGATCGGATGCAGGAAGAGTTGCGCGAGCGGCCGGAATCGAACGCGGGCGGCTACTGGCTACCGGCGGCGGCGCGATCGATGGGCGATCTGGATCGCGCGTGGCAGTCGGCAATTGCCGCCTGGCTGCGCGCCCGTGTGGCGCCGGACCAGGGCGCGATGTTGCGGCCCGATCTGGATCGACTCGTCGAGACCGCGATCATTCCAGAGCGGGCGCGTGAGATCGCGGGTCCCGGTCACGATCCGAAGGATGCGGCGGACGTGATGCTGGAAGAGTGGGCGCAGCTCAAGACGACGTGGAACTGAGTCACGGACTCGCCCCGACGGCGCCCAAACACGGATATTCAACGAACCGGATCCGTCACGGATTACGCGGACAGCTACGGACAGCAAAGAACGGTCTGATAGCCGTGTTCCGTGTTCCTCTGCCGTGACCCTGATCTGTGCCGACCCCAATCGCCCGCGTCGCTGCCTGTTGTCGCCTGCGCTCGGTCACGGACTTTGCGGACTTAGGGGTCACGGATGACGCGGACATCCACGAACAAACCAAAGAACAATCTGCTATCCGTGTTCGTCTGTGTCTGTCCGTGACCGGATGTGTCCGTGACCTGATCCGCCGCGTCGCTGTCTGTTGTCGCCTGCGCTCGGTCACGGACTTTGCGGACTCAGAGGTCACGGATGACGCGGACAACCACGGACAAAACCAAGAAGGATCTGCTATCCTCGTTCGTCTGTGTCTGTCCGTGACCGGATGTGTCCGTGACCTGATCGCCCGCGTCGCTGCCTGTTGTCGCCTGCGCTCGGTCACGGACTATGTCGGACTCAGAGGTCACGGATGACGCGGACATCCACGGACAAACCAAAGAACAATCTGCTATCCGTGTTCGTCTGTGTCCGTCCGTGACCGGATGTGTCGGTGACCTGATCCCCGCGTCGCTGCCTGTTGGCGCCTGCGCTCGGTCACGGACTTTGCGGACTCAGAGGTCACGGATGACGCGGACATCCACGGACAAACCAAAGAACAATCTGCTATCCGTGTTCGTCTGTGTCCGTCCGTGACCGGATGTGTCCGTGACCTGATCGCCCGCGTCGCGCCTGTTGTCGCCTGCGCTCGGTCACGGACTATGTCGGACTCAGAGGTCACGGATGACGCGGACAACCACGGACAAACCAAAGAACAATCTGCTATCCGTGTTCGTCTGTGTCCGTCCGTGACCGGATGTGTCCGTGACCTGATCGCCCGCGTCGCTGCCTGTTGTCGCCTGCGCTCGGTCACGGACTTTGCGGACTCAGAGGTCACGGATGACGCGGACAACCACGGACAAACCAAAGAACAACCTGCTATCCGTGTCCGTCTGTGTCCGTCCGCGACCGGATGTGTCCGTGACCTGAGCCGCGGCGTCGCGACTATTGTCGCCTGCGCTCGGTCACGGACTTTGCGGACTCAGAGGTCACGGATGACGCGGACAACCACGGACAAAACCAAGAAGGATCTGCTATCCGCGTTCGTCTGTGTCTATCCGTGACCGGATGTGTCCGTGACCTGATCCCCCGCGTCGCTGCCTGTTGTCGCCTGCGCTCGGTCACGGACTTTGCGGACTCAGAGGTCACGGATGACGCGGACAACCACGGACAACCAAGAAGGATCTGCTATCCGTGTTCGTCTGTGTCCGTCCGTGACCGGATGTGTCTGTGAACCTGATCACCCGCGTCGCCGACTCTTTGGCCTGCGCTCGGTCCGCGGACTCAGAGGTCACGGATAGGCGGACAACCACGGACAAACCAAAGAAGAATCTGCTATCCGTGTTCTGTGTCCGTCCGTGACCGGATGTGTCCGTGACCGATTCCGTGACGCCAAGAAACCAGTTTGCTCTCCGTGTTCGTCTGTGTCCTCCGTGACCGTGGTCCGTGACCTGATGTGTCGGTGGCCCGATCGCCCGGGTCGGCGAGTCTTTCAGTCCGCGCTGGTCCGCGACCTGGGCAGCCACGCATCCCAGATCGTCCGCGCAGCCGTCGCGCACAGGATGATGGCGCCACCGGTCAGCGACCAGCGGTTCGGCACTTCGTCGTGCACCAGCCAGCTCCAGACGGGGTTCAGGACCGGCTCGAGCAGCAACAGCAACGACGCTTCGATCGCGGGCACGCCGGCCATCCCAATCGAGAAGCACACATAGGCGAGGCCGATCTGGATCACGCCGAGATAGAGCACGATCGCCCAGTCGGTCGCGGAAATACCGGCAACCGGCAGCGCGAACGGCAAGGCGCCGGCGAATGCGATCACGTTGCCGGCGACCAGCGCCGGCTGTGTGGCATCTCCGTCGCGAGTCCGCGTGCCGAGCCAGCGCAGGCCGATGATTGTCGCGGCCCAGGTCACGCCGCTGGCTGCGGCGATGAGATCGCCGGCGAACGGATTCGACGCCGTCTCGAGCGGCTGGTCGTGGCCCAGGAAGAACGCGAGCAGTCCCAAGGTCAGCGCCAGCATGAACAGCACGTCCGCTCGGTGGACGCGCTCGCCCAGAACGAGCGGCGACAGCAACAGCACGTACAGGGGCGACGTGGCCTGGAGGAAGATCGCGTTCGCTGATGTCGTGAGTTTGGTGGCCGTGACGAACAGAATCAGCGTGGCCGCGTAGACGAGCCCGACCAGCCACATGGGTGTTGTCGGAAGACGGCGCGACCGTGGGAGGAACAGGAGGAGCGCGAGTGCCGCGAATCCCGATCGAAAACTGGCGACTTGCCATCCGGTGAGCGACGTAGCCTTGATTGCGGCGCCTCCGGTGGAGAAGAGGACCGCCGCCGCCAGCACCATCAGTCTCGCGCGCACGGCATATTGTTACCCCACCGCAGCACTGCGACTACCCCTTCGCTTCCTTCCAGTTCGCGCCAATCCCGACGTCGACGTCGAGCGGGACGTTCAGGCGCGTGGCGTTGGCCATCCGCTCGCGGACGAGTGCCGAGTATTCGTCGACGGCGTCCTTCCGCACCTCGAACAGCAGCTCGTCATGGACGGTCAGAATCATCCGAGCCGCCGGCCACGTTCCCGAGTTGGCGCCGCGCCTCGTCAGTTCGGCGTGGAGATCGATCATGGCGAGCTTCAGGATGTCGGCGGCGGTGCCCTGGATCGGCATGTTGACGGTCACGCGCTCGGCTGCTGCCCGGATCGCGCCGTTCCGGCTCACGATCTCGGGGACGAGCCGCCGGCGACCGAACAAAGTCCTGACCACGCCGGTCTCGCGTGCGCGGGCGAGCGTGCTGTCGATGAAACCGCGCACGCGGGGAAAGCCCGCGAAGTAGGCATCGATGAATTCCTGCGCCGCCTGCTGTGTGACGCCGATGTCTTTGGCCAGTGTGAACGCCGTTTTTCCGTAGAGAAGCGCGTAGTTGATGATTTTCGCGCGCCGGCGGAGCTCGTGCGGGTCGAGGCCACTGTTGGGCCCGAAAACCCTCAGCGCCGTCTGATCGTGAATGTCGTCGCCGCGGGTGAACGCCGCGAGCAACGTTTCGTCGCCCGAGAGATGAGCCAGCACGCGTAGTTCAATCTGCGAGTAGTCGGCAGAGATCAGGGCGTATCCCGGCTCGGCGACGAACGCACGCCGGATCTCGCGACCGAGCTCCGTGCGGATCGGGATGTTCTGCAGATTGGGATCGCTGCTGCTCAGACGTCCTGTGGCCGCGACCGCCTGGTTGAAGGAGGTGTGCACTCGGCCGGTCGTGCGGTTCACGAGCTGCGGCAGCGCGTCGATGTAGGTGCCTTTCAGCTTCGACAGTGCGCGCCACTCGAGCACCAGCTTCGGCATCTCGTGTGTCAGCGCCAATTCCTCGAGCACGTCGACCGCCGTCGAGATCGTGCGAGCGCGGCCCGTGCGCTTCAGGACCGGCAGCTGCATCTTCTCGAACAGCACCTCGCCCAGCTGCTTTGGGGAAGCGATGTTGAACTCCGTGCCCGCCAGCTCGAAGATCCGCCGGCTCAGCGCGTCGAGCTCCCGCACGAAACGTTCCGACTGCGCCGCCAGCGCGGGACCATCAATCAAGACTCCGGCGCGCTCGATGGCGACGAGCACCGGAATGAGCGGGCGTTCGAATCGTTCCCAGACTTCCGTCAAACCTTCCGAGGCCAGCCGCTCGACAAGCGCCGGCGCGAGCTGCACCGGGAGATCGGCCCGTTCGGAGGCAAAATCCTTCAACGCTGCCGGCGCCTGGCGTGAAAGCGGCACGGCCTTCGGTCCCTTGCCCGTCAGATCGTCTTCCAGAATGGCCTTGTAGCCGAGATGCTCGAGCGCCGTGTCCTCGAGCGTATGGGCCGATCGCGTAGGGTCGATCAGGTAGCTGCCGATCATCGAATCGAACTCGAGACCGCCGAGCTCGACCCCATGGCGTCCCAGGAGCACGGTGGCCAGCTTCAGGTCGTGGCCGATCTTCACGATCGACGCATCGCTCAGGACTGGGCCCAGCGTCTCCAGGATGGTCGAGAGCGGCAGTCCGGAATCCGCTGAATCCAGCAGACCGCCGCCAGCCTGGCCCACGGGGATGTACCAGGCCATTCGCGGCGCCGTCGCGACGGCGATGCCGAGGATCGGCGCGCTCATCGTATTGGTCCCGTCCGACAAGATGTGGAGGCCGATCGGCCCGGCGTCACGGATTGCGCCAGCGAGCCGCGTCAGGCCAGCTTCGTCGAGGACGAGATCGTACTGCTTCCTGATCGTCGCCGCGGTCGGCGCGTATTCCATCAGCAGCGAACGGAAGCCGAGGCGGGAGAACAGCTCGTAGCAGCGTTCGCGGTTGGCGCCCGCAAACGTAAACGCACTCGCGTCAAACAAAATGGGAACGTCGGTCCTGATGCGCAGCAGCTCGCGGCTTTGACGCGCCGAATCGGCGTGGGTCTGAAGCGCTTCACGGTAGCGCTTCTGCGGGATGTCGGCTGCCTTCTCGAGCAGCGCGTCCAGCGACGCGTGCGCAGCAATGAGATCGCGCGCACCCTTTTCGCCGATGCCGGGCACACCCTTGATGTTGTCGATGGAATCGCCCATCAGCGCGAGCGCGTCGACCACCTGATTGGGCCGGACCCCGAACTTCTGCAGGACTCCGTCGGCATCGAACCAGGCGCCTTCGTCGCGCGGATTGAACACGCGAATCGGACCGCCGACGAGCTGAAAGAAGTCCTTGTCGCCTGTGACGATCGCGACGTCGAATCCGGCCTCGGCCGCCCTTGTCGCCAGCGTCCCAATCACGTCGTCAGCTTCGAATCCTTCGGCGTTGACAATCGGAACGCCCAGCGCTCGACAGGCATCGTGCACCCAGGTGATCTGCTCGGCGAGATCGTCCGGCATCGGCGTGCGATTGGCCTTGTAGTCGGAAACGAGCGCGTCGCGGAAGGTCGGACCCGCGAGATCGAACGACGCCGCGATATGGGCCGGCGAGTGATCGGCAATCAACTTGCGCAGCATCGTGACGAAGCCGTACACGGCATTGGTGGATTTGCCGTCAGGTCCGCTGAGCCCGCGGATCGCGTGATACGCGCGGTACATCTGGTTGCTGCCGTCGATCAGGAACAGGATGGGGCGAGCAGTCATTGCGGAGAGAGCCCTTCAGTATAACATTCAGGTTCGTGATATCTGGACGCCGGAGCGATGCATGTCGTCGCGCGCTCGCTGCGCTGGCGGCGGCTTCGATCCTGAGTGCCTCCGGCTGTCGAACGGTCCTTCCGCGACAGTACCAGTACGACGAACAGTTCCACATCTCACTCGACGGAACCGCGACCGCTTACGTCAACGCGTCGATTCCGGCGCTCGTCGCCCTGCGTGGCATCGATCTCGACACCAGTCCCACGGCACGCCTGGATCGGGCGGCCCTGCGGCAGTTCTTCGCGGGCGATGGCATCCGCGTCACGCGCATCAGCTCGTCGCGACGGCGTGGTCGGCGGTTCGTGCACCTGCGGCTGGACGTGGCCGACGTGCGGAAGCTCGACGAGTCGCGCGCGTTTTCGTGGGCCTCAGTCACCCTGTCGCATCAGGGTGATCAGGTACATCTACACGCAACGAATCGGGGCACCGGCAGGGAAGGACGTAGGCAACGTCGGATGGGATGGAACCGAGCTCGTCGCGTTCCGCCTCCATCTTCCGGCGCGCATCCGCTTCCACAATGCGCCGTCGCACCGCGTGGAGCGCGGCAACGTCCTCGAGTGGGAACAGTCGCTCTCGGATCGGAGGAAGGGCGTGCGCATCCGCATGGAAGCGCGGATGGATCAGGAATCGATTCTCTACACCACGCTGACGCTGTTCGCGATCATGGGCGTCCTCGTCGTCGTCGTGTTCGTAGTGATTATCGGCCTGGTCGTGAGAAAAGGCAGAAAAAAGGCTCCGGTCGCGTCGGGTCATCGGTCAGGGATCAGCGGTCAGGCGCCGACTCGTGACCCCTGACCCCTGCTCCTCCTGCCCAGTCGTTAGAGCTTCTCGAGCAGCTCCTTCATTTCCGCATCCGTCTTCAGCTCGTTCTTCACCGAGAACGCGCCGAACGTCGTTGCCAGCGACCGCGCGAGCATGCGCTCGACGTTGTTCTGGACCACACCGGCGAGCGTCACTCGCCCGTTTTCAACCACGATGTGGATCGGCGGGTTGGGCATGGCGGCGTAGTGCCAGAACGCTGAGTTCCCATAGATAGCCCGCGAGATCCGGTAGCGCAACTCGTCGTCGAACGGCGACACCGGCAGCACCGTGATGTCGTTCTGCACGGCGTTGACACCCTGCACACGGCTCACGAGACGCCCGATGTCGTCCTTCTTGAACGGCATCGTCACTTTGCCGGTGAGCACGGCCATGCCGTTATCCGCCAGGCGTACCGTCACGTCGTCAAAAATCGTGTACCGCGTGTACTGACGTACCTGTTTGGTGATGTCGTTAATGACCTGCAGGCTCTTGCGTTCAGGAACGTCGGCGGCAAACGCCGCAGAGGATGAGAGCGCGAAAGCCAGCGCCATCAGGATTGCCTTCAACATGATGGATTTCTCCTTCTCCCCGACCTCGGCCGGGGGACGCTGACGCCTCAAGAAAGATCAAGGCTCGTGCCAGCCTCAAGCGTGAGAAATCCGCGAATTTATTGATGATTTTTGTGGTTCCGTGGCGGGTTGGCCTCTTTCAAGGACGGACACGCCCGCTGTCCGGCTGTCGAGCGAGGCGACGGGTTTGACGGCAGTAGGGCGGCACATCGGTGCGGCCATCACGCCCGCTACAGCAGCAGAACGGTCGCCATCCCGAGCGCGACGAACAGGACCTGACGAATTGCCGCAAAGCCGGTGCGGCCACGGTCGTGCAGGTCCGGAATCAGATCCGACATCGCCACGTAAAGGAAACTGGACGAAGCGAGCGCGAGCAGGTAGGGAAGGAGGTTCGGAACGACGTCCACGAGGAGAACCGCGCCGATCGCCCCGGCGACGCTGGCCAACGCGCACAGGACGTTCAACGCGAGCGCGCGCCCCCGACTGTAGCCCGCGTGCAGTAGCACGGCGAAATCGCCGATCTCCGAGGGCACTTCATGCGCCGCCACGGCTGCCGCAGTGCTGATCCCGAGAGGAACGGAGGTCAGGAGCGCCGCGCCGATCACCGCGCCGTCGACGAAGTTGTGTACCGCCCCGCCAATCAGAACGAGAGACGCAGAAGCGCCGTGCACTTCACATTCGTCGCTGTGACAATGACGCCACAGTACGAGCTTTTCGAGCACGAAAAAGCCGAGGATGCCGCCGAGGAGGGTGCCGAAGACCCGAGGCGCCGGGGCGCTGGTCAGCGCTTCCGGTAGCATCGCCATCAGCGATACGCCGAGAAGCGCGCCGACGGCATAGCTCACGAGACCCGGCACCAGCCTCACCCGCGTCGATGCCGGCAGCAGGAGCAGCAGCGATGCGCAAAGGAGGCCGCCGAGACTGCCAAGAATGGACAGTCCGGCTGCAGAGGACAGAGAGGACACGACCGAAGATCATACTGGACCGGCGGGGCTGAAGCCCCGCCTCCACAGCAGATCTTCCGCGACCTGTTAACTCGCTACGTACCCGCGGCGCGCGCGGACCGTGTAGCGGCTGTCGCGCGCTTCGACGCGGATGGCGTGCCAACGCCCATCTTTCTTCGCTGCGGCCGGGTACGCGAGGAAGTACTGCTGGCTCAGTTCGGTCGCAATGCCGGTGGTTGCCGGCTCCAGATCCCGCGGCGACTCGACGATTTCCGTACGGCCGCCACTATCGTCAGTCAGATCCATCAGCGCTCCCGCATTGACGCGATCGTCGCGTATGACCGACCCGCGCGGACCGATAGGCGGTTGTCCGCCTGTACCTGGCCCGGGACCTTGCGGGAAACGCGGCCACCCGCCGCGGCCGCTGCCCGGGAACGGAAACGGGAGCGGGATCCGCGTCGGCGGTCGCCGGAAGGTACCGTTCGACGTGAAACGATCATCGCCGTCGATGCCCACCGCGTACACCAGCACTTCGCTCTCGCGGATCGCCTGCTTCAACTCTTGAACGCTCGTGACGCTGTTCGTGTCGTTGCCATCCGAGATGATGACGATCGCCTTCTTGCGATTGTGGCCGGACGCCGCCAGCGGCACCGCCGCCGCCACGGCGTCGTACATCGCGGTGCCCCCGCGGGGAACGATTCGGCCGATCGCGTGGCTCAAGCGCTCGCGGTCCGACGTCCACCCCTCGACGAGCGTCGCGTCATAGCTGAAGCGATACAGGAAGACTTCATCGTCCTGCCCGAGCAGGTCGAGTAGAAAGCGATCGATCGCGCTGACGGCGTGCTCCCATTTCTCGCCTTGCATGCTGCCGCTGGTGTCGACCACGAGGCCGAGGCTCACAGGCACGCGCTCGGCGCTGAAGTGCGTCACATCCTGACGGATGTCGTCCTCGTAGACGACGAAGTCCTCGCGCCGCAGTCCTGGCACGAAGTGGCCGGAGCGGTCGGTGACCGTCGCGGCAACGTTGATCAGCTCCACGCCCGTCCGGAACCTGAAGCCCTCACCGTTCTGCGGCTGTGACGACTGCTGTTGCTGCGCCGTCAGGACTGCGCTTGCCGCAATGACGGTGACGGCGAGTGCCGCGGCGCGCCGAAGAGGAAAGTGTGTCATTGCATTGCCACCTGTGAATCCGCGCGCCTGTCGACGTGCGGGACGATGCCGGATTCTGTCCGGAAGGTGACGCGATATCGGCCGATGCCGGGTGAATTCGGGACGGCGATGGTGAACGGCGACTCGTCGCCCGGTTGCAAGAGCGGGAAATCGAGAGGCGCGCGCCCCGTCGCGAGGAATGTGCCCTGCTTGTCGAAGGTGAGCGCGACGGCCGACAGGGACTGGATCGTGCGGCCGCCACGCGGATTGCGTACGAGTCCAGAAATCGTCATCACGTCGCCACGTCGCTGATGACGAAGAGCCACGAGCTCGAGCGGCGCACTCGAGGCCTCGGCAGCGGCAACGGTCTGACCCGACGGCCGGTTCCACGCGTAGATTCCAGAGAGCGCGGCAATCACCACGAAGAGGCCGATCGTTGGGATCAGAAACAGCCGCGACGATGCCACGACCGGTTCGGTCGCGCTGAACATGGCTGGTGACGAGGCTGGCGAGTCCGGCGCCAGATCGACATCTGCAGCGGTGTCGAGATGCGCCGGGCCGATCATGTCCGCGAGCGCGGCAGCGTTGGCCTCCGATCGTTCGCGTTCGGCACGCGTGAGCTGCCGTACATACATCGCCAGCACGCCCGCGACTGCGAGCGAGACGATCGTCACGAGCACGAGCAAAGCGGTCATCGTCTGCCTCTCATCGCAGCTTGAACTCCATCGCGACTTCAACCAGCACGTCGACGGGTGTGCCGCGACGCGTCGCCGGTGAGAACGTCCACTGCCGGACTGCCGCGATGGCGCGCTCGTCGAGCCCGTGGCCAAGCCCCTGGAGCACGCGAACGTCGCCGACGCGGCCATCGCGCTTCACCACGATTTCCATCACCACGTCGCCCCTGATACCGAGCCGACGGGCGTCTTCGGTGTAGTCGGGCTTCACCTCTCGCAGCAGGCCGGGAGGCGTGATCCCGCTGCCAGGCCGATAGGGGCCGCCGCCGGTTCCGCCCCCTTCTCCCTCGCCAATCCCCGAGCCGTCACCGCTGCCAAGTCCGGTCCCTTCGCCTGTCCCTACGCCGCCATCGCTTCCGGGACCACGGCTTTCGGCAACCTCTTTGGAGGGCTCGGGAACACCGGTGCGATCGCGCTCGTCCGACGGGGCTTCAACCACCGGCGCCTGTACCGGCGGCAAAGGCTCCGGCTCCGGGAGCGGTTCGGGAGGAGGGGGAGGCGGGTCGGGCTCCGGCGGCGGTGTGCGCCGCGGGATCGGGCTGTCGAGATGATGCGTCCCCTTGCGCTCCGCCTTCGGTGGCTTTGTTTGCAGTTTCAGGCCACCGCCTCCACCACCTCCGCCGGGCCCAGGGATCGCCAGATAGACCAGTCGCAGCGGTTCCGGCTCGACTGCGTTGCTGACCGCTTCTACCTTTCCGAAGCCCAGCATTGCCATCGCGACGAACGCGGCCAGCAGCCCAGCATGAAGTGAGCTCGATACGGCAAGCGGTCCGCGGATGGCGCGCCACGTTCCGGGCGAGGTTCCATTCGAGTCGAACAGCTCGGTCGCGCGGCCGGCACCTGCGAAGCCGAGGGGAGGCGTCAGTGTGCCATCAAGCAGCGCGCGCGCCGCACGCAGCGCTTCGGTCCTCGAGATCCACGTGCGCCCGTTGCCGACCGGCAGCGTACGGATCGCGCCGGCTTCGACCCAGGCCTCGATTTCATCGATCGTTCGGCGCATGGCTCGTGCGAAATCCGCTGTCGAGAAGGCTTCCGGGAACGCTTGAGGAGCCGCCATCGCTTACCCGTTCGTGGTGAGCCTGTCGAGCCACGAACTCAGAATGATCATTGGTCCGATTCGTCCTCGACGGGGCTCAGGACGAACGGGCGACTGTTCCAGCGGTCCATAGGCAAAAGAGTTGCCGTCGTCAGTGGGGCAGGAACGGCGGAATCTCCAAGAATTTCGCGAGATCTGCGACGAGGCTCGGCGGAGGCGTCCTCTTGAAGTGTCCCCCAGATTGGGCAGTGTGAGCGTGGCGCCCGGCGTGACGCGCGCTGCGCAATTCGATCAGCGCTTGACGCTCTCCACGAAGCGCAACTCGCCCTGTCCGCCGAGGCTTCTGGCGGACGACCACCCGCTGGTTTCCAGAGCGCGCACGATGTCGGTATCCGACGGCGCCTCGGCCGTTGATCGCAGCTTGCCAAGCCATCCCCTCGGCTCGCCGGCAATGACGATGAGGCGGCCGCCCCGGCGAATCGCGTCGAACACCGCGCGCAACGCCTGCGCCCAGTCGCCACGCGCCTCGACGATGGCGAGATCGTAGGTGGCGTCGGCCGGCGCGCTGATCGCCGCATCCACCAGCAGGCCGTTGCGCTCGGCGTCCGCCTTCAGCATTGGGGCTTCGGGACCCACGAGCGTCGTCTGGCCCGAGAGCCCGACACGTGCGGCGAGCGGCTCGAACAGCGTCGGTCTTGCGCCAACGTAGAGTAGTCGGTCCCCCAGTCGCACGCCGGTCATCGAGACGACGAGCGGCTCGTCGCGCTCGGTCTTTCGCAAGAATGGCAGTTTCATGCCCGCTCCCTGCTCCTTGACCCTGACGCCTGAACCCCTGACCCCCGAATCTGCCCCCTCACCGCAGTAGACACCAGTTCGCCGTGCCTGGGTAGTAAACGATTTCATCGGTTGATATAGTTCTCGACCGCCATGAAACCTGTTGATATCCAGCCCGCCCAGGGCACGCTTGGAATCCTTCTCGTCGGTCTGGGCGCGGTCAGCACCACCGTCATCGCTGGCACGCTCGCAGTTCGAAAGAACCTCGCAAAGCCCATTGGCTCGCTCACGCAGATTGGCACGCTTCGGCTCGGGAAGCGCACTGAAGGCCGATCCCCGAAAATCGCTGACATCCTGCCGCTTGCTGGTCTGGACGATGTGGTGTTTGGCGGATGGGATCTGTTCGGCGACAACTGCTACGACGCCGCCAAAACCGCAGGCGTCCTCGAGCCGTCGCTGCTCGACGCGATTCGGCCGGAGCTCGAGGCGCTGAAGCCGTGGCCTGCCGTCTTCGATCGTCAGTACGTGAAGCGCCTCGACGGACCAAACGTCAAGAAGGGCAAGAACAAGCTCGATCTCGCCGAGCAGGTGATCGCTGACATTCGGAAGTTCAAGGCCGATCACTCGCTCGATCGACTCGTGATGGTGTGGTGCGGCAGCACCGAGATCTTCATGAACGAATCGCCGGCCCACCAGTCGATCGAGGCGTTCGAGAAGGCCCTCGCCGCCAACGACGAGACGATTCCGTCGAGCATGGTCTACGCGTATGCGGCGCTCAAGGAAGGCATCCCGTATGCGAACGGCGCTCCGAATCTGACGTGTGACGTGCCCGCGCTCGTCGATCTGGCGCAGAAGACCCGTTCGCCAATCGCTGGAAAGGATCTGAAGACCGGGCAGACGCTAATTAAGACCATCATCGCGCCGGGCCTGAAAGCGCGCCTGCTCGGCGTGGAGGGCTGGTATTCAACGAACATCCTCGGCAACCGTGACGGTGAGGTCCTCGACGATCCCGAGTCGTTCAAAACGAAGGAAGAGAGCAAGAAGTCGGTCCTGGACTACATTTTTCAGGCCCACCTCTATCCCGAGCTCTATCAGGAAATCCACCACGTCGTCCGCATCAACTACTACCCGCCGCGCGGCGACAACAAGGAAGGTTGGGACAACGTCGATCTAGTGGGCTGGCTCGGCTACCCGATGCAGCTCAAGATCAACTTCCTGTGTCGTGACAGCATCCTCGCCGCACCGATCGTGCTCGACGTCGCGCTCTTTCTCGATCTCGCCAAGCGCGCCGGCCTCGCCGGGATTCAGGAGTGGCTGTCGTTCTACTTCAAGAGCCCGCAGCACGCGCCGGGCCTCTACCCCGAGCACGATCTGTTCATTCAGCTGATGAAGTTGAAGAATACGCTGCGCTGGTTCCTCGGCGAGGAGCTGATCACGCACCTGGGCCGCGAGTATTACGATTAATCGTGATCTTCGGTGGACCTCGCCCGCACGTGGCGGTGCTCGCCGCCCTGTGCGGGCTGTCCCTGTTCGCCGGGCTCGGGTCCGCGCCGCTCTGGGAGCCGGACGAGCCGCGTTTCGCCGCGGCGACGCGCGAAATGTTGCGCTCCGGTGACTACCTCGATCCGGTATTCAACGGACGCCCACGCTGGGAAAAGCCAATCCTCCTTTACTGGCTGCAGGCGGCGCCCCTTGCCCTCGGCCTGGACGAGGAACTCGCGATGCGCCTGCCGGCGGCAGCGCTGGGCACCGTCACGGTCATCTGCGTCTACGGCCTCGGTGTCTACTGGTGGTCTCCGACGGCAGGTCTGATCGCCGCGGCTTTTCTTGCGACGACGTTTCGCTTTGTCACGTACGCGAGACAAGGGCTCACCGATGTGCCTGCCGTCGCCGGGATCGTGGCAACCTTCCTCGCTTTCGAAATCGGATCCTCACGCGAGGGATCGACACGATCGCGTCTCGCCTGGTGGATCGGGTGGTTCGTCGTCGGCCTGACCGCGCTGACGAAGGGTCCGCTCGCGGTGATCGCGCCGGTCATTTGGATTGGGGCCACGTGGATCAGGCGCCGCGACGCAATTCGGTGGGCCTCGCTTGCATCGGGCGCGTTCCTCGCGTCCCTTGTTGGCGGATCGTGGTTCGCTTACATGGCGGCGCGGCGAGGCAGCGCGTTTGTCGGCGTCAACAACTACGAATTCCTGCAGCGATACTTCGACCAATCGTTTCCGGGCCCGGCGCGTGGACCCTGGTTTTACTTGAGTATCCTGCCGGGTGAGATCGCGCCGTGGACGCTCGTCATCGCCGCAGCTCTGATCTTCCTCCCACTGGCTTGGAAAGCACTTGATCGACGGAGCCAGGATGCCGTCGTCGTCTCGGTCGTCTGGTTTGTCGGCGTGTTGCTGATCTGTTCGTTCTCGCACTACAAGCTGCCGCACTATGCTCTGCCGGCGTATCCGCCACTCATGCTTCTCACAGGGTTCGCGATCGATTGCGCCTGGCGTGCCGATCGAGCGCGACGCGTGGTTGTTGTCGGTCTCGCACTCACGGCGTGTGTCTTTGTCTTCGCCGGTGCGGCGAGTATTCTGGGCGCTACCTGGCTTCCTGCCGGCTATCGCGGCGGCTGTGCCGCGATAGGCCTCGCGCTTCTCATCGGCGGCGTGGTGGCGTTCGCGCTTCTGCGGCCGCGCGGCGACCTGTCACCGATTTCGCTCGCCACTGTGACGGCCGTCGCATACGGCATTGCCGCTGTCCTTCTGTTGCCGTCATTGGCAGGCGCAGCCTATCCGTATCCAGCGCTCGGCAGGTTGGTCGCCGAAAAGTCGCCGCCCTCCGTGGCGCTGGGCTCGATTGGCGCGCATACCGCCCTCGTCTACTATGCGGATCGTCCCGTGAGCTTCTTCGCGACGCCTTCCGAGGCGGCGCAGTTCCTCGACTCGAGCCAGCCCCGACTCGTTGTGCTGTCGCGAAGCGAGTTCGCCGTGGTCAGACAGAGCGCTGCCGCCGCGGAGTTGGCGTCCCGCCGCCGGCAGAATCCGCGGCTGTCACGCCTGCTCGAAGGCCGATTCATGAATCCGGGGACCGAGGATCTGCTGATAGGCAATCCTGCCGCGGTGGCGGTCTACTCCGACGGCAACTAATCCCTGCTAGACTCTCACGCCATGCAGGCATCCAAACTTCAGCCGGCGCTGCTCGGCGGTGTGTTCATCGGCGTGCTTTCGGCCTTGCCGATTGTCAGCGCCGGCAATCTGTGTTGCTGCCTGTGGATTCTGGCGGGTGGTGTGCTCGCGGCGTACCTGCTGCAGCAGAATCAGCCAACGCCACTTTCGCCTGGCGATGGGGCGATCGTGGGCCTGCTCGCCGGACTGATTGGCGCGGTCGTCCACACGATACTGTCGATTCCGATCCTGCTGGCCTTCGGGCCAATGCAGAGTCAGTTCATGCGGCGGATTCTGGAAAACGCCGATGTCCCGCCGGAGATGCGGCCGACGCTCGACAATCTCGCTGCCGGCGGAGCTTTCTCGGTAGTGCACCTGATCGTCAGCTTCTTCTTCATGATCGTGGTTGGGGCGATCTTCGGCACGGTCGGCGGGATGCTCGGCGCCCTCTTCTTCAAGAGGAATCTGCCACCCGCGGCGCCTCCGCCGGTTCCCCCTGCCTACCCGCCGCCGTTCAACCCGCCGCCCGCACCGTAGCTGGGGCGCAGCGCCTTTCGGCGCTGCGCGGTCGTGGGCTCGCGGCGCTCGCCTTGGGTGCCCTCACTTCATTCGCGCCCAGGTCCGCTTGCTTCGTTCGCGCCCGGGGAGAGGCAGGGTCCACCCAGACGTCTCCTCTTGCGAAGCCGCGCGCCGACTCGATAGAGTGGCGCCTTATGGCTGACGACAAGGCTCTCGCACAGATTGACGCACTCCTTCAGGAAGATCGCCACTTCGATCCGCCCGCCGAATTTGCTGCGGCCGCGCACGTGAACGACGCGTCGATCTACGAGATCGCCGAGAAGGATCCCGAAGCGTTCTGGGCAAAGTTCGCCGGCGAGCTCGAGTGGTCGAAGCCTTGGAGCAAAGTGCTCGACTGGAAGCCGCCGCACGCGAAGTGGTTCGTCGGCGGCAAACTGAATGCGAGCGTCAACTGCCTCGATCGGCACATCCGCGGCTGGCGGCGCAACAAGGCGGCAATCGTCTGGGAAGGCGAGCCTGGCGATCGCCGCACGATGACCTATTGGGAGCTCTATCGGGAGGTCTGTCAGTTCGCGAACGTGCTGCGCTCGCTGGGTATTCGCAAGGGCGATCGCGTCGCGATCTACCTGCCGCTCATCCCCGAGCTCGCGATCGCGATGCTGGCCTGCGCGCGCATCGGCGCCGTTCACAGCGTCGTGTTCGGCGGCTTCAGCGCCGAATCGCTGCGCGACCGCATCAACGACCAGCACGCGCGACTCCTGATCACGGCCGACGGCGGATATCGCCGTGGCAACGTCGTGCAGTTGAAGCGCGTCGCGGACGAGGCGCTCGAGCACGCGCCCTCAATAGAGAGGGTCATCGTCATCCAGCGTCGCGTCAGCGCGTTCTCGGTCGAGTTCAAGGACGGACGCGATCTCTGGTACCACGACCTGATGCGACAAGCGCCGCTCGATTCAGATGCCGAGCCTATGGACGCGGAGGACATGCTCTACATCCTCTACACGTCCGGCACCACCGGCAAACCCAAAGGGATCGTGCACACGACCGGCGGATATCTCACCGGCTGCTATGCCACGACCAAGTGGGTGTTCGATCTCAAGGACGACGACGTCTACTGGTGCACCGCAGATATCGGGTGGGTCACCGGGCACAGCTACGTCGTGTACGGGCCGCTCTCGAATGGCGCCACGGTCGTCATGTATGAAGGCGCGCCCGACTATCCGCACAAGGATCGTTTCTGGGAGATCGTCGAACGCTACGGTGTCACGATCTTCTATACCGCGCCGACTGCGATACGCGCGTTCATGCGCTGGGGCCCCGAATGGCCGGCGCATCACGATCTCTCGACGCTGCGCCTGCTCGGATCAGTGGGCGAGCCAATCAATCCGGAAGCATGGATGTGGTACCACCTTTATATCGGCGGCGAGCGATGTCCGGTCGTCGACACGTGGTGGCAGACCGAGACCGGCCACATCCTGATCTCGCCGCTGCCGGGCGTGACGCGGACGAAACCGGGATCAGCGACGCGCCCGTTCCCCGGCATCAAGGCGGAGGTCCGCCGCGACGATGGCACGCCGGTGGATGTTGGTGGCGGATTTCTGGCGCTCACGAAACCATGGCCCGGAATGCTCCGCGGCATTTACGGCGACATGGATCGATACGTGACGCAGTACTGGAACCGCTGGGGACACGACGTCTACTTCACCGGCGACGGCGCCAAGCGTGACGACGACGGTTACCTGTGGCTGCTGGGTCGCGTCGACGACGTGCTGAACGTCGCGGGTCATCGCATTGGCACGATGGAGGTCGAGAGCGCGCTCGTCGACCATCTCAAAGTCGCCGAGGCCGCGGTCGTCGGACGAGGCCATGACATCAAGGGGCAGGCAGTCGCCGCGTTCGTCACGCTGAAAGAAGGCGTGACCGGATCGAACGAGCTCGCCGACGAGCTCCGCAAGCACGTCGCGCGGAAGATCGGCGCGATTGCCAAGCCGGACGATGTCATCTTCGCTGCGGACCTGCCGAAGACGCGCTCCGGCAAGATCATGCGGCGGCTGTTGCGCGACATTGCCGAAGGCAAGGCGCTCGGCGACACGACGACGCTGGCCGATCCGAGCGTCGTGCAGATGCTGAAGGCGAAGTACGAGGACCAGGAATAAGGGCTCCGGGCTACAGGCTTCGGGCTACGGGGCGGCGGAACAGCTTCGCCGGAGATCCCGTCTATACTGAAATCAAGCCGATTACCTCATGGGCATCATCCAAACACGCGACCTCTGGAAGACGTACGTGATGGGCAGCGAGGAAATCCATGCCCTTCGTGGCGTCAGCATCATCATCGAGAGCGGCGAGTACGTCGCGATTATGGGTCCGTCCGGGTCCGGCAAGTCGACCCTGATGAACCTGATCGGCTGCCTCGATACGCCCAGCAAAGGCAGCTACCTGCTGAACGGCAAGCAGGTGAGCGAGATGAACGACAACGAACTAGCCCGCATTCGCAACGAGGAGATCGGGTTCGTGTTTCAGACGTTCAACCTGCTGCCGCGAGCCTCCGCCCTGCACAACGTGGAGCTGCCGCTCATCTACGCCGGCGTGCCGTCCAAAGACAGGCAGGAGCGGGCGAAGGACGCGTTGAAGAAAGTGGAACTCGAGGAGCGGATGATGCACAAGCCGAACGAGCTCTCAGGCGGCCAGCGTCAGCGCGTGGCGATTGCACGTGCGCTCGTGAACAATCCGTCGATTCTGCTGGCCGACGAGCCGACGGGCAACCTCGACTCAAAGACAGGCGTGGAAATCATGGCGCTTTTCGATAAGCTCCACGCCGGCGGGAACACCATCGTCCTCGTCACTCACGAAGCCGACATCGCGGCCCACGCGCACCGCGTCATCCACATCCGGGACGGACAGGTCGAGCGTGATGTCCCGTCGTCGGAGCGCCTCGCCGCGGCGCAATAGATCGGTCCAGGGGTGCCTCGCTCCTGCTCGGACAATCCCGGTGCGCGTGAAAGGCGACCCAGACCCCGAGCGAAAGCGAGGATCCCAGCCGGCAAGCGACGCGAGCCGCCGCCCTCGACCGGCGTGCGGCCAGGGGAACTCAGCCCACGCCTAGATCGTCTACAATCCTGACCCGATTGTAGATAGTCTAGGCATATGGGCCGACCCACCGATCTCGTTCAAGGCACGCTCGATCTCCTCATCCTGAAGATCCTGTCGCTCGAGCCGTCACACGGCTGGGCGATCGCCAAGCGCATTCAACAGATCTCCAGCGACGTGTTGCAGGTGCAGCAAGGGTCACTGTACCCGGCACTCCATCGGCTCGAGCAGCAGGGGTGGATTGCCGCGACGTGGCAGGAGACCGGCACCGGGCGCAACGCCAAGGTCTATGCGCTGACGCGCGCCGGGAAGGGACGCTTGAGCGAGGAGCTCGAGAGCTGGGCCCGCTTGTCCTCGGCCATCAACGTCGTGGTCGACGCGGTGTAGGTGTCGTTGTAGTGGCGGGGCTTTAGCCGCGTGGGATGCGCGGCCCTCAATGCCGCTGTCACAGGCAAGAGGAGCGCTATATGCGGCTCATTGACGCGTTGATGCTTCGATTCCGGTCGTTCTTCCGCAGCAATCGTGTCGAGCACGAGTTGGACGATGAGCTCCGATTTCATGTCGAAGAACACGTGCGGGAGCTGGTCGGGCGCGGGATGCCGCCCGCCGAGGCCCGAACCACAGCCCTGCGCGCGTTTGGCGGCGTCGAGCGGATCAAGGAGTCGGTCCGCGACACGTGGCACGTGAGGCTCGTGCGTGATCTCGCCCAGGATCTCAGATACGCGGCGCGCACCCTTCGCCACGCGCCGACATTTACCATCGTTGCCGCGCTGACGATCGCGCTTGGCGTCGGCGCCACCACGGCAATCTTCAGCGTCGTCGACGGCGTTCTTCTCAAGCCTCTCAACTACTCCGACTCCCAACGCATCGTTCAGCTGCTCACGCATTGGGTCAAGACCGGCCACAACGGCAGCAATCTCGCGGGCGGCGATCTCGTCGAGGTGCGCGATCACACGGACATCTTCGAAGCCTTCAGCTGGTTCGTCGGAGACGAGACCGCGGTGCGTCTCGGCAACCGGACGGAGCTGGTCGGCACGTGGTCGGTCAACGCGCAGTTCTTTCCCGTGTTCGGGGTGCAGCCCGTGGCGGGCCGCTGGTTCCGAAGAGACGACGCGCAGAAGGCAGCGGTGACGTCGTTGGGATTTGCGACCCAGCGATTCGGATCGGCACGCGCGGCGCTCGGACGCACGTTCGTCGTCGGCACAGTCACCTATCAAATTGTCGGCGTGATGCCGGCGGGATTTCATTTTCCGCAGCTCGCCGACATCTGGCTGGCCACCGCTGATCAGCCCGGCAACAGGAACCACAGCGGCCACAACTATCCGGTCGTGGCGCGCCTGCGTCCTGGTGTCACGCGCGAGACGATGGATGCCGCGATGGCGACGATGACGCGACGGCTTTCCCAGTCGTACCCTGACTTCAACTTCAGCGACCCGAAGACGCTCATCGCCATGCCGTTGCAGGAATACCTCGTCGAGTCGATGCGCGGCACCCTCTATTTGCTGCTCGGCGCCGTGGCGCTCCTCTTTCTGATCGCCTGTGCCAATGTCGCCAATCTGCTGCTGGCGCGCGCGACGGTCAGGTCGCGTGAAATCGCGCTCCGCGCCGCCCTCGGCGCGGACCGCTGGCGCATCGTCCGCCAGCTGGTCGTCGAGAGCCTGATGCTCGCCGTGGCCGGCGGTGGGACGGGTCTGGCGATCGCGTATTTGGGAACGCCGTTTCTCATCCAGATGGCCCCGGTCGACCTGCCACGTCTCGACGAGATTACGGTCGATCGCACGGTGCTCGGTTTCTCGGTGCTGGTTTCCATCCTGGCGAGCCTCGTCTTCGGTCTCGTACCAGCGTGGCAGGCGGCGCGCGTCGATCTGCGTGAACGGCTCGTCGAAGGCGGCGCCCATGGCAGCGTCGGCGCTGCTTCGAATCGCCTCCGCACCTGCCTCGCGGTCGGAGAGATCGCGCTGGCAGTGGTGCTCGCCGTGGGCGGCGGGCTCCTGTTCCGCAGCTTCGTCGCGCTGTCGACGACGGAGCTCGGCTATCGCACGACGGGCATGACCATCGTGAAGGCCAGTATCCCGACCGACGACGGGATCCCTGCGGCGCGAAGAACGGTCGAGCGGTTCGAGCGGCTGATTCCCGCGCTCACGAACGTGCCAGGCGTCGAATCTGCTTCTGCGACCGTTGGATCGCCGATGGGCATGTTCGTATCGAATGGATCATTTGCCGTTGAGGGCCGGCATATCTTCGCACCCGGACAGACGCTGCCATGGGCCAACTTCAGACTGGCAAGCCCTGGCTACTTCAAGACGATGGGCATTCCTTTCAGACGCGGCCGCGACTTCACGCCTCAGGACACCTACGACAATCCGTTCGTCGTCATCGTGAGCGAGGCGCTGGTGCGCGAGGTGTTCCCAAACGAGGATCCGATCGGCCGGCGGATCCAATGCGGCTACGACTCCCTGAATTTCATGACCGTGGTTGGCGTAGTGGCCGACATCCGCGAAAGCCCTGGTGTCGCCCCGATGGGCGAGCTGTTCATGCCGGTCGCGCAGCATCCTCTGCCGGCCACGCAGATCGACTTCGTCATTCGCAGTGCGATGCCCCAGGCAGCGCTCATCGCGACGTTGCGCGAGCGGATTCGGCAAGCCGACCCAGAAACCGCGACGAAGTTCAGCTCGTTCGACGCGCGAACGTCGGATTCGGTCTCGGCGCCGCGATTCCGGACCTGGCTGGTGGGGACGTTTGCCACCCTGGCCCTGCTCCTTGCCGTGGCTGGCGTCTACGGCTTGCTGACGTACCTCACGGCGCAGCGCACTCCCGAGCTCGGCGTGCGGATGGCGCTCGGCGCAGGTCGAGGGCGCGTGATGGGCCTGGTCCTTTCTCGGGCGGCAGCCATCGCGGTCGCTGGCCTCGGGATAGGGGTGCTGCTCGCCGTTGTCTCGAGCCAGCTCATGCGCTCGATGATGTTCGGCATTGAAGCGCTGGATCTGGTGACTTATGTCGGCGTGCTCGTGGCGGTGCTGGTCGTGACACTCGCCGCGGCCGCGGTTCCAGCGTGGCGAGCGTCGCGGATCGATCCGGTTCGCGTACTACGGGAACAGTAGCCACGCAGGCGCGGTTCTCGTCAGATCGCCGCCCAATGGCCCGCGGCGACTTCTCTCAGCGCCGTCGTCCGATCTGCTTTGGAGGTGTCGAGCGCTACCCTCGTGCGACGCGATGCAGGGTTGGCGATCGGGACGGCCGACAGGAGCGCCTGCGTGTAGGCGTGCTGTGGCGACGTGAACAGCGCTGTGGCCGGCGCGAGCTCGACAATCCGGCCCTGATACATCACCGCCACACGGCTGCAGATGTGCTCGACCAGGCGTAGGTCGTGGGCGATGAAGAGAAACGTCAGCTTCAAACGATCCTGCAAGTCCATTAGCAGGTTGACGATCTGCGCCTGCACGGACACATCGAGTGCCGAAACCGGTTCGTCGGCGACGATAAACGAAGGGTTGAGCGCCAGGGCGCGCGCGATTCCGATGCGCTGGCGCTGGCCGCCGCTGAATTCGTGTGGATAGCGCGTGCACCACGCCGGGTCCAGGCCTACCAGTCGAAACAGCTCCTCGACTCTGTCGGCGCGTTCGGCAGCAGAGCCAACCCTGTGGACGATCAGCGGCTCCTCGACGATTGCGCCGACTCGCAGGCGAGGGTTGAGCGACGAGTACGGATCCTGAAACACGATCTGCATGTCGCGTCGAGCTGCGCGCATGCGTGCCGGCCTGAACGACAACACGTCCTCGCCCCTGAACCGCACCAGCCCTGATGTCGGCTCGGTCAGCCGGAGAATGCACCGACCGGTCGTGGTCTTCCCGCTCCCCGATTCGCCGACCAGCCCGAACGTTTCACCTTCATCGATCGCAAACGACACGTCGCTTACGGCCGTCGTCACGGTGGCCCGCTGCAGCCAGCTGCGCGAACGTGCGAACCGCTTGGTGAGGTGGCGGACCTCTACCAGCGCCATCAGCGACCGACTCCTTCGAGTCGAATGCATCGCGCGCGGCGGTCCGTACCGATCGCTTCGAGCGGCGGTACGGCCGCGGTGCATGCGTCGACACGATCGGGACAGCGTGGCTCGAAGGCGCATCCCGGGGGCAGGTGCGCGAGCGACGGCACCGTTCCCTCGATCGCCCGAAGACGGCGCGAGCCGTAGCTGCGCGGCAGCGATGCGAGCAGCCCCTTGGAGTAAGGGTGCTGCGGCGAGTCGAAGAAGGCCATGACAGGCGCCTCTTCGACAATCCGTCCCGCGTACATGACCGCCACTCGGTCCGCCATCTCAGCGACGATGCCGAGATCGTGCGTGATGAGCAGCAGCGACACGCCGAAACCGGTCTTCATCTCTCTCAGGAGATCGAGGATTGCGGCCTGAATGGTGACATCGAGCGCCGTAGTCGGCTCGTCGGCGATCACCAACGCCGGCCGGCATGCAAGCGCCATCGCAATCATGACCCGCTGACGCTGACCGCCGGAAAGCTGGTGCGGGTAGTCGTACGAACGCCGTGAGGCCTCGGGAATCCTGACCGCATCCAGCAGCTCGATGGCGCGGGCTCGGGCCGCGGTTCGGTCGCTTTCGCCATGCGCGACCAGCGTTTCAGCGATCTGGTCGCCGATGTTGAACACCGGATTCAGTGCGGTCATCGGCTCCTGAAAGATCAAGGCGATGCCGGCGCCGCGCAGTGCTCGCATCTCGCCTTCGCTCAGCGTCATCAGGTCGCGCCCCTGGAAGTCGATCGAGCCGGCGAGAATGCGGCCCGGTGAGGGCACCAGCCGCATGATCGAAAGGGCCGCGACGGATTTGCCGCTTCCCGATTCGCCAACGAGCGCCAGCGTTTCGCCAGTGGCCACCGTGAGGCTAACGTCGTTCACGGCGACGATCGTCCCCGCCGCTGTCGCGAACGCAGTCGTCAGGTGGGAAATTTCGAGAAGGGGGGTCACGCTTCGGTGGTCGCGTACTCGCCAAACACCCGCCGCATGGTGTCGGAGATCTCGCCGACAGTGGCGCGCGCTTCGACCGCCGCGAGAATCGGCGGCAGCAGATTGTCAGTGCCACGTGCCGCTGTCTCGACCGTGTTCAGTGCCGCCAGCCAACTCGATTCGCTGCGGCTGGCCCGGACCGCACGGAGGCGATCGATCTGCTGCCGCTCGACGTCAGGGTCGATGCGGAACATGTTGCGCGCGAGGGAGGCGCCCGAATCGTCGACGTACTTGTTGACGCCGACGACAATGGACTCGCCGGCATCGACCGCCTGTTGATCGCGGTAGGCGGCCTCCTGAATCTCACGCTGAATCATCCCGCTTTCGATGGCCGTCAGGGTGCCACCGAGCCGGTCGATGCGATCGAGCATGGCACGCGCCTCCGCTTCCAGACGGTCGGTCGACACTTCGATCGTATAGGCACCGGCTACCGGATCGACGGTATTGGCCACGCCGGTCTCCGCCGCAATGATCTGCTGGGTCCTGAGCGCAAGGCGCGCCGCCTCCTCGCCTGGCAGCGACAGTGCCTCGTCCAGCGCATTGCAGTGCAGCGACTGCGTGCCGCCGAGGACCGCGGCCATGGCCTGCAGGGCCACGCGGACGATGTTGTTTTCTGGCTGTTGCGCGGTCAGAGTGCTGCCGGCGGTCTGGGTGTGAAAGCGCAGCTGCTGAGCGCGAAGGTTCGTCGCGCCGAAGCGATCGCGCATGATGTGCGCCCACAGGCGTCGTGCCGCCCGGAACTTCGCGATCTCCTCGAGGAAGTTGTTGTGGCAGTTGAAAAAGAACGACAAGCGCTGCCCGAACGCGTTGACGTCGAGGCCCGCGCGAATGGCGGCGTCGACATAGGCGACGCCATTTGCGAGTGTGAACGCGATTTCCTGGACTGCCGTCGATCCCGCTTCGCGGATGTGATAGCCGCTGATCGAAATGGTGTTCCACTGCGGCATCTCGCGGGCACAGAAGGCAAAGACGTCGGTGACGATGCGCAACGATGCCCGCGGTGGATAGATGTAAGTGCCGCGGGCGATGTACTCCTTCAGGATGTCGTTCTGCACCGTACCAGTCAGGTCGGCCAGGGGCACTCCCTGCTGTCGCGCTGCCGCGGCGTAGAGGGCGAGCAGGATCGCCGCGGTCGCATTGATCGTCATCGACGTGGTCACGCGACCGAGCGGCAAACCGTCGACGAGATCGGCCATGTCCTCGATGGAATCGATGGCCACGCCGACGCGGCCCACTTCGCCCCGGGCCAGGGGGTGGTCCGAGTCGTACCCCATTTGCGTCGGCAGATCGAAGGCGACGCTCAGTCCGCTCACTCCCTGCTGCAGCAGGTAGCGATACCGCCGATTCGATTCGAGCGCCGTCCCGAAGCCGGCGTACTGGCGCATCGTCCAGAGGCGGCCGCGATACATGGTGGGCTGGATACCGCGAGTGAAGGGAAACTCGCCGGGCTCACCGATCTCGTGGGCGTGAAGATCTGACGGCGTGTGAAAAGGCCACCCGCGATCCTTCGCGCCAAGTGAAGACGGGGGCATCGGCGCCATTGTATCGGTGCCAGGCACTGTTAAGAACGCGATGACGCCCAGAGAGTGGCAGGGCATCAGCAAGGCCGAAGCCCCGCCGTTCGAGTCAAAAGATCAGAGGCCCTGGCGTCGGCCAGGGCATCGCCGCTCGAAAAACGCGAGCGATTGCGGGCATCGTCAATTAGTCCCCAACAGAATGGGGCTCGTTCGTTGACTTTGCGGGATACGCCACGTAAGATGGCCGCATCCTTCACGAACATCCAGCCTTGTGTTCACCCACATGGCTCGTATCGAGTCGTGACCCGCCCGGGTCGCTGCGATTCGACTGAGGACAGCCCCGGTACCCGGCCCGGCGGCGGTGAGGAGGGGATCAGGATGGACGACGTCAACCGGTTCGCGCGAGAGCTGGCCGACGCCATTGCCGCAGCTGTTTCAGACCATCCCAAAGTGGACGCGTGCCGCGAACGCGCGCGCGCGGCCGGCTACGAGATGCGGGTTACTCTCGAAGCGGTGGTCGGGTTTGTCAGCCGAGACAAGGACAAGGACAAAGAGAAGGACAAGGACAAGGATAAGGACAAGCTGGCCCTCGCTCCAGGCAAGGCCGCGCCTCGGCTGACGCCCGCACAGGCGTTCGAGATCACGACCAACGATCGGCGGTTCCTGCGTTCCCTCCGCATTGCCGCGGACGAAACGACGGAAGAAGTCAACTGACGACGGACTGACGAAGACCCTTACGGAAGGAACGAAGGACGAAGGCACGGACCCCAAGACGATTCCCAGACGGCCGGCAGACCCGCAGGTCTTGCCGGCCGTTTGTTTTCCAGGTCAGAAGCCCGCCGACAGAGTTCGCGCCGTCAGCTCGCGGTGATCAAGGCCTGCCGCCCGATCCAACCGCGCCACGAGCGGAGGCAACGTCACACGAAACCGCCAGTCAGCGGTGCGGCCGCCCATCGTCGCAAACGACGCCTGCCAATCCGAAAACCAGGGCGACACGCGCCGTGCGATCGGTTCGACGACCAGCACTCGGTGGCCATGACGGATGGCGTCGAGCAGGTGCGGGAGCAGCGCGTCGCGTGCGGCCGTCGGCAGCTCGTTGACCAGGAAGGCTGCGAGCACGTCCGAGGATCGTGACGGCCAGCGCACTTTGTCGATCGGCGAACGGCGGGCATGCCCATCGACGCCCAACGCCGCATAGGTCCAGCCCGCTTCCTGCACCGCCCACGGACTGACGTCGTAGCCGCTGATGCGCCCCGACGTGGCCAACGCCCACGCCGCGCCTGCCGCTCCGGTCCCGCAGCCCAAATCGAGAACGGATCGGGCAGGCGCTGACGCGCTGTCCGAGTCACCAATCAAGCTGGTCGCGAGCTCGCGAACGATCAGGAAATGGAGGGGGGCATAGAACAACGCAAAGGCGGCCCGCTTTCCAGCCCCTGACAACGCCTGCCCCTTCGACAGACGCGCGTGCCGTTCTACGTAGCAGGAGGAAAGCGCCTTCAGCGCTCGCGTGAGTTCAGGGAACGTGAGGTCGGCAAGGTAGCGCTGCTCCGCGGCCTGAAGCCACTGCGCTACCGGATCGCCGCCCATCTGTCGCCCGGTAGCGGCCGGGCTTCAGCCCCGCCCATAACGGCGGGCCTGAAGGTCCGACTCCGCAAGTGCAGTCTCAGGCGCGCCCCTTCGCTTGCGCCGCCACACGCTCCGCCGCCTTCCTGGCCTCTTCCGGATCGCCAAGGTAGAAGCTGCGCAGCGGCTTCAGCTGCTCGTCCAGCTCGTAAACGAGAGGAATGCCGGTGGGAATGTTCAACTCGACGATCTCCGCATCCGAGATACCGTCGAGATACTTCACCAGCGCACGAAGACTGTTGCCGTGCGCGGCGATGAGGACGCGCTTGCCGGTCTTGATCGCGGGCGCAATCTCCTCGTGCCACAACGGCAGGAACCGCGCGACCGTGTCTTTGAGGCACTCGGTGGCGGGCAGATCCGACGGCGTCAGCGACGCGTAGCGCGGATCGTGCGCCGCGTGCCGCTCATCGTCCGGCGCGAGCGGCGGCGGCGGGATGTCATAGCTGCGGCGCCAGATCTTGACCTGGTCTTCGCCGTGCCTGGCGGCGGTTTCCGCCTTGTTCAAACCCTGCAGCGCGCCGTAGTGACGTTCGTTGAGCTTCCACGATTTCACGACCGGGATCCACAGCAGCTTCATTCGATCGAGCGCGATGAACATCGTTCTGATCGCGCGCGTCAGAACCGAGGTGTAGACCACGTCGAAGACGTAGCCGCCATCCTTCATCAGGTCGCCGGCACGCGCCGCTTCTTCGCGACCGTTTTCCGTCAGATCGACGTCGGTCCACCCGGTGAAACGATTCTCCTTGTTCCACGTGCTCTCACCGTGGCGAAGCAAGACGAGCGTGTGCATTGTCGACATTCTGATGCGCCTACAAATGGGCCCTGATCGCTGATTTGCCCGCGTATTTGGCCACGCCGCCGAGCTCTTCCTCTATCCGCAGCAGCTGGTTGTACTTCGCCACACGGTCGGTGCGGCTGGCGGAGCCGGTTTTGATCTGGCCCGCACTCGTGGCGACGGCCAGATCGGCAATCGTCGTGTCTTCGGTTTCGCCGGAACGATGCGAGATGATGACGCCGAAGCCGGCTTCCTGCGCCATCACCACGGCGTCGAGCGTTTCGGTGACGGTGCCAATCTGATTCAGCTTGATCAGGATCGCGTTGCCCACGCCCTCGTCGATGCCCTTTTTCAGAATCGCCGGATTCGTGACGAACAGGTCATCCCCCACCAGCTGCACCTTGTCACCAATTGCCCGAGTCAGCGCCTTCCAGCCCGCCCAGTCGTTCTCGGCCGTGCCGTCCTCGATCGAGACAATCGGATAGTTGCTGGTCCAGCCGCGATAGAGCTCGACCATCTGATCAGGCGTTCGTGTCTGCTCCCCTGACTTCTTGAACACGTACTTGCCGTCGTTCCAGAGCTCGCTCGAAGCGACGTCGAGGGCGATGAAGACGTCGGTGCCGGCCTTATAGCCGGCCTTGCCGATCGCTTCAATCACGACGTCGAGCGCCTCGCGATTGGCCTTGAGGCTCGGCGCGAAGCCGCCTTCGTCGCCAACGCCAGTCGACAGCCCTCGCGACTTGAGAATGCTGCGCAGCGCGTGAAAGATCTCTGCGCCTGTCCGAAGCGCTTCGGCGAACGTGGGAGCGGTGGCGGGCATGACCATGAACTCCTGCACGTCCACGTTGCTGTCCGCGTGCGCACCACCGTTGAGGATATTCAGCATGGGCACGGGGAGCGTTCGTGCCGAGGAGCTCCAGCGCGGGTTCTGCGCAGCAAGGTAGGCGTAAAGGGGCTTCTTTTCGGCGGCCGCGAAGGCACGCGCAGTCGCCATCGACACGCCGAGGATAGCGTTGGCACCGAGACGGCTCTTGGTCGGCGTGCCGTCGAGATCGATCATCAGCTTGTCGACGCCGCGCAGATCCAGGCTTTTGCCGGTGACCGCAGACGCCAGTTCGCCGTTGACGTTGGCCACTGCCTTTCGCACGCCCTTGCCGGAATATCGGGCCTTGTCGCCGTCGCGCAGCTCGAGCGCTTCCCGTTCACCCGTCGAGGCGCCGGACGGCACCATCGCGCGCCCGGCGACGCCGCCGTCGAGCGTCACTTCGACCTCTACCGTCGGATTGCCACGAGAATCGAGAATCTCGCGGCCGTGTACCTTCGCGATCTTCACTGACTCCTCCACTGTGATTGCAAGGTCTGGAATCTGTTGATTCTAGTGCGGAACTGTGGGGTTGTTCACGTGCGACTGAAGCCCCCCTGGCTGACACGGCGCGTGCGCAGCGCTTGTGGCGGGAGGCTTAACCCGGATCAGACCTTCATGCCTGTTCCGTCGGCTCGGGCTTCGGTGTGGAGCGCCGAGCCGTCCACCGGCCCGACAAGCGGCTCTTCGTCGAGCGTGACGACAACGACGCCGCCGTCGCTGACCGTATGCCGTCGCCGATCCTCCTCGGCGTTGTAACCGATGACGGCGCCGCGTGGGATCAGGACGTCGCGGTCGATGATGGCGTTTTGGATACGCGAGTGGCGTCCCACGCGCACGCCCGGCATCAGAATCGAGTTCTCGATGGCGCAGTAGCTGTGCACGCGCACGTTCGGACAAAGGACGCTGCCCGCCACTTTGCTGCCAGACACGATGCAGCCGGCCGAGATGATCGAGTCGACCGCCTCGCCACGGCGTCCCTCGTCGTTGAATACGAACTTTGCCGGCGGCGCCTGCGGCATGTACGTGCGCAGCGGCCACTCGGGGTCGTACAGGTTGAACTCTGGGTTCACCTGGCACAGATCCATGCTCGCTTCGTAGTAAGCGTCGATGGTCCCGATATCGCGCCAGTACTTGGCCGACTTCTTATTCTCGTCGTAGAAGCGATACGAGTACACGGGCAGCTTCGGGAACATCCCCGGGATGACGTTCTTGCCGAAATCGTGATGGCTGTCAGTGCGCGCATCCTCCTCGAGCGCCTCGACAAGCGGCCCCGTTTCGAAGATGTAGACGCCCATTGACGCGAGGCACACCTCAGTCGTCCCCGGCATTGGGGTCGCCCGACTCGGCTTCTCGTTGAAGGCGATCACGCGATCCTCTTCGTCGACGGTGAGTATCCCGAACCGGTTGGAATCGCCGATCGGAACCTCCAGCGTCGCGAGCGTCGCCGCAGCACCACGGTCCTTGTGGAACTGCAGCATCTTCGCGTAGTCCATCTTGTAGACGTGATCGCCCGAGAGAATGATCACGTGACGCGGATTCTCGCGCTGGAGCGAGTAGAGGTTCTGATACACGGCATCCGCGGTGCCCAGGTACCAGTTGTCGCTGACGCGTTTCTGCGGCGGCAGAATCTCGATGAACTCTCCCAGTTCCTCCGACACGACGCTCCACCCCTGACGGATGTGCCGGTTGAGCGAGAGTGACTTGTACTGAGTCGCAATGAAGATGCGCCGAAGGCCCGAATTGATGCAATTGCTGAGCGGGAAGTCGATGATGCGGTACGGCCCGCCGAAGTACACCGCCGGCTTGGCTCGTTCCTTCGTGAGGGGATAGAGCCGTTCGCCAACTCCGCCGGCCAGCACGATGACAAGGGTGTCTTCCAACATCGCCGGAGGCGCTCGGTTCACGCCGGACGCGTCAAAAAGCCTCGGGTCCGGAGGCGAAATGATACCACGCTGCCGTGACGCTTAGCCGTTGCTGTCGTTTGACTTGCCCGCCGCCGGGGACCTATGATCGACAATCCGGAACCGCCGTTTCTCGCACTCCAGCCCAGTATGAAGATTTTCGTCCGAGGACTCACGGTCCTGCTGCTCCTCGCGGCGCTTGGCTCCTTGTCTCCAGCCGCTCAGAGCAAGAAACAGAACGCCGATCCAGCGCAACAGGCCGAGATCGCGGCACTCGTCACGGCGGTGGACGACGCGACGAGCGGCAAAGCCGTCGAATCGACCTTGACAGTGAAATGGGAGCAGGAGCACTTCCTGAAGGCTGAAGCTGGCAAGACCTACATCCCGTTCACCCTCGCCGTCGATCCGCCTGCGCTCGCACCGAACAGCCCGGTCGGGGTGTATGTCCGCGCCGTGCAGAAGGGCGCTGCCCCTGCGCCCCCGCCGCTGCCGCCGTCGAAGAACGACAAGAGTGCACTGCCGCCCTCACAATACGCCTTCGATCAGATTGTGGTCGTGAATCTGGAGCCGGCCGCCGCCGGTCACGCGCAACGTCTCCGGCGGGCGCTTGCGGTCGAGCCCGGCGATTATGAGATTTATGTGGCGATCAGGGGCACCGCCGATCCTGCCGCGACCACCGCCAGCGCGCCGCCGACCGCCGCACCGGCAACTACCGCGTCGGTACGCGCAGCAGGCGCCGCCGAAACTGCCGCGACCCTGCAGGGCGTCATCAAGCGCGAGCTGAGCGTGCCGGATTTCCAGGGCACCGACCTGAAGGTGAGCAGCGTGATTATCGCGTCCAAGGTCGATCAGCTGGCGACACCCCTGCCGTCCGATCGCCAGTCCGATAGCCCGTACACGTTCCAGGAGTTAAAGGTCACGCCATCGACCGACTACAAATTCACGCCCGCAAGCGCGATCGGCATCATCTTCTGGATCTATGGCGCGGGGGTCGATCCCGCGACGAAAAAGCCGAATCTGAAGGTGGATTTCAGCTTCAGCCAGAAGCTGCCCGACGGCGAGAAGCCCTTCAAAAGCACGGATCCACAGGAATTGAACCCGTCAACGCTTCCCGCCGAGTTCAACATGGCCCCGGGCGACCCGCTCAGGACGGGCCAGGAGATAGAGTTGGCAACATTCCCTGCCGGGGAGTACCATCTTGAAGTGAAGGTGGCGGACAACGTGGCTGGGAAGACGGTGAGCCGCGACGTGAACTTCACTGTTGCGGCGCAATAGTCAGTTCGAGTGCGCGCCATGAGAACCTTCCGCAGACTCGTCGGATTCGCGGCGGTCGTGGTCGTCATGGGCGGCAGCATGCCGGCCGCCCTAGCGACGGAGGGGGACGGCGCGCGTGCCCAGGCGTCCTCGGGCCGCCAGGCCCGCGGCGGCTCCATCGTCAGCGTGGTTCGCGACAAGGCGGGACGTCCTGTTCCCGCGGCGGTCGTCAGTGCAATCGGGCGCCGCATCGTTACGGGCGTCACCGACAGCGAAGGACGCTGCACGTTTACCGCACTGCCTCCGGGCGACTACCTGGTTCGAGTCCACCGTCCCGGCTTCGTCTCCGCCAGTAGCCTCCTCGTGCTAGGCGGCCCCGGCGTCAGCACGACGTGGTCCTTCGTCCTCAAACCGCAGCCAGCGGTCTTCCTCGAGGAAGATACGCCGCGCACGCCGAGCAGTGTGCTTGCCGCCGGCATGATCGTGGGCGATGGTACGGCACTGCAGCCACCGACGCCGACGTCCGCTACCGACGACGACCACGATCACGGCGAGACAGCGTGGCGGCTTCGCCATCTGAATCGAAGCGTCCTGAAGGACTCGACCGACGTTGTCATCGACGATGATTCCGTGTTCGACGATGACGTCGCCGCGACATTCACGCGCGGCGATCGTGGCGTCGCCAACCTGGCGACGAGCGTCCTCAGCGCATTTCCGCTCGCCGGCCAAGTCAACCTGTTGACGACCAGCTCGTTCGACAGCCCCCAACAGTTGATCTCGTCGGGGAATCTCGCACGAGGCGCAGCGCTCGTGTCGCTCGGGGCGGCGGCCGGACAGCATGGCGACTGGTCGGTGCAGGGCGCGATGACGCAGGGCGACGTTGCGTCGTGGATGGTGTCGGGCTCGTACCTCACGCGCGCGCCGGCACGGCACGTCTACGACGTCGGCATGTCGTATTCCCTCCAGCGTTACGACGGGTCGAATCCGAGAGCCCTCGCGGCGGTCGCTGACGGAAACCGGTTCGCCGGTCTCGTCTACGCCTTCGACTCGTGGTCGATTACGCAGAAGGTGTCGTTGCTCTACGGCGGCCGTCATGCGAAGTACGGCTATATCGAAGAGTCGCTGTTCAGTCCCCGAGCCAGATTTACCATCACACCGACGGGGTCACTGCGCCTCAGCTTCGGCGCGTCGCAACGGGCGGTCGCACCGGGAGCCGAGGAATTCGTGCCCTCGATGATCGCTGGCACCTGGTTGCCGCCGGAGCGAACCTTTGCCCCGATCTCCGGCGCGACGTTCACGCCACAGCGGACGACGCACTTCGACGCCACAGCCGAACACGATTTCACGCAGACGACGCTGGTCGGTGTGCGCGCCTTCAAACAGCGCACCGATGAACAGCTTCTAACACTGTTCGGACTGGGCGACATCGAGCGGCCAGTGGGCGACCTCGGCCATTACTATGTCGGTACTGCTGGCGATGTCGTCGCCCACGGATGGTCGGTCAGCATCCGCCAGGTCTTCGCGCGGCGCATTCGGGGATCGGTGGACTACACCGTAACCACCGCCGAGTGGCAATCGTCTCCGCAGAGCGAGATCGCGGCGGCGCGGTTGCCCGGTGCCATGCGCGAGGGCAGCGAGCGCATCCAGGACGTCACCGCGTCGATCGACACCGATATTCCGGTGACCGAAACCCACGTGTTCGCCCTCTATCGGCTGAGCGACGGATACGCGGGTAACACCATTGACGGTCTCGGTCCGTCGTTCGGTGCACGGTTCGATGTTCAGGTCACGCAGTCGCTGCCGTTCATGGACTTTGCCAGCGCCCACTGGGAGATGCTCGTGGGCGTGCGGAACTTGTTCCGCGAGGTCACCGACGAAGCGTCCATCTACGACGAGCTCCTCGTCGTCCGGCCACCCAAGCGCATCGTGGGTGGGCTGACCCTCCGTTTCTGATCGGATTCCGTCACGCGCGTTGCTCGAGGAGCGCGTCGCGGTCCAGCTGTCTCCAAAAGGGGCATCCAGAACGTTGAAGCCTGACTACGACGGTTTGAATCACGGGGCCGATGAGGCGGGTCAGCCTCTGTCTAAGTTGTTGTTGGAGAACCATTTATTGAGCGCGCGCCCTGGCTCGATCCGGGAACGCGGTTTGCTTTTAGCTGTACGTTTGCGCAGTCGGTAATCGATTGGCCGTCAACGAGATGCAGTCGAACGGGTTAGCCGCCGGGGCCGCGAAGCAGGTCTTGGGTTGGGCGAGGTCGCTGGCGTCGGTCACGCTGGTGGCGACGCTCCTCGGCTTGGGTCTGGCCAATATCGCGCTGCGCGCAACCTGGAACGAAGTCGACGACGGCGTCTTCTGGGTGATTGGACCTTCGGGCGTGACCGCCGGCGAGGTGGCGCCGCGCGGCCCGGGTGATGAAGCGGGCATTCGCCGAGGCGACGTGTTGCTGGCGATTGGCCTCGAGCCGGTCGAAAAGCCGAACGACGTCGTGCGCGCGCTGCATCGCAGCGAGCCGGGTCGGCGCCTGCGCTACACCATCCTCCGCCTGAATACTCGCGAGGCCCACGAGCTCACGCTCGTGCCGCTGTCCCGCGGAAACACCGCGCTCTATTACGTCCTCGCGGCCGTCGGGATCTTCACGCTGCTGGTTGCGGCTGCGGTGCGACATCGGCGCCCCGGCGACGAGGCGACGCTGCACTTCTTCTGGCTGTGTCTCGCGTTCTTCGGTGCCTTCACCTTCTCGTTCAACGGGCGGCTGGATCGACTCGACTGGATCTTCTATTGGGCGGACGCGGTCTCGATTCTGCTGCTCCCGCCGCTCTTCCTGCACTTCACGCTCGTCTTCCCGGAGCGGCCCCGAAGCTGGGCTCGCAGCTCGATGGGCCGTGCGATGTTGCCGCTGCTCTACGCGCCGGCTGCCCTCGCAGGCCTCGCGCGGATCGTGGCGGTGGCGCGCGCCCCGATGAACCCGCTGTTTTTCACGAACGTTGTCGGGCTCCTCGATCGTTTCGACCTGCTCTATCTGGCGGCATGCCTCGCCGCAGGCCTCCTCGTCCTGGTCCGCGCGTTCGGGCGCGTGCGCTCGATCACGGCCCGCCGGCAGCTGCGCTGGATCGTATGGGGCACGGCCCTCGGCGCAATGCCGTTTGCGATCGGTTACGCCGTGCCGTGGGCGTTTGGCTTCACGCCGTCATTGCCGATGGAGCTCTCCGCGATCCCCTTGTCGGCAGTGCCGCTGGCGTTTGCGTCGGCAATCGTGCGCTATCGCCTGATGGACGTCGAAATCATCTTCAAGCGCGTCGTCGTCTGGGCGATCGCCGTGGCCGCGATCGTCGGCCTCTACACGGTGCTACTGAAGGTGGCGACGGGCGGGTTCCTGGAAAGCGGCGAGGGGCAGCGGTGGGTGATCGCGGTGTTGGCGACGCTGGTCGTCATTCTGCTGGCCAGTCCCGTGAAGAACGCGATACAGGCGACGCTCGATCGCGCCTTCTATCGCGATCGCTATGACTACCGGAAGGCCCTGGTCGGCGTGGCACGCGATCTCAATGCCGATCTCGATCTCGATCGGCTCGCAGAGCGGCTCGTGTCGCGCGTCATCGAGACGCTGGTGGTCGATCGAATGGTGCTCTTCCTCGCCGACGAAGCGACCGGCGATTTCGCGCCGCTGCGGTTGTCGGGGTTCGCGATGTCACCGCCCGAACTGGCGCGTCGATCGGGAGTGGGCGGGCGGCTCGAGGCCGGGCACGTAGTGGCGCTCGACGACCCACTGGCGGTGCGCCGCTTCTCGGAGGAGGAGATCGAGTTCTGGCGCGACTGGGGTTTGTTCTACTTCGTGCCGTGCGTGTCCAAGGAAGGTACGATCGCGGTGCTTGCTCTTGGCCGGCACGAAAGCGCGGAGCCGCTGACGAGCGAAGATATGACGCTCCTCGCCGCGGTGGCCGGTCAGGCGGCAACGGCGCTCGAGAACGGCCGCCTCTATCGGCAGCTGCGGACAAAGGCCGGCGAGCTCGACCGACTGCGCGAGTTCAGCGAGAACATTCTGCAATCGCTGGACGATGGCCTCGTGGTCGTCGATCCCAAGGGTCAGATTCGCTGGTGGAACCGCGCCCTCGAGCACCTGTATGGCGTGGCTGCTCCGTCAGCGGTGGGACGGCAGCTGGGCGACGTCTTCGACACGCGGCTCGTGGAGGCGGTTACCGCGGCGCTCCGCGAGTCGCCTGACGGCGCAACTCTTTATCGCGTCCCGCTCGTGTCGCATCGGGCGCCCGACGATCGGTTGCTGTTGAACGTATCGGTGGTGCCGCTCAGGCAGCACCGGGACGGGGCCATCGAGACCGCCGGCTCGGTCCTCATTCTCGAGGACATCAGCATGCGGGTGCAGCTCGAAGAGCAGCTGCAGGTCTCTGAAAAAATGGCGTCGGTTGGCCTTCTGGCCGCGGGCGTCGCTCACGAGGTCAACACGCCGCTCACCGGGATCGCCAGTTTCACGCAGATGCTGATGGAGGGAGCGGATCCGGACGACCCGAGGACGCGTCTATTAGAGAAGATCGAGCGTCAAACCTTCAGGGCCGCAAAAATCGTCAACGGTTTGCTCAACCTCTCGCGCCAGGGCTCTGCCGCCGGGGCAGACCGTGGTCCTGTCGATCTCAACGCCGTCGTCAACGACGTGCTCACGTTGCTGGAGCATCAGCTCGAAACCGGCAAGGTCAAGATCCGGCGCGATCAGTCGGCGCAGGCGCTCGTCGTCGACGGCGCAGAGCACAAGCTGCAGCAAGTGTTCCTCAACCTGTTCCTCAACGCCCGCGATGCGATGCCGCGGGGCGGCTGGCTGTCGATTACGACGCGCGTGGAGGGCAATCAGGCGGTGGTCGAGGTGGCGGACACCGGGTCAGGTATTCCCAGCGAGCATTTGTCGCGGATTTACGACCCCTTCTTCACCACCAAGTCGATTGGCCAGGGGACGGGGCTCGGATTGTCGATTGCTTACGGCATCGTCCGCGAGCACGATGGATCGATCCACGTCGAGAGCAGCCTCGGCCAGGGAACGCGGTTCACGCTGCGGTTGCCGATGTCGCAGTCGTTCGGGCAGCATCGAGAGAAGAGAGCCTAGTGTCGACCAACGCGTCTATCCTCGTCATCGATGACGAGGAAATCATGCGGGACATCCTCGAGACGCTTTTGACGCGCGAGGGGTATTCCGTCCGCCTGGCATCGAGCGCCGAGGCCGGGCTGGAGCTTGCCCGGTCGCTGCCGTTCGATGCGGCCATCGTCGACCTCATGCTGCCCGGCATGGACGGGATCGCGGCGCTCGAGGAGCTCAAGAAAGTCAACGAAGAGCTGCCGGTGCTGATGATCACTGCGTTCGCGTCGGTCGAGACGGCGATTGCTGCGATGAAGCGCGGAGCATTCGATTACATCACCAAGCCGTTCAAGAACGACGAGGTCCTGATCGTCGTCCGCAACGCGGTCGAGCGGAATCGGCTGGTGCGCGAAAACCGGCTGCTCCGGCGCACAGTCCAGGAGCAGTACGCGAAGTTCGCGAACATCATCGGTCGGGCGCCGCGCATGCGGCAGGTGTTTGATCTGATCATCCAGGCGGCGCCCAGCCGGTCGACGATTCTGATCCAAGGCGAAACCGGCACCGGCAAGGAGCTCGTCGCGCGCGCCATTCATGCGCACTCGCCACGCGCGGATCGGGGCTTCGTCACCGTCAATTCCGGAAACCTGCCGCCCGATCTCCTCGAGTCGACGCTGTTCGGTCATGTGAAGGGCGCGTTCACCGGTGCTGTCTACCCGAAGAAGGGCCTGTTCGACATGGCCGACAAGGGCAGCATCTTCTTCGACGAGATGGGGAACATCCCGCTCGAGACGCAGGCCAAGCTGCTGCGCGCGATGCAGGAGCGCGAGTTCATGCGCCTCGGCGGGATGGAGACGATCAAGGTCGATGTGCGCATCATCGCAGCGACCAACTTCGATCTCCGCCGGATGACCGAGGAGGGTCGATTCCGCGAGGACCTGTATTACCGCCTCAATGTCATCAGCATCGAGCTGCCGTCACTGCGCGAGCGGAAATCGGACATCCCGCCGCTGGTGCAGCACTTCCTTCAGAAGTACGGCGAGGAGAACGCCAAGCCGGACCTCGAGCTGGCGCCGGAAGCGCTCGATCTGATGATGGAGTACGACTGGCCGGGCAACGTCCGCGAGCTCGAGAACGTGATCGAGCGCGCGGTCGTGTTGACGACGGGGCCACGCATCGGCACGGATCTGGTGCCGGATCACGTCCGCAAGACGCCGCAATTTCAGATTCCTGAAGTCACCGTTCCACCAGAAGGCATTTCGTTCAAGGAAGTGATTACCGACTTCGAGAAGCGGCTGATCGAGTCGACGCTCGAAGCGGCAGGGGGCGTGCAGAAGCGGGCCGCGGAGCTCCTGCACATCAAACCGACGACGTTGAACGAGATGATCAAGCGGTACGACATTCGCCCCCGCCGTCGGCGAGCGTCGGCGGATGCCGAATCGGGCGGTGCCGAGCCTGACAACAACAACGGCCACGGCACGCAGCCTGCCGCGCCGCAGCCTGCGGGCGCCCGACGGATTTCGGCAGGGTACGGCGAGGAATAGAACCCGGGGCTAACGGCTCGCCTCCACAAAGATCGTCACCCCCCTGTGGCGGCGGGCTTCAGCCCCGCGCCATCGCTTACTTGCGAATCTTCGAGAGCAACCTGTCGTACTTGCTGAGAATCACGTCCCAGCGGTAGTTCCTGCGAACGTATTCCTTCCCGTTTCTCCCCATCGCGGCGCGGAGGCGTTGATCGGCCAGCATCAGCTTCAGCCCCTCCACGAACTCGTCGCGATCGGCGTAGAAAAGACCGGCGTTGCTGCGCAGGCAGTGATCGACGAGCACTTCGCTCCTGGCATTCGCGAGCACCGGCGTGCCGACCGCGAATGCCTCCAGCGCGAGCAGTGAAAGACTCTCGTACGGCGAGGGCACGACCACGACGGTTGCCGCTTCCAGCGCCTGCAGTCGTTCACGCTCCGAGAGGAGCCCAGCGAACCGGATCCAGCGTTCCTCGGGAAGCTGCATCAGCTTCACGCCCATCAGGATCAGCGATGCGTCACCGCCATCATGGACGTAGGAGCTGAAGTACTCGATCAATTCTTCACAGCCCTTGCCGGGATCGATGCGGCCGCCGTACAGCGCGAACGACCCGTACAGACGATGCCGTCTCCGGAACACGGCGCCGCGTCCCGCGATGTGTGGAGGCAGCGGCTGATCGTCGTCTTTCGCGTCGGCGATATCGAGCTCGTCGAGCGGCCCGGCGTCGTTGCTGTCTTCGCGTGCGCTGGGCTCGTGCCGGCCATGCAGCAAGTCGACGCCGCACCCAATCGTCTCTTCCGCGAGCGCGCGGATCGAGAAGTGGGTGGTGAGAAAGCGGCGCTCGACCTCTGTGTTGTAAGCGATCGCAGCCGGAAACGTGAACACGTCCTTGTACAGGCTCAGATGGATCGCCGGCTCGTCGTGCGCCGTGGGCACGAGAATGCTGCGACGAGGAGCGATCTGCAGGCCGAGTACCGTTGGTGCGTACAAATAGGTGAAGAAGATGAGCGCTTCGTACGCCTGCTGGTGCCGGGTGATGTAGTCGAGGAGCGACGGCGACCACGGCCCCTGCTTCCGGAGCCACTCCATCTCGTCGTCGCGCGTATGTGGATGATTGAAGATCCATTCCGAGTACTGGTTGAAGCTGTTGATGTCGCGCGTCTCGCTGACTGCGAAGCGTCGAACCGTGACGCCGCGGATGCGGTCGGCGCCTTCCGGATACTCGTTCTTCCATGTCACGTAGTCCCGCGCACACGTCGTCAACACCTCAACTTCGTGCTTCGACGCAAGACGCTCCGCCACGAGCCGGCAGTGGTACTCGGACCCTCCCAGGATCTCGGTCCCGTAGCGCTGAACGACAAATGCCAGTTTCACAGTGTGCTCAACCCTGGGGACGAAGCCCCCATCAGCTGCGGTCAGTTACGCGTGACAGCAGAAAGTGCATCTTTCAACCGCTCGACCAGATGCGCCTCGCTGAAGTGCTCGAGCCGTGTGTACTGCGCGGCGATCACTCGTGCACGCATCGCTGGATCGAACGCCAACTGACCGAGAACCTCCGCGGCAAACTCGAAATCCTTTGGCGACCAGCAGACTCCGGCACCGCCCAGCGTTTCACCGACCGCAGCACTCTCGTAGGCGAAGACCGGCACGCCGGTCGCCATCGCCTCCAGCACCGGCACGCAAAACCCTTCGTGCTCGCTCAGCGAGAGATACACGCTTGCGGACCGATAGTACGCCGCCAGCTCCCAGTCGGTCACCGCACCCGGGAACAGGAATCGATCCGGCAGCATGTCGAATTCCTTGATCAACGCACGCACGGTCGCGTGATACCGCGGGATGCCATCTGTCCGGCCCACGAAGATGAACCGGTAATGGGTGTCGACGTACCGCTTGTAGAACTCGGCTAACCGGATGATGTGCTCTATGCGTTTGTTCGGGACGATGCGGCCGACGAACAGAAAGTTGGTCAGCCCGTCGGTCAGCATCCGATCGAGCACGGGATGTGGCGGCGCGGCGACGATGCGCTCGAGGTTCAGCGCGATCGGAAAGACTGCAGTCCGACGAAATCCGAGACTTTCGAGCTCACGCCGGTTGTAGTCAGAATCGCCAAGAGCGAGGTCCGCGTGTTCAGCGAGCGTCGCGAGATCCCGCCGACCCAGGGCCGTGATCCTGAACACGCCAGTCTCGTAGTCTGCGAAAAAGTGTGACGGCGTGATGTTGTGGTATTGCAGGACTCGACCCCGTGGCAACGCCGCAAATGCCGGCGTCATCGGCGAGGGCAATGCGTAGTGAAAAATCGTCACGTCACCACCTGACGCCTCGGCCGTCGTGAACGCTCTGGCCTCGTCACGCATGTCGTCGTCGATCGTCAGGGCGTAGATGTGCGAGGTGTAGCCGAGCGAGCGCAGGACGTCGCGGACACGCCGTGCCGAATCCCCGATCGCGTCCCCCCGATGCGCCGCCGGCACCCACTGATTGACGATCATCGAGGCAACGCCTTGTAAACGGACGGCCTGAACCGCTTAAGCTCCTCGAGCTGTTCGTATGCCGCCAGCTGATTCCAGAAGTCGAACACGACCTCAGGCCTGCCCGTGCGGGGCGTTCGACCGATCTCGTCGACGAACCGGCACAGCGTGCCGCCGAAATCCTTTGCCGCAAGGCGCGTCAACGCCTGGTCCTGCGCGGCGATGACCTGAGCGCGGAGGCCGGCATCCGACAGCACCGCGTCGACAATCGACGCCACATGATGCGGATCGCTGTCGTCGTAGAGCACGCCGCCACCATCGAGCGTTGCCGGCACCGCAGTGGCTGCGCGTGCGACGACTGGCACGGCCATGTGAAACGCCTCGATCAGCGGGACACAGAACCCTTCGTGCTCGCTGGCGCAGAGAAACAGATCGGCGGCGTCGTAATAGGCAATGAGCTCTTCGTTGCTGACGTGACCCGCAAAGTGAACGTCCGATGTGCCCAACCGTGCCGCAACCGATTGCACCATCGCCAGATATTTCTCGAAGCCGCCATAGGCCCCGACAATGATGAGTCGAGAGCGCGGATTGATGCGGCGATAGGCGTGAAAGATCCGGACCAGATCTTCAATTCTTTTGTTGGGAATGATCCGGCCGACGAAGAGCAGGTTCGTCCATTCGTCGTCGAAACGTGACGCGACTTTCCAATCCGGGACGCCCGAGAGATGTGTAAAGTCGGGCACGACGGGCAGGACACCGGTCCGCGGGAAGCCGAGTGCGGCGAGCTCCTGGCGGTTGAACTCGGAATCGCCGAGCGCGAGATCGCAGCGGCTCACATAGGCGCGAAGCTCACGCCGCCCCTTCCAGCACAGCTCGACGAGCTGATCGTGGACGCCTATGAAGTACTCCGGAGGCGTGATGTTGTGATAGATGAGCGCCATCCGGTCGGGAAGCGCATACGCGACACGAGAGGCGCGCGAACCAATCGAGAAGTGATGAAGCAGCAGGTTGTCGGGGCGACTGGCATCGAGAAGGTCGCGGTAATCGTAGGTCAGATCCTCGAGCCGCGGGTCTGCGGTCTCGACGAAGATCTCCGAGTCGTAGCCAGCCAAACGCAGCACGCGCTGAATGCCGAGCACCTCGTGGCCGATGGCGTCGCCATAACCGAGCGTTGCCAGTACCTGATGAACGGCTGAGAGGCTCATCGACGCACGGCTCCGGCTGGCACGCCGGCGAGGACCTCAGCCCCCGCGGGCAGGCTTCTCGCCCGGCTCGCGAAAAACCCTGGCAGCGGCGTCATCATCGGCTGTTCCGCCCTGGGCTGTCGCGCCAGGCGATCGAAGGTCTCCAGGTACTTCCGCTCGATGACCGGCCATGCATAGTGAGCCTGGAAATAGCGCCGGCCGTTCTGCCCGAGGGCGTCAGACAGCGGCTTGCTCGCGGTGATCGCATACAACGCCTCGGCAAACTCCGCATAGCTCTCATAAATGAGCCCGGCATTGCTCCTGAGAGTCTGCCCGTGGAGGACGTCGCATTTCGCGTTGGCCAGCACCGGCTTCCCGAGCGCCCAGGCTTCCAGCGCCACCATCGACAAGCTCTCGAAGTACGACGGAATCACCAGCAGATCGGCGGCGGCCATCGCGTCGAACTTGTCCTGGTCGGTGAGAAATCCCAGATGCCGTATGCGCGGATTTGGAGGGATTGGCAGCAGCGACTTTCCGATCAGCACCAGCTGCAGCTTCCCGGGCATTTGTCGCACGAAGCGTTGAAAGTACTGGAATAGCTCCGCACAGCCCTTGTTCTCGTCGATGCGGCCGACATAGATAGCGAACGGCCCGGAGACGCCGAACCGCTGTCGGAATCGCTCGGGCTCGGGCCGCTCGGGGACCTCCGAGCCGATGCCGACGACGACGCCCGAGAGGTCGCGCTGAGCGGCCACGTGCTCGATCATGGCGCGCTCCTCGAGCGAGTTGAACATCAGCGCCCGGACGCCGCGAAATATCGGCGGAAAGATGCCGAGCCCGATGGCCGGGTCGCGCTCGGCGGTCGGCACGAGCACGGATTTGCCGGCGACCGCGCGGGCGCCATGAAAGGCGTGGTAATAGCGATAGCTGAAGAACACGAACCAGTCGAACGTGTCGACGCTGGCTGCCACATGCTTCACGAGCCTGGGGCTCGCAGGTCCCTCACTGTCGAGCCACGTGAGCTCGTCGCGCACAGAATGCTGGCGATCGAAGACAACCGTCGAGTACCGCGCGAACGTGCGAGGGTCGCGGGGATGCGACACGGGGAACCGGCGAACCGTCACACCGTGTATCGTCTCGACCCCGGCCGGGAACTCGTTGGCCCAGGTGACGTAGTCTTGCGCACACGTGGTGAGGACCTCGACCTCGGCGTGACGTGCGAGACGCTCTGCGACGTAGCGCGCATGCAGCTCGGCGCCGCCGTTGATCTCGGCGCCGTACCGCTGTGCGACGACCGCGATCTTCACGATACGTCGGAGCTGGGATCGGCAGGCGGCTCGACGCTCACGGCGGTGCTGGCCGCGTTCACCGCAGGTGGTTCGACGCTGTCCGGCTCAGGACGCGGCACGGGCCGCGCCTCGTCCACATTGGCGGATTCTGTCGTCGCTTGCAGCTCATCGTTCTGAGCCCGTGGCTCGTTGCTCTGCGTCCCGGGCTCGTTGCGCTGCGCGCGCTGCTCTGAGCTCTGAGCTCGTCGCTCCTCACCACCCTCAACAAACCCCGGTCCGCTGCGCCGCCCCCGGCGGCGACGGCGTCGGCGCGATCGGAGGCTCTCGCCGCCGGTAATGGGATCGACGCCGGACGGGCCGCTCTCGCTGTGGCTGCTGGCTCCGGCGCTGTGGGTCCGCTCGGCCGCGACCTCCGGCCGATACTGCACCACGGCTTCGAGAGCGCGGGCGCGCCGCTCGTTGAAGTCGAGGCGTCCCGACACCGACTCCACGCGCATCTGGACGTTCTTGACGTCGATGCTGATGCGCGTCATCTCGACGACCATGTTGTGGACGACCTCGTAGAAGAGCGCATCGTGCTCGAGCAGGTGACGATTGATACGCGATTGCAGGTGAAGCGCCGTAATCAGCTGATTGGGGTTGAAGAACAGCTTCAGCACCGGCAGCAGCAGGCGGCGAAAGAAGGCGACGATCGGCTTGTCCGACGCGAAGAGCGTCTGCTCTTCGAACTCGTAGTTCGGCGGCCGTTCCGTTTCTTCATGCCGGCGGAACTGCTCCAGTAAATCCGACCGCACGCCCTTGGGGTCCAGGAACTTCTCGAGCCGTACGCGCGCCAGCTCCTGAATTTGCTCTTCCGTGTAGTCGACGCCGCGCTTGTCGCGGATACGCGCGCGGATCTGCCGCATGATCTGCTCGACGTCGACCGCGTCCGCACGGATGTTGAATTCGGACATGACACACCTTCAGGGCACCCGCTCCTGTCGTGAGCGGATACCGCGTTTGCGCGACGCGCCGCGTCGCGGGATCCGGGTGCGTTCGCACCCGTCGATGTGCTGGTCGCGTCAGATTCCGAAGGGCCGGTAGATGATCACGGCGACTGCGACGGCCCAGAGGGCCACGCAGGCGAGCAGTGGTCGATCGTTCAGCAGCAGTTCCGCGGGACTCCCGCCGCCCTCACGATGGTGCACGAGATAGAGGTAGCGGAAGATGCCATACAGCGGAAACGGAATCGTCAGCCCCAGCAGGGACGTTCCAAACTTCTCAGCCGTTTCGTGGCTCGTGGCGTAGAGGATATAGGCCATCAGCGTCGAGGCCGTCACCACGCCAATCATCTGATCGAGCAGATACGGGCTGTACTCCTGCAGGATCCGGCGGTGCCCGATGGCGCCGTCGGCCAGCAATGTCAACTCGTGCCGTCGCTTGCTCAACCCAAGGAAGAGCGCGAGCAGGATCGTGCAGATGAGCAGCCAGGGGCTCATCGGCACCTCCACAGCCACCGCGCCGGCAACCACACGCAACACAAACCCAATCGCAATCGTGAGCACGTCGATGATTACGATGTGCTTCAGCGGTCCCGAATACAAAACGAGGAGGATGACATACGTCGTTGCGACGGCGCCGAAACGGACGCCCATCCCCCACGCGGCGCCGAGCGCACCAATCGCGAGGACCACGGCCATCAGGATGGCGGTGGACGCCTGAAGCGCGCCCGAGGCGATCGGACGCAGGCGCTTGCGCGGGTGCTGGCGGTCCTGCTCGCGATCCATCACGTCGTTGACGAGATACACCACGCTCGCCAACGCACAGAAGACCGCAAACGCGCCAATCGATCGGAGAACTGCGTCGAAATTGGTGAGGCGCTGGCCGAAGAGCAGGCCGGCAAAAACGAAGAGGTTCTTGGTCCACTCGCCCGGTCGCATCGACACGAGCAGGTTTGCCGCCGTCGAACGGACGGCGACGGACCGGCCGGCGGGCGAGTTGGACACCGCGAGTTCTGGCTGAGGCGTGCGCGCCACGGCAGCGCGGATTCGCGCGGCGGCGGCTAGACTCGAGCCGACGCCTGAAAGCTCTTGAGCGCGTCTGCTTCGGCGTCGAACGTCTCGAACACCGTCAGCAGCTTGGTGATCGACAGCAGATCAGTAATGCGCTTCGTCAGGTTGACGAGCTTCAGGTTTCCACCCTGGCGGCTGACAGTCGTGTACGTCCGAACGATCTCGCCCAACCCCGCGCTATCGATGTACGGCACGCTCTCGAGGTTCAACAGGAGCTTCTTCTGCCCCTGGTGGATCAGGCTGTTGATCTTGTCCTTCAACAGCTCGTCACCTTCGCCGAGCGTCATCTTGCCCTTCAGGTCGAGAATCGTCACGTCGCCGACGACTCGTTCCTCGATCACCATGGAAGCAGTCCTCCGCCGCGTTCGGAAAGGCCATGAATCTACCGTACGCGATATCGCCGGTCAACGGCGCCTGAATGTCCGTACGTCCTGAAAGTGAGGACGCCGACGGTCGGCGTCCCTTCGCCGAGATCGATGGGTCCGGGGCGCAACGGCGCCCCTATTCGAGCTCCCGCCGCATCTTCTTTCGGTTCCGCTTCCGAGCCAGCGCCTGTTTCGCCCGACGCTTGTCTCCCGGCTTCAAGTAGAAGGAGTGCTTTTTGATGTCCTTGATGATGTCTTCCTGCTGCACCTTCCGCTTGAAGCGCCGGAGAGCGCTCTCAATCGACTCGCCCTCCTGCACCTTCACTTCGGCCACGCTCGATACACCCCCTTCGGCTGTGGACCAGCAATCTCAGGCCCCAATTCCAAGGGGCCGAATGTGTTAGCCTATCATAGGCGTCGGCGAAGTTCCGGCCAATTCAGCGCTTCGGGCACTTGACCTCTCTTCTGACATCCGCCGGGCACTGGCCCGGCGCTCCGCGTGGTAACCCTATCATTTCAGACCGCTTAGACAAAGTTTTCCACGGGTCGGATTTCAGAGGCCTCTCGTGAAGATTCTCGTGTTGGGCGCCGGGGCGCGCGAGCACGCCCTCGCAGCGACCCTTTGTGCCGAGGCCGGCGTCCGCGAGGTCTTGTGCGCGCCGGGCAATGCCGGGATGTCGTCGATTGGCCGGACGGTGCCACTGGATCTGTCGCAGCCTGGGGCCGTGCTCGCGCTGGCCCGGTTGGAAGGCGTCGACCTGACAGTCGTCGGTCCCGAACTGCCCCTCTCGGTTGGCGTCGTCGATCTTTTCCGCGAAGTTAATCAGCCCATCGTCGGGCCTACGGTTGCAGCCGCGCGACTGGAGACCAGCAAGGCCTGGGCGAAGAGCTTCATGGCGCGCCACGGCGTGCCTACCGCTCCGTTCGAGGTGACCGACGACGAAGGCGTCGCGATCGAAGCCATCCGGTCCGGCCGACTCGGGTGGCCGTTGGTAATCAAGGCGGACGGATTGGCAGCCGGCAAAGGCGTTGTGCTGGCAGACGACGAAGCGGACGCGGTCGCAACCGTCCGCGACATGATGAGCGGTCGGCGCTTCGGTGACGCGGGCGCGCGCATCGTGCTCGAGCAGTGCTTGCGCGGGCCCGAGGTGTCGTACTTCGTGCTGACCGACGGGACAACGGCCGTCACGCTCGGTACGGCACAGGATCACAAGCGCGCGTTCGACGACGACCGCGGCCCGAATACAGGGGGAATGGGGGCCTTCGCGCCCAGCCCGCTGATTGATGACGCCCTGGAGGCGCGCGTGCTCGCCGAGATTGTCGAACCGGTGCTCGCCGGCATGAGGCAGGAAGGGCATCCGTACACCGGCTTCCTCTACTGCGGCCTGATGCTCACGGCCGCGGGGCCCAACGTCATCGAGTTCAATGCCCGCCTCGGCGATCCCGAGGCGCAGGTGCTCCTGCCGCTTGGCGAGCCGCTACTGCCGTTGCTGCGGAGTGCGGCGTCAGGGGCTCTCGAGGCCCGGCCCGTCCGGTTGTCGCTCGATCGGCGCGTCGGCGTCGTCATCGCGTCGGCCGGCTATCCCGATACCTTCGAGACAGGACATGAAATCGAGGGGTTGGCTGAAGCGGCCGCCGTGCCCGGCGTGCGGGTGTACCACGCCGGCACGCGAAAGCAAGACGGCCCCATCGTGAACTCGGGAGGTCGCGTGCTGACCATCGTCGGATCGGGCGCCGACTTTTCGGCCGCGATTGCGAACGCGTACGCAGGTGTGGACAAGATCCACTTCACTGGCGCCTTCGCTCGACGGGATATTGGCAGGAAGGCGTTGCTCGTGCAGTCGTAGGCCCAGGGTTTAGCTTGGGCAACCGCTCTCGATGCCCGAGCAGAAGCTCGGGCCTATGGACGCGAGGATGAACTATTCCATTTTGACGTTCGGCTGTCGCGTCAATCAGGCCGATTCCATGGACATTGAACGCGAGCTGCGCCACAGGGGCGGCCGCGCAGTGGCGTCCTCCCAGGCCGACCTCGTTGTCGTCAATAGCTGTTCGGTGACGGCGACCGCCGATCAGGGAACACGTCAGGCGATTCGTCGCGTGGCGCGAGAGAATCCTTCCGCCCGCATCGTTGTCACCGGCTGTTACGCGACACGCTGCCCGGACGAGCTCGCCGTCCTGCCGGGCGTCGCCACTGTCGTGCCCAACGACCGCAAGGACTGGCTGGTCTCTGACGTGATGACGACGGCCGAGCGCTATGCAGGCGCCGATGGTCCTTGCGGAGCACCGTTTCTGCTGGATCGCACCGCGCTCACGATTCGCGTGCAAACCGGATGTGAAGAGCGCTGCAGCTACTGCATCATCCCGACCACGCGCGGCACGTCGCGGAGCAAGCCAATCGCGCAGATCGTAGACGAGTTGACGCGCGCGGAAGCGAGCGGATTCCTCGACGTCACCCTGACGGGCGTCCATATCGGCGCATATGGGCGTGACCTGGATCCCCCCGTGACACTGGCAGCACTCCTCTCGACAGTCGTCGAGCGGACGCGGCACCTCTTGATCCGTCTTGGCTCGCTCGAACCCATGGACGCGCCGGCGTCGCTCGTCGCGCTGGCCTCAACGAGTCGCCTGGCGCCGGCCTTTCATCTGCCGCTTCAACACGCGAGCGATACAATGCTGGCTCGCATGAGACGCCCGTACACGCTGGCGTCGTACCGGCGCACCGTCGATCGGATTCGCGATCACCTGCCACACGCCGCGATCGGCTCCGACATCATCGTCGGCTTCCCGGGCGAAAGCCATGCGGAGTTCGACGCACTCTGCCGCTATCTCGAGTCCAGTCCCCTGACGACGCTGCATGTCTTTCCGTATTCCGATCGGCCGGGTACGGAGGCATCGCGGATGGCGGGCAAAATCGACGGTCCGGTCACCCGCGAACGGGGCCGGATCGTTCGCGAGATCGGTCAGACGCTCGCGGCGCGTTTCAAGCGGTCGCAGTTGGGTCGCGTGCGGCCGGCGCTCACGATCGAGGATGGCTGCTCGGTTGTGACTGATAACGGCTTGCGGCTACGACTGGCATCACCGCGAACGCGGAACGAACGCGTGAGCGTCCGGATTGGCGAGAACGATACCGCCGAGTGACGTCTGGGTGAGGCCATGGAGGCGCGTTGCCACGCGCCCTACTCCGACATGAGCGCCGCCAACCGCTGGCCGGCGGCTTTCTTCTGGCCTTCGACGATCAGCTGACCGCACGCCGCACGAATGTCGCGGCCGCGGCTCCTGCGCACCGACACGCGCACACCGTGATCGGCGAGAATCGCAGCAAAGCGATTGACGCGATCGTCTGACGGCCGCTCGTACGGAATCCCTGGCGCGGCATTGAGCGGCAGCAGATTGACCTTCGCTTTCACGTCGCCAAGGAGTGCCACAAGCCGCCGCGCATCCTCCGGCGTGTCGTTCACGCCGTCGAGAAGCACGTACTCGAATGTGATGCGGCTCCTGCGCGTGAGTGGGAACCGTCGACAGGCGTCGATCAGATCCTCGAGGCGATACTTGCGATTGATCGGCACGATGCGATCGCGCTGGGGATTTGTGGTCGCATGCAGCGAAACCGCGAGGTTCGGCATGATTGGCTCCGCCGCCAATCGATGCATCGCGGGCACCACCCCTACCGTCGACAGCGTGATGCGCCGAACCGGCATGTTGAGGCCGTGCGCGTCGGTCAGGATCCGCACCGACGTCATCACGTGGTCGTAGTTGTGGAGCGGCTCGCCCATCCCCATCAGCACGATGTTGAACGGCTTGCCGAGAAGACCCGTTGCGGCGGCGAGGAGGCGGACCTGTCCGGTGATTTCTGCGGGCGTGAGGTTCCTGACGAACCCCATCTTGCCTGTCAGGCAGAAGTCGCAGTCCATTGCGCATCCCACCTGGCTCGAGATGCAGAACGTCTGCTTCGGAGTGTCAGGGATATAGACTGACTCGATGCGCCGGCCGTCGGCGAGCTGAAGCAGAAATTTTCGAGTTCCGTCAGCCGACCGCTCTTCGCGGACGAGCACAGGCGTCGAGATTCGGAAGCGCTCGGCAAACGTGGAGCGGAGTTCGCGCCCAAGGTCCGACATGCGCGCGAAGTCGGATTCTCCCCGGACATACAACCACCGGAATACCTGTCGCGCGCGGAAGCGCGGGACGCCGGCATCCTGAAACGCCTGCTCGAGCGTCTCGCGCTCGAGATCGGCCAGGTCCAAGCGGGTCGAGGTCGACGCGGAAGCCACGCTCTGCTGCCTTGTGGAAGATGCCCGTCGACTGAGCGGAAGTTGTACGATCGTAGCATGTGGGGTGCGGACGCCTTACAGTCCCGAGCACTGTTAAGGTCGGTGTGTGCTGCAGAACAGTGCCCGACATCGATGTCCGGATGAGTTGCGGCTCCGCAGCTATCCATGGTATACTCACGTCTTCTCCAAAGCTTTGCCCCTCAATAACTTAGCTCACTTCAGGCTCGGAGCGCGATGATCGTCCGCGAGGTCTTCGGCAACGGGGTCCGTCTCATCACCGAGACGATGGATCACGTGCGGTCGGTCAGCGTCGGTGTGTGGTTGACCAGAGGCTCCCGCCACGAGCCGTTCGAACACGGCGGCATCGCCCACTTTGTCGAACACATGCTCTTCAAAGGCACGACGAGCCGATCGGCCCAGGACATCGCGCAGGAAGTGGACTGTCTGGGCGGTCACCTCGACGCGTTCACGTCCAAGGAATACGCCGGGTACTACATCAAGGTCCTCGACGAGCATCTGCCGAAGGCGATCGACGTCTTGTCGGACCTCGTGCTCAACCCGGCATTCGCGCCCGCCGACGTGGAGCGCGAGAAGAAGGTGATCCTCGAAGAAATCAAGATGGTCGAGGACACGCCGGATGATTTGGTCCACGAGCTGTTCACGCAAAGCTTCTGGGATGGGCATCCGCTCGGGCGGCCGATCCTCGGCAACCCGGAAAGCGTCGGAGGGCTGACGTCCGATGTACTCCGGACATACTTTGACGCCACCTACACCGCGGGCAACCTGGTGATCGTCGCGGTCGGTAACGTCACGCACGAGCGCATGCGTGAGCTGGTGGCGCCGGGGTTCCTGCGACTCCGGTCGCGGACCGATGCCACGAGCGAGCGGCCGCCCGCTGTGTTGCCGCAGGCGCAGGTGCGGACGAAGGAGCTCGAGCAGAGTCATGTCTGCTTGGGCACCAGCAGCTATCCGCAGAACCACGACGACCGTTACGCCGCGTATGTGCTGAACACCATGCTCGGCGGCTCGATGAGCTCACGGCTGTTCCAGAACGTGCGCGAGAAGCGTGGTTTGGCCTACGCGGTCTTCAGCAACCTGTCCGCGTACCGCGATGCCGGGTCGCTCACGGTGTATGCGGGCTGCGCGAACGAGGCAGTGCGCGAGGTGGTCCGCCTGGTGGTGGCGGAATTGCGCGGCATGAAACTCGAGCCGCCGGCCGCCGAGCTGCGTCGCGCCAAGGATCATCTGAAGGGCAGCTTGATGCTCAGCCTCGAGAGCACCTCCAGTCGCATGTCGAACCTCGCGCGCCAGGAGATGTATTTCGACCGGCAGTTCAGTCTCGACGAGACGATAGAAAGCATCGAACAGGTGAGCGCGGAGGATGTCGTCCGCGTCGCCCGCGATCTGTTTGCCAACGGTTCGCTCGGCGCTACCGTGCTTGGTCAGGCGGACGGTCTCGAGTTGTCGAAGGAAGAACTGGATCTCGGGTAAAGAGCAAGCGGACCTCAAGGTCCGCCCTGCATGTGACGGTGAACGGAACGTCGCCGCACGTGTGATGGTGGACGGGTAATTCGTATGTAGGGCGGAGCCTTGGCTTCGCCTCCGCGGAGCACCACGCATCAGCAAATGATCCCTCGCTACACCAGCGCCGAAATGGGGCGCATCTGGACCGACGAACGCCGATATCAGGCGTGGCTGTCGGTGGAGCTCGCCGCCGCGGATGCGATGGCCGAGGTCGGAATCATCCCGGCCGATGCCGCTCGCGAGCTGCGGGCGCGTGCGCGCTTCGACATCACGCGGATCGAAGAAATCGAAGCGACCACGCATCACGACGTCATCGCCTTCACCACGGTGGTGGCCGAGCACGTCGGTCCGGCGGCACGCTACCTGCATTTCGGCCTGACATCCTCGGACGTTGTCGATACGGCCCTTGCGCTTCAGATGGTCGAGGCGTGCGACCTGATTCTGAAGGATCTGGAGGCGCTCGCCGAAGCGGTACGAGCCCGAGCGGAAGAGCATCGCCACACGCCGATGATCGGTCGAACTCACGGCGTGCACGCCGAGCCGATGACCTTCGGTCTCAAGCTTGCGCTCTGGCACTCGGAGATCCAGCGCGATGTCGCGCGCGTCGCGCGTGCGCGCGAGAGCGTCCGAGTCGGCAAGATCTCGGGGGCCGTCGGCACATTTGCCCATCTGCCACCGTCGATCGAAGCGGCCGTCTGCGCCCGCTTGGGTCTTCAGCCCGCACCGGTGTCCTCTCAGGTGATTCAGCGCGATCGCCACGCCGAGCTGTTGTCGGCACTGGCGATTGCAGGCGCGTCGCTCGAGACGTTTGCGCTGGAGATCCGCGGGCTCCAGAAAACCGAAATCGGCGAGGTCGAGGAACCATTCGCGAAAGGGCAGAAGGGTTCCTCAGCGATGCCGCACAAGCGCAATCCCGTCGGCTGCGAGCAGATTTGCGGCCTCGGGCGCCTTCTGCGCGGCAATGCCACCGCCGCGCTCGAGAACGTCGCGCTGTGGCACGAGCGCGACATCTCGCACTCGTCGGTGGAGCGCGTCATCCTGCCCGATTCGTTCATCGTGCTCGACCATATGCTGCGGCGTTTCACGCGCATCGTGAAGGGCATGGTGGTGCACGTCGATCGTATGCGCGAGAACCTCTCACGCAGCCGCGGCGTCGTGTTTTCGGGGCAGGTGTTGCTTGAACTCGCGGCGCATGGCGTCTCGCGCGAACAGGCGTATCTCTGGGTGCAGCGGAACGCGATGCGGTCGTTCGAGGAGCAGGTGGATTTCAAGACGCTTCTGCTCCAGGACAGCGACATCATGGGCGTGCTGGGCAGAGAGGGAATCGAGAAGGCCTTCAATCTCGAAGAGCAGTTGAAGCACGTGAACGCCATCTTCGAACGGGTGTTCCAGGAGGTTGCCGCCTGATGACGGCGCGAGTGTTCGTAACGCTGAAGCCCTCGGTCTTCGATCCGCAGGGCCATACCATCACCGAAGCCCTTCACCAGATGGGCTACACGGGAATCGAGGGTGTCCGGCAGGGCAAGTATTTCGAGCTGACGCTGCCCGGCCGAACGGCTTCCGAGGTGAAGGATCTTGCCGCGGAGGTCGCACACAAACTGCTTGCCAACCCGGTCATCGAGAGCTATCGCATCGAGGTCGCCGAATGACCTTCGCCATCGTCGTTTTCCCCGGCTCGAACTGCGATCACGACGCGTACCACGCGGTGCAGGACGTCCTCGGTCAAAAGGCCGAGTTCGTGTGGCACAAGGAAACCGAGCTCAAAGGCGCCGATGTCGTGATTCTGCCGGGTGGCTTTGCGCACGGCGACTATCTCCGAACCGGGGCGATCGCACGTTTCTCGCCGATCATGAGCGCCGTGCGCGCGTTTGCCGCCAGCGGCAACCCGGTGATCGGTATCTGCAACGGATTCCAGGTGCTTCTCGAGGCCGGGCTGCTGCCTGGGGCCATGCTGCGCAACGATCGCAAATATCGATGCGAGTACGTGCATGTTCGCGTGGAGCAGACGGACACGCCGTTCACGAGCCTGTGCGCGCTTGGCCAGGTGTTGAAAATCCCAATCGCGCATGGCGAAGGCAACTACTACGCGGATCCGCAGACGCTCGAGCGGCTCGAGCGCAACGGGCAGGTGATCTTCAGATACGTGACGCCGCAGGGTGACGTGACGAAGGACGCCAACCCAAACGGCTCGCTGGCGAACATTGCCGGCATCTGCAACGACGCTCGCAACGTGGTGGGCCTGATGCCTCACCCGGAGCGCGCGTGCGAACTGGCGCTTGGCAGCGACGACGGCAAGGTCGTGCTGGAGTCAGTAGTATCCGCGCTGATTGCGCGGACGTAAAAGTTGGATCCACAGATTTCACGAATTCCTTTCGAGGCAAAGCCTCGGGCATGTGTTCATGTCGCGCGCTTCCCCGACGCACTCGACGAGTCGAGCTCGAATCGGTGTCATCTGTGAAATCTGTGGATCCAAACAACGGACGGGCGCGCGACCACTTCGAGTCATGGCTGATGCCGATCGCAAAGGAAAACGCCGCATCGTGGGGTTTGCCCTCATTGGATCGGCGGCGTTCATGTTCGTGTTCGCGGGCCTGGTGCATATCGGTGCGTTGCCGATGACTGACTATTCTCGGCCGATATTGACATCCATTCTATCGATCGTCGCCGTATTCGATCTCGTGCTTGCCGCTTACTTCCTGATGTCCAATCCGACATGAGCGCATTCGATCAAGCCACGCTCGACCGTCATGGCGTCACCGCCGACGAATACGCACGCATCGTGCAGCTGCTGGGCCGCGAACCAAATCTGACGGAGCTCGGCATCTTCTCCGTCATGTGGTCGGAACACTGCAGCTACAAGAGCTCGCGCGTTCATCTGAAGACGTTGCCGACGACCGGATCGCGGGTCCTGCAGGGGCCGGGCGAAAATGCCGGCGCCGTCGACATCGGCGACGGGCTTGCCGCCGTCTTCAAGATCGAATCGCACAATCACCCGTCGTTCATCGAGCCATATCAGGGTGCCGCCACGGGCGTCGGCGGGATCATCCGTGACATCTTCACGATGGGGGCCAGGCCCATCGCGCTGCTCAACTCGCTGCGCTTCGGCCCGCTCGACCACCCTCAGAACCGACGCATCCTCGAAGGCGTCGTGGCGGGGATCGGCGGCTATGGCAACAGCATCGGCATTCCGACGATCGGCGGGGAAGTCGCGTTCGACGAGTCGTACAGCGGCAATCCGCTCGTCAACGTGTTCTGCCTCGGCATCGCCCGCCACGAAGACATCATCAAGGGCACGGCGAGCGGTGAGGGCAACCCCGTCTATTACGTTGGCGCGAAGACCGGCCGCGACGGGATTCACGGGGCCACGATGGCCTCGGCCGAATTCGACGAGAAGTCGCAGGAAAAGCGGCCCGCCGTCCAGGTGGGTGACCCCTTCACCGAGAAGCTGCTTCTCGAAGCCTGCCTCGAGGTCATGAACACCGGCGCGCTCGTTGGCATCCAAGATATGGGAGCCGCGGGGCTGACCTGTTCCACGTCCGAGATGGGCAGCCGCGGCGGCGTGGGGATCGAGATCGACGTCCAGCACGTGCCGCAGCGCGAAACCGGCATGACGCCCTACGAAATCATGCTTTCCGAATCGCAGGAGCGCATGCTGATGGTCGTCAAGCGCGGCCGCGAGCGCGAAGTCGAGGAGGTCTTCGAGAAGTGGGACCTCCACGCGGTGCGCATTGGCGACGTGAGGGCGGAGAGCACGCTCGTCGTCAAGGCGCGCGGCAAGATTGCGGCACAAATCCCGAATCGCGCCCTGACCGATGAGGCGCCAATCTACAATCGGCCGACCGCTCGGCCTGGCTGGCTCGACGATGTCGCTCGGCTCGACCTCGCGGCGTTGGCAGCCTCGAACGACGCCAACGCCACGCTGACGACGATGCTCGCGTCGCCGACGATAGCGAGCAAGCACTGGATCTATCGCCAGTACCGACCACATGGTGCGCACGAACACGATCGTGCTCCCCGGGCTCGGCTGTGGCGTCGTGCGGATTAAGGAGTCGAAGAGCGCGCTGGCGATGTCGGTGGACGGCAACGGTCGGTTCGGATATCTGAACCCGCGCGAGGGCGCGAAGCTGGCTGTCGCAGAAGCGGCGCGGAACGTCGCCTGCGCCGGAGGTCTGCCCATTGGCGCAACGAACAATCTGAATTTCGGGAATCCCGAGAAGCCGGAAATCATGTGGCAGTTCGCCGAGGCGGTCGCAGGAATCGGCGAGGCCTGTCGCGCCCTCGATATTCCGATTACCGGCGGCAATGTGAGCCTCTACAATGAGACAGACGGCAAGGCCATCCTGCCGACGCCGGTGCTCGGCGTGGTCGGAGTGATCGAGGACGCGTCGAAAGTCATGACGCGCACGTTCAAGCGAGAGGGCGCGGCCGTTATTCTGCTGGGTAGATCGCACGGCGAACTTGGCGGGTCCGAGTACCTCAAAACACTCCATGGCCTGATTCGTGGTTCAGTGCCGGCGCTGGATCTCGACGCGGAGCGGCGGCTTCAGAGCCTGCTCGTGGACCTTGCGGCGGCGGGCCAGCTGCTCTCCGCTCACGACAGTGCGGAGGGCGGGCTGGCGGTGACGCTTGCCGAATGCTCCTTCGACGCCAACGGCATTGGCGTTGCGGTTGACCTGCCGCCGGCAGGTGGCGACGTGCCAGAGGAGTGGGCAGTCGATGCGACGTTGTTTGGTGAATCGCCGTCGCGCGTCGTCATCTCGACCGCGTTGGCGGACGTAGACGAAGTACTGGCGGCCGCGAAGGCGGCTCGTGTCCCTGCGGCCATGATTGGCACAACCGGAGGAAGCCGCGTGATCGTGCGCGTGGGTGGTCGACCCGCGGTGGATGTGCTGGTTGCAGACGCAGAACAGATCTGGGCGACGGCGCTCGAACGCTACTTTGCGCGCCAGGCGGCGTGAGACACTAGGATTAACGGCCCATGCCTTGCGGAGACCCGATGCTCGACAAGTTCAAGGACGAGTGCGCGGTGTTCGGCATTGCCGGGCACGCTGAAGCGGCGAATCTTGCCTATCTCGGTCTCTACGCGATGCAGCATCGCGGTCAGGAGAGCGCGGGGATCGCTGCCGCTGACGGTTGCCGCATCATCGTGTCGAAGGACATGGGTTATGTCGCCGACATCTTCGATTCCGATCGGCTGGCGACACTCACTGGCACTTATGCCATCGGCCATACGCGGTATTCCACTGCCGGCGACAGCAAGCTGACGAACGCGCAGCCCATCCTGATCGACTGCGTGCACGGGCAAATCGCAATCGCCCACAACGGGAACCTGATCAACGCGCAGGAACTGCGCGATCACTTGGTGCGCCTGGGATCGATCTTCCAGACGTCGAGCGATACCGAGGTCATCCTCCACCTCTACGCGCGATCGCGCGCTGCGACTATCGAGGACGCGTTCATCGAATCGATTTCTCAGATTCGCGGTGCGTTCTCGCTGGTGATCCTGACGCCCGATCGCGTGATCGCCGCGCGCGATCCGCACGGGTTCCGGCCGCTCGCGCTCGGGAAGCTCGGCGATGCCTGGGTGGCGTGTTCGGAGACCTGCGCTCTGGATCTGATCGGCGCGACGTACGTCCGCGACGTCGAGCCTGGCGAGGTCGTGGTTGCCGGGCCGCAAGGCCTCAGATCGATGAAGCCGTTCTTGAACGAACGGCTCGCGCACTGCGTGTTCGAGCACGTGTATTTCGCCCGCCCCGACAGCTATGTCTTTGGGAAGAGCGTGAACGAGGTGCGGACCAACCTCGGGCGTGTGCTGGCGCGCGAAGCGCCGGTCGATGCCGACGTCGTGGTGCCGATTCCGGACTCGGGCGTCTGCGCCGGGGTGGGGTTCGCCGAAGAGAGCGGCATTCCGATGCGGATGGGACTGATCCGCAATCACTACGTGGGCCGCACGTTCATCCAGCCGCAGCAGTCGATCAGACATTTCGGCGTCCGCGTAAAACTGAACCCGGTCAGAAGCATCCTCGAGGGCAAACGCGTCGTACTCGTGGACGACTCGATCGTGCGTGGCACAACGAGCCGCAAGATCGTACGTATGGTGAAGGCGGCCGGCGCACGCGAAGTGCACATGCGGATTAGCTGTCCTCCGACGATTTCTCCATGCTTTTACGGCGTGGACACGCCACGACGATCCGAGCTCATCGCGGCGACGCACACCCTCGACGAGATCCGCCGTTATCTCGACGCGGAGACACTGAGTTACCTCAGTCTGGAAGGCATGCTCGAATCGGTGGGCCACGGGCGGCAGTCGTACTGCACCTCGTGCTACACCGGCCAGTATCCCGTGGCGTTCCCCAAGAACGAGGCCGCCTATCTCCAGCTCACGCTGAAGCCGCTGGAGCCGGAACACGATCCCGTCACGCCATGATGCCGCTGGAGCCGGAACACGATCCCGTCACGCCATGATGCCGCGAGCCGGCGTCTACGCGGTCGCCGGCTTGATCGTCGCGGGCGGCGCAAGTGGCGTCTCTTCCCGAATCTGTCTGTTGCCCCTGCTCTGCGCGGAGAGCGTGACGTCGCCCGCAGCACGGCCCGACTTTGGTCGGACCTCAATCCAGGGCAGCACACCGGCTGGCACGAAACCCGCCAATGCACCCGTCTCCGCCGGCGAGCTCGCAGCGGCTATTAGTAAGCTCGGCGCCTTCGAGTACGCGGATCGCGCCAGGGCCGCGCAGGTGGTCCGGCGCGCACCCGGTCTTATGGCCGTGCCGGCGCTTCTGCAGGCCACAGGTGAGCACGCTGACGGTTACGTGCGCTACCGCGCGTTGGTGTTGCTCTCGACCTACGCCGACCCGCGAGTGCCCGACGAAATGGAACGCCTGAGCACCGATCCCAACGATCGCCTCCGCGCCGTTGCCTACGCCTATTTCGAGCGACATCCGACCCCAACGCTCGTGCCGCAGCTCCTCGAAGCGTTCGAGAAGGAAGTCGCAGAGTTCGTGCGGCCCGCCCTTGCGCGGGCGCTTGCCGCGCAGGGCACCGATCCAAGGGTGCGGGCGGCGCTCACGCGTGACGTGACCCGTGGACAGGACTTCTTCCGAAGCACGGTTATCGAAGCGCTCGGCGATTACAAAGCCACGTACGCGACGAAGGCCATCGCCAGCGTCGCCACGCTCGAAGGTCCCCTGCAGGACGACGCGGCGTTGGCGCTGGGGAAGATAGGTGACAAGGCGCAGATCGCGCTTCTCGCGCGCCTGCAGCAGTCGGCTCCGCGTGAAACCCAGCCTGTCATTGCCGCCGCGATCTGTTTGCTGGGATCGAACTGCGACATGCACCGCGGCTACCTCGAAAAGATTCCCGCCTTCACTGACAAGATTCCCGGGTATCAGGAGCTGCTGCGTGGCGCCACCGCGGGGCTTGCGGCGCTCGCGGAGCGAGGCGATACTGACGCGCTCTCGGCGCTGATCGATGCCGGCATTCCAGCGCAGGACGCAACGCGGGCGCCGATCGCGCTGGCGCTGGCCAGCGTTGCTGTGAAATCGCCGCCTGCAATCCTGGCGGCGTTCGAAGCGCGCCCCGATCGGACCGCCGCTGTCGAGCTCCTTCGGGATGGCTTCGACATGCTCGAAGAGGATTTCGCGGAGGAAGGGTTTTACGTGACGGTCAGGCGCGCGTACTGGGCGGCGAAAGAGCAGTCGGCAACGCGCGCCACGGCGCAAGAGATCATCCAGACGCTGGAATTCTGATTGCCCGGGCTAAGCTCGGGCCTGCGACGGTATCAGATGGATTACCGCCAGTCCGGCGTCGATATTGATGCCGGGAACGAAGCTGTCAGACGGATCAAGTCGCTCGCCCGGGCGACGTTCACACCGGACGTGCTGTCCGAAATCGGTTCGTTCGGCGGCCTGTTCCGGCTGCCCCTCAGCGGCTATCGCGAGCCCGTGCTCGTCTCGTCGGCCGACGGCGTCGGCACGAAGCTGAAGCTGGCATTCATGTCAGGACGCCACGAGACGGTCGGGCAGGACCTCGTGAACCACTGCGTCAACGACATTTTGGTGCAAGGCGCGACGCCGCTGTTCTTTCTGGACTATCTCGCGACGGGCCGGCTCGCACCGGAGGTGGCGGCGGATGTGGTCTCCGGTATGGCGAAGGCGTGCCGCGAGAACGGCTGTGCGCTGCTGGGCGGGGAAACCGCCGAGATGCCAGGCTTTTACGCCGAGGGCGAATACGATCTGGCGGGCTTCGTTGTCGGCATCGTCGATCGGACACGTGTCATCGACGGCTCACTGCTGAAGCCAGGCGACGTCCTCATCGGTATCCCGTCCACAGGCCTCCACACTAACGGCTACTCGCTGGCGCGACGCATTGTGTTCGAGACGATGGGGCTGTCGTTCGACAGCGTTGTGCCCGAGCTCGGCATGGCCATCGGGGATGCGCTCTTGGCGATCCATCGCAGCTATTTGTCCACGCTGCTACCGATCGTCGGGCGGCGGCTCGTCAAGGGGATGGCGCACATCACCGGTGGCGGCATCACTGAGAACCTGCCGCGGATTCTCCCAGAGGGACGCATCGCCCTGATCGAACGGCACTCGTGGGAGACGCCGCCGCTCTTTCAGTTTCTCGCGAACGCCGGAAACGTGTCCGACGAAGAAATGCTGCGCGCGTTCAACATGGGAATCGGGATGATCGTGGCGGTCGACGAGAGCGACGCGGTAACCGCGCTCGACCTGATTCACGAGCACGGCGGCGGTGGAGCCGTCGTCATCGGCCGCATCGCCCAAGGCGAACGAGGCGTCGCGTACCTATGAGCGGCGAAGCCAACGGCGCCCCACGACCGCGGCTCGGTGTGCTCATCTCCGGACGAGGCTCGAACCTTCAAGCCATCATCGATGCGGTAGCCGACGGCCGGCTCGATGCCGAAATCGCCATCGTCATTTCGAACCGCGCTGATGCGGCCGGCCTCGATCGCGCCCGGAACGCGGGTATCGAGACGCTGGTGTTGTCGCACAAGGCTTTCGCCGATCGCGCATCGTACGACGTCGCCCTCGCCTCCGAGCTGAAGGCCCGTGGAGTGCGGTTCGTGTGCCTGGCTGGGTTCATGCGTCTGCTCGGGCCGGCATTCATCGATCAGTTCCCCGACGCGGTGCTCAACATCCACCCATCGTTGCTTCCGGCGTTTCCGGGCCTCGATGCGCAGCGCCAGGCATTCGAGCACGGCGTGACCATCACAGGGGCGACTGTTCACCTGGTCACTGCGGATCTCGACGCCGGTCCCATCCTCATGCAGGCCGCAGTCGAGGTGAAGGACACGGATACCGTCGAAACCCTGTCGGCACGGATTCTCGAGCAGGAGCACCGGATCTATCCGGCCGCGATCGCGATGGCGCTCTCTGGACGCTGGCAGGTGCAAGGACGACGGGTCGTTCGGTGCAACGCTCAGGCGTCTAGAACCTGACGGACTTTTGTCATCAGCTGCCTGGCCGTGAACGGCTTCTGCAGGAACGCCGATCCAGCCTCCAGCACACCGTGCCGCATCACCGCCTCATCCGTGTAGCCCGATAAGTAGAGCGCTCGAATTTTCGGACGCCCGGCGACCACGCGCTCGACCAGCTCTCGTCCACCCATGCGCGGCATCACAATGTCCGTGATGATCAAGTCGATTGGTCCCTGGTGATCGTCGGCGAGGCGGATGCCTTCCTCGCCGTCACGAGCGACGAGGACCTGATGTCCGTACAGGGTCAGCACGTCCTGGAGCAAGGCGCGCACGCCCTCGGCGTCCTCGACCAGGAGAATCGTCTCAGTCCCCTGCAGTTGCGCTGAATCATCATCGGCAGCATCGCTCGGTTGATCGACGCCGTCCACGCTCGGCAGATACAGCTTGAAGACCGTGCCGTGCTCGATCTCGCTGTACACCTCGATGTGGCCCTTGGCCTGCTGCACGATGCTGTAGACCATGGCCAGGCCGAGTCCCGTTCCCTTGCCGGGATCCTTAGTGGTGAAGAAGGGTTCGAAGATTCTCGAGCGCGTGCCCTCGTCCATGCCGAGACCCGAATCGGTCACGGCGAGCAGTACGTAGCGGCCCGGCGGAAGGCCGGGCGTGAATTGCGCGAAGTGCTCGTCAATCGCGGCGTTCGCGGTTTCGATCGTGACGCGGCCGCCGTGGGGCATTGCATCGCGCGCATTGACCGAAAGGTTCATCAGGATCTGTTCCACCTGTCTCGGGTCGATCCGTACGCGGTCGAGATCGCTCGCGAGCGACACTGAAAGCTCGATGTCTTCACCAATCAGCCGGCGCAGCATCTTCGTCAGGTTCGAGACGATGCCATTCAGCTCGATCACCTGCGGTTCGACGACCTGGCGGCGGCTGAAGGCAAGGAGCTGCGACGTCAGCGCCGCGGCCTGCTCGCCAGCCTGGCGCATCATCAGGACCGGATCCCGCAGCCGGTCGCCGGACGGCAGGTCGTCCAGAATCATCTCCGTGTAGCCGCTGATGACCGTCAGCAGGTTGTTGAAGTCGTGGGCGACCCCGCCGGCGAGGCGTCCGACCGCTTCCATCCGTTGTGCCTGCCGGAGCTGCGCCTCGAGCCGGCGGCGATCGGTGACATCACGCACGATGAGCGTGCGCGAGCCCGCGCCGTAGTCATCCGTGCCCGACTGAGAGACCTCGACTGGAAAACGCTCACCGTTCGAGCGGAGTCCCCATTCCATCGACGTCGAGCTCGGGCTCATCTGGCCGTTATCGCTCGACGCGATCTCGGGGAGGAAGAGCGTCGCCGCGCGTCCCATAGCGTCATTGGCGGCACAGCCGAACATGCGCTCGGCGGCAGGATTGAAGAGGGTAACCGCGCCAGTGGCGTCAACGGCGAGGATCGCGTCCTGCGCCGAGGCAATGATGGCGCCCAGTCTCGCCTCCGATTCCGCGAGACGACGCTCCATGTGCACCTGATGGAGCACTCGCCTCACGGCTTCGGGCACGTAATCCAGGTACTCTCGCGACTTCGTCACGAAGTCGCGTACACCGGATCGCAGGGCGCGGATCGCGGTGCCGGCGTCGCTGAACCCCGTGACGAGGATGACCGGAATGTCCCAGCCTTCCTCGCGAAGGTGCCCGTAAAAGCTGAGACCATCGAGCTCACCCGGCAGGCCGTGGTCGAGCAAGATCAGCGAAATGGGTTCGGTCGCCAGTTGGCTTCGGGCGGCGGCAGCGTTCTCAGCCGTGACGACCCGATACCCCGCGCCCTCCAGACGTCGCCGCTCCAGCGCTACAACGCCGGCGTCGTCTTCGACGATCAGGACCGTTTCTACAGTGCCTGCCATCGCAATCGACAAACGGCACCGAGCGGCAATGCCGCCGCCCGCGTATTCCATATGTGCCGAAAATTCGGACGCACATCCAAGGGGAGCGGCGAGAAGACTACCACAGTCATCTCAGTGACTTTCACAGTCTAAACCGTGTCTGGTGAACTAGTTACGTTGAGCTAATCGTTGAGCTGCACAGAAAATTGCGTGTCTGCCCAACGTTGCACTGTTCGTTTTTCGCCAGCCCAGCGTTACTTACGTCATCGAGCACGAGGTAGCTGCCGGTGGCCACTCGACACGTATTTGCACTGACTCCGCGGGAGCGAGAGATCGTGATCGCGCTGCGACGCGGCGACACGACACGACAGATCGCCGATGCGCACGGACTGGGTCGGCAGACCGTGAAAAACTATCTGACGACGATCTATGAAAAGCTCGGGGTGACCGGGCGCGTCGAGCTACAGCAGTCGCTGGTGAACGGCGGCTCGGCGCCTCAACATCTCTGATACGCTTCCCCAGTGTTAAAGGGGATCGTTCTTGCCGGCGGGAGTGGCACGCGCCTCTCCCCTCTGACCCGAGCGGCCTCCAAGCAACTGTTGCCGGTCTACAGTAAGCCGCTCATCTATTACCCTCTGTCCACGCTGATGCTCGCGGATATTCGCGACATCCTCATCATTACCACGCCCGAAGACGAAGCCCGCTTCCGGCATCTGCTCGGCACCGGCGAAGATTTCGGGGTCCGCTTCTCCTATGCGGCGCAGCCATCGCCGGGCGGATTGGCGCAGGCGTTCCTCATCGGGAGAACGTTCATCGGGCGCGACAAGGTGGCTCTCGCCCTGGGCGACAACATTTTTTACGGCGCTGGCCTCCAGGAAATGCTCCGCGCCGCCGCCCAGTCCGACCGCGGGGCGACGGTGTTCGGGTACACGGTCAAGGATCCTGAGCGCTACGGCGTCATCGAGCTGGACGCGAACGGCCGTCCGATCGCTCTGGAAGAAAAGCCGCAGCGTCCGCGCTCCCCTTACGCCGTCACCGGTCTGTATTTCTACGATAACGACGTCGTCGAAATTGCATCTGGGCTGAAGCCATCGGCGCGTGGCGAGCTCGAGATCACCGATGTCAATCGGACCTACCTTGAACGCGGGACGCTCCGAGTCCAGTTGCTCGGTCGCGGCCTGGCATGGCTCGATACCGGCACGTTCGAGTCGCTCCTGCAGGCGGCTACGTTCGTGCAGAGTATCGAGGAGCGCCAGGGACTGATGCTCGCCTGTCTCGAGGAGATTGCGTTTCGCCGCGGATGGATCGACGCCGAAACAGTCGAGCGGCAGGGGAAGCGGATGGCGGGCAATCAGTACGGGCAGTACCTGCTCCGCCTCGTGTCGCACGACTCCTCCCGGATCACCTCTGTGTAGGTGCTGGCGATGCGAGCTGTTGACACAGCGCTCTCCGGCGTTCGGCTGCTCGAGCCGGCGGTGCACCGCGACGATCGGGGTTTTTTCCTCGAGTCGTTCCGCGCGGATCGGCTGGCTGCGCTCGGGATCGGCGCCACCTTCGTCCAGGACAACCATTCCCGCTCGGTTGCGCGAACCTTGCGCGGGCTCCACTGGCAATGGCGTCGTCCGCAGGCCAAGCTGATTCGGGTCATCGAAGGCGCGATTTTCGACGTTGCGGTTGACATCCGCCGCGGGTCGCCCACGTTCGGGCGCTGGATTGGCGTGAATCTCTCAGCGGACGATTTCCGCCAGCTCTATGTGCCGGTTGGGTTTGCGCACGGCTTCTGCGTGCTGAGCGCGACGGCGCAGATCGAGTACAAGTGCAGCGACTACTACGACCCGGCTGGTGAGGCAGGATTGCCCTGGGATGATCCGGCGCTCGGAATCGAGTGGCCGGTGCAAGACCCCATCCTCTCTTCGCGGGACGCCCATCATCCCCGGTTTGCCCCGGACCGCTCAGATTTGTTCTAAAACCAGCTCCACAATCAAAAATTTTCGCCGGGCGTGCGCATCAGATTGCACGCGGATGTGTCGCTCCCGATACCAAACCCATTAATTGACCGTTGAAAGACTTTTGTCTCCTGCTAGAATCACTTTTTACGCCGGGGGGGAGGTTCTTCAGGCTGAGCTGGCCCAATAGCTCCGCCTGCATTCGCCGAGCGGTCACTCGTCGAAACCGGCAGTTCCCGTTGCGGCGTAGGTCTGCCAGCGGCAGATCCAGAAGGGCCGGAGCTTCAAGGCCGAGCGAGCACTCGGCGTTCGCTAATTGCTACCCGAGGTGGCGGCTAATCACTGACACGCCGCACGGTTAGCTTCGCTGCAGGACACGGCGCTTGGCCGGGAGCCCGCCTCCTTGCCTGCACGGGTTTGGTCGACATGAGACATCTCAACGCAGAACTGATCGGCAGCAGCGCTCAACTTCGCGAGCTGCAGGAAGAGATTGAGCGCGTCTCACAGTCCGACGCCAAGGTCCTCATCACGGGGGAGAGCGGTGTCGGCAAAGAACTTGTAGCTCGTGCCATCCATGAGGGGAGCCACCGGGCGCGCGAATCGTTTGTGCCGATTAACTGTGCCGGACTGCCGGAGACGCTGCTGGAATCGGAGCTCTTCGGTCACGTGAAGGGCAGCTTCACCGGCGCCTACCGGGACAAGCCGGGCAAGCTTGAGTTCGCCGATCGTGGCACGGTGTTTCTCGACGAAATCGGCGAGATGACCTTGCGGATGCAGGGGCTTCTCCTCCGGTTTCTCGAGACGGGCGAGCTGCAGAAAGTCGGATCAGACCGGACGAGCGGCAGGGTTGATGTCCGGACGATCGCGGCGACGAACCGCGATCTCCGCGTCATGATTGCGGACGGCCGGTTCCGCGAAGACCTGTTTTACCGTCTGAACGTCATTCACTTGCTGGTGCCGCCGCTCCGTGAGCGGCGCGAAGACATTCCCGGGCTCGTCGGTCATTTCCTGCAGCGCTTCAGCAAGAACGGCTCGGCGCATGTCAAGGGCATCGCGCCGGAGGCACTGACCGCCCTCTGTGAATATCCATGGCCGGGAAACGTCCGCGAGCTCGAAAACGCCATCGAACGACTGGTCGTGAAGACGCGCGCCGAGATGGCGAATCTCGAGGATCTGCCGCTCGAGGTGCGCATTCAGCGGAACGTGTCGCTGCGGCCGAAGCGCGAGCGCCGGAGGACGATCGTCGACGACCTCTATCGGCGGCTGCGCGAAGACCAGGAATCGTTCTGGACCGTGGTCTACCCGCTCTACATGCAGCGTGAGATCACCAAGGACAACGTGCGGGAGGTCGTCCGCAAGGGCCTCGAGGAGGCGCGCGGGAATTATCGCATCGTCGCGAAGTTGTTCAACATGGCGCCGAACGACTACAAGCGGTTCCTCAACTTCCTGCGCAAGCACGATTGCCAGCTCCCCTTTAAGGAGTATCGCCAGTGAATGGTGTTCGGGCCGTCCGACTCGATCTCGTGGTCGTTGCGGTGGCGCTCGCCGCCCCAGCCTGGGGCACGGCCCGCGCTGCGTCGCAGCAGCAGCAGCCGCCGCCCGAGCAGGCGCCGCAGAAGCCGGCTCAAACGGCACCGCCGCCCGCTCCGGCGCCAGGCACCGCAGCGCCGCGGCCGGTGGAGGCGCAGCCGCCTGCCGGCGCTCAGCCGCAGGCCGTGCCGACGACTGGCATCGAACCGCCCCCGGGTTACGTCATCGGTCCTCGCGACGTTTTGAGCGTGATTTTCTGGCGCGACAAGGACATGTCGGCCGACGTGAGCGTGCGGCCGGACGGGATGATCTCGTTGCCGCTGATCAACGAAGTACGCGCCGAAGGGCTGACACCGGATCAGCTTCGCGACCAGGTCGCGCAACGTGCCGCGCGCTACGTCGCCGATCCGACGGTGTCTGTGGTCGTGCGCGAGATCAACAGCCGCCTCGTTTTCATCACCGGCGAGGTGAACAAGCCTGGCGCCTATCCACTGATGGCGCCGACCAGCGTCATGCAGCTCATTTCGTTGGCGGGCGGATTGCGCGAGTACGCGAAGACGAAGGACATCGTCATCCTGCGGTCCGAAGCCGGAAAGCAGACGGCCATCGAGTTCAACTACAAGGACGTCGTCAATCGCAAGAGGCTGACTCAGAACATCTTCTTGAAGCCGGGCGATACCGTCATCGTCCCCTGACCGATCGAACCCTAGAGATCCATGAGCTCTCGATTGGGCGTTCTCATCGTGTCCGCGGTCCTGCTTGCAGCACTGCCGTCGCTAAGCTCCGCTCAGAACGCTGAGGATGGAGCAGGGCAAGGCGCCCCGTCTGGCCAAGGCACTGAATCGGAGAACAGTGCGCCTCTCACGAGGCCTTTTCGCGGGTTGTTCGGCCTCGGCGACGAAGGCCGGACCGGAGTCAACCTTTCCGGATCGCTCTTCGGCGCGTACGACGACAATCTCGGTGCCACGTTACCAACGCAACCGCTCGATCCTCGTTATCAGCAGAGCGGATGGTACACGGGCGCTGAGGCGCGTCTGTCCGTCAACTGGCGCGGCGAACGTTCCTCGCTCAGCGGGTATGGGAGCGCGGCGACGAGTTACTACTTCGATACAGCCGAACCGATCGTTCCTCGCTACTCGGGCGGTATCGGATTCTCGCGTCCGCTTGGCGAACGCAACGCGTTCCACGTGAGCCAGACGATCGTGTACGCGCCGTCCTTCCTTAACGACTTCTTTGCGCCTGGTCTGTCGCTCGACGAACGGCCGGTTGCTCCGGTCGACCTCGATCCGGGCATGTTGGTTGGCGGCGAGATGATCGCTCACTACAGCACGGCGACTTCAATCTCGCGCCGGCTCAGTCGCCAGGCAACTGTGTCAGCGTCGTATCTCTACAGCTTTGCGAACTACGCCGACTTCGATCGTCAATACGACGAGCATCGGGCGAGCGTCGGGTTCAGGCGCCAGCTGACGCGCCACGCCGCCCTTCGGCTCGGGTATGGCTATCGCACCGCAAACACCCAGCTCAGAGATTTCGACGTTCCTGAGGCTCCTTACGACGACGACATCCACAGCCTCGACTTCGGCATCGACTACAGTCGGGCTCTTACGCTTTCGATGTCGCGTCGGACGACGGTGAGTTTTTCCACTGGCTCCGCGTTTCTCTCAGGTCGCTCGACGAGAGCAGGGGGGTTCCCGGCGGAGACCAGGAACCGGTTCTTCGTCACTGGACGGGCTCAACTCGCTCATGAGATGGGCCGCACTTGGCAGGCAGCAGTGGTCTATGCGCGCACCGCCTCGTTCTCTGACTTTCTCTTCGAGCCCGTGATGTCCGACTCGGTCACTGCGACCCTGGCCGGGCTCATTGGCCGGCGCAACGAGGTCAGCCTCCGCGCGTCGGCGTCACGCGGAATCGTGATGAGTACGTCGGACGAAGACTTCTCCAGCGCATTCGCGAGCGTGCAGTGGCGTCGGGCCCTCGGCCGCTTCGTCGCTGCGCAGGTCTCTTATCTTTACTACGACCACGATTTCGCAAACGCAGTGCGCCTGCCGCGCGGCTTTCCTCAATCGCTCGATCGGCAGGGCGTGAGATTCGGACTCACGGTCTGGCTCCCGTTGCACTGACCTGAGGTGAACAGATGGTTCCTGGCAGAAAGTACCGCCCCGAAGACCTGATTCGCGTCGCGCGATCTCGGAAGTGGCTGTTCATCGTCCCTTTCCTGACCGTCACGCTATCGACGGCGCTTGCCGTCTACTTTCTGCCGGATCGGTATCAGTCCCAGGCCGTAATTCTTGTCGTGCCGCCTCGGATCCCGGCGGATCTGGTCAAGGGCTCCGGCCGCATCAACCTCGACTCGCGGCTCCAGAACATGTCGCAAAAGATTCTGAGCCGCGCGCGGCTCGAGAGTCTGATGAACGAGTTCAATCTGTACAAAGACGCGCGCGATCGTAACGAGCTGATGGAGGACGTCATCGACCGGATGCGGACTCGCGATATCCGCGTCAACGTGCTCCGCGGCAACGCGTTCCGCGTCGCCTACGAGGCCGACGATCGGGTCGTCGCGTTCCGTGTCGCCACACGGCTCGCTGAACTGTTTATCGACGAAAGCCTGAAAGATCGCGAGGTCTACGCGCAGGGCACGAACCAGTTCATCGAGTCGCAGCTGGAGGAGACGCGACAAAAGCTCGTCGACCACGAACGGCGGCTCGAGGAGTATCGCCGCCTCCATTCGGGCGAGCTGCCGTCGCAGCTCTCGTCGAACTTGACCGGCGCGAGCAATGCGCAGATGCAGCTCCAGTCGGTCAACGAGATGTTGAGTCGAGATCGTGATCGATTGCAGGCATTCGAGCGGGAGCTGAACGAGCTGCAGGCGCAGGACGCAATGCCCAATGCTTCGATCGCCGATACCGGCGACAGCGGGGGGACCGCGGCCCAACAGCTGGAAGCGGCGAGAAGGCAGCTGCGTCAGGCCGAGCTGCGATTGAAGCCGGAACATCCAGATATCGTCAGGATGAAGCGCGTTATCGCCGACCTGGAACAGAAGGCGGAGGCCGAGGCGTTGCAGACGCCCGTGTCGCAGGCTGGCCGGGTTGGGAGCGCCGCCGAGCTGACCCGGCAGGGCCGGATAAGGGAGTTGCGTGAAAACATCGACACGGTGCGCACACAAATTGCCCGACGCGAGCAGGACACGGACCGGGCTCGCGAGGCGCTGTCCCGCTATCAGTCGCGCGCCGAAGCGGCGCCGACGCGCGAGACCGAGCTGATCGAATTGAATCGCGATTACGACGCCCTCCGCTCGCTCTACGGCGATCTGCTGCGCAAGAGTCAGGACTCGCAGATGGCCGCTGCGCTCGAAACGCGGCAGATCGGTGAGCGGTTTCAGCTTCATGAACCCGCCCGCGTCACACAGCGTCCGATGAGTCCGAATCGGCCGCAGCTCAATCTTCTCGGCCTGCTCGGCGGCATTGCGCTCGGCATCGGAATCGTCGCTCTCGCGGAGTACCGCGATACGACGCTCAAGACCGAGGAAGACATCGTCACCTCGCTCTCGCTTCCGATGCTGGCGATGATTCCCGACATGATCACGAGCACCGACCGGCGTCACCGCCGCCGACGGCGGATCCTGCTATCGGCGACCGCAGTCATCTTCGCACTCGTGGCGGGGGCGACCGCCGTCTGGCTCGTGTGGCGCGCGTAGTTGATGGGTGTCATGTATCAGGAATTTTTTGGCCTTCGTGAACTGCCGTTCAATCTGAGCCCGGACCCGCGGTACTTGTATCTGACCGCCCGGCACAGCGAGGCGCTCGCCAATCTTCAGTACGGCATCTCGGCTCGCAAGGGGCTGACGCTGCTCATCGGCGAGGCCGGGACCGGCAAGACCACCTTGGTGCGAGCGGCGCTCGAATCCAAGGCATGTCGTTCGGCGCACGCGTTGTATCTGACCAATCCGACGCTGACTCGCGGTGAGTTTCTCGAGTTCCTGGCTGATGGATTTGCGCTCGGCGGCAGCGCCGCGGCGTCGAAGGTGTCGCTTCTCAAGCTGCTCGAGCGGGAGCTTCTGGACCGTCGTCAGCGCGGCAGCGTCACCGCACTGATTGTCGACGAGGCGCAGAGCCTGCCGTACGAGCTGCTCGAGGAAGTTCGCTTGCTCGCGAATATCGAGACCAACACCGAGAAGCTCCTGCCGGTTGTCCTTGCCGGCCAGCCGGAGCTGGCCGATCGCTTGAACGAACCGTCATTGCGGCAGTTGAAGCAGCGCGTCGCTCTTCGGTGCACCCTCGGGCCGCTCACGTATGAAGAAACGGTCGCCTACATCACCGGCCGCATTCGCCATGCCGGCGGTGAGCGTTCGGCAATCTTCACGAATGAGGCCGTGCAGCTGGTGTATCGGCATTCGCGAGGCATTCCCCGCACGGTCAGCGTCATTTGCGACAACTCGCTCGTGAGCGGATACGCGCTCCAGCAGAAACCGGTGGGCCATGCAATCGTTCAGGAGGTCTGCCGGGATTTCGATTTCAAGGCTCCGGACACCTCCGTCACGCTGCCGCCGCGGGTGCACCAGGCGCGCCCACAGCCGGTGGCCGTCGAGGCGCGAGCGTCCACCGACGAGGAGGCCCAGCGCGTGCTGGTGCAGGAGCCAAGCAGAGGAAACGAGGCGGCCGCGTCGAAGCAGCATCTCTTCGGTTCGTTCAGCCGTCGGCGGCGCTTCTCGTTTTTCTAAATGTCGCCGGCCGTTGTTGTGTGGAGTTGAGGACCAGGCATGAGTCGCATTGAAGAAGCGTTGAAGCGAGCCGGAAACGGCGGGGAGCCGGGTGCTCCGCCGCCAGCGGTGAGTGCGGTGGACACCGCCACCGGCTCAGATGTGCCATCGCTGGACGATGCCGCCGTCTATTCGCGAGCGGAGCGCGTCGAGGCGGAGCGAAGTCAGGAGCTCACGACACGTCAACCGACGAATGGCGGACCGGCGCACGACGACGGCGTCCCGCTCGAGGCCCCCGTGGCCACGGCTCCCGGAGTCGCCGAGAAGGTGGTCGTCGACGCAGAGACCAATCCGGCCTCCATCGAACAATATCGACGGCTGGCGGCGGTGCTGCACCACGCGCAGAACGAGCGGGGATTGCGCGTCATCATGGTGACCAGCGCACTGCCGGGGGAGGGCAAGACGCTCACCGCGGCGAACCTCGCGCTCACGCTGTCCGAGTCATATCAGCGGCGCGTGCTATTGATCGACGCCGATTTACGGCGTCCTTCAGTGCATCAGCTGTTTGCATTGCCGAGTCTCTCAGGACTGACCGATGGCTTGCGGTCCGTCGAGGATCGAAAGCTGACGCTGGTTGAGGTGTCGCCGCGGCTCACCGTCCTGCCGGCGGGCCGGCCAGACCCCGACCCCATGAGCGTTCTGACCTCGAGCCGGATGCAGTACGTGCTGGATGAGGCCCGCACGAAGTTCGACTGGGTGATTGTCGACACCCCGCCCGTCGGACTCATGCCGGACGCACATTTGCTGGCTGCCATGGTCGATGGCGCTGTGCTCATCATCGGCGCCGGAATGAGCCCACACCGTGCCGTGGCGAAGGCGGCGGACGTCATTGGCCGCGACAGAATTCTGGGCGTCGTTTTGAATCGCGTGCCTCACACTGATTTGAATAGCAGTTATCACTATCCGTATTACACGTCGTTGACGCGCTCCAAGGTGTGACGTGTTCTCTCGAGGCCAACTAACCCTCCGCACCATTGCGCTGGTTTGCTTCGAAGGAGCGCTGATCGCGATCGCCGTTGCGTTGGGCGCGTGGTTTCGGCTCGGCGGGGACATGAGTGTCCTGTTATTCGACGAATACGGCTTGCATAAGACGCTGTTCGTCGCCGTGGTCTGCCAGCTCTGTCTCTACTACGCGGACCTCTACGATTTCCGGACGGTTTCCGACAGGCGCGAACTTTTCGTCAATTTGGTGCAGGCCCTGGGCGCCACCAGCCTCATTCTCGCCTTCGCCTATTTCTGGTTCCCGCAGCTCATACTCGGGCGCGGAGTCTTCGTCGTCGCGGCCGCGCTCGTGCTGTTCGTCATCACCGGCTGGAGAGTCGCGTTCGAATGGTTCACACGCGCAGTGGGTCCCCGCGAGCGATTGCTGCTGATCGGCACGGAACATGCCGCGGTAGAACTCGCCCGCGAGCTTCACTCCCTCCGGCACACCTTGCGCGTTCGCATCGTCGGCTTCATCGACTCGGATCCGGCCAAGGTCGGAACCTCTGTGTTCAATCCAGGTGTAATCGGGACCATTGCCGACATTCCGTCGATCGTGCGCTCGCACAAAGTCGATAGGGTCGTCGTGAGCCTCAGCGATTCGAGAGGCAAGCTCCCGGTCGCTCAATTACTGGAGATGAAGCTGAACGACGGCGTCGCCTTCGATCACCTGGCGTCGGTGTACGAGGAGTACACAGGCAAGATTGCCGTCGAGAACCTGCGACCCAGCTGGTTCATCTTCTCCGATGGATTCAGAAAGTCACCGGCCCTCATCATGACCAAGCGGGTCGTGGATGTCATCGTCGCGGGGGTCGCGTTCGTTTTGATGCTGCCGGTGATGGCGCTAGTCGGCTTGCTGATCAAATTGACGTCAAACGGGCCCGCGCTCTACCACCAGGCGCGCGTGGGCGCGCATGGCAACATTTTCACGGTGCACAAGTTCCGGTCGATGATCGCCGACGCGGAAGCCTCGACAGGCGCCGTGTGGGCGCAGAAGGATGATTGTCGAGTGACGCCGATCGGAGGATTTCTCCGGCGTACGCGACTTGATGAGCTGCCCCAGCTCTGGAACGTGCTCCGCGGCGACATGAGCCTGGTCGGTCCCCGCCCCGAACGGCCCGAGTTCGTGCGCTCGCTGACGGAAAAGATTCCGTTCTACGGCCAGCGCCACGTGGTTCGGCCCGGGCTCACCGGTTGGGCGCAGATTCGCTACACCTACGGCGCCAGCGTCGAGGACGCGATGGAGAAGCTGCAGTACGACCTCTTCTACATCAAGAACATGTCCGTTGCGCTCGACCTGTTCATCCTGTTCTCGACCGTGAAGACCGTTCTTCAACGCAAAGGCGCCTGACGTGATCAATGCCATGACCGTCGACGTCGAGGACTATTTCCACGTCTCGGCATTCGAAGGCGTCGTCGCCCGCGACCGCTGGGACACGTACGAGCGAAGAGTCGCCGGCAACACCAATCGGCTGCTCACGGCGTTTGCGGCGGCCGGCGTCCGCGCGACCTTTTTCGTTCTGGGGTGGGTCGCCGAGCGTGAGCCGGCGATCGTTCGCGATATCGTTGCGGCCGGCCACGAGCTTGCGTCCCACGGGTTCGGACATCGGCTGATCTACGAGCAGTCGCCCGACCAGTTCCGAGAGGATGTGCGCCACGCCAAGCGCCTGCTCGAGCAGACTGCCGGCGTGCCCGTGCTCGGGTATCGCGCGCCCAGCTTCTCGGTGACGCCGCGGTCGCGCTGGGCTCTGGACATCCTGATCGAAGAGGGCCATTCGTACGACGCCAGCATCTTTCCAATTCGACACGACCGCTACGGCATGCCGGGAGCTCCGCGTCACCCATACATCGAGCGCGCGTCAGCCGGCGAGATCGCAGAGGCGCCCGCGACCACCGTCGCACTGGGTCCGTTGACGATGCCCACTGCGGGCGGCGGCTACTTCCGCATCTTCCCGTATGCGTTTACGCGATGGGCCATCCGGCGTCTGAACGAACGGGAGGGTCGTCCAGCAATCGTGTACCTCCACCCGTGGGAAGTGGATCCAGCGCAGCCGCGCATTCAGGCCGGTCGCTTCAGCCGCTTCCGTCACTACACCAATCTTCATCGCACTGAGGCGCGTCTCAACCGGCTGCTGAGAGACTTCAAGTTCGCCCCGCTCGCCCACGTCCTCGAAGACCTGAGCCTTCTGCCGGCCTCGAGGAGCGCAGCATGATCGGGCGGGGGCAGCCCGCCACGGCGGTACTGGATAGCACCGGTCTGGCAGTCTCGGCTACGGACGACGCAGCCGATTGGGACGCGCACGTCGCGGCGCATCGCCAGGCCACCGCCTATCACCAATGGGGCTGGCGGGATGTGTTCGGCGAGGCCTTCGGCCACGCGTCGCACTACCTCGTCGCGAGGCGCCACGGGCGCATCACGGGCGGCCTGCCGCTGGTCGAGTTTCGATCGCGCATCTTTGGCGCTTTCGCCGTCTCACTGCCATTCGTCAACTACGGCGGCGTCGTGGCCGATGACGAAGAGACGGCTGCCGCGCTCGTCGGCGAAGCCGTCAGTTGGGCACGTAGTCGCGCCCTTTCGCACATCGAGCTGCGGCACCGGGCTGTACTGGCGCCGCCATGGCCAGCGAAGCGGCACAAGGTCGCGATGTGGCTGTCGCTTGAACATGACGAGACCGCGCAATGGAGCGCGCTCGATCGCAAGGTCCGGAATCAAGTGCGAAAGGCCGAGAAGGCCGGCCTGGTGACGGAGGTCGGCGGAGCCGAGCGCCTCGACGATTTCTACAGCGTCTTTGCCCGCAACATGCGGGATCTTGGCACTCCTGTGTATTCGCCCCGGTTTTTCGCGTCGATCCTTCGGACGTTCCCTGAGAGCGCGCGCGTGTTCATCGTCCGGCTCGATCGCCTCCCAATCGCGGGATCGATCACGATCCGCTGGCGCGACACGGTGGAAGTCCCGTGGGCCTCGTCGCTCCGCGGCCACAGCGACAAGGCGCCGAATATGCTGCTGTACTGGGCAATGCTGCGCCACGCGATTGCCGTTGGCGCCAGCCGGTTCGACTTCGGCCGATCGACACCGGACGAGGGGACGTTTCACTTCAAGCGACAGTGGGGTGCCGTGCCACAGCCTCTCCTCTGGGAGTACGCAGGCCTCGAAGGGACGGTCCCCGATCAAAGTCCCAAGAATCCCAAATTTCGACTGGCGATTGCCCTGTGGCAGCGGCTGCCCGTCGCGATCGCCAACCGGATCGGCCCGGTTGTCGTCAGAAACATTCCCTGATCGTCGCCATGCGCCCCGAAGATCCCGCGGTCTCCGCGACGCCAATCGATCTGCCGGCAGCCGATCGTCCAACGCTTTTCGTCGTTGTCGATACTGAGGAAGAGTTCGACTGGTCGGCGCCGTTTTCCAGGCAGAGCACAGGCGTGACGGCCATGCGTCACATCGGCCGAGCCCAGCGGATCTTCGATCGCTTCGGCATCGTCCCCACGTACGTCATCGACTATCCCGTGGCCTCCAAGCCGGAAGGGTCAACACCGCTTGCAGAGTTCGCGTCCACGGGACGCGCGACTATTGGCGCGCACTTGCATCCGTGGGTCACGCCGCCGCACGAGGAGGAGGTCTCGCGCCGCAACAGCTTCGCGATGAATCTGCCGACGCAGCTCGAAGCCGCGAAGCTGACCACGATGGTCGAGACGATCGAGCGAGCGTTCGAAGTTCGCCCTCAGATCTACAAGGCCGGGCGTTACGGCATCGCCGCGCGCACCCTGGCGTCGCTCAGATCTCTGGGGTTTACGGTCGACACCAGCGTCAACCCGCACATGGACTACACGTCCGAGAGCGGGCCGGATTTTCGCCGCTTCGATGCGCGACCCTGCTGGTTGCAGCAGGACCTGCTCGAAATCCCATGCACAACCGGGTACACCGGATTCGCCGGCTCGAGCCTCGGGCCACGCGTTCACGCGGCCGCATTCGCCTCGCCGCCGCAGCTTCGGGCCGTCGGCATTCTCGCGCGGCTCGGCGTTACCAATCGCATCATGCTGTCGCCAGAAGGAAGCACGCTCGACGAGATGAAGGCGCTTACACGCGCCCTGATCGCTCGGGGACTTCGCACGCTGACGGTTTCGTTTCATAGCCCGTCGGTCGAGCCGGGGCACACGCCGTATGTGCGATCGCAGGCCGACCTTGGGGCGTTCCTTCAGTCGATCGAGCAATATTTCGAATTTTTCTTTGGCGAGATGGCGGGACACACAACGACGCCGCTCGTTTTCAGGGCGGCGCTGTCTGCCGCAACGGAGCGTCACTGAATGAGAGTGCTCGGGATCTCACCGCTCGACAAGGATTCGACGGTCACGATCGTCGAAGACGGTCGCATCCTGTATGCGGCCGCTGAAGAGCGGTTCACGAGGGTCAAACTCCAAACTGGATTTCCATGGCAGGCATTGCAGGACGGAATGGAGCGAGCCGGACTACAGCCGGAGAACTTCGACGTCGTCGCCTACCCCTTCCTGGGTTGGGAGGAGGAGACGCGACTGTTCGGGCGAAATCTCGAGCGTGAGCGCGAGTTCCTCGACGACGCCGAGAGTACAGGGACGACCGCGCAACTGCGCCAGGCATCGTCGCGCGTGCCCGCGAGAACAGCGCCGATTCCAGGTCTGCGCGAACCGAACGAGCGGATGGAGAAGGGATTCGCGAAGACGCTCGCCTACAAGGTGCTGGCCAGCGAGGGCGTGGTCTCGCGAAACGTCGCGAAGCGGCTCTCCGATCAGTGGGGTCGCGAGGCGTCGACGTTCCACCGGAAGTGGCATGTCGAGCTCGAGGGCGCTCTCGAAGAGCTCGGCCTGCTGAACCGCCTCAAGCGCGTCGAGCACCACGAAAGCCATGCCGCAAACGCCTACTACACGAGCGGCTTCGACGAAGCGCTGATCGTGACACTGGACGGCTACGGCAGTGGTCTGGCCGGCTCGGTGGCCGTTGGCCGCGACGGCCGCATCGAGCGCGTGCATGGCGTCGAATATCCGCACTCACTGGGCACGTTCTACGAATCGGTGACGTCCGGACTCGGCTTCAAGCCGAGCCGTCATGAAGGCAAGATTGTGGGCCTGGCGGCGTACGGCGAACCCTCCGTGCTGCGCGACGTGCTCCTGGCCAGGTTCCATCGCGAGCCGGGGTCCTTCCGGATCGTCGAAAGCAACAACCTGTATTTCGCGCGAATGCTGGCGTCCGAGTTTCCCAAGATCGACGTTGCGGCCGCCTACCAGCATGTGCTCGAGCTCGTCGCCTGCGAGTACGTTGCTCACTATCTGCAGCAGACGAAAATCCGCTCAGTCGTGCTGTCGGGCGGCGTCGTCGCCAATGTGAAGCTGAATCAGCGCCTCCGTGAGCTTCCCAGCGTGGATCGAATCTTCATCCATCCAAACATGGGCGACGGCGGCTGCGGAACGGGCGCGGCGCTGCTGGAGTTCTCGGGCAACCCGCATCTGCATGAGCCGCTCGCTGACGTGTTTTTCGGACCCCAGTATACCGACGCGCAGATTGAAGATGCCCTGATGCGCGCGCAGCTGCCCTTTGATCGATATCCCGCGATCGAGCCGAAGATTGCGGCATTGATTGCTGCCGGCAAGGTCGTCGCGCGTTTCAATGGACGTATGGAATATGGGCCGCGCGCCCTTGGCAACCGCTCGATCCTCTATCACGCGAAAGAGCCGAGCGTGAATCAGTGGCTCAATCAGCGCCTGGGCCGGACCGAATTCATGCCCTTCGCTCCGGCCACGCTGTACGAGCATCGTCATGCAAACTACCAGCGGGTCGATGGCGCAGACTATGCGGCGCAATTCATGACGATTACTTTCGACTGCACAGACGAGATGCGGCGGACCTGTCCGGCAGCGGTCCACGTCGACGGTACCGCACGGCCGCAACTGGTGACGGCGACCTCGAATCCCGGCTTCCACGCGATTCTGACCGAATACTACAAGCTGACAGGCGTACCATCAGTCATCAACACCAGCTTCAACATGCACGAGGAGCCGATCGTCTGCACACCGGACGACGCGATTCGGGCCTTCCTGCAGGGGAATCTGGATTATCTGGCCATCGGCGGCTGCCTCGTGGCGCACCCCTCGATGCGGCACTGACGTGGAGCCGCGGACGGAGGAGTTCTCGGACGTCGACATCAAGGCGGTGCTCGACAACTGCCGGCTCGACTACGTGTACGAACCGGACTGGCCACGGCTCGTCTCCAGGACCTGCGGGTTGCTGGCCAGCGCCAAGACCGTGGCGTGGTTTCAGAACGCGCGTGCCGGTAGTCCGTCGGCGATCCAGGCCGAGCGCGTCGTGTTGAGCGATCCGACCGCCCGCTTCGTCCGCGACAACGTCAACGGATTCCTCCTCGGCCGGTCACTCGATTCGCCGTTGCCGATCATCGTGTCGATGGCACACGCGACGTCCGCTCTGGCCGACGTGCCGGATGCCTTCGACCGACAGCCGAGCACGCCGCGCGAGGACCAGCGGGTGGCGTTTGGTGCCGCCGTCGACGCCGAAGGCCGATGCAGCGTCTGCGTGATCGACCCGGCAGAGGCAAGGGCGATTGGAGACCTCTGCGAGGCCTGGCATACGCGAACAGGTCTCCCGGGCCTCGTTGCCGTCGACTTCACTGTGGACGGCACCAGGCCAGTCGCCGATCCGCGGGCAGCCGTTCAGGCATTTTTCTCGAGCGCCATCGACGCGCTCGTCGTCGGGCGCTTCCTTCTGATGAAGGACTACTGGCTGATGCGCTCGGGCGTATGAGGTGCTCCAGCGCGTGAGGCGCTCCAGGCAGGAGATGCGGTTCGTCTTCTACAAACATCAACTGACATGGCCGCGGCAGAGTGGACACGACGTCCACTCCGCCGAGATGATGCGTGCCCTCGCAGCGAAGGGGCACGCGGTCTTCTTCCTGAGCCGGACTCCACCGGAACGGGGCGCGACCGACGGTCTGGGCATCGCCGGGTCGGCCGTCATTACCCCGGATCCAGCGGACGCCAGCTTTCGCCCCGCGGGTCTTCAGGCTCGATTTTTCTCCTACTGGGGCGTCGAACCACGGGCTGCGGCGGCCGTCGCGCGTGCATCCCGTGAATTCGGCGCCGACGTGCTCGTGTCGGTGGGGCTGGATGCGTTGCCGTATCTCGTCGGCGATCACCGCGCCGTGCGCATCTGGTATGCGGCTGACGAGTGGGTATTGCATCACCTGAGCATGGTGCGTCTGCTCGATCGACCGACGTGGATCAACGTGCAGCAAGCCGCCGTCAAGGGCGTCTATCAGCGTGCGTTCACTCCTGACATCGATCGCATGTGGGTCGTGACGCCGCAGGACCGGCGGGCGGCGCGCTGGATCGCCGGCGCCCGCCACGTCGACATCATTCCTAACGGCGTGGATGTCGCGTACTACGCTCCGCGATCGATGGACGAGTTGCCGGATAGCGCGGTGTTCTGGGGGCGGCTCGACTTCGGGCCGAACGTCCAGGCCCTGGAATGGCTCGTACGGCATGTCTGGCCGCGGGTTCGTGAGCGGCGCCCGGGAGGAGCTCTGCGCATCATCGGCTTCAAGCCGGGCGACGAAGTGAGACGCCTGGCTGGCGAGCCTGGCGTGTCGCTGCAAGAGAACCTTCCGGACCTGCGAGACGAAGTGTGCCGTCACGCCGTGGCCGTCGCGCCGATGGTCTCCGGCCTGGGCATCAAGAACAAGCTGCTCGAAGCGGCCGCTATGGGCCGTCCAATTCTTTGCACAAAAAAGGCAATCCTGGGGCTCGACTTGCCGGCGTCTCCGCCGATCGTGATCGCGGACCAGGCCATGGATTTCGCGACGGCACTCATCGCGTTGTGGGACGATTCACGCAGACGACGTCAGCTCGGCATCGACGCCCGCGGCTGGGTGACCGAGCGGCATTCGTGGGCGGCCGCTGCGGATCTGGCCGTGCGCGGCATCGAATCGATGGATTCCGCTGACCGCCGACGATGACGGCTCCCTGGATCTCCGTGATCGTCCCTGCCCGTAATGCCGCCTCCACGTTGGCGGCATGCCTGACCTCGATTCGCGACGCGAGCTCCAACGCGGGGCCCATCGAGATCGTCGTGGCAGACAACGGCTCGACAGATCAGACGGTGACGATCGCCGCCGCGGCAGGTGCCAAGGTGATCTCGTTTCCCGGCCTTCGTGTGTCGGCGCTCAGGAATTGTGCCGCTCGCCAAGCGAGGGCGCCGGTGCTCGCCTTCATCGACGCCGATCACGTTCTCGGACGCGACTGGTTCGCGGTTGCGCGCCGGCTTTTGTCGGAGCCACGAGTCGCGGCCGTTGGCGCCGAGTACCCGTACGCCAGAGGTTGCGACCTGGGTGCAGCGAGCTTACGACCGCCTTCGTCAGCACCGGCCCGGCACGCGTGAGGTTACTTGGCTTCCCAGCGGGAACATCGCGATTCGGACCGCGGTCTTCGAGCAGATTGGCGGATTCGATGAAACGCTCGAAACGTGCGAAGACGTCGATCTTTGCCGCCGCCTCGCCCTCGCCTCGGGAAGGCTGGTCGCCGATCACGCGCTCGCAAGCGTGCACCACGGCGACCCCCGGACGCTTCGGGCGGTCTTTGCGGGAGAAGTGTGGCGCGGTCGCGACAATCTGCGCGTCACATTCCGGCCGCCGATGAACGTGAGGTCGGCCCTCAGCGCGCTTCAGCCGCTCGTGTCGGTCGTGGTAGTCATCTCGGCGATTCTCCTGATGCTCATCGACTGGCGGAATGCGCCGCACTACCTGCTGGCGGCCGCCGCGTTCTTGATTCTGGGGTCGGTGCCCCGCGCGGTGCAGATGGCCTCGCGTGGAAAGGAGCGTTCGGCGCTGGCGCTCCTGCAATGTCTGATCGTGGCAGTCGCGTTCGATCTTGGCCGGGCGGCGGCCATTGTCCTCCGCGCCACACATGCCACACGCACGGCCGTGGCCGAGGTGCGATCGCCGTGAAGCGGCCGATTCGCATCCTCGAGCTCCGCAGTGTGCGTGGCACGGGAGGCGGTCCGGAAAAGACGATTCTGCTGGGCGCCGCGCGCTCGGATCCCGCACGCGTCGCCGTCACCGTCTGCTATATCCGTGACGCGCGCGATCGCGTGTTCGCAATCGGCGATCGGGCGCGAGCGCTCGGCGTCGACTATGTGGAGCGAATCGAACACGGATCGTTCGATCGCCGCATCCTTGCCCAGCTCGCCGAACTGGTCTCCTCCCGAAGGATCGACATCGTTCACGCGCACGACTACAAAACCGACGTTCTGGCGTGGCTCCTGGCGCGGCGGACCGGCGCCATTCCGTTGTCCACGGCGCACGGGTGGACCGGTCATTCGGTTCGTGAGCGATGGATGTACTACCCCGCGGACAAGTGGCTGCTGGCAAGGTACCCGCATGTCATCGCGGTGTCGAGCGACGTGCGCAACGAGCTGCTGCGTCGCGGCGCCAGAGCAGGGCGCATTACCGTGGTTCTCAACGGCATCGACGCCGACCGCTTTCGGCGCGATCCTGTGCGTCGTCTCGAATCACGTCACGCGCTCGGCCTTGCACCGGACGAGATCGCGATTGCCGCCGTCGGACGGCTGGAGCCGCAAAAGCGGTTCGATCTGTTGTTGCGTGCGATGGCCCCGATAGTGTCGCGCCGGCCGAAGCTGAAAGTGTTCATCGCCGGTGACGGGGGCTCGCGGCAGATGCTGGAAACTGAGCGCGAGCGGCTTGGCCAGGGCAGTGTGGCGCGCCTACTCGGCCACGTGGCCGACCCGACCGACGTGTATCAGGCGGCGGACGTTTTTGTACAGAGCGCAGACTATGAAGGGACCCCGAACGCGGTACTGGAGGCGATGGCCTTCGAGGTCCCCGTCGTGGCCACGGATGCGGGAGGGACGCGCGAGGTGATCCGCCACGGCGTGGATGGGCTGATCGTGCCGCGCGGCGACGAAAGTGCGCTGACGGCGGCAGTCGAATCCGTCCTTGCTGACAAGGCTGCCGCAAGGTCTCGCGCCGGGAGCGCTCGCGCACGAGTCGAGACTGACCTGGCATTCGAGACCCGGATGCGCCGCGTCGACGCCATTTACGAAGCGCTCGTCTCGGACCGGTCCTAGCGCTGCACGCGCGAGTCGGCCACCTCGTCGAACAGGTCCATCATCGGCTGGAGGCGCGATCTCCAGGACAAACCGTCGAGCACTGCCTTGCGCGCCCGCGCTCGACGCTCGTTGGGGCTCATCTTCAACAACGCGGAGATTCGGTCGGCGCACTCCTCGGCATCGTCGGTAACTTCGCAAGCCGGGTGCACCTCGAGTGGCAGCCCAGCGGCGACCGCACCCGAGACGACGCAGGGCAATCCTGCTGCCACGGCTTCGAGCACCTTGTTCTGAATTCCGCGTGCGGTGCGAATCGGCGCGGCGGCAACCGCGGATTCCCAAAGCCACGGCCGAACGTCGGCGACGTGCCCGGTCACGACGATCGAGGGATCAGCTGCAGCAAGCCGTTCCAGACCGGCTGGTGGGTTCGAGCCGACCAGCGCCAATCTCGCTCCGCCGTGCCGCTCTCGCACTAAGGGCCAGACGCGCTCGCCGAGCCATTGCGCCGTCTCTGCATTGGGGGTGTAGCTCATGACGCCGCAGAACACTACCTGCGACGAGTCGGCCGGGGGGGTCGGGGGCGCAAAGCGGTCGACGTCTATGCCGTTCTCGATAACGCGAACATCGGCGTCCGGAGCAATCTCACGAGCCGTTCGCGCCTCACGATCGTTGACGACCATTGTCGCCCTCGCGTGGCGCATTTGCCTGGCCTCGGCCCGTTCCAACAGCCGACCCTCGCGTTGATAGACCCAGGCCAGTGGCGGCGCCGTGGTCGAGCCGAGCGCACGCCACTTTGCGGAGTCCATATCGACCATGTCGACAATGGCCGGCATTGAGGCAATGGCGGGTTCGTTCAGCAGGCGCCCCATGCCGGAGCAATAGGCGAACACGACGTCGGGTTGCGCTCGGTTGGCGGCGGCGGCCAGGTCCTGCCCAAGGGTGGGCGCGTCGAGCAGTGTGAACGTCAGCGGGATCGACGTGGGAAGGGTCAGGCCGGCGCGAACGAGGTTACGTCGGCGGGGAACCCTGATCGACTGGACGTCCTCGAGCCATCCCCGCACCTCCGCCACGTGACTCTCCTCCTCCTCATCGTGCACGAGTGACAGCAGATGGATCTGGTGCCGCGTCCGCAGGGTCTGGAGTACGTGATACGCGCGGATGCGATCGCCGCGGTTCGGCGCCCACGGCAGGCGATGGGTGAGGGCGAGTATCCTCACAACTCGCCACGGCTGCGGATCACGCGAGCCGGCACCCCGACGGCCACGCTGTGGTCCGGGATGGCCGTCGTGACCACGGCGCCGGCGCCGATCACACAGTCGCGGCCGACGTCGGCCATCACGATCGCGCCATTCCCGATCCAGGTGCCATGTCCGACTCGCACGAGCGTGCGCGCGCCGCCCTGCTCGCGAATCGGCATGTCGACCCGATCCGTCGCATGCGTGTCGGCGCCGCTGGGAATATGCACGCCTCCCGCCACGAGCACGTCGCGTTCGAGGTGCACGCGACCGAGGCTGCAGAACGGACCGACATAGACGTTGTCGTCGAGGCGGGCCTCCGACTGCGAAAAGGTGACGCCAAATTCGACCACGCTCGTCGCCGCACATCTGGCGATGGCCACGGAGAGGAACGCGCGCCGAACGTATTGTCCCGGCAGGCCGGGTACCAGGGCCAGCGCCTGAGACGAGCCCTGGAGGGCGCGGTCGGGCCCCATCGCGGCGCGCTTCACCACGAACCAGAGAAGCATCGGGGAGATGACGACGAACGCCAGCCCACGAGCGACGCTCTTCAGCGAGTCATTCATTGATGTGACGGTGCCAGCGCGCGGTAGATCTCGTAGTATCGATCGATCGTGTGGTCCAGCAGAAACTGTTGGCGCACGCGCAGTGCAGCGCTTGCGCTCAATCTCGCCGCGAGTGCCGGGTCGGCGAGAAGCCGCGCAAGCGCGTCCGCAATCCTGTTCACGTCGCCACGAGGGGCGAGCAGGCCGTCCACTTCGTGACGGACCAGCTCAGGGTTTCCTCCGACGTCGGTCAGCACGATCGGCCTCGCCGCCGCCATCGCTTCGAGCACGGTCAGCGACGCCGCTTCGCTGACGGATGTCAGGGCGAAGATCGTCGAAGCGTTCAGCAGTTCTGGCACATCGCGGCGGACGCCGAGGAACCGCACCCGATCCGTGACCTTGAGCGTCGCCGCAAGGCCTGCGAGGTCATGCTTCAACGGACCGTCGCCCGCAAGGAGCAGATCGACATCGGCAAAACGCGTCGCCATCTTGGCGAAGGCGCGAATCAACGTCGCGTGATCCTTGACCGGGTGGAACCGTGCGATGGTCGTGATGAATCGCCTTCCGTTCGGCAGACCGTCGGCCGGCGGCAAGACGCGATCGTATTCCGCGAGATCGATGCCGTTCGGAACGACCTCAATGCGGTGGCGGGGGAAGCCGTCCTTCGTCGCAAGAGCATCGACGCTGAATGCGCAGACCGCGGTGATCCGGTCTGCCAGCCGTGCGAGCAGCAATCGGTTCCCTAGACGTCGTCGCGCCGAGACGAGATCGGGATAGTGCCGGCCGTGTTCGGTGAGGATGAGTCGAAACCGTCCACCAGCGCGTAGCTTCGCCAGCGCGGCATAGAAGAACGGCGTGTACTGATGCGCGTGGACGACGTGAATCTGCCGTCGCCGAATCTCGTCGGCGAGTTGCCAGGCGACTCGAAGATCGAGTCCCGGACTGCGGCCGAGCACGACCAGGTCAACGCCATCGCGGACAAGCTCGGCGCCGAGCGGTCCCTCAGCGTCGAGGCAGAAGACCGTCGGGCGGATTCGCGATCCGAGCCGCCGGATGGTCTCGACGACCAGCCGCTCGGCGCCCGCCATTTGCATCACGTGAACGACAAGACCGACTTTGACGGGCGGGGTCACGGGTCAGGACTCGGCTGATACGCGGCACCGGGCAGCGAACGACGTCTGTCGACTCACTTGATGCCCTCGACGATCAACTCGTCGCGAGCTTCCACGGCGTCGATGCCGGGAATCCGGCTTTTCCGGAACGGCATCCGATCGACCTCGCGAAAGCCAACTTTCTCGAACAGGGCGATGAGCGAGACATCGTCGTACATCCACTTGTGATAATGCCCAAAGGAATGCGGCGTGAATCGACCTGGCTTCGTCACGCAGATATCGCGAAAGAACCATTCGATCCAGCGCGTGTGTTCGGTCGTCCATTCCTGTCGCGGGCGCTCGCGGACGGCGGCGTATTCCTTCAGGTAGTTGGTCCAGAAGCGCGCGTTGTCCGGAACGCGTAGCCGAAGGACGCCACCAGGGGCGAGCACGCGGTGGCAGCGTCGCACGAGCGCTTCCCCGGCGTCCGCCGTGAAATGCTCCAGCACTTCGCCCATGTACACCGCCGAAGCGGTGCCATCAGGCCACGGAAACGTGCGGTTGATGTTGGCGTAGGTCGTATGCCCCGTGAACTCGCTCGGAGGAATGAGCTTCGCCCCGGTCAGCAGCCTGTCGACAGCGGGAAACCTGGACGCGAGCCACGCCCGGTTCGAGCCGTCGACGTTGAGCCACCCTGGCGGGGTGACATGTCCGCAGCCGAGGTTCAGTCGGAGTTGGCGAGTCGGTTCCATCCGGGGGTGTCTCAGCGGGCGAGTTGGCGTCTCACGGCGGCGATGACTTCGGCACTGGTGATGAGGTCCATGCAGTTCGGCACGAAGTCGCAAGTGTTCTTGTAGCAGGCGAGACACGTCATGTCAGGCAGCAGCTTCTCTCCATGGCCATACAGTTCGATCTCGGGGGCGCTCGTTGGCCCGAACAGCACGATGGTCGGGATCGAGAGCGCCAGGGCGATGTGCATCGCCAACGTATCTCCAGTAACGACCGTGTCGCAGTGGCTCGCGATTGCGGCGAACAGCCGGTACTGGATTGTCGGTCCCTGGATCGATCAGCGAGTGCGGCGAGCCCTGTACCAGGCGCCGGTTGCGCTCACGCTCACCCGGGCCGCCGAGCAGCACGAACTGCACGCCTTCGGGAGCGAGAGCGGCGATGAGCTCCAGGAAGCCTTCTTCGCGCCACTGCTTCAACGCCCAACGGCCGCCCGCGCCGGTGTTCAGGCCCACGACGGGTCGATCCGGCGCCAGCCCCGCGGCCATCAGCCGCTGCCTCCCTTCTTCACGTTCGGGCGCGCTCAACTCGAACACGTAGCCATGCGGTTGCCCACTCAAGCCAAGTATCTCGAGCATCACCTCCTGGTACGTCCGCTGGCCCGCGCGCTTCAGATCATCGAACACACCCAGTTCGAGCCAGCGTCTGGCCGCAGCGTTGGTCGGCGTGACTCGACCCGCGTCGTTCAACACATAGCCGGCCTTGTGAACGGCGTGGGCAATCGTGGCGAGACCGGCGCTCACCTTGCCGGCGTCGAGATTGATGACACGATCGAACTGCTGACTGCCCAGCATGGTCAGGAGATCCGGGCCGTACGCCACGATTTCCGTGATGAAGGGGTTGCGGGTCAGCAGTGGCACCGACTCGGCACGAGTGGCCCACGTGATCGCCGTTCCCGGGTACGCGGCGGCAATAGCCGGCAGCAACGCCGTGGTCCGGAGCACATCCCCCATCGCATCGAGTTTGATCAGAAGGGTCGTCGATGCGATTTGCTCGTAGTGCTCGCACTGGCAGTGGGCGCCCTCCCGTTTGTGCCAGACGCAGGGGCGATCGCCGAGAAAAAACCGGCAATCGAATGAAATGAGTCGGTCAGGCATCGTCAATTGGCCGCGAGCTCGAGTGTCTGCGCCACAGTTTCGGCACAGGTCTGCCACGAGAACAGCGCGCGCCGTGCGTTCGCGTTCGCGACGAGCTCGCCCGCCAGGCGTGCATCCGTCAGCAAAGCGCAGAGCCCGCTTGCTATTTCGTCCACGTTGGCGGGATCGACCTGGAGGGCGGCGTTGCCCGCGATTTCACCGAGGCTCGTGGTCCGGCTGGTGAGGATGGGTGTTTTGCATTCGAAGGCGTCCACGAGCGGGAGGCCGAACCCCTCGCTGAGCGAGGTGTAGCAAAGGGCGGCAGCGCCGCTCAACAGTCCAGAGATGTCAATTTCGTCGGCGAACCCATGAAGGTGACACGCGGCTGCCACGCCGAGCGTCGTCGCCAGCTCCCGGAGGCGCGCCCATTCGGGCTCCTGGTTGCCGACGAGAACCAGGGAGGAGGTCGTTCTCAGCCCCTGCGGCAACCGTGCCCATGCTTCAATCACGCGACGGGTGTTCTTTCGAGCATCGGCGCCGCCAAATCCGAGGACATAGGGTTGATCGCCTGGAACGCCGTATTTGCGACGTATTGCCGCCAGCCGCGCGGGATCGTCTACCTTGCGGCACGACGTGTCGGCCGCCCAATAGTTCACGACGACTTTGTCCTCGGGCACGCCAAGGTGGCGCACGATCTGCTCCTTGCTCCAGCCGCTTGGCGTGATGATCCGCCGCGCGTGCCGCGCGCCGCGCCGCACGCGTTTCAACCAGGCTGAGGTTGAGGCCGACTGTGGGTCCATTTCCAGCGGGATCAGGTCGTGAATCGTCACAACCATGCGGCCCAGGGGATGAAACGGGGCGGTATTGGCTGGCGCATGGATGACACCCGCGCCATGCATGCGCGCGGCGATCGGAAACGCCACGTCCTGCCAGGCATTGAATCGGCTGCCGCGAACGCGCAGGGCGTGATTGGCGATGTTCTCCTCGCCGGCGAACGGATCGTCCCGTGAGTCCCCTTCGTGCAACATGATGAACCGCCAGTGCGGCCGTAACCTCGCCAACTGTCTGTAAAGGTCGACCAGGTTCTTGCCCGTTCCACGCCGCTGCACGCGATAAACGTTTCGGGCGTCGATTGCCACGGTCATGGAATGTGCCGCCAACGGTCAGGCCCTCGCCGACTCCTCCAGAGCCGAACAGAGCTGCTCGGCCGAGCCTTGCCAGCTGAACCTGGTGACGCGTTGCCGGCCCTTGTCAACCAGTGACTCCCGCAGCGCGGGATCCCCGAGTAGACGCGTCAACCCCGAGGCAATGTCCTCGAACGATAACGGATCGACAAGGACCGCCGCATCGCCCGCGGCTTCCGGCATCGAGGAGGCTCGGCTCGTGACCACGGCCGCCCCGGCCGCGAACGCTTCGAGAATCGGCAGTCCGAACCCTTCCATGGTAGACACATAAGCGAGGGCTGTCGCGCCTCTCAGGAGCTCGGCGAGCGACCCATCCGGCACCTGCCCTACGAGCTCGCAGGATCCCGAGACATTCAGTTCCGTGACGTGGCGCTCGATCGCGGAGCGCTCCTGCGGTTCGATCCCGGCGAGCAGCAGGCGGTGGCCTCTCCGCGCGTCCTCCGACATCGAGGCCCAGGCCTGCAGCAGACGGGTCAGGTTCTTGTTCGGTCGAAGCGACGCGAATACGAACACATAGGGGCTGCCGGCGCGACGTCCCTCCGTGCCACGGTGAGTCGCTGGTCCAGTGATCGACTGCCACGGCGCTAACGGATGCGATCGAATCCGCTGCTCGGGCACGCCGAGGAGCTCGACGATGTCGCGGCGGCTCGCTTCGCTGATCGTAAGTACATGACGCGCGCGGCGGGCTGCGACGCGCAGCCGAGCGTGCCAGAGCCGAACGTGCGGCCGATCGGGCTGCGTCTTGATCGGGATCAGATCCAGGACCGAGAGCACGAGCGGGGGTCCGAGCCGCGGACCGGCATTGGCGGGGCAGTGCAGGACGTGTGCGCCCGCCCGGACGGCTGCCCAGGGCAATCGCAGGTCCATCCATGCGTCTAGCCGCGGGACGAACCGTTCTCCGACGATGTCGATCTGTTGCCACGTCACCCGTGGCAGCGCGTCGCGGATCACGCCGGGGACCGTGGTCCGATGAAAGAAGAGAAACCGCCACGAGGGCCGAAGCTCGGCGAGACATCGATACTGATGCACGACCATTCGCGCAATGCCACAGAAGGGGTACCGGCAGAGCGCTTCGGCCTCGACCGCGACGACGAGCGGCCGCGATCGTGGAGAGTGACTCACGATGCCGCCTTCGATTCACGCAATCCGGCGATGAGGCCGCGCAGGTGCCAGCCGCGCTTGAGATGCCCCAGCGCGTGACGGCGCCTGCCGACCGAACGGTCGCGAAAATATGCCGCGTACTCGCCGGCGCACCAGCGCGCCAGCGTCAGAACAGAGCGAGATGCCTCACTCGAATCGCGGGCCGCACGCCTGGCGTTTCCGATGGTGAAGCGCTTCAAGTAGCCGAGAGTCATGCGCTCGGGCGCCACGTAGTGCTGTACGTGCATCCGGCTGACCCACGCGGCCCTCGCACCCTGTGCCAGTGCCCGCCGAATGTAGTCGGTCTCGTCTCCTCCCGTGATCGACGTCGGAGAATAACCAAGTGTCGGATCGAAGCGCAGGTCGCACAGTCCAGCCATCCGGACGCCGAAATTCATCCCCATGAGGTGCTGCGGCTCGAAGAGTGGGATTGGCCCGTCGGGCCCGTCGTAGCCTCGTACGCAGTATCCCAGTGCCAGCGCCGGGAAGGTTGCGGCGAGATCGGTGTCCGGCTCGACGGGAAACCAGGGCCGGCAGGGCCCTCCGAACACCGCAGCGTCCGGCCACCGGGAAGTGGCGTCGCAAAATGCGATCAACCAATCCTTGTCGAACAGCACATCATCGTCCGTCCACAGCACAAAGTCGGCATTCGTTTCAGTCAGGGCACGGTTTCGCGCGATTGTGTGTCCTGGTGTTGGCTCGAACACTTCGCGAACCGGGAGGCGATCGGTAAACCCGCGCACCACCTGCGACGTGTCGTCGGTGGAGTTGTTGTTGACGACCAGGATCGTGGCCAAGTGCGAGTCTGGCCAGGTGAGCGCTCGTGCCGACTCCAGGGTTTGCCGCAGCAAGCCCGCACGATTCCACGTGCAGATCGTGATTTGAATGGTCGGCAGCATTGGCATGACTGATTCGGTGTGGCAGCCCTGCAGCGTCGGCAGCCTTCAGGAAAGGCCTGCCGTGCGAAGCAGCGCGTCCCACGCCGACATCAGTGCACGTGGCGCGTGGCGCCTGTAGCGGAAGGGCGCCGCGACGTTGTCGGCGCCGTCGAATCCACGCGCGACCTCCAGCAAGACCCTCAGGCGGTAGAGATCGCGCTTGCCCCACGCCGTCCACAAATCATCATGAAGAAAGTCCAGCGCGCGCTGATTGAGTGCCGATGCGCGCGATCCCTCGCCCGATGCGTTCAGCGCCCGCAGCATCTTCTCGCGCGAGGTGTAGATTGCTTGCAGCTGCGCCAGCGGCTTCGCGCTGATCTGCTCTCCATGCCAACGATATTGCGCGGTGACCAGATGAGAGCAGACGAACGGTCCGACCCGGGACAGCCTGAGGAACAAATCGAAGTCGACCGAGCACGACAGCGACTCGTCGAATCCGCCGATCTCGAGGAGCGGGGCGCGCCTGATGATCGTCGCCATCATCGGCGGCACGTTGCGTTCGAACGAGTGATCGAACGCGTCGAAGGGCTCGCCATCGGGAAAGTCCGCGACGGGCCAGAGGCCCTCCTTCTCGCCGACGAATTCGACTGCTCCAAATGCCAAGACTGCCTCCGGAAAGCGCTCCAGGAGCGGCACAACCGTCGAGCAGTGCCCGGGAAGCCACAGATCGTCGGAGTCGAGCCACGCAATCACATCGCCGCGCGCGGCGCCAATCCCCGCATTCCGCGCGCCAGCCGGGCCGCTCCTCTTCGACAGGCGCACTAGACCCACTTCCTTGAACGAAGCCGCCCGCGCCGCGGTCTCGTCCGACGACGCGTCGTCGACGACGATAATCTCCTGCGGGCGCCTGTCCTGCCGAAGGACCGACTCGATTGCCTCCACGATGAATCGTTCACGGTTGAAGGCCGGAATGATGGCGCTGACCGACAACGACGCGGCAGCCCTTCCGGTGTCGCTCGCGGGTTCCAGTGGAAGCATCAAGATGTCGTCGGTAACGGCGCGTGCAGAACGTCCGCGACGAGAACGTGTGCCTGGTCGGAAAGCATCGAGGCTGTCTCCACGGGCGCAATCGACGGGTCGGTCGCCACGTCGCGAAACGGCAGATCGAAGCGGACCAATGTAGACGCATGCGATCCGACAAACGGTCGAGCTGCGGCGCTGGCTTGTGGCGAGCAGTCCTCGTCCGTGCGTGTCTTCACGGCGCGGTCCTCCGATCCTACCGCGACCCGACCGGCGCTGAAAATCGGTCAACCGGCCGTGCGTGGCCGCGTATCATAAGTGCGCAAAACTGCAAGGCGGCAAATACGCTCCGCCCGGGATGAGCAGCAGATTTCAAGCCCTGCGGTCGAGGGTCGACGTTCGGAGGGTGAGTTGACGCACCGACTGATCGCGGGTCAGTACGACACTGACAAATCGCAGCTGTATCTGAACAACTACGAGCGATATTTTGGCCCGTTGTCTACTCTGCCGATCAGGCTGCTCGAACTGGGCGTCCACCATGGCGGGTCGCTACTCATGTGGAGGGACTTCTTCAAGCAGGGCGACATCGTCGGACTGGACTTGAACCGAGTGGAGATCGGCGATTCGAGCGGTCGAATTCACGTGTATCAAGGCGACCAGCGAGACAGAGGGCTCTTGGACCGAATAGGTCGTGAGCGCGCGAGCGAAGGATTTGACATCATCATCGATGACGCCTCGCACATCGGAGAATTCACCAGGATCAGCTTTTGGCATCTATTCGATCGTCACCTGAGGGCAGGCGGCGTGTATGTTCTCGAGGACTGGCGCGTCGGGTACTGGGGAGGATGGCCTGACGGTGCGCAATATCGGCCGCCGGATTCGACGGCCACCTGGATCGATCGCTTTCGGCGAAAGCCTTCAGGATATCGTCCCAGCCACAGTTTTGGCATGGTCGGCCTAGTGAAGGAATTGGTCGACGAGTTGGGCATGGATGCCATCACGAATCCAGCGCGAAACGGACTGGCACCATTGCGGCTTCCAAAATTTCAGAAGATGGAGATCTGTCCGGGCCAGGTCTTTGTGACGAAAGTGACTGCCGATGACGACGTTCTCATCAAAAGCCAGCTGGCGGTCGTCTGAGGGGAGCAATAGCGCTGGGGACGACCAAGCCTGGGTTCTGTGCATCACCGTTCGCTGCCCTCGTTGCCTCCCCTGATTTCGCGTCACTGAGATTTCGCGTCACCGATAGGCGCTGGTGCTCGACCGGGGCCGCACCGTGTCGTTGATGAGGTTCAGGCTCTTCCGTTCATGGAGTATCCGGCGATCAGCGCGTGATTTGTGTTCCGACCATCCCCGCCTCATACTGGAAAGCCATGAACGTCTTCGTGCTGTGTACGGGGCGGTGCGGGTCGGTCACGTTCGTGCAGGCCTGCCGCCACATCACCAACTACACCGCCGCCCACGAGTCGCGGTCGCACAGGACCGGCGCGGACCATTTCAGCTATCCGCCAAACCACATCGAAGCAGACAACCGTTTGTCGTGGTTCCTCGGACGCCTCGATCGCGTATACGCGGACGATGCGTTCTATGTGCACCTGACGAGAAACCGCGAGGACACGGCGCGCAGTTTCACGAGGCGGTGGAATTTCGGCATCATGCGGGCGTACCGCGCAGGGATCTTGTGGAGCCTTCCGGAGAGTGCGGACCCGATGGCCGTCTGTCTGGATTACTACGACACCGTCACAGCCAACATTGAAGCGTTCCTGAAGGACAAGACACACACCATGACCTTCGCGCTGGAGAAGGCAAAGACAGACTTCGAACGCTTCTGGTCGTGGATAGGAGCCGACGGCGATCTGCCCGCAGCGCTCGCCGAATGGGACCATCTGTACAACGACAGCAAGCCGACTGCCGAGCCTCAGGCTTCTGAGGGACTCGCGCCCGGACTCCGTCGAATCCGTCAGAAGCTTCCAACGTTCTTCCGACACGCGTAGGCCGTCACGGATGATTGAGTGCGAGCGCTCGGGCCCTGGCGACGGGCACTCGCCGCCGCTGTGTTCGGCCACGCTCCAGCAACTCGAGGCCATCGCGCGCCTCGCGGGCGCGGCGATCCTCGACCGCTATGACACTCCGGCACTGGTAGAGCTCAAGAGCGACCGAAGCCCGGTGACCGAGGCCGATCGTGCCGCACACGCAGTCATCAGTGAAGCTCTATCGCGCTGGACTCCGATCGTTCCAATCGTGTCGGAGGAGGGTGCTGTGCCGTCTGCGGCGGAGCGCCAGGCGTGGTCTCGCTTCTGGCTGGTCGACCCGCTCGACGGAACCAAAGAATTCCTGGAGCGCAACGGCGAATTCACCGTCAACATCGCGCTCATCGAGCGGAACGAGCCCGTGCTCGGCGTCGTCTTCGCGCCCGCTCTCGATCTTCTCTACCTCGCCGGACGCGGTCTCGGTGCATGGAAACGCGACCTCGGCGGACCACTTCAGCGGATACAATCGTGTCCCGCACTTGCAGGTGCGCCGCTCGTGGTGGTCGAGAGCCGTTCCCACCCGTCACCCGAGCTCGATGCCTATCTCGCCACGATCATGGTAAAGTGCCGCCTCCGCACCGGCAGCTCGCTCAAGTTCTGTTGGGTCGCCGAGGGAAAGGCGGACGTTTACCCACGCTTCGGGCGGACCATGGAGTGGGACGTCGCCGCTGGCGATTGCGTGTTCCGCGAGAGTGGCATCGATCGTCCCCGCTGCTCGCCGCTTCAGTACAACACGCCCGAGCTCGCCAACTCCGGCTTCATCATCGGAGGCACTGCAGCGAGTGACTGATTCCCATTTCTGGGGTATCTGGTAGCGCGTGTTCCGCGAAACCCATGCCCGCTCGATCGCCAAAGCGGTTTCTTGGCGCCTCCTGGGCACGCTGGCCACTTCGCTCATCGTGTTCGTGTTCACTCGCCGAGTGGTGTTGTCGCTCGCCATCGGCGTGCTCGAGTTCGTCTCGAAGATAGGGTTTTTCTGGTTGCACGAACGTGTGTGGGACCGCCTCCAGTTCGGTCGGGAGGACGTGCAACCGGTCGTGGTGTGGCTTACTGGACTTCCGAGCGCGGGGAAGAGCAGCCTCTCGCAGTGGCTAGCCGATGCGCTGCGTTCGAAGGGCATCAAGGTGGAACTGCTCGACGGCGAGGTCGTTCGCCAGGTGTTTCCTCGTACGGGATTCACCCGGCCCGAGCGCGACGAGCACATTCGCCGCCTCGGCTTTCTCGCGAGCAGGCTGGAACGGCAGGGCGTGTGTGTCGTGGCGGCAACGGTCTCACCGTATGCCGAGTCACGCGATTTCGTACGGCGGTTGTGCCGGAACTTCATCGAAGTTCACGTCGCCACGCCGTTGGAAGAATGTGAGCGCCGCGACACGAAGGGGCTCTATGCGCAGGCCCGTCGCGATGAGCTCCAGCACTTTACCGGCATCAACGATCCGTACGAGGTGCCGCAGGCTCCCGAAGTCCGCGTCGACTTGAGCCAGCGAACGCTGGAGGAGGGCGGCGCGGAGCTGTTCGCCATCGTCGAAAAGCGCCTTTTCCGCCGCTTTTGAAGGTTCAGAGTGAGGCTGATCCTGCTCAACTGATCCTGCTCCCTGATCGTCCTCAAAGTGCCTCCTGAGATTATCGACAAATGCCACAGCGCAAGTCGTCAACCACAGCCCGCCACCTCGTGTACCGATTGAATGGGACACCCAGCAGAGACGACCAGCGAGCTCCGACGACGTCATCAGCCAGCTTTTGGGCGGCCCGATACTCGAACGGAAGGCGCAGCATCGCGTCAAAGATATCTCTGTGAATGAGGGAAACACGAAACGTTTGCTTGCGGCATGTCCATAGGAGGCGGGACCACTCCAACAACTCAGCCGCTGCTCGATGTAGGGGAGGTCAAGAAGAAAAAAGAGGTCCCTCGCCGGCACAGTCGCGCGCCAACTGCCTGTTACGGACCGCGCCGCAGGGAAACAGTCAGCGAGGTCGCGTCTGTTCGATGCGACGTCGAAGTACCGTCGCGAAGTCTCCAACACCCGACGACCACTGAAACTCGTCGGCGAGAGCACGCGCGGCTCTGCTGCGACGTTCAGGAGGCAGCTTGAGGTATTCAATCGTGGATTCGGCGAGCGCATGCGCGTCTCCGACCGCGACCAGCCGCCCAGCATCCGGCGATCGGCTCAAAATCTCGTCAAAGAACGGCAGGTCTGTCGCGACGACACCGCGACTCGCGCTGAGCGCAAGCAGCAGCGCCGCGCTGGTCGTGATCCGCCGGTACGGTAGCCAGACAAGCGCCGCCAGTTGCAGCAGATCTGACACTTCCTGATTGCTGAGATCACGTTCGATCAGCGTGATGCGGTCGTCCGCAGTAGCAGCGGCGCGCCGCACGGACGTGAAGTCACCACTCGGTCTACCGGCGACTACCACATGCAGCCAAGGCGGCAAGAGACGTGCTGCCCTGACGGCGGTGTCCAGTCCCTTGTAAGGCCGGAGTCGACCGAGGATTGCGATAATGGTCTTTCCCGCCGGTATGCCGAACTTCTGTGCGAGCGCGTGTGTGTGTGACGGCGGAGGGTACGCGCCGTCGTAATTGCCGATCGGCATCGTCACGAATTCACTCGCGGCCGGAGGTCTCAGCCACCGACGGACGCGGCGCGCGACGTTCTTGGTGTGGCAGACAAATACATCGATCTCACGCGAGAGTATCCAAAGGCTCGCTAGGTCCAAGGGGGTCGATTCATGCGGCGGGAGGTTGTGTACGGTCCAGACTCGTTGGAGGCCAAGACGATGCGCCAAACGAAGGTAGCGTATTACACCACCGACTTGGCGGAACGTCGCACGTTCGTCGACTCTCCACAGATATTCGGGCCAATGGATGTGGACCGCATCAATATCTGCCGCATTCTTGCGAAGCCAGTCGTCGTTAAGCTGAAACAATCCGCGGTGCTCTATGTTGAAGGCGGCGAGCGCCCGGTAAAGCAGATCAAAGTACGGATTATCGTGATCCGTGCCAGGTCTGCTGGCGATATGGAGTGGGCGACCGAGAGCCATATCAGTGGCTAAGGATTGTGTCCCTGGCGCCCGACGCCAATGCAACCGCGCGGGCATCGTGGAACACGGCACCATCGTGTTCAGGAATTGATCGCGACAAACTTGGAAGAAACACCTTCATTCATGTTTGTGGCCTTTTGCGTCCTGCAGCGACGTCATAATTCGCCCCCACGCATATGCGGACTCTACTAGCCGCCCGATCCACACTTCCGCCGGGTCGCTCAAGCGGCTCCATCGATAGCGCATGTCCAAGGCTAACGTTCGCTTCACCAGCCATCGCGGACGGCCGAGAAACCGGGAGCTGCTTGCCCAACTGGGATCCCAGCCTTGCAGCTTGCCTTGGGTCGCGCAATATTGCCGAAATCGAGCAATGCTACGGCGAGCCAGGGGGTTTGGTACGCCCGGTAACCGTCGATACTCGGCGGCGAGTCTGACAAGAGACGCGAGCTCGTCGGGATCTCCTCGTGTCCAGGCGGCCCACCAATCCTTATGGAGGCAATCGACGATGCGCTGAGTGAACTCCTGTGCCTCGAGCGTCCTCCCGGTGGTCGCCAGCGTCTCGATGAACTTTCGTCGCGCGAAATATTTGGTTTCGTTCTGAACAATGATCCGCGCGCTGATCTGATCGCCGTGCAAGCGGTATCGTGCCGTGACACGCCGTGTGCAGACAAACGGACCCTCCAGCGTCAGTCGAAGAAAGAGATCGAAATCGACCGCGGCCCGTAATGAGTTGTCGAAGCCGCAAATCGCTTGAATCGCCGTTCTTCTCATTACCGCCGCAATCATCGTCGAAATGATCTGTCTGAACGCGGGCTGAGTCGCTGTGAATGGTACGCCAACGGGCACTTCCGGAAGGATGACGGGGCCTTCGCGATTACCGAAGTATTCCGTGTTGCTATAGGCAACGATGGCGGTGGGGTGCTGCTCCAATAGTCCGACCAGGGTCTCGAGATGATCGGGCAACCAGAGGTCGTCTGAATCGAGCCACGCGAGTAGGTCGCCGCGCGACCGTGCCAAGGCGACGTTCCTTGCGCCAGCGGCGCCGAGCGAGTCGTCGAGTCTCACGACTTCGACACCAGGAAAAGAGCGGGCCACCGCGGCGGTGCCGTCAGTCGAACCGTCATCGACAACGATAATTTCGTCCGCTGGTCGCGTTTGGCGCAGGACGGATTCAATCGCTTCAGCAATGAAGCGCTCCCGGTTGTGAGCCGGGATCAGGACGCTAACTGTGACAGCCATTGCCGTGCACCGCACCGCGCGCTGGACGCGCGGGGGTCATTGTGGAACGCGACGTCATCGCAGAGCATGACTGTTACACGGCTCATGCAGGTCTTGGGAGTCGCGGCCACGAAGCCGACATCAATCGACCCGGTCGGACGATTCCCCGCAAATACTCGAATTCCCGCCACCACAGTGTCACACACTCGAGTCTCGCGTACGTGTCGGCCGACACATATGCGCTGTAAAGCGGCGACGGGACATGAGACGTGACCCCACATTTGGTCGCGACATAGCCGATCATGGCCTCGACGAGCCGACGCCAGACCCAGCGCGGCGCCGGCTGCCATGCGCCGTTCGCCTCCAATTGGACTGTGCTGGTCGCGCCCAACGCGCGTAGGTAGCTCGCAAGTGCCCGGTTGCTCGTCTCGTCTGGGGCAGTCCAGCGGGGAACGCTAATCGATGGCGCCCAGACGATGCGGCCCGCACTCGTTGCGACAGTCCACCCGTGATCGAGCGGGTGCACGATGACCGCGGTGCGAAGTGCGTGATTGCGTAGCAGCACATTGATCAGGAGAAATGGCCGGGAGCCCTTGACGCTCGCGTCATCGCGTCCGGCAATGGGATACGCAAAGCCTCCTGAAAGCTCGGGGAATGCTCGCATCAACTCCGGTGGTGGCATCGACGTGAAGAACATCTCGGTCCGTCCGATGAGCACGTCGGCGTCGACGTGCCGCGTGGCGGCCTCCACGAATGCGAGGAGCCACGCCTGACTTGGGAGGGTCCGATCGTCGATAACGATCCACGCGTCGCTCTCAGAGTGGCCGCCGTCTCTCACCTCATCAATCGTGACCTGCGCTATCGTGGGAAGACGCGCGGTATAAAACACCTTCGCCTCCTCCGTCGAATGACGGTCGAGCAACAAGACGATCTCGAGCGAGCTGTTCGGCGGAGCCTCGAGCGCGCGGAGGTGCTCGACAACGAGCTCAGACCAACCAGTAAGGTCTCGAACGCTGACCAAGAGCGTCAGACGCATGACGCTGCTCCAAACCTCAAGACCCCAATTCCGCGACTGAACGTTGGATGGAACACGATCAGTTCGGCCTGCGGATACTGGCACAGCCACTGCCACAGTACACGTTGCTCCGATTCCCGTATGGCGTCATCGAGGACAACCAGCGCGCCCGGTGCGAGGTGCGGTGCAGCCTCGTGCAATGCGCCCTCCCGCCCAACCACACCGGGAGGTGCATCGACGAAGACCAGATCGTAGGGTCCTCGCTCGGCCATTCGTCGCCGCGCACCGGGGTACGCCACGTACTTCCGTCCCGCAGTCACGCAGGGCTCGAGGGGCGCCACGATCATCTCGGCGTCAATACCTGAATGCTGTACTCGCCTCCACGCGTCCACACAGAACTCGGGCTGATGCTCGATCGATGTGAGTCGCCCGCCCTGCGGCGTCATGTTCAGAGCGGCAGCAAACACTTCGGATGAGCGGCCCGCACCAAACTCGAGGACGGATCGACGAGCGCACTCGATGACGAGCCGCGCCAGAAAATGCGCGGCGAGGGGCGCCACGCTGTAGTCGCCACCGAGCAGGTTCAAGGCGCTAACGGGCTCGCACGGCGGTCCGTAGAACAACTGGAGCAACCGGCGCTCCGACCATCGCGTGCTCACACGTCCACCCAGTGTTTGTCTTTGACCAAGGGGAGCAGTTCCAGCCTCGCCCACTGAACGAACGGGAGGTCGAGGCAAATCCTCGGGTCGGCCGCCGCCAGCAGGGTTCCTGCGAGGTCCTCCCTGACGAAGAACGCGTTGAATCCCAGGCGCTGGACGCCGACGAATCGGTATCCCTTACGTTGTCCCAACTTTACGAACGCCAACAGGCTGGCACCCGAGTACACACCAAACCCGTGGACATGCTCGCTTCGGAACTGCGGATCGTAAGGGACGGTCACCGAACGTTCCGATCCCCAGAGGCACTGGATCTCTGCCACGACAACACGAGGTTGCACCACGTCGATCGCGTCCCAGATCCAGTAGTCGACGCCATCGAGGTCAAGCGAGAGGAGGTCCACCTCGCCGTGAAAGCCGTGTTCGCCGATCAACCGATTGACGTTTTCCCGTGTGACCCACGCGTGGACAAACGTGGGCGGGTAGGCAAACGTATCAGGATGGCGTCCATAATACTGGCGCCCTGCGTCGACGAGCTTGGCATTCCCATCGAAGAGCAATGCGTTCCAGCCATGGTTCACGATGAGGTTTGCCGTGTTGCATTGAACGCCATCGCCCGCGCAGATCTCGACAGCTCGGCGGCTGCCCATGCCGAGAACCGAGAACAACAGCAGTAGAATGCCATCCTCGCCGTTCTGGCTGAACGCGCGGAATTCGCAATCGGCGAACGCCGGCAGGGCCGCACCTTCACGAACCAGCGCTCCGTACCTGATGCGCCAGCACGCGTTGCGACACTTTGCTCGCCGCAGAGTCGGCATGCCGTGCGGCGCCCTCCGCGAGCTGCCGGACTGCGTCGAGGCTTGCGGTCACATGCTCGGTACCGAGCACGCGCCTCAGCAGGTGAACGGTGGAGCGTGCGAGCGACGTCACGACGTCGCGACCTCGTTCGGCCGAGAAGTGCCCGAATCGACTTTGCCGCCAGAACGGCCGGCCGCGGTCGTGAGCTCCTCTCGAACCACTCGCAGGTACTCGGTGCCGAACCGCAAGTCAGGCTCGAGATGATTCCCTTCAGCCCACTCGTTCCAGGACTTAACGAACACGAGCCGCCGGTCGAGAGGCTCCGTCGTGACCTGTGACACTGCGCGCCGCACCTGGCGCCGAAAGAGCTCGGGCGTGGAACCGTGCAGCACAAGTCCGTCGGTGCCGCTTCGCGGCGTGTTGTCCCAATTTGGGACCAGGCAGGGATGATTCCAGTCGGCAAGCCTCGCTGGCGCAAAGCGTTCCTGGAAGCGGGCGTAGTCGTATATCGTCGGATGTCCGAGCAGACGGCGCTTCTCCCATTTCACGCGCGCACGAGGGCTCGTCCACGGCGCCCACTTCGTCAGGAAGCGACTGACGCCGACCACGACGGATGCGTCACAGCCGTGCTCGCGAGGCACCCAGTTTGCCGTCGACTCGCCCACGATGTAGAGGCCGCGTAAACCGGCCCGATGCGCGAGGTCGCGCCAGAGGTCAGTGACACGTACGAGGTCAGGGATCTGATACGGCTGGAACAGGTAGAGCAGCGGCTTCCCCTCCACCTTCACATAGCGGTCATCGACAAAGGCGCGAAGCAAGGCGTAGAAATGCGCGATGTGATCTGACTCGCCCGGATACGTTTGTTCGACGAGTATTCGCTTTGGATTCCCGTGCCAGATGCCGCTCCAAGTCTGATTCGCCCATGCCAGGCAGAACGGATAGTCCGGCTCCTTTGATACGAGCACTTCGTTGAACGGACGCTCGAGCATCCGCCGCCCCGCAAACCAATAGTGCCAGTAACAGAACGCCTCGATTCCATAGGCGCGCGCCATCTCGGCCTGCGCCAATCGCGTTTCGGGGACGCGCAAATCATAAAACCCCAGATCGGCGGGGATGTGCGGCTGGTAGTGGCCTCGAAACAACGGCCGGGCCTTGGCGACATTGGTCCACTCGGTGAACCCCTTTCCCCACCACTCGTCATTCTCCGGAGTCGGATGAAACTGCGGGAGGTAGAAGGCGAGCACGCGCGCCGCCAGGTGGGCGCGATCCGCTCCGGCCTGGCCGAGTTGCTCCGGTGAAGTCATCGGTGCTTCAGGCGTCCAATGCCGCATGCGGACGTCGATCGCCGGTGGTGTGCCCGTCGCCGATCGCGAGTCGGCCTCCGAGATGCACGCGGCCGATCGCGTATTGCTTGTCGCCCATGACCTCGAGGTATGCCGGCGCCGAGGAACACAACTGCACCGTGCGCTGGACGTCGAAGGCGTACGCGTCGACGACGTACTGGCCGGGCATCACATGCGCACGCAGTGTGGCCGTGAGGGTAAATTCGCCAGCTTTCGAGAGCGGCAGCCGTTGTCGTACCGTACTTGGTACCGAACATCACCTGATTGTCGCTCATACTCCGGACTCGGATTCCCAAGCCGATGCCCGGCGCCTTGCAAGTCAGCGGGACGGAGAACGTGAATTCGTCGCCGACGCCTACTGACCTCCCCGGTGTGATCGACGGCAGCTGAAAGGTCACCGGAGCGTCGGCCGAGCCGGTTGCCGCGGCCAGTCCTATGTACGACTCGATGCATTCGGCTGGCGTTCCCGCTGTGTGAACGCGTCCGCTCACGAGCAGCACGGCTTTCGAACAGAGGGTGGCAATTCGATCGAGTTGATGCGAAACGACGACGACCGGCCGGCCGCTCTTGGCCAGAAGCTGCAGGCGGTCGAAGGCCCGTTGCTGAAACCGAAAGTCTCCGACGGCAAGCACTTCATCGATGATGAGCACATCCGGATCCAGATGCGCCGCGATTGAAAACCCAAGGCGAGCGTTCATCCCCGACGAGTAGCGCTTTACTGGCGTATCCAGGAATTCGGCCACACCGGAAAACTCGACAATCTCGTCGAAGTGTTTGTCGATCAGCACGCGCCGCATTCCCATCAACGAGCCCTGGAGATAGACATTCTCGCGACCTGTCAGATCGGGATGAAAGCCGGCGGAAACCTCGATGAGGGCGCCGATGCGGCCTTCGACACGGATCGCTCCGCGGTTCGGCCGAAAAATTCTCGTGAGCAGCTTCAGCAGCGTCGACTTTCCTGCGCCGTTGCCGCCAATGATGCCGAGCGTCTCGCCTGGGCGAACGTGGAACGACACGTCACGCACGGCCCAGAACTCGTCGGAATCCATCTCCCGTGACACTCCGCGCCGTCGCGGCCGCACCAGCGATAGCAGGAGATCCCGTAGCGTGTCGTGGTGCTCGCCGCGGTGGAATTTCTTCCACACGGCGTCTGCGTGAATGTACGGCTCAGACATTCTCGGCAAACCTGTATTCGGACCGGTGGAACACGATCCAGGCGACGACGAAGGAGACGAGAGCGACGAGTGCGGTCATACCGAATGTCGGCGTCAACGGGTTCTGGCCCGACACGAGCGCGTTGCGATACGCGTCCACAATCGACGACAGGGGGTTGAGACGCAGGACCGCGCCAGTGCGGCCACCGATGAGGCTGATCGGATAGAGTACAGAGGTCGCGAAGAGCAGAACGCCGAGCACGACGTCGAAGATGTACTTGACGTCGCGATAGAACAGGTTGCCCATGGCGACCAGGAGCGCCATGCTGGCGGTGAACGTCACGTGCACCAGCAGCACCGCAGGCAGGAACACGATCGTGGCCTGCAACGGCATCCCGTAGTACACCATCAGGCCGATCAAGACGACGTGCGCCACGGCGAAATCGACGAGGCTCACCAGCACAACGGTCAGGGGCAGGATCTCGCGCGGGAAATACACCTTTGTGACGAGTCCCACGTTGCTCGTGAGCGAACCGATCGAGAATTTCAGCGACGAGGCGAACAGCGTCCAGACGACCAGCCCGCAATACGCGAAGACGGGGTAGGGCATGCCGACATCGATTCGCGCGACTCGAGTGAAGACCACGCTGAAGACGGCGGTGTTCACCAATGGCATGAACATGGCCCAGGCCGCGCCCATGAAGGTCTGCTTGTAGCGCAGCGCCAAATCGCGCTTGATCATCTGGAAGAGCAGGTCGCGATACTGGACCTGCTCACGCACCATTTCCCGAAGATCCTGAACGAGTGCCGTCACAATCGTCCTTCCGCCCGTCACTCTCGTTCCAGCTGCGCTGGTGATTGGGACGCACCGAGAGCGATCGCTTGCGCCGATTCCTTCAACTGTAGTCGAATTGAGTGAGTACCGGCGTCGCCCGGGCATTGCCGGAACGTAGGCCGCAAATGCTGCCGTACACCAGATTTTGGTCCCGTCGTCGACAGACGAAGCCGCGCGGTGATGCCTCTGGTTCCTGCGTTCGCTGTCACGGTTGGGTTGGAATCGCGCTCGCCGGCCTGTTCCTTCTGTGTGCCCCTTCTGGCGTAGCACAGAGTTTGCCACCGTCGCCGGCGATTGAATTCGACGACCTTGGCCGCGACGTTGTCGGTTACGTGCTGTATGCGACCAGGAAGGAAGACGGAGTCGAGCGGCGCATCGATCTGGGCCGGCCTCGTCCAGCCACCGGCGGCCGCGTGCGTGTGCAGGTGCCTCAACTCCAGTCGGGGACGTGGCGGCTCGAGCTTGCCGCATACAATGATGCCGGCGAAAGCCCTCGCGCTCCGGCTTCACCATCTGAGATCCGCGTGTCTGGCCCAGCACGGTCAGCCGCCGCCGGAGCGGCGAAGCAGCCACCGGCAGGCAAGTCCGCGGCGGCGCCGCCAAAGCAGAACTCCTCCTCAGGGAAAGACCGGAAGAAAGGGAGCGCAATCGGGAAGTTGTGGCGGGTGATCGTCGGAAGCGACAATCCCTGACCCTCGCGCTACCGTCCTAACGACAACATGACCTTCTCCGTGCGAGCGTTCTCCGCTCTTCTGCTCCTCATTTTTCTGACTGGCGCCGCGGCTGCGCAAACGGGCGCGAACGTTCTGATCGTTGCCAACGCTGCGAACCCCGACTCGGTGCGCATTGCAGAGGAGTACGCGCGCGGGCGCAACGTGCCTGCGGACCACGTGCTCAAGCTCGATCGCATGCCCGCCGATGTGCCCGAGACGATCCCAGCGCAGGCATTTTTGGCGGGGATTCAGGCACCGATTGCACGATGGCTCGTGCAGAACGCTGCGATCGATCGCATTCTCTATATCGTGCTCACGAAGGGCATTCCGCTGCGCGTCGGGGGAACCGCCGGCCGCACGGGGTCGACGGCGTCGGTCGACTCGGAGCTATCACTGATGTACCGGATGCTGACGACCGGCAAAGGAGCGGGGGCACCAGGCGCGCAGCCCAATCCCTACTTCCTGGGCAAACGTCCCGTCAGCGAGGCCCTCCCGTTCAGCCACAAAGACCTCGACCTCTACCTCGTCACGCGACTCGACGGCTACACGGTGGACGATGTGCTCAGGCTCATCGAACGCGGCCGGTCGCCTGCGACCGATGGGCGGTTCATTCTTGACATGCGCGCGTCCCTCAATCCGGCCGGCAATGCCTGGTTGCAGAGCGCGGCGGATCGCCTTGAGGCGTCCGGGTGGAATGGCAAGGTGGTGCTCGATCAGACCAGTCGTGTCCTGACAGGCGAGACCGAGGTGCTCGGCTATTACTCGTGGGGCTCGAACGACCCCGCGATCCAGATTCGGCACTTCGAGCACAAGTTTGTGCCGGGTGCGTTGGCGGCCATGTTCGTCAGTACCGATGCACGAACGCTGAAGGAGCCGCCAGCGGACTGGAAGGTCGGCCCGTGGGGTGACAAGAAGACCTACTACGCCCAATCGCCGCAGTCGCTCTCGGGCGACCTGATTCGCGACGGCGTCACCGGCGTCGCCGGGCATGTCAGCGAGCCCTTCCTGGATGCGACCATACGCCCTGAAATCCTGTTCCCTGCGTACGTGGCGGGATTCAATCTCGCCGAAGCCTTCTACCTCGCGATGCCTTCGGTCGGGTGGCAGACGATCGTGATTGGCGATCCGCTGTGTGCGCCGTTCCGAAAGACGTCGCCGAACCCTGAAGCGCTCGACCCGCCCATCGACCCCGGAACGGAGATGCCGGGATTCTTTTCCGCCCGTCGCCTGGCGGCGGTGATGCGTCCCGGTTACAACGAGGATGGGGTCAAATGGTCGCTTCGCGCCGAGATGCGACTGGCGCGAGGCGACAACGCCGGCTATGCAGAAGCGCTCGAGCAGGCGATTCGCCTCGAACCTCGGCTAAGCACTTCGCAACTGGCGCTCGCCCTGCTGGCTGAGAAAGACAACGACTTCGACAAAGCGATCGAACGCTACCGAGCGATCCTGCAAAACGACGACAAGCACATCGCCGCATTGAACAACCTTGCGTATGCGCTCGCGGTGCGAAAAAACCAGCCCAAAGAGGCGCTGCCATTCGCCCAACGGGCGTATCTCTTGACTCGGGAACAAGCGCTGACCGGAGATACGCTCGCGTGGGTGTATCACCTGCTCGGCGACGACAAAACCGCGCTGCCGCTTCTCAGGGAGGCGGCGCGACGAGTGCCGCAGCATGCGACCATCCGCTGGCATCTCGCCGCCGTCCTGGCAAACATGGGACAGGCAGACGCGGCGCTCGAGTCTGTCGAAACGGCAATTCGCCTTGATCCCTCTCTCCAGCAGGAGGCGGAAGTCACGGCGCTTCGCGACCGACTTCGAAAAGAGATCGGCAAGTAAATCTGACCCGCTCTTCACCGGTCGTGCTTGAATTGGAGACTTTAGTCAACGCGCAAGATGCCAATAGGGCGGGTCAAAAAATTCCGGCCTCGGTAAATCGCTGATACGTAAACATTTGTTAGCCCATCCATTATGTGGCAGGCTCGTTGCTCCTTAGCCGCTCGACCCAGCGCGCTTGGGTTGTCGACTGGAGGGTCGATGCGGTCTCTGCAGCGAGCTATTCCGATCATTGCGGCGGTAGCGGTCTTTGCCGTCGGTGCGCCCTCGATCGTCGGTGCGGCGGTCATCAAAGCGCCACCCGGGCAGTCGAACGCCACGAACGCGATCTGGGACGAACAAGCCGTGCTGGAGACCTCGCTCGAAGGTCAGGGGCTGGTGTTCGACATTCTCGACGTGGCCGGCTTTGGCCTCGACGGCTCCGAGTTCACGTGCGACGACTGTTCCGTCTCCTCGGGAGCTCCTAGCTGGGCCTCGTCCGCCGCATCAGGATCGGGCGGCGGTTCGGCCGGCGGTGGCGGTGTTGGCGCCCGCGGTCAAGGACGGGGCAATGCGTACGGGCCCGCGAATGGCGACGGGCCGACCACCGGCGGCGTTGCCGCGTCCAATCACCCGGCCGTCACCAACAATGGCAACGGGAACGCCAATGGCGGCGGTGCGAGCGGTTCAGGTTCCATTCCAGAAGTCGATGCGCCAGTCAACACGCCGCAAACCTCCTCACAGGAAGTGCCGGCGATCCAGGCGTTTGTGCCCCCGGTCATCTGCACCGACGAATTGACGGGATGCGCGCCCATCGTGGAATCGCCGAACACGCAGCAGAATCCGGGTGGGGGAGAAGCCGACCTTGTCGGGGCCCCGGAACCCGGCTCGATGATCCTGCTGGGTACCGGTTTGCTTGGGCTAGCGGCCGCCGTGCGTCGAGGGGTGAACCGGAAGCAGAAGTAATAGCCACGGCGATTGCGTTCATAGCGCTGCGCGGGATCTCACAGCCCGGCTTCGGACTCACCGAGCCGGGCTGTCGTGTCTCTGGGCTGCGCTCAACTTTGCTGAGATAGAATGACAGTTTCGCGCGTGCCCAGCACGAGTGAAGGAATGGCATCATCCACCGACCGCGGCCGGTTGCTAACGGCCGTCGCAATTGCGGTTCTCGCCTTCGTCGTCTGCTATTGGAATGTCATCAACAAGCTACTGTACGACTGGGCCAACGACGACAACTTCTCGCACGGGTTTCTGATCGTTCCGCTGGCGGCCTTTTTCGCCTGGGAACGTCGCGGTAAGCTCGCCACGGTCGCCAGGCGACCTCACTGGCTTGGGCTCGTCGTCATCCTCAGCAGCCTGGCGCTGCTCGTCGCAGGTACGCTCGGGGCCGAGCTCTTCGTCAGTCGCACGTCGATGATTTTTCTCGTCGCCGGCGCCGTCCTGTTCATCGCGGGGTTCGAGTCGCTTCGAATCCTGGCATTTCCCATCGCCTTTCTGATCCTGATGGTGCCGCCGCCGGCGATCCTCTTCAATCAGATTGCGTTTCCGCTGCAGCTGCTGGCCTCGCAATTCGGCGAAGCGGCACTAGAACTGTTCTCGATTCCGGTGTTGCGTGAAGGCAACGTGATCACGCTTGCCAACACGACGCTTGAAGTCGCCGAAGCGTGCAGCGGGATTCGGTCGCTGATCTCGTTGCTGACGCTGGGCATCGTCTACGGATATTTCGTGGATCGGCGGCTCACGGTGAGGACCCTCATCGCGTTGAGCACCATTCCGATCGCGATCGTCGCAAACGGCATCCGTGTGGCCGGCACCGGGATCGCTGCACACTACTACGGTTCAGAAGCAGCCGAGGGGTTCTTCCACACGTTCTCGGGGTGGATAGTGTTCATTGCTGCCTTCGCGCTTCTCTACCTGTTCACTAAGCTCATCTTGCGCGTCGCGCCCTCTCCTACCGATGCGAGCGCGACGGGCTCGCGCCCCCTGACGTCGGAGGTCGTTCGATGACACGGCGGTTGCTCCTCGTAGCGATGTTGCTGCTCGCGACCTCCGGCTACCTCGCTCGGAAGTCGATTGCGGAGCCGACGCTCGTGCGACAGCCGCTTTCGGAACTGCCGATGCAGATCGGCAACTGGTCAGGACGGGCGGAATCACCGCTCGAGCCGAAGATTTTGAGTGTCCTCGGCGTCGAGGATTACGCGCGGCGCACTTACTTCTCCAGGAACGAACCTGGTTGGGTAAGCCTGTATATCGGGTACTACGCCAGCCAGCGGCAGGGAGATACGGTCCACTCTCCGCTGAATTGTCTCCCCGGGGCGGGGTGGACGCCCATCACCCAGGATCGCACGACGCTCACGGTCAAGGACGCGACCGGCGCCAGCGCAAGCCGTCAAATCACCGTCAATCGCTTCGTGATTCAAAAGGGACTGGAACGTCAGCTGGTGCTCTACTGGTACCAGAGTCAGGGCCGGGTCATTGCCAGCGAATACTGGGGCCGCATTTTCACGGTGACTGACGCTATTCGCCGCAATCGCACGGACGCGGCGCTGGTCCGCGTGATCGTGCCCGTCCTTGATGATGCCCCGGACGCCACTGGCGCCGCCGAGGCGCGGGCGGTCGGTTTCGTCGAGAACATGTTCCCTTATCTTGGCCGTTATCTGCCGTCCTGAGACGGCGTGTCGAGGTGTGCGTCATGAGCGCGTGGAATGTCTCGAGGGCTGCCGCGGTCGCGGTTGCGGTCACGCTTGCGGCTGCAGCGTGTCGACAAAATCCCGAGGTCGCCAAACAGGAATACCTGAAGAGCGGCAATCGGTACATGGAGAGCGGGAAGGTCGCGGAAGCGATCGTTCAGTACCGCAACGCGGTTCAGCAAGATCCGCGCTACGGCGAAGCGCGATACCGACTGGCCGAAGCGTATATGAAGAACGCAGACTACGCCCGCGCCTACGCCGAATACGTTCGTGCTGCCGATCTCTTGCCAGACAATCCAGAGGTCCAGATCAAGGCCGGGAGTCTCCTGCTCCTCCAAAGGCGCTTCGAGGACGCGAAGACGCGCGCACAGCAGGCCCTCGCCAAGGATCCCAAGAACGTGGATGCGGCGGTGCTCCAGGCCAGTGCCATGGCGGGCTTGAAGGACTTCGAGGGCGCTATCAAGGAACTCGAAGACGCGTCGCAGCTCGACCCGAACTCACCTGCGGCCTACACGGGCCTCGCCTTCGTGCATTTGGCGCAAGGCAAACGTCCGGAGGCCGAAGCTGCGTTCAAGCGTGCCGTGGAGATCGCGCCCAACGATCCCTCGCCCCACCTCGCGTTTGCGCAGTACCTGCTCGGGACGGGCGCCGCGAAAGAAGCGGAGGCAGAGCTCCTGAAGGCCCACGAGGCGGCTCCGAAGAACACGCTGGCCATTCGTGGGTTGGCGGCCTTGTACACCGTGACGGGACGCCCGGCGGAGTCCGAGAAGTTCCTGAAGCTGCTGGTTGCCAACGACACCTCGACAAGACGCGACGCGACAATGACGCTCGCGGAGTTCTACATCTCGTCGCGCCGTTACGACGAGGCTATTGCCGTCCTGAAGCCCCTGGTCGAGAGACGCGAGTCCGCGGGCGCGGCGGAAACGCGGATCGCGTATGCCGAGTTCGCGCAAGGGAAGAAGGCCGACGCCTATCGTGATATCGATAAGGTCTTGCAGCGGGAGCCGCGCAACGCACAGGCCATGATCACGAAAAGCCGTTTCCTGCTCTCCGACAAGAAGCTCGAGGACGCGTTGAAGCTCGCGCAGCAGGCGGAGACGGCAGATCCGGGATCAATCGCCGCACACTATCTGGCCGGCAGTATCCATGAGGCTCTGGGGCACCGCGATGCGGCTGTTACTGCCTACAACGAAGTCATTCGATTGAACCCCCGCGCGGCGGCGGCGCAAACACGGTTGGCACGATTGAATCTTCAGAGGAACGATCGCGACGCGGCACTGGATCTGGCCAAGGCTGCCGTCCGAAACGCGCCGAACAACCCTGATGCGCGAATAACGCTGATTCGCACGCTCATCACCAAACGCAATTACGCCGAGGCCGAGGCGATGCTGAAGCCGCTCGAGAAGGAGTTCCCGAATTCCGTGGCCGTCATCGTGTCGCGTGGCACGATCGAGGTGTTGGAGAACCGCTTGCCGTCCGCGCGCGCGGCATTCGCCCGCGCCGCCACCCTCGCTCCAGACAGTGTCGACGTATTGCGGGGTCAGATCGCCGTCGATCTCGCCGCGAAGAAACCGGAAGATGCCCGCAAGCTCGCCGAAGCGTTCGTGGAGAAGCATCCAACGAATTCGAGCGCCCTCCTCTCGCTGTCGCAAATTTATGCCGCGCAGGGCGATGGCACCAAGGTGGAGGCTACGCTCAAGCGCATCATCCAACAGAGCCCGGCCGAACTGACCGCATACGCCGCCCTCGGCCGTCTGTATATCACGCAGAAACGCCTGGACGAGGCGCGGAAACAATTCGAAGATATCGTCGCGAAGGAGCCGAAGGCGATCGGCGCTGCGACGATGATCGGCATGATCTACGAAATGCAAGGAAAGAAGACCGAGGCGCGGCGACAGTACGAGAAGATCGTCCAGCAGGATGCGACCGCCGGTGTGGCCTCGAACAACCTGGCGTGGATGTACGCCGAGGACGGCGGCAATCTGGACGTCGCATTGCGGCTGGCTCAGGCGGCAAAGAGCCGGATGCCGAAACAGCCTGAAGTGAACGACACGCTCGGGTGGGTCTATTTAAAGAAGGATCTGGCAACGCTGGCGGTGCAGCCGCTTCGCGAAGCTGTGGAACAGGACCCGCAGAATCCGAGCTATCAGTACCATCTCGGCCTCGCTTACAAGAAGACTGGGGATCGCCGGAGAGCAAAGGAAGCCCTCGAGCGCGCACTGGCGCTCAAAGCGGACTTCCCGGATGCCGAGAACGCCAGGAAAGAGCTCAACACCCTCTGATGGGTTGCGATGGTGGGAGCGCGCGGCACGAAAGTGTCGGCGCCCCGCCATTTCGCGCAACCACGATTGTTCCTTTTCTTCCAGTTGCATCTCGCGTCACAGACTCGTTGACCGCCTGACGGGTTCGTAATCCCTGGCGGTTCGCCGACGGGGCATTTCCGCACTGAGTCTCCGGTAGCCTCGCCCCTAAGCTGCATTTCTACAGTCATTTAGCTAAGCCTGCTGAAGACTTCGGCAGAGCTGGCAGCTGTCTTGCCCGTCCTCCTGCCGAATCTTCTCGACATTCGAGCAGGGACCTTCGCAGGAGGAAAGCCAGTGAAGAGTCGTGCATTTGCCGTCGCTGTGGCGATCGTGGGGGCCGCCACGATGGCGTGGGCCGGCAGCCCAAGGACCAACCAGCAAGCCGACCTGAAAGCCCGGATCAACGCAGCCGAACGCGCGGTCGTCGGTCGCGTCACGCGAGTGGCTCCGTACATGAAGCGCACGGAGCACGGCGACCTGTTGATCATGTCGCACGTGGAGCTTGCGGTCGAGGAAACCTTGAAGGGCACGCCGAGCGCCACTCTCCCCGTCGAAATGGAAGGCGGAACGCTGAATCGCTTGACCCTACGTGTGTCGGACATGCCGACGCTGAAGGCCGGTGCGCGCGCCGTCGTCATGGTGACGCGCGGCCGCCGCGGCGAGTTCGTTCCGCACCGGCGCGGCGCCAGCGTCCTCGAGCTCGAGGCCGGCGATCACATCAAGAACAGCGACCTGTGGCTCGACGACGTCCGCCAAGCGGCCGGATCGCGGTAGCCGGAGCTGTAGGGAGTCGAACCATGCTGAAACGTCCAATCATTGCCGCCGTGGTCGCTGTTGCGCTCGTCGGCTTCAGCGCCCATCTGGTCGCATACGTGATCCACACCGAAAAGTGGGGCACCAACCAGGTTCCGTTTTTCGTGAACCCGGTCAATGCGGACATCACCCAGGACGCCGCGATCGCTGCGCTGCAGTCGGCGGCGGCCAATTGGAGCACGCAAACGACCGCGAACGTGAAGTTGTATTACGCGGGTCGCACGACCGGGGCGTCGCTCACCAACAACGGCAAGAACGAGATCTTCTTTCGCAATGGCACGAGCGGTTCGACGATTGCGGCGGCCTACTACTGGTACGATGGCTCCTACAGAATGGTGGACGCGGACATGATCTTCTACGATGCCGCGTACAAATTCTTCACGGGCCAGAGCGGTTGCGCGAGCGGCTTCTACGTCGAGGATATCGCGACCCACGAATTCGGACACTTCATCGGCATCTACCATTCGGCGGACGTGTCGGCGACGATGTATCCGACGCAATCCGGCTGGTGCAATCAGAGCTGGCGGTTCCTGGCCCAAGACGACATCAATGCTGTTGTCGCCTTGTATCCGCCGTCGTCGACAGCGACGGCTCCGCCTGCGGCGCCCTCTTCCGCCGCTGCGAGGCTGAATGCGACGAACCCGTACGTCGACGTCAGCTGGGTGGATGCGTCGACCAACGAGTCCGGCTTCAAGGTCGAACGGTCGAGCGACGGTGTGAACTTCGCGCAAGTCGGACAGACGGGTTCGAATGCTGCCGCATTCCAGGACCGTACGACGAGCGGTGGCGCGAGCTACTGGTACCGCATTCGGGCTTTCAACAATGGCGGTGCGTCGGCCGCGTCGAACACGGCAAGCATCAGCGTGCCGAAGTTGCTAGCGCCTTCCGCACCGACGCTCAAGTCGCCAGCGAACGGGGCCACCACATCGTCGAACATCGTGTCGTGGATGGCCGCCGCCGGGGCGACGGCTTACGACGTCTACGTGGGAACGTCGTCGACGCCGACGCTCTACAAGCAGAACGTGTCCGGAACGAGCGTCTCGATCAAGAAGTTGTCCAGGGGCGTCACCTACTACTGGCGCGTCGTGGCGAAGAATGCGAGCGGCTCCACGACCAGCGTTACATGGAGTTTCAAAAAGAGCTGAAACGTCGCTGCCGCGCCTTAGGCAGCTAGGTGTTCGCGACGCGGGCGATGTGCATTCATGCGCATCGCCCGTGTCGCATTTCGAGCAGTGTCGGCCAGTCATGGCTCGCTTCGCACGAATTCCCCTTTACATCCCAGCCCTGATCTTTTATTAGTAAGGAGCCCTGCGGACGTGACAGCGGACGCAGGTCGCTCCCTGGCCAGTTCCTCCCCAGCAGATCGATCGCGATATCTATCGCGGTAAGCACGTCAGGTCCTACTCAAGGAGTTCGGTTGATGCGCTGGACGTGTGTCCCGGGAGTGCCGAGCATCGGCGCGGCCCTCATGCTCGTCGTACCTGACAGGCGGTGCCGCGGCCGCCGACAACGATGCAGAAACGTTGAACGCAGGCATCCGGCAGGCGGCGTTTACGCTTGTCGGGACAGTCACCGAGACCAGGGCCTCGCGTCGCCGATCGTCGTTTGGCGACGAAGTGATCGTCACCACGGCGGTCATCCAGGTCGTGGAACGGCTGCGAGGTGCCTCTCCGTCCTGGTTGCCGGTCGAAGTCGAAGGCGGCACCGTCGGTGATGTCACGATGGAAGTGTCGGACACGCCGCTTCTTCGTCGTGGCGATCGAGCGGTCTTCCTCGTGGATCGACTGAAGGATGGCCGCTACGTTCCCCACGATCGCGGCCGCGGCATTGCGCCGCTGTTGCCAGACGACCGCATCAAGGACAGTAGTCTGACCCTCGAGGCCGTTCGTCAAATCGCAGCGGAGGCCAGGTAGCGATGCGCCGTCCCCTTTTCCCCCTGCTGCTTGGTCTCGTGGCCATTGTCGTCCTGGCGGCGGTGCACTCCCGCGCCTACAGTCTCTCCGGCCACTACTGGGGCAAGACAAACGTCTCGTTCTACGTCAACCCGGTGAACAAAGACATGTCCCAGCAGGCGGCCATTGCGGCTATCCAGGCAGCGGCCGCGAACTGGTCCGAGCAGTCGTCGGCGAACGTGAAGTTGGTGTATGCGGGCACCACCACCGGAAGTTCGCTGGTGAAGAACGGGAAAAACGAAGTGTTCTTCCGCAACTCGACGTCGGGCGGCACGATTGGGGCCTCGTACTATTGGTACGGCAGTGACGGTCGTCTGATCGATGCGGACGTCATCTTCTACGATGCGGCGTATCGTTTTTTTCCGGGCGCCTCAGGATGTTCGGGCGGTCACTATGCCGAGGACATCGCCACGCACGAATTTGGGCATGCGCTCGGGTTCTACCATAGCACCGTGACCTCGGCAACGATGTATCCAACTCTCTCGACGTGGTGTTCGATGTCCTGGCGATCGTTGGCGTCAGACGACGTGAGCGCAATTCAGAAGGCCTATCCGCCGTTGTCCAGTTCCACGTCCACGACGACGCTGCCAGCCACGCCGACGTTGTACCTGCCTGTCAATCTGGCGACTGGTGTGACGAACACGGTCACCAATGGCTCGTACGTTCGCTGGTACACTGCGGCGCGCGCCACCAGTTACGACGTCTATTTCGGCACGAGCTCGAATCCGCCGAAGATCGCGACGGTCACGCCACCTGCCGGGATGTCCGTGTGGCGACCGGGCACGATGTACCAGGCCGTCACGAAGGCGGCGCATACGACGTACTACTGGCGCGTCGTCGCGAAGAACTCGGCCGGTTCGGCATCGAGCGCCATTCGGAAATTCACGACGCTGTAGCCGGCGCGTGAAGGGGCAGTCGTCGACCCGCCGCCAGTCGTCGCACCCTCTCCGGATCGGCGAACGTGACGTAGGCGGCAAGCACTGTGGGAGTGAAAGTGCCGATGTCCATCAAGACCCACATCCCGAGATGCATCCCGATTCCGACAGCCAAGGCGAAGATTCTCGTCCGTCGAGTGATGAGCGCAGGGAGAAAGAGCAACTCCCAGATGAGAGTCAGGTAGGTCAGTCCCGCCAGCACCGGCTCCGCTGCCGGCGGGACTTGGACCGGCACCCGCTGAAAGGTGTTGAAGCTCAGTACGTAATGAAGCGCCGTGCCATCTCGCCACGCCACACTGTACAGCTTCCATAGCGCCGCAGCGAGGTACATGAGGGCGATCTGATACTGGGCCAGTCGCAGTGGCCAGATCGGCTGCAGTTCGTTTTCCCAGCTCACGCCTCGCTTCGCCGCCATCCACGCGTCCACGGACCACACCAGCCCGCAGTTCGTGAGCAGCACGTAAAACGTGAGCATGTGCAACAGGTGCTGTCCTGCCGAGAACGGGAGCGGATTCCACCAGAGAAGCAGGGTGGTTCCCGCAAAAGCCAGGAACGACGCGACTGGCGTACGCAAGCCTATGGCGAGGAGGACGAACGCCAGAGCATTCAAACCCCAGAGCAGCCAGCCGACCGCTCTGTCGAGGCCGGCTTGCTGAATCGCCGATCGGATCCCCAGACCGCCGCCTGGACTTGGGGCGAGCCCGCCGACGCTGAGGAGCATCGGAACATCGAGCAGGCCGACCATGGTGAGGCAGCCGGCGAGGGCGACCGCGATACGAAACGCTGCGAAGACATGCGGCGGCGTCTCGGCGAACCAGAAGGCTTTCCACCTCGCAGTCATTTTGAGTCGACTTCGGCCATCAGGATCCACGTGAGGTCCGCTTCTCGGAGACCGTCACCCAATCGCGGCAAGCGATCGGTCGGCACCAGGTCCACATCCACCCGACTCTGGAAGGCCTCGAGTGTTCGCCGCCGTTCGTCCAGGACCTCTGGCGCGGTGACTTGCCCCGGCGGCGGAATGGGTGCCGTGCCCCTCCAGAGCTCGGTCCTGACCAACGCCTCGTCGGCGCCGATGCCCGTCGCGTTGAAACGCCTCGCGAACGCGTTGACGATCGGAAACAGAATCTCCTGGGGTCGCTCGAGGGGGGCAGATGGGTTACGCGCGCGTTCCCGCGAGACCTTGTCGAAATACGTTTCGATAATCAACGAGATCGCTTTGTCTCGGAACGGGTCCGATGGCGAATTCAAGAGCCGGGTACCGCCCTCGCCATGCGCGGGTGAGACGAGCTCACGATGCACACGCAGCAGGTTGCTGCCCGGAACCGCGACGTAATACGTCAGGGCGATATATTCGTGGTATCGCGATGGCCGCCAAAACATGTTCCACTTCTCGTAATGTCGCGTGGCGAGAATGTACGGTCGCGCGACGGCGCGAAGGGTGTGCGTCGCCGACCATGCGGCCACGTGAAACGCTCTCAAAGGCGCGACGATGGCGTCCGCGAGCGGCGCCAGGGCACGGCCCAGGAAGGTGAGTCCGACTTCGCTCGAGCGATACTCCGGGAGGGTTTTGTCAGGCGCCGGTATCGCGGCGACCGTGATGGCCAGAACGTGGAAAATGATAAACGCGGATATCAGGCGCTGTGGACGTGACATCCGGGACACCATAAACGAAAAAAGGCGGGCCGCGGAAGCGGCCCGCCTTCTACATTTTGTCTCGGACGAGCGCGATTAGTTCTGCTTCCGCCGCAGCCTCGAGCTGCCGCCGCAGCCAGACCCGAGCCCAGAAGAAGGAGGGTAGTCGGCTCAGGGATTTCACCGCCCGGCTCGGAGCCGGTGCCAGGTTCCGGTGCCAGGTCCGGTTCCGGGTCCGGATCCCCCCTCAAAGGAGCCCAGTTCGCCGGCGTACTTAAGGGCAAAGGGTTCAGCCAGCATTACGGTGCCGCCGCTGAAATCGCCAGTCAGACTGAGTGTGAAAGTATCCGAGCCGAACGGGAGGCCATGCGACGCCTGGCCTGCGCCGCAACTCCCCTGCCCGTTGTCGTCAACGCAAACATTCAGCGTACCGAAGCTCGGGAAGTTCAGGTCGAGCCTGACGTTGTCGAGGAACCGCACCCGGAGTGACCATGCTGCCAGCGGTCGCCGCAGGATTCATGTTCCACCCGATTCCGGTGAGGAACTCGCCGGGGCTATTCAGTGTGTTGTTGATTGTCACGTCCATGATCAGCGTCGTGGCGTCGAAGGTCGTGACATCGAAGCTCGCGTCGCCCGTGCACGTCACCGCACCGCAGGCGAAGGACCAGGTAATGTTGAAGTCACTCCCAGTTCCGGTGATTGTTGCAGCCGAACTCGTGCGGCCCGCTGCCAAGATCATCGCAGCACATGCTGCAACTACTAGAGTACGCTTCATGACGATCGTCCTACCTTTTCCCCTCGTCTGCGAGGCTGATCTGTGACAGTCGCATATCAACTCGTGCACCATATTGGAGAGCAACCGGGGTGCCACGGCCGCCGCGAGAGCGAAATCGTGATATCGCAAGCAGTTACGAGAAGCCGACAAATCAGTGTCATCCAATTGGCAGACTTTAGGCGCGCATCAGGAGCCGCACGGCTTCGGAATGCCTCGAATCGGTTGACTTGTGCGAAGATCAACAGGACCGAACGAAGTCCCTAAAGGAAGCCAATATGGAGAATTTTGTCGGCGGTCCTGCGGCCATTCCCGGTGTCCGGGTCAAGCTGAACCACGACCGCGTTGCACAACAAAAATCATGGAAAACTGCATGTAACAACCCAGGTTGTTCGCACGGTATCCATGTCACCGTAGAATGGACACGAACTTGCACTTTCGAACGTCCTACCTTTACAGGGATTCACGGGCTAAAACGTGGCCGATCGTCGTCAACGCGTGCGATTCGAGATCGTCGGGCGGCTCCCAGGTTCCGTTACGACCGATGCCTCGGTCGAGGTTGAAAACCTCAGTCGTGGGGGGGCATTGGTGATTTCGCCCTGGCCGCTCAACGTCGATAGTCAGCTTACCGTTCGTCTCGGCACTCACGACGACTTCAGCACGCTCCAAGCCCGGATTTGCCACGTTCGGCGCACTCCCGGCCGAGATGGCTACCTCATCGGTCTCGAGTTCACCGACGCGGAGCCACGGGCGACCGCGCTGCTCGAGAAGCTGGTTACTACTACTGACACTCCGTCTGCTCCCGCGCACTTGTCATGAGCGGTCCACCGGTAGACCGGCGCAAATATCCGCGCCGTGCATTGGTTGGAGAAGAGGTCCGGCTAGAAGTGCCGATAGCGGTGGACGCCGACCTGCTAGACCTCAGCAGTGGCGGCGCGCTCATCTCAACAACCGCGCCACTGAGGCCCGGCCAGCGCGCGCTACTGCAGTTAGTCCTCGACCGCGAGCCCTTTACCGCCTGGCTCGACGTCAAACGTGTCGACACCGGCACGCTAACGAGCCGTGGGCACCGGTATCACGTCGCTGGCGAGTTCGTCTCGCTCGACAGCAAGAGCACGGGAACGCTGAGGCGGTTCCTGCGCTACTGAACGCTGATTTCCGGTGCGGTCTCCCGGTCATCAATCCTGAGGGCCCCTCGCTCGCGTCGAAACAGGTGATGCGTCGCGAGGCCCGCCAGTACGCCGCTGAACAGGAGCGCGACGTCGGTCACATCGGCATAGCGGCCGGGAAGAAAGACTTGTCCGCCCTCTATCGCGACGCAGAGCGCTCCCCACCAGACCAGTCGCGAGATCCCCCCGGTGGCGCTGCCGAGGCTTGCGGCGAACGCGACGGCGAAGCCGAGCTGCAGTTTGAATAGCGCCTCACGTGTTGCGTCCACTGGTGCAGCCATGATGTATGCCAGGAACGGCGTCAGCCCAACCGCTTGGGGATGGACCGAGAACCGGAACGGCGCCCATTGATCGACCAGGACGGCTGCTATCGCCGCGATCCCGAGCACGGGTCGCGCGCGGAATGGCTGCTCCGCCCACATTGCGCCGACTGCCGCCCCAAGCCCGGCCGCCGCAATTTCCGCGATCTCGATCGATCCCGACACCGTCCCAAGGCTCACGATGTGGACGGCGAGCACCAGACCAATCCCGGTGAGTACGGCTCGATCGAGATGGTCGCGGCGCCCGTACCGGGTCAGCATCCATGCGACGACGCCAACGGGCACGGCGAGCAGCCAATGACGAGCGGTGCCGCGGATGATCATGGTCACGACGTCGCTGCCGGCGCTCGACGGCAACAGCGTTTTCAGCCCCGCACGGTATTTGTGAGCCACTTCGGGCAGCCGCAGCGTGAAATCGAACGGGATCCAGTGCCAGAGCGCCCACACCGCCACGTAAAAACCCAACGGCGCCAAGGTCAGGCTGCCAACCTCGCGCCAGCCTCGGCCGGCCAGATCCGCGAGCCTCGCGCCCGACCTCACCCACAGCGCCGCCCCCAGGCAGGCCCCGAGTGTCTCTGCGACGACATCGGTCATCGATGGCGTGCGAGCCGCAAACATCCCCTGGGCGAGCTCGATGGCGAAGGCCAGCGCTGCCGCGGTGACAGATGCGAGCAGGAACGCTGGCGGCTGGTGCCGCGGACGACCGTAGCTGACGGCTCCAGCGAAAAAGAACCCAAAGGGAAACTGGAGAATCAGATTGGCCACGAAGTCCGTCTTAGATGAAATCGCCGGCGGCCAACTGGAGACGAGCAGCACCCACGCATCCCGCGCCCGCAACGGATGCTCGTCCAATGGGACGAGGCTGGCGCACGCGACGAGCATTGCAAAGACGGCAGTGGCGACTGCCAGTCTCGGTCGCGTGATCACGAAATCGGACGAGGCGTCGCGCGAAGGGGCGTACCGCGGGCGATTCATCCAGGCTCGCCTCGCGTTCGCAGCGTCACCACTGCCACTTCGGGCGGGCAATTGATGCGCAGCGGCAGAATGACGGTTCCGACGCCCCGGCTCACGAACATCTCGGTGCGCCCCAGGCTGATCAGGCCGGCAGCGATCGGGAACTTTCTTGCCGCGAGCGCGCCGATCACGGGGAGCACGACCTGTCCACCGTGCGAGTGACCGGCGAGCACGCCGCCGATGTCGAGCGCTGACGCTTCGTAAAGCCGGCGAGGGTCATGCGCCGCGAGCAGCACCGGCTGGTTCGCGCCGGCAAGGATCCGACCGATCTCGGTCGCGCTCCGCGTCCAGAAGCGCACGCCGGCCAACGTGAACGTGGCGCCGCCGTGTGAGATCGTCGTCCACTCGTCGCGCAGCAGTGCGATCTTCTGCGCCTTGAGCGCCGCTGGCACGGCTCGCTCCTCGTCATGGTTGCCCAACACCGCGAACACTCCCAGCGGTGCGGTGAGTGCGCCGAGCGCCTCGGCGCAGGGACCCGCGTAGCGCCGGTCACCGTAGGACACGTAATCGCCGCCCAGGACGACGAGATCGGGCCGTGCCGCGGCAATGAGCCGCGCCGCGCGACGAACGTCCTCGAGGCTCACAATCGCGCTGTGATGAAGATCCGTGATGAAGCCGACTCGCAGCCCGTCGAAGGTGCCAGGCAGTCGGGGAACATGCAGTTCGGCTTCAGTGAGACCGAGGGCGTGGCGCTCGAAGGCGTAGCCGTGGACGATTGCCCCGCCGATCGTGCCAGCGGCCACGGCAGTCAGCGCCTTCAGCGCGGAACGGCGGGAAATGTCGGGCACGACCGCTCGAGAAAGGACGCCGTCAGGAAGGTAGCAATGCCAGAGTATCGACCACGGCGATTCCGACCAGTATAGAGGATGATGTAGCGGGGAGTGCCAGAGCAGGAATGACGGTTGACGACCAGATCCGCCGACTGACGCAGGGGTGCGTCGATATCGTACGCCGCGACGAGCTCCGGGCGCGGCTGGAATCCGGCCGCCCGCTCGTTGTCAAAGTCGGTTTCGACCCGACCGCACCCGATCTGCACCTGGGTCACACCGTCCTCATTCGAAAGATGAAGGACTTCCAGGATCTCGGTCACACCGTGGTCTTCGTCGTCGGCGATTTCACGGCTCGCATCGGCGATCCAACCGGCCGATCGAAGACAAGGCCGCCGCTGACCGTCGCGGAGATCGAGCGCAACGCGGAGACGTACAAAGCGCAGGTGTTCAAGCTGCTGGATCGCGAACGGACGCGGCTGGAGTTCAACAGCAGATGGCTGGTGCAGCTGGGTAGCGACGGCCTGATCAAACTGGCCGCCCAATACAACGTGGCGCAGATGCTCGAGCGCCGCGACTTCCGTCAGCGGTACGAGTCGGGACAGCCGATCGCCGTTCACGAGTTCTTGTACCCACTCGTACAGGCCTACGACTCCGTCGCCCTGCGCGCGGATGCCGAGCTCGGCGGCACGGATCAACTGTTCAATCTGAATGTCGGACGCGATTTGATGCCGTCCTACAACCTGGCGCCGCAGATCGTCATGACCACCCCGCTGCTCGAGGGCCTGGACGGCGTTGAGAAGATGTCAAAAAGTCTTGGCAACTACGTCGGCGTGGCGGAACCACCCGGTGAGATGTTCGGCAAGCTCATGTCCATCAGCGATACCCTGATGTGGCGCTACTACGAGCTGTTGACCGATCTGACGGTTTCGGAGATCGATGCGCTGAAGACCCGCGTCGAGGCGGGTTCGCTCCATCCGAAACAGGCCAAGGTCGATCTGGCGCGGCGGATTGTGTCGCAGTTCCACTCCGCGCCGGACGCCGAGAAGGCCGTCGACGAGTTCGAACGCGTGCACGCGCGACGCGAGACACCTTCTGATGTGCCCGAGCACACGGTGGCGTTTGGCGATGACGCCGATCGCGCCTTGACGCGAGTGCTGGTCGAGGTCGGCCTTGCGGCGTCGACGAGCGACGCGGGCCGCAAGATTCAGCAGGGCGGCATCCGTGTGAACGGGGCGCGCGTGACGACGGTGACGCATCGCGTCGCTGCGGCAGACTTGCCGCTGCTGCTGCAAGCGGGCCGACACGCTGTGCGGCTGGTTCCGCAAATGCGAGGCTAGAGTCGCCTGACGCCGAGCGCAGCATGCGTCGCCGCTGTATACGCGTCAGGGATGGGGTGCGACGACATGAGCATAGTCGGGCAAGTTCTGCCGGAACCGCTCAAGCGGCAGTTGAAGGGCGTGATTCCGTACTACCGCCGCTTCTACTGTCCGGTTTGTCACACGTGGGATCGAGAGTTTCTAACGTTCGGTCTCATCCGCCGACCCAACGCGCGTTGTCCGACGTGTCAGTCGCTCGAGCGCCATCGCCTCGTGTGGTGTTTCTTTCAGCGATGCACCGACCTTCTCCAGCCGCCGCGGAAAAAGATGCTTCACTTTGCCGCCGAGGCGATGATCGCTTCACACTTGTCGCGACTCGATCATCTCGAGTACATCACGGCCGATCTGCTGCTGCCTGCGATGGTGAAGGTCGACATCACGAACATTCAGTTCGCCGATCAGACGTTCGACGTCGTCTACTGCAGCCATGTCCTGGAGCATGTTCCCGACGATCGGCAGGCGATGCGCGAGTGCTATCGGATTTTGAAGGCGGGGGGGTGGGCCGTGTTCATGGTGCCGCTGTTCAGCGCGCCCACGATTGAGGATCCGTCCATAACGGATCCGAAGGAACGCGAGCGACTGTTCGGCCAGATCGATCACGTGCGCAAGTACGGACCCGATTTCGAGGACCGGCTGAAAGACGCGGGGTTCGCGGTGGTGCGTTACACGGCCGACGCAGTGGCTGGCGCGGACCGGGCTCGGTTTGCGATCCAGCCGACCGAAGGACCGATCTTTTTGTGCCGCCGCACTCACTAGCGTGAATGTTCCGCCCCCTCGCCCTCGCCCCTGCCTCACCGTACGGGTTGACAAAGTTGGAGGAGAGGTCGTACCGTAGATGGCGTCCGCGGCTATTGGCCTGCCGTATGTGAGGCAGTCGCTGTGGGACGCGCGCCGGGGTTTGGCGCCGCCGGAGAGGGTGGGAAATAGCCTTCGAGCAGCGGTGATCCAGGGTTGACAAGCCCACCTCCGGCGCGTAGTATCAAGATTCGCCTTCGGCGTTCGTCAAGCGCCGCGTCCCGTTCGGGAAGCGGCAGATGTCCCCAAGTTCCCGGCTTCCCGGGCTCCCAAGTCGGACACACGACGGAAGGTCTTCCAACAGCTGCGCTGGCGGCCGCTTTTTGTTTCTTGCAAAGAGCGCGTTGCGCCAGAAAAGATGTTGACAGCCAGAAAATGGCTGTAGTAGTGTAGGAAGGTTCCCCTGAACACGGTCAAACGCCGGTTTAGGACCCCCGACCAAGCGGGGTGAGCGGTCGCTTGGATGCCGAGCCGACGTCTCGACGC
>CAWDCH010000012.1:1347500-1810045 GCA_963800785.1 Vicinamibacteria bacterium
GCTCCAGGCTGCAGACTTCAGACTCGCAAGAGCTGAAGCCTGTGGTCTGTAGTCTGAAGCCTTCAACGCGAAACAGTTCTGGGTTCTTATGGTCAAGCTACTAAGGGCACACGGTGAATGCCTTGGCGCCAGGAGGCGATGAAGGACGTGGTAAGCTGCGATAAGCTGCGGTGAGCTGCAAACAAGCTTTGACCCGCAGATTTCCGAATGGGGCAACCCATCCCGGCTCATCCCGGGATTTCCGTGACTGAATCCATAGGTCACGGACGCCAACGCAGGGAAGTGAACCATCTCAGTACCTGCAGGAAAAGAAAACAAGTCAGTGACTCCGCTAGTAGCGGCGAGCGAACGCGGACCAGCCCAAACCAATTAGCTTGCTAGTTGGGGTTGTAGGGCCTGTTCGGCCGTAAGGCCGGCGAGTTACCAACCTGCCATTTAATCGAACGCTCTGGAACGAGCGGCCATAGAGGGTGACAGCCCCGTAGGTGAAAAATGTGCGGGCTCGCTGGACAGGTTCCTGAGTATCGCGGGACACGTGAAATCCCGCGAGAATCCACGAGGACCATCTCGTAAGGCTAAGTACTCCCTGGCGACCGATAGTGAACCAGTACCGTGAGGGAAAGGTGAAAAGAACCCCTGTGAGGGGAGTGAAATAGTACCTGAAACCGTGTGCTTACAAGCAGTGGGAGGGCTATGCCCGGGCTTCGGCCTGGGAATGCCTGACCGCGTGCCTTTTGCATAATGAGCCGGCTAGTTATTCTCAGTGGCGAGGTTAAGCGTAAGCGAGCCGCAGCGAAAGCGAGTCCGAATGGGGCGTATAGTCGCTGGGAATAGACGCGAAGCGAGGTGATCTACCCTTGGCCAGGGTGAAGTAGAGGTAACACTCTATGGAGGCCCGAACCAGTGTTGGTTGAAAACAGCTTGGATGAGCTGAGGGTAGGGGTGAAAGGCTAATCAAACTTCGTGATTGCCCGTTCTCCTCGAAATGCTTTTAGGAGCAGCCTCGGGAGGTCGGCGTTGGCGGTAGAGAACTGGATGGACTAGGGGGCTTACCGGCTTACTGAATCCAACCAAACTGCGAATGCCAACGACACGTATCCCGGGAGTGAGACGGTGGGGGCTAAGCTTCATCGTCGAAAGGGAAACAGCCCAGACTACCGGCTAAGGTCCCTAAATCTGTGCTAAGTGGGAAAGGATCTGGAGACGCCCAGACAACCAGGAGGTTGGCTTAGAAGCAGCCATCCTTTAAAGAAAGCGTAATAGCTCACTGGTCAAGCGGCTCCGGGCCGACAATCCAACGGGGCTCAAGCACAGTACCGAAGCCGTAGATTGGAATGGCGCCTGCGGGTGCCAACAGTGGTAGAGGAGCGTTCTCACAGCCGTGAAGCCAGATCGAAAGAACTGGTGGAGTGGTGAGAAGTGACCCTGCCGGCATAAGTAGCGAGAAGAGAGGTGAGAATCCTCTCCGCCGTAAGCCTAAGGATTCCTGCGGAAGGTTCGTCCGCGCAGGGTTAGTCGGGACCTAAGGTGAGGCCGAAAGGCGTAGCCGATGGACATCCGGTTAATATTCCGGAACTACCTGGAAGACGTTATCACGATGGGGGGACGCAGGAGGTTAGCCGGGCCTACGATTGGACGTGTAGGTTCAGGTGTGTAGGGGGATCCGCCAGGCAAATCCGGTGGGTCGCTTGCCCTGAGGCACCATGGCGAGGCCGCAAGGCCGTAAAGCCGGTGACACCACGCTGCCGAGAAAAGCCTCTAAGGAGTATTCCAGGTACCCGTACCGCAAACCGACACAGGTAGGCGAGGAGAAAATCCTCAGGCGCAAGTGAGAACCCTCGTTTAGGAACTCGGCAAAATGACCCCGTAACTTCGGGAGAAGGGGTGCTCCATTACCGTCAGTGGCTTCGCGCCACGAAGCGGGACGGAGTTGCAATAAAGAGGCCCAAGCGACTGTTTACTAAAAACACAGGGCTCTGCGAAGTCGAACACGACGTATAGGGTCTGACGCCTGCCCGGTGCCGGAAGGTTAAAGGGAGAGGTTAGCCGCAAGGCGACGCTTCGAGCTGAAGCCCCGGTAAACGGCGGCCGTAACTATAACGGTCCTAAGGTAGCGAAATTCCTTGTCGGGTAAGTTCCGACCTGCACGAATGGCGTAACGATTTGGGCGCTGTCTCAACGAGGGACACTGCGAATTTGTGGTACCGGTGAAGACGCCGGTTGCCCGTCACAAGACGAAAAGACCCCGTGCACCTTTACTACACCCTAGTAGTGAATGCTGACGCGTTATGCGCAGGATAGGTGGGAGACTTTGAACCCAGGCTCTCGGGCTTGGGGGAGTCAACGGTGAGATACCACCCTTAGCGCTTCGGCGTTCTAACCGCGACCTGTCATCCAGGTCCGGGACACTGCTAGGCGGGTAGTTTGACTGGGGCGGTCGCCTCCTAAATTGTAACGGAGGCGCACGAAGGTTCGCTCAGGCTGTTTGGAAATCAGCCTTAGAGTGCAAAGGCATAAGCGAGCTTGACTGCGAGACTTACAAGTCGAGCAGGTGGGAAACCAGGTCTTAGTGATCCGGTGGTTCCGCATGGAAGGGCCATCGCTCAACGGATAAAAGGTACGCCGGGGATAACAGGCTGATCTGAGCCAAGAGTCCACATCGACGCTCAGGTTTGGCACCTCGATGTCGGCTCATCGCATCCTGGGGGTGTAGCAGCTCCCAAGGGTCCGGCTGTTCGCCGGTTAAAGCGGTACGTGAGCTGGGTTTAGAACGTCGCGAGACAGTTCGGTCTCTATCTGTGATGGGCGCAGGAGATTTGAGTGGGGTTGACCTTAGTACGAGAGGACCGGGTTGAACGCACCTCTAGTGTACGAGTTGTCGCGCCAGCGGCAGCGCTCGGTAGCTAAGTGCGGACGGGAGAAACGCTGAAAGCATCTAAGCGTGAAACCCTCCACGAGATGAGATCTCCCTAGGCCGCAAGGCCTCTGAAGGCTCCTGGGAGACGACCAGGTGATAGGCCAGGTGTGTAAGGCTAGTGATAGCTTGAGCTAACTGGTACTAATCAGCCGTGAGGCTTGACCATAATTCCCAATATATGCTGCGGGTGTGTGGTCGGATAACTATCGCTGCAGAATGTTCAGTGTGGTGGCGGGGCTTCAGCCCCGCGTCACTGCGGCCCTAAAGGGCCGCCGCCACAATCGGTTTCCCGGTGGTCACAGGGGCAGGGTCACACCCGTTCCCATTCCGAACACGGAAGTTAAGCCTGCCACCGCCGATGGTACTGCATCCGCAGGGGTGTGGGAGAGTAGGTCACTGCCGGGAGTATTATTCGCAACGCCCGACGCGCTCCACGAGAGCACGTCGGGCGTTTGTGTTTAGGGGTCAGCGCGCCGGCTTGCCGGGGCCTGTCGCCTGTGCCAGACTTCCCTTCAGTTACCGCAGCCGGCCCACCCCGCCTGTCCCCAGTCCGGAATCGGTCGCGACATCTTCAGTTGGAGTCGTTCGAGTCGCCATCATGAAGTCATTGGTCAAAGGCGTGCTGAGGAGTCTCGGATACGAGGTTCACCGCGTCGTCCCGGCGCCGCCGGCGGCCTCGCCGGAGCGCCCGATCGCGCAGCATCGAATGTTCCTCGAAGACATTCGCGCCCGTGGCTTCCGGCCGAGCTTCATGCTGGATGTTGGCGCGAACGCCGGCTTGTGGACGCGCATGGCCAAAGCGATTTTTCCGGACGCGCGAAGCCTGATGATCGAGCCTCAGCTCGAGATGCGCCGATCGCTGGAAGCCGTCTGCCGAGATCTTCCCGGTGTGGCATTGGTGGAGGCCGGTGCCGGCGCTCGAGAGGGAACCCTGGTACTCACGATCTGGGACGATCTCAAGGGCTCGTCGTTCTGGCCCGAGCCGAAAAAGACGCTGATTGATTCAGGGAAGCAGCGCGAAGTGCCGGTGAGGCCCATCGACGTCATCCTTCAGGCGCAAGGATGGGGTGTTCCCGACCTGGTCAAGCTCGACGTCCAGGGGTTCGAGCTGGAGGCGCTTCGCGGCGCAGACTCGCTGTTTGCGAAGACGGAACTGTTCATCCTGGAGGTGTCGCTCTTCCCTTTCATCGCGGGCACGCCGATCGTCCGGGAAGTGATTGCGTTCATGGCCGAACGAGGATACGAGCTGTACGACATTCCTGGGTCAGGTCGGCGCCCCTACGACGGGGCCTTGGGGCAGGTCGATTTCGCGTTTGCCCGCACTCAGGGCACGCTTCGGCGTTGCCAGTCCTGGTCGGCGCCAGCGCGCTAGTGCTGGCGCGCGCCACAGTCAGATACTCGCCTTCAGCGACGTACGGGTCGAAGGTTCGCCGATTGCGGAGCGAATTGAGCGGGACTGCGTGGAGGAACGACGACCTGACGGCTCGCGTCGTTCGTCACCCGCTGCGCCTCGCGGCTCGTCACGACCGCATGCAACTGGGCGCTGAAGAACAGCAGCAGATACGGTAATTCGAAGAGCTCCACCGAGAGGAACGTCGCGGCCACACAGAAGACGATCATGCCGCACTCGAGGCCATTCGCCATCGCGAGCACTCGCTGCGATTCCTCATCAGGCCGTCGGCGCACGAGCCGTCGCACTCGACGCAGGCACCACCACGTGCACAGCAGCAGCGATGCATAGATGATCAAACCGGGGTAGCCGGTATCAGCCAGAACTTGAAAGTACTGGCTGTGAATGACGCGGCCGTAGTAGTCGGCGCCGTACTGATGCGAAAAAAGCGGCGAATTGCGCAGGCCGACGCCGAAGATCGGATGATCGTTGGCGATTTGTATGGCCGCACGCCAGCTGTTCAACCGGGAATTGGCACTCGCGTCCTGCTCGTAACTGCTCACCGTAAAGAACCGGGCCCGAATTTCGGGGCCTGCCATGGACGGGATCAGACTCGCCAGGACGAGGAAGGCCAGCGCGAACTGTTTCAACCGCGATCCGCGCAGTGCCATCAGTGGTGACGCGGCCAGCACCGACACCATGGCGCCACGCGAAAAGGTCATCATCACGGCGTGGAGGATCGGGGGAACGCACGCTAGGTAGGCCCAACGCCACCAGCGGGTCGTGCCCTGCCATGCGAACAGCGATAGTGGAACGCCCACCGCCAGCATCAGCCCGGCGCCGTTGTTGTCGACGCCACCGTAGCCATTCAACCAGATGTCCATTCGGCCCTCGGTCAGATACTTGATATTGACCTCGTAGGCGATGTAGGCCAGGGAACAGGTGGTGATCAGATACAGCGTCCACAGCTGCGAAGTCGTCCTCACGATGATCGTCGAGACCATCAACATGAGAAAGATCTTGAAGTACTCCCAGAAATAGAAATCCGCGACGTCCCGGTCGTAGGCAGACACGTAGGCGACGACGATCCAGAGCCAATAGGCCAGAAGCAAGTAGTGCGGGAGCGACAGGCCGGCGTGTTTCTCCTCCTCCTTTTCCTGCGCCAGCGGCAACACCGTGAACAACATGCCCACAGCGCCGATGATGGTCGCGATGGCGACATAACGCGACCACCCGACGCCCGCCGGCAATGCCCAATCCCACATGAACTGCGGGCGGAGGACGGCGAAGAGCGTGTATACCGCGACGCCGTAGAACGGATGGACCAGGACGCCAAAAGATCCGATGGCCGTTACGACGATCATGAACAACGTCTGTTTCATGGGCCGCTACACAGGCGTCGAATGCGGCTCGACTACCGCCAGCGCCCGTCTCGATTGCCAACGCTGGTACAACGTGAGCGCGCCGACCATCGATAGGAGAAAGAGCAGCGGGAGGACCGGGAAGTTGTAGCGCTGCTGACAGCGCACGATCCCGTGGAACACCCAGAGTCCCCCCACCCAGAGTACAGCCACCTGCGTCAGCAACTGCTGCCGCGTCGCCCAGGCCCCGAAGAAGGCCAGGGGCAGGCTGATGGCGGCGGCAACGGCCGTTTTCCAGCGCGGGACCCAGGTGAAATTGGGCAAATCAACCCAAAAACGGATGATCTTCCGCACGATCAGGACAAGCTGCCCCGGTGGATCGCGTCGAATCTCGTCGAACGCCAACCGCTGCCAGAAGACGTATTCCTGGCGCGGCGGCATCCTGGATGCGGCCTTCTCGAGACGCGCGAACTCTGGACGCTTTCGAAGCTCGACAAAGCTCTGCGCATCGTCAGCCGCGATGTAGACGCCCTGGAACAGGATCTTGCCTCCCTCCATCGTGAACGGGAGCGGCCAGCCGAGATGCATGTAGTTCCGCACGGGCCACGGGGCATAGCTGATGAGAATGCCCAGCACGAGGCACGCGGCTGCGGCGGGACGCGTCCGGCGGAGAGTGGTGAAGGTCATGATCACCATGCCCGCCACCACCAGGATGAAGGGCGCGCGCATCAAGACCAATAGCCCGGCGGAGACTCCGGCCGCGAGAAAGTAAGGAAGCCGTCTGGTCCGCAGTGCCGACACGAACAGCACGAAGGTAACCGTGCTCGCCAGCACGAGGACCGGCTCGGCGAGGTAGTAGCCGTACACGTACGAATGCGGAGGGTAGACGATCCACGCCAACAGCGCGATCACGACGGCGATAGGGGGCGCGCCGAGACGCAGCCAGGTGAGCGCCAGCAATAGTGTCGCGAGCGTAAAACACAGCACGTTGAAGACAAGGATGGATTCCGGGCGGGGCCAAATCGCGTAGACCGTTCCAAAAATGAACGGCACAACCGGTCCCTTCCAGAGTGACGGCGGACCGAACAGAACGCTCCAGACCTGACCCGACGCGGCAATGTGGCGGGCGAGCTCGCCCCACCCATCGAGGTCGAGCGGCAGTGTGCGCGTCAGCTGGATAGACCACGACTGATACCCGCCGTACGCAGCACTCATCAGCGCAGTCGCGATTGCGATGAGCCATTGGCGCGACGGGCGACGCTCGGGCTCCAGCAGTGAAGGCAGTGGCACAGGGTGTCTTTGACTCAGCGGCTCGCGACCGCGACCAGAGATGAGCCGACCGACGCGCGTCCCCGCAGGGTGCGCCGTACCTCATATTGGAGCAGCAGCCGAAGCGCAATGGAAGCGGGCCAAGGTGGCAGGCGCAGGTATCGGCGGTAGACGACGGCTGGCGGCTCACCATTGCGACCGCGCGGCCGCTGGCGCTGGCGCCGCAACAGACGGACCATGCTCTCGCCCCACCAAAGCAACTGCCGTGGCCTCAGGTCACTCAATTTGAAGGCATCCTCGAGCATTGCTGGCTCGTAGCGGCGTCGATGCCCCTGGATGCTGTCGAACTCGGAGAACAATTCCGGCAAGGCCGGGACACTCACAATCAGCACGCCGCTTGTGGCAGTCAACTCGCCCAACCGCCTCACCGCACTCGCGTCGTCGTCGATGTGCTCGATGACGTCGAGCGCTAACACGGCGTCAAAGCGATCGGTCTGCGCGGGAACATCCTGCGTAAGGTCCGCCAGAACGAGGCGACGCTCCCGCGTGTCCAGCTCCTCCAGAGCACGCCGGGAGATGTCGAGACCGGTGACACGATATCCGAGCGATTCCAGGTACTCGAGCGTCACGCCCCACCCGCAGCCGGCGTCGAGGATCGAGGCCGGCGGGTTCACCCCGTGTCGCCGCAGCAACTCGCCCGTGAGAATCGCTCTCGACTGCCACCATGGGTGGCTTCGAACGAGGCTCCGTAGCTCGACGAGCACGTCTTCGCTCATGTTGTCGTCGGCCACGCCCGAGGACCACTCTTCGATCATGGGTCCACTCGGGCGCCCGCGTTCGCGGGGGCAGTTGTGTCGGGGACCCGCGCCTCCTCCCACGTGGCCCTGACTTGATCGACGATGTAGGGCGGGCGTTCCTTCGCCTCGATGAAGACGCGCCGCAGGTATTCGCCGATGATGCCCAGACTGATCAACTGGACCGACGACATCACCAGAAGCACGATGACCGTGCTTGCCCAGCCCGCCGGCGCCGTCCGGGTGACGAGGAAGTCGAAGACCGCCCACGCGATCAGCGCGCCGGCGAGCGCCGCGGTTCCAAACCCCGCGTAGCTGGCCAGGCGAAGCGGATGGCTGCTGAAGCTGACGAGCCCGTCGATGGCGAGGGCGACGAGCGCGGCCAGCGTGTACTTCGGCCGGCCCGCGGCCCGCTCGTGACGCTCGTACGGCAGGCCGACCTGTCGAAATCCGACAAACGTGCGTAACCCACGGACGAAGCGATTCCGTTCGGGCAACGATCGCAGGGCATCGGCGACCTTTCGCGTCATCAGACAGAAGTCGCCGCTGTCGAGCGGAATGTCCAGATCGCTGACGAAATGCAGCAGCCGGTAGAAGACAAAGTAGCCGGCACGTTTGAACGCCGACTCCTTTCGCTTCGTTCGCACCGCGTAAACGACCTCCGCCCCTTCGCGCCAGGCAGCAACGAAGTCGGCAATCGCTTCCGGCGCATCCTGCAGATCACCATCCATCACGACCAGCGCGTCGCCTCGGGCGTGGTCGATCCCGGCACAGATCGCGGCCTGGTGGCCGAAGTTGCGGCTCAAATGAAGGACGACGACGTCGGCATCCTGTTGTTGAAGCTCGTTCAACAGACGCGGCGTGGCGTCGCGACTCCCGTCGTTCACGAAAACGAGCTCGTGGCTTCTGACAACCGTGGCCAACACCGCCTTCAGTCGTCGATGGACCTCCGGCACGTTCTCCTCTTCGTTGTAGAAGGGGACGACAACGCTCAGCTCGGGTCTCGATGTGACGTGTTCGCGATGATCGGTCACGGTTCTGGGCTCATGCAGGCAGCTTCCTGACGCGAAGGAACACTCCGTTGATCAGAAGATCGCGGGCGGACATGGACCGGAACGGCTCGACAAGGAGTGCGCGGCTCTCTTCGACGAATTGCAGGTCGTCGAGCGTATAGTCTTCTCCTTGCCGCAAACCGGCACGCGGTGGCACGAACTCGACGTCGCGCGACGAAAGGTGCGTGACCGCGCAATGAAGACTGTGTCCATGGTCGGCCGCGAGTTGTTCATAGGCCGAGAGCCGTTGCCGGTTCAGGGTGGGGTCTGGAGTCGAGACCAGCGTCCAGAGTGGTTCTGACACGCCCAGGAACCGAAGAGGGTGCAGGCTGCCGTAGATTCCGTGATTCCTGAAGTCCACCTTATGGAGCATGATGCCGTCTGCGGAGAGCAGCGTGTCCATGCTGCGCCAGGCCGCTGAAAGATCGTACACATGCTCCAGGACGGCACGCGACAGTATCACGTCGAAACTGCCGGGGGGGAACATGTCCGTCGCTCTCTCGATGGCGACCCCGGTCCTGAGGTGAATATTGGGTGAGCGGATCGAATCCTGGCCGTCGAGGAGCGCGCCGACGGAGCCAAACTCGGGTGGCGCCGTGTCCGCCAGCCGCCGATAGACCGCGCGATTCCGTTCCTCGTCGCGCACGCTGACGAAGCGATCCAGGCACACAACGGTGGACGCGCCCGCCGATGCCAGGAGCAAGGCAACGCCGAGGTTATCGCCCGGCCCGACTTCGAGGACACGCTTGCCACGCAAGTCGGCGACATCCCAGCCGGCCATGCTGAGATAGTCGTGAACCACGCGCACGACGTACTCGACGCCCTTGTCGAGGCTGAAACGCGAGTGCGTCGCGCCAGAACGATGCCCCCGGCCCATCCGGTTGAGCATCTGTCCGACGACGTAGTTGGCACTGAGCAGCGCAAACGAGCGATCGCGCACCTGCTCAAGCTGCCTCAGCATGAGGTCGCGTCGCGCGTCAGTTGCTGACGACGCGAACGTTCGTTGGGGATGATGGCGGTGCCGACGGAAGAGGCGTGGTGACGGGGCAAGCGAACCCCGTGATGCCGGTCCGGGTCGCGCCGCAGGGCGCGATCGCACCAGCAATGGCAATGTGGTACTTGGCCCAGTTCTGTTGATTGGTCAGCCCGGCTTCCGGCGAGGCGAGCATGCTGGGTGATCCGTCGGTATTCAGTCGCGTTTTCGGTACGACGAAGGTCGCCGCTTGCTGCGGGTAATAGACCTGGAAATTGTCCCCGCTCACGCCGTTGTAATTGAACACCAAAATTTCGTCTCGAGTGACAAGCGAGCGCCCGACGCCCTCGGCGTAGTTATAGCCAATCGCCCGCGACGGACCGAGCAGAGCAACGAACTTCACGTTTCGCACGATAGTTCGTCGTGGGTTGAACTGGTCGGCCCTTGCGCCGATGTGCCAGTGAAGCGTCAGCCCCAGCCCAAGCCTCGCGGCGATCGTCGAGTTCTCGACGGTGAGCGTAGTACCGCCGGTTTTCGGCGATCCGAGGAGGCCCACCATGCGCCCTTCAATGTCGGAATTGGCGAGCACGAAATTTGATCCGAAATAGTCGCCGAAGTCGATACCGACTTGGCAGCAGGCGCTCGTGCTGCCCGGATTCGTGCTTCGCATGACCATGCCATCCACCCTGACCTTGCCCGAGGGATAATGGAAGATGCCGCGATTGTGCACGTTCCAGACGCGGAGGTCTTTGAACACGCTCCACTGCGTAGCCAGGGGTTTGATATCCCACGCCCCTATCCACCAGTAGGTCAGGCCCGATTCTGTAGCCCCGTACACTTCGTTTCTGGCAAACTCGAGAATCGGCATCGCATTCGCGTTTTTGACGATGACGTTCGAGTTGACTGTCGTGTCGGCGCCTTGAAACCTCGGGATCCGCACGTTGCCCAGGAAGTACAACACGTACTTGTATCCATAGGCCGAGTCGAACGAATCGCTCATGATGTTGGCCGCGACGTTGTCGGTGACGTAGTTGTTGACTCCGCGGAACCAGAATCCGCTGCCTTCGCGGCCCTCGCCGAGCCTGCCACCGGTCCCGAAGCTCCCGACGACCATGTTGTGCTTGATGACGTTGTAGCTTTCGGATCCGTCCTCCGTCATCAAACCAGCGCCGTTCGACTTGAAGATCACATTGCTCTCGACAAGGCCGTAATGAGAGTTGTGCAACGTGATCGCCCACTTCGTCGTGTCTTCAATCGAGTTCCCGAGCAGCGTGAACGACGGCCTGCCCTTGATCCCCTGGGGCCCCATCAGGTGGTGCATGTGGATCGGGTAACGGCCGATCTGGTTGGTGCCCACCTTCGTCACCGCACCGTTCGTCCCGAACGTAGTGCTGCTCAGCGGCTTCACAGTGGTCCGGCCCATCTGCGTGAACTCGGCGAAGCGGATGTCGACATCGGCGCGCTGGCTGAAAAGGCCGTGACCTCGAACGCCCGCCGGATTCTCGGACTTGAGGATCACGTTGCGGCTCATGTTCATCACGTGCGGCAGGAAGTCCAGCGTACCGGTGATGCTGCTCCGCGCGCCTCGATGGTCGAACCGCAGAGGCGTGGTGACCGTGATGCTCTTGTCGTTGATGGCGCTGATCACCAGCGTTTCCCACTGCGGGACCAGTGTCGAACCCTGCAGGCCGGTCTCGTTGTAGCGCAGTTGCCGCGTATCCGGGATGACCACTCGATCGCCAACGCGCCAGCCCTGCGGAGCCTCGCTCATCACTAGCGTGGTCTGGCCGCGCAGTGGTTCCTGTGCGAGCCGGACGAAGGTCGGGGTCTTTGCCGCTCCATGAACGTGAACCGTGCCGAATCCGATGAGACCCGTCGCGTATTGCTCGGGATCGGCGGTGGTATCGAGTGGTGCGTTCAGGAAGACAATCTGCGCCGTCACTTCTGGTGCCACCGGCGCGGCAGGCGTCCCTATTTCGAGAACGCCGCCTGGTTTTACCATCAGGGTGCCGACTCTGAGCGTGGTGGCGACATCTGTCCGAAATTGCAGGGTGCCCACGACGTCGACGCAGGGGAGCGCGGCGGTGCCGTCGGCGTCGTAGATAACGGTCGCGCCGGTGCCCACGGCCACCCGCTCTCCGTCCGACGGCGCGTGGCCCGCAGACCAGATCTGTGCGTCCGACCAGTTTCCGCTGCGTTGCGCGACGTTTGAGGCATTCGCGCAGAAGTCGGGGACACCGTGCGGAAGCCCGCTCGCTCCGTGAAACAGGTGGTCACCTTCAGCGGCGGCGAGACGAACGCTGCCCAGGACAGAAAGGACGAGGAAAACCCAGACCACTCGACAACCTGCGTTATGATTCACCACAGTTTACTCCCGACGCGTTCCTGCCTGATGACGCGAAATTCGCTGCACAATTCATTCCTGACTGGTTATTCGCGGCGCCGTAAAAGGAACGTGCGCGCAGCGATGCAGCTCATGCACGTTTTTGCACGCCGATAGGTGATCGGGCCACTTGACCGGATTCGAAAAGGCTTTCCCCAACGGCATTCCCATCACCTCCAGGGGCACCGCCGATAAACTGACACCGCGAATCCACGAGCCGGCTGCGTGCGGAATTCCGCTGCCTCGAGGGCTCTGTCGAAATGCCGACGATCTCCGGCTGCTGAGTGAATCCGGCGAATCAATCGAATCCCAGACCCGGGTCATCGAGCGGTGGCCGGACGGGTCCGCGAGATGGGTTCAGGTTGACTTTCTTGCCAGCACTGGTTTTTCGGGCCAAGCTCACTACCGACTCCAGCCAGGGTCGCCATCCCGCACCCCAGGGGCGGGTCCGGTTCTGACGATCCGGGAAGCCAACGGGCAGGTCGAAATCGACACCGGTATTTCGGCGTTCGCATTACGAAATCGTCGTCCGTTTCCCTTTCAATCGGTCGCGTCTCGCCAGGGTTTAGCCGTCGACTGTGACAAATCGTCGTTTCGGGTCATGGACGCCTCCGGTCGGGTGCACCCGTTCGAGTCGACAACTCTGGTCGTCGAGGCTCGGGGTCCCGTCCGTGGAACGGTCCGGCTCGAGGGGAGCTTTGGCTCAACCGGCCTGGCCGGCGAGGTCCGCCTGCATTTTTTCGCGGGATCGGCGGTCGTTCGTTTCGACGTGATGGTGCGGAATCCTCACAAGGCGCGGCATCCGGGCGGCTTTTGGGAGCTGGGTGATCAAGGTTCGATTCTGTTCACTGATCTGTCCTTCACCCTCGCGCTTGAGACGACCACTCCCGGACAGTTCGCGCGTTCGTCGGTTGAGCCATGTGTCGCCATCGAGGCATTCCAGCTCCCCTTCGAGGTCTATCAGGCATCCAGCGGCGGCCAGCGTTGGAACAACACGAACCACGTCAACCGCGACGGTAGGGTGCCCTTGGCGTTCCAGGGTTACAGGGTCGTGAGCAAGGAAGTAACGCGTCTCGGCCGTCGCGCCCAACCGGTCGTGACCGCCGGCCGCGACGATGGCACCGAGCTCAGTGTCTGCATTCACGGCTTCTGGCAAAACTTCCCCAAGGCGATCGAGCTTTCCTCGACTGAGCTCGCCCTGCGGCTCTTTCCCCATCAGCACGGAGACCTCTACGAGTTGCAGGGTGGCGAGCAGAAGACGCACACGTTTGCCGTCTCGTTCGGCCCGGACACGGTCAGCACACCAGCGCTCGATTGGATCCGAAGTCCGCTCCACACGTCGTCCACACCCGAGTATTACGCGTTCACCGAAGCGATTCCCTACCTCGTCCCGGAAACACAAGACGGTCGTATCGCCTATCTAACCCTGGTTCGATCAGCGATCGAAGGCGCCGACAGCTTCTCGGAGAAGCGAGAACAGATCGATGAGTACGGCTGGCGCCACTTTGGCGACGTGTATGGCGACCATGAAGCCGTGCATCATCGCGGAGCACAGCCACTCGTTTCGCATTGGAACAACCAGTACGACACCGTTGCCGCCAGCGCGATCCAGTTCCTGCGGTCAGGGGACGCGCGGTGGTGGCACATGCACGTCGAGATGGCCACGCACGTGCGAGACGTCGACATCTACCACACGAACCAGGACAAAGCCGCCTACAACAACGGCCTGTTCTGGCACACCTCGCACTACATCGATGCCGGAAAGTGCACGCACCGCACCTACCCACGTCACCAGGGCGTTCACGGCGGAGGGCCAGCAGCGGGCCATACCTACGCGACGGGCCTGATGCTTCACTATTTCCTGACCGGCGATCCGTGGTCGTTCAAAGCTGCGGTGGGTCTCGCGAGGTTCGTCGTCGATATCGATGACGGGTCGAAGACCGTCTTCCGCTGGTTATCGCGTTCGAGCACGGGAAAGGCGAGCGAGTCCGGAACCCCGGATTACCACGGGCCGGGTCGCGGCTCGGCGAATTCGCTCAGCGCCCTGCTGGACGGCCACCAGTTGACGGGCGACGGCGTATTCCTGGCGAAGGCGGAACAGCTGATTCGCCGCTGCATCCACCCTGCGGAGAACATCGATGATCGCAATCTCGCGTTCATCGAGTATCGGTGGTTCTACACGATGTTTCTCCAATCGCTGGGGAAGTATCTCAGGTACAAGGAGCATCTCGGTCAAGTCGACACGATGCACTCGTACGCGCGAGCCAGCCTGTTGCACTATGCGAGATGGATGTCACAGCACGAGTACGTCTATCTGACCAAGCCAGAAGCGCTCGAGCATCCGACTGAGACGTGGGCTGCCCAGGAGATGCGAAAGAGCGAGGTGTTGCAACTCGCAGCGTATTACTCGACGGACTCTTCTGATCGTGCGCGGTTTCTCGAGCGTTCAGAGCTGTTTTTCAATTCGTCCATCGACGGGCTGGAGGCCCGTCCGACACGCTCGCTCTGTCGGCCTGTGGCCGTCCTCATGGGTACCGGCTGGCAGCAGGCATGGTTCCATCGCTATCCCGACGCACGCCCTCCGTTGCCCGCAGCCGATGCTTCGCAGGACTTCGGATTGCCACTGGCTTTCACACCGCAGAGAACGATTGCGGTGCGTCGAGCCACGCTGCTTGGCGGAGTCCTGTTGATCGCAGCGCTCGTGCTACTGGTTCTTGCGGTGGCGGCGGTCTAGAGCCATCCTCGGGCAGTGACGCCGGCGACTGTCATCGATCAACGAACCCCACTCTGCGATGCCGGAGCTGCCTGATATCTCGTTGTACGTGGCTGCGCTAGGCACGCGGCTCCTCGGGCGCCGCCTGGAGAGCGTAAGGCTCGCGAGCCCGTTCCTGCTGCGATCGGTGACGCCTCCACTGTCGGCGGTGGAAGGTCGACGCGTGCGCGAACTCCAACGGCTCGGCAAGCGAATCGTGTTCACCTTCGACGACGAGTACTTTCTGGTTCTTCACCTCATGATCAGTGGCCGGCTTCGCTGGAAGCCCAAAGGAACAAAAATTCCTGGGCGTCTTGGGCTCGCGTCGCTCGACTTCGACGACGGCTCTCTGATCATCACCGAGGCCGCGACTCGCAAGCGCGCGTCCCTCTATCTGGTTCAGGGCCGCGAGGCGTTGGCCGCCCACGATCCCGGAGGTCTCGAGGTGCTCGATTCGCCCCACGACGCGTTCGCCGAACGGCTTCGGTCGCAGCGGCGAACGTTGAAGCGTGCGCTCACGGATCCGCGGATCTTCAGCGGGATAGGCAATGCCTACTCGGATGAAATCCTTCATGCTGCCCGGCTGTCGCCATTGCAGCTGACGACGAACCTCGAAGAGCCCGAGGTCGCCGAGTTGTACCGATCCGTGCGCACCGTCCTGACCAGCTGGACCGAAAAGCTGATACAGGAAAACGCCGGAAGCTTTCCCGAAAAGGTCACCGCGTTCCGTCCTGATATGGCCGTGCACGGGAAATTTGGTCAACCGTGTCCTCGTTGTGGCTCACCGGTGCAGCGGATCGCGTATGCCGACAACGAGTGCAACTACTGTGCGACCTGCCAGACTGGCGGCAAGCTGCTCGCCGACCGCACGCTGTCTCGTCTTCTCGGAGAGGACTGGCCGAAGACGCTCGAGGAGCTCGAGGAGATCAAGGGGAGGAGGAGTGGGTGATTGGAGATTGCGGATTGCGGATTGCGGATTGTGGATTGCGGATTGTGGATTGTGGATTGTGGATTGCGGATTGCGGATTGCGGATTGCGGATTTGATTGTGGATTAGAGGGAATTGGCGATTGCCGCGCTCACCGGAGAAGGTTGTATTTGACGATGCACCAGAGCGCGCGGACGCCGTCTTTCCACCCGATCTTCTTGCCCTCCTCGTAGGTCCGGCCGGCATAAGAAATGCCGACCTCGAAAACACGGACTCGCAGCTTGGCCATCTTCGCGGTTATCTCCGGCTCGAAGCCGAAGCGGTTCTCCTCAATCACGATCCGCTGCAGGACTTCCCGCCTGAAGACCTTGTAGCAGGTCTCCATGTCAGTGAGATTCAGATTGGTGAACGCGTTCGAGAACAGGGTCAGGAGGTGGTTTCCGATCGAGTGCCAGAAGTACAGCACACGATGCGTCTCACCTCCGGCGAAGCGCGAGCCGTAGACCACGTCAGCCAGGCCGTCGATGATCGGCTTCACCAGCTTCGGGTATTCCTGCGGGTCGTACTCCAGATCGGCGTCCTGAACGATCACCATGTCGCCTGACGCTTGCGCGAACCCGGTGCGCAAGGCGGCGCCTTTGCCCTGGTTGACGGCATGGAAGAGCCTTTTGACATTGGGGCCCAGCGACGACTCCTTCAGGAGGTCGGCGGTTCCGTCCGTCGAGCAGTCGTCAACGACAATGATCTCCTTGTCGACTGGTGAGCGCTGGACGCGCTCGATGAGACTGAGGAGCGTGCTGACTTCGTTGTAGACCGGAATGACGACGCTCAGCTTCATAGGCTCGCGGCCGCGACTAGCGCATCATTCTATCGGCTGCCGGAGCCGCTCCCTTGAGTTGTTCGTCCCTCCACGCCACACTTTGGAGCGTGCCCGACGCCTCCCCGGCTCCGGTTCACGATCTCAAGGCCCGGCTGCTCCTCAGCCCCGTGTTTGGCGTGGCCATTCCATCGCTGAGCGGCCTCGTGGATGCGACGCGCCACTCCCCGACGGGTCTCGTGGCGAGTTACACGTATTTTGCCGGATGCGCCTTTCTGATCTGGAGCGGCAATCGCGCCCTCTACCTGCGCCTTCCTCATCGCGATGACTGGCTGGAGCGTCCCTGGCGGCGGATCACCATCCTGCTGGTGACGATCGGACTTTTCACGATTCCGGTGTCATGGCTGACGCTGGCCGTGTGGCAGCGCGTCACCGGCGATCCAGGCCTCCGGCCATTCGCGATTCTCACCGCCATCCTCGCCATCGTCAGCATCGTCGCCATCATCACGCATGCCTACGAAACGGTGTTCCTGCTGCGCGACTGGGAGAGCGCGCGGCTGAAGGCCGCCAGACTGGACCAGGCGCGCCTGCAGGCAAAACTGGATGCATTGACGCGGGAAGTCGACCCGCATTTCCTTTTCAACAGCCTTCACGCCCTTGCCCATCTGGTCGAGCGAAAAGACCCGCGTGCGGTCTCCTACATCGAAGCCCTTGGTGACGCCTATCGATACGTCTTGAGCGCAGGGCCGCGTCGCCTGGTGACACTGCGGGAGGAGCTCGAGGCGCTCGAGCGCCATCGACTCCTCACGAGTCTCCGATACGGCGACGGCGTGCGGATCGTCAGTGTCATCACTCCCGAGCGTGCCAGCGCCTGGGCACTTCCACCGGTCAGCCTCGGCGAGCTGCTGACGAACGTGTTCAAACACAATGCGGTGAGCCCTGAGCGTCCGCTGACGCTCCGTCTCACGCTTCAGGAGAACCGTCTGATTGTGCAAAACGAGGTGCGGCCGTTGACGACGAAACCATCGTCCGGTGGCGTGGGGCTTACCAACCTCGCGGAGCGGCATCGCTTGTCGACCGGCCTGGACGTCTCCTGGCGGCTCGATCAAGGCGTCTTTCGGGTGGAAGTGCCGCTCAGCCCAGCGCCGGCGTCGTGACATCGTCGGCGATCGAGATCGGTGGCGCCTCGGCCGGGTCGATGGGCAGGTTGTCCAGCAGGCGGTGCGCCAGCCAGTCGTGAGCGGCGATATCACCGCGGGCGAGCACGCGATCCAACGCGGTGATCGCCCAGTCGTCCGACTGGCGCTCCTGCATGGTCGGCCACGAGCCATCGGCATGACGTGGCGTGTAGCGGCACCAGAAGTTGACGTGCCATTTCAGGAACTCCAGAACCGTTGCGCGGCCACGCTCGTCGTCGCGCCAATGCTCGAGCGCTATCGTGGCGTATCGTCGATAGACGGCCAGACGGTCTGTGGCCGTGAGCTCCCGGTAGCCTTCGATGACCTCGCGAAATATCCACGGCTTGATTAGTGCCCCGCGTGACACCATCACGCCCGCGCAGCCGGCTCTCGAACGCGCGGCTTCGATCTCGTGCGGGAACAACAGATCACCGTTACCGACAACCGGCACGGGTACGGCGGCTGCCACTTCGCCGATCGCGTCCCAGTCAGCGGCCCGCCGATAGCGCGCGTCACGCGTGCGGCCGTGTACGAACACTGCCTGCGCCCCACCATCGACGGCCGCGCGTGCCAGGTCGACGTGGTTGCGCATGCTGTCATTCCAGCCCAGGCGAATCTTGACGGTCACCGGCGAACGAGTCGCCGCCTTGGCCATGCTCTCGACGATGCGGCGGACTCGTGAAGGCTGACGGGCGAGTGCCGCGCCCATTCCCTTGCGCGTGAAGTAATCGATCGGGCATCCGAGGTTCACGTCGACGAAGTCGGCGCCGCGCGCTTCCGCAAGCGCTGCTGCCCAGGCCATCTCGTCGGGATTCGTGCCCGCGAGCTGCACACCGAAGCACGGCTCTCCGGGGAAGCGCCGAATCAGCGCGAACTCCGACTTCCTCTTTTGTTTCAAGCGCCGCGCGACGGCCATCTCGCTGACGAGCACACGCGCGCCGAGCTCGACGGCGAGTCGCCGGTACGGCAGATTGGAGCCTTTCGTCATGGGTCCCATGACAACGGCGCCGGTCAACGTCTCGCGCAGACTCATGTGTTTCTCACCTTAGCGTACGTGCGGTGAGCCCTCACCGACCGGTTGACGGGCAGAAACACGCCAGTACACTCGTGCCGATGACTGAGCGACCTCGCGTCGGATCGGTGGGATGGGTCGAGCCGGTTGCTACGCCTTGGTCAAGGATCCAGCGGGCGCTGTGGCAATACTGGTGCAGGTTGATTGATCCATCGCGAGACCGCCGAGATCAGTCGGGCAATGCAAAGGCGACGTACGAGTCGCCTGACTTCGTGCCCATCTTTCCGCCGCCAGCGGCGATGACCACGTACTGCTTGCCGCCCACCGCGTAGGTGCTCGGCGTCGCGTAGCCACCCGCCGGCAGCGTAGTCTCCCACAATACCTGTCCGGTCTTCTTGTCGAAGGCCCGAAACTTCTCGTCCTTCGTGGCGCCGATGAACACGAGGCCTCCGGCGGTCACGATCGGCCCGCCGTAATTTTCCGTTCCAGTCTTCGGCCGACCGCGCTTCACCAGCTCCGGCAGTTCTCCCAACGGGACTTTCCAGGCGATCTCCCCCTTGTTCAGATCGATGGCGTTGAGCGTGCCCCATGGCGGTTTGACGGCTGGATAGCCGTCCGGATCGAAGAATCGGTTGTAGCCGGTGGTGGTGTAAGGCACTTCGGGTGGTGCCTCGTCCGGATCGGCGCGTGAAGCCGCGGTCGGCTTGTCGCCGAAGAGATATGCGACGACGCCGCTCCGCTCGTAATCCGAGAGCGCAGGGAACGCGGGCATCAGGCCGCGCCCGGTCGCTATGGTCTTGTCGACAGCCGCGCGCGTGAGGCGTTTGCCGATCGTGGACAGGTCGGCCACGTTGCGGGTTCGATCGCCCTTCAGCGCCGCACCGTGACAGACCATGCAGTTGGTCTGATACACCCGCTTACCAACGGCGGCCGCGGAGGTCTGCTTCGCGCTGTCGATTTCCACCATGGTCAAAATCCACGGCATCTCGTTGCCGTTCACATAGAGCCAGCCGGACGATGCATCGAACGCGGCGCCACCCCACTCCGCGCCGCCATCGAACCCAGGGTAGAGGACCGTGCCCTGCGTGCTCGGCGGGATGAATTGACCGCCGTGCCGAGTCATCCGCAGACGCGCGAGCACCGCCGCACGCGATTCCGGCGAAATATCGGTGACCTCCGCCTCGGTAAATTCCTGCCGTGAGAACGGTGGCGGCTTCACCGGAAGCGACTGCGTCGGCGACAGTTGCTCGCCTTTGAGGTCCGACGGTGGAACCGGGCGCTCCTTTAGAGGAAAGAGCGGTTCCCCGGTCTCACGATTGAACAGATACACGAAGCCGGATTTCGTCGTCTGCGCCACGGCGTCGATCTGACGGCCGCCATGCGTGACCGTCGTGAGGACGGGCGCGGCCGGCAGATCGCGATCCCAGACGTCATGCTTCACGAACTGGTAGTGCCATCTACGCTTGCCGGTATTGGCGTCGAGCACCAGCAGGCAGTTGGCGAACAGGTTCGCGCCGTGACGATCGCCGCCCCAGAAGTCGAAGGCGGCACTGCCGGTCGGCAGGAACACGAGCCCGCGCGCCTGATCGACGGTAATGCCGCTCCAGGCGTTGGCGCCGCCGACTCGTTGCCATGCGTCCGGCGGCCACGTGTCGTAGCCGTACTCGCCCGGCCACGGGATGGTATGAAAGACCCAGCGCAGCTTGCCGGTCCGTACGTCGAAGGCACGGATGTGCCCGGGCGACGAGACTCCGGGCCCTTCCGACACCCGCGAACCGACAATCAGCAGATCCTTGTAGATAGCGCCGGGTGTATTGGACAGGACGTAGAGGCCGGCGCCGCTCCTGCCCAACCCCTCGTGAAGGCTGACGCTGCCCTGCTCGCCGAAGCTGGGAATCGCGCTCCCCGTTTTCGCGTCGATGGCGTAGAGCCGCTGGCCCGCGGCGAAGAAGATGCGCTGATCCTCGCCGTTCTCCCAGAAGACAAGGCCGCGGTTGACGCCAAGCGAGCTCGACGCACCTTCGCCCTTGAAGGGGTCGAACACCCACCGCTCTGTGCCCGTGGCGGCGTCCAGCGCGAACGCCTTCAACTGCGGCGACGTGGCGTACAACACGCCGTGAACGATGATCGGGTTGCACTGAATCTCGGATCGCTCGGCACGCGCATCGCCGGTGCGATAGGTCCAAGCCACGCGAAGCTGCTGGACGTTGGCAGGCGTGATCTGATCGAGGCTCGAGTACTGCGTGTGTCCAGGGTCGCCGCCGTGCGCCGGCCAGTCTCGATCGGGCAGGCGGCCGCACGCCGTCGACACGATCGGTGCAAGAAGCAATGGAAGGAGCGACGCCCGACACGTCGGTATCCGCATAAGGGGAGTAAGTCTAGCAGGCTGAAATGCCCTCCGACGCGCGGTTCGGCGCGGAGGCCCGTTCGGCCACAGGCGATAGACTAGCGTGACGTGCGACTGACCCTTCGACCGCGAATCCTGCTGGCATCGAGCGCGCTCGTCGCGGGCCTGACCGTCGCGACGCTCGCGTTCGTCAACATTCAGGCCAGCCGCTTTGCCGATCGCGGTCTCAGCTCACAGCTCGAACATGGCCGCGATCTGGTACGCACCGCGCAGACGACCCGCTTCGAAAATCTTCAGCTCGCGGGCCGTGCGATTACGTCGTTTCCCGATCTGAAGGCGCTCGTCACCGACACGGACGCCGGCACGATTCGCGACTGGCTGCTCGACTACCGGCAGCGATTCGTCACGGTCGATCTGCTCATGGTGCTCGATCCTGCGGGCAGGGTCATCGCGCGTACCGATGCCATCGATCCCGGGCAAATCGCCGACGTCGACGCACGCTGGCTGCAGCCGGCGTTGTCCTCGCGCGGAGCGGCCATTGGCGTCCTGGCGCCGGGAGACAGCGTCTATCACGCGGCGGTGCTGCCAATCGAGGCGGGCGGCACCGTCTTCGGCTTCCTCGTGGCCGGTTCGCGGATCGACGATCAGTGGGCGCGCCAGCTCCGCGAAGAAGGACGGGTCGAACTGGTGCTCCTTGGCCGCACTCGCACGCTTGGCACCACGCTGCGGGCCGACACGCTGCCCTGGCGCACGCGGGCGCAGTTCGTCGCCGCGGTCGGGAGCGGCGACTCACAGGAGCTCGTCGTCGCTGGCGAACACTACCGCGGCCTGACTCTCGCCTCCTCCGATCCCGACGGTCCGCTCGTGGTCAGTCTCCTGTCGCGCGACCAGGCGATGGCGCCGTATCGCCGCATTCAGAACGGGCTTCTCGCCCTCGGCGCGATCGCCGTCTGTGTGGGAGTCCTGGGCAGCGCCTTGATGGCACGGTCGATTACGGATCCAATTGGCCGGCTCCGCGAGGGGACCCACCAGGTGGCGGCAGGGAACTACGAATTCCGGATTGAGGTCGATCGCGGCGACGAGCTTGGGGAGCTTGCCACCTCCTTCAACCAGATGACCGACGGGCTGCGCGAGCGAGCGGAGATGACCAAGTTTGTGTCGCAATCCACCGTGAACATGATTCACACGCACACGCGAACGACATCGGCTGGCGAACGGCGCGAGGTGACGGTGCTTGTTTCGGACGTTCGCGACTTCACCGAACGCGCCGAGCGGCTTCGGCCCGAAGAGACGGTCGCACTGCTGAATCGCTGCTTGAGCGCGCAGGCCGATCTGGTGAAGAAGTTTCATGGCGACGTCGACAAGTTCGTCGGCGACGCCGTTTTCGCGATCTTCGCAGGCGAGGACATGACACTGAATGCGGTTCGCTGCGCCGTCGAGATCCATCGCGCCATGGAACAGGTCGATGTCGGCGGCGCTGGTGCGCCGCTGACGCTCGGGATCGGTGTCGTCTCGGGTGAAGTGGTCCTCGGCAGCGTCGGCAGTGCGGATCGGCGCGACTATACCGCGCTGGGATCAAACGTCAATCTTTGCTGGCGCCTGTGCAGCCGGGCTGCCGCGTGCGAGATCTTGATGAGCGAAGGCACCTACCGGCGCGTCGCCGACCTCATTGCCGCCGATCCGGTGGAAGCGCTCACTGTCAAAGGATTCGCCATGCCGGTCGTGGCCTATCGCATGCGCGTGCACACACGCGCTTGAGTTTCTCGAGATCTATTGCCTGTACGCCTGCCTCGGATATTCCTTTCCGAACTTGTTCTTGTGCGGCTCGTCACGGAACGGGCGCTCGTCCAGCGCCAGATCGTCGACGCGAAGTCCCGACGCCGGGACGGCTATCTCTTTCACCACTGCGGCAGCACGGCCTGAAATCGCCGTGATCCGGTAGGCGCCTGGCGGCAAATCCAGTGCGAAGCTGCCGTCTCCTCCAGTGACGGTCACGAACGACGTCGGCACGACCACGATGAGGGCGGTCATCTGCGGGTGAATATTGCAGAACACGCGGTAAGTTGCCGGTGCGGTGAACACGCGAGTCTTCGAGGCGCCCGCGCGATACAGGCCAAGGTCGAACGGGGCCGGGCGCGACAGTGAGAACACGTTGTGAAAGATTGGATCGTCGTTGGGGAAGTCGATCGTCGATCCGATCGGCACGCCGAGCACGTCTGGTGAGAACGATTTGTCCTTCTGTATCAGCGATCGCTTCACTGGCTTCGCTGCCGCCGGACGATCCAGGGGCTCGGCGTACACCACCGCCTGGGCGGCCGCCGTTCCCGGACGAACGGTCGTTTGCACGGTGCCTGACACCGTTGCGGCCACCGCCGGCGTTGCCAACAGGAGCAGCACCATCGTGAGGCGTAGCGAATCAGAACGTGTAGACAAGCGCCCAATCGACATGGCGATTCGTTCTTTCGTTGGCACGCGACGGCTCGGTCTCGAGATACCGATACTCGATCGACGTCGACACTTCAGGTGTGATCCGCACGATGACGTTGCCGAATGCGCTCCGATTCTCTCCAACCGCAGCCCTCGCTCGCTCATCGTCCGGCACGCGATCCAGGCCGAACCCGCCGTTCACCGAGATGCGAGACGACGCCCTGAATCGGAGTTCGGCAAATCCGCCGCTCGATTCCACATTCTGCCCCGCGGCTCCTCCAAATGCGGCGAGCCGCCGTCCGGTGAACAACTCGCCGCCGGCGCCAATGCGGCCGCCCTGCAGATTCCAGTCGAGCACGGCGGCCCAACTGTCGTGGGTGTCTCCTGGTTCACGTTGGCGGCCGTAGTGTCCAGAGATCCCGATGTCGATTGCACGCGCGTCCGCCGGACCAGCGGCGAACCCAAGGCGAGCCTCGACGGCAGGGGCACGCGACCGCTCGCCGGTGCCGGCTGGCGGCGAGAAGACGAATTCTGCAGCGGCATCGCCCGCGATTGGTGCGACGATTCCGCCACGCACATCGATTCCGTCGCCAAAGCGACGCTCGACGCGCACCTGAGGCGCGCGCAGATAAAGATTCCCCGACCGAAATAGCGCGGGGAAGGCTTGCGCGGCAATCGATGTGGGATCGCGTGGCGCAACAATCGCGTGATCCTGTCCGACTTCGATCGCCGTACGGTCGGTCTCGAAGCGCGTGAACGCATAGAGCAGCCGGGGGAGCCCGATCGTGGGTCCGGTCTGGAAGGCGGACGTGCCGCCGAGGAAGTCGAATGCGAGCTGCCCGCTCGTGCGCCACGCCCCGATAGCAGGGCCGTCCACGATCAGGCCAAGCCGGGACTGTCGCAGCGTGGAGCTGAACGATCCGGTCGTCGCTGCCGGAACATTGACGACGTTCGGGTTCTCCAGCCAGTTTGCCTCGCCGTCGTTGAAGAATGTGTTGGCGACGATGGAGCCTGTCAGCTTGACCGGCAACCGCGAGGCCGATTCGACTTTGACCTGCGACTGTTCCGCCACCTGCTCCTGAAGCATGGCGACGATCGGGTCCTGGCTTTCAGGAGGCGTCTCAACGGGCGTCGGCGTGGGTGCCGTCGCGGCGGCCGGTTCACGCTGCACCAGGGCGCGCAACGACTGCACCTCTGCGCGGAGCGCGTCGATTTGCGCCTTGAGGTCGGCGATCTCCTGCGCCGTGGCCGGCCTGTCGCTGGCCCACGCGGCGGTCGGCGTTGAGAGGGCGGCGAGCGTCGCCAGTGCGGTCACCACCCCTCGGGTCGAGACGAGAAGGCTTGTCGTGCGCATCCGCGCATTCTAATGTCCGGCCGCGCGCCCTCTGCTGCGGCGAACACGTGCTAGCCTGATGACCAACTCGACCATGCGCGGTGATCTTACCGACTACTTGGAGACGGCAATAAAGCTTGCTCAAGAGGCTGGGCAACTCGCGTTAGCGCATTACCAGCGCGGCGTGGAGGTGGAACGGAAGGCCGATCGATCGCCGGTCACGATCGCGGATCGTTCGGCCGAGCAACTGATCCGCCAGCGACTGGCGACGAGCTACCCGGGGCATGCCGTCCTCGGCGAAGAATTCGGCGCCGACGGCTCGACGTCGTCGCACCGGTGGATTGTCGATCCTATCGACGGCACCAGGAGCTTCGTGCATGGCGTGCCGCTCTTTGGCGTGCTGATCGCGCTCGAGATCGAACAGGTGGTGGTCGTCGGCGTCTGCCATCTGCCGGCGGTCAGCGAAACGATTGCCGCTGCCCGGGGCCTCGGATGCAGCTGGAACGGACGACCGGCTCGGGCATCCCGCACGACGGCGCTCGAAGAGGCGACGATCGTCTATTCCGACGCGCGATCGATGCGGCGCCGCCTGGGGAGCCGCTGGGCGGACCTCGAGGAGTCCGTCCATGAGGTACGCGGCTGGGGCGACTGCTACGGTCATTGCCTGGTCGCGACGGGCAGGGCCGACGTGATGCTGGACGCGGTCATGAACCCGTGGGACTGCGCCGCGCTTCTGCCAATCCTGGACGAGAGCGGCGGCCGGTTCACAGATTGGCGCGGCCAGCCCCGTATCGACGGCGGCGATGCCATCAGCACCAACCGTCTCCTTCACGACGCCGTCCTTGATCTTCTACGATAGATCCTGTGCGCCTGATGCTCTCGAGCCGTGTTGTCATGTGCCTGACCGGGGTCATCCTGGCAGGCGCGCCGCGCGGGATCCTGGCGCAGGCGGGCAGCACGGTGACCGCGACCGGCTCGCCGTCCGCGATTCCTACGCCACTCCAGGAATTCGACGCGGCGCTGCAGATTCTGCGCGCGAACTACGTCGCCGAGCGCGCCGCGCGCATCGACTGGGACGCGTTGCGTCAGGAGCTTCGTCCGCGAGCGCAGGCCGCGCAATCGAGCGAAGAGGTCCGCGTGCTGATCCGCGAGATGCTCAGTCGTGTCGGGCAGTCGCACTTCGCGCTGCTTGCGGCCGCTGCCGCTCCGGACTTCAGCGACTCGTCACTGCCTGCGGCGGACGCCGGATCGCTTGGCTTCGACGTCGTGCCTGTCGACGATGACCTGGTTGTGTCGCGAGTGGAGCAGGATGGCCCCGCGGCGCAGGCGGGCGTCAGAACCGGCTGGATTCTCTCCCGCGTCGGCCCGCGCGACGTCAGTACGCTCCTGACTGCCGCGCGCGAAGACACGTCCTCGCGAGCGTCGTTCGGCGTGTGGACGCTCGGCGCCGGACTCGTTCGCGGCCGCGTCGGCATCGCCGAGGAGGTCGAGTTCCGCGACGCGTCGAACGCCACTGCCGTCCGCACACTCGTTCGCCAACCCGAGCGCGGCGAGGTCGTGAAGTTTGGACATCTGCCGCCGCTCTTCGCGCGAGTCGATGCGCGCGCGATCGACGACGCCGGCCGGACGGTCGGTGTCATCGGCTTCAACGTCTGGATGACACCAATTGCGCGCGATCTCGATGGCGCCATCGACCGCTTCCGGCACGCGTCCGGCATCGTCATCGACCTTCGTGGCAACCCCGGCGGAGTGCTGACGATGATCATGGGGCTGGCCGGACATTTCCTGGATGCACCGGTCACGCTCGGCGTCATCAAGACACGAGAGTCGGAGCTGAATCTCGTGGCCAATCCCCGTCGCGTCAGCGCCGATGGAAAGTCGACCGTTACGCCGTTTGCGGGACGCCTCGCCGTGCTCGTCGACGGCGGCTCGTACAGCGCGTCCGAGATTTTTTCGGCCGGCATGCAGGCCGTGAAGCGGGCGCGCGTGTTCGGCACCCGCACCGCTGGCGGTGCGCTCCCGGCGGTGCTCGAGCGGCTGCCTGGCGGCGACGTGCTGCAGTACGCCATAGGCGACTTCACGACCGCGGCCGGCGATCGCGTCGAGGGCCGGGGCGTGACCCCTGACGAAACCGTCACACCCACACGAGCGGACTTGCTGGCAGGGCGTGATCCCGTCCTCGAGGCGGCGCTTCGCTGGATCAAGGAAGGATAGATTTGATGAAAGTGCTCGCCAGTCCGACTCGTTGTGCACTGTGTCTGCTGGTGTTTTTCTGCGTTGCCGTCAGTGGAACCACGACCAGCGGGCAGGAGGTTGCCCCGGCGGCGCCCGCGGCCTCCGCAGCGACGCTGCCTGATGCTGCGACGGTCCTGAAGCGATTCCGCACTGCGATCGGCGGCGAAAGTGCCATCCGCAAGCACACCGCCCGGACGGTAAACGGTCATTTCGAGCTTCCTGCACAGGGCATGAAGGGTGAGCTCAAGATTGTCGCTGCCGCTCCCGACCGGATGAGACTCATCATCACGCTGCCAGGGATGGGCAGCCTCGAGCGTGGCTACGACGGGAAGATCGGTTACTCGCTGGATCCGGCCGTCGGACCTCGCATTCTCGAAGGACCGGAGCTCGAGGAGCTGAAGTACTCGGCCGACTTCTACGACGACCTGCGCGACCCGACGAAGTACGCGTCGGCTGTCGTCGTCTCGCAGGGCCCGTTCGAGGGCGAGGACTGCTACGAGGTGAAGCTGGTTCGCAAGTCGGGTTTTACCTACCACGAGTTCTTCAGCGTGAAGACGGGTCTCTTGACCGGGGTGAAGATGAACGTGACCTCTCAGATGGGCACCGTGCCAGTGACCACGGTGCACAGCGATTACAAAAAGTTCGGCGGCGTGATGACTCCGACCGTCTCGCGCCAGAAGATGATGGGACTGGAATCGATCACGACGCTCGACACGATGACGTTCGAGCCTCTCGATGCGAAGGCGTTTTCGCTCCCGGATGCAATCGCCGCCCTCGCCTCACAGGCGAAATGATCGCTGGTGACGATGACGCAGAACGGATCGAATCACGATGATGCCCTGCGCCAGATCCTGGGACCAATCATGCCGCCGTCGCACGCGCGGCGGTTGGGGCATGCGGAGCGAATCGAGCTCGACACGGAACGTGCGTTCCGGACGCGAAACAAAGTCAGTTATCGCCTGACCCACTGGCCGATTTGGATCTGGACGTTCTTCATCGCTCCGGGCCCGATGACGTTCGATCTGTTTGCCCACGGGTTCGACTGGCGGATGGCGGCCTGGCTCGGGGTGGTGCTCGTCGCGACGGGCATTGCCGGCCTATACGGGAAATTGCCGGGTGTCGAGCCGGCGCCGTACATCATTCGCTTCACGGAGGACCGGCCGAATCCTTGGTATCGCCGCGCCTGCTATACCTTCGGGTGGAGCGCGGTGGTGACGTTCGCCGTGCTCAACATCGCCGGTCTCGCGTGGGCGGTGGCGACGGGTGAATGGCGCCTGCGACAGATCTATGACGCCGCCTATTTCCCGATTGCCGGCACCTTCTGGCTGCTTGGCGCGCTGGGTCTCCTGCCTCGCGTCGGACGATCGACGAAAAACGAAGGCCACGAGCGCCGCTATTTCTACGGGTCGGTCTGGGCCGTGTGTGTCGCGCAGCCTGTGCTCGGGGTGCTGTGGACGGTTCTTCCCCGGTCGCGATCCCTCGATGCCGTGAAGCTGTTCGTTTTCGTGAGCATCCTCGTATGGATGGGCAATCTGGCACGTCGTGGACTGTTGCCGCGCACGCGTCCCATCGTACCGGGAGAGTTGGCGATTTCCGATTGAACGATGCCCTAGCTGAAGCTCGGGCCTACGTACGAAGGACACGTCTGTCGCAGGCCCAAGCTTTAGCTTGGGCTTGCCCGCTGCTACTGCCTCAGGTTCGGATAGAACTGGACGAACACGCTGTCGATTTGCCCGTGCTTCACATGGCAGGAGTGGCACAGCGAGTCTGGATTCGCGGAAGCGCTCGACAGGGCCCCGTTCTCGAAGCCGAAGTAGGCCCAACCTGACGGGAAGCGCTTGCGGTCCTTCACCGAGGCCTCGAGCGCCATCCGTTCGCCTTCGAAATAGCCACCGCGCGCGATCGAGACCTTTTGCGCCGCCTCGTGAATTTCGAGAACGAAGGTCGTGCCCTCGGGAAACGTCCGCGTCCGCTTGAATGTGTCGTAGGCCGACGGATTCATGTAGATCCGATGGAAGGCGCCGGGCCCGCTGCCGTCCACACTCTCGGCATAGGACAGACCAATTGAGGTGCCGACGACGGGCCAGCGATCGTAACCATCCGGCCGAATCAGCTTCTCGCCGCGGAACTGTGGCGCGTCTTCTATGGCCGAGCGGTCGCCCGCCATCGACGGCACGAGTGCCAGAACGATGAACGCGATCAGGGCCGAGCGCATCATTCACTCCGTAGCGCCAGCATCGGATCCACGCGGGTCGCGCGGCGCGCCGGTCCGAGGCACGCCACGGCGCCGGCAACGATGAATGCGAGCGCCACGCCCGCGAGCGTCGACGGATCGCTCGGCTGCGTGTCGAAGAGGTAACTGGTCAGCACCCGGGCCACGAACGCCGATGCGGCGATACCGGCGACAAGACCGATGACGACGAGCACCAAACCTTGACGGAGCACCCCGGACAGCACGCCGCCCGGCGTCTCGCCCAGCGCCAGTCTGATGCCGAATTCCTGCGTGCGCTGCGACACCGACGTGGCGATGACGCCGGTCAAGCCGGCAAGCGTCACGATCAGCGCAACGCCGGCAAAGAGTATCAGGAGAATCGCGGTGAGTCGCGGGGTCGCGAGAGCTGCTGCGAAACTCCTCGAGCGTTTTCAGGTTCTCGACCGGCATGTCCGGATCGAGCGAATGCACCGCGTCCCGCACCGCGATGGTGAGCGCCATGGGATCGCCGGTCGCCCGTACGAGGAGTGAGCCGCCGAACCCGAAGGGCGCTTGCGTCAGCGGAAGGTATGCTTGAGCAATCCCCTCGCGATCGAGTCCATACTGCCTGACGTTACCGACAATGCCGACAACCGTGTACCAGGTCTCGATGCCATCGAATCTGATACGGCTGCCGACGGGGTCGTCGCCGTCCCAGTAGCGCGCCATGCTCTGGCTGATGATGGTGACGGGCGTCGATTCGCGTGTGTCCGTCAACCGGAACTCGCGGCCGCCAATGATGGGAACGCCCAGCGTGCGGAAGTAACCATCGCTGGCGATCGCCGTGTCGGTGGACGGGCGCTCGCGCCCCGCCGTTGCCCGACCCTCGATCTCGAAGGGGCCAGGGAATGGTCCAAACGCCGCGCCGAGCGGCACCAGGCTCCCGATGGCCGCGGACTGCGCACCCGGCAAACGCTTCAATTGTTCGAGCAGCGGCTGGTACAGGCGCAGCGAGTCTTCCGCCGTCTTGTAGCGTGTGAAATTGCCGTAGACCTCGCCCGACAGCACGCGCTCGGGGTTGTAGCCCGCATTGACCTTCTGCAGGCGATAGAAACTGGTGAGCAGCAGGCCGGCCCCTGTCAGGAGCACCACTGAGACGGCGACCTGCGAAACGACCAGCGCCTGTTGCAGCCGGCGTCGTCGTGGGCTCGATCCGCCGCTCGCGCCGGCTTGCTTCAACGCCGCGGCCGCTGCCGGCCGCGTGATGAGCGCGGGCAGCGCGCCGAACGCGATGCCGGTAAGGATCGAGACCACCGCGGTGAAGATCAGGACGCGACCGTCCATGGCGATATCACTCGTCCGCGACGTGAACCGTCCGACGAACGTCGTGAGCGCGCCGAGCGATCCGCTCGACACGACGAGGCCGACGAGGCCTCCGGCCAGACCGAGGAGTACGCTTTCCGTGAGCAGTTGCCCGATCAGTTGTCGGCGGCTTGCGCCCAGCGCGGTCCTCAGCGACAGCTCGCGATCGCGATTCAGCGTGCGCGCGACAGTCAGGCTGGCCACATTGGCACAGGCCAGGAGCAGGACGAGTCCCGTGGCGCCGAGCAGCACCAGAAGCATCGGCCTGGCATTCCGCGTCAGCTCCCCGAGAACGCCGACCGTCACCGCCCTGAATCCCCGTTGATCCTTGTAGGTGTCCGTGTACTCGCGACGAAACCGATCCGCGACCGTTGAGATCTGGAGGGCGGCGTGCTCGGACCTCACGCCTGGCTTGAGTCGTCCGAACACTTCCAGGGCGGCGAAGGAGCGGCGGTTCGATGCCCTTCGCTCTTCACCGCGGGCCCTGAACGGGCAGGCGATCGTCGGCATGTAGACGTCGCATTCCTGCGGGTAGAGCGGGACGGACGGAAGCACACCGATGACCGTGTGGGGGCGGTCGTTCATCTGAAAGACCTGCCCGACAATCCTCGGATCGCCGCCGAAGCGTGTCCTCCAGTACCAGTGACTGAGCAGCAGGACGGCCTCGGCGCCGTGGTGCTCGTCCGTGGCGACGAAATCGCGACCGGCGATCGGTTTCACACCGAGCACAGTGAAGAAATTCGACGAGACGACACCGGTGGCCACCCGATCCGGTTCCCCGCGTCGGATCAGATCGAACGACATCTGGTGGAACTCGACGAGGCCGGAGAAATCCGATGTCTGGTCGCGGTAATCGTACAGCTCGCGAATCGACACCGGCACCTGATCCTGCCCGGCCAGCGGCGCGGACTGACGCACCAGCACGAGCCGCTCGCTCTCCGCGTAGGGCAGCGGCTTGAGAAGCACGCCATTGATGACGCTGAAGATGGCGCTGTTCGCGCCGATGCCGAGACCAAGCGTCGCGATGACCGCGACGGCATATCCCGGCTGGCGGCGAAAGAGCCGAAGGGCATAGCGCGTGTTGCGCGTGACGGTGTCCGCCCATGAGGTCTTGCGTGCGTCGCGGCATTCCTCGCGTACGCGCTCGACGCCGCCAAACACACGCATTGCCGCGGTGCGCGCCGCATCGGGCGCCATCCCCTGCCGTGCGTACTTGGCGGCCTCGAGATCGAGGTGAAACTCCAGCTCACGATCGAGCTGCCCATCGAGCTCGCTGCCGCGAAACACCGCTTTCAGCCGTCGGACGAGACGCGCGATCACGAAGCACCTCCCTCGAGAGTGACGGCAACTGTCATCTACGCCTCGCCGGCGAGGATGCGGCCGACGGCGGCAGCCATGCGCTCCCACTGACGCGTCTCGGCCTTGAGCTGTCGCGCGCCGGCGGGGGTCAGGCGATAGAAGCGCGCCTGGCGATTGTGTTCGGGACTACGACCCCATTCCGCCGCGATTGCTCCCGCTTCCTCGAGGCGGTGGAGCGCCGGATAGAGCGATCCCTGATTGACCCGCAGCACGTCCTGCGACACCTGCTGGATGCGCTGCGAAATGGCCCACCCGTGCATCGGGCCGGTCACGAGCGTTCGGAGGATCAGCAGGTCCAGGGTGCCCTGCAGGAGATCGAGTTGTGCGTCAGGCATGAGTAATGTCGAATGTCGACATTACAATGCCGTGGGTATTGTCGAATGTCAACAAAAGCTCGGAATGAGAAGGGGTGAAATGCGGGACGAACGAACCAATCGATTGCGGATTGCGGATTGCGGATTGCGGATTGGGAATTGCGGATTGGGGATTGCGGATTGGGACCTGGCAATTGGAAATCCCGACAACTCCGACCCTCACTGCGGCAACGGATTTCCGCCGGGTCGAACGACGACACGAATAGATAACGGCTTGGCTGTGGGCGCCGCGGATTCGAATGCATACATGACGTTGACGGTGCCGCCGGTCGTCGATGGTCCGGCGACGAGCACCGACGCGAATTCGGCCTCGCTTTTCGCTGGCACCACGACTGTGTCGAAAAACCGCGGCTTCTCTTGCCAGCCTTGCGGCAGGGTCGCTTTCACAGAGATGCGCTGGTCGGTTTGAGTGCCATTGGTGATCAAGAGCGGGATGCGGACCTCACCGCCGGCTGACGCCGGTCCGATGTCATGGAGATCAATCGAGGTCAGCATCTCCAGACCGTGCGCCTGCCAGAAACGCCGGTAGAAGCTCCAGGGCCCGCCAAGCGAGATGGTGAGGCCGTTGACGTTCACGGGCCGATATCCAGGTGCCGGCGTACATGGCAGGTCTCCCGCCGCAATCGACTCGAATACATCGCCTGTCGGCGACCCGCCGACATGAGACTTGCCGCGGATTAAGCGCAGTGGCTCGATCAGCGCGTCTCCAGGCGGCGCATTCGTCAGCATCTGTTCCCGGCCGGCATCATCTGTCGCTGCCAGCTGTTCGAGCTGAGCCTTGTATTGCGTGACGTGAGCACGGAGCTGCGTATAAGCGGTCTCCCAGTACGGCCGCCCGGTGACCTTCGATCGCGCGCGTACCGAGTAGCTCGGTCCATGCCCCTCCATGAACGCGGTATCGATGGCGTCGGACATGAAGTAGATCTTTTTCGGCTGCCAGGGGCGCAGCCCTTCGAGCAGCGGCTCGAACGTTTGCGTCGGCGCTGCGAGCTGTTCGGGAAACGCCGTCGGATCGCCGGCGAGATCGAAGGCCTCGGTTGCAATGACAGACGCGGCCTGGTGGTCGCCGTGATTTTCGCCGGCCACCTGCATCGGCAGCCACGTGAGAATCACCTCGGGCCGGGTGATGCGCACCAATCGAACGGCGTCGGCCAGGGCGCGGCCGTGATCCCAGTTGCCGAGCGACCGCTGCGGGTCTTGCCCGGCGGTATCGTGGCCGCCCAGGTACCAGACGTTGGTGATGCCGAGGGTCGCCAGACCGCGCAATCCTTCGATTCGCCGAATCATCCCCAGCGCCGTACCCCGTTCGGCGCCCGACTGATTCCCGCCGGAATCGCCGCTGGTCATGAAGATCACGGCCACGCGCCGCTTTTCCTCGCCGACGGCCCGCGCCAGATACGGCCCGGCCAGCGTGTCATCGTCAGGATGCGCGACGAGCAGGAGAAGATCCGCTTTCAAGCGGTCGTCGGGTTTCTGCGGGCTCCAGGTGCGCGGGGATTGTGCGGAGAGAGTGCTGACGAGCGCGGTGACGGTGATCAGGATGACGAACGAGAGCAGGAGTCGGTGGCGCAGCATGGCGCCAGTCTACAGCGAGGTCGATGGGGCATCGGCGCCGAAGCGCACGGGCGCGCGGGGATGTCCCACGCGCCCGTGTGCCCTGCTGCGCCTAGAACTGGAACCGCAGGCTCAACTGAATGTCACGCTGTCCGTTCTTCTGCGTGACGCGCCCGAAGTTCGCGCTCGAGGGATCTGAGTACCCCAAACTACCGGCGAGCGCATTGGTCTGGGCGCCCGCGGTATTGCCGGTGCCGCCTAGATTCGGATGATTCGGGAAGTTGAAGAATTCCGCGCGGGCCTGGACGCGCCGCGTTCCTCCCAGGCTGAAGTTCTTGAAGAGCGCGATGTCCCACTGCTGGTCCCCCGGATTGCGAAGAATATTGCGGCCCGCATTCCCGAACGTGCCCGGCGTGGGCGCCGCAAACGCAGCCGGATTGAACCAGAAGTTCTGGTCCGAGCCGTTGGAGAGCTGCTTGTTGGTATTCGCATCCGGGTCGCCGACCAGGTTGTAGGGTTGGCCGAACCCGGCGTCACCTACGCCGGCGGTGTCGGTCGTGCGAAACACCGAGAACGGGTTGCCGGTCCGGAAGAACGTCGAGCCGGCGACCTGCCAGCCACCGAGAAGGTTGTGAAGAAGCGACGTCTGCTCCCGCCAGAACGGCAGGTCGTAGATGTAGTAGAAGTTCAGCACGTGTCGCCGGTCGAAGTTCGACGGCCCCCAGAAGCCCGTGTCGTCGTACGTGTTCCAGACGACGTGCCGCTTGTCGCTGCCGTTGTCCTCGGATTTCCCAAGCGTGTAGGCGAATCCGACCTTCAGGCCGTTCTGGTATCGGCGATCCGCACTGATCTGCAGCGAGTTGTACTTCGAGTGCCCAGAATTTTCTGCGAGTCGGATTGCGCCGTACCCCTTGAAAGGGCGCAGCGCAGCGACCTGGACGTCAGGATTCGCTTGAATGGTACCTGGCAGCATCTGATTGATGTTGCGCTCACGCTGCAGATACGCTCCCGCCCGCCCAACGTAGGTGACGTCGAGGACGAAGCCGAACGGAATCTCGCGCTGGACGCCGAACGACCACATGTAAGACGTGGGGTGCTTGAACACCACATCTTGAGCCGTGTTGCCGAGCGGCAGGTCCTCTCCCGCACTTGAGCCGGCAGTGCCGGCCGGCAGATCCACGTCGCCGTTCGCCACTGTCACCATCGGCTGGAACGGCGCGTTTCCTCCGAGGGTCGTCGAGTCGTTCAACGTGACCCGATTGTGAAAGACACCGGCGCTGGCGCGCACGACAGTCTTCTCGTTTAGCGCGTACGAGACGCCCAGACGCGGCTGAATCGCGTTGTAGTGAGTCTTCGCGAACCCGCGCGGCTCTCCGCGGAAAAGTGCCTGCACAGCCGGATCCTGGGCGACAACGAGATCGTTGCCTTCGCCCTCGAATCCATCCCCTGGAAGCACCAGACCGTTGAACCGGTCACCACCAACCCGGCGACCGGTGGTCGGATCGATGATGGCCTCCCTCGCGGGATCGTAGAAGCGAGGGTCGAAATTCACGATGTTGTTGGTGGTCGAGTACCAGGGCGGCCAGAAGCCCCACCTGATGCCGCCTTCGATGGTCAGCTTGCTTGTCGGTTTCCATGAATCCTGCAGGAAGATGTCGGTCGCAAGCGACCGCCACTTCGTCAAGGCACGCTCTCCGATCTCGGCGTAGTTGTTGAAGAGGCCGAGCGCCAGGTTGGCGATCGCCAAGCCCGAACCGCCCGGCCGAATGTCCTGGAACTCGAAGCGGCCGTTCTGGTTGTTCGTGCCGCCCGGGATCGCGTTGACGTTGATCTGGTCGAAATCGTCTTCGCCCGAGTACTCGACGATGACGCCGCCCTTGAACGTGTGGCGTCCCTTCACCCAGGTGGTCGTATTCGACACGGTGTCGATCGGCCCCCTCGAAAACGCGGGGTACGGGCCGCCGTCGATCTCGTTGAACCCACCGCTACCGATGGTGATCGTCGGGAGCTTGTCCTCAATCTCCTTGCCCGGGAAGATGTACGGGTAGTTGATGCCCGTGCGGCTGCGCTGATAAAGGCCCGTCTCGGTGAAGACGTTGATGAACACCTCATCGATCGAGTGCGTGTAGCTCAACTCGTTGATCAGGTTGCTTCGCCACGAGCTCGTCCAGCTCGCAATCTGCGTGGAGTTGGGTCGATCCCAGTCGGTGCGTGCGAACGGAAACTGGCCGCGAAACGCGTCGATAGCCACCCAGTTCTGGCTCGAGTACCGATACGCAAACTGGTTTTTGTCATTCAGCCGGTAATCGAGCCGGATCGTGTCTTTGCGTTGATCCCGCGGGTTTTCGCTCGTCTGACTCAGGTTGGCGGTTCCCTCTCGGAACCCGGGTGTTGGCAGCGGATACGCGTTCAACATGGCGAGGCCGTTCTCAGAAAGCTGTTCAGCGGGGATCACGTTGTTCGGGAACGGTTGTCCCGTCAGAGGATTCGTGATTACGCGCGCGCCTGGGAAGAATCCGTTGGCTGGATTCAACAGCTCGCTGAAATCCCCTCGTCGCATCGCTTCGGTCGGCACCGTCGCCGTGTTCGTCTGGTCCTGGAAGAAGTCGACCCACTCCTGAGCGCCGAAGAAGAACAGCTTGTCTTTCAGCGCGCCGACGGGGATCGGGCCACCGAACGAGTAGCCGTACTGCTTGTAATCGAACGGCGCCGGGCCGCTGTTCTCGATCGAGTTGGTGCTCCGGTTGCGAGCCCAACTGTTGGCCTGCAGCGATTCATCGCGATAGAAGATCGACGCGCTGCCGGTGTAGCGATTGCTGCCGCTCTTGGTCACGAACCGAATCTGTCCGCCGCTCGCCCGGCCGTATTCCGGCATGTAATTGGCCGTGAGGACTTGGACTTCCTGCACGGTCTCGACGTCGGGGATGCCGATGATCGTGCCGGCCGACCGCGTGCGGATGGCGATCGCACCGTCGTTGTAGATGGTGTTCTCGTCGTTCCGGCTGCCGTTGATGCTGAAGCCGCCGTTACTGAACGCGTCGAAGCCGAGGTTGTTGAAGTTGCCGCCGACGACGCCCGCCTTCAAGCCGGCGACACCGAGCGGATTGCGGCCCTGAAATGACAGCTGTGCGATGTCCTTGGACTCGATGGTCTTGCGGATCGCCGCATCACTCTGGAGCGGTGTCTGCTGCGCAGTGACCGTGACCTGCTCTGTGAGGGCCCCTGTTTCGAACGCGAAGTCGATCGTGATCGCCGCGGTCGCGTCCAACGTCACATTTTCCCGCACGACTCTCTTGAAGCCTTGCAGCTCGGCGCTGATGTTGTACACGCCGGCCAGCAAGTTCGGGAACGTGTAAAATCCGCTTCCGTCGGTCACCGTCGCACGCTGCTGCTGCTGGGCGTTGACGACCGTGACCGTAGCTCCTGGAACCACTCCGCCCGATTGGTCGGTGATGGTGCCGGAAATCGATCCTCTCTCCAGCTGCGCGAACGCCGTCGATGCCGTCAGCAGGGCCGACAGCACAAACGTTGCGCAGAGGCCGTACCGCCAGCCATGGCGGGTAAAGGACAGGCCCATGCTCTTACCTCCTCAAACGAAACTGGCACAGTGGTTCAACCAATTAGCCGAGTAGCTCGGAAGCCTAGTCCCTTGAAACAATCGAAGTCAAGCCGCCAGAAACATTTGCATACGTATTTAAGATAGTTTTCATCTTGATACAGTATAGTTAAAGATTGTCTGACTTACTTCCGAACTGTCGAGCTGTTTTGGTGGCGTCAGCGGCGGTGTAACAGCGAGTCTGCGCGCCCGATTTCGCCCTGAAACGCGCTGAAGTCCGCTGAGTGAGGCGGCGAACCATGACATCTCGGCCCAGGTAACCGTTTTCGCGTGTCGTCACGCGTGGTCATACCATCACGGCTCTCTCGCCAGCGAGCCGGGGCCTGCGTTGAAGATAAACGGGGCGGCACACGAGACCGGGCGCCCCGTGCACAAACCGTCGAGAGCGGCCGACAAGTGATCGGAACGTCACAGCCCGGAACGCCACCACGCGAGGAATGTCCATGGCTCGTCAAGTCGATGCGCTGATTGCCGCCACCCTGAAAAATGTCCGCGAGCAGTGGTGGGACGCGGCGTTCTCAGAGTTTCTCCAGGAAACGCTGCGGCCTCGACCCGGCAATCGCATCCTCGACGTCGGCTGCGGCGAAGGCACCGCGGAGCTCAGCCTCGGCCGGTTGCAGGTGTCGCAACTGAAGCTCGTCGCCATCGACAAGAACTTCGCGCGCGTCGCACAGACGGCGGCGATGGGGCGCTCGCATAATCATCGCCTCGGACTTGCCACTGCGGATGCGTCGCGCCTGCCGTTTTCGACGGCCGTATTCGATGCCACTTTTTGCGTTGCAGTGCTTCAACACGTCGTGGACGTCGAGAACGCCATCCGCGAGTTCGCAAGGGTCACGCGACCCGGTGGCCGTGTGCTCGCGGTCGAACCCGACAACAGCGCGCGCTACTGGTACTCGTCGGTGCCGACCGGCCAGACGGCGTTCGACCTGGCGACGCGGTTCTTCACCGCGGTCGCGGCCGCGCGCGGCGAGAGCACCGATCTCGCGATCGGACCGAAGCTCACGGCGATCTTCTCCGCCTGCGCCATCGAGCCGGTGTCGCTGCAGCTCTTTCCCGTCACGGTCACTCACATCGGTCCGCCACCGAAAGCGGTCTGGCAGGCGCGGCGTGATGCCGTGGAGCGCGCCCTCCAGGGAATGACTGAAAAGACCGCGGCTCGGATCGGTCTGGACTACCTCGATGTGCTTCAGCAGTACAAGCAGGACGCCGCGCACGCCGGCCGCAGCTTCGTCGAGATTCAGAACACGATGCTCTTCGCCACGCTCGGCCAGCGCACCGAAGTCGACCTCACGCCGTCTCGCGAAGTCGCAACATCAGTGAAAGTCTGATGTTGGTGCTGCAGTGCTGCAGCACCGCAGCACTGCCCACCGCGGCCGCAGGACCGGACGGTGCAGTAGACTCCTTCCGTGGCACGGACGTCATCCGTATCCGGCAGCGCGGGCTGGGACGACTACGCCGCTTTCTACGATTGGGAAAACGCCCGGACGATGGCACGGCGCGACGTGCCCTTCTGGAAGCGCGTCGCTGCCGCCGCCGAAGGACCGATCCTCGAGCTCGGATGCGGTACGGGCCGCGTCACAGTACCGCTGGCCCGTGCGGGAATCACTCTTGTCGGAGTCGATCTCTCGGGCCCGATGTTGGACCGTGCGCGCAACCGGCTGCGACGTACCCGCCTCACGAACCGAGCCAGTCTCGTGCGCGGCGACATCCGGCATCTGCCGTTCGAGCCTCGCACGTTTGCGCTGGTCGCGGCGCCTTACGGCATTCTCCAGTCGCTTGTCCGCGAACGGGATCTCGCGGCGACCTTGAGTGCCGCCGCCACGGCACTTCGTCCGGGCGGCCGATTGGTGATGGAGCTCGTCGCCGATCTCGCCGCATGGCGCGAGTATCGCGAGGAAACCAAGCTGCGCGGATGGCGGCCTGGAGGTCGCGCTCACCTCACGCTGGTGGAGTCGGTGCGGCAGGACAAGCGCCGCGGCCTCACGATCTTCGATCAGGAGTTCATCGAGCGGCGCGGACGCACCGTCTCGCGCCGTCGCTTTGCGCTCGCCTTTCGTACGCTGTCCGTCCCGCAAATGGCGCGCCGGCTCGAACGCGCGGGGTTGCGCGTGGTGGCACGCCTTGGCAGCTACGACGGCGATCCGTGGACGCCCGACTCGGAGACGTGGATTCTGATTGCCGAACGTCCTGCCAACGCCGCGTCGCACGTAGGGATCGCGCGGACCCTTCCGCTTTCGCGCGAGGCGCTACGGCGAGACCTCGACGAAGCGCGAAGAGCGAAGTCGGGCAGGTCCGCCAAGAGCCGGGACTGAAGCCCGCCTTTCGCGGGTCGTACTGGCCACCCCAGCCCGGCGTGCAGTAAACTACGCAGTCTCCGTTTTGACGCTTCTCTCGGAGTTTTGACGCATGTCTGGCCATTCCAAGTGGCACACCATCAAGCACAAGAAGGGTGCCCTCGACGCCAAGCGCGGCAAGGTGTTCACGCGCATCATCAAGGAACTGACGGTCGCCGCCCGCGCCGGCGGCGGTGATCCCGACGCCAACCCGCGCCTGCGCACGATCGTTGCGGAAGCGAAGTCGGTGAACATGCCCGCCGAGAACATCAAGCGCGCCATCCAGCGCGGCACCGGCGAATTGCCGGGCGTCAACTACGAAGAGGTCACCTACGAAGGCTACGGGCCAGGCGGCGCCGCCGTCATCATCGAAGTCCTCACCGACAACCGCAACCGCACCGTCGGCGAGCTTCGCCACCTGCTGACGAAGCACAACGGCAACCTCGGTGAAAGCAACTCCGTCGCCTGGATGTTCTCGAAGAAGGGGTACATCGTCGTCGACAAGTCGGCCGCAGACGAGGAGAAGCTGCTGAATGCGGTGCTCGACGCCGGCGGCGACGACCTGCGCGACGATGGCGACACGTGGGAGATCATCTCGGAGCCGTCGGCTTTCGAGGCCGTGCGCGATGCGGTAAAGGCGCTCGGCATCGAGCCGGCATCGGCGCAGATCGCGATGCTGCCGCAGAACTACGTCAAGCTCGAAGGCAAGGAGGCCAATCAGATGGTGAAGCTGATGGACGCCCTCGACGATCACGACGACGTGCGGCAGGTCTGGTCCAACTTCGACATCGAAGAAAAGGAAATCGAGGCGTCGCTCGCCTAGAGGCCATCAGCCTGTGAGGGTGTTCGGCATCGATCCTGGGTCGGAACGGACCGGATACGGCTGCATCGAGACCGACGGCCAGCGGCATCGTCTCGTTGCCAGCGGCGCGATCTCGGTGAGCACCCGCATTACCTTCCCCGAACGTCTGCAGCGTATCCACGAAGGTCTCTCGACGCTGCTCCGGGATTATCGTCCCGATCTCGTCGCCATCGAGAATCTGTTTCATGCCATTAACGCGCGCAGCGCGCTGAAGCTCGGACACGCGCGCGGCGTCGCCATGCTCGCCGCCGTGGAAGCCGGCCTCGCCGTGGTCGAATACACCCCCGCCGAAGTCAAGCGCGCGGTGGTCGGGTATGGCCGCGCCGAGAAGCATCAGGTGGCGGAAATGGTTCGCGTGCTATTGCATCTCGACTCGGTGCCCGCGCCATTCGATGCGTCGGACGCGCTGGCCGTCGCAATCTGTCACGTGCATGCCACGGGAGGCGCCGTGGCGCTTCCCGCCGACGCGCAACGCCTGCCGCGCAGCTGGCGGCAGTGGCGACCCCCGGCCGGCTCACGGCCCTCATGATTGCCCACCTCCGGGGCAAGGTGCTCGAGAAGCACCCAACGCGCGTCATCGTGGAAACGGCCGGCGTCGGATACGAGCTGCACGTGCCGCTGTCGTCGTTCTCGGCCATCGGCGAGCCCGGGTCAGAAGTCGCCTTGCGCGTACATACCCACGTGCGCGAAGACGCGATTCAGCTCTTCGGGTTCGCGACGCCGCTCGAGCTCTCGCTCTTCGATCGGCTCGTCGCCGTGAGCGGCATCGGACCGCGGCTCGCACTGTCGCTGCTCTCGGGCATTGCGCCGGAGGAGTTGGTGCAGGCAGTGACAACGAGCGACGTCGCGCGTCTCGTGTCCATCCCCGGCATCGGCAAGAAGACTGCGGAGCGCATCGTGCTCGAGTTGAAGGACAAGCTCGGCGGAATGACACCGCCTGCGAGCGCCGCTGATGGCGTTCGCGTGGATCTGGTGTCGGCGCTCGTGAATCTGGGCTACCATCGGCCATCGGCGGAAAAGGCCGTAGACCAGGCCCTGAAATCGGCCTCCGCGGGCGACTTCGAGCAGGCGCTGCGAAGCGCGCTCCGAACGCTGACACGATGACAGGGTGGAGATGACCGATCCGCGACTCGTCGCTGCCTCGCGTGTGGAAGAGGACGCCCAATACGAGGTCGGTCTCCGCCCGCGCGCCCTCGACGATTACATTGGACAGGATCGCATTCGCGAGAACCTGCAGGTCGCCATCCAGGCCGCGCGGAATCGCGGCGACGCTCTCGATCACGTCCTGCTCTATGGGCCTCCCGGTCTGGGAAAGACGACGCTTGCCTACGTGGTTGGGAACGAGCTTGGCGTTGCGGTTCGATCGACCGCCGGCCCCGTGATCGAGCGCCCTGGAGATCTCGCGGCGATCTTGACGACGCTTGGCGAGCGCGAGGTGCTCTTCATCGACGAGATCCACCGGATGGCGCCGGCGATCGAGGAGATCCTCTATCCGGCAATGGAGGATTTCGAGCTCGACATCGTCATCGGCCAGGGGCCCAGTGCGCGATCGGTAAAGGTGCCGCTCAAGCCATTCACGCTCGTCGGCGCCACGACCCGCGCCGGCCTCCTCACGTCGCCGCTTCGCGCCCGCTTCGGGATCGTCCACCGCCTGAATTTCTACACCGACGCGGACCTCGAAGAGATCGTCAGGCGCTCGGCCCGCATTCTCGACGTGCGTGTCGACGACGATGCCGCGTGTGAGATCGCCCGCCGCTCGCGTGGAACGCCGCGGATTGCGAATCGCCTTCTCCGCCGCGTCCGCGACTACGCCGAGGTGCGCGCGGACGGACGTGTGACGATGGAGGTCGCGGCGGCGGCACTGCGACTGCTCGAGGTCGACGCGCACGGATTCGACGACATCGATCGCCGTCTGCTGCGGACCATCATCGACAAATTCGGCGGCGGTCCGGTCGGCGTCAACAGCCTGGCGGCGGCACTGAGCGAAGAATCCGACGCCATCGAAGACATCCTCGAGCCGTATCTGATTCAGATCGGTTTTCTCGATCGCACGCCGCGCGGGCGCGTGGCGACCGCGCGAGCCTATGAGTTCTTCGGGCTGACGGCGCCAGGAAGGGACGGACGATTGTGGTGAATGCAACGGGACAGGCCGCGAAGGCACTGGCAGTCGAGACGGGACGGTTTTCGAAGCCTGGGCTCCGTCGCGTCGGCATCGCCGGCCTGGCAACCTATGTACCGCCGCGCGTGCTCACCAACGCCGATCTCGAGAAAATGGTCGACACGACGGACGAGTGGATTCAGCAGCGGACCGGTATCCGGCAACGGCATATCGTCGACGCCGGCGTCGCGACCTCTGATCTCGCCAAAGAAGCATCGCTCGCGGCGATCGCTCAGGCGGGGCTGACGCCGGCGGATATCGACTTCATCGTCGTCGGCACGACGACGCCGGACATGATGTTCCCGAGCACGGCGTGTCTGCTGCAACACAAGATTGGCGCGAAGAAGGCGTGGGGGTTCGATCTCGGCGCCGCGTGTTCAGGGTTCACATACGCGCTTACCGCGGCAGCGCATCTCGTGGCGTCCGGCACGATCGAGCACGCGCTCGTCGTCGGCGCCGATGTCATGTCGAGCATTCTCGACTACACCGATCGCACGACCTGTGTACTCTTCGGCGATGGTGCCGGTGCCGTCGTGATTTCGCCGTCGAAAGAGCGCGACTTCGGCATCCTCGACTATCAGGCGGAGATCGATGGCAGCGGCGGGCTGGCGCTGTGCATGCCGGCGGGCGGCAGCCTGAGACCCGCGTCGCAGGAAACGGTGGCGGAGCGCCTGCACTTCGTGAAGCAGGATGGACAAGCCGTCTTCCGGTTCGCCGTGCGCAAGACGGAAGAGATGTGCCGTCGCCTGCTCGAACGCAATTGCCTCCAGCCAGGTGACATCGATCTGATGGTGTCGCACCAGGCCAACCGCCGCATCATTCTGTCTGCGGCGGAACGCCTTGGATTCCCCACCGAGAAGGTCGTCATCAACATCGATCGCTACGGCAATACGACCGGCGCCACGATTCCGCTGGCCCTGGCTGACGCTGTTGCCGATGGGCGCCTCAAAAAAGGCAGCCTCGTCCTCGTGACCTCCGTCGGTGCGGGGTTCACCGTCGGCGCCGTGCTCCTCCGCTGGGGTCTCTAAACCAGGCGGACCCAAAGGTCCGCCCGACAGCCGTCGCACTGGGGCTTCCAGGAAAGGCCTTGTAGAGGCGAGGCTTTAGCCCTCGCTGGCCCATCGCCACAACTCGCATTGGGGTCGAACTTAAGCCTCGCTGAGGCTCGCAGAAACTGCCAATTTGGTGGGTTTGCAGGGTCGTGCCAAAATCCGGCTGTTTTGCACGCTGTGCCGAGTCGGAACACGACGTGACAGAATTGACCACAGCAATTAACTCACTGCCAGGGTTGAGCTTAGGTCCATTTGCACACTTTATATTGATGAGCCGGTTCTCAAAATCTGCCACTCTCCGACCTCCCGATTTCGCCGCAACTGCTGAGGTTTTGCGATAAGTAATTACAGTTCAATTATTTAGCTGTATCAATGCGGCTATGGCTGAGCCTGGCCGCTAGCTTGCTCTGCGTCAGTCCTGGCAGTCGTGTCCCGGCGTGCGCCTCTCACGGCGTCGATCCGAAATAGGCACAGCTGCATAGGATTGCGCATGCAGAACACAGCCTCCGTCCTCTACCGTGTCGTCGATTCGCCAGTGGCGCGTCGTGACACCGACCGTCAGTCCCCGAGCGTCAGTTGGAACGACGGTCTCCCCACCCTCACCGGAAAGCTGGTCACGCTTCGCGAGCTGGTCGCCGCCGATGGATCGGCGTTGCTCCCGCTCGTCACCGCCCCGGAGGTCGCGCGGTTTCTGTCGCCGCCGCCGCAATCCCTCGAGCGTTTCGCCGGGTTCATCGACTCGACGCTCCGCGAGCGTCGCGCCGGCCGATGCGCAGCGTTCGCCATCGTGCCGAAGGGCACCCACACGCCTGCCGGCTTGGTCCAGATCCGACAGATCGAGCCCGGCTTCCGCACCGCGGAGTGGGGCATCGCTGTGGGGTCCGAGTGGTGGGGTCGCGGATTCTTCGAGGATGTCGGCGAGCTGTTGCTTGCGTTTGCCTTCGAGACGCTTGGCGTCCATCGCCTCGAAGCTCGCGTCGCCGCACGGAACGCGCGCGGGAATGGTGCCGTGGAGAAGCTCGGAGGAGTCGCTGAAGGCCTCCTCCGGAGCTCGCTGCAACTCGCAGACGGAACGCGGCTCGATCAAGTCCTCTGGTCCTGGCTGGCCGACGAGTGGCGGCATCGCCGCACCGCGACGGAGGGGCTGCCATGGGTCCACTGACCCCACGCCGCCTCGCCGGCATCGCCGCGGCGTTCGCGCTGCTGGCCCTCATGTCCTGGCCGGCCTTCGCCGAGGGCCGCGCCTCTCGTCTCGACCGCGTGCTCTCGGAGCGCGCCGGTCGCGCCGGTACCTCGCGCGTGATCGTGCGCGGGGCGGCCGCGGCTGATCTCGACGCGCGGCTTCGCGCGGTCGGAGCGCGAATCGGATCGCGGCTGGAGACGGTTGATGGGATCGTCGCCGAGGTTCCCAACGCCGCCCTCGAGGCGCTGGCCGCTGACAGCACTGTCGTCGGTCTGCACTTCGATCGCCCGGTCGTGCCGATGCTCTCGAACGCCGACGGCGGCAACGGCAGCGGCCGCGCCGCGAGTCTTCAGAGCCAGTTCGATGGCAGCGGCGTTGGCGTCGCGATCATCGACTCCGGCATCACCGACTGGCACGACGATCTGGCAAGGACGGTCGGCCGAAATGGCCCGCGTGGACAGCGGGTGACCGGCTTCGTCGACTTCGTCGGCGGTGCCTCGCGTCCGCGCGACGGCTACGGCCACGGTTCGCACGTCGCCGGGATCATCGCCGGCAATGGCTACGACGCCGACGGCGCCTATGCGGGTGTTGCGCCGGGCGCGCAGCTCCTGATCCTGAAGGTGCTCGACGATCAGGGCCGCGGCACCGTGAGCGACGTCATTCGCGCCATCGACTTCGCGGTGGCGAACCGCGCCCGCTTCAGCCTGCGCATCATCAACCTGTCGATCGGCGCCGCGGTGTTCGAGTCGTACGAGACCGATCCGCTGGCGCTCGCCGCGCGCCGCGCGGTCGAGACCGGTCTCGTGGTGGTGGCGGCAGCCGGGAACTTCGGCAAGGACGAGAACAGCGAGATCCAGTACGGCGGCATCACCGCACCCGGCAACTCGCCGTGGGTGCTTACCGTCGGCGCCTACAGCACGTTCGGCACCCCGGATCCCTCTGACGATCGCGTCGCTGGTTACAGCTCGCGCGGGCCGACGGCGTTCGACTTCAACGCCAAGCCCGACATCCTCGCACCCGGCACGCGCATCGTCTCGCTGAACGACTCCGACAGCTACCTGTCGACGAACTATCCCGCCGATCTCGTCGGCGGTACGCACGGAGACGCCTATCCGTATTTCACGCTGAGCGGCACCAGCATGGCGGCGCCCGCCGTCACCGGTCTCGTCGCCCGTATGCTGCAGGCCAATCCCGGTCTCACACCCAACGCGGTAAAGGCGATCCTGCAGTACACGGCGAGCGTTCAGGCTGATACCGATTTCCTCTCGCAAGGCGCCGGATTTGCGAATGCCGATGGCGCCGTGGCGCTCTCCCGCTTCTTCGTGACCGCTAACCCGGGCGACAGCTACCCGACGGATCCGGCCTGGTCCGAAGCAATCACGTGGGGGAACTATCGCCTCGGCGGCGGCGTGATGCTGCCGTGGGGGACGGCCTGGGGCACCAACATCGTCTGGGGATCGCTGGCGAAGAACATCGTCTGGGGATCGTTGGCGAAGAACATCGTTTGGGGCTCAGGTGGCAAGAACATCGTTTGGGGCTCGGGTGGCAAGAACATCGTCTGGGGCTCAGGTGGGAAGAACATCGTCTGGGGTTCTGCGGGCAAGAACATCGTCTGGGGTTCGGGCGAGGACAACGTTGTCTGGGATTCCGCTGGCAAGAACATCGTTTGGGGTTCGGGCGGGAAGAACATCGTCTGGGGTTCCAACATCGTGTGGGGCTCCAACATTGTCTGGGGTTCGGCAACGAACAACATCGTCTGGGGCTCGAACATTGTCTGGGGCAGCGCTTGCGGCAATCGTGACTGCAAGAACATCGTCTGGGGTTCGGGCGGCAAAAACATCGTGTGGGGTTCGGGCGGCAAAAACATCGTCTGGGGTTCGGGCGGCAAAAACATCGTCTGGGGTTCGGGCGGCAAGAACATCGTCTGGGGTTCCAACATCGTGTGGGGTTCGACGATTGTTTCCGGCAGCGAGCTCGAGGACGAAGGCGACGCGAGCCTTCCGGGCAGTGGCGCCGCCGCAGCGTTCGGTCTGTAGTTCGTCGTGAGCGACCATCATGGTTCGGGGAGCCGTCTGCCGGACGATCGGCTCGTCACGGCTCCTGGCGATCTACACGCATGGAACGCGCAGCCGGTGGTCCTGCGTCGGCGCGATGTGACACTTCGCGAAGCAACGCGCGGCGACGCCTTCAGTCTGTTCTCGCTACTCAGCCAGCCTCAGGCCGCATCGACAATCGCATCCGGTCCGAAATCTCCGGGCGCACTCGCAGACCTGATCGAGACCGCCGCGTTCGCTCGGCGCAGCCGCCGGGGAATGTGGCTCGCCGTGATTCCGAACGGGGCCGGCGTTGTCGGGTTGGTGCGTCTTCGGGAGATCGAGCCGGGGTTCAAATCTGCCGAATGGGACGCCGTCCTCGCGCACGATTATTGGGGCACCGGCCTGTTCGTTCATGCGGCCTCGATGGCCATCGACCTGGTCTTCGACGTCCTAGGTGCGACGCGGCTGGAAGCGCGCGTCGCAGCCACGAATGTCCGCGCGCAATCGGCGATTCGCAAGCTCGGGGCCTGCCAGGAAGCCGTGCTGCGACAGTCAGTGCAGTTCACGAATGGCGTCCTTGATGATCAAGTGCTGTTGACGATGTTCGCCGAAGACTGGCACGTCCGCCGCGACGCACTCCGCAAGATTCACTGACGCAAGCCTCGGCAACGCCGCCGGGGTGGACTGTCCGACTGAGCTCTTCGAGCATCGTCGAGATCCCGCCATAGCACGACCTCGCGGAGCCGGGCCATGCGCCTCTACGGACGATGAGATGTCTCGTCTTCCTTCGTCGCCACATCGCGAGCGGGCGCTGATACGATCGACGGTCGTGCGGCTCTCGGATTTCTCGTTCGATCTGTCGCCTGAGCTCATCGCGCAGGCACCGCCGGCAGAGCGCGGAACGTCGCGGCTGCTCCTCGTCGATCGTGCGGCGTCCGCGTGGCGGCATCATCGCATTGCTGATCTTCCGGCGCTGCTGGCGCCGGGCGATCTGTTCGTCGTCAACGACACCCGGGTGATCGCGGCGCGTCTGATCGGTCGTCGCGATCCCAGTGGCGGCACGGTCGAATGTCTCCTTCTTCGCCAGATCGACAGCGAGACCTGGGACGCACTGATGCATCCTGGTCAGAAGATGAAGCCGGGAACGAGAGCGCGTTTCGGCGCGCCGCCCCATGTCCTTGTTGCGGACGTTCTGAGCCAGCACACGTTCGGCCGCCGCACGATCAGGCTCCTTCGCGACGGCGGCGGATCGGTGGACGAGGCGATCGACGCGATAGGCCACATCCCGCTGCCGCCATACATCAAGCGGCCTGACGCCGCTGCCGATCGCGACCGCTACCAGACTACGTATGCCAGGCGTCGCGGTTCAGTGGCTGCGCCGACCGCGGGGCTCCATCTCACCCCGGCGATTCTCGAGGCGCTTGCCGCGAGTGGTCTCGAGCAAACCGCGATCACGCTCCACGTCGGCTACGGCACGTTCAAGCCGATACGAACCGAGGACGTCTCGGCACACGCCATCGATGCGGAGCGTTATGAGATCTCCGACGATGCGGCGCAGGCAATCGAGCAGGCCCGCGCCGACCATCGCCGGATCATCGCTGTCGGGACCACGACGACGAGGACCCTCGAGGCAGTCGCCGCGCGATACGGAACGATCGTCGCCGGCTCGGGCGAGGCCGATCTCTTCATCGCCCCCGGCCACCAGTTTCAGGTCGTTGGTGGCCTGTTGACGAATTTTCACCTGCCTCAGTCGTCGCTTCTGGTGCTGGTCTGCGCCTTCGCCGGCCGTGAGCTCGTTCTCGACGCCTATCGCGCCGCGATCGCGGAGGGATATCGGTTCTACAGCTACGGCGACGCGATGCTGATCCTCTAAGGCAGCCTGGAATCCGCAATCCAATCCCAATCCACAATCCGCAATCCAATCCGCAATCCGCAATCCGCGATCCGCAATATGATGGCCTCGTGCCCTTCCCGTACGAGGAATTCGATCTCTCTGGCGTCGCAACCTACGCGTTGGCGTCGCGTCCGAGCAAGGCACGAGCCGAGGATTTTGCGCGGCCGTTCACGAAAGGCGCCGGATTGGCCGAATGGCTCGATCGGCTGCCCAACGTGCTCGCGGCGCAAGATCTCAAAGCTGTCGTCGCGCGCATCCTCCGGGCAAAGCAGCAGGGCGGCGGCATCATCTGGGGCTTCGGTGCGCACGTTGTCAAGACAGGGCTCTCGCCGATCCTCATCGATCTCATGAGGCGCGGTTTTGTCTCGGCGCTCGCCACCAACGGCGCCGGCATCATCCACGACTTCGAGATCGCAATTGGTGGGGCCACCTCAGAGGACGTCGATGAAACCCTGGGTCCAGGCCGCTTCGGGATGGCGGAGGAAACCGGCCGGATTCTGAACGAGGCGATCGCCCAAGGGGTCCGCCGCGGTCTCGGCATCGGACAGGCCGTTGGCGACTATCTTCGTGGCGCGTCGCCTAGGTACGGGTCGCTGAGTATTGTCGCGGCCGCGACCGAGCTCGGCATCCCGCTGACGGTACACGTGGCGATCGGCACCGACATTATTCACATGCATCCCTCGGCGTCAGGATCGGCGTTGGGCGAGGGCAGCCTCCGCGACTTCCGTTACTTTGTGTCGAACGTCGCCCGTCTCGATCGCGGCGTCTTTCTGAATTGTGGTTCCGCGGTGGTTCTCCCGGAAGTGTTCCTGAAGGCTGTGGCCCTGGCGCGCAACCAGGGGCGACCGCTCACGGACCTGACGACGGTGAACCTGGATTTCGCGCGCATGTACCGGCCGCAAACGAACGTCGTTACCCGTCCTACGAAGGGCATTGGTACCGGTTACTCGCTGACCGGTCACCACGAATTGCTGATCCCGCTGCTCGCTGCCGCCCTCGTCGAAGGCGAGCAGCCCGAGGCCTAGACCGCGGTCCACAACCCGCAATTTCACGTGCTACACTTGATGGTTCCGCCGGTGTAGCTCAGTTGGTTAGAGCACGCGGCTCATATCCGCGGAGTCCGGGGTTCAAGTCCCTGCACCGGCACCAATTTCCGTCCGTTGGGGTTCGTCGCTTCAGGGGATGCCCCACGGTTCCCATCGCTCATGACGTCGCTGGCGGCTCGTGTGCTGGCGTCTATTCGACGACGGCGCCTGTGCGACCCGCATGCTCGCATCGTGGCCGCTGTGTCGGGCGGCGCGGACTCGGTGGCGTTGCTGCACCTGCTGGCGGAGCTGTCGAACGCCGCCGCGATTTCGCTCGTGGGCGTCGCCCACCTGGATCACCGGCTGCGCGGCGAGGAAGCGGTTCGCGACCGCGAGTTCTGCGCGAAGCTCGCGGCCAACCTGGCCCTGGCGTTTGACGTCGAACAGATCGATGTGGCTGGTGAGGCAGAGAAGCGAGGCGAGTCGATCGAGCAGGCGGGGCGCCGCGTCCGCTACGAGTTCCTCGAGTGCGCGCGAGTGCGATTAGGTGCCGACCATGTCGCGGTCGCTCACACGCGTGACGATCAGGCTGAAACCGTGCTCCTCCGCCTGCTGCGCGGCGCCGGTGCCCGCGGCCTGGCCGCGATCCTGCCGGCGCGCGACGGCATCGTGCGTCCCCTGATCGATATCCGCCGAGCCGAGATCATCGATTACCTCGAGGACCACGGGTATGCGTGGGTGGAGGACTCGACGAACGCGGACACACGGCTGCTACGGAACTGGGTTCGCCACGATCTGCTGCCCTCGATCACGGCGCGAACGGCCGATGGCGTCGTCGACGTGCTCGCGCGTACGGCTGATTCCGCCCTGGAGGATGAAACGCTGCTCGACGCGATTGCGCGTGAGACATCGAAACGACTGCGGCCGTCGTCCAGAGCGGCGAATGCGCTCGATGCGGAGCAGCTGCTCCGGGAACCGACGGCGATTGGCCGGCGCGTGGTGCGGCGGCTGCTCGAATCGGTCGGGCACAAGGCGGTCGCCTGGGCCCACGTCGGGGCCGTACTGGATCTCGCGGCGGGGGAGCCGGGCGAGATTCAGGCTGCCGGCTGCCACGTGAAACTTTCCTCGGCCGATCGGGTCTTATATTTCAGGACCCTCGAGCCACGGCGCGCAGGTGGAAGCGGGGCTTCAGCCCTGCCTGTCACCGTTCCGGAGGCCGCGCCGCCCAGGCCGCTTCCCGTCCCGGGCACCTTGGTGCTCCCGGAATGCGGCTTTCGTGTCCGAGCGGAGCGCCGCGATTTGGCCGAGGTAGGTGGCGTGGCAAATCTGGCGAGCGGGAGCGATTTCCGGGCCGTCATTCCCGCCGCAACCGCTGAGTCTGGTCTGTTCGTCCGGTCCTGGCGGCCGGGCGACACTCTGCAACCTTTAGGGCTCTCCGGCCGAAAGAAGGTACAGGACTTGTTTGTCGATCGGAAGGTGCCGCGCACGGCGCGGCATTTGGTCCCCATTGTGACCGCGGCGGACGGTCGGATCGTCTGGGTGGCGGGGGTCGCGCTTGGTGAGGCCTTTCGCGTCACGCCGGCCACGAAGTCCGTGGTAGTCTTGAGTTTCGAGTCGTTGGGAGGCTCTTCAAGGTGAACTCTACCCTCAAGAACATGCTGTTCTGGATGGTCCTCGTCGTGGTCGGGGTCCTGGTCTGGACCTTCTCCACGCGGTTCCAGACCCGCGACGAGACGATCAGCTTCAGCCAGTTCATGACGCAGGTCGAGAACGGCCAGGTGACGAACGTCACGATTACCGGCAATGAGATTGCCGGAACGACGAAGACGAACGACACCTTCCGAACCCACGCCCCCACGCAGTATGAGGGGCTCGCCAATCGACTGCTCGACAAGGGCGTGATTGTGCAGGCCAAGGACCCGACGACCAGCCCGTGGGCAACCCTCCTTTACTCCTGGGCGCCGATCCTTCTCCTGATCGGTTTCTGGATTTTCTTCATGCGCCAGATGCAGAGTGGCGGCAACAAGGCGCTCTCGTTCGGCAAGAGCAAGGCGAAGTTGTCGTCCAGCTCACAGAAAAAGGTCACGTTCAAGGACGTTGCGGGCGTCGACGAAGCGAAGGACGAGCTCCAGGAGATCATCGAGTTCCTTCGCGAGCCGCAGAAATTCCAGAAGCTTGGCGGCCGGATCCCGAAGGGCGTCCTCCTGATGGGGCCTCCCGGAACGGGCAAGACCCTGCTGGCGCGTGCGGTGGCCGGTGAGGCCAATGTGCCGTTCTTCTCGATCAGCGGGTCCGACTTCGTCGAGATGTTCGTCGGCGTGGGCGCGAGCCGCGTGCGCGATCTGTTCGAGCAGGGGAAGAAGAACGCGCCGTGCATCGTGTTCATCGACGAGATCGACGCCGTCGGCCGTCACCGCGGAGCGGGGCTGGGCGGCGGCCATGACGAGCGCGAGCAGACTCTGAACCAGCTTCTCGTCGAGATGGACGGTTTCGAGAGTAACGAAGGCGTCATCCTGGTGGCAGCCACCAACCGGCCGGATGTGCTGGATCCGGCGCTGCTTCGTCCCGGCCGCTTCGATCGCCGCATCGTGGTGAACCGGCCCGACGTGAAGGGGCGCGAGGGCATTCTCGTGGTGCACACGAAGAAGATCCCGCTCAGCGACGATGTGGACATCGTAGTGCTGGCGCGGGCGACCGCGGGCTTCAGCGGAGCCGACCTGGCCAATCTGGTGAACGAGGCGGCGCTGAACGCCGCGCGGTTCAACCAGAAGGTCGTCCGCATGGCCGACTTCGAGTTCGCGAAGGACAAGGTGCTGATGGGGGCCGAACGCCGCTCGATGATCATCAGCGACGAGGAGAAGAAGGTCACCGCGATTCACGAGGCGGGCCATGCCGTGCTCACGGTCCGCCTCCCCCACGCGGATCCGATTCACAAGGTCACGATCATTCCCCGTGGGATGGCGCTCGGCGTCACGCAGCAAGTACCGGTCGACGAGAAGCACAACTACTCGCGCGATTACCTGAACGATCGCATCGCCATTCTGCTGGGCGGCCGCATCGCCGAGGAGATCATGCTCGGCCAGATTACGACCGGCGCCGGCAATGACCTCGAGCGCGCCACCGAAATGGCGCGCAGTATGGTCTGCGAATGGGGCATGAGCGACGCCATGGGGCCGCTCACCTTCGGCAAGAAGGAAGAGCAGATCTTCCTCGGCCGCGAGATCGCGCAGCGGTCCGACTACAGCGAGGACACGGCGCTGCGCATCGATCAGGAAGTCAAGCGGATCGTCACCGAGAACTACGAGCGCGCGCTGGCGATCCTGCAGGAATGTCGCGAGCGGCTGCAGAAGCTGGCCGACGAGCTCCTCGCGCGCGAAGTGCTCGACGGCGATCAGGTGAAGCGGATCGTCTCGGGTGTCCCCGCCGACGATACGACCCCGCCGAGCAGCCCCGAGCCGCCTCGTGCCGTCACGGACGATCGCACCCGCAAGGAAACGCGGCCTGGCTTCGTGCCCAACCTGGGGAGCCCGTTACCGCAGGAATAGAACGCCGCGCGAATTCTCAGTTCCCAACACCCAAGTCCGAAGACCCAAGTTCCACGAGGTGCCCCGGGCCGGAGGCGGGCACCTCGAACGTCTTGGGAGTGGGAAGGTGGAATTTGGGAGTTGGGGATTGGCAGAGTTTTTCGCCTCCCGTGACACCGCGCCGCGACTACACCATCCCCCTTCCAACTGGCTCGGCCCTGACGCTCGGTCCCCGCACACTGGTCATGGGCGTCCTCAATGTCACGCCCGATTCGTTCGCCGACGGCGGGCGCTTTCTCGATCCTGCGCGGGCCGTTGACGCCGCCCTCGCGATGGAGGCGGCGGGCGCCGACCTGATCGACGTTGGCGGCGAGTCGACGCGGCCAGGCGCCGAGGCTGTCGGCGCCGATGAAGAGCGTGCGCGTGTCGAGCCGGTGCTGGAGCGGCTTGCCGGCCATCTCACGATTCCTCTCTCCATCGATACTTACAAGGCTTCAGTGGCGCAGGCGGCCATCGACCGCGGCGCGACGATCGTCAACGACATCAGTGCCCTGGAGTATGATCCTGGCCTAGCATCCGTCGTGGCGCGGGCAGGCGCGGCGGTCATCCTGATGCACAATCGCGGCCGGTCGCACGACATGTATCGCGCGGCGGACTACCGCGACGTCGCCGGGGAAGTGGTTGAGGAGCTCGCCGAGCGCGTCAGGGGTGCGGAGATCGCCGGCATTCCCCGCGATCGCGTGATCGTCGACCCGGGCATCGGCTTCGCCAAGCGCGCCGAGCACAGTCTGACAATGCTCGCCGGGCTGCCGTCGCTTGCACGGCTCGCGTGCCCAATTCTCGTCGGGCCGTCACGGAAGTCGTATCTGAAAGCGGCGCTGGGTGACCGCCCCGCGGATGAACGCGAGTGGGCCACGGCAGCGGCTGTTACCGCGTCAGTCCTGCTGGGCGCGCACATCGTGCGCGTGCACGGCGTCGCCGAGATGATCGACGTCGTGCGGACGGCCGACGCGATCCGCCAGGCCGCCGGCGTTTAGCCCTGTTGATGAATTCGTTCCGGTCGGCCTAAGTAGTCGAAGGACGGACCAAAGCGCAGCGCCTGCGCCTTCGTGGTTCGACAAGCGCGCCCGAACGGTCTTCAACGATCGGAGCAATCTGCTTCCTGGGGGGAGTCTCGTGGATAGCGTCTGGATCACCGATGCGCTCGGGCGACAGCCAGTCGGATGGCGCGATGCCGTCGACATCGCGCTCGTCTCGCTGTTGATCTACGAAGTCCTCAAGCTGATTCGCGGGACGCGCGCTGTGCAGATGGCCTTGGGGGCAGGGCTGACCGTCGCGCTCTTCTACCTGTCGCAGGTCGCCGGCCTCGAGACACTGAATTGGCTGATCCGCAACATGATCGGCTACATCGTGTTCGCCGCGATCGTGATCTTCCAGTCCGATATTCGCCGCGCGCTGGCGCATCTGGGGCGCGCGCCGTTTTTCCGCTATCTGGCGAAGGGCGAGACCGTGGACGAGACGGTCGAGGAAATTGCCGTCGCCTCGCAGATGCTCTCGTCGCAGAAGACCGGCGCCATCATCTGCATCGAGCGGCAGATCGGTCTCAGAAATTACGTCGAAGGGGGGATACCGCTCGACGCGCAGATCAGCTACGACCTGCTGGTGACGATCTTCCAGGCCGGGTCGCCGCTCCACGACGGTGCCGTTATCATCCAGGAAAACCGGATTTCCGCGGCTGCGTGCTTCCTCCCGCTCACGGTCAATCCTCGCCTGAGCAAGGATCTCGGAACCCGTCATCGCGCCGCCATCGGGCTCACCGAAGAAAACGATGCGCTGGCCATCGTCGTCTCGGAGGAGACGGGATGGATTTCGCTCGTCCTCGAGGGACAGCTCGAGCGAAATCTCACACCTGACGAGCTGCGCGGGCGCCTGCGCGAGCTGCTTCGACCGCGACGGTTCGTCGAAAGCCCACTATCGGCGCAGCCGGCGTCCCCCTAAATGCGGCGCCGGATCTTCGGGCACCTCGGACTGAAATTCCTTTCGATCGCGCTGGCCACCCTGGTCTGGTGGATGGTGGCCGGGCAGCGCGAAGCGGAGCGATCGCTTCGGGCGCCGCTGGAGTTCCGCAATATTCCCGATCAACTCGAGCTCGTCGGTGAACCCACCGGCCTCGTGGATGTCCGGCTTCGCGGGACGACCGGCGCTCTGGCGCAGCTGCAGGCCAGCGAGGTCGTCGCCGTCCTGGATCTGAAGGGTGCGCGTCCGGGTCGACGCCTGTTTCACATCCTCCCCGGCGACGTCTCCGTGCCAACGGGCATCAAAGTCCTCCAGGTGACGCCGGCCACCCTGTCGCTCACGTTCGAGGCCGCCGCCGTGCGCACGGTCCCGGTCGTTCCCGACATCGACGATGAGCCTGCCGCGGGCTTCGAAGTGGGGAAGGTGACGTCCGATCCGCCGCTGGTGGAAGTGGCAGGGCCGAGCTCGGCAGTGGCTGACGTCACGGAGGCGACGACTGAGCCGATCAGCATACGAGGGGCGACGCAATCTATCGTCGATACCGTGACGATCGGCCTTGACGATAGCAGCGTGCGGCTTCGCACTCAGCGCACTGCCGTGGTCTCGATAGAAATTCGTCCACTCCCTGTCGAACGCGTCGTGGATCACGTGCCGGTGGAGCTGAGAAATCCTGGAAACCAGTTGACCTCAACGGCATCGCCGCGCGAGGTGACGGTGCGCCTGCGCGGACCTGCCAAGGCCATCTCTGCGCTTCAGGGGAGGGATTTGAAGGCGTACGCCGACCTCTCCGGCCTGGGACGTGGACGCTACAATCTTCCTGTGCGCTTCGATCCGCCTCACGAGATGACCATCACCAGCGTCGCGCCCGCACAGGTCGACGTGAGGATTCGCTGATATGGCGGTTCGCCTGTTCGGGACCGATGGCATTCGCGGCATTGCGGGCCAGGCGCCGCTTGATCCGCCGACCGTGCGCCGGATCGGCGCGGCGCTCGTCAAGGCGCTGGATCCGTCGGAGGGCCATCCGCATCTGCTGATCGGCCGCGATACGCGCGAGTCCGGCGAGTGGATCGAGCGCGAGCTCGCCGCAGGCGCGCGGCGTGCCGGGGCCGACGTGAAGACCGTCGGTGTCATGCCCACACCCGCTGTGGCGTATCTGACGCGAACCACGGACGTCACGCTCGGCGCCGTCATCTCCGCCTCGCACAATCCCTACGAAGACAACGGCATCAAGGTTTTTTCGGGAGCCGGCCACAAGTTCAACGAAGATCGTGAGCGGCTCGTCGAGTCGATCGTTGGCGATCCGACGTGGCACCTTGACGCCGATGTCGCGCCCGCCGTGACGACCGTCGACGAATCCGACGCGTACCTCAACCATCTGCACGACATGCTCGCCGATGCGGACGGATTGCGCGGGCGCCGGCTCGTCGTCGACTGCGCGAACGGTGCCACCATGCGGGTCGCGGAGCGTCTGTATCGATCCCTCGGCTTCGACGTCGTGTTGCTCGGCGCATCGCCGGACGGACGGAACATCAATCTCGGATGCGGCTCGACGCACCCGGACACGATGGCGGCAACCGTTCCGGACGTCGGCGCGATTGCCGGCGTCGCGTTCGATGGCGACGGCGACCGTGTGATCTTCGCCGACGAGCGCGGTCACATCGTCGATGGCGATGCCGTGATGTTGATGTGCGCGCGACAGCTTCAGACGGAGGGGCGCCTGCGCGGTAAGACAGTCGTCGCCACGGTGATGAGCAATATCGGCCTGGAGCTGGCGCTCGCGGAATCGGGCATTGCGCTGCGGCGCACCCAGGTCGGCGACAAATACGTCATGGAGGAGCTGCTCCGCCACGAGTTCTCGCTCGGCGGCGAGCAGTCGGGGCACATCATTTTCACTGACTACCTGTTCACCGGCGATGGCCTGGCAACGGCGCTCGGCGTGCTGCGCGTGATGGCGAGGACGGGACGGTCCCTCTCGTCCCTGGCCGCACAGCTCGTGACCTATCCGCAAGTGCTCGTGAATGTTCGCGTTCGTGAGCGTCGCGATCTGGCGTCGGTCCCGGCACTGGCCGACGTGATCGCCGGCGTCGAGTCACGGCTCGCCGGTCAGGGGCGCCTGCTGGTGCGCTACTCGGGTACTGAGCCGCTCCTGCGCATCATGCTCGAGGGCCGCGATCGCGACGAAATCACCACCTGGGCCAACGAGATCGCAGGGATTGTGAAACAAGAATTGGCATGACTGCCCAGTGCCGCAGTGCCAGGATGCGTGCGGCAGTGTGCAGCACCGGACGATGATCAATCTTTCCGTCAACGTCAATAAGGTCGCAACCATCCGCAATTCGCGCGGCGGGTCCGTACCGTCCGTCCTCGAGGCGGCCAAGGTGTGTATCGACGTCGGGGTCCAGGGCATTACGGTCCACCCTCGCGCGGATGCGAGGCACATCACGTTCGCGGACGTGCGGGAGCTGGCCGAGCTGCTTGCCGGGTATCGCGGACGCGTCGAGTTCAACATCGAAGGCGATCCGCGCCGTGATCTCCTCGCGCTGGTGCACGAGGTGAAGCCGGATCAATGCACATTGGTGCCGGTTGCACCGAGAGAGATCACGAGCCAGGCGGGATGGCCGGCAGCGACGCCCGCCGGCGATCTGCGACAAGTCGTCCGCGAGCTTCAGTCGTCTCGCGTCCGCGTCAGCATGTTCGTCGACCCCGAATCGGCGCCGATCGACTGGGCGGCGGACCTCGGTGCCGATCGCGTGGAGCTCTATACCGAGCCGTTTGCGCGCGCTTTCGAGACCGGGGGCGCGAAGCTCTCCGCGAGCCTGGAGAAGTACTCGACCGCTGCCCGGCACGCGCATGAACGAGGCCTTGGCGTCAATGCGGGCCACGATCTCGACTTGCACAATCTCCCGACGTTCCGGCGCGTGCCTCATGTCGAAGAGGTCTCGATCGGTCACGCGTTGATCAGTCGCGCGATTTTCGCCGGGTTGGCGCCCACGGTGCGCGAGTACCCTCGAGGGTACTCGGCGGACCGTCTCCCGCATGATCCGTCGCGCGACGATCGTCACCTTTCTCACCGTTGCCCTGGTCGCTGCCACGCCACTTCGAGCATCGACGACGGTGTCGTTCCGGTCGTCGGACGGCGTCGAGCTGAGCGCGGCGTGGACGCCACCGGCGTCAACTGCGCCGGCCGTGCTGCTCGTGCACTCGCTATCGCGCACACACCAGGATTGGGACACGACCGCCGAGGCGCTGACAGGCGCCGGTTTTGGCGTGCTCGCGGTCGACCTGCGAGGCCATGGCGCATCGGTCGGCAGCTATGGGACGCTCCAATCGATGTTGCTCGACGTGCAGGCGGCACTGGCCTGGCTGAAGGGACGCCACGAAGTCGTCGCTTCGCACGTCGGTATCGCGGGGATGCATTTCGGCGCGACGCTCGCGGTGCTCGCGGCCGGCAGCGATCCGTCAGTGCGCTCGATCGCTCTCCTGTCACCCGCCAGCGAATTCCGCGGGCTGCGTTGCGAGCCCGCGATGCGGTCGTTCGCGGCGCGTTCGGGCGCCGCGTTTCTCGTCGCCGGCAGGCTCGATCCCTACGCTGCGCGCTGCGCCAGACAGCTCGGCGAAATCACGCCGGGCCTTCGGGAGATTCGGATCATCGAAGACACGGCCGCCAACGGTCGATCGCTGCTGTCCGCGTCTCCCGATCTCGCGTCTGCTCTGGTGGACTGGTTTCGAAGGACGCTGTTATGATCCGAGGTTGCCGCTGCTCAACGGGCCCGCGGTAGACCCGTCATGAAATCAGAATCGCTCGTGTTCGCCGTGGCCGGCACGCTCGTCGGCTTTCTGGGCGGCTGGATCATCGGGTCGCAGCACACGACCGCGCGGGCTCCCGCCGCCGCGGTCACGGCCTCCGCAGCGCCAGCACCCGCATCTCCGGGTAACGCGCCCGCTGCGCCGCCGCTCGACAGTGCCAAGGTGCAGGCGGCCACGAATCGCGCCTCCGCCGAACCGAGGAATCCAGCGCCACGAATCGAGCTGGGCAACCTGTATTTCGACGCAGAGCAGTATCAGGACGCAGCCCGGTGGTACGAAGCGGCGCTGGCCATCGATCCGTCGAACGCCGACGTCAGCACCGACCTCGGCGTCAGCTTCTACTATCTGAATCAACCGGACCGCGCGATTGCCCAGTTCGACAAGTCGCTGGCGATCAACCCGAAGCATTCGAAGACGCTGCTCAATCTCGGCATCGTTCGCGCCTTCGGAAAGCAGGATCTCCAGGGAGCCGCCAAGGCCTGGCAGGAGGTGATTGCCGTCGCCCCCTCGAGCCCGGAAGGGCAGGCGGCGCGTCGCGCTCTCGAAGCCATGCGGGGCGCTCATCCGGATTTGCCGGGTGCCGGCGCGCCTCCCGCATCGGGACCGGGGTCGGACTGAGCGCCGATGGGCTGGATCCTGCGCGTCCTCCTGTTCATGCTGCTGATCACGGTCGTCCTGCGATCGGCCTATCGATTCCTGTACGGCGTCATCGAAGGCGCTGGTATGGGCACCAGCCGTCGCGTCTCGAACCGGGCGCGCACTCAGGTAACGGGTCACATGGTGAAGGACCCCGTGTGCGGAACCTACGTTGTCAAGGGCCGGGCGCTGACCGCCGTGCGTGGTGGGGAGACCGCCTGGTTCTGCTCCATCGAGTGCCAGCGCGCGTGGCTCAGCGAAAAGGCGTGAACCTTGGCTGACGTCGTCCTCGATCGCCTTCGTGCCGACATCGTCGAAATCGGAAGACGCCTGTACGCGCGCGGGTTCTGCGCGAGCAACGACGGCAACATCAGCATTCGTTTCTCCGAGAACCGCGTGCTCACGACGCCGAAGAGCGTGTCGAAGGGCTACATGACCCCCGACATGATGGTGGTCGTGGATCTCGACGGTAAAAAGATCTCGGGCGATCGGGAGGCGTCGTCCGAGCTGCTGATGCACCTCGAAGTGTATCGTCAGCGCCCGGATGCCAAGGCGGTGGTGCACGCGCACCCACCGCTCGCGACCGGCTTCGCCGTGGCCGGTATCGCTCTCGACCGCGCGGTGCTCGCCGAAGTGATTTGCACGCTGGGCAGCATTCCGATCGTCGACTACGCGACGCCTTCGACGCCGGAGCTGCCGGCGGCAGTGCGCCAATACATCAAGGCGCACGACGGCCTGTTGCTCGCCAATCACGGCGCCTTGACGGTCGGCCCCGATGTCTACGGCGCTTACTACAAGATGGAGACCGTCGAGCATTTTGCGAAGATCAGCCTCGTGGCCCGAATCCTCGGCGGTGAGCGATTGATCTCGCAGGAAGAAGTGATCCGCCTGCAGAATCTGCGCGGTAACTACGGTATTGCCTCACCGGCGCCCATTTGCCTGGACGACCTGGACGGTTCCGGCGCGGCTGTGGCGGATGCGACCTGTCAGGTCGTTCGTTCGCCCGACGCGCCCGGCCAGCGTCTCGTTCCCGACCCCTCGAGTGGTCTGGGATTCGTCCTCCGCACCGAGAGCGGCAGCGTGCCCCGTGACGATGCGGAAATTCGGTTAACATACCGCGAGCTGGCGGCCCTCATCGAGGAAGCCGTCGAGCGTCTGCGGTAAGGCGGGAGGAGATCAATGGGTGAGGCGCTGGGAATGGTGGAAACCAAGGGGCTCGTCGCGATGATCGAAGCGGCGGACGCCATGGTGAAAGCCGCGAAGGTGACGCTCGTCGGCTGGGAGAAGATCGGGGCTGGATACGTCACCGCGATGGTGCGCGGCGACGTGGCCGCCGTGAAGGCGGCGACGGACGCTGGTGCTGCGGCGGCCCGCCGCGTCGGCGAGCTCGTGGCTGTGCACGTCATTCCGCGTCCGCACGCGAATCTCGAAGACGCGCTTCCGATCGGCAAGGCGCAGAAGTAATCCTTGCTCCTCGCAAAGATCATCGGCACCGTCGTCGCCACGCGCAAGGATCCGCGGCTCGAAAGCAACAAGCTGCTGCTCGTTCGGGGGATGGACCCCTCGGGCAAGGTGGACGGTGCCTACCTCGTGGCCGTAGATACGGTCGATGCCGGCGTAGGGGAAACGGTTCTAATCGTCAGCGGCAGCTCCGCCCGGATGGCGTCCGGCATGAAGGACTGCCCGATTGATGCCGCGATCGTCGGCATCGTCGACAACATCGAGGTCAGCGGCTAGGGCCATGCAGGTTGCCCGTGTCGTCGGCGATATCGTGGCCACCCGCAAGGACCCTGCGCTCGATGGCCTGAAGCTGCTGGTGCTGCAGCCACTCGATATGGCCCGGAACCCGGTTGGGCGCTCGCTCGTGGCCGCTGATTCGGCGGGAGCGGGGGTGGGAGAGCTCGTCTTCTTCGTGCGTGGCAAGGAAGCGGCGTTTCCATTTTATCCGGCCGAGCCGCCGGTAGACGCGGCGGTCGTCGGCATCGTGGATCCTGTTCTCGTGGAGGCGGGGCTTTAGCCCGCCAATCCCTGTCATCCTGTGGGCGGGGTCTCGCCCCTGCCGGTCACTCCGATGTTGATCGCCCGCGTAGTTGGCCCGCTCGTCGCTACCCAGAAACACAGGAAGTTCGAAGCCGCGACGCTGCTTCTCGTACAGCCACTCGACGAGCACGACAACCCGCGCGGGCCGGTGTTGCTGGCAGTCGACACCGTCGGCGCCGGTGTGGACGAGAAGGTCCTGCTGGTCCTGGACGGTAGGGCAGCCGGCGACGCCATGCAGAAGAAAGGCGCGCCCGTTGATGCCGCTGTCGTGGGTATCATCGATCACGTCGAGACCGTATGACTGAAGACGAGCTTCGGGCGCTGGTGAGAGAGGTTATCGCCTCACGAGTCACGCCGCCGCAGACGCCAATCCCGCGGCATTCCGCGAGCCACGCGCGGCTCAGCATGGTGGTGCCCACTGTCGCGGGAAGTCCGTGTGTCATCGAGCCTAACGTGGGCTGCAATCAATGCGGCTACTGCGTGTCGATGGGACACTGACTGAAGAATTGCGGATTGCGGATTGCGGATTGCGGATTGTGGATTGCGGATTGCGGATTCGATTGCGGATTGGTCGCGATTGAACCCCAGGACGCCTTTGGGGGCAGCTCCCCACGCCTGGGCTCGGGACAATCCACAATCCGCAATCCGCAATCGATATGTCTTCAGTCCTGATCACTCGCCGTCTGCCTGCGGCGGTCGTGCGTCGACTTGAAGAGCACTGCACGGTCGATATGCACCGCGGCGAGACGCCCCTCTTGCGCGAGGAGTTACCGGCGCGGGCGGCCGACAAAGATGGGATCATTGTCCTTCTTCCGGACAGGATCGATCGTGCGGTGCTCGACGCCGCGCCACGGCTGAAGATTGTCGCCAACGTCGCCGTCGGCTATGACAATCTCGACGTGCGCCACGCGGCTCAGAAGGGCGTCGTCTGCACCAACACGCCTGACGTGTTGACGGATGCCACCGCCGATCTCACGTGGGCGCTGATTCTGGACATCACCCGTCGGGTAAGCGAGGGCGACAGGCTGGCGCGCGCCGGGAACTGGAAAGGCTGGACGTTCGAGTTCATGCTCGGATCCGGACTGCAGGCCAAGCAGCTCGGGATCGTCGGCGGTGGTCGGATCGGGCGCGCCGTTGCCGAACGCAGTCGCGCATTCGGAATGAAGATCGCTGTTGCGAGTCGTCGCGATCCCGGCTGGCCGGCCGTCGAACACATGCCGCTCGATCGACTGCTCGCGACTTCCGACGTCGTGTCGCTGCACGTGCCGCTGTCGCCGGAGACGCGACGACTGATCGACCAACCTGCCCTCGCGCGCATGAAGCGCACGGCGTTTCTCATCAACACCGCGCGCGGCGCGGTCGTCGACGAAAACGCGCTGGCGTGGGCGCTGAAAGAGCACATAATCGCGGGCGCGGCGCTCGATGTCTTCGAGAACGAGCCACAAATCCATCCGGATCTGATGAAGCTCGAGAACGTGGTGCTGTCGCCGCACCTGGGAAGCGCGACTCGCGAAACGCGGACGGCAATGGCCGATCTGGCGGTGTCGAATGTGCTTGCAGTGTTGAGTGGCCAGCCGCCGCTGACGCCAATCGAATCGAGGAGCTGACAATCCGCAATCCGCAACCCGCAATCCGCAATTCACGAGCGTCAGTAGAGGCGGTGATGCGCGCTCTGGCGCGTGCGATCGACGGCATGGAGTTGCCGGCGGTCGAGAAGGTCTCCGAATCGCGGTCGGACGACCCGTTTCAGGTGCTCATCGCCACGCTGCTGTCGGCAAGGACCCAGGACGCCACGACGCTTGCGGCATCGACGCGCCTGTTCAATCGGGCGCGGACACCAGCGGCAATGGCCAGGCTCGGCATCTCTGAGATCGAGCGCCTGATCTACCCGGTCAGCTTTTATCGCAACAAGGCCCGGTTCGTGAAAGCGGCCTGCGAGAAGATCGTCAGCAACTTCGGCGGGAAGGTACCGGCAACGCTCGAGGAAATGGTCTCGCTGCCGGGCGTGGGACGCAAGACCGCGAACCTGGTGATGATCCTGGCCTACAAGGGTCAGGAGCACATTTGCGTCGACACGCACGTGCATCGCATCTCCAATCGCCTCGGCTGGGTGAAGACGCGAATCCCGGGGGAGACCGAACAAGCCCTCTATCGGGCGACCGGAAACCGCTGGTGGCCGCTGATCAATCTCTATCTGGTCACCTGGGGACAGAACGTGTGCCGGCCGGTCTACCCGCGCTGCGGCGATTGCGAGATCGCCCACCTTTGTCCGAGAATCGGGGTCGTCAAAACCGGAAAGAGCCGATAAATCATGCACACCAATGCTCGCGCCGCGGCGATCGCGGCATGGTTCGTCGTCGCCGCCTCAGTGCTCGCAATCACGCAGGCGAAGCCCCCATCGAAGCCGGCAGCTCAGAAGCCCGCGGCGCCAGCGACATCCGCCAGTGCGAAACCGGCAACGCCCACCCCTGGCGCCGGGCCGGTGGTGGTCGTCGAGACGTCCAAGGGGACATTTGAGTTCGAGACCTATCCCACCGAAGCGCCGCGGACCGTCGAGCACGTTCTGAACCTTGTGAAGAAGAACTTCTACAACGGCCTGCGCTTCCACCGCGTCGAGCCCGGGTTCGTGATACAGGTCGGCGATCCCAACACGCGCGACTTCACGAAGAAGGACTTGTGGGGCACGGGCGGTAGCGGCACGCCGGTCGGCGTCGCGGAGCTCTCACGAAAACATCTGCACGTCACAGGGGCGGTGGCGATGGCTCACGCAGGGAACGCGGCGAAGGCCGACGCGCAGTTCTACGTGATGCTCGGCGACAGGCCCAGTCTCGACGGCAAGTACGTGGTGTTTGGCAAATTGATCAGCGGCGTCGACATTCCGGTCAAGATCCGCGTTGGCGACGTCATTCGAAAAATGTACGTGAAGCCGTAAACGGGCCGACGTCCACGATTCCGGCGAGCTCGGGATAGCGGTCGACCATCTCCGGCGAGTAGACACCTGGCACCGGCTGATCGACCAGCGACTTCAGCACCGCGGCGTTGACGACCGACTTCGCCGAGAAGTGATTGTTCAAGTACAGGTAGGCCTTGCGGACGATGGCGTCCGCGGCCGTTGCTGTCTCGGCGAAGGGGCGCAGCTCGTCGACCGAATAGAGGTAGTTGTAGCGATCCTCCGACTTCTCGTGCTTCCACCACTGCGCGGCGTTCCGCCCGTGCAGCCGCATGTAGTAGAACCCCTTGATGTTCGGCAGGAAGTTCTGGCGGATCGAGAGCTGGAACTTCGGCTCGTCGATCTGCACCCATGCTGCCTTGTGTGCGCCGAGCAGCTCCAACGTCGAGCCGATGTGATCGCTCCAGGTCTTGTGGCGTAGTTCGACCGCCACCGGATACTCGCGGAATAGGTTGAGGAGCCACTCCAGATACTCGCGGTTCGGCGGTATGTCCTTGAAGCTGGCAGGAAACTGCGCGAGGAGTGCGCCAAGCTTGCCGGCGGTCGCAATTGGATCGAGACCGCTCTTGAACTTTCCAATATCGGCCTGATTGACGCGCGCCAGCTCCGCAAGCGCACTGGGCGAGGGTTCGGGCAGGTGCGCCAGCGCAGTGCGCTTGAACATCTCGGGATGCGTGAACTGCTGGTGCAGCTTCAGCGAGAACTCGAAGCGGGGCGGCGTTTTCTCGACCCATCGAGTCGTTGTCTCAGGCGTGGGAGGACCGTAGAAGCTCGAATTCACCTCGACGGTGTCGAAATGCTCGGCGTACCAGGACAGCTCGTCGAAGTCCTTGAGACCGGCACTGCGGCCTCTGCGGGCGGGGTAGAAGAGCCCGTTCCAGGTGCCCTTCCCGGATGGGTAGTTCCACCCCGCCGTGCCAATTCGCAGCATAGCGGTACAATTATCCAGGGTGTTGACCGTCAACGAAATCTTCCATTCCATCCAGGGCGAATCGACGCATGCCGGCCGGCCGTGCGTCTTCGTGCGCCTGACCGCCTGCGATCTGCGCTGCTCGTGGTGCGATACGCCGTACGCCTTCTACGAAGGCCGCAAGATGTCGCTGGACGAGGTCGTGGACGCGGTCGACCGCTACGGGTGCTCGCTGGTCGAGGTGACGGGTGGGGAGCCGCTCCTGCAGAAGGACGTATACCCGCTGATGCAGCGCCTGCTCGAGTCGGGCAAGACGGTGCTGGTTGAGACCGGTGGACACGTGAGCCTCGCCGAGGTACCGGTCGCGGTCCACAAGATCATGGACATCAAGTGCCCGGGCAGCGGCGAGGCACACCGCATGGACTGGTCGAATCTGGGTCGTCTTTCGCCGACCGACGAAGTCAAGTTCGTCGTTCGAGATCGGGTCGACTACGAGTACGCGCGCGACGTCGTCTCGCAGCACGAGCTCGATCGGAGAGTGCGTGCCGTCCTGTTCTCGCCGGTCCACGGCGTCCTCGATCCACGGACGCTCAGCGAATGGGTGCTGGCCGATCGCCTGCCTGTGCGAGTGCAGCTCCAGGTGCACAAATATATTTGGGACGCTCAGACGCGCGGAGTCTAGGTGGTGCCTCGACCTCAATATGTAGGGCGGACTTTCAGGTCCGCCAGCTGACGGGGATAGCGCCCAGCCCTGCATGCGAGCCCTGCCACCTGGCACTGTTCCATGTCCGAGATCGTGATGCTCCTCAGCGGCGGACTGGACTCGTTCACCGCTGCCGCCATTCTCAAGGACGAGGGATACCGGCTCAACGCGCTGAGCGTTCGCTATGGCCAACGGCACGTGCGCGAGCTCGAATCGGCGCGTCGCGTCGCCAGGTCGCTGGGCGTCGAGCGTCACCTGGAGCTCGCCGTCGATCTCTCGCGCGTTGGCGGCTCCGCCCTCACGAGCAACATCGACGTCCCCAAGGATCGTCCGATCGACGATCAGATCCCGGTGACTTACGTGCCGGCGCGCAACACGGTGCTGCTGTCGCTGGCCCTTGCCTGGGCAGAAGCGCTTGGCGTCAGCGACATCGGGATCGGCGCCAACGCCTTGGACTATTCGGGATATCCGGACTGCCGTCCCGAGTACATGCGTGCGTTCGAAGCAATGGCCAATCTCGCCACGAAGGCCGGCGTCGAAGGCACGCGCTTCCGGATTCATGCTCCGCTGATGCAGATGGGGAAGTCGCAGATCATCCAGCGTGGCCTGAGCCTTGGCCTCGACTACGCGCTGACGCACAGCTGCTACGATCCGCTTGACGACGGCCGGCCGTGCCGGCGGTGCGACAGCTGCGTGCTGCGTGCGAAAGGTTTCGCCGAAGCGGGAGCTGAGGATCCGCTCGTCGTCTAGTGTTGCCCGAGCGAAAGCTCAGGCCTACGTTCCAGTGACACGGGACGAAGGACGAGGGCGGGGGACGTCCAAACGACGAACGTCGCCTTAGCATTGGCATCCAACAAACAATGACCGAGCGCCTTTACTACCGCGACAGCTCACTTCTTCGCTTTACCGGCACGGTCGTCGAATCGGGCACGCTCGACGGTCGTGCGTTTGTCGTCCTCGATCGCACCGCGTTCTATCCGACATCTGGCGGACAGCCGTTCGATCGCGGCCGCCTCGGCAATCGCGAGGTCGTCGATGTGCTCGATCGGGATGACGACGGTGCCGTGTTGCACTTTGTGAGCGAGGGCATGCCTGTTGGCACTTCGGTGGAGGGCGAGATCGATTCCGCACGTCGTCTCGATCACATGCAGCAGCATACCGGCCAGCATGTCCTGTCCGCGGCGTTCATCCGCACCGCGAACGTGCCGACCGTCAGCTTCCATCTCGGAGCGGACCTATCCACAATCGATCTCACAGGAGATGTCGACGCCGCCGCGATCGCGCGCGCCGAGGACGAGGCGAACCGCGTCGTCTTTGCCGATCGCGACGTGGTGGTTCGATTCGTCACGCCGGAAGAGGTCCGTACGCTGCCGCTCCGCAAAGAGCCGTCGCGAACCGGCACGCTGCGGATTGTCGAAGTGCCCGACTTCGACGTGTCGGCGTGCGGTGGCACGCACGTGGCGAGAACGGGCGCAATCGGCAGCATTGCCGTGGCTGCCTGGGAACGCTACAAGGGCGGCACCCGTGTCGGCTTCGTTTGCGGCGGCCGAACAGTGGCGACGTTCCGGCAGCTTCGCGATACGTCAGCCGCGACCGCGCGTTTGCTCTCGGTGCAGGCGAGCGAGCTGCCTGACGCGGTCACACGGTTGCAGGCCGAAGCGCGCGATCAGCGGCTTCAGTCTCGTGCGCTCACCGAGCAGCTGGCAGTCTTCGAATCGGCAGCGCTCCGGCAGAGCGCAGAGGATCTCAACGGCTCAACGATTGTCGCCCGCGTGCTGGACAAGGACCAGGCGGGCCTCAAACAACTCGCCCAGGCGACAGCCGCGGACGATGGCCCGGCAGCGCTGCTGATCTCGGCGGCTCGTCCCGCCGCCGTCGTCATTGCTCGAGGCCGCGAGTGCGCGATTGACGCCAACGCGGTGCTGAAATCAATCGTCGCGCGCTTCGGTGGTAAGGGAGGGGGGCGGCCAGAGCTGGCGCAGGGCGGCGGCATTGATGCCGATCCGGAAGCGATCCGTCAGTTCGGCGTCGAGCTCATTGCCGCGACGCGCTCGACTACCTGATCGATCACGGCGTCCACGTCGTCGGCGGTCGTCGGCGCGGCGAAGTTGTTGGCAAGGATCGAAAAGACGAACCACTCACCGCTCTGCGCATGGATGTAGCCGGAGAGAGCGCGTACTGACGACAGCGATCCGGTCTTCGCAAACACGCGACCTTCAGCCGCTGTACCTTTCATTCGTTTCTCGAGGGTGCCGTCGACGCCAGCCACCGGCAATGCGCTGAGCCAGGCATCTCTCAGGTTGGCGTCCCGATACATGTGTTCCAGCACTTTTGTCAGCGCTCCCGGCGTGACCAGGTTGTAGCGTGACAGACCGGAGCCGTCGGCTTGTGCTACGGAGCCGGGATCGATCCCCCAGGCCGTGAACGTCTCTCGTATCGTCTCGAGGCCTGCAGTCGACGATTCGGGTGTGCCATCGCTTCTGCCGAGTGCGCGGAGGAAGACCTCAGCGTAGAGGTTCTGGCTGGATTTCAGCAGCCTGATGGCGATGTCGCTGAGCGGCGCCGATCGGTACGAAGCGAGAACGGGCAGGCGCACCGGCAAAGGACCCGGTGGCGAAGCATCGATGTCTGCGGCGGAACCGAGAACAGGAATCCCTCGCGCGACGATCGCCGCGCGAAGCGCCTCGGCGAAGGCTATCGTGGGATTGTCGACCGAGGTGTAGCGGGGCGGATCCGTGGGGGCGGCTGCATGTGCGGCAGCCCGCACGTTCTCGTTGTAATTCAAGGCGCCGACAGGCGCCGAATAGCTGAACGGCAAATCGTCCCAGGCCCAGCCCTCTCCGTACGGCTCCTCAGCAAAGCCGTCATCGTCGCCAACGATTCGTCCCTCGACACGCCGTATGCCCTGTTGCCAGAGGGCGTCGGCGATCGCCGTGACGGCAGGCGACAACTTCGGTCGATCGCCGGGGGTTGGATCGCCGGTGCCTCGAACCACCAGATCACCGCGAATGGTCCCGTCTCGATCGATTGCCGTCGTCGCGCGAACGGTTGTTTCGAACGTGAAGGTCCAGCCGAGACGAGCCGCGGCGGCCGCCACGGTGAGGAGCTTTGTGTTCGAGGCGGGGACGAAGAGCTGATCCGGGTTGAGGGAAAAGAGGGCGTCAGCTGGCCGATCCAGTGACTGGATCACCGCGCCCCATAACACCCGGCGGGGCGCCGGCGCGGAGAAGAACGCGGAGATGTCCCTGGTCGCCGATGCTCGTTCGGTCGGCGGTGCGGCGACGGGCGAGGCGCCACGACGCGGGTGCGTCGCGCAGGCGCTGGCAGAAACGACGAGGGTAAGAACGAGAGCTCGAGCCTGGAGACGTGACAGGCGCCTATTTGAGCCCATCGAGCGACTTGATCGCTTCCTCGAATTCTGGTGCCTCGAGCGTCGATGCTCCGGGTTCGTCCGCGCGGCCGGCATATGCCGTCGCGCCTTCGCGTCCGAATCGCACTGTTTCGGTTTTCTTGCCGTCGTCGTAGGTCGCCTTTGCGACCAGCACCGGTGCATCGAGTCCGGTCTTTGCTTTGGCGTCAGGGAAAGATTGCGCCCGCAGCGCCGACAACTTGGCGAGGAAGGCTTCGAACTTCGTGCCGTCGACCGGCTTCTTCGCCGTCACGTTCTGCCAGACGTCCGCGCCGTCCTTTCCCTTGCCCTTCAGGCGGTCGAACGTGGTTACATCGTTGCCCCTCGTAACCTCGAGACGCGTGAGGTTGTAAGGCCGGAACTCGAACACGTCCTTGCGCCGGTACTCGGTCACGCCCTTCTGAAGATCGGTCAGAAGGTCGGCGCCGACGGTCACGACCTGGCTCTTCGATACATCACGCGCGTAGAGATCGCCCCCGTCCGCCTTCTTGCCGATGGCGAGCGCGGCGCGTGCACTGCCGAGCCCGAGCGTGACGGTCGTCGCTGGCTTGTCGAGGCCATATTCCTTGAGAGCGGTGGCGGCCTCGCTCGCGACCGACTTCATCTGAGCGGATTGCACACGCGAGATCAACTGCTCGATGGCACCGAAGTCGCCGCGTGCCTCGACCGGCGCGGCCACGCGCCATTCACCGCCTGCCTTTGCGAGCGTGAGGAGCTTGTCGCCATCGGCAACTTCGATCCGGTCAACCTTGTCGCGATCGAAGTTGAGCACCTTCTTGTCACGCAGATCGAACGGTTTCTTGTTAAATGTCGAGTCCAGGTAGCTTTGAACCAGGAACACCTTTTTGTCGCCGTCCACGCGCGCGTACATGTCGCTGCCGGTTGGTGTCTTCGTCCCGAGATCGAGCGTACGGTAGTTCTTGGCGCCCTTGGTCTTGAAGGTGACCTGCACCACCGGTTCCTTGAGACCGTAGTCGCCCAAATTCTTCGGGGCTTCGTCGACGACGCGCTCGACGGTGACTGAGGCGAGGTTGCTCGTGATCGAAGAGAGCTCGGAGTCGTCGGCGCGCGCGGGCGTCGGATTCACGAGCTTCCAGCCGTCTGCAGCTCTCTGCGCCACCGCGGTGCCGCCCGCGACGGTTTCGATCTTGATCTCCTCGATCTTGTCGGCCTCGAGGCCGGCAAACACTTTGGCCTTCTCCTCGGCTTGGTCGACCGGCTTCTTCGAATCGACGAAATACAGATACGCGACGAGGCCCAGGAGGAGAACGCCGAGAATCCCGATGGAGCGGAAGCTCCTCATCCACGCCTCCGCGTCCAATTGAAAATGCCCGCGCCGAAGATGGCCGCCGGCACGATCAGGAGCGCAAGAAACTTCACCCAGCGCTGCTGATCTGCTGTCAGCGTGATCCGGCGATCGTCGGGATCCTTCGGCCGGATCGAAATCAGGTTTTCCTGCTGCGACAGCCAGTTCAACGTGTTCAGGAAGAGATCGCGGTTGCCCTGCACGCCGAGCAGGCTGTTCGTCACGAAGTCCGAGTCGCCGATGACGGTGACACGAGCTTCGATCTTCTTCGTCGGCTCACCTTCCTTCTTCGGCTCCGACGCCTTGGCATCCTTGATTTCTTCTGTCGCCGTGGCGCCGAGCGAAACGGGACCCTGAAGATCCGTGTCCTTGTTGTTCTCCGCCGCCTTGCCACCGAAGAGGCCCGTCAAATCCGTCTCCGCCCAGCTGTTCGCGGAGGTCTGAATAAACGATCGCGGGCTCTTTCCGGTTGGCGGCGCGCTGGCGGCACTCACCGACCTCGCCAGACGATACGCGGTAATCAGGCGGAACCGATCGGTAATCGGATGTGCGGGATACGGCGGTGCAGCCAGAGGCATGAACTCGTCAGTGCCAATCAGGCGCCCCATGCCGCTGACGTCGACGACCACATTGTTGCCGACGTCGATGCCCCACTCCTTCGCCAATCCGATCAGGTTCGTAAAGGGCTGCGCATTCGCCTTGTCGGGCGGATCGATCATGAGCAGCAGCTTGCCGCCCTTCGACAGGTACGTGCGAAGCGCGGCGATTTCAGGCGGAAAGAGATCGGTCTTTGGCCCGGCGACGACCACGACCGTCGCGTCCGCGGGCACATTCTGCTGCTGCGCCAGCGAAAGCGTCTCCACCTTGAAGTTCTCCGACCCCAGTGCCGACGCAACCGCGCTGTAGCCTTCCCGTTCGCTGTCTCCCGTCTCCTTCTCACCGTGACCCTGCAGGAAATAGACCTTCCGCTCGGTCCCAGTGATCAGCTTGATCAGACCGTTGGTCAGCGCCTGCTCGTCGGACGAGATCACGCGTTCGGTCCGGCCTTTGTAGCCAAAAACAATCGTCCCGTAAGCCTGGACCTGGTTCTGATTCGCGCGCACCGGCTGCTTGTCCGGATCGAGATACTCGACCGAGACCTTGTTGGAGACGTACTGGTACTCGCTCAGGCGGTCGCGAAACCGATCGAACTCCGTGGGCCGATCGAACACCAGCACGGTGACAGGCGCGTCGAGTTTCTCGAGGATTTGACGCGTTTGCGGCGAGAGACTGAACTGCTTGTTCGCGGTCAAGTCCCACCGGTGGTTGCGCCGTGATGCCAGGTAATTGACGGCAACGAGCAGGCCCAGCACGATGAGGACGCCCGACAGCGCGATCGTGCTGAGACGCGTCTGCTTCTTGCCCATCGCCTTCGCGACGTCGCGCCACTGCGCGAGCATGTAAAGCACGACGCAGGCGAGCCCCGCCCCGCGAGCCAATAGCCGTAGTTCGCGAACTCCGGCTTGAACCAGGCGGATCGCGACGGCCGCGGCGACGAGCGCCGTGCCAATCCATCCAACGATTCCAGCGATGCGATTCAGCATGACCACTATCCCCGCCACCGCTCGGTGTCGACCGATCGCACCGTCAGGAACAAGCCAAAGGCAATGAAGCTCAGGTAATACACGAGGTGCTTGGTGTCGATGACGCCCTTCACGAAGTCGTCGAGGTGCTCGGTCATGGACAGGTACTTGAGAATCGCCTGCCCGGTGGGGCCCATGCTCTCGCCAATCCAGTCCACCACCCACAGCAGGAGGAAGACGCCGAACGTGGCCGCGCCCGCGACGATCTGATTCTTCGTCAGACTCGAGATGAACAGGCCGAGCGCGATGAAGCAGCCGCCAAAGAGCAGGAGGCCGAGGTAGGCCGTGGCCAGCGGCTTCCACTCGGGCGTGCCGAACGCGAACAGCAGCCCGAAGTGGATCAGCGTCAGCGCCACCATCACCGCGTAGAGCGCCAGTGCGCCGACGAACTTTCCGAGCACGATCTCGAGGTCCGTAAGGGGCGACGTGAGCAGCAGCTCGATCGTGCCCGACCGCTTCTCCTCCGCATACGTCCGCATCGTGATGAGCGGTAGCAGGAACAGGAACACCACCGTGATGTTCAGGATCAGCGGCCGGATCATCTGCTGGTTCACGTTCATCGAGCCGCCGCCCATCCCCATCTGTCCCTGTAGCCCCTGGCGGACGAACCAGTCGAGAATGCCGATGTAGAACCAGCCGAACAGCAGCGCGAAGAAGCCGATGACGATGTAGGCGATCGGCGAGGTGAAGTACGCGCGCAGCTCTTTGTGCGCGATCGCGAGGATGTTACTCATGGGCCGACTCCACAGGGAGGTCTTCGGTCGTCAGAGACAGGAAGATCTCTTCCAGGCTCATGCGCATCGGTCGCAGCTCCAACAGTCCCCAACCGCCCTGCACGATGGTGCGCGCAAGCTCCGGTCGTACATCACGTCCCGCTTCGCTGTCGATCTCGAAGGCCCCGCCCGGCTGGCCGTCGCTGGGCGCCACGCGGACCACGCCGGGCACGCGCTCCAGCGCCACCCGTGCTTCGGCTGCACGCTCACCGTCCACCTGCACGAACATCGTTTCCGACCCGCGCAGTCGCCGCGTGAGGTTGGTCGGGGTGTCCACCGCCACGACCTTTCCTTTGTTGATGATGACGACGCGCTCGCAGGTCTGCGAGACCTCGGGCAGAATGTGCGTGCTCAGGATAATCGTGTGATCGCCCGCCAGTTCCTTGATCAGACGCCGCGTCTCGATGATTTGCTTGGGGTCGAGGCCCGCCGTCGGCTCGTCAAGGATGAGCACTTCCGGGTTGTGAATCAGCGCCTGCGCAAGGCCGACGCGCTGCCTGTAGCCCTTCGACAGCTTTCCGCAGGCCCGTCCGGCCATGTCGGTCACCCACGTGCGCGACATCACCTGTTCGACCCGCGCGGTCCGTTCACGGGGCGGCACCCCTTTGATCTTTGCGACGAAGTGCAGGTATTCCCGGACGGTCATGTCCGGATAGAGGGGCGGTGTCTCCGGCAGGTATCCGGTGCGCCGTTTTGCGTCGATTGGCTTTTCGAAGACGTCGTACCCCGCCACGACGGCCCGTCCCTCGGTGGCCGGAATGTAGCCTGTGAGGACGCGCATCGTCGTCGTCTTCCCGGCGCCGTTCGGCCCCAGAAACCCGAGAATTTCGCCCGTCTTTACCTGAAAACTGATGTCGTCGACGGCGACGACGTGGCCATAGCGTTTCGTGAGGTGTTCGACCTCAATCACAGAAAGACTCCGTTGTTCTTACTCTTCGAGGTTTGTGTAAGCTGTAGAGCGGGCGCGGCATGATCACGCCAACTCCCAATCCTAAACGAACGGTTTCCAGCCCGACAAGGGGCAGGATGCCCTGGGCCGCGCGGGGCAATAGTCGCGTTTCCCGCAACTCCCGTGCCCAGGACCGTTCGTCCTAAGCCTGCGCGACGCTGGCTCGTCCGGTTCGTACTACTGACGATTGGCACCCTGACATTGGCCGTCGCCGCGCTGTGGTGGTTGTTCCGCAGCACGGTACCGCCGCTCGACGGCCTGCTGACACTACCCGGACTTGCCGCGCCGGTCGAGATTCTCTTCGATCGCTACGCTATCCCCCATGTCTACGCGCGCGATCCGGACGACGCCTGGATGGCCATGGGCTATCTGCACGCCCGCGAGCGGGGCTGGCAGATGGAAGTCTATCGGCGCGCCACGGGCGGGCGGCTTTCGGAGATCCTCGGTCCGGCGACAGTTCGCGCCGACAAGCGGTTCCTGGCACTTGGACTGCGGCGAGCTGCCTCGGCAGAGTGGCAGACTGCCACACCCATCGTCCGCTCCGCGCTCGAGCGCTACGCCGCCGGTGTGAACGCCGCGATGGCCGCCATGGGCCGATGGGGCCGCCCTCCCGAATTTCAGCTCCTTCGCCTGACGCCGGAACCGTGGACGCCGGTGGACTCGCTCGCCGTGGCGCGACTCATGTCCTGGCGGCTTGCCGAGAATCGCCGTGGCGAGCTCGTTCGAGGTCTGTTGACGCGGGCCATAGGGACCCCGGCGGCCAATGCGCTAATGGGTTCGCTTCCCGCGGGTGCGCCAACGATTATCCAGGGCGGCGGTCGCGCCGAGCCGACGGCGATAAAGTTACCACTGGAGGCTCCGTCCGATGCGCCGCTAGCCCGCCTCGACTCTCCGCCGATGCCCCCCGGGCTCGAATGGCTCGACGTCACCGCGCGCGCCGGCGGCAGCAACAGCTGGGTGATTGCCGGATCGCGCACGGCTACCGGCAGGCCCTTGCTGGCCAACGATCCACACCTCAACGTCGAGATGCCCTCGATCTGGTACGAGGCGCACGTGGTGGCGGCGGGACTGGACGTCGCCGGTGTCACGCTGCCAAGCGCGCCGTACGTTGTGATTGGCCACAACAAACGCATCGCCTGGGGCCTGACGAATACCGGCGCTGACGTCGTCGACTTCTATGTCGAGGATGTCGACATGACCACGCGACGGTATCTCTACCGCGGCACCTGGCATCCGCTGATGGTCAACAAGTACACGATCGATATACGAGGCGAGCAACCAGAGGCCTACGAAGTCTTTTCCACAATCCATGGCCCTCTCGTCGCCACCGAGACCGAGTGGGAAGATCCACCGGATTTTTCCCGCGCCACGGGTCGGCTAAATCCAAAACCGCTCGCGCTTCGATGGGAGGCCGTCCGGCAAGGCGAGACAGCCGGCGCCTTCGAGGCGTTGAACCGTGCCGGGCGCTGGACGGAGTTTCTCGAGGCGGTGCGCCGCCACGGCGCGCCGTCGCAGAACATCGTGTATGCCGACGTCGACGGGCACATCGGCTATGCGATGTCTGGACGGATCCCCATCCGGAGCAGCGGCGACGGCGGCACCCCCGTACCTGGGTGGACCGGTGAAGGTGAATGGACCGGCGTGGTTCCCCCGGAACAGATGCCAAGCGTGCTCGATCCTCCGTCTGGGCAGGTTGTCACCGCCAACGCTGAAATCGACCGCGCGTGGCCGCGCTCGATGACGCGCGACTGGGCGGCCCCTTTCCGCACGATGCGCATCGTCGAACGTCTGGGCGCGATGACGATGCTGTCGATCGACGATATGCGGAGCCTCCAAGCGGATGTGCGCGCAGTGTCGGCCGATCGTTTGCTGGCGGCCGTCGAGGCTGTCGCGAAGTCGCCGAAATTTGCAAAGGCTGACTCCGATACGCGAAACGCGATTGAGCGGTTGCGCCTTTGGGATCGGCAAGTGGACGGGCGTCCCGTAGTCACCCTCTACCAGGCGTTCCTGCGCGCCATGTGGCGACGGACGTTCGCCGACGAGCTGCCGCCGGCGGTATTCCGCGACTTCTTCGAGTACGGGATGTCCGAGCGATACATCGGCCTCCACGCAATTCTCGACGACCCCGCATCGCGTTGGTGGAACGACATCGCCACGCTCGACCGGCGCGAGAATCGCGATGACATCGTGCTGCTGGCGGCAGGAGATGCGATGCGAACGATGCGCCTGAAGTTTGGCGATGAGTCGGGCTGGTCGTGGGATCGCCTTCATGCGCTGCGCTTCCGTCATCCGCTGGGGGCAGGCGGCAGGATCCTCGACTGGTTCTTCAGTCGCGGCCCCTTGCCGATGGTGGGCGACTCGACGACGGTGCGGAAAGCGACGGTCGACGCGCGGTCGCCATTCGTCGCCACGGAGCTCTCTTCGTACCGACAGATCCTCGACATCGGACAATGGGACCAGACGCTCGCTGTGAACACGACGGGGCAGTCGGGCAATCCGATGAGCGTCCACTATTTCGACCAGGCACCGATGTGGCAGGCCGGCGAGTACCGGGTGTTTCCTTTCTCGCGAGCCGCCGTCGAGAAGGTACGAGTGTCGCGTCTGCTGCTGACACCTTAGGATCGAACAACGAGCTCGGAACGACGAGCTCGGAACGACGAGCCGGAAAAGCGAGCTCGGAATGGCGACCTCTGAACAACGAACTCCAAACGCCGAGCCACGAACTCGACGCCCGGGTTCATCCGTCAGTAGCGCGCGTCACTCCTAACGCGGAGCGCAGAGTTCCGACCTCGTGGCCCAGAGCCCGTTGCTGATAGGATTACGGTTTTGGAGGTCGCGATGTCGGCTGACGTTGGATCGAAGGCCCCGGATTTCACGTTGACCAATCAGGACCGCCAGCCGGTGACGCTGAGCGGCGCGGCGGGCAAGAACGTGGTGCTAGCGTTCTTCCCGGCAGCATTCACGTCGGTCTGTCAGAAGGAGCTGTGCTACTTCCGGGATCACCTCTCGTCGCTCAACGACACGAACGCCGTCGTCTACGGCATCAGCACGGACACTCCGTTCACGCTGAAGGAGTTCTCGAAGCAGAATGCGCTGTCATTCGACCTGCTGAGCGACTACAACAAGGACACGGTCCAGAAGTACGACGTCGCCAACCCTGACATGCTCGGCCTGAAGAACATCTCCAAGCGAGCGGTATTCGTCATCGACAAAGGCGGCGTGATCCGGCATCGCGAAGTGACGGCGAGCCCGGGCGACGAGCCGAACTATCAGAAAATCCACGACGTTCTGGGGACGCTGCAGTAGTTCGACGTCAGCCCGGGTAACGCGCTCTCTTGCTCCGCGTCCCTCCGCTATGCGAATATATGAGCAGTTGCTCATATATTCATGACTACTACACAACAAGCTCCGGTCGACGTCGCTGCTGAGCTTTCGTGCGACGTCTTCCACGCCGACGCCGAGCGGGTCGCTGAAGTTCGCGCCGCACAACCAGATGCGGTCACGGTGGAGCGGCTTGCGGAAATCTTCAAAGCCCTTGGCGACCCCACGCGCGTTCGCCTGCTCACCGCGCTTGCAACGGCTGAGCTCTGTGTCTGTGATCTCGCCACGTTGCTGGGCCTGACGGAATCGGCCGTCTCGCATCAGCTACGTCTCCTTCGCAGCCTCCAGGTGGTTCGCGCCCGCCGCGACGGCCGCATGGTCTTCTATCGCCTCGACGACGAACACATCGTCCGGCTGCTGGCGCAGGGACGCGAGCACGCGGAGGAAGGCGCGTCGCGCGTCGCGCGTTGAGCGATGGCGATCTCTCAGACGCGTGTCGTGTGCCCGACGTGTGAAGTGCATGCCGAGTCGACGTTCCGCGTCGACGGCATGGACTGCCACGAAGAAGTGGCCCTCATCGAGCGTCGTCTCAAGCATCTTGCTGGCCTTGAATCGCTGTCAGCAGACGTCGTTGGCGGACGCCTGCATGTGCAGTACGACGCGGCGCGGCTGTCGACCGGGGCGATTTCGGCAGCGGTAGCCGACACCGGCATGCGCGCATGGCTGGAGCACGAGGAGGCGCATCGCGCAGGTGCCGACGGAGCGCGCTTTCTCCTCCTTCTTGCCTCAGGAGTCGCCCTGGCTGCCAGTCTGGCGGCTGCCGCCCTCGGCTGGCACCTCGGAGCACGGGTCGCCTCGTTGATCGCCGTTGCAACCGGGGGTCTTTATCCGGCGCGTCGCGCGCTGAGCGCGATGCGCCTCAACGCGCTCGACATGAACGTTCTCATGTCCATCGCGGTGTTGGGCGCGCTCGCCATCGGCGAATGGTTCGAGGCCGCGACGGTCGTCTTCCTCTTCAACCTCGCGCAGCATCTGGAATCCCGCAGCATGGACCGGGCACGTCAGGCCATCCGCACCCTGATGGACCTCGCGCCTGCCGAAGCGGTCGTCGTTCGGCAAGGCCTCGAGTCGCGCGTCCCTGTCGAGGCCGTGGGGATTGGAGAAATCGTTCGAGTTCGTCCGGGCGAGAAGATTCCTCTCGACGGCGAGGTGATTTCTGGGGGAAGCGACGTCAACCAGGCACCGATCACCGGCGAGTCGCTGCCGGTGGATAAAGGCGCAGGGGACGAAGTCTTTGCAGGCACGATCAACGGCCACGGCTCCCTCGACATTCGTGCCGCGCGCGTCGGGCGTGACACGACGCTCGGTCGCGTCATTCACCTCGTGGAAGCCGCGCAAGCGCAGCGTGCACCCGCACAAGCGTTCGTCGATCGCTTCGCCCGCGTTTACACGCCGGCGGTCATCGGTCTTGCCGTGCTGGTGGCTATTGTCCCTCCCGTTGCCGGATGGGGCGCAGCGGCCGTGTGGCTGTACCGGGCGCTGGTCCTGCTCGTCATCGCCTGCCCCTGTGCCCTTGTGATTTCCACGCCCGTTGCCTACGTGTCGGCGCTCGCCGCCGGCGCGCGGCGCGGCGTCCTGATCAAAGGCGGGGTGCACCTCGAACGGCTGGCCCGCCTCCGGGCGATCGCCTTCGACAAGACGGGGACGCTGACACACGGGCGACCGACGGTCGTCGACGTGCTTGCGCTCGCCGGTGACAGCGCGGGTTCTGTGCTTCGATTGGCCGCTGCCGTCGAAGCTCGTTCTCAGCATCCGATCGCCGCGGCGATTGTCGCGCGCGCGGAGCAGGAGCAGCTGTTGCCGTCGACTGCGACCAGCTTCAAGGCCTCACATGGTCTCGGAGCGGAGGCCGTGATCGACGGCCGGCGGGTGCTCGTCGGGAACGCGCGGTATTTTCGGGAACGAGCGTTCGATATCGGATCGGCGCAGCAGCTCATCGACGAGCACGCGGCGCGCGGTCAGACTGCGGCGGTGGTGGCATCAGGCTCGCAAGTCATCGGGCTCATCGTGCTCGCCGACACGCCGCGGGAGTCGGCTCGGGACGTGATCGAGCAGTTGCACGCCGCCGGCGTCGCTCATACTGCCGTGCTTACTGGCGACCAGCCCGGTGCCGCAGAAGCTCTCGCCAGGTCAGTCGGCGTCGAGGACGTGCGCGCCGGCTTGCTGCCGGCGGAGAAGGTCGCCGCGGTCCGTCAATTGCGCGAACGCTGGGGACAGGTCGGCATGGTCGGCGATGGGGTGAACGACGCGCCGGCCTTGGCCGCCTCCGATGTCGCGATCGCCATGGGGGCGGTCGGCAGCGACGCAGCGCTCGAGACCGCAGACGTCGCGTTGATGGGCGACGAGCTGGCGCGGCTTCCGTTCGCCATTCGCCTCAGCCGCGCCGTCGTCCGCACCGTGCGCGTGAACATCGTGCTTGCGCTCGGCGTCAAAGCGGCCTTTCTCGCGATGGCGATCGCCGGCGAGACGTCGCTGTGGATGGCGATCGTCGCCGACACTGGGATGTCGCTGCTCGTGATTGCGAACGGGCTTCGGCTTCTGCGGATTCAGTGAGGGTGCGGAGGAGTGCGAAGGGGTGCGGAGAGGTGCGGAGAGGTGCGTTGGGTGCGCAGGTGCAGGGGTGCTCCTGTGCCCGCACTTCGCACCGTCGCACCGCCCCGCACCGTGTCGCACCGCCCCGCACCGTGTCGCACCACTCCGCACCCTGCCGCCCCGTTTACGTAACGTCATCCTTTTTCTTCGAAAGAAAAATTCGCGCGACACGCAAACGGTCAACCGCCTCGACGCGAACGGTTCGCCCTTCAACGTCGAACCGATCGCCTACGCGGGCGCGGCGGCCAAGACGTCCGAGCACGTACCCGCCGATCGTGTTGTATGACTCTTCGTCGATGTGAAGACCGAACTGCGCGTTGATGTCAGCGACCAGGGCGAGGCCGTCGACGAGCGCGGAGCCATCGGCGAGCACGCTGATGCGCGTGTCACCCTCGCCGCTGCTGACCTCGCCGACGATTCGTTCCATGAGACCGGAGAACGTGACCATGCCGGCGGTTCCGCCGAACTCGTCGATCACGATCGCCACAGAGACATGCCGCTGTCGCATCTCCGAGAGCAGATCGTCGGCCGACATCGTTTCCGGCACGGTGAAGGCTTCGCGCACGACACTCGAGAGGTCCGACGGCGGCGGCCCCAGCGTGATCAGGCGGAAGAGATCGGTGACATGCAAGACGCCGACGATATCGTCGAGACTCTTGCGATAGACCGGCAACCGCGCGTGGCCGCCACGTCCCACGGTCTCGGCGACGACCTCAATCGGAGCGACCACGGGCAGCGCCACCATCTCCGTTCTCGGCACCATGAGCTGTCCGGCGGTGAGATCCGCGAACGCGAAGACGCGATGGAGCATCTGCTCCTCTTCTTCCTCGAGCACGCCGGCTTCCTGGCTCGCCGTCACGAGCATTTTCAGCTCTTCTTCCGAGTGAACGAGCGCGTGGCGGCTCGGCGGCTTCAATCCAACCGAGCGCACGACGAGGTTGCCGAGCCCGTTCAGCACGCGGATGAACGGCCAGCACACGCGCATGAAGACCTCGGTCGGCTTCGCGACCAGCAGTGCCACCGGCTCCGAGTACTGCAGCGCGACCGTCTTGGGCGCGAGCTCGCCCAGCACGATATGCAGTGCCGTGATGACGATGAACGAGATGATCGCCGCGATAGAGTGCGCCGTGGTCAGCGCGATGTATGGCCCCAGGAAGTGGAAGAGCGGCTCGATCGATCCAGCAAGCGCCGGTTCGCCAACCCAGCCCAGCCCGAGGCTGGCCATGGTAATGCCCAGCTGCGTGGCCGCGATGTAGCTGTCAGGGTCGCTCACAGCGCGTCGTACCGTTCGCGCTCCACGATGCCCCTCCGCCGCGAGCTGATCGATCCGGGTTTTTCGCACCGTTACGAGTGCGAACTCAGCGGCGACGAAGAATCCGTTGGCAAACACCAGGGCGAAGATCGCGAGCAGGCCCAGCATGAAGTGGGACGTATCGAGCATCAGGCGCTCCTCGGGCCGACTCTAGCGGACGCCGGGACAAAGCGCCAGCCGGTAGGAGATGGGTCGGACCGGGCCTACGCCCGGCGATTGCTGAAGAAGTGCGCCTCGACGAATTCGTCGATGGCCGCCTGATCGGCGGCGTTCACGCCGTCGAACTGGAGCCCCATCCCGACGCGTCGGTCGCTCCACGCCACTCTGGCCTCGATATCGACCTCGCGCTTACCAGTCGGGAGCCGAAAGCGAATCTTGATCTTCGTGTCGGGCGCGAGTGGGTTCGTCGTTCGAATCGCAATTCCGCCGCGGCTGATGTTCAACGTCAGTGCCGTGGCAATGGTGTTGCCGAAGCGGTAGGCGATCGGAATACCGAGAACGACACGCGGGCTGGTGCGTCGATTGAAACTGTCGGGGAACAGGTGCGGCGCCAGTGACGGCAGGATGTGCTGCACCGTGCTGTACTCGTTGATGTAGCCCACCACGCCCACGGAGGCGAGCTCGCGCACTTCTTCCGCGCTTGCAATCGTGCCGCTGAAGACGAGAATGGGAATACGGCCGCTGTCGATCCGGCGGATGCTCCGCACGAGATCGACACCCGGCGTGTTGGGCAGCCTGAGATCGAGAACGATGAGATCGATCCGGTCGAGATCGCCGCGGACGCGGGCGAGCAGCTCGACCGCACTGCGCACGACCACGGCGCGATGGCCGGCTTCTTCGAGTGCTGCTCGGAAGCGGTCGCGCACGAAGCTGGTGTCGTCGGCGACAACGACGGTCTTGACGATCACCGGCGCCCCGGGCATCGCCTCGTTGTATCGGATGCGCGATGTCGAACCAGTAGCCCTTGCGTTGCGCGAGCGCGACCAGAGTCGCTATAATCCGGGGTTGATCCTCGTCACGCACGTTACCGGTTCATTTTCAGACACTTAGACGCCAGAGGACGCCAATGGCCAGCTGCCCCGAGTGTGATTCCGACATTGACGTCGACGAGTACGACGTCGACAAGGGCGACTTGATCAGTTGTCCTGAGTGCGGCACGAACCTCGAGGTGACCAGTGTCTCGCCGCTCGAGTTCGACGCTGCACCGGAGGAAGACGAAGACGACGACGACCTCGAAGACGACGAGTTCGAGGAAGGCGACGAAGACGGTGACGACGAAGAGGACGATGGTGGCGAGGAGGACTGGGACGAATGAGCTCGCTTCAGGCGCCTGACGGACCGATCGCGGTTGCCGCGGCCGACGAGGCCACGCTTGCTGCGAAGGAAGCCCGTCTCTACGCGCGCCTGGCGGAGTTCGAATCGCTGCTCATTGCCTACAGCGGCGGTGTCGACAGCGCGTACCTGGCGTATGCGGCATCGCGCGCGCTGGGCGCTCGGCTGCTGTGCGTGACCGCGGACAGTCCGAGCTATCCGCGTCGCCATCGCGACCTCGCCGAGCGTATCGCCCGCGACTTCCAGATCCCGCACGAGTTCATCGAGACGAGCGAGATGGAGCGGCCCGAGTATCGGGCGAATCCCGCCAATCGCTGCTATTACTGCAAGACTGAGCTGTACGAGCACCTCTCCGCGCTGGCGACGGCGCGCGGCTTCGCGGCGATCGCCGACGGCAGCAATGCCGACGACCGGGGAGACTACCGTCCAGGCCGCCAGGCCGCGCGCGAGTTCGGCGTCAAGAGCCCGCTCGATGACGCCAACCTGACGAAGGCGGAGATTCGTGAGCTCTCGCGGCGCGCGGGCCTGCCGACCTGGGACGAGCCGGCGTCCGCATGCCTATCGTCACGAATCCCGTACCAGAGCGAAGTGACCGTGGGCAAGCTGTCGATGATCGAACAGGCCGAGGAGGCGGTCCGCCGCCACGGTTTCCGTGTGTGCCGCGTGCGGCACCACGAGACGGTCGCACGGCTCGAGATTGGCCGCGACGAAATGGCGCGTGCGTTGGATCCGGATGTGGCCGCGGCGCTCGTGGGCGAGCTGAAAGCGATCGGGTACCAGTATGTGTGTCTGGACCTGCAGGGATATCGAACGGGAAGCCTGAACGAGATTTTGACGCTCCGCCCCGTGTAAATTATCGAATCGATACGTGCGCGCCCCCCCACGGACGCTCCCCCCGTCTGGCGCTCGCCCGGTCCACCGGGTGTTCGCCCTCCAGATCTCGCCGCCGCGAGATCGTTGGCCCGTTTTTCTGGGTTTTCACACTCCTGCTCGGCTCCGGGATGCAGGGATTCCTGCCACGCCCGATAAGCGACGTGTACGCTCCGGTGCCGGCGACTTTATCGAACCCCCGGCACGTTGCCGCGACGCTCGCGCGGCGATGAGTTTCCTGTGTCAATTAAAAACGAGCGAATTGTGGAGTTGCCGCTGATGCTGAACACGCGTACCGCTCTCGCGGGCGTTCTCGTTACCGCTCTGGGACTTGGCTTCGTCGGCTGCGCGAAGAAGGTGCCGCCGCCCGCACCCCAGCCCGCGCCGCCGGTCGCTGAAACGCCTGCGCCGCCGCCACCCCCGCCGCCGCCCGCGCCCCCGGCGCCGCCAGCCCCCGCGCCGCTCAGCGAGGACGAGGTCTTCGCGCGGAAGTCGCTGGAGGAACTGAATGCGGAGAAACCGCTCGGCGACGTCTTCTTCGATCTGGATCGGTCGGAACTGAAGGACGAGGGCCGGGCGGCACTGCAGAAGGACTCTGAGTGGATGCGCCGCTGGGCCTCAACGAAGGTGACGGTGGAAGGGCACTGCGACAGCCGCGGCACGACCGAGTACAACCTCGCGCTCGGCGAACGTCGCGCCGCCGCCGTGAAAACCTACCTGGTGAGCCTGGGCGTTGCGGCCGACCGGGTGCTGACGGTCAGCAAGGGCAAGGAACAGCCCTTCTGCTCGGAGGAGAACGAGGGGTGCTGGTCGCAGAACCGTCGCGGCCACTTCATCATCACCGCGAAGTAAGGCGCATACGACCTCGGGACATAGGGGCATGGGACACAGAGGGCGGGGCTTGCTCCCCGCCCCGCGTCCCCATGTCCCCATCCCCTCATGTCCGGATCGCGGCCGCAATTTCCGCCGCGGCAGCGGCCGGATCGGCAGCGCGTAGAATCGGCCTTCCCACCACCACATACGTCGCGCCAGCCCGCACAGCGTCAGCAGCGCTCATCGTTCGTGCTTGATCGTCGCCCGGGCCGACCGCGCCCGTACGGATGCCTGGCGTCACGATCTGGAACTGCGGTCCGCAGCGGGTCCGGATGGCGGCGATCTCGTGGGGCGAGGCAACGACGCCGTCGAGGCCGGCTTCCTGCGCCATCGCCGCGAGGGCCTCCACCTGCGCGGCAATCGGTCGGTTTACGCCAGTCGCGCGGAAGCCTTCCTCGTCGAAGCTCGTGAGGACGGTCACGGCGATCACGAGTGGCCGGCTGCCGCGCGTATCGGCTGCCCGATCGGCTGCCTCGCGCGCCGCCTTCATCATCTTCAAGCCGCCGCTGGCGTGGACGTTCACCATCCAGACGCCGAGTTGGGCCGCGCTCCGCACCGCCTCGGCGACCGTGTTCGGGATGTCGTGATACTTCAAATCCAGAAAGATGCGATCGCCGCGATCGACGAGATCGCGGACGAGCGACGGTCCTTCGGCCGTGAACAGCTGACTGCCAATCTTCAGGCCGGCGACGTGCGTACGAATGCGATCGGCCATGCCCACGGCTTCGCGCGTCGTGGGCACGTCGAGGGCGGCGAGGATGCGATTCATGCAGGTTCGTGGATTTCGGTGCGGTGCACGGCACCCACCAGATCGCTGATGCGCGCAATCTGGTGTCGCGTCAGGTAGTCGGCGAAGCCATCCAGGATCTTCTTCCAGACGAACGGATCGACAAAGTTCGCCGTGCCGACCTGCACCGCGTCGGCGCCGGCAAGCATGAACTCGAGAGCGTCGGTGGCGTTCATGATTCCGCCCATCCCGATGATCGGAATCGACACGGCCTGGCGGCACTCGTACACCATGCGCACCGCGATCGGCCGAATCGCCGGACCGCTGAGTCCGCCCACGCCGTTCGACAGCTTCGGCATGCGAGTCTCGACGTCGATGGCCATCGCAAGAAAGGTATTCACCAACGAGATGGCATCGGCGCCCGCCTCTGCCGCCGCGCGCGCGAACGACGCTGGCGACGTGACATTCGGGGTGAGCTTCGGGATCACGGGAAGCGACGTGGCCCTGCGAACGGCGCTGACGACGTCATGAGTGCCGTTCAGGCTGCAGCCGAACTGAATGCCGCCTTCCTTGATGTTCGGGCACGAAATGTTGAGCTCGATAGCCGCGACACCCTCGGCGTCAGACAGCACTTTGGCCACTTCGACGTATTCGTCGAGCGTGCTGCCGCAGATGTTCACGAAGACCGTTGCGCCGAGGGCGCGAAGCTCCGGTAGTCGCTCGCGCACGAAACGGTGAACGCCGATGCCCTGAAGGCCGATGGCGTTCAGCATGCCGGCCGGCGTTTCGACAATGCGCTGGGGGGGATGCCCTTCGCGTTCGGCGAGAAACAGTCCCTTGACGCAGACGCCGCCCAGCGAAGACAGATCGACGACGCTCGCGTACTCGACGCCGTAGCCGAAGCAGCCGCTCGCGGCAATCACCGGATTCCGCAGCGTCAATCCGCCGATTCGAGTCGTCAGATCCATTCACTCAGTCCCAAACGAGCGTGGCAGCGTCGAAGACCGGCCCGCTGATACACGATCGAACGTGATGTGCACCTTGAGGCGTTCTCACCCGCACGACACAGGAGTAGCAGCCACCGAGCCCGCACCCCATGACCCGTTCCACCGACACTTCACAGGGCCGGCCGAATTCCGCCGCGAGATCCGCGACGGCTGCGAGCATCGGCTCGGGTCCGCAGGCGTGAAGCAGAATCGGACGGTCGCCGGCGGATTGCGCGAGCGCGCGGCGCAACGGCGCGGTGACGCGCCCGTGGTCGCCCCGTGAGCCATCCTCGGTCGACAACGCGAGACGTACGCCGAGGTCCTCGAAGTAGTCGAGATAAAACAGTTCTTCGGCGCGGCGTGCGCCGTAGAAGAGCGTCAGCGCCACGCCCTTCGGCGCAAGCATCTCGGCGACAGTGGCGAACGGTGCGAGCCCGACGCCACCGGCCACCATCCAGACATCCGTGTCGCGAGCGGGCAGCGTGAACGGACGGCCCAACGGTCCGAGGCATTGCACCCGCGCATCGGGTTCCGCCGCGTACAACTGTCTGGTCGTTGTGCCGATCCGCTTGCTGAGAATGGTCAGGGCCGTCGGTGTCCCCTGCGGGTCGCGCAACACCTCGAATACGGAGAACGGCCGACGCAACAGCGGATCGACGTCATGCCCGGGTTTGACCATCACGAACTGTCCGGGCTCCGTCGCTGCCGCGATCTCCGGCGCCTCGAGCGCGAGGACGTTGTAGTCGGGCGAGAGTCGCCGGTTCCACAACACTCGCGCGTCGGTATCGAAGACCATCAGGAAATTATACAGGGTGGGTGCGGCGGGGTGCGGGAGGTGCGGCACGGTGCGAGAGGGTGCGGCACGGTGCGGCATGGTGCGACAGGGTCCGGCATGGTGCTGGAGGTGCCGTGGGGTGCGACGCGTGCGAAGTGCGTGCGCGTCGTTGAACCCAGCGCTTGCGCACCTCCTGCACCGGATGCACCTTGCCGCACCCTCTCGCACCGTGCCGTACCGTGCCGCACCTCCCTGCACCCCGCCGCACCCCGCCGCACCGTGCCGCACCCCGCCGCACCCTCTGTATGATCCGCCTATGCGCTATTTGCGCATGTTGTCGAATTCCGCGATCGCGGGTGCAGTTGCGGCGGCGTATCTCGCGTTGCTGGTGCTGCAGCTCAATCCGGTGCCGTCGCTTCGCGCCGCGGCGACATGGTGGCTCGCCGCCACGATCCTCGCCGGCTACGGCATCCATCTGACCGCGCTCTTCTACGCGATCATCGTGGTCCGACAGCTCCTCGCCACCGAGACGCTGTCGCCGGGATGGTTCAGCGTGCAGCTGTTGGCATCGCTGTGCGCGGGCGCATCGACCGCTGCCGCGGTGTTGATGTGGCTGAATCTCCGGGGATTTCGCGTCACGCTCGATGACGATGCGGCGCAGCGGATGACGCTGGGCGCATCGGCAATGACCGCGTGTGCGGTGGCGTTCCTGCTGCTGGCCATCGTGCGCTACTCGGTCGGTCGGCGCAGTGCTCCGGCGGGCGGCCTTGCCGTGGCGACGGTCGCCGCGCTATCGCTGGCGCTCCCGTTGATCGCTCGCGGCAGCGGTGAACCGCCGCTCCCGCCAGCGCACCGCAGCGCCGCCACCATTCCTATCGTCGATCGCGGTGTCGGCTCGCGGGTCTGGCTAATCGGCATCGACGGCGCCTCGCTCGACATCATCTCGCCGGCGGCTGCGGACGGACGACTTCCGAGCTTCGGGCGACTCCTCGATGGCGGCGCGTCCTTACACCTGGCGACGCTCCGCCCCACGCAGCCCGCGCCGGTCTGGACGGCGGTCGCCACGGGGAAGCTGCCGGCGAAGAACGGTGTGCGGTCGGCCGCGACGTACAGGGCGGCCGCCGGCGGTGGCTCGATCGATCTGCTGCCGGACTTCTGCTTCGCCCATGCGCTGGTGTCCGCCGGCCTCTTTGCGGAGACGACACAGACGTCGGCGGCGGTCCGGGCTGCGCCGCTCTGGGCAATCCTCAGTCGCGCCGGCGTGTCGACCGCGATCGTGCGGTGGCCGCTGACCTGGCCGGCGCAGCCGGTCGTCGGGGCTCTCGTCAGCGACGAGTTCCATCGGGCCGCGGATCTGTCGCTGCCCTTCGAGGAGTCTCGCGTGACGTTCCCGCCCGATCTCGAGCTGGCGCTCCGAGCGCGCCCCAGGAGCGAAGTGGTGGCGGCGACCTCTGCCGCATCGACCGTTCCGGGCGACGACTATCCCGGTGGGGCGCCGCTTGCGCTCGATCGCGTCTACGTCTCCGTTGCCGACTGGCTGGAGGACGAACGGCCGGGCGCCTTCGTGGCGCTGCGCCTGCAGGGACTCGACATCGTGAGCCATTACTTCCTGCGGCATGCCCTGCCGCGGGCCTTTGGCGATGTGTCCGAGGCCGAGCGCCAGCAGTACGGACAGGTGCTCGAGCAGTATTACCGGTACGTCGACGGAGAAATCGGCCGCGTGATCGATCGACTGCGGCCGTCCGATCTGCTGCTCGTGGTCTCGCCGTTCGGCATGCAGCCGCTGTCGCCCGCGAAACGACTCCTCGAGCACTCCCTTGGCAATGCCAGCCTGAGCGGCAGCCACGAGCGCGCGCCCGATGGCTTTCTGCTCGCCTACGGCGCTCACGTGAAACGCGGCCGTCTCAACCGCGGCTCCGTCGTCGACGTCGCGCCCACGGTCCTGTACTTCCTGGACCTGCCGGTCGGACGAGACATGGACGGCTTTGCCCGCGCCGACATCTTCAGCCGGGAGTTCACCGCCGAACGGCCCATTGCGTACATTCCGAGCTATGAGAGGTGAGAGCGGGCGCAGATGCGCCTCCCATGTGCTACACTGAAAGCCGCTCTTTAACGCGCCCCCGCGAGGTCGCAAAGAGGTGGCAGTGCAATCCGCAATTCCGAGCCAATCCGCAACCGAACCCGTAATCCAATCCGCAATCCAATCCGCAATCCGCAATCCGCAATTCGCAATTTCGAGGTCCTCCCGATGCCCGTCGTAATGGACGGTGATCGTCTCGCGCGCTCGCTCACGCGCATCGCGCACGAGATCGTCGAGCGCAATCGCGGGATCGACGATCTTGCCCTTGTCGGCATTCGCGAGCGGGGCGTGCCGATCGCGCGGCGGATTGCCAAACAACTCCACGAGATTACCGGCCGCCAGGTCCCGACCGGGGCACTCGACATCACTCTCTATCGCGACGATTTGATGCGACAGGCGGTCGGACCGCAGCCGCTCGTGCGGAGCACCGACATTCCGTTCGATCTCGACGATCGCGTGATCCTGCTCGTGGATGACGTTCTGTACACCGGACGGACGATCCGCGCCGCACTCGACGCGTTGATCGATTTCGGCCGTCCGAAAGCCATTCAGCTGGTCGTGCTCGTCGATCGCGGGCATCGCGAGCTGCCGATCAAGGCGGATTACGTCGGCAAGAACGTGCCCACCTCGCGGCGCGAAAGCGTTCAGGTGCGGCTCGAGGAGGTGGACGGTCATGACGAAGTTGTCCTCCAGGCCGAGTAACTCCTGGACGCTGTCCTCCGAACCGCACGAAGGGGACAGCCTTGAGCCGGGAGGGAACAGTCCCCAGCCGGCGATCGTCCCGGCGACAAGACTGCGGCACAAGCACTTGCTCGGGATTGCCGACCTCTCCCCGGAAGAGATCCTTCTCGTGCTCGACACGGCCGAAGCGATGCAGGAGATCGCGCATCGCCCGATCAAGAAGGTGCCGACGCTCCGCGGACGCACAATCGTCAATCTGTTCTACGAGCCGAGCACGCGCACGCGGACCTCGTTCGAGGTGGCAGAGAAGCGGTTGAGCGCGGATACGCTGAACGTCGCCATCGCCACGTCGAGCGTGGTGAAGGGCGAGACGCTCGTCGACACCGCGCTGAACCTGGAAGCGATGTCGCCGGACATGATCGTGCTGCGGCATGCGTCCTCGGGCGCGTGTCATCTCCTGGCCCGGGTGTGCCGCTCGCGCATCATCAACGCAGGCGACGGCATGCACGAGCATCCGACGCAGGCGCTGCTCGATGCGTTCACGATCAGGAAGCACAAGGGTCGCCTGCATGGGCTGAAGATTGCGATCCTCGGCGACCTCCTTCACAGCCGCGTGCTGCGATCGAATGTGCTGCTGCTGACCAAGCTCGGAGCGGATGTCTGGCTGTGCGGCCCGCCGACGCTGATGCCGCCCGGCATCGATCGTCTCGGCGTGAAGGTGACGTCGGCCGTCGAAAAGGCGGTCGCCGATGCTGACGTGATCATGATGCTGCGCATCCAGCTCGAACGGATGCAGGGCGCCTTCTTCCCGTCGCTTCGGGAGTATTTCACCGTGTTCGGCATGAACGAGGAGCGCGTGCGTCTGGCCAGGCCGGACGCGATCATCATGCACCCGGGGCCGATGAATCGAGGCGTCGAGATCGCCTCCGAAGTGGCCGACGGGCCCTACTCGGTCATCCTCGAGCAGGTGGCCAACGGAGTGGCGGTACGGATGGCGGTGTTGTATCTGCTGGCGGGCGGGGTCGAGCATGAAGCGGCTGCTTAAGGGAGGCCGGGTCGTCGACCCGGCGCAGGGGATCGACGGATCGTTCGATGTGCTGATCGAGGGCGAACACATCGCGCGCGTCGAGAAGAATCTGCTGCCGCTGGACCCCGACACCGTGGTCGTCGACGTGCCGTCCGGGCTCGTCATCTGTCCCGGGCTGATCGACATGCACGTCCATCTCCGCGAGCCGGGCCAGGAGCACAAGGAGACGATTGCCACTGGGGCGCGATCGGCCGTCGTCGGCGGATTTACGGCGGTGGCGTGCATGCCGAACACGTCGCCAGTGAACGACAGCGCCGGCATCACCGAATTCATTCTGAAGAAAGCGCAGGAGGCAGGGCAGGCGCGCGTCTACCCGATTGGCGCCGTATCGCGTGGGTCGATGGGCGAGTTCCTGTCGGACATCGCCGAACTCCACAAAGCCGGGTGCGCGGCCATCTCTGATGACGGCAAGCCTGTGGCGACGGCGCTCCTCATGCGCCGCGCGCTCGAGTATGCGTCGATGTTCGATCTGCCGGTCATCGACCACTGCGAAGATCCCTCGCTCAAGGGCGACGGCGTGGCGCACGAGGGGTATTACGCCTCGACCCTCGGCTTGAAGGGGCTGCCGGGCGCAGCGGAGACGATCATGGTCCAGCGCGACGTGACGCTGGCCGGGCTGACCCGCGGCCGAGTGCACATCGCCCACATGAGCACACGTGGCTCGCTCCGGGCGGTACGGGAGGGAAAGTCGCAAGGCTTCCCCGTCACCTGCGAGGTGGCGCCGCACCACTTCACGCTGACGGATGCGGCGCTCGAATCGCCTGTGCAGTACGACACGAACTGCAAGATGAACCCACCGCTGCGGGAATCGGCGGATGTCGACGCGATGATCGAGGGTCTCGTGGACGGGTCGATCGATGCCATCGCCACCGACCATGCGCCGCATCACGCCGACGAGAAGAGGATCGAGTTCGACCAGGCGCCGTTCGGCATCGTCGGGCTCGAGACCTGCGTGCCGCTGGTGTTCGAAAAGCTCGTGCACCCGGGCCGTATCACGCTCAGCCGTGCGATCGAGTTGCTGTCGACGAACCCGGCGCGGCTCCTTCGTCGCCCCGGCGGCACGCTTGCGCCTGGGACGGTGGCCGATATCACCGTGCTGGCCCCGGATGTGCCGGTCACGATCGTCGCGTCGAGACTCGTTTCGCGCTCGAAGAACACGCCATTCGACGGTTGGACGCTCCGCGGCGTGAACGCTGCGACGATCGTGTCCGGCCGGACGCTTTACACCAATCCGGAAGTCGGCGGCGCGGCCGCCTTCGCGTGAGGGCAGCGTGACGAAGACCGACGACATCAGGGCGCGCGCCCTGAATGAGCTGCGGCGATTCGAAGTGCTGATGAACGACGGTCATTTCGACTACGGCAACGGGTATCACGGTCCTGCCTATCTGAACCCGCATCAGCTGCTGCGTTATCCGTCCACGATCTGGCGCCTTGCCCAGGACCTGCTCGACCTCGTTCCCGAAGACGTGACGTCAGCCGCCGACGTCGTCGCCGGGCCGGCCACGGGGGGCGCACTCCTCGCGCATACGATCGCCGGTCTCCTCGACAGCCGCCGAAGTCTTTCGCATCCGCCCTCATCCTTTGCGCCGTTCGAGAAGAACGGTAAGGCGCCGTATCTCCGCCCGTTCTATCAGCGGCTGGTGAAGGATCGCCGCGTGCTGATTGCCGACGACGTGCGGAATACTGGTCAGATGGTGGCAAAGTGCGCGGAACTGGTGCGTGAGGCCGGCGGAACGGTGCTTGCCGTCGCATGCATCTGCGATCGCCTGGAAGCGATTGCCGACCCTGGCGTGCCTGTGTACCCGCTGATTCAGTATCCGGCGCCGCCGAACTACCCCGCGGCGGACTGCCCGCTCTGCCGCGCCGGCACGCCGATCACACGGTTCTAGTGCGGACGACCTCTATCTGTCTGCCGGACCTTCAGGTCCGGCTGGATTCGCTGTATCGCGGCTTCAACGCGCCCGCCTCTCAAACCGATCCCATCGAGCTCGTGCGTCCGTATCAGAGCGGACCGGATCGCGAGGTCGCCGGATTCATTGCCGCCGGGCTCGCGTTCGGAAACGTGGTCGCCGTGATGGCCTCGGTGCGGGCCGTCCTCGAACGAATGGGACCATCGCCGGCAACATTCGTTCGATCGTTCGATCCCCGTTGCGACGCGGCCCGATTCGACGGGTTCGTGCATCGCTGGACCCGCGATCGTGACATCGTCGCGCTACTGTACGTCTTACGGCAGATGATCGACAGGTGCGGATCGATTGAAGAATTCTTCGCCAAGGGCGACGATTCCCGGGCATCCGATGTGGCGTCCGCGCTGGAGTCCTTCTCGAGCCGCGCGCTGGCAATCGATCTGCGGCCGATTTACGGATCGCGCCGGCCACGTCCCGGCGTCTCCTACTTCTTCGCGCGTCCGTCGACCGGCGGCGCGTGCAAGCGGCTGAACCTGTATCTGCGGTGGATGGTCCGTCGCGACGAGGTGGATCTCGGCGTCTGGACGCGTGTCACGGCGAGTCGTCTGATCGTGCCGCTCGACACGCACATCATCCGCCTCGGGCAGTGTCTGCGTCTGACACGCTATCGCAGTCCCGGCTGGAAGATGGCGACGGACATCACCGCTGCGCTGCGCAAGCTCGACCCGTCGGACCCAGTACGTTTCGATTTCTCGATCTGCCATGTAGGCATGATGGGAAACTGCGGGTTCGGCTTGAAGCAGGCAGATACACAATGTCCGCTTCGCGGAGTCTGCAAGCCGCGTCGGCCGTGACAGTCCGTAATCCGCAATTCCAACCAATCCGCAATCAAATCCGCAATCCGCGATCCGCAATCCGCAATCCTTGGTACGCTTCAATCGTCCCGTCCACCATCCGCTCGACACTGAACAGCTTTTTCGCCCGCGCGAGCCCCGCCTGTCCCATTCTCCTCGCCAGCGCGTCGTCTTTCAGCAGCTTCACGATCGCACGGGCAAGCGACGCGGGATCGTTCGGCGGCACGACGAGTCCCGACACACGATCCTCGATGGCTTCGGGAATGCCACCAACGTCAGTGCCGATGGTCGGTTTGCCGGCTGCCATCGCGTCGAGGAGCGACGTGCCGAGCCCTTCCGTTTCAGAGCTCATGACGAACACGTCGAAGGCCTTGATGCAGCTGAGCACGTCCTCTCTGAAGCCGGGTAGCACCACATGCTTCTCGAGGTGCAGTGTCTTGATCTGATGCTCCAGGGGCGCGCGCAGCGGACCTTCGCCAAAGATCACGAACCGCGCGTCGGGCACTTCGCGCAGAACGAGCGGCGCCGCGTTGATCAGGTGGCGCTGCCCCTTGTGTGCCACCAGTGCGGCGACGTTGCCGACGAGAGGCGCGTTGTGCGGCAGGAAGAACTGCTCGTGCAGGTTGACGGTTGGAAGTCTGCCGATGCGGTCGACGTCGATGCCTTCGTGAACGGTGACGATCTGCTCGCCCGGAATGCCGTCGCGCATGAGAATGCGACGGATCGCCTCCGACGACGCAATGAAGAGATCGACCTGCCGATACTTCCACTTCGAGAACGAGTTGCGTTTGAGGCGAAAATCAACGCGGCGCGCCGCCACGAGCTGCGGCGATGGCGTCGCGGTCAACATTGACAGCGCCATCGATGCCATCGCCACGCCGTGCGGATCGTGCGCGTGGACGATGTCAGGCCGGACGCGCCGAACGACCCTGGCCAGCTTCCAGGCGGCCTTCAGATCCAGCTCGTGACCCGGCGCCAATGGGACGAGCTCCAGGCCCTCTTCAGCTCGTCGCCGCAACTCGCCGTCCGGATGCGCCACGAGCATCGCCCGTTCGCCGCGTTCGCGAAGACCGAGGACAGTCAGCAGGACCTGATTCTGTCCGCCACGCCAGGTGGCCGCGGTGTCGATGTGAAGGGAAATCATCGGCGCGCTCAGGACGCGCGCGCCCCGGCGTTCGACGGCTCGCGAGCTGTGGCGGGCTCGGGCTGCCCGCGCTCGAGCTCCCAGAGTTTCACGAATTTCAGCAGCACGTAATACGAGTTCAACAGCGACACGATCAGGCCGGCCGTGCCTTGCCGGAATCCGCCCCTGAGCAGGTAGTTCCGGGTGAATGCCAGGACAGGATGTACCGCAATTCGCGCGAACCCGGCGCGTCGGCCGTTCTCGTACAACTCGTGGGCGGCGATGGTGGTGTAGCGATCGATGGTCTCGAGGTGATCCGCGACGCTCGCGTACGGGAAGTGCTCGAGCTCACCGCGAAGCCGGCCAACGGGGCCGCTGATCCTGACCGATTCGTGGACGTGCACGCGACTCCAGTGTCCGTGGCGGCGATCGTAGAGCCTGAGCTGCCAGTCGGGCCACCAGTCGGTGCTGCGAATCCATCGCCCGAGATAGAAGGCGACGCGCGGGATGCGGTAGCCGCGACGGGGCGACGGCTCGTTCAACGCCTGCCGGATTTCGGCGGCAAGCGACCCGCTGACGCGCTCGTCCGCGTCTAGCGACAGGATCCAATCGTGTGTCGCCAACGACGCCGCGTAGTTTTTCTGCGAGGAATAGCCCTCCCACGGTCGCGTCTCGACCCTGGCCCCGTGAGCGCGCGCAATCGTGACGGTGTCGTCCGTGCTGCCCGAATCGACGACGATTCGCTCGTCGGCCCAGGCGACTGACGCTAATGCCGCCGCAATGTGGGCTCCCTCGTTGCGGGTGATGATCGTCACCGACACCGGTGGCATGTGGCGCCACTCTAGCAGAACCGTGAAGACGTACGTAGGCCCAAGCTTTAGCTTGGGCACCACTTCACGCGATGCCCGAGCGGGCCCACGTACTCCTGGCTTCGGCTTCCGTTACGGCTGCGGCTGTGCCCCAGTCGTCGCAGCGCCGCTGACCGCGCCCGCTGTCGCGCCTGTCACTGCGCCGCCGAGCGTCGTCGTGACGCCCGTCGTCGGCGCGAACGAGGCGCCGCCGCCCGTCGGGGCAATCTGGACGGTCTCGAAATCGACCTGCGACTTGTTGTAGTCGAGCACCGCGCGCAGCTCGTTGCTGCGTGCCTGCGAGAGATCGCGCTGTGCCTGGAAGACCTCGAAGCTCGTCGACATGCCGGCCTCGAACTTCTTCTCTTCGGCCTCGAGCCGGCGTTCCGCGAGGACGCGCGCCGCACCCGTGGCGTTCACACGTTTGGAGTTCGCGATCAGCTGCCGCGCGGCGTCGCGGACCTGCTGCGCCACCTGGAGCTCGAGCTGACGCAGCGAGATGTCGCTCTGCGAGCGCTCGATCTTGGTGCGCGCGAGTGACGCGTCAGCGTTGCTTCGCCCCAGCGGATAGGTCACGTTCAACGACAGCGCGTAGGTTGGGAATGCGTTGCTGAAGACGTCACCGAGCAAGGTCGCCGTACGTGCGCTGGGCTTCGCCGATTACCGGCGGCGGGAAGACCGGCGAGTCTGGATCACGGATCAACTGTGTGCCCCCCAGGCCGGTCGAGTTGTAATCGAAGCGGAGGTCGAGATTGGGCAGCGTCTGGTTCTTGAAGTACTTGAGGTTGTAGTCCGTGATCTCGAGACGCTTGCGCGTGGTGATGAGGTCGGTGCGCTCGGCCAGAGCCCTCGACACCGCCCCCGGCACGTCGACGGCCTGCAACCGGAAGGGCGCGGTGTCGGTCGGCTGCAGCGACATCGTCCAGAAGTCCGGTGTCTTGGGATCGAAAATGATGGAGCGCAGTTGATCCTCGGATTGGCCGATCGCCGCTTCTGCCAGAATCACGGCCTCTTCGCGGCTCGCGACTTCCGACTCCGCCTGCACGACGTCGATGGGTGCCAGGGTGCCGATTTCTACGCGCGAGCGCGTGTTGCGCAGCGATTCCTGCGCCAGGTCCAGTGACTGCCGTGCCACCTGGAGCGAGTTAATCGAGAACACGTAATCCCAGTACGCGTTCTTCACCGTACGCGTGGTCAGGGCGATCGACTGCTGCAAGTCGACGTCGGCGACCTCACGATTCTTTCGGCCGACGAAGATCTGCTGTTTGACGGTGTCGTAAAGGAAGTTGCGAAGCAGCGGCTGCGTAATCGTCAGATCGAGGTTGCCCGTGAGTGTCGGGTTGAACGAATTGAAGATGTTGTTCGTCGTGGCGCGTGCGCTGTCGAACGACACATTGGCGTTCGTGCCCCAGGGAAAGAGCTGCACATACTGTGCCTGCCCGCCAAACCGCTCGTCGGTGATTGTTTCGGAACCGCCCGACAAGAAGCTGCTTGGCGGCGAGTCCTGCTTCAGCCAGCTGAAACCACCGCCGACGATAGGCGTGTAGTTCGAGAGCGCCTGCGCGATCGTATAGTCCTGCAACTGGGGATTCAGCCGCTCGATCTGGATGCCCAGGTTCTGCTGCAGCGCGAGCTGCACCGCCTCGTCGATCGACAGCGATCGCGTGGGCGCGGCAGCCTGCGGACTCTGAGGAGTCTGCGTTCCGCCCTGCGTCGAAGGTGCCGACGGCGTGGCGGGTGGCGTCTGGAGCGGGGAGCTTTGAATGGTCGACGGCGACTGGGCAAGGCCCGATGTCGCAGCGCCCACGACGAGCGCCGCAACGAGCAGGGCGCGCGCGTAGGGGCGTGACTGGAATGGCATGAGGCGGTGCTCCACGATGTGATTACGGGCTGAACCGGGGTCTCGACAAACGACCCCTGCGTTGGCGGAGGTCATGTGGAATAGACGGATGACCCGGGACGCGAGTTTCCCAGCCGGATCCGGATTGTATACTACGCATTCGGTCTGGCCCGGCAGGTCCCGCGGCCGGGCACTGTCCGTGCCGCATTCGGGATTCCTTATTTGACACACGACCAATTGATTCAGCTCTTCCGGCGATCGGGCGCGCTGCTCGACGGTCACTTCCGGCTCACCTCCGGCCTGCACAGCTCCGGCTATCTTCAGTGCGCGCTCGTGCTGCAGGACCCGGCCCGCGCCAGCGCACTGGGTTCAGCTCTCGCGAACCTCGTGCGACAGCAGCGCGCGACCGTCGTCCTCTCGCCGGCACTCGGTGGCATCGTCATCGGCCATGAGGTCGGCCGGGCGCTGGGTGTGCGCGCCATCTTCGCCGAGCGGCAGGACGGCACACTGCAGCTCCGCCGCGGCTTCACGCTCGACGTGTCCGATCGCGTGCTGGTGGTCGAGGACGTTGTCACGACGGGCGGGTCGACTCGAGAAACCCTCGATGTTGCGCGCGCCGCCGGCGCCACGGCCGTTGGCGCTGCCGCCATCGTGGATCGCAGTGGTGCGGAACCAAACCTGGGTGTGCCGTTTCACGCGCTGCTGCAGATAACGTTGCCGACCTATCAGCCGGACGTGTGCCCTCTTTGTGCGCAGGGCGTACCCGTGGTGAAGCCGGGATCACGGGTGGAGAAGTAACTGGCAGTGCCGAGTGCTAAGTGCAAGGTGCCAAGTGAAGTGGGAAGTGGGCAGGTGAGAAGTGGTGGGCGGATAACAGCATCAACCCAAACCGCCACACGACCAGCTTCAACGTAACAGCCAAGCCTCCACTCGATCACTTCCCACTTCCCACTCCACTTGGCACTTTGCACTTAGCACTTCGCACTGAAATGATGCGTCAGCTCAAACTGACTGTCGCTTACGACGGGACCGATCTTGTCGGTTGGCAGCGCCAGGCGAGCGGCGTGTCGGTGCAGGGTCTCCTGGAGTCGGCGCTCTCACAGATCGACGGGGCCGAGGTTCACGTCCATGGCGCGGGGCGTACCGATGCCGGCGTCCACGCCCTGGCGCAAGTGGCCAGCGCCCGGGTTGTTAATACGCACGACGTGACGACGCTGCAGCGGGCCGTCAATGCGCAGCTGCCGCCGGCGGTGCGGGTCACCGCCGTCGAAGAAGCCGGCGTTGATTTTCACGCCCGGTTCTCAGCGACCGGGAAGACGTATCGCTACCTGATTCTCCAATCCGAAACCGCAAGCCCTTTCCTGCGGCCTTACGTCTGGCACGTTCCGCGGGAGCTCGACGTCGCCGCAATGGCCGCAGCCGCCGCGGCATTTCGCGGTACGCACGATTTCAGCGCCTTCCAGTCGACGGGCGGCAACGTGTCGCACGCGATTCGCACAGTGACCACATCCACCGTTTCGACGTGGACTGCTGCGACGCCCGCCAGGGAACAATTACCGATCGCGGTGCCGGACGCGGCGACGCTGGTCGTGTTCGAGGTGTCGGCGAACGGGTTCCTGCGCCACATGGTCCGCGCCATGGCGGGAACGCTGGTCGAAGTGGGCGACAAACGGCGGCCTGCGGCGAGCATTTCCGGAGTGCTGGATGGACGTTTGCGTGCCGCTGCCGGCATCACGGCGCCCCCCTCCGGTCTCTGGCTCGTCTCCGTGAACTACTGCTAGAATTGCGATTTGCTCTTTGCACGAGGTCTCGATGCCGCTTGACCAGTTGCTGGCGTGGTTGCCCCCCGGGTCGCCCGACGAGGCGCTGGCGCGCCAGATCAACTTCGATCAACTGCCGTCGCACATCGCGATCATCATGGACGGCAACGGCCGCTGGGCCTCGCGCCGCCATCTGCCGCGCGTCGAGGGGCACCGTTCCGGGATCACCGCCGTTCGCGAGACGGTGGAAGCATCGGCACGGCTCGGCATCGACGTCCTGACGCTGTTCGCGTTTTCTCTCGAGAACTGGAAACGGCCGGAAACGGAAGTCGCAACGCTGATGGCGCTCCTGAAGCGGTATCTGCGTCTGGAGCTGAAGACGTTGCTTCGGAACAACATCCGCTTTCGCGTCATCGGCCGCCAGCAGGAGCTCGCGCGCGATATTCAGAACGAGCTGGCGGATGCCGTCGATCGCACGGCGCAGAACACAGGCCTCCTGTTCAACATCGCACTCAACTACGGCGGCCGCGCGGAGATTGTCGACGCCGTGCGCAAGATGATCGAGGCGGGCGTGCCAGCCGCGGAGATCGACGAGCGACGGTTCGGCGAGTTTCTGTATACCGCCGGCCAGCCCGATCCCGATCTCCTTATTCGCACCAGCGGCGAGATGCGCGTCAGCAACTTCCTGCTGTGGCAGATTGCGTATTCCGAGATCTGGGTGACGGACACGCTCTGGCCCGACTTCCGCGCGCAGCATCTGCTGCAGGCCATCCTGGAATATCAGAAACGCGATCGCCGCTACGGTGGGCTCACCCCGTCGCGTGTCGCGACAGTGACGTGACGCGTGTTCTGAGCGGCCTCGTCCTGGCGTCCGCGGTCTTGGCCATCGCCTGGCTGGCGCCTCCCGAAGGACTACTCGCGCTGGCGATCGTCGTCGCGACCCTGGCCTTTCTCGAGCTCGCGGCGCTCTGCCGCGGCCTGGGTGCGCCGCTCCTGACCGTGCCGGCGGCCATTGCCACCGCCGCGGTGACCGTCACTGCCGCGTGGCCTGGCGTTTCGATGCTGCCCGTGCTCGTCGCCACGGTGCTGATCGCGGTGGCGGGCGCACTGGTGCACGGACACCCCGATCGTGGACGACTCGCCGCCGTGGCGGCAACGGTGTTCACGCCGCTGTACTTGGGGCTGCCGCTGGGCGGCCTGGTGAATGTGCGCTGGCTCGATGGAAGGGAAGCCGCAACCCTGCTCGTCGTAACGATCGTCGTCAGCGACACGTCTCAATACTATGCAGGCCGGCTGTTCGGGCGCCGGTTGCTTGCACCCGCAATCAGCCCGAAGAAAACCGTGGCCGGCGCGGTTGGTGGGTTCGTTGGCGGAAGCCTGACCATGACGTTGCTGGGGGCCACCTGGCTGCCGGACGTACCTGCTGCGGTTCGATTCCTCCTGGGCCTCGCGGTCGTCGCGGTGGGCATCGGCGGCGACTTGTTCGAGTCGGTGATCAAGCGTGCGGCACAGGTAAAGGACAGCTCGGGCCTCATTCCCGGGCATGGCGGCGTGCTGGATCGGATCGACGCGCTCCTCCTCGCCGCTCCCGTCTATCTCGTGGTGTTGCGATTCGGTCCGCGATGGGTGCAGTGAAGCGGCTTGCCATACTCGGGTCGACTGGCTCAATCGGCACGAGCGCGCTCGGCGTGGTCGATGCGCATCCCGATCGCCTCTCGATTGTTGGTCTGGCAGCTCGCACCAGCGCCGACGCGCTGGGCGCGCAGATCGCCCGTTATCAGCCATCAATCGCCGCGATCGCGCGCGAGGAAGATATCGCTTGCGTGCGCGCGAGCGCGGGCGGCGCGACCACGATGATCGTCTCGGGTCCGCACGCCCTGGTGGAGGTGGCCACACACCGGGACGTGGACATGGTGTTGTGCGCCTCGTCTGGCACTGCCGCGCTCGAAGCCGTCCTGGCGGCCATCGAGGCCAGGAAGGCGATCGCGCTGGCCAACAAGGAAGTGCTCGTCATGGCGGGCGAGATGGTGATGCGCGCGGCCCGGAAGCGCGACGTTCCAGTCATCCCGGTCGACAGCGAGCACAATGCGGTGCACCAGTGCGTGCATGGGCGTCAAGCCAGCGAGATCAAGCGCGTCATCCTCACCGCGTCCGGCGGCCCCTTCCGTACGTGGTCGGCCGCGGCGCTGAACGACGCCCGCCCCTCGGACGCGCTGCGCCATCCGACCTGGCAGATGGGGCGCAAGATCACGATTGATTCAGCGACGTTGATGAACAAGGGCCTCGAGGTCATCGAGGCGCACTGGCTGTTCGACGTGCCAGCCGACCGCATCGCCGTCGTCGTGCATCCGCAGTCCATCGTCCACTCGATGGTCGAGCTCACCGACGGATCGACGATCGCCCAATTGGGCGTCACCGACATGCGTCTGCCGATTCAGTACGCCTTTTCGTACCCGGAGCGCTGGACGGCCCTGCTGCCGCCGCTCGATCTCACCCGAGCCGGGATGCTCGAATTCATGCCGCCCGATCTCGAGCGCTTTCCCTGCCTGGCATTGGCATACCGCGCGCTGCGTCAGGGCGGAACGGCAATGGTCGCGTTGAACGCGGCCAACGAAGTCGCAGTGGAAGCATTTCTCGCCGGCCGCCTGGCGTTTCCCGCGATTGCACGCATCATCGATGAGACGCTCTCGGCACACGATGTGCAAAGGGCCGAAACACTGGAAGTCGTGCGGGAGTCGGACCGCCGCGCGCGCGCCCACGCGGCTAACCTGGCTTCAAGCTTAGAATTGAAAGTGTGAGGGATCCCAGGTCGTGACGACGCTCCTTGCTTTCGCTTTTGTAATCGGCGTGCTCGTTTTCGTCCACGAGCTGGGCCACTACCTGGCTGCACGACGCGTCGGCGTTCGCGTGCTGACGTTTTCGATTGGGTTTGGGCCAAGACTGTTCGGCTTCACCCGCGGTGGCACCGACTACTGCATAAGCGCGGTCCCGCTGGGCGGATTCGTCAAGATGGCGGGTGAGTCCGTGGAGGACAAACGGACGGGCCAGCCCGACGAGTATCTATCCAAGACAAAGTGGGAGCGCTTCCAGGTGCTCATCATGGGCCCGGCGATGAACATCGGGCTCGCGGTCGCGCTCCTCGCGTTCGTGTTGTATCAGGGCGCAGACGTCCCCGCCTATCGCGACATGCCGCCTGTCGTCGGCTCGCTCGTGTCGGGCGCGCCCGCCGAGCGCGCCGGCGTGAAAGTGGGCGATCGCATCGTGTCGGTGGACGGTCGTCCGACAGCGACATGGGACGACCTGTTCCTGACCATCGGCGGCAAGGCACGCCGCGAAGTCACCGTCCTGGTGGATCGTCACGGCGAGCGCATCGCCGTGCCCGTGGTGCCAACGGCTGAGGGCAAATACGAGATCGGTGACATTGGCGTCCTGCCGAACACGCACCCTTACATCAGATCCGTCAACGTCGGCGATCCGGCTGAAAAGGCTGGTCTCAAACCTGACGACGTCGTCGTCCGCATCAACGCGCAGGAGATCAGCTCCGCGCGACAGCTTTCCGAAGAGATTGGTAAGCACGCAGGCCAGCCGATCGTCATTCGCGTGGCCCGCAACAACAAACCCCTCGAATTCAAGGTCACTCCGATCAAGCGCGGCTCCGTCGGCGTCATCGGCATTGCTATCAGCGACCAGGTCAAGCGCATCGAACCGGGATTGCTCGAAGCGATCAAGATGAGCGTGCAGCAGAACTGGGAAGGCAGTGGCTTGATCTTCCGCACGTTGGGAGGCCTCTTTACCGGCGAGACGTCGCCGAAGCAACTGATGGGGCCGGTCGGGATCGCCCAGCTGTCCGGCGAATCCGCCGAGACGGGCTTTGTTCCGCTGCTCGGTCTGATGGCCTCTATCAGCCTGAATCTTGGGCTTTTGAACCTGCTGCCGATTCCCGTGCTCGACGGCGGGCACATCCTCATCCTGCTGCTCGAAGGCCTCACCCGACGTGACTTCAGCGTCCGCGTCAAGGAGCGGATGCTCCTCGCTGGCTTCGTGCTCCTCATGCTGTTGATGGTGACGGTCATCTACAACGACCTGACGCGAATCCACTGGGTCGAAAACCTGATGTTCTGGCGCTGAACGGCGTCCTCTCCAGATGTCTGCCGGCAAAACGCCGGGTGTCAGTTTTGCAGAGGCAGAGCGTCGGTCTGCCTGCGACCAATCGCAAGCATTCGGCGTCAAATACCTATAAACGCTGACCTTGCGGCAGTTTCGACCAGTGCCTCCTCGAACACAAAAGGTTGGCTCCTGTTTCGCACTGTCCATCATCGGACCGGCCCGTCGCACGTTGACGACGAGGCCGCAGGAGGGCCTTGATGCATCGCTTTCTTTCGAGCCTGGCGCTGGCCATGGCTGTGATTCTCGGATCGACCATGACGATAGCCGCTCAGTCGTCGTCGCTCACGGACAACGATATCCAGCGGCTGCAGCTCGCGATTTCGGACGCGCGCGCTGACGTCGATCGCCTTGGGTCGTCGAACAATCAGCTCGCGACCGATCTCGGCAACGAGCTGGACAATCTCAGCGACGAGGTCACATACCTCAAGGTAAAACTGCGCAAGGAGCACAACGTGTCGCGCAGCGACTATCTCGATCTGCGCGACCGCATCGATGACGTGCGTGTGCGGGCGACCGGCAATCGTGCTGTCCGATCGTCCGATCGTAGCGGCCGTTCAACCGACGGATTGGGTCGCGCGCAAACTGGCGATAGCGCGATTCCAACCGGGACCGAGCTTGACGTTCGGTTGCAGGATCGCCTGAGCTCGAAGGACAACGTGGTCGAGGATCGTTTTCGCGCCACGACCGCCGTCGATCTCACGATGGGCGATCGGATGCTGATTCCGGCAGGGTCAGAAATTCGCGGGGTCGTGAGCTCGGTGGAGAAGGCCGGACGCCTCGATCGCAAAGCCGAGATGACGCTGTCGTTCGATCAGATCACGATCAATGGTCGTGACTATCCGATCCAGGGCACCGTCGTCGAAGCGATCGAGGGCGAAGGGATCAAGGGTGACATCGGCAAGATTGCCGCCGGCTCGGGTGTCGGCGCGATCATTGGCGGCATCCTCGGCGGCGCGAAGGGCGCGATCGCCGGGATTCTGATCGGCGGTGGCGGCATCGTTGCGGCGACGCCAGGTAAGGACATAGAGTTGGAGCCCGGCACGATTCTTCGTGTCCGTCTGGATCAGCCGCCGGCAATTCGATAGCCGCGACCGCACCCGTGTAGGGCGGACCTTCAGGTCCGCCGAGATCCGGCGGGGCCGAAGCCCCGCTCGACATGGGATGGTTGTGGAAGCGGGGCTCAGGCCCGGCATCACCGCCGATAGTGATCGGCGATCGCCTGCACCAGCGCACCGACGGTGTACTCCGCCGGCATGATCGAGACCGGAATATCCAGACGGGAGGCGGCTTCGGCGGTGACGGGGCCGCAAACCGCGACCTCGGTTTGTCGCAGCAGGTCAGCCGCCTGTTCCGATCCGAACGTGTGTGCGAAGTTCCGCACGCTTGCAGCACTCGTGAACGTCACGACGTCGATCTCTCGATCGAGCAGCATCCGGTACACGTCAGGGTCGCGATCGGGATCGGGTTCTGCCGGTAGCGTGCGGTACGCCGTGACGTCCGTGACCTCGGCGCCCGCGTTTCGTAGCGCTTCGGCCAGCCGCTCGCGCCCGACGTCGGCTCGCGGAAGCAAGAATCGCGTGCCTTCGAGCGGCGTGATCCGAGACAGCGCCTCGACCACGCCCTCCGCACGAAAATCCGTCGGCATCAGGTCGATGCGGACGCCGTAGCGTGCAAGCCGGTCGCGCGTCGACGGACCCACCGCGCAAAGTCGCACGCCCTTGAGATCGCGAACGTCGCGGTTGCCTCTGTACAACCGTTCCATGAAGTGATCGACCGCGTTGACGCTGGTGAACACGATCCACGCATAAGTGCTGACTTCGTCGACCGCGCCATCGAGCGGAGCCCAGTCTTCCGGCGCTGTGATCCGAATCATCGGCGCTTCCACCGTCTCGGCGCCGAGCAACGCGAGTCGATCGACGAGATCGGCGGCGTCCTCACGCGGTCGCGTCACCACGACACGGCGGCCGAACAGCGGACGCTCGTCGAACCAGCGGAGGTGCTGTCGCAGCGCAACGACGCGACCGACGACGAGGATCGCGGGCCGTCGCGGACGTGAGAGTGCAGTGAGCTCGGCCAGCTCGCCCAGCGTCCCCTCGACCGTCTGCTGGCCCGGCAGCGTTCCCTCGTAGATCACCGCGGCCGATTCCGTCTTGCTCATCCCGTGTGAAATCAGCGAATCGAGAATCGCGGGCAGCTGCTTCGTTCCGGTGTAGCAGACGATCGTGCCTTTGAGCTTGGCGAGACTGCTCCAGTCGATTGCCGGCGCGGTCTGGCTCTCGTCTTCGTGGCCGCGGACCAGCGTGACCGTGTCGCCTCCGCCGGGATACGTCAGCGGCACTCCCGAGTAACACGGGATGCCGATCGCCGCTGGAATCCCTGGCACCACTTCGAACGGCACGCCCTGCTCGTGCAGAAACAGCGCTTCCTCGCCGCCGCGATCGAATACAAAGGGATCGCCCCATTTGAGGCGCGCGACGGTGTGTCCTTCGCGTGCCTTCTCGACGAGCAGATAACAAATTGCTTCCTGAGCTGTGGCGTCAGGCGCTGCGGTGCCGACTTCGATGCGCTCGGCGCCTGGTTGGGCGTGTCGGAGGAGCGCTGGATGGACAAGCCGATCGAAGAGCACGACGTCGGCCATCTGGAGGCAGGTCATTCCGCGGACGGTGATGAGGCCGGGGTCGCCCGGTCCCGCGCCGATCAGATACACCATGGGTCGCGGCACAGTGGGCGAAACATAACAGTGCCAAGTGCTAAGTGCCAAGTGCTAAGTGGAGTGGGGAGTGGAAAGTGGGAAAGTGGCTGAGTGGCTGAGTGGCTGAGTGGCTGAGTGTTGGTAGTGGTGCTCAAAGCCGGTAGTGGTGGTTAGTGGGGAGTGGAGTGCTGGCAAGAATGACAATTCTACCGATTGAGCCACCACTACCCACTTCCCGCTCCCCACTTCGCTTTAGCCCTTGGCACCTGGCCTGGCACTGTCAGGACGCTGGCCCGTAGTAGCCCTGTTTCGTCCGCGCCGTGGCGCCCGGCTCGTTCACCCGGACGACGATGCGGCGCCAAGCGCCGTCACGCTTGGGATTCCGGGACTGGTAGCCGACCATGTACTGGCTGGAGAGCTCGTCGCTGATTTGCTCGTACATGCCGGTGAGCTCCGCCGCGCCTCGCGCGAAGAACACTCGACCGCCTGTCTCCTGCGACAGCTGCCGGAGCACGAAGTCCGCTTCGTTGAACGCGCCGCGTACGTGATCGGGCCCGCGCCCGCGCAGGCCGATCGCGTAAATCGCCGTCTCGGATCGCTTCGCCAATTCGAGAACCTCGTCGAATCCGACGAGGCTCGACGTGTCCTCGCCGTCCGACAGCACGACGATCGCCTGCCGCCGCACATCGTCCGCGCTACGCGCCTGGATCTTCTTGAGCTCCTTCAGCGAAATGTAGATGGCGTTGTGAAGCGACGTCGAGCCGCCGGCCGATGTCTTGCGAATCGCCTGCTCGAGATCCGGCACGCTGCTCGTGAACGGCTGTGCGATGAGGACCCGGCTGTCGAAGTCGATGATCTGGCCGAAGTCCTGCGCCCGCAGCTTCTTCACGAAGCCAATTGCGGCGTCCTGCGCGGTTTGCAGCTTGTCCTCCATGCTTGCGCTGGTGTCGAGCAACACGGAAAGCGCAATCGGCAGGTTCGATCGATTGAAGAAGGTCACCTGCTGCTTGATGCCGTCTTCGAAGACGGAAAACGCATCGCTGTCAAGGTTGGTGAGAAATCTGCCGTTACCGTCGGCGACGGTCACACTCAGCGACACGACGTCGATGCCGGCGCGGAACGAGGGCTGCTGCGCTCGTACCGGTCTCGCGGCATCGACCATCACGGCGCCCACGATGGCCACAAGCCCCAGGATCTTTGGCAAAACCCGTCGCATGTCACGCTCCAGACTTCGGTCGAACCAGTGTTGCCCGCGTCTCGACGTCGGGACGTTTGACGCTGACGTCGGTTTTCTTCGGTGGCATCAGCGAGCCGGGACGGCCGAATACCACTTTGTATTGCTGCGTGAGATCGTCGGCCAGCCGAGTCAGCGCATCGCCCAGCTCCATGCTCGACAGCAGGTCGTCCCGGCGACCGCCCGTCGACCGCGTTCCCTGATCGACGACGATCGCGCGCTCGCGCGCCGCCTGATCACGGATGGCAGCGCCGGTCCGATCGGTGATGACGAGCGCGTGGAACCCAGCGCCGCTGTTCCGGAGCCCCTCGAGCGTGCGCTCGTAGGGCACGTTGCTGAAGTCGGTGCCCTCGGTCGTGATGACGACGATCGCGCGGCGCGGGTTGTCGTGTTTGAGCAGCCCCTTCGCTGTGTCCGAAACGGCGTCTTGAAAAACCATGCCTGCGTTCGGCTGCGCGAAGATGCGCTGCACGGCCTTGGTCAGCTCCGCGACGCTGGTCGTATAGTCAGCCAGAATCGTGGGGCGATCTGCCATCGCCAGCAGCGCGACACTGGCCGAGTGCTCGCCGGCCATCCGCGTGACGAATGCGGTGAGCGCCTTGCGGAGGTCATTCTGGTAAGGCTGAATCGCGGTCGAGGTGTCGACGATGATCGCGAGATCAATTGGGTCGGCCGTGCGGCCGGCGCGGAGCACTTCGCGGGTCGCGCCATCCTCCTTGACCACGAAATCGCCAACCGCCAGCCCCGTGACGGGACGGCCATCCTTGTCGACGACGCTCGCGTAGACCGTCTGCTCACCCGCCTGCGCTGCGAGAGACGCCGGCAGGGCGGCAGTGGCGACGAGTGCCGCAAGCATTACTACCGCGCGCATCCAAAGGCTCCTTCGAAAAAGGGCAGACGCACCCGGGGCGGGACGTGACACGGGCCTTACAGGCAGTATAGGTCCCGTGCCAGAGGGGGTCAAGACGGCCCGTCCCCAGAAACTGTTGCAGAGACTGGACTTGTGAGCGTAGGATCGGCGTTGGTATGACCCGACGGACGATTCTGCTCGTCGCTGCGCTCGTGCTCCTCCTTGGTGGCGGCGCCCTGTACTATTGGACGGCGGTGAGGGCCTCAGCGGCCGCCGAAGATTGCGCCGACAAGCCGAAGCCGAAGGACGAATTTGCGATGGCGGCGGAGTGCGAGGGCGGCGAGAGGCCGGCCGACGCGGCGCCTGCCGCCCCACGGTAACGAACGGCGATGAGCGCAGATCGCGACGCGCGGCTGGGAGAGACCGTTCGCAGTCTCGGTGCCTTGAGCACGGCCGGCCTGTCGTTCGTCCTCGCGATCGTTCTGGGAGCCGGCGGCGGCTACCTGCTCGACGGATGGCTCGGCACCTCGCCGTGGGGATTCCTGCTGGGATTCGTTGTCGGGGTGGTCGCCGGCATCCGGAACGTCTTCAAGGCCTCGGCCATCGACCAGGCGCCGCCTCGGCGCGGCGCGTGAGACCGGCGTTACCCGTACGATCCTTCTGATGGATGCGACGATCCGGCGCTTCGAGCGCGAGGCCGTGCTCGCATGCCTCGGCTTCGCGGCGATTGCCCTGGTCTGGCCCGGCGGCGGCAGCGGCGTGGCGGCGGCCGTCCTCGGCGGCGGAGGCCTCGCGGCGATCAGTTATCTGGTGCTCAAGGGGGCGGTAAATCTCACGAATTCCGGAACAAAAACGCGCATCTGGCCGCTGGTGAAGTTTTTCACAAGATATGCTATGCTCGCCTTCGTCGCGTACGTTATGCTGGCGCGTTTGCGCCTGCACCCGATTGGCGTAATCGTGGGTGCGACCTCGATTCTCGTGGCGGCCGTCGCCACGGCGATTCGAACGATTGCATCGTCCTCTCGCTCAGGAAATTCCCGTTAACGGTCGATGGAGCTGCTGCACCACCAACTCTGGGTGACCGAAGCCGTGAACGCCATCTTCGGGCCCATCGCCGCAGCGATCCTGCGCGCGCTCGGGCGCGACGTTCCTCACGGCGCCGTCATTCCCGACTACATCGCGATGCTGCTAGTGCTGACGCTGGCGCTGACGATCTTTGCGTTGATCGTACGCAGCCGTCTCAGTGTCGAGAATCCCGGAAGCCTGCAGATCGTTGTCGAAGACTTCGTGAATGGCTTCCACAGCCTGCTCGATGATTTCGTCGGACCCAAGGGACGCCGGTATCTGCCCTTGGTCGGGTCGATGTTCCTGTTGATCTTGCTGTCGAATCTGGCGGGGCTCGTCCCGGGTCTGATGGCTCCGACAAGCAATTTGAACGTTACGCTTGGCTGCGCGCTGACCGTGTGGGTCTTCTACCATATCCAGGGGGTCCGCGAGCAGGGCATCGTCGCGTACGTGAAGCACTTTGCCGTGCCGCCCGGATCGCCCGTGGCAATGGCGCCGCTGATGCTGATCATCGAGATCATCAGCCATCTGGCGCGCGTGATGTCGCTGACGCTGCGGTTGTTCGGCAATATCTTCGGCGAAGAGCTCGTCATCATCATTCTTGCGAGCCTGGTTCCCTTTATCGTGCCGCTGCCGATGATGTTCCTGGGCCTGCTGACGGGCACGCTGCAGGCGTTGATCTTCGTGATCCTGACGATGGTGTATCTCGGAGCCGCAGTCACCGTCGAACATCACGACGAGGCTCATCACTGACGCGCTCTCGCGCTTTGTTCAACCGCCTTGAGGAGGCCTACCACGTGAGCACACGGTCTGTTGTCACCACCGCCCTCGTCCTCGTGACGCTGGGATTCGTCTCGCCGGTCTATGCGCAGGAGAGCGGCGCCGCCACCAACAACGCCGGCCTCGTCATCCAGTGGTCGATCGTGACCGCCGGGTTCGCGCTCGCCATCGCTGCCGGCCTCGGCGCGCTCGGCCAGGGCAAGGCGGTTGCCGCCGCCGTTGAGGCGATCGCGCGCAACCCCAGCGCGAGCGGCGACATCCGCGCCAACCTGCTGCTCGGCCTCGTGCTGATCGAGTCGCTCGTCATTTACGTGCTGCTCATCTCGCTGATCGTGCTGTTCCTCAAGCCGTTTGGCGGCCCGACCGTCGGCTAGCCGTCCGGGCGGTTGCCTCCACACCGCGCTCGACCGCGTCGGGCGCGGTGTTCCTTTGTACGGGTTGATCGGGTTACCCAGGTTGATCGACGTTACCCGGGTTGAACCCGGGCAACCTTAGAATTCTCCTGTGCGTCTCTCGTTCTCCCGAATCGACGGATGGCTGCTCCTCATGACCTTTTTCTGGGGCAGCAACTTCAGCATCATCAAGACCGCCATTCGCGAAATGCCTGGGCCGGCCTTCAATGGCCTCCGCATGGTGCTCGCGTCGGTCCTCTTTCTCGTGATCCTCGGGTGGCGAGGCGGCCTGCGCGCGTCCGTGGCGAAAGTCGATCGGAAGGACTGGTTACCGATCCTGGCCTTGTCGTTCGTCGGGCACGGTCTCTATCAACTGCTGTTCCTCGGCGGAGTCGCGCGCACGTCGGTCGCCAATAGCTCGCTGATCTTCGGACTGACGCCGGTCACGGTCAGCCTGCTAAGTGCGTGGCTGGGGCACGAGCGACCCGGCTGGATCCGCTGGGCTGGCACATCCCTCTCGCTCTTGGGGATCTATCTCGTGGTCGCTCACGCACAACAGAGCACCTCGTCCTTGACCGGCGATGTCCTGATCGTCGGCGCGATGCTCAGTTGGGCGATCTATACCGTGGGCACGCGTCCATTGCTCGAACGCTATTCACCCGTCTTCATCACCGGCTTGACGATGGCGATCGGCACGGTGATGTACGCGCCGTTCGCGCTGCTCTGGCTGCGCGGCGTAGACCTGTGGCACGTATCGCTCGGCGCCTGGGCGGGCATCGTCTACTCGGCGCTGTTCTCGCTCGTCGCCGCCTACGTGATCTGGTACACCGCCGTGCGCGAGGTTGGCGGCAGTCATACTGCGATTTATTCCAACGTGGTCCCGCTCGTCGCGATCGCGATTGCCGCGGTCGTCGTTCACGAGGCGCTGACACCCTTGAAAATCGGCGGTGCGGTAGCTGTCCTCGGCGGTGTGGCGCTGACGCGTCTTGATGTCCGCCGAAGGGGATCCAGGGGGTCAATCGACCCGGGTTGCCCAGTGCACGAGGGATGACCATCTGGTACAGTCGCTGCATTCGAGCGCGCACATGCGTCGACTGCGGTTGAGCTGTTCCCTCGGGTTGCTGCTGGCGCTGTTCGCCTGCGGCGGTAGTGATTCGTCGCCCTCTCTGCCCTCCAATCCGAGCCCGCCGAGCACGCCGACCGATCCCTGCGCGGCTGCATCATCAGAGGCGGATGGCGACAGCGTCGAACGACTGACGGCGGCGGCGTCTCGGAAACGGCAGCCCCAGCTCGATCCCAATCCGCAATGGGCCGTCCTGAACCACCTCTGGGTGCATGCGGTCGCCCGCGATCGCGGTCTCCAGCCGGCGGCCACGGAACGGGACTCAGCCGACGTCGGCGAGATTGCCGTCATCCAGGACGTCGGCGACGTCATCGTCTCGCCCAACGCCTTCGACCTTGCGCAGAAGAATCTGAAGTTCACTACCAACGGATCCGGATACGACGTAACCGGCATCAACACCGGTTTCCGATCGCCGCTCGGCACCCGCCTGACACTGCAAGACGATGACGCATCGGAGTTCACGATGCCGTTTGCGTTCCCGTTCTACGGCACGTCCCAAACGCGCGCCTTCGTGAATTCCGACGGCAACATCACGTTCGGCGAGAGCGACACGGCGAGCTCGGATCGCAGCGTGTCACGGTTTCTCACCGGTCCGCCGCGTGTCGCGCCGTTCTTCGCCGATCTCGATCCGTCGATGGGCACGGGCCGGGTGTTTCTCAACACCGCGGCGGATGGGACGACGGTCACCTGGTGCGGCGTTCGCGGCTTCGACGTGTCGCAGACCGTGACGGTTCAGGCGGTAATGCTTGCGGACGGTGCGATCGAGATGCACTTCGGCGCCGGTATCGGACTGCGGAGCGCGGTTGTGGGGCTCTCGCCCGGACGCACCGGGCAGTTCCAGCCGGTCGATCTCAGCGCTGCCGGCACCATTGCTGGCGGTGGCGCCGCCGTCGGCGAACGCTTCTCGGTGGATTCCGACATCGATCTGGTGTCGCTTTCCAGACGCTTCTATCAGACGCACCCCGACAACTACGATCAGCTCGTCATCTTCACGAACAAGACGGTCGTCGGTGGCAACACCTTCGCGTACGAATCGACCATCGCGAACGAGATCGGCGGCATCGGCATCGCTCAGTTCGATACCTCCTCGGACTTCGGCAGCGCCGGACGTCTTCGCAGCGTCGTCGTGATGGATACGCTGACCAAGTATCCGGCCAGCCCGACGACGAAGTTCCTCGGGGAGAACAACACGCTCAGCGTGATGGGACAAGAAGCCGGACACCGCTGGCTGGCGTTTCTGCGATTCCGCGACGTCAATAATCGCACGTCGTCAGCGCTTCTCGGCCGCGACCAGGCGCACTGGAGCTTCTTCATGGACTCCGACGCGTCGGTCATGGAGGGCAACGACATCGAAGACCTGGGCGGCGGATCGTTCAGGACGGTGGACGCCGTCAAACGGTACAGTCTCCTCGACCAGTACGCGATGGGGCTGGTGAGCGACTCGCAGGTGCGCGACTTCTTCTACGTCGAGTCTCCCGTGAACGTGCAGCCACCCCGGGAAGCCGACGACGATCCGGATATCGGCGTGACGTTCAACGGCACCAAGCGTGTTGTCGATATCGAGGACGTCATCGCCGCGATGGGACGCCGGAGCCCATCGTCCAGCAGCAGTCCCAGAGTGCACCGTCAGGCCTTCGTCTACGTCGTGGCGAACGGAACCGCGCTCGACAATGGGCAGGTGTCGAAACTCGATGGGATCCGACGGGCCTGGGTCGACTTCTTCAACCAGGCGACGAGCAAGCGGATGCGTGCGCAGACGACGTTGAACTGACGGGCGTCTGGTAAGCTCTCGCTCGTGTCGAGGCACGAGTACGGTCTGGTGTGCGCGCTGGCGGCGGCGCTGTCTATCGTGGCGCATGCCCAGGGCCCGCGTGCTCCGGCACGGCCTGCGTCGAGTGGTCTCGAGGCGACGCGGCTGGCGCAGATCGAGCCCCTCGTGACCGAAGCGATCGCGCGACGGGAGTTGCCTGGCGCCGTTGTTCTGGCCGGTCGCGGGAACCAGGTCCTTTACAAACGCGCGTTCGGTAATCGGTCGGTGGCGCCGTCGGCCGAGCCGATGACGGTTGATACGATCTTCGACCTCGCGTCGCTGACAAAGGTGGTAGCGACGACGACGGCGGTCATGCTGCTGGTCGAGGATGGACGGCTACGTCTTTCGGACCGCGTCTCGGATCACGTGCCGGGGTTCGAGCGTTACGGCAAGGACCGGATAACGATCCGCCATCTCCTCACGCACACCTCAGGCCTGCGTCCCGATCTGGACCTCGAGGAACCATTCGAAGGTTCCGCCGAAGCGATCCGCAGGGCGGTCGAGGAAGTGCCGATCGCGCTCCCGAACGAACGGGTCATCTACTCGGACATCAACTTCTTCCTTCTCGGCCACATTGTCGAGCGAACGACGCACGAGCCGCTGCCGACCTTTCTCCAGGCGCGGGTGTTTGGTCCTCTAGGCATGCGCGATACGGGATTCCTGCCGGCTCTGTCGCTCAGGAGCCGCATCGCGCCGACCCAGGCATGCGAGCCCCTTGCCTGGCCGTGCGAGACCCCTGCGTCGACGATGCTGCGTGGCATCGTGCACGACCCGACCGCGCGCCGCATGGGCGGCTACGCCGGCCACGCGGGGTTGTTCGGGACCGCGGACGACCTTGCGATATTCGCGCGCATGCTGTTGAACAGCGGGAAGTGGAGCGGCCGGAGAGTGCTGTCGCCTCTCAGCGTGTCGAAGATGACACGCCGGGCCACCCCTGACACCATCGTTCCCGCGCGCGGCCTTGGCTGGGACATCGATTCGCCGCTCTCTTCGAATCGCGGCGAGCTCTTTCCGATCGGGTCCTTCGGCCATACGGGGTTCACCGGCACGTCGATGTGGATCGATCCGACCACCAGGACCTTTGTGATCTTCCTGTCGAACCGCCTCCATCCCGATGGCAAGGGAGACGTCGCTCCGCTTCGCGCGCGCGTCGCTTCGGTGGTTGCCTCGGCGATTCCGGATGCGGTGGTGCCGCCGACGATGGCAATGACCGGCGCAGACTTCGGGGTGCCTTCGCCGATTGCTCGAATTCAGCGCTCTGATTCCCCGGTTCTGACAGGCATCGACGTGCTTCGTGCCGAGGGATTCGCTCGCCTGCGTGGCCGCCGCGTGGGACTCGTGACCAACCACACGGGGCGAGCCGCCGACGGCACGCCGACGATCGACCTCCTGGCGGCGCAGAAGGATGTCACGCTTGTCGCGCTGTTCAGCCCCGAGCACGGCATTCGCGGGATTCTCGACGACAACGTCGCGTCGACCACCGATGAGAAGACGGGGCTGACGATCCACTCGCTGTACGGCGCGACGCAGCGGCCCGCCGATACGATGCTCACCGGGCTCGACACGGTGGTCATCGATCTTCAGGACGTCGGCGCGCGCTTCTATACCTACTCGACGACGATGGCGTACGTGATGGAGGAAGCGGCAAAGCGGAAGTTGAAGGTGGTGATCCTCGACCGGCCGAATCCGGTCAATGGCTGGCAGATCGAAGGACCATCGCTCGACGAATCGTCACGCGGATTCACGGGATATCTGCCGGCGATGCCGATTCGCCACGGGATGACGCTGGGCGAGCTTGCGCGGCTGTTCAACGATCTCGGCCGCATCGGCTGCGACCTCGACGTCGTCGCGATGCAGCACTGGACGCGCGCTGATTGGTTCGACGAGACCGCGCTGGAGTGGATCAACCCGTCGCCGAACATGCGAAACCTGAACGAGGCGACGCTCTACCCGGGCATTGCCGCGTTCGAGTTTGCGAACATCTCGGTGGGACGCGGCACTGATACGCCGTTCGAGCAGATTGGGGCACCGTGGATCGACGGCCGCCGCCTCGCAGAAGCGCTGAACGCCAGAGCGATTCCCGGCATCCGCATCTATCCGGTGCGGTTCACGCCCACGTCGAGCAAGTTCAAAGGCGAATCCTGCGCCGGCGTCTTTTTCGTCGTCACCGACCGCGAAGCGCTGAAGCCGGTGCGGCTGGGAGTCGAAGTGGCGACGGCGTTGACCACCTTGTTTCCGTCGCAGATCGATTTCGGCAAAACTGCACTGCTTCTGGGATCGGCCGACACGCTCACTCGAATACAAGCTGGTGAGGATCCCGCCACGATCGCCGCATCCTGGGCTGTCGGCGAATCGCGGTGGCGGAGATTGCGGGCGAAGTATTTGCTCTATTAGACGGGGAGGTGCGGCAGGGTGCGCCAGGGTGCGGTGAGGTGCGGCGAGGTGCGGCAGGGTGCGGCGAGGTGCGAGATGGTGCAGCCTACTGCTTTGGTTGCGGCGGCGCGGTGCATTGCATCGTCCCTGCACCTCAGCACCTTAAGCACCTAGTCGCATCCCTCCGCACCTAGTCGCACCCTTCCGCACCCGTCCCCACCCACACTGTTCAATAGAGCTGGTAGAGCATGAGATAGATGATGACCCCTGTGACCGAGACGTACATCCAGAGCGGCCACGTCCACCGTGCGATGCGGCGGTGTCGGACGACGTCGAGCTTGAGCCCGCGGGTCAGCGTGATCAGCGCCATCGGGACGATCACGGCGGCGAGGATGATGTGCGTGATCAGAATCGCGAAGTAGAGAATCCGGACCCCGCCCCGACCTGGAAATGGCCGCGATCCAACGTGCGCGTGGTAGATCAGGTAGGAAATGAGGAACAGCGTCGACGCCGCGAAGGCGGTCAGCATGCACGCCCGGTGGGCGGCGACCCGCTTCTGCCGAATGAAGTAGTATCCCGCGGCCAGCAGGCAGCCGGCGATGCCGTTGAGCGTCGCGTTCAGCGCCGGCAGATCGCTGATCGCCATCAACCGTGATTGGCGAGCATCAGCACCCAGAGCACCGGCAAATACGCGAGCGAAGCGAGGAAGAGCTGTCTGGCGCGGAGAACGGTGTGGTCCTGCGCGAAGCGGACCGCCAGCAGCAGGAGCGCCACGCCGAGAACGATCGCGCCGCCGAAGTACACGCGGCCGGCCAGTCCGACAATCGTCGGCAACAGGCTCACCGGCACGAGCGCCGCCGAGTAGTTCACGATTTGAAAGGCGGTGCTGCGGCCTCCCGGATCCTCGACCGGCAGCACGCGGATGCCGCCGCGCTTGTAATCGTCGCGATACACCCACGAGACTGCCAGGACGTGCGGCATCTGCCAGAAGAAGACGATAGCGAAGAGGACCCACGCTTCGAGCGTGAGCGAGCCGTGGGCGGCCGCCCAGCCGATGAGCGGAGGGAGCGCGCCCGGCACCGCGCCGATCACCGTGGCCAGCGAGGTGATCCGCTTCAGCGGTGTGTAGATCAGGACGTAGCTCGCCAGCGTAAGCGCTGCGACGGTCGCTGCGAGACCGTTCGCACCCAGCGCCAGCTGTAAAACCCCAAGGCCGGAAAGCGCGGCGGCAAAGAGCGTCGCATCGAGCAGGGTGATGCGACGCTCGGGCAGCGGCCGCATCATCGTCCGATGCATCCGTGCGTCGACGTCCCGCTCCAGGATCTGATTGAACGCCGCAGCACCGCTGGCGACGAGGAACGTGCCGACGGCGGTGTTGACGAGGAGCGCAAGATCGGTCGCGCCGCCGCGGTTGCCCAGGTGAAAGCCGATAACCGTCGTCACCAGCACGAGCAGGTTGACGCGTGGCTTCGTCAGCGCGACGAAGTCAGCGACGAGCCGCGTGCGCTCGGCGGTGACTGCGGCGGTCGGGACGGGCTCGGAATCCATGGTCTCGTCTTGCCGGAAGGCCAACGTCGAATTATATCTTCCCACCCGCCTCGCGAATCTTCCGCAGGACGCGGTCTTCCATCCATTTGGTGTCCCACCACTCCACAGCGTTCACTGGCTGACCGTTGACCAGTATCGTGAAGTGCAGGTGGTCGCCGCCCGCAAGCCCCGTCATGCCGCTGCGGCCGATCTGCTGCCCCTTGGACACCTGCGTGCCCGGCTGCACGTCCATGGACGACAAGTGCGCGTAGAGAGACTGCACTCCCAGGCCGTGATCGATGATCACGCAGTTGCCGTAGATGCCCAGGTAGCCGGCGTGCACCACCTTGCCGTTGTTGGCCGCAACGACCGGCACCGCACTGGTGACCGCCAGGTCGAAACCGAGATGGACCTGCTGGTCGATCTCCTTCTTGTTGTGGAAGTACGTGCGATGGTCGGCAAAGGAGGCCTCCACCTGCGAGTTGCCGAGTTGCTGGAAGATCCCGTCCCAAAGCCGCTGCGGCGCCGTCTGCTTGGCATAGGCCGCAATCGTCTCAGCGTTCTTCCGACGCAAGTCGCCGTTGATCTTCAGAAACGCAGCCACGAGATCGTTGGGGTCCGCCACCTCTTTCGCGAAGTCGGGCGTGTTTTCGAGGATCGCGGGCACCACGCGCTGCAGGAACGGATCGGGCACTTCGATCCGGCTGCGGCGGAACGCCTTCGGAAACGCACGAAAGTCGAGCGGCACGGACGCCGTGTTGCCCGCGGCATCGGTCGCGAAAACGCTGATCGGCGTGTTCAAGTCTTGATCGTAGAGGAGCGCGAACACCGCCACGCGTACGGCCGGATCTGTCGTGATGCCGACGCCGCTTCCCGGAAACGCCGGGTAAGTGCGGTCGCCGACGCGAACGCCTGCCGAGGCGTCGACGGGCGTAGCCCGAAAGACGACGAACTCGCTGCCGCCAAGGTTGATGTAGTGGTGCGTCGACAGTACGCCGAGGCGCGGCGGTTCAAGCTGGACGCGAAACGTTTTTGTCGTCTCGTCTCCCAGAACGCGCAGGCCGCGAAGGGCCGTCCGCTCCGTGCGGACGAGGAGCCGTGCCTCGCCCGACTTCAGGTCCGGCACTTCCTTCGGTGTGAGCGGCGTCGTCAACTGCACACGATCGGGGCCCGCCTGCTTCAACGACGCCGCGCCAGGTTGCTGCAGCGAGTAGAGCGGCGTTGCCTTGCCGCCCTGTTCGAGAACGACATCGAGCTTGGAGAGCCGCCCCCCGGGCGCGTCGATGAACAGGTCCACGCTCCCGGATCGACCGATCACCGCCGCCGGCTGATTGATTTGCACCTTCGGCGGGCCGCTCCGGCCCTCCCACCACCAGGCGCCAGCACCACCAATCACGAGGAGAAGGAGAAGAACCGCGAGAACTCGTTTCATGAGGTAGTGATTGTAGGTCGGGGCCGCCCGTAGCCTGAAGCCCGAAGCCTGTCCTGTAGCCTGTGGCCTGAAGCGTGTGAGCCCGTAGCCCGGAGTCCGTAGCCTGTGGTACCATCGAAGTTTCGAGCAGGCGCCGGTATCGTCTAGGGGTCAGGACACGTGGTTCTCAGCCACGGGACCGGGGTTCGAATCCCCGTACCGGTACCAGAAAATTTCAATTCGCACATGGGTCCGGTGGCCCGGACAGAACTTCGTTCGCGGGATCGACGACAGTGGCGCGCCCGCCTCGTTAGCCCGACTCCTGCCGATCCCCATTCATTCTGCATTGGGCGATCGGACCGTGGTGCCGCAGCAACAGGAGTTGAAGGTCGGTATACTCCCTCCACTATGAACGATCCTGCCGACGGCCTGTTACGAATTTCGATGAGTCACGGCCTCCCCCGGTGCCTTCATGCGGTGGCAGAACTCGGTATTGCGGATGCCTTGGGGGAATCGCCGAGAGGCGTGGAGGATCTCGCGAGGGACACCGGAACAAATGCAGGAGCGCTGGCGCGCACGCTGCGCGTCCTTTCAGCTGAGGGGATCTTTGAGGCTCGTGATGGCGCGTGGGGCCACACGCCCGCATCGCGTTTGCTGCGATCGGATCATCCGCAATCGATGAGATCGTTTGTCCGGATGATCGGTTTGCCTGTCTACTGGCGAGGATTTGAATACTTTGCCGATGCCTTGAAGACGGGAGAGTCCGTTCAAGAGAGAGTCGTCCCAGGCGGTTACTGGAAGTACCTGAGCGAGAATCCGGAGGCGGCCCGTCTTTTCGACGAGGCGATGATGGGGAAGGCGGCGGGACAAATTACCGGCGTTTTGGGATCCTTCGACTTTTCCGCCTTTGGAACAATCGCCGACATCGGCGGCGGTCGCGGTCATTTGCTGGCGGCCGTGCTGCGAGCTGCGCCCCGAGCTCACGGAGTGCTGTTCGATCAGCCGCACGTGACGGCCGCTGCTCAGGCTGCGGGAATGGAATCGGAACGGCTGCGGGTGCATCCCGGAGATTTCTTCATGGATGCGTTGCCTTCCGCCGATTGCTATCTCATCATGCAGGTAATCCACGACTGGAACGATCAGAAAGCCGCTCAGATTCTAGCCGCCATTCGAAAGGCGGCGGCGCCAGGTGCGAAGCTCCTGCTGATCGAGTGCATTGTTCCAGAGGATTCGAAGCCGAGCTGGACGAAGATGCTCGATCTACAAATGCTGACGCTGCTGTCGGGCAAAGAACGAACTGAGAAAGAGTATTCGGAAATGCTTCGAACCGCCGGCTTCCGTCTGGATCGACTGATTGATGTCGGGATGTCGACGTCGATCCTGGAGTCAGTTGCGGTTTAAGGACGCAGCTGCCGACCAACAGCTAACGGCGTGACAACTTGCCGCTCCTGCTGCGTCTGAACTTCAGGATCACCCGGCGATGCCCACAAATTCCACGTTCTCGAGGGAACACCCTTTGTCATAACCCCGTACCGGTACCAAAAATTTACACACTCGCCTCGCCGGCCAACGCGCCGGACAACGCTCTCCCGTGAAACCGATAGACCCGACCGGCCCGTTCAGCGGACGTTTTCGATCAGCATCAGGTCTGCGCTGTCGTTCACGACTCGTGGATAGAGGATCGACAGACCATCGGGCGAGATGGCGAGGCCGAGCGAGCCGACGCTTTGGTCGAACTGCTCCAGCCTTCCGAGAAGACGGTCCTCGCCAGAGTCGAGATTGAGCAGGCGGAGCGGGGGATGCGTACCGGTCTCACATGGCACGTAGTACAACCCCTGCGCGCCAACGCCGAACGCCGCGTTTCTCGCGCACGGGACGAGTTGCCGCGACGACCCTCCAGCGACCGGCACCATCATCAACGCCGAATCCTCATCCGCCGCCTGGTATACCAACCGCGTGCCGTCGGCCGTTTCCGACGCGAACCGTCCCGTGCCGTCAGGGGTCATTCGCTGTGCCGCCCCTCCGCTGTTTGGAACGCGCCAGATGGCGAAGGAGTCCGGGTCCCATCCACCGGCCGCGAAGTAGATCCACCGGCCATCGCGCGACCAAACCGGGACAACCTGCTCGCCCTTCATGTTTGTGATCGGCTGTGGCTCCCCACCGTCCGTGTCCATGACCCAGATGGTAAAGCCGCCCTCATCGCGGGCATCGAACGCGATGCGCCTGGCATCGGGAGACCAGCAAGGCGATCCCTGGAACACACCAGGACCATGCGTGAGTTGCCGGATGTCGGATCCATCGCGATTGGCGATCCAGATGTGGGTGCTTTGCCCCGATCGTCCCGAACTGAACGCGAGGCGCCGGCCATCGGGCGAAAGCGAAAATCCCGACTCACCAAACGTTGAACCCACCACCGGCACGGCTGCGGAGCCAGGCCGGAACTCGAAGATATCGACGTCGTAGAGGGATCGACTGAAAGCGATTTGATTCCTGGATGCCGCGACGGTGGGCATGATCGCGCCAATCCCAGCGGCCTCGATGCGCTCTGGCGCACGACTGCCGTCGGCCGGTACGCTCCACAAATAGAAATCCGCATCCAATGAGCTGTAGACAATCGAACGGCCATCGCGAGTCCAGGCGATGGAACTCATCCCGACCATATACAGCTCCTGGTGGGTCACTCGCCTGGAGGGCGGCTTCGGAACGAGCTGCTCATCAAGATCCAACACCTCGATCTCACACATCGGCCCGATGCACGAGGCATACGCCAACTGGCGACCGCTCGGTGAGAACGCCGGAGCGATGTGGGTCACCGAGCGCGCCGGGCGCGTGAGCGCTCGTGGCTCCTCACCGGTGACCGGAAAGAGATAGACACCTCGCTCGCCCGCACCGCTGGCTGCCGGCCAATAGCGCGCCGCCGGATGCCGCCCGTCAGAGGCCCAGGCGAGAGGCGGGGCGACCGGAGCATCACTCAGCCTTCTGTGGTAGTCGCCGAGGGGTGACGTCAAGTGGACGAGACCGACCAGCGAACCATGTTTGTCGAACGGTATGGCACCAGGAAGCGCACGGACGTACGCGATCTGCCGCCCATCAGGTGACCAACTCGGCGCCGAGTCCGGCTGCGGGTCGCTCGTCAGCCGCCGAACCCTGGGTGACCCACGGTCGCGATGTAGATGTCGGGGTTGTCCTCCTTCTCGCCGCCCCACGCGAACGCTACGTGGCTGCCGTCGGGGGAGAACGTGGGCCACGTCTCGTGTCCGCGCAAGGTCGTCAGCGGTACGACGCGCATCGCCGAACCGCCGCCCGCACCATCCGAGCGGACCAACCACGCTGCACCCACGAGCACACCACCGACCGCAACGGCGCCCACCACGATCTGACGCCAGAAAGGGCGCCTGGACGGCCGGCTGGTCAGCCGGGCGGACGCTGCCGCGCTCTGTTCTGACGCGCCGCCCCGCTCCGGACGATCGATGCTTCCGATGAAGCGATAGCCGCGTCGCGGCAACGTCTCGATCAACCGTGGCGTGTCAGCAGAATCGCCTAGTGTGTCGCGGAGGCGGTTGATGACCGCGTTCAAGCCGTGCTCGTAATCTACGAAGGTATCGCTGGGCCACAGGCGCCGTCGCAACTCGTCGCGCGTGACGGGTTCTCCCGGACGCTCGAGGAAGAGAGCGAGCGCTTGAAACGGCTGTTCTTGAATGCTGATGCGAGTGCCGGCTTTGCGGAGCTCGCCCGACCGCAGGTCCAATTCGAACACGCCGAACCTGACGACCGGAGCTCTCGACGAGGAGGGCGCGGCCATGGAAACCCCCGTAGACGGTATCGCGCAGCCCCCGGGCTGGAGATGGGGAGCGTAGCACGGTCCCCCAGGCAGACCCATTTTGCCAATCAACACGTTGCGTGACCCGACCGGAACTCTCCCGAACCGAAACCCTCTGCGAATCGGCTGAGCTGCCGGGGAACGGGACGACGGGGGTAGGCGCTTCGGTCACCGGTCGACGTATCCTGTCAGTTCGTGCCCAGTGGCGACTCGTTTCGGTTGCTCGCCGCAAGGCAAGTTGTCGGACTCACGCGGTGGTGCCGACAAATTCGATGTTCTCGGTGGAACACCATTTGTCATATCCCCGTACCGGTACCATCCGCGACTCACTCGCAGAAACGCCCGCTAACTGTCTGAAAAGATCGCCACGAACAGGGGTTCGAACTTTTCCGGCTCGCAGGAACCATCAGCATTCGCGTCGGCTGTTGGCGGGAGGACAGAATATGAAGGCCGTCTTCGTCGTCACCGTTCTACTCGCGCTCTCTTGTGTGGCGGTACCCGCTGCGGCAGCGCCACTGACCCTCCACTTCTTCGGATCGGTCGATTTGTCTCGGGTTGGAGCATCCGCGTCGAGCACCTTCGAGGGAGCAGCGACGTGGGACACTACCGCAAGCCCCGTAGTTCAGCAGCCCGAATTCGCGTGGTACCTGTTGGACGACATGGCATTGACGGTGAATGGCACCGATGTGAGCGCGAGCATTGGCGACGGTACCGTGGAAGTGGTCGACCAATCCATTTTTGACAACGGGCTGATCCTGACATTTCACTTCTCTCCGCCGCTCAATCTTGGAGAGCCCGTCCGGGAGGTCCAACACTTTTTGGGGATTTTCCGAGGACCTCAAACGCTGTTCTCAGGGACGGGCGTCCCTCAAGATCTGACCTTCCTTGCCTCGGTGAACTCTACAGACTCGGTGTTCTTCGGTGGAAGCTGCGAGATCGACTCGAGTGACTGTTTCGTTGCCATAGGGACGCTCACGGCCCGCCTCCCTGACACCGAAGTACCCGAACCGGGTTCGATTTTCTTGCTGGGGAGTGGCATCGTGGGTGCCGTACTGCGAAAACGGCGCCGACCGACGCCTCCGGCATAGCCGACGCGCGGTGTGCCCGCGTCGACTCGTGCGCGACGATCGCGCGCGCGGTGTCGCGCAGTTGGCATGTCCGATTACACGCTGCAATTTTTCGCTGAGCTTCGGATGCGCTACACCCGTCTTCACGCCCGCGCCGCGAGATAGCGGTCGTACTCCCACCGCTGCCAGCAGGCCCCGCAGACCCGCGCGATCGTGCCGTCGGCGTGCTGGATGACCGCGCGGACTCGCCGCTTCGGTCGGCCGCACTCGCTGCAGATCCGCTTCGTCATCGGGGCTTCGATCCACCCGTCCGGGTCCCGCTCAGAGCGGGGAACGCTCATCCCCAGATCGGGGTTCGAACACCCCTTAGGGAGTAAGACCGCTTTTGACGGGCGGCGAGCACCTCGCGCGGCCCGGCCGGACGCACCGCTTCCCGGGCATTACGCGATCTCCCGCCGAAATCGCGCGATCTTCCGGAGATTTTCAAGGTCTTCGAGCAGTTCCAGCCATGTCGGAATCGACCGAAGCCCATCGGCCGAAACGGGCGGGGGTTCGAACTTTTCGACCGTTAGGGGTACCAACCTTGTTGGCACTCACGCGGATTGGAATTGAGGTCCGCCGCAGCGGTCGCGCCACCTCGGTGAGACAGCCGCGCGCTCAGGACGGCGGCCCGTATCGCTGACGTGACGTTGCTCTCCTCCACCCTATGCCGGATCTACCTTCGGATGTCTGCGGTGCCAATCAGTGGCCTGCTCGTACGCATGCGCAAGCAACAGAACTTTTGACTCTGCGAATGGGGCTCCGCTGACTTGAAGGCCAATCGGCAGACCGGCATTCGTAAACCCGCAGGGGACAGAAATCGTCGGAAGGCCTAGGATGTCAAACGGCGACGTATTGCGGGGGCTCGCGGCTGTGGGTTCGTCACCCTGCGTTATGAGAACTGGAGGAGCTGTCATCGTCGGCGTGACAAGCAGATCGACCTTCGCAAAGGTCTTCTTGATCTCTCTTCGCAGCCGATCCACCTGGAGCCTTGCTTCCACATAGCCCGCCGGCGTCACTTTCGCAGAGTTCTGAAGAATCCGGTGACGAGTCACTGCTTGATACTTCTCGGGGGACTCCGCAATCCAATGCGAATGATACGCATAGGCTTCGATACTCCGGACCCGTGCATAGATCTCGTCGAATGAAAGCGGAGTCGCCGGCAGAACGATGTCCTCAATGCTCGCCACACACTTGCTGAGCATTCGTATGGCTGCATCGACAGATTTCGCGACTTCTTCGTCCACACCGTCAAAAAAGGGTGCTCGCGGAACGCCCACTCGCAGCCTGGACGCCTTCATTCTGAGTGCGCGTGAGTAATCGGGGACTTCAGCGTCTGTCGTCGTCGGGTCCGATTCGTCGTAGCCAGCAATGGCGCCGAGCATTAGCGCAGCGTCTTCGACAGTCCTGCACAGAGGGCCAACATGACCGAGCGTCCACGAGAGCGGAATGACGCCCCGGTTGCTCACTCGGCCGTAGGTTGGCTTGAATCCGACAACGCCGCAGTAGCTGGCCGGGATTCGGATCGAGCCGGCGGTATCGGTGCCTAAGGCTCCAAAACAGAGCCCGGCGGCCGTCGCCACAGCGGAGCCACCTGACGATCCGCCGCTAATACGCTCGAGCGCCCAGGGATTGTGCATGGGCTTGAAGTAGCTGACCGTCGCGCTGCCGCCATAAGCGAACTCGTGAAGGTTGGTCTTGCCGAGAAGAATTGCACCAGCGTCCTTCAGCCGGCGGACGACATACGCGTCGTCCGTGGGCACCCGATCCTTGAATAACTCGCTTGCGACTGTCGTGCGGGTACCTGCCGTGTCGATGTTGTCCTTCACCGCGACCGGAATCCCGTGGAGAGGCCCTCGCCAAATGCCGCGCCGCTGCTCCTCCTGCATCCGCTTGGCGGCTGCCCTCGCCTCATCCGCAGTGATGGTGATGAACGCGTTCAACGACGGGTTGTACTTCTCGATTCTCTTCAGGCATGCCTCTGTCAGCTCCAGTGGCGACACGGATTTACTTCGCAGCAACGCCGACGCCCTTTTCAGCGTCAAGTCCGTCACATCCTGCGCTTGTGCGAGCGACGGCTTCAGGGCCAATCCCGCGGCCAGGCCAGCACTCAGAGCAAGAAAGCTTCTGCGATCAGGGGGGAATGGCGTCATCATCGATTCTCTCAGGGTATCGTAGGGGCGATCCGGCTACCAGGCAGTCGGCCGCGCATTACGGGCTGGGCACGATCAAGGAAAGGATGCGGACGGTGCAAGCGGCGGCAACCGAGTATCGTGGCTGCCGCCGCTGACCGTGAGCGTGTGGTTTCGTGTATCGGATCGCGCGCGGCTGGGTGTGCCTGCAAGACACGCACCTCAGCACAATGGCGAGACAACAATCGAGCTGCGTCAAAAAGGGCCAGTTCAGAGCTTGCTTCCGCGAGCGGCCCGCGACCAGTACAAGTAGAACGGCACACCGATGGCGATCAAACCCAGTCCGGCCAGCGCCTGCCGTGGCGCCGTGATCAGCGCGTTCAGAACGATCCACGCTGCCACGAGAAGAAACAGTGCGGGGACCAGCGGATAGCCCCACGTGCGGTAGTGTGTCTCCTTGCTGGGCATCCGGTGCACCACGAACACCGACGCGGTGGCCATGCCCCAGAAGATCACGATCGCGAACATAGCGTAGTCGGTGAGCGCGTCAAACGAGCCGGAGAGAACAAGCGCGGCAGTCCACGCCGATTGCACCAGCAGCGAGCGCACCGGCACTGCGGTGCGGGGAGACAGCTTCGCGAGCCCGCTGAAGAACAGGCCGTCGGTTGGCCATCGCATAAGGCACGCGCGCCCCGACGAGCGAGGCCGTGAGGAGCGCGCCGAAGATTGATGCTGCAGCGGCCGCTGCCATCAGTGTCACCGCCGCGGGACCGACGACCCTGCGCCATCACCTCCGTCGCTACCGATGATGAGAGCTTCACGTTTGCCACGTCCGCAGGCGCCAGCGCGTAGAAATAAGCAGCGTTGACAAAGATATAGAGAATCGCCACCAGACTGATGCCTGCTATGAGTGCGCGCGGCAGGTTCCGCTGCGGGTCGCGCACCTCGCCGGCCACGTACGTCATTTCGTTCCATCCGTTGTACGCCCACAATGCCGCCATCATCGCGGCGCCGAAGCCCGCGATGCCGCCCCGAGCACCGTCGTCTACGCCATCGCACGCTCCCGACATTCCGACTGCGCGAAATGCGCCCAATCGCCTCGACCGAACGCAAGCGCAGCGAGGCCTACTCCAGCAACCAGGACAACCTTGAACGTTGTGAGCCCGGACACGATGCGGCCGCCAATGGCCACGGCAGCGCAGTTGGTCGCCGTCACGACTGCGATAGCCACAAGGCCGACAAACTGCACGCCCGTTAACTGCCACGCGCCGCCGACGGACATCATCGGCGCCTCGAGTGCGCCGCCGAAGAGCACGTTGGCGAAAATCCCGAACCCGGCGGCGAGCGCCGCGCTCGAGCCGGTGCCCCCGATGAAGACACGCATCCAGCCGAACATGAAGCCCCAGAAGCGACCGTAGGCCTCCCGGATGAACACGTACTCACCGCCCGCGTGCGGCATGCGCGCAGAGCTCTCCGTACGTCAGTGCACCCGCCAGCGAGAGCCCCCCGGCGACAACCCACGCCAGCAGCACGAATCCAGGCGTTCCGACGTTGCACGTCATGACGCGTGCCTTCAAGAACACGCCCGTGCCGATGACGACGCCAATTACGATCGCGGTGGCCGCCAGTAGGCCAAGCCCTCGCACCAGCGTCGTCGGTGGAGCCACGGCCGGAGAGGCAGTCGTGGACATAGGCGCGCAAGGATAGTCCGCGTGATCGGAAATCGAAAGGCGAAATGCCGGGTCAGCCAGAGCTGGCGGCTGGCCGGTCGATCTACGGCGTGATGAGAATCAAGAGGACGGACACGCAGACCACCGCGCGACCACGGCGATCGCCGCGGATGCCAAGCGGCAATTCCCGAAAGTGGCAGCAGCCAACTTCAGGACAACCCGTACCGGTAGCAAGAATGTGACACACCCGTCTCGCCGGCCAGCGCGCCGAACGAGGCTTCCCCGTGAAACTGCAAATCGCCTGGTGAAAAATCGGCGCTGGCCACTGCGTCTGACAATTCCGGCCCCTTTTGTCATCGAAGCGGTAGCTTCGGGCACTCGCGGGGTGATCCGTCGCTTACGCGCTCGGGAGAGCAGTTCTCGACAGTGTCGATACTGCCATCCAACGAAGTCCCTCGGCCGCCGGTTACTTTTTCAGCTCAACGACCACCGACCGCGCCTCCGTGCTGCCGATGTTCTCCCCGGTATGCGACGTCGCAGGGATCCAGCGAACATCTCCGGGCTTGCGGTGCAGCTCTGTCGGCGCGTTGCCGGGAACGACATTTCGAATGTCGTACTCGGCGAGCGCGATGCTCACCTGATCAGGGTGCGCATGGAGGCTCCACTTTGCTCCGGGGCGGCTCGTAAACATCAACACTCGCACGCGCTCGTTTTCGAACACAAGCTCGTAGTTGTCGGGCGCCATTGTGAGCGGATCGGATGCTTGGTCGACATTGTTGGCGGTTGCCAATGCGGTGGCGATCACATCTTCAGAACATCGTGCCGTCAGAGCAAACGGTAGTGAGACCAGCAGGAACAGCATGGCGAGCATTGTCCTGTTCGTATTTTTTGTCATTCTTTCCTCAAAATGCGATTTCACTCTTGCGTGCTGTGACAGGCAGGCGCCGTATCATGCGGCCAGCCCGAGAATGGCGGCGACCAATCTTCCGCACACCCCGTACCGGTACCGGCGCGCGGGCAACCAGGCGGCCATCAACACGATTCCAATGAGGGGGCCGCCGGGACGGCCGGATCGATCGACACATCCTGCGACGCATGTTTTGCCGGCGATCGGGAGTATTCCAGCCAACCGCCCACAGTCCGGTCGAGATCGTGCTGCCGAGTCCGCGAACGCATATGATGCGCCCGTGACGCGCACACCCCTCACCGTATTCTCCTGGTTTGCAGCGGTCGTCGCTCTCGCCCTCGGCGGCTGTCACAAGGCGGTCGTCGCCCCCAGCCCCAGACCGGAGATCGCGCTGGTCGGGGCCACTGTGGTCGAACCCGCGACCGGGGCCGCCCAGCCGGACTCGGTCGTGATCCTGAGGGGCGATCGGATCGAAATTGTCGGTGCCGCGGCGCAGACTCGCATCCCAGCCGGTGCACGTGTGTTGAACGTCAAGGGGAAGTGGATCATCCCCGGCCTGATCGACGCCCACGTGCACTTCTTCCAGTCGGCCAACCCGTACACGCGGCCCGATGGTGTCAACCTCACCAAGCGCGTCCCTTATGGCGACGAGGTGGCACGCAACAAGGCCAGGCTCGACGCGACGTTCCGCATCTGGGTGGCGAGCGGCGTGGCCGCCGTCGCTGACGCGGGCGGCCCTATGTGGAACTTCGAGGTGCGCGACGCGGCGCGGGCCGCGTCCCTGGCGCCGCTGGTCCGCGCCTCCGGCCCCCTAATCTCCACCGTCGATTCGCCGGCGCTGAACCTTGGCGATCCGCCGATCATTCGCTGCAACACGCCGGATGAGGCGCGGCGCCTGTCAATGAAGGAGCTGGAGCGCCAACCGGACTGCGTGAAGATGTGGTTCATCGCCACGCCTGACCGCACACTGGAGGAGGGCGAGGCCATCGCCCGCGCGACGGCCGAGACCGCGCACGCGCGCAACGTTCCCTTCTGCGTTCACGCCACCGAGTTAGCGACGGCGAAGGCCGCGCTGCGCGCCGGCGCCGACATCCTCGTGCACTCGGTGATCGACGCTCCCATCGACGACGAGTTCGTCGCCCTCGCGCGCAAGAACCACGCGGTCTACATCCCCACCCTCAACGTGTTCTTCTCTCCGCGAACGCTCTTCCTTGGCGACTGGGCGCCCACCGAGGTAGAGCGCCGTCTCGCCGATCCGAAGATCTTGGCCATGATGGAAGACGCAAAGCACCTGCAGCGCGACGAGCTGCCGCCGCGGCTCCAGCAGTTGAAGGACGGTCCCCATCCGCCCGCCGAGCCGCCGCCGGCGGCGATGACCAACCTCCGCAAAGTGTGGGACGCTGGCCTCATCGTAGCTGCCGGGACCGACGCCGGTAACCCGGGCGTCCTCCACGGTCCCGGGATCTACCGGGAGGTGCAGATCATGGAGAAGGCCGGCCTCACGCCGGCGGAGGTGCTCCGGTCCGTCACGGTGAATGGCGCCGAGGCGCTGCGCGTCGAGAAGGATCTGGGCACCGTGGCAGCAGGGAAGCGCGCTGACCTGGTGATCCTCGACGCAGACCCCCTGGCCAGCAGCGCGAACCTGTCGCGCATCTACCGTGTGGTCCACGCTGGTCAGGTGCTGGACCCGGACGAAATCGTGAGGAGCTTGCCCTAGGGGCCGAATAGGCACGCAGCCAGTCGCCGGGCGATCGCGATAGCAGCGCGAGGCGACAAAATTATCGTCGAAGCCCGACAGCTCAGGCGCATAGGCCCGACTTCACCGGTCGAACTGCGTGGCGCGCGGATTAAGGCCCCTGAGGCGCTTACGGCTCACGCGGCGATGCCCACAAATTCGACGTTCTCGGGGGAACACCCTTTGTCATAACCCCGTACCGGTACCATTAAAGTTGAAACACCTGTCTCGTCAGCGCACCAAAGCTTCCATTCAAAGCGATAAGTTCTACCGACCGGCGTGAAACGGATCGGTCCGGCGATCATTTCCCGCAAGAGTTTCCGCCGTGTTCGGGTCGGTTGGTAAGCAGAGGCCGCCAATTCTCGACCCGGCGAAGTTGCCGCCCAGCCTGGTCGTCCTTCACCGTCGGGCCGTGGGGCCGCTTCAGCGGACGTTTTCGATCAGCATCAGGTCTGCGCTGTCGTTCACGATTCGTGGATAGAGGATCGACAGACCATCGGGCGAGATGGCGAGGCCGAGCGAGCCCACGCTTTGGTCGAACTGCTCCAGCCTTCCGAGAAGACGGTCCTCGCCAGAGTCGAGATCGAGCGGCTTCGCTACGGCCGGACGCTACCGCGACGGGGCATTCATGGTGAGCCTGCTGCGAAAAGCTGCTGACCAGCTGGCCGAGCGGAGCATTCGAGCGCATACTGCCGGTGTTCGATCCTCCCCCGGGACTCGTTCTGTCTGAATGACGGGCGCCAGGCGCACGCCGGGCATGGTGCTGACATGATCAAAAAAGAGTTCTTCATCAGCTACGCACACGAAGATGAGCAGATTGCCGCGGCGCTGGCTCGCGCGCTCCGGCAGATCGACGACACGTTCGTCGTCGTGAACTTGGACAAGGTTTCGCTGGTCAGCGGAATCAATTTTCGCCAGCAACTCGAGCAGCAGCTTCAACGGTCGGAGGTGCTTTTCGTCGTCTACACCCACACCCCGAAACACAGCTTCAGTTATACCGGCTGGGAAGTCGGGTACTTCGAGGGCGTGCATCGCAGCGAGAACAGCAGCATCATCTCGCTCTATTTGAGCAACCCTCCGGATACCACTAGCGATCGTCAAGGCATCTCGTTGAGCATCACACCCGAGGATCTGCGGCTTCCCACGTCGGCATTCGAGTCACATCTGGCGAGCACCATCACGAAGACGCATCCGATGGTCGCGTTCATGGATGCCAAACGCTTCGAGCTGGCGCAGGTCCGCCAGAAGGAAGGGCTGCCCCCGAGCAAAGACATCGACACCACGCAATGCGTCCGCGACATGCTGCTGTCGATCTTTCAGTACCGGAAGTGCGCTCCCGACACGACGTTGAAGCCGCAGAAACAGATCACCATCAAGACGGAGCTCGCGGCGCTGGAGGCCGCCCAGGGTGACTTGCCTCCAAACGCGGAGCTCGTGCCGGTGGGGGTTGGCGGAACGATGAGCGTTTTTGGCCTGCTCGAGCGGCCGATTACCTGGGCGGACTTCTGCAAGACTGTGGCTGCACAGCAGCTGGGACCGTCCTGGGTAGAGGCGATACGGACCGTGATCCGCTCGTCGTTTCCACAGCAGATCAATGTCGACAACAGCCAGATCGTGCTGTCACCAGACAACCACGTGTATCGGTTGATCCTGACGACCAGCACGACGTACTTCAACGGCAAGATGGAAGTGAACCTCTACATCGTCGAAGCGTTGACCCGAGAGGATCACGGCGATCTCATAACGACGCGACTCTTGAAAGGGCTCGAACTTGCCAGCCGGTTCAGGTTCATGTTTCTCGAGAAGGACAGCCGGTTCTATGCGATGAATCTCCAGATGATGCCGGAAGACCGGGTCCCCGCCGCCGCCAGGGATCTCGTGACGGAACTGAACCTCCTCCAGCGCGACGCGCGGGAAGCGGGACTCCAGGAACCAGCCGTGTGGGGCGGGCTCGTGCCGTGGGACCTGCTTCTGAAAATGGGTAAGGAATGGCGGCCACGCGAACAGCGGGTGAGGGCGATCTGTCGCGATCTTATTGCCGACAAACAGCACGACGAGGCGCTCCGGGTTCAGCTCGTCGAGGAAATACAGAACCTCGAAAATGCGATCGGCCCGCTCAACAAAGAGCTCATCATCCAGATGGCCGATCGCTTGCAGGCGCTGGTCAGAATGAGCGACGCAGAAGGCGCGCAGGCGCCGACGGTGAGCAGCCGAGTGCTCACAGGTGGCGCGGCAGTCTGAAGGCTCTCTGATGTCGACATTTGCCGATCGCGTGTTTGCCGTCCTGGGACAGTTCAATGGCCATATGTCCGCCTTCATCGACAGGTGCAGATGACCCCCCCGCCGACCCGGCACGACTGCGACGGACCACGCTCGACGAACTCCTCGAAATTGCCGGCCGCGCTCGCACCGCCGCCGACGCGATCGCACGCTCGTTCACGCTGATCGAGGTGACGGCCCTCGATATCGTCGACATGCAGGTCCGACTCCAGGGCGAAACCGCCAGGCTGGCCTTGTCCTTGCGCGAACGCGGGGACGAGGTCGAACGGCAGCGTCCGTAGACGCCCGTCACCGAAGATTGCGGATTTTTCAGCCAACCTGCTCGCGCCCGGCGAAAAAATCACGCGGCGATGCCGACAAATTCGACGTTCCCGGCGGAACACTCTTTGTCATAACCCCGTACCGGTACCAAAAAATACTTCCACCACGGCCCAGCGACGTGCTGCTAGTGCACCCGCCCTTGGCGTAATTCCGCTTCGGCGGCATCGATGAAAGCGCGGTAGCCCTCGGGGTCGATGAACGGCTCCACTGGGTTCTTCGCCGTAGCGCTCGCGACGAACTTGCGGTACCTGCCCCACGCTCGTGCATGGTTGGTCACCCAAATGTCGACGGAGAGACTACGCAGCACGCGGAAGCTGCGCTCGCGGTCGGCCGCTTGTTCTGGATACCGCGACGTTGCCAGCACCCCCGTGTCGCACACGCTCACGACGTTCAGCACGCGGTCTCCGTCGCGGACGGGGAACGACCACGACGTGCAGCCGCGCGTGTGGCCGGCGGTGACGTGCGCGGTGAGCGCGATCGGTCCGACACGAACCGTGTCGCCGTCCTTGAACCGGTGGTCGACGCGCGGGGGCGGGTAGCCGAGGACGCCGATCCAGATGAGGGCCCTCAATGGCAGGACGATGTCGGGGTCGTCGCCGCCGGAGGCGAGAGAGTCGGCGCTCGCGTCGCTGGCCCACAACTGAGCACCCGACGCCTGCTGGAGCACCGTCAGCCCGCCCCCGTGGTCGGGGTGCGGCTCCGAGTTCAGGAGCACTTTGACGTCCTTGATGTCGAAGCCGAGCTTCGCGATGCTCGCCATGATCAACCGCGCGGTGGTGGCATAGCCACCGTCGAGCACGACGTGGCCCTCGGGCCCGGTGATGAGGAAGGCCGCGACGTCGTTTGCGCCGACGTAGTAGAAATTGCCGGCGATGCGGAAGGGTTCGGCGGGCTGCTGTCCGCCGATTTTTGTCGCGTTCAGCCACCTGCAGACGAGCACCAGCGCAACAACGCTCAGGACTGCCAGCAGGACCACCAGCCGACGACGCTTGGTGAAGTTATGCAACATCGGTTCAAGCGCTTCCTCCTCGCCTGTACGACCGGCGCCTGCCGGTGCGGTGCGGAAGGATCGCTTGCCGGACGCCGCTCAGTCTTGATCAGCCGATGAGCATTACGTGAGATTTCGGTGATCACGCGCGCCGGGCCCGCCTCGCCTTACGCCGCGATGCCAACAAACGTCTCGGCGGAACACCCTTTCGCATAACCCCGTACCGGTACCAACTCTCCATCCCGCGACTTCTCAGTGCCTTGTAGCGGATTCCTTGGCGGGGTCTTCGCCAGCGGCGAAGCGCTGTTCGGCGGGAACTTGAAAGATTCTTGAAACTCTGTCCGAGCCATCGATCTTTGGATCGAACGTCTTGCCTCCTTCCAACCGCTCGACGGCGGCCTGAAGCGCCTCCAGCCTCTCGTTGTCGTAGCGTTCGGTCGTGAGGAGCGACGCGTGACCGAGCAGATCGCGCACCTGGGCGAGCGGAACGCCGCGCTCAACCAGCCTTGAGGCGTACTCGTGGCTCAGGTCGTGCCAGTGCAGGTCGATGTCACGGAGCCGCTGCTGGCACTCGGCCGATAGATCCTTGTAGCTGTCCTTGCGCCAGCGGGGATCGACGCCGTGCGCCTTGAGGACGGCTACGACCCAGGCCTTCTTGAACGTCTTCAGGGGCTCGCCAGCCTCGTTGCTGAAGACCGGCACATCGTCTGCCTTGTGCTCGCCGGCATTGTCGAGCCGGAGCCACTCAGATTACGGTGAAAAGGGACAAAAGTGTCACGGTCACGGCGTTCGCTACCAAGCACGCCATGGAGAGTTATGGATACCGATTCGACACCCCTGACCGCAGCATCGTGATCTCCGGCGATACCAACCCACACAAGCAACCATCGATGCCTGTCGCGGGTGTGACGTCTTGATTCATGAAGTTCACACCAGCGCATGGCTTGCGACACGCCCAGAAGCTGGCGGTGCGCCGCCCGGAGCGTTCCGGCGCTTTTCAGAAAAGTACCACACGACGACCGAGCAGCTCGGGGAGCTTGCGTTGCGCGCGAAGCCGCGACTCCTCATTCTGTATCACTACAACAGTCTGACGCCTGAAGAACTGCAGTCGGACATGATGAAGCATTACTCTGGCCAGTTCGTCATCGGTCGCGATCTCGATGTCTACTGAGATGCGGCCTAACACGCGCTGCACCCGACGGCAGATCTTGATGTTGAGCGGCCGCGGGTGAGCGCGACACGCTAGACCGGCGGCTTGAGCGGCCTGCCGAGATGTCGCGTCTCGGAGATCCTTGGCCATCCAACGTGGTCGTGAATCCCTGCGGCCTCGAGCCGACCGGTCGTGGTGAAGGTCCACGCAGCCAGCCGGCGTAGGACCGGGGAAGCACATTCAGCTCCGCAAATCATTGGGTGTAAGCTATCGCACCCAAGGTGGAGGCGTGACCATGGCGAGGACGGATTCCTCCGTAACCATCCACATGGTGGCGAGCCTCGACGGCTTCATCGCCCGAAAGGACGGACGCGTCGACTGGCTCGAAACGTCAGACGAGTTCGAGGACGGGGACACCCTGGACCCAGAGTTCGTCCAGGAGTTCCTCAAGACGATCGACTGCTACGTCATGGGCTCGCGCACCTACGAGACCGCCTTGGACTTCGAGGCCAAGGGATTCGGTTGGTCCTATGGCGACAAGCCGACGTTCGTCCTGACCCGTCGCGAATTGCCGAGGACCAGGGATACGGTCGAGTTCTACTCTGGCGATCTCGCGCACTTGGTGCATGAGCGGCTGAAACCGACTTTCCGTAGCATCTGGTTCGTCGGAGGGGGTGCCGTCTCGAGTGAATGCCTTCGGCTCGGACTGGCTGACGAAGTTCGCTATTCGATCATGCCCGTCCTGATCGGTGAAGGGATCCCATTCTTCGACGGGCTCGACAAGGATGTCACCCTGCACCTCGTGGAGGTGAAAGCGTACACGAGCGGGATGGTAGCGCTTCGCCACGAAGTGCGGAAGTTGGGACAAGCGAGGCAACCGATCAGAGATTAGCCCCTAGCGGGCTGTGCCGTCTAACCCGCGTTGCACCAGTCGGCTGCCATGTGATGCCGTGCGGCCGCTGGTGAACGCTGGCCGTTAGACGGCGGAACACGAATCTGTTTGGGGAGCTGATGGCTGGAGGATCACATGCGAACGGTCGCGACATTCACAGTTGTCGGTTTACTGATCGGCGTCGCGGCCGGTCATCGCGTCGCTGCGGTCAGCCTTGCCGCCGCTGGCGCTTCCATGACTAGCCAGCTCACAGACCGAGGCAACGAAGGTCTCTTGCAAGCGTTCGCTGACGCTTGGAATCGTCACGATGTTGATGCGTTGATGTCGATGATGACGACCGACTGTGTCTTTGAAGCTTCGGGCGGCAATGCTGTCGACGGCGAGAGACACGAGGGGCAACGGGCGGTGCGGGCCGCGTACACCGCCGTGTTCGAGCAGTATCCGGATGCGCACTGGGGTAATGCGCGACACTTCGTGACGGGAGATCGAGGTGTGTCGGAATGGACGTTCACCGGAACACAAAAGGACGGCAAGCGAGTCGAGGTCACCGGCTGCGATTTGTTCACGTTCCGGAACGGCAAGATTGCGATAAAGAATTCATTCCGAAAGAATCGGCCTCCGATTGGCTGACACAAGACCTTAAACGCCGCCGTCTAACAGGCGCTGCACCCGACGGCGCCCCGGATCCGCTCGGGGAGCCGGATCGATCAATCTCCCGACCGCGCCCGCGGTGATTCCGGCAGTGGAGTAGAGTCATCCAGGACGATGAATCAGATTGACCTGGTCGGGCGGCGCGCGGTCGTCACCGGTGGCGGGCAAGGCATCGGCTGCGCCATCGCCGAACGGCTGCTCGCCTCGGGCGCCAGCGTGTCGCTCTGGGACCGTGACGAAGCGCTCGTCGAGGCGGTTGCTGCCGAGTTATCCACGGATGGACGCGTCGTCCGCTACGCCGTGGTCGACGTCTCGAACCACGCCGCCGTCGACGCGGCCACGCGCGCCACGATCGACGCGCTCGGCGGCATCGACATCCTCGTCGCCAACGCCGGCATCGCCGGGCCGAATGCTCTGGTGTGGGAATACCCTGTCGACGCGTGGCAGCAGGTGCTCGACGTCAATCTCACCGGCGTCTTTCTGTGCTGCCGATCCGTCGTACCGCACATGCTCCGACAGAAGTACGGCCGCATCGTGAACGTCGCGTCGATCGCCGGCAAGGAGGGGAACCCGACGGCCTCCGCCTACAGTGCCTCGAAGGCGGGCGTCATCGCGCTGACCAAGTCGCTGGGCAAGGAGCTGGCGGGCCACGACATCGCGGTGAACTGCATCACGCCCGCGGCCGCGCAGACGCGGATCCTCGAGCAGTGCACGCAGGCGCACATCGACTACATGCTGTCGAAGATTCCCCGCGGCCGGTTCGTGCTCGTCGACGAGATTGCCGCCATGGTCGCGTGGCTCGTCTCGCAGGAGAACTCGTTCACCACCGGTGCGGTGTTCGACTTGAGTGGCGGGCGCGCGACGTACTGAGACGGGTGCGCGTTCAGAGGCCCGACTGAAGTCGGGCCCTACTGCTTCTTCGGCGCACGCGGTGCCCGACTGCTTCGTGGGCGCACGCGGTGCAGCCTACAGGCTACTGTGACGAACCGCGCTCCTGCACGAACCGTCTGGCCTTCGCCAGCTCGGGACGGGACGAGTCCGACCCCTTGCAGTTCTCGACGAGGCGCGTGAAGTACTTGCGCGCGAGATCGATGCTACCGGCCTTCTCAGCGGCGGTCGCCGCGCCGAAGAGCGCGTTGAACCGGTTCGGATCGATGGTCATCGACCGCTCGTATTCGCCGAGCGCATCAGCCGGCCGGCCGAGCTCGAGCAGGATGTCCGCCAGCATCTCGCGTGCCGGCACTTCCACTTCGCCCTTGCCTCGCGCGTCCTGACGATCGGCGGCGTCACGCATGACGCGCACCGCCTCCTCGCCGCGTCCCTCGGCGAAGGCGACCCAGGCGCGGAGCTGATCGCGCGCGACGTCCATCTCAGCCAGGATGTACGCGTCGTTCGTCTTGCTTACCTCTTCGAGCAATTGCTCGAACCGTGTCGCGTTGCGCTTGGCCTCGCTGGCATTCCGTGCCCGGGCAGCGCCTATCCCGCGAGCCCAGTACGTGATTGTCTGAACGAGCGGCTTCGACCTGGCCGGCGCTTCCAGCGCCCCTGCCGCCGCCCAGTCGCGCATCTCGAGCGCGTACACCGCCGGGAACTGCGCCCGGGCGTAATCGAGGAAGCCTGCCATCTCGTGATCGGCCATGTGCGACTTGCCCAGCGCATCGATCAGGCGCAGTGCGTCTCCGACGACGGCGTGCGCCTCCTTGTCCTTGCCGACCTGCAGATAGGCGTAGTTGAGGAAATCCATCGCGTGCAGGGCGTGATCGGATCCGCCCCGCTTCTGCTCGTCCGCCTTCTTCGAGGCGTCCAGCGACGCGAGGTTCGACTGGATGCTCTCTTGCCACAGGCCGAGGCGCGAGAAGATGTGCGACGGCATGTGGACGGCGTGCGGCGACGACGGCGCGATTGCCGCGTACCGGCGCGCCGCCTCGAGTCCCTGCGGCGCCATCGTCGGGTTGTCGCATGCGTGGATGATGTAGTGCGCGAGCCCGGGATGCGCCGGTTGCTGCCGCATCAGTGGCATCAATATTTCGACTGCCTTCTTCGCATTGGCAAAGGTCACATCGCTCGGGGGAGTCGAGGCGAGTAGCGCGAGGCCGTAGAATGCGCCGGCTTCCAAATCGTCAGGGAACGCGGCGTAGAGCGTCGCCATCGCGGCGGTATAGGCGTCGGCGCGCAGCATGTGATCCTTCGTCTCGCCGTCAGCGTAAAACGCCGCTATCGAGTCGATGTACGCGCGCTCCCGCGCGGTCTTCGCCTTCAGGGCGACCGCAGCCTGCGCCGCGGCCATCCCGCGCGTCAGACGCTCGCCGGTCGCGCGATCCCAAAGCTGGTGATAGAGGCTCATGGCGACGCCCCAATGGGCCATCGCGCACGACGCGTCCTGCTTTGCGATCTCGACGAACTGCTTTTCCGATTCTTCGTACCAGAAGGAGTGGAGCAGCGCGACGCCGCGCTCGAAGTCCTTCTGCACGGCGGGAGCACAGGAGGTCGCGAACGACACGATGCCGAGCTGCTCACCCTCGTGCGACGCGCCGCCGTGATGATGCTCCTGAGCGAGGACGTGTCCACCGCCGATCGACGTCAGAACGAGCAGCCAGGCCAGTGGTCTCATGACGATCTCCCAGGGCGAGGGAGTCTGACACGCGGCTGAAGCCGGGTCAATCGCGCCGCCGGACGAACCGGCGCGGCCGGCAAAGTGGGTTCCGCAATCGCGCCGCCGATGACGCCTTCGGCCGTATCGATATTCTGGTGGCCAATGCCGGCATCGCCGGACCGAATCATCTGGTGTGGGAGCATCCCGCCGCCGCCTGGCGCCAAGTGCTGGACGTCAACCTCACCGGCGTCTTTCTGTGTTGCCGAGCCGTTGTTCCGCACATGGTCCGGCAGCAGTACGGACGCATCGTAAACGTCGCCGATCGCTGGCAAGGAAGGGAACCCGACGGCGTCGGCTTACAGCGTTTCGAAGCCGGTGTTGAGGGCTAGCCGCTTCGCATCGCCGCCACGAGGTCTTTCGTTCCCGAGCCCCAGCGCGAGACGGATCGGATCGCCTGGGTGAAGGGGACGTCGAGGGCGTGCACACGTTCGCGGTTGAGGATGTACACGGCCCCGGCGAAGGGTGGGACGAGCGCCTCTTCGATCTCCACCAGGGCCGGCTTCCACGCCGTCTCGTCGCCGTCGTTCGCCAGTCGCTGTGTCAGACTGCGCAGCAGGCCGTACCCGGGGAGCCTTTCGAAAAACGCCTTCTCCACACGTTCGCGGACTACTCGTCCCGTGCGAGTGCGTACGGCCGCACCGACGAAGAAACAGACGACCAGCACCAGGGAGAGAGCGAGGCGGGACCTTCTGCGGCTCAAGGGCGCGAGTCTCAACTCGCAACACAAAAAGGCGAGCCGCGCCCGTCCCGGAAACGAGCGCGGCCCGGCGTCGAGAGCTAACCCGCTAGCGCGTTGCGCGACGCCGCCTGGCTGTGAGCCCCAGCCCCGCGACGAGCGATGCGATTCCCATCAGGCCGACCAGCGGCAGGGAGCTGGCGGTCTTGGGCAGCGTCTTCGGCGCCTCGGCCGCGGGCGCGGCCGGGGACGGCGTGGGCGCGGCCGCCGCGCGCGGCGCCGCAGCCGCGCCTGTGCCCCCGCTCCTGGCAAGGGTTGCCTCCACCTGTTTCTCGGTCAAGACTTTGGGCGGCATCGACGTGATGATGGTCGCCGAAATCTTGTCGCCCTCGCGGAAGTCTGTGATCTGGGCCGGCTCGCCGCCGCGCATGATCTTGATGTTGCGCTTGTCGACGTCGGCCTGCGAGAACATCTTGATGATATTTTTCTCATCATCGCGAACGATGATGCTCGTGCCGCCCAGGGCCTTCATCACGGTCCCGTTCTTCACCTCGGTCACGGTCACCGGGACCATGGTGGTTCTCGTGGTGATCGTTGCGGTGCCTGACATCCCAGGCTTCAGTTCGTGTACCGACAGCGACTTCCCGTCCACGTCGAAACGGAAGTCCTCGGGCACCGTCAGTTCCTTCGTGCCCTCGGGCAACTTGACGACGAGATTGTTGCCCTCGACCGCGATGACTTCGAATTTCTTGGTTTGCGTCGTGGTCTGTGCCAGCGTGACGGTGGCCGTCGTGCCTACCAGCGCTGCCCCTAATACGAAGCGAACAAGTGTACGTGTCACAATGCCTCCTCTGACTTCCGTCTGCGAGTCCCCACGTAACTCAACGCACGTGAGACGATGAGAGCGCCCTGTCGACCGGCCGATCACAACGAGACGAATCATGTCGCCAGCTCAAGGGCGCGAAGTGGCTGCCGTCGCCGAGACCCCGGAATTCACGGCACGGACGATGTAGCGCTGGGGCGCCGGGCCAACGTGGTAGAACGGGTAACACGTGACCAGCGTGAGCGATCGCGCATCAGTCGCGTCGAGCACCGACACGTCTTCCGGGGACACGACCCACACGCGTTCGACGTTATACACCTCCTTGCCTCGTAGCGTTACGATTTCGATCGCATCGCCGCGGCCGACGTCCTTCAGGCCCCGGAAGAACCCGTCACGGTGCCCGGCGATTCCAGAGTTGCCGTCCATCCCGGGCAGTGCCGTGTCTTCGATGTGACCGACCGCCCGGTTGAGCGTGAAGTCGTCCGTGCCTGGCAGAACCGCTACCTCGAGCCGGATTTTCGGAACGCGCAGAACCGCGAGCGGCGGCGGGGCCGGCTTCTGCAGTTCGGCTCGCCAGGCGCTGATGCGCTTGGGGTCCCAGAAGCTCAGATCCGGCGTGACGGTCGTGAGCGGCGCCGCAGCTTGAAGGGCGGCGAAGCGCTCCAGCTCGTAGCTCGCGCCCATCGCACCTTGGATGTACAGCGCTCCCCACGTCAGGAGGCAGACAAGACCGAACGCCAAGGCTGCGTCTTCCGCCATCTGCCAAGCGCGTCCGGATCGGCTCGCCCGCGATATCGGACTGATGCGCTGAGTCGGTTGCACTCGCGAGAATCTCCTGGAGCGCTTCGAGCCATCAGCCGGACGCCTCGTGACCCGGCCTCGCGAACGCGCGTCGCGGACGAGGGCACGTTGTGTGCCAGCACGACCGGCCGAAGATTGTTCCAATTCACGGAGCGCTTTTCAACCCTGGGGCCCAGCGACCTCCCCGGCCGGGCGGAGCGACTCCGGAATGCCGTGGCGGAGAGACCGCGCTGGAGCCCGGCTACTGCCGGCAGTGGACACGCTCAATGGAGGAATGCGGTAGCTGATTGACTGGACGATCGGCTTCGACCCGGCGGGGACTTCGAGTGCGGCGGCCGCAGCCAGTCGCGCAGCAGCGGCATCAACACCGCCACGGCTTTCTATGCATCCACGAAGGTCGCGTCGCTCAGCGGCGCGGAGGCGTGGTGCGCGAGACCGTAGACGGCGCCCGCGCCGCCGGCGAGGTCAATCGCGACGCCGCCGGATGAATCGGCGCGGTCGGGTGGGCAGATGGCGGCGTGCCTTCGGGCTCGCATCGTGCGACGCGGCTCTCGCCTCGAATCCTTCGACGACGACATGCTCGAGCGGCTCGGGCAGGAGTCGCTGGATGTCGCGCAGGAGCTCTCGTTCGGCCGGCGAGAAGAACGAGACCGCACGTCCGGCCATGCCGGCTCGGCCGGTGCGGCCGATGCGATGAATGTAGTCGGCCGCGACGAGGGGCAGGTCGTAGTTAACGACGAGCGGCAGCTGCGCGATGTCGAGCCCGCGCGCCGCGATGTCGGTCGCGACGAGCACGGTCACGCGTCCCGCCTTGAAGTCGCCCAGCGCGCGATTACGAGCGCCCTGGCTCTTGTTGCCGTGAATGACCGCCGCCTTCACACCCGCGCGCTCGAGGCGCTCGCCGACTCGGTTCGATCCGCGCTTGGTCTTGCAGAAGACAAGCGCTTGACCAATGGGCGGCTGTGTCAGGACGTGTGTCAGCAAGTCGGCCTTGCGGCTGTCGGAGACCGGATGGATGCGGTGCGTCACCGTCGTCGCGACGACATGACCGTCGCTAACGTCGATGCGCACTGGCTGGCGAGTGAAGGTGCTTGAAAGTCGAACTACCTCGTCCGAAAGCGTCGCCGAGAACAGCAGCGTCTGCCGCGACTGTGGCAACGCCGCAAGGACGCGGCGAAGTGCCGGCAGAAAGCCCATGTCGAGCATCCGATCGGCCTCGTCGAGCGTGAGGATCTCGACCGCGGAAAGATCGACGGTGCGATGCTCCATGTGATCGATGAGCCGGCCTGGTGTCGCGACGACGATGTCCGTGCCGCGATGCAGCGCCTGCGATTGCGCGCGCATCGGCACGCCGCCGAAGACGGCGGTCGCTCGCAAGCGAGCGGGCGCGCCGTAGGTCGCGATCGCCTTGTGCACCTGGAGCGCCAGTTCACGAGTCGGGACGAGGATCAGGCCACGGGGCTGGCGCGTCTGCGCCCGTCGCGGGTGCCGCAGTAGGAGGCGATCGATCATGGGCAGGCCGAATGCAGCGGTCTTACCCGTGCCCGTCTGCGCCCGCGCCAGCATGTCGCGGCCATCGAGCACTAGGGGAATCGATTCGTTCTGGACAGGGGTGGGGTGCGAATAGCCCAGCCGCACGAGCGGCGTACAGAGGGCAGGCGAGAGCCCGAGCGACGAAAACGGCATGAAAAGCTCCTGAATTGCCTGGAGCGTTTCCCTGACCGCGCAGCAGGCTGACAACGAATGAGACGCCGAAACGGCGTCTGAATGTGAAGGGACCGAGTGGTAGGAACTCTAGCCGACGATCGCCGTAACTAATACGCCGCCGCCACTTTAGGCTTCCGGGGAAATCCCAGGCGCCACCACAGACCCCGCTATTGTACTTCAGATTCCGAATCAAAAAGTGGGCCGGTGGAGGTCGTCCCACCGGCCCTCCTATCCTACTGACCGGCAGTTGGCTTCGCCGAACCCTCGCCTGGTTTGGTGGCGGAGCTCGTCTTCATTGCCGGCAGTTTCCAGAAGTCGGGCCGTGCTTTCAGCCATTCGTCTGGAACGTTGCTCATCTGGGGACTGATCTCGAACAACGCGGTCTCCGTCCCCAGCACGCCATCGCGCTGGAACTGCTGGAGCTTTGCGCGGCCCTCATCACCGAGCGCGTCCCGGTACGCCTGAGTGTGCGGGTCCGTATCCTCTTCCTTCAGTGACATCGAGCCCTGCAGCATCAGATAGGTGCCCGCCGACATCCCCGACACCACCTGATAGAGCGCCCAGTGCTCGTCGACGTTGGCCTTCTCATGCGCGGTCTTGGCGAGCTTCCTCGCGTCCTCGAAGGCGCTGCCCCATCCTGCGCGCACGCGAATCGTCGTCCGTCACATGCATGTAGCGCATGTCCTGCACGCTTGGACGCATGCGGTAGCTCAGGTCCTCCTGCAGCTCGGCGATTACGGTTCGTGTGCCCGTGCGGAACTGCGAATCCTGGTCGTCGGCCATCTCCAGCGCCTTCGAGAGCGAGGCGTTCTTGGCGACCATGTCGTTCTCCTGCTCGAGCGCGGCGTAGCTATCGTAGCTGGAGAGGAACCACGCTTCGGTGGGGCCCGTCACCGATCGGAGCCCAACGTAGTACACCGGCGCCTTCGCGGCGCGGATCGCGCGAACGTACGCTTCTTCGGCTCTGCCATGCGGGGTGCCACGTGCCGCCTTGATCTCCTCGCGAATGATCTGCATAACCTTGCTTGGACCGGGGCCCTGCTGAGCGCTGGTGACCGCGACCAGCGAAACGCCGAGCGCGACCGCACAACAGAGTGAGTTGAGGTGTTTCATGAAACGCTTCTCCCTAGCTCGACCGAGTTAAACTGACGGATGAGCTTGGAAGTAGAGGTGATTTACGTGCGACAAGGGCAACGCTATCTCGCGATGGCAGGCCACCCCACGACGACGACGTTGAATTCACGCGGTAGTACCGGGCTTCGCGCTGCCTGGCGAGCTGAACACCCCTGAGCGATTCGCCCAGCGCGATCGCATCATTCGTACGAACTACTGGCAGGTCGGCGGCGGCGTGGCATACTCGGGCGGCCCTATCGACGTGTTCGCCGCGTTCACGAAGTACGTGTGTGAACTGAGATGATTCGCAAACTGACGTCAGGCGAATATCGCCTCTACTCGACGAAAAAGGATCCAAAGACCGGCCGGCGCAAGAATCTTGGGACCTTCAAGACCCGCGCGGCGGCCGAGAAGCACGAGCGCGCCGTCCAGTATTTCAAGCGGCGAGGGTGACGTGTCACTTCAACGGCAGATGATTCTCGTCGCCGGACCCTATCGCTCGGGCACGGGCGACGATCCGCCGCGGATGGCGGAGAACGTCCGCGTCATGGAACGTTACGCGCTGCCGATCTACCGGGCCGGCCATATTCCCGTCGTCGGCGAATGGTTCGCGCTGCCGCTCGTCGCGCTTGCCGGGTCCAGGCACGTTGGCGATGAGGCGTTCAACGAGATCTTTCATCCGATCGCCGAGCGCCTCCTCGACCGGTGCGACGCGGTGCTGCGGGTCGGCGGCGCCTCCGAGGGCGCCGATCTGATGGTGCGACGTGCAAGAGAGCGAGGATTGGCGGTCTACCGGCGCCTGAGCGACGTGCCCGGCTGCGAATCGCTTCCCGAGCCGCGTTCGTGAGTCCGCTTTCTGCTACTCTCGCCCCCGATTGCGCAGACTCCTCGCCGGCATCGGTATAGGCCTCGCCGCCGCGCTCCTGGCGCTGGCTCTTGGTTCCCTGCCCTTCGTCCGGACCGTCGAACTGAAGTCCTACGACTGGCGCATGCGCGCCACCGCTGATCCCTCGACAGCCCGCAAGAACATCGTCCTCATCGATATCGACGAGCAGAGCATTCGCGCCCTCGCGCCGTACTTCGGACGATGGCCGTGGCCGCGCATGGTGCATGCCCATCTCCTGAACTATCTCGCTCGGGCGCGGCCGATGGTCGTGCTCTACGACATCCTGTTCACCGAGCCAGACCGTCAGACGTTCACCCTCGGCGACGAACAGTGGACGGGGCAACGGTCGGACGAGGAGCTGGCAACAGCCGCCCGAGATCTCGGGCGCGTCGTGTTCGTCGGTGATGCGACGACGGAGCCGAGCCGGACGGACGCGTCTCCTATGGCTCGCCTCACGCTGCCAGGTCCGCGGATCGAGCTCGATACCTCAATTGAAGACCGACCCCTTTTCCATCCGCCGATGCCGCCCCTCCTCGCCGCGGCGGGAGTCGCACACAACTTTTCGGTGCTCGACGAGGACGGCGTGATGCGGCGCTATGTCCCGTTCATTCGCGTTGGGCCCGATTACGTGCCGTCCCTCGCAGTTGCGGGCGCCATCAACGCGCTCGGACTAACGCCATCGGATGTGCGGCTCGGCCCGGCGCATTTGCTGCTGGGCGATCGACGGCTTCCTCTGATTACCGCGCGGATTCCGATGCTCGACGGCACGGTCCGATACGGACGACGAGCACAGATCAACTATCGAGGCGTCTGGCCGGATCTTCGCAGCACGTATCCGACCTACTCGTTCGTGCGGCTGTTCCAGTCGGAAGAGCAGCTGCTGGCCGATGAGGCGCCTTCCGTCGATCCTGCGGCGTTTCGCGACAAGGTCGTGATCGTCGGCGGCACCGCCGCCGCGCTGTACGACCAGAAGAGCGTGCCGTTCCCGCAGAAAATGTCGGGCTCCGAGATGCACGCGCAGATGCTCGACAGCATCCTGTCGAACCATTTCCTGGAGCGCGCCCCCACAGGCATGGCGATCGCGGTCGTTGCCGTTTCCGCGTTGGTGGCGGCGTCGATCACGGCGGCGGTCGGCACGTGGTCGGGCGTGCTCGCCGGTCTTGCGCTCGGCGCGCTGCTGGTGTTCGGGTTGACGCAAGCGTTCGCGCGTGGCGTCTGGGTGCCGCTCGTGGAGCCGGTCACGGCGACGGCGCTGGCGACATTCGGTGGGGTCGCGTATCAGTACTTCGTCGAAGGACGCGAGAAGCGCCGCGTCGCCCGAATCTTTTCGCGCTACGTCTCGAAGGACGTGTACGATCAGCTCCTCGCCAGCCCGGTCGACGCGCGCCTCGGCGGGACGCGCCGTCACATGACGGTATTGTTCTCTGACATTCGCGGCTTCACGTCGGTGTCGGAGCGTGGGGAACCCGAGGCGATTGTCGGGCAGCTCAATCAGTACTTCTCGACCATGGTCCCCATCGTGTTCGCCAACAAGGGCACGGTCGACAAATTCGTCGGCGACATGATCATGGCGCTGTTCTCTGCGCCGCTCGACGACCCCGATCACGCCGACCACGCCGTGCGCGCCGCGATGGCCATGATGGAGGAGCTTGCGCGCCTGAACAGTCAGTGGGCGACCGACGGGCTGCCAACGCTCGACATCGGCATCGGCATCAACACCGGCGACATGGTCGCGGGCAATCTCGGGTCGGAGACGATCATGAGCTACACCGTGATCGGCGACAACGTGAATCTGGGCGCAAGGCTCGAGTCGTTGAACAAGGACTACCACACGCGCGTGATCATCAGCGAGGCCACGAGGTCGGCGCTGAAGGGACGCTATGATATCCGCGCGCTCGGCAAGGTCGTGGTCAAAGGCAAGAGCGTCCCTGTCGAGATCTTCGAAGTCGCGCCTCCCGAGGCGGTCAGCGGCGTGCTGAACGCCTGCAGCCCTCTGGCCGATAAAGATAGGTCGGCAAATGGCCCACGGAAGGCCCAGGAGTCCTGAAACATGCGCACGATTGCACGAATGGTGGGTGTCGCCGTTCTCGGGGCGATGCTGTCCCTCTCTGCCACGACCGCGCTCGCTGGCGGCGCCGCGGGGCAGCTCGGCTCGGTTCTGAAGCGCGCGCAGCAGGTGCATGACCTGCAAATCACGGACGAAGAGGAGCAGACGCTCGGCGCTGCGGTTTCTGAGCGCATCCGCCAGCGCTATGGCGTCGTCCAGGATCCGGCCGTGCACAAGTACGTCACGCTCGTCGGGGCCGTGCTGGCGCAGGCGAGCAGCCGTCCCAACCTGCCCTGGAAGTTCATCGTGCTCGACACCGATGGCGTCAATGCCCTGGCGGCGCCGGGAGGATACGTCCACATCACGCGCGGCGCGCTGTCGCTGATGAAGAACGAAGCGGAGCTGGCCGGCGTCCTCGGTCACGAGGTGATTCACATCACCGAGAAGCACACGATGAAGGCCATTCAGAAAGGCAAAATGGTCCAGATGGGCACCAGCGAGACACTCTCCAACAGCCCGGCGCTCTTCAACAAGTTCGTCGACAAAGCCACCGAAGGCGTGATGGCAGGCTTCGGTCGCGGCGAGGAGCTCGAGGCCGACGAAAAGGGCGTGCTCGTCGCCAACAAGGTGGGCTATACACCGAAGGGGCTCTCCGATTTCCTCACGACCATCAAGGAACGCAACAGCGGTTCGACCGAAAAGCAGGGGCTCTTCGCGTCGCATCCCGAGATGGACGAGCGGCTGAAAAAGTTGGTCAAGGGAATCGCCGACGTGAAGCTGACGTCGACAGCGACCGTTGAGGCGCGCTTCAAGAAGAACATCACGTACAAACCGGTCCCGCTCGGTGCGGTCGCGACTGTGGAGGCCGGCTCGGCGGGTCTCACCAGCGGCGGAAGCGCAGCGAAGAGCGATGACGCCAAAGCCGAAGAGGCCAAGAAAGACGACCAGGCGAAAAAGGACGATCAGGCATCGAGCAACGACGGTAAGAAAAAGAAGAAGGGCTTCGGCCTGTCAGGACTGATGGGATCGGGTGGCGGCGACAATGAGCAGAAGTCCGCCGAAGTGACCGGGTCCGCCGCTGGCCGAGGACTCGACAAGGAGCGCAATGCGAAAGGCGGCGCGAACCCCGCGGCGGTTGCCGTGACCGTCACAGCGGCCGATCTCACGGCCTTCAAGAAAGAGGGGAATCTCAACTGATCTCGGCGGAAGCTGCGGCCGCGCTCGGCGTCATCGCGTTTGCGTTCGCCGCTCGTACGCTCACACGGAATCGTCTCATTCGCAGCCGTGTGCGGCTGACCATGATGCTGATGGCGATTGTGGTCGCCATCGACCTCGCGCTGGCCGCCCCAGCTCTGGTTCGCCCGGAAACGCGCCCCATCGCCACCTCGATCGCGCACCTCGTCTTCGCGCTCGCGTTGATCCAGCTGCTCGTCCTGATCCTGATCAACCCGCTCAGGGAAGATCGGGTGCCCGAGCGATTCCCCACCATCGTTCAGGACGTCATCGTCTTCTCGCTGTTCATGCTCGTCGCGACGCTGGTGATGGATGAGAAGTTCCTTACCACATCGGCCGTCGGTGCCGTCGTCGCCGGCCTCGCGCTGCAGGATACGCTGGGCAATCTCGTCTCGGGCCTGGCAATTCAGGTCGAGAAGCCGTTCCAGCTTGGCCACTGGATCAGCATGGGCGAGTGGGAAGGCGAAGTGGTCGAAATCACGTGGCGGGCGGTCAAGGTCCGCACCCGTCAGGGGAATCAGGTCATCATCCCCAATAGCGAGCTCTCGAAGTCCGCCCTGGTCAATTACTCAGAGCCCGCGGCGCCGACGCGCATCCACATCGACATCGGCACTAGCTACGACGATCCGCCGAACCGCGTGAAGGCCGCGATCCTCGAGGTGCTCGACCGCGACGCCATGGTGCTGAAGGCGCCCGCGCCGATGGTGCACCTCATGGAGTTCGCCGGATCGTCGATCAACTACCGCGCGCACTTCTGGATCGAGCGGTACCCGATGGAAGACGTCGTCCGGGACCACGTGCGATCGGCTCTCTATTACATGTTGAAGCGTCGTGGCATCTCGATCCCGTATCCGATCCAGGTCGAGTACTCGGCTGAACTGCCGCCGCCCGGACCCGATGCGGCCGCCCAACGGCGGGCCGTGGCGCTTCTCGCCGGCACCGACTTGTTTGGGCTCCTCGCCGAGGCCGAGCGGGAACTGCTGGTCGCCGGCTCCTCGATGCTCACCTTCGGCGCCGGGGAAGTGATTGTCCGGCAGGGTGACGAGGGCCGGTCGGCGTACGTGGTGTGTCGCGGTCGCGTGCGCGTGAGCCTCGACCCCGGCGACGCCGAATTGGCGGTCCTCGAGCCGGGCGCCTACGTCGGCGAGATGTCGCTGCTCACGGGCGAGACGCGCACCGCGACTGTACGCGCCGTCGAAGACTGCGAAGTGATGGAAGTGACTGCCGATCAGTTCCGGCGATTCGTGCTGCAGCGCCCGTCGATGGTCGATCGCATCGGCACGGTCGTGGCGGAGCGCCGCGCCGGAATCGCGAAAGCGCGTACCTCAGCCGCTCACGCTCCCGTCGACGAAACGACGCAGAGCTTCATTCAGCGCATCAGACGATTTCTGAGAGTCTGAGATATTTCCGATCGCGGATTGTGGACTGAATGGAATTGGGTCCGCTTTCGACCAATCCACAATCAAATCCGCAATCCGCAATCCGCAATCCGCAATATCACGTTACCATCGCCATCCCCCGCGGTTGTAGTTGCCGCCGCGGTAGCCTTCGTCGTAGCCACGCAGGAAGCCATCGCGATACGCCGCCTTGTACTGTTCGCGCGGACCGTACTCCTTCTTGTAGCCTCGATCGCCCTCGCGATACCACTTCTGGGCACGCGGGTCGTAGCGGTCGTTGTCGTGCCCGTCGTCCTGGCCCTTGTCACGGCCTTCACGATAGCCGCGGTCGTAGGCTTCGCTGTAGCCGTAGCCTCGAGATCCGCCGTAGCCGCCATAGTCCGGATAGGACGGGTACTTCCGATCGGACGGATATCTCGCATCGGATGGATACCTCGGATACGACGGGTAAGACGGATACGACGGGTAAGAGGGATACGTCGGATATCGGCTCACGCTGCCGCGATCGCCGTAAAACGCCGCGTCGTAACCGGCGACGAAGCCCTGCTGAAAGGCTCGCGCGTAGTCATCGCGACCGTTGCCATAGCGGCGATACTCACTGTGACGGCGGTAGTCGTAGCGTCGTGATCGCGAGTCTGTGCGACCCCGGTCGAAGCCTTGGCGATAGCCATTGTCATAGGCTGTTTGATACGCTCCTTGATTCCGCCGGTATCCCCAGGCGTTGCCATTCGGCTGCGCCTCGACCGTCGCCGAGCACGCCAGGCCGGCCAGAAATACGAAGGCCGCAATCCAGCTGCGCTTTGCGATCATTGTCTCCATCCTCCAAATCCAGACAGGCACACACCGAGAAATCAAGGGCGATGCCAAGCCTGAATTCTCAGGATTTCTGAGGATTTACGTCGAGTATCGCGGCCTGCGCTGCCGCGCATCCTCGAAAGAGGACGAATGTCCGCGCCGCTAGCGGTAGGGTGTCTTCAAGAGGCGCTGGGCTTCACGGCTGGTAAGCGTATCGTTCGTGGTCTCGCCGATGCGCGCGGCCTCGCGGTACACAGCCATGGCCTGCTGTCGTCGTCCGGCCAGATCTTCGAGTTTGCCTTGCTCGAGCCGAATCCGCCCCTTCACCCACGTACGCGCAGGCAACGACTGCGCGCGTTGCAGATCCGCTCGAGCGCCGTCGACATTGCCAAGCGGGATGCGGGCGAGGCCGCGCTTGTAGTACCACGTCGCTTCCTCGCCAAACGCCTTGGGGCGCGTATCCGTCGCAAACCGTGCCAGGCCGTCGCTCAGCACGCGATCGGCCTGGGCGAACAGGCGCGCGCGGATCGCGGTCGCCCCGGCTTCCAGCATGACGACACGATTTCGCGGGTAGCGCGCCAACAAGTCGTCGGCGATCGTGAGGGCGTCCTTGAACCGGCCTTCACGGTTGTAAAGGAGGAGGAGCGCGACTTTGGCATCGGTCTGTGACTCCCCCGGGTAACGTGCCGCCTCTTCGACCAGCCGCACGCCGTACTCGCGGTCGCCGCCAAAGCCCGCCACGTAGGCCATCCAGCGTAGCGGAAAGGGCAGCGTGGAAACGATATAGCGATACGTGCCGACCACGAGCCCGGCGTCCTTTCTGCTGGCATCGAGCTTCATGACGCGCTCGTGCGCGTTGTACGCACGGCGTGCCTGCGAGAACGCGCCGCTGACGCGGCCGTCGACCGTCGCGGTGTACGACGCGAGCACGCCGAGCGCAGCACCCACGTCGTACAGCGCCTCTACGTCCTGCGGCTGCGAGCGGACGCGAGCTTCTGCTAGCGCCAGGGCTTTGCCTGCGTGTTGCTGAAAGGTCGCCGCCTCGGTCGCAGGCGGCTTGTCGAGCGTGACGTCCTTCGACGTCATGCTCCCCATGTACTGATCGACGGTGATCGAGCCGCGCATGAACACGATGTGAAGCCAGGTGACCACCGCTCGAGCCCGATGCGTCGCTGAATTGTTGGGGTCGCGCGCGATCGCCAGATCGTACAAGCGGACGGCTTCCGGGTAGTCGAGGTTGTAGGCGGCGTCAAAGGCGTTGCGGCGCAGCGCGGCAAGCGTCTCGTCGCCTGCGGCACTCGAAATGGTCACGCCGTTGAGCGACAGGGCAAGAACGAGCGCGGTCAGATAGAGGAGACGCACGTTAGTCAAGCGTAGCAGGTCGGGAGGGTCGGGTTGGATCGGAGCAATCCGGTCGTGCCGCCCTGGCAATAACATGAGACTGATGGTCGAAGTCACAACGCTGGATGCGCATGTGGCAGGCGGCGCCGTGCGCCTGGTGACTGGTGGGCTACCGCATGTCGAGGCCTCCTCGCTGGACGAGCGCCAGCAGTTGCTCGGCGAGCGCGCCGGGCCGACACTGGCGGCGTTGACCCGTGAGCCACGCGGGCACAGCGGCGTCGTCGTTGTCGTGTTTGCCGAAGGCGAGACCGCGGACGTCGACGCCGGGCTGCTGTTCTTTCGATCGTCTGGCGCCGCGCCGCCATGCGGCCACGCGCTCATCGGCGCGACCGGCCTCGCAATCACACGAGGCGTGCTGAAACCTCGAACGCACGGCACGGTCAGGTACGACACGACAGCTGGCAGGATGACTGCGACGACGGTGGCGCTTGCGGGCAGCGGTGCGGTGCCGGTGCGCTATACCGGACCGGCCACGACCGTGCTTCGACCCAACACCCCGATCAATATCGGCCGTCGCGATCTTCGCGCGGACCTCGTCTGGAGCGGAACCGAACTCGTCGCGATTGTTGACGCTGAAGCTGCGGGTGTACCGCTCGTCTCGTCTCGCGCGCTCGAACTGCAACGCATCGCCGTTGGCGTGCTACGCCATCTCGACGAGTCGATTCGCGTCGTCCATCCTGAAACCGGCGCTCGACTGCCACTCGCGTCAGCCGTCTTCATCGGTCCTGCGCCCGAGAGTGGTATGGACATCCGCAGCGGCGCCGTGCGCGCCGACGGGGTGGTCGAGCACACGCCCACCGCGAGCGCGACCGCCGCGATTGCCGCCGTCCTCTCGGCAATGGGTCTGATGGTGATCGGGCGGCGCCTGGTTCATCAGGGCCTGATGGGCACGACACTTCGCGCGACGGTGCTTTCGATTGGTGATGCCGACGGGCGGCCAACGGTCGACGTGGAAGTTGCCGGTGAGGTGTGGCCTACCGGCGACCATGTCTTTCGATTCGACGAGGCCGATCCGCTGCTGTCGAACGCGTGGGACCTCTGAGGCGCCTTGACACGTGTCAGGTGCGCGCCTATAGTCCGCCAATCCCCCGAGTCCTACTGTTGCAGGAGCACCATGCGCGTCGTCTGCGTTCTGACAAGGTGTCTGGTCCTGGGCATCCTGTCCGTATCGGGATTTGGCGCGGCTGACGAGCCCTTCTGGAATTCCCGTCCGCTCGGCTATTGGTTGGACCAGTTGCGCGTCGGCGATGCGGCGGCGCGGATGCAGGCGGCCCGCGGCGTGGGTGAAATCGCCGCGGCGCATGGCGGGGCCGTGGTGACGGCGGCCATTCCGCTGCTCGTGCCCTGCCTGGATTCGCCGGAGGCCCCGCTCCGGGCTGCTGCCGCCGACGCGCTCGGTCCGATCGGTACGGCCGCGGGGCGCGCTGGCCCCCGCCTCGTGGTGCTATTCGAAAAAGATCCGGACTCGTCCGTGCGGCGTGCTGCAGGCGTGGCGTTAGCGCGCGTCAGTCCCGGCTCGGCCGATCTCATCACCAGCTCTGCCCGGGTGCTCGCCGGCGACCGGGAAGCCTCGGTGCGTGAGGTTGCCGCGGCGGCGCTCGTCGAAGCGGGCCCTGCGGCGTCGCCGGGACTCTCAGCGGCGCAGGAACGGATGGACGACCACGATCCGATGGTGCGCGTCTATTCGGCGGCGATCGTCGCGCGCGTCGGCGATCGCGGCAGCGCGATGCCTGTACTCCTGGGCGGTCTGTCGAATGGCGATCCCGCAGTCCGCGCAGAATCGGCCGGTCTTCTCGCCGACGCGGCGCCTTCCGACACGGCGGCGGTGCCGGCGCTCATCAACACCCTTCGCGATGACGATCGTCAGGTGCGGCTGGCAGCCGTCGACGCGCTGGCGACGATAGGCCCGCCCGCGAAGTCAGCGCTCGATCCGCTGTGGCACTTGATCCGCGATCCAGACGAGGATGTCCGCGATCGCGCGCTCCGCGCGATCAAATTGATCAAGGATTGATCCGGACACTGGCAATCGTTCTCATCCCCGCGCCGCACGCAACGCAGCGGTGTATTGCCTGGCGAGCCCGGTGAGCTGTGCGAAATCGCCGCGATCGATTGCGGCCTTCGATATGAGCTCTCCGCCGACGCCAACGGCATCGGCACCTGCCTTGATGAACTCGCCGATCGTCTGGAGGTTCACGCCGCCCGTCGGGCAGAGAGGAATCTGCGGAAAGGGGCCCTTGAGTGCCTTCAGGTATGACGCGCCACCAACGTTGCTGGCGGGGAAGATCTTGATGATGTCGCCACCAGCCGACCAGGCGGCGAACACCTCGGTTGGCGTCATCGCGCCGGGCAGCACGGCGACGTTACGCTCGTGCGCGACGTTGAGCACGTCGGCCACGATGCAGGGGGTGACGAGGAACTCCGCGCCCGCCTCGAGCGCTCCCTCGGCCAGTGCCCGGCTCGTGACCGTGCCCGCGCCGAGGAGTACCTGACCCGCGAAGCGCGCTCGGACGTCGCGGATGGCGACGAGCGCGTCGGGCACGGTCATCGTGATCTCGAGAGTGGTGATACCACCAGCGACGAGAGCCTCGGCGACCTTCACCGCGATCGCCGACGATTCCGCGCGGATCACAGGCACGATGCCCCCCTGGCGTAGACCAGTGAGCACCTCGGACTTTGTTCGGGTTGTCGACATGGGGTCGGCCAGGCGGCTACGAGCGACAGTTTACTGCACGAAATCTCGTGCAGAAGCAAGCACTTACCGCCGCGCCGCCGTTGGTACCCCGTTTGGTCACTGGAAGGATCGGGGCCCGGATGAACCAGGCGCCCGGGGGCTCCGTCTACTTAATAGAGCTAAAGGATGTGTCATGAATCGCTTTGATTGGACCTTTTCTGGAAGCGCCGAACTGATCACCGGATTGTTGCTCGCCGCGGCGATCATCGCGGCGGCGTTCGCGTAGACCTTACTGCGTTTCGCCTGTGGGCGCCTGGTACGTCTTGCGCGCCCGCGCAATCAGTCCGGGTTTCTTCACGCGCACTTGGACCTTGTGCTGCTTGCCATCCGTGGCCGGCGCAAATCCGATCAGGTACTGGCTGTGCAATTCCTGCGCGACGCGCGTGAAGGTGGGTCCGAGTTCGTCGGTCTTCTTCAACTCGAAGTAGCCGCCGCCGGTTTCGTCTGAGAGCTTCCGCAGCCCTCGGTCGGGGCTGGAGCGCACCTGCCGCTGCCCGTTGAAGTACACACTCTCGAGACCAATCGAGTAGATCATCGCCTCGTCGGAGCGAGCGCGATCGAGGACGTCGCCCATCCCGATCTTGCTCGCCGTGTCTTCTCCATCGGTGAAGATCAGCACGACTCGACGTCCTTTCACCCGTGCGAGCTCGTCGATGCTGGCCTGGATCGCGTCGAACAGACGCGTCGGATTTCCGTAATCGACATCCTTCAACGCCGAGATCAGCTCGTCGCGATCGGAGGTGAAGTCGCGGACGGGGAACTGAATCTTATCGTTGAAGGCGCCAAGCATTCCCTTGTCTTCGGGCAGCAGCCTGATCAGGAACTGCTCGGCGGCATCCCGCAACAGATCGATCGATCCGGTCATGCTGCCGCTGGTGTCCAGCATCACGACCACCGAGAACGGCTCGGGCTCGTTCTGGAAGAGAACGATGTTGACCGGCTGGTTGTTGTCGAACACTTCGAAGTCGCTCTGCTGCAATTCGGGCACGAGCCGCTTCGTCGAATCCAGGACGGTGATGTACAGCGGCACGATCTGCGCGCCGGTCTTGAACGTGGGTTGCTGCTGTGCAACGAGAACGCAGGGTGCCACAGCCAAGGCCAACCCCACTGTCAGGCGGGTCAGAACAGACGACATACCCTTGAGAGTAGCAACCGCCCCGCCCGATAGCAATCCGGACGCGTCACTGGCGTCGGATATACTCCCGGTCCTGCTTCGCGGAGGCTGCATGCGGTTGGCGAAGGGAGTGTTGCTGTTTGTTGCGATCGTGCTGTATTCCAGGACCGTGGCCGCGCAGGAGCTCTGGCCGGGGGCGACCTACGATCCCCGGATTCCGACCCTGAAATCGGTTCTCGGACACGACGTCGGCGAGGAGATCAGCTCGCCCGAAGAGATCACTATCTATCTTAAGGCCCTGGCCGCCGCAGCGCCGGATCGCGCGCGCCTCGTCGAGTACCGCGAGGACCTGCGAGGGGCGCCCGCTCCACGTCATCGTCATCGCCGCGCCCGAACGCATCGCGCGGCTGGACGCGATCAAGGCTGACATGGCCCGGCTCGCGGATCCGCGCCGTCTCTCGTCCGAAGAAGCCTCGCGCCTCATCGACCAGCTTCCCGTCATCGTTCATCTCGAGCACGCTGTCCACGGGAACGAGATTTCATCGTCTGACGCGGCCCTTGCCGAAGCGTACCATCTGCTGGCCGCACAGAACGATTCGATGGTGCAGACGATTCTTCGCGAGGCGCTGGTGCTCATCGATCCGCTCGAAAATCCGGACGGGCGCGCCCGTTTTGTCACGCACACGAAGTTCGGACGCGCCGCGACGCCCGATGCCGACCCCTTGTCGGCCGAGCACGACGAGCCGTGGCCTGGCGGGCGGTCGAACCACTACTTGTTCGACATGAATCGCGACTACATCTCGCTGTCGCAGCCGGAGACGCGCGGCCGGATCAGACTTGGCCTGGAGTACTTCCCCCAGGTGGTGGTGGACCTGCACGAGATGGGCGGCCAGAGCACCTACTACTTCGCCCCGCCGGCGGACCCGCTGAATCCCTACGTCACGCCGACGCAAGCGAAATGGCTCGAGACTTTCGGTCGCGCCAACGCCGCACGGTTCGACCAGCGAGGGTTTGCATATTTCATTCGCGAGATCTACGACTCGTTCTATCCCGGTTACGGCGAATCTTGGCCGATCTACCAGGGCGCCGTCGGCATGACCTACGAGCAGGCCTCCGCGCGCGGCCTGGCCTACAAGCGAGAGGACGGCACGACGCTGACCTACCGTGACGGCATCGTCCATCACTTCAATGCGGCCATCACGACGGCCTACACGGCGGCAACGAACCGCGCGCAGTTGTTGCAAGACTTCGCCGAATACCGCCGGAGTGCGCTGACCGAGGGAGAGAAGGCGGGCGTCCGTGACTACGTGCTCGTTCCCGGTACTGATCCAGGCCTTGCGGCCCGGCTCGCCGACAATCTGCTGAGACAGGGCATCGAGGTCAGGAGAACCGAGGAGCCGTTCGACATCGGCTCGCGCCGCATCCCCGCCGGCAGCTATCTCGTGTCGACCAATCAGCCCTCGAGTCGGCTGGTCCGCAATCTCCTCGAATTCGAGGTGCCACAGCCCGAGGCGTTCGTCCGCGAACAGGACCGCCGTCGGAAGAAACGAATGGGTGATCAGATCTACGACCTTACGGCGTGGAGCCTGCCGCTCGTGTTCGACGTCGAGGTGATCAAGAGCCCGACCAATATTTCCGCGAAGGCACACCCGATTGCTCTTTCCGACAAGCCGAACGACGCGCCGCTTCCGGCCGCGAAGGTAGCGTATGTCCTGCCGTGGGGGACGGGCGCGGCGTCGACGATCGCTGAGGCGCTTCGCGCCGGGATTCGAGTCCGGCAGGCCTCTCGCCCCTTCACAGCAGGAGGCCGCACCTATGGAACCGGCACCGCCATCGTGCGAGTCGCAGAAAACGCCAACGACCTTGCCAGGACGCTTGGGGCGATCGCGGCAAAGCACGGCGCCGAGGTGGTGGGGTTCGACAGCGGGTGGGTGGATTCAGGGATCTCGCTCGGCTCGAGCGAGGTCGTGGCGCTGAAAATGCCCCGTGTCGCGCTGGCGTGGGATACGCCGACGCAGTCGTTGTCCGCCGGATGGGCGCGCTACGTGCTCGAGCGCCGCTACGGGCTGACCGTGACAGCAGTGCGGGTCTCGACGTTGCCGCGATTCGACCTGCATGAGGTCGATGTCCTGATCCTGCCGCAGGGCAACTACAGCAGCGCCATCAACGACGATGGCGTGCGCCGGCTGCGCGAATGGATCCGTGCGGGTGGCACGCTCGTCACGATTGGCGAAGCGTCGCGGTGGGCCGCCGGCGAGAAGGTCGGGCTGCTCGAAGCCCGTTCTGAGATGCGTGACGGAAAGCCCGAAGGCGGAGACGACAAAGACAAAGACCAAGACAAAGACCAAGACAAGAAGAGCGAATCGTCAGCACCCTTCAACTACGAGAAAGCGATTCAGCCGCAGCGCGAGCGGCCCGAGAACACACCTGGCGCCGTCTTGCGGGTCGCGCTCGACACCGAACACTGGCTCGCGTCCGGGACCGATGGTGCGATTCAGGCGATCGTGGAAGGGCAGCGCGTCTTCACGCCGGTGCGACTCGACCAGGGGACCAACGTCGGTGTCTTTGCGACGAAGGATCGTCTCGTCGCGTCGGGGCTCGTCTGGGACGAAGCACGCGACCAGTTGGCGCAGAAGGCGTTTCTCGTCGAGCAGCCGATGGGCGACGGGCACATCATCGCCTTCGCCGAGGACCCGAACTATCGCGCATTCGCGGAGGCGACCGAGCTCCTCTTCATCAATGGCGTGCTGCTGGGACCGGCCTACTAGTTCAGCGTCGCCGTCGAGGGCGGTTCGGTCTTCATCGACGCCGCGACGGCCTCGGCCTGCTTCATCACCCGCAGCACGTTCAGCCCGAGCAGCTTCTTGACGTCTACGTCTGACCAGCCGCGGCGCAGGAGCTCCGCGGTGAGGTCCGGATATTTCGAGACGTCTTCCAACCCCTGAGGCGTGACGTCGATGCCATCGAGGTCGCCGCCGATCCCCACGTGATCGATGCCCGCGACTCTCCGGATGTGCTCGATGTGGTCGGCAACCATTGACAGCGTCGCCGGCGGCAGGGGATGACTCTTCTGCCACGCCTTCAATGCCGCATCCACGGCCGCTTCGTCGTTGGGATGCGCTTCCTGCAGCTTCCGCTGGAGCGCGAATGCCTCGATCGCGCGTGGGGCGGCCTCGGGCGCGATGAATCCCGGGTAGAAGTTGACCATCACGACGCCACCGTTCTTCGGCAGCTGCTGAAGAATATCGTCCGGCACGTTGCGCGGGTGATCGCACAGGGCGCGCGCCGACGAGTGAGAGAAGATGACCGGCGCCTTCGTGACCCGGATGGCGTCGGCCATTGTCTCCGCGGAGACGTGGCTCAAATCCACGAGCATCCCCATGCGATTCATCTCGCGCACGATCGCTTCGCCGAAGGGCGTGAGGCCGCCATGAACCGGCTTGTCGGTGGCCGAGTCGGCCCACGGGGTGTTGCGGCTGTGCGTCAGCGTCATGTATCGCGTACCGAGCGCGAACATCATCCGCAGCGTGGCAATCGACGAGTCGATCGAGTGACCGCCTTCCATGCCGATCAGCGAGGCGATGCGGCCGCCCTTGAAGGCCCGCTCGACGTCGTCCGCCGTCAGCGCGAGCACAAAGGTGTCGGGATAGCGGTCGACCATCCGATGGACGACATCGATTTGCTCCAGCGTCGCCGTGACAGCCTTCTGGCCCTGATAGGAGGCGGGTACGTAGACCGACCAGAACTGGCCGCCGACGCCACCCGCGTGCAGCCGGGGGATGTCCGTCATAATCGAGGGCTGGTTCGCGCGCAGATCGAGCACGTTCAGATCGCGTGCGGGACTTTTCACGCGCAGCGCCCAGGGATAGTCGTTGTGCCCGTCGATGAGCGGCACCTGACGATGGAGCGCGCGCGCGCGTTCGAGAAGAGCGGCGTCTGGCGACAATGACGAACGCGCCGCAGCGACCGACACCGCACTGGCGAGCGCAAGGAGGCATACGAACGATCGGCTCATCCGATGATTGTAGTGTGGGCGATCGCAGGGCTAAAGCCCGCCGCCACGAGGCGGCCTGTGCTGTTGTGCGAGCGTGGCTTCAGCCCGCGCGTATATTTGTGGAGGCGGGGCTTCAGCCCCGCGTGTACGGTTGTGGAGGCGGGCTTCAGCCCCGCGATCACCGACAAACGTTCTGACTTCGCAGCCACCGCCGATCCAACTCCGCGCTTTCCGCGAGAGCCGTCATCTCCCTGGTCAGGCCGGCGACGGCCGTACGATTTCCCAGCTCCCGGGTCTTGTCGATGACGCTGCCGAGCCCGTCGCAATCACGATCGAAGCGGGCATAGAGAGCGGCCCAGTCCAGGGCCTCTTGGACCTGGAGTGCCCAGCCGGGCCATGTCGGCTGGCGGGTCCAGCATTCAGCGGCTCGCAACATGTCTGTGACGGAACTGGACGCGCTCGCGGACTGGCGAAGCGTCTGACACCCTGTCGATGCGGCCGTGCCCTCCGCTGACGGCGAATAGCCCGCGTACCCGGGCGGCAACTCGTAAGGCAACGGGCCGCCAGACGGCGGCACTGGAGGCAGCGCTCCGGGCGGTGGAGTCTCCCTCACTTGCGCAGGCGGACCTTCAGCCCCGTCGGTTTGCGGCGGATAACTTCCACTCGGAGGCGGAGGCGGGCCTTCAGGCCCGCGGGGATAGCCAGCGTCGGGCGGCATCATGGGATACAGACCTGGCCCCGTCAGCGGACGACCGGTCGCCGCCTGATCGGCGACCCGAAGTGCCAGAACGATCGCCTGGTCGCTGACGTCGCCCTGCCCTGCCGCATGGCGGCTCAGGGCCTGCACTTCCGCCAGCATATCGGGCAGGAATCGATCGCGGTCGCCACGGCTGGCCCTGGACTGCAGCTGCCCGAGCGCCTCCTGTGCGCGGGCGAGTGCCGACCCGCGATCGCGCGGCATGAGACCGAACGGAATTCTGTCATTGAGGCGCGCATGCCACAGATCGGCGACCACGGCCAGCGAGTCGAGGAGATCGGCGTCGCTCATCGCGACACCCGGCGCGCGCGAAGGCGCAGCAGAACGTCCCATCGCCCCTGCGCGAATGCGTTGCAGGTCTCGTCGATCCGCCGCCAGGGCGAGGCCATCGCCAGGGTCCATGAGGTGGCGACGCAAATGCTGCACCAACGCGAGCTCGCGCTCGCGCTGCTCGCGCGCGGCAGAATCCGCCTGTGCCATCAGGAAAGGCCCAAGGCACACCACGACCAAGACCGCGAGCCATTTCCGCATGCCGCTATACTACGGCGGACCGCACTCTTGCCGGAGTTGGGCCGTGGCGGCCCGACTGAAGTCGCGAGCCCTGATGCAACCAGGTACCGTGGCATCTGCGTCGACGCACCTCACATTGCGATGGACTGGCAAGCTCACGTTCGACGTCCGCGCCGGCGCGCACACAATTGTGACTGACGGCGATAGTGCCGCTGGCCTATCACCAGTCCAACTCCTCGGCGCGGCCCTCGGGGGGTGCATGGGCACCGACGTTGCCTTGATTCTCACGCGAGGCCGACAGCCGCTGAAGGCGCTCGACGTGGAGCTTCACGCCACGCGCGCAGAGGCAGATCCCAGACGCTTCGTCGGCGTTCGCATTCACTTCGCCGTGCAAGGCGCGGTCGATCCAGCACAGCTCCAACGCGCGATTGCCCTCTCTCGCGACAAGGTACTGCTCGGTCTGGCACAGCCTCCGACAGGACATCACGCTCGAGACCACGTCGTCCATTACCGAGTGACCGCGACCACGCTCTCCGGCCGTCTTCCTTACATCGACTGGCTCCGAGGTGTCGCGATCCTCATCATGATCGGCGCTCATACCTTCGACGCATGGACGCTGCCTGCCGAGCGCCTGAGCCCGTGGTACGGACGGATTGTGAAAATCGCGGGGATGGCGGCGCCGCTATTCCTGTTTCTTGCCGGTGTTGGTGTCGCGCTCTCAGCGGCTGCGCAGATCCGACGGGGTAGATCCCAGCGCGACGCGTCCCGACTGGTCCAGCGCCGCGGCTGGCAGGTGTTCGGGTACGCCTTTCTGTTTCGCTTGCAGTCCTTGGTGCTCGGCGGGTTCGCGGCTCCAGCAAGCCTTCTGAAGGTCGACATTCTCAACGTGATGGGCCCGGCAATCGCGGTTGCCGGCGCCGTCTGGGGCGCTGGTCGGACGCGCGTCGGAAAGGCGATCTGGCTGTCGGCCGCCGCCATCGCCATTGCGATCGCGACGCCGCTCCTTCGCGGCTCGGCCATGGTCGACGCGCTGCCGGATCCACTTGAGTGGTACTTTCAGCCGCCGAAGGGGCGTGGCACGTTCACGCTCCTTCCCTGGTCAGCGTTCGTGTTTGCCGGCGCGGCGCTGGGGACCGCCATCGACGGCGTATCCGCTGGCGCGCTGAGGCTTCGTGGCTTCGGCCCGGCGATGTTCCAGGGCGCCGTGGGAGTGTCTGGCGTGGCGCTCTTTGCCGCAGGCGCCTGGGCGGCCCTCCAGCCAACGGTCTTCCCGGACGCCCATTTCTGGACGACGTCGCCGGCGTATGTGGCGGTGCGGGTGGGGCTTATGCTGGTGATGGTGACGGTGGCCTGGCTCTGGACGTCACGCCCGTGGCGATCCGCGCCACCCAGCCCGCTCGAGACGTTCGGGGAGGGTTCGCTGTTCGTCTATTGGGTCCACGTGGAGCTGGTCTACGGGTTCGCCAGCCATGCCCTTCGACGCCAACTCACGCTGGAACAAGGGGTTGTCGCGTGGCTGGCACTGTCGGCTGCCATGTACTTCTTACTGCTGGGTTGGAATCGGCTGTCGCTGAGACGGCTGGAGCTCAGAAGCGTTGCTGCAAGGTATTTGAAATCAGTCACTTGGACGCAAAGGCCGGCGCAGGGCCGGTGACGCTGTGTGACGCTGACTTTTGCATCTCCTTCGATGGCCGTTGAGATCCCGCGGGCGGGCCGATACAATGCCGCACCTTTGGAGCTCGACGGCGTCGGCGACTCCCGCTCTCGCCGTTCTTGCAGGGCCATCACATCGCCATGATCAACGTTGCGGCCATCCGGATGCAGCAATTCGGGGTGCAGTTCTACCAGGCTTCACTGACCGCCAAGGACATCGACAAGCTGGTGCGATTCGAGGTGCTGAGTTACGCCGATCAGGCTCACGCGCCGGTCCGGGGCGGCCGCCGCGGCACGGGGCCGAAGATCAACTGGGATCTCCTCGAGCGCCGGATCGCGTCGAGCGATCGCGCCTACCAGCGGCAGATCATTCGCCGCAAGATCGACGAGCTCGTGCAGTACTACGAGCAGTGCCGCCAGGCGCGCGATCTGCCTTCGATTCCCGGCGCGGTGATCATCTCGTGCGATGAGAAGCTGAAGTTCGAGCCGGTCAGCGACAGCGGCGCCGTCGGCACGTTGCGCGTGCCCGAGCGTGAGGGAATCCTGCGTGCGATCGACGGCCAGCACCGGCTCCTCGCGCTGCACGCCGCGCTCGACCAGATCGGCAACGAGTCCTTTACCGTGCCGGCGATCATCTTCGACCAGCTGCCCGAAGACCACATCGTCCAGATGTTCGTGACGATCAACGCGAAGCACACGCGGCTGAATGCGTCGCACCTGGTCTCTCTTTCGGGCCGGCAGTTATATCGCGACGACAACCTCGCCGCCGCGCACGACGTCGTGCGCGCGTTGAACGATCGCGAGGACTCGCCGCTCTATCAGCAGATCAAGCTGCTGGGCGTGGGCCACGGCAAGGTTGCGCAGGCGCCGCTGGCGCAGGAGCTGAAGAAGCTGTTCTCCAGCGACGCCTTCGGCACCGGCCGGCGCGCCGAGGACTTCCGCGAGGAATCGAAGCGCTTCTTCGTCAACTACCTGAAGCAGGTCGCGCAGGTGTTCGGCGCCGCTTGGAACGGTCGCAAGTACAGCATTCGCACGGCGCCGGCGTTGCGCGCGTTCCTCCGCGTCGCACCGGATGTGATTCGTCGCCTCGATCAGGAGCGCGCCGAGCGCGCGGACTTCCGTGCCATCGGGCGGGTGATCGCGCCCTGGGGTCGCCGCATCGGCGATCTGCGGTTCGAGACCGAGGGTGCGTGGAAGCGCAACGGCTCGTCGGTGGAGCAGCTCACGAAAGAACTGCGTCTCGCGCTTCAGTATCCCGAAGGGGCCGGTCTCTGAAGCACTGTGAAGCGCCCACCGTGAAAGCGTGTAGTTTGCGGATGTAAGTTCGACACGAAGCTGTAACCGCGGGCACAGTCTTGTGGGGTGGTCCAGACCGAAACTCGCGATTTTTCCCCAGGGTAATGCGCGGCATGCCGCTTGCTACTTTCGGAACGCGTTAGCGGTCCGATATTACGGCAAGGGCGCCGTGATTGTGCTGGGGAGCCGGGCCGCTGGCAAAAGGGCATCGCGACTACGTGGTGCCCTTTTCTTTTTTCCGCCAGACATCTGCTCGCCATGGTAAGAACCTTCGGCCTGCGCCGAAGGTCACACAGTGCGGATCGATCTCAATGCTGACGTTGGCGAAGGCGCGACCGAGGCGGCGCTCGAAGCCGAGCTCTGTCTCATCCCACACCTGACGTCGGTGAACGTCGCCTGCAGTGGCCACGCGGGCGACGGCGAGACGATGGCGCGGACGATCGACGCCGCACGCCGGCACGGTGTGTCCGTGGGCGCCCATCCGGCATATATCGATCGGGAGAGCTTCGGGCGCCGCGCGCTCTCGCTTCCTCGAGAAGTCGTCCGAGCTATGGTCGCGGAGCAGGTCGCAACTCTCATCGCCGTGGCGACAAAGCAGCAGGTCCAGGTCGTTCACGTAAAGCCGCATGGGGCGCTCTACAACCAGGCGGCACGCGATCTCGATCTTGCGCTCGTCGTCGCCGAAGCCGTCAAGGCGAACTCGCCCCAGTTGACGTTGGTCGGGCTCGCGGGGTCGGCCCTCCTCGAAGCGGGGCGTCACGCGGGTCTGCCGGTTGCCGCCGAGGCATTCGCCGATCGCGCCTATCAGCCGGATGGCTCGCTCGTGCCGCGCACGCAGACTGGCGCCGTGCTCGATGGTCCGGACGCTGCCGCTCACCAGGCGCTCAGCATCGTTCGCGATCGTCGTGCAACCGCGATTGACGGCTCGCGCGTCACCATCGAAGCAGACACGTTGTGCCTCCATGGCGATACTCCGGGTGCGCTGGCAATTGCCGTAGCTGTTCGCCGCACGCTCGAGGCTGCGGGCGTTCGCATCGCGGCTTTGAACCGCCCTCCGCATTAAGCGCGCTCCTTTTCCATGCCCGGCACTCCAGCCGCCAGACGAGCCCTCGTTGCTGCCGCGCTCGGATGGATGCTCGATGCGATGGACGTGCTGCTCTACTCGTTCGTGCTGGACGAGGTCCGGAGGGAGTTCGGCATCGACGATCGGCTGAGCGGGGTGCTGCTCGCGCTACCGCTCGCGGCCTCTGCCATTGGTGGCATCTTCTTCGGGCGCCTTGCCGATCGCATCGGGCGCACGCGAGCGCTCAGCGCGTCGATCCTGGTCTATGCCATTGCCACAGCGGCGTGCGGCCTTGCGACGGACGTCTGGCACCTCGCGATTGCGCGGATCGTCCTCGGCCTCGGGATGGGCGGCGAATGGGCAACCGGTGCTGCGCTCGTCGCCGAGACCTGGCCCGCCCAGCATCGCGGGAAGGCGATGGGTCTCATGCAAAGCGCGTGGGCGGTTGGCTACGCTCTGGCGGCCGCAGTGAACGCGCTCGTGCTTCCGACCTTCGGCTGGCGCGCCGTCTTCCTCGTCGGGCTCGTCCCGGCCCTCATCACGTTGTGGATTCGTCGCCGCGTCGAGGAGTCGCCCTTATGGCTCGCCGGTCGCGCCGCCGGAAGGCCCATTGCCAGCATCGGCGCCGTCCTGCGCGGGCCCGACGCAGGCACGACCTGGGTGCTGATGGCGATGAATGCGGCCACCATGTTCGCGTGGTGGGGCTTGTTCACCTGGATCCCGTCGTATCTGGCACGGCCGCTCGAGCAGGGTGGCGCGGGCCTGTCTATCGTCCGCTCGTCGACGTGGATTGTGGTGATGCAGATCGGGATGTGGTGCGGCTACGTATCGTTCGGGTTCATCGCGGATGCCATCGGACGGAAGAAGAGTTACGTCGCCTACCTCGTCGTCGCCGCCGCGCTCGTGCCCGTCTACGCGATGAGCCGCGATGTCCGCCTGCTGCTTGTGCTCGGTCCCGTCCTCGCGTTCTTCGGCACCGGCTACTTCAGTGGCTTCGGTGCCGTCAGCGCCGAGCTGTTTCCGACGCACCTACGTGCGACAGCCCAGGGCCTTACTTATAACGCGGGACGCGCCCTCAGCGCACTCGCCCCGATCATCGTCGGCACGCTCGCCGTTGGCCGAGGCCTCTCATCGGCGTTTCTCGTGACGAGCGTCGCCTTCATCGTGGCTGCGGTCTTATGGATTTGGATCCCGGAGACGAGAGGCAGGACCCTCACCTAGGGCTGCAACGCGCTGAGCAGAATTGCCACAGAGCCGCAGTGAAGGCTGCAACAGGGCTCGATTGTTGCACCAAGGAAAGTCGCAAAAAACACGAGCGCTACGCAGGCTCCGTCTGCGGCGGCTTCTTCCGTCGCGCCCGCTGATAGACGAACGACACTCCGAGCAAGACGATCCCGACGCCGATGAACCCGAGGATGCGGTAGATGCCGCCAAGTGCGGATAGATCGACCAGGAACACCTTCAGGACCGTCATCCCGAACAGGTCCTATGGCGAGATAGCGAATCGGTGCAAAGTCGCGCCACATCCCGACGGCGATGAAGGCGCTGGCGCACACCGTCCAGATGAATGACAACGCCAGGCTGCTTGCGAAGCCCGCATCAGCGGAGGTTTCCCCCGCAGATCCCAGTAGACGCGGTTCTCGGCCGACAGCGCGACTACCAGCATCACGCTGCCGAGCAGGACCGCCAACAGCATGCCCTGCTGACCCTCTCGGTGACCCGCCCTGGCGAAGGCGCGGTACCGCCACGCGGCGAAGTACAGCACGCCGGCGAGAAACGCGCCTACCCCGAACGGCTGATCCTGGAACAGATTGAATACCGTTGGCGTGGCACTGAGCGACAGGTCGATGTAGCGTACGACGGCAGCGAGGATGAACGCGAAGCCGGCGAGACGGAACCACGATTGACCCAGCTGCAGCCCGACGACGACCACCGCCAGGCCTTCGATGCCCAGCGCGACGGTCAGCCACGGCCCGTCGAGACGCAGGGCCAGCGCAATCGTCACGGCGCCGATCGCCACGGCGAGCGCATGCAGCGCCGCTCCGCGATCCTTGCCCCGCAGCAACCATGCCATCCCAGCGTGAAGCGCTCCGATGGCCAGAACCGCGAGCGGCGCCCAAGCCAGCGCCACGTGCTCGATCGCGACGTAGACCATCGCAATCAGCGCGTAGCCATTCAGATGTTGCAGCTGGTTGTCGAAGCGGCCGAGCCGCTGATCGAATAGGAAGACGATGTCGAGCTGTGCCAGTGCGTGGAGGGCGAATATGGCGATCGCCGACACGAGGTTCGGAACAATCCATTGACTGCTCTGGTGAGTGTCGAGCCACGCGACGAACGGCAGTACCGACGAGCACCCATGCCGTCAGCCTGAGCGCGATCGATCCGATCCGCACGGCGATGGCCACAGCCACGACGGTGACACCGATGAAGTACACCCATAACGCGACGCCATGATCCTGAAGAATCAGGATCGAGCAGGTGTGGTAGAGGAGCGGACCAAGTCCAAGCACCAGCGCCACGACATCGCGACCTCGGTGCCGAAGGTGTGCGCGGAGGATCGCCAGGAACTGCACGCAGAAGAGCGTCAGGAAGGCTTCAGTGCGCCGCCACTTGGCATCCGAGTAGAACTCGGAGGCCCAGGCCGCAATCGTGAACCAGGTCAGGAGGAAGCTCAGCGCGTTCAGGACAGGCCAGTCATGCCGCCGTGCCAGGAACAGCGTGCCGCACACGAGTATCGCGTCGTAGCTGAAGAGCGTGACCTGCGCGTCCTGACCGCTGCCTACCAGGAACGGCGTTGCGAACCCGCCTCCAACCGCCATGACCGCCAGGCCAAGCGCCTTCTGTCGATCCGCCAGCCAGGCGGCGCCCGCCGTAACAGCGACGAGGAGGACGAACGCAGGCGTCTGTCCGATCAGCCCGTAGTAGCTGAACGCGGCATAGATCGACAGGAACAGCGCCGCAACACCACCGCCCGCGACGACTTGCCCGTAAGCGCGATAGCCGCGACGCGCGAATCGGTCGCCCGCGAGCGCAAGTCCGAGCCCGACAACGATGCCGAGTCCGACGCGCATCGACTCGGTGATCCAGTTGTTGTCGAAGGCATGCTTCAGGAAGAATGCGACGCCGAGGACCAGAACAATTGTGCCAACCCACAACATCAGACGTCCGCCGATGGCTTCTTCCAGGCCCTCCGGCGTCGTCGAGGTCGGTTCTGCCGTCGCGGCGTATGGGGGATGACCGTGTTCGGGAGGTAACGGCGGCGGTGCTGGGACCTCCGGCGCCAGAGGCTCGACGATGTCATCGCGCCGAGCGACCTCCGGCAGAACGTCTTCGGAGACCGCCTCGCGGGAAATCATGTCGGGCGCGGGGACGATCGGCGGCTCGGTCGGCGGCGCTGCCACTTCGGTCGGCGCAGGTGCCGCAAAGCGCGGCTCGGGTGCCGCGGCAGGCGGCGCTTGCGAGCTGCGGCCTTCGAGCGCGCGCAGCTGCGCCCGGAGCTCTCGCAGCTCGCGCTCGAGGCGTGCCATTTTTGCCCACGCGAGGATCGGCAGCACGATGGCGAGGCCGCCGGCCAGGATGATCGAGAGTATCGCGAGCAGAATGGCGATCATTCGTCGTCGCCGCAGTCGCGGCGTGCCGAGTGTACCATCGGGCCCGCCGGACCTTCGACGTATACTCCCGCTCGTGCGGGTCGTCCGCGTCGCGGTGCTTCTGGCGCTGGCGCTGTCGTCAGCGGGCTGCCTGGTCGTCGGCCTGCAACCGGCGTACGAGCCCGAAACGATCGCGTTCGATCCGGCCTTCCTGGGCACCTGGGGAAGTGACGAGGACGGCATCACGGTCGCGATCGAGCGTGGTGAATGGCACTCGTATCACCTGGCGCTGACAGAACGTGACAAGACCACGCGCTTGTCGGCACGCCTGACGCGGGCCGGCGATCTGCTGCTCCTCGACGTCACGCCGCTCGATGGCACCGATATCGAGCCGCTCCAGATCCCTGTTCACGGGATCTTTCGCGTCACGCTCGAAAACGACGTTCTCAGCGTGGCGAGTCTCGACTACGACCACTTTCTCGCCCTCGCGTTGCGAGGCGAGCCAGGCTTTGTGCTCGACGGAAGGAAGAACGTGGTCATCGCGCTCTCGACCGCGGAGCTGCGCCGTTGGCTGGAACAGCACGCATCCGATGCGGGGCTATTCTCCACGTCGACCGAACTCAAGCGGAGAGTGACCGAATATGTCCGATGAGGTCACCCGCGTCTCGAACGTCAGCCAGGCGGTGCCGTTCTTCAACGTGACCGACATCGAGGCATCCCTTCGGTTCTACGTCGATGGCCTCGGATGCATCATGACCCACGACTGGGTTCAGGAGGGCCGCATTCGCTGGTGCTGGCTACGACTCGGCGAGGCCGCGTTGATGCTACAGGAGTATTCGCGTGACGGTCGTCCGGCCGGAGCGCCCGCAGGTCCTTTGGGACAAGGTGTGTCCATCTGCTTCATGTGCCAGGACGCGATCGCCATCTATCGCGACCTCGTCTCCAGGGGCGTTGCCGCGCAGCGACCGTTTGTGGGGAACGGGCTGTGGGTCACATCGGTTTCAGACCCCGATGGCTACCGTCTGGACTTCGAGAGCCACACCGACGTTCCGGAGGAGACCGTGTATTCGGATGACAACGCCGCGTAGTCAGGCCGCAGAGACGTGCTGGCGGACCAACTCTCGTCGGAGAATCTTGCCAATCAGACTCTTCGGGAGCTCAGATCGGAATTCGAACGCGACGGGGACCTTGAATGGCGACAGGACGGCGCGGCAGTGTCGGTGCAGCTCCTCTTCCGTCGCCGATTGCCCCGCGCGTAGCACCACCCACGCTTTCACCGCTTCGCCTCTGAGGGAATCGGGCACGCCCGCCACGCCTGCCTCGGCCACGGCTGGATGGCTGCTGAGCACCTCCTCGACTTCTCGCGGCCATACCTGGTAGCCGCTCGTCTTGATCAAATCCTTCTTGCGATCGGTCAGGAAGACATAGCCGTCCTCGTCCATGTAGCCGATGTCGCCAGTATGCAGCCACAAGCGTCCGTCAGCGCGTCGGCGCAGTGTCTGCGCGGTCTCGTCCGGGTTCCGCCAGTAGGCCTTCATGAGCTGCGGTGCGGCAATCACCAACTCCCCCGCTTCACCGCGTGGCATCTCGCGCTCGCCGGTATCCGTGTCGACGATGCGCGCGTCCACGTCGGGTAGCGGTACGCCGATGGAGCCGAGCTTGGCGCGCCCTTTCAGCGGATTGATCAGGCACGCCATCATCCCTTCGGTGAGCGAGTAGCCCTCGATGATGCGGCCGCCTGTCATCGATTCGAACTCTTCCTTCGTCGCCGCCATCAGTGCCGCGGCGCCGGAAAAGGAGACCTTGATCGATGAGAAGTCCACTTTGCGCTGTTGCACCGGCCGCGCGTTGAGGATGGCCTGGAACAACGTCGGCACGCTCATCATGAACGCCGGGCGCGTCCGCTGAATCGTCCGCAGTACGTCGGGGATATCGCGCGGATTCGGGACGAGCGCCATCGGGCTGCCGCTCACGACGCCGAGCCCGACGCCACCCACGTTCGCGTAGACGTGACACAGGGGTAGCGGCAACAGCACCACGTCCTTTCCCGATCGAAACGACGCGCGCGTCCACGCGTGGATTTGTTGTCCCGCATGTGTAAACGCGCGGTGCTGGCCGACGACGCCCTTGGGCGTGCCGGTTGTGCCGCCGCTGGCCAGCACGATGGCATCCTCGTCACCGCTCACCTGCACCGCCGAGGGGTGCTTGCCGGCATGCGCTCGCAGCAGTTGCTTCCACCAGACGTCCCCGGGCGCGAGTGTGATCCGGTGGCCGTCTTTCTTCTCCTTGAACAGCGTGAAGAGCAGGGCAAGCCGAGCGGGGAAGTATTCCTTGATGTTGGTCGCGACGACGCGTTCGAGGGCCGTGTGGGGCTGGACGGCCTTCACGCGTGGATAGACGCGCGTCATCGCGATCGCGAGGCGCGCGCCTCCGTCACGCAGAAGTCCGGTCAGCTCGTGCTCGGTGTAGATCGGGTTCAGCGCCAACACGACGGCGCCGAGCTTCCACAGCGCGAACTGGGCAATGACCCACTGCGGGCAGGAAGGGAGAATGAGGGCCACGCGGTCGCCGCGTCGCACGTTGAGCGCCGCGAGCCCGACCGCCAGGGCATCGGATTGCGCCTCGAGTTCCCGCCAGGTCAGGTGGCGATCTTTGAAGATGAGAGCCGTTGCATCCGGCCGCTCCGACGCATGCCGCTTCAGATGGTCGACCAGCGTGCCGTCGGCGTATTCGAGTGAGGTCGGAACCTCAGCGTCGTAGTGGGCGAACCACGGCCGCTCGGGCATGTCGGTCCCAATCTAGCTGGGAGACTCGGGGGATTCAAGCCCGCGCGACGTCCTAACCACGAGCTCGGAACGACGAACGACCAGCGTTGAAGGCGGAGCCACGAACGCAGAACTGTCAGCGTCGAACTGCGAACGCAGAACTGGCACCCCGAACTACGGCCGGCCGAGCGGCGAATAACCGAGCGGCGACGCGCTCCTTCGGCTCGTTGCTCGCTGTTCGGCTACTCGAACAGCTGCGCCAGGAGCGCTTTCTGGGCGTGGAGCCGGTTCTCGGCCTGATCGAACACCACCGAGGTCGGCGACTCGAGCACAGCGGTCGTCACCTCCTCGCCGCGGTGGGCCGGCAGGCAATGCATGAAGATCGCGCCAGGCGCGGCGCGGTCCATCAGCGCTTCGTCGACCTGATAGCCGGCAAACATGGCGAGCCGTTCGGCGTGCTCGTCTTCCTGGCCCATCGACGTCCACACGTCGGTATAGACCGCATCCGCGCCGCGGACGGCCTCGCGCGGATCCATGAACAGCCGGAGGCTGCCGCCGTCGCGGGCGATGCGTCGCGTCTGATCTTGCACGTGACCTGGAAGCTCGTATCCCAGCGGCGATGCGACGTGCACGTGCATGCCGAACATGACGCACGCATGTGCCAGGGACGTCGCGACATTGTTGCCGTCGCCGACGTAGGCGATGGTACGCCCCTGCAGAGATCCGAGTTGCTCCTGCAGCGTCAGCAGATCGGCAAGCGCCTGGCACGGATGTTCTTCGTCCGTCAACGCATTCACGACGCGCAGGGTGGGCGCCGCCGCGGCGAACTCCTCGATGATCTGCTGGGCGAACGTGCGAATCACGACCGCATCGACCCAGCGTTCGAGATTACGCGCGACGTCTGCAATAGGTTCGCGGTCGCCGAGCGAGACCTCCGCAGGAATCAGTATTGGCGCACCGCCAAGCTCCCGAATCGCCACCTCGAACGTGACGCGCGTTCTCAGCGAGGGCTTGTCGAAGAGCAGCGCGACGTGCCGGCCGGCGAGCACGCTGGCCGCGGGACTGCCGGCGGAGCGGCGTGAAGCCTTCAGGTCGGCCGCGAGCGCCAGGCAGCGCTCGATCTCTTCCGCCGAGACGTCGAGCAGCGACACGAACGAGCGTGCCCGCGGCGGAAGCGCCGATGCGCGCGTCGACGGACGCTCCACGCGCGAAGACTTCACGGGTCGGATGCGGGCGGGCACCCGCGCGGCACTGGATCGACTCATGTCCGATACTCCCCGTTGATGCGAACGTACTCGGCACTGAGATCGCAGGTCCACACCGTGGCCGTGCCGAGACCGCCGGTCCCGAGGTCCACGAGGATGTCGATCTCCGACTGCTTCAGATGTTCGGCCGCCTGTGGCGCCAGATCGTCGTGCGGCTGGCCGTCACGAAACAGCGTGACGCCGCCAACTTCCACTGTCGCGCGCTCGATGGCGAAGCGCGCACCAGATCGGCCGGCCGCTGCGACGAGTCGCCCCCAGTTCGGGTCGGCGCCGTGCACGGCGGTTTTCACGAGCGGCGAGTTGGCAATCGTCTTGGCGGCCCGCACGGCGGCGTCACGCGATTCGCCGCCAGTGACCCTGATCGCGACGAGCTTGGTCGCGCCTTCGCCGCCGCGCACGATCGCGAGCGCCAGGGGTCGCGCCACCGCTTCGAGGCCCGACACAAGCGCGTCGTACGAGCGCTCGTCGATGACGACCCCGCTCGCCCCGCTGGCCAGCGCCACCAGCGTGTCATTGGTCGAGCACTCGCCATCGACGGTGATCGCATTGAACGTGCGATCGGCCACCTCATCGAGCGCCTTCTGAAGGAGCGATGGCGCGACCTCCGCGTCGGTCGTCAGAAACGCCAGCATCGTGGCGAGCATCGGCTCGATCATGCCGGCGCCTTTGGCGATGCCGCCCACATGGAATGCGCCGGACGGCGTATCCACGCGCACGGCGCGTTCCTTCGGCGCAAGGTCGGTGGTCATGATCCCGAGCGCCGCCCCGTTGCCGTCGCGCGACAGTGCGGACACCGCCGCATGGCAGCCCGCCAGCACACGCGATCGATTCAGGTGCACGCCAATCACACCGGTCGATGCCACGAGCACTTGTTCAACCGGACAATCGAGCTCGCGTGCGATTTCCGCGGTCATCGCCTTCGCGGTTTCGAGCCCCTGATCGCCCGTGCACGCGTTGGCGCACCCGCTGTTCACGATCACCGCGCGGACGGCACCGCGCGATTGCTCCAGATGAGCGCGCGAGACAACGACCGGTGCTGCCTGCACCTGGTTCGTCGTGAACAGCGCAGCGCCCGCGGCCGGCGCGTCGGCGACGATCAGCGCGATGTCCGGCGCGCCCGACGCCTTGATGCCCGCCGCGATGCCTGCGGCCCGAAATCCGGCCGGCGCCGTAATCCCGCCGGTGACCGCCGTTACCGACACGCGAATGCCTTCCGGGGCGCGGCAGACACCTGGACCTCGTTCAACCGCAACCGCATCGCCGACTGCCCGCAGGTGCGGAACAGTGCGCAACCGGCGCAATCGACCGTGATCTTTTCCGGCAGCCACGAGTGCGGAACGAGCGCGAACCCGAGCCGGACGAAGTAGCCGGGCTCGTGGGTCAACGCACACAAAGACGCGTACCCTTTGGCCTGCGCCTCGTGCGTGAGCGACTCTACGAGGATCCGTCCGTACCCGAGGCCGCGAAGATGATCATCGACCACGAGCGATCGCACCTCCGCGACGCTCGTGCTGAGCGGCGCCAGCTCCGCGCAGCCCGCCACTTCGCCGTCGTCAATCACCACGAAGAAGCGATCGGCGTGTCGCGCGATCTCGTCCTCGGCGCGCGGGAGGAGATGCCCGGTCGCCTGATTGCGCGCAATCAGCAGGTGAATGCCCGCGGCGTCGTCACGCGTTGCCCGCCGCACCACGGGCGACGCGCTCGCCAGCGGCCGACGGAGGATTGAGAAGGGGGCGGGTGCGGCAATCATGAATGTGCTCCAACCGAAGCCATCGCGTTGTCAATCGTGGCGATGGCTTCATCGATCTCGGACTCGGTGACCGTCAGCGGCGGCAGCAGCCGCAGGACGGTCTTCGCCGTGGCGTTCGCGAGCAGGCCGAGCGGCCGCGCCGCCTCGACGACATCGGAGGCCGGAATGGTGAGCTCGAGCCCGCGCATCACCCCCTCGCCGCGGACTTCCAGCACAATCGCGTGGCGCGCCGCGAGCTCCTGCAGCCGGCGCTCGAAGTGCGCGCCGACACTCGAGACATGCGCCAGGAGGCTGCCGTCCAGCAGCTGGTCGACGAAATACAGGCCGGCACGGCACGCGAGCAGATTGCCGCCATAGGTGCTGCCGTGGTCGCCCGGGGAAATCGACTGCGCGACCTCTTCCTTCATCAGCGCCGCGCCAATCGGGATGCCGGCGCCGAGTGCCTTACCAATAGCCAGTAGGTCCGGCTTCAGGCCGAGGGCGGGCGAGTAAAACGCGCGGCCGGTCCGACCCAGCCCACACTGGACTTCATCCGCGATGACCAGCGCGCCCGTTCGGCGGACGGCGTCGGTCACGGCGGCTGCAAAGGCGGAAGACAGCGGACGGACACCGCCCTCACCCTGAATCGGCTCGAGGACGATCGCGGCGGTTTCGTCGGTCACGGCCGCGGCGAGCGCCTGGGGGTCATCAGCGTTGACGAAGGTTGCTCCCTCGAGCAGCGGGCCAAAAGGCTCGCGATAGTGCGGGTCCGCCGTGATCGAGAGAGAGCCGAACGTGCGACCGTGGAACGCTCGCGACAGCGCGACGAACCTCGTGCGCGACGTCTCGCCGCGCGTGAACCAGTGGCGTCGGGCGAACTTGAGGCATGCCTCGACCGCTTCGGTGCCGCTGTTGCAGAAGAACACGCGATCGAGTCCCGACAAGCGGCAGAGTTTCTCAGCGAGCTGACCCTGGAACGGGTGGAAGAACAGATTCGACGTGTGGATCAGCACGCGAGCCTGTTCGGCAATGACGGCCGCCAGCCCCGGATTCGCGTGACCAAGCGCGGCGACGCCGACGCCGGACGTGAAATCCAGATAGCTTTTGCCGTCCGTGTCCCACACACGTGCGCCTTCGCCGCGCACCAGCACGATCGGCGCACGCCGGTATACCTGCAGTACGTATTTGGCTTCGCTCTGCCTGACCTGCTCGGCCGTCAGCGTTTCTGTCATGGTCGTCACGATGTCGCTCCGAGGCGAGGGGTCGTCCCCGCCGTCACGATTCGGGTCATTCCTGGCTCGGCCTTCGACGTGTGGCGCAGCGCCGCGGCAATCGCCGCCGGCTCGCGGCCATCGATCAAGACCACTTCCTCGGCGCCTCCAGTCAGTGCCGTCTGACACGCGCGCAGCTTCGCAATCATCCCCGCGCTGGCCACGCCAGAGCCGATGAGCGTCTCGGCTGACACCGTGTCCAGGGCCTCAATCGTCTGACCCTGCGCGTCCAGCACGCCGGGCGTCGCACCAGCAATCACGAGACGCGGCGAGGAGAGCCGCGCCGCAAGATGCGCTGCCAACGTATCGGCGTTGACGTTCAGCAGCGTCCCGGCGGCATCCGCGGCGATGCTGGCAATGACCGGCAGATAGTTCGCCCGCACCAAGTCGAGGACGAGTCGCGGAGCGCCACTGCCGGTGGGCTCGCCGACAAGACCGAGATCCACGATCTGGCCGTCCACGGCCCGATGCGGCGCCGTCCTGCGAGCCCGCACGATGCCCCCGTCGGCGCCGGTCAACCCGACCGCCCGGCCGCCAGCGGCGTTGATGGCGGCGACGAATTGCGTGTTTACCGCGCCGGCAAGAACCCCGACGACGATGCCAAGCGTGTCTGCATCGGTGACACGGAGTCCGTCGACCTGCCGCTTGACGATGCCTGCGCGCGCCAGCGCCGCGTCGATCTCGCGTCCGCCGCCGTGCACGACGACGAGCGGGGAGCGTGTGGCGGCAACGACCGAGGCAATGGCACGACGCCGTGCCGGCTCCTCGAGGAGCTCGCCGCCGAGCTTCAGGACGAGCGGCGTCATTGCAGAAGCCCCAGGCGCTCGTCGAATCCGAACGCGACGTTGAAGTTCTGCACGGCCTGACCGGCGGCGCCCTTCAGCAGGTTGTCGAGGCACGAGACGACGATCAGCCGGCCCGTGGGGGCGTCGATCGTCCAGCCGATATCGCAGAAGTTCGTGTGCGCCACGTGCTTGATTACCGGCAACGCATCACCGCGCAGCCGGATGAAGGGAGACGCGGCGTAGGCCTGGCGATAGGCGTCCGCAACCTGCGCTTCCGTCGTCCCGGCCGGCACGCGCAGGTAAATCGTCTCGAGGATGCCGCGGTCGAGCGGGACGAGGTGCGGCACGAACGTCACCGGGACGCCGAGCTCCTGCTCGATTTCGGCGGCGTGCCGGTGCGCGAATACCCCATATGCCGAAAGGCTCTCGTCCACTTCGCAGAAGTGCGTCCGCTCTGTCGGCGCTTTGCCGGCGCCCGAGACGCCTGACTTGGCGTCGATGACGATGTCGCCAGCCACGAGGCCCGCGCCCACGAGGGGAGCCAGGGCTAGAACGGCCGCGGTTGGGTAACAGCCAGCACAGGCGACGAGCCGTGCGCCGGGCAACAGCGCTGCCGTTCGTTCGGTCATGCCGTAAGCCGTTCCCATCGGCAGCGCTTTCACTGCGTGATACCAGCGCGACCGCCGGTCGGCGTCGCGAAGCCGGAACGCGCCGGACAAATCGAAGACGCGAACCTCCCTCTCCAGCAGCGCAGGAACGACGCCCGCTGAGGCGTCGTCGGGCAGCGCGAGAAACACGACATCTAACCCGCTGAGCCGATCAACGTCCAGCGGCTCGATCGGCCCGTCCCAGATACCCGACAAGCCCGGCAGCGAACGGGTGGTCGAGTTCTGCGACGCCATCGTCGCCTTCAACTCGACGCGGGGGTGCCGCGCCAGCAGACGCACCAGCTCCTGCCCTGAATAGCCCGTGGCGCCTGCCACCCCGACCGAAACCCGTCCGTCGCTCCCCATTGGCTGTGTCTTTATGCAGCGGAGCGGATAACTATACGACAGTGGAGAGACCAGATCAAGGATTTTCGATGGATTATCTGAGGAAGCCCTTGCACCGCCTCGGCGGCGCGTGTATACTCATTCGTCCGGCTGCATGATTATGAAGGCGCGGCGGCAGGCGCTCATCCTCGATTTGCTCGGTCGCGAACCGGTCCGCAATCAGGAACAGCTGCGCAGGGGATTGAGAGCGGTCGGCATCGTGGCGACACAGGCCACGTTGTCGCGCGACATCAAGGAGCTCGGGCTCGTCAAGCGCGCGGCCGACGGCGCTTACCAGCGTCCGACGGCGCCGATGACGCCAACAGGCGGCACCGCCTCGGCGTTGAGCCGGGCGGTCAAGGAGTTCGTGACTGGCGTCGATCGCGTTCAGCACATGATCGTGCTGCGAACCGGTCCCGGGCAGGCGCACGCCGCCGCCATCGCCATTGATCGCGCGCAGCTTCGGGAAGTGGTGGGGACGATCGCGGGGGACGACACCATCCTCGTGATCGCGCGGGATGCACGCGGCGCACGCGCGCTGGCGGACCGGTTGGCCGGCTTGATTCAGTTGTAAAGACGATGCCTCATTTTCAAACTCTCGTGTTGGCCTTTGACGGGGATGCGTCCGCGGCTGAGGTGATCGGCCGCCTCGGGAACCGATTCTCCGCAGACGTGGTGACGGTCACGCTCGATCTTGGGCAGGGCAGCGACCTCGAGCGGGTGCGAGAGCTGGCCCTTGCCGCCGGTGCCGCCCGTGCGCACGTCGTCGACGCTCGGGAGCGGTTTGCCAGCGAGATCCTGCTACCGGTGCTCCGCGCCGGCGCGGCGTATCCCGCGGCGACGACACCGTCCTCGCTGGCCCGGCCGATCGTTGCCGCGGTGTCGGCTGAAGTGGCTCGAATCGAGCGGGCATTTGCGATTGCGCATGGCGCCCGCGGCGACGCGAGGATGGCGTTCGAACGCCTGCTCGGCGATATTGCGTCCGATCTCGTTGTCGTGGCGCTCGAAGACGTGGCGCCGATCGTCCCGACGCGCGGGCCGAGGGTGACAACGAACCTGTGGGGCCGGCTCGTGCAACTGCCTGCGGGCGTCGCCGAAGCCGCGCTCGATTTCCCGATCTACACGCGGACAACAAATCCGCTCGCCGGCCATTCGCATCCTGCCGTCGTCGAGCTGACCTTCGAACGGGGACAGCCGACCGCCATCAACGAGATTCCGATGCAGTTTCCCGAACTCGTCGAAGTCCTGGATACGATCGGCGGCGATCACGGCGTCGGGCGTTCCGACCGCACCCGACGCGCCGCGGCGCGTTTGGAGCGCGCGATCGGCGAGTCGCCGGCCGCCGTGGCGCTTGCGGCGGCGCTGGACGAATTGGAGCGCACCGCGCTCGACGCCCGCCTCCTGACGCTCAAGACGTCCCTGGTGCCGCAGTACGCGGCGCTTGCCAATGAGGGCGGTTGGTGGTCGCCGGCCCGGCTGGCGCTCGATGCCTTCAACGATGCGGCAATTGCGGTACTCACCGGCACGGTTCGCCTGATGCTTTTTCACGGCGGATGCAGAGTGATCGGCTGCGAAGTCGGCGCCGCCACACAGACGACAAGAGGGGTTGGCGCCGCGCAGCCCGCGATCTGAGCTCGGGATTCACACACACATGTCCAATCTCTGGTCCGGCCGCTTCGACAGCGAGCCCAATGCCGCTGTGTTCGATTTCGGATCGTCGTTCCGATTCGATCGGCGTCTCTTCGAAGACGATGTGGTCGGCAGTCTGGCGTGGGCCGAGGCGCTGAAGAGCGCCGGGGCGCTTTCGGATGCCGACGCCGCCGGGATTACCGCGGTTCTGCGAGACATCCTCGCCAAGGGGCAGACCGATCCGGCATGGGTCTCCGGTCCCGACGAGGACGTACATTCGTTTGTCGAGCGTCAGCTGGTCGAACGCCTTGGGGACGCCGGTCGCCGGCTACACACCGGCCGGTCGCGCAACGAGCAGGTGTCACTCGATCTCCGCCTGTTTCTCAGGCGACGGATCGCGTTGCTTGAACGCGCCATCCGTCGTGTGATCACGGCATTTGCCGCGTTGGCCGATCGCTGCCAGGACGCGCGCATGCCAGCGTATACGCACCTGCGTCGCGCCCAGCCGGTGCTCATCGCGCATTTCCTGCTCGCGCACGCCGCGGCGCTCCGCCGCGATCATGCGCGGTTCGCCACGGCGGCCGCCGAGGCAGACGCGCTGCCGCTCGGGTCAGGTGCTGTCGCAGGTACGAACTACGCCATCGACACGACATCCCTGGCACGCGCGCTCGGTTTCTCTCGCGTTGTCCTGAACAGCATCGATGCCTCGGCCGATCGGGATTTCGTGTCCGCCTTTCTCCACGCCTGCGCGCTGACGATGGTGCACCTGAGCCGCTTCGCGGAAGACATGGTCATTTTCAGCGGCGAGGAATACGGTTTCTTCGAGCTTTCGGACGCGGCGTCGACCGGGAGCAGCATGATGCCGCAGAAGAAGAACCCGGATCCGCTCGAGCTGGTGCGCGGCAAGACCGGCCGGGCCATTGGCCATCTCGCCGGGTGGCTCGCTACGATGAAGGGGCTGCCAAGCGGCTACAACAAGGATCTGCAGGAAGACAAGGAAGCGGTGTTCGACGCCGAGGCCACTCTGGCCGGGTCGCTCGAGGCCGTCGCGATTGTCGTTGAAGGGTTGACGGTAAATACCGAGCGCGCGGAGCGGGCGGCCGCGGGCCTGCTGCTGGCGACGGACGTCGCCGACTATCTGGTCGGCAAAGGCGTGCCGTTCCGGCGCGCACACGAACTCGTCGGGGCGATGACCCGCCGGCTGCTCGCCGAGGGGCGGGATTTCGAGTCACTCCCCCTTGCCGAGTGGCGGGGTTACTCGGAGCTTTTCGACGCCGATGTCATCGACCGCGTCACCACCCGGGCATCGGTCGAAGCCAGACGGACCCCGCAGTCGACGCATCCGGGCGCTGTCCAGGCCGCGCTCCGGGAGGTGCACCAGTGGCTCACCGGGGCCGACGCTCTGCAGGTGTAAAATGGTCTGTATCAGCGTCTGACCCAGCGGGCGTGGCCAAAACGACACATTTATTGCCCTGAAAACCTTGCCACCGCGGGAAGGCCTTTGCTAGACTGCTTCGGCCACCCACACGAATCTTTCCTAGTGAGACAACGAGTCCTTCAGGGGGCTTGATGCAGCAGCGCCAGCCTCGTCTCGGCGACATAGTCGACGACTACTGTCCGCGCGAGCGCCGAATCACCAACCACGCCGTCGTCGCCATGGTCGGCGACGAAGTGCGACAGACCAGATGCACCACCTGTGACACCGAGCACGAGTTCAAGCAGGCAAAGGTGCCGCCGCAGCGCCGCAAGAAGGAAGTGACCGGGGCGCTCTACCAGCAGGTCCTCGCCGGCATGCCCCGCAAAGTCGTTCCAGCCGGCCTCGACGCGCCGCCCGACGGCTCGGACGATACAGCCTTGATAGCGGAGCCTGAACCCGAAGTGATCGCAGAAGAGCCGGTTGCGGCAGCGCCGGCGGTGGTAGTGGCGGACGATGCCGAGGGGCCGGTGCACCGGCCGCTGATCAGGGCGACACTGCCGCGGCTGACGGACGACCCTCCCCAGCGCCGGGAGCCCGAGTTCACGATCCGCGGTCCCATTGGCCCGCGGCCCGGCAAGTTCGGCAAGAACGGATTTCGCGGGCATCGCCCCGGTGGTGGGCAAGGCGGGCAGCATGCCAACGGCAACCGCGATGCGTCCGGTAATCGCGCTCCCGGCGGCAAACGCCACGGTCACGGATCCCAAAATCGGCCCGGCGGCGGTCGGCCGGGTCCGTCGCCTCACGGCAGCGGACGCGGACCTCGGCCCGGCGGCCACGGCCGCGGCGGCAAGAAGTCGCCCCGGTAACGGGACGCCGTTCGTCTTCAGCCTGGGTTCGTGTCACCTCCAACGTGCATGTCCGAGCTTTCCGGTGCCCACGGCCTGATCATCGGCGTCGCCAACAAGCGGTCGATCGCCTGGGCCATTGCCAAGGCCGTCTCCGATGCCGGTGCGCGGCTCGCGGTAACCTATCAGGGCGAACGGCTGGAAGAGAACGTCCGGGAGCTGGCGGCGGATTTGGCCGACCCCTTGGTACTGCCCCTCGACGTAAGCAGCGACGACCAGATCCAGGAAGTGGCGCGCCGCTGTGATGCAACATTCGGCGGGCTCGACTTCGTGGTGCATGGCGCGGCGTTCGCGCCCCGCGACGAGCTGACGCGCGCGTTCGTCGACACGTCACGCGACGGCTTCCGCACCGCTCTCGATATCAGCGCCTACTCGCTGATTGCTGTCGCGCGCGCGACTGTGCCACTGCTCGAGAAGCGCGGCGGTGGCAGCCTCCTGACGCTGACGTATCTCGGCAGCGATCGCGTGTTTCCGAACTACAACGTGATGGGCGTCGCGAAAGCGGCGCTCGAGGCGTGCGTCCGCTATCTTGCCGCCGATCTCGGCGCGAAGAACATCCGCGTGAATGCGATCTCGGCCGGCCCGATCAAGACACTCGCCGCATCAGGGATCGGCGGCTTCTCCGGCATCCTGCAGGTCTATCGCGAACGCTCGCCGATGAAGCGCAATATCGACACGAGCGAGGTCGCCGATACCGCACGGTTCCTTCTCGGGCCGGGTGGCCGCGCAATTACGGGAGAAGTGCTGATCGTCGACGCGGGCTACCACATCATGGGGCTCTGACCGCCCACTCCTCAATGCGAATCCGTTCCGGCGAGATGCCAATCTCGCGTAGCAGCCCGGGAACGTCGTGCACCAGCGCTTCGGGACCACAGACGAAGCAGAGCGTCTGACGGCTCACGATCGCTGCCTCGAGGCGCGTGCGATCGATCCGGCCCGATCCACCGTCCCACGGGCCACCAGCATGCCGCGTGACAGTTCGGACATACGTCAATCGGCCCGCCGCAGACAGCGCGCTGAGCTCGTCGTCGAACGCGAACTCGTCTGGCGTGCGTGCGCTGTACACCACGCCGATTCGCCAGCTCGGATCGCCAGCGAGGGCCTGATGCCACATGGCGCGAAGCGGCGCGACGCCAGTGCCTCCCGCAACGAACAGGAAGTGCGCCTCTTCGGGCGACTCCGGAAATACGAACGATCCGAGCGGCCCTTCGATGTCGACGCCGGTGCCCGGCGAGAGATCGGGAAGGTGAGTCCCCGGGGTCCCGTCGGGCCCGAGGCCGATGAGGAATTCGAGCGATCGATCCCGTGCCGCCTCCGCGGGACCGACGGCGACTGAGTACGGGCGTCGAATCGGTTGAGCGTGCGCGCCGACGAGTGCTGCTTGCCCGGCGAGAAAATTGAAGGCGCCGTCGAGCGTCAGCCGCACCAGCACGGAGCGCGGAGTAGCGGGCGACGTCCGATCGATGAGGGCGGTCTGCAGCATGCGTGGGGCGCGAGGGCACGGGCAGGCCCGTGCGGTCGTGACCGGAGCTCGGACGATCTCAATGCGTACGATCGACGGCGGGCTGTTACGGAATTTTAGCAAACACGGAGGCGCGAGGGGTTGTCGGCGCGGCGTTGTCGATGGGTGGGGATTCGGCCTTCGCGGCGGCGCGGCCCTTGCGCATCGCCTTGTCCTGATACATCCGTCGATCGGCGGTCGAGAGCAGAGTCTCGTACGCCAGGCCGTCGCGCGGGAACACCGCAAAGCCGAACGAGCTTCCGAGCTGGACCGTCTTGCCAGGTCGGACTTCGAAAGGAATCTGCTCGATCGCTTTCTGCAGCTCGCGCTGCTTCTGCTCGGCCTCGGCGGCGCCGCAGCCCGAGAGGACGACGACGAATTCATCGCCCGCGTAGCGCACGCAGATGTCGTAGGGGCGGATGCCGTTGCGCAGCACGTGCGCGACTTCGCGCAGCGCGTTGTCGCCGATGTGGTGGCCGTGGCTGTCGTTGATTTCCTTGAAGCCGTCGAGATCCATGACGAGGAGTGACACTTCGGTGTCGAGGCGCTCGGCGCGAGCAAGCTCGCGTGTCAAGTGCACGAACATGAACCGTGTGTTCGGGAGGCCTGTGAGCGGGTCGGTCAGCGAGTCGCGCTTCGTCTGCTCGAACAGGATCGAGTTGTTCACGACGGCCGCCGCCTGTTCCGCGACGCGCTCCAGCAGCCGGCGGTGGTCGTCCGTGTAGCAGCCCGGCTCCGTGTGATAGAGCGCGAGCGTCCCGATCAATTGTTCGTTGAGGATCAGCGGGCACACCAGCGCTGACTGCAGGGAAGTGGTCGCCGGCTGTCCGCCAGCCTCGAGATCCGCGCTCGGCCTGGCGTTGACCAGGGCGCGCTGATTCCGGCCCACCCATCCCACGAGTCCTTCGCCGCTCATGATGGCGAGCGGCTGCAGCAGCTCGGCATCGATGCCGGTCGCAAAACGGCATCGCAGGAGATCGCCGGATTCCTCCTGTAAATAGAGCGCGCAACTGCTGAATGGAATCAGGTTGCTCAACTTCGAGGCGATCAGCGCCATCGTATCCGCGACGCCAAGGCTCGTGCCCATCGATTGCGCGATTTCGTAAAGCGCGTAGATCTCGCGGTGGGCGAGCGCGATGTCCTCGAACACGCTCTTGCGCGGCGCGTCATTTTTCTGGCCGGTCGGCAGCACGAGGCGACGGTCGGACGTCGCGAACGAGAACCGGTGCGTCGGCTCCGCCCGCGATGCCGCCGCCTCGAGGTCGGGCTGGATCCGCACGAGTACCTCGACGACCGTGGGATCGAGCGCGCCACCGGCTTCCTGTTGCAGCGCCTCGAGCGCCCCTTCTGGCGTCAAAGCCTCCTCCAGCGGACGCTCGGAGGTCAGCGCGTCGAAGAAATCGACCGCGGCAAGGATTCGGGCACCAAGCGGAATCTGCTCGCCGCTCAGCCCTTCCGGATAGCCTTTGCCATCGAACCGTTCGTGGTGGCAGCGGACGAGCGGCACGACCGGATAGGGAAAGGGCACGTTTGCGAGAATCTCGGCGCCGACCTGCGGATGGATCTTCATCCGCTGGAATTCCTCATGCGTGAGCGGTCCAGACTTCGACAGAATGTGCTCGGGAACGGCGAGCTTCCCGATGTCGTGGAGGAGTGCCGCCGTCTTGAGCCCTTCGATGTCGCTTGCGGGCATCCCCATGGCCTCGGCAATTCCCGAGGCATAGATCTGCACGCGACGGATGTGTGTGGTGGCGGTCTGATCCTTGGCGTCGATCGCCAGCGCCAGCGCTTCGATCGTCGCGAGGTGCAGATTCGACAGCTCGCGCATCCGCTCCTGATCGATGTTCAACCGCTCGAAGTAAAGACGATAGGTGCTGAACGTCAAATACAGCGGCACCAGCAGCAGCGGTGCCAGCCAGATGCCGACGCCAGGCACGAGGAAGACACCGAGGGCGGCAACGCCGGCACCGACGAAATAGCCGAGCGCGCTCCAGACGATGTAATCGTTCCAGATCTTGCGAAGGGGCTGATCGGTCTCGAGGCCGACCGCGGTTGTGACAAGCAGCGTGTTGGTCAGGAAGTACGTGGTCGCCGACGCGGCGATCGCCTTTTCGAGGCCGTCGAGCCCTGGTGCCATCGACGCCAGCGTTCCACCCACTTCGCGATAAACGAGACCTGCCACGAGTGAGGTCACCGCCAGAGCCGCCATGCTGAACGCCGTGCGGTGTAGAGGGTTCCGCTCACGACGGCCCACCGTGCACTGCACCCACGCACTGGCCGCGGCGATCACCATCGTGGCGTGCGGGCCGATGAGGAGCAGTGCCGCGAATTCGAACGCGAACGACGAGGACAGGGTCGCGCCGCTATGCGCGAGCGGCAGATCGACTCGGAAGAGCGAGGCAATCAGCGACGCGGTCAGCAGGGACAGGAAAACGAACGGGTGAGCGTAGCCGGGACCGGGCGCCTGCAGCATGATCGCGGCGATGCCCAGCATGATCGTCGCTGCGATGAAGATTCGGGCGGTGACGGACTGGTCGGCGAATGACGCCGGTGCGCGGCGTGACCGATTCGCTGACGAATCGACGACGTTTCCCGAAAGGGCAAGGCTCATACGATGCGTGCGCGCGGGGCCCGGCCTGCGTCGGTCGCTCCGACCGCAAGAAAACCCGCTCCTACCAATTCAGATCGGAGGCCCATGCTCGTGACTCGCACTCGTAGCAAGGCGACTGCCACGCCAGATGGGTGGCCGAGAGACGTGGTTAACTAGTTGTAGCGACGAGAGTTGAGGGGGGATCGTGAGCGACGGTTTTGACGCGAATTGGCAGCAGGCCGATCGCGGCCCTGTCTAAATGTGGCACACGGAATTGTGATCCCTGGCGCGAGCGTCGCAATTTCTTCAACTTACGGTAGATGTGCCGTGTCTCGATCAGGCACATCCCGGCCCAATCGTCGGCCTTTCGATATAGATGCAAGGGGATTCAGGCGGGAAGCCGTGTCCTACTTTGGGTCAGTCGCCGGGACCAGACCGTATTCCTCGATCTTGCGGTACAGCGTTCCGCGGCTGATATCGAGCAGCTGGGCAGCTTCCTTCTTGTTCCAGCGGACCGTCTCGAGTGCGCGCTGGATGTGCGTGCGCTCGGCGTCGCGGAGCGTCGGAAGGCGCGTCGGCTCGGTGGGGACCAGCGTCGCACTCGCATTGAGGAATTCGATGTCGTCGGCGCGGATCAATCGTCCCGGGGCCGACAGCGCGGCTCGTGAGACGGTGCTTTCGAGCTCTCGGATATTGCCAGGCCACGGATAAGAGATCAGACGATCGATGGCGTCGCGCCCGAACGCCTTCGCGTCGAGCGACAAGCCGCTCGAGGCGCAGTAACGGGCCAGGAAGCGTTGAGCGAGCACCGGGATGTCGACCGGCCGCTCGCGCAGCGAGGGCAGTCGAATCGCGAAGGCGTTGACGCGATAGAACAGATCCTCGCGGAAGCGACCGTCACGCACGAACAGATCGAGCGGTCGATTGGTCGCCGAGATCAGCCGGAAGTCGACGGCGATCGACCGGTTGCCGCCGAGGCGTTCGAAACGACGCTCTTCGAGGACGCGCAATAGCTTGGCCTGCGCGACGATCGAGAGATCGCCGATCTCGTCCAGGAACAGCGTACCCTCGTTCGCCATCTCGAGCCGTCCGGGCTTGCGGTCGTGGGCCCCCGTGAACGCGCCTTTTTCGTAGCCGAAGATTTCCGACTCGAACAGCGTGTCTGGCAGCGCCGCGCAGTTGACGGCCTGGAAGCGAGCCGCGCTGCGCCGGGACAAATCGTGAATCATCCGGGCCACGAGCTCCTTGCCGGAGCCGGTGGGTCCAAGGATCAGGACCGAGATGTCGGATTTCGCCGCCGTCCGAATCCATTCGAAGACGACGAGCATCTTCTCGTCGCGGCCGATCATCTCGCGGAAGCGTTGGACCGACGGCGACTGATCTTCCGTGGAGATCGCTGCACGGCGCTCGAGGAAGGTCTCGACGAGCCGAAGGGCGTCCGGGTGACTGGGGCGCGCGAAGGTGTAACGTGCCGGCTCGCTGTTGATCGTTCGCGCCACGCCGAAGTCGACGAGCTCGAGGACGCAGTTCTGGATGTCGAGGCGCAGACGGCCGAAGGCGGCCATCAGGGCTTCGACGTCGAAGCTGTCCGCCGGCCGGGCGGCGAGGAAGCGCAGGAGTCCGGCGCGGAGCGGGGACTGGACGAGCGTGCGAAACCGGCTGTCGACGTCCACCGCCGGGGCCGTGATCGCGTCGTTCACGGCTGTGCTATCGGCAGCTGTGCCATTTTGCGACAGCCCGCCGAGTTTGATGCGGCGCAATTACGCGGGCTACCACAACGCCTTGCGCATTCGACTCTCCCGTGCCCACCCCTTGTGGTGGTTGCGAAACAGACGGTTGGGGACAGGCCCAACGGCCTGGCTAGCGGGGCGCGTCGGGGGCGGATCCCGTCGGCCGGTTCGAGCGATAGTAGTCGGTCTGGTACTGCTCGATCAGGCGCTTGATCTCGAGCGCATCGCCCTTGTGGTGCCCGCGGCACTGGATCGCGCTCTGGCCGCCGGTGGTCTCGATGAAGACGTCCGCGAAAAGCAGCCTCGTGTCGATCCGTACCGAGGCAACGTGTGCGATGTTGATCGAGTGCTCGTGCCGCCCGACCCAGTGCGGCGTGTAGTGGATCACCGACGTCGGCGTGACTGCCACCTGCGTCGGGAAGAGCCGATTGCCTGCGCTCCATCGGCTCGCAACGAACACGTGCTCGCCAGGCAGCTGACGCGACTTGCGATAGAGATGCACGCCGACGAGGACGACCACCACCGCCAGGCCAAGCAGTGCCAACGAGATCGGTTCCATTGGCCGTTACACTGTCGCCACAAACTGGCCACTGTCAAGAACTGACACTTGCAGTGCTTAGCACTTAGCACTTGGCACTTAGCACTTGGCACTTGGCACTTGGCACTTGGCACTTGGCACTTAGCACTTCTGATATCCTCGCCCTGTGCCTCATCGCTCGCCGGGCGCGCCCGAGGGGGGCAAGCGGCAAATCCTCTCTGGTAAGCCCATCAAGTATTACCGCCCGCGCGGCAGCGCCGACATTCGCGCACTCATCGACGACGGGTTTCAGGCATTCAACGCCGCGCGGCTTTCCGAGGCGTGCCACATCTACACCGAGAAGATGCTGGCGCCCGAGAACGACACGACGATCGGCCTGACGATCGCCGGCGCTTTGACGCCGGCCGGCCTCGGCGGCTGCATCATCGAGCTGATGGAGCGCGGCCTGATCGACTTCCTGATCAGCACCGGCGCGAACCTGTATCACGATCTCCATTACGCCCTGAACTTCACCCTGCGCCGCGGATCCCCCTTTCTCGACGATCGCGACCTTTACAACGAAGGCGTCATCCGCATCTACGACGTGCTCTTTCCGGCGACGGTGCTGCTCGAGACCGACGCGTACGTGCGCGACTTCCTCGCGCGCTCGGGCCTCAACGGCCCGATCGCCACATCGGAGCTGCACCTGAAGCTCGGGGAAGATCTGCTCGCGCGCCAGCCCGGATCCGAGGACTACTCGGTCGTCGCGGCGGCGGCGCGCTATGGCGTCCCGATCTACACGTCGTCTCCCGGAGACAGCTCGATCGGCATGAACGTCGCCTATCACGAGTTGATCAACGGCAGCACGCTGATGATCGACCCGAATCGCGACGTGAACGAGGTCTGCGCGATCGTGCTCGCGGGCACCAAGAACGGCTGTGTGATCCTCGGCGGCGGCTCGCCGAAGAACTTCTACCTGCAGGCGCAGCCGACGCTGTGGGAGGTCTACAGCATCCCGAAGGGCGGCAACGACTTCTTCATCCAGATCACGACCGATCAGGTCGTGTGGGGCGGCCTCTCCGGCGCCACGCCCGCCGAAGCCGTGAGCTGGGGGAAAGTGAATCCTGGCGTGCTACCCGACACGGTGGTGGCCTACGCTGATTCGACGATCGCCTTCCCGCTGTTCTGCGAGTACGCTGTCGGCTCGGCGAACAATCGGCGGACGCGGAAGGCGCTCGTGCACCGGCGAGACGCGCTCGTTGCCACCTTGAAGCGTGACGCGGTGGACGCGATCAAGTCGCGGCCCGCGCCGGACGCCGTCCACACGATCTCCGACGTCGACCGCGATCGCTGAAGAATGGGGTCGGGATAAATTCTACTTTCTGCGATCTTGTGGAGTCGTCACGTTGGCAAAACGTGAAATCTATCCCGACCCCGATTTCTGAGGAGCCGGATGTGGGAACCCTCTCCACCGAGCTCGCCGCTCACGCGCATCTTCCCGATGCGCCTCGCATCTATGCCGACGCCAACGTGCCCGCCGGTGTCGTCAACTTCATGCGCCACGATCTCGGATGGGACGTGCTGTTCGTGGTGGAACACGACGATCTGCGCCGCGCGCACGATCGGCGTCACTACGAGCTCGCGCGCCAGCTGTCACGCACGCTCGTGACGCTCGATCGCGACTACCTCGACGACCGCCGCTATCCGCCCGACGCAACCGGCGGCGTCATCGTCGTCTGGGCGCCGAACGAGCGGCTGCTCGCGCGCACGCTCGTGGAAATCGATCTGCAGATCTTCAGCGCCGGTCATCCCGCCTTGCCGCTCGTCGGCCGTAAGCTCGTCGCCGATCCCGCGTGGATGGAAGCGTCCGAGCGATGAGCACGATCCTGTCGGGCGGACGGATTGCGCTGGAGGATTCGATCCTCGACCCGGGCTCGCTCGTCCTGGACGATGGCGTGATCGCGGACGTGCGGGCCGGCGCCATCGATCGCACCGGCGGTGATTGGCACGACGTGCGCGGGCATCTGCTGGTCCCCGGTTTCATCGATGTCCACGTCCACGGCGTCGAAGGCATCGACACGCTCGCGACGGCCGATGCCGTCGCGAAGCTCGCGGCGCGATTCCCCCGCTACGGCGTCACCGGCTTTTGCCCGACGACCGTCGGCTGTCCGCCGCTCGCACTCAGACGCCTGCTCGACGGAATCCGGAAGGCCAGGATCGACAACCTCCCCGGGCATGCCGCTGTGTACCCGGCGCATCTCGAAAGCAATTTCATCAACCCGGACTTTCGTGGCGCGCAGCCTCTGGACTGCATTCGGCTGCCGAATCGCGATGTCCTCCCGGGCGTTCCTGGGGACGTCTCGTTCTCAGGCCAGGAAATTCTCGACGAGATCGCGCGTGGGAGATCGGAAGTGGGGATCCTCACGATCGCGCCGGAGCTGGAAGGCACGCTCGCCCTGATCCGCGAGCTGACCGCGGCCGGCCACATCGTGTCGCTTGGCCATTCCGGCGCGACGTTCGAAGAGGGGCTCGCCGGCATCGACGCCGGCGGCCGGCATGCGACGCATCTCTTCAACCGGATGCCGCCGCTTTCGCACCGCGCGCCTGGCCTGATCGGCGCGATCTTCGAGCGCCACGAGGTCCGCGCCGAAATCGTGTGCGATGGCTACCACGTCCATCCAGTGGTCGCGCGCACGGCGATTCGCATGCTCGGTCGCGACCGCACCATGGCAATTACCGACGGCGTGGCCGCGGCTGGTCTTCCCGTCGGCAGCATCGTACCGCTCGGCAGCCATACGATTCGGGCCGGCGAGAAGGCAGCGTTCCTGGACGATGGCACCCTCGCCGGGAGCACGCTGACCATGGATCAGGCCTTCAAGCGGGCGATGACGCTCTTCGGGCTGTCCGAGGTCGATGCGGCGTATGTCTGCGCGACCACCCCCGCGCGCCAGTTGGGACTGACGGACCGAGGCCGGCTCGTGGCCGGCCAGCGTGCCGATATCGCCGTGCTCGACCACGACTTACGGGTCGTGGAGACGTACGTCGCCGGCGTCCGCTGCCAACCCGCCCACGCCGATCCCGCATGAACGTGAGGTTCGCCGTGCGGCCGCTGGTGCTCGCGCTGGCGCTCGCGCTGCTGACGACCGGCGTCGAAGGCGCGGTATCGGTACGCGCCGGTTTCAAAAGCGCGGTCATCGCTGGAAATCTGAGCCAGCCGACGGCCATGGCCATCGCGCCCGACGGCCGGCTGTTCATCTGTCAGCAGACCGGTGCGCTCCGCGTCGTCAAGAACGGACAGCTGCTCTCAGCGCCGTTCGTGACCGTGTCCGTCGACCCATCGGGCGAGCGCGGGCTCCTTGGCGTTGCGCTCGATCCGATGTTCGCGGTCAATCATCACGTCTACATGTACTACACGACGAACACGACGCCGCGGCGCAATCGCGTCAGCCGCTTCACGGCAAACGGCGACGTCGCCCTGGCGGGGTCCGAAGTCGTGCTGCTCGAGCTGAACGCGCTCTCGGGGGCCACCAATCACAACGGTGGCGCGCTGAACTTCGGCCCCGACGGATATCTCTATGTCGCGGTCGGCGATAACGCGAATGTATCGAACGCTCAAACGCTGTCGAACCTCCTCGGCAAGATCCTGCGCATTGCAGACGATGGCTCGATCCCCGCCGACAATCCGTTCTTCTCGATCGCGTCCGGCGTAAACCGCGCCATCTGGGCCCTCGGCCTCCGCAACCCGTTCACGTTCACATTCCAGCCCGGCACCGGGCTGATGTACATCAACGACGTCGGTCAGAACACGTTCGAGGAGATCGATGAGGGCGCCGGCGGCGCCAACTATGGCTGGCCTCTTTCAGAAGGGCCGACGTCGACGTCCGGTCAGACGGGGCCGCTCTACTGGTACGGGCACGGCTCGGGTCCCAAGCTTGGCTGCGCGATTACCGGGGGCGCCTTCTACAACCCGCAGGTCCAGCAGTTCCCAAACGGCTACATCGGCGACTACTTTTTCGGCGACTACTGCGGCAACTGGATCAATGTGCGCGATGCGTCGACCGGCGCCATCTCGACGCTTGCCAGCGGGGTGCTCGCTCCGGTCGATCTCGATCTTGCCGCCGACGGATCGCTGTACTACCTGTCGCGCGGCTCGGGACACGTCGCCCGGATCACCTACGTGCCGCCCGTCGCGAGCTTCACGTCAACGACGCCGATGCCATATCGCGTGGGCGTACCCGTGAGCTGGAAAGCCACTCTGCAGGGTGCGGTCGCGCCCGTCGAATACCGGTTCTGGCTGTACTCGTCCCTGTCGGGCCAATGGACGTCGACGAGTTACTCATCGTCGAACACGTTCACGTTCACGCCACTCCAGACGGGCAACTACATGCTGCAGGTCTGGGTGCGCAATGTCGGCTCGACCAACGCATTCGACTCGTACCGATCCAGCGGTACATTCGCAGTGCTCCCGGCCCGGATGACGCTCACGTCGCTGTCGGCCAACCAGCAGCAGCCGTTTGCCGCTGACGCGCCGATCACGTGGACCGCCGCCGCTGCAGGTGGCGCTGGAGCCCCGGAGTTCCGCTACTGGCTGTACTCAGTCGCGGCCGGCACGTGGACGATCGTGCGTGACTACGCCGCGAGCGCGTCGTGGACGTGGACGCCTGCTGCGGCTGGACAGTACGCGGTGCAGGTCTGGGGGCGATCGACGGGATCGACGGCCGACTACGACGCGTTCCGCGGGACGGGCAACTTCGCCGTCGTACCCGCGGTGCCAGCGAAGCCAACGCTCACGGTATCGCCCGCGCTGCCGGTGCCGGCAGGCCAGGTTCTGCAATGGACCGCGAAGACGACCGGCGGCCGACAGCCGCTTCAGTATCAATTCTGGCTGTTCAGTCAGCGCACCGGCATGTGGAGCATCGAGCAGGCGTGGAGCGCAGCCAACACCTGGACGTGGCGTCCAATCGAGCCGGGAAGTTACCAGCTGCAGTTCTGGGTGCGATCGGCAGGATCAGCAGCGACGTACGAGGCGTGGTCGTCGAGCGGCACGTTCACCATTCTCGCGGCGCCGGTTGCGGCCCACAGCGTATCCGTGTTGCCGGCGTTTCCCACTGCACCAGGCACGCCCGCTCAGTTCACGGCAATCGCGAGCGGTGGCACGCCACCGCTCGACTACCAGTTCTGGGGCCTCAGCGCCGGCAGCTGGACGATGCTGAGGGACTACGGCCCGGACCAAACGTTCACGTGGGTGCTCACCGAGGGAACGCATGCCGTCGAGGCGTGGGTGCGGAGCGCAGGGTCGACAGCGGCGCGAGAAGCGTTCGGATCCACTGGTGGCTTCGACGTGGCGACTTGTCAGGCAGCCGTGCGCCAGGTTGCCGTGAACCAGACGTTCCCGTTGCCCTCGTTGACGCCCATCGTCTGGACCGTCACCGCAACCGGCGGCGCGGCGCCATTGCAGTACGAGTTCTGGCGTTTTACTGCCGGCCAGTGGCATCTGGCGCAGTCGCGGAGCTCATCGAACCACCTGGTCTGGACGCCGACGAACGCCGACGTCGGGACCCACAGCTTTCAGGTGTGGGTGCGTGCGACCGGCAGTGCCGCAGCGTATGATGCCTGGGCGCCCTTCGGGCCTGTCGAGATCGTCCCCTGATCCGCGCCGGCTGAACCCTCTGCCGGCCGAATCCGTAGTAAGCAGATTGTGAAGGCAACGAAAGGACCCGCCATGCGCACTATCCGCTCCGGCGCCGCCCTCCTGGCGCTCGCCGTTGCCGGCAGCACCGCCTGCTCGATCAACCTCAACGCCGAACAGTACGTCAACAAAGAGCACAAGACGTTCGCGGTGACCGGCAAGGCCGACGTCGAGCTGAAGACCTTCGACGGTTCCATCGAGGTGACGTCCTGGGACAAACCCGAAGTGGCCGTCACAATTGAACGGCGGGCCGACTCGCAGGCCGACGCCGAAGCGCTCAAGGTGACCGCCGAGCAGAACGGCAACCGCATTGTCGTCCACGCCGTGAAACCCGAAGGCCGGGACTCTGGCGTTCAGGTCGGCTTTCACCACGGCCGCTCGGTCCGTTTCGTAGTGAACGTGCCCAAGACGACGGATCTCAACGCCACCAGCGGCGATGGGTCGATTTCCGTATCAGGACTCACTGGCCGCGTCGAAGCGCGCTCGGGCGATGGCAGCATCGCCACGAACGACATTACGGGGGACGTGGCGCTCGATACTGGCGACGGGTCGGTCTCGGTCGACAACGTCAGCGGCAACCTGAAGGTCAATACCGGAGACGGATCGGTCTCGATCAAAGGGCAGCCGCAGGGGCTCGTCGCGCACACGGGGGACGGCTCCGTGAGCGTCGACGTCATGTCGAACAGCACCTCTCCCTCAAGTGACTGGGAGTTGACGACCGGTGATGGCGGCATTCATGTCACGCTGCCGGCCGATTTCAACGCTCAAGTCGATGCGCATACCGGTGACGGTGGCATCGACGCGAATGACTTCGGCCTGCGTACAACCAGTGAGGATCGCAACGATCTGCGCGGCGCGATCGGCAGCGGCGGGCGGACTCTTCGCCTTCGCACCGGCGATGGCGGGATTACGCTGTCCAAGCGCTGAGAGCCACGAACTCGGAACTGTTCGTCGCGCGGCGGTCAAAGGTCGTTGTTCGTTGCTCTGGGGTCGTCGCTCGCGTACGAGGCCGGATCCACGAGGCCGGCCTCGTGAAACGCGTCCCGCCGCTCACGACACTTGCTGCACGCGCCGCAGTGCAGATAGGGCACTCCAGAGTCGTCGCCTCGCGCGGGCACCGGATTCATACAGGACAGCGTCAACTCGAACGGCACCCCCAGCGCCACGCCTCGCGCAATCACATCCTCTTTGTGGAGCTCGCGGAACGGTGTGACGACGTCGAGCGGATGCGCGAGACCGGCGCTGAGCGCCTCCGACATCTTCGCGAAGAACGTCGGGGTCGCGTCTGGAAACGGGTTGCCGGCCAGCGGTCCAAGTACGATCCGGCGGATCCGTTGCTGCGCGCACCAGGTGCCCGACTTTGCGAGCAGCACGACGTTGCGTCCGATCAGATAGACGTCCTCGTCCGGCGTATCGTAGGCGGGCGGCGTCCCTCGGATCGCCCAGTGGGTGGGTGGGTACACATCGGTCATTGGGAACCGGAGAACGGTCAGCGGCCGCACGCGATCGTTCGATGCGAACGTTTGGAGAAAGCGCGACGCGACCGCCAGCTCCGCCTCTTCCCAGGCGAGGCCAACGGTCACGTAGAGCGGAAGTACAGTGGCCCGCGTCGCCTCGTCGGCAACGAGCACGGCGCTGTCGAGTCCGGCTGAGAAGAGCACTGCTGTGGCGTCGCGCATCAAAGCGTCCCTCGTCCTTCGATAGAATGTCAGCAATGTACTCCGTCACCAAGAAGATCGAATTCTGCTATGGGCACCGGCTGCTCGACTACGACGGGATCTGCAAGCATCCGCACGGACATAACGCGATCGCCGAGATCGAGGTGCGGACCGACTCGCTCGATCCGCGCAACATGGTCTGTGATTTCAGCGACATCAAGCGCGTCGTCAAGGGGTGGATCGACACGAGCCTCGATCACCAGATGATCCTCCGCGGCGACGATCCGCTGGTGAAGCCGCTCAAGGAGCTCGGCGAGCCCGTCTACATCGTCGACTCGAACCCGACCGTCGAGCACATCGCGAAGATCATCTTCGATTACACGCGCGCGCAGGGATTCCACGTGGTTCGGGTCACGGTGTGGGAGACGCCCTCATCGTTCGCCAGCTTCACTGGTGAGTGAGCCTGCCCGATTCCTCGTCGTTTTCGATCTCGACGGCACGCTGGTCGATTCAGCGCGCGACCTCGCGGATGCTGGCAACGCGCTCGTTGCCAGCTACGGCCTGCCACCGCTGCCGCAGGCGCGCATCGTCGGCATGGTTGGCGACGGCGCGCGCGAGCTCGTGCGCCGCTTGCTCTCGGCGTGCGATCTCGACGTGCCGCTGGACGACGCGCTGAAGCGATTTCTCGAGGAGTACAACCATCGGCTGGTCGCCACGACGCGGCCGTACGACGGGGTTGTCGAGATGCTGGAACGCATCTCCCCGATCGCGCGGCTTGCGGTTCTGACGAATAAGCCCGAATACGCCACGAAGCAATTGTTGACGGCCCTCGATCTCGAGCGCTTTTTCGCGGACGTCATCGGCGGCGATACCGCCGTCGCCCGCAAGCCGGATCCGGTCGGACTGCTCTCGATCGTTGGCCGCGCCGGACTTGTACCCAGCCGCGCACTGATGGTCGGAGATTCCGTCGCGGACCTGCGGACCGCAGGTGCCGCTGGCGTGCCCGTGTGCCTGGCTCGCTACGGATTCGGCGTCGCGCAAGTGCCTGAAGAGGAGCGGCGGGCGGCCGCGTACCAAGTCGATCGCCCTGCCGAAATCAGTCCGCTCGTCGAGCGGTTGGCCGCTATTTAGGCTTCCAGAACGGACCTTCGAACGAGAAATAGGTGAAGAAACCGACGTCACTCGTGTCGTTCGCCCAGGTGATGGGCAGTGCGGCGCCGATAATCACCTGCTTCTCACCAATGTTCCACCCGCCGCGCACCCCCGGAGACAGGAGACTGCCGAACGACCGCTCGCTTCTGCCGGGGGCGACCACGTCGTCCTGCCAGGTGAGCAGCGATTCCAGCATCAGGTTCACCATCGGGCGCAGCCGGTAAATCGTGCTGCCAGCGACGAACGGCGTGAAGAGCGTCACGTCGGGTGCCGCCACGGGCGACGCCGAGGGGAAGACATCTGAATCGGCACTCGGCCGCCACGAGAAGCCAGCGTTGCCGTGAAAGTAGAAGTCGCGGACCTGTTTGCTGACCGGCAGATTGAACTGCACGCCCCAGCCGCTCACGCCCAGGCCGCGAGACTGGTCGCCGCTCGGCACGAGCAGCGAGAGGCGCGGTGCCATCGCCGGTCGTCCGGGCCCCTCTTCCAGCAGCTGATACCGATAGTTGAGCCCGATGTCGCCAATGCCATCCTCGCCGCCGACGCCTGAGAATGGAATCGTGAACGACAACTGGTGGCGCATGTTCGGCGCCGGCCACTCCTGCGTGAAGACGACGCCCCACCCGCTGTCCTGCAGAAATGCGCCGCCGTAGATTGTCTGGACGACGCCCGCTTCCTGATTGAACGCTTCCTCCACGAAGAAGGAGTTGTCTTCAATCTCGAATGGCCGGCTCGGATCTGTGGATTCGGCCGCAGGCGCCGCGGACGAAGCCGACTGCGCGCTGGACGATCCTGAGAGGCCGAGCACCAAGAGAACGATCCCAATCACATCAACCAGCAACTTCGACGCCGCGCGCGCTCCAATCGTCAACGACTTTCCCCCCGTTGCGCGAACCGAGACGCTGTCGGCGACCTCGTCGCGTGCATCAACCGAAAGCTGCTGTCCGGGCTTGAGGTGATGGCTCTCGACGAATCGGAGGAACGACGCGTCCTGATCCGCGACGCGCATGACTGTGACCGGCACATGCAGCGGGCAGGTGAGAAGGGAGTGCAGCTCGCGCTGCGGGAATGTGCCGTGCGCATCGGGGATTGGATCGCCATGCGGATCCACCGCCGGGTGCCCGAGCATCTCGTCCATCCGCTCGATCAATCGCTCCGACACGACATGTTCGAGTTGCTCGGCCTCGTCGTGCACTTCGTCCCAGCGGAGACCCATCACCTGTACGAGAAACAGCTCGATTAGCCGGTGGCGGCGGATGACGAGCCCAGCCAGCCGCTCGCCGGCGCGTGTCAGCCGGACACCGGCGTAGGGGGCGTAGTGGACCAGGCCCGAATCGGCCAGCGCCTTGACCATCGTTGTCGCGGTGCCGGGGGTGACCCCCATTCCCAGCGCCAGGTGGCCCATTGGCACCAACCCATCGGGGTCGGTCAACCTAATTTGTTGAGCGTGAATGACTTTGATGTAGTTCTCGACGGTGCTGGATGGAAACATCTGCCCTGGTTTCTCGAATTTGGATAATGCTAGCTTGACTTTTGGATTCGGTCCAGTAATAATTTTGACCGATCAAAATTTATGCGATGGTCACTTTCGAGGCGGTCCTGGCTCCAGGCCGCCGGCGTATCGGTCGGACTCGGCGCGGTGGGCTTTCGACGGGCGTCGGGCCAATCGGCGACTCCTCACGACACTCACGTGCTCGGACACGCGGGGCACGCGCTGGGCGTCGTGGGCGAAGCCGACACCCGAATCTTCGATCCCGGCGCCTATTTGACGTCGTTCAACTTCTCCCATCTGCCCGAGCCCGAACGCTCCCGCTACTACCGCGAGACGCTGCGGCCAGACGGGTCACGCTTACGCGAGTACGAGATCTTCGCGGTGGACCGTGAGATCGAAGTCGCTCCGGGGGTGAAGTTCGCGGCGTGGACCTACAACGGCCAGGTACCCGGTCCCACGATTCGCGCGACGGAGGGCGATCTCGTGCGCGTGCGATTCGTGAATCAGGGCTCCCATCCGCACACGATGCACTTTCACGGCTGGCACACGCCGGAGATGGACGGATCGCAGGCCGAGCATCAGGTTGTGCCAGGCGGAACCTTCACATACGAGTTCGTGGCAGACCCATTCGGTCTGCACCTCTATCACTGCCACGCCGTGCCGCTGAAGCGGCACATCCACAAGGGCCTGTACGGGCCGTTCATCATCGATCCCAGGAACGCCGACGAGACGCCGCGCGACGAGTTCGTGATGGTGATGAACGCGTTCGACACCAATTTCGATAACGAGAATGAGGTCTACGCGGTCAACACCCTGGCGCACTACTACATGCACAATCCGATTCCCGTAACGGTCGGGAAACCGGTCCGCATCTATCTGATCAACATTACGGAGTTCGATCTCCTCAACAGCTTCCACCTGCACGGCATGTTCTTCGACGTGTTCCGCACCGGCACGTCCCGAACTCGGTCTGAACGCACGGACACGCTGATGTTGTGTCAGGGCGAACGCGCGATTCTCGAGACGACGTTCCGGTATCCCGGAAACTTCATGTTCCACGCCCACCAAAGCGAGTTTGCAGAACTCGGCTGGATGGGGTTGTTCCGAGCGATGGAGGCCGGTCGTGACACCTGAGAGAGTGGCGCAGGCTGATCGCGTCGACTCGGCGGGGCTGAAGCCCCGCCTCCACGAAGACGCGAGGCCATCGACTCGGCGGGGCTTCAGCCCCGCGGGGACCTGGCTGCTCGCGGCGGTGCCGATTGCACTTCTCGGCGCGCTGCTGGCGTGGATTCTCGCCAGCGGTCCCGCCGACTCACTGCGGGGCACGAACCTGCCGCCCGTCGAACGCCTCGTCTTCGATCGCGTGACCCTCGGTCCGGAGGGCATCGACATCTCGGTGCTCAATGACGGGCCGGATGACGTCACCATTGCGCAGGTGGTCGTGGACGACGCGTTCTGGGCCTTCGCGGCGGAGGGTGGGACGACGCTGCGGCATCTGGGGAAGACGACGCTCCGCGTCCCGTATCCGTGGGTGCACGGCGAAACGCACGTCCTGCGCCTGGTGACGGCCAGCGGCGTGACATTCGATCACACGATTCCGGTCGCGGTCGAAACGCCGAGGCCGTCGATCGCGACTCTGGGCACCTTCGCGCTGATCGGCCTTTATGTCGGGGTGCTGCCAGTGGCGATCGGCCTCTTGTGGTTTCCTCTCGTCGGGCGCCTGGGCGCGCGAGGGCTGGACTTCGTCCTCGCGCTGACGATCGGCCTCCTTGGTTTCCTGCTGATCGATTCCGCGCACGAAGCGCTCGAGGCAGCTGCGCTTGTCCCCGGTTCCTATCAGGGTGTCGTCCTCGCGGTGTTCGCTGCCGGCGCGGCCTATCTCGGGATTGAGGCCTTCGGTCAGTGGCTGCGCCGTTCGCGGCAGGAGGCAAAGGCGGCCGGCGCCGCCGGCCTGACCCTGGCGCTGCTGGTCGCCGTTGGCATCGGCCTCCACAACTTTGGCGAAGGGCTTGCGATCGGCGCGGCATTCGTCCTGGGTGAAGCGGCGCTCGGCACTCTTCTCATCGTCGGCTTCACGCTCCACAACACGACCGAGGGTCTCGCGATCGTTGCGCCGCTGGCCCGCGATCAGGCGGCCGGCACGCGGCCGTCGTTGAAGACGCTGGTGCTGCTGGGTCTCGTGGGCGGCGTGCCGACGATTGCCGGCGCCTGGCTTGGCGGGTTCGCGTACTCGCCGATCTGGTCCGTAATTTTCCTGGCCCTTGGCGTAGGCGCCATCGCGCAGGTGACCGCGCAGATCTTGAGCCAGGTGGCGGGAGAGCGGCCGACCCTCCGATATCTGGGATCGGGACCGGTGATCGCCGGACTCGCGGCCGGCTTCGCGCTGATGTATGTGACGGGGACTTTGCTGGGATGACGACTGTGCAACCGAAAATCTGGGTCGCCACGGGCATGGCGTTTGTCGTTGCGGCCGCGGTGGCGATGGCGGCGATGGGGTCGACGGCGAAGAGTCGAGTCCGCGAGATTTCGCTTGTTGCCCGCAGCATGGCGTTCTATACCGACGGCGGCTCCGCGCCCAATCCCGTCATCCATGCACGTCCAGGGGAGCGACTCCGGATTACGGTGACCAACAACGCACCTGGGATGATCCACGATCTCGCGATCGATGCCGTCTCGGCGTCGACGTCAGCGTTGACCGCCGGCCAGGTCGCGTCCATCGAGTTCACCGCCCCCGAGAGGGCCGGAGAGTACGAATACCGCTGCCGCCCGCACGCGCTCATGATGAAGGGTGTGCTGGCGGTGTCCGAGTAGGGTCCGGGCTCCGGGCTTCGGACTGCGGGCTCCGTGCTTCCGGCAAGGCGGACCTGCCTACACCTCTTCTTGTCGCGATACCTCTTTCATGTTGCCTTCCACATGTGGGGGCAGACATTTAGGTCTGCCACTGCGTTCGGTCCGGTGACGATCGCATCCGCCGCCACGTTTCGGACTAGGCTTTTCACGTGTCGTTGCGCGACGCGATCAGCACTCCCGCGAGCAAGGCGCCCTACGTGCGGCGCCTCTTCGACACGATTGCCGATCGCTACGATCTGATCACGGTGCTCCTGTCCTACGGCCAGGATCGGCGCTGGAAGCGGCGATTGATCGAACTCGCCGGTTCGCTGGACGGACAGGTGGTGCTCGACCTCGCGTGCGGCACTGGCGATCTGGCCTTCCTGGCGGCACGCCGCGGCGCACGTGTGACCGGCCTGGACGTCACGCGTCGCATGATCGAACTGGCAAGAGCCAAGGATGACCCGTCAGGCGCCGCACGCGTCCGTTTCGTGGTGGGCGACATGATGGCGCTGCCGTTTCCACCGGGTTCGGTGGACGTGGTCACCACCGGCTACGGGCTGCGAAACGTGCCGATTCTCGAACAGTCCATCGGCGAGATCCGGCGCGTGCTCAAAGACGGCGGACTGCTCCTGTCCCTCGATTTCAACCGGCCCGCCAGCGCTCCCGTCCGACTGGCGTATCACGCTTACTTGACTGCGGTAGGCAGCACACTCGGTCTCCTGCTGCATGGCGATGCCGATACCTATCGCTACATCCCGGAGTCAATCCGGCGCTATCCGGGGGCGGCGCGGGTCGTCGAATTGCTGAGGTCCGGAGGCTTCGCTGATGCGCGGTGGCAGCGCGTCCTGGGCGGTCTCATGGCAATTCACATCGCGAAGAAGAACGCAAGCACGTGAAGATGCGTAACGCCGAAGCTATCGCTCGCTACGCATTCGTCCGAAATATTTCGCGGAGTCGCGTGTGCACCTCGTAGAGTCCCTCCTCGCCGCCATCATTCGCGAAGACGGCGAGTCCCTGGTGCTGCACGTCGGCGAGCGTCCCGTCGTCGTGTCAGTACGTGGCCCGCGTGAGGTCACGTCCGCCCCGATGACCCTGGAGGGCATGCTCGCCCTCCTCTCCGAAATCCTGCCTTCCGACGCCGAGCAGGCGCTCGCGGAGTACGGCGCGGTCGAAAGCGAACTTCCGCCATCGAAAGCGGCATCCGGCGAGGGATTCACGGTGGTGGCCGCACGCGGCGGCGACGACGTGTGGATTGAGCTGCGTCGGAGACGTGGAACGCCGGGCACAAAGGCAGACCCCACCGCCGCGCCACAGGCCGCTCCGCCATCACCACGTTCGACGCGCAAGACGGCGGACATTCCCTCAGCCGTCGAGCCCTTAGCGCCTGAACCGGCCGTGGTCCTGCCACTGTCCAGAACGGGCGTTCGCCCCGAACCGCCGGCACGCAGCGTGCCGCCGCGAACCGGAGGCCTCGAGCGCCTGCTGCGGACGGCCTCTGCGCGCGGCGCGGAAGCGCTGTATCTCTTCTCCAACGCGCGACCGTCGATTCGAGCTGATGGGGAAATCATCACGCTCGACAGCGAGACGCTGCTGGGGTCCCAGGACGTCGAAGCGCTGGTACTGGAAGTGCTGCCCGATCGCCTCGAAGCCGGCGCGCTGATCACCGAGCGCGAGTGGATCTGCGACATCAAGGACGTGGGGCGGGTCAGGTGTCTGGCGTTCAGCGATCATCGCGGGCCCGGCGGCATCTTCTGGATGATTCCGGCCCGGGCGATCTCGGCGGAGCAGCTGGGCCTGTCGCGTGAGATTCAGGGCCTCTGCGCCGAACCGGAAGGCCTGGTGCTGGTCACGGGTCCGCGAGCCAGCGGCAAGTCGACGCTGCTCGCCGCGTTCGTTGACCTGATCAGCCGTACCCGCAGCGACCACGTGATCACCGTGGAGTCGCGGGTGAAAGTCGTCCACGACAACCGCATGGGGATTGTCAGTCAGCGCGAGGTGCGAGGCGGCGCGCACGAATGGCTGGCGACCATCCGCGGCGCCCTCCGAGAGAACCCCGACGTGCTGGTCGTCGAGGATTTGCGGGCGCCGGAGGTGGCGACGGAGGCCATCGAAGCGGCCGCCTCGGGTTATCTGGTGATCGCTGGCATCCCCGCGCACAGTGCGCCGGAAGCCGTGACGCGGCTGATCGAGCAGGCGCTGCCGGAGCGTCGCACCTCGATCCAGGCAGCCATCGCCGAGACGCTCCGAGGCGTCGTCGCACAGGTGCTGCTGCGAAAGTCCTCTGGCGGGCGCATCGCGGCGCGCGAGCTGCTCCTCGGCACGCCGTCGGTGTCGTCGCTCATCGCCGAAGGCCAGCTGGCGCAGTTGCCTCTCGCGCTCGACAGCGGCCGCAAGCACGGGATGGTGCCGCTGACCGACGCGCTCGTGGCCTTCGTCCAGAGCGGCGTCATCGACATCCGCGAAGCGTGGCGCAAGTCCAGCAGTCGCGCTGGGCTCCTCAAGCAACTGAAGCGCGAGGGCATCGACACCTCGGTCATCGAACGGCTCGCCTAACGAGCAACGAGCTCAGAGCAACGAGCGACGAACTCTCAGGCACCGAGCGACGAGCACAGTGCGGGGTTCCGGCTACTTGTCCAGGAACAGCAGCAACGCCTCGGACAGCGTATCGAGCACATCCTTGTCGGAGAGGTGTTCGATGAGCGTGCCCGGCTTCACCGGTCGGTCCTCGGCGATCGTCTCCCGCCCCTTCACTCGCTCCACACGCGCGACGACCTGTGGGCGGGCGCCGCTGGTATCGAGGTGGATCTCGATGAAGTCCTCGGGCCACCGCTCACTCGCCAGGCGCACCGCACCGGCCGGCGTGTTGACGATGAACGGATAGCTCTCCGCTTTCAATGCACCGGCCACTTGCTGGCAGAGGGGCGTGACGACGGTCGTGAGGAAGTGCTCGTACGCGGCCGAGGCTTCCGCGTTTCGAGCGCGGCGCTCGACGGCCTGTCGACGAGCGCGTTCGATGGTGTCCTTGATCCGTTTTCGAACGTCAGAGGTTTCCATATCGAAGTGCGTACGTAGGCCCGAGCTTTAGCTCGGGCAACCCATGGCCCCGACTAAAGTCGGGCCCTACTGCGGTACGGATCAGATCGCTCCGGACGTCCGAAGCGCTTCGATCTCTTTTCTGCTCAACCCAATCTCTTTCAACACGCCAATCGTGTGTTGCCCCAGCGTCGGCGGCGCGCTCCGGATTCGACCAGGTGTCGCCGACAGCTTGACCGGCAGCCCCAGGAGCGAGACTGGCCCCGCGGACGAGTGTGCCGCCTGCTGCACCATCTCGCGCGCCACAATTTGGGGATCGGTCAGCACCTCGTCGACGGCGCGCACCGACCCGCAGGGGACCCCGGCGCCGACCAGTGCCGTGGTCCACTCCGCGCGCGTTCGCGTGCGAAGAGCGCCAGACACGATCGCGGTCAGCTCTTCACAGTGTCGCACGCGACTCTCGTTCGTGCTGAACCTCACATCGCCAGCGTGCGTCTCGAGCCCCGCCACTCGACAGAATCGCCGCCACTGCTCGTCGTTGCCGATGGCCAGCACGACCTGGCCGTCCTTGGCCTCGTAGGTGTCGTAAGGCGCGATCGACGGGTGCCGGTTGCCCATGCGGCCCGGTGGCTGGCCGGTCGCGAAGACGATGCCCGCCTGATAGGTGAGCAGCGCGGCAACGGAGTCCAGCATGGCAACATCGACAAGCTGGCCGTGACCGGTAGTCTGTCTCGAATAGAGGGCCAGGGCGATACCGTTGGCAGCGAACATGCCCGTGACAATGTCGGCGACCGCCACACCGAGCCGGTAGGGAGGACCGTTGGTGGGCCCGGTGAAGCTCATGAGCCCGCCTTCGCCCTGCAGGACTGCGTCGTAGCCCGGCTCCCGCGAGCGGGGGCCAGTGTGCCCGTATCCAGAGAGCGACGCGTAGATCAAACGAGGGAATTGCTCGGCGAGCGAGGGATAGTCGAGAGCCAGGCGCCCGAGTGTCCCAGGGCGAAAATTCTCGACCAGGACGTCGGCGCTGGCGATGAGCGCTTCAAGCACGCGTCGGCCCGCAGCCTGCTTGAAGTCGAGGGTCACGCTTTCCTTGTTGCGGTTGACGCTGAGAAAGTACGTGCTCTCGCCGGCGATGAACGGGGGCCCCCAGGTGCGTGTGTCGTCGCCGCTGGCAGGATGCTCGAATCTTGATCACCCGGGCCCCCATGTCGCCGAGCATCATCGTGCAGTAAGGGCCAGACAACACCCGCGTGAGGTCGAGCACGGTGATGCCCCGCAGGGGGCCAGTGGATTCGCTCATTGTCACCAAGGTCTCACGTCGGCCGCGGACTTGCGCTTGATGGCCGACCTAAAGTTCGGCCCTACGTCGGCCTCGGTGGCCCGGAGCCCGTAGCCCGAAATATACTGTCCAGTCCTCGTGTACGGAGTCTGACATGGTCTACCGGTTCATCCCGCTGCTGTTGTTCATCACCGCGGCGACCGCAAGCGCTCAGACGCAGCCGGCTGGTCCCCCGGGGCCCCCGGTGGTCGTCGCATCGGGCGTCGCGACCGTCAAACGCGCCCCCGATCAGGCATTTGTCGCGTTCACGACCGAGAGCCGTGCCCAGAAGCCAGCCGAGGCGCAAAAACTGAACGCGCAAGCCATGACGCAGGTGCAGGACGCGGTGAAGAGGGCCGGAATTCCCGCGGACGCGGTGCGCACCCTGAGCTTCAACCTGCGAGAGGACGTGGACTGGGTGAACGGGAAGCGCACGTCCCGGGGCTACGTCGTCTCAAACGCGATAGAAGTCCGCGTCGACAAGCTCGACGATTTGGGCAAACTCCTGGACGCCGCCGTGACCGCCGGCGCGACGAACGTCAGCAGCATTCGATTCGAGCTGAAGGACCGATCCGCGGCGGAGCGCGAGGCGGTGAAGCTCGCCGTCGCCGATGCGCGGGCTCGTGCCGATGCCGCAGCCGAAGGTGCAGGCACCAAAGTCGGGCACGTGGTGCGGATTGAGGAGACCAGCGACCGCAACTTGCCACCGCCCGTGCCGATGATGCGGATGGCGGAAGCGCGCATGGCTGCCGCGCCAGAGACGCCGGTTGTCGCTGGCGAAATCGAAATCCGCGCAACCGTGACGCTGACGGCGGCCATCGAGGGCCGGTGAAGCTGGCCGTTCTCACCCCCCGCGCGCTCCGCCAGGCGGAGGCTCATCTTGCCGCGGCCGATCCGGTCATGGCGCAGCTGATCAAACGGGTAGGCCGATGCGGTCTTCACCGGTCCCGTCGCGAGGATCCCTTCACTGCGCTCGTCGAAGCGATTGTCTGGCAGCAGCTGTCCACGAAGGCCGCGTCCACGATCTACAAGCGCCTGCTGGCGCTGTTCCCGAACGGCGCATATCCAACGCCGGCGGCGATTCTGGCGTGCTCCAGCGAATCGATGCGCGCGGCGGGCCTGAGCCGCGCGAAGGCGATCTATCTGCGCGATCTCGCAACCAAGGTTGCCGACGGCACCGTCGTGCTCGAGTCGATTCACACGCTCCCGGACGATGACGTCGTGGAGGTGATGACGCAGGTGAAGGGCATCGGGCGCTGGTCGGCCGAGATGTTCCTGATGTTCCGGTTGCTCCGCCCGGACGTGATGCCCGTCGACGATCTCGGCATTGTCCGCGCGATTCAACGCCAGTATCGGCTTCGGAAAGTGCCGACGGCCCAGCGCATGTTTCGCATTGCTGCGCCGTGGCGACCATATCGATCGGTCGCGTGCTGGTACTTGTGGGCGAGTCTCGACGCGACTCCTGGGGGCGCCGCCGCTGCAAATGTGGAAGCGGGGCTTTAGCCCCGCACGATCGCGGCATGAGAGCCGCCCCCACAGAACTCACACGATGACCAAAACTCTCCTGCCAGCGCTGATTGCCGTTGCCCTCACCTTCGGTCCTCTCTCGGCGCAGACGCCGCCTCCAGATAAGTCGGACAAGCCTGACAAGAAAGAGTGGGACATCAACCAGCCGCTGGGGCCAGCGAAGAAGGTGGCGTTTGAGACGACCGAAGGGACGTGGCTCGACGTCGATGTGAGCCCGGACGGGAAGCGCATCGTCTTCGATCTGCTCGGCGACCTCTATGCGATGCCTGTCGAAGGCACCGGCGCGGGGTTGGCCGAGCGTCTCACGAGCGGCGCGGCGTTCGACATGCAGCCGCGATTCAGCCCCGACGGAAAGTGGATCGTGTTTGCCTCGGATCGCGACGGGCTGCTGAATCTCTGGGTTATGAAGCCGGACGGAAGTGGCGCCCGCCAGGTCTCGAAAGAGAAGCAGTGGTATGTGAACAGCCCGACTTGGTCACCCGATAGCCAATACATCTACGCCCGAAAGCATTTCGTGAAGGAGCGCTCGCTCGGGGCCGGCGAAATCTGGCTGTATCACGTCAGCGGCGCTGACGGCCTGCAAGTGACCGACAAGAACGGCTGGCAGAAGGACGCGGGCGAGCCCGCAGTCTCGCCAGACGGTCGGTATCTCTACTACAGCAAGGACGTCACGCCAGGATCGACGTTCGAATACAACAAGGATCCGTACGGCGTCGTCTACGCGTTGATCCGGCGCGACCTGACCAATGGCAAGGAGCGCACCGCAATCTCCGAGATGGGTGGATCCATGGCCCCTCGCGTGTCGCCCGATGGCAAGTGGTTGTCGGTGGTGCGCCGCGTAGGAGGAAAGTCGGTGCTCTTTGTGCGCAGCATCGAGACCGGCGTGGAGCGACCGATCTTCGATCGCCTCGATCGCGACATGCAGGAGACCTGGTCTGTCTACGGCGTCTACGCGCAGTACGCCTGGACGCCCGACAGTTCGCACATCGTCATCTGGGGCGAAGGCAAGATCTGGAGCGTCGATGTCGCATCGGCTTCCGGCAAGGAAATCCCGTTCCGCGCGCGGGTGGAGCAGACCACGTACGAGCGCCTCGTCTTTCCCCAGGATGTCCATCCGAAGCAGTTTCCGGTGCGAATGCTTCGCAACGTCACGGTAGCGCCGAATGGATCTGCCGTCGCGTACGACGCGCTGGGCCATATCTACGTGCGGCCTCTGCCGACAGGTGAGCCGAAGCGGCTGACCGACCGTCGCGCGTTCGAATTCGACCCGGGCTGGTCGCGGGACGGGAAGCAAATCGTCTACGTCACATGGACCGATGCCGAGGCGGGCCGCGTTCGCGTCGGCCCTTCGAGCGGCGGCGCCGGCAAAGACATCGTCACCGCGCCGGGCCATTACATCGAACCGACGTTCTCGCCGGACGGGAAGCTTGTTGCGTTCCGCGCTGCGAGCGGCGACTCCATTCGCGGTCGCACGTTCGGCGAGAACCCGGGCCTCTACGTCGTGCCGTCCGATGGCAGCAGCGCGGCGACGTTCGTGCGCGAGGGCGGAGTCGTGCCGCAGTTCGATACGACTGGCACCCGACTGTTCTTCCGTGAGCGCCGCGGCGAGAAGTTCGTCCTTGCCAGCGTCAACCTGACCGGTGGCGACGAGCAGGTCCATTTCCAGTCCGACAACGCCCTGGAGATCGTGCCGTCGCCGGATGGGAACTGGGTCGCGTTCGCGGAGCGATACCACGCCTTCATCGCCGCGTTCCCGCATTCAGGTCGAACCGTGGATCTCGGACCCAAGGTCTCGTCGTACCCGAGCGCCCAGGTGTCGCGCGACGCTGGCATGTATCTGCACTGGTCTGGTGACAGCCGCGCGCTCCATTGGTCGCTCGGCCCGGATCTCTACACGCGCGACCTCACGAAGACGTTCACGTTTGTCGACCAGGCTTCCGAAAAGCCGGAACCCGTCGAGACCAAGGGCCTGCCGATTGGCTTCACTGCCGCGAGCGACGATCCCGATGAGACTGTGGCCCTCGAAGGTGCGCGCCTCATCACGATGAACGCCCAGGCGCCGCGCGGCGGTGTCATCGAGAACGGTACCATCGTCGTTCGCGGCAACCGCATCGAGGCCGTCGGACCATCTGGACGGGTTCGCGTGCCTGCCGGCGCCACGAGGATCGATGCGCGCGGCCGCACGATTATCCCCGGCCTCATCGACGTGCATGCGCACGTCAACGGCGAAGACGACGGCATTGTGGCTGAACAGAGCTGGCCGCTCGTCGCCAACCTGGCGTACGGCGTGACCACGGCGCACGATCCCTCGAACGACACGGCCACCGTGTTTGCCAACAGCGAGCTGGTGCGGGCAGGACTGAAGCTGTCGCCGCGCCTGTTTTCGACCGGCACGATCCTCTACGGCGCGGAGCTTCCCCTTAAGGCAGTCGTCGAGAACTATGACGATGCGCTCGCGCACCTGCGCCGGCTGAAGGCCGTCGGTGCGTTCAGCGTCAAGAGCTACAACCAGCAGCGCCGCGACGTTCGGCAGATGATCCTGAAGGCGGCCCGCGAGCTGCAGATGATGGTGGTCCCCGAAGGGGCGTCGCTCCTCTTCTTTGACGAAACCTTGATTCAGGATGGCCATACGGGTGTCGAGCACTCGCTGCCGGTGGCGCGTGTCTACCGGGATGTGGTCCAGTTGTTCGCGCAGTCGGGCGTCAGCTACACGCCGACGCTGATCGTGGGCTATGGCGGCCTCTTCGGCGAGACGTACTGGTACCAGCACGATGAAGTCTGGAAGAATCAGCGGCTGCTGACGTACACGCCGCGCGACATCATCGACAGCCGATCGCGACGACGCACGATGGCGGCCGAGGACGACTTCAATCACATCGCGATCGCCAGGGCGGCCAAACAGCTCCTGGACGCGGGCGTGCCAGTGCAGCTCGGCGCTCACGGGCAGCTGCAGGGGCTGGGCGCGCATTGGGAAATGTGGATGCTCGCGCAGGGTGGCATGACGCCGCTCGAGGCGTTGACTGCCGGCACCCTCGGCGCAGCGCGCTATCTTGGGCTCGACAAGGACCTGGGATCGCTCGAGTCCGGCAAGCTTGCCGATCTCGTCGTCCTGGATCGGAACCCGCTCGAAAGCATCCGCAACAGCGATTCGGTCCGGAACGTCATGCTGAACGGCCGGCTCTACGATGCTGCGACGATGAACGAAATTGGACCGCACCCGAGGACACGGCCGACCTTCCCCTGGGATCGCGCCGCTCGTCCCCGAACCGCCACCTCGACTGCAACGTCTTATTAGAGAATTGTTCGAGGCCGGTCGACCACATGCCGGCGACTCCCAAGGAACCACGACCACATGCGAAGCTTTCGCTTTCTGCTTGGCGCCGCCGTCGCGGCGTCCCTTTCCGTCGCGCTCGTCCTCGCGCAGGCCCCGGCACCGGCAACGTCGAAGGCGCCTGACGTCCCCGACATCAAGTACGACGCCTACGTGCTCCCGAATGGGTTACGCGTGATCCTGTCGGAAGATCATCGTCTGCCGCTCGTCGCGGTGAACCTCTGGTATCACGTGGGCCCGGCGAACGAGGAGCCCGGCCGCACCGGCTTCGCGCACCTCTTCGAGCACATGATGTTCCAGGGCTCGAAGCACGTGCCCGCCGATCAGCACATCAAGCTGCTCGAGGGTGCCGGCGCCAGCGACGTGAACGGCACGACTGACTTTGACCGCACCAACTACTTCGAAACCGTCCCTGCCAACCAGGTCGAGCTCGCGCTCTGGCTCGAGTCTGATCGCATGGGGTATCTCCTCGAGCAGGTGACTGCCGAAGCCCTCGCCAACCAGCAGGACGTCGTCCGCAACGAGCGCCGTCAGAGCGTCGAGAACCAGCCGTACGGCATCGTCGACGAGGCCGGCATTCACGCGCTGTTTCCCAAGGGTCACCCTTACTACGCGAGCGTCATCGGGTCACACGAGGACATTCAGGCGGCCAAGCTCGAAGACGTGCGGAACTTCTTCAAGCAGTATTACGCACCGAACAACGCGACCCTCGCAATCGTGGGCGACTTCGATCCGTCGAAGATCAAGTCACTCGTCGAAAAGTACTTCGGGCCGCTGAAGCGCGGGCCGGACGTGAAGAAGCCAAATGTCGAGACGCCCCCGATCACGAGCGAACGGCGGCTCACGGTTACGGACACGATCGAGCTCCCGAAGGTCGCCATGGGCTGGCTGACGCCGCCGATTTTCAAGGATGGCGATGCGGATGCGGCCGTCGCGGCAAACATTCTCGGCGGCGGCCGTGCGAGCCGGCTGTACAAGGTGCTGGTCTACGACCAGCAGATCGCCCAGAGCGTGCAGGTCCAGCAGAACTCGCTGACGCTGGGATCGATGTTCACGATCGAGGTCATCGCGCGGCCGGGCAAGACGCCGGAGCAGCTCGAAGCCGCGATCAACGCCGAGCTCGAGAAGTTCCGCACGGCGGGGCCTGACGCTGCCGAGGTTGAACGTGCGCACAACACGATTGAGACCGGCATTGTCAACGGGTTGCAACGTCTTGGCGGCTTCGGCGGCGTCGCCGACCGCCTCAATACATACGAGCACTATCTCGGCGATCCCGGATATCTCGCGAAGGATCTCGCACGGTATCGGGCGACCACGCCGGAGACCGTCAAGGCATTCGCGGCGAAGTATCTGACCAACAGCACGCGGGCCGTCGTGTTTGGCGTTCCCGGCGAGAAGAAACTGGCACCCGAAGTGCCGAAACCGCCAGCGCCCACGGGTGGCAGTCAGACCGCCGAAGGGGTCAATGCCGACGAACCGTGGCGCAATACGAAGCCGGCGGCCTGGCCGGCCTCCACGCTCACGCTGCCGTCGCCGACGAGCTTCACGTTGCCAAATGGATTGACGGTTCTCTACGCGCGGCGCACCGGCGTACCAGTGGTGTCAGCCAACCTTGTCGTCCGCACCGGCAGCGATGCCAATCCACCCGACACACCGGGCCTCGCCAACTTCACGGCTGGGATGCTCGACGAGGGCACCAAGACCAGGAACGCGCTGCAGATTGCCGACGACCTCGCGCAGTTGGGTGCGAACCTGGCGACGGGCTCGTCGATGGATTCGTCGACGGTGTCGGTGACCTCGCTGCGGAAGACATTCCCCGCGGCGCTGGAAATCCTCGCCGACGTGGCGCTCAATGCCAGCTTCCCGCAGGCTGAAGTCGAACGGCAGCGGGCCAGCCGTCTGGCCTCACTGGTGCAGCAGCGTGACAGCCCGCAGCAGATCGCGCAGCGCGTGCTGGTGGCGGCACTCTACGGGCCGAAGCACCCGTATGGCTACATCGAGATCGGCACCGAAGCATCGAACAAGGCGATGACCCGCGAGGTGCTCGAAGGTTTCTGGAAGCAGAACTTCGTTGCGAACAACGCGGCACTCGTCGTGGTCGGCGACATCGAAGAGGCGGAGGTCAAGTCGCTGGTGACCAAGACGCTCGGCGGCTGGCAGAAAGGCACGCCGGCGACGCCTTCGCTCGGATCGCCGGAAACGAGCGCCTCGAAGCTGATCGTGGTGGACAAGGCCGGAGCGCCGCAGTCCCAGGTCTGGGTTGGAACGATTGGCGTGTCCCGCAAGACGCCCGACTACGCGCCAGTGCAGGTGTTGAACACGGGTCTCGGGGGCCAGTTCTCCAGCAGGCTCAACATGAACCTTCGCGAGGACAAAGGGTACTCCTACGGCGCCTTTTCCGCGTTCGTCACCCGGAAGGCAGCCGGTCCGTTTTTCGCCCTCGCAGGAGTCAGGACCGATGTCACCGGCCCGGCCATCGGCGAGATGCTGAAAGAGGTCGGCAGCATGGCCGGCAAGCCGTTGTCGTCCGAGGAGATGACGCTGTCGAAGGACTCGCTCGTGCGGTCGCTGCCGGCTGATTTCGAGACGAATCAGAGCACGGCGGCCACGTTCGGCGCCATTTACGTTTACGATCTCGGTCTCGATTACTGGTCGAAGTATCCGGCGATGATCGACGGCGTCAATCCTTCCGAGGTGGAGGCGGCAGCGAAGAAGTATCTGCAACCCGACACCCTGCACGTGGTGGTCGTCGGTGACAAGGCCAGCGTCGTGCCGCAGATTGAGAAGCTGAATCTGCATCTCGGTGCACCGGAGCTGCGCGACGCGAGCGGCGCCGTACTTAAGTAGAGGGCACGGTCCGCCTCCGCGCGAAACGCTGCAGCGAGATCTCGACGGAGCTCGCAGAGCGAAGTGGACAATGCGCTCACCGGATGCATCCGGATCGAATGTGCAGGACGCAATGATTCACAAATCTCGATTGATACTCGTCGGTTTTCTCGTCGCCCTTCTGAGTGCGGCCCTGGGGGCGCAGACGCCACCGCCGACAGTGGACGAGATCGTCGCCAAGGCGATGACGGCGCGAGGTGGTCTCGACAAGCTGCGCGCCGTCAACACGATGAAGATGGCGGGCAAGGTCTCATCGCAGGGCCGCGAGTTTCCGATCACGGTCATCGCGAAGCGCCCCAATCTGATGCGTCAGGAAATGACGATTGAAGGTGCGCGCGTCATTTCCGCATACGACGGCACCAAAGTCTGGGTCGTCAATCCGATGGCAGGAATCAACGAGCCGCAGGAGATGTCGGGGCCCATGGCCGACGAGATTCGCGATCAGCCGATTTTCGGTGGGCCCCTCGTCGGTTACAAGGACCGCGGTGAGACGCTGGAGCTGGTGGGTCCGAGCACGGTCGGCGATGTAAAGACCTGGAAGCTCAAGCTGACGCGTCCGAACGGCAAGCCGATGTTGATCGACGTCGATGCGGAGACGGGCCTGGAGCTCCAGTGGTCGCGCAGCGTCGATCAGAACGGGATGACCGTCGACATCGATTCGGTGATGAGCGATTATCAACCGACCGAGAGGGGGATCATGGTACCTCGCACCATGCGGACGATGGTTGGCGGTCATCAGCAGGGCGTCGTGAAGGTGGAATCGATCGAGTTCGATACGCCGATCGAGGATGCCGAATTCCAGATGCCGAAGAAGCCGTGAACAATGAGCTCAGAGCTCGTCGCTCGTTGTCCTGAGTTCGTTGTTCGTTGGACTGTACTCGTGGTGCGACGGCAATAATCCGACGGCTCGCATCAGCTCCAGCGCGTTGCTGGTACGGACGACGCCGGGCCGCATCCGATAGTCGAACCGGATCTCGCCGTTCTCGAACCAGTCGCTGAAGTGCACGTTCTTCGCGTGCACACCCAGATCACCCACCACTTCGGCAAGGGCCAGATCGTGCGTCGTCACCAGCCCGATGGCGCCGCGCTCGACGAGGCCGCGCACCACCGACGCAGCGCCGATCCGGCGATCGTGCGAGTTGGTGCCCGCCAGGAGCTCGTCCAGGAGGAAGAGCACCGGCATTGGTCCGTTGGTGGCATCCACGATCGTGCGGAGGCGGGTGAGCTCGGCGAAAAACCGCGAGCGGCCCGCCTGGAGCGAGTCCTGGATGCGCAGCGTGGCGCCCACCGCCAACGGTGACAGTCGCAGCCGTCGCGCCCGAACGGGCGCACCCGCCAGGGCGAGCACCGTCGCAACGCCGACGGTTCGAAGCAAGGTGCTCTTGCCCGACATGTTCGATCCCGACACGACGAGCACACGCGTGTCGCGATCGAGCTGCACATCGTTCGGCACCGCCGTGACGAGGAGCGGGTGGGCCAGCGCTTCGCCATCGAACAGGGCATCGCCCTCGACGAGATCGGGGAACGGATCGTCGGGATGTTCGAAGGCATAGCCGGCGAGCGAGCAGAGCGCCTCGAACTCGCTGATCGCGTCGATCCAGTCGGCCAGGTACGGGCCGTTACGGCGCCGCCAGGCCTCGATCGCCCACGCGAACTGCGTGCCCCAGAGAAGGAGGGCCGCGATCGGCGCAAAGAACTGGTTCCGGCGTGAAGAGAGCAGATCCATCAGTCGGCGGAGCTGGTGGATGCGGACCGATGCCGCGGTCCCGTGTCGAATCAGTCGCTGACGGATGGCTTCGAGCTCCGGCGCCGAGCCTTCTTCCTGCTCGACGACCTGCAGCACCTCCGCCAGCAGGTTCAGCTGGTGGACCGGCGCGTTGGCGGCCTGGAGCACCTGACCAACAGGTTGCCGCCACCAGAGCGCAAAGGCGGCCGACGCGATGGCAGACACGGCGAACCACCCGGTCCCGGCATCAAAGAGAAAAGCGGCCGTGAGGGTGACGGCGTTGGCGGCGCCCAGGACCGCCGCGAGGACACGTGGCCACCCAGGCTGAAGCGCCGAGGGGGCCTGTCCCCAGCCGGCCAGTTGCCGCGTGTCGAGGTAGCCGGCGATGTCGTCTCCCGCGAGGGCGAGGCGTTCGCGCAGATCTATCTGCGGTCGGAGCTCGTTGACCGATGCCTGGCGCCGCCGCACGTCTTCCGTTGGTGCGGCCTGCAGCAGCCAGGAGGCGAGCATCTGCTCGCCGCCGCCGAGCCGCGCGCTGGAGACGAGCTGAAAGAGTGAGCCGTGACCGAAAAGGTCGAGGTCAGCGGCGTAAGGATGGTCCTCGGGTAGGTGTGTCAGGCCTTCCGAGCCGGTGCCGTGCCACTGACCGTTGATGCGAGCGAGGCCGCGGCGATAGAAGTCAGCAGCGCGCCGTCCCGCGTCACGTTGTCGCAGGACGCGAGCGTGAGCTATGGCCAACGCCGCAAAGATGGCCGCCGGTGCCAGGAGCCAGAACGCCGAAAGTTGGGGTGGACCAACAACCGCCCATCCCACGGCGACGACGGCAAGGACCGTCGCGAGTCGCGCATTGGCATAGCGGTCGTGCTGGACGCCCAGGCGCGCGACGAGCGCTTCGCGTTCCGCCAAACGTGCGGAATACAAGGCTGTCGGCGGCCCGTCGGTCATAGCGGCAGTGTGGCATACCCGGGGACCGGCCCCACCCCTCATGGGCGGGGGCCTGTCCCCAATTTTGGGGGAGGGTCCCCAAGTCTGATAGGATCGGAGACCGGTTAGGTCGGATATGCGCGATGACGCTTCCTGTCGCCGGGGCCGCGGATCTTTCACGGCCGCGGTCCATTCTCGATCTCGTCGGGAATACCCCTCTTCTTCGCCTGCGACGCTTCGAGCGCGCTGACAGTCGAGTCCAGCTCTACGCCAAAGCCGAATGGAAGAACGCTGGCGGGTCCGTCAAGGATCGTGCTGCGGTCCGCATGGTCACCGATGGTGAAGCCGGCGGCCTGCTGACGCCGGGAAAGACGATCCTCGACGCCACATCCGGCAACACCGGCATCGCCTACGCGATGATCGGCGCCGCCCGCGGCTACTCGGTGAAGCTGTGCATTCCCGAGAACGTCACCCCCGAGCGGAAGCGGATCCTGCGTGCGTACGGCGCAGAGCTCGTGTTGACGGATCCCCTGGAGGGCAGCGACGGCGCCATTCGCGAGGTTCGCCGCGTCTATGCCGCCGACCCCGAACGCTACTTCTATCCGGATCAATACAGCAACCCGGCTAACTGGAAGGCACACTACGACGGCACGGGACCCGAAATCCTCGCGCAAACCGACGGGCGCATCACACACTTTGTCGCCGGCCTCGGCACCAGCGGCACGTTCATGGGCGCAGGTCGTTTCCTCCGCGATCACAAACCGAGCGTGACGCTCGCTGCCGTCCAACCTGACGCGGCGCTGCACGGGCTCGAGGGGCTGAAACACATGGAGTCGGCGATGGTGCCCGCGATCTACGACCCGTCGCTCGCCGACATCGACCTCGGCGTCGGCACCGAGGAGTCGTACCTGCTGACCAAGCGGCTCGCCCTCGAAGAAGGGCTGCTCGTCGGCATTTCCAGCGGCGCTGCGCTCGCAGCTTCGCTGCGGATCGCCAATACGATTACCGACGGCGTCATCGTCACGATCTTCTGCGACGGCGGCGAGAAGTATCTGTCGGAGCGTTTCTGGGAGGAACCTCCCGAGGGATCGTTCGTCGGCGGAGTGAACTGAACGTGCAGACGGAGCTTCAGCTGGGGGCCGGTGTGGTCGACGCGATCCGCGCGCACGGCGTCGAAACCTACCCGCACGAATGCTGCGGCGCGCTTATCGGTCGTGCTGGGGAAGTGACGTCGACCGTGGCGCTGCCCAACATCACCGACGAAGGACCGCGACGTCGATTTCGGGTCAGCGATATCGACTACCTGCGCGTCGAGCGCGCGGCCGATGCGGCTGGCGCTGAATTGATCGGCTTTTATCATTCGCATCCGGATCACCCGGCGCGGCCGTCCCAGTACGATTTGGATCACGCGCTGCCGAACTTCTCTTACATCATCGTGTCCGTGCTGGCCGGCGTCGCCGAGGACATGCGATCCTGGAAGCTCCGCGACGATCGGTCGGCCTTCGACGAGGAAGCGCTGTCGGTTCTGACTCCTGATTCGTGATCCCTGACCCCTGACCCTGAATTCTTTTGATCCCTGACTTGCCATGTCCACGAAAATCCACATTCCTACACCGCTGAGGCCGTTCACAGGAAAACGCGACGTCGTCGAGGTCGAGGGCGCCACTGTCGGCGAGCTCCTCGCGAAGCTGACGAACGAGCACGAGGCGCTGAAGAAGCATCTGTACAACGACGACGGCCGCCTGCGCAGCTTCGTCAACATCTACCTGAACGACGAGGACATCAGGTACCTGGAGAAGGAACAGACGCCGGTGAAGCCCGGCGACTCGCTGAGCATCATTCCGTCCGTCGCGGGCGGCACCGGTGCCACCGCGGCGCCGCCGAAGCCGACGCTCAACGCCGAGGAGATCCAGCGCTACAGCCGTCACCTGATCCTTCCGGAAGTTGGGATGGAAGGGCAGAAGAAGCTGAAGTCGGCGAGTGTGCTGTGCATCGGCGCCGGCGGGCTCGGATCACCGGTAGCGATGTACCTCGCGGCGGCTGGCATCGGCACCCTCGGGATCGTCGATTTCGACGTCGTCGACTACAGCAACCTGCAGCGCCAGATCCTGCATGGCACGCCCGACGTCGGCCGGCCGAAGCTCCAGTCCGCGAAGGATCATCTCAAGGCGCTCAACCCGGGCGTCGAGATCAAGACCTACGAGACGGCGCTGACCTCCGAGAACGCGCTGCAGATTTTTGCCGACTACGACGTCATCGTCGACGGGACGGACAACTTCCCGACCCGGTATCTCGTGAACGACGCCTGCGTCCTGCTCGGAAAGCCGAACGCGTATGGCAGCATCTTCCGCTTCGAAGGACAGGCGTCGGTCTTCGGGTTGAAGGAAGGCCCGTGCTACCGGTGCCTGTATCCCGAACCGCCGCCGCCCGGCCTCGTCCCGAGCTGCGCGGAAGGCGGTGTCCTCGGTGTGCTGCCTGGCATCATCGGCTGCATTCAAGCGAACGAGACCTTGAAGCTGATCCTCGGCATCGGGGAGCCGCTCGTGGGCCGCTTCCTGGTCTTCGACTCGCTGCGGATGAAGTTCCGCGAGCTGAAGCTCCGGAAGGATCCAGACTGCCCCGTGTGCGGCACTCACCCGACGGTGACGCAGCTGATCGATTACGAACAGTTCTGCGGCGTCGTGCCTGCCGGCGCCGCGTCGGAGACGACAGTGTCGACGGATGCTGCGAACAATAACGAGATCACCGTCCTCGAACTGAAAGCGCGTCGGGATCGGGGCGAGGATCCGTTCGTACTCGACGTGCGCGAGCCGCACGAATACGAGATCAACCGGATCCCGGGATCGACGCTGATTCCCCTTGGCGATCTGTCGCAGCGCTTCACGGAGCTCGACGCGAACCGCGAGATCGTGTGCCAATGCAAGTCAGGCATGCGCAGCGCCCGCGCGGCGGCCTTCCTGCGCGAGCACGGGTTCAAGAACGTGAAGAACCTGAAGGGCGGGATCCTCGCGTGGGTCGACCAGGTCGACCCGTCGCAGCCGAAGTACTGAACCTGCACTGCCGGCGGGGCTGAAGCCCTGCCTCCACAAAGTGCCTCTGAACAGGCATACTCTTGTGGAGGCGGGGCTTCAGCCCCGCCATTGCATGTCTCTCACGTTCCCAATTTATCTGGACTTCCACGCGAGCACACCCGTCGACCGGCGTGTCCTCGACGCGATGCTGCCGTATTTCTGCGAGCACTACGGCAACGCCGCGAGCCGCACGCACGCGTTTGGCTGGAAGGCTGACGCCGCCGTCGAGACCGCACGTCGTCAGGTGGCGCTCGCCCTGGGCGCTGCCCCGAAGGAAATTATCTTCACCAGCGGTGCCACCGAATCGAACAACCTTGCGATCAAAGGCGCCGCACGGGCACTGAGAGCCAAAGGCGACCACATCATCACCGTGGTCACCGAGCACAAGGCGGTGCTGGACAGTTGCAGGCAGTTGACGCAGGAGGGCTTCCAAGTGACCTGCCTCGGCGTCCAGCCCGACGGTCTCGTGGACCTGCAGGCGCTCGCCGACGCGATCACCGATCGCACGATCCTTCTGAGCGTGATGACGGCGAACAACGAGATTGGTGTGCTGCAGCCGATCGAGGAGATCGCGTCGTTAGCGCACAGTCGCGGCGTCTTCGTGCACACAGACGCGGTCCAGGCCGTGGGCAAGATCCCGTTCAACGTCGTCGAGACTGGTGTCGACATGGCGTCGCTGACGGCGCACAAGATCTATGGACCAAAGGGCGTCGGCGCGCTCTACGTGCGGAAGGGGGACCCGAAGATCGAGATCGAGCCGCTCCTCGATGGCGGCGGCCACGAGCGTGGCCTGCGATCGGGCACGTTGAATGTGCCGGGAATCGTCGGGCTCGGGAAAGCGACGGAGATTGCGGCAGCGGAAGTAGTCGACGATATGAAACGCGTCGGTGCGCTGCGCGATTGCCTTCTCGACGGCCTGCGCAGTCGCGTGCCGGATTTGCACGTCAACGGCTCGATGACGCATCGCCTCGCGCATAACCTGAACGTCAGCTTCCCGAACGTCGTCGGAGAGTCGCTGCTCCTCGGTATCAGCGACATTTGCGTCTCTGCAGGGTCGGCTTGCTCGTCAGGCAGCGAGGAGCCGCCGTATGTGCTGAAAGCGCTCGGCCTCGATCCCGATCTCGCGCGCGCGTCTCTTCGTTTCGGGCTCGGGCGACAAACCACGGCAGAAGAGATCGACTACACAATCGGCAAGGTCGCAGACGTCGTCCGGCAGCTTCGCACCACACACGCAACGCGATAGAACGACGGGCTCACAGCCCCGCTAAAGCGCCAAAGCCCCGCCTCCACCACTGCACAGCCACGCACCCGTCGCACCGTGCACTTTGTCGCACCCTTGCACTCCTCGCACCTGTCGCACCTTCGCACCTGTCGCACCTGTCGCACCCCTCGCACCTGTCGCACCACCGTCCCCGTCTTTCCGTCGGACCTAGACCTTTTGGCGGCGGAGGCGTCTAATACAGGCATGATGCGATTCGCTGCCGTTGCGCTGGCGGTCGCCCTGGTGTTGCCGGCTCCGGCGTTCACCCAAGGCGTCCAGGACGGGCGCGACCCCGGCAACGATTCGTCGCTGGTGTCGCTGAAGCGGATCAAACGCGGACTGGAGGAAGCTGAATCGCGGCCGCCTGCGAACCAGCTGCGCCTTTCGTACTACGTCGCCGTGATCGGCGAGAGCAAACCGATCGACATCTTCAAGGACTTCGACACGCAGCACGGTGCCGTCCCGTTTACGGCACCCTCGCACCAGGAGCTGTTGGAGCAGGTCACCCCGCGCGAATTCCGGGCGCCGCCGGCCGATATTCTTGGCGCAGCGGTGTGGCTGGGCACGAAGCTGGCGAAGAAGGCCGCCGATAACAGGAAGTAGCGGCCGATGTAGTACGATTCCGGGTTCGATGCGAATCACGATTGCGCACAGCCCGGACTCGGACGACGCGTTCATGTTCTACGGCCTTGCCAGCGGCAAGGTCCCGACGGGCGATCTCGAGATCGTCCATGTCCTTTCCGACATCGAAACGTTGAACCGTGCGGCCTTCGAGGGAAAGTACGAGATTTCGGCAGTCTCGTTTCACGCCTACGCACATCTTACGGACAGGTACATCCTGCTGCCGCATGGCGCCAGCATGGGCGATCGCTATGGCCCGATGGTCGTCGTGCGCAAGGATGGGCCCTCATCGCTCGACGGTGTTCGCGTCGCGATTCCGGGAACCCTGACTACGGCGTTTCTGGCGCTTCGGCTCTACAAGCCCGATGTCGACTATATCGTCATGCCGTTCGATCAGATTCTGGAAGCCGTACGGGACGGGAAAGTTCAGGCGGGGCTGCTCATTCACGAAGGCCAGCTCACCTATGAGCACGAAGGTCTTCGCAAGCTCGTGGACTTCGGCGAGTGGTGGGCCGATCGCACCGGCGGCTTGCCGCTCCCGCTGGGCGGAAACGTGATCCGCCGCGATCTCGGGCCAACGCTGATCAGCCGGTTGTCGCGTCTGCTTCACGACAGCATCGCTTACGGCTTGAACCACCGTGCTGACGCGGTCACGCACGCGATGCAGTACGGGCGCGGTCTCGATCGCTCGAGCACCGATACGTTCGTCGGGATGTACGTCAACGATCTTACGCTCGACTACGGCGAGCGCGGTCGCACCGCAGTGTTGCGGCTGCTGGGGGAAGCGTCAGAGCGCGGCCTGATCCCGTCCGTCAACGTCGTGTTCGCGGATTGATCAGTACGTAGGCCCGAGCAGTACGTAGGCCCGAGCTTTAGCTCGGGCATCCCCCAACGCGTATTGCCCAAGCTAAAGCTTGGGCCTACGGTGCGATTATTTGGGCTGCCCAAGCTAAAGCTTGGGCCTACGTACGATTATGTCGTGCAGCTGCCTCACGCCTTCCGTCAGCGCCGCCGGACCTGGCTGCAGGATGTACGCGGACTTGATCTCATGAATCCGGCCATCGCGCACGGCGGCGATCTCATGCCATCCTGAACGCGTGGCAATCCGCTCCTGGCGTACCGGCTTCCCACACCATGAGGCGACGATGACCTCGGGGTTCCGTCGCACGACGTCATCCGGTTCGACGATGCGCTCCTTGGCCAGCTTCTTATGACGCAACTCCGGGAAGATGGGGTCACCGCCCGCGATCTCGACCAGCTCCTCGACCCACTGAATCCCTGAAATCAGCGGACCGTCCCACTCCTCGAAATATACGCGCGGCCGTCGGGTCAGTGCCGCTGCGCTCGCCCGCACGTCGTCGAGACCGCGCCGAAGATCGGTCACGAGCTGCGCGGCCTGCTCGCCCTTGCCGACGAGACCACCGACCATCAGGATCATCTGGAGGATTTCGGCAACCGAGCGCTGGTTGAACGTGACGACGGGATAGCCGCGTTTGATCAGCTCCGAAACGATGTCGGCCTGCAGATCGGAGAAGGCAAAAATCAGATCGGGCGAGAGCGCCTCGATCTTCTCGAAGCGCGCAGTGATAAACGCGGACACGCGCGGCTTCTTCCGGGCCTCCGGCGGCCGCACCGTGTAGCCGGACACACCGACGATCCGGTCGCCTTCACCGAGCAAGTACAACGTTTCGGTTGTCTCCTCAGTGAGGCAAACGATGCGCTGCGGGAACACGAGGCTCTCCAACCCGAGCAACCTGGGTAACCCCGGCACCCGGTGCACCCATCATCGGAAGGCGTCTGGATGCAGCGCCTTCGCGAGTCTCAGGACGGCCTGCCCGATCCGCGGTCCCGCGGTGACCATGTCGCTGCCGGTCAGTGTCACAATGCGCTTGTTCTGGACCGCGGGGACCGATGCTACCGCTTGCCACGCCGCCGGATTTGGCGCCGACTCAGCGTCTGCACGCAGCTCGACAATCACTTCGGGAGCCCGAGTGAGAATCAGCTCCGTGGACGCCTGCACCGATTCGCGCTTGGTGTCGCCGAACACGTCGTCGCCGCCCGCAATCACGAGAGCATCGTGCAGGAAGCCGTACCCGCCGCTGGCGTAGACGTTCCTCAGCGAGCCCGGCTCACGGCCGAACACGATCATCGTTTTCGGTCGAGGACGTCCTGCCACGCGCCGCCGAATATCGGCCAGTGTGTCCTCGATCCCCTTCACGACCTGTTCGGCCTGTTCCGTGTCACCAGTGCGAGCCGCCAGCTGGCGGATCGTGGTGAAGATATCAGCCAGGCCGCCGTGGACGTACGAGAAATGGGGGATGCCGGCGCGACCAATCTGCCGCACGAGATCGTGCTGGCTAGAGTAGACGACGATCAGATCGGGCTTGAGTGAAAGGATGCGCTCGACATCGGGATCGATGAGAGCGCCGACCTTCGGTAACGACGTGACCTGCGGTGGCTCTTTGTCGTAACTGCTGACGGCGACGACGCGCGGTCCAGCGCCGATGGCAAACAGCATCTCGGTCGCGCCAGGCACGAGCGAAATGATTCGCGCGGGCTTGGTCTGCGCCCAAACGGTCGCAATCAGTGCCAGTACAAGCGCGCCCGCCCCTATGCGCCTCCGCGCCCATGCCCCCATCCACCCATGTCCGCATGCGCTCATGCGCCTAGCCTCCGTGCGCGTCTGCACCATACCTCCGAGGCACCCAACAGCCATCAGGCATTTTTGACCAGCAGCCACAAGAAAAACGGTCCACCGATCACGGCCGTCACGATACCCACTGGCAACTCGAGCGGTGCGATCACCGTCCGGCTCACGAGATCGCACGCGACGAGAAATGCGGCGCCGAACCCGAGCGAGGCTGGCAGGACCAGCCGGTGATCGGGTCCGACGACCAGCCGCACCAGATGCGGCACGATGATGCCGACGAAACCGATCGGACCGCCGATCGATACCGCGGCGCCCGTCGCGAGCGATGCGCTCAGAAATGACGCTCGCTGCGTCATGACAACGTCGACCCCCCGCATCGCGGCGGCGTCGTCGCCCACGCTCAGCAGGTTCAATCGTGACGCGAGTACCAGGAAGGTCGCGACGGCGATTGCCAGCATTGGCAGCGCCACCGCTATCGGCGTGTAGCTTGCCACATCCAGATCCCCGAGCAGCCACCGCAGCGTCTGAATCACCGACGTCATGTCGGCGAAGTACTGAAGGAGGAGAATGAGGGCCGAGAAGAACGAGTTCATTGTCACGCCAGCCAGAAGCAATACGCTTGTCGAGAACCCGCGGTGTCGCGCGGCCGCGAGCGTGTAGACGATCGACACCGCCGCGAGCGCCCCGGCAAAGCTTGCGGCCGGAACTGCCGCCCACGTCGTCGCCGCAAACGCGCCGCCGATCGTCAGCACGAGCATGGCACCAAGGGCCGCGCCGGACGAGATGCCGAGCGTGAACGGTGTGGCGAGCGGATTTCTCAACAGCGCCTGGAAGACCACGCCCGACGCGGCGAGTGTGCCGCCGACGAGCGCGGCAGCGAGGACACGCGGCAGCCGCGCCACGAAGAAGATCTGGGCGTCCACGTTCGACGCCCATGGCCGGCTGACGTCCAGCGCGTGCGCCAGTGAGATCGACGTGCTTCCAGCGAGGGGCGCCAGCAGCACGGCGCCGAGCGCAAGCGCCCCCGATCCAAGCCACACCGTGACCAGCCGCGCGCGAATCCCGTGAACCGGCGAAAGCGTCGCGCGCTCAGAGGTGGTGACGACGGACTCGCTGTTCGTTGGCTGCATCAGGCGCGAGGTCGCAGCGGCACCACGGTGAGGTGGCCCGCTTCTGGATGGAATCGCACATCAGCGTGGATCCCGTAGAGTCGTTCGACATTTGCACCGGTCAACACCTCGCCGGTCGGTCCCGCGCCGATCGTGGTGCCCTCGCTAAGCATGATGAGCTCACGGCAGATCGAGGCGGCAAGATTCAGGTCGTGCGTCGAGAGCACGAGGCCGAGGGCGCGTGTGCGATTCAGCTCCACCAGGAGGCTCGCGATCTCGAGCTGGTGCCCCGGGTCGAGCGACGCCGTCGGCTCATCGAGCAGGAGCACGTCGGCCTGTTGCGCCAGCGCGCTGGCGATCACGACCCGCTGCTTCTCCCCGCCCGACAGCGTCGAGAACGGACGTGACTCGAACGCCGACATGCCGGTCGCACGGAGCGCCTCGCGAGCGATGCCGATATCGGCCGGACCCTCGATTGCGAGCGCGCCCAAGTGCGGGTATCGCCCCATCAGCACGAGCTCCAGCACGGTGTATTCGAACGCCGGATGCGTTTCCTGCGGCACCATCGCGATGCGCCGCGCGACGATCTGTCTCGGCCACTCGGCGATGGGCCGGCCATCGAGCACGACCGTCCCGGCGTCGGGCGTGAGCAATCGCCCGAGCAGCTTGAGGAGAGTGCTCTTGCCCGACCCGTTCGGGCCGAGCACGCCGACGAACGTGCCAGGCCCGACGTCGATCGACACGTTGCGAACGGCGGCTCGCGAGGCGGTGGCGCCGCGCCGCGCCGGATACGCAAACGAGACGTTACTTGCGGATAGCAACGCGGACCCCGACAACACCAAGCCGCCCTGGGGCGGGAAAGCCGAGGAATTCTTCGTACGAACGATCGAGAAGGTTCGTGCCGCGAGCGAAGACCTCGACGCCACCGGCGAAGCGCCATGAGGCACCAACATCGACGACCGCGAACCCGGCCGACTCGAAGAGACCGCCGAACGCGCCGAACGACGGTTCGACGTCGAGCACCTCGCCGCGGGCGCGAACCTCCGCGAACGCGGACAAGGCGTTATGCGTCCACAGCAGGTCGAGTGATCCCTGGTGCCGCGGGCGGCGCAGCAGCGGATCGCCGACAGTAAACGGCGGTGGCGCTGTGCCGGCGCCGTCGACCGCCAGTATTTCCGTATCGAGAAACGTGTAGTTCCCCCTTGCGCTCAAGCCCTGGGGGCCACGCCAGGCGAGGCCAAGCTCGATACCCCGCGCCCGCGCATTCGAGATGTTGTCGGTGCGATAGCGGCTGAGGTCCGTCAGCGATCCGCCGACCGCGACGATCAGATCGTCGTAGCGGTTAGCGAACACGCTGGCCTCGGCCGTGAGCCCCGTCGCCACGACGTGACTGACGCTCACATCGACGCTGCGACTGCGCTCGGGTTCGAGCGCCGGGTTGTCGGTAAACGCGATCTCGAAAGCATCGGGCGGCCGGATGCCGGTGCCCACGCTGGCACGCACCTTGGTCCGCGCCACGCCGCGCGCGTCTTGCCACACGAGCACCGTCGCGGAGACTCGTGGGTTCACCGAGTTCACCGTCTCCTCAGCAAATGCCGGGCGCGGTGCGAAGGCATTCGGATCGGCCTCGAGCGCGTCTCTCCGGATTGAATCCACGCGAAGGCCGGCCGTCAGCGAGACGCGGGCGCCCATCTGCTGCCGGACTTCACCAAACGCGCCAATCGTTCGCCGTTTGATCGGCACGGGCTGAAATGCCTCGCCCGTGAAATAGGTGCCGCGCGCGCGCTCCGAAAGCCCCTCCACGCCCACTGATACGCCCGTCGCCGTCGTCGCGGCAATATCGGTCTGCGCCCGCCCTGTCGTGCGGTCCGTTTCGAAGAACGAATCGCCGAAATTGCTGCGGAAGCGATTGTCGAGATCGGCATGCGTCACCTGCAATCGCTGCTGAACGCGACCCTCCAGCATGCTGGCCCAGGGAAACTGCGCCTGCAGCGAACCTTGATGATGCGTGTCGAACCCGCGGGAGACGCGATCGACCGCCGTGTACGCGCCAATGGGGTTGGAGCCGTACGGTCCCGGATTGCCGCGCTCGCTGTCGAGCCAGCGATAGTCGCCGCGGACGAGCGTCATCGCGCTCTTCGCCCAGGTCGCGTTCAACGCCGCCGTCGTGGAGTGCCAGTCGTCGTTGCTCACCTTTTCCCCGGTCGCTGGCGCCGTGCCAGTGAAGCCGTCCGTCTGCGAGTGTTCCACGCCACCTCCGAACGACCACTGCCGGATGGTGGCAGCGCCGCCGGCGTTGCCGTGCGCGAATGCCTGCGAGCCGCCTTCGATCGACGCCGAACCCGTCGGTTCGCTCCCATGTCTCGTTGTCACCGAGACGATCCCGCCGATTGCGTCGCTGCCGAAGACGGCGCTCTGCGGCCCTCGTACGACCTCCACCTGCTCGATGTCGCCGAACGGCAGCAGCGAAAAATCGAAGCCGCCGCCGAACGCGTTCAGGCGCATGCCGTCCACCAAGACGAGCGTGTAGTCGGATTCGCCTCCGCGCGGGAACACAGAGGTCAACGCACCGCGACCGCCACTGCGTCCAACCGTAAAGCCGGGGACCGTGCGCACCGCGTCGGCAACGTTCTCGAGTTGGCGACGCTCGATGTCTTCGCGCGCGATCACCGTCGCGGTCGCCGGCGACTCGGATAACGGGCGCGGCACCGGCGCCGCCGATACGACAACAGCGTCGCTGACCGGGGCGACGCGAAGCGCGATCGTTGGCGGCGGGGTCTCGGAGGGAACCCGCAGCTCGGTAGGTTCAGCCGTGAATCCGTCAGCATCGACCAGGAGACGATAAGTGCCCGGTGGCAGATTGGTCGGCACGATGAAAAGTCCTTCGCCGTCGGTGTGCACGACGTATGCGCCGAGCGGCCCGTCGATCACGACAGTCGCATTGGGCACGGGTCGCCCGTCGGGATCGACGACGTGTCCTCGTTGTTCGGGGTGTCCCGGTGCTTCGTAGAGAGGGGGCTTCAGGCCCGCGGGCCGCAGCAGGGGAGCTGTCGCGAGCGACAGCACGATCGCGATCGTGCAGGAGACCATGTCCACTCCTTCCGGCGTGCAAGGCGCCGGTTTCCGCGACGTGTCGCGGAGGAAGTGACGGCCCTACGACCAGGTCTCCTGACTTGCGGATCGTTGCGAGGGCGCCCACGCCTTCCCGTGCATGATGCGCACAGTGGCGGACCAGTATGCCGTGATGCAGCGCGACGAACGGAATGCTGCAGACCGGAGTGGTCGAGAAGGGCGCCCGCTCCCCGCTTACAGTGGCGGCACCGTGTGGGATTTGCACCCAGCTTCGCGTGGTGGTGGGGCGAGCGTCGGTTGTCTGGCGGAGTATAGCATGGCAGGATCAGGCGCCACGGCGGTCCGCCCAGCTGCGCCGCGGAGGGTTTTCCGGCATTTGCCACGCCCGCTGGGCTTCGCGTAAGATGACTGTTTGTGCTGCGGGCGCCAGAGAATCGCGCGCGTACGCACACTATGAGGAGAGCATGAGCAAGAGTTCGACGGTCACCGTCCGCGACACGCCGGTGCAGCCGGTGGCGTCCGCGATGGTCGGCGGTCTGACCATCCATGGCGAGACCTTCGTCATCGAGACCGATCAGCGTGTCGATCTCGTCGACCTGACGAACCGGATCATGGACTTCGCCCGCAGGTTCAAGATTCGCGAGGGTCTGGTCAGCCTCTGGTCGATGCACACGACCTGTGCGATCTTCATCAACGAGTTCCAGACGGCGCTGCTGGCCGACATCAAAGCCTTCCTCGAGAAAATGGTCGATCGCGACGAGGAGTGGCTGCACAACAATCCCGATCATTCCGACTGCGATCGCATGAATGCCGACGCGCATCTGCGCGCGCTGCTCCTCGGCCACAGCCTCACGCTGCAGATCAGTGGCGGGGAAGTGGTGCTGGGGCAGTGGCAGCGCATCCTCATGGCGGAGCTCGACGGGCCGCGCGCGAGGAGCCTGCGCGTCCAGGTGTTCGGGATCTCCTGACGAGTCTTACGTAGGCCCAGGCGCTTTCGCCTGGGCGATCGTTGCCCGAGCCTCAGCTCGGCATCACGCCCGAATGTCCCTCTCCTCGGCCCGACTGCGGAACGCCGACCTCGACGCGATCGCCGACAAGCTGGCATCGGGGGAGCGGCTCTCGCTCGCCGACGGCATTCGACTCTTCGAGTCGCCGGATCTGCTGGCGGTGGGATGGCTGGCGAATCGCGAGCGGGAAAAGCGTCACGGCTCGCGGACCTACTACAACTACAACATCCGGATCGAGGCGACGAACGTCTGCGTCGCCACGTGCCTGTTCTGCTCGTTCTCGCGGTTGCGCCCGGGCGACCCCGGGTCGTACACGATGTCGCTCGAGGAGGCCTGGGACAAGCTGCGGCGCCGCGCGCATCAGCCGTTGACCGAGGTCCACGTCGTCAACGGCCTGCACCCCGATCTGCCGTTCGACTACTACAAGGAACTGCTCCGCGGGTTCAAGCGGATCCGTCCCGAAGTGCACCTCAAGTGCTTTACCGCTGTCGAGATCGCGTTCTTCGCGGATCTCTACGGTATGAGCGACGCGCAGGTGCTGCGCGAGCTGATGGACGCGGGTCTCGACTCGCTGCCTGGTGGCGGCGCCGAGGTGTTCGCGGAGCGCGTCCGCCGGAAGATCTGTCACGACAAGGCCGACGCCGATCGATACCTGAGCATTCACCGCACGGCGCATCGTCTCGGCATGCGCTCGAACGTGACCATGCTCTATGGCCACATCGAGACGTTCGAGGAGCGCGTCGATCACATGCTGCGGACGCGAGCGCTGCAGGACGAGACCGGCGGTGTCCAGGCATTCATCCCGCTCGCCTTTCACCCCGACAACAATCAGATGCGCAAGCTGCCGGCGCCCTCAGCGGCCGATACGCTGCGGGTTCATGCCGTGTCGCGGCTGGTGCTCGACAACGTGCCGCACGTGAAGGCGTTCTGGATTGCGACCGGTGTCGAAGTGGCGCAGACGGCGCTGTGGTTCGGGGTCGACGATCTCGACGGCACTGTGCAGGAAGAGAAGATCTACCACATGGCCGGCAGCCGCACGCCCGAGTCGCTGACGACCGCGGACCTCCAGCGCTTGATTCGCACCGCCGGCCGAAGCCCCGTCGAACGCGATACGCTTTATAACGTCATTACACAGTAGAGAGCCCCAGTCGGCGCGGAGGGGTGCGGCGGAGTGCGGCACGGTGCGGAAGGGGCGTAGGTCCGGCGAGGTGCGCAGTGCACCACGCACCGGATGCACCCCGTCGCACCTCTTGGCATCGCTCCAATCGCACCTGACGCACCGTACCGCACCCCACCGCACCCTTCCGCACCCCCCCGCACCCTTCCGCACCGCCAGATGCTATACTCCGAATTAGTCAGTGTCCGCGGCAATAGCCGAGTTCGGGCGCTGGCCTTTTTTCTCTACGGGGCTTGAGAAAAATTTCACAAGACGCACATGGCCCACACATTTCTACCCGTGCTGACCGAAGTCGAGAAGGCGTCGATCTCCGAGCGACAGCCGCTGCCTTCGCGCTACCGCGGTCTCGATGACGAGGAAATGGATCGCCGGATTGCGGCCGCGAAGGCCGCGCTCGGCTCGCGACTGCTGATCCTTGGCCATCACTATCAGCGCGACGAGGTCATCAAGTTCGCCGACTTCACCGGCGACTCGTTCCGCCTCTCGCGGCAGTGCGTGTCGCGCTCGGACGCCGATTACATCGTCTTCTGCGGCGTGCACTTCATGGCGGAGAGCGCCGACGTGTTGAGCGCCGATCACCAGCAGGTGATCCTGCCGGACCTGGCCGCCGGCTGTTCGATGGCCGACATGGCCGATGCGGACGACCTCGAGATCTGCTGGCAGGAGCTCGAGGCGATGGGCATTGATTCGGTGGTTCCCGTCACCTACATCAATTCTTCGGCTGCCATCAAAGCCTTCGTCGGCGAGCACGGCGGGATTGTCTGCACCTCGGGCAATGCGTCGGCGGTGCTGAAGTGGGCGTGGGAACGCGGAGAGCGCATCCTGTTCCTTCCCGACCAGCATCTCGGCCGCAACACGGCCTACAAGATGGGGGTGCCGCTCGACCAGATGGTGGTGTGGGATCCGCGCGAGATTGGCGGCGGCATCACGCCCGAGCAGGGACGCGCCGCCCGCCTGCTGCTGTGGAAAGGGCACTGCTCGGTCCACACGCGTTTCACCGCCAAGCAGATCGCGCTCGTGCGCGAGCAACATCCTGGCGTCCGCGTGATCGTGCACCCGGAAGTACCCTGGGACGTCGTACAGGCGGCCGATGACAGCGGTTCGACCGAACACATCCTGAAGACGGTTCGTGAAAGCTCAGCCGGCAGCATCTGGGCCGTGGGCACCGAGGTCCACCTCGTCAACCGGCTCGCCAACGAGGTCGCCCCCGAGAAGACCGTGCTATCACTCGATCAACTCGGGTGTCTCTGCTCGACGATGTTCCGCGTGTCGCCGAATCATTTGCTGTGGGTGCTCGAGGAGCTGCTCGAGGGCCGCGTCCAAAACCGCATCGTCGTCCCTGACGGACAGAAGCATTGGGTTCGGGTCTCGCTCGATAGGATGCTTCAGGCAGTCTGAAACGGCGACGGTGCGGCGGGGTGCGGAGAGGTGCGGAGAGGTGGGAGAGGTGCGGCATGGTGCGGGGGGTGCTTTAGTGCGCCTGTAATCTCTCACGGTGCACTGACTGAGCGGCGACGCACCATCGCACCTTCCGCGCAAGCACCTTTGCCCCATTCCGTACCTGCGCACCCCTCCGCACATTGCCGCACCGATTGCCGCACCGTGTCTCGTCCGTCCGCGTTGAGCTTGTCCACCCCGTTAGCGTCGGACTACGATCGGTTGGTTATCTAATCGACGAAGGAGACGCCCAGATGGCCCATCAACTGCCGCCGCTCCCGTACGACTTCTCCGCGCTCGAACCGCACATCGACGCGCAGACGATGCAGATTCATCACGGGAAGCACCACCAGGCCTACGTCAACAATCTGAACGCGGCACTCGAAAAGCATCCCGATCTGCAGAGCAAGAGCGCCGAAGATCTGATCAAGAACCTGTCGGCCGTTCCCGAAGACATTCGCACCGCGGTTCGGAACAATGGCGGCGGGCACGTCAACCACTCGGCATTCTGGAAGCAGATGGCACCGAACGCCGGCGGCCAGCCGACGGGGGCGCTCGCTGATGCGATCAAGTCCGCGTTTGGCGGATTCGATGCGTTCAAGGAGCAGTTCGCGAAGGCCGGCGTCGGTCGCTTCGGCAGCGGATGGGCGTGGTTGATCGACAGCGGCGGCAAGCTGTCGATCGAGAGCACGCCCAATCAGGACAACCCGGTGATGGACGGCAAGAAGGCGATTCTCGGACTAGACGTCTGGGAGCACGCTTACTACTTGAAGTACCAGAACCGCCGTCCCGACTACATCGCGGCCTGGTGGAATGTGGTCAACTGGCCCGAAGTCGCGAAGGCTTACGGAAAATAGACTTCGGGAAACGGTGCGTCAGGTGCGACAAGGTGCGGCGAGGTGCGGAGGGGTGCGAAGGGGTGCGAAGGGGTGCGGCATGGTGCAGGGGGTGCGGTAGCACTCTGGCCGTGCACTGAAGCACTGAGGCACCCGTGTACCTGAAGCACCCTGCACCCTGCCGCACGACGCACCTCGTCGCACTCGCCGCACCGACTAGCCAGCTTCTATTCCCGTCAGCGCGGTGTCGATCTCGTCGCGATTCGGGAACTCCTCCTGCGACTCTCCGACGAAGATCGCGCGGATCTTCCCGGTTGGTTCGATGACGAACAGGGCCGGCCGGGCGATGTTCCAGGCGTCGAGCCCCAGCCGGTGCCAGACGCCGTACTGCTTCGTCACCTCGCGCGTTTCGTCGACGAGAACGTAGAAGGGAAGACCGTTGTCTTCCACGTAGCGGCGGACGACAGCCGATCGCTGCGCGACGACGGCCACCACCGAGAAGCCGCGACTCGTGTAATCGGGAGACCGTTCTGCCAGTTCACCGAACCGGCGGCGACAGTTCGGTCACCAGGTGCCGCGATGAAAGGCGAGGAGCACTGGTCCGCGGGCGAGGTACGAGGCGAGCGACTGCCGATCGCCCCGATTGGTCGGCAGCGTGAAGTCGGGCGCCTGCTCCCCAACGGTCAGTGTTTCGGATCGATTGCGCATCTCGATTGCCTTATTCGGAAGGTGCGGAAGGGTGCGGTGGGGTGCGGCAGGGTGCTCGAGTGCGCTGCCGGGTGGCATCGTTCGCACCACAGCAACTGTTTGCACCACAGCACCTGTCCGCACCTAGCCACTCCGCCGCACTCCGCACCGTGTCGCACCTTCCGCACCACCGCGTTTAGTTCTAGAACAATACGACCTGCACGATCGAACCCGCGGTTACCTGTTCGATCTCCGCCCGGATCTCAAAGAATCCGTCTGCGCGAGCGAGGCTCGTGATCTCGCCCGATGTCTTGAACACCGGAACCGCTTCTTCGCCGTCCAGCCGCACCGGATAGACCTGATGCCTTCCCTTCGGCGACACCACATCGTCGCTCAGACGCGCGGTGACCTCGCGCTGAATCGGCTGTGGCAGATGAGCCATGCGACACAGCATCGGCGCGACGAAGAGATACATGTTGGTAAGGCACGAGACCGGATTTCCCGGCAGGCCAAACACCGGCACGCCGGCGACGTCCGCGAAAATCGTCGGTTTCCCAGGCTTCAGTTGCAGCCCTTCGAAATGGATCCGTCCGCGCGCGGCGAGGATGTCCAGCGCGAAATCGCGCTCGCCCACCGAGCTCCCGCCCGAGAACAACACCAGGTCTTCCCGCAGACACGCGGCGAAGGCGCGTGCCAGCATCTCTCGGTCGTCACCCGTGCGTGGCGCCACGACCGGCTCGCCACCGTGAGCCGTCACCGCTGCTTCGAGCGCCGTCGTGTTGGCATCGAAGATCTGTCCGTCCTGGAGCTGGCCACCCGGCGCGACGATCTCGTCGCCCGTTGAGAGAATCGCCACTCGTGGTCGGCAGAAAACGTCGATCTCGGTGACGCCGAGGGCGGACGCGACCGCCAGCCGCGCCGGCGTGAGGACCGTACCTTCCGCAAGGGCGATCTCGCCGGCGATGATGTCGCTGCCGGCACGGCCGACATTCTGCCGCGGTTGCACGGCCTCGAAGACCCGGACGCGATCGGTGTCGCGCGCCGTATGCTCTACCATCACGACTGCATCGGCGCCTTGAGGAATCGGCGCGCCAGTGGCGATTGCGGCGCACGTGCCCGGGTCGATCGCCTTGCTGGGCGTGGCGCCCGAGAACACCGTATCCACGACGCGCAGCTCGATGGCGCGGTCGCGCGACGCTCCTGCCGTGTCGGAGGCCCGCACCGCGTAGCCGTCCATTGCTGCTCGAGCAAACGGGGGCACGTCGCGATCGGCGACGAGCGCATGCGCCACGACGCGGCCCGATGCGCTCGACACGCCGACGCGCTCGATGCGGCTCACCGGCTCGCCGTGGACCGCAAGGATCGCGCGCGCTTCGTCGATTGGGATCGTCTTGCGATCGGGCCGGTATCCCATCAGCGTTGCGCCTCGCGCACGAGATGACCCAGCTCTGGCAGGATTAGCTTCTCCATCGCCAGTCTGACGGCGTGCTCCGATCCCGGAAGCACGAGAATGACGGTGCGTCCTGTCAGCCCTGCCGTGGCTCGTGAGAGCATCGCCGCCGCGCCAATCTCGTGGTAGCTCAGCATGCGAAACAACTCACCGAATCCGACGAGACGCTTCTGAAGGAGACCGTCGATCGCCTCGAAGGTGCTGTCGCGCGCTGTGATGCCCGTGCCCCCCGTCGTGATCACCACGTCCACCGACCCATCGTTCACAAGCGCGGTCACCGTCCGGCGCACATCGCCGGGTTCGTCCTTGAGCAGGGCGCGCCCAACCACGCGGTGTCCGCCTTCTTCGAGCAGTGACGCGATGAGCTGCCCGCTCGTGTCGGTCTCCAGCGATCGCGTGTCGCTGACAGTGACGATGTGAACGGTCACTGATGCCGGTGCGTCTCGCCGATGTTCGACAGAGGACATAGACACAATGCGGGGACAGGCCTCGCGCAACTGTCTTCAGAGGCCTGTCCCCTTATAACCCGGATGTTACCATCGGGCCTATGCGCTCGCTCGCGTGTACGGCCGCGCTCGCTCTGAGTGCGGCCCTCCTTGCCGCCGCCGATCTCCCGCTCGACAACACCGCGCGTCGCTGGATTGAAAAAACCATGGCGACGCTCACTGTCGACGAGAAGGTTGGCCAGCTGCTGATGCCGTCGTTCGAGTCGTCGTTCATGCCGACGGACTCCGATGCGTTCGATCGGTTGCGGACTCTCGTCATCGACACGCACGTCGGCGGCTTCCTCGTGTTCGGCGCTAGCGAGCCTGTGCCGCCAGTGCTGCTCAATCCCACCTACGGCACCACAACTCTCGGGCAACCGCACTCGGCGGCGGCAACCTTGAACCGATTGCAGGCGCTCGCAAAGGTGCCGCTGCTGACGTCGGGGGACTTCGAGTTCGGCGTCGGGATGCGGATCGCCGGCGGGACCCAGTTCCCGAGGGCGATGGCCTTCGGTGCCGCCGGTGACCCTGCGCTCGCCGAGCAGGCGGGGCGGATCGTCGCCGAGGAGTCGCGCGCGATTGGTGTGCATGTCGACTTCGCGCCTGTCGCCGACGTGAACAACAACCCGCGCAACCCGGTGATAAACACGCGGTCGTTCGGCGAGGATCCACAGCGGGTGGGAACGATGGCGGCGGCGTTCGTGCGCGGGTTGCACGCGGGCGGCGTGATCGCGACACCAAAGCACTTCCCGGGTCACGGCGATACCGCGGTCGATACGCACCTCGGGCTGGCCTCCATCCCGCACGATCGGGCACGACTCGATGCCGTCGAGCTCGTACCGTTCCGCCAGGCCATAGCGGCCGGCGCGAACGCGATCATGGTTGCGCATGTCGCATTGCCTGCGCTCGACTCGTCGGGAACACCAGCGACGATGAGCGCCCCGCTCGTGTCGGACCTCCTGCGCCGTGACGTCGGATTCGACGGACTCGTGTTCACCGATTCGATGTCGATGGCGGCGATTTCCCGCATGGCCTCCCCAGGTGTGGCGGCCGTTCGCGCCATCGAGGCTGGCGCCGACGTCGTTGTTCACTCGCCCGATGACGTTGCGGCCGCAACGGCGCTGAAGGAGGCGGTAGGCAATGGTCGAATTCCGATGCCTCGGCTCGACGCCTCCGTCCTGCGACTCCTGACGGCGAAGGCACGCCTCGGCCTGCACCGGTCGCGTGAGGTCGATCTCGATGACGTCGCAGCGCATGTTGGTGGACGGCAACACGCGGCCGTGGCGCGGATGGTGAGCGAGCGCGCGATGACACTGGTTCGCAACCAGCCCCGACACTTTCCCATCGAGGCGCCGCGTTCGACCAGAGTGCTTGTGCTTTCCGTCGTCGACTATCCGGGCAACTGGCGCATCGCCGCGCCGGGCCGCACGTTCATTCCCGGCATTCGCGATCGATGGCCCGACGTGACCGCCGTCGAGCTGTCCGATCGCAGCACGCCGAATGAAATCGATCTGGTTCGCGCCTCGGCGCCAGGCTACGGCGCGATTGTGATCGGAATCTACGTTCGCGCCGCATCGGGCAGCGGTCGCCTCGATCTCACGCCGCCTGTGGCCAGACTGGTCAACGATCTCGCGAAGGGGTCGACCGCCGAACGGCCTGTGGTGGGGGTGTTCTTCGGCAATCCCTACGCCGCGTCGAGCGTCGCGGGCCTGCGGGCAATGCTGCTGACCTACGACTTCGGCGATCTCGCGGAGGCGTCGGCCGTGCGCGCGCTGGCCGGTGAGATCGGCGTCAGCGGGAAGCTGCCGATCGCCATCCCCGAGATCGCCGGAGTGGGGGAGGGGCTGATCGCTACTTCATCTCGGACGACGTCTTCACCATGAACGACAGATCGGGATCGAGTCGGATCACCGAGCGCTCGACGTGACTCGTGTACGCGCCGGCCTTTGTCAATAGCTTGACCACGCCCTCTTCGCCCAGGGCACGCGCGACCGGGTGGCCTTTGCCGATGTCGGCAAACGAGTCGACGGCGACGAGAGTGTGGTACTGCGTCGTCGATCCGCCGTAAACCACCTGCACAACGTGATATGCCTTGCCACCGCCAACCTTCAACGCGGGAACCCAGTCGTTCTTGATGAACGCCTCGAACTCGGCGATCTTGTCGGCGGCCACGTCGACAACCGTCAGGATTACGAGCTTGGGTTGGAAGGCAGGGTCGGACACGTAGCTCAGATCGGGACGCGTGCGAAGCAAAGACGTCTTCACGCTGCTGACCATGCCGCCGATCTTGGCCTGGTACGCGGCGTAGCCTTCGTCGCCCAGCGCTTTCCGCACTGGCGGCGGCGAATCGGTACTGTTCGAGACCGGTCACGTCGGTCACGTGTGCGACCTGGAACAGGTCGCCGAAGCTTGCCGTGCGCCACGATTCGCGCCACTTGACGCCACCCTTCTGCAGCGCCGGGATGACGTCACTCTTCTGATAGTCGTAGTAGGCCTTCACCATGTCGGGTTTGAGTGTGGCGATGGTGAGTTGAAGAAGCTGTGGCTTCATGGGATCGGGCGCGGGGGTCTGCGCTGCGATGGGCTGCAACGCGGCGAGTGCCGTGACGGTGGCGGCGGCGAGAACGAGTCGAACCCGGCGGACGGCGAGGGTCATGAGAGGACGTCCTTTCTTGGACGACTGACGGATTCCGGGGGTAACCGACGACGGGCAAAGTGCGGCGCGCGGCCGCGAGGGGCGCAGAATACTGCCGGGCTACGGCGAAAACAAGCGCACTCTCACGAATCCGCAATCCGCAATCCGCAATCCGCAATCCTGGAGACGGATTCGCCGCATTCCGATCCGCCTTCGTCGACGCCGCGAGCGCCTACGTCGGCGTGACCGGCTCCACGGCGCTCGATGATGCCTCGACGGAATCCTGTTCTGATCGCGCCTCGTCGGCGCCGGCCGAATTGTTGCCGGAATCCGTGAGGTTGTATAAGATCGGAGTTTCGCGAACAGGCTTTGCTTCGGCTCCGTGGAGCGGCGGTAACGCGAACCCCTCAAGCGCCCTTAGCTCAGTTGGATAGAGCGTCTGGCTACGAACCAGGAGGTCGCAGGTTCGAGTCCTGCAGGGCGCGCCAATCTGCACAATAACTTCCAGCCGTCATGCTTCGGACTCGGCCATTAGTGTGCCCAATTCTGTGCCCACTCATCACGACTCACGCTGAGAATCGGACGGTGGATCAGGGTCGGGACGGTTCGTTGGTGTCGCCTGAACGAGGGCATCGAGAGCGGCACGCTGCACCTCGTTACCGATGTGCCCGTACCGTTTAGCCATCTTGGCCGTCGTGCTGGCACTCCAGCCCATGATGGAGGCCACTACTGATAACGAAGCGCCGCGTTCTAGCAAACGGGTGCAGGCCGTATGCCTCAGGTCGTGAAAGCGGCTCTCCACCACCGCCTCGACCTTTGCCGCCTCCCATGCGGTCTTTAACTCCCGACCGGAATCGTTGGGTCCATGGTCTTGGAGTGTGACGTTCGCTCGTTACCCGCAAGGCCGTAGTGCTCCCATGGGAAGACGAAGTGTTCGGGATCGCGTTGGGGGAAATTCGTCGCCCATCCCTGGAGCGTGATGAGCGCCCGTTCGTTCAACGGAATTACCCGTCCGGTGCCAGCCTTCGTCTTTGTCGCCCCAATCGTTATCATCCGGTTCAGAAAGTCAACCTGACGCCACCGAAGCGACTGAATCTCGCCCCGGCGCATACCGGTGTGCAGCGCCAGAGTCACCAGCGGGAGCAAGGCTCTAGAACGCCGCCCTCGACATGCGGCTAGGAGGCGCTGCTCCTCTTCATCGGTTAGCGCCTTCCCGGCGGCTTCGTGGACGGACATCATCTTCACGTCGGGCTGAATGCTTGCCCAGAGACGATGCCGGCGCAGGACCGCTCTGAGCGTGCCGATCTCCAGGTTGATGGTCTTCGGGCGGCGCCGGCCTTCAACCGGGACTTCTGGTAGTCCGCGATATCCTCTGGGGAGATGTCGATCAGCAGTTGCGCCCCGAATGTCGGCTTCAAGTGTTTCAGGTTGCGTTCTTCGATTTCGTAGGACTTAACGGCCCACGTCGGTTTTTTCAGCTTCATCCACTCATCGACGGCTACGGAGAATGTGACCGGCGCAACCCGTTTCTTGATCCCGTGGATCGCTTCCTCTAGGGCCTGGTGGCGTTTCCGCTCAGCGCGCCGCGCCAGCGCCTTGGACGCGGTCTTCGCGGACTCGCGAAAGAGCCGACCGGCGAACCGGAACTTGTACCACCACATTTCGCCTCGTCGGTACAACATCACTTGCCTCCTGCCCTCGATGAGCCACGCTGTCTTTTGGTCGCTGCCAGCCACGCTCGTATGGTCGCCTTGCTGGTGCCGGCCTTCTCAGAAATTTCGGCCAATCCCGTGCCCGAGGTCGCCAGTCGTAGCGCAGTGCGCTTGCGCTTGCGATAGTCCTTTGTCTTGCAGGAGCCAGAGCAAAACTCGCGGTGGCTGCGGAACCCCATCTCGTCGGTCGAGATCTCGAATATTCGCCCGCAGAACTTGCACTCGAAGAACTCCTTGTCGTCTTTCATTGCCAGCGCCAACTGCAACCACATCGCAGAGAGCAGGGTCAGCGGCAAGAAGGAAAGGTTTGGCGGAGCATTCAGCTCGAACACCATGCGCGCCTGAACGTGCTGCAGATGCAGGTTGAACAACCAGGTCCGTCGCTCCCGCCGGTCCGCGTGAGACGGCTCTATCCCGTACCGTTGCCACGCGGCTCGGTCGGCAGCGTCTTCGCCGGGCGTGCGGCGCTTTGTTTCCTTGACGGCCTCGCGCATCAGACAGATCTCTCGCGCCCACGTCAGGTGCGGCTCACCGAAGTAGCTCTTCGCTGGCTGCCCGAGCAACCCGTAAGCCCGAGCAAATCCCCGAATGGCGTCTCGGTCGCTGTAGTCGAGCCCGGCGAACTTCAGAAATAGTCCCGCGCTTGCGCGTTTCATTGGCCGTCGCCACGACATAGCCGCCCGCCCTTCAACAGGGACGAGGACCGGTCCGCTCCCCTTACCTTTTTCCTCGTAGCGCTGCCAAGCCGTCTCCACCATGTCGCACGACCGGAGCGCGTCCGGTTCATCGACGACAGCGCCCTGGGCGTTGGTCACCTCAAACAGGCGAATCGACTCCGCGTGGATGAGCGGTCGGCCGTTCCCGTCGGGGCGCTCAACCCACTCGTAATCAGCAGCAACCGGCCATTCGAACTGCGAAAACGCCTCACGCATTGGTGTTCACCAATTCTCTACCTGACATGGTATACGCGGATGATCTAAGATAGCAATCACTAATTCGACGTATGAACCAGTGAACAGGAGACGACCTCATGACCCGGACAACGCAGGGACAGCCCCGGACCGTTGCCGAAGCTGCTGCAGAGCTGAACCTCTCCAGGGCCACGATCAGAGCCTGGGTGGCGCAACGACGGCTCGGACATGTGCGGCTCGGAAGGGCCGTCAGGATCCCAGCCGATGAAATCCAGCGGCTGCTTGAAGTTGGATTTGTGCCTGCTGAAAGAGCGCGACGGTAGGCCTAGAGGAGAACCATGTCAAGCCCGCTTAGGCGGTACGTTCGCATCCCAAAGGGGCAGTTGACTAAAGTGCATTTGTCCCACAGCGCCCGTGAGCTATTGGCCCTTTGCTGGCAGTCCGCGCTCACCAATCGCATACCGGGTGTCATCCGGGCAGGCCACCTTGCATTGTCCGAGGAGTTCAACATTCCACAGCGCAGGGTGGCCCGGGACCTAGATGAACTCTGGAAAGCTGGCCTCATTGCGGTCGATCAGTCTGCCCGCCTGCTGAGAGTTCGTGGCGCAATCGAAACGGACCCGCCAGCGAGTTCGAAGGTGCTCACTGCCTGGGCAATCGACATTGCCGAGTTGCCGGCCTCGTCGGTACGTGACGAGGTGTGGCGCACGATTCACGACTGCATCGAAGGTGAACAGAAACAGGGATGGATCGCTCTGACTCGTGCGGCGGTGATCGACACCAGACCGGAAACTGCCTCCGATACCGTATCGCATACCCTACCGGATACGGCAGGCGTATCGGTATCACATACACCGTCTCCGTATCCGGATCCGTTCCCCGATCCGTTCCCGGATCCGGCTCCGTCCCCGGAGCCGGGGCCTTTGCCGTCTCCAACAGCAGAAAAGCCCTCGCTGTCGCGAGCATCGACTACATCGGCTAACTCGTGGAATCAGAAGATTCAAGCCCGGCTAGTTGAAGCCCGTCGTCGTGGGGAGAAAAAGCAGGTTTAGGGATGTGACTCGTGCGCTTGCAATCCCAAGTTATCGCCAGTTGTGTGCCTTGACGCACAGTCTGCTCGATGTCGAGCCGCAGCTGATCGATCACCCCTCCGAACTTGTCCATCGCTTGAAGCACGACTGTGCCAGGTTGGACTTTGTGTACGACTCGCCCCGCCTCCATCGCGTCGTAGATGCCGTCAGCGTTGTTCGTCGCCAGCGGCGGCAACAGTGTCAACACGGCGATTCGTGGCGTCGTGAGGCTCTAAACTAGAACGAAACGGCTGATGCGGTCGTCGTCCGTGCGAAGCATTCTGCGCCGTGTGGAGCGACTAGCCCAGACGAATCGACTGGGGTTTCCCAATGTCTCCCTGCCTAAACGCTGGCCCGATACATCTACCCAAGGGGTTTGGAACACGTCACCAGCGCGGCGAGACAGTCGCGTGGAAGTCGTCGCAGCCGACTTGTCGAACCCCTCGACCGTCGGGACCCGTCCCTCGTTCGGGGCCCATCCTGGCTTGGAATCGTTCCGCAATCGAGTGCTGAAGGGTTATGCCTGCCCTCGTCACTTGCACGGCAGCGTCTGCAACGCCACGCCACTGAGCGGGATTGTGTCGGTCACCGTGGTCGTGTCCGCCCCTGACAACAACGATGCACCGGTGGTCACCTTGGCTCGGACCACGACCGACGCATGTTGCCGAGCCTCAGCTGTGAACACGGTCGCGACCGCCCCCGACAGCACTAGCTGGCCGGCCCCCGGCGTGCCATCGGGCGTCACCGTCGTTGTGCTCGGCGGGAAACGATATTCCACGAAGCCAAATGCCTCGCCGCGCCACTTGATAAGCACCCGCAGTTCGCCGCCGTCCGTGCAAGTCCAGCCGATGCCCAGCCGGTTCGCACGCCCGACCGCCGTGATCGTCGGGGATTTCGTTGGCTTCGTCTGTGCGGCGGCGCTGCCGGTCATCAGCAGGAGCACGCTGCCGACTGCGCCTAGATGTTTCCACGTTCCTGCCATCGTTCAAGCCTTCCGTTATCGGTTTAGTAATTCCGTGATTCGTTGTGTCGCATCAATTCCGGTTCGTTGGAGGCAGAGTCGCTTGTCCAACCACCAGACTGGACGGCTGTTATCCTAGCGGGCAGGCTCTCGGCGGTCGTTGCTATGCAGCAAACCGTCTAAAATAGACGTATTTCGATGGCAAAAGGCAAGAAGACCGGCGGGCGCAGGCCAGGCACGCCGAATCGCACGACGCACGAGATTCGCGGAGTCAGCCGAGCGCTGCTTGAAGATCCCGCATACGTGGAGAGCCTCCAGGGCCGCCTGCGTGAAGGTAAGGCGCCGCACATGGAAGTGCTGCTGCACCACTACGCCTACGGCAAGCCGAAGGACACCGTCGAGCAAGTCGGCCCGCGCCAACCCCTCATCGTCCGAATTCAGAAGCCCTGGTAAGCCGTGCCGCCAGACAGACTCACGTCGCTTCGGAGGAGTGCCCAATGAATGTGCCGGGTCTTTGCTTCGTGTGTGCCGGATCTCTGCTCGTCGCCGCAAGCGCCGCGGCTCCCCGTTCCGTCGGGGCGGTGGGCGGTTGCATACCTGGGAGTTATCTCGCCGCCGAGGGCAGCGGCACCCAAAGCCTTCTCACGTTCTCCAGCGATGGCACCTTTCAGGTGGTCAGCTCGGCGGAGCGCGCGTTCGGGTTCAGTCACATTCAAGGGACCTGGCAGCGGCAGGGCGCGCACGACGTACGCGCCGTTGGTCTCGATTTTGGCCTCCCGTCGGACCCAACCGGCGTCGGCGCACCGCCGGAGTGGATCACGCGCATTGACATGTCGTTGAGGTTTTCGCGGGACTGCCGGCGGTTTGCCGGCGGCTTCGAGTTGCACTTCTACGACGCGACAGAGGATCCGCTGGAAGCGCCGACGACGGCGCCAGCCGGCGCCGACACGCTGACCGCCCGCCGCATTGAGGTGCCAGACCGTTGACGCGAAGCTCAGTAGCGTCGTGCGGGTTGCCGTGCGACGCTTCCTGGACGACTGGAACCGCCAGCAGACGTGACTAAGAGCTGTATCAAAACCCCGACTGGTGACACGCATAGCTGACGCGGTGTCCCGCGTCGAAGGGAGGGTCCATGCGGCCGCCAAATCGTGTAATGAGCGTCGTAACTGTGGCGTACGCCTTCGCCGCCATGGCTGGCTGTATTTTGCGATCTCCATCTACAAACTTCACAACGACCGCGACTGCCGGCTCCGCCGGTCCCAGTGCGGCACGTCAGAGCACGGAGACTTCCGCCAAAGTTGAAACCGCAAAGACACCGATTGGCGACATCGCGCTGCAGTTTGGCCTTCCGGCCACTCCGGACGAGGAGCGCCGCATCTACGACCAGATGGATTTCCAGCGCGCGACGCAGGGCTACATCTGGGCGATACCGTTCGTGGCGATGGCCGAGTGGAAGCACGCGCACCTGAATCAAATTGGCGCGGCAGAAAACGAGACGGTGCTGTACAACGGGTTCAAGGAAAAGATCGGCATCCTGACGGCGAACCTCACGACGCCGTACCTCATCACCTTTGGCAACCTGTCAAAGGGCCCGATGGTGGTCGAGATGCCTGTCGGCAATACCGGCGGGATGGTCATGGATTTCTGGCAGCGGGCCATGACGGATTTGGGCCAGGCAGGTCCAGACAAGGGCAAGGGCGGCAAGTACCTGCTGGTCGGTCCGGGCCAAGATGCGCCAAAGGAAACGGGCTACTGGGTCGTGCCAGTGACCACCAACAACTTCTTCGCGGGCATCAGGGTACTGGATCCGGGCGAGGCCAGCCTCGCCGCAGCACAAAAGGGATTCCGCGTTTATCCATACGCCGAGCGCGCGAATCCGCCTGCACAGAAGAGCCGTGCGGTCGGTGGTAAGACGTGGTCGCAGGTGCAGCCGAGGGGCATCGCGTATTGGGAGCGCTACAACGAGTCCATGCAGCAGGAGCCCGTGCACGAGCGGGATCGGATGATGACCGCCATGCTCGCTCCGCTTGGTCTGGAGAAGGGCAAGCCATTCGCGCCGGCCGAGCGAGAGAAGAAGCTGCTCACGGACGGCGCGCTCATCGGCGAGTTCATGTCGATGAATATTTCCTACGCCAAGCGCTTCCCAGACTCGTACTATCGTAAGGATGCGAAATGGGCCTATGTGGTCCTCCTCGACCCGAAGCAAGAGACGCCCAATTACACGCAACTGGATGAGCGCACCGACTACTTCTACGAAGCGGTCACAATGGCTCCAGGGATGGTCAGTACCACGCCGGGCGTGGGCTCAGCTTATCTGGGGGCCTACAAGGACAAGAACAACCGCTGGTTCGACGGCAGCAAGACCTACCGGTTGCACGTACCGCCAAACCCACCAGCCAAGAACTTCTGGTCGCTGACGATCTACGACACGTACAACCGCGTCCAGATCGATACGTCGTCACAGGTGGCCGACATTTCCTCCCGCAAGGAGGGCCTGAAGAAGAATGCAGACGGCTCCGTGGACCTGTATGTCGGGCCGAAGCCGCCGGCGGGCTGGGAACAGAACTGGATCGAGACGCTGCCAAACAAGGCGTGGTTCGCGTTCTTCCGGTTCTACGGGCCGACCGAAGGCTACTTCGAGCGCTCGTATGCGCTACCGGATTTCGAGGAAGTGGCGAAGTAGCTCGTCGTTGATTCAGAATAACGTGTCGCTCGATTTGATGTAGAAGGGGGCATCGAACTGCAGCGATGACGGACCCGCGCCAGGAAGGCGCGCCGTTCACGTAGCATCGCCAGGTTCCACGTCGCGATGCGAGCCGCGCCTTGCTAGAGGAGCCCGCCTATGTCGCCAGCCTGCGACGGCGGCTCCGGGCGGGTAAAGCACCACACATGGAAACGCTCCTGCACCACTACGCCTACGGCAAGCCGCGGGACATCGTCGAGCAGAACCGACCAGACAATCAGTCGGCTGAAATGTCACCCGTCATACGTCTGTGCCTTCTGCGGGAAAACGATCCTGATCGACTCTTGCGGCCTTCCTGACCAAGTAAGTCAGGCTGACAAGATGATCGACGGTTTCCAGGTGAATCTGCGTCCCATGCAATATTGACTGCTCGAAAGCGCCACTTTCCTCAGCGGTCCTCGCGCCGAACCTCTCGCGGCGATTTGTCATCGCGCACTCCGATGAACTCGGGATGCCGCAGCAGGCCATCGCGCGTCCACTCCACGGACGACACCTCCACGAGGATCCTCGGCTTCACCCACCGCAACGCGGCCATGTCTTCGGCCGTGATGCCCTCGCCCCAATGGCCGGTCCCGCTACTTGGAAGGTTCGCGAACGGACACGTCGGTTGTGAAAGCAACTTCAGAGCAGAGGCGAGATCCGCTCGAACGTGCGGCGCCAGCCCCGCCCTGACCTTGCTGTCGAACATCAGCTTGCGGCCTTGGTAGTAGCCGACGAGGAGTGACTCGAAGCCGTTCGCGTTCGGCTTGTAGTCGTATGTAGCGAGGGCCGCCCTCGCGACGGCCTTGCCGAGACCCCGCAAACGCGCGCAGGCCGGGTACGCTCGCTACGGTGACTCCTGTTCACGGGTGGCCCAGACCAGTCCACAACGGTCGCATTGCCAGTAATGCACTTCTGGGTCGACGCCCCTTATTAGGAGCGCTCTGACGCGGTCTGTTTCCGCACACTCGCTACAGTTGGGGAGGGCGAGCTGAACCGATTTGGCGACATTCTCGTTAGGCATGGCAACCGCTCCGAGGGCAACGGGTGCTACGCATAAGCTACACACGGGGTTGTAGCTCGTCAATTGGCTTTGCCCAACTATTTTCGACGCAAGAATCGTCGCAATTTAGACCAGTGAATTTGTGTGCAGAAACTGCTAGGAAAACGGCTCGATGGGGCAGGTTCTCGGGCAGAAGTGCCACGGAGCATGTGAACCGCCGCGGAGTTGATTACGCCCAGGCCTCTCTCGTCGGCTTTCCGTGGCGCGTCCCCCACACTCGCCCGCATGCCAAGCACTGCCAGTATTCGATACCCTCAAACAGCCCGGGCATCGTGACGGCGCAGACACGGTCGGCTGTCAGGCACTGTTCGCACGGCGGGGGCTGACGTGGGGTTGGTTCGCACGGCAGGGACTCATCCGGCATCTGTGACTCCCTGCCAGAAATGGTAACGAATCCTCGCACTTGTCGCTAATGAGGTTGACGCACGTCACGGTTGATCCGGATGACCGCGCATAGCAGGAAGCCACGGCGTGAGCGACTCAGCGAACAGGTTCCGCGTCGCGAAGAGGCAGCCTAAACACACTGGTCTTTGACAACTGAATACGCGGTCAGTGTTTCTAAGCCTTCGCGGTGTCGCCCTGCGCTTAGAAGTTGCGCGGTCGCTTCTGCGCGACGCGCCAGCTTGGCCGCGTGAAGTAGGCGACCGCGAACACCACGGCCCCAACCAGCGGGGTCAGTGCTATCGCGAGCCAGAAATAGTCACCCACAGCCATTCCTCGGTACGACTCTGGAGCCTGGACGGTCCAGCGGGTATCACACGCTACGCATATGAAATGCCGTCCAGGCTCCGGCCCAGCTCGGACCGACCTTGGTACATTCCGACCTCCCCGAGTCACGGGCACGTCCGGCGTCAGTGCAACTCAGTTGCCGCGCTAATTCGTTGACCGCGGGTGCGGATTGTCGGCAATGTGTACACCTAACAGTGTACGGTTCAGGATCTGGTAGAGGAAAGTTTCGAGATGCGGCTACGTCATCCGGGCCGGAAAATTCATGCGGAGCTACGACGCGCTACCAGAAGACCACGATGGCGATACCAAACGCGATGAGCGCTACAGCGCCGAGCATCAGGAGCCGTTCGAGCATCACGCCGCCAGGCGAAGGAAGAGGCGGAGGAAGGGACAATGTGGTAGGGCCGCTTTACACCGCTCGACCATCCAACGTCACCCACAGATACCGGCACCCTTCGCAGCGCCAGTATTGGATGCCTGGGGCAACGGCGACATGCTGCAGCAGCTTAACTTCGTGCACGCTGCCAGGCTTGTGGCAGTGCGCACACGCCTGGAGTTCCCAGGCTTTAGTGGAGACCTACCTGCGCGGCTTGTGAGCCGCTTCAAACTGCTCAGGACTCATACCGCCCAGATGACTATGGCGGCGCGAGCGATTGTAGAACGCGTCGATATAATCGGCCACGTCGGTCAATGCCAGCGCTCGGGTTTTGTAGATCTGTTTCTTGATCCGCTCCTTCTTTAAGCTGCCGAAGAAGGACTCGGCTACGGCGTTGTCCCAGCAGTTGCCCTTCCGGCTCATGCTCGGCTCAAGTCGATGAGAGCGGCAGAAGCGCCGCCACGCATCGGAGCCATACTGGGTGCCCTGATCGGAGTGAATCAGCGTGTCACGCGGCCGGCGTCGGCGCACGGCCATCAGCACAGCGTCGAGCACGAGCTCGCGGTGAATGGTCGGCCCCGCAGACCAGCCGACGATCTTTCGCGAGAACAGATCCATCACTACCGCCAGGTAGACCCAGCCTTGCCACGTCCGAATGTAGGTGATGTCCGTCACCCAAGCCTTGTTGGGCCGTGTCGCCGTGAACTGCCGCTGCAGTAGATTCGGAATCAGGACGGCGGGCGTACCGATTGACCAGCGCCGCGTGCGATACCCGTGGAGGGCGCGCAACCGGTTCTCCCGCATGAGGCGCGCGACCCGGTGCTTGCTGCAGGTCTCGCCAGCCTCACGCAAGTCCAGGAATACCCGCGGCGCACCGTAGATGCCCTGGCTGGCGATGAACGACGCGCGAATCAGCCGCAGCAGCCGGGCGTCTTCTTTGGCGCGGTTCGAGAGTGGCTGCTTCAGCCACGCATAGTAGCCGCTCGGAGCCACGTCGAGCACGCGACAGAGCGTCTGCACGCTGAACGTAGCTCGATGCGCCTTGATGAACTCGTACGTCGCGCGGACACACCCGCCACTCATGCGCGTGGACATCGGCTTGGCCCCCCGTGACCGGGATGCTAGCTACTGTCCACAAAATCCTGGGAACTCCAGAGTGCATTTCAGCGGCCAGTGGACCCGGAGACGTATGAGGCCGTGCTGAGGTGGGTGTTAGCGGAACGCCTCGCCGGCTGACACCGCTACGGCAGAAGCCCGCGACACTCGCCGACGAATTGAGATGCCGTAGCGTCCGAGCCAAGAACCATCGACCGCGAATGGACTGCCTGGAACACGTCGGCAAGCCGGTCCGAGCGGCGAAGGTCGGAAAATATTGCGGTCACCATGATGTTGCCACCGGGAGTGACTTCGACCAGACTCAGCGTGTCATCGGAGCCTAGCACGAGGAGATCCGCCGAGCCGACGTTGCCAATCATCCGGGCCTTACCTGTCTCACGGTCGATGCTGTCGAAGACTAGTTCCGAATCGAAACCCTGCGCATCCGTCTGAACTTCGGCTCGGCCACGCGACGTGATTGACTGCGCTGTGCCGACTCTGAAGGCGCATCGGAAGGTCTTGTAGGCGTCGAATGCGGCGACAGGCGGCAATGACTCAGCTGTCGTGGCCTGCCGCTGTGGCGCCGCTGCCGTTGGCTTACACGTGCCGGTGTTGATGAACGCGCTGGTAGAACTCGAAGCCACATCGATAAAGTCTGCACCGTCGTTCAGCGCTTTCAGAAAAGTGCCGCCCGGCAGTGTCACGGCTGTGAATACTCCAGCGGCTGATACAGTGGCGCCTCGTGTGTCGCAGCCTTTGGAATCGCATCGAGCATAAGTAGTTGACGCGAAATCAAGCTGTATCCAGACGGAAGGCGTCGTCTGCTGGCAGCCGTCGGAGTTGCAGATCTGGGCGCGGGAAGAAGTGCACCGCCACAAAGCAGCACGCTCAAACATGGGCTTTGTTACGTCGACGTTTCCGCCGAGTTGTAGTGCCAGAAAGAACATCCACACGCTCACCAGGAACCCCCTCGGTTACACGCAAGACAACGGGACACTATCGTTCGAACGCTATGCGCTGCCGGAGCATAGAGCATATTGATGAGCTATGTCGTTGCTCTCGCGCAACTACGACGGCTTATCCCCAAGTCTTTGTGAAACGGGCTTGACGGTCGGCTCCCAGCCTCTACCGTTCAGATTGCGGTCGTTTACGGGTTTCCTGGTGGACACCACTAGTTCGGCGTAATCCTGCGCGGCTATCCCCGCCGTTCCTATACGCAGGTCGGTCTACTCAGCCTTCGCCCGATCAGTCGCCTCCGCTAAGTGCATGGGACCGCATAAAGTTGCAGACCGTCCTTCGGCTGGGCGAGTTCGGCGTTATGCTGCGAGCCTCACAAGGTTGGCCCAGATATGCTGGTCGGCCTAATTCTCGTTTAGGCAGCACCCAACACCACCGAGAGACTGATGATCGAACGCAACGCGCGAACTGTCGCTGATCTCTTAGCGTCGGCAAGGGAAATCTCAGCGACTTGGCGAACCGATGTCTCAGATCCGCAGGAGCTGTGGTTTCGCGGCCAACCTGAGCGCAGCTTCAAGCTGTTGCCCGGACTCTATCGCCCGAGCGTTCTCCGTTATCACTACGACGAAGCGTCTTTGTTCGTGCACTTCAAGACACTTGCAGCGCAGCACGCCATGCCTAGGCCCAATGACGACTGGGAGTGGTGTTTTCTTGCACAGCATTTCGGGCTGCCAACGAGACTGTTGGATTGGACGCATAGCCTCCTGGCCGCCGCGTATTTTGCAGTCTGCGATGGCGTTTTGTGTCGTGATCGCCTTGCAATCGATGAAGAGCTCCGAAGGGCTACCGGCGAACCAATGTTCGACGACAAGTCGCCCGCAGTGTGGATGATGGACGCTGGCACGCTCAACAAGCGAAGTTGCGGGGAGGACATCCTCTACTACCCAGGCGGAGAACTGACCACGAAGGACTTGCCCGAGGTATTACAGTCCGCACGCGAACCGGATAACACACTGCTGCCCATCGCGTTGCTCGCGCCGCGAACGAACGTGAGGATCGCTGCTCAGCAGGGAGCGTTTACGATTCACGGTCACTCGACGGACCCGCTTGAAGATCTTGCCAACGAGTCAGACTCCGGTCCGCCCGTCCAGATCGCACGCATCGCCTTGGATCGGTCGAATATCGCATTCTTGTGGGATGAATTGCGCCTGCTTGGAATAGGGCGCCTAGCCTTGTTCCCAGACCTGGAAAGCGTTGCGACGCATGTAAAGTGGCTGCTGCAATCAGCCCGCTAGCGGTCTCAAAGGAGGTGAGTAACAGATGCCAAAGAAGGGTGGCAAGAAGGGCGGCAAGAAGGGCCCCGGCAAAGGCGGTGCGAAAAAATAGCGTTCCACCTGCCACCGAACAACCGCTTGCAGCTGTCGGCGCCCGGTACTACGAGAGGCGCCGCGGCTGAAGCGGCAAGACGTTGGGTGGACCGACGAGAGAGACTGTCAAGATGGATACCCTGAAGAAGGAGTTGCTCCAGGCACAGAAAACCCGCGACGACCTCATGAAGTGGAAGCTTGGTGTGGTCTCGGCAGTGAGCGCAGCCGCGCTGGGCTTCACCGGACGGTCGACCGGGAATCACTCATCACTGGCGCTGTGTGTGATCCCGCTGGCTTGCTGCTATGTCGACCTGCTGTGCAGAAACCTGTCCATTAGAACGAAGTTGCTCAGCGCATTCATGTCCGAGGAGAGCAAGAACTTGGTGGTCACGGCCGACGAACTCTTTGAAGCGTTCTACCAAGATTTTGATAGAAGGCGCGGGCGGCGTGACGCCCTTGAAGGTCTTGCATTGGTGATTTCGACGGTCACACTCTCCGCGCTGGTGCCGCTCATTGGCCTGGTGGTTCACCCATCGGACTTGCCCCTTGGATGGGAGCGCCTCGGCCAATGGCACAGTCTGCTATTTCTGGGCGCAGGACTCCTGGGCTTGCTGGGCTCCGCGCTCGTCCATCAACAGTACTCTGCACAGCGGCGCTTCATCACCGCGACCGCGGACGAATGGGATAAACACCGACCTGGCCAGGGCCGCCCAACTTCGGGCTGAAGCAGAGACGGCTCTCGCTTCGCTCGACCCGCGCTGCGTCACCCTGCTACATTAGGCCGCTCAGAGACCGTGCCGAGACCCGCATGACAACGGCGACGTGTCGGCCGTCGACGGTTCTACTGAGTGGCGCGTACCAAATTGACGGAGAGATGGATTTACGAATCCCCTCCCGCCATCTCAGTGGAATCCTGCTCCGCCGGGAGCGCACCCCCGGCCTGTCCAGCGAGACGGTCATCCGACGTGTTGACGCCCGACGTGACGCCCACGCGCAAGGCACGCTGAGGCCACCGGCGGACGCCTTACGCGATCCGGCCCAAGTTTTCTTGTGCGCCAACCCACGGTGGACACCGGCGGATGGGGCAAGTTGGGACTCTTAATCTGTAGGTAATCGACTCGTAAATCGGCCGGAGGACGAAACGGGTTCGAGCTGTGCCCAGCATTGTGCCCCCCCACGGTAGCAACCCATGGTAGATGGTCGAAAAGCTGGTATCGGTCGAAACATCGATTTCTGCACTCAAAAGCACTCAGTAGTAGCCGATGACTACCCGTGGAATGCTGATGCGCCAGAGCTACGAACCAGGAGGTCGCAGGTTCGAGTCCTGCAGGGCGCGCCAATGTTTTCAGGTCCTTACCGGACACATGGGTAACAGTTCATTCCGAGCACATAGGTAACACTTTCGGGCCGAACGGATTGTCGATCGGTTCGAGCCGGCACGTCTCATCGTCGAAATAGCCCAAATCGTAGTGCATGAAGGTCACGAGCCAGATCCGCTCGCCGACCTGCGTGACGCCGACGTTTTGTCCCGCAAACACGTGGCTGAGATTCACCTTCTGTCCTTTGAAGCAGATCCGGCCGCAGCCCGTCACCGTGATCGTCTGATCGTGAAAAGGATAGGTGAGGTCGCCGAGGCCGTGATAGACCCGCGGTGAGCGCCCGTAGACGTCGGCCGGGACCTTCATTCCGAGCGCCTGATGCGGCCGCTCCTGGTTGTATTGATCGACGAACGCATCGAAGCGCGCCTGCTGCTGCAGAACGTTCGCCGCGGCCGGCTTGGTCGCGGCCTTCTTGAGCGTCAGATGCATCCGCTCGTGCCGGCCGTTTTGCTGGGGATGGCCGGGCTTGATCCGCTCGATCGCGATGCCGAGTCGCAGCCACCAGACGGCCAGCTTGCTCAGGCCGTAGATCGCGTGGGGGGACGCGAACGGCACGCCATTGTCGGTGCGGATCCCCTGCGGCAGCCCGAATTCCTTGAAGGTGCGCTCGAAGACGGTGAAGGCGAATTTCTCTTGCGTCGTCAGCAGCGCCTCGCAGGTCAGCAGGTACCGGCTCGCGAAGTCCGTGATCGTCAGCGGATAGCAGTACCGGCGATTGCCGAGCAAGAACTCGCCTTTGTAGTCGGCGCACCAGAGCGCATTCGGCTCGCCCGGCCGCGTGAGCGCAGTGCCCGTCGCTCGGGGGCGCCGCCGCTGCCGACGGTGAACCAAGCCGTGCCGGTCGAGCACCGCGTGGACGGTGCTGCTGGCCGGCAGGTGCGGCCCCGTGAACTGCTGGCGCAGCTTCTCGCGGATTTTCGGCGCACCCCAGCTCGGGTACTCCCGCTTCAGGCGGACGATCGTCGCCTCAATCGGCGGCGGCAGGCGATTCGCCTGGCGATGCGGCCGCCGGCTGCGGTCGTTGAACGCCGTGACCCCGCAGTCTTTGTACCGGTCGAAGATCTTGTAGCCCGTCTTCCGCGAAATCCCAAACTCGGCGCACAGGGGCGCCATCTTCTCGCCCTCGAGCAGGCGGGCGACAAACCGGAGCCGCTCGTCCATGACGTGACACTCCTTCCAAGGCATGCCCCCTCCTGTGACGGGGCAAAAGTGTCACCCATGTGTCCGGAATACGGTGTTACCTATCTCTCAGGAAGAGCATCAGCGATTTAGCGCCGTTTCCTATGAGCCTCAGACCGGCGGTGTAGTAGGAATCGTAGTAGCCGGCAGTTGCCAAGAAGCCCCCGACTGGGAGCGTGATGGCCGCGGCTCGGATCCACCTACTCGATCAGACAGCGCTGAGCTCCTGTTCGAACCACACCAAAGCAATCCGCTGACGCCACCGTCGACGAGTCGCGTCGCGTTCCGCTTCGGGCCCGCAGACACTTCCAAGCGATTAGCATTGGCCTCCCCCTAACCCCCTTACGAGGTCACTCCCCGTAGCCTGGAAGTGCCGACGTAAGCGGCCGACATCCGTTGCGGCGCCGCGTCGCTCAGACGGTGAAGCTCACCGGCTCGCGAACGTCGCGAGCGCCGTCTCGGCGACCGGCACGCAGTCGAGCGTGTCGCGCCGTGGATGGGCCTCCCAGAAGTCGCGGCGCAGAAAGACAGCCCGGTCCATACGATCGTACGGCGCGTTGCGCACGAAGACGTACTCGCGTTGAAACCGCGGCGACGACAACATCTCGAGAATCATCTTGCGGCGGCGCCCACCGATGATCTCGCCCGGGCTAGTGCCGCGGAGAAGCGCCAGTCCCGACAGGTATCCCTCGACGATGTCGGGGCGCTGCTCGATGACCCAGCGCATGTCGGTCTTCGAGTCCTGGGGGCCGTCTGGATCGAACGTGCCGTGCCTCGCGATATAGGGCGTGTTCAATCCAAGCGCGTCGATGTGGACAGCATCCACGACAAACGGGAGCGCGCCTCCGTAGCTGCTGGAGATCGTCGTCGTGGGGTTAGCCACCGCCGCGAGCCACGCATAATAGGCCGCGTTGCCTGGTCGCGGACCGCCGCGCCCCTGCACCAGCAACACGCCAAGGTCCGCCGCGAGCGCCAGCCCCACGGTGGCACTGACCTGTCTCCACCGACGGTCGCGCACGACGCTGATCAGACCGGTCATCGCCACGAGCACCCAAGCCGGGGCCAGGTGGATGAATTGGCGCCACACTGGGAATGCAGTAGGCGGGTCTCCTCCCGCGCTCGCCACAAAAACGATGTATGCGCCGAGGAGCGCCAGGCATGTCAACCCGCTCCGATCGGCAGCGCGCCTCACCGCGAGGGCCCCAATCAGCAGACAGGCGACTACCACTGCGTGCGCGAGCATCCAGCCGCCCACGTACACCAGGCCGAGCCGCACGTGTCCGATGCCGCCGCCCGCGACCTTCGCGTAGTAGGTATTGGGCGCGAGCGCGCCATACGCCACCCAACGGTGAACCGCGATGGCGATGAGCGTCAGGCCGCCCGCGATCGCCGTCGCGGCGACCCATCGCCAGCGCTCACGCCGCCAGGCGAGCGCCAGCACGTCGACAGCCGCGACAAGCGCGCCCTCGGGCCGCATCGCGATGAGGAGCGGTGCAACGATCGGCTGCCACTGCGCCGGACCGACCAGCACGAGCATGATGAGGCTGGTGAATGCCACGGTCTCCATGCCCGACGCGGCGTAGAACGTGAATGGCAAGTACAGCGCCAGGAAGACGCCAGTCAGTACCGGCAGGACGATCGTCGCGGCGCCGGACGAGCACGGCAATTACGGTCAGCGCCGCCGCAGTCCCGAACACCTTGGACGCTATCCGAACATCTGCGCCGAGCCACGCGGCGCCGCCGAGCAGCAACGTCCACAGCAGCGATGAGTAGCCTTCGACGTGCTCGCCGGTATGGTTCCATGCGCCGAGTCCATACCCTTGTGCCAGATGGCGCGCATACCTGAACGTGATATAGGCATCATCGAGCGTCAGGCGCGACACGAGCACCGTCAGAGTTGCGGCGACCGTCATCGCCGCGGCCGCAAGCAGGATCGCTTCGCGTTTCGAGAAGACGTCGCCCGCGACCGGGCGTCGATCATCAGGCGACACGGGTTAATCTCCTACGGGAAACTGTATTTCTTGTCGTTGGCGTAGAAGGCTATCTCATGCCATGCGGTTGGCGAATGGCGCGAGGAGTCAGTATAAAGGCCCCTCGTCGATGTGATCACCCGCATCTCGAAGATCGTGTGTCTTGAGGTGAGCTGGATGCTGGCCGTGCGGTGCCATTGCTGTCGTCCACCCGCGAAAAACGTACTGGCTACCTGGTCCGAACTCTGCCTTGGTCCTTCAGTCTCGAACACGCAGATCGATGTCTTCACGCGACCAACGTCGAAGCGCCCGTTTGCACACCTTCACGGAGGAATTATCCGGGCCTAGCCGGTGGGAAAACTGCTGCAGAGATTATTAACACGACAGGACCGGGGAAGGGCGGGGTCGCCCTCCCCGGGGCTCGAGAAGCCTCCGGCTCTCCGCCCGCACGCCTTGTCGCCCCATTCAGCGACGGCCGAACCGCTTGCATACGCCGGTGTAGTCGGAGATGGAGTTCCCCTCGGGCGACAGACCTGTCACGTCGACGGTGAGGTCGCACTCGTACCACGAGCCTTTGTCCGGCGCGTCGTTGGCGCGAGTCACGTGGATCTTGCCGAGCCCCGCACCCGTAGCAAGATCGATCTCGAACCGGGATTCGTCGCTGCGAAGGATGACGGGATCTGATCCGGCGATCGTTCCCGAGAAGAAGTTCGTCCCCGTCACCACCACCGTGCCGTTCACGAAGTCGAACTCCGACGTCGCATAATACAAGGCGTAGCCACTCAGATCGCCGGAGAGCTTGACGATTTCGGTGGCTCTCTGAATCATCCCAGTTGGGGTGCTCTCCTGCGAGTGAATGATCGCCTCGCTCAGGAAACCCACCGAGCTGCCGGAGACTGGAATGCCGGTCTGCGTCCACGTCACAGACGGAAGCATCGCGAAGAAGGTCGCCAATACGACTCGAACGTGTTTCATCGACATCGCCGGCTCCTTTCTACTACTGTGGCGACACCCGCCGATAGCACGACGTCGAGATGCCTCACCGTCGTCTCTCTTGACTCGTCAGGTGCCCTTGACTAGACCCGCACAAGACGACGGTAAACCCCTCACGTGCGCCCTGCGGGTGGCTGATCTGCGGGAGTGCACAGGAGTATCGGGGTGAGTCGTCGCCATGGTGCCCTTTGGACCGCTGGGGTTCCGCAGGCTCCAAATATGCCCGTGGCACCGAGGCGAAGTCCGGCGGGAAACGCGAGGTTTTGGCGATGTCCCGGTGAGGAAACGATCGATTGGTATCAGGTGGTGGGTTCGGTATTGCGAATGCGCACCTGAATCGCAAGGTATACTTCGTCGCAGAAGGTGCGCCGATGCAGGGCGACTTCCGGATCGGCGACCGGACGGTCGTTCCGACGTTGAACCAGATCCTCCACGATGGGATAGCCGTTCACGTCGAGCCGAAAGCAATGCGCGTGCTGCTCTACCTCGCCGCGCGCCGGGGCGAGGTGGCGGGACGCGAGGAGCTGTTCCGCGCGGTCTGGCCCGACACGTTCGTCACCGATGACGTGCTCAAGCGGTGCGTCTCCGACCTTCGTAAGGCGCTGGGAGACGAGCACCGAAATCCTCGCTTCATCGAGACGATTCCGAAGGTCGGCTATCGGCTGCTGACCGCGGTAGAACCGGTCGAGCCACTTGGGGAGGTCAGGCGCGCGTTTGGCGGTGTCACTCACGATGCCGACGCTGCCGCGGCGGATCGGTCAGCAGCCAGTGAAGGCGGACTCAGGCTGCAGACCGCGACATCCACGGCGGTCGTCGCTCGCGGAACACGACGACGCCGGACGGCGATAACGATCGGCGGAGTCGTCCTTATCGGCGCGGTTGGCGCCGCCGCTTACTGGGTCCTGCGCCCACGCGAGGCGTCCGCGCCGTACATTGTCCAGTTGAGGGCGGAGCGGCTCGTCGAGTCCAGCTCGTTCTCACCCGACGGCAACCAGGTCGCGTATTCGGCACCGGGCGACGACGGGGGCTCTCCGGACATCTGGGTGAACATCGTCGGAGAGGCCGAGACCCACCGCCTCACGACCGATAAGGCGTTTTTTGACACCTGGCCCGCCTGGGCCCCGGACGGCAAACAAATCGCGTTCGTCCGGTTCCCTTCCGGTGGCGGGCCCGGCAGTGTGTATGTCGTCTCGCCACTCGGCGGAGTAGAACGGCAGCTGCTGGATTTCGCGGTTCGGGGCACATCCCTCTCGTGGTCGCCCGACGGACGATGGCTGGCTGCCGCAAAGGGCGCCCCACCGACGAGCCCCTTCGGAACAGGGATCTACCTGATTCCCACCATGGGCGGCAAGCCGCGCCAGGTGATCTTCCCGAACGGATCCTCGTTCGACACCGCACCGGCTTTTTCACCGGACGGCTCCGCGCTGGCGTACGCCTCCTGCCAGGGCCCGGCGGGCTCGTTGTGCTATGTGTGGACGCTCTCCCTCGACGCCGAAGCCCGACCGCACGGGGCGCCGCGCCGACTGACGCAGCAGGGGGCTCCCACTTCAACTCTCGCCTGGACCCGTGACGGCCGCTTCATCATCTACAGCGCAGGCTGGGCAACCGCGGCACGTCTCTGGCGCGTGCGCGCGGACGGCGGCGCCGCTCCCGAACGCGTGGAGCTGGCCGGTCCAGGTGTCTTTAATCCGTCCACCGCCCCCTGTTGCGATCGGCTGGCGTACGTTCGGGATGTAGGGGGAGGGAGCATTTACCGCTTCGAGCCGGGTGTGGGCGCCGCCCCGCTTATTCGGTCCGCGTTTTTCGACGGCAATGCGCAGTACTCACCGGACGGTCGGCGGATTGCCTTCAGCTCGGATCGAGCGGACGAACGGGCTGAGGTTTGGCTGGCCAATGCCGATGGAACAGCCGTCACGCGGCTGACGCGGGGTCCTGGCCGCGACCAGGGATCGCCGCGATGGTCGCCAGACGGGCGCACGATCGCGTTCGACTCACAGGCTGCGGACGGCCGGTGGGACATCTGGACGATCGGCGTAGACGGGTCGGGACTCCGCCAGATCACGCGTGGCAAAGCAGACGAGAACATGCCGAGCTGGTCGCACGACGGCAAGTTCCTGTATTACGGCTCGAACCGGACGAGGCGCTACGAGATTTGGCGTGTGCCAGCCAGCGGCGGAACCCGAAGAGCAGGTGACGCACGGCGGCGGCTTCCTCCCGTTCGAGAGCCGGGACGGCAGTACCCTTTACTACGTGAGGAGAACTGGTGGCGAGCTGCTCGCTCGGCCGACGGCCGGTGGCGAGGAGCAGCTGATCGTTCCGTGTGTCGACAATTGGGACTATGCCGTTGGTCCGAACGGCATCTTTCACATCGACTGCCTGGGGCAGGGGGGTGGCGCCGATTTGCGGCGAGCCCTACGCTACTGGGTGGCGGCGACGCGACAGGATCGGGAGGTTGCGATCCTCGATCTGGGGCCCGGCAACAACATGGGATTGAGCGCCTCACCTGACGGACGTAGCGTGATCTATAGCCCCTTTACGCACGAACACCATTTGATGATGATCGAGAACTTCCGCTGACGTCGAAGACTCATCGCAATTCGATCGATCTCTCCTTGACGAACGACGCCTGGCTGTGCATCGGGCTATCGCTGCCAAAGGAGCCTCAGTCCGCTTCACGTCCGAGCTACAGGCAGACATCTCGCCGGTCTGGTCGCCTTCTGCGCCAGCGCTCCGATCGAGCCAGCCAAACAACCGTTGTCCCTACCGAGAAGTCGACCTGGCATGCTCAGCGCGAGCTCCAATGGCGTTGATCACAGGTTGGCGTTGAGCCGTGGTGCACCCGGAGGCATCACTCCAACGCGGAGCATCGCCCTCGGTGTCGACCTGACTGAACACGCGAAGACCGTCTGTCAGCTGGCGCACTCGCACCGAAACGACGGGACTTTTATAATCTGGCCGACATGGTTGGCCAGGAAAGTTCGCCACGGCTGTGATGGTGGCGTGTCTCGTCGCGGCATGTACTTCGCGACGGTCGCCTGACTCACCGAGATCCCCAGCTTCTGCAGTTCCCCATGAATCCGCGGCGCACCCAGAGCGGATTCGCGGCGGCCATTCGACGAATCAACGCGCAGACCTCTGGAGCCGTAACTGGACGATCGGTACGGTACCGACTCTTCCACGTCCAGAACAGGCGGAACCCGCGTCGGTGCCAGGCGAGTACGGTGTCCGGCTTGACGAGGACGAGCGCCGGCCGCCAACCGCTCCACGCCTGCGACAGCCACGCCCAGAGAACCCGATCCGCCGCGGTCACACGAAGTCGCGAGGGGCGCGAGCGATTCAGGACCGCCAACTGATGCCGGAGCGCGAGAAACTCGAGGTGCAGAACCGCGCGCGATCGGGCTGCTGACCGAAGCGCGAAGACCAGCGACACGACGACCGAGGCCACGAGTCGAGCCTATTCGACGCCGAGCGCAACTTCAATCAACGCACCGCTCACGACGTTTCTGGTAGGCACCGGTCCCGAGAAGGGGTGAACGCCCCGAGCCCGGCTTCGAGTCGCCGCCTGGAGCCGGGCTCCGCGTTCATCGAGCCCGGCTGGTCTGCGCCTTGTCGAAGTCGTACAAAAAGATTCCGTATCCGATGCCCGCCGCCACGCCCGACCGGCCCATCTGAAACGCCATGTAACGGCCGTCGTCGCTGATCACAGGATTGGACGCGCGGTAGGTGGGCACGTCGGCGAAGAACGTGAGGCGTTCCATCGCACCGCTGCCATCGAGCCTCAGCTTGTGGATATCGGCCCGGTCGAACCCCTTCCCGGCCGGGTTGTGCTTGTCCGATTCGACCGTCGTGAACTCGCCGGACGGAAAAATACCCTCCGGCTCGTCGTACACTCCAGGCCCATTCGAATAGTTCGTCAGCTTGCCCGTCGTCAGGTCCACACCGAACACTTCGCCCTGCTGGTAGTCGTAGGCGCTGAAGATGAGCTCACGCTCCAGCGGTGGACGGTAGTTCTGCGGCTCCAGCGTCGCCTTGAACGGCAAGTCACGACTGTCGAGGATCTTTCGTTGGTTGGCGAGTTTCGGGACCTTCTGCTCGTACGTGATATCGGCTTCGTGTATCTGTGAGGATCCCGCGGGCATGTCTCCACCCGGGAACTGTGCCGACCGATACGACCACGCGATGTGCATCCGTTTCCGGGAAGGGACCGGGCCTTCCGCAGCCTTGACGCCCAGCGGCTGAGGGCGCGCGTTGCCGGCGGGATCCAGCACGAACAGCCAGCAATTGGTCCGTGCCGCACCGACGTCTCCGGGATTGAACTCGGTCGGTCCTGACAGCAGGATGTGGCCGTTCGACAGGTACAGCGCGCGGGTAAAGCCGAAGTGTGGAAAGTGCGCCGTCAGGTTGCGGATGACGCCGGTCGCCAGATCGATCTCCATGGCGTCGCCAAACGTCTTGGAGAGAAACAGCACGCGCTTGTTGTCCAGGGAAAAGTCGGCTCGTTCACCGAACCCGGCCAGCTTCCGGATGTGCGGCGGCAGATTCTGGTCGGGCGGGACTACCCCGGCGGGCGGGGGTTGCTGGCCAGCCGACACCAGGGGCACGCACAGGACGCCGAGCGCGTCACGCGTTTGAGGATGCGGCAACCGTGGCGGAGCGCATGCGAAAGTGTAGGACGATTGCGGCCGCGGGATCGAGGCGCGACACTTCCGGGCGCGCAGCCTGGCTCGTGCTCTAATCTGCACTGATGCTAGTGCGGCGCCCCTCCCGAATGACGCTGCGTGGCTGGACCGTCGCTGGGCTGCTCGTGATCGCCACCAGTGGGCCGACGATCCCGATCGGCTCCGCGCAGCAAGCCTCACCGGCCGCCCGGCCCGTGGATGGATCCTGGTGGAAGCGCGAGCCGATCCGTTTCCTCCAGACCAACCTGAGCGAGACGGACTCGACCGTCGACCCCAGGCTGCTCGTCGCCGCGGTCGCAGACTTCGGCGCGAACACGTTTCTGATGAACATGGGAGGCATCGTCGCGCAATATCCGACGCGCGTGCCCTTTCACTATCCCAGCACGTTCCTTCCCCCCGGCCGCGATCTGTTCGGCGACGTCGTGCGCGAGGCGCACGCGCGAAAGATGCGCGTGGTCGGCCGCTTCGACTTGAGCAAGACGCAGAAGACGGTGTTCGACGCACACCCGGAGTGGTTCTTCGTGCGCGCGAACGGCGAGCCGGTCATTTACAACGGCCTCTACTCGACGTGCATCAACGGCAACTACTACCGCGAGCACGCGCTCACGATCTTGACGGAGGCGCTCGAACGCTACGAGGTCGACGGGCTGTTCTTCAACATGTTCGGCAATCCCGCGACCGACTACAGCGGCGTGGCAACCGGCCCGTGCCACTGCCAGGCATGCCAGACGCGTTATCGCGCCCGGTATGGCCGCCCGGTGCCGGCCACCGCGGATGCCGACTATCGATCGTTCATGGCAGACTCGTCGCGCGAGGTCGCTGCAACCATCGCCGAGCTGATTCACCGCAAGCGCCCCAACGCTGCGTTCCTGACCTACATCAAGGACCACACCGACGGCATCATGTCCGAGTCGAACACCGCCGTTGGCCGTCCGCTGCCGCTGTGGCCGTACTCAGCGAGCGACAACGTCAGCCGATCGCTCGGGTCCGAGCCGGACAAGGTGGCAATCAACCTGGCGATGAGCTTCATCGATTTTCCCTGGCGCTACGCGCACGTGCCGCAGCCCGAGACCGCGCTGCGCCTGTACCAGAACATCGCTCACGGCGCGCCGCCGGCCGTTGTCGTATCCGGACCGATGGCGCAGAAGGATCGAAGCGGTCTCCTCGCCGCGAAGCCGGTGTTCGACTGGCACGCGCGGCACGAGGATCTGTACGTCGGCCAGAAGAACGCGGGCCGCGTCCTGCTGCTGACGACTGGGGATACCGCGTCGTATCGCGGCTTCTTCCGGCTGCTGACCGAGGAGCACATCCCGTTCGTCGTGTCCGAGAACCTTCGCTGGATGGAGGAGCCCACCCGCTTCGATCTCGTGATCGCCCCGGAGGCGCCGCCTGCGGAGCTCGAACGGTACGTTCGGGACGGCGGCCGGCTGCTCGTGGGCGGCACAGCGCCGCCGCCAGTGCCAATCGGCGCCGTCGCCGGCAGACGGACCACGCAGGGATACTGGCGCATCCACGATCGCACGGCGCTGCCGTCGTTAAAGAACACCGACCTGATCTTCCTCGACGGCGAGTATCTCGAGATCGCGCCGCTGGCCCGCCCGATCCTGACCCTGATTCCCACGGCGATGTTCGGCCCGCCCGAGAAGGTGTGGAGCGACAAGGTCGAAACGACCGTGCCGGGCCTCGTGTTCACAGAGCACGGGAAGGGGCGCGTCGCGTACGTCCCCTGGGATGTCGGCGGCCTCTACTACCGCCACAGCTCGGAGGCACACCGCGGCCTCGTCGCCGACGTCATCGACCGTCTCCTGCCTGCCGGGAGGCAGGTGACCACGAGCGCCCACCCGCTCGTCGAGATGACGCTGATGGAACAGCCGGCGCGCGGCCGGAGCCTGATTCACCTCGTCAATGGGACCGGGCACCACGATACGGCGTACTTCCCCCCGCTGGAGATTCGCGATTTCCGCATCGACCTCCCCCGCGACGTCCGGCGCGTGCGCGCCGTCGCCCTCGATCGGGAGCTCCCGATCGAGAGCAACGGGCGGCGGCGATCGTTCACGGTGCCGCGCCTCCAGGCCTACGAGGTCATCATGGTCGAGTGAACACGCGACACGCTGCCCGTGGTCGGCGGACCTCTGGGAGGAGCGTGAACTACCGATGCCGATTTCGTTCTCGTCTGTCACGCTCTGCCTTTTCGCAACGTGCGAACTCTTAATCTGTAGGTTGAAGGTTCGATTCCTTCCGGGCTCGCCTCCCGCTGCGACCGACGGTCCGCGTGCGCGCCGCGCCACCGAACAATTAGTGAACAATGGATTCCCGAACAGGAGGTAGCAGCAGGTATCCAGCCGGATCACCGGGCCGGTCGTGAACAATCAGTGAACAATTTCGACCCGAATACCGGGCACTCACGGGGGCTCATCCGAGCTACACACACGAAGAACCCGCGAGGCCAGGCACCTGCATTAGCCTACGAACCAGGAGGTCGCAGGTTCGAGTCCTGCAGGCGCGCCAATGTTTTCAGTTACCGCACCGGCCTTCTCGGGCCTGTGAACAATGGTGAACAATTCGCGGCCAATCTTCTCCACGGCGTCGCGCACGGAGCCGTCCAGCACCTGCGTGTAGACGTTCAACGTCGTGTCCTGTAGCTACCAAGAAGTTCGTCCGCGGTGAATTGAGCGCCGTTTCGGTGGTGTCTCACCATCCGCGCTTGATAGCGGCGCCTGAACGCGCCGTTATGACACGGGATTCTGGGTCGCCGAATCGATCGCTCAGGTTATCTGCGACGAGACGCGACGAGTCGTCCAGATCACATCGTGGTCTGGATTGGTGGCTGTCTGAGGCGGCAAGGTTCTGTCAGGCGGCCCGGCGTTCGTAGCGGTGATGGAGGCCGCCGATTTCCGGGATGGCGACCACGACGACGTCACCCATGATCGGACGTGACGCAGGTGTGTCCTTCGCGAGGGCCAGGTGGGTTCGTGAGTGTTCGTAGTAGCGCCGATAAGCGTGCAGCACGCGGCGCAGCCCCGATTCATTGAAGACGAGTAGGTGGTCGAGGCATTCTCGTCGAACCGACCCGATGAACGCTCCACGTAGGCATTTTGCCAAGGGGAGCCCGGTGCGGTCAGCACTTCGCGAATTCCCATCCCCTTCGCAGTGATGCCGAGTCCATCGAAGGCATGATCGCGATCGCGAATCAGGTCTCGCGGCGTCGAGTTCCACGGGCACGCCTCGCGTAGTTGTTGTGCGGTCCACGCCGCGGTCGGATGAGTGGTGACCGCGAGGTGCACGATGCGGCGGCGCTCAGGGGCGAGGAGCACCAGCACGAACAGCAACCGATAGGTGACGGTTGGGACTACGAAGAAGTCAGCGGCCAGCATTTGGTGATGGTGATTGGTCAGGAAGGGGCGCCACGTCTGTGACGGCGGCCGTCGACCGCGACCCATGTATTTCGCGACCGACGCCTGACTGATCGCGAGACCGAGTTTGAGCAATTCGCCGTGAATCCGTGGAGCGCCCCACAGCGGGTTCGCGTCGCACATGGTGCGAATCAGCGCGCGGACGTCTGATGCTACCGGCGGACGTCCGATGCGGCGACGGCTTTTCCACCAGAACCAGCGGAAGCCTTGGCGATGCCACGCGAGGACGGTCGCCGGCTTCACGATGATCAGTGGGCGTCGCCATCCCGTCCACACACGCGAGAGCCAGACCCAGAAGGATCTGCGGGCGAGAGTCGCAGTCGGCACCCTCGCGAATGTTCGAGGACGTGGATCTGCTGTCGCAAGGCGAGCAGCTCAAGCTGCAGTCCAACCCGCGATCTGATGCAGGCTCGCAGCACCGAAAGAAGGGCGACTATGGTCGACATCACTCACGCAGCGTCCTCGCAACCGACGCGAACTCGTATCGCACGAACGAATTTCGACTTTTCGGTAGGCACAGGCCGCTGGTCGGCCTCGCGGTGGATCGTCACCATCGCTCGTCGGTGAATCGGATCTTGTCTTCTTCATGGCGTTCTCGTGACTCCGGGGGGCGCCATTCTCTCAGGCTTCAGCTGGTCCGAAAAATGGCAGGCGGACAGAATGACGAGGGTACACTGGCGCTATGGATATTTTTCGTACGGAGCCGTCGGCTACCCTCGGCTGAGTACCGATGGCTTCAAGGCCGCCCTCGCGCCAGTCCTAACCGATTACCTGTCGCTGGCGCCTGCGGGGGACGGGAGTTCAAGCACACGCTGTTCAAACGAATCCCACGCGCAGTAGCGCGACTTCGCTGCGGATCGTTGGACGGACGCTCCTCGATGACGTGAAACATGGGCAAAGGCGTTAATGCCTGAAGGGATATAGTCATGCATGAACTGACGTTTGAAGAAAAGCAGCTCGATATGAGCCCGGAAGAGGTTGCCCATCAAGTGCCTGGGGCTTCCTTCGTAATGGACGTCACCATTCACACGGACATGACTATCGGGAATCCGTGTATAAGCGTCTATTGTGATGGGATGATTGAGAAAGCCCTTTCAAGTCTGGGAGGAGAAGCTGGGGCACCGTTCACACAGGCTCATAAAGGCATGGTATTCACCTTTACGTACAACGAGCCTTTTCTTGCGAATACCGCATGGGCGGCGACGATTTACTCAAAGACACAAATACATGTAATCAGAATAGCTGCAATAACCGCCTAGTTCGTGGTAATGGCCTTGTTCTGCCGACCTGAAGGGCAGACCGGACGAGAAAGACACTGAAATCGTACTCTCTTTGTCAGATCCGCGGATTCGCTCCGGGATCTGACGGGAACTGAGATTAAAGATCTTGTACTTCGTTCGCGGACTTCGGTACGCTGCCGCCGCGGTGCTGTCGCGACTGCCGCGCAACGCGCCGGCGTGGCTCGACCGCTTGAGCGACGTGGCTCGAGCCGTTCGAGGTCTGCTTCACGCACGTGGCGCAGCGCGGTGCCTTCCGTCGCTATCTGCTCGGGTTGCTGAGCGACAGCCGGCGCAAGTCGATGAGCGCGATGCTCGAGCGCGTGACCGATCCGGGCACCTATCAATCGTTCCAACACTTCATTACCGCACGCGCCGTGGAGTGCCGAACGCGTCTGGCGGCAGCTCCGAGCGGTGATCCACGAGCGCGACCGGCGTCTTGATTCTCGACGGGACGAGTTTTCCGAAGCAGGGTCGACGCTCGGTCGCCGTGGCGCGCCAGTATTGCGGCACGCTTGGGCAAGGTCGCCAACTGTCAAGTCGCGATCACCGCGGCGCTGTGGACGGGCGTGCGCGCGTGGATGCTGGGCGCGGCCTTGTATGTGCCCGAGGAGTGGTTGACGCCAGACGCGCGGCAGCGTGCGCGAATCCCCGCGACGGTGCGCTTCCAAGAGAAATGGCGCTTGGCGCTCGCGTTGGTGCGGCAGGTGCGGGCCAGCGGCGTGCAGGTCACGGCGGTGCTGGGCGATGCGGAATTCGGGGACAACGGGACGCTGCGTCAGTACCTCCACCGCGCCAAGCTTCCCTACGCCCTCGGGATCTCGTCGCATCTGACCGTCTTCCGCGAGGGGGATCACGAACGCCCTCGCGGTGCGCGCGATCGCCGAGCAGTTGCCTCGGCGCGCGTGGCGCGTCGTCACGTGGCGCAATGGCACCAACCGGCCGTGGAAAGCCCACTTCGCGGCGCTGCGGGTGACGCCCGCCCAACGCTGGCCGCACCGCCGTCGTGCCCCCGAGGTCTGGCTCTTGTGCGAACGGGATCTCGGTGCGACGCCGCGCATCAAGCACTACTTCGTCGCGTTGCCGGCCACCGCCTCGCGGAACGCCCTGGTGCAGTTGGCGCATCAGCGGTGGGCCATCGAGCAGCAGTACCAAGAGCTCAAAGACGAACTGGGACTCGACCACTTCGAGGGACGGTCGTTTGTGGGGTGGCATCGCCACGTCGTGCTGACCGCCCTGGCGTACACGCTGGCTGCAGCACGAACGCCGACGTGCGGGCGCGCGCTTGCCGACATTGCCGGTCGCCCGAGCCGTGATCACGGAGATCTTGACGGCGCACTTCTTCGTGACGCGACCGCACTATTTGAAGACCATGCAGAAACTCGCGGAAATCGATCTGCGAATCTAACAAAGTGGTACTAGTGGACCGTACTCGCTGAAGTACTACTGAATGCGACGCGCCGGGTTGCGATAGGCCCAGCGAATCGGCTTCGGGGCTTGGTTGTAGCGATGGATGTATCGACGGATCTTGCGAGCCAGGTCGGCGACGGAGGTAAAGATGCCGCGCGCCAAGAGGTCTCGCTCGATCTTCGAAAACCAGAGTTCGACCTGGTTGAGCCACGACGAATAGGTCGGCATGAAATGCAGCCGCAGGTGCGGATGCGCGAGCAAGAAGGTGCGAACGGCTTGGGTCTTGTGCGTCGAGAGATTGTCCGCGATGACGTGAATCTCGCGGCCGCGTCGGCTGACTGGCCACGATGTCGCCGAGGAAGTCGACGAAGGCCGCGCTGGTGTGTCGCGGCACCGTCTGCCCGAGCACCTCGCCCGACTGGGTGTTCGAGCGCGGCGAAGAGCGACAGCGTGCCGTGCCGGTAATATTCGAAGCCATGCCGCTCGGCCCGCCCCGGCGAAAGCGGCAGCACGGGATCGAGGCGATCGAGCGCCTGAATGGCGGTTTTCTCGTCGACGGCAAAGACCGCGGCGTGGTCCGGCGGATTGACGTAGAGGCCAATCACGTCGGCGGCCTTCCGCTCGAAGTCGGGATCGTCCGACTGCATGTAGCGTTCGAACCGGTGCGGTTGAAGGCCGGCGCGCTGCCAGGCTTTCGCCACGAGGTTGTGATGGATCTTGAGTACGCGCCCCAGTTTGCGGGTACTCCAGTGCGTGCTGCCGTCAGGCGGCGGCGGCTGTGTCTTTGCCAAGATCCGCGCTTCCATGGTCGGCGTCAGGATCGTCGGTGGCTGACCGCGATACCGCGGCCGCAGGCCCTCCAGCCGATCGGCCAGGAAGCGGCGGCGCCACCGATTGATGTCGTCGCGATAGCACGGGATCGTCGCTTCAATGGTCGAGTACGAGTCGCCATTCGCCAGCATCAGAATCACCCGCGCGCGGCGCGCGTCCTCTGCGCGGATCTTGAGACTACGTACGCGGCGTTCGAGCTCGGGTGCGTTCATCGGTCGTCAACGTCAGCGCCATATGGCGCCACACAGTACCGGTACCTGCTTCAGTCAGTACAAGCCACTAGTGTCGTGTCTCAGAAAAAGTCTTGTATTCTGGTCGTCGCACAGGTACGCTGCGCGGCATGCCGAGAAAACGCCACCACAAGCCGATCGTGCTTGACCTGCCCCCTCTAATCCGCCACGCATAGAATGAGGCCCTCCGTTCCGAGGAGGACCGATGAAATGGAGCAAATTCACCGACGAGCAGATCCTGGCGATCGTGAAGGAAGGCGAAGCCGGTCGCAAGGTCGCCGACCTCTGTCGACCGAACGGGATCACCGAGCAGACCTACTACCGCTGGAAGGCGAAGTACAGCGGCCTGGAGCTCAGTGAGATGCAGCGGCTGAAACAGGTCGAGGACGAGAACAGCCGGTTGAAACAGATCGTGGCCGAGCAAACGCTCGATATCCAGGCGCTCAAGGCGGTCGTCGCAAAAAAGTGTTAAGCCCCATCGCTCGGCGCGAGGCGGTGAGGTGGCTCCAGACGCGCGGCACGAGTCTGCGGCGGGCCTGTCGGGTGATCGGGCTCAGCACCGCGACCTGGCGCTATCGGCGACGCACCAGCGAGATCAACGTGGCGGTGCTCGCGCGGCTGCAGGCGCATGCGGCGGTGCGGGCGAGGTTTGGCTATCGGCGGCTGCACATCCTGCTCGAGCGCGACGGCCTGGCGGTGAATCACAAACGGGTGCACCGGATCTATCGAGCGGCCGGGTTGCAGGTGCGTCGCCGGCGTCGGAAACGGCTGACGCGCGCCGAGCGCGTCCCACTGGCGACGGCCAGTCAGCGGCTGGAGCGCTGGTCGATGGACTTTACGACCGACACGCTGGCCGACGGCCGCAACTTCCGGACGCTGAACATCGTGGACGACTTCACCCGCGAATGTGTCGCCATCGAAGTGGACCGCTCACTGCCCGGTCTCCGCGTCACCGGTCTCCTCGACCGCCTGCACGCCGCGATCGGCTTGCCGCAGACGATCGTGATCGACAACGGGCTACCTCAGAAGTCAAGCAGACAAAGCTTCTCTGATCTGGCCGGACTGGTCAGTTGATACCGCCGCGCATCGCCAAGCGGTTCCACCGTCGCGGAATCACACGCTGACCATAGTCACACAAGGTCAGGACACGAGCGTCCTGCCCTCACACGGCTTAACAAAGCGTCGTACTCCAGGTGGAAGGTCCGAGCATTATCTACGAGGTCGCATGCGCCTCGACGGCTGTTGGCCAAGGGATCCTCCCGCCTGGTCTCGTCGCTTCCGGGAAGCGGCGATAGTCGGTGCCGGTCGTGATCAGGGCGTACACGACGCGGGCCATCTTGGCCGCCACGGCCGTGTAGCCTTTGCGCCGCCGGTCCGTGTTCTGCGGATCGAGACGCATGTAGTGTTCAAACTTCCGGCGAAAGCTATTTTGTTGCATCCGGATGGCGACGGTCCCGGCCATCCAGAAGGCGTATCGCAACCGCGCATTCCCCCGTTTGGACAGGTGCGTCGTCCCGCGAAACTGGCCCGATTGTTCCGTGCAGAGATCAAAGCCGCAGTACTTCAGAAATTGCCGCACGCAGCCGAAGCGCCGAAGGTCACGCGCTTCGGCGAGGATGATCATCGCCAGAATCGGGCCGATGCCCGGGCACGGTCTGCAAACGCACAAAATCTGGCTGAGTCCGCCAAACGGGTGACGATGTCGGCCTCTAGGCGCTTGCGCCGCTGGCAGAGCGCCCGATACTCCTCGAGCACCACCCGAAACATCCGCATGGTCTCCGACATCTCGGACACCGGCATCCCCACGCTGCTGCACGCCGTGTCATAGAAGTCGGCGAGCCACCGCGCTTTGTCGACTTTGCGTCCGCTGACCTGCTCGAGGGCCGCCGCGACAAACGCCGTCTTGGTATAGCCCCGGACGGCCGCGGGACACGGCGTCAAGAGCAGCAGCGCGGTAAACCATTCGGCCCGGGAGCTGTGCAGATACCGCTCCGCCTCGGGAAAATACAGCGGCAAGTGGTGCGTGATCAGACTGTGCTGGAGCCGCACCTTACGCAAGGAGATCTGCTGATACGTGTTGGCGATCTCCTGCAGGTCCTGATACCCGGTGATCAGCGGATCGAGATACGCCTGCGTCGTTCCATTCTTCAGCAAATGCAGAATGACCTGCGCGTCTTTCGGATCGTTCTTGTCCCAGGAGTTGTACAGGGCCTCGCGCGTGCGGGCGACGGCAAGCGACGACACGAAGCAGAGACGAAAGCCGGCCTGTCCCAGGAGATACGCCAGCGGCCGATGGTAGTCGCCGGTGGGCTCGAACGCGACCTCGCACGACAGGTCGACAAGGCGCCTAGAGTCGCGACGAAGCGATCGATCTCGGCCTTGGTATTCGCCACGCGCATCACCCGCCGCTTGCCGCTCGGGAGCTCCAGCAATACCTGGTGGGTCAGCTTCGCAACGTCAATCGCTACCCGCACGACCGGGGACGTGATACAAGATTTTGAGGTCATGGCTGGCAGTCTCCTCTGGTTTGAGTTGTGGCAAACCCATTCTAGAGAAGCACTTGTCCTGCCTTGACCTCACATTCCGAAGGTACTACGGGCCGGAATTTGCCGGCCGCACGCTCGACGCCTGGGCCTATGCGCGCGGGCGTCACGCTGCGCTTCATCCGACCCGGGCAAGCCGATCGAGAACGCGTATGTCGAAAGCTTCAACGGCAAGTTTCGTGACGAGTGCTTGAACGAACACTGGTTTGTGAATCTCGTCGATGCGAAGGCCGCGATCGAAGCGTGGCGTGTCGATTACAACACCGTCCGGCCGCACAGCTCGCTCGGCGGGCGCACGCCGGACCAGTTTGCCAAGGTCTCTGTGGGGGCTCGCCGGCTGACTCCGGCTCGCCCTGACGCGGAAGGCAAGGACCGAAAACCCGAGGCCCTCACACTATCGGTGTAGCGGATTTTGGGGGCAGGTCACTGACGTCGCGCGTACTCCGTGCCGAACCGCAGCGTCCAGAGGCGGATGGCTTCGTGAGAGACCTCAATCCCTTCGGCCAGCATCAATTCGGACACGTCACGTAGGCTCACACCAAAGCGGTAATAGAGCCATACGCAACGACTGATGATCTCCGCCGGGAAGCGATAGCCTTTGTAGAGTGGTCGTCGGATCGAAGGCTGAGACATCGCGGCATCAGAGCAGACCGCCAATGTCTTGACAATGCCCGGCCGGTTACCGCCATGCCGGCCCGGCCGGGAACGAGAACTCGGCGATTGAGGACGGTTTCATCGTGACGCTGTAGCCAGGTGCGGTCGGCACCTGATACCGCCCGCCGATGACGCGCACCGGATCGATGAAGTGCTCGTGTAGGTGATCGATGTACTCGACCATCCGACCATCCAGCCTCGTGCCCACCCGGAGGTAGTCGAACATCGCCAGGTGTTGCACGTACTCGCAGAGTCCCACACCACCGGCGTGCGGGCATACGGGTACCCCGAACTTCGCGGCCATCAGCAGGATCGAGACCACCTCGTTGACACCCGCGACCCGGCAAGCGTCGACCTGACACACCTGGATGGCCCCGGCCTGTAGAAGCTGCTTGAAGATAACCCTGTTGGCGGCCACTTCGCCGGTCGCCACGCGGATCGGCGCCACCGCGCCGGCGATACGGGCATGACCGAGCACGTCGTCTGGGTGTGTGGGCTCTTCGATCCAGTACGGCTGGACCGACGCCAGGCGTTGCATGTTGGCGATCGCTTCGTCGACGTCCCAGACCTGGTTGGCGTCCATCATCAGGAGGGCATCCGGCCCGATCTCGTCGCGGATAATGTGCGCGCGCCGCACGTCGTCGTCGATCGGGCCGCCGACTTTCATCTTCATCGCGCGCCACCCATCGGCGTACACCTGCTCGGTCAGGGCCCTGATCTTCTCGTCCGAGTAGCCCAGCCACCCCACTGAGGTGGTGTACGAGGGGAATCCGCTCTGCTCGAGTGCCGCGAGCCTGTCCTCCCATCCGACCGATCCTTCCTGCAGGATCGTGTGGGCCTCCTGGGGTGTGAGCGCGTCCGAGATGTGATGGAAGTCGACGCATTGCACCAACTCGTCGGCCGGCATCTGCGCCAGCAGCCGCCACATCGGCACCCCGGCCAGCTTGGCCCGCAGATCCCAGACGGCGTTGATCACGGCCCCCGCGGCCATGTGGATGACGCCCTTCTCCGGACCGATCCAGCGGAGCTGGGGATCTGCGGTGAGTGAGCGCCAGAACGCGACCGGCTCGTCGAAGATCTCCTCTATGGTCCGGCCGACGACGTGATCGTCGAACGCCCGTACCGCTGCACACGTGATCTCATTGCCCCGCCCATTGGTGAACGTCAGGCCGGCGCCGGTGGGGCCGGCATCGGTGCGCAACTCCACATACGTCGCAGAGTAGTCGCCGCTGTTTATCGCGTCGGAACCGTCTGCCGTCGCGGCGGTGGGGAATCGCACATCGTGGACGTCGACGGCGGTTATCTTCGTGCCCATCAGCCTCGTTTCAGTCGCTTCGCAGATCATCTGAGCATGAGCCAGATGGTCATGATCAGCACCAGCACAACGAAGACTATCGTCCAGACCTGCCAGTTGGCCGTCGGTTGGAGCGAACGGTGTTCTCTCCCGGGCATGGTGTCTCTCCTCACGTAATGGTCGTGTGCGCTCGCTCGACGCGCTCTTGATGGTAGACCGCTACCAACGTCATGGCGAGCATGAACGGAGTCCACCGCGATCCGCCACGTGGTCCGGCCGAGTTGAACCGCTTCGCTGCGATAGTCCTCTACGGAGCGCGCGTGCCCCCGTTGTTCAATCAAGCGACTTCGACTGTGAGCGCAGGGTCTTCACCTGATACACGGGTCACGAGACTTGTCGGCCTGTTCGAACGACCGAATCTCGATCCAAACAGCTAGTCGATCCCCGCGGCCGCGCAGCGTCGTCCAGGAGACCAGCCCGGGTTCACACGTGCGTCAGCTTGTCCGGCCTCTCGCCCGGTTCGCGGAGCTGGCGCTCCAGCGATCGGGTGACCATCTCCTTCGATCCGAGCCCCACCGCGATCGCAAGGGCCAGCACGATGCCGCCAAAGAGGATGCCGAACGCGAGCGTCAGGATGCGTCCCCCTATTCTGAGGTGCTCGAGTGCCATGGCCCATGCAAGGACCAGCACCAGCCACTTGACGCCGGTGCTCAGCAGCCGGGCCGACTGCATCTGCAGATTCACCGCCGCAATCAGCACCGACCGCGCCAGAAAACGCGAGATGAGATGCCCGCCGATCAGGATTGCCAGCGCGGCCAGGACGTTCGGGACGTATTGAAAGACCGACAGCGCGAACTGCGCAGGCATGGTCGCGTCGAGAGCGCTGATGCCGACGAGCAGACCGAGCACTAGTATCATCCACATCGCGGTGCGTCCTACCAGAACGGACGGTTCGGCCGTCGACGACGAGTCCGACAACACAGCCAGGCCCATCTGCTGCGCGCGCCGATCGAACTCCACTCCGCGCAGTATGCGTAGCAGGATCATCCGGACGGAGAGGGCGACCAAGAACGCCCCCAGAAGGATGACGAGCAACACGACAAGACCCGGGAGGAAGTTGGCCACATTGTCGGCGGTGCGAATCGCCGCACGCCGGAAGATCTCGCTGATTTGCCCCCACATGGTCGAGCCCTCTCTTAAATGGCGGCGCCCCGGGCCTTCACGTTTCGAGCTTCCGCCTGCTTTCGCCTATACGCTCAGCGCCGAATCTTGACCGGTCTGAACCGCTCCGGCCATCTCCACATCGAGATAAGGTACGGCTTCTCCGCCTCGAACGCGAGGCACAGGCGCTCGATTCGCGCCTCGGCGGCTTCCGGCGTGGCGTGGCGCAGTTCCAGAACGAACGAGGCGAGCCACGCCAAATAGAGTGGAGCAAGCGAGCGCAGCAGATGGTCGCGGGCAATGACCCGAAGCCGGTGACCCATCGCGAAGTCGTAGAGTGTCCGGGCCCAGAGCGCGTCCTCCACCCGGAACTCGTCGAGCCCCGCACCGGCAAGTCGCCGCCACTGCAGAGTGGCAAGCGGAGGCAGCACCTCAGCCCAGACGGCCTGCAGCTCGCGGTAGCCAAGGCGAAACGACTCGAGCAGCCGCTCGATCTCCACGTCGGGCTGCTCTGGTACGGTCTGCGGGTCATCTCCGAACTGTGCGACAAGGCGCGATCCTCTGGCGCGATGCCACACCTGAACGCGCCGCTCCATGTCACCGAACAGAAACCCGAACACCTGGACGATCGTGGTGCTCAAGTCCAGCTCGTGTCGCTCGTCCGTCAGCTTCGGTCCGAACGGCGCCTGCGCGATGCGGAACCCGCCGGACACCGCGGTCGCAGCCATCCATAAGTCGATTCCCAGCTGTCCGCTGTCGCTCTCCCAGATCGGATCGGACGACACAGCTTCGATCAAGCGCGGAGAGCAGCCGAAGTCTGAGCCCATAGGGCTGCGCAGCTGCGCACCGTAGAGCGCGCGGAACATCGGGTATACCGCGCCGTGGACGAGAGCCCCCGCGAACGGGTGCCGGCTGTAGCTCGGGACGATGAAGTCCACGTCCTGCTCGAGGATCGGATCCGCAAGCCGCGCGATCCATTCCGACGACACGGCGGTTGCGAGCGCATCGAGGACGAGGCACGCCCGCGCCTTGCGGGCACGCGCCTCTCGCAGAATGACTCGGAGCGCCCGGGCTCGTCCCGGCAGGCCGTGGTAGGGCACGCTGAGCACGTCGCCCGGCTGCACTGCGTAGCCCAGTTCGACGAGATCGCCATCTGCGCTGGCGGCTTCCCGAATCCGCTCGCGCGTTCCATCGCTCGAACCGCCATCGGCGACGAGAATCCTCGCGTGGAGTGACGGGGCGGCCTCGGCCAGCGCCGTCCGGATCGTCTCGATGAGCGTCCCTGCCGTGCGGACGTGATTGTAAGTGGCGATGCCGACGACCAGGTCGCTGGCCGCCTGATCCCCCTCACGGTTCGCGTTGCTGGAGCTCGAACCAGTAGAAGCCATACGGACCGAGAGTCAGAAAATACGGACGGTCGGTGATCGGGGGAAATGCGGTGTATCCCAGCATTTCGATTGGTGCCAGCCCAGCGAACGCGGAGAGGTCGAGCTCCACCGGTTGCGCCAGCCGTGACAGATTGGCCACGCAGAGAATGACATCCTGCTCGAACCGGCGTACATGCGCGAGCACTTTGCCGTTCTTTGGCTGGAGGAACTCAATGCCTCCGCGGCCGAAGACGCGAAACAGCTGGCGGAGCCCCACCATGTTCTTCATCCATTGCAGCAGCGAAGCGGGATCGTCGTGCTGCGACGACACGTTGACGGCCTGATAGCCGTACACCGGATCATTGATTACAGGGCTGTAAAGCTGCTCGGGCGGTGCCGTGGAAAAGCCTCCGTTCGGCTCGGCGCTCCACTGCATCGGCGTCCGCACGCCGTGGCGGTCCCCGAGCTGGATGTTGTCGCCCATCCCGATTTCGTCGCCCGAGTAGATGATCGGCGTGCCCGGCAGTGAAAAGAGAAGCGCCGTCATCAACTCGATCCGGCGCCGATCGTTGCCCAGCAGCGGCGCGAGCCGGCGCCTGATCCCTAGGTTCAGCCGCGCCTCCGGGTCGGCGGTGTAGGCCAGATACATGTAATCCCGTTCTTCGTCGGTCACCATCTCCAGTGTCAGCTCGTCATGGTTCCGCAGAAACAGCGCCCACTGGCAGACGTCGGGAATCGAAGGCGTCTGCGCGAGGATTTCCATGATCGGCATGCTGTCCTCGAGGTGAATCGCCATGAACAGCCGCGGCATCAGCGGAAAATGGTACGCCATATGGCACTCGTCACCGTCGCCAAAGTACGCACGCACGTCCGCCGGCACCTGATTGGCCTCGGCCAGCAGCATGCGGTTCGCGTAGTGCGTGTCGATGTGACGCCGGATGGCCCGGATCACGTCATGCGTTTCGGGCAGGTTCTCGCACGATGTGCCCTCGCGCTCGACGAGGTACGGTACAGCATCCAGGCGCATGCCATCGACGCCCATCCCGAGCCAGAAATCCAGGACGCGGAGGATGTCGTCGAGCACGCTGGTGTTGTCGTAGTTCAGGTCGGGCTGGTGGGAGAAGAACCGATGCCAGTAGTACGCCCCGGCTTCAGCATCCCAACTCCAATTCGACGGCTCGGTGTCCAGGAAGATGATCCGCGCGCCTTTGAATTTCTGATCTGTGTTGCTCCACACGTAATAGTCCCGCTCGGGCGATCCCCGTGGCGCGCGGCGCGCCTCCTGGAACCAGGCGTGTCGATCTGATGTGTGGTTGAGCGTCAGTTCGATGACGACCTGCATGCCACGATCGTGCGCGGCCGCCAGAAAAGTCTGGAAGTCCTCCAGCGTCCCATAGTCCGGATGGATCTGCCGAAAGTCGGCCACATCATATCCATCGTCGCGCAGAGGTGACGCAAAGAAGGGGAGCAACCACAAACAGGTGACGCCGAGATCCTGGATGTGGTCAAGACGCCGCAGGAGCCCTTGGAAGTCGCCGATCCCGTCGCCGTTGCCGTCGAAAAACGAGCGGACATGCAGCTCGTAGATGATGGCATCTTTGTACCAGAGCGGATCGGTGGCGCTGCTCGTCAGCCTCATCGAATGCGATTTGCGAATCGAATGTAGCAGACGATTTGTGTGTTCAGGAATTGGGACGCGGTAACCACTGGCGGCAGGCACGCATCGAGAGGCGGGTCATCGTTGCACCTCTCGACAGACGTTGGCGAAACTAGCTCGACAGCGGCCGTCGCGCTCTTTGTTCTCGTCAGGCCTCCAAGGCCCACTGGGATCGGTCGCCGAAAGGCGACTACGCAAGAGCGATCAGTCTGCGACGTGAAATCGCATCATCTTTCTATTGCTTGGGAGTCAAGGATTCGCGCGCGGCATGTGGAAGCGAATCGGCCTCGCGACTGCTGTCCGCGTTCAATGCGTCAGGTCGACAGCACCGATGAGCTGGCATCGACAATCTGAGGTGTCCGCGAGAGACGCTGGGCCGGCGATCTTAAGATCGACCCATGCAGTCTTTCACCGACGTGTGGGATCGCATCGAAACATTTCTGAGATCTGGGATCGCGGGCAGCGAGTTCACTCCGCTCAGGTTGCTAACGATCATCACGCTGACATCCGCCCTGGTCTGGGTGACACGTCGCGTCACCCGCTGGTTCGTCGACACTGTCTTGGCACGCCGCGGCTTCGACATCGGCATGCGCGAGGCGCTCGGCGCCATTGTGCGGTACGTCATCATTACGCTGGGTGCTCTCGTGATCCTTCAGAGCGCCGGCATTGACCTCACCTCTCTCAACGTCCTCATCGGCGCGGTCGGTGTGGGACTCGGTTTCGGTCTGCAGAACATCACGAGCAATTTCTTCAGTGGCCTCATTCTCTTGTTCGAACGCCCGATCAAGATTGGAGACCGCGTTGAGATTGGCGCTGTAGTTGGTGAAGTGCGCGAGATTGGCGCACGCGCCACGACTATCGTCACCGATGAGAGCGTGGCGATGATTGTGCCCAACTCTCAGTTCGTGTCGGAGCGAGTGACGAACTGGAGTCGACCGGACAAGCTGACCGCTTACACACTGTCGTTTCACGTGTCGTATTCGTCCGACCCCGAGCTGGTGCGTCAGGTATTGCTCGCTGCCGCGGCCGGCCACCGCGATGTCCTGCCCGAGCCCACGGCAGAAGTCGAGTTTGTCGAAGTGGGGCTCGGTGCACTCCGATTTCAGCTCCAGGTGTGGAGCACTGAACATCTGAAGACCGCGGGCACGTTAAGGAGCGAACTGAACTTTGAAGTGTGGCGGCAACTTGCCGCAGCCGGCGTGACGATTTCGCCGATGCAAGGCGCAGTCGTGCTCGGCCTGCAGCTCGTGCCGTCATCGAAGCAGTGATTTGCGAGCGTCCGATTGAGCAGACGAGCCTGTGCGAACCCCTGCGCCGGTCAGGTCCAAGGCCGATTGGGCGGTGGCACGAATCTCCCGCGTCTCGCTGCCATTCGGCGACGACCCTGGCACTCCATTTGGGTTTGGGACATCCCAGCAATTCATTAGGGGGCCACGGCGCGGATGCGCTTCTTGATCAACGCCCAGCCGGATTCGATGGGGTTGAAGTCATAGGAGTATGGCGGCAAGAACAGCACCGTGGCGCCGGCGTGCTCGATCGCTGCGCGGACGGCACGGGTCTTATGGGGGGCCAGGTTGTTGTCGGCTGAGCGTCCGTTGCAGCTGGCTGCTATGAGCAGGGCAGAAGCGTGTTCCCTTCCGATCGCTCTCTTCGAGCGTGTTCGAGAACCACATCACGCAGCGGGGATCGCGGCAGTGGCGCAAGCGGTACGTGTGACCCAGTTCATGAATCGCCTCGGTCGCGGCGCGATCGACGAACCGGTCGCGATCTGTCGTGTGCAGCCGAGCGACCGAAAATACCGCCACGCCACGACTTGCGTCGGCTTCTCCGAAAACGAAGTTCAGACCTGGTGTGTAGAGGTCGACGTCCGCGATGCCGAGCAACCCCGACCATTCCGCTCGTTTGTGCCTGGCTAACGTGTCGAGCAGCACAGTTGAATGATATTGGCGCCGGGACGGGTTGTACGCGTCGTCAGGTGAGCAGGATCGTGCCAGCTGCTAGGACAGTCGCTGCGAACACGTCGCTGATAATTGGGCCGAGTGCCGCGAGCAGCGGTTCGTCCGGCCAGCTTTGAGCTCCTACGGGCGTCAACGCGATCTGGCGATCCGTTGGTAAACGCCGCCCAACTCGCGCGCCAGCTTTTCCCATTGTCAGCGGAAGCCGCGGTTACGTCGCAAAGCAGCGCGCCCAGCCCTGAATCGTGTCGAGCATCTCGTTCGTGACCGCTCTCCTGCCGTGGCGCACAGCGCTCGCCAGTGTGGAGGCAGGCGCCCACAGCGTTCCGGTAGAAGGCAGTCGCGGTCTCACGTAGACGACACGTCCGCTACTCGGAGGTCTTCGTGCCACGAACCATCGACAGTCTGACACGATCAGGTGTGTCGCACCGAGAGGTGGCTGTTTCGCAAAGGCCACCGGCAAGCAGTCGCTCACGCCGCCGTCGGTCAGGAGCATCGTCGTGCGGTCGTGCGGAGATTCGACACGGATCGGTGGAAGCAGGAGCGGAATGGACGCGCTCGCGCGGGCCACGTCGCTCAGTCGAACGCCGCGATCCGCCCCAGTCGCGAAATAGCAGGGGCGGCCGCTCGCCAGGTCATGACAGGCAATGCCGATCCCGCGCACGTTGTGATGCAGCCGATCGAACGTTGCGCCTTCCAGCTGTGCAAGCCGCTCCGGAATGAGGCCACTCAGCTTTGTGAGCGCTCCGGCCAGCGGTCCGCGCAACCGCACGTTCAGACTGTACGCCAGAAGATGCCGCCCGCGGAAGTTCGTCGCGTCTTGAATGAGTTCGTCCAGGGTCAGGCCAACGGCGGCGTAGTAGGCCGCGATGACGGCGCCTGCGCTCGAGCCGACGATGACATCAATCGGGATGTCGTGTTCGACGAGCTGTTGCAGCACACCGACGTGACTTGCGCCGCGCAAGCCGCCGCCGCTCAGCACCAGACCGATGCGAACCGGCGAGGCCTCCGCCAACCATTCGTGAGTCGATCGAACTCGATGGTCTTGCTCGTTCCCGCTTGTTCGCCAGTCGAGTTCGCTCGTGGCGCAGGTTCTCTCTTTCGGGCTGCTGATGTTCGCCTCCATCCCGCATTCTGGCGGGGGTTGCCTTGGGGCGCCAACCTGAGCCTTAGCTGTACATCTCAAGGGCGGCTTTGCGAACGTTGCGCCGCGGAGGGATTACCGACTGCTTGCGCTTCGGGAGCGCTCCCAGACTCCGGGGTCGTCCCAACAATAGGGCGCTCCAATAGAGGTTCGAATCCTCTTCCCGTAGCCACGTCCAATAGGTGGCTGTGCGCGATGAACGAGCCGACCTGGCCCCGCAGTGGTGCGGCGAATCCTCTCGGAACGATATGAGGCACGTGCTTCCATGACCGAGCGATGACATTGCCGTGCGAAAGACGCTCCGCGTCTTCATGCGATCACCACCGTTGCGACGCTCGTCACAATCAGCGCGATCGCCCACAGCAAGTCGACATTGAACCACGCCTTGCGCAGGAGCCGACCCCGAGCTTCTCAAACACGAGCAGTGCAATAAGCGCGCTGATAGGCAGATACCCAGCGCTGTGGATGATCGTCGCCGACGCTGTGTGATCGAGGGACCCTGGCGTCTTTACGTCATGTGAAAGCGCACGGTCCTTGACGAGGGCCGACTTCAGTCCGGCCTCACGTGCCCGTTCTCGCGGGCCACGCAATCGTCTGAAGAAACGCGCTGTCCTCGAGCCCCTCGACGTCGTGCAAGACGTCGTGCTCCAGCGCGAGCAGGTGGCCGTCGGGCAGGTCGAAGTCGCCTCTCGCCGTGTGCACGCGGACATTGCCCGAGATCGTGTGCACTGAGACGCTCGCCGCCGTTCGATGCGGCTCGCATCGATAGCCGGCCTTGATCACCGTGAGCACCACCCGGAAGGTCGGTTCCTATGACCAGCGTCCGACCGACGCTGGCCGTGTGATCGGCGGCCTCACGCCATAACGTGCTGACCTCGGCCGCCAGGTCGAAGACAAGTGCCGGTCCCGCTAGCTGCCTCGGATTGGCCATAGCGTCGTCTCCAAGCTACAGACACGAAGAACCCACAAGGCCAGGCACCTGCATTAGCCTACGAACCAGGAGGTCGCAGGTTCGAGTCCTGCAGGCGCGCCAATGTTTTCATGTCTATTCTGAGCGGATAGGTGGCAGTTTATTCCGAGCGGGTAGGTAACAGTTTCGGTCCAAACGGGTTCTCGATCGGTTCCAGCCGACACGTCTCGTCGTCGAAATAGCCCAAATCGTACTGCATAAACGTCACGAGCCAGATCCGTTCGCCCACCTGGGTGACGCCGACGTTCTGGCCAGCAAAGACGTGGCTCAGATTTACCTTCCGGCCTTTGAAGCAGATCCGGCCGCATCGTGTCACCGCGATCGTCTGGTCGTGAAAGGGATACGTCAGCTCCGGCAAGCCGCGATAGAGGCGCGCCGATCGCACGTAGAGGTCGGCGGGCACTTTCATCCCCAAGGCCTGATGCGGCCGGTCGTGATTGAAGCGCTCGACGAAGGCATCGAAGCGGGCTTGCTGTTGCAGCACATTCGCGGCGGCCGGCTTGGTGGCCTCTTTTTTCAGCGTGAGATGCATGCGCTCGTGCCGGCCGTTTTGTTGCGGGTGGCCCGGCGTGATGCGTTCCAACTGAATGCCGAGGCGGAGCCACCAGACCGAGAGTTTGCTCAACCCATACAGGGCATGGCCAGACGCGAACGGGAGTCCGTTATCGGTCCGGATCGCTGTGGGGAGCCCAAACTCCGTGAACGTCCGCTCGAAGACCGTGAAGGCGTATGGCTCTTGTGTGGTCGCCAACGCTTCGCACGTCAGCAGGTACCGGCTCGCGAAGTCGGTGATGGTCAGCGGATAGCAGTACCGCCGGTTGGCGAGCATGAATTCGCCTTTGTAATCGGCGCACCACAGCACATTTGGCTCGGTGGGCCGAGACAGCCCTGTGCCCGTGGCTCGGTGTCGCCGGCGCCGGCGGCGGTGCACCAGGCCGTGGCGATCGAGCACGGCATGCACAGTGCTGATGGCCGGCAGATGCGGGCCGGTGAACTGCTGTCGTAACTTCTCCCGAATCTTCGGCGCGCCCCAGTCGGGATACTCACGCTTCAAGTGGACGATCATCGCCTCAAGCTGGGCCGGCAGCCGATTCGCCTGCCGGTGCGCGCGGTGGCTCCGATCGGTGAATGCCTGGACCCCGCAGTCCTTGTAGCGGTCGAAAATCTTGTAGCCGGTCTTGCGGGAGATGCCGAACTCGGCGCATAGCGGCGCCATCTTCTCGCCCTCGAGCAGCCGGGCGACAAACCGGAGTCGCTCGTCCATGACGTGACACTCCTTCCAAGGCATGCCCCCTCCTGGTGGGGGCAAAGTGTCACCGATCCGCTCGGAATAGGCTGTTAGCTATCGCTCAGGAAGGACATCAGTTACCGCACCGGCCTTCTCGGGCCTGTGAACAATGGTGAACAATTCGCGGCCAATCTTCTCCACGGCGTCGCGCACGGAGCCGTCCAGCACCTGCGTGTAGACGTTCCGCGGCCGTGAGCCTTGTCGGTGTGACGGTCGCGATCCACCTCGCCCAGGTCGGATTTGCCGCCACGCAGATTGGGTTGCTGATTGGCGTCGGTCTCGCCGGATCGTCCCTCGCAACCATCATGGTCGGTCTTCGTGGCAACGTTGGGGAGGCAAGCGAGTCCTGGTCGGCCTCGCGCTCCTCAGCGCGACCGGCTACTTTTGCTCTCGCCGCCTTCACCAATGCTCTCGCGCTCGTCCCGCTCGCGTTTATCGGGATGCTGAGTGCGCCGGGATAAACCGGCGCGGAATCGAGAATGCAAGAGTCTCACAGGGAAGGAGTAGCGATCCACTCTGACCCCGAGTCATGCGTGGTGGTCCGCAACCGACGCCCGACAGCCACGACCAACCGGGCCGGGTGGAGAAGGCCGTGAGCCGCACGTCCACCACGCACGTCAGCGGGGGAGTCGGACGGTCGCATAGAACTGACGAAGGGGCCGAACATGGACCACAGTGTGTCCACGGAGGCCTCGGAGAAGTGTGGGTACGATGAATGACCATGAATCCAGATGCGCCGTCTGACCCCTCTGACACCGAGGCGCCCCAGCTTCAGCTACGGGCCGCGAATCCAAACGCGTATCCATCGGATCTCGCTGCCTTGGTTCTCACTCGATGGCACGAAGCAACAGCCGCGGGGCAGATCCACCTGCCGCCTCCTGCCGTCTCTACACTTGCAGACGTCCTTTCGATCTGCTACCAAGCGACGCTGCTCCGCGAGGAAGGCCGGCCCGTAACGTTTCGCCTGTCGCTCAGCGAGCCTGACGCGTTCGCGCCGACCGCAGGTCCGCCTGCTGGCCTCCATCGTCTGGTGTTTTCGCGTCTCCTTCCGCTCGACCAGCACGAACTCCGAAGGCTTGCTCCCGCTGTTGAGTTCTCCCGGTCGTTGATTGGTGCTACGGCCGCCGGCGGCGAACCGAGGATCTGGGGTGTCATTCACTCGGGACCGCAGTGGCTGCAGTCGGTCAGAGGCGGACGGGAAACGGAGCAGACGATTCCGCCCGTGCTGATCGTCGCGGCGACTGGCCCAGGTCGCCTGTTGGTAACTGCCGGCGCTGTGACATTGGCGGAGCTGAGGAACGGAAGACTATCAGGTCGGTCCGTCGATGTGTTCGAGGCGCAATGGTTGCACGAGAGGCTCTCCGACGTCGGCCGCCTCACGTACGCTGCACACATGCGCGACCGCGAAAAAGCCGGTGGCTCGTGGGCAGATATCCATTCCACGTTCGGTGCCGTGCTCGCGGGGCATGTGCTGCGCCGCATCGTTGCGACCATTCGAGCGGCGCAGCACGGGGGAACCCTGATTATCGTGCCCAGCGGGCGTGTGTCCGAACTGCTCTTGGACGGACGATATATCCGCGTGAAGTACGGCTTCACCGATGAGGAGCCGCGGCGACGGATTCTGACGCTCATGGGGCACATCATGAACCAACTCACCAATGGTGAAGCCGGCGGGAACGCGGTTGGATGGAGCACTTACGAAGCGAGTCGTTCCCAACAACTGAGTCAAATGGACGACGCGTTGTTCGAGGTGGCTCACTTGGTGGCCGATCTGACTCGCGTGGACGGCACCGTCATCATGACCGACTGTCTCGAGCTTCTCGGGTTCGGCGTCGAGATCGCAGGCGAGCTGCCCGAAGTTCGGCGAGTGGCGCGGGCGCACGACCTCGAAGGCGCAGAACGAGAATGGGTTCGAACCGATCGCGTCGGCACGCGCCATCGCTCGGCGTATCGGTTATGCCAGGCCGTGCATGACGCGCTTGCCCTGGTTGTCTCTCAAGACGGCGGCCTACGATTCATTCGCTGGCACGATGATGGCGTCACCTATTGGGAACAGGTCGCCACTGGACTCTGGGAGGTGTAAAGCATATGCAAATCACGCAGAGGGCTCGCTGGTGTGATTTGCCAACACCGGACGCTCATGTCAATCTGATGCAAGCGGGTCCTGCGACCACGATGAGCTGTGTGAGGTGCAGGCCCGGGGCGGCAACCGCAATGAGCAAATCGAAGAGCGCAACCGCGCTCACGCCCGCCGATCGTGTCGACTGGAGGTGCGCGAACTCCACGCTCGTCCCGCGTTCGCGGATCGCTTCCTCACGCTCATGCTGACGAGGAATATCCGCATCGAGGAGGATCTCATCGACCAGCTCTTCAACTCCAGCGAGAAACGGCTCGCCCGCACGCTGTTGCTGCTGGCGCGTTACGGTGAGCCCGAAGCATCTCATCAGACGCTCCCGAGAGTGTCGCAGGAGACGCTGGCCGAGATCGTGGGACCACGCGTTCGCGCGTGAACTTCTTCATGAACAAATTTAGGAAGCTCGGATTCATCGAGTACAACGGCGGCTTGAAGATCAATAACTCTCTTCTGAGTGTCGTCTTGCGCAACTGACTCCGCCGATCGCACCAGCGATCCCTGTGAGTTCCGCCAATGACGCGCTAGCTCGGACCGCGTCGCATAGCGAGTGTATGGATAAGGGCGCACCTATGGCAGATAAAGATCTCGTGGTACGCGCGCTACGCGAGCTTGTTGACGCGCTCGATCGGCGAGTGGCCCACGTCGAACGGCTGGGCGAGGCACGCATCGCACGCGAGGCGGCGGGCCTACGCAAGGAAGCCGTACACCGAATCCAAGAACTCACGGGTGCACCGTCCGATCGCGACACGCGTGAGGCCGAGCGGTCTGGCGAAGTGATGACGGACGACGGCGGACCGCTCAGGAAGGACGAATGAGGAATCACTCACCATGCGGGGATGACGAGAGCCGCCGAGATGAGTGATGGTCGAGCCGCGGCGGGAGCCAGTGTCGGGCGTCACGATCTGGACGGCGCGTCGCCAGTTCGGCCACAGCCGCGAGAGCCGGTCAGCGTGCGGAGCGCGCAGCCACATATCGCGTGTATGCGGCTACTGTTTTCAGGCGGGCCTCTGTCCACGTCCGGCCGCACCGCGTGCATGTCCAGCTCGCGCCGGTCTGCAGCAATGCAGACGGCACTGATTCGTGCACCGTGTGGCAGAGCGGACACGTCGCCGACACGCCTGCGATGTCCTTTTGCGCCGTTACCATAGTGTCCTCCATACCCAGGCTGCACCGAGGAGCACCCCGGTGAGGGCAAGCCCTACCGGAATGCCAATTGCCAGAATCGCGAGCGGCAGCAGGTAAACCGCCGCCACGAGCCGCAAGAATTCCAAGGGCCAGAACGACATGCGGTGCCAAACGCTGGGTTGGCTGGATTCGGCTCGCGGGTCTGCCGGCAATTCAACCGGTCGCCTCGGGAGGACTAGTGGGCGGGTGTCGCCTGGGGCGGTCGCAGTAATTGACATTTGGAACCTCCGAGTCAGCTCCGTTCGAACGTGACCGTGAGCGCCGCCAGATTCGCGACAGCAGTGCGCTGCGCCAACCGCCACGAATTCGAATGTCCGAAGTTGCGGTCGTCGTCGCTGTTCCACCAGGCCGGATCCTTCCTGGCCGAAGGGGGCAACGGTGAGCCGAGCAGGTCTTCCATCTGCGCAAAGGTAAGGACGACGACATCCGAATAGCGATTGGCGAGATACCTGTGCAAGGACAGGTACGCCTGCCGCCATGCCATGGCCTTGCGGCGCCGCCGGTTCAGCTATCGGCGCCGGTACCTCCCTATTGCGAATTCGCCGCTTCAACCAGGCCAGCATGATGCTCACTCCATCCCGCGCGATATCGCTCGGAGTCCGATGTCGCCCGGTCCGTTCTTTGGGGAATCTCCGAGACGAGCGCCTCAGTAGTGAGCAGCAACGACGCGATGGACGCCGAGTTCTCGAGCGCGGAGCGCACGACCTTCGTAGGGTCGATGACGCCGGCGTGCACGAGGTTCTCGTATTTGCCGTTCAATGCGTTGAAGCCTTCCTCTGCCTCCATGGCCTTGACCTTTGCGACCACGATCGAGCCTTCGGCCCCGGCGTTGTTGGCGATCCAGCGAAGCGGCTCTTCGATCGCGCGGGCGATGATGCGGACGCCAACCTGCTGATCGCCGCCCAGCGTCAGGCCTGCAAGCGATGTGGCAGCGCGAAGAAGCGCCACGCCACCGCCGGGGACGATCCCCTCTTCCACGGCAGCCTTCGTGGCGTGCATGGCGTCCTCGATTCTCGCCTTCTTCTCTTTCATCTCCGTCTCGGTCGCGGCGCCCACTTTGATCACGGCGATTCCGCCGACGAGCTTGGCGAGTCGCTCCTGCAATTTCTCGCGATCGTAATCGGACCCGGCGTCATCGATTTGTGCCCGGATCTGCTTGATGCGTCCCTCGAGTGCCGTCTTCGCGCCGGCGCCCTCGATGATCGTCGTCTTGTCTTTGTCGATCGTGACCTTCTTCGCCGTGCCCAGGTCGTCGAGTTTCAGGTTCTCGAGTTTGATGCCGAGGTCTTCGCTGATCGCTTGTCCGTTGGTGAGGATGGCGACGTCCTCGAGCAGCGCCTTCCTCCGGTCACCGTAGCCTGGCGCTTTGACGGCTGCGACCTTCAACGAGCCGCGTAGCTTGTTCACGACGAGCGTCGCGAGCGCCTCACCATCGACATCCTCGGCGATCACGAGTAACGGCTGGCCGCTCTGGGCCACCTGCTCGAGCAGCGGAAGCAGCGGCTTCAAGCTCGAGATCTTCTTTTCGTGAATCAGAATGTGCGGATTGTCGAGCACCGCTTCCATCCGCTCCGGATCGGTCACGAAGTATGGCGATAAGTACCCGCGGTCGAACTGCATCCCTTCGACGACCTCGAGCGACGTGTCGATCGTCTGTGCCTCTTCGACCGTGATCACGCCATCTTTGCCGACGCGTTCCATGGCTTCGGCGATGATGGCGCCGATCGCCGCATCATTGTTGGCCGAGATCGTGCCGACCTGTGCCACCATGTTGCCGCTCACCGGCATCGACATCTTCTTGAGCTCGGTGGTGATCAACTCCACGGCGCGGTCGATCCCGCGCTTGATTTCCATCGGGTTGGCGCCAGCCACGACGTTCTTCGCGCCCTCGCGATAGATGGCCTGCGCGAGCACTGTGGCGGTCGTAGTCCCGTCTCCCGCAATGTCGGAGGTCTTGCTTGCGACCTCCCGCGCCATCTGGGCTCCCATGTTTTCGAGCGGGTCGCGCAGATCGATTTCCCTGGCGACGGTCACGCCATCCTTGGTGATGGTCGGCGCGCCAAACGCCCGGGCGAGAATGACGTTGCGTCCCTTGGGACCGAGGGTCACCTTGACGGCGTCGGCCAGTTTGCTGATGCCGCGCAGGACGGCCTGGCGCGCCTCCTCGCCGTAGACAATCTGCTTTGCCATAACGTTGTGTTCTCCGGTCACGCCTCAGCAGCCACGCCTTTCAGCGCTTCGCTCGGCATCCCTCATCTCACCTCAAGGTCGAAAAGTCTGTTTGTTCGCTCGCCGGGCCGTCTCGTTCTTGAGGCGGTTATCTTCGGTCTGCTTCTGTTGACGCTCGAGCTCTCGCTGCGGAGCCTCTTGCGCGTCCAGCCGCGCCGCTTCGGCAATTGCGACGCGCGCCAGCGCCTCGAGCCGCTTCGACGACACTACGAGGCCAAACCCGCTCTCATAAGGCGATTGGAAGAGATGAATGGCGTTCTCCGAGTCGTCCCAACGCGCAAGAATCTTGTCGTCGTAATCGAGACTTCGCGAGGGGGGCTCCTCCTGCCACTGCGCCGGCGTGGCACGGCCGCCAGGAACCGGGGTTGGCGACGACATCGTTTCCGCGGCGGGCAACATCGGGAGTCCGTACGCTGCCGAAATGGCGTCAATCAAGTCGGCGGCCGTCAAGCCTTCGGTTCTAGCCCGGTCGTACGTCACTACCATTCGAAAGAGCTGTCCGTTGTAGAAACTGAACAGGACCTTCCTCACCGAGTCGGCGCTCGGTGACAACCGCAGGACTCGTGGAGGCTGCCACATCAGTTCCTGAATCACGGCGGGTCGCTGTTGGAGCACACGTGGCTCCGGGGAGATCTCGGCCTGCGCCGCGACTCCACTGAGGCTCATGCCCACCTGAAACTCGCGGTATCGGGACAGATCGTGCGCAGAGATCTCGACTTGCCGAGACGACGAGCCCGGCGATGGACATTGCAAACAGGTGAGTGTTCTTCATATCGTCCTCTTCAATCGCTCGAGGATGTAGACCCTCGAGTGCGTCATCACCTTATCGATGACCGTTCCACCCGATTCAACACTTCCGCGACGGTTGAGGGGCGGTCCTTCCCCAAAAGGATCGTGACGACCGCCGGCCCCACCAGGGCGACCATCAGCAGAAGGACGCCGTTGGCAAACGTCATCGGTGACTGGAAGACCGCGAAGAGCGCGAAGGCCACGAACCAGCAGATGGGAACGAGCGCTTTGAAGCTGAAGAGCTTCGAAATGAGGGTCATGCTTCTCTTCTCCTTGCCGGAGGGACGCTTTCAGTACCTGCGTAGATCGCCTGGATTTACTGAAACAGTTGAACTAGTGCGAGACCGTTTGTTTCAGGCGTCAGCGCTGTTAACCATTATCGGTGTGATTCACTTTACATGTCAAGTAAATCCGGCTAGAATAGGCAAATCTCGTATCGATTTTACCAGATTGGGTTAATTTGTTGCCCTCAACGTCCGACGCACGAGGTTCGAAGCACATGGATTTTCCGGTGGTCATCCGTCATCGACTTAGGGAGCTCGGCACCGAACAGCGGGACCTGGCCGCGGCCGCCCAGGTAACCGAGTCCTACATCTCCCAATTGATGACGGGAAGGAGGCCGCCACCGGCTCCTGAGCGCACCGACATTTACGGCAGGATGGAAACGTTCCTCAGGCTTCCAGCGGGCAAGTTGTCGACTCTCGCGGATCTCCAGCGCAGGGAAGCGTTGAAGAGAAAATTGGCTGACCCGCCGACGCCGCTCTTCAAGGAAGTGCGCGAGATGATTCTCCGCAAGTGTGACCGCGCAAAGGAGCAGATCCTGCGTTCGATGTTCGAGAAGGAGCCGTTCGGGGCGTTCGAGCGTCTCGTCACGCAAAAGCTGCTTGACGTCGTCAAACGAGTGACGAAGGCGGAGTTGGACGATGAGAACTGGCTCCGGTTGGTGGCTCGACTCAGCAACCGAAGCTATGAGGAGATGCGGGTTATCGTGATCGAGTTCCTCGAGACGGATCTCTTCAACGTCTCGGCGGAAAACTGCATCACGTTCCTGGATCCGTTGATCGAATCCTGGGACATCGATCTCGCCACGTTCGGGATGGAGATTGTCCTCAACCGTCGCCTGAACCCAGGGCACCCGAAAAGATTCGAGTTCATGGAACGCGAGCACGTACCGCACGTCGACGTAGAACCCGGGCTGCAGGCGTTCCTGCAGGACCCTGCTCTCGGTGGCGAAGCCACCGTGGAAGAGATCGAGTTTCTCAAAACGCTGCGATTCTCGCGAAGGCGGCCGACGGCCCTGTACTATTACCGCGAGCTACAAAATCTGCGCGACCCGCTTCATTTTCGCCCGTCGACGAACGAAACGCTGATGTAGGCGGTAATCACCAAGCACTTCGATACCGTTGTTGAAGTGGTGGGCGATCAGGTGCGCCTGACGGGGTTGCCCGAGAACTTCGTGACGCGAGGCGGTGCCTCCGTTGAAAGCCAACCGTGGAGGCATTATGTCCGAACCTCTCCCTACCGATTGGAAGTCGCCGCCCCGTCCGGTCGCAACCCCTGGCAGTGTGATTGTTCCCCGGTGTCCGACGTGTGGCGGGTTCGAACCCGTTGCGTCTGTGCAAGTGTCGGGTGTCGATCCTGGGGTCGACTACTGGTCCTGTACAACATGTGGCCTGACCTGGGGAACGCGCTGGATGAACACGGCGCGGGAGGCGTTCCGTCGCAGATGCCCCGGCTGTCAGCACGCAGGACGCTACGACGACGCCGATCCTGCCTGGGACCACCATTTCATCTGTGTTGCGTGCGGCCGGCGCTGGACGCTGCGGGCTCATTACGCGCTGACCGCATAGCGCAAGGAACCATCGATGACAGAGTACCTGTGGATCGGTCTGTCCGGCGCGCTGCTCATTGCGACGGTCATCGCCTTGAGCTATTTCACCCGGCCGACGCTTCGATATTCCCGCGTGAGTGGTCGCCATTGAGGCGCTTGTGGGCCATCGCCGCAACGCCCTCCTCCTGCTCGCGTGCGTCGTGTTGATTCTCGGCAGTGTCGCTACGTCGTTCTGGTAGGGACCAGCCAGCAGCGTCACGCGAAGACGACCGTCATCGACGAGTTCGGATCCCTGTCGTTTGAACGCCGCAGCGCCTATCTCTTTCCAGCTCGTCGCTCGACGGCAGGAGCGCGGGAGTCTCTTGATTACCACGAACCAACTCGCCACCCAATGGGATCCGTCGTCGGTGACGGGTGCCCGCCGCGGCCATTCTCGACCGGACGCTCCCTCACAGTCATACCCTGATGATTCAAGGCGAGTTATCGCCTTCGACAGAAAAGAAAGCCGCTCATTGGACGAACACGGCGGATCCTCGTTCGTTTCGCATTGCGCCGCTTCGAATCACTCTGTAGGCGCTGGTCGGCAGTGCCGGCTTGTGCTGCCACCACCAGATCAAGAGGGGATGCCGCTGGAAGGAATGGAGACGAGCACGGCGAACAGCGAAAGGAAGAGGCGCGAAACGTGGGACATTTTGAGACCTCCTCATCGCGGCGATACGCGACCCGTCGCTATATTTCATTCACCGGTCTTGGAAACTGCTTCTTCATGGTCATGGTAGCGACCTCTCCCGGATTCGTCATGATGACCAGAAGTTCATTGCCTCGAGCAAGAATCACAAACGTCGCGGTAGACCCGTCGCTGCCCACTTGAGTGCCGGTACAATCCGAGTTCACGCTGTACGTGCCATTAAACGACGCAGTGAATACGCTGCCATTGATGCTGATCGTCCCCTCGGCGGACCATTGACCCGCACCGTCAAACGTGGCGAGGCCGACAGAGCCCAGCGGGCCGAGGCCAACAAAGGTTCCATTGAGGATGAACCCATAGGGCCCTTTTATCGTGGAGAGCGTGCACGTGCGGTCGGGCTGCGCGGTTGCCGACGGACCAAGCACACACAGACACAGACCGGCAAGCATGCCGACGCCAACTAAGCTCGCTCTGCGGCGCCTGCCGATGATGCGATCAACGCCGTCACCAGGTTTTGCGGCGAACGATCCTGCCGCCATTCGGGCGTCTTGACTGATCCTCATCGTAGCCTCCCTGCTTAAACTCCCCTCCACCGCTCTGTGCCGCCGATCTCGCACTCTAGACGGCGCACCGGCAGAAAGTCACAAGCCCTTCGCAGGTATTCCGAAACTTTTCGGTAACGGTGTGCTCGCCCTGTCTGGTCGGTTTGCGGATAATGGCTCGCATATGTCGCTGCGGCCGGGTGAGCAGCTCGGGCCGTACGAAATCGTCGAGGCCCTCGGCGCTGGGGGCATGGGTGAGGTTTACCGTGCGCGCGATAGGCGCCTCGACCGGACGATCGCCATCAAGGTGCTCCACGACGCCGAGCCCTCCACGCCCGAGCGGTGGGCCCGCTTTCAGCGTGAGGCTCGCGCCATCTCTCGTCTGAGCCACCCGCGCATCTGTCAGCTCTACGACATCGGCAACGAGAACGGCCGGACGTTCCTCGTGCTTGAGTACATCGACGGAACCACGCTCGCCGACCGCTTGCTCGACGGCCCGCTGCCGAGTCGGGAAGCGCTGCGGCACGCTATTCAGATTGCCGACGGGCTGGACGGGGCGCATCGGAAACGGATCGTTCACAGCGACCTGAAGCCCTCGAACATCATGCTCACGGCGGACGGCGTGAAACTGCTCGACTTCGGCTTGGCCCGTTTCGACGAGCCGGACGGGACCGTCTCGAAGACGAGGAGCCTGCTTGCGACGACGGAAGGCAAGGTGATGGGTACCCTGCCCTACATGGCTCCTGAGCAGATCGAGGCCGGTGACGTTGATGCCCGAACGGACCTTTATGCTCTGGGCGTGGTGCTGTACAAGATGGTGGGGGGACGCCGGCCGTTCGTGGCCGACAGCAAGACAAGCCTGATTGCGGCGATCCTCACGAGCGAGCCACCCGCGCTGTCCGAATTGCAGCCCACGGTACCGGAGACACTCGAGCGCGTGGTGTCGCGGTGCCTGGCGAAGGACCCGGATCTTCGGTGGCAAACGGCGCGCGATCTCGTGGCCGAACTGCGGTGGATCGACGAGTCGGGCGCGCCGCGGGCGGTCCGGGGCCGGCCCGGCCGCCGCGCGCGCCGTGGCTCTCTAATCGGTGCCCTCGCCGGAATAGCGGGCGTGGGCCTCGCGGCTGGCGGGGCGCTCTTGTGGCAGATGTCTCGCCCGCGTACGGTCCCTGCATTCGAGCGGATCACGTATCGCGCCGGGACGGTCTCGTCGGCTCGGTTCGCGCCCGACGGTGAGACGATTGTCTACACCGCGGCCTGGGATGGTGGCGAGTACGAGCTGTACGCGGCGCGACAGGGGGGCGTCGAATCGCGGTCGCTCGAACTGCCTCGTGCTCGAATCCTTGCCTTATCCCGCGCGGGCGACATGGCGTTGCTGCTGAACCCAGGCCTTGGAACCGGTACGCTGGCGAGGGCGCCTCTGAGCGGCGGCGTGCCTCGGGAGATTCTCGACGAGGTGAGCGAGGCGGACTGGACGGCCGACGGCTCGGCACTGGTCGTGGTGAAAAGCGTTCGGTCCGGCGACGTCGTCGAATTCCCCATCGGCCGGCCTCTCTACACAGGCATCGGCATTTCCGGCCTTCGCGTGTCGCATGATGGCGAGCGACTGGCCTTCTTCAGCACTGGCGACCTCATCGTTCTCAGCCGATCGGGAGAACAGCGGACCCTGTCAAGGGGATGGCGGGGCTCTTGGAACGCGGTCTGGTCACCAAACGACAACGAGATCTGGTTCTCGGGCACTAGAGGCGACCAGGCGCCGACGTTGTTCGCGGTCTCTCTTTCAGGTCGGGAGCGTCCGCTCTTCGCAGCACCTTCCCCGCTCATCCTCCAGGACGTTACACGGGACGGGCGAGTGCTCATCTCGACGCTGGCAATCAGAGGTGGTCTTGCGTGCCGCGCGCCGGGTGAGACGGAGGAACGAGAGCTCGGGTGGCTTGACTCCTCGTTTCTCGAAGACCTGTCAGCCGACGGCAAGTGGGTGTTGTTCGCGGAGAACAGGCATGGCGGCGGTTCAACCAGCGCGACGTATTTGCGCGCGACGGACGGCTCGCCGCCGGTGCGGCTCAGCGACGGACACGGGGAAGCGCTGTCGCCGGATGGCACGTGGGCTCTTGCCTTCGTTCGTAACGAAGCCGTTCTCCTTCCCACGAGAGCAGGGATGCCGAGAAAGCTACCGCGAGGCACGCTGACGCTTCTCGACGAAGCCGACTGGCTGCCTGACGGCCGTCGCATTGTCATCAGCGGCCGCGACTCAAAGGGCAGCTCGCGTGTCTACGTGCAAGATGTCGAAACGGGCTCGCTTCGAGCCATTTCGCCCGAAGGATTCGCGCTGACTCAAAACGCGGCACTGCCGGACGGCCGTCATGTCCTCGCGTGGGCCGGTAAGTGGTACTTCGTTCCGGTCGACACGGGAGAGCCGCATGCGATTCCGTTTCTTGATACAGACGAGTCTCCGATCCATGCGAGCATCGACGGTCGATTCCTGTACGTGCGCAGAGGAACCCGCGCTCCAGCTCGCATCGAACGCCTCGAGCTCTCGACCGGCCGGCGGATGCTCTGGAAAATCGTGACGCCGCGAGACCCGGTCGGCGTCGACCAGCTCTGGCCGATTGTGATCGCACCTAGCGAAGCGGCTTACTGTTATTTCTATAACCGCAACCTCTCGGACCTCTTCGTGGTCCGCGGTCTGAGGTGACGCTGTTCAGCACCGCGGCCGATGACCGTCGTGGTCGACGCAGTGGGGAAGACGAGATGGACCGTCACACGCACGGATCCGACCAAAACGCTGTCGCCGTCGGCCAGTCGCACTGGTGACGTGACGCGTTTGCCTCGCATAGACGTGCCGTTCTTGCTTCCCAGATCTTCGATCGTGACTGAGCCTTCGGCCACGTGCACGTGCGCATGTCTTCGCGACACGGAAGGGAACGGCACTCGGATCGCCACGCCCGGTTCGCGACCGAGCACATAGCTGCCATCGGCCAGATTCACGCGACCTCTACGCCAGGTCAACGTGCAGGTCACCTGCGGGAGTTCCCGCGACCCGGGCGAATCGGCCTTCTCCGTCGCGTCCGCGCAGAATGCATAGCCGAACCGATGCACCGTCCGGAGATAGCGCGGGCGACGTGGGTCGTCTGCCAGCGCGGCCCGTGCCTCGGCTACGAGATTGGTCAGATTCGCGTCGACGACGAACGTCTCGGGCCAGAGGTGCTCGTGCAGAGCCGTCTTGGCCAGTGCCCGTGGCCGGTGCTCGACAAGAAAGAGCAGGAGCTGGAGCGCCTTGGGAGAGAGTGGGACGCCGACACCCTCCTTCAGCAGCTCGCGGCTATTCGAGTCGAGGATGAAGGAATCGAACTGCACCCGCATGGCCGGGACCCCGACAGGCGACCAGCCCAGGTAGACGTCACCGACTGAGGGAGGACGTGGTTGGGCGGCGCTTGGAGGCGAGAACCGTAGGCCATTCTATGAGAGTCTTGTGCCTCGCAAATATTCCGATCGCACTACGAGTCTTTGATCTTCGCGCGGGTTTCGCACACACCCCGCATGCTTCAGCTTGGCCTCGACCACCGACTCGGGCATTTCGCGTTCAGGGCGACCGAGACGACGTCCCTCCGGCGGCCCGCAAGTGTCGTCGTATCGAGCCCCTCGCCAAGACTCACGAAGGAGACGCCCGGCGCTGTGAGTTCATCGGCGTATTCGGTGATGGTCCAGCCGCGCGCCTCGGCGCAGCGCCGGAGTTCGAGCACCTGGTTGACTGTGGTCTGATCCGTCGTAGAGACTCTCGCACGGACTCGGAAACGGAAGGGGCATTCGCTGCCAAGCCAACTGACGGAGCACCTGCGATGCGATACGTCAAGCGAGTCACTGTGACACCGGCACGCCTCATGCTCGCGATTACGTTTCTGACGTGCGCGATGGCCGTTTCGTCACGCGCCGCCGCGCAGGCTACTGTGCCGGAGATCCCCACTGGTCAGACACTTACTGATCTGATCGCTGAACTGGATGCGAAGGTAGGGACCGCATACAGCCGGTGCGAGCCGGACACCTTTGTGGCGATGATGGCTCCCGACGTTGAGTTTTACCACGACGAAGTCGGCAGGGTTGTGGGTCGCGACGCCGTGAGGAACATCCTCGCACAGGGTGTATGCGAAATGCTGAAGAAGGGATTAGGGTTTCGCCGTGAACTGATACCTGCCAGCTTGCTGGTGTATCGCATTGCGAATTTCGGGGCGTTGGAGTTCTCGACCGCCGCCATCTGGGAACGCCGACCCGGCGAGACCGAGACCAAGGTCGGGACCGTCAAAGAAGTAACGGTGTGGGAGCAACGCGACGGCGTGTGGCTAGTTGCTCGGCACGTCAGCTACGCACACGAGCCAGTGAACCCAAAGTGATCGGCTGCACAGTGGTTGAATCGGTTTCGATGGTGCCTTCGAGCTTGCCGCCACGTGGGCCAAGCCGAATGGTGATGTTGCTGGTTCCACAAAAGAGGAGGTATCTCCCATGATCACACGAAGCTATCCCCGGACACGCCGCGGCCTGCTGCCCGTAACCGGGCTGACCGCGGCCCTGGTTGGAGCCGCCCTGAGCATGCTGAGCCCGCGGGTGGCGGTGGCGCAGGCTTTTCCGCAAAGCTGCGTCGGCACGTATCTCATCACGGAGGACGGCACGGGCGCCCCGAGCACGTGGGTCCTGGAAAAAGACGGCGCATTCCTCAGCATCGACTCGGCCCAGCGCAGCTTCAATTTCAGCGACCAGCAGGGGGCGTGGGAGCAGGATGGCAATCAGGGCATCAAGGGCGTGCTACTCGATTTCTCGATTTCGACGCTGGCGGCGCGCCGATCAACATCGGCCGCAATGACATCACCATGCACACGGTCGGCAGCGGGTGCGACAACGTGGCCGGGACCATCACGCTGCGCTTCTTTGAAGCCGGCGAGGATCCCCTCAACCCCGCCAGCGACACCGGGCAGCCGATCACTGAAACCTTCACCGGGCGGCGCGTCCGCGTGAGTCCATAGGGTCGTGCGACGGCACAGCCCTGGCGATCAGGCAGGTGGCCCCGACGTGCGCCGGCCGGCATGGCGGGCAGTGGGGCGCGCCGCATCCGCTGCGGCCCGGTCACTCCACGATGATGTCGCGCTTACGTCTTCTGCCGCCGCCAGCGCCGCGCGCCGATCCAGGCCAGCCCGAGGCCGAGCAGGGTCAGGGACACCGGTTCGGGCACGGCAGCCGTGTCCGCGACATGCAACCGCGACGAGCATCTTGGCAACGAGCCCCTGCCCAAGCGAACAGATCATTGATGTTCTCGACGAGAGTTGCTGGTTGTGCGTTGCGCCCTCTCCCCTTTGCTGAGCGTCCCGCCGGAGTGCCGACCCAGCTTACGGTCACGCTCGACCGCCGGCCATTCACTGCTCCGGAATGACTTGCAGAAGCAAGTCCGGGCCGACCGATATTTCCCCGGTGAACGGGTGGTTGTGGGAGGCGATCAACACCAGGCAGCCTCGGTTTCGGCAGATTTACTCGTTCTGAAGGACTCCGGGATTCCGAAAGGCACCAATTCGATCCCATTCGGTCCAGCTCTCGACGATCTTCCCGTCAACGAAGCGACTGCGTGTGATCCCTTTCAGCGATTGATTCGATCCGCCGTGAGTGCCATCGGGCCGATCGACCGGCCAGCTTCTCGCCGTCCAGCCGAGCACGACGATGTCCTCACCGGCGCTCAATTCCTCCACGACTACCGAGAGGTTCGGAAACGCCAAGCGGTGCAAGGCCGCGCTGATCTTGATCGCCTCGGGTCCAATCACGAGATCCGAGATCACTCCGTCATGGTTCACATAGTCAGGGGCGAACAGTTCGTCAGCAACATCGAGGTCTCCGCGATTCCAGATTGCCTCGATCGCTCGTCGTGCTCGCGCTTCGTTTGATTCGGAATTCATCCCGTTGGTGCCGAGAGAATCGCAGCGTCGACACGCGGCGTCATGAAGTTCCGTCATTCAACGGCCGATCGAGTAGCATTCGGTTGAGACGGCGCACAACATGACCTCCCAGGGCCAGCGGTTTAGTGGCCCGGCTCGAGCATTGCTGGTGATCGAACACCGGGTGCTCGCCGATGTCGTAACGCTCGCGCTCGGTCACGGCCATTACACCACCCGCGTGGCGCGCACCGAGCGAGAAGCGACAATGGCGCTCGCCGACTGGCAGCCTCACCTCGTCATCCTTGACATGGACGTCGCTGGGAGCGGCATTCTCGAACGCTGCGCGGACACGAGCCCCGAAATCAGGCGCCTGCCTGTGATCGCGCTGACGAGGCGTGGCAACCTCGCAGCCAAGTTAGCCGCGTTCGAACAAGGCGTGGACGACATTCTGGTCGTACCGTTCTCGCCGGAGGAGTTCGTCGCGCGGGTGCTGGCGGTCATGCGGCGCACGTACCGGGACGCCGTGGTCTTTACCCCAGTCCTGCGCCTGGGGGATTTGGAGATCGACATCCTGCATCGTCGGGTTCGCGCCGGCGATACCGAGTTGCATTTGACCTCGATCGAGCAGAGCCTGCTCTATCTGCTGGCAGCCAACGCGGGTCGCCTGCTCACCCGCGACGAAATACTCGACAACCTCTGGGGCGCTGACTACGTTGCCGAGAGCAACGTCGTGGACCGGCATATTCGGAACCTGCGCATCAAGCTCCAGAACCATTCCCGGCAACGCCGATACATCGCAACAGTTCCCGGGCGTGGCTACCGCTTCATAACCCCATCTACAGACGCATCCGCGTCGCAGCCCAGAGGCTGACGAGCTCGTCGATTTCATGCATGACCGAGTGCTTTCCGAGCACTTGCTTCCCTTCTTGCCCGGAGGGACGCGCATGACGAAACTTCACAACTCCCGTTCGCCACTTCTCGATACTGGCGCACTGGCGCGTCCGATGACCGCCAACTCTATCCCCGAGGCTTCCAGTTATTTGCCGAATGAGGGCTAATCTCGCTCAAGCGCCTGCTGCGATCGAGCCTCAGTCCGCCCGTTCGGCACCACGCGGGCTCCCGGTAGTGACGCACCGCCGCGGTGTCGTATGGTTGACGCTCCTCGCCTTAATCGTGCCATCAGCACCTGCGACTGCCCAGGCCGTATACGGGAGCATCGCGGGCACGGTCACCGATTCATCGGGGGCGACTGTTCCTAACGTGATCATCACGATTGCCAGTGTCGAGCGGAACACCGCTGATGCCGCGGTTTCCGATCCCTCCGGCTTCTTCCGCAAGGATCGGTTGCTGCCCGGCGTGTATGGTGTCGCGGCCGTGCGCGCCGGCTTCAAGACGGCAAACGCCCCCTCGATCAAGGTCTCCCTCGACACCGAGACGCGCGTGGAGCTTGTGCTGCAACCGGGCCCCATCACGGAAACGCTGATCGTGGAGGCGCCGGGACTGCTTCTGAAGACGGACCGAGCGGACGTCTCGACAGCCTTCGGCGGCCAGGCGATCAGAGCCCTCCCGGGTCTGGATCGCAACTTTACGAAATTCTTGCTGCTCACGCCGGGCGCAACCGAGGTGCCGTGGCAACACGGGTCGAGCGAGAACCCGCAGGCCTCGGTCCAAATCATGGTCAACGGTCAGCACTTCGGCGGGACGGGTTACCAGCTCGACGGCACCGAGAACCGCGACCCCATCCTCGGGATCATCGTGATCAATCCGAACCTCGACGCGGTGGCGGAGGCAAAGATCACGTCACAGAACTACGATGCGGAGTTCGGGCAGGCGACGGCCGGCGTCGTGTCGGTGCAGACCAGGTCCGGTTCCAACGAGTTGCACGGCAGTGTGTCCGAGTACTACCGCAGCGATCGCTTCCAGGCGCGAAACCCGTTCACACAGCCCAAGGACCAACCGCTTCCCACAACAGAACGGCACCAGTTCGGAGGCTCTTTCGGAGGGCCAATCCGGAAAGACAGGCTCTTCGTGTTCTCGGATTACCAGGGGGTCCGGAGTCTCGTCGGGGGGTCGAAGCTGCTCACGGTGCCCACCGTGCGCGCGCGAACCGGAGACTTGAGCGAGTACGGCGTGACAGTCTTCGATCCGGCGGGGGGCGCTCCCGCAGACCGCCAGCCTTTCCCAGGAGCGATCATCCCTGAGCGGCGCCTGTCTCCCCAGGCGCTCGGCATCCTGGCTCTGATCCCGAAGCCGAACACCGAGGGGAAAGATGGCGGCACCCTGAACAACTACCTCGCGTCGGACTCCGAGACGTTCGACAGCGACGGCTTCGACACGAGGCTCGATGGCCGCCTGCACGAGCGGCTCAATCTGTTCGGCCGTTACAGCTTGGCGGACTTCAGGCGCATCGGACCTACTGCGTTCGGAGAAGGTGGCGGGCCGGCATTCGTCACGCTGGGCGGCACGTCGAAGTCGCGAAACCACAGCCTGGCGTTGGGTGGCGACGCGACATTCTCGCCTTCGACGGTGGCGGACTTCCGTGTCGGCTTCTTCAGGTACAAGGTCGATGTGCGCTCCGCAGCCTCCGGGATGCGCTCTGCCCCAGACATCAGCATCCCAGGGCTGAACCTCGACGCGCTCAGCTCGGGGCTGCCCGAAGGATTCATCGACGGTCCGGGGGGATTCTTGTTTGGCTTTGGCGGCGGGGTCAATTCCTGTAACTGCCCGCTCGTCCAGGACGAGAAGCAGTTCCAGTTGGTGGGCAACCTCACTCACCAGCTCGGGACGCACACGCTGAAGTTTGGCGCCGACGTGCGACGCGCTTACAACCTGCGCGTCGCGAGCGAACCGCCGCGGCAGGGTGCGCTGTTCTTTAGCGTGAACCGGACCCGCGGACCCGACGGGGGCGGTCTCGGGCTCGCTAGCTTCCTGCTCGGCGATGTCACGTCCTTCTCACGGACGACCAGCCAGACCGTGGATGCGCGCGAGCGGCAGTGGCGACACTTCTACTACGGGCAAGACACCTGGCGGCTGACGCCGAAGCTGACCCTCAGCTACGGCCTGCGCCTCGAGGTCATCAACCCGCAGACGCTCAACGCGCCTGGAAACGGCGGCTTCCTGGATCTCGACACCGGCGAAATCAAGGTGGCCGGCGTCGGAGGCATCGGGCTCGATGGAGACGTGCGAAACACGCTGAACTGGGCGCCGCGGGCGGGTATCACCTACCGGCTCGGAGAAAAGACCGTGATCCGGGCGGGGTACGGCCGCAGCTACGACATCGGCGTCTTCGGCTCGACCTTTGGTCACTCGGTGACGCAGAACGTCCCCGTACTGTTGGTCCAGACTGGCGTGCCGCCGTCAGATTTCGAGAGCGTTTTCAACTTGGCGGAGGGCCCGCCGCGGGCGGACTTCCCCGCGGTGCCGGCGAGCGGCCGCTTTCCGCTGCCTCCCGACATCAGCACCTACGTGTTGCCGGAGAAGCAGAGGCTGCCCGCAGTGGACGCCTACAACCTCACCGTCCAGCGTCAGCTCACGAGCACTCTCTCAGCCGAGCTCGGCTATGTCGGCAACAAGGGGACGCACGTATTCGCGGGCGATTTCCCGACGATTGACCTGAACGAGGCCACGCTGAAGGGCTATGGGGATGGGCCGGGAACTCCCGGCTTCGTGCCACGCGACGAGCGCCGGCCCCTTTACAACGCGTACGGCTGGACACAGGACATCAACTACTTTTGCAACTGCGCGGCTAACCGCTACGACTCGCTTCAGGCGAAGCTGACGGGACGCGTGTCCGGGATGTGGGTGCTGGCCAGCTACGCGCTCCAGCGAATCCGTCAGGACGGCAGCCAGCAGTTCTTCTACGACCGCAAGCTGGAATACGGCCCGCCCGACTGGTCGCGGGTCCACAACTTCTCATTGGCCGCAATACTGGAGCTTCCGTTCGGGAGTGGAAAACGGTTCCTCGGAGGCGCATCTCGGACGACCGAGATGATCGTCGGCGGTTGGCAATTCGCCACGATCACACTGATACAGAGCGGGCTGGCCCTGGACATCCTCTACCCGGGTGGCGCCGAGCGCGACACCGGGCCGAACCGTCCCGACCTGATTGGCAATCCAAGCGGACCGGGCACGCGCGAGGAGTGGTTCAACGCTACGCCGATCGGGTCTCCTGGGAGTGCCTTCGGCCGGCCGTCGGTGGGGACGTTCGGCAATCTGAAACGGAACGCGCTTCGGGGACCTGGCTACTGGAGGGTGGATGCCTCGCTGTTGAAGCGGCTGTCGCTCACCGGGAGGCTCGAGTCGGAGTTGCGCCTCGAGGCGGTCAACCTGTTCAACCACGTAAACCTGGGGCAGCCTGATCGTGTGATCGGGACTGACACCGACCCAAGACCCAACGCGGGCCGAATCAGCAACACCACGAACTTCGGGACCGACCCGCAGCGGAACCTTCAGTTCGCAATCCGGCTGAGCTTTTGAGTCCTGAATTCATCGCGCAGGCACGCGCATCGACGGGGACCGTGCAGGACACGTTTCGGATCGGCGACGCCTACGACATCGACCCGTCGCTCAACCGAGTGACAGGCCCGAACGGCATCACTCGCCTGGAACCCAAGGTGATGCAGGTCCTCGTCTGCCTCGCCGCGCGGGCAGGGCAGGTGGTGTCCAAGGACCGCTTGTTTCACGCCGCTTGGGCCGACACCGCCGTGACCGACGACGTCCTGACTCGGGCCATTTCGGAGCTGCGCCGCCTGTTCGACGACGATCCGAAGCAGCCACGGGTCATCGAGACGATCCCCAAGGGCGGCTACCGCCTGATTGCACCGGTCAACGACCCGCAAGTGGCAGAGTCCGTGCCCAATGCGGCTGTCACCGTCGCCCCTCGGGCCAATCGCCTGCTGGTTGCGACGCTTTCCTCGGCGGTCGTCATCGCCGTAACCGCGGGGTGGTTCCTCCGGGCTGGGGGTGAGGTGAAGACTCCAGCGTCGCCGCAGCTCGTGTTGCTGACGATGTTGCGCGGCCTGGAGACATGCCCGACGTTCTCGCCTGACGGCACACAGATCGCGTTCTCCTGGAACGGCGAGAAAGAAGACAACTTCGATATCTACGTGAAATTCGTGGGCTCCTCGGAAGTCCGCCGCGTGACGACCGATCCGGCTGCTGACGTCAGCCCCGCCTGGTCACCCGACGGCCGGCAGATCGCGTTCGTCCGCGTGCGATCAGCACTCCCGGAAGGTCGCGCCACAATCCAGCTCGTGTCACCACTTGGAGGAGCAGATCGCAAGTTGAGCGACTTTCATGTCAATGCGTATGCGCCAGACAGCACCCCGATCGCATGGTCTCCGGATGGTCGCTGGGTGGCAGCGTCACGCGACATCGCCGAAGCAGACGCGGGCGTCTCTGTCATTCCAGTGTCTGGCGGAACGCCTCGTGCGCTGACGCATGCAACGGCGCCGGCCTGGCACAGTGGGGTGGCATTTTCGCCCGACGGGCGTCGGTTGGCCTACGCGTCATGCGGCGGGCTGCAAACAGATCTGCCCGCCTGCGACGTGTATGTCGTCGATCTCGGGGCCGACTCTGTACCAGTCCCACCCCCTCGTCGGCTGACCAACCAGGGCATGGCCATTCACGGGCTGGCCTGGACTCGCGATGGCTCCTCTATCGTTTACGACACCGCAGGACGGGGACCGTACTACCTCTGGCGGGTGATGGCCGATGGAACGCACGAGCCGGAGCGGATAGAGGTTGCAGGCTTTGGATCGAGCCGGCCCGCCACGGTGCTTTCACGAGACCGCCTGGCTTTCCAGCGCCGCCTCCCCACGCTCGGCGTGTATCGCGTCTGGCCCGGGCACACGCCTGAGCCCGTGCTGGTCTCGCCCGCGTTCGACTTCGAACCCGATTTTTCGCCCGATGGCCAACGGCTGGCCTTCAGCTCACGACGGTCCGGAGACGCAGTCGAGATCTGGCAGGCTTCAGCCGACGGCTCGAGTCCGCAGCAACTGACGCACGGCCCAGGGCCTCGACAAAGTGCGCCAGCATGGTCGCCGGACGGCCGCCGAATCGCGTTCGAGTCCCTGCGCGCGGACGGACACTTCGACGTCTGGGTGATGGACAGCGACGGCAGCGCTTTGCGCCAACTGACGACGGACCCCGGAGACGAGAATGCGCCGACGTGGTCTCGTGACGGCCAGCGGATCTACTTCTCGTCAGACCGCGGCGGCGGCCGTGACATCTGGTGGGTGCCTGCCGGGGGAGGGCCGGTCGCGCGCGTGACGCATGGCGGCAGCGGAGTTATCGCGCGCGAAGTCTTCGACGGCAGCGCCATCGTGTACCAGACGGCCGAGAGCGATTCGCCGCTGGTCATGTTGCCGCTCAACGGCGGGCCAGCCCGTCAGCTCGCTGAATGCGTCAGATACGAGGGCTATATCGCCGGAAAGGGCCTGGCGGTCGGAGCTGCCGGCATCTACTACGGTCCATGCGGGAGTGGTCCGCAGCGCTCTATCCACCTGATCGATCCGGCGACGGGCCGGGATCGGGAGGTCGGGCGCGTGAGCGACCCGTTCTTCGTGAGCGGTCTTGCGATTTCGCCTGATGGGAACACCATTCTGGTCCACCGCGGGGCGGAGACGGCCGATCTGGTGCTGCTCGAGAACTTCCGGTAGCGCTTTTCCGGATCCACTGGACCGGTAGTGACTGCTTCACCTTGAATGCGCTGTTCGACGCTTTCTCCGCGCTCGCACGTATCTGAAGAACATCTCGCCGAAGGGGAGTACCGGGTGTCTACAGGAGATGTTACATTGCGGCGCGACAACTGCACGACGGGGATGTCAGTCCCCTGAAGCTCGCATGGTCTCTACCAGCATCGGCGCTCGACGCGGTTTGTGATGTCACGGCTGCTCGGAGGATTCTCCCCCAGGCCAAGGACGTGCAGCGATTCGTGGAGGACGAGGCATGCCGCCAGACCTGGATCCCGCAGCCGCGCGAATCCGGGGCACACGCGAATCAACCGGCTGCCGGCGGTTGTGGTCAGGACGGCGCGACCGTTCCGGCAAACTGGATCCCGGCTCCCGTCGACAAACACCAGGCTCTTTACCAGCGCGTCGGGTCCAAGTCCGAGGCGATCGAGCTGGTTTCGCGGTGTGCGGCCGTCGGGTAACTCGAAGTCCTCGAAGATGCTGGAACAACCCGGGCGGGCAAGTCGGGCGAGGGCAAGGTCGACCGCGCGTTGAACGCTCTGACGATCGGCAAACGTGAGGCGCAGGGTCAGAGCCGGCCGGTGCTCGCTGTCGCCGCCGGCGGAGAGGGGTGAACACACTAGAAAGACAACGGCAATGACCAGCGCGCCTCTCATCGCCCCCTCCTTGTTCCCGCAGCGGCTGCGGAGTGCGGGTCTCAGGGAGGGATGCGCCGAACGGACGGCAGAACTACAACGCCAGTGCTAAGATCCCGCCACGCTTTCTCCGAGCAGCAACCGGCAAAAAGGCCATGACCACTGCCTCGCGAGACGACGTTACCGGCTGGCTCCGAGCCTGGAGCAGCGGCGACGAGGCTGCCCTCGAACGCCTGACTCCCCTTGTTTACGCGGAGCTGCATCAGCGAGCCCGCCGCCTCATGGGCCGCGAGAGGGGCGGTCACAGTCTTCAGCCGACCGCACTGATTCACGAGGCGTATCTGCGCCTGGTAGGTTCCGCACCGGTGGATTGGCGCGACCGCGTTCACTTTTACGCGCTCTCAGCCCGTCTGATGCGGCAGATCCTCGTTGACCACGCGCGGTCGCGAGCGCGTCGGAAGCGCGGCGGCGGCGCGGTGCCGATCGCATTCGATGAAACGGTGATCGGTCCTCGCGAAACGCCGGATCTCGTGCGCCTCGACGACGCGTTGCATGCGCTCGCCGAGACCGACGCGCGTAAGAGCCGCGTGATCGAACTGCGTTTTTTCGGAGGATTCAGCGTCGATGAGGTCGCGGCCGTCCTCGAGGTCTCGCCGCAGACGGTGCTGCGCGACTGGCGGCTGGCGAAGGCGTGGCTGCAACGGGAAATGAAACGGGGAGATCGTGCCCGACATTGAGCGCTGGACCATCGTCGAGCGGCTCTATCACGAGGCCGTTGAGCGACCGGTTGCCGACCGCCCAGCGTTCCTCGAGTCGGCCTGCGCGGGAGATGCCACTCTGCGCCGCGAGGTCGAATCGTTGCTCGCCAACGACGGGGCATCGTTGCTCGAGAAGTCGGCCCTCGACGTGGCAGCTCGCGCGATGGCGCAGCAGGACACCCCATCATGGGTGGGCCGGACGATCCGCAACTACGACATCCTCTCGCTCGTCGGCGTCGGTGGAATGGGAGAGGTCTATCGGGCGCGCGACCGATCGCTCGGGCGAGAGGTCGCGCTCAAATTGCTGCCGCACGAAGTCTCGAAAGACCCGGAGCGACTGAAACGTCTGGAGCGCGAGGCCCGCATTCTCGCGTCGCTCAATCATCCGGCAATTGCGACGCTGTTCGGCCTCGAAGAGCATGAGGGCCAGCGATTTCTCGTGATGGAGCTGGTTCCGGGCCAGACGCTCGCCGAGCGCTTGCGCCACGGCCCGCTTCCGACTCGCGACGCGCTCGACGTCTGTCGACAGATTGCCGAGGGACTCGAAGCGGCGCACGACGCGGGCATCGTCCATCGCGACCTGAAACCGGCAAACGTCAAGGTCACGCCCGACGGGCGAGTGAAGCTGCTGGACTTTGGCCTGGCGAAGGCGTTCGAAACGATCCCGAGTGGAGTCGAACCGACCGTAGCAGCGACCGACGCGACGCGAGAGGGAACCGTCCTCGGGACGCCAGCCTACATGAGCCCGGAACAGGCGCGCGGGCAACCGGTGGACCGGCGAACTGACATCTGGGCGTTCGGCTGCTGTCTCTACGAATGCTTGACCGGCCGGAGCGCCTTCAAGGGAAACACGGTCACCGACACGCTGGCAGCCGTCCTCGACAAAGACCCGGACTGGAGGGCTCTCGGCGACAGCGTCCCTCTCATCGCCCGCCGGTTGCTCCGACGATGTCTCGCCAAGGACATGCGGCATCGTCTCCAGCACATCGGCGATGCGCGGCTGGAGCTGGGAGAAACTGGGACCGACACGATCGAGCCGTCGGCGCGCGCACGGTGGTCCCTTCGCGCGGTGCCGGCGCTTTTGGCTGCGGCTGTCCTCATCACGGTCGGTGTCGTTCTAGCGTCCTGGTTCGGTGGACGGCGCGCGACGGCGGTGGCCGACCCTCCGGTTGCGCGGCTGGAGCTGAAGTTGGCGGACGCCACGACCGGCAATCTCCAGCTCCTGGTCCAAGCCGGCTTTAGCCCCATCGCCCTCTCACCCGATGGCCGGCGGGTCGTCTTCCGAACGCATGGCCCAGCAGGTTCCCGACTTTATGTTCGCGAGCTGTCAGGGTTCGTGATCAGGCCGCTTCCTGCTACCGAGACGGCCACGACGCCGTTCTTTTCCCCAGACGGTCAGTGGATCGCATTCTGGCAAGCCGAACATCGCATCCTGCGTAAGGTCTCCATCGGCGGCGGCTCACCGATCCCGATCGGGCCGACCGACGGGCCTCAAGTGGCGGTGTGGGGGGCGAACGACGAGATCGTGTTCGACACCGAGTTCCCGAAGGCGGAACTGTGGTCGATTCCGGCCAGCGGAGGGGCAGCGAAGCCGATCGCCGTCCGCGATCGCAGCGATGGCGAGCGCATTTCGTTGCGCGCGCAGGTTCCGCGAAGCAATGACCTGCTCGTGGCGAGCATCGGACCGGGGGGCACCTGGCTCGATGTGCTGTCGCGGGAAACCGGCAGGCGTCGACGACTGCTGCAAGGCGGCGGCAATTCAGTGGCGCAATTCACGCGCACGGGCCACCTTCTGTACGCGGATGCCGACGCCCTGTTTGCTGTCGCGCTCGACGATCAGTCGACGCCGGTTGGCGCGCCCATTCCCGTGCTCCATGGCATCGACCACTTTCGCGGCCATTTGAACCTGGCTGTTGCTGAGAACGGCACCGTTGTCTACCTGCCCGCCGAGCACATCCGAGAGGCCGAGCTCGCCTGGGTGGACCGTGAGGGGAACGCGACGCCAGTGCCCGGCGGTCGAGCGCCGATCATGACTATTGCCATGTCACCGGATGGCCGCGAGGCGGCGGCCTTCGTCGTCGACGGGTCGAAAATGCAAGTGTGGATATGGGACCTCGAGCGCGGGGCGAAGCGGCTGCTGGTTCCCGAAGGCAACAATCGCTCGCCGATCTGGAGCCGGGACGGCGCATTCATCACCTACGTGGCGAACCGGGGCGATACAGAAGCTCTGTATCGGAAGCGGGCCGACGGAACCGGCGCCGAGCAGCTGTTGGCCCGCGGCTCCCGCTGGCCGACGCCCGAAGACTGGTCTCCGGACGGACGAACGCTCCTCTTCACCGAGTACACGAGTCACGGCGACTCGGACGTCTGGACCTACTCCGCCGGCAAGGTCGCTCCCCTGATAACCGGTCCCTTCAACGAGGGTTCTGCGAGGTTCTCGCCCGATGGCCGGTTCATCGCGTTCGATGCAGACGACGGTGGCGTGAGCCATGTTTATGTACAGTCGTTTCCAGGACCTGGCCCTCGGACCACCGTATCCGATGAGGAGAGTGGAGGGCCGCGGTGGAGGGCCGACGGGCGGGAGCTGTCTTATTGGAGCGGGGAGCGGACGATGGTCGTGGCCGTCCAGACAGATCCGGTCCTGCGCATCGGCCGTCCACAGGTGGTTAACGACGCTTATCAGCGCGGTTACGCGGGCGTCACAACCGATGGTCGGCGCCTAAGCTTATCTCCGAGGACAACCGAAGGGCCGCCCGAGCTGCGGATCATCCTCAACTGGTTCGAGGAGCTTGAACGTCTGGCGCCGCATCCGCGGCAGTAGCCGAGGCTCGGCGCGGTCTGGCTGCAGCACGAAATGAAGCGGGGAAACCGTGTCCTACGCTGATCGCTGGGCAATCGTCGAGCAGATCTATCACGAGGCCGTCGAACGGCCGGCCGCGGATCGGTCTGCGTTCCTCGATTCGGCCTGCGACGGCGATGCGACCCTGCGCCGCGAGCTCGAATCGCTGCTCGCCAACGACGGGGCATCGCTGCTCGAGAAGTCGGCCCTCGACGTGGCAGCTCGCGCGATGGCGCAGCAGGACACCCCATCATGGGTGGGCCGGACGATCCGCAACTACGACATCCTCTCGCTCGTCGGCGTCGGTGGAATGGGAGAGGTCTATCGGGCGCGCGACCGATCGCTCGGGCGAGAGGTCGCGCTCAAATTGCTGCCGCACGAAGTCTCGAAAGACCCGGAGCGACTGAAACGTCTGGAGCGCGAGGCCCGCATTCTCGCGTCGCTCAATCATCCGGCAATTGCGACGCTGTTCGGTCTCGAAGAGTACGAGGGCCAGCGATTTCTCGTGATGGAGCTGGTTCAGGGCCAGACGCTCGCCGAGCGCGTCCGCCACGGCCCGCTCCCGACTCGCGACGCGCTCGACGTCTGTCGACAGATTGCCGAGGGACTCGAAGCGGCGCACGACGCGGGCATCGTCCATCGCGACCTGAAACCGGCAAACGTCAAGGTCACGCTCGACGGACGGGTGAAGCTGCTGGACTTTGGCCTGGCAAAGGCCCTCGATTCGGCTCCGAGTGGGGTTGAACCGACGGTGGCGGCGGTCGAGGCGACGCGCGAAGGAACCGTCCTCGGAACTCCAGCCTACATGAGCCCCGAGCAGGCGCGCGGGCAACTGGTGGACCGGCGCGCTGACATCTGGGCATTCGGCTGCTGTCTCTACGAGTGCTTGAGTGGACGAAGGCCCTTCAAGGGAGACACGGTGACCGATACGCTCGCCGCCGTCCTCGACAAGGAGCCGGATTGGGGCGCCCTCGGCGATCATGTTCCGCGGGGTGCCACCCGGCTGCTTCGACGCTGTCTCGCGAAAGACGTCCGACGACGCCTTCAGCACATTGGCGATGCGCGGCTGGACCTCGAGGAAACGGAAGCTGAGACAGGTCAACGCCCGGCGCGCGATCGCCCGACATTTCGCGCCTTCCCGACGCTCGTGATCGCTGCTGTCCTCATCGCCACCGCCGCGTGCGTCGCCTTCTGGCTAGGTGCGGGGCGAGCCACAACGACCGGTGAGCGCGCGGTTACTCGTTTGACGCTGAAGTTGGACGACAAGACGAATGGCGACCTGACTTTGCCGCTTGCCGGGTGGGACAGGCCGTTCGCGATTTCACCCGACGGGCAGCGGATCGTCCTGCGCGCACGCGGTGGCGGGAGGTCCCAACTCTTTCTTCGCGAGCTCTCAGGCTTCGAAACGCGACCCCTTCCTGGCACCGAGGCAGCAAGGACGCCCTTCTTCTCACCCGACGGCCAGTGGATCGGATTCTGGCGGGCCGAAGATCGCATTCTCCGGAAAGTCTCGGTGGCAGGCGGTTCTCCGATCGAGCTCGCAGCTACGGACGTGCCGCCCGCCGTGGTCTGGGGAACGGACGACGAGATCGTGATACAGGCCGACTATCCAAGGGGCGAGCTGTGGTCGATTCCGGCCGGCGGAGGTCAGCCAAAGCCAATCGCTGTCGCCGACCGCTCGAACGGCGAATCGATTTCACTGCGAGGGCAAGTTCCGGGAGGGAACGACCTGCTGGTCGCGAGCTTCGGTCTCGGAGAGACCTGGCTCGACATGCTCTCGCGAGAGACGGGTAAGAGACGCCACATAGTGCGCGGCGGCAACCTCCCTGCATCCTACACACGCACGGGGCACCTCGTGTATTCAGACGCCGACGCGCTGCTCGCCGTGCCATTGAATCAGCGCTTGGAAGCCGTCGGCAAACCGGTGCCGGTGCTGACTGGCATCGACCACTACTTCCGCCATTCGAACGTCGCGCTGTCCGACAACGGCACCCTAATCTACATCCCCGCTGATCGCGTGGAGGAGTCTCGACTCGTCTGGGAGGATCGCGAAGGCGGCGTCACACCAATTCCGGGAGGGCGAGGGCCGATGACGTCGGCGGCGCTTTCACCGGACGGCCGCGAAGCGGCTGTCGATCTCGTCGAGGGGACCAAGTTGCGAGTATGGGTCCTCGATCTGGCGCGCGGCGCCCGGCGGCTGCTCGTCCGCAACGGTGACGGCGCCCAGCCGCTCTGGAGCAGGGATGGCAAATTCATCACCTATGTGGGCATGCGCGGAGGCGAGCACGCAATTTATCGTACGCGCGCCGACGGAACCGGCGCTGAGGAATCTCTCGTGCGAGTCACAAGATGGACGACGCCCCTCGACTGGTCTCCGGACGGGCGGACGCTGCTCTATAGCGAATACACGAAACGCGGCGATTCCGATATCTGGAGTTACTCCGGTAGCAAAGCCACGCCGCTTCTCGCGGGACCCTTCAGCGAGGAGTCTGCGAGCTTTTCTCCCGACGGCCGGTTCATCGCCTTCGCGGCAGACGACGGAGGCACCAGCCATGTCTACATTCAGGCTTTTCCGGGACCTGGTCCTCGAGTGGCTGTCTCCATCGACGAGGGTGGCGCGCCTCGCTGGGGCGCCGACGGGCGACAGATCTTCTATATCGGTTCGCGACGGCGGATGGTCGTGGATGTGAACACGGATCCTGTCGTGCGCGTCGGTGCGCCGCGGCCACTCTCCGAGCGGCGCGATCTTGTCGGCAAGATGCCCGACTCACCCGATGGTCGCCGGTTTCTCTCGCTGACTTCGAGAGCGCAGCAGGGGCCCCTCGAACTCCGGGTCGTGCTCAACTGGTTCGAGGAGCTCGAACGCCTCGCGCCGCATCCGCCGCAGTAGACGAAGCTCGCCAAGGTCTGGCTGCAACGCGAATGAAGAAGGGAGATCGTGTCCGACGCTGATCGCTGGACCATCGTCGAGCGGATCTATCACGCTGTGATTTATGGCGATCTCGTGCAATTGTTCTGACCTCTACCTGCTGTGAAGGAAGGCCTGCAGCTCAGAAACCCGGGCGATGCGAATTTCACGCTCGAGAAGAACCGCCTGCTGCAGCCCTTCGGCGGTCGGTACAAGACGGTCCCGAATGAACGTCCGCCAGACCCGCAACTCTTCTCGAAGCGCGCACCGCCCTGTAGAACTCATGGCCGTCGCCCTTCAGCGCACGCTTCCAGAGAGAACAGTCCATGTTCACGTAGATGACCGTGCGATCGACGTCGAGAACTGTGAATGCTCGCAGTTTTCGGACTTCATCGGCCCGGAGCCCGAAGACCTCCGGTGTGACCTCGGCCAAACGGATACCAGGAGGCAGTCGGAAAAATGGCCAGATCATGCTTCGCGTGTCCTGCGCGCCTGCATCCGCTGCAAGGGCTACCGAGACGCTGACAAGGAGCGAGATCACGAGAAGGTTGGTGCGCCGACGCCGGGTGCAGTGGGTCGCGCGCCCGACACCCCGGCGACTGCCAAGACAGAGCCACACGGCCGGCTTCCTCCCAGCGCGGGCGGCCGTACGTCGTTGTGACGTCGGTGCCGCGCGCTGACCAGAAGCGGACGTGGGACGAAAAGTGGCTCATCACACCCGGAGGTGTAGGATTCCGAGGGCGAATGAAGACCCAGGTCGTGTGCTGCTGATCCTGCGGACACTCGCATGCCTGCTTGCGGTGGGCGTGGGCGCCGCGTCGGCGCAGCCAGGAGGACGGCTGGCTGGCGTAGTTCGGGATGCCACCGGCAGTGTATTACCGGGTGTGACGTTGACAGTCGCCGGCCCTGCTCTGGGAGTGCCACGAACGGTGGTCTCTGACGAGCACGGGCGATATCTGTTCGATTCGCTCCCCGAAGGCCGCTATCTGGTCACGGCAGTGTTCAGCGGGTTCGAGCCGCGCACGACCGAGGTACAACTCGGTGCGAGTGGCGCGACGCTTGACATCACGCTGTCTGTGTCCTCGTTCGCCGAGCGGACGTCGGTGACCGCCACGAAGACCGGCGCCGCTGATATCCAATCGACCCCCATCGCCATCACCGTGCTTCCCGCGAGGACGATCGAACAGCTCGGGGTCGAGCGGGTTGAAGGCCTCGCCGGTCTCGTGCCGACGGTGACGGTCTCACAGAGTCCCGTTGATACGCCACTCGTGACCATCCGCGGGATTGGCTCGAACTCCGCGGTCGCTGGCGCCGATCCCAGCTCCACGATTCACCTCGACGGTGTCTATCTCGCACGCTCCGCGATGTCGTCGATGGAGCTTCTGGACGTGGAGCGGATCGAGGTCCTGCGGGGTCCACAGGGGACGCTCTATGGTCGCAACTCGGTCGGTGGAACGATCAACATCGTCACCCGGCAGCCGACCAACGCGCTCGAGACGAGCGTCCGGCTGACCGCTGGCAACGACGACAAGCTCCGTGCCGAAGGCGCCGTAAGGGGGCCACTCGTCAAGAACAAGGTGATGGGTGGGTTCGCATTTCTGCGCGGCACGCGCGATGGTGTCGTCAGGGATCTCGATCATCCCGACCACCCTCTGGGAAGCGAGGACACGTGGGCGGGACGGGGGCAGCTGCGTGTGGTGCTGGGGACCCATGGCGAGTTGCTCCTCTCGGGTGACTATGGTCGATTCGACGGGGTTCCTCTCCCATATGCGAAGCCGATCGCCGCGAGGCCGGGATTCACGTTCGACAGTCCTGACAGCCTGTGGGAGGTACGCACGAGCCATTTGGCCTCTGGCAAGAACATCCAGCAGGGTGCCTCGGCAAAGGTGGCCGTCCGATTGAACAGCGCGACAACGGTGACGAGCCTGACTGCGTATCGAAAATCCGAGACGCATTTCTTCATCGACCCCGACGCGACCGAACTGCCGGTCGCGACGACCGACGCGCCGGGAGTCCAGCGGCAGGTCTCGCAGGAACTGACGCTCGCGCAACGCACACCCGGGCTCACGTGGATCGCCGGCGTGTTCTTGTTCGACGACAACGATGACGCTCGGATCGAGATCACGCAGTACGGTCCTCGGATTCAGATTCGACCCTTCTCGACGGTCGACGCCAGGGCCTGGGCGCTGTTCGGCCAGGCGACTTACAGCCTGTCCAGCCGCCTGGCGCTGACAGGCGGTGTCCGGTACTCGGACGAGCAGAAAGATATCCATAACGTCGGCGGGGTCTACCGGTTGGGCACGACGGTCCTCGCCAATCCGGCGTCGTTCTATGACTTCGTGGACCGGGCCATCTACGACGCCTGGACACCGAAGGCAAGCATCCAGTTCCAGGCGTCGCGAAAGACGTTCGCCTACTTTTCGGCCACGCGGGGCTTCAAGAGCGGCGGACTCAACGTCGCGGCGATGGCGCCCGGCGGGGCCTTTCAGCCCGAGTTCGCCTGGAGCTATGAAGGGGGCCTGAAGCGCACGATGGCCGACGGGCGCGTCTATGTGAACACGGCCGTGTTCTACAACGACTACCAGGATCTGCAGGTGCAGACGTTCCTCCGTCCTGGTGTGGTCGACATCAGCAACGCCGCATCGGCGACCATTACTGGGCTCGAGCTCGAGGCGACCGCCGCGGTGGGGCGTAGCCTGCACCTCGCGGGCCAGGTCTCGTGGCTCGACGCGACCTACGACCGCTACCTTGCCGTAGGGCCAGGCAATGTGACGGGCGACGCGGCCGGCCACCGCCTGAGCAACGCGCCTGAGTGGTCCGGCAGCGTCTCCGGCGTCTACGAGTTCGCCACTGGCAGTATCGGGGCGGCCTCCCTGCGGGCTGATGTGTCGTGGCAGAGTCGCGTCTTCTTCACGCCTTTCAACACCTCGATCGAGACGCAGCCTGCGTACGGGCTTGTCCACCTGCGCGCCGGCTTCGAGCCGCGAAGCCGGCGCTGGGAGGTAGCCGTCTACGCGCGCAACGTCGGCAACGAGCCGTACATCACCGGCGCAATGGCTCCGAACGTCGGCTTCCCCGCGTCTAGCGGTCGCCCCGGTGAGCCGCGCCAGTGGGGCACGCAGTTCACGGTGCGCCGCTGACGCGTTCGCCTCCGCAGGTCTCAATCGTCTTCGCTCGTCAGGCTCATTCCAGGCGACGGCCGACAACGGTTGCGCAGGCCGTCGCGGTCAGATTTCCGTTCGTGTCGAAGAAATTGGCCTCGGTGGTTCCGGTGAGCTCGTCCGGGTTACTCCCGATTTCAAACGTATTCGTGAGTCTTTGTGTCGCCGTCCAGGCGCCGGCGGGGCTGAACAGAAGAGCCACCGTCACGGCCGTGAACTCGTGACCGCCGGCTCGTTCCCAGGTGCCGAGGCCTGTCGTACGCAGTGCAGGACTGCCTCCCGTCGTGACGTTTGTCAGCGTTCCTCCTTGCGCGAACGTCACGACGGACTGGAAGTTCGACACTGGGGCGCCCGTTTGGCAGTCATGGGCGCTGACCTGCAAGACCCACGCTCCTTGGATCCCTGTCGCCTGGGAGTTGGGCTGCTGCCCAGCAATTGCTACATGTTCCGTTGTGAGTGCCATCGTGCCGGCAAGCGCGGAAAGCAGAGCCAGACTCCGCACCGAGCGCTGAATATTCGAATCCATGTTCAATCCTCCTTTTGCGGCTTCCCCGCGTTCCCTGCGGCCAGTGCGCCTGCATGGCGTCGGTACCGCGCGCCTGGCAGAAGCGGAAGCGGGGCGAAAAGAGGCTCATCGGATTTCACGTCGTAGCGAGGCGGTAGAATCAGGTCACCAGGGACGAGGGGCGTGCCTCACGAAGAAGATGATGTGACGAGGTTGCTCGTGGCGTGGGGCCAGGGCGATCGAGCGGCGGACAGCCGGCTGATCGCCCTTGTGTACCAGGATCTTCGTCGGGTCGCGCGCAGGCGGTTGCGCGCAGAGCGGGCCGACCACTCGCTGGCTCCGACCGCGCTCGTGCACGAGGCGTACCTGCGCCTCGTCGACCTGCGCCGCGTGCGATGGCAGAACCGCGCACAGTTCTTTGCGATTGCGGCGCGCTTGATGCGGCAGATTCTGGTGGATCATGCACGCGCGCACGTGGCCGCCAAACGGGGTGGCGCCGGCTGGAGGATGCCGCTGGCAGACGATCTCGGCGCGACGATGCCGCGCGACGTTGAATTGCTCGATCTGGACGCTGCGCTCGGTAAGCTCGCGACGATCGACTCCCGCTTGGGCGATTTGGTGGTGCTGAGGTTCTTTGGAGGGATGACTGTCGAGGAAGCCGCAGAGAGCCTCGCGCTATCTCCCGCGACGGTCAAGCGTGACTGGTCGCGCGCCCGGGCATGGCTGTTCCGCGAGCTGCGGCGAGTGGTCAGTGAGCGCGATTCGGCCAGTTCGCGCGGGCCGGTGGAGCAGACTGACGAACCTCACGCCGCGCATGACCCTCACCGCACGAACGATTGCGAATGACCTCCGACCGTTGGGAACACATCTTCACCCTCTTCGACGCCGCCCTTGCAAGGCCTGAGGCCGAGCGTGCGGCGTTTCTTTCGGACCACTGTGGCGAGGATGCGCATTTGCGCGAGGAGGTGGAGTCGCTGTTGGCGGCACACGGCGACTCGGAGGGCTTCCTTTCCGGCCGTCCAGCTCGCGCCGGCGCGGCGAATGTCGACGAATCGGGACCCGTCCCGCCCTCTTTGACGCGTGGGATGCGGCTCGGCGTCTTCGACGTCGAGGGTTTTGTCGGTGCTGGAGGGATGGGCGAGGTCTACAGGGCCCGCGACACGAGACTCGATCGCCACGTCGCGATCAAGGTGCTCTCGCCTGACGCCGCCACCGATCCGCGTGGCCGGGCGCGCTTCGCGTACGAGGCCCGCGCCATCGCGCGCCTCTCGCATCCGCGCATCTGTGCGCTGCACGAGATGGGCCACCAGGACGGGGTCGACTTCCTCGTCATGGAGTATCTCGAAGGTGAAACGCTGGCGGCGCGGCTGCGCAAAGGGCCGATGCCGCTCACGCAGGCCCTACGCACGGGCGTCGAGATCGCCGAGGCGCTCGCCGCTGCGCATGCGCAGGGTATCGTTCATCGCGACCTGAAGCCGGGCAACATCATGCTCACGGCGGGCGGTGCGAAGCTGCTCGACTTCGGCCTCGCGCGGCTCCGCGCTCCCGCCGGGTCCGCCACGTCACTGAGCCACGCATTTCCCAGTAGCCAGACAGCCCCGGCGCTCATCGCAGGGACGCTGCCGTACATGGCGCCCGAGCAGCTCGAAGGAAACGAGGTGGACGGACGCGCCGACATCTTCGCATTTGGCGCGGTCCTCTACGAGATGATCACTGGCAGGAAAGCATTCGAGGGGACGAGTCAAGCGAGCGTGATCGCCGCGATCCTGTCGTCCGACCCTCCGGCGGTTGCCGTGCTCCAACCGCTGACACCACCTGTCCTGGATCAGGTGATTCACAACTGCCTGGCGAAAGACCGCAACGACCGATGGGCGAGCGCCCATGACATGCGGCTGCAGCTCGACTGGATTGCCGGACATTCATCGGCCGTTACGGAAGCGGCGGGCGTCGCCCGGAACCGACGGCGTGAGCTTCTCGCATGGACGATCGCAGCGGTGGCGGGGCTCGCGCTCGTGGTGCTCGGCGCCTGGAGTCTCCGGCGCTCCACACCGGACCTGCGGACGCATGTGTCTTCCGCGTTGCCCCCTCCCGGTGTGTCGCTCGAAACGGACGAAGCCCCAGCCATCTCGCCCGACGGCAGCCGGCTCCTGTTCGTCGGACACGACTCCACCGGGAAGCAACTGCTCTACACGCTTGCGCTCGACGTGGCTGGGCCGGCGCAGCCGTTGGCAAACACCGACGGCGCCTCGTTGCCCTTCTGGTCACCGGACAGCCAATCGGTCGGATTCTTTGGACAAGGCAAGCTCAAGACCGTTGACATAGAGACGGGACAAATCCGAACGCTCGCCGACGCCGGGGCCGCGCGAGGTGGCACCTGGAACCGGGACGACATCATCTTGTTCGCGCCACGTCCGGGTACCGGCTTGTACCGCATTTCGGCGGCGGGCGGCCAGCCCACGCCTGTGAAGATTGACACTCAAGGAACTTGGTTTCCTTCATTCTTGCCGGACGGCCGGCATTTTCTGTTCTTCGCTGCGGCGCCCACCCAGCCCGAGAACGCTGGCGTGTTCGTCGCCTCGCTCGATTCGAGTATGGCGAAGAGGCTGGTCACCACTCGATCACGTGCGGTTCATGCACCCGGATATCTCCTCTTTTGGCGGGAAGGCGCGCTGCTGGCGCAAGCGTTCGACGAAACAACTCTGGAAGTGCGCGGGAATCCTGTATCGGTCGCGAACGCGGTGGGACTCAATCCAGTAACGAACCAAGGGTTGTTTTCGGCATCGGCTTCCGGCACGCTCGTGTTCTTCGCGGGCGCCGTCGGTGAGTCAGAGCTCGTGTGGTTCGATAGAGCCGGCCGGCGAATCGGGAATCCTGGGCCGAAGGGTGTCTTCAACAGCGTGTCGTTGTCACCCCAGGCCACGAGCGTCGTCTACGATCAGGCCGAACCCCGCAACAGAACGTTTGATTTGTGGCGCCTCGATTTTGCCCGTGGCATCCCTTCCAGGCTGACGTTCCATCCGTCGCACGACATATTTCCGCTGTGGTCGCCGGACGGCACTCGCATCGCGTTCAGCTCTCTTCGCGAGCCTCCGCCTCAGTTGTTCGAGCTGAATGCGAACAGCGCTGGGACCGAGAAGTTTCTTCTCAAGACGAACTTGCCAAAAACCGCTTCGGGGTGGTCCAGCGATGGGAGGTTACTCTTCTACGACAGCACCGATCCACAGACCGGCGGCGACATCTGGGCTCTGCCCCTGGTCGGCAAGCCCGAGCCATATCCGGTTGTTCGCACGTCGGCCGACGAGCATTACGGCACGCTCTCGCCTGACGGACGGTGGCTGGCGTACATCTCGAACGAGTCAGGCGCCTACGAGGTGTACGTCGAATCGTTTCCTGCGACAGGACTCAAACGGCAGGTGTCGACGCAGGGAGGCTTCGAGCCGCAGTGGCGACGTGACGGCAAAGAGCTGTTCTACATGGCGCCCAATCAGACGTTGATGGCGGTGGGCGTGAAGAGCAACCCGACTACCCTGGAAGTCAGTCCGCCGAAAGCGTTGTTTGCCACTCGCATCAAGTGGATGGAGATTCAGGCGGTGGCACACCATTACGCCGCCGCTCCCGATGGTCAACGCTTCCTGATCAGCGGCGCGACCGACGAGGCACGGTCTGTGCCGGTGACAATCGTGCTCAATTGGTCTGCGGCCTTGAAGAAGTGAAGGCGCGATGACGTTTCACTCGCCGCGCGACCTGGGTTCCAGGCACGCTCGATCATCCGCGTCGCGCCGTTTCTGGGCTCACTATCTCAATGGCGTCGTGCCTTTGCTGGGGTTCCGGCCGCGGCTTCTGTGAGGCCCATGATTGTGAGGGGTCCAGAAATACACAGACGCCTGGCTCGCCTGTCTCGTAGACTCGGAAGATGGCGCAGCGATCCGACTTGTATTCGTTGGTGGAGCCGTTCGGGCGGCCTCGCCGGTCCCGAGCCGTGGCAGAACTCCTGGAGACCGTCATCCCCTACGCCGTGCTGAACGTGGTGATGGTGATGGCGGTCCGGCGGGGTCACCCCGTGGTGGCCCTGGCGCTATCCGTCCTGGCCGCGGCGTTCCTGGTGCGGGTGTTCATCATCTTCCACGATTGCTGCCACGGCTCCTTCTTCCCCTCCCGTCGCGCGAACCGAATCGTCGGATACATCACGGGGGTGTTCATCTTGACGCCCTTCGACCACTGGCAGCGCTCGCACTCGGAGCATCACGCGACCGCCGGCGACCTGGACCGCCGGGGCGTCGGCGACGTCTGGACGCTAACGACCACGGAGTACCTGGCAGCGACGAACTGGAAGCGGCTCTTCTATCGCGTGTTCCGCAACCCGTTCATCATGTTCGGCATTGGCCCGGCGCTCCTGTTCTTGTTCGGCAACCGCGTGTCCGGGCCGGGCGCCAGCAAACGCGAACGGTTCAGCGTGCACTTCACCAACGCGGGCATTGCGGCGGCGCTCGTGGTCGCATACCTGACGATCGGGCTGCCGACCCTGCTGTGGACGCAGCTGCCCACCATTCTTCTCGCTGGCGCCGCCGGAGTGTGGCTGTTCTATGTGCAACACCAGTTCGAGGACGTGTACTGGGCGCATCATGAGACGTGGGAACCGATCAGAGCGGCGCTGGAGGGAAGTTCCTACTACAAGTTGCCGAAAGTGCTGCAGTGGTTCACCGGCAGTATCGGCCTGCATCACATCCACCACGTCCAGCCGCGCATCCCGTGCTACAACCTGCAACCATGCCAGGACGCCGTCCCGGCGTTCCAGGCGGTCCCCCCGCTGACGCTCCGCCGCAGCCTGGATTCGCTGCGTCTGCGCCTGCTCGATGAAACCAATCGACGCATGGTCAGCCTGGACCGCCTTACACCGCGTGATGCAAGGCCTGACCCCCGGCATCTGTGACATACCGATTTCTACCTCACGGTCTCCTCGGTCGGCGAGCGGAAATGAAGCGGGCCGAGGATTCTGCAATCCCCGTAGCAGGACAAGGCCCTCGGCAGGCTACTCACTAGTTAGAGGCCGTCGAAGATCCGGCGAACGATGCTTAGACCGACCCGCGTAATTCTTCGTCAGCGCGGCGCATAACGCGGCGACCTGCCTCAACGTCATTTCCATATAATTCAAGCGGTCTTACCGTGTCGTTAGCCCCTGGCGCGCGGCTCGGTCCGTACGAAGTCACCGCCCACATTGGGGCCGGCGGCATGGGTGAGGTGTGGCGTGCCCTCGACACCCGCCTGGGCCGCCCAGTGGCCCTGAAGTTGATCCGAGACGCCACTACCGATCCGGATGCACGCGCCAGACTCGAGCGCGAAGCACGCCTCGCGGCCAGTGTCTCGCACCCGGCGATCTGCCAGGTATACGAGTTAGCCGAGATAGACGGGCAACTCGTCATCGCTATGGAGCTCCTCCAAGGCGAGCCACTGGCCGCCCGCTTGGGCCAGCCCTTCCCACCCGCAGAGGCGGTGTCGACCGCACTGACGATCATCGGCGGGCTAGGTGCTCTGCACGAACGAGGGATCGTGCATCGCGACCTCAAGCCTTCGAACATCTTCATAACCCCACATGGCGTCAAACTACTGGACTTCGGTCTGGCGCGCCCTGTGTTCCCTTCTGCAACCGACGCCACGCTCGCTGTTACAGAGAACGGTATTGGCGTGGGGACGCCCCTCTACGCCGCTCCGGAACTGCTGCTCGCCCGGCCGTTTGACGTCCGGGCCGACGTGTATTCGCTCGGCGCCATCTTGTTCGAGATGCTGACGGGGCGCCCGCCCTTCTCGGGTGCGACACTTGCGGAGTTGATCCATGCCGTCGTCCACGAGCCGCCCCCCGTACTCGCAGGATCACCCGGCGTGTGGGCGCTCGATCGTGTGGTACGACGGGCGCTCGCGAAGGCGCCATCCGACCGATACCTAGACATCGCGTCTTTCGCCGACGCGTTGAGCCCGACGCGGGCGCTACTTGAGGGCGGGGCGGTAACAGAAACCCGGGCCATGACGCGGTTGGCGGTGCTGCCCTTCCGATTGCTCAGAACCGATCCCGAGATCGAGTACTTGAGCTTGAGCCTCGCCGACGTGATCGCTACTGCACTGTCGGGGCTGGAATCGCTCGTGGTGCGGTCGAGCCTCAGCACGGCCAAGTATGCGACCGGAGTCCCCGACCTCGGAGCCGCGGCGAGAGAACTCTCGGTAGATGTCGTGCTGACAGGCACGGTCCTGCGATCTCACAACAGGCTGCGGGTCAGCGCGCAGCTGATGAGCGCGCCTGCCGGGGACATGCTCTGGTCCCATACGCTGCAAGTCGACATGGACACGATCTTCGAGCTGCACGACGAGTTGGCGCAGCGCGTCATCCAATCGCTGCCGCTGACCAGAGATGATGTTCGGCGCGGTCCTCGGCTCCGCCCCACGAGTGCCAAGGCTTTCGATTTGTACATGCGTGGGATGCAACTCCGGATGGAAGCCGCGACGTGGCGACGGGCCCGCGATCTGTTCGATCAGTGCCTCGGAATCGACGCGGGGTTTGCCCCGGCGTGGGCCGAGCGTGGGCGCCTCGATCGCGTGCTCGCCAAGTACCAAGACTCGACCCTCATCGCACAGGCCGAATCGGCCCTGCAGCGAGCACTCGAACTCGACCCCGACAGCGGACCCGCTCACTACTACCGCGCACAGCTCGAGATCGACACTGGCCGTCCCGACGAAGCACTGATGCGGCTCGTGAAACGTGCCGCCGCCCGGCACGTCGAGCCCCAAGTGTATGCCGGCCTCGTTCACGCCTGTCGGGTACTGTGGCCTGCTGCGCGAGTCCGTGTCCGCTCATCAGCAGGCACGGCGGCTCGATCCCACCGTCAGCACGAGTGTGCTCCACACGTATTACGTCCAGCGTGACTACGACCGGGCACTTGAAGAAGCCGTCACGAGCAGCGACCCGTTGGAGGCACGAGTCCTGGGTGCGACAGGGCGAGAGACGAAAGCCATCGAGGCCGCGCGTCGCGAGGAGGCCCGGTTCGCGCAGTTTCCGCGATTGGCGGCATACTGCGCAGCCCTACGAGCCGCCTTCGAAGGACGGTCATCCGACGTGTTGGCGATTGCCGAGCCCCATGACTTGTCGATCGTCCCCGACGGGGAAGATTTGTTTCATTGGGGCGAGATCTGTGCGCGGGCCGGCCTGCCGGGCGAAGCCTTGACGCGGCTTGAGCGAGCCGCCGACTGGGGGTATATGTGCTCCCCAGCCTATGAAGGCAGTTCCTACCTGGTGCCGCTCCGTGGAATGGCCAGGTTCGCGGCGCTGCTCGAGCGCGTCCACGCCCGCCAGCGAGCGGTAGCCGAGCAGTTCACTGGTGCAGGGGGTTTCGCGTTGCTGTCCTGAGAACTTGCCTCGACTCCACCATTCCGCGCGCACCAATCGTGAGGAGGGCGCCGTCATGGTCCATTTATGAACGCTCAGCCCGTCGTGGCCTTTTCCAAAGCCTGCGCGATGGCTCGGTCTCCACTCTTCACGTAACCGAGTGCCTCCACCACCTTGCCCTCGCGGACCTCCATCAAAGTGACGCCGCGCAGCGACTGCTCCCCGGCGCCAGACGAAAAACGGTAGCGCCATCGGATGATCGCTCGATCGCCGAAGACAGCGATATCTTCAGGGGCGAAAGAACCGCTCCTGTCCTCCGCCAGGCGCTGCCAGAATTCCAGGCAAGCCTCGCGACCCTCGAAGCGAGTCCCATCGGGAGCCGGCTCAACGCTTTCCATGACGCAGTCTTCGCCCACCAAATCGACCAACAGAGATCCGTCGTGGGCGACGAACGCCTGGTTGAAGCGTTCGATGACCTCAGCGGTATCTCGTGTGGGTGTTTGCGCTGCCATATCCCTCCTGATACGAGCCTCCTGTTCGGAACGGTATTCGGCGATCCGGCTCCGATCAGCTTCGGCGAGCGCGCGCCGGAGAGCAGCAGCTTCAAGATCCCGGCAGTAAGCCGGCGTTCCGGGCTGCTGCCGCCAGGATGAGTCCAGATTACCACCGTCGACAGGGTCGAAGCCAAGATCGTCGACCAGGCGAAGCACTGCGGCTTTGGCGTCCGACGAATCGCCGGCGACCGAGAGAGCGATCCGCCCCTTCGTTCCCCTCGGAACGCCCTTGTCGAGCAGGCTTGTGGCGAGGATGTTGTTGAACGCCTTGATCACGGGACGCCCGATCTGCTGCGCGACCCACTGGCTATCGAGCATGCCTCGGTCGATCGCATCGATGCGGCCATCGCGAAGTTCGGGATGGTAGTTGCCGATATCGATGATGACAACGCTGCTTGGCACGTTCGCAAACACCGCCCGCGGAAGATCGGCGACGGCCTTCGTCGGGATCGCGATGATGACGATTTCTCCGGCTTTGGTGGCGTCGACAACGGAAACGGGCGTCGCGCCGATCTCGGCCGCCAACGCGGTCAGGCTCTCCGGTCCTCTCGAGTTCGCAATCGAGACGTGATGACCCAGCTTGGCGAGGCGGCGCGCAAGTATCCCTCCCATGCCTCCAGCGCCGATGATTCCGATTCGCATGTGGACTCTCCGTTCAAATCTCCATGCTTCGCAGCTCTCGCCGCGCAGCGAGCCACTCTTGACGTGTCCCGGTCATGTGCTTGGTCATCGCTCTCCTCACGTACAGACAGATTTAGCGCCGCGTATCGGATCGGTGGGAGTGACAAGTGTGACGGGATTCTGATGAACTCGCTGGCGCGCTCCTGGCGTCTGGTCGCATTCGTTGCGATTGTGCCGAGCTTGATTATATAGAGCGTTCTATATAGACTCGCGTACATGGTCCGCACCGTGTCTTCTCGTGAGCGCATGCTTCAGGCCGCGGAAGCGCTCATGCGTGAGGGCGGGTTCAAGGCCGCAGGCATCAAGCAGGTCGTGGCTCAGAGCGGCACGCCGATCGGCTCCGTGTACCACTATTTTCCACAGGGAAAGACTCAGCTCGCCGCCGAAGCTCTGCGGCGCCATGGAGACAAAGCCCGCGCACTGCTCGACTCGATGTTCGCGGGCGACCGACCCGTTGCCGATCGGGTCCGAGATCTGTTTCGTACCGCAGCACGCGGATTCGATGACTCGGATCGCAACAGGGGCTGTGCGATCGGTGCGGTCACGCTTGATCTTTCAGCTGCTGACCGCGCACTCCGCACCGTGTGTCACGACGCGTTCGAAAGCTGGGTGGACACCATCGCCGGCCATCTACCGTGGCGCAGCCACAAGGCGCGGCGATCGTTCGCGGAAATGGTCGTCACGACTCTCGAAGGTGCGTTCATCGTCAGCCGCGCGCAGCAAAGTGGTCGGCCCTTCCTGACCGCGGGGGACTGGCTGGCCAAGTCAGCGGAGTCCTACGGTCAGCAGCGAACGCAGCGCAACCGGGAAGGAGAAGCGCCATGAGCAAAGGCTTCGTCGCGCATGCCACTACCGCCATCCAGGCGCCGGTCGACAGCGTCTGGGAGGCTCTCGTCAATCCCGCAATGATCAGGCAGTACTTCTTTGGAACGGAGGTCGTGTCCCAGTGGAGGGAGGGCAGCCCGATCCAGTGGAAGGGCGAATGGCAGGGAAAGCCTTACGAAGACAAAGGCGTGATTCTGCAACTGAAGCCTGGCCGCCGGCTTCAGTACACGCACTTCAGTCCGGGTTCAGGACTGCCCGACTCCGCAGAGAACTATCACACCGTGACCTTTGAGCTGTCACCCACGCCGCCACTGACGCAGGTCTCCTTGTCGCAGGACAACAACGCTTCGGAGCAATCACGAGAGCACTCCGAGAAGAACTGGCAACTCGTGCTCTCGGGATTGAAAGCGCTACTGGAGAAATGAGAGGGTGCACAGAGGGGTGCCTTGTCAATTCACATGACCGGCAGCCCCAGCCGGCGCAACAGATCCTGGAACCTGGGATCGCCCCGCAGATCGTCGAAGCAGGGATCGACGCCCAGGAAGACCAGGATGCCGGCGTTGATCTCGACGCACCGTTCGGCGTACTCGAGCACGGCATCGATGTCGCCGAGGTGCGCATAGATGAACAGGAACTCGTGAGGCGGCACGTAGCGGCGTGCCGCGACGTCGCGCATGACTCTCAGCAGCTCCTCCCAGATAGCGCGGCCACCGCCAGTCTGATGAGCCGTTCTGAGCCGTGACAGCGCGTCGGACGGTAGACCGAACGGCTGGACCAGCGGCGCCAGCACGTCGAGCGCCTCGTCGTAGCGCTTCTGGTGCGCGTAGGCGAACCAGAGCTCTTTGAGCGCGATGGCGTTGCCCGGATCGACGGCAAGCGCGCGCCGTGCCTGCTCGATGCCGGCGTCGACCTGCCCGCAGTAGATCCGCACGAGCGCGTAGGCGGCCTGGATCAAGCCGAAGAGGGGCGTGTCCTCGGTCGCACGACGGCCCTCCTCGAGCGCGCGCTCGCGGCGGCCGTGCGCCGCGTGGTAGAGCGCGAAGAAGATGCGGCACTCGGCGTAGTTCGGCTTCAGCTCGAGCGCTCGTTCGAAGTGCGCCTGGGCCGTCGCCCAGTCGCGATCGTAGAAGAACGCACGCTTCGCGCGCGCTGAGTGCGCTTCGGGCAGGAGCGGATCGAGCTCGAGCGCCCGATCCATGGCGACCTTCGACGGCTGGTCGCTCTGGTCTGGAGGCAGGTAGCCGAAGAACCGCGCCGTGCCGATGGCGTTGGCCAGCTCGGCTTGCGCGAGCGCATATTGAGGGTCCTTCGCAATCGCGCGCTCGAAGCACTGGATGGCCTGGACGAATCCGTCAGGCGTGTACTGATTCAGGAAATAGCGTCCGCGCAGGAAGTCCTGATACGCGTCACTGTTGTCGCTGGCGCGGCGCGAGGGCCGGCGGCTGTGCGGCGCGAGCCGCAGCTTGAGCGCCGCGATGATGTCGTGCGCGAGCGCGTCCTGCAGCGACGAGAGGTCGGCCGTCTGCTGCGTGTACTGCCGTCCCCAGAGCTGACGATCCGTGGCGCTCTCGACGAGCTCCACCTGCACTTTGAGCGCGTCGCCGCGCACGGAGACGCGGCCCGTGAGGACGTAGGTGGCTTCGAGCTCGCGGCCGACAGAGGGAACGTCCATCGCGAGCGCCCGGTATCGAAACACCGTGCTGCGCGGCACGACGTGCAGCTTCGGCAGCTCCGAGAGGCTGTTGATGATCGACTCGGTGAGCCCGTCGCTCAGGAATTCGGCGTCGGGATTGGCCGGCGACAGCTCGAAGGGCAGCACCGCGAGGGACCGCGCGCGGCTCCGCGGCCGCCTGGCGGACTGCCCGACGGATTCATGCCCCGACCCCGAGCGCCTCGACCCCGAACGCAACGTCTCGAGCGAGGCGGCCAGCTCGCGCGCGGTCGGGTAGCGGCGCCACGCTTCTTTCTGCAGTGCGCGTTCGACGATCGCGTCGAGCTCGGGTGGCACTTCGGCAATCCGGCCGAGCGGCTCGGGCCGGAGGTTGAGCACGGCCGCGAGACGATCGGCCGCCGTGGCGCCCTCGAACGCGCGGCGTCCCGCAATCATCTCGAACAGGATGCAGCCGAGCGCAAAGACGTCGCTCGCCGGCGTGGCGGGTTCCCCGCGCGCCTGCTCGGGGGAGAGATAGCCGACCGTGCCCACGATCGTGCCCATGTGCGTCTGGGCGACGGTCGGCGACTCGCTCTCATCGGCCGCGGGCAGACCGACCGCGTTCGTGCGCGCGAGACCGAAGTCCAGCACTTTCAGCCGGCCATCGGTCGTCAAGAACAGGTTCTCGGGCTTGAGATCGCGGTGCACGATGCCGCGGCCGTGCGCCGCCGCCAAGCCATCGGCGGCCGCGAGCGTCATGGTGAGGGCGTCGCCCCACGAGAGGGGCCCGCGGGCGAGCCGGGCGCGCAGGGACTCGCCATGAAGGAGCTCGGTGACGGCGTACGGGACGTCGCCTTCGATGCCGATGTCGTGAATGGCCAGGATGTTGGGATGCGAGAGCGCCGCAATCGCCCTGGCTTCGCGCTCGAAGCGGGCACGTGCCTCGGGGTCGGATGCGAGATGAGCTGCCACCACCTTGACCGCGACGTCGCGGTCGAGCCTGCCGTCGTGTGCGCGATAGACCACGCCCATGCCGCCCGAGCCAATCGACTCGACAATCTCGTACGGGCCCAGTCGCGCACCAGGCGTGAGGGGAATCGCCGCGTCGTTCAGCGAGCTCGCGGGCGGGATCGCTCGGGTGGGGAAGGCCATGGGACGGGGGCAACTACCAACTACCAACTACCAACTACGAATTCCGAATGACAAATGACAAATGACGAGCTGCGGGCACGTCGACGGTGTTCACGCTCAAATCGAGCAGCATGGCAATGAGGATAGTCCAGAACAAGGCTATGCCGTCAGATTCGCGTCAGACATCGTTGAGGTTCTCAGCGCGGTCCCGCGGCCAAGGGGCCCACTCTATCGCCGAGCCTTCGATTCCAGCCAGCATCGCACGAGCACCCTCCGGGTCGATCAGCATTCGACCCGAGAAGCGACGCGGTGGCGACCACCGCTCCCATTCCTGCCAGACTTCTCCCTCCGGTGACATTGTGATTCCCTCACGAAATCTGCCAGCCACGACGTCATCGATCATTTCTGCCAGGCGGATCGTCTCATCGTTCGCGGTTTCATCGCAGGCATCGCAGCCACACACTGGAAAGGCGTCTGTAAACCAACGACCAGCTCCGACCCTGAGTCCGGGGAACGTCGTAAAGGTAACCGTGAGAGGTGCGGCCTTCGAGTCGCGAGGAACCAGCCTGACGCTCGGGCGCGCAACGGCACCGACCTCCAACTCGCGTCGAGGCCGTGGCCCTCGATTCGATCGACGTCGAACGATGCTTGCAGCTGCGCGAGCAACGTCAGCGCGAAGTCGTGCAGCGGGCGAAACCGTTCCGGATTCGTGACACGCGAGTAGGCTTCAGGGGGCGGTCCTTCAGAACCCCATCGACTCACAGGTTCATCGCTCCGGATCAGGAATTCTCAGAATACGCCTGCTGCAGCCACTGCCGCACCTATTACGCGGCGTTGGTCAGCCAGGCGCGCATACTAAGCGGGTAGTCCCCTAGCCTGAGTGATAAAATGACTCTTGATCCTCTTCGCGCCGCGCCGGTTCTCATTCAAATTCACGCCTTCGCGGCGCTGTCCGCCTTTGCGCTGGGCATTTTCCAGCTGACGGCGCCGAAGGGGACGGTGCGTCATCGCATCACCGGGTGGATATGGGCTGGACTGATGACGACTGTCGTCGTCACATCGTTTGGCATTCACGACATGAGGACGTGGGGTGTGTGGAGCCCGATTCACCTGTTGTCCGTGTTCACCGCCGTCATGCTGCCTCTCGGCGTTCTCCACGCCCGCCGTCATCGCGTGAAGCAGCATCGCGCGACCATGATCGGTCTGTTCGCTGGCGCGCTGATCGTGGCTGGCATCTTCACACTATGGCCCGGCCGCATCATGCATGATGTGGTGTTCGGGAGCGCACAATAGCCCACGATGTCGTTGCTCAAAGCGCTGACGCTCTCAAGTAAGGCCGGACGCGCACTCGTCATCGCTGTGACGCACGACGACGAGTGATATGTCGTCGGTCAACGCGTTCGGAGCGGCGAAATCCTGAACTGCCGCCAGGACGGAGAAGAGGACACGATCAGCGGAACCGGTTCGTGCGAGCCGCAATTCGGCCTCGAGGCGCTCGTCACCGAATTCCTGATCTGCGTTGTTGCGCGACTCGATGACGCCGTCGGAGTAAGCCAGCAGGACGTCACCTGCGCCCAGTTCGACATGTCCCGTCCTGAACGACGCGTCGGCAATCATGCCGAGCAGCATGCCCCCTTCGGAAAGTGACTCCAGCCGGCCGCACGCCCGCAGGAGCAGGGCGGGAGGATGTCCGGCACTGCAGTAATCCAGCATGCCGCTCGCCGGGTCGAGGCGTGCCACAAAGACGCTGGTCAGCGGGGCGTGCATCCGGCAGAACTCGCGGTTGACGCCGGCCACGATGGCGCGCGGTTCCGACGTCGCGGCTGCGTGCACACGGACCAGTCCTACCAGGCACGGGGTCCACATGCCCGCCGCCAGCCCTTTCCCGCAGACGTCGCCCAGCGCCAGAATCAGCCCGCCGCTCGCCTCCTCGACGGTAAAGAAGTCACCAGGCAGGTAGCGGACGGCAAAGACCTCACTCGCAATCGCGAAGTCACCGCACCGCACCAGGCGCGGGGCGCAGAGGCCTCTGTGCACCTGCGCAGCCTCGAAGAGTGCGGTGTGAAGATCGCCATACTCCTTCTCGAGCGTCGCGAACTTCGACCTCAGCTCGCGTTGGCGCGTCCGGCGGGATGCACTGCCGCCTCGCGGAGAAATCGGAATACCGCCCGGGCGCCCCGCGAAAGCCTCTGACTCACCCATCGGACGTGACCTCATTCGATGAACTTGTAGCCGGTCCCGTGCACAGTCACGATGAAGCGCGGTTCCTCGGGATGTGGTTCCAGCTTCTGCCTGAGGTGAACGACGTGCGTGTCGACGGTTCGCGTGTTCGGATAGTTCTGATAACTCCAGACCGCATCGAGCAAGCGATCGCGGCTGAGTGTCTCTCCGGGATGGGAGATGAAGTACGCGAGCAACGCGAACTCCTTCGTCGAGAGCTCGACGATCGTGCCGGCGCGTCGTACTTCATTGCCGCGGATGTTGACTTCGACATCACCGAAGCGAAACACGTCGGGTATTGGGACGTGCGGAGGCACTCGCCGGAGCACGGCTTTGATTCGTGCCATCAGCTCGCGGATCGAGAACGGCTTGGTCACGTAATCGTCGGCGCCCAACTCCAGTCCGACGACCTTGTCGATCTCCTGCCCTCGGGCCGTGAGCATGATGATGGGGGTTGACGGCCGCTTGGCCTTGACCTGCTTGCAGACTTCGAGACCGCTCATGCGCGGCATCATGACGTCCAGCACCACGAGATCAGGATCATCAGCGAGGGCGCGCTCGAGACCCGACACGCCATCATCCGCGCTGATGACCTCATAACCTTCGTACTCGAAGTTGTCACGCAGGCCGGCCACCATCGCGGGTTCGTCCTCGACGATCAGAATGCGCGTCTTTCTGGCCGCCCGGCCTCCGGCATCGCTCTTCTGGACCGGTACAGCCACCCTCGATCGCGTATTGTTCGCACGCCCGTTGCTGGGTCCGATGGAACCCATTCGTGTCGTCTTCATCCCGCCATCCTCACTGCATCACCGGCCGGCTGCTGGATGGCCCGCTCGAGGGGGAGCGTCAGAGTGAACTTGCTGCCTTTCCCCGGTGTGCTTTCCACCTCCACCTCGCCACCGTGCGCGTGCGCGATGTGGCGGACCAGCGACAGGCCAAGGCCGCTTCCCTTCGTGTTGTGCACCAGCGGGTTGCCAGCCCGGTAGAACTTTTCGAAGATTTTCGACTGCTCGTTCCGCGCGATGCCGATGCCGCGATCCACGACTTCGAGCTTCAGCACGCCATCCGCGCGATACAGCTTCACACCGAGGAACTTCTCGGTATCCGAGTATTTCAGGGCGTTGTTCACGAGGTTGACGAGCGAGCGTGCGATAGCCTCCCGGTCCACCCGCACCGGCGGGATGCTCGAGTCGATGCTCTGCTCGAACGTGAAACCGTGCTCGTCGATTTGCGCGCGATACGTATCCAGCGTGTTCCTCACGAGCTCGGCAAGGTCGGTTTGTCTGAAGTCGTACTCCTTCCGCCCGGCCTCGATGCGCGAGAAGTCGAGGATGTTGTTGATCAACGCGGTGAGCCGCTCACTCTCCGTGCGGATGGTGCGGTAGTACTCCTCCACCTTGGTCTGCCCCTTTATGCGACCCAGTTCGAGCGTTTCCGCGTAGAGGCGGATGAGCGATAGCGGCGTACGTAACTCGTGTGAGACGTTGGAGACGAAGTCGGACTTCAACCGCGCGAGGGCGACTTCCTTGCTGACGCTGCGGTACGTCAGCACGAGGCCGCCGACCAGCAGGAGCGAGAGCACGCCAAGGGTGAGAAACCCACGCTCCACCCAACTTCGCCCGAGAGCCTCCACGCTCGTACCCTGAAATTTGATGCCGAGCGTCAGCCCTTCGAAGACATCGGCGAAGTTGCGCGACACCTCGGGCTTTCCTTCGGTCCATCCGGCCGAGGCGGCGAGCGGCTTGTTCGCCTGCCCGGTCGTCAGACCGGACGCGCCGGCATCGGCGTCGGGATCGCCCGTATAGACGACCATTGCCAGTGGATTTCCGCCGTCCTCGCCCAGCTTGTACGCGATGAGCGCGTCGAGCATCTGCGGCAGAAATTTCTCCTTCAGGTATTCGGCGTCGAAGGTCGCTCCGGCAATCACCACCCGACTATTCGAAATCCGCGGGCACGAAAAGAAGGCCGTCGTCATGTAGGCGTAGCCGTCGGCCCGCTTTCCGCGCTCGGCAAACCAGGAGATGCGCCTTTTCCTCTTGTGCAGCATTTCCAGCATCGTCTTGCCTTCGAAGGTGAAATACCCGCGGAACGTCTTCTCGAGGCGCTGATGCTCTTCGAGGAAGTACGGGTCGTTCATTCGCTGCGGCTGCGAACGAAAGAGGAATCCTCGATCGGCCTCGAAGAGGAACACGTGCGCCAGCTCGGGATGCTTTGACAGGATCCAATCGAGCTTGAGCAACTGGTCTCCCTTTTCAGCATCCGGTGAGGGAAAGAGATCGCGGACACCTTCCGTCGTCGTGTAAACCTTGTGATTGATCTGCTTCTCGGCGATGGCGAGCATCTGATGAAAGTCACTGTGGATCGCCGCTTCCAGCACTTTGTCGCGTTTCAACGATTTCAGCTGGTAGAAGTTGAGGTAGATGAGCGCAGCTGCCGGCAGCATGACCGCCAGTGCCAGCGTCAGCATGAGCCGGATTCGGTTGTTGCCGCTCCAGAACTTTCTCAGCCGATCGCTCCAGCGGGTACGCTCGCCGCTCTTCGCCTCCATTCCTTCCTCCCAGAATCCCGGATGCCCTGAGCGTATCGCAGTGGGTGTCACGTTTTGTTACGGACTGGTCAAGGGATGTCAAGGATTCGTAAGATTTCCGACTCCTGGTTCAGACGTGCGCGCTCGCACGATAGCCAAGCCCAACCTGTCAACAAGCGACTTGAATCTGGGAGAGTCACGGGGATCGAACTCGACTGCGGCGCTGACCGTCGTGTACTTCGAAGGCTCTGTCGAGCGACTGCCCGGCACGGTCTTGCTGAGCTATCTGCTCAACATGTGAGCTGAATGGCCTTATCTGGAGCGCACGGCGTCGTGTTGATCTCAACGCCCGTCGCTCGACATATTGATGGAGACCCGGTTCTGCTGGGGACGGGGAAGCGTCTGTTTACGAACGGCACCGTGCCTTCGCGGCTCAAGCCGGTGGAGACGCGGACCTCGAGCACCGGGGTCGTGCTTCAGGTCCTCGAGTCTGCCGGGACCCTCGAATACGGTTCGTTTGCACTGGAGCAACCGCCGCAGGCGGAGATCGAGCGGCGGCAGAAGATCGAAGTCGGCGAGTGATCTTCGGAGGTGAAAGGCTCATGAACCCAATTGAAGGCGCTGGCCACGATGTCCACGTGGGATCGCCGACGGTCAGAATCGCTGCGGCGACCGACAAGGCGCCGGCGGTCGATACGGTGGTCCTGGCATTCGCCGCGGATCCGGTCGCGCGATGGAGTTGGCCGCACGGCCAACAGTACCTCGCCAACATGCCCCGCCTCGTCGCCGCGTTCGGGGGACGTGCGTTCGACCTCGGAAGTGCGTACTGCACTGACGCGCACGCCGGGGTCGCACTCTGGCTCCCACCAGGCGTGCATCCGGACGAGGACAGGCTTGGCGAGCTCGTCGAGACCACCGTGTCGGCATCCATCCGTCACGACGTCTTTGCCGTCTTCGAGCAGATGGCGAAGTACCACCCCACCGACCCGCACTGGTACCTTCCGCTGATCGGTGTAGATCCGGCGCATCAGGGCAAAGGTCTCGGCGATGCTCTGATGACGTACGCGCTGCAACGCTGCGATCGCGATCACGTGCCGGCATACCTGGAGTCCACGAACCCTCGCAACATTAGTCTGTACCGACGACACGGCTTCGAGGTGCTCGGGACAATTCAGGCCGGCTCATCGCCTCCGCTGGCCCCGATGCTGCGGCAACCGCGTTGAGGCCGCAAAGCGCATGTGCAGGGCATCATCGGCGGCCTGCAGGGCATCATCGACCAGGCGATGGTTGGCTTGCTGCGTCGGAGCAGGAGTGTGCAGATGCTCGAGTACATTGACGTTGCTACGCGCCTTCCCGCACGGGATCTGAAAAGAGCCAGGAGGTTCTACTCGGAGAAGCTGGGTCTGGAGCCGGTCGAGGAACGGCCCGGAGGCCTTCGTTACCGTGCCGGCAGCGGCTTTTTCGCCTTGTTCGAATCCGCCGGCGCGGCGTCGGGCAGCCACACCCAGATGGGATTTGAGGTCGCCGACATCGAGCGCACAGTGGCCGCGCTCAGAGCGCGTGGCGTTGTGTTCGAAGAATACGACCTGCCTGGACTCAAAACTGTGAACGGCATCGCCGAGATCGTCGGGAACTATCCAAGCAAGGGAGTCGGTGAGAGGGGCGCCTGGTTCAAGGACAGCGAAGGCAACCTCCTCGGCCTCGGCCAGGTAGTCCGTATGACGGCGAACAGGCCGTCTGTATGACAGCGCGCTTCGAGCGAAACGTCGTGGAGCAATGTTGAAGAAGGTTACTCCGAACGTCGATCCGCGCTTCGCACAGGTTGTCGAGGCATTTGCCGGGGATCGGCAGGTCAGCTACGGAAAAATGTTCGCGTCCACCTCGGCGCGGACTAGTAGGTTCTGGGGCGAGAATCGCGGGCGACATCGCGTTCGTGTAAGTCCAGATGTCGTCTATACTTGCGACTCTCGTCGCAATGAGGTGGCCGAAAGGCTGAAGAGCGGCGGATTCCAAAGTCACCCGCGATCACAAACGGGCCGGAAGTCGTCAATTTCTGGGCCGTCTTTTCATTGGTTTTAGGTTGGCGTCGGCACGCTAGTGGTTCTCGACCTACGGCGGGAAACTCTGCCTTACAATTGACGCCTTCCGAGCCTTCACTCTATGAGACCCGCCGCGAGCGATTGGCCGCGCGTCAGGAAGGTCTTCGAGGCCGCGCTGCCGCTGCCGCCCGGGGAGCGCCGTGCCTACGTCTTCGCCGCGTGCGGCGCGGACCGAGCGCTCGCCGGTCGTGTCGAGGAACTGCTCGCGGCGCACGATTCCGCGAGTGGCTTTCTCGAAACTCCGGCCCCAGCCCTCGAGGTTCTCAGTACTCCCAACATGGAGGGCAAGCGGATCGGGCCCTACCACTTGACGGCGCGCATTGGCGCCGGAGGCATGGGCGAAGTCTACAAAGCGCGCGACACGCGGCTCGATCGCACGGTTGCCGTCAAGGTGCTCCCGTCGCATGTCGCGCACGATTCGCAGGCGCGTGAGCGCTTCGAGCGCGAGGCCCGGTCGGTCGCGGCGCTGAACCATCCGCATATCTGCACGCTGTATGACATCGGAAGTTGCGACGACGTCGACTTCCTTGTCATGGAGTACGTGGACGGCGAGACCCTGCACGGACCGCTGGCCAGCGAAGAAGCCCTGCGGCTCGCCCTGCAGATTGCCTCAGCGCTCGGCGCCGCGCACCGCCAGGGCATATTGCATCGGGACATCAAGCCGGGCAACGTGATGGTGACCGCGAGCGGCGTGAAGCTGCTCGATTTCGGGTTGGCGAAATCATTGGACGTCGGGAAAGACGCCACCGTCACGGGTACCGGAACGGTCCTTGGGACAGTCGCGTACATGTCGCCCGAGCAGGCCAAAGGCTGTCGCCTCGACGCGCGATCAGACATTTTCAGTTTCGGCGCGGTCCTGTACGAAATGTTGTCAGGTACCCGCGCTTTCAGCGGAACGACGACGCCGGAAGTACTGAGCGCCGTTCTGCGCGACGATCCGCCTCCTCTTTGGCCTACGTCGCCGGTCGAGCCCGTCGTACGAAAATGCCTGGCGAAGCAGCCCGGCGACCGCTTCCAGACCATAGATGAGGTCCTTGACGCCCTGCGGTCAGTCGTCATGTCGCCAACCAAAGAGGCGCCCTCGATCGCCGTGCTGCCGTTCACGAGCATGAGCGCAGACGCCGACAACGAGTACTTCAGCGACGGCATCGCCGAGGAGATCATCAACGCGCTCTTCCAACTCGAGGGTCTTCGAGTCGCTGCGCGCACCTCCTCCTTTTCGTTCAAAGGCAAGTCCATTGAGGCCGGGGAAATCGCCAGACGCCTGAACGTGCGTCATCTGCTGGAAGGCAGCGTGCGCAAGGCCGGTAGCCGCGTGCGCGTCACGGTGCAGCTGGTCGATGCAGCGAAGGGATTTCAGATCTGGTCCGAGCGCTACGATCGCGAGCTCGCCGACATTTTCGACGTCCAGGACGAGATCACGCGTGCGATCGTCCGGCGGCTGAAAGTGGCGCTGGCCATCGAAGTCGCGGACAGGCTCGTCAAGGTGACGACCACGAATATAGAGGCGTACCAGGCCTATCTCAAGGGCCGGGCCATGCTTTATAGGAGAGGGCCCTGGATAGCCCCTGCGCTCGAGAGTCTCAAGAGAGCCGTCGATCTCGATCGGAGCTACGCGCAGGCGTGGGCCGGCCTCGCCGACGCCTACACAGTTCAGTGCTACAGCGGGCTGCGCCGCCCCGAAGAAGCCATGCCGGCGGCGCTCGATGCCGCGACGCGAGCGCTCGAGATCGATCCAGGATCGGCCGAAGCCCACAATGCGCTCGCCTGTGCGTCGCTCTTATGGGAACGGGACTTCAAAAGGGCAGAGCGCGAGTTCCTCGAAGCACTCGCGCTGAACCCGAAGTACATCCAGGCTCGCTGCTGGTACGGCCTCTTCTTCCTGCAGTGGACTGCGGCGCGGTTCGACGAGGGTCTCGCCGAGGTCTGGCAGGCGTTCGAGGCCGATCCGTTGTCCGCCTACGTCACGATGGTGGTCTCCTTTGCGCTGGCCGCCGTCGGGCGGTTCGAAGAAGCCCTGATCTACGCGAAAACCGCTGTGGAGCAGGATCCGCAATCGTTTGTCGGGCGATGGCAACTGGCGTTCGCGCATCGCTGGAACGATCAGTACGACGAGGCGCTCGCGTTGCTGGAGACGCTCTGGACGGAGTCGCCAGTCACCTGGGTTGCGATGCAGCTTGTCCCGACATATGCAAAGCTCGGTCGCTTTGAGCAAGCGCGCGTCATCTACGACCAGTTGTTAGCGCGCCGCGACCACGAGTACGTGCCTCCCTTCGCGCTGGCTATTTGCGCCAGCGGACTCGCCGACCATGAAGCAGCCCTGACGTTCTCGGCTGGCGCAGTGGAGGGCCGGGACGTGTTGCTCGGGCTCTTTCAGTTGTCGATACCCGACCTCGATCCGCTCCGGGCCGATCCTCGCTTTACCCGCCTGGTCGAGCAATTCAACGCGAAGAAGCGCTCGTAGTAGGCTCCCGCTCGGGTCGGCGTCGACTCCGCGAGCCTCCGGCCTCCTCTTCACTCGTAATCAGATCACCGAGCACTTCGCCGACCAGGTATGACGGGCGCGACGTGTTGTAAGCCGGAAGTTCGGGAAAGATCGAGGCGTCACAGACGCGCAGTCCGTCCACGCCGAGAACGCGGCATTCCGAATCCACGACGGCCATTCGATCCGCGGCCCGGCCCATTTTTGCTGTGCCGCTGATGTGGTGACCGAAGCTCGAGTACTTTCTGACGTAGTCCTTGAGCTGATCGAGCGTTTCGTACGACGGGCCCGGCAGGATCTCTTCGCCTTCATATTGCCGAAGGATGGGGTGCGCCATTACGCGTCGCAGCAGCTGCATCCCCATGGCAAGACGTGTCAAGTCTGCCTCGGCCTCGTACAGACCCAGATCGACGACCGGCGCCTCGGTGGGATCCGCGCTCCAGAGCGTGATCTGTCCACGCGTAGGTGCCAGTTTGACGCACTCGATCAGGAAGGTGTTGAACGCCTTTGGCGTTTCGGCGTCGACCTGGGAAAGGAACTGATCCAGATACGAAGCCTTCAGCGGATCGGGGTCGACCCACCGTTGCGGATTCAGGTTGAAGTCTCGAAAGAATCCCGTGAAGACGTGAATGTGCAGATCCGGATGCATTGGATTCGGAGCGTCGAACCCGCTGAACCAGTCAAGCACCAGAGGAATGGGTGTTTCGGTGAACGACGATGGGTCTGCGTTGGCGGCATACTGCGGCGAGGCCCCGGCCAGAACGGTGGATTGCCACCGCCACACTTTGTCGGGCAGGTTCTTCATGTGGAAAATGTGGCCGACCTCGACATGGTCCTGGAGATGCTGGCCGACTCCGGGAAGGTCTTTGACAACGGCGACGCCGTGTTGAGCGAGATGATCCTGTGGACCGATGCCCGAGAGCATGAGCAGCTGTGGCGTGTTGATGGCCCCACCACACAGGATGACTTCCTTCTTTGCCGTGATTGCGATCGTCTTCGCCGTCTGGCTGTCGGACCGGAACGCCGCGTCTGCCTTATAGGCGCGAGCGCCATCCAGGGCCTCGACACCAACGGCCCTGTTCTCGTCGAACACGACCCTCGTCGCCAGCTTGTCGGTCAGGATCTGCAGATTGTTCCAGCCATTGGCCTTCGCTCTTTCCAGGATCGGTAGTAACAGATCCGTGGCGCCGTTGGATCGACGACCATCGTGGTGCACCTGCATGTCGCACCAGCCAATGCCTGCGAAGTTCTTCGGGTCGTTGTAGAAATCGTGCCTGAACGGCATCGCATGCTCCTGCATCGCGACATGGAGCAAGTCGGGGTGAAAGCCCTTTTCCAACTTGGCGCGTTTGATGTGCAACCAGCCGGTCTTACCGTGAACGGTGTCGTCCACGTAAGGCACGTCGAAGTTCTCCATCTTCATGAAGAAGGGGAGCAAGCGTTGATAGCGCCACCGCTCGTCGCCTGTCTGTCTCGCCCATTCGTCGTAGATGAGAGGAGTCCCTCGGCCGTCGACAGTCGCGTGATGGTTGGTCGAGCCTCCGAGACCAGTGCCCCGTGGGTAGCTGTACTCCTTCCCGGTACTGTTTGGACTTGAATCCCCAATGACTGGGCGATGGGGACGGACCAATCGGCGCGGGCATGTCCAGCAGGAACGGAAACCTGGCGGCGACGGCGATGGTCGGGTCTGCGGTGTTGTCGGGCCCTGCCTCCAGAAGAATCACAGACCGAGTGCCGTCCTCGGCCAACCTCGCGGCGACGACCGAGCCTGCCGCTCCCGCGCCCACCACGACGTAATCGGCTTCGTAGGTCATGACTGTCCTCGCCTCCCATGCTCGTGAAGGCGCAAAATCGCGCCCCACCCCATCACGGGATGCTCTTGCAGCCTCTCCTCTCGGGTTCAGGATTGCGACAGTCGCTGGAAAAGCCAGGCTCGTGCGGCCGTCCAGTCGCGTTCGACGGTTGCTGTCGAAACGCCAAGAGCGTGCGCGGCTTCGCCGGTGGTCAGCCCTGCGAAGAACTTCAATTCGACGATGCGCGCGAGACGAGGGTCGAGCGACATGAGCTCGTCGAGCGCCTCGTCGAGCGCCAGGACGTCGACGCTTGCCGCCGCGGCCGGCAGTGCCACCTCGGTGAGGCTGACCATCGTGGCATCGCCGCCGCGTTTGACGGCTCTTTGCCTGCGGGCGTGGTCCACCAGGATCTCTCGCATCAGGCGTGCCGCCAGCGCGAGCAGGTGGCCACGATTCCGAACGTTCATGTGATCAATGTCTACCAGGCGGAGGTAGGCCTCGTGGACAAGGGCAGTCGTCTGGAGAATGTGGCCAGGCGCTTCGGAGCGCAGCCGCGCCCGCGCGACGCGGCGCAATTCCTGATACACGAGTGGAATGAGCTGCTTGAGGGCTGTGTCATCCCCCTGCTGCCACGCCAGCAACATTCCCGTGATGTCGCTTGCGCCTGAGGGTTTCGGCATGAACGTGCGGCGCAGCGTACATCAGCTGGCGAAAGGACGAAACTGTCAAGGCGCCAGCCAACTAGCCTAGCAAGTGAGCAGAACTGAAGCTCCGGTCCGCATGTGGCGCAGGACTTAGTTGTGCGCTTCTGATATCGTTGCTCCCCCCCGCGCACCAAGGCGAGGCACCAGGAGAGTCCGCATGGCGCACGTCTCGATCACCGTCAACGGCAGGGTCCGCAGCGGTCAGGTGGAGCCTCGGATGCTTCTGGTCCACTTCCTGCGGGAGCACCTCAATCTGACCGGCGCGCACGTCGGCTGCGATACGAGCCAGTGCGGCGCGTGCACGGTCATCCTCGACGGCCGCAGCGCCAAGAGCTGCACCATCCTGGCCGTTCAGGCCGATGGGTCCGAGGTGACGACCATCGAGGGACTGGCGAAGGACGGGCAGCTGCACCCGCTGCAGGAGGCCTTCTGGGAAGAGCACGGCCTGCAATGCGGCTACTGCACGCCCGGCATGATTCTGTCGGCCGTCAACCTGCTCAAGGACAACCCGCAGCCCACCGAGCGCCAGGTCCGCGAGGGGATCTCGGGCAACTTCTGCCGCTGCACCGGCTATCAGCACATCGTGAACGCCATCCAGCACGCCGCGACGAAGATGGCGCGCCCGTCAGGGCAGTGAGGACGTCGTCATGGCGATCAGCTCTCCCGTACTTCCGAAGCTCGTAGGTCAGCGCGTCAAGCGCCGCGAGGATCCACGCCTCATTCAGGGGCGCGGCACCTACGTGGACGACCTGAAGATCGCCGGCATGCAGCACCTGGCGTTCAAGCGGAGCGACATCGCGCACGGCCGCATCCGCTCGATCGACGCGAGCGCTGCCCAGGCCATGCCCGGCGTCGAGGCCGTGTACACCGGCGCGCAGATCGCCCAGTTCGTCAAACCGGTGCCGATAGCCACGCCGTTCCCGTCGCCGGAACATCGCGCCGTCGCGATCGACGTGGTGCGCCATGTCGGCGAGCCGGTGGCGGTTGTGGTGGCCGCCGATCGCTATCTCGCGCGTGATGCGGCGGATGCGATCGTCGTGGAGTACGAGTCGCTGCCCGTGGTGGTGGACCCCGAGCTGGCGATGACCGGACAGCCGACTGTCATCCATCCTGACTTTCCCAACAATCTGGCGGTGCCACTCGTGCCAGGCGGCACCGGCGTCAGTTCAGACGGCAAGAGTGTGGACGATTCGGAGGTGGAGAAGGCGTTTGCTGCAGCGGAGGTCGTCCTCTCGCAGCGGATGATGAATCACCGGCTGATACCGAACGCCATAGAACCGCGCGGTGTGGTCGCGCACTACGAGCTCGGCAAGGATCAGTTGACCATCTGGTCGTCCACGCAGAACCCGCACATCCTGAAGACGATGGTGGCGGGGATGCACGGGCTCGGCGAACATCAGGTTCGCGCGATCGCCCCGGAAGTGGGCGGCGGATTCGGCGCCAAGATCAACATCTACGCCGAGGAATACATCGCCTCGGGGATCTCGAAGCAACTCGGGATCCCGGTGAAATGGATCGAGGATCGTTCCGAAGCATTCGTCGCGACGACGCATGGACGCGACATCATCTGCTACCTCGATCTCGCGGCAAAGCGCGACGGCACCCTGCTCGGCCTCAAGATGAGGCTGATCGCCGACATCGGCGCCTACAACATGCTGCTCACCGCCGCCATTCCGACGCTGACGATGATGATGGCGAGCGCGACCTACAGGATTCCGGCCGTGCGCGTGACGCTCACCGAGGTGTTCACGAACAAGACGCCCACCGACGCGTATCGCGGCGCCGGTCGGCCGGAAGCCACCTATTTCGTCGAGCGCGGACTCGACATGCTGGCGCGCGAGCTGGGGATGGATCCGGCCGAACTGCGGCGAAAGAACTTCATCCCGAAGGACGCCTTTCCCTATCAGACGCCGATGGGCGCAGTGTACGACTCGGGCGACTACGAGAAGGCGCTCGACGCGGCGCTGAAGGCGTCCGACTGGGACGGATTGAAGAAGACGCGCGATGCGGCGAAGGCCGAAGGCCGGCTCGTGGGGCTCGGCCTGTCGATGTACGTAGAGGTGTGCGGCATCGGTCCCTCCTCCACGCTTCCGATGGGCGGCTGGGAGCACGCCAACGTCGTCGTCGAGCGCGACGGCCGGATCACGGCTACGACAGGCGCCTCACCGCACGGACAGGGCAACGAGACGACCTTTGCGCAGATGCTGGCCGATCAGTTCGGCGTGCCGCTGGAGCACGTGACGATTCAGCACGGCGACACCAGCATCGCCAAGCAGGGTGTGGGGACCTTCGGCAGCCGGTCGCAGGCCGTCGGCGGCGCGGCCCTGAACATGGCCGGCGCGAAGGTGAAAGCCAAGATGGCGAAGTTCGCCTCTGCATTGCTCGAAGCGCACGAGGCGGATCTCGTCTTCGAGAATGGAGCTATTTCCGTGGTCGGAGCACCGTCAGTGTCCTTGAGTTTCCAGACAGTTGCCGCGTTCGCGTACATCCCCGTCCCGCTGCCCACCGGCGTCGACGAGCCTGGCTTGAGCGCCGACGCTTTCTTCGAGCCGACCAACAACACCTACCCGTTCGGCTGTCACATCTCGATGGTCGAAGTCGATCGCGAGACGGGCGAGCCGAAGCTGCTGAAGCTGGTGGCCGTGGACGACGCGGGGAATCTGATCAACCCGATGATCGTCGAGGGTCAGATTCACGGGGGGCTGGCGCAGGGCATCGGGCAGGCGATGGTGGAGGAGGCTGTCTACGACGCGGACGGTCAGCTGGTGACGGGGTCGTACATGGACTACGCGATGCCGCGTGCCATCGATTTCCCCAAGTTCGAGCTGCACGCGACCGTCACGCCGACGCCGGTCAATCCGCTGGGGGCCAAGGGCGTGGGTGAAGCCGGCACGCTCGGCTCGACGCCATCGATCGTCAACGCGACGGTGGACGCGCTGAGCGGGTTCGGCGTAAAGCACATCGACATGATGCTGCGGCCCGAGAAGCTGTGGCGCGTCATTCACGGAGGCCGGTCGTGATTCCCACCGCATTCGACTACGAACGCGCCACCTCGTTGGATGACGCGGTCGCGAAGCTCGGGACTTCAGGCGGGGCCGCCAAGATCATCGCGGGCGGCCACAGCCTCGTTCCGTTGATGAAGCTGCGCCTCAGCGAACCGCGGTGCCTTATCGACATCGGCAGGATTCCGGAGCTGCGCGGCATCCGCGAGTCGGGCGGCGCGATCGCGATAGGCGCCGCGACGACGCATCATGAGGTCGCGACTTCGCGGCTGCTGCAGCAGCAATGTCCGGTCGTGGCCGAGGCTGCGTCCATGATCGGCGACCAGCAGGTTCGCAATCGCGGCACGATCGGCGGCAGCCTCGCGCACTCCGACCCGTCGGCGGACTACCCGGCGGTGATGCTCGCACTCGATGCCGAGTTCCAGGTGGCGGGCCCGAAGGGGCGGCGCGTGGTGAAGGCGCAGCACTTCTTCAAGGATCTGCTCACAGTCGATCTGGCCGACGACGAGATTCTCGCGTCAGTGCAGTTCGCCCCGGTTCGCAGTGCCGCCTACGCCAAGCTGTTTCAGCGCGCGTCGCACTACGCGATTGTTGGTGTCGCCGCTGTGCTCCACATGAACGGGGGCATCATCGCCTCGGCGCGCGTCGGCCTGACCGGGGGCTCCTCGCACGCGCAGCGGCTGGCGAATGTCGAGCAGGCACTCGCCGGCCGCCAGGCGTCGGCCGAGGCGGTCGAGGCGGCCGCGAAGCTTGCGGGCGCGGATCTGGATTACGTGAACGACGATCTACATGCGAGCGCGGAGTACCGGCGCGCGATGATCGCGGTCTTCGCTGGTCGGGCACTGCGCGCCGCGCTGGCGCGCAAGTAGCACTGACGCACAGGACTACTGACGCACAGTAACGGAACATGAGCGCCTGTGGAGCAGAACTTTAGTTCTGCTCAATCACCGACACGTACAGCTGTGGAGCAGAACTTCAGTTCTGCTCAATCAGCAACATAGTCTCCGTCAACCAGCAACAACTAGTCTCCGGCACCGGCACGCCTGATGCAGAGAATCTGGCGTGCACAAGCCACGTCCAACAAGACTTCAGGGCCTCTCCTACCGCGGCGCAGCGCGTTATCACGTGCGAACCAGCACGTTCGGGCGGCATCCGGCGTTCTCGGATCAAGAGACGGTCGCTGCCGCCAGAGGGCAACTCCTGCACGCGGCGGAACAGCACCGTTTCGCAGTGCTTGCGTACTGCTTCATGCCAGATCACGTACATCTGCTCCTTGAGGCACGGGACACGCAGTCAAGTTTGTGCGACATGATTCGGCGATGGAAACAGGCAACGGGATTCCGGCACTCGAGGCAGCACGGCAGGACGTTGTGGCAGTCCGGGTACTTCGAACGGATCCTGCGACGCGAGGAAACGACGCAGCGAGTGGCCGACTACATCATGGCGAATCCGGTTAGAGCCGGCCTGGCGGAGCGAGTCGGTGACTACCCGTACGCGTGGGTGCAGGACTACTGACGCACAGGACTAAAGTCCTGTGCCACAGGGACGGAACATGAGCGCCTGTGGAGCAGAACTTTAGTTCTGCTCAGTCAGCGACACGGACACTTGTGGAGCAGAACTTCAGTTCTGCTCAATCAGCAACAGCTAGTTTAAAGTCCTGTGCCACAGGTGAAGCTAGTGCACTTTCGACTGCAGGCACGCGAAGAAGCGGTCCAGCATCATCTTCGACACGCTGCCGAGCAGCCGCTGGCCGACACGGGCGATGGCGCCTCCAGCGTGGACCACGGCTTTCACGTCCACGACTGTGGTGTCGCCTGCGGCGCGCAGCGCAACGTCGGCGGTCCCCTTGATGAACCCCGCGTGGCCCTGCCCCTCGCCGATGAGACGATACGAGGTGTACGGAACCTGGTCCGACAGGATCACCAGCCCCTCGTAGCTGCCGGTAATCGCCGCGAGTGCCACGGCCAGCTTTACGCGATACCGGTCGGCGCCGTCGGGCTGGAATGACTGACACCCGGGGATGCACGACTCAATGACGCCGGGATTCATCAGCAGATCCCAGACGCGATCTGCCGGCGCGCGGAATGTGTACGAGCCGGAAGTGTCCATCAGCGGTGAAGCCTCCCGGACGGCGTTAGCGTGTTCAGATGGACCGCGAGGTCGGCCAGATTCGTCAGGGTCCGCGCGGGAAGGAAGTCGTCCACAAACGGCAGCGCCGCCTGCAGGCCTCGGGTCAGCGGCGCGTAATCGAGGGTGCCGATGAGCGGGTTGAGCCAGATCAGGCGGTGACAGTTCCGTTGCAACCGCGCCACCTGATCGCGCAGCACGAGCGGATCGCCTCGATCCCAGCCGTCCGAGATGAGAAGGACGACAGGGCCGCCGTGCAGCACCCGGCGCGTCCAGCGGACGTGCAGCTCCCTGAGCGACGCCCCGATCCGCGTGCCGCCCGACCAGTCAGGCACCGACCGTGACACGGCGGCAACCGCCTGGTCCAGCCCGCGGACGCGAAGATCGCGAGTGATGCGTGTCAGGCGCGTGGAGAACAGGAACACCTCGAGGCGCCGATGGCGGCGGCCGATCGCGTGCGCGAACTGCAGGAGCATGCGCGAGTAGCGCTCCATCGAGCCGCTGACGTCGCACAGCAGAACGATCGGACGCTGCCGCCGGCGCCGCACGCGGCGTGGCAGCGATACAACGTCGCCGCCGGTTCGGAGGCTCTGGCGCAGGGCGCGCCTGACGTCGAGGCGTGGCCCGCGGCCGCGCACCCACCGGCGCGTGCGGCGTTCGCCAGGTTTCCAGGCGAGCCTCGACAGCGCCGCGCGAGCGATCGCGGTCTCTTCAGCGGTGTACTCCGCGAAGTCCTTATTGGCGAGCCCGGCGGCGGCGCTCCAGGTCGGCTGAGCCCCTGCGCTCTCGGACGCTGAACTGGAATCGCGTGGCAAACCTGAGTGCCGTTCGCCGATGGCCGAACTGAAGTGCGGCCCGAGGTCAGTTTCGTTTTGCGGAGCAGAACTGAAGTTCTGCTCCACACGCGCGGCAGTCGACGTCAGACGCGCGGCAGTCGACCTGCCAGACTGGTTGTGGCGCTGGAACTCGGTCTTGCGATCGTTCCAGAAGGCGTCGAAGGCGCGGTCGAAGATGGCCAGGTGCTCGCGGCGATGGACCAGCAGGGCCCGACACGCGTGGTACACCTCGTCGCGCGAGCGGATGTCGACGTATTGCAGTGCCTCGGCAACGTCCAGCATGCGCCCCGGGTGCACGTCGAGACCCAGGCGACGCAGCAGACGGCCGAAGGTGAGGAGGTTCGCAAGCAGCACGTCGGGCTCTATCCGTCAGCGCGCGCTCGCGCGCGCAAGAATGCCCGCGAGCCGTTCACCTCGTACGGCCTCGATGTCCTCGCTGGCCTTGAGGGCGACGCCGAGCGTCGCTTCGAGCGCATCGAGATCCGGCGCGTCGCGATCGAGCGCCATCAGTGCGGCCACCCAGTCGAGCGTCTCGGACACGCCGGGCGCCTTGTACAGGTCCGCAGCCCGAAGTTCGTGGACGATGGCCGTGATTTGCCGCGCAAGATGCGCCGAAGCCTCCGGCGCGCGGCGGGCGATGATCGCAAGCTCCTTATCGAAGCTCGGATAGTCGATCCACTGATACAGGCAGCGGCGCTTCAGCGCGTCATGCACGTCGCGCGTGCGATTGGACGTGAGGATGACCAGCGGCGGCTCGGCGGCCCGCACCGTGCCGAGCTCGGGAATCGTGATCTGGAACTCCGCGAGCAGCTCCAGCAGATAGCCCTCGAACTCCTCGTCGGCGCGATCGATCTCGTCGATCAAGAGCACCGCGGGCCGGGTCCTGGCCGGGTCGATGGCCTGCAGGAGCGGTCGCTTGAGCAGGAACGATTCGCTGTAGAGCTCGCGCCGGGCCGCCGTCCTGTCCAGGGCCCCTGAGGCTTCCAGAATCCGCAGCTCGAGGATCTGACGCGCGTAGTCCCACTCGTACGCCGCGTGGGTGATATCGAGCCCCTCGTAGCACTGCAGGCGGATCAGGTCGGTCTCGAGGGCCTCGGCTATCGCGGCGGCCAGCGCCGTCTTGCCCACACCCGCCTGCCCCTCCAGGAACAGCGGGCGCCGCAGCCGAAATGCGAGGAACAGCGATATGGCCAGGCCGCGGTCGGCAATGTAGCCGCGCGCGGCCAGCCCTTGCTGCAGGTCGGAGATGGAGCCCGGGTAAATGGCCGTGTCCCTTCGAGTCAGGCTCAACTCCGCCTGGGTGTGACCGCTGAGTATACCCTTCGTCGCCGCGAGTGAGACGACGGCCCCTAGAATGAATATCAAGGAGGAGACGTGATCGCACGAGTCTGGCACGGGCATACGACACCGGCGAATGCCGATGCGTACGAATCAATGCTGAAGCCGGAGTTGTTGCCCGGCTTGCGCAGCGTCAAAGGCTTTCGGGGAAGTTATCTGTTACGGCGACCACATGGGAGCGAGATCGAATTCATCACGATCATTCTGTGGGACTCGCTGGACGACATCCGCGCGGTGGCTGGTGAAGATTATGAGCGCGCGGTGATTCCGCCCGAGCGACGGCAATATCTCAGTCGCTATGATGAACGCGCCTCTCATTACGAGGTCGTCGCGGATGGCTCGTCGGAACAATCTTGAATGCCTTAAACTCAGCTCAGCGTAGGCGCGCCGTTACGATTTCGTCGCCGCGCGGTGATACGCTCCGGGTCCACCGCCCGAACGATTGTGCGATGAACCGGCGCGGCAGGAGGCGACACCAGTGGCTGCCTCGATGCACGAGGAATTCTGTGACATTCGGGATCAGCTGCTCGCCCTGCAGCAGCACGCCTTCGACGTCGAACGGATCGGGGAGGATGAAGTGGCGTTGGCTCATCCGTCCCGCAGACCGGCGGCGCGCAACCTGATCGACTACCTCGCGCTGCGGCAGCACGACATCACACGGCTCCAGCGTGCGCTTCAGCAGCGCGGCTTCAGCTCGCTCGGCGTCGTTCAGGGGCACGTGATGGCCTCGATCGACGCGTTGGTCGGCGTGCTTGACGCGCTCTGCGGCCGGCAGCGGCCTCCACTGGACCTTTCGCGCTATCCCACGATCGAGAACGCCCGCGCAGACCTGCGGGCGCACGCCGACGACACGCTCGGGCCATGTCCGGCCGACGGGAACGTGCGCATCATGGTGACCATGCCGTCGGCGGCTGCGTGGAATCCCGCCATCATCGACCATCTCGTGGCGCAAGGAATGACGGTGATGCGGGTGAACTGCGCGCACGACAGCCCCCGCGAGTGGGCCGCGATGATCCAACACCTGCGCGCCGCCGAGCGGAAGCACGTCCGCGTCTGCCGGGTGTCGTTCGATCTCGCCGGACCGAAGCTGCGCACTGGACCGGTCGCCGCCGGACCGGAAGTGCTGCGGTTCAAGCCGGTGCGCGATAACCTCGGCCGCATCACCGCACTCGCGACGATTCTGTTCGCACCAGCGACTGGCACGGAAAACGACCACGAGATCACACTCGTGCCGCTGAGCGAGCGACTTTACGGGCGGGTCCATCCGGGCGACGTCCTCCGCCTGCGCGACGCCGGCGGACGACAGCGCCGTCTCGAGGTCGACAACGTCGGTCGGCACAGGTTGGTCTGCACAACCGACCGCACGGTCTACCTGACGACCGGCACCGAGGTCGAACTCTGGCGCGACGACCAGTGCGTGGACACCGGAGCGGTTGGAACCCTCCCGGCTCTCGAGGCGGCCATTCCGCTCGAACGCGGTGACACGCTGATCGTCACCCGCGACCTGACACCGGGCCTGCCCGCCGTCGTGGACGACGAGGATGAAGTGATCGAGCCGGCCCGCATCGGGTGCACGATGGCGGCCATGTTCTCCGCGATTCGCCCGGGGCACCGGGTGCTGCTCGACGATGGGAAGTTCGAGGGCACCGTGCGTGAAACGAGGAGCGACTGGTTCCGGCTGGAGATCCAGCGCGCCGGCCGCGGACGCGCGTCGCTGAAGGGCGAAAAGGGCATCAACCTGCCGGACACGCCGCTCGAGCTCCCGGCCCTGACAGACAAGGATCTCGAGGACCTGTCGTTCGTCGCGCGACACGGTGATCTCGTGGCGCTGTCGTTCGTTCACCAAGCCAGCGACATCGAGGGGCTGTACGAGGAGCTCCAGCGGCTCGGCGCATGGGATCTCGGTGTCATCCTGAAGATCGAGAATCGCACAGCGTTCGATCGCCTGCCGGAACTTCTGATGACGGCCTCGAAGCGGCCGCGGATAGCCGTCATGGTGGCCCGCGGCGATCTCGGCGTGGAAATAGGATTCGAGCGACTGGCCGAGGTGCAGGAAGAAATCCTGTGGCTCGCCGAGGCGGCGCAGGTGCCGGTGATCTGGGCCACGCAGGTGCTCGAGTCGCTGGCAAAGGACGGCCTGCCGTCGCGCGCCGAGGTGACCGATGCCGCAATGAGTACCCGGGCTGAGTGCGTCATGCTGAACAAGGGCCCGCACATCGACGAGGCCATTCGCTTTCTCAGAGACGTCTCGCGGCGGATGCGGCGCCACACGAGCAAGACGTTCGCTACGTACCCCCGACTGAGCGTCGCCACATCCGGCTGGCTCGAGGTGGACCGGTCTGTCAGCCACGTGCAGGAGTGATGAGGGCGCCGCGAAACGCTTAGCCTGCACTCCACCGCCGAGCTCGTCAGGTATGCGCTCGACCGCCGGCTCACCGTGGATTGACCAGAGCAGTTTTCGTTTCCATGTGGAAGTAAGTCCTTCGTCCATGGGCCTTGGTCCTTAGTCCGTTCTTTGTCCTGTGTCCTTCGTCCTGATGTCGTTCCGGTGGACCGTGGACGACGTGGACTATAGGACGGACCAAGGACGAAGAGCCGAGGACCAGGAACAGGTGCTGCACGGATCTGAAAAGCACTCTAGGCGCTACTGATCGTCCTCGTTCAGCGACTTGAACACGACGCCGGCAGCCGCGCCGCCGAGGAGATCGGCGACGAGATAGAGCCACAGCATCTTCCACGACAGCATGCCCATCATCGAGGCGCCCACGGCGACCGCCGGGTTGAAGGCGCCGCCCGAGACGTCGCCGACGGCAAAGGCGCCGGCCAGCACGGTGAAGCCGATCGCCAGCCCGAAATAGGAATTACCCGACGTGGCGCGCGCCGTGGCCGTGTTCAGAACAACATAAACGAGTGCGAACGTGAACAGGAGCTCCGCGGCAAAGCCCGCGGCCGCTGGCGCGACGAACGGCGCCTCGGGCGGCGCCTTCTTGAAGGACAGCACGATCGGGGCGGCCGCCAAGCCTCCGACCAGTTGTGCCACCCAGTAGGGAGCCAGGTCCGCCGCTGTCAGCCGGCCGCGGACGAAAACGCCGAGGCTCACCGCCGGGTTGTAGTGCGCCCCGGAGACATGGCCGCCCGCGTAGATCATCACCATCAGGACCGCGCCGATCGCAAGCGGCGGAATCACACCAGGACCCGTAGCGATGCCGGTACATCCGATCGTCAAGACCAGGAAGAACGTGCCAATGAACTCCGTGGCGTACTTACGCATGGCTCACCTCCGACGGCTGTCGTCTCGGCCTCGCACGGTTCCTCACGCCGACTCAGTGCGAACAGGCTATTTCATGTCCTTCTTTGTGATCTTGTTCCCCTGGATCCCAAGGCCTGCCATCAACCCCTTCTGTCCGAAGATGAAGGCGTAGATGTCGTCCTTCATCGTCTTGGTCGTGCTGCTTTTCGCCATCCCCTCGTCCATGACCACGACGCTCGGTCCGACGCCGACCTCGAACCCGCTCGCCTTGTCGAGCTCCTGCAACGCCTTCGGGTTCATGAAGAACATCGCGTAGCCATACGTCTGGACACCTGCCTGAAGGCCGAATGACCCGCCGGAAGTTGCGTAGTACGCCACCGTCTTGCCGTCCTTGATCAGCGCACCGTCGCCGTGCAGGCCGCCGATCCCGAGGCCGGCTTTGGTGACTTTCGGGAATACGAGAATCGCGTGCGCCTGCGCTCCGAGCGCCTTGGCTCCGTCCACCTTCGCATAGAGTTCGCTCAAGGCGTCGTTTGCCTCCTTGCTGAGCTCCGCTGTTTTGTCGGCAGCGAGGGCAGAGCTTGTGGCGAGTGTCAATGAAGTGCTCACGATGGCGGCAAGCAACGCATTCCGTGACATAAGTGAAGGTCCTTTCCGAAGCCGCGACTGCCGACGATTCCTCTCTGCCTTTCGCCGACGTGAGTTTCAGCGCGAGCCGCTGCACGTCGTCGTCAACGACGTGCCGGGGCCGTACGAAAGCGCTCGAACGTGCGCAGTGAGAGAACGTTCAACGCCATGCGGCCGGCAAAGCACCAGTCGTTCCAGCCTCGTACGCGTCAGTCGCGAAACCTCTTACCTGCTGCAAAGGGAGAAGTTGGACACGATTGGTACGCCGGTCGCGGCCCCGTACACATTGCGGCCGCCCCCGACATCACAGAGGCTCCCCGGCATTCCGGAGGTCACGCGACGCCAACACGATGCGGGCCTTCGGTTGCTCCGCAAGAATGATCCCCTATGGCTACAGATTGCAGGCGCAGTCGTTTTCTCGCGAGAGTCCCGCCTGGTCTGACTGCGCGGATCTCAGCCGCACGGCTTGCCGCAGAGGTTCGAGGAAGCGATATCGCGGCAACGTTACTTCGCGCGGATGTCAGTACCCGCTATGATGATCCTCACTGTCAGCACGGGGGGAACACAACATGGCTGAATCGGCGACCCAACAGACTCCGAAGAAAATCGACACTCCACCGACGTTCACCGCCAGAGCGTTCGCAGCGCAAAGCGAGACGTCCGGGATGTCGCCGTTTACGCTGCCACGTCGCTCTCCGCTTGCCCGTGACGTCCAGATCGACATTCTGTTCTGCGGCGTCTGCCATTCAGACCTGCATCAGGTGCGCAACGAGTGGCGAGACGCCATGCCGACGGTGTATCCCTGCGTCCCCGGCCACGAAATCGTCGGCCGTGTCGTCGCGGTCGGCAGCGCCGTCACGAAATTCAAGGAAGGCGATATCGCCGCAGTTGGCTGTCTGGTCGACTCCTGCCGAACCTGCGCAAACTGCCGCGCCGGGGAAGAGCAATACTGCGAAACCGGCTTTACGCTGACCTACAACTTCCCAGACAGGATTCTCGGCGGCGTCACCTACGGCGGTTATTCGGACAGCATCGTTGTGGACGAAGCCTTTGTCCTGCGCGTGCCGGAGGCACTGGATCCCGCTGGCGCCGCTCCTCTGCTCTGTGCCGGCATCACGACCTACTCGCCGTTGCGCCACTGGAACGTTGCCAAGGGGCAGAAGGTCGGCGTTGTTGGCCTCGGGGGCCTGGGGCACATGGCCGTGAAGTTTGCCCACGCGTTCGGCGCTCACACCGTGCTCTTTACCACGTCCCCCCACAAGACCGCCGATGCGCTCCGCCTGGGGGCTGATGAAGTCGTCGTGTCCAACCGTCCAGCCGAGATGCAGAAGCATGCCGGCAGCTTCGATTTCATCATCGACGCCGTCTCCGCAGAGCACGACCTGAACGCCTATCTCCAGTTGTTGAAGCTCAACGGCACGATGACCCTGGTCGGCGCGCCAGCCAATTTGCCACCGGTTGCGGCTTTCAATCTGATCATGGGGCGCCGCCGCCTCGCCGGGTCGGCCATTGGCGGTCTTCGCGAAACCCAGGAGATGCTGGATTTCTGCGCCGAGCATGGAATCGTCTCGGACATCGAACTGATCCCCATCCAAGAGATCGACCACGCCTACGAGCGGCTTCTCAAGAGTGACGTGAAGTACCGCTTCGTGATTGACATTGCGTCGTTGGGTTAGCCGTACGCGACTCCAGGCACCCTTCGTGGCGAGCACTTGGGGTTCTCCGGCCGCCTTCGCATAGAGGGGCCCGGTGTGGCTATCAGTGCCCGGCCATTTCCTGTTGGATGCCGCGTTCGCTGTTCCAACCTTGTCTAGCGAGCTCGAGCGCGTCCACCAGACGCCGCAGGAGGGTCGTCTGCGGGCCGCTCGCGTTGGGCGCGCGGTTCATGCGCCGATTCATCCGATCGGATTGGGCCAGCAGGCGACGGTAGCACTCCAACCGCGAGAGGCCGCCTGGATCGGGTTCGCTGAAGTAGTAGCAGCGCACGCCATCCTCGTCACTCACCCATTGCACCTCATTGGTCCACCAGCCCATTGCACACCTCCTCCATCCAACCGGCTGCGCGCTCATGAGTGCCGCGTCACAGCTCCCGCCCGACGTGATCGTTGCCGACATCTCCATGACGAGTTTGGACGGGATTGACGCCACCGCGCTGATCGGGCGCCGTGACCAGGGGACGCCGTACATGCGGCATTTGCTGGCGAGAGGTACGTCAGCCGAGCGCTCGGTGGTTGCGACGTCGAGACGGGCGACAAATGAGAGGTCTTTGATGAGAACGACACTCAGGCACGTCATCGTCTCGTGCGCGCTCTCCTGCGTGTTGGCTGCATCGGCGGTCGCAGCGCAGTCGGCCGACCCGCTGCCCTCGTGGAACGAGGGCAAGACGAAGAAGTCCATCCTCGACTTCGTGGCTGCGGTCACCAGAGAAGGCTCACAGCAATTTGTGCCACCCGCCGAACGCATCGCGACGTTCGACAACGACGGCACGCTCTGGGCGGAGCAGCCGCTGTATTTCCAATTGGTGTTCGCGATCGACCGCGTGAAGGCGCAGGCCGCCGAGCATCCGGAGTGGAAAGACAAAGAGCCGTTCAAATCGCTGATCGCAGGCGACATGAAGGGCGTGCTCGCCGGAGGTGAGCGCAGTTTGTTCGAGATCGTCACCGCCGCGCATTCGAACATGACCACCGACGAGTTCGAGCGCATCGTCAGCGACTGGCTCGTCACCGCGAGGCATCCCAAGACGGGCAGGCCGTACACGGAGATGGCGTACCAGCCGATGCTCGAACTGCTCACGTACCTTCGCGCGAACGGGTTCAAGACGTTCATCGTGTCCGGCGGCGGCATCGACTTCATGCGCGCCTTCGCCGAGAAGGTCTACGGCATTCCGCCCGACCAGGTCATCGGCAGCACGGGCAAGCTGAAGTTCGAGCTGCGCGACGGTAAGCCAGTCCTGGTCAAGCTGCCGGGGGTGGACTTCGTCGATGACAAGGAGGGCAAGCCGATTGCCATCCATCGACACATTGGGCGCCGGCCAATCGCCGCCTTCGGCAATTCCGACGGCGACCTGCAGATGCTGCAATGGACAGCCGCTGGCAATGGTGCGCGTTTGTGCGTCTACATCCATCACACCGACGCCGAGCGCGAATGGGCCTACGACCGAGCGTCGTCGATCGGACGTCTCGACAAGGGTCTCGACGAAGCGAATGCCAGGGGCTGGACGCTGGTGGATATGAAGGAAGATTGGAACACGATTCACCCGTTCCAGAAGAAGTAGGACTCATTCGACGAGGAGATCATGAAAGCACACGCCATTCTTGCCGCTGCCGGCCTCACAGTCGCGCTTTCGGGAGCGATCGGCGACAGCGTTCGAGCGCAGCAACAGACGCCGCAGGCCGGGGCGACGGCGCTCGATCGCACGGTGCTGCCGATTGCGGAGCCCAAACCTCAAACGTATACGGAGCTCGACGCCCGGAAGGCGAAGCCGCCGGCACGGTTCGAGGTCACGGCGCCCAAGGGAGCGCCCAATGTCGTAATCGTGTTGATCGACGACATCGGCTTCGGCGGACCGAGCACCTTCGGCGGCCCCATTCGCACGCCAACCATGGACCGGCTTGCCGCGTCGGGCCTGCGCTTCAACAACTTCCACACGACGGCCCTGTGCTCGCCCACGCGCAACGCGCTCAAGACGGGCCGGAACCACCACACCACCAACACCGGGTCGATCATGGAAAGCTCCACGGCCTTCCCCGGCAACACCGGCCAGATTCCGAACAGCATCGCGCCGCTGGCGGAAATGCTGCGGCTCAACGGCTACAGCACCGGCGCCTTCGGCAAGTGGCACGAAACCGCGCCCTGGGAGACGAGCGTGTCGGGCCCGTTCGACCGCTGGCCCACGCACCAGGGATTCGACAAGTTCTACGGCTTCATCGGCGGCGAGACCGACCAGTGGTATCCGCTGATCTACGACGGCGTGATCAAGGTCGATCCCCCGAAAATGCAGAACTACCACTTCACCGTCGACATGACGAACCAGGCGATCAACTGGGTGAAGGCGCAGAAGTCGATGACGCCGGACAAGCCGTTCTTCGTCTACTACGCAACCGGTGCCGTCCATGCGCCGCACCACGTGCCGAAGGAGTGGGCAGACAAATACAAGGGCCAGTACGACAAAGGCTGGGATCAGGTTCGCGCCGAGACGCTCGAGCGGCAGAAGAAGCTGGGTGTGATCCCGGCGGGCACGAAGCTGGCCGACCGGCCGAAGGACATCAAGGCGTGGGACGCGCTGCCGGAAGATTCGCGGCGTCTGTTCGCACGCCAGGCCGAAGTGTTCTCAGGGTTCCTCGAGCAGACCGATAGCGAAATCGGGCGCTTCGAGAAGGCGCTGGAAGACATCGGCGAGATGGACAACACGCTGTTCATCTACATCGCCGGCGACAACGGCACCAGTGCCGAAGGTGGCTTCGTCGGGATGTACAACGAGATGACCTATTTCAACGGCGTGGCGGAGAAGGTGGAAGACCTGATCCCGTTGATCGACAAGTGGGGCGGCCCCGAGACCTTCCCGCATATGTCGGCGGGTTGGGCGGTGGCCTTTGATACGCCGTTCCAGTGGACCAAGCAAGTCGCGTCGGATTTCGGCGGCACCAGGAACGGCATGGTCATCAGCTGGCCGAAGGGGATCAAGGAGAAAGGCGGTCTGCGCCCGCAGTTCTCCCACGTCATCGACATCGCCCCGACGATTCTGGAAGCCGCTGGTTTGCCGGAACCCAAGAGCGTCAACGGCGTGGTGCAGACCCCAATCGAGGGCACGAGCTTGCTGTATGCGTTGAACGACGCCAAGGCCCCCGAGCGGCACAAGACGCAGTACTTCGAGATGTTTGGCAATCGCGCGATCTACAGCGACGGCTGGATGGCGCGCACCATCCACCGTGCGCCGTGGCAGACCAGCAACCTGCCGCCGCTGACAACCGACGTGTGGGACCTCTACAACGTCAGGGAGGATTTCAGCCTCACGAGGAATCTCGCCGCCGAGCAGCCCGCGAAACTCAAAGAGCTGCAGGCGCTGTTCATGAAAGAGGCCGAGAAGTACCACGTGCTGCCGATCGACGACCGGACTATCGAGCGCATGAATCCCGCGCTGGCGGGCCGTCCGGATGTTCTGGGCAATCGGACATCCCTGACGCTCTACCCGGGGATGCAGGGGATGATGGAAAACACCTTCATGAATATCAAGAACCGGTCGAGCAAGATCACCGCGGAGCTCGACATCCCGGCCGATGGCGCCAACGGCGCGATCCTCTCGCAGGGTGGGCGCTTCGGCGGCTGGTCGCTGTACATGAAGGACGGCAAGCCCACCTACACCTACAACTTCCTCGGACTGTCACGCTACAGCGTCGCCGCACCACAGGCATTACCCAGCGGTCACGCAACAGTGGTCGTCGACTTCTCCTACGACGGCGGCGGCGCCGGCAAAGGTGGCAAGGCGACGCTCTACGTGAACGGAAAACCTGTCGCCGAGGGGCGCATCGAGAAGACGCAGCCCAATATCTTCTCAGCGGACGAAACCGCCGACGTTGGCATCGACAACCAGACACCCGTCGCCGAGGGAATCGGAATAGGCCCGGACACGCGCTTCACCGGCAGGATCGACAAGATCACCCTCGAAGTGCGGTGACGCAGGGCTAGCGCGGTTTTCAGAAGGATGTAGCGTCCGCCTTCAGGCGGACCTTCGAGGTCAGGCTAAGGCCGGACGTAGAGGCCACGGAGAATCTGCCACTGAGATGAGATGAAGCGGCTGGCTGCCACCTCGCGTGGTAGCTTGCGCTCCACAAGTTGGTGATGACGCCCTGCGGAAACAGGGCCCTCACAAGGAGCAGCCAGCCATGGTCTATGGTGCCATTGATCTTCACATGCGGTACAGCCAGATCCGAATCATCGACGCGGAGGGCCGGGTGCTCCGTGAGCAGCGCGTCCTGACGTCGCACGACCGACTGGCGCAGGCGTTCAGCGGCTCCGGCGCGATGCGGGTGCTGCTCGAAACAGGGACGGAGAGCGAGTGGGTGGCGCAGGTGCTCGAGGCGGCTGGCCACGCGGTGATCGTTGCCGATCCCAATTACGCGCCGATGTACGGGGAGCTCACGCGCAAAGTGAAAACGGATCGGCGCGACGTGGCGGCCCTGGCGGAAGCCAACCGGCGCGGCTGGTATCGGCCGACGCATCGCGTCTCCGCCGAGCAGCGCGCGATACGTCAGATCTTACGGAGTCGGCGGTTGCTGGTGCAGATGCGGTCTGGGGCGGTGAGTCTCCTGCGGGCGCTACTGCGGCAATCGGGCTACCGGCTCCCCAGCGGCAGCTGTGAGACCGTGCCAGCGCGGGTCGCCCGGCTGCGCCTGCCGGTCGAGCTCGGCGCCACACTGGCGCCGTTGTGTCGCCAGGTCGTGACGTTGACGAGTGAGATTCACGCGATCGATGGTCGCGTGCGCGCCCGGGTGTCGAGCGATGCCGTGGTGACGCGGCTGCAAAGTGTGCCCGGGGTCGGGCTCATTGTCGCGACGACGTTTCGCAGCTTTGTCGATCGGTACGAGCGCTTCGCGCATGCCGGCCAGGTCAGTGCCGCGATCGGCTTGGTGCCGCGGGAAGACAGTTCCGCGGAGCGGCGCCACCGCGGTCACATCACCAAGGCGGGGCCCGGCGAGCTGCGCGCGCTCCTGGTGCAAGCCGCGTGGGTCTGTTGGCGCGCCGGCGGGAGTGCGACCCTGCGCGCCTGGGCGGATCGGCTCGCGGGGCGCCGCGGGCGGCGGATTGCGGTGGTCGCCTTAGCGCGCCGCTTGAGTCGCATCCTGTATGCGATCTGGCGCGACGGGTCGACCTTTGATGGGAGGAGATTGGCCGCGGCGTAAGCGGCCGCGCCGAGCCTGGCAACGCCACGAGACGGTGGGGCGAGCGCGGTCTGCGCTTCGACCACTCCGATGGTCGTCACTGAGATGGCGCCACCCCACCGATGCGAACGACATGCTGCGCGGTGATCCGGACCGATCACCAGGAAACGCGAATAGAAGGCCGCCCGGCGTCGCCCACGGCCCATGTCACCGCATCGCTGGCTAACCAACGATCACGCGTGTGGAAATGTGGAAATCCACAACACGGATTCCCACATTCCCACACGCCTCCTCGCAGACGGAGGTTGACTATCAACAGCCGCTTCATAGAAGGCGCAGAGGATCACAGAGGGCGCAGAGAGAATCTGGTGGTTAGCCGGATCAAGTGAAGTCCGCTCGACCGGCGACGGCCGCGAAGCGGCCGTTACTCCCATGCGCGGCTGCGCCGTGGCGCCGGCCGAGCTGATGCCGTAACTTGATCAGATCTCTGAGACTCTGTGACCAGCCTTCTCTGAGACTCTGCGGCAGGCCTGCTATGTGATCTCCATGGCGAACGGCGCCGCGATCTCTCTGGCTAGCGGCGACCGTATCGCTACAGCATTGTGAAAAACGCTCAGACCGCGCAATCTGATGGAGGGGCCGACTCATGGTAAGGGCCTCGTTCCGAACGCTATCCAGAGGTAGTACGGATTGCGAGCGTCGCGGGCCAGTACGTCTCGAAGAGCGGCCTCGGCCTCGCCCCGCTCACCGGCCAGGGCATGGACAGAATAGCGATAGAAAGCAAAAAGTTCCCGGCGCTCCGCCTCGACGCCCTCTCGGAGCGGGTCGGCACTGCGTAGCGGCACGTCGGTCGCGAGCGCGAGCAGCCGAGGGAGAACGCGCTGGAACTCGCCACGCCGCAGCCATGCCGCGTGCTCGATGAGCGGACGATCGTCGGTGACGGGCAACGCGTCTCCCGCAAAGCGCTCGAGCCCGGCCCGATCGGTCATCCAGGTGGCGAGCAGAGATTCCGGCGACTCGATGCCGATCTCCGTGAGCGCAGCGCGCACGTCCGGCTGTGAGTAGCGCCGCGCCACCCGGCCGCCATCCAGCTCGAAGGGGCTCGACGATCCCACCAGAAGCACCTCGTGCAGCTCCGTGCTCCAGGCGGTCGCGTACGGGAACACGTCGAGGAAGCTGCGGACGAGCGAGCGCGAGTCCTCGTCGTTCTGCGCCGGCAGTGGCCACCACTGCGCCATCAGCCCGTCCGGCTGCAGCCGGCTCCGACAGAGCTCGTAGAAATCTCTCGAGTACAGGTTCACCACACCAGCTGCCGACGGCGGTGGCGGCTCCAGTGTGATCAAATCGTAGCGCTGAGAGCGGCGCAACAGCTGGTGCCGGCCGTCGCCAATGCGGACGTCGAGGCGCGGATCGGTCGGCGCTCCCAGGTTCCCGGCGAAGAAGCCGGCGGCGCGGACAACCGAAGGGAGCAACTCGGCGACGACACGCGTCTTCAGGCTGGAGTCGGCGAGGAGCGCGCCCGCCGTGATGCCGGTGCCGAAGCCGACGACGAGGGCGCTCCGCGGCTCGCTGCGGTGGATCATCAGCGGAAGGAGCGCCTGCAGACGCATGTAGCGCACGGACGTGGGCGCGTCGCCCGAGTTGGAAACGCCTTGGATATAGAGACGACGAAAGCTTCCGCGCCCGGCCGCCTGCTCGAGGACTGCCACCGTCCCACCGGTGTTCTCGGCGTAGAAGACAAGGGCGCCGCCGCGCTTGACGGCCAGTAACGTGGCGAGCTTGTCCCGCGGCGTGAGAAGGAGGACCAGCACCGCGACCGCCACGAGCGCCGCGGTACTCATGCGCCCAGCGCCGCCCTTCAGCATCGCGATCGCACCGATCAGAATGCCTCCAAGCGCCAGCACTTCCAGCGAACCGACGAGCCCGAGCCACGGGACGAGCAGGAAGCCCGCAACGAGCGAGCCCACAATCCCTCCGACGGTGTTCAATGCCAGCGTAGTGCCGACGTCTCCGCCGACGCGCCCCGCGCTCGAGATCAGACGAACGGTCGCCGGGAACGCTGCGCCAAGAAGGGTCGTAGGCACGAGCAGCACCACGGTTGCGGCGATCGCGAAACGCGCCACCACCTCGATGGTCTCGCGTCCCGTCGCGCGCATTGCCCACATGCCCGCGAAGGTCTGGGCATCGGGCAGCCAGGGGCCTAGTAGCGCGACGATCGTCAACGCGCTGCCGGCTGCGCCGGCCAGCAAGATCCCCAGCAGCCGCCACGGATTGCGAGCGTCCGCGCCGAGCCGGACGAACAGGAAACTGCCGAGCGCAAGCCCAGAGAGGTACGTCGCCAGCATCACGGCGAACGCGTAGCTCCGGGTGCTCATGAACTGCACGAGGAGCTCCGACCAGACGACCTCGTAGCCGAGGGCGATCGCGCCAGCAATCGCGTAAAGGGCGAGAGCGAGGCGCGCATCGCGATTGGCGCCCTGTGGCGGAGCTCCCGACGGCAGTGGCGACGCCGCCGTTGTCGCGCCGACTCGGCGATCGAGGACGAGAGCCGCGGCCGCGACGACAAGGCCAAGCGCTGCCGCGAAGAACCCCGTGCCCGTGATGCCGAGAACGGGCACGATCAGAAACGGCGTCGCGAGCGTGCCAACGACGGCGCCGGCGGTGTTTGCGGCGTACAGGACGCCGGTGGCTGGCGCAACGGTGGCGTTGCTCGGATGCAGCGACCGGAGCAGAGCCGGCAGCGTGCCGCCCATCAGGATCGCCGGCACGCCAACCAGGCCGAACGGCAGTGCCCAGGCAAGCGGACCAACCGCGTCCTGAAGTGCGACGAAGAGCGGCGCAGCGCGGGCGAGTGCGAGCGTAGAGATGACGCCGAGCGCCGCGATGCCGGCCTCGAGCAATGCGTACAGCCTCACCGGTCGAACGACGCGATCGGCGAGACGACCAAGCGAGGCGCCACCAAGCGCGAGGCCGGCGAAAAACGCGCTGAGCGCGATCGACACGGCGTGCACCTCGACGCCCACCACCCTGCCGAGTTGTCTCACCCAGAGAGTCTCGTACACGAGTGATGCGGCACCGGACGCGCAGAGAAGGGCCGCAACGGGCAGAGTCCCCCTCCACCACGTCGTCGGAATCACGGCGGAAGCCGCTGGCAAGTCCCGCGGCTTTCGCCGGCGCGCGCGTCGCGACATGTGGCGCGGTCAGTCTAGCAAGGGGTCGAAAAAACGAGGGCGGCGGAGATCCGCCGCCCCTTCTCGCAAGGCTCGGCCTACTGCGCTGGCTTAGTTAGCTTCTCCATCACTTGACTCAGGTTGAAGCTTCCTGGCTTCTGGCGCGGCGGGAATTCCTTAAAGCTCTGCAGCCACCGGGCGACATATGCCGTGGCCGGGCCCAGCAGGAAGACGCGCTCGAGCCGCCAGCGCTTGTACTCGATACCGTCCGTGTCGCCGCGCTCGAACGGATCGCCACGCAAGGTGTACAGCTTGGGAAGACGCAGCTCCACAAGCGGGTCCTGCCAGACCTCGAGGCTCTCCGCGCGCTGCTCGAGGAAGACCATCTTCCACTGCTCGAAGCGCAGACACGCGGGGGCGCCGTCGTCGGTCCAGTAGACGAATTCCCTGCGCGGCCACTCCTTCGTCTCGCCCTTCAAGTACGGCAGCAGGTTGTACCCGTCGAGATGGACCTTGTAGGTCGTCCCGCCGGCGCCCAGACCCGTCAGCAGCGATTCCTTGACGGTGGCTTGGCCAGCGCCGGCCAGCAGCGTCGGCAGCCAGTCCTCGTGCGAGACGATCTCGTTGATTTCAGTGCCGGGCTTGATTACGCCGGGCCAACGCACCACCAGCGGCACGCGGTAGCCGCCCTCCCAGTTCGTGTTCTTCTCGCCGCGGAACGGCGTCGTGCCGCCGTCGGGCCAACTCATCACCTCGGCGCCGTTGTCGGTTGTCCAGATCACAATCGTGTTGTCGGCGATGCCGAGGTCGTCCAGCTTCTTCAGCATCTGACCGATGTGACCGTCGTGCTCGGTCATGCCGTCGGGATAAATACCGAGGCCCGTCTTGCCCTCCGACTCGGGCTTGAGGTGCGTGAAGATGTGCATGCGGGTCGTATTGAACCAGACAAACCAGGGCTTGCCCTCTTGCTGGCTCTTGTCGATGAACTTCGTGGTGGCGGCGAGCACCTCCTCGTCCACCGTCTCCATCCGCTTCCTCGTCAGCGGCCCGGTGTCCTCGCACCGCTGCTTGCCCCACTTGCCGAAGCGAGGGTCGTCTGGGAGTGTGCTGACGGCATCCGTCGCGTAGCAGTGGAACACGCCGCGCGGGCCGAACGTCGCCTTGAATTTCGGGTCCTTCGGGTAGTCGGGATTCTCGGGCTCCTCCTCGGCGTTCAGGTGATAGAAGTTGCCGAAGAACTCGTCGAAGCCGTGGACTGTTGGGATGAACTCGTTGCGGTCGCCGAGGTGGTTCTTGCCGAACTGGCCCGTGGCGTAACCCTGCGCCTTGAGGAGGTTCGCGATCGTTGGGTCCTTGTCGGAGAGTCCCTCGGGAGCACCCGGGAGGCCGACCTTGAGCAGGCCGGTGCGGATCGGGGACTGGCCGGTGATGAACGCTGCGCGCCCCGCCGTACAACTTTGCTGCGCGTACGCGTCGGTGAAGATGGCCCCTTCCTTTGCGATGCGGTCGATGTTGGTTGTGCGGTAGCCCATCATCCCGCGGTTATAGGCGCTGACGTTCCAGTAGCCGACGTCGTCCCCGAACATCACGAGGATGTTCGGCTTCTTCTGAGTAGCCTGCGCTCGTGCGGACGCCGCGCCGGTTACAAGCGCGAGGACGACCAGAGCGGCCGTGCAGATTCGTGACATGAGTGGTCTCCTCCTCGCCGGCCGACGCCGGCAGTCAGTCGGCTTCAGGTCCCACACGAAGTTGGAACAAAGTACTGCCATCGAGCTCGAGGGCTTCAACGATGATGCGCTCGGCGGTTTGTATCGCGTGGTCGACGCGGTCGGCGGGCAGGTTTACAAACTGCGCCGAGAGATCTGCAAGTAATGACTCGAAGTGGACACGTGTAGGGGCAAAGACGGTCATAAGCTGGGGGGCTCGTCTTTCCGACTTCCGGTGTTTCTCGCCAGCCGGTCAACGGCCGATTCGGCTCACGCGTCGCCGATATGATATGTCCGCCCCGTGACGACGCTACTGCATTTTGCGCATCAGCTTACGCAGACAGGCGACACGCATGAAGTGTCTGTGCTAAAGCCGCGGTCACGGATTTCGTCTGAGGATCGGCTTGTGTGGGAGACGGGCGACGGGACGTCATGAGTCACAGCGCGCGCAGAGACAAGAGCCGGTCACGGAAAGCCAGGCGGCAGGCCACGCAAGGCAATGCCGCCTGGTCTCGGCGCCGCCGATCCCCGTGGACATGGGTCGCCGTCGCGATCGTCGCCGTCGCGGTTGTCGTTGCCGCTCGGACGATGCGCTCGAGACTGCCGGCGAGCCAGCCGGGTCCCTCCGCAAGGGCGGCGAACCCGCCCGGGGACGCGATGCCGGCGCCATCGCGCTTTGTTGCCACGGTCGAGAACACGAATCGACCAACCGGGCCCGCACCCGACGGCATGGTGTGGATTCCCGGCGGCGAGTTCTCGATGGGAGCACAGGACCCGCCGGACATCGATGACACCGTCGGGATGCAGGCGACCACGGATTCCCGGCCAGTGCATCGCGCCTACGTGGACGGCTTCTGGATGGACGCGACCGAAGTCACCAACGAGCAGTTCGCCGCCTTTGTGAAGGCGACCGGCTACGTCACCGTCGCCGAGCGGAAGCCGCGGCAGGAGGATTTTCCCACCGCGCCGCCTGAGAACCTGACGGCCGGTTCGGTGGTCTTTTCGCCTCCCAGTCACGCCGTGCCGCTGAACGATCATTTTCAGTGGTGGTCTGTACGTCGACGGCGCCAGCTGGCGTCACCCACTCGGTCCGAAAAGCTCGATCACAGGGAAGCAACGGCTGCCCGTGGTGCACGTCGCGTACGAGGACGCGCTGGCCTACGCGCAGTGGGCCGGCAAGCGTCTGCCGACCGAGGCGGAGTGGGAGTTCGCGGCGCGGGGCGGCCTGTCCGGCGCCGTGTTCCCCTGGGGCAACGAGTTCAAGAAGGACGGCCACTGGATGGCGAACACCCATCAGGGCCATTTTCCCGACCACGATGCCGGGACGGATACGTTCACCGGGATCGCGCCGGTGGCCGAGTTCGCGCCGAACGGCTACGGGCTTTACGACGTCGGCGGCAACGTCTGGGAGTGGGTGAGCGACTGGTATCGCCCCGACTACTATGCGCAGCTCGCGGCAACGGGAAGCGTCGCCCGCAATCCTCACGGGCCGGAGGTTCCCTTCGACCCCTCCGAACCCACGGAGAAGAAACGCGTCCATCGCGGCGGATCGTTTCTCTGCACCGATGAATATTGCTCGCGCTACATGGTCGGGACGCGTGGCAAGGGAGAAATCACGACCGGCACGAACCATCTAGGCTTCCGATGTGTGAAAGCGCCAATCGGCAACTAGACGTTCATTCGATCGTTCACCGATCGTCGACCGGGTCTGGGGATTGAGGCCGGAGGTCTCGCTCGCGCTGGCGACGAATGCCCTAGCAGGCGCTCGGGAACCTGCGAGTCAGTCCCGTTCGAATGTGACCGTCTGCGACACGAGATTCGCGACAGCGGTTCGCTTCGCCAACCGCCACGAATTCGAGTGTCCAAAATTGTGGTGGATGTCGCTATTCCACCACGCCGGGTCCTTCCTGGCCGAAGGGGGCAACGGTGAGCCGAGGAGGTCTTCCATCTGCGCAAAGGTAAGGACGACGACATCCGAATACCGATTGGCGAGATACTTGTGCAAGGACAAGTACGCCGACGACATGCCATGGCCCTGCGGGACGGCCGGTTCGCTTATCGGCGCATTTGCTTCCTCGTTGCGGGCACGTCGTTTCAACCAGGCCAGCATGATGCTTAGTGTTCTCCTGTCACGCCTCAGCAGCCACGCCTTTCAACGCTTCGCTCGGTCTCCGCTGTCCGTGACGCAATCGACGCCTTGCGCTGTGGTCAGCTTCGCCGCGCGAGCGACAAGCCAGGCGGGGTCGAGATCTGCGACCGCACACCAGTGACTCAACATCGACGATCCAGACAGGAAGACGCGAGCGCTTTCCTGATCGCAGCGCGATCCGACGGGACTGACGAGGTCTCGGAACGCTTGATGGATGATGCGCGCTGCGAGATGCCGGCAGGACGATCCTTCCCAGTCGGCGGTGATGACCTGACGGGATGACAGCCTTCTCATCGTAGTGTCCTTTCATGACCGCGATCGCACGCCCCAGCACGCTCACAACGCGCAAGAAATCCTGTCCTCGTAATCGAGACTTTACTCTATGGGGATGACCGTTCCACCCGATTCAACACTTCGGCGACGGTTGAGGGGCGGTCCTTCCACAAAAAGATCGTGACGACCGCCGGCAGCACGAGGGCGACCATCAGCAGAAGTATTCCGTTGGCAAACGTCATCGGTGACTTGAAGACCGCGAAGAGCCCGAAGGCCACGAGCCAGATGGAAACGAGCGTTTTGAAGCTGAAGAGCTTCGAAATGAAGGCCATGCTTGTCCTCTCCTTGCTGGAGGACGCTTCAGTACCTCTGAGTAGGTCGCTGATTTACGATTTACTGAAGCAGTTGAACTAGTGCGAGACTGTAGCTATGACGTCAGGTACCTGTTAACTATTGTCGGTTGATTTACTTTACTTGTCAAGTCATTCTAGGGGATAATCGGCAGCGAAACGCTGAAATTTACTTCCAAAGGTTAATCGGGCCTGACAAACGAGTACCGAGCACGAGGTACGAAGGCACATGGACTTTCCAGTGGTTATCCGTCATCGACTCAAGGAGCTCGGCACCGAGCAACGGGACCTGGCTGCGGCGGCCCAAGTGACCGAGTCCTACATCTCCCAATTGATGACGGGGAAGAAGCCACCACCCGCTCCCGAGCGCACCGACATCTACGGCAGGATGGAAACGTTCCTCAGGCTTCCAGCGGGCAAGTTGGCCACTCTCGCGGATCTCCAGCGTAGGGACGCGCTGAAGAGAAAACTGGCCGACCCGCCGACGCCGCTCTTCAAGGAAGTGCGCGAGCTGATTCTCCGCAAGTGTGATCGCGCGAAGGAGCAGATCCTGCGTTCGATGTTCGAGAAGGAGCCCTTCGGGGCGCTCGAGCGTCTCGTGACGCAAAAGCTGCTCGACGTGGTCAAACGAGTGACGAAGGCGGAGTTGGACGATGAGAACTGGCTCCGGTTGGTGGCTCGACTCAGCAATCGAAGCTATGAGGAGATGCGGGTCATCGTGATCGAGTTCCTCGAGACGGATCTCTTGAATGTCTCGGCGGAAAACTGCGTCACGTTCCTGGATCCGCTGATCGAATCCTGGGACATCGACCTCGCCACGTTCGGGATGGAGATTGTCCTCAACCGCCGCTTGAACGCAGGAAACCCAAAACGATTCGAGTTCATGGAACGCGAGCACGCGCCGCAAGTCGATGTGGAACGGGGCCTGCAGGCGTTCCTTCAGAACCCTTCTCTCAGCGGTGATGCAACCGTGGAAGAGATCGAGTTTCTCAAGACGCTGAGATTCTCGCGAAGGCGGCCGACCGCCCTGTACTATTACCGCGAGCTACAAAACCTGCGCGACCCGCTTCATTTTCGCCCGTCGACGAACGAGACGCTGATGTAGGCGGTAATCACCAGGCACTTCGATACCGTTGTTGAAGTGGTGGGCGATCAGGTGCGCCTGACGGGGTTGCCCGAGAACTTCGTGACGCGAGGCGGTGCCTCCGTTGAAAGCCAACCGTGGAGGCATTATGTCCGAACCTCTCGTTACCGATTGGAAGTCGCTGCCCCGTCCGGTCGCAAGCCCTGGCAGCGTGATTGTCCCCCGGTGTCCGACTTGTGGGGGCTTCGAAACCGTTGCGCCAGTCCAAGTGTCGAGTGTCGCTCCTGGGTTCGACTACTGGTCCTGTACAACATGCGTCCTGACCTGGGGAACGCGCTGACCGCAAAGCGCAAGGAAACATCGATGACAGTTCACTCAGATCCGGCGCCGACGTCATCGCGCGCTTACGACGCCCTCTTCCTGCTTGCGTGCGTCGTGTTGATTCTCTGCAGTGTCGCTGCGTCGTTCTGGTAGGACCAGCCAGTAGGGTCACGCGCCGGCGGACCATCCGGCACAGTGTATCGAATGGCAGTTGCGCTGGCCGAATCTCAAGCATAGAGTATGTCCCTGATGAAGGTGCTCGCATTTCCGGCTCCGAAAGCGGCGGGCCGAGCGCGCCCCTGGCCTCGACCCCGCACGCATTGCGAGGCATGCGGGGCGCCCACCGTGCGATTAGTGGGTGCCGAGCGAGGTACCGCCCGCCTTTGCTGCGACTCCTGCGCGCATCTGTGGAGCACGGTCGATCGGCGACAATCGGTGCGCCAGGCCTAGTGGTCAGGCCCGGACCCAAGTCCCTGTAAGTCGCGCACGGCTTCCCTGAGTTCGACCATGGCGCGCGCTCTTCACGCCGCGTCTATTTGGAGAATCGTGTGCAGCAAGACGTTCGCCCCGTTGGCGCAATCCTCCCAGCGCGTGAGCTCCTTCGGGGTGTGGCTCGCGCCGCCCACACTCGGCACGAAGATCATCCCGATGGGACCGAGCTGCGCCATCATCTGCGCGTCATGTCCAGCGCCACTCGGCAGCCGCAGCGTCTGCAGTCCAAGCCGCTTCGCGGCCGTCTCGATCTGCGCTTGGAGCTCGGGCGCCGCGAGGGCCGGCGGATCATGCGACACCTTCCGCATGACGATCTCCGTGGAAGTTCGTAAGGCGATCGCTTGTGCGCTTCGCTCGATCTCCTGGCCCAATCGCGCGATCTTCTCTGCCGACAGATCGCGCAACTCGATGGTGTGCCGCACGAGGCCAGGCACCACGTTGCGCGCGTTCGGCACGACGTCGAGTTGTCCCACGGTCCCGACCTGACGGCCGGGCTCTCGCGTCACCACCTCCTGCACGAGCTCAATCATCTGTGCCGCGGCCAGCAACGCATTGTGCCGCTCCGGCATCGGCGTCGTGCCGGCATGGTTGGCGATTCCCTTGATCTCGACATCGTAGTCGTCGATGGAGACGATGCCCTCGACGACGCCGATCGGGACACCGGCCGTGTCGAGCACGCCGCCCTGCTCGATGTGCAGCTCCAGATAGCAGGCGAACGATCCGGGGGCAAATCGCGATTCATCGATCCGGTTCGGGTCGCCTCCGATGCGTATCAGGCCGTCACGCATGCGAACGCCGCCGAAGACGCGGTCCAGCTGCTCGCCTCCCAGCATGCCCGCCGCAATGCCGCTGCCGGCCAGCGCCCCTTCCTCGTTCGACCAGATCGCCATCTCCAGCGGATGGCGGGTCGTCATGCCGCGGTCCGACAACGTCCGCATCACCTCGATCGCCGCCATCGATCCCACGTTCCCGTCGAAATTGCCGCCGTGCGGCACCGTGTCGATATGCGATCCGAAGAGGATCCGCGCACGGGCCGGCTGCGACCCGGCTCGGCGTCCGAAGATGTTGCCGGCAGTATCGATGCGCGGCTCGAGACCCGCGGCGCGCATCAGGTCCATCGCAAACGCGCGGCCAGCGACGTCGGCATCCGAGTACGCCACACGGCTGACGCCATCCGCAAACGCGCCGCCTGTGGGTCGGCCGTGCGCGCTCAGGTCTTCGAGGCTCTTTTGGAGTCGAACAGCGTCGATGCGGATGTTGGTGAGCGATTGCGGGGTGGCGACCCGTTGAATCGACGTCGATCTCGCGCCTGCCGCCGCGAGCCATGCAAGCAGCTCGCGTCTGCTCATGTGCATATGCACGTCACGCGAGTGGTGCGAGCCTCATCTGCTTCGTGGGACTAAGCCCGCCTCATCCCACAGCTCGCAGCGCCGGAACCTGCGAGCCGTGGATGTTTGACGTCATCGCTCACCATCGCACGAGTCATTTCCATTCGGTGAAGTACGATTCTGCCGGTTGCATCCGATAGCTTCTCACCCAACATAGCAGCCCTCCCTTGCAACACGCGTTCGTCAGTCACTTGGTCCCGCTCACGATGCCCGCCGCGGATGCGCTACTGCGCGCGTCCATACCGAAGTCGGCCTTGACGCGGTCGTACCACGCGTCGAGCTCTGGCGCACGCTGCGGGTTCCGCATTGTCGCGGCGACCGTGTAGCCCGCACGACCGAAGGCAAGCGCGTCTCGAAGCCAATGCCCTTGCTGCAACCGGTAATCAGAGCAGTCGCGAAGTCGAACACCTCCGGACGCTGATTGTAGTTGACGATGGCAGCCGGGGGGCCTCGTGCGTATAGTGTGTGCCATGCCGATCTGGGAACATTGCGCGGTCTATGTTGCGCTCTATCGAAGTGGCACCGGCGGCGGCACCCAGGAGCTGCTCTCGGTGCAGATGCCGGGTGAGCCTCAAAAAGGAGTCACGAACCCGCTCGGCGTAATAGGACTGCTGAACGACTTGGGCGGCGACGGGTGGGAACTGGTCGACGTCGAGAACTCGGTCCTGTATTTGAAACGGCCAAAAGGGGCAGCCGCCTTCTGACGTCGCGTCTACCGTACCGGCCGACGTTCGATCATCATCGGCATGCCGAACCGTGGACGCAGCGTAATGAGTGGCCACGGCTCGACTCGGTGACCCGGCACGAGGTGAAGACGATAGCGTTGCGCGAGTGTTCCGACAATGAGTTGGGCTTCGATGAGCGCGAAGTGGTTGCCGATGCATTGTCGTGGTCCGGCGCCGAACGGCAGGTAGACGAATTTCGGACGATCGGCGCTCTGCGCCGGCGAGAAGCGATCGGGATCGAACGCGTCGGGATTCTGCCAGAACGCGGGGAGCCGATGCAGGACGTACGGGATCACGAACGCGAGCCATCCACGCGGTAGACGGAAGCCGCCCAACTCATCGTCGGCCAGCGCCTGCCGCGAGAAACCCCACGCAGGCGGATACAGCCGCAGGGCCTCGTCGATCACCATGCGCGTATACGGCAGATTCGCCAGATCGGCGTACTCGGGCGGGCGTCCCCGAGCACGGCGTCGATTTCTTCCTCGAGCCGTTGTTGCGCCTCGGCGTGCTGCGACAGGAGATACCACGTCCAGGTCAGTGCCAGCGACGTTGTCTCCTGACCGGCCAGGAGAAACGTCGTGACCTCCACGCGCAGCTGCTCGTCGGTCATTGCCTCGCCGGTCTCCTCGTCGCGAGCCTCCGACAGCAGGGAAAGCAGATCGTGGGCACCTTCAGACGGTTTTCGCCGGCGTTCGCCGATGACGTGATCGACGGCCGCTCGAAGCACGGCGCGGGCGGCCTGGAACCGCCGATTCTTCGAGGTTGGCATCCAGTCGGTGAACCCGAGCGACCAGAAGCTCTCGCCGATATGCTGATTGATGATCGTCCACGCCTGATCGATTCTGGCCGCGAACGGACCGAGATCGGCGCCGAGCAGCGCACGGAGCACGACCGTGCGCGTGAGACGCATCATCTCTTCAGCGACGTCCACGGGCCGGCCGCCTGACGCGATCGCCTGCCACTCGGCGGCGGCCTCCCTCGCCGCCTCCGCCATGACGGTGGCGAGCGCCGCGATGCGCTGGCGATGAAAGGCAGGTTGCGCGATGCGCCGCTGGCGCAGCCAGAATTCATCCTCGCTCGTCAGCAGGCCGTTGCCGAGCGACATCCGCAGTTTGTCGTAGAGTGGGCTCTTGTGATAGTTGCGCGCGTTGTCCTGCAGGACGTGACGAACGTCCGCGGGGTTCGTAACGAGGTACCCACGTCGTGGGCCGATTTTGAAGTAGACGACCTCGCCGAAGCGATGAGCCGCATCCAGGAACACGGCCGTCGGATTCCGCCTGACCGCCGGCAGCACGCCGAGGATCGGAAGCCCGCGAGGTCCCGGTGGACGCGTACTGTCAGAGTGAGTCGCTCGTGTCATCCGGCTACGATGACTATACGCCTTCGACATAGACGCACGCGGCGGCGCGCGAAGACGAGCATCACGTCACCATGAGCGTAATGGCGGGAATCGCGGTGGTCGCCACGGCTGCCACGCTGGGCGATCTCATCTGGTACACAATCGGCGTCAGCCATACGATCACGGCGGGTATCCTGCACGGCGCGCTGCTCCTGGCCACCGTCGGCGCTGCAATTGGCGCGACGAGTGGCAGGATGGTAAAGGGCCTGCCGATTGGCGCGATCGCCGGCGTCGGCGGCGCTCTCAGTTATTACCTACTGATTCTCCTGGTGGACCGGCGCACATATGGCACGGCAATTCCCGGCGCGTGGGTAGTCATGTGGCTGCTGCTCGCTGCCCTCGAGGGGCGCTGGCTTCGGGGTGCCGCTGGACGGCCGTGGGGCGACATTGCGCTTCGAGGCAGTGTCGCAGCAGTAACCAGCGGGCTAGCGTTCGCGCTCGTCAGGAATACCTTGTGGGGACAGGCCCCGGTCGGCGGTCGGAGCTACTTGGTGCAGTTTGCCGCGTGGGCCTTCGCGTGGGCGCCAGGTCTGTTAACCCTCACCTGGGGGAACAGCTCCAGTGCCGCGGCCCCGTCGATCGCTGCGCTCGACCTGCTGGCGCGCATCGATCGTGGCGAGAGGCTCCACATCCTGGACGTGCGCTCCAGGAGAGAGTTTGTCTCCGGCCACATCCCCGGTGCGGTGAACATGCCATTCAGTCGGATCCTCTCGCGTATGGACGATGTGCCGAGGGCGACGGATCGGGAGTTTTTCGTCTACTGCGGACACGGCCCGCGCGCTTACCTCGCGGCCGCGGCGCTTCGCAGTCGCGGCGTCGCTCGGATCGTGTACGTCCGCGGACACTTTGCAGGCTGGCGAGCCGCTGGCCTCAGAATCGAGCGGTAGTCCACGACGGGGCTCCGACTGCCAGAGTTGTCGCGCGCTGTCAGCGGTCTTCGAGCAGCCGGAGGTCGTAGATCGCGCCAGCGCGCGATCCGGATTTCGCGACGAATTTCACCATCAAGATGTCGTTGGCGGCCAGCACTATGTCGGGAGGGATCCGATAGGTGACGTCGGTGAAGCGATCCGGGTGCTGGCCATCGAGCGCGACCGAGGCGAGCGGGCGCTCGTTGACCACGATGTCGAACTGACGATCGCGTTGGCCATCGGAGTAGGTAACAACGAGCGCGAGTGACCGGGGGCCCGCGGCCGAGGATCCGGCGGGAATTCTCAACTCGTAGCCGAACCAGCCGCTGGCCTCACGCCAGCTTCGGCCGTTCGTGACACCCGTCGTCGCGCCTTCGCCCTGCACCTTGTGCTCGACCTCCGGCTGCTGCTCTCCAGGCGTCACGCGATCGAGCGTGCGCCTCTCGAGCGCCAGACGCTGGGTCTCTTCAGCCTCGAGCTGCGACACGACCTTCGAGTACTCGCTCGGGGCGACGGCTCGCCAGTAGATCATGTAGCGGCTGTCTTGGACGCGGAAGAACGGCACCAGTTCCAGATCGCGGGCCTGCGCTGGCCGGATGAGGTCCGAGGCCGTGAAGGTCATCGGGCGCCCCGCGACGGGACGGATGTGATCCGCGAACGTGGCCACGTCCCCCACCAGCATCGGCGCGCGATCGAGCGGCAGGTAGGGCCCCGGTGAGACGTGCGCCATGCGGCCGTCACCCGCGACCAGCCCCTCAAGCGCATCGTCGCCGGTTTTGGCGGCGAGCACGATCGGTCCGTGCAGGATCGCGACGTAGTCCGAACCGTCGGGCAGCCGCTCGGTCGTCGTTCGCATCGGCAGATCGATCTCAACGCGATCGCCGTTCTCCCACTCGCGCGTGACGGCCGCATAAGACGACGGCGTCGAGGCGCTGCGCCACGGTTTGCCGTTGACGCGGATCTGCAACCCGTCCGCCGCCACCCACGACGGATGTCGAACCCGCAACGTGAACCGCTCGGCCCGCGGCAGCGAGAGCACGAGCCGCGTGCGCGCCTCGTCGGGGAAGCTCGTCTCCTGCGTCAACTCGAGCCCCCGCTCCGGCCAGCGCAGCGCCGAGGCGATGAACAGATTCACGAACAGTTCGTTGTCGGTGTGGGCGTAGATGAACTGGCCGTACTTGCCGTGATTCTCCATGCCGGTGCCGACGCAGCACCAGAAGCACTGAGACGGCTGCGAGTAGACGCGATAGTGCCGCGGGCGAATCGGCGTGAAGTACACGAAGCCGCCGTGAACCGGATGCTCGGTGGAGAGAATGTGGTTGAAGACCGCCCGTTCGTAGAAATCCGCGTACTCAGCAGAGGGGTTGGCTCGAAAGAGCTGCTCGGTGAGCCGCAGCATGTTGTAGGTGTTGCAGGTCTCCGGGCCCTCGCGCGATTCGAGCATCGAGGAGAAGTCGTCGGCAGGGTTGAAGTGTTCGCGGACACTGTTTCCGCCGAAGGCCACCGTGCGATGGCGAACGACGGTCTGCCAGAAGAACGTCGCCGCATCCATGCCGCCGCCCTCGCCGCCAAGCTCCGCGATCCGCGCGTAGCCGATCGCCTTCGGAATCTGCGTGTTGGCATGGAGACCGGTGAGTGTGTCCTGGTGGCGCTCCAGGCCGTCGAGCAGCGCGCGATGTGAGAACCGCTGCGCGACCGTCAGGTACTTGCGGTCGTGCGTGATCGCGAAGACATCGGCGAGCACCTCGTTCATGCCGCCCTGTTCCGCACCGAGCATCTCCTGCATCTGGGCGTCGGAGAGTCTGGCGGTCAGGCGTTCCGCCCAATCGGCGAGCTGCACGAGGACCGCGCGCGCCTGATCGTTGCCGCCGATCTGGTACGCGTCACGCAAGCCGGCGAACAGCTTGTGCAGGTTGTACCAAGGCACCCACTTGCCGTTGATCGCAAATCGCTCGACGCGAAGCGTGCCGGCGGCGACCTCGTCCCACAGCTGATGGCCGCCGGGAATGGCCCCGACGTAGCCGTTGCCGTTCGCCCGCTGACACGCGGCCAGCTCGGCCACCATATAATCCAGTCGCCGCTTCATCTCGGGATCGCTGGTCGCGGCCCAGATCTGCGCGAGCGCCGTGAGGTAATGGCCCGCCGTGTGCCCTTCGAGGCCGGTGCTCTCCCAGTTCGGATATTTCGCAGCTTTCGGTGCGAGGCCCGCCTCGATCAGGTAGGGTGCGAGCAGCCGGTCCGGGACGAGGGCGCGGATGTACCCGATGTTGAGATCCTGCGCGTGCTTGAACGGCCCCTCGAGCACCCGCACCTGCGACAACGGGAACGTCGTCACACTCAGTGCCGGCGGCGGGAGGCGACGCCCCGCCACGATCACCACCGCGACCACCGCCACCGCGACGATCGCCGCGGTGAGCCGTACTCCTCCTGTCATATCATTCACCCTGAGGATCTGACGTGAGCGTGAAGCCTATGACTGGACCTCGTTCGCTGTTCCGCTCTGGAATCGGTTTCATCGTACTCGCTGTCCTGCTCAGCGCGAAAGCACCGTCGGCCGACAACGCAGGCGATCTCCTTCCGCCGGCGAACCGGCTGTCGCCGCTCCCGGTGGCCGCGGTGAAGATTCACGACTCGTTCTGGGCGCCGCGCCAGGAAGTGAACCGCACGCGCACGCTCGATCACGTGCTCGCGCAGATCGAGGGCACGGGCGGGCTCCGCAACTTCGATATTGCTGCCGGGAAAGCCACCGGCAAATTTGGCGGCCCGTTCTGGGCCGATTCGGACGTCTACAAGTGGATCGAGGGCGCGTCGTGGACGCTGGCGACCCATCCCGATCCCGCGCTCGACGCGAAGCTTGACGGCATCATCGCCCGGATCGCCGCCGCGCAGCAGCCCGACGGCTATCTGGACACATTTGTCCAGATCAACGTCCCCGACCTGCGCTTCAAGAACTTCGCGTTCTTTCACGAGGACTTTTCGTCCGGCCATTTGTTCGAAGCTGCAGCTGCGCACTATCAGGCCACCGGCAAGAAAACGCTGCTCGGCGTCGCGACGCGCCTCGCCGATCTGTTCGATCGCGAGTTCGGTCCCGGCAAAAAGGACTACATCTCGGGCCACGAGGGCATCGAGCTGGCCCTCGTCAAGCTGTCTCGGGCGACCGGTGAAAAGCGCTATCTCGATCTGGCCAAGGCGATGATCGATCGCCGCGGTCAGAAGCCCTCGATTTTCGAGCGCCAGTTCCGCGAGCTTGATCCCAACCGCACCGTCGATTTCCTCGGCAAGCCGCTTCGCATCGGCGAATGGTACGAGCGGTTCTACCTGAAAGACCCGAAGAAGTTCGACACGCGCTACGCCCAGGACCATCTGCCTGTCCGCGAGCAGAAGGAAGCGGTCGGGCACGCGGTGCGCGCGATGTTCCTCTACTGCGGGATGGCCGACCTGGTGAACGAGACGAGCGACGCGGCGCTCTGGGACGCGTCGAAGGCCCTTCACGACAGCGTGACGCTGCACCGGATGTACGTCACCGGCGGCATCGGCCCGTCGGAACACAACGAGGGGTTCACAGAGGATTACGACCTGCCCAACGAGACCGCCTACCAGGAGACCTGTGCGTCGGCCGCGATGGTCCTGTGGAATCACCGGCTGTTCAACCTGACCGGCGACGCGAAGTACACCGACGTGATGGAGCAGTCGCTGTACAACGCTGTCGCCGCGGGCGTCTCGCTCAGCGGCGATCTTTTCTGCTACGTGACGCCGCTCGCCAGCCGCGGCGATTTCAAGCGCTCGCCGTGGTTTGGCGTGCCTTGCTGTCCGACAACGATTGCGCGGTTCCTCCCGTCGCTTGGCCAGTACATCTACAGCCGCTCGGCCGACGGGCTGTGGGTCAACCTGTTCGTCGCGAGCGATGCGACGACGCCGCTCGGCGCGGGCAAGGTCACAGTCCGCCAGACGACGAAGTATCCGTGGGATGGCGACGTGACGATCGCCGTCGAGCCCGACGCGCCGCGCGAGTTCACGCTGCACGTCCGGCTTCCGGCCTGGGCGTCGAATCCCACGATTCGAGTGAACGCCGCGCCCGTATCGCCGGAGGTGTCGCGTGGCTACGCGGCGATCCGGCGCCAGTGGAAGAAAGGTGACACGGTGCAGCTGTCGTTGCCGATGGAAGTGCAGCGCCTGGCCGCTCATCCGAAGGTGATCCATTCACAAGGCAAGATTGCGCTGCGCCGCGGGCCGATGATCTACGCCTTCGAGCAGGCCGACAACGCAGCAGCGGTGGACAGTGTCGCGCTGCCGCGCAGCGCCACCTTCAAGACGCAATTCGACCCGGGGTTCGCCGGTGGTGTCGTGAAGGTGACAACGGAAGGGCTGACGCACAAGGCGGCAGATTGGAACGGCCGACTCTACCAAACGCTCGACGGGTCCCCGGCCACCCCGGTGCCGCTCACCGCCGTGCCCTACGCCATCTGGGGCAACCGCGGCCTCGGGCAGATGGTCGTCTGGATTGATTCGTCGATGTAGGCACCCGTTTTGCTCGATCACTACCTGGAGGGTGCGATGACTTCACAGCTCATCCGTCTGCCGGGCGTGGTGATGATTCTTCTTGGAATACTCGGTGTTACTCCCGCTCCGGCTCAGTCGGATAACAGAAGGTTTGAGGGGATGGATCGAAATAACGATGGCGTCATCTCGCGCGCCGAATGGCGTGGTAGCGACGAGTCCTTTCGACGCCATGACTGGAACAGTGATGGCGTGCTCTCCGGCGATGAGGTTTGGGCTAACGGGCGTCGAGGATGGCGCCGCGGCGGGGACGCCGATTTCAACAACGGGCAGGACCCCGAGGTCGACGACTGGACGTCGGAGAATTTTGCCCGTTTGGATCGGAATCGCGACGGTCGCGTAACGGAAGGCGAGTGGATTTACGACTGGGAAACGTTTCGGCGGATCGATCGAAACCGCGATGGCGTCGTGAGCCGGGGCGAGTTCCTGGGAGACAACGCAGCGACCGACGATGACCGCGATGATCGGTTCGACGCGCTGGATGTCGACCGCGATGGCCGCTTGACTCGTCGAGAATGGCACGGCAGTCGAGACGCCTTCGACTGGCTCGATCGCAATCGCGACGGCGTTCTGAGCCGGGCGGAGGTCGTCGGGGAAACCGGGTCAGGCCGGACGCTGTTCGATCGGCTCGACATCGATCGGAATAGCCGCATCACGCTGAACGAGTGGCGATGGTCGAAAGCGAGCTTCGATCGCCGCGATCGGGATCGAGACGGCAGCCTCGACAGTACCGAGCTCACGGACGTGACGGCGCCTCATGGCGACGCATACGAGAAGGGCCGCGAACGCGGCCTCACCGACGGGCGTGAAGCGGGCCGGCAGGACAAGACGCGGCGCAACCGGTGGGACCTCGAAGGGCAGCGCGAACTCGAGCAGGCGGATGCGGGCTACCAGGCGAGTATGGGTAGCCGGGCCGACTACCAGGCCGGGTATCGGGAAGCGTTTCGCGTTGGATACGCGGAGGGTTTCGGCCCTCGATAGCGCATTCTTCCGCCGCCGGGCGGTTCAGGTACGCAGTTCGGTCCACGGCCTGAACCGTCCGTCTCTCCTGTTGTTTTCCCAAACGAAACGTGGCATGCTCCTGTTGGAAACCCAATAGAGAGCGACGGGCCACGCATGAAAGACAAAACCGACGTCCTCCAGGGCACCCTGGCGCTGATGGTGCTGAAAACGTTGGACCTGCTCGGCCCGTTGCACGGCTACGGCATCGCGCGGCGAATCGAGCAGATCAGCGGCGACCTCCTCACGGTCAACCAGGGCACCCTCTATCCCGTCCTGCTGAAACTGGAGCAGGAGGGATCGATCGCGTCCGACTGGGGCGCATCCGAGAACAACCGCAGGGCGCGCTTCTATCGACTGACCCGCGACGGGCGCAAGCAGCTGCGGGCCGAGGCCGCCGGTTGGGAACAGATGGCCGCCATCATTGGACGATTCTTCGCGGTCAGCGCGGAGGACCTGCAATGAGAGCCCTGAAGCGGGGCTGGCGCCGCCTCGGGGCATGGGCCAACGGAAACGACGCTGAGGCCCGTCTGCTGGCAGAGATCGAAGACCACCTGGCGCGGCAGACCGCAGATTATGTCCGCGCCGGCATGCCGGTGGCCGAAGCACGGCGCCAGGCCGTCCTGAAGTTCGGCGGCGTGGAGGCGACCAGGGAACGGTGGCGCGAGCAGCGCGGCGTACCGTTTCTCGACTCGCTCACACAGGACGTCCGCCACGCGCTGCGTCGGCTGCGCCTGGCCCCGGCGTTCACGATCACGACGGTCATGATCCTGGCGTTGGGCATCGGTGCGACGACGGCGATCTTCACGTTGGTGCATGCCGTCCTGTTGAAGTCGCTCCCGGTCAGCGAGCCCGGCGAACTCTATCGACTGGGCAGGACATCGCGGTGCTGCTACTGGGGCGGCTACAGCCAACAGGACGGGTTTTCGCTGGTTTCGTACGACCTGTACACGCATCTCCGGGATGGAACGCCGGGCTTTGCGGAACTGGCGGCGTTCTCGGCCGGCCAGGGCCCGTTAGGCGTGCGGCGCGCCGGGAAGGCGGAGCAAGGCGAGAGCTATCCGGGCGAGTTCGTCTCCGGCAACTACTTCGCGATGTTCGGCATTCCCGCGCATGCCGGACGCACGCTCGCGCCGGCGGACGATCGACCAGGCGCCCCTCTCGTGGCGGTAATGAGCTACCGCCTCTGGATGCAGCGCTTCGGCGGGGATCCCTCACTCGTCGGCAGCGTCGTCAATCTGAACGACAAGCCGTTCACCGTCGTCGGGATCACGCCGCCAGGCTTCTTCGGCGCCACGCTCCGCAGCACCCCTCCCGACTTCTTTCTGCCACTCAATACCGAGCCGGTGATCACGATCGATCCGGCGCTCACGCATGACGAAACCCACTGGCTCGCGTTGATCGGCCGCATTCGGACGGAGGTGTCGCCAGCATCCGTCGAAGCGCGCATGCGGCTCGAGCTGACGCGCTGGCTGCGATCGCACTGGGGTGAGATGAGCGCCAACGATCGCGCAAAGCTCCCCGAGCAGACGCTGTTTTTGGCTCCTGGCGGCGCCGGCATCACCAGCATGCGCGAGGAATACCAGCACTGGCTCGAGATCTTGATGCTCGTCACCGGCTGTGCGCTGCTCATCGTCTGCGCCAACGTGGCGACGCTGATGCTCGTGCGCGGCATGGAGCGGCGGCGCCAGACGTCGCTGGCCATCGCGCTGGGCGCTCGCCGTGCGCGTGTCGTGCGCGAGCCGCTCATCGAGAGCCTGTTGCTGTCGTTCGCTGGCGGCGCCGCCGGCCTGGCGATCGCGTTTGCCGGAACGAGCGTGATTCTGCAGGTTGTATTCCCGTCGATACCCGGCGTCGGCGGCGTGCCCATCGATGCGTGGCCTTCCGTGCCGGTGCTGCTGTTCGCTGCGGTCATGTCGATCGCAACGGGGCTCGCGTTCGGCATGGTGCCGGCGTGGATGGCCACTCGAGTGGATCCGATGGAAGCGCTTCGCGGCGCCAATCGCTCCACCGCCCGCAGTGGTTCGCTGCCGCGCACGACGCTGACGGTGCTGCAAGCGGCCCTCTCGCTCGTGCTGCTGTCGGCTGCCGGGCTGCTGACCGCTGCCGTCCATCGCCTCGAAAATCAGCCCCTTGGTTTCGATCAGGACAGCCGGTTCGTCGTGGAGTTCAATGCGAGGCTCGGTGCATATCAGCCGGATCAGCTGACACCGCTCTACCAGCGGATTCACGATGCGCTGTCGCAGGTGCCAGGCGTCGCCGGCGTCGCGCTCTGCATCTACTCGCCGTTTGGCAACAACTCCTGGGGTACCGGCATCTGGGTGGATGGGCATGCCGCCCCCGGACCCGGCGACGACAACTATTCGGCCTGGAATCGCGTCACCGCCGGGTATTTCGACATCATCGGCACGCCGATCATCCAAGGGCGCGGGATTTCAGACGCAGGATACGGCGACCTCCCGCAACGTTGCCGTCATCAACGAAGCGTTTGCCCGCAAGTTTTTCAGGGGCGAGGATCCGATCGGAAAGTACTTCGGCCAGCACGGCGATCGGATCGGAACGCGCATATCAAATCATTGGCGTGGCCAGAGACGCGCGCTATTTCGACTACGATCTCGACAAACCGATTAATCCGTTCTTCTTCCTGCCCGAAGCGCAGCACGATGTTCGGAACGGCAACACCGCCAACCGATGCGAACCCAGGTTCGCATTACTTGCGCGACATCGTCATTGCGGTCCGGCCGGAAGCGCAGCTGTCCATCACCGCAGTTCGCGACGCCATGGCGTCTGTCGATCCCACGCTGCCGATTCACTCGGTGCGGCCACTTCAGAGAGCAGGTGATCAGCGCATTCGCCCAGCAACGGCTCATCGCTCGCCTCACGTCATTTTTCGGCGTGCTCTCGCTGGTGCTGGCGTCAATCGGCCTCTACGGCGTGACCGCGTTCAATGCCGGCCGCCGCACAGTGAGATCGGCGTTCGCGTCGCGCTTGGCGCAACACGTGGACAGGTGATGTGGCTCGTCTTCCGTGGCGCCGTCGTGCCCGGCGCTGCTGGGGTTGGTCATGTGGACTGCCGTTGACCTTCGCCGCCAGCCGGTTCCTGGGCTCGCAGCTATACGGTATGAGCACATTCAATCCCGCGGTCCTGGTCACGGCGACGTTCGCGCTCGTCGTCGCCGCAGTGCTGGCGTCCTCTGCGCCGGCGCTTCGCGCGAGCCGAATCTCGCCAGTCGACGCCTTGCGAGCGGAATAACCGGATCCCGCGTCACTATCTGGACGAGTCGTCCGCCGATGCCGGATCGGCGATGGTCTCGACGAATCGCCACGAGGCGCGCTCGCGGATCGGGCCGTTCACTGAAAAGACTTTGAGCGAGTTCATATATTCCCGTCGCCAATCGGCGTCTCGCCACGAGTGGAATGCAAAGCTCCGCGGCCGCTCCGCTCCTTCCGGGATCTGGGTCACCGGCTGCCCGGGAAAGTCGCCGGGCGGAAGACCGGCGAGATCGGCGATGGTTGCGGCGACATCGGTGATGCTGGTCGGCGCCATCGATGCGCGCAGCGGCCCGGATGCGCCTTTCGTCTTCACGAGCAACAGCGGCATGGCGGTCAAGGCAACCGACTGCAGGTCGCCCGCCGGCGTCGAGACGCCGGCCAGCGGGTGACCGCGGCGCGGCAGTCGCCACCCATGATCGGACGTGACGAGCACAACCGAGTCGTCGTAGATCCCCAGGGCGCGAAGCCGATCGAGCAGCCTTCCGACGAGGGCGACGGCACATTGCGACTGCCCTGCGTACATGTCCCGCGTGATCGTGCCGCGTTGTTCGACGAATCGGCAGTCGGCGTCGAGCACGAGTGGCGGATGAGGGATCGCGACGTGAATGAACTGATAAACGGGTGCGTCGACGCCGACGCTGAGTTCGTCGGCCAGTTCGGTGAGGAACGCGGCATGGCTGCTGGCCCGCGCGGTACGCGAATCCTGCCCCATCAGCGAATCCGGCGGCAGCATGCGCTGCCAGAGCCATTCGTCATCGTTGTAGACGAGCGCCTTCAGCGCCTGCGGGGCGTGACGGAAGGCGGCCAGGTCGAACAGCTGCATCGCGGAGAAGCGCACGTAGTCGTCGTACGTCCCGTAAGGTGTCGGGATGGTGTAGCGCACGACCGGCCGGACGGCGGAGATCGCGCCCGGATGGTCGCCGGGCTGAAAGGTGATCAACCGCACCTCGAAACCCTGCGCGGCGAGGGCCGTCGCGATCGATCGCCGCTGCAGCGTGCTCGCGAGAAACTGCTGAAAGGGCTTCGCATTGCGGTAGGTCTCGCCGGTGAGCATTGCCGGCATGCTCGCCCGCGTCGTCGGGAAGGCGCCGAGGTGATCGCGGAAGTAGACGAATCCGGCAAACGTTCGATTGAAGTAGTCGGGATCGTCTTCTACTGCCTCGCCGAACAGTTCCGACATATACGCGTCGAGCACGACGTGAATCACGTTCTTCGAACGCGACAGCTCGAAAATCGCGGTTGGCGGCGTCGTCCAGCTCCTCTCGGGAGCGCCGAACGTGCTTCTCGCCATCGCCATCGACACAGTCGCGGCGACGACCTGCAGTCCGACAAAGGCAAGGCTAAGCGACCAGCCGATCCGCGAGACTTTCCTGGCAAAGAGTGCGGCCAGGACGAGAACGGTTATCCAAAGCGCGAGCTCGTGCGGCACCCGGCCCGCCTGCGCCTGCAGGTCGAGCAGCTGGCCGTAAAGCGGCCCGTCTTGCGTCACCAGTACCGTCCCTTGTGCCCAGAGCAGGAAGCCGGCCGCAAGAAGCGTGGCGGCCCAAACGCGCATCAGCCGCTCGGAAACGAGATCGATTAGCAACCCGATTCCGACCAGGAGGGCCCAGCTGCCCGCGATCGCTCCGATCACCCACGGCCACAGGATGCCGCTGAAGGCGACGACGTATTCGTCGCGGTTCGCCGAATGCACCGTTAGAGGACCCACCAGGAACAACACGACAGGACCGACGAGCGCCGGTCCGGCGACCAGACGAAACCGTTCCGTGAACGGTGCCCACGTCGGCAGGCCGGGTGCAGGTTGCCGCTTTCGAGTTTTGAAGTGGCCGCTGACCGTCAGCACGGCGGCGGCCAGCCACAGGAACGCTGCCGCCGTCATCAGCCATGGCGTTGCAGCGGCCATCATTACGTCGGCCCGGCCGACCGGCTCCGCGAATACAGCGGCGGCCGTCAGAGCATGCCAGTTGCCGTCGGGCAACGTGCTCGAGACGCTCAGGCCCATGCCTCTGCCGAATTGGCGATAACGGACGACGATCTCGTGAAGCCCATTCGTCAGGGTCACGGAACGTCTCACGACTTGTGGCCGGGCCCGCGCTCGGTGGCGAAGCACTTCCGCCGAGTCGAGCTTCAGCAGTACCTCGTCATTGCTCGCCACCTTGAGCTCGATCGTTCGTGGCTCGCGCAGGTATAAGAAGCCCCGCCACTGGACGCCGAACGATCCCCGCCGTGGTGAAGCGTGACCGGTCGCGAATGCAAGGCTCAGGTCCGGGGCCGGCTCCACCGACGTGGGGTTCGCCGTGAAAGCGCCGGTCGGGTAGACGCTGCGAATGAACCCGGCGCGCGGCGTGAACCACCAGTGGAGCGCGATGGCGACTACCGTGAGCGCCGCGGCGGCGATGGCGAGTGTGCGGTTTGAGACTCGGACTGGTGTCACCCGTTCGACAGATCTTCGCATCCTATCAGCAACGGCGGTGCCAGTGACCCGCCCGGATCGGGGTAGGATGCGATCGATGAAGACCGTCGCGCTCGTCGGGCTGGCGCTTGCGTCGGGCGCTGGCGTGCTTGCGCTCGGAGGATCCGCGGGTGATCAAGCGGTGACGTTGACCAACCAGCCTGCGGGACATCGCGTGGACGTGCTGGTCAACGGCCAGCCGTTCACGTCGTACGTGTATTCCTCGTTGCTCGAGAAGCCAGTCCTCTATCCGCTGCGTTCCGCCCGCGGGACGATTGTGACCCGCGGGTTCCCGCTCGAGCCTCGCCCGGGCGAACGCGCCGACCATCCGCATCATGTCGGGCACTGGTTCAACTACGGCGACGTCAACGGGTACGATTTCTGGGGCCACTCGTCCGAGACGCCGCCCGACCTGGAGCCGAAGGCGGGCACGATCGTGCACAAGGAGATCGTGCGCATCGCGAATGGGGCTTCGCGCGGCGAGCTGACGGTGAAAGCCGACTGGGTGATACCCGACGGCTCGACATTGATTCACGAGCTGACGCAGTTCGTATTTGCCGGCGGCCCGGGCCGGCGATCGATTGACCGCACCACCACCTGGACGGCCGCGGGGCAGCGTCTGGTGTTCGGCGACACGAAAGAGGGTGCATTCGGGATTCGCGCGGCGCGCGCGCTCGAGTACCTCGTCGAAGGAAGCAGAAGTGTTCGTGAGCGCGCGCGGCGAGAAGGAGACCGTCCCGCGTCTCGACAACACCGGCGTGACCGGCCGGTATCTCGCCAGCGACGGTACGTCGGGCGAGGCGGTCTGGGGGACGACCGGACCGTGGATGGCGCTGAGCGGGACAGTGGACGGCGCGCCGGCGACGATCGCGATCCTCGATCACCCGTCGAGTTACAACCACCCGACCTACTGGCACGCGCGCGGATACGGTCTTTTTGCCGCGAATCCGCTCGGCCGGCACGCGTTCGATCCGAAGCAGCCGCCGAGGACCGTGACCCTCGAGCCGGGGCAGTCGATCACGTTCCGCTTTCGGATTCTCGTCAATGACGGTGAACTGACCCGGGATCAGCTTCAGCAGGAGTACGAACGCTACGCCGGCGAGCCGTGAGTTGATATCGAACGGAGGGCCCGATGGACGCACGAAGTACCAGCGTCTTCATCCTTCCCCTGGCCTTGTTGACGATGATCGGCCCGCTGGCCGTCATCGACGCAGGTCACGCGCAGAAGCCATCCGCATACAAACCGAGCATTCCCAGGACCTGGGACACGGAGGCACTCGCCAGCCTCGAACTGCCGCTCGCCGAGCCGAGCCGTAGCCCGAAGCACATTACCACCGACGACTACTATCGGCTTCCCGTGCGGCCGATCTTCAAGGGCTATCCGAGGTACGACCCTGACCACGAGCCGCAAGGCTATGGAGCCTGGCTGCGACAACAAGACCCAGTCGTCCTATGGGACGACGGTTCGCATCGTCCGCGACTCGAGACCGAAGCCGACTGGATCAAGGCGGGTGAGCTGGTCTTCGACGCCCCGATTCTATTCTTCCCGGGACTCGTCAGCAGCGTTGAGGAGCGTCGCGCGTTCATCGCGCAGACCGGCGACCTGTACGACAGGCGCGGCATCAGTCCGTTTGCCGACTATGTCATTCGCGAGCGAGGAAAGGTCGAGATTGGCGAGGCGTCATGCAGGGAATGCCATACCCGCCTGATGCCGGACGGCACAGTGATTAACGGCGCGCAGGGGAATCGCCCCATAGAGCAAGTGGCCTACCTGGGGTTGGCTGACGAAGCCGCGAAGGCCAGTGACAGAGGACAGTTCCTGGCTGACGTCCGCCGAGGACAAAGCAAAACGTACGCCGCCCCATGGTTGCGGCCCGACCCCAACGCTCGGCTCGATCAACTCTCGGCGGCCGAGATCGAAGGTATCCATTTCGCGATTCCGGCTGGCATCTTCGCCCGTCAGGGCACGAGTCCGTTCTCGCCGGCGAAACTTCCCGATTTGATCGGGATCAAGGAACGGCGCTACCTGGATGCTACAGGTCTGGTGCGTCATCGGAGCATCGGCGACCTGATGCGCTACGCGGCGCTCAATCAGGGGATGGACATGCTGGCGACGTACGGCGACTTCGTTCCGGTGGGGGTCGCCGATGATCGGCCGTTGCCGGCCGGGTTCTTTGCTCAGCGTATTGGGGCTCGTTACAGCGACGAGCAGCTCCATGCGCTCGCGCTCTACATTTACTCACTGGAGCCGCCGCCGAATCCCAACAAGTTTGACACTCTCGCGGCTCGCGGGAAGGAAGTGTTCGAGGCGGAGGGCTGCGACACGTGCCATGCGCCGCCGCTTTACACGGACAACAAACTGAATCCAGCGCCGGGCTTTGCAGTGCCCGACGAGCATTACAAGCGGTTCGACATTCGACGGCGCTCCGTTGGCACCGATCCGAACCTGACGCTGACCACACGGCGGGGGACGGGGTACTACAAAGTGCCGTCGCTGAAGGGCGTCTGGTATCGAGGCCCGTTCGAGCACAATGGCTCGGTGGCCTCGCTTGAAGACTGGTTCGACCCGGCCCGCGTGCGCGATGACTACGTGCCGACCGGCTGGAAAGGCTATGGAGTGCAGACTCGAGCGGTCAAGGGCCACGAGTTCGGACTGGATCTGTCGGCTGAAGACAAGCGGGCCCTGATCGCCTTTCTGAAGTCGCTGTAAGCCGCCGATGACGACGCGCGTCGCACGCAGACCATCATCCGACTAGTGCCGCCTGGAGCATCGCTTTCGTGTAGCCGACGTTGTAGATCTCGCCCGCGAAGCCGCCGCCGCCAGGGTACATGTTCTGGATCGAGCCGCGCTCGCGATCGATGTCGATGGCGCGCGGGTGCTCGGGGTAGAGGCCGCGCGGATATTTCTGCCGGACGAGTTCCTTCATCACCGCGAACATGTTGACCTGTCCCTCGTCCAGAAAGACTTCCGTGTAGTCCACATACGGCGTGCGCACGACGACGTTGCGGAAGTGCACGTGATTGATGCGGTCGCGCTCGCCCAGATAGCGGCACACGGTCACCGGATCCTCGCCCAGCTCGCGCGTGACGCCGCAATCGAACGTCATGCCATTGAACGGGCTGTCGACGAGCGCGAGGTATTGCTTCCAGTGTTCGAGGGTGGCCATCAGCTGCTCTGACCCGCGGCTCACGGGCACTGGGGGATCGTTGGGATGGAGCGCAAGGCGAACACTGGCCTTCTCCGCTTCGGGCACGACCGCCTTCAGGAAGTGCTCGGCGCGTTTCAGCTGATCGGCGCGTGTGTGCGTGCCCACGCCTTCGCGCGGCGGCAGCCTCTTTGAAAGCTCGTAATCGTACGCGGTATATCCCGCACCGGCCCGACCGATCTCTTCCTTGTACCCCTCGATCAGTCGATGCGCGTAGAAGTTGTACTCGACGACCGGTAGACCAGCCCTGCCAGCCGCGCGAATTGATGCGATCACATCCGCGATCTGCGCGTCGGCGCCTGGTTTGCCCCAGACGACGTCGTTGAATCCGGAGATCATCATGTTGCAAAGCGTCAGGCCTCCGGCGCGGAAGTGCTCGATGCGGGCGCGAATGTCATCTTCCGTCCAGGGAATCTTTAGTCCGCCGGTGAGCACGTAGTCGACGCCAATCTGTTTGACGCGCCGCATGCCGGCCTCGTCCAGATTTGCCGCGACGCCGAGGCAGACCCTTGGCGTTCCGCTCGCCTCGGCGCGCACGCCTGACGGATGTGGCTCCGAAGAATTCGCCTGGACGCGCGTCGCCGATGGCGCGAGGGCCATGGCTCCGATCGTCTGCAGCAGTTGTCTTCGAGGGATGGTCGGTCGCATGGCGTTCTCTGTCGGTCGGGAGTCAACGCTATGTGGGGCGGACCTAAAGGTCCGCCCCACATTTCGAAAGGTCCACCGACAGATCAACTTGTGATTGGACGGATTTTGATGTTACGGAACCAGAAGATGCTGCCGTGATCCTGCAGCGCGATCCGTCCGCTCTTTGCCTTCCCGTAGTCGGGCGCATCCTTCCACTTGCCGGCGTCGCGAAGCGCGTTCCACTCCGGCGTCCACCGTTCGAACTCGAGAATCTGCTTTCCGTTGAGCCAATGCTCGACATGGGGGCCGTTCACGACGATGCGCGTCGTGTTCCATTCGCCGACGGGCTTCAACACTTTGTTGGCGTCGTCCGGAGGATGCATGGCGTAGTTGGCGCCGGCCTTCTGTGCCGGCTGCACTTTCTCCTTGAAGCCGATGTCGTCGAGGAGCTGGTATTCGGGCCCGGTCTTCCAGGGTGCGTCGTACTTCGGATCCTCGATCACGCCGTAAATGACGCCGCTGTTGCCGCCTGTCGACGCCTTCCAATCCAGGGTCAGCTCGAAGTTCGTGAACTCTGTGTCCGTGACCAGGTCCGCGCGCTTGTCGCTGCCGTAGTTGCCCTGGGTGCCAGTCGTCTTCAGCGAGCAGTCCTCGATCGTCCAGGCCTTGGTGTCCTGCTTGTTGTAGCCGTGCCAGCCGGCGGTGCTCGTGCCGTCGAACAGCAGTTGCCAGCCTGCCGAGCGTTCGCTTGGCGCGAGCACGTTGACGCCCGAGCAGCCTTTGTCTGCCTGCGGGCTCGCCGGAGGAGCCGCCGTTGTCCGCGAAATCGTCATCGCCGTTGCCAATGCAATCAGAAGGAGAAATGTCCTGCTACCCATGGTGACCTCTCGAATGGCTTTCGCTCCGACGGTACGCACCGTATATTAGACGCGCTCCCGAGGTGGGTGATGCCCCCTGCGACGGACCTTCAATCCCTGACCAAGGCTGCGGAAGAGGCGGCGACCGCCGGCGATTACGTGTCGGCCGAGCAACAGCTCAGGCTGGTCGTTGACGCTCAGGAGGGGAGCCTGGGTCCGATGCATCCGGATCTCGCCAACACCCTCAACAACCTCGGCGTGGTGTACGAGCGCCTGGAGCGGCCCGCGGACGCGGAGCGCTGCTACCGGCGGGCGTTCGCGATCGCGAGCGCGGTGCTCGATCCCAACCATCCGTTCGTCACGCTCAGCGCAACGAACCTTCGCGACTTCTGCCTGGCGCGCGGGATCCCGTTCGATCGTCCCCTCACAACGCCGCCGCCGCCGGTCTCCGCAGCCAGGGGGGAGCCCGCAGCTGCCGTAGCGCCGGAGGCCACGGCGGCAGTAGCGCCGGAGGCCACGGCGGCAGTAGCGCCGGAGGCCACAGCTCCAGTAGCGCCGGAGGCCACAGCTCCAGTAGCGCCGGAGGCCACAGCTCCAGTAGCGCCCGAGCCTATAGCAGCAGTAGGGCCCGACTTCAGTCGGCCCACTCTCGTGACGCCCGAATCCGCCGCATCACGCAAGAACGTTGGCCTTGTCGTCGTCGCGGCCGCTGTCGTGTTGGCCCTGGTCGCGATCTGGCTGGTCGCTACGAGGTCGCAATCGACAGGCGGGGCTGAAGCCCCGCCTCCACAGGTAGCTGAAGCCCCGCGTCCTCAGGCGAGCGCGGAAACGCCGCCTCGCACCTCCGCGGACAGGGCCGCACCTGACGCACCCACCTCCGCGGCTGGCGCCGCTACGGCGGGCAAGCCCGTCGCACGTGACGCACCTTTGTCTGTGGTAACTGCGGAGCTCTGTCGATCCCTCGAGACTGGAGGCGGTGAATGGCGTTGCACGCCAGCCAGCGGTGCGCTGCAGCCCGGCACGTTCTTCTATTACACGCGCGTCGTCTCTCCCGTGAACGCCACGATCGAGCACCGCTGGTATCGAAACGATCGGCTCCATCGGACCGTGCCGCTCCGCATCCGCGCGAATGCGCGAGAGGGATTCCGCACCTATAGCCGCATGACCGTGAGCCCGGAGCGCGCGGGAGACTGGCGCGTCGAGGTGAGGACGACGAGCGGTGATAGCCTGCAGGAGGCGCGCTTCACCGTCCAGTAAAGAGTCCGTGGACACTCGAGTAGTTCGGCGTCAAACGTTCCGGCTGTGCCGCCGGCGGGTTGTCTTCACGTTTGGAGATCAGTCGCTTGACAACCTCGAGACGCTGCCATAGAAGCGTCAATCGAGGAGATCCCCATGACTCTCTGGCGGCTGAGGTATACCACTGTCGCGCTTATCGCCGCGCTAGCCAGCACATCGGCGTGGGCGCAATCTCCAGGAACCGTCACCGGCATTGTCCGTGATGCGACCGGCGCCGGACTCCCCGGCGCCGTCGTCACCCTTACCAGTCAGACCACCAGGGATTCGCGGACCGCGATCACGGGCACCGACGGCAGCTACTCCGTGTCTCTGCCGCCCGGCGTTTACGAGGTGTCCGCAGCGGTCCCCAGCTTCCGCAGGGCAACCCAAACGATCGAGGTCGCGGGTGGCGCATCGAAGCCGCTCGATTTCACGCTCGACACGGCGCTGGCCGAGGAGATTACGGTCACAGCCACGAAGCGCGAGCAGGTGCTGCTGGACGTGCCGTTCTCGGTCGCGGCGCCGACCGAGGAAGTGCTGCGCACTCGCGGCGTCGAGGATATCGAGGGTGTCGCCGCTAACGTGGGCGGGCTGACGGTGCAGAATCTCGGACCCGGACAGAGCCAGGTCGCCATTCGCGGCGTCTCCGCCGGCCAGATCGTGCGCGATCAGCCTGGCGTGAAGGAGCAGGTGGGGATCTACCTCGATGAATCGGCGATCTCGCTTTCGCTCTTCACGCCGGATCTCGACTTGTTCGACAGCAATCGCGTCGAGGTGCTGCGCGGACCACAAGGGACGCTTTTTGGGTCTGGCTCGCTCTCAGGGACCGTTCGCTACATCACGAATCAGCCGGAGCTGAAAGTCCGGAAGGCGTTCGCCGAGCTCGGTGGCAGCGGCGTCGACGGCGGAAGCTTTGGCGGCAACGTCAAGCTTGGCTTCAACCTCCCGCTGGGCGACAAGGCGGCGCTGCGTGTCGCGTCGTACTTCGATCGCATCGCCGGCTACATCGTCGCGCGACAGCCTGGCTCCGACTCGAAGGAGGACGTGAACGACGGTTTCAGGAATGGCGTGCGCGCCGCAGTCAGACTCACGCCCAACGACCGCCTGGAGATCACGCCCCGCATCGTCTACCAGCGAGTAGGAACGGATGGCTGGAACCGCATCGACGTGTTCAACATCCTCGCCAATCCATTCACCACGACGCGGCCGGCCGTCGCGCTCGGCGAGCGCGAGCAATTCACGCAGCTCGAGGAGGAGTTCAGCGACGACTTCGTCCTGGGCGACCTCAATGTCAGTTACGACTTCGGCGACCTCGAGTTCACTTCGATCACGTCCTACGTTTACCGAGACGTTCTAGTGGTTCGTGACGCGACCGCCTTGACGGCCAGCATCACGGGTGGCTCCATCGGTCTGCCGGAGAACATCTACACCCTCGACGCTCCGCTGTTCGATGCGACCACCGCCAAGGTCTGGACCGAAGAGCTGCGCGTAGCCGGCGGCGGGGATCGGTTTCCGTGGGTCGCCGGCGCGTTCTTCAGTCAGACGACACGCGACTACGGCCAGGATCTGCCGGTCACCGGGTTCGAGGATCTGAGCGGCGTTCCGACCCGCGGGCTTCGTGCCCCGAAGGACGTTCTGTTCTTTTCCGAGCTCGCCTACGACCTCAATCAGTTCGCGCTCTTCGGTGAAGGGACCCTGTCGCTCACCGACCGGTTCGATTTGACGGCCGGCCTGCGCTTCTACCACTTCGACGAGGACAAGGAGCAGATCTTCGACGGCATTTTCGGCAACGACAACACCGGCACCTCGCTGGTATCGCAGCCCGGTTCTACTGACGCCAACGGCGTCGCGCCGCGCGTGATCGCAAGCTTCAAGCTTTCGGATGACGCACACCTGAACGCGCAGGTGTCACGCGGCTTCCGGCTGGGCGGGATCAACGACCCGCTGAACGTGCCACTCTGCACGCCAGAAGACCTCGTCACATTCGGCGGTCGAGAGAGCTGGACGGACGAGACGGTCTGGAACTACGAGGTCGGGGTCAAGTCCAGGGTGCTCGGCGGCAACGGCGCATTTGGCGTGTCTGCGTTTTACATGGATATCCACGATCTCCAGGCCACCGTCACTGCCGGCTCGTGCTCCTCGCGCGTCGTGTTCAACGTGCCCAAGGCCCGCAGCCAGGGCTTCGAAGTCGAGTTCGAGGCGGCGCCGAACCCCAACTTCGATTTCGCGATTTCCGCGAACTTCAACGACGCCGAGATGCGGTCGACGCTCACATCCACCGACGCCAGCGGCATCGTCCGCGTCGTGTCGGGCATTGAGGAGGGGCGTCGCCTGCCGACCGTACCCAGTTTCCAGTTCGTCTCGGCGGCCACTTACCAATGGCAGGTGACGCCGGCCGTCTTCGGCTACGTCACAGGTACGTACCAGCACATCGGCTCGCGCTTCACGCAGGTCGGCGACGAAGACCTTGGCACTCTCGATCTGCTGTCGTTTGGCGCGAATACGATCGGCGCGCCGCTCACCGCCAGCGTCTTCACCTACGATCCGGAGCTGCCCGCGTACGACCTGCTTAACCTGCGAGTGGGCATTCGCCGCGACATCTGGGATGTGGCGTTCTACATCAACAACGTGACCGACGAGCGGGCGTTCCTGTCGCTCGACCAGGAGCGCGGAACCCGCGCCCGCATTAGCTACCTGACCAATCAGCCACGGACGTTCGGCATCGCGACCCGGGTCAACTTCGGACGACCCTGAGCGATTGGCCGGGCGGAGGATCCACAATCGACAACGAACGCGACGCGCGTGCTCGAATCGGTCTCGACATCGGCGGGACAAAAACCGCCGCCGGGCTCGTGCTGTTCCCCGCGGGGCAGGTCCTGGCGCGGCGCACGATCGCGACACGACCGGCGCGCGACGGATACGCGGTCCTGCAAGACACGCTCGACCTTGCCGGTGACCTCGTCCGTGAGGCGGCGTCAATGGGCCACGTCGTCGACGGCATCGGCGCGGGGGTCGCCGAGCTGGTGGACCGCAGCGGAGAGGTCACCAGTGGCGCATGCATTCCATGGCGTGGCATTCCTCTTCGTCAGCAGCTCGCACGGCTTGCCCCCGCGGTCGTCGACGCCGATGTGCGAGTGGCCGCCCTGGGCGAGGCGCTCTACGGCGCCGGTAGCGGATACGATTGCTTTGTCTACGTGTCCATCGGCACGGGGATCAGCTATAGCCTGGTTCAAGACGGGCAGCCCTTTGCGGGCGTGCGCGGCAACGCGCTTGTGCTGGCAAGCGGACCGACAAGTCATGTGTGCCGTCACTGTGGGCAACAGTCCACGATGGTCCTCGAAGAGTTCGCGTCCGGACCCGCTATAGCCCGCCGCTACGCCGAGCTGACGCATCGCGCCGTCAGCCTCAATTGTGGAGGCGGGGCTTTAGCCCCGCCGGCTCTAGCCCCGCAGGCTTCAGCCCCGCCAGTCACCGGCGAAGACGTGACGCGCGCGGCGGCCGCGGGTGACGTCAAGGCAATCGATGTGGTTCGCAGCGCCGGCACGGCGTTGGGATCCGCGCTGGGGTTCCTCGTCAATGTCCTCGACCCCGCCGCCATCGTCATCGGCGGCGGACTCGGGCTGGCCGGGGGCCATTACTGGGAGGCGCTCGTCGAGTCGACGCGCGCCCATATCTGGGCTGATGGAAGCCGCGAGCTCCCAATGGTGACTGCCGGCCTGGGAGCGGACGCCGGGATCATCGGCGCCGCGGCTGCCTCCGCGCGCGATCGGTCGCGTGTGCCAGGGCCGGCGAAGGAGATCGGGTGAGGCCGACGATCGTCACGCTGATGCAGACCGAGGCGCCAGTCCTCGGCGACGGCGGCTATCTGATCGAGCTGGAGCGCCGAGGATACGTGGACAGCGGGTCCGGACGCGAGAAAGTGGGCACCGGACGCGGCAGCGGCCAGTTCACGCCTGAAGTCGTCGTCGAGAATCCGGATGCCCTGCGCGAGCTGCATCGAGAGTTCCTGCGCGCCGGATCCCGCGTCCTGCAGGCGCTGACCTTCTTTGCCACGCGCGAGAAGCTGTCGAGGGCCGGCTACGGGCGACACACTGAGGAGATCAACGTCGCGGCCGTCCGCCTCGCGAAGGAGGTTGCGGGTGACAAGGCGCTCGTTGCCGGGTCCGTGTCCCGAACGCAGCTCTTCGAACGCGAAGGCCCTGGCGCCGCGAACAGCGTGCGCGATCTCCTCACCGAGCAGATTCGCCTGCTCACGGATGCCGGCGTCGACTTTCTTTTGCTCGAGACCTTTTTCCACCTGGAGGAAATGCTCATCGCGCTCGATTGCGCGCGCGCCAGCGGATTGCCGGCGGTGGCGACGATGAGCTTTCGGCCGACATTGAGCGCATCAAGCGACGGCCATTCGCCCGAGGCGTGCGCGAAGCAGATGGCAGACGCCGGCGCGGCGGCCGTGGGCGCCAACTGCGAGCAGGAGCCATCGCGCATCGTCGGGCTGGTGCGGGCGATGGGTGCCGCCGCCAGCGTCCCGATGGCGGCGCAGCCGGCCGCATTCCGCACGACCGCCGAGACGCCGTGCTTCACGAAGATGCCGCAGTTCCCCGACGAGCTCGAGACGATTCAAGTTGCGCGCCGTGACTTCGAAGAGTTCGGACGCCTCGCCGTCGAGAACGCGTTCGGCTTCGTCGGCGGATGCTGCGGCTGCAATGCTGCCTACATTCGCGCGCTCGCGGCCGGGATCGGCGCGGCATGACCGCCACTCCATCGCGCCTGCTGCGCGACATCCAGTCTCAGCCCGACTCCCTCGACGTTGTTCTGACCTATCAGCGCGGCGGCCGGGACCGACTGCTCGAGGCTGCGCGTGTGTTGAAACGAGCGACGCGCGTGGTGATCACGGGCATGGGAGCCTCGCTGAACGCCTCGATCCCGTTCGAGCACCGGCTGTGTGCGGCCGGGATCGACGCCACGGTCGTGGAATGCGGCGAGCTGCTGCACTACCCGCGACCGCTCGGGCGCGAGACCGTCGTCGTCGTGGTCTCACGGTCGGGCGAGTCGGTCGAAATCGCCAGGCTCCTGCCTCGGCTTTACGGTGGCTGCACCACGATCGGCGTCACCAACGAGCCCAATAGCACGCTGGCGCGCGGCGCGGATCACTTTATCTGCGTTGGAAGCTTGACTGACGAGATGGTGGCGATTCAGACCTACACCGGAGCCGTCCTTGCGCTCGCGCTCGTCGCCGCGGCTGCGTTCGACGATCTTGCGGCTGCGGAGGCCATGGCGCGAGACGCGCTCGATCGGTACCGTGTCTTCATCGATCAGGAGGTCGATGCGCTGGCGCACTGGGACGAGTTCCTCGAGCCGCAATCGCCGATTTACCTGCTCGCGCGCGGCCCATCGATGGCGTCGGCCATCGAAGGTGCGCTGCTGTTCAAGGAAACCGCCAAGGCGCCCGCGGTCAGCATGGCGGTGGCATCGTTCCGTCACGGCCCGGTGGAGATCGTGGATCGGACCTTCAGAGGGCTGATCTTCGCGCCGCAGGACGCGACGCGAACGTTGAACCTGGCGCTCGCCAGCGACCTGGTACGATTTGGCGGCCGGGTTCGCGTGATCGGACCGGCAGAATCCGAGTCCAGCGAGCTGGCGTGGTGGCGTGATTTCAGCCCGGCCCTCACCTGGTGCGCGACGCCGGAGGTGCCGCCGCTGCTGCAGCCGATCGTCGAGATCGTTCCGGTGCAGCTCGCCGCGCTGCGGCTGGCCCAATTGCGTGGGATCGTCCCCGGGCAGTTCCGTTTTGCACCGCAGGTGGCGCGCGACGAAGCCGCATTCGCCCCGCCGGATTAGATCGCGTGTACGTAGGCCCAAGCTTTAGCTTGGGCTAATTCGATGCCCGAGCTGAAGCTCGGGCCTACGTACGATGGAGCGACCTTACGAGATGCATGTACCGAAATGGCTGTGGCTCGCCTTGATGTCCACCTTCTGGTGGGGACTGTGGGCGTTCCTCGTCAAGCTTGGCAGCGGCCGCCTCGATCCCTTCCAGCTGCAGGCGCTCTTCGTCGCCGGCATGATGCCGCTGATGGTGCTGGTGATTGCCCGACGCGGTCCGGCGCTGAAAGCCGATCGCCTGGGCATCGCGTATGGTGTGCTCAACGGCGTGCTCGCGACGCTGGGGATGCTGGCCTTTTACGCGGCGATGGAGCGAGGCAGAGCATCGATCGTCGGCCCGGTCACAGCGCTCTTTCCGATCGTCACCGTCGCCGGTTCGACGCTGTTCCTGCGCGAGCGCCTCAACGCGGTGCAATTGGTCGGCGTCTGCCTCGCGCTCGCGGCGATGCTGCTCTTCGCCTGACCATGGATAGCTGGATCCTGCCCGCGATCGCAGCGATGGTGTTGTGGGGGATCGTCGGGATCCTGCAGAAGCTGGGGAGCAACCGCCTCGGTGCCGACGCGCTGCTCCTCTGGGTTACCGCAGGCTACATCGTCATGCTTCCGGTGGTGCTGTGGCGCAGCGGAAGCTGGGCGGCTGCGGCCGATGCCTGGTTGCTCGGAGTCGTGGCGGGCAGCGTGAACGGCCTCGGCACGTGGCTGTTGTTCCGATCGCTGGAACACGGCGCGAAAGCGTCGGTTGCCGTGCCGCTCACCGCGCTCTACCCGGTGGTCACGGTCGTCCTCGCGTTCGTCTTCCTCGCCGAGCGGCTGTCGCTGCGTGAGTGGCTCGGCGTCGCGCTCGCTGTCTGCGGCGGCGCGTTGCTGTCGTACGAGCGGGAGTAGGCCCACATGTGGGGCGGGGCTTCAGCCCCGCCGTGTGGCGGACCTAAAGGTCCGCCCTACACATGGAGGGCACGAAGCGCGACGCGGCGCTCGCGCTTCGGAACTTGACGTCTCGCGCGGTCGTAGTCACTTGGGTAATCTCCTATGCGCGACCTGATTCGCACCGTCCGCTACACGCTGCGCCAGCTCCGCCAGGCGCCTGTCTTCACGGCCGCGGCCGTGATAACGCTCGCGCTGGGCATTGGCGGCACTACCGCCATCTTTACGCTCATCCACGCAGTGATGCTGCGGTCGCTGCCGGTCTCCGATCCCTCGCGGCTCTATCGCATTGGCGAGGGCGACAACTGCTGTGTCCAGGGTGGCCCGCAGGATCGTTGGGGGATGTTTTCGTATCCCCTCTACGAGCGGCTGAAAGCGGCGGCGCCCGAGTTCGAAGAGATCACCGCGTTCCAGGCTGGTTCGGCGCGACTGAGCGCTCGTCGCGCGGGAGTCGAGAAGGCCGCCAGACCGCTCCGGTCCGAGTACGTCACCGGCAGCTACTTCTCGACGCTCGGAGTGCGGGCGTTCGGCGGGCGCGTGTTCACGCCTTCCGACGACAAGCCGTCGTCGCCGCCTGTCGCTGTGCTGAGCCATCACGCCTGGCAGAGTGGGTATGCCTCCGACCCCTCGCTCGTAGGATCGACGCTCGTGATCAATGGACATCCGTTCACGGTCATCGGGATCGGTCCGCCGGGATTCTTCGGCGACACGCTGCGCGGCGATCCACCGGAGCTCTGGCTGCCGCTGCAGCAGGAGCCGCTGATCAACGGCGACAGTTCGCTGCTGCGGCAACCGGTCTCGGCGTGGCTGCGCGTCATCGGACGGCTCAAGCCGGGCGCGACGACCGACGGCATGTCGCCGCGGCTTAACGGCGTGCTGCGGCACTGGATGCAATACGAGTCCGGCTACCCGGCCAACTGGATGCCCGACGTGATTCGCATGCTGCCGCAGCAGGTGCTCAACGTCGTGCCGGCCGGGGCCGGCGTGGCGGAGATGAAGGAGGAGTACGGGCGCAGCCTTCAGATCCTGCTGGCGGTCTGCGCGCTGGTATTGCTCATCGCGTGCGCAAACGTTGCGAACCTGCTGCTCGCACGCGGCGTCGCGCGGAGGGGACAGACTGCCGTGCGGCTGGCGGTGGGGGCATCGGCGCGGCAGATCATATGGCAGGCGCTCGCGGAGAGCATCGTGCTCGCCATCGCGGGCGGCCTTGCGGGCCTGGTCGTCGCCAGTGCTGCGGCACAACTGCTGCTGTCGCTTGCGTTCAGCAACGCGCGCTTCCTGCCAGTCGACACCACACCATCGCTGATGGTGCTCGCGTTTGCCTTCGGCGTGTCGCTGCTGACCGGCATCATCTTCGGCGCGGCTCCCGCCTGGTTCGCCACGCGGACCGATCCCGTCGAAGCGCTCCGCGGCGCCGGTCGATCAACAGCCGACCGATCGTCGTTCACCCGCAAGGCGCTGCTGGTCGTGCAGGCCACCCTCTCGGTGGTGCTGGTCGCCGGCGCGACGATGCTGGCGCGCAGTCTGAACAAACTGGAGCAGCAGGACTTCGGCTATCGGATTGACGGTCGCGTCGCAGTCTCGTTGAACCGTCCGCCCGCCACGTATACACAGCCGCAGCTGGCGGCCTTGTATCGGCGCCTCGAGGAGCGCCTCAATCGGTTGCCGGGCGTCCGCGGCGCCGGGCTGGCGCTCTACAACCCGCTCACCGACAATTGGGGCGAGCTGATTCTGGTCGAAGGACATCCCGAGCCCAAGATGGACGAAGAGGCGGGCGCGTCGTGGGATCGCGTGAGCGCGAACTACCTCCAGAACCTGGGCGTCACGCTGGTGCGCGGCCGCATGTTCACCGAGGCCGACAACGAGGACACCGCGCCCGTGGCGATCGTCAACGAGGCGTTCGTGAAGCGGTTCTTCAAGAGCCGACGAAGATCCGCTCGATCGGCGGTTCGGCCTCGACCTGCCCGAGAACGCCGGCACCTTCCGGATCATCGGCATCGTGCGCGACGCGAAGTTCGCGGGCTTCGCGCTGAATCGGCCGGCGCGGCCGATGTTCTACGTGCCGCTGGCGCAGAACGTGAATTATCCCAACGAGCTGATGGCGCGGATCGAGTTGATGTCGCATTTCATCGGCGGCATGATGCTCGTCACCGATTCGCCGCCCGGGACGCTCGAGCCGTTGTTGACCCGAGCGCTATCGGAAGTGGATCCCGACCTCACCATCACCAGCGTGCGTACGATGAGGCAGCAGGTGGCGCTGTCGTTCGATCAGGAGCGCGCCGTCGCCAGCCTCGCGGGCATGTTCGGCGTGATCGCGCTGCTCCTGGCGGCGGTTGGTTTGTATGGCGTCACCGCGTACACCGTTGCGCAGCGGACGAACGAGATTGGCCTGCGCATGGCGCTCGGCGCCGATCGCGGCAACGTGATCGGTCTCGTGTTGCGTGGCGCTTTCAAGCGCGTGATCGCCGGCCTCGTGCTCGGCGTCCCGCTCGCCATCGGTGCGGGGCGTCTCATCGCCGCGCAGCTGTACGGCGTGGAGTTCTGGGATCCGCTCGCCCTGACCATCGCCGCCGGGTCGCTCGCGCTCTGTGCGCTGATGGCGGCGTTGATTCCGGCTGGCCGTGCGGCCTCGATTTCGCCAATGAGCGCGCTGAGGACCGAATAAAGCAACACGCCTTGAACACGGCGGTGCGGCGGGGTGCGGAGGGGTGCGACGTGCGGCAGGGTGCATGGTGCGTCAGTGCACGGCAGGCTCCGAAGCGCACCCCAGCACCTTGCCGCACCCTTGCGCACTCTGCCGCACCGACAGACAGCGCCTCTACCGTTCAGAGCTTGTCGTTCGTCGCCGCAATGATTCCCGCCGGCCGCGCCTTGAACACGGCGGTGCGGCGGAGCGTGCGGTGCGACGTGCGGCAGGGTGCATGGTGCGTCAGTGCACGGCAGGCTCCGAAGCGCACCCCAGCACCTTGCCGCACCCTGCGCACTTGCCGCATTGCCGCACCGCTTCAATCTCACCTATGAGCGCGCTTCGAACCGAACGAGCAACACGCCTTGAACACGGCGGTGCGGCGGGGTGCGGAGAGATGCGACGTGCGGCAGGGTGCATGGTGCGTCAGTGCACGGCAGGCTCCGAAGCGCACCCCAGCACCTTGCCGCACCCTGCGCACTCTGCCGCACCTCGCCGCACCGACAGGCAGAGCCTCGCCTGCGCCCTCGGCGTCGGCGCTAAGCCTAGCGTCGATCCTGCAGCAGGGCCAGGTATCGCATCCCGAGACGGCTGTCCACGCGACGCGCGAGGATGAACTCCTTCCACAATTGTTCTTCGGCCCGCTGCGCCGCCGGTTCGTCGGCGCCGTCGATGTGCGCCATCTCGTGCCAGATGATGGCGGCCAGCGCGAAGTCGAAGATCCCCGGACCCTTCAACGCCCCCTGAAGGGTGGCGCCCTGCCTGACGAGATAGACGGTCGGCTCCCCGCGGTTGATGAAGGCCTCGGCGCGAGGCTTGCCGGCGTGCTGGTCTGGCGCTGTCGGACGCTCGACAATCAGGATCTTCTTCGGCTGCCGCGGGAGCATCCGTAACGAGCGATCGACGGCTTCACTGTAGGAGTTGGCGCTCGCCCCTGGTGGCAGGAATCCAAGGAAAGCTCCGGCAAGCACAAGCGTCCCGAGAACGCGTCGAACCGAAGAACCAGGCAGCATGCGCGCACCTCCGGGTTGGCGGATGTGCGTGGACGCTGGGCGTTTGGGGCGGCTACCTCAATGACTTGCGGCTCATATGTGCCTCGTACGAACCTCGCACGCCAAGTGCTCTGTTGACAACCAGTTAGCTGGGTAACTCACAGCCTCCGAACGCGCGTGCTAGGATGGCGCCGCTTCTGGGAGCCCTCTGTACGGGTGTGGCGATGGCTGAAATCCGGGCGCCAGCACGACGGCCGCTGCGATTCGGCAGCTTCGAACTCGATCTGGAATCAGGTGAGCTGCGGAAGGCCGGCGTCGTCGTGGGCCTGCAGGATCAGTCACTGAAAGTGCTGGTCGAGCTGCTGGAACGGCGGGGAGAACTGGTCACTCGCGAGCAGCTTCGCCAGCGCCTCTGGCCGAACGGCACATTCGTCGATTTCGAGCACGGCCTGAACGCCGTCATCAACCGCCTGCGCGAAACGCTGGGCGATTCGGCAGAGTCGCCGCGCTTCATTCAGACCGTTCCCCGGCGCGGCTACCGCTTCATCGCGCCGGTCGAAGGTGCGGTTCAGGCACCGGCAGTGGTGCCACCACCACCGACCAGAGTCCATGAAACGCGCACGCGTATGTGGATGGTGGTCGGCGCCATCGGCATCGCCCTGGTTGTCGCGGCCATTGCCATTGCTCTCCTGCGCCGAGCCCCCTCGGTCGAGGGCCCATCGCCGAGCGTCGTGGCGATCACGAGACTGGCGGGCAGGGAAAGTGGGCCGGCGTTCGCGCCGGATGGCGAGCAGGTCGCGTTCGTCTGGTCCGGCGAGAGGTTCGACAACACCGATATCTACGTCACGCTGGCGGGGTCGACGAACGTTCGGCGGCTGACGACGGATCCCGCAGACGACTTCGCCCCCAGCTGGTCACCTGACGGCCGGCGCATTGCGTTCCTTCGCAAATTTGGCAATTCGGCTCGCATTCACCTCGCATCAGCGCTCGGGGGTCCTGATTCGAAGCTGAGTGACTTCCCGGTCGGTATCACGGGGTTGCAAGGCGATCTCGGTGCGCAGATCGCGTGGTCGCCTGACGGACGCCACGTCGTTGCAGGCCGCGATCCGCGGTTCTCCGACGGCGTCGTCCCAGGCCTTTATCTGATCCCCGTGGAGGCTGGAGAACCTCGCGCGATCACGCGGCCAGCGCCTCCTTCGTTCGATCTTGCTCCGGTTTTCTCGGCCGACGGTCGCCGCCTGGCGTACCTGGCGTGCGGTTCGATTGGTGTGTTCCTGCCGTTGCTACTGCCCGACCGGTGTGCCATCCGCATGACGGATGTCGACAACGCAGGTCTGCCCACCACCGCACCGCGAACCCTGACTACGCAGCCGATTGAACCTGCGGGCCTGACATGGAGCCGCGATGGCAGGTCAATCGTGTTTGCGATGGGAGCTCCCGGACCTGTGCGTCTCTGGCGGCTTTGGGTCGACACCCCTCGTGCACCTGAGCGGATTGAGATCGCAGGCGAATCGGTGGAGTACCCGGCGACGGCCGCGACGCGCGACCGACTGGCGTTCTCACGAGCCACGTGGGACTCGCATCTCTATCGCTTCGACGCCGGCCGTCCTGTCGAGGCGGTCGCGCCGTCCTCGTCGTTTGAAACCGACCCGCACTTTTCCCCGGATGGCCGGCGCATTGCGTTTGGTTCAGGGCGCTCCGGCCACGTTCAGATCTGGGTCGCGGCGGCCGACGGGTCGAACGCCCGCCAGCTCACCCACGACGCGCGCCAATGGCCAGGCTCGCCTTCATGGTCGCCGGATGGACGCTCGATCGCGTTCGACAGCGGCGGCGCTGGCGCACAGGTTCGCATCTGGATCATCGACGCCGATGGCGGCACCCCGCGACAGATCACAAGCGGGCCCGGCAACCACTCGGTGCCAAGGTGGTCCGGCGACGGCAAGTGGATCTATTTCGCCCACGATCTCGGAGCGACGCGAGATATCTGGCGGGTGCCCTCACGGGGAGGGCAACCGCAACAGGTGACGCGGACGGGGAGTGGCTTCGTCGCCTATGAATTCGACGGCGGCACCAGTCTCCTCTACCAGCCGGTTAACGGCGACTCAGCGTTATTGTTGCTGTCGCTCACCGGCGACGCCGAGCACCGACAGCTCGTCGACTGCGTCAGATCTTCGGCGTTCGCTCCAGCAGGGAACACAGTGGTCTACGTCGCCATGCGATCCGAGCGCAAGGCCACCCCTTCGCGCCATCGATCCCGTCAGCGGAAAGGACCGTCTCCTTGGGCGACTCGAGGATTTTCCTCCGCGGGGGTCACATGTGAACCTCGCGGTGTCGCCTGACGGCAGCACCATTCTTTTCAAAGGCGTCGTCGGACACAGCGGCGACGTGATGCTGATCGAAGATTTCCGCTGATCTGAAAGCGATGGCAGAAGCTTCCAGGCACCAGCGCGCGGCTCTTTCCGATTCGGCACGTTCGAACTGGATGTGCGTCGGGCGAGCTGCGAAAGGCAGGTGTGCTCGTCGGCCTGCAGGAGCAGTCACTGAAAGTCCTGACGACTGTTGCTCGAGCGGCCCGGCGATCTGGTCACTCGCGATGAACTGCGCCAGCGACTCTGGCCGAACGGCACGTTCGTCGACTTCGAGCACGGCCTGAACGCGGTCATCAACCGGCTGCGGGAAACGCTTGGCGATTCGGCAGAGTCGCCCCGCTTCATTCAGACCGTTCCCCGGCGCGGCTACCGGTTCATTGCGCCTGTCGACGACGGCGTCGAGGCACCGGCAGACGGTGCCCGAACCGCCGACCAGGTCCCTCGAGTCGCGCAAGTGGATGGTTGTCGGCGCGGCTGGATCGTCCTGGCTCTTGCGGCCGTTGCACTCCTCTCCTGGCTCCGGTCATCGCCTCGCGGCTCGATGCGAACCGTCCCGCTCACGAGCCTCCCTGGCAATGAACGGTACCCAAGCTTCTCGCCCGACGGCGGTCAGATCGCCTTTGCGTGGGACGGTGAAAAGCGAGACAACGAAGATATTTACGTCAAGGTCATCGGGACGGAAGTTCCTCTACGATTGACGACGAATCCCGCAGCGGACCGGCACCCAGCGTGGTCGTTGGACGGGCGCTAAATTGCGTTCCTCCGCTGCTCCGTCGATGGAGGCGGACTCTTCGTCGTTCCCGCCCTCGGCGGTCCCGAGCGACAGATCCACTGGCGGTCGACTTCGCTGGGTATTTGCGCGAGCGGGGCGAGTTGGTCTCCAGATGGGCAGTTCCTGGCGATCGCTGACACAGACGAGTCCGAGATCACCTGGAGCATCTTCATCCTCTCGCTCGAGACTTTGAAAAAGCGGAAGCTGACGTCTCCGCCTCCGGGCGCTCACGGTGATTTTGCTCCCGCCTTTTCCCCGGACGGTCGCACGATTGCATTCAATCGAATGAGCCCGGCTGGTGGTATTTACGTGGTCCCGACCGCAGGTGGCGACCCGAGGCGTGTGACGGTGGAACAGTATTACTGGTTGGAGCGTCTCGCCTGGACCCCCACCGGACGAGAGCTGATTTTCTCGTCCAGCGGAGGCGCCCTTGGAAGCAATAGCAGCCTCTGGAGAGTGTCGGCTTCAGGCGGGACGCCAGCGCGGCTCGCGATGGGCGGTGACAACGCAGCGAATCCTGCCGTTTCACCCCCGGGCGACCGACTGGCTTACGAGCAGCGCCACCTGGACACCAACATTTGGAAGATCGCTGTGCCGTCGCCGACGCGAACCGCGCCGCCACCCTCTCAGCTGATTGCCTCTACGCGACAGGAGGGTGGCCCTCAGTTTTCACCGGACGGCGGCCGGATCGCGTTCCACTCGGACCGGACAGGAAGCTTCGAGATCTGGGTGTGTGACGCTGTGGGATCGAACCTTGTGCAGTTGACCTCCTTCGGCGGCCCCCTCGTAGGAACTCCTCGGTGGTCGCCCGATGGCCGCCGACTCGCATTCGAGGTTCTTGCGGGAGGGCACGCGGATATTCACGTCATCAATGTCGAAGGCGGTCGCCCACGCAAAGTCACCACCGAGCCATTCATCGAGGCGGTGGCGAGCTGGTCGACAGATGGACAGTGGATCTACTTCGCATCGAACCGCACGGGGCGTCTCGAGGTCTGGAAAGCGCCAGCCGACGGCGGACGCGCGGTCCAGATCACGAAACAAGGGGGATTCGCAGCATTCGAGTCGCCCGACGGCAAGTTCGTGTACTACTCGAAAGGCGTCGACGTCGGCGGTCTATGGAGAGTCGCGGTGATCGGCGGCGAGGAAACGGCAGTCCTCGATTTTCCCCGCGCTCGCTTATGGGGCTATTGGGCGCTGGTGAATACGGGCATCTACTTCGTCGACTCGGAGTTTTTTCCGCCGCCCACCCTCCAATTCTGGAATTTCGATCCGGGCCGGGTTTCGCAGGTGGCGGTGCTGGCGGGACGTCCTGCCCTGGATGAGCCCGGCATTGCCGTTTCTCCAGATGGCAAATGGCTCCTGTATACCCAGGAGGACAACCGCGGCAGCGACATCGTGCTCGTGGAAAACTATTGAACCGCCCAAGAGCGCAGGTCCTGACAGGGTGTGGCGATGGCAGAAGTCCCCGCGACGGTGCGCCGGCCGCTCCGATTCGGCAGCTTCGAACTGGATCTGCATTCGGGTGAACTGCGCAAGGCGGGCGTGCTCGTCGGCCTGCAGGACCAATCACTGAATGTGCTCACTGAACTGCTCGAGCGGCCGGGCGATCTGGTCGCTCGCGACGCCCTTCGACAACTCATTCGTCCTTTCGCGGCGTCGTTTCCGTTCAGAACTCGACGCGCGCCGCAAGCTGGATACTGCGTGGGTCTGACACGGTTCCGTTCCAGGTGCCGAAATCTGGACTCGAGAGATCGGTGTTGACAGCCGCGTTTCCCCACGCTCCATACGTGAACATGTGCCAGTTCCAGAAGTTGAAGACCTCCACCCGGAGCTGCAGGTTCGTGCCGCCAGGCATCCTCGTGTTCTTGACGAATGCAAGATCCTGGTTGTGGTAACCGAAGCCGCGGACGCTCTCCTCTATACGGTTGCCCCGGCCTCTGTAGAAGTTGAACGCGCTCACCGGTTCGAACGCCGTGACATCCAACAGCGGTCCCCTGGCCGGGTCGAACGACCCCTTCTCCTGTGCGAAGACGGCGGCCGGGTTGATGATGGCGGGAATGCAGCCGGCCCGGAATGGTCCGGGCACGTTGCACGCTGTGCCTCCCACGCGGAAGAAGAGCGGCAGACCCGAGGAGTACCGGAAAATCGTGCTGATCTGCCAGCCACCCAGAAGCGCGTTCTTCACGCCGCCGGCGTTGAGGAATCTCTTGCCGCTGCCGAAGGGCAGTTCGTACACGAAAGCCGCCGAGAGGACGTGCGGCGTGTCGGTGACGGCAATCGCCTCGTTGCGCTCGCGCTCGAACGGCGAGATGACACCTTGCGCACCGTTCCACGTCAGCGCCTCACGCTGAGTGTCGTCCGAGCCGCTCGAAATCGTTTTTGACAGCGTGTAGGACACCAATCCGTAGAATCCATTGGCGAAGCGCTTCTCGAGCTTGACCTGCAAAGAGTTGTAGCGCGATTCCCCGTGGTTCTCATTCAAACCCTGCAAATTGTCGCAGGACCTGTGGAAATGGCCGTAGAGCCTGGGCGACCGACGGCGAGCACCCCGTCATTTGCTCGACCCACCCTGCGTACGGCAGGGGCACCCCATGAAGGCTCGTCATCCCCGGCTGATACTCGTCGTTGAGCGCGGACCCCATCGACAGATAGCGGAGATCGACTCCGTTGATCGGATCGATGCTCGATGGCAGCCGGCGGCCCGCGCTGCCCACATACGCAATGCTCAATGCGAGATTGTGACCGAGCTGGCGATCGACCGTAATGTTCCACTGCTGGGAATACGACCGCCGGTTGGCGTCAGCCGGCCGATAGAGAATCGTTTGCCCATTTTTGTAGTCCGAGCGGATGATAGGTGGGGCCTCAAAATCCTGGGGAAAACCTTCCTCCAGGAAGAAAGCCGGCTGAATTCCGCCGAGCCCGCTCGCGAACGAAGGGCTGGTCGAAAAGCCGTCCTGCGTGATGCCTCCGCCCCAGCCCGGATAAAAGGCCTGTGTATAGAAGATGCCCCAGCCGGCGCGCACAACGGTCCTGTCATTCCACGAGTAAACGACGCCCAGGCGCGGCGCATACCCGCCGTACCAGTTCTTCTCCGGGTAGCGGGCGCGAAAGCTCGCCTCTCCAAAGCTGTCTCCGGCAAATGCGAGCCGACCCGGACGGCCGCCGGCCCCTAGGTTCTCGCCGTGTTGGTCGAAAAAAGAGAAGCGATCGTACTTTTCCGACGACGGAGAGAAGTAGTCCCACCGGAAACCGTAATCGACCGTCAGCTTGTCGTTGACGCGCCACGTGTCGCCCGCATGGACCATCCAGGCGTGTTGGCGCGGATAGGACGAATTGACTGCCCGGAACGTCGCGTTGGCATTGTCAACGGCGCCGAGTAAGAAGCTGGCAATGGGACTGCCGCTATTCACACCGAGCAACCCGGTGGCGCCGGGCTGAAAGTCAAAGCTCCCCGCTTCATTGTTCGCGCCGTGGAGGTTGCCCATGATTTTCCGGTACTCCATCCCCAGCTTCATCGTGTGCGCGCCCATGGTCCACGTCACGATGTCGTTGATGATGAAAGTCGGTCGGGTGGTAATGCTCTCGTGCGAGGGACCCCCAGGACAGCCGAAGGCGCTAAATGCCCGGTCATTGAACGAAATGTACGGTGGCACGTTGTGACTGGCCACCCCGGCGATCTGCGGAAAATCGTCGGCGAAATCCTGGTTGACGCACCCGTAGCCCTCATTCCGATTCAGGTAACCGATGGACGTGTGGTTCAGCAGCGTGGGGCGAATGGTCTTGTCGTAATTGAAGCGGCTCACCCATGAGTTCTGCGGGTCAGTAAAAGATTCATTGGCGAGGGACTTCGGAAGGACCGAGGAAAACTTCGCCGGCGACCGCTGGTGCCACACGCTCACAAAGAAGTGATCATTGGCGCCGAGCTGGAGATCGTAGCGCCCCATGTAGTAGTTGGAGTCCGCCAGAATCGTGTCGGGCACCGCCTGTGATGGTTGATAGTTGTTCAATAGCCCATCGCTTGTCGGCACAGGCAACGCGCTGAGCCAGGCGGAAACGATCGGGTTGATGCGCGACGGACAGATGACATTTGGCGTTTTGCCATCGCACCCCATGAACTGGTCCTTGATGAACCCGCCGTGGCCGTCCGATCGAAGGGTGAGCGGGTCGTAGATCGGAATTAGGTTCCCTGCGGCGTCCCGCCAATCCCGGAAGTCACCTCCTCGTTCCTGCATGGAGGGAATAGAAATGGTGGGAAGGTTCGATCCCCCTTGCTGCCGGTAGCCCTCGACATTGAAGAAGAAATAGCTCTTCCATCGATCGTTCCACAACCCGGGCACCTTGGCTGGTCCGCCGACATTGGCGCCGAAGTTATCCCGTTTGAATGTCGGCTTCTCCGAAATTCCCCACTGTGTGGCGCTGAGCGAATTATCGCGGTGGTACTCGAAGGCTGCACCGTGGAACGAGCTGCCGCCGGACTTTGTCACCGCCATGATTTGCCCGGAGGTCGACGCGCCGAATTCGGGCGCGTAGTTCGAGGTGAGTACCTTGACCTCGCTGACCATGTCCGGCGACATCGGGAAATCGAAGTAGATCGAAATCATGCCGCCCTGGCTCATGAATCCCTGCTGCATGCTGACGCCATCGATGGTGGCCTCATCGCCGGATTGCAGGCCACCGTTGATCCGGGCATTGAGCGGGTCGGATCCTCCAGCCGTCGCAACGCCCGGCATCAGCGTGGCAAAAGCCGCCGCCGCGCGTGGACCGCTGGCCATGGCGAGGGGGAGCTGTTGGAGGGTCTCAGGCGTGATGCCGTGTTCCTGGGTAGCGCTGGTACCTGAGCACCGACGAGCCGCCGACGACCTCGATGTGTTGTTCCTGCGCGCCAATCGGCAGCGTGATCTCGACACGCCGCACTGAACCGAGCGTGACTTCGATATCAGGATGGGTTACGTGCCGAAAGCCGGGCTTGGTCGCATGAATTTCGTACTTGGCGGGAGCGAGATTGCGGAAGGCGTATTCGCCCTCCGAGCCCGAACGTGTCATCCCGACAGCGTGATCAGTGGCGACATCGCGCAGCGTCACCACGACGTCGGTCACGACAGCTCGCGAACTGTCCCTCACGACGCCCGAGATTCCGCCGTTGAAGCTCTGACTCGACGCGAGATCGGAAACAGCGAGAAACGCCCCGAATAGCGGGCCGGCGAGCCGGTATGTCCGCATGGCTAGGAAACGCGCTGAATTATCATCGAGCGGGCCGGCTGGGCCAAGTGACATCGTCGGGGACCACCGCTGCGCGGTACAGCGACTGTGGGCCGCCAACCTGCGAGTCGTAACTGCCACGTACGAGTCTCGTCGGCTAACTCGCCTGCAGAGAAGTAGTTACCGAGACAACTCACAACCGTTGGAGCGCGCGTGCTAGGATGGCGCCGCCTCCAAGGTGCCTTGCTGAACGGGTGTGGCGATGACAGAAATTCCCCCGCCAGCGCGCCGGCCGCTTCGATTCAGCCTCTTCGAATTCGATCCGCAGTCGGGAGAGCTGCGCAAGGCGGGCGTGCTCGTCGGGTTGCAGGACCAGTCGCTGAAAGTGCTGCTCGAGCTGCTGGAGAGTCCGGGAGAGCTGGTTACTCGCGAGCACTTGCGCCAGCGACTCTGGCCGAACGGCACGTTCGTCGACTTCGAGCACGGCCTGAACGCGGTCATCAACCGCCTGCGCGAGACGTTGGGTGATTCGGCCGACTCGCCCCGCTTCATTCAAACGGTGCCCCGGCGCGGCTACCGCTTCATTGCGCCTGTGGACGGTGCGCCGGTGGATGCGCGGACTGAGGATCCCGCGTCAATGGCTGTTCTCGAGGCAGCGCTGCCTGGAGGTCGGTCACGTGCTTGGATTGCAGGTTGGACGGCAATCGCCCTGAGCCTCGTGCTCGTGGTGGTGGCGGCAACGTGGCTGCTGCGCCGAACTCCCCCGGCAAGGAACTGCCGCTGAGGGTCGTGCCGCTCACGAGGTTGGCCGGGAAAGAGGCATGGCCCGCCTTCGCTCCGGACGGCGAGCAGGTCGCCTTCGCCTGGTCGGGCGAGAAGTTCGACAACACCGACATCTACGTCACATTGGTGGGCTCCACCGCCGTCCGGCGTCTCACGACCGATCCGGCCGAGGACTACGCGCCGAGCTGGTCGCCTGACGGGCGACGCATTGCCTTCCTCCGTCGGGTCGGACACGGCGCTCGTATTCATGTCATTTCCGCCTTGGGTGGGCCCGATCAGCAGGTGAGCGACTTTCCGGTCGGCGCAACCCATCCGAGCTCGCTCATTACCGTGCACATCACGTGGTCGCCGGACGGGCGTTATGTTGTCGCAGGCCGCGATCCCCTCGCTGCCGCGGGCGATCCGGCAGGCCTCTATCTCATCCCGATCGAGGGCGGCCCGGCGCGTGCGATCACGCGGCCGAAGCCTCCCACGTTTCATTTCTCGCCAGTGTTTTCCCCGGACGGCCGTCGCATGGCCTACGCCTCCTGCGACACGCGCGGCCTCGATTCTACATTGCTGAGTCCGGGCAGGTGCGTAGTGGCCAGTGTCGACGTCGACCCGAGTTTTGCTCCGGCGGGTGCGGCGCGGACGTTGACATCGCAGCCCGTTGACCCCGCCGGAATGGCGTGGAGCCGCGATGGCAAATCGATCCTGTTCGTCGGAGAAGGCTCGAGTTCCGTCAACCTGCGGCGGCTTTGGGTTGATGGGACGCGGGAACCGGAAACTGTCGAACTGGCAGGTGGCCATGCGGAGCATCCGGCGACGGCGACCTCGCGAAACCGCCTGGTGTTCTCGAGATACGACTGGGATTCCCATCTCTATCGCGTCGCGCCCGGGAAGCCGCTCGAACGGGTCGCGGCGTCCTCATCCTTCGAAGGCGATCCGCATTTTTCGCCGGACGGCCGCCGCATTGCGTTTACTTCCGGGCGGTCCGGCAGTATCGCGATCTGGGTGGCCGGAGCTGATGGATCCGAACCTCGCCAGCTCACCTCCCATCGATGGGGATGGCAGGGATCGCCCAACTGGTCGCCGGATGGCCGCACGATCGCGTTCGATGCACACGATCCGGATGGCCACGTCCATGTCTGGACCATTCCCGCAGAAGGGGGCACGCCACGGCGGATCACGAAGCCGACGGGCGATCAAACCGTGCCGACATGGTCTCGCGACGGGAAATGGATCTACTTTTCGGAGGCGCGTGAGGGCGGCCGGGACATCTGGCGCGCGCCCGCAACCGGCGGACCGGCGGAGCAACTTACCCGAACCGGCACCGGGTATCTCGCATATGAGACCGCTGACGGAGCGAGTCTGCTGTATCAGCTGAAATACGGCGACTCGCCGCTCATGGTGATGCCGCTCAAAGGTGCCGGTCCACCGCGGCGCCTCATCGAGTGTGTGAGGCATGCGTCCTTCATTCCGGTGGGAACGACGATCTTCTATGCAGGGTGCGAGCCGGGCACGACCCCGTCGCTCCATTCGATCGACCTGGTCAGCGGGCGCGACCGGCTGCTTGGCACGCTCGAGCATTTTCCGCCGGATCCGTTGGGGCATCCCCTGGCCGTCTCGCCCGATCGAAAGACGATCCTGTTCGCAGGGCTGCTGCGTACCGGTGGGGATTTGATGCTGATCGAAAATTTCCGGTGACCTTCCGGGCCTACATTTAGCCGTGAATCCTGAGTGTGACCGGACGGCCGCGTCTGACGTTCATGACCAGCGCCGGCCGGAAGCAGACGATGCAGGTACCGCGTTTCCGGCGAACGCTCGGATACACGATGCCGGACGATCCCTCAGCCAGCAGCGTGGCAGCCAGCGCCTGGGAGCGAGCGTAGTCGGTCGGATTCAAACAATCTGCAAAGGTCGCATCGTGCCGAAGGTCATGGAAGTCGGCGCGAAAGTCCGCGAAAAAATCGTCAAACGTGAACGTCTCTGGCTCGCTCCAGTTGACCTCTGCAAGCTCCTGCGTTTTGTGGAACGTCACTTCGGCGCGAGCCGTGTCGATGTCGTACGCGGCGTACCAGGCACCACGATCGGGCCCATTGAAGCGGCTTCCGGCCGGATGCGCATGCGTAAATGCCGCATTGACGATGTGCGCGTAGCTGACGCCGAAGAGCAGCTCGTGGACGCTGATGCCTGGGAGCAGGTTGGCCTCGCCCGCCAGGCGGTCGTTCGTGGCGGCTTCGATCTCGAACAGCGCGTCGAGCGGCTCATCGGGCTCGGCCAGCCGGGCGAGCACGCTCTCGTCGCTGTAACGGGTGGGTATCAGCCGGTGGGTCTCATCGCGCCGGATGTGCGTGACCTTTGGCGTCACGCACCGCCCCGGCGTGCGTCGAGCAGCTGTCGCACGCGCATCATCGCTGGAATGCCGCCCCTGACCATGTAGGCGAGTGGCGGTTGGCCTTCGAACATCGCATTCGCATTGGGAAGGCCGATCCAGCGATCCGCCAGCTTGCGGCTATACAGAATGTTCAGAGCCTTGAAGATGCCCACGAGCAGGGAGATCCGCGTGAGCTTGTCCTGATCGAGTGTCTTGCCGCTGCCGCGCTTCCACTGATAGTAGACGCCGTTTGAAACTCCGCCGAGCAGCTGCCGCGCGACGTCATCGCGCACCTGCCACGCGGCCATCACCTTGAAAAAGGCAGGGATCGCGGCGCCGCTCAGCCGCTCCTGAACATCGCTGCGGGAAAGGTCCGGCGCCGCCGCGACGGCGAAACCGGCGCTGGCCTCGCGAAAAACAGCCGTTCTGGCGCGCTCCATTTATGTACAAATCTAGCTCCAATTATGGAGACGCGTCAAGCCGGGCGGTTCGAGGCCAGGTCTGGAGGGCGAACGAGGACGCGCGCCGTACCGTTTGCCGGCCTGTGAGCGGTGAGGCGGACCACGCCGACGGCGAGTGCGAGCGTGAACACCTGGGGAATCGTGGTCACGACGGCAACGAGTCGCGGATCGACCCCCGAGTCGGTCGGCAGGAAGATATTGAGCACGAGGTACGCGGCCAGAAAGGACGACAGCGTCCATCTTCCTGGTTCTGCCGCGAACAGCAGCGTCAGCAGCCAGATCGCCGGGAACGGGGCGTACGACTGAGGCAGGAACGGGCTGCGCAGGGTTGCGAAGATGAGAATCGCCATCCAGACGAGCGGCGCCTGTTCTTCGCGAACCGCGCGGCGGGCAAGCAGGATGGTCAAAGCCACTGCCACGAGCATGTAGGCGGTGCCGACAAGCTGCGCTGCGCCGAATCCCAGGCTGCTCGCGCCGAACAGCTTGAGCTTGAACACCAGGCCGGGGATCGAATGGTTGATCGCGATGGCAGGCTATCCGGGGACTGTCCCCAATGGCACGAGAGTTGTGCCATTGGGGACAGTCCCCAGCTCGACCTAGCGCGGACTCGGCGATCCGCCTCGAAGCGCCCGCAACGTCTCCAGATTCCGCACGTCGAGCGGATCCGCGGCGATGACATCGGGCCTCGTGCTGCGGGCGGATTTCTCGGTCTCGATCAACGCGGGCAGATCGGTGAAGCGCCGATCGTGCAGCAGCCTGCGGAACGGGTCGAGGCCAAGGCAGCCTTGCCCGATGTGCTCGTGCCGATCGACGCGGCTGCCGCAGGGCCGCTTCGAATCGTTGAAGTGGAACGCGCGCAGGCGATCGAGACCGACCACGCGTTCGAACGCGCGGAACGTGTCCGTGTAGCCCTCTTCGCTCACAATGTCGTAACCGGACGCCACCAGGTGACAGGTGTCGAGACAGACGCCTAACCGCGGCGAGCCGTCGAGGCGTTCCAGAATCGTGGCGAGATGCTCGAACCTGTGGCCAAGGGCTCGGCCTTGTCCGGCCGTGTGCTCGAGCAGCACCATCGTCTTCCGTCGAGAGCGGGCACGAAACGCCGCGCGCAGACTCTCCGCGATCAGGCGCAAGCCGTCTTCCTCCGTGCCGGATGTGCAGGTGCCTGGATGAATGACGACGCCAGCAAGACCAAGGGCGTGCGCCCGATCGAGCTCGTCGATCAACGCGGCGATCGACTGGTCGCGAAGCGGTGACGATGCGGTCGCCAGGTTGATCAGGTAACTGGCGTGCGACAGCGCCGGCGTCATCCCCGTTTCGTCCAGCCGCCGGCGGAAGCGTGTGACCTCGACGCGATCGAGCGGCGCGCCACGCCACTGATTGGCGTTCTTGCTGAAGATCTGCAGCGCTTCGCACCCGTGAAGCACCGCGCGGTCGACCGCCTTCGACACGCCGCCGGCGACCGACATATGAGCCCCGATCCGCAGCACGTGTCAGCGGGGGGCTGCCGAGGCCAGGTTCTCGACGAGCTGCACGCGCCGGTTCTTCGCTCGACCCTCCTCGGTCTTGTTGGACGCCACGGGACTGGCGAAGGAAACGCCAAACGGTGTCAGCCGTTTCGGGTCCACCGTGAACTTCGTCGTCAGCGACTGCACCACGGACGCGGCGCGCCGCTGCGACAGATCCTTGTTGAAGTCGAACGTCCCGACATTGTCCGTGTGGCCGACAACGAGGAGCCGCAGGTTCGGCTCGGACTTGAGCAGCTTTGCGATTTCCTCGAGCGTCGGCATCGACTCCGGCTTGACCGTCGCGCTGTTGAAGTCGAACAGGATTCCATAGAGCGCCACGCTGCCGGTGTTCGCGAGGCCCGAGGCCATCTCGCCGGCCGAGACGGTCACCATGTGGGTCTCCATCGGTTTGGCCTCGACGACGTCGAGCTGCGCGATGACCTGACCATCGATTGCGGCCTTGTTCTTGTTCGGCGGATCGGAATAGAGGAACTTGCCCCAACCGGCGCCGATCGCCGTTGCGTAGAGCGCCACGTGCACATCGCCTTCCGGCCGCGCCAGCTTCGCCGCGAGGTACCGGTCGTCCTTCGAGGCGAGCATGCTGAAGTTCGTGCCGCTGAACGACGGCATTTCGAGATCCCGGTATCTGGCGCTGGCGAAGGCGGTGTCGAAGTTCCCTTGTCCAAGCGCCTCGTGAGCGCCGGCGAAAAGCGTGGTGAACCCGGCCTTCTTCAGCTCGATCTCGTAGTTGCGCACCACCTCGAGCGGCGACCGGCCTTCGGGTGCAAGATAGGTGATGCGCGTGACGCGGCCCTCGAGCGTCAGCGCCTTGGGAAATGTCGCGTTGTTGCCGCGCCCGGCGACCGGACCGACGGGCAGCATGTACTCGTCGAACGCCTTCTGGGAGTAACGAACGATGGTGGATCCCTCGTAGCGTTTGAGGAGCGGGTGATCGGCGCTCTTCGGCACGTCACCCGACAGCGCAATGCCCTCGATGAGCAGCAGGACTGAAGCAATCGCCGAGAAACGGCGCACCCGAAGTGACATCGACGTTCCCTCCTTCGCTGGTGCGCACACAGACTATCGCCGTCACGGCTCGGAGTTCAAAGCAACATCATCGTCGGCTTCATAGCTCAGCATTGGCTTGCGTTCCTCGTTGCACGCGGCTACGGTCGCACTGGAGGCAGACGTGCCGACGACTTCACGCGGCGGTGGCGCAGACCTCGGCGTCTTCCTGTACCGGCTGATGGGTGCGGCGACGCTGGACGGCGCGGTCTACGAGGGGGTAGAGGCGGATATCCGCGCCACGCGGCAGGCGATGGCCACCGTGCTCCTGGCAAGCGTCGCGGCCGCAATCGGTGCCGGCGGGATCGTCGGGTTCCAGATGGGCACCATGGTTCGCATGACCGCGCTCGCGCTCGTAATCTGGTTCGCGTGGGCCGTGCTGATGTTTCAGATTGGGACGCGCGTCTTTCCCGAGCCGCAGACGAGCGCCACGCTGGGCGAGCTGCTCCGCACCATCGGCTTTGCCGCCGCGCCTGGACTGCTGCAAGTCTTCGCGGTTCTGCCGGGCATGTTCCTGCCTGTCTTCGTTGGCACCTGGCTGTGGATGCTGGCGGCGATGGTCGTCGGCGTCCGACACGCCCTCGACTACACGAGCACGCTGCGCGCTGTGATGGTCTGCGTCGCCGCCGCCGGACTGGTCACGGCGCTGGCAATGACCTTCGGTGTTTTCTTTGGCCCGACCGTCAGCTGAGGCGTCTACGGACAGAGCACCGCCGCGCCCGTGAGCGTCCCCGAGCGCAGCGACGTCAGCGCCGCGTTGGCCTCGGCAAGGCCGTAGGGCTGCACGTGCGTGCGGATGGGCATCGTGGCCGCCAGGCCAAGAAAGCCTCGCGCGTCGTCTCGCGTCAGGTTGGCGACGGAGTGAATGCTGCGCTCCTCCCACAACGCTCGATACGCGAACGACGGGATGTCGGTCATGTGGATGCCGGCACAGATGACGCGACTACCCGGACCGATGCGCGAGAGTGCCTCCGGAACGAGCGCCCCGACGGGAGCAAAAATCAAGGCGCCATCTAATTCCACCGGCGGCGCCTGATTCGACCATCCTGCCCACGTGGCCCCGGTCTCGAGTGCGAACTGCCTCGCCTTCTCGTCATGCGGGCGCACGAACGCAAACACGTCGCGACCCTGGTGTCGCGCCACCTGGGCAACGATGTGCGCGGCAGCCCCGAAGCCGTAGATTCCGAGACGACGGCTCTCGCCGGCCAAACGGAGCGCTCGATAGCCGATCACACCAGCGCAGAGCAGTGGCGCCGCGTGCCGATCGTCGTAGGTCTTCGGCAGCGGATAACAGGAGCGTGCGTCGGCGACGACGAACTCTGCGTAGCCGCCGTTGACATCGTGTCCGGTGAATCGTGCCTGGCGACACAAGTTCTCTCGCCCTGATGTGCAGTAGTCGCACTGCCCGCAGACCTCAGCAAGCCACCCGATCCCGACACGGTTACCGACGCTGACGGTCTCGACGCTCGAGCCGACAATCTCGACGCTGCCAACGATCTCGTGTCCGGGAACGACGGGGATGTGCGTCTTGGGCAGCTCGCCGTCGACGACGTGAAGGTCGGTTCGGCACACACCGCATGCGAGCACACGCACCAGGACCTGGTGAGCAGCCGGCTCGGGCACCGGGACGTCGAGCGGCTCGACAGTGCCGCTGCCCGCGCTGAGGAGGGTCATAGCGCGCATGGGATGTTCGCGTCACCAGTGTCCGTCGTCTCGAGCCTTGCTGTCGACTCCGCGCATCATCAGTGGAGATGCGAAATGCAGATCGGACACAATGACTCGTAAGAGTGTTCGGCGATCTGCTGCACGACCTCCGTTACGCCGCGCGGCTCCTCGGCCGCTCGCCCGCCTATGCGCTCATCGCCGTCGCGATCCTTGCGCTCGGCATCGGCGCGAATACCGCCATGTTCAGCATCGTCGATGCGGTGCTGCTGCGTCCGCTGCCCTATGAGTCACCGGATCGGCTGGTCGCCATCTGGTCACGCATCGTCGCCCGCCCGAACGATATGCCGGTGTTCACGAGCTATCGCGACCTGCAGGAGTGGCAACGGCGCAGCCGGAGCCTTGCGCAGGTGGAGGCCTGCACCTGGGCCACGCCCGGCCAGACGATGATCTGGCAGGGGAAGGCGGAGCGGGTGCTGCCGATTCCCGTGAGCGCCGGGTTCTTCTCGATGCTGGGCGTGAGGCCGATCCACGGCCGCAGTTTCGATCGCACCGATCTCCAGGCGTCCTGCACCGTCGTCCTCAGCGAGCCGTTCTGGAAGGATCGGCTCGGAGGATCTCCCGGCATTGTCGGAAAGAGCCTCATGCTCGACGATCGCGCGTGCACGGTCGTGGGGGTGATGCCGCGGTCGTTCGAGTTCTATCCGCGGCAGGCGGAGCTCTGGACGCTCATCACGCCGCACAGCTCGTACGAGCGCGATCCGTTGAACTCCTCGGTCGGCGTATTCGCACGCCTGAGGCCAGGTGTGGACATCACCGCCGCACGGGCGGAACTCGTGGCACTTCACCGCGCCGTCGTGCGCGAGGCGCCGCCCGGGAACTGGGTCGGCGACGTCGAGCCCATCGTCAATCCTCTCCAGGCCGAGTTCACGTTTCTCAGCGGCGGCAACCTGCGAACCGGATTGCTGGTGTTGTTCGGGGCGGTCGTCTGTGTGCTGCTGATTGCCTGCGTGAACGTGGCCAATCTGCAGCTTGCCCGCGCGGCCGAGCGCGCGCGAGAGCTGGCGATTCGCGCGGCGCTGGGTTCGGGGCGATCGCGGCTGATCCGGCAGCTAATTGCGGAAAGCCTGATGCTCGCAAGCGCGGGCGCCATCCTGGGCGCGGCGATCGCTTTTGGCGCCGTCGCCTGGTTTCGATCGGCGAGCCCGGTGGAGCTTCCACCCGGCAGCTCGGTCAGCGTGAGCCCCCAAGTGTTGTTGTTCGCGGCGACGATTGCGATTGCCGCAGGTCTTCTCTCCGGGTTGATGCCGGCATGGAAGGCGTCGCGGATCGATTTGAACGAGGTCATGAGGGAAGCAACGCGCGGTGGCACCGCGGGCCGCGGCACTCATCGGATTGCGAACGCCCTCATCGTGACGCAGGTCGCGTTGTCGCTGACGCTCCTGGCGGCGGCTGGGCTGCTGATTCAAAGCATCGCGCGCCTCAGCGCCGTCCCGCTCGGCTTCCGCACCGATCACCTGCTCACCGCGAAATTGAGCTGGCCTGACTCAGCGGACGAAATGCCCGGCGCGCGGGCGGCGTGGCTCGACGAGTTGAGCTCGAGGCTCCGGGGCAGGCCCGGGGTCGACGCGATCGGCGCTTTCTCCATTGCGCAGATGAACGCCGCCGTCGCGATCGCCGGCGGTGCAGCCCAGACGAGCGAAGTGGGCGATGCGACCGTCGAGAACGTCAGCGAGGACTACCTCGCTGCGATGAGCATTCGCCTGATGAGGGGCCGAAGGTTCCTCGCCTCCGATCGCGCGGACTCGGCCCCCGTAGCGATCGTCAACGAGGCGCTGGTCAGCCGGTACTTTCCTGGCGAGGATCCGATTGGCCGTCAGATCCGGATCGGGAGGCCGGACACCAAGGCGCCCTGGCTCACCATTGTCGGCATCGCCGGAAACGTCAGGGACTTCTACCTGTTCAACGAGATGGCCTACGAGGCGGCATCACCGCTCGTGTTTCTGCCGTTGCGTCAGGCGGTGACCAACAACCTGCAACTGGCGTTGCCCTTTCGCGGCAGCGCGTCGGACGTGACGTCAGCCCTTCGCGCCGAGGTGGCCGCGCTCGATCCAGGCGTGCCCGTGCACGATGTGCAGACGATGGAGCAGCAGATCGCGCAGGCGCTGGCGCATCCACGGTTCCGGGCGGCGCTGCTAGGTGGCTTCGCGGGTCTTGCGTTGCTGCTCGCGGCGATCGGGATCTACGGCACGCTCTCAGAATCGGTCTCGCAGCGGACTCGAGAAATCGGCATTCGCATGGCGCTCGGCGCGGCCCGCTACGATGTGCTGCGCCTGGTCATCCGGCGGGGGTTGCTCCTGACGCTCGCCGGCATTGTGATTGGCGTCGCGGCGGCTGCCTCGGTCACGCGTCTGCTCACCAGCATGCTCTATGGCGTGACGCCGACCGATCCTGCGACGCTTCTAACGGTTCTCGTGATGCTGACCGCGGTCGTCGCGCTGGCGTGCTACGTCCCGGCGCGTCGCGCGACGCGAGTGGATCCGATCGTCGCGTTGCGGGATGAATAGCTGTACGTAGGCCCGAGCTTTAGCTCGGGCTCTTCAAGAAGGCCCGAATAGGTGTACGTAGGCCCGAGCTTTAGCTCGGGCTCTTCAAGCGGCGTAATGCCCAAGCTAAAGCTTGGGCCTACGTAAAGCTTGGGCCTACGAACGATAGCTACTGCAGATCGAGTTCGGCCGGGACTTCGCGCTGAAAAGTGTACGTAGGCCCGAGCTTTAGCTCGGGCTCTTCAAGCAACGTAATGCCCAAGCTAAAGCTTGGGCCTACGTACTAAAGCTTGGGCCTACGTACGATAGCTACTGCAGATCGAGTTCAGCCGCTACCTCACGTTGAAACGTGCGTCGCAGCACGCTTCGCGCCGCCCAGTAGCCGCACATCCCATGCACGCCGCCGCCGGGAGGCGTCGAGGCGGAACAGAGGTAGAGGCGCGGATTTGGCGTCGCGTAGGGATCCCACCGCGCGACCGGGCGCGCCAGCACTTGCCATAACGCGTTCGATCCTCCGCCGACATCGCCGCCGATCAGATTGGCGTTGTGCGCTTCGAGCGCAGCCGGCGGCATCACGTGCCGCGCCAGCACGATGTCGCGGAAGCCGGGCGCGTAGCGCTCGATCTGGCGCTCGATGCGATCGGTCATCTCCACGTCGCTGCCGTTCGGGACATGGCAGTACGCCCAGCCGGTGTGCCGGCCGGCCGGGGCGCGCGTCGCGTCGAACAGGCTTTGCTGCGCGACGAGGACGAATGGCGAGTCGCAGATCCGGCCCGCGCTCGCATCGCCCTCGGACTGCGCAATCTCTTCGTACGTGCCTCCGATGTGGACCGTTCCGGCGCGCCGGCAGGCTGCAGCTGTCCACGGGATTGGCTCCGCGAGGGCGTAGTCGATCTTGAACGCGCCGGGACCGTGACGAAACCGGCGAAGGCGATCGCGATAGGAAGGGGAGAGCGCATCGCCGGCAATGCGCTCGAGCTGTCGCGGCGTGGTGTCGAAAAGCACTGCGCGTGACGGCGGCAGATCGCCGAGCGTGCGGACGGTGACGCCGGTCTGGAACTCGCATCCTCTCGATCGCGCACAGGACGCGAGCGCTTCCGCAACCCGAGACGATCCACCCTTCGCGCACGGCCAATCGAGCGCGTGACCGGCGAGCGTCAGCGCCAGCCCGAACGATGCAGATCCGGCGGCATCGAGGGGGAGCATCGAGTGCGCGGCGCAACCGCCGAAAAGCGCGCGCGCCGGCGTGCCGTCGAAGCGCCGCGACAGCGAATCGGACGACTGCAGCGCCAGCAGTCCGAACCGAGCCATCAGAAGCGGATGCCGCGGCAACCGAATCGGCCGGAGAATTCCGGAGAAGAGCCGTTCCCACTGGTCCAGGAACGGCTGCATCAATCGCGACCACGTTTGGCCATCGCCCTCGAGTGTGGCGGCGGTATCCGACACGCTCCTCTCGAGCAGTGCGACACGACCGTCATCCAGCGGGTGCGCCGCCGGCGCCAGGGGGCTGACCCACTCGAGGCCGAACGTTCCGAGGTTCAAGCGCCGGAAGATGGGGGAGATCGCTCCTATCGGGTGGATCGCGCTGCAGACGTCATGCGCAAATCCCTCGAGCGTCAGCGCCTCTGTCCGGCAGCTGCCGCCAATCTGCTGGTTCGATTCGAGGACGATGACCGAGAGGCCCGCCGCGGCGAGGACCGCAGCGGCGGTGAGGCCATTCGGCCCCGATCCCACGATGACCACGTCGCAGCTGGCCCGGATCACGACCCTCCCGCATTCACCGGATCCAGATACCGGTCCAACGTCAGGACCGGCAACAACCACTTCGGATTCCGATGCGTGCGCGACCGTTTGACCGCGAGGATCAACTAGTGGACCGTACTAACGAGTTTACAGCGGTCATGCGATTCTCCGCATGGGGTCGGCATAGGACCATCGGATGGGCGTCGCCGTCTTGTTGTAATGCTTGATGTAGCGCATCAGCTTGCGGCGCAGGTCGGGGACGGAGGTGAAAATGCCTCGCGCCGTGACATCGCGCTCGATCTTGGAGAACCAGAGTTCGACTTGATTCAGCCAGGACGAATAGGTCGGCGTGTAGTGGAGATGGACGGACGGATGCGCCACCAAGAAGGTCCGGACCTGCGGCGTTTTGTGGGCCGACAGATTGTCCACGATGATGTGGATCTCGCGGCGTCGAGGCTGTGTCTCGACGACGGCCTGCAGGAAGCCGACGAATTCCGCGCGCGTGTGACGAGCCGCGGTATGGCCCACCACTTCGCCCGTTCGTGTGTTCAGCGCCGCATAGAGCGACAGCGTCCCGTGTCGGTAGTACTCGAAGCCGTGCCGCTCCGCGCGTCCTGGCGACAACGGCAGGACCGGGTCCAGCCGATCGAGCGCTTGAATCGCCGTCTTCTCGTCGATGCAGAACACCACGGCGTGCTGCGGCGGGTCGAGGTACACGCCGATCACCTCCGCGGCCTTCGTCTCGAATGCGGGGTCGGTCGACCGCATATACCGCTCGAGTCGATGGGGCTGCAGGCCGGCGTGGCGCCAGGCGCGCGCGATCACCGTGTGTTGCACGCCCAACTTGCGGCCGAGCGACCGCGTGGACCAGTGTGTGGCGCCATGCGGCGGCGGTCGTCGCGTCCACGGCATGATGCGTGCTTCCAGGGCCGGCGTCAGCACGGTGGGCTTCGAGCCGCGATGGCGCGCTGCCAATCCCGCCAGACCGTCCGTCGCGAAGCGCTGCTTCCACAGGGCAATCGTCCGCGAACTGCATCCGGTCATCGTGGCGATCGCGGCGTAGCTGCAGCCCTCGGCCAGCAGCAGAATGACCCGCGCTCGTCGCGCCGCATCCGCACGACCGCGTCCCGATCGCACGCGCGCTTCGAGGTCGGCTCGTTGGTCGGTCGTCAGCACAAGCGATGTCGATGGCATGCGCCATCATATGATTTACAACTCGTTAGGTACAAGCCACTAGCCGGCGTTCAGCGACGACCGAGCCGCCGGTTGCAACCACCGGTTGGCCCGTGATTCGGCACTGCGGCGCGCCTCCTCGGATTCACGCAATCGAGTCCGGAGATCGATCTCGCGCATCGCGCACTCGGCCAGCTCCTTCAGCGTCTGCACCTCGTCGTAGGACCACGCCCGCGGCTCGCAGTCGACAACGCAAAGCGTACCCAGCGCATGACCGGAGAGCGTCAACGGCACGCCGGCGTAGGCGACGATGTTCAGCTCGCGGACGGCCGGATTGTCGGAGAAGGTCGGATCCCGACGCGCATCGGGTACCACCAGCGGTTCGCGCTTGGCCACCACGTGCTTGCAGAACGAATAACTCAGCGGAGTCTCGCGCTTGGTGCGCCAGGGTTCGGGCAGGCCGACGGCGCTCTTGAAGAACTGCCGGTCCCGATCGACCAGCGAGACGAGCGCAACGGGTGTTTTGCAGATCCGCGTCGCGAGACGCGTGAGACGATCGAAGGGCTCTTCCGGCGGCGTGTCGAGCAGCGCGGTTCGCTGCAGCTCCGCGAGCCGGTTCAGATTGTGAACAATCTCGAGCAGCTCCGACATTGCAGCGTCCTCCAATAAACGAGCAAGAACGGTTGTCTGAGGTGGAGATTATAGCCGCGACACTCCACTGACGAGCTTGGTTCCGATCCGGCGACGGCTCCGCACAACCGCGGTCATGACGACCACCACAGTAGCAGCAGTCACCAGCGGAGCGACGATGGGCAGACGCGCCAGGTCGTGCGCCCTCAATGCGTAGGCTGCGACGCACCACGCGGTCCCGGCGAGGATCAGCACGACAATCGAAAGTCGTGGACCCACTCCCAGGACCAGCCATCCGCTGAACGCTGCGATCGGGAGCAGCAGGAGCGTCATGGTTACCGCGCCGGCGAACGGATCCCGAACGAAACGGCGGCGAGCGAGAGCGTCGAGCGCGCTGGCATGAATCTCTACACCCGCCATCGGTCCGACTGCCGTGCGGAAGGTCTCGAAGGCCTGGTCCTTGGTGGACGCCACTTGCAGCGATCGACCGACGAGGACGGTCTTCCCGCGAAAGAAACCGGGCCGCAGCTGAGCGGGTTGGAGCGCCCGATAGTACGAGACGGTTCGGATGCCGGCGCCCGGCCGACCATTGAACGGAATCAGGCCGCCGTCGGGGAGCTCCGATCGCTCCGCCAACTCGACGGCGCCGGCAAGTGACAGCTCGTCGCCGGCCATGACCGCGTAGCGTCGGACAACGCCGTCCGGATCGACCGGAACACTGGCCACGCCGACGCCGCTTGCCGCGGAGCCGAGCGAGGGTATCGGGCGTGTCCACTGTGTCGGCACCTTCGACGCAGCAGGCGAGACACGTCGATCCATCGCAAGCACGACGTTCCCTGCCCGATCGATCGCCTCTCGCAGGAGACCATCGTCCTCCGCGACGGCCGCAGGCTCGTCGAAGACGAGATCGAAAACGATCGTGCGTGCGCCGGCCCCGGCGAGTGCGCCCACGAGCGCCGCGTGCACGCGCCGCGGCCACGGCCACGGCATGGCAAGTTGCTCGAGGGACGGCTCATCGATCGCGACGATGACGAGGTTGTCCGGCGGCGAAGGCCGGTAGGTGACCACGGCCACAAATGTATCGTCGAGCCGCCAGTCGAGCCGCCGCACCGTATCTGAAAACGCCAGGCCAATGCCGAGAATGGTCGCGGCCGTGAGAGCCCACCACCGACCGGCGCGACGCCGATGGCCGGGTTGAAACAACCCGACCACTCCTACTTCGACGCGGTGAGCGATCGAATCAGCGCGACCTCATCTTCTTTGTACGGCGCGCCATCCTGCTTGAAGATTTCGTGAAACCACACCGCAGGCTCACGGTCGACGTACGGCTTCTGCCACGAGTCCCAGGGCAGGTTCGTCTGAGTCTTGCCCGCGGCAAATCCCCAGTTGATGGCGGCCACCTTGTATTTCTTCGCGACGGGCAGCGAGCCCTGGAACGTGCTGCCGTTGCCGCGCGCCATGTATTCGGTGCAGAGAATCGGCCGCTTGTATCTCTGCAGCCACTGGATCCGCTTCTCGAATTCCGCAGCGTTGTCGTAGTTGTGGAACGAGATCACGTCCGACTGTTCGAGCTGAATCCGCTCCGTCGGTGACAGCTTGTCATCGGATGACCAGTCGCCTCGCCACACGCCCGAGGTCAACGGCTGCTGGGCTCCCGCCTCTCGCGCCCAGGCGAACACCTGCGGAAGGAGGGTCACCACGAGATCCACCTTGTTCTTGGGCTCCTGCGAGCCGTAGCTGTTGGTATTGGTGTTGTCCGGCTCGTTCCACACATCCCAGCCGAGGACGCGCGGATCTTTGCCGAACGCCTTGACGACACCGGTCACGTACGTCTTGAGCCGCGGGTATTCCTTGGGGTCCTGCAGAGCCTTCGCGCCTGGACTCTGGAGCCAGCCGGAGTTGTGCACGCCAGGCTTCGGCGCCCGCTGCGGCCCCAGCGTCGGATTGGGATCCCAGCACGAATCGAAGAGCACGAGGAGCGGCTTGATGCGATGCCGCGCGGCGATGTCGAGGAACCGGTCGATGCGCTCGCGATACCCGGAGGCGTCCTGCTGCCAGAGCAGATCGTGCAGGAACACTCGCATGGTGGTCATCCCGAGACTCTCGGCCCAGCCCAGTTCCTTGTCGATGGTCTTGGGATCGAAGGAGTCGGCCTGCCACATCTCGAGCTCGTTGATCGCGGTGGCGGGGATGTAGTTGCTGCCGACGAGCCACGGTTGTTTGGCGTACCACTCGCTCGCCTTCGCCTCCGACCATCGCGGAATCGGCGCCGCCGCCATGGGCCCCGGCGCGATCGTCACGAGGCCGCCGATCAACAACAAGCCAAAGACACAGATCCTTTTGATCATCGACTGAACATCATTTCTCCGCGATATGTGCGGCGACGTGCGGCTTGCCCCACCGCTCGGCCAGCGCCGTGAGGCTGTGGCCCTTGGGGTCGGTCACGTCGCGCTTTGCTCCCGCGGCAAGCAATGCATCCACGATTGTCGTCGTGCCTCTGTCGACCGCTATCGCTGCGTAGAGGAGGGCTGTGCCTCCACTCGTGTCCGCGGCATTGACGTCGGCGCCGCGCTTCAGCAATTCAGTCACCACGGCGGTTCGCCCGTCCTCGCCAGCAATCATCAACGGCGTCACGCCATCGCCGAAGTCATCCGACAAGCGCGCGTCGAGCTTCGCGCCTCGGTCAGCGAGCCAGGCCACCATTTCCGCGTCGCCCTGGAGGGCCGCGCCATGAATCGGGCCAACCTGGCTAGGAACAATTCCGTCGATGCGGGCGCCGTGCGCGACGAGCTGCGCCGCCATCTTCCGGTCGCCCCGCATGACCGCTCGCGTCAGCGCGGTCACGCCGGGGAGATTCCCTCGGACCACCGGGACGTCGACCGCGGCGCCGCGTCCAAGCAGCAGGTCGACGCTCTCCGAGGCGCCGTCGTAACCGGCCGCCAAGAGGAGCGCCGTATGACCCGTGGTCGTGACCTTCGCGGGGTCTGCGCCAGCATCGAGCAGACGACGGACCTTCGCGGGATCGTGCGCGGCGCACATCAATGCCGTGAGGCCGATCGGGCTCGTTCCATTGACGTCGGCTCCCGCCGCAAGAAGCGCGTTCATCTCGGCTAGGGTGCCGAACATGGCGGCGCGCATCAGGGGCGTCAAGCCGTCTTCAGCTGCACTCGGCCCCACAGGCATCTCGCGCGCGGGAGGCCGGCCCATCAACGACGGTGACTGCCGGTCGTGATCAGCGAGGGCGAGCGCAATCGTCGCCCACGCGGCGCCCGCGTACGAGATGAACTGATGCTTCCCGTGCGGGTAGCCGGTCTCGAAGTATGGCAACCCGTCTCGAAACGTTCGGCGTGTCTCGACGAGCCACGAGCCATCCTGTTGCTGGTTAGACTGCAGATAGGCGAGACCGCGAACGATGGCTGGATGGTGCACGGAGACGCCGGCGGCCTGGGTCAACGCCACAAGCGCCTGCCCGGTCGCGTACGCGTCCGAGCCGCGCGTTGCGATCTGCGCCCACCCTCCATCCGCCCGCTGCTCGCCGACGAGGGCGTCGGCCTGCGTCTTCAGCTCACTGGGCGTGGCGCCCGCCCACGCCAGACCGAGAAGCTGCAGTGTCCGATCCTCCATCGTTTCCGGTGCTGCCCGAGTGAGCCAGACGCGGGCACCGGCGATGCGCGCGTCGATCTCGGCCTGGCGTTCCGGAATAGGGAAGAGGCGAAGCGCGCGAATGGTGACGGCGGTTGCCGTGACCTCGGAATCCTCGAGCGGCGGCCGCCGCGAGTAGGACGGCCAGAAACCCGACGTATGCTGGCGGCCTGCCAACAGATAGACCATCGCGTCGGTCTTTGCCGTACGCTTGCCGCCAGCGGCGCCGAACCCGACGGCCCGATAGCTCTGCCCGATCGCCTCGTTGATGCTGACCTCGCCCGTGACAAACGGTTCCAGCCAGTTCTGCGACGAATGTACAAGGCGCTCGCTCTGAGCAGGGACGAGGGCTTCGTTGACAGCGTAGCCACGTTCGCGCGCAACAGTGACCGCCATCACTCCGAGCGCCTGGTGATGGCATGACGCACACTGGCGCTTCGCGAGCCAGGTGTCAGCGGAACTCTGAAGGAGAGGGAGCGATCGTTCGACGGCGCGATGGATCGCGACGGAATCGGCGCCAGGAGCCATCGCCGACCGAATCGCCGCAGACGCCGAAACTACGAGCACAATCGACGCGACCGCCAAGCGCATAGGCGAGAGTCTACGCCCGGCAGGATGGTCTCGACAACGGGGCCCGCCTTCGGCGGTAGGGGCCCGCCTTCGCGGCGGTAGTGTCCGCCTTCAGGCGGACTTCACTCCACTCTCAGCGTCTCTATCGGGTCGACCCGCGTCGCGCGCCGCGCTGGCAGGTATGAGGCACAGACAGTCGCCAGCGCGACGAGCGCAAGGCCCACCGCGAAAGCGCCAGCATCGAGCCACGACACGTTGCGGAAGCGCACGTGCGCGTTCAGAAACTGGAGTGCGCCGAACGCGATTGCCACCCCAACGACCGCGCCGACCCCAGCCATCCGTGCGGACTGGCTGACCACCAGACGCACCACCGCGGCCGCGGTCGCGCCGAGCGCCATGCGAATGCCAATCTCGCGCGTCCGCTGGCTCAGGGTGTAGCTGAGGACGGCGTACAGGCCAGAAACGCTCAGTACGAGAGCAATCAGCCCGAGCACCGACCCCACCCACGACGCTGCCCAGACGGGAAACATCTGCGCCAGGCGCAGCTCGCTCAGCGGCAGCACTTCGAACGCCAGCGGGTCGGGGCTCACCGGCCGCAGCAACGTCTGAATCCGGTCCGGCTGCGTATCGTCGCGCGAGCGGCCGCGGAACAGCATCTGCGCCGCGCGCGGCCCGGTGGGGCTCGTCGGCAGATACAGATGCGACGGATCGACGCCATCCACCATCATTCCACTGACGACATCGGCGGCGATCCCGACCACGACGACGTCGAAGAGGTCCTTGCGCGGCGCGTTCGCCGGCACCCACGTCCTGTCGCCACGCTCCTGGTTCACCGATTCCACCTGCACGCGCACCGCCTGACCGAGGGGGTCCTCATCGGGCCACAGGGCTCTCGCGCCCGACATGCTGACGATGGCCACGTGCGCTTCGGCGCGTGCCTCGGCCGCCGTGAAGCCGCGACCGCGGACGATGGGAATGCGCAGGATGTCGAAATATTCTGGCGAGACGAATCGGTACGACGTCGGTGTCAGATGCTCGGTAGTGCCTGTCCCGGTGGTGAGCGGCATTCTCGGCAAATGCTCCGACAGCGGGTTGACGTCGGTGACGCCGACGGCGTCAATCCGAGGGTTGGCCTTCAGTGTCTCGGCGGCGCGCGCGATCCACGGGCCTGTGCTCAACCGCTGCTTGACGGAGAAGACGCCGGCGGTCGCGAAGCCGAGGTTGGTGGCGCCAATCGTCACGCCGTTGAGAAAGATGGTGGCGGCGGCCACCAGTAGCACCAGCGACACGGCCACCTGGCCGACGACGAGCAGGTTACGAAGCGCCGAGCCTCGCACGTTTGCGCTGGCATTTCCGTGAAGCGCATGCGTCAGCGAGATGCGCGTCGCCTGCAGCGCGGGCAACAGGGCAAAGACCGTGGTAGTCAGCGTCGCGGCGACCATTGCGAACAGGAACACCCGGCGATCGAGGTCGAGCGGCACGACGCGCACGAGGCCCGCGACCGAGGACGGCAGACCGTAGAAGAAGAGGGCGAGGCCGGCGCGGAGGCTCAGTGCGGCCAGTCCAAGCGCGGCCACTCCGCTGACGAGCGCGATCAACAGTCCTTCCGTCAGCAGTTGCCTGACGACGCGCCCCCGGCTGGCACCCAGCGACAGGCGCATGCCAATCTCGCGATGCCGCGCGTTGGCGCGCGCCAGCATGACGTTCGAGACGTTGGCGCACGCCGCCGCGAGCACCAGCCCGAAGGCGACGAAGACGGGCGACAGCGCCGTAATCAGATCCACCGTCAGCGGGTTCGGCGTGGCGATGAGGCGCGCTTCTGCCCTGACCGGATCGGTGCGGTTCACGACGCGCGTCACGAACGACGCGAGCGCCGCCTCCATCTGCGCCGCCGTGACGTCGCGGCGAAGCCGGGCGGCGATGCCGATCTCGCGCGGTTGATCGGCGCCGAACAGGTCCTGATTCGCGATCGGTCCGTACATCGTGATCGGCACGAAGAGATCCATCGGGCTGTCGCCGAGCCCGGCAAACTCCGCCCGTGTGATGCCGACAATCGTGAGCCGCTGGCCGTTGACGTCGAGCGGCCGGCCGAGGACCGTCGGGTCGCGATTGAACAGCCGGCCCCATCCCTCATCGGTCAGCACGGCCACGGGCGCGCCGCCTGGCGCGACAGCGTCGAACGGCGCGATCGATCGCCCTAGTCGCAGGCGGACGCCCAGTGCCTCGAAGTAATTGCCCGACACGAACGCCGCCTCGAGCGGGCGGCCCTTCGACGTCACCAGCCGGTCGGTTTCGGCAATCACATCGTCGAAGAGATCGCGGCGGCCGCGGAGCTCCTGGTAGTCGCGCCACCGGAAACCGCGGCCGGCGTCGTCCTGCGAGCGCCAGAGCAACTGGTGCAGCGCGTAGGGATCGCGCACCGCGAACGGGCGGAGCACGTACGCATTGAAGACCGCGAAGATGACCGTGACCAGCGCGAGGCCGACAGCGAGCGTCAGAATTGCGGTTGCGGCGAACGCCGGGTTGGCGCGAAGGCCGCGCCATGCGTAGCGCACGTCCTGTGCGGCCTGCTCGAGCCACACCCAGCGCGTCGATTCGTGGAAGCGCTCCTGCGCAGCGACGACGTTGCCGAACCGCCGCCGCGCCGAGTCGCGGGCCTCGTCGGGCTGCCAGCCATCGGCGATCAGACGATCCGTCTCGAGCTGGATGTGCGCGCGAATCTCCTCAGCGAAGTCCTCGTCCGATCGTCGTCTGCGGCCGAACATGGACTACACCCTCTCCGGGCCGAGAATGCGGCCGATGACGGCGGACAGTCGCCGCCACTGGGTCGTTTCAGCGACGAGTTCCTTGCGGCCGGCTTTCGTGAGCGAGTAGAACCGCGCCTTCCGGTTGCTGTCCGACGTGCCCCATTCGGCTTCGATCAGACCGCGCGTCTCCAGTCGCTGCAGGGCAGGGTAGAGGGAGCCGTGATCGATCAGCAGATGGTCGTCCGCCTGCTGTTCGATGTAGCGCGCGATGCCCTGGCCGTGCTGGGGTCCAAAGACCAGGGTCCGCAGGATCAGGAGGTCGAGCGTGCCCTGCAGCAGGCCCAGCCGGTCGTGTTCGGCCTTTCGGGTAGACATTCCACACGAGTATGCCCATGCTTGGGTAGGACGTCAACCCAAGTGGGGTCACGGATTGACGCGGAAGAAGCAGTCACGGAAAAACACGGAAGAACACGGAAGAACACGGGGTTCTGAGGGAATCGCCAGCGGCCGGGACTTGGTCCTCTGTGTCCGTCCGCGTCCGGTTCTTCTCCTCGTTTCAGTGCACCACCAGAACCCAATCGAAGGCTCCGCCGCTATTGCTTCCGGGAGTTCGGAGGCGTGACGATGCTGTGCCGCCACTCATCGATGCGCTCACGGCTGATGCATCGCTCGCGGGATCGATCCATTGGGCAGTAGCGCGACCTTTCGGGCCGAGACGAAGTTCACGCGCTGCGTTGCCGTGTGCGGGAACGTAGATGATCGTCAGCGAAGCGTCCGTGGTCCTCGCGGCGATGTGTGGCGGCCCGGCATCAGCAATCGCGATCTCGCCATCGGTGATTGGCTGAAGGTCGGTCCACTTCTGCGATCGAAAGAACGCGCCGAGCCGCGCCATGTCGCGCGACCCGATGGAATTCAATGCCTGCTGCCACGAGCCCTCGTACTTGAACAGCGTTGGGCCGTCGAAATGCCAGATCGGGTTGTTGCCGAAGAACTGACCCGCGGCGCCAGCGAGCATCGCTGACCAGGCCTGGAAGCGAATCTGCTCTGGCGGTGCATCGTGCTCGCCCTCATAGGTCGACTCAATCAACACGAAGGGCCGCTGCGGTCGGCGCTCACGTGCGGTCCGCAAGGGCCCGCGGAGATCCTTCAAGTAGCTGTAGACCGTGTCGACCGCGATCCACTCGCGATCGCCGAACGTCTCGACGCCTGGGGTTTGCCCGCCGTGCGCGGTCATCAGCTGCCATGCGCCCCCGTCGCGCAAGCCAGCAGCAAGCACATCGCCCAGCCACCGCTGCGACGGCGAGAACGCATAGTCGCCGCCAAGCATCCAGACGATGTTGGGCAGATCCTTGAAGCGGCGTCCGACGAATCTGCCGTATCCGCGAAGCGCTTCCCGCCCAGCCACCTCGATCTCTTTGAAGAAGCCTTCGTCGCCACCGTCCCACCCGAGATAGGCAGGACAAAGCCACACCGAGATGCCGCGCCGCCGCGCCGCGTCGATCGCCCGATAAGCAAAGTCGAAGTACTCGGCGTTCGGGTGTTCGAACGGGCGCCCCTGCGCGAACGGTCGCACACCGCTCCGATTCGCAGGCGCGTTGGACGCGAACTTGTGCTCGAGCAGATTGACGATGATCGCGTTGAAGCCGCGCGACGCCCGATCGTCAAGATACCGGTCGATGTCTTCCGCGCTCAGCTGCGCCACCAATGACCACGCGGTGTCGCCGACCACAAGAACGGGCGATCCCGCGCTGTCTTCGAGGTGGCGATGATCGGCACTGACGCGGAGCGGGAAGTTGACGGAGGGCCCCGCAAGTGTTGTCGCGATCGAAAGGACAGCGGTCGCGAACGCCGCCAGCGCAAGTCGGCCACGCATGCGGTGGATGTTAACCGCAGTGCCGACAAGAAAGTCGGTCGCGGACGAACACGGAATGGAGTCGGTCACGGACGAACACGGAATGGACACGGATAGAGCGGGGTAGCCGCCTCGTTCTGCAGGTCGCGCCGCGCGCAGCGCGGCCGGACGGGCCACGATAGGGATTCACAAGCCGCTCGAGCGGCCGTGCGTGGCTTGCGAATCCCTGTCGTGACCCGTCCCGGCGCCGGCCCCTGGCCGGCGCGCGACCTTCGCGTCCGTGTAATCCGTGTCATTCCGTGACGTTCGCGTCCGTGTAATCCGCGTCATTCCGCGACCCTTCGCGTCCGTGTAATCCGCGTCACTCCGTGACCCAAAATCGCCCGGCGCTGGGACTGGGCCGTTCCGTAAACGGACACTGCGGTCAGCGCCCGGTCGCGATTTTCCCAGAAAATCGCTGCTCCGCCGGATGCGCGCCGTCGGCGACCCTGGCGCGCGCCTTGCCCTGACAGACGACTTCGGAGGACCGTGTCGCGATGGATCAGCTGCTGACCGACGTGCGCTATGCCCTCAGGACCTGGCGGCGAAGCCCGGGGTTCGTACTCGTGGCCATCGTCACGCTCGCTCTCGGCATCGGCGCCAACTCCACGATCTTCAGCGTCGTCAATGCGACCCTCCTCCGGCCGCTCGCGTTTCCCGACGCCGATCGGCTGATGACGGTGTGGAAAGCACCCGTTCAGAATCCCGATGACATCAACATTCTCTCGATGCCCAACTACGAGGAGTGGAAGCGCCGCAGCACGTCGTTTGCGTCGATCGCCATCTTCGACTCGGCCGGACGCGGCTACAACCTGACCGGCATCGCTCAGCCCGAGCAGGTGTCCGGCGTCCGCGTCACGGCGAGCTTCTTCGACGTGCTCGGCGTGTCGCCGCTCCTCGGCCGGACCTTCCGGGCCGACGAAGAGGAGCCAGGCACCAATCGGGTGGTCGTCCTGAGCTACGGCCTGTGGATGCGGAACTACGGCGGCGATCGGTCGATCGTCGGCAAGCCGATTCCGATCGACGGCCTTCCTTACACCGTCGTCGGCGTCATGCCCGCCAGCTTCCGGTTCCAGTTCTGGAGCGGCGTCAGGGAGCTGTGGGTTCCGGCCAATTGGACCGCAGGTGATCGGGATCCGGGGTCGAACTCATTCATCTGTATCGGTCGCCTGAAGCCCGATGTGACGCTCGCGCAGGCGCGCAGCGAGATGGACACCATCGGCCGCGCGATGTCCAGAGAGCGACAGTTTTCGAACGACGTTGCGCTCACCGCCGTGCTTCGCCCGATGAGCGAATACGGGCTGACGGAACTCCGCCCCGTCATGCTGGCGATGCTGCTGATCGTCGGGTTCGTGCTGCTGATTGCCTGCGTCGAATGTGGCGAACCTGATGCTGGCGCGCGCGGCTACGCGCCATCGCGAGTTTGCCATTCGATCCGCGGTCGGCGCCAGCCGGAACCGCATCGTCCGTCAGTTGCTGATCGAGAGCGTCGTCCTGGGATGCGTCGGCGGCGCGGCGGGCCTCGTCATTGCGTGGTGGGGCACCGGCCTGATCGTGCCAATTCTTCCCGGCAACCTCACGTTCCTGCCGATGCGCCCGATGGATGCGATCGAGCTCGATTGGCGCGTCGTTGGGTTCACGGCGGCGGTGTCGGTCGCGAGCGGCATCCTGTTCGGTCTGGCCCCGGCCGTTTCGGCATTCAAGGAAGATCTCGCGAATCCCTTGAAAGAGCAGGCTCGCGGAACCGTCTCCGGATCGCGCAGCCGGCTGCGCTACGGCCTGGTGGCTTCAGAGGTGGCGCTGACACTCGTGACGCTCGCGGGCGCAGGCGTCATGATCGTGAGCGTCTCGCGACTCCTCGGCGTCGATCCGGGGCTGAATCCGAAGAACGTGCTCGTGATGGAGATGTCGCTGCCACAGGAGGAACTGTATTACGGTCCGCCCGACCACGCGGGCTTCTGTCGCGCACTCGACGCGCAGGTGCGCGCCATTCCAGGAGTGATCGCCGTCAGCGCGATCGGCCACCTGCCGATCGGCGGCGGCGCGGCGGGACGCTCCTTCGGGATCGAAGGTCAGCCGGATCAAGGGCCGGGACGGAGGCCCAGCGCCGGCTACACCGTCGCATGTCCGAACATCCTCGGCACCCTCGGTATCACGCTCCTCGCCGGCCGCGAATTCACCGAGCAGGACACCGTGGGCGCACCCGGCGCCGCATTGATCAACCAGGTCATGGCGCAGCGGTACTTTCCGAAGGGCGACGCTGTGGGCAAGCGCATCAAGATTGGCGGCGTGAACACCGACAATCCTTGGCTGACGATCGTCGGCATCTACGGCAACGTACGGCAGGGCGGCCTCGATCGCGACCCGCGCCCCTGGTTCATTCGCCCCTACAACCAGGCCGGATGGCCCGGGGTGAGCATCGTCACGAAGACAGCTGCGGCTCCAGCATCCTTCATCGAGCCGGTGAAGAGAGCGATCGCGATCATCGAACCGAACCAGCCGGTGTCCGACATCCAGACGATGGGGCAGATCGTCGGTGATTCAGTGTCGTCACGCCGGTTCCCGATGCTTCTCCTCTCGGGATTCGCGATCGTCGCGCTGCTCCTGGCTGCCGTCGGCATCGCTGGGGTGGTGGCGTATTCGGTAGTGCAGCGCACACAGGAGATCGGGGTCCGCATGGCGCTCGGCGCCGATGCGCGCCACGTCCTGCAGCTTGTCGTCGGACACAGCCTCTGGTGGACCCTCGCCGGTGTCGTCGGCGGTCTGGCTGCCGCGGTCGGCCTGTTGCGGATGCTCGAGGGGCTCGTCTTTGGAGTGACGCCGACCGATCCGCTCGTGCTCGGCGTCGTCTCAGTGCTGCTCGTGACCGTCGCGCTGGCCGCAAGCTACATCCCCGCGCGCCGCGCTGCGAACGTGAACCCGGTCACGGCGCTACGCTGCGAATGAGACGGGAGACGAAGTCGTTGCTATGGCGCTGTCCTGAATGACCACACAGGGCTCGTCAGCGTCGTCGTCGGCGCGATTGCAACGATGCGCCAGTAGAACGTCGTGTTGGCGGTCGAGGGCCGCGCGAAATACAGCGTCCCTGGGTACGCGGCCGAAACACAGGCGGTGGGACTGCAGCTGGAACCACTGGGTGTAACCGTGGCGATCTTTGGCGGCGCTGGAGAGGTTCCCAGATAGACGTCGTACCGCGTTGCTCCTGGTATGGCGTACCAGCGGATCCATGCGCCATTCGTTCCACTCGGAGGAAGACCGGACGTGACATTCTGCTGACCATTCGCGGGAAGAAACGGCCTGGGTGTGGACTGTGCGACGAGCTCGTCGGCACCGATGTCCCAGGCGGTTCCCACCGGCCGCGAGTTCCGATCGAAGTCCACGGTGGTGCCCGTCATCACGCGCCCCCGATCTATCGCGACGGTCGCGCCCCGCACTAGATGCAGGTCGGCGCCAGCCGCATTGGCGAAGAGCGCCGACGTTGCCAGCGTGTAGTTGTTGCCCAGCGCGGCCACGGCGCCATCGCGCGAACGAATCGCGCCGTCGGTCAGGTTGTTGAACACCTGGACGCCGGTAGTGCCGGCAAAGCGATATTCGATCGCGTCCTTGTAGGTCCCGTTCTGGATGACCGTGTTGTTGAAGACGCGTGTGCCAGGCGAGTCCCAAATTGAAATCCCGGCATCGGGGTTCACCGTCTTTCCCACGCCGCGGTAAATGACATTGTTGAACACCGCGCCCCCCGAGTGACTGTGCTCGAAGCCAACCTGCGGTCCGAGACCGAGGAGGATGCCGCGCTCGCAATTGACGATCAGGTTGCCGTAGACCAGAGTGTCGCGCGAGCCGCTCCACATGTCGATCGCCGGGCGCTGCTTGTACGGCGCGGTCGACGGCACCGTGATGTTCCGGAACGTGTTGTACCGGATCACCCATCCGGCTCCGTTATGCACGTCGATGCCTTGCGTGTAGCCGCTTGCCGGTCCCATGCCCGTGAACTCGAACAGGGAGTACTCGACGGTCACTCCGTCTACGCCATCCGGGTTGTTCGGATCGAACGTGCTTTTGAGGAACTGCTGCCCGGCATCGAACAGGCGCACGTTGTAGATGCGCACCCTTTCGGCCCCGAGCTCGCCCTGCAACTGAATCGGATGAAACCGGGTCTGGCCGACCGAGAAGTTCGCCAGGAGCACGTCCAGCGCGTTCTCCACCTTTACGGCGATGTCGACCCCCGCCGTGTTCATGCCGCTGCCGAGGAGGACCACGTCATTGCGGTTGTTGGTAGCGCCACGGAGCGCCACGTTGGTCACGCCGTAGCGGATGCGCAATTGCTGCGTCAGGCGGTACGTTCCCGGCTGGATCAGGATCGTCGTGCCGGATCCCAGCGCCGCGACGGCGGCCTGGAGTTGTGAGACGGTGGCGACCGAGACCACGTGTCCCGTCGGGGCCGGCAGCGGCGGTGGGGCCGGCGGGGTCATCGCAGCGGACGCCGACATGGAGTGGGACATCAGACCAAAGAGCGCTATCGCAGAAATACGGTAGACAGATCGCGTCATTGCTGTTCGGCAACCTCGTGCTGTTGTTGTTGTGGGTGACTCGGACGGGAGCCGTAGCCAGCGCAGCAAGCAAGGTGCCACCAGGTCACCGCCGTTCGGCGGCGCTCGGCCGCGATCGCGATCAGGACGGTGCGTAACAACTACGTGATCGGCTGGAGTTATTTGCGCGATGAATCCAGTGTGATGGAATTGACCAATTGCCCGAACTTTCAAGGGCTCTTTTGCCTTTTCACACAGATCTTACGAGGCAACAAAGAACGCGGACAGCGGGCATAAAGATCTGCGGTATAGTTTCGCGCAACAGCCACCACGCACACCCGCAACACTCAATCGTTTTTGTTGGGCGAGGGCCCAAGACCTATGAGAATGACTCGGATCGGGGCGCTCTGCTCCCTGCTCGTCCTGCCGGTCGCCGCCGAAGCGAAGACCACTCTTCTTTATGCGCCGGAATCATTCAAGACCGGGCCGTTTCCAAGCGACGTCCTGACGGTCACAGATTCGTCACAGAAGACCGGGCGCCACGTGAACCTGTCGTACGCCCCAGCGTGCCTCGGCTCCGACTTCGTTGCGTGTGACCTCGTCAAAGAGCTGATCAATCAGTTGGACGGATTCAGCGTCAAGCCGCAGTTCAATATCTGCTTTTCAGGGCCGATCAACCCGAACACGTTGAAGGGCGGGATCGCGGTGGCGCCGGCGAATGGCAGCGAGCCTGCGATGGCGATCAACAACGTGTTCTACGACCGCACCACTGGGTGCGTTCAGGCGAAGCCGGACAACGTGCTCAATCAGAGTACGAGATACCTGCTCTTCGTCAGCAACCGCGTGCGGGCGGCCGATGGGTCGCCGATCGTGGCGGACGACGCCTTCAAGTCGTGCGTGCTGGGCGGTGGAACGGCCTATTGCGCCGCGCTCGCGCAAGCGTTGACCAATGGCCCGCGTGAAGCGCGTGAGGCCAGCATCGCCGGAGCGTCACTGTTCACCACGATGAGCGCGACCGACTGGCTGCAGAAGGCGAGGCAGGCGCTGTACGCGAATCCGGTGCCGGTTGTACTTGCTGCCGGACCCAAGAGCCTCTTCAACGTCTCCGAGCTGACGTCGTTCGCCTGGCTGCCTCAGACGAATCTCTTTCAGGTTCCGCAGCCGATTCCCATTCCGATCCCGATCCTCGACGGCGTGGACAAGATCTCGTTCGGCCTCTATTTGTCACCGAACTACATCCAGACGTCAGGGCCATTGGTGGGAACGATCGCGGTGACGCCAACGGGAGGGCCGATTCAAGCGCCCGTGGAGCTTCCGATATCCGATCCGTCGTTGCCGCCCGGCTACGCCCCCATCTCGTACCACGTGTTCTTACCGCGCGTCACCGACCCCAACTGCGAAAATTCCGGTCGTCATCTACGGCCACGGGTCGGGCGACAGCCAGTTCGGCGCGCCGACAGCAATCGCGTCGACGCTGGCCAAGGCGGGCTTCGCCACCCTCGCGATCAATGAGGTCGGTCACGGGTTCGGACCCGAGAGCGGCGCGGTGCTGACAGACGGCGGCGGCACGCACTTCGTGCGCGCGCCCGGTCGGAGCGTGCCCCTCAATCCGGATGGAAGTATTTTGCCTGGCGATGGCTGCGTGGTGCCGGGGCCGATTGCCATCCGCGATTGTCTGAGGCAGACCGCGGTCGACGTGATGGCGCTCGTCCAGAACATCGAGGCCAACGGCCTTGGCGTGCAACTGGACTCGTCGCGCATCTACTATGTGGGTCAATCGCTGGGCTCGTTCATCGGTTCGCTCGCACACGCCGTTGAGCCCGGCATCAAGGCGGCAGTCATCAATGTCGGGGGCGACAGCGTCGTCGATACCGCTCGGCAGGCGTACGGGGACGACACGGATCTCCTGTATCTGCTCTTGTACAATCCGGCGCTGCTCGCGGTTCCCGGACCCGCAGCCGCGAGCCCGACGTTCGACTTCTACTACCCGTATCGCGATCGCGTGACGCAAACGTCACTGCCGGGTGTTGCCGACATTCAACGCGCGTTCGAAGTCGCGGACTGGCTGAACATACCGGGTGCGCCTCTGGCGTTTGCGCCGCACTTCAAGGTGAAGCCGCTCGCTGGCGTGCCGGTGAAGCCGACGCTCTTCCAGTTCGGATGGGGCGATCTCGAAGTGGCCAATCCGACGGAAGCGAATCTGGTGCGTGCCTACGCGGGCCCCTCTCAGCCGCAATTCGCGACCCTGCCGGTCCAGTTCTTCCGGTTCGACCGGGCGCTTGCCATCGATCCGCATCTGGCGTTCGTGTTCATGGACGGGGCGAAGTATTCGATTCTCCCGCACCGTTACCTGGCCAATCCGTCGATCGTCGAGCCGGAGAACGCCGACGAACTAGTGATCATGCGCGAAGTTCAGCGCCAGGTCGCGCGCTTCTTCAGATCGGGAACGACAGCGGTGTTGCCGCTGTTCTTCCAGAATCTGAACCTCGCGACATTGCCGACGACGCGCAATTTCACCTGGCCCGTACAGGTCAACCCGGCCCCGTAGCGAAGAACGTTCGTACGTGGGCCCGAGCTTCAGCTCGGGCATCAATGCCCTCCGTTGCCCAAGCTAAAGCTTGGGCCTACGTACGATCCCGTCGCCGAGCGTGCGAGCGGCGCGCTGCCCACTCGAGCAGCCGATCGAGCGGCCAGCAGTTGATCACGCGATCTGGCGGAATGGCCGCGAGACGCGCGTGGGCGATCGCGGTCTCCGCGTAACGCAGCTCGCCTGCCGAATGCGCGTCGCTGTCGAGCGCGAACAGACATCCCGCTTCGATCGCGCGCTTTGCCAGCAGATAGTCGATGTCCTGGCGCGACGGATCGCCGTCGATCTCGATTGCCACGCGCGAGCGAGCCGCGGCGCGAAAGACCTCGTCCCAGTCAGCGGTCACTCCCGGGCGGACGCCATATTTCCGCCCGCGCGGATGACCGAGGATGTGCACCTGCGGCGCCGTGACGGCGCGAAGCATACGCGCGGTCTGATCGTCTTTCGTTCGCAGCGCCGAATGCGGGGCGGCAACCACGATCTCGAGTGCGGCGAGCTCCTCGGGTTCCATGTCCACAGATCCATCCGCGCGGATGTTGGCCTCTACGCCTTTGAGCAGTCGGAATCGGCCCGTGTGCGCCTGGTTGAGGAGGTCGATTGCCGCGTGCTGCGCCCGCAGGCGCGCCATCGACACGCCGCGGGCGATTGGCAGTCCGTAGGAGTGATCGGTGACCGCACAGGTACTCATAGCCGAGGGCGAGCCCGGATTCGACGATGCCGTCGAGCGTCTGCTTGCCGTCGCTGTAGACCGAATGCATCTGAAGGTCGCCGCGGTAGTCCGCTTGCGACGGCCCGCTGAGCGCGTCGTTGGCAAGGGCGGCGTTCACTTCGGCTCGGCTGAGGAAGCCGGATCGCAGGCCGCGTCGCCGGCCAATCTCGACCGCCTTGCCGCTCGACGCGATCACGGCCTCGACCGTCGGCGACGTCCCCGTTGTCAGGATCTCCAGGATGATGCGGGACGAGGACGGGCCGATGTTCGGGATCTTGCGCAGCGTACCGTCGGGCTGCAGCAGACGCTCGATCGGCTCGTCCAGGTCCTGAATCGCCGCCGCGGCGCGCCGGTAACCCCATCGGCGCTGCGGTGACGCCTGTACCGCGGCCAGATCGCGGAGGAGCCCCGCGATCAGAAGATTGGTGTCGACCTTCGGCGGCCGCGCCATCGCTCCTCGATTATCGCTGTGTCGTGCTGAACGTACCGGCCACGGGCACTCCCATCGGCCCGACCGGGATGTAGACGACGGTGTGATTCGGCGAGTTCACCATCGCCTTCTGCGCCTCGATCGCCTCGTGCTGGATGTACATCGCGCTGAGCTGCCCGCGGATGATCTGCATCGCGTTCGCAATGCCCTGCGCCTGCACCTCGCGCTTCGTTCGCTCCTTGCGCTCGATTTCGATCTCGGTGTCCTTCCGCTGCAGCTCCTGGGTTGCGGCGAGCTTGCGTGAGACCGCGTTGGCGACCTCGTTTGGATACTGCACGTTGCCGACCACCACACCGCTGATGACGAACGGGCTGTTGGCCGCATACACCCGGATCCGCTGGCGGACGGCATCGCCGATCTGAATCAGCGCGTCCTTCACTTCCAGCCCGTTCCGCCGCTGCACTTCGTCGCGTGCGAACGTGCGAAGCGGTTCGCGCACGAAGTTCGCGTAGGCTACTTTCACGATGGCATCCGGCTCACGGCTGATGTCGTGCCCGGAGACGGTGGTGCTGTAGCGTTCCATGAATAGTGGCACTCGTTGATCGTCCACGTGCCACACCGTGTGCACGCGAAAGCTGATCTTCAGGTTGTCGCGGCTCAGGACGGCCTCATCGTTCGTGAAGTCCTCCGTGTACGTGTACGGCGTGACGCTGACGTTGGTAACGTCGAGGAGCCAGGTGCGACCCGCCGACGTCGGCCCGCGTTGCGTGCCGTAGAAGCGCGATTTGCCGAAGATCGCGCCCTTCGTGAGATAGCCCACATAGCCTGCGGGCGTGAACGGGTTCCTCGCGCCGGTCCACCAGACGAGCCCGGCGAGGCCGACAAGCACCACGAGGAGCGGCGACAGGATGCGTGCGAGTCCTACGCGTATGCCGCCTGAATCCAGATTGAGATCGAAGACGTCGCGCATGACCTTCCTCCACAGCGCGGCATGCACGCGCACGCCCTTCGACTCCGTGTGTCCGTCGCTTCGCTCGGAGACACACGTCGCTCAGGGCACACGTCGCCCCATGCCGCGACCAATGCCGAGACCGAGCGGCTACGGGGTATCGATGGAAAAAATCGAGATCGGTTGCGGGGCGCGAATGCGCACGTGCAGCTCCAATCGGCCGGCGGGGTTAGCTGACGGGCTCGAGGTTGGAGTCCTCTACCGCCCGCCTCGCGCCTCCACAAGGACGGCACGTCGGCGAGTCGGATACGCCCCGTGGCGCGGATATCGCGCCGGTGGGTCCCCCGCGGCGCCGGCAGGCGGCGCCTTAGGCGTACAACCTCAACCTACGCCGAATGATAGTTGTCGTCAAGTGACGTAATGTTCAAGACTTGGAACGTTGATTCGACGGCGATGTCTACCGATCTCACTGCCCCTGGCGTCACTGGGTGGCGCGCCTGGCTCGATCGACTGAGCCCGTCGCGGTACCCGCTCGTGGTCCCGCGCGTCATTGCTGCGCAACCGTCCACATCGATCGCGTCAGCCCCACCGTTGTCGTCCGTGCGGCCGGCGAGGCCGGCACGCGAAGAGGATGGAGGCACGCGTGGTCAGGCGACGTTCAGTGTTCGACTGTTCAAGGTCGGGGAGTGCGAGCTGCCGGGCCCGGCGGTGTTTCGCGTGAGCCCTCCCGACGCCTGGCACCTTTTGTACTTTTATATGGTCGTCGTCCAGGGTCAGGGCAAGACGCTCGTCCTCAACCCCGGCTTGCCAGACGATCTCAGCGAGATCAGCAGCGTATGGATGTCGATGGCTGGGGAACGCTGTCGCGTCCGGCGGACCGACGACGAGCGCGCGGAATCGATCCTCGACACGTTGGGCATCGCGCCCGCGTCCGTCGACTACGTGCTCATCACGCCTTTCAAGACCTACGCGATCGGTGAGCTCTCGCGCTTTCCCGGCGCCACCGTCTGTCTCTCGCAGCACGGCTGGACCGAGCATTATCTTGCCCGCCGTTATCCGCTTCCCGATCCCGAACCGCTCACCATTCCGGACGGCGCGTTCGATCGCCTGCAGCGCGGCGTGCCCAATCCGGTGAAGCTCCTGCGGGACGAGGACGAGATCCTTCCGGGCATTCGCGCCTTCTGGGTAGGCGCGCGCGATCGCTCGTCGATGGCGTACGTCGTGACCACGGCGCGTGGCAACGTGGTCCTGTCCGACTGCTGCTTCCTGTACGAGAACATCGAGCAGCCGCACCCGACCGGCGTCGCCAACAGCCTGGAGGAGTGCCTGACCGCATATACGCGCATGCGGTCAGAAGGATCGACGATCGTGCCGCTGTACGATCCGGCCGTCCTCGAACGCTTTCCTGATGGTCGAATCGGCTGACTCGCTTCACGAGCCGTTCATGCGGCAGGCGCTCGCGGAGGCCCGCCGCGCGGAAGCGTCAGGCGAAGTGCCAATAGGCGCGATCGCCGTGATCGACGGGCGAGTCGTCGGCCGCGGTTGCAATCAACCGATCGCCGCCGTCGATCCGACCGCGCATGCAGAAATCGTCGCGCTGCGAGAGGCGGCGTCCGCGCTGGGGAACTATCGTCTCGGCGGCGTCGACCTTTACGTCACGCTCGAGCCATGCCTGATGTGCGTGGGGGCGCTGGTGCATGCGCGGGTCGCCCGCGTCATCTTCGGTGCGCGCGAGCCGAAGACCGGAGCGCTGGTGTCGTCCACACGCGCGCTGGAGATCCCGTCGCTCAATCACCGGTTCGAGATCGTCGAAGGCGTGCTCGAAGAGGAGTGCCGCGGACAGGTGCAGGAGTTCTTCCGTTCTCGGAGGTGAGAGGCGTCCACTTGTGCGCCCATTCGACGATGGCATCCATCGCGGGAGCGAGGGCGCGCCCCTTCTTCGTCAGGGCGTATTCCACGCGGACCGGCGTTTCGGGAATGACCGTGCGCTCGACGATGCCTTCCCCTTCGAGTTCCTGAAGGCGATCGCTGAGCATCCGGTCGGTGATGTCGGGGATGGCGTCGCGCAGCGTCGCGAAGCGGCAGCGCGATTTCAGCAGCACGAAGATGATCGCGCCGGTCCAGCGGCGGCCGATCAGCTCGCTGGCGCGGTGGAACCGCGAGCAGAGCTCCGGCGGATGTGCAGCCTTTGATGCCATGACTTTTGCTGACTGATCCATTGTAGCGCGCACGGCCACTAATGACAAGTAGCTTCTTGACAAATAGTCACTATATAAATTATAGTCAGTTGCGCTGGACGAAATGGCGTCCGGCGGGGCAAAGGAGCAAGAGGTCATGGATGCGGGTTTGCTGGTGGGTCGGCTGGTGGTGGGCGTATTGATGGCCGCCCACGGTTCGCAGAAGCTGTTCGGCTGGTTCGGAGGCTACGGGTTGAATGGCACGGCAGGATTCTTCGAGGCCCTCGGGTTTCGCCCGGGCCGCTTCTTCGCGGCGACGGCCTCGGCGGCCGAGATCGCCGGTGGCCTGTTGCTGGCCGCGGGTCTTGTGAGCCCGGTCGCCAGCGCACTGATTGTTGCGGTGATGATCGTCGCGGCGGTCAGCGTGCACTGGCAGCACGGCGTCTTTGCGACCACCAATGGCATTGAGGTGCCGCTGCTGTACGCGACCGCCGCGATCGCGCTGGCGCTGACCGGTCCTGGGGTCTATTCGGTGGACGCCGTCGCGGGCCTGACGCCGGTACTGGACGCCAGCCGTGGTCTGGGCCGCGCTGGCAATCGGTGCGATTGTCGGAGCCGCCAACCTCGCCATCAGGCGAGCGCCACAGCCGGCGACGGTATAACCGCCGTCCTCAGCCGAGGCGCGGTCTCCGGCGCTTGCGGATATCGGGTGCGATCTGAGGACTGGATCCCTGATCGCGCCCGAGGACGCTCGCGTTGCGGACGGCCGTTCTCACAGGTGACAGTCGTATTCGCGCGCTCGAAGTCGGCCGTCCAGTTCCTGCGCCGACATCACCAGCACGTCGCCGAAGCGTCCTGGCTGGGTCGCCGTACGCACGAACCCGAGCTTTTCGAGGATACGGACAGACGCGACGTTGACCTCGTCCACCGTGGCGACGATCGTCGCGAACTCTGAGTGCCGGCGAGCGTCGGCCATCGCGGCCCGGGCCATCTCGGTGCCGTATCCCTGACCGGTGAACCGTTCGAACATGGCGTAGACGAGCTCTGGATCCTTGTCGATCGAGATCTCGAGAAAGCCGCAGAAGCCGACGAGATCGCGTGTGCTTCGGGCATGCGCCAGCCACAGCCCCACGCCGCGTCGCTCGAAGAGTGCCAGGCTCTCGCGAATGCGGTCTTCGGTCCATTCGCGCGGAAGCAACTCGCCGTCCATCAGATAGCGGCGGACGTGTTCGTCCCGCACGAGCGCATGAAAGGCGTCGAGCGTTGCGGGCGAAACGGGGGCGTAGATCAGCCGCTCGGACCACATCGCACCATGTATAGCCGATAGTGTCGCCAATTGGAGGGGCGATGAGGGCATTGCGCGTCCGTGACTGGTGTACCGTATCGTCGTTCGTTCCGGTGCACCAGGGTCATGAGGTGACGAATGCGACTGATGCTTGCGATCGCGGGCTGCGTTGGGATCGTCGGGCTGCTGGTGCCGCTGTCATCCGACGGGGGCGGCGGGCAGACGGCGACGACCTTCAAGAACATCAAGGTGTTCGAGGGGCTGAACGACGAGCAGATCGACGACGCGATGATGTACATGCGCGCGTCCCTGGGCGTTCAATGCGAGCACTGCCACGACGATAAGGACTGGAGTCTCGACACCAAGGAGGAAAAGCGTACCGCCCGCCAGATGATTCGGATGGTGCGGGAAATCAACCGGCAGCTCGATGACGATCTCGCTGTCAGCTGCTACACCTGCCATCGCGGACGGGCGCGCCCGACAACCTCGCCGCCGCTCCTGACCGAACGACCTGCCCTCGTCAGTACGCAGGTCAAGCCGACGCCGGCGTCGAATGCGCTGACCGCCGACGCCGTGGTTCGTCGCTATCTCGACGCAAGCGGTGGCGACGCCTGGTCGCAACTGACGACACGGGTGATGAAGGGACGGTTGGTGACCTCCGAGCCGGCAATCTATCCCGCCGAGATCTTCTACAAGGCGCCCGACAAGTTCCGCAGCCGCATCCTGGTCAACGGCGAGCCGTATTTGAAGATCTTCGACGGCACGCGAGGGTGGAACGCGGACAACCGCGGCGCGCATGATGCCCTGGGCGGCGAACTCGAGCGGCTGCGGCGGCTGGCCGCGTTCGCTCTGCCGGTGTCGCTCGGCACCTTTTATCCGACGCTTGCGGTCGACGGCGAGGCCGTCATCGGCAGCGAGCCGGCGGTCGTGGTGAGCGCGCCCGGGAAGGGCGGCGAGCGCGATCGCCTGTTCTTCAGCGCACGGTCGGGACTGCTGCTGCGGATAGAGTCTGCGACCGTCAGTCCGCTCGGCGCGTTGCCACGACGCTGGGATTACGAGGACTATCGACGGGTGAACGGCGTCCGGCTGCCGTTCAAGCTCCGCGAGACCGATCCCGACTTCACCTACCTCTGGGAGTTCACAGACGTCCGTCAGAACGTGCCGGTGGACGATGCGGCGTTTCAGCGGTAAATCGCGGGAGGTGAGAGGGAATCGACCGTCGCCAGGCGGCCGGTTCCGCACGTGGCTGTGTATAATTAATAGTTCCGGCCACTCGCGGCCGACGCGCGATTCTGCCTCTGCGGAGAGGTACCGAAGTGGTCGTAACGGGGGCGCCTCGAAAGCGTCTTGTCGCGTAAGCGGCACGTGGGTTCGAATCCCACCCTCTCCGCCAAAACTCGCGTCTTTTCCTAATAATTTCAGCGGGTCTCGTACCTCATTTCATCCCCATTTTCGAGCCGCTGGTCCGAGCGTCTCATGGGGTCTCATGGGAGATACTCTGAGGCGCGATGCTCCCGTACCGGACTGGTTCTCGACGCTCGACCAGGAGATCATCGCCTAAGCGATGACCCGTGCCGAGGCACCGTCGAGCATGCTGGCTGGCGCCTTACGCTTCGCGATCGAATTCATTCGCGTGAACGAGCGAGTGCTCGGCCCGCTCACCGTCGCACACCTGGTATCGCTCGCGTTGATGGTGATTGGGCTGGTACTCCTTTGGTCGACGTCCTCGAGGCCCGCGCGTCAGCTTGTCGAGCGCCAGCTGCCCTGATTGAACCTGGCTGCATGGCCAGGACGGGCCCGTTCATTCCGCTACTGGCTGATGGCTCCGTTCGTCGCGACCGTCAAGGCATAACCGGGCTCATCGCCGTTCCCTGGCGTTGTTGTGTTCTGGACCAACCGGATCTCGTTCGCAAAGACGTTTCGCGTCACCGCGCCCGTGGGGTTTTCATCACACGCGTTCTGGTCGTTGATACGGAACGACACGCGCGTGCCGACGGGCACATCGTTGAACGTGATCTCGTACCGGTCCGGTGGAACTGGTTGCAACGGTATTCCCTCGAAGCTGCGCCAGCTGGGATGGATGTGAGTCGCGCCGACGCCGTTGACGCACGGCTGAGACGACGGTGGCAGATCGGTTCGTCTCGCCGTAGATCCCAAAAACACAAGGCGGAGGGTGGCGAGCGAGGAGCCTGGTCCGGTCGGTGACGACGGTCCGTTCCCGTTGTCGCAACCTGCGACCGCGAGACCTACCGCCGATGCCAAAGCCATGACACGGGCGTACATGCCACGAGCATACTGAGGACCCGCGACACAGTCATCTCGTCTGGGATCCTGTCGGGCTGCCGGCGCCAACCTGAAGTCCTCGACATCGGCGGGTGCGCCGACAGCTTGACAACCTCCGGTACCGGGCGCATGAACCAGCAAAACCGAGGAGGTCGACATGCGTTCCTGGCGGCTACCATTCGTCGTCATGGTCGTGTTGGTTCCTCTCATTGGCGGCGCCCCCGCATCGGCCAGCCTCAAGGGCGGATCACCGGCATCGTGCGAGAAGCGACCGGCGCCGGAATTCCAGGAGTAACCGTTACTGCCACGAATGAGGCCACCAGGGATTCGCACAGCGTCGACCGCAGGCGACGGCAGCTACTCGTTCTCTCTGGCCCCGGGGTCATCTCAGGTGACCCTGCCGAGTTAGCAATCGCGCAGCCAAGCGGTATATGCCATGCTCCAGAAATGGACGGAGTCACCACCATGCCGCAGAAAAAGCACACCGTCGCAACAGAAGACCGCCGCAAGAGTGGCCAGAGTGTCCCGCTCGGAGACACGGGCGAGGGCGATACGGGCGTTCTCGACGATGAGCAGGGAATCTCGAATCATCCAGGCGACAAGGACGACGCGCCGCTAGATCCTACTAACCCTGCCTCGAAGCCTCATGGGACGACCAAGGACCAGATTAGTGAAATGGAGGGCGAAGGTCAGGCTCAAGCGCCAGGTCAAGAGCCGCCTCCAAATACCGATGAGAAGTAATTGCAGATTGCCGAATGCCGGTGTGTTCATCTTCGGACGCCGGCGTGCAGCTTTGTACTTCAGTCTATTGGACGCATGACTCCTCAAGCGATTTCGCGGGCCAGATGTTCCTCCAGCGGCTTGTCTCGCGCTCAAGTTGCCGACGGCGGATCTGCCCGCCATGCCCACGCAGACCGAACGCATCACCGTTATGAAGGCCAATCGGCACCTTAGGTGCTTCGGCATTCGGCCAATCTGCAGAGCAGTGCAGAGGACACATCAGTTGCGGTGAGCTCCTCTCCCAGTATCGACTTGACTGGGTATCGCCACAGCGAAGCCACCGAGCCCTGTGTTGCATTGGGCATGTCTCAGGTGTTTTCGTAACCCATCGCGATCGTTCGGTGGGGGCTTTGACGGCCTTCGGACCAAATCGAGGAATTCTCCCAAGACTGTCACGAGGAACGCACGTGATGAAGGTCTTGGTACTCAGGTCCCCATGCGGCCGGTGGTTACTCGCCGTGGTCGTCCAAACGTCTCGGCCTCGCGGCGACCACCGAGCGGTTGAACCGCGACAGGCCATTAACCATGAACTAGATGCTTATTGCCGCCACTCTGAGAACATGTATTTGTGTCTTTGAGTAAATCGTCACCGCCCGTGCTGTATTTGCAAGAAAAGGCTTGTTGTACGTAAAGGTGAACACCATGCCTTTATGAGCCTGTGTGAATGGTGCCCCAGCTTCTCCTCCCAGACTTGAAAAGGCTTTCTCAATCATCCCATCACAATAGACGCTTATACTCGGATTCCCGATAGTCATGTCAGTGTGAATGGTGACGTGCATCACGAAGGAAGCGCCAGGCACTTGATGGGCAACTTCTTCCGCGCTCGTATCGAGCTGCTTTTCTTCAAACGTCAGTTCATGCATCGACTATATCCCTTCAAGCATTAACCTCTGAACCTCGTGGTGTTTCAGCGGATTCGTAGTGCGTCTGAGCGAGTTCCTCGAACGCGGAGCCTCGCGGATTCCTTGAGATTTCGCCCGCTTCCCGTCGTGTGGGAAAGTGGCTCGCCGAGCAGCGTCGTTCAGGAGACCGGCCCGGGTTCACACGTGCGTCAGCTTGTCCGGCCTCTCGCCCGGTTCCCGGAGCTGGCGTTCCAGCGATCGGGTGACCATCTCCTTCGATCCGAGCCCCACCGCGATCGCAAGGGCCAGCACGATGCCGCCAAAGAGGATGCCGAACGCGAGCGTCAGGATGTGTCCCCCGATTCCGAGGTGCTCGAGTGCCATGGCCCATGCAAGGACCAGCACCAGCCACTTGACGCCGGTGCTCAGCAGCCGGGCCGACTGCATCTGCAGATTCACCGCCGCAATCAGCACCGACCGCGCCAGAAAACGCGAGATGAGATGCCCGCCGATCAAGATTGCCAGCGCGGCCAGGACGTTCGGGACGTATTGAAAGACCGACAGCGCGAACTGCGCGGGCATGGTCGCATCGAGGGCGCTGATGCCGACGAGCAGACCGAGCACCAGTATCACCCACATCGCGGTGCGCCCTACCAGAACGGACGGTCCGGCCGTCGGCGACCAGTCTGACACAGCCAGGCCCAGCTGCTGCGCGCGCCGATCGAACTCCACTCCGCGCAGTATGCGTAGCAGGATCATCCGGACGGAGAGGGCGACCAAGAACGCCCCCAGAAGGATGACGAGCAACACCACGAGACCCGGGAGGAAGTTCGCCACGTTGTCGGCGGTGCGAATCGCCGCACGCCGGAAGATCTCGCTGATTTGCTCCCACATGGTCGAGCCCTCTCTCAAATGGCGGCGCCCCGGGCCTTCACGTTTCGAGCGTCCGCCTGCTGTCGCTTATACGCTCAGCGCCGAATCTTGACCGGTCTGAACCGCTCCGGCCATCTCCACATCGAGATAAGGTACGGCTTCTCCGCCTCGAACGCGAGGCACAGGCGCTCGATTCGCGCCTCGGCGGCTTCCGGCGTGGCGTGGCGCAGTTCCAGAACGAACGAGGCGAGCCACGCCAAATAGAGTGGAGCAAGCGAGCGCAGCAGATGGTCGCGGGCAATGACCCGAAGCCGGTGACCCATCGCGAAGTCGTAGAGTGTCCGGGCCCAGAGCGCGTCCTCCACCCGGAACTCGTCGAGCCCCGCACCGGCAAGTCGCCGCCACTGCAGAGTGGCAAGCGGAGGCAGCACCTCAGCCCAGACGGCCTGCAGCTCGCGGTAGCCAAGGCGAAACGACTCGAGCAGCCGCTCGATCTCCACGTCGGGCTGCTCTGGTGCGGTCTGCGGGCCATCTCCGAACCGTGCGACAAGGCGCGATCCTCTGGCGCGATGCCACACCTGAACGCGCCGCTCCATGTCACCGAACAGAAACCCGAACACCTGGACGATCGTGGTGCTCAAGTCCAGCTCGTGTCGCTCGTCCGTCAGCTTCGGTCCGAACGGCGCCTGCGCGATGCGGAACCCGCCGGACACCGCGGTCGCAGCCATCCATAAGTCGATGCCCAGCTGTCCGCCGTCGCTCTCCCAGATCGGATCGGACGACACAGCGTCGATCAAGCGCGGAGAGCAGCCGAAGTCCGAGCTCATGGGGCTGCGCAGCTGCGCACCGTAGAGCGCACGGAACATCGGGTATACCGCGCCGTGGACGAGAGCCCCCGCGAACGGGTGCCGGCTGTAGCTCGGGACGATGAAGTCCACGTCCTGCTCGAGGATCGGATCCGCAAGCCGCCCGATCCATTCCGACGACACGGCGGTTGCGAGCGCATCGAGGACGAGGCACGCCCGCGCCTTGCGGGCTCGCGCCTCTCGCAGAATGACTCGGAGCGCCCGGGCTCGTCCCGGCAGGCCGTGGTAGGGCACGCTGAGCACGTCGCCCGGCTGCACCGCGTAGCCCAGTTCGACGAGATCGCCATCTGCGATGGCGGCTTCCCGAATCCGCTCGCGCGTTCCATCGCTCGAACCGCCATCGGCGACGAGAATCCTCGCGTGGAGTGACGGGGCGGCCTCGGCCAGCGCCGTCCGGATCGTCTCGACGAGCGTCCCTGCCGTGCGGATGTGATTGTAAGTGGCGATGCCGACGACCAGGTCGCTGGACGCCTGATCCCCCTCACGGTTCGCGTTGCTGGAGCTCGAACCAGTAGAAGCCATACGGACCGAGAGTCAGAAAATACGGACGGTCGGTGATCGGGGGAAATGCGGTGTATCCCAGCATTTCGATTGGCGCCAGCCCAGCGAACGCGGAGAGGTCGAGCTCCACCGGTTGCGCCAGCCGTGACAGATTGGCCACGCAGAGAATGACATCCTGCTCGAACCGGCGTACGTGCGCGAGCACTTTGCCGTTCTTTGGCCGGAGGAACTCAATGCCTCCGCGGCCGAAGACCCGAAACAGCTGGCGGAGCCCCACCATGTTCTTCATCCATTGCAGCAGCGAAGCGGGATCGTCGTGCTGCGACGACACGTTGACGGCCTGATAGCCGTACACCGGATCATTGATTACAGGGCTGTAAAGCTGCTCGGGCGGTGCCGTGGAAAAGCCTCCGTTTGGCTCGACGCTCCACTGCATCGGCGTCCGCACGCCGTGGCGGTCCCCGAGCTGGATGTTGTCGCCCATCCCGATCTCGTCGCCCGAGTAGATGATCGGCGTGCCCGGCAGTGAAAAGAGCAGCGCCGTCATCAACTCGATCCGGCGCCGATCGTTGCCCAGCAGCGGCGCGAGCCGGCGCCTGATCCCTAGGTTCAGCCGCGCCTCCGGGTCGGCGGTGTAGGCCAGATACATGTAATCCCGTTCTTCGTCGGTCACCATCTCCAGTGTCAACTCGTCATGGTTCCGCAGAAACAGCGCCCACTGGCAGACGTCGGGAATCGAAGGCGTCCGAGCGAGGATTTCCATGATCGGCATGCTGTCCTCGAGGTGAATCGCCATGAACAGTCGCGGCATCAGCGGAAAATGGTACGCCATGTGGCACTCGTCACCGTCGCCAAAGTACGCACGCACGTCCGCCGGCACCTGATTGGCCTCGGCCAGCAGCATGCGGTTCGCGTAGTGCGTGTCGATGTGACGTCGGATGGCCCGGATCACGTCATGTGTTTCGGGCAGGTTCTCGCACGATGTGCCCTCGCGCTCGACGAGGTACGGTACCGCATCCAGGCGCATGCCATCGACGCCCATCCCGAGCCAGAAATCCAGGACCCGGAGGATGTCGTCGAGCACGCTGGTGTTGTCGTAGTTCAGGTCGGGCTGGTGGGAGAAGAACCGATGCCAGTAGTACGCCCCGGCTTCAGCATCCCAACTCCAGTTCGACGGCTCGGTGTCCAGGAAGATGATCCGCGCGCCTTTGAATTTCTGATCTGTGTCGCTCCACACGTAATAGTCCCGCTCGGGCGATCCCTGTGGCGCGCGGCGCGCCTCCTGGAACCAGGCGTGTCGATCTGATGTGTGGTTGAGCGTCAGTTCGATGACGACCTGCATGCCACGATCGTGCGCGGCCGCCAGAAATGTCTGGAAGTCCTCCAGCGTCCCATAGTCCGGATGGATCTGCCGAAAGTCGGCCACATCATATCCATCGTCGCGCAGAGGTGACGCAAAGAAGGGGAGCAACCACAAACAGGTGACGCCGAGATCCTGGATGTGGTCAAGACGCCGCAGGAGCCCCTGGAAGTCGCCGATCCCGTCGCCGTTGCCGTCGAAAAACGAGCGGACGTGCAGCTCGTAGATGATGGCATCTTTGTACCAGAGCGGATCCGTGGCGCTGCTCGTCAGCCTCATCGAATGCGATTTGCGAATCGAATGTAGCAGACGATTGTGTGTTCAGGAATTGGGACGCGGGCATGGCAGTCGCCGCGCACCGAGCGCTCCAGCTCAACGGCGGACTCGCCGACAGGGCGGCTTCGACGCGGGGCACCAAGTCGAGCTGGCGAGAACTCAAACTATCGAGGACACGTGTCGATCCACTCGACGAGGACGTTCGAAATTCAGCACACGTCGCAAACGTTTTGACGCCACGCAACAGAGGTCCACATGCAACAGGTAACGCTCCTCGACCGCGCCGGCAGTGGTGTTCTCGACTTCTTTGCATTCGTCGGCGCGATCGCCACATTTGGCGGGCGCGCCGTCGTCGAGGCCGTCCGTTCTCCTCACGAGCCGAACGAGGTCCTCAGGCATCTCTTTCAGTTCGGGTACCGCTCTGCACCGCTGATTCTCACGGCAGGCTTTGCGATCGGCATCGTGCTGTCAATGCATACACGCGCATCGCTCGAGCGCTTCGGCGCCGAGGCGATGATTCCCGCCGGCCTCGCGATTGCACTCATCCGCGAGACCGGCCCGCTGACTGCCGGACTCCTCGTATCGGGGCGCGTCGGCGCCGGCATCGGCGCCGAGATCGGCGCGATGAAAGTGAGCGAGCAGATCGACGCGCTCGAAGCCAATGCGGTCGATGCCTTCAAGTATCTGGCGGTCACGCGCATCATCGCGCTGATGATCGCCATGCCGCTGCTGACGATCATGATGGACTTCTCCGGCATCTTTGGCGGCTACGTCGCGGAGGCCGCGGTGTCCGGCATGTCCTGGCAGCTGTACTTCGAACGCGCGTTCAGCTTCATCGGCTACTCGGACATCATTCCCGCGACGCTGAAAACCATCGTGTTCGGATACCTGATTGCGGTCGTGTCCAGCTATCTCGGTTTCACGACCAGCCGCGGAACCGAGGGCGTCGGCGACGCGTCCACGCGTAGCGTCGTCATGTCGTCGATCCTGATCATTCTGAGCGATGTGATCCTCGTGAAAATCATCTTCTTCTTTTATCCTGCGGTGTCGGGATGAACGCCGTGCGATTCGATCACGTCTCGAAGTCGTTCGGCGCGCTGAAGGTCCTTGACGATCTTTCGTTCGCGGTTCCGTCGGGACAGGCGTTCTGTCTGCTCGGACGTAGTGGCACCGGGAAGAGCGTGACCCTCCGCCATATCGTCGCGCTGGTCCGGCCCGATAGCGGGAAAGTATTTGTCGAGGAACGCGACATCGGCGGGCTCGCCCGGCGCGAGCTCGCCAACGTTCGGAAGCACATCGGCTTTGTATTTCAAAACGCGGCGCTGTTCGACTCGATGTCGGTCGGCGACAACGTGGCGTTTCCGATGCGACGCCACACCAACTGGTCGGCCACCGATATTCGCGAGCGGGCGATGAGCAAGCTGGCGGATGTCGGATTGGACAAGGCGTTCGACAAGATGCCGGGCGACCTGTCGGGCGGGATGAAGAAGCGGGCCGGGCTCGCCCGCGCCATGGCGCTCGACCCGCCGATCCTGCTCGTCGACGAGCCGAGTGCCGGCCTCGATCCGATCACGGCCGGCGAGATCGACGGCTTGCTCGTCAAGACAAAACAGCGCGGTACTACGCTCGTGGTGGTGACGCACAACATTCCCAGCGCGCGCGTCCTCGGCGACGACTTCGCCGTGCTCCAGGATGGTCGGATGCTCGTCAGCGGGACGCTCGCGACCCTCGAAGCGAGCGAAGAACCGGTCGTCCAGGCGTTCATGCGTTCGCAGGGAGGCGGCTAGTGGCCACACCGGCGAGACTGGCGGGCGTCGGAGTGTTTGTGCTGAGTGGTCTCCTCCTGTTCGCCGTCGGTCTGTTCATGATCGGCGACCGGCAGATGGCATTCGTCAAGAAGTTCACGATCTACACCGAGTTCAGGAAGATCACCGGTCTTCAACCCGGCGCGATCGTGCGAGTGTCGGGCGCCAAAGCGGGATCGATCACCGAGATTCTTCCGCCGAGCAGGCCGAGCGGGAAGTTCCGCGTCAAGCTCGAGATCACCGAGCAGCTCCATCAACTGGTACGCACCGACTCGTTGGCGACGATCGAGACGGAAGGGCTCGTGGGTGGGACGTATCTCGGTATACGCACCGGAACGGACGCCGCCCCGCCAGTCGTCCCGAACGCGACAATTCCCGGCCGGGAGCCCTTCGAGATCGCCGATCTCATGCAGCGGATGAGCGAGACGATCAAGAAGGTGAACGAGACCTTCGACGACATGAAGGCCGAGATCCAGGGCACTGTGGTGGCGGTCGGCGACACCGTCGACAATCTGAACGCGCTGATCATCGACGTCAGCGACGACCTGAAGCACATGACCGCATCTGGTGCCCGAATCGCCAGCGACGCCGCGCGGATCGCGGAGAGTGTTCGCAGCGGCAAGGGCACCATCGGTAAGCTGGTGAACGACGATGAGTTGTACACGCGTGCCACCGCAATCGCCAAGCAGGCTGAAGACATCGCGACGAACGCGAGGCAGGTGATCGAGAACGCGAACAAGACCCTAGAGGGTCTGCGGTCGAAGGGCGGTCCGGTCGAAGGGATGAGCGCGAGCGTCAAACAGACGATGGACGATGCGCGCGCGGCGATGGAGGGCTTGGCGGAAAACATGGACGCGCTGAGGCACAACTTCCTGCTGCGCGGCTTCTTCAAGAGGCGAGGCTACTTCGATCTCTCGCAGCTTTCACCGGCGGACTACAGGCAGGGTGCCCTCACGAAGGGGAGCGATCGTCGTCTGGTCCGCGTCTGGGGGCGCGCCGATGGGTTGTTCGAGCCGGAATTAGATCACCCAGAGCGTGAGCGATTGTCCGATCCGGGCAAGGCGTGGGCCGACTCAGCGATAGCGCCCTACCTGGAGTACGTCGGATCCGGCATCGTGATCGTCGAAGGCTACGCGCAGCAGGGCGCCCGCGACCGGCAGTATCTGCAATCGCGCGAGCGCGCGTCGATCGTACGTGACTACCTCGTGGACAAGTTCCATCTCGATCCGCAAGCGACCGGCGCGATGCCGCTCAGCGCCGACTCGATCGACAGCCCGGGGAACGCGCCGTGGGATGGCGTCGCGCTCGTGGTCATTCTCCCCAAGGCCACGCTCGAGCGCGCGAGTAATCCCACGACGATACCCCCTCAGTAATAAATCGAAAGCCAAGGCGGTTCGCGTCACGTCGCCTTGGTGGAAGCGTCAGGATCCTTGATCGCAAACGGTTCCGGTCGCGGCCTCCTCCCTTGACGCCAAGGAGGTTTTGAGGTGGTTACGGATTACGGCAGAGGGTCAGGAGTTCGCGAGGCGCAAGGATCTTTGGCGCTCCTGTCTGGGTAAATCGCGTTAACCAGCATGGGCCTCCACTGTCAAGGCCCGGCAACACGCTCAGCAGGATCGTCGAGGGCCTCTCGCCGCGCTTATCGATTCACCGTAATGGCCGCGCCGAGTTGGCGGGCTCGTTCGGTTGAGCACCTCGTGGCGCGTTCGTGGCGACGGACGGGGGTATGACCGGCGACGGCGCGATTGCGGATTCCGGAATGATGATTGGCGGCTCGGTAGGTTTCAAGAGTTCGGCAACCAGTCCCTCACTGCCTCTGTACTTCAACCAATGACGGTAGCTGACGGAGAGAACGGCCGTGACCGGAATAGCCAGAAAAATGCCCGCAATGCCACCCAGCTCCGCACCGCACAAGATCGCCAGGATGATCGCGAGCGGATGCAGATGAACGCCGTGGCCCATCAAGCGCGGATACACCACGTAATCGTGGGCGATGCGCAGCACGGCCAGGAAGAGGAGCACGGCAGCGGCCTCGCCTGCGGAGTCGAAGCTCGAGATCACACTCGCCGACAGCGCGAGCACCAGGGGTCCGACCAGCGGAATGAACTCGAGGAGTCCCGCGAGGAGCCCAAGCACGAGGGCGTACGGCACCCCGAGGCTCATGAAGCCAATCGTGCAGACCGTGCCGATCAGCACACAGGCAATGAGCTGCGCCCGGATGTACGCGGCAAGAGTGAGATTGACATCCTGGACGAATTCAGCGCCACGCCCGCGCAATTGCCCGAGCGGAAGTGACAGGAGCGCACTCCGTCGGAAGGCCTCAGCATCCTTCAACAGGAAGAACGCCAGAATCGGAATCAGGACGAGCCACGGCAGGTAACTCACGAGCTCGATCAAGCCCACCACCGCCTGACTCACCTGATCCTCGGTCGCTGCCATGGAGCGGGCCATCGCCTTGTCGACGGCGTCACGGACCGTGGCCGGAACGTGATCCAGATTGATGAAAAATTTCCAACTCTGCGCGCGGTCCCTGGCATGCGCCAGATAGGTCGGGGCCTCGCGCGCAAACGCTGTGAGCTGATTGCTCAGGTTCGGCAGCACCGCGTAGGACGCAACCACGCCTGAGCCGAACAGCATGATGTAGACGACGCCGATCGCCAGCGCGCGCGGCATGAGCCGTTCGCACCTGCGCAGAATGAACGGGCGCCGGACGACCTCCACCAGCGGCGCAATCAGATACGCGAAGAACATGGCCAGCACAACGAGCAGCAGGACAGCTTCCAGGGCGTAAAGCGCCCAGAGCCCCGCCGCGACCGCCAGAATTACAAAAATGACCCTTAAGAGTGCGCGCGTCTGAGGTCCGCTCGTCGCAGCCGCGCCAATCGGTGGGCCTTCGGCGACTGCTTCGCGCTGCTTCAACTGTGTTGGCTCGTCGAGCATTGGCGTCTATTCACGGCCCCCAAGCCCGCAGTGTAGCGCGACGTGTCAGCCAAGTCTCCGGGCCGGGATCTTTTGTTACTCTTGTCCCGGACCGACACGAGCGACGCTCTCACATGAGTTGACTGGTTCAGAGGGAGGGTACAGTGGCGCAGGAACAGGCGGAGAAGCCGACGACGGACAGGTCCGTCACGCCCAAGCCGCCCCCCACGCTGGCGGTGAAGGCCTTTGGGATCACCGACACCGGAAAAGTGCGCGCGTCCAATGAGGATCAGTTCCTGATCGCCGAACTCACGAAAGCGATGCGTGTCTGGCAGACGAGCCTGCCGGAACCGAAGGTGCAGGTTGGCGAGGAGCGCGCACATCTCTTTCTCGTGGCCGACGGCATGGGCGGCCATCGGGCGGGCGAGCGGGCAAGCGCCCTGGCCGTGGTGGCAATCGAGCAGTTCACGCTCAATTCGTTCAAATGGTTCTTGGGCTCGAATAGCGCTGACGCGCAGAGGGTCCTCGCGCAGTTCCAGTCGGCACTCAGTCAGGCGGACGCCCAAATTCTCGATGCGGCGGCGGACGATCCGGAACTGCGCGGCATGGGGACGACGGTCACGATGGCGTTCCATCTGGGCACGCAGCTGTGCGTTGTGCATGTCGGCGACAGCCGTGCGTACCTGTACCGCGACGGCGAGTTGCTCCAACTCACCCAGGACCACACCTTGATGGCCGACATGATGCGGAGCGGAGCGCTTCGGCCAGACCAGGTCGCCGGGCACCGTTTCCGTCACGTCATCACGAACGTCGTCGGCGGCGAGGAGCTCGGAGTCTCCGTCGAAGCCCGCGCGCTCGAAGTTCAGGCTGGCGATCGCTTATTGCTCTGTTCGGACGGATTGACGGAGATGGTGACGAACGACACGATCGCGGCCACGCTCGACGCGGAGCCCACACCGGAATTGGCCGCCAAGCAGCTCCTCGCGCTGGCAAACGAGAGCGGGGGCCGCGACAACATCACGCTGTTGATCGTGCGCTTCGATCCGGACGACTCCGACGCAGCGAATCCTCGCGATGGACGGTGAGAACAGGGCTCCGTGCATTCACGGTGGACCGCGATGATTCCAGGCAAGAGGGCGAGGGCAGATGACCACTCTCGCCAGCATCGCGTTTGGCTGTGAAACCACAGCGATGCGATCGATCACACGCGGCCGCCGCGGATACACGACTGCGTCTCGCATGGCGCCAATGGTTACTGGCGGGCATCTCCACCGGCCGCGTTCGAGCACGAACAAGCTATTAGGTCCGCGTGCTCAATACGTGTCTCCACCGGGGCTTTCGTGCGGATCTGGCGGGTCGTGAGGAAGGCAACGTCCGTTAAGTTCTTAGCTTTCAATGACCGGCAGTGGTCCGAATCCCACCCTCTCCGCCAGTCTATAAGTCCCGTGACAGCAATCAGTTATAGCGAAATGTTGCGCAACTGATGACCCTACGAAAAACTTGACACGAATTCGCTCCTGAATCGGGCTCCATCGCGCGGTCCTGCGCACTCGAGCCCTCCGCTCGCCGAGACCTGAATACAACTCTTGTCGATGGCGTCGCATCGTGTTCACCTTCGGATCGTGTCCACGGAATCGGATCAAGCGCACAGGCGCGGCGGCGACGGTCAGCGTCGCAGTCCAGCCGTCAGCGTCCGTCCGCGGTCAATCACGCGGCTCGAATCGAGCTCTGCAAGCTTGCACCAGGAGGAGCGATCCCGACAGAAACGCTCGTGCGCCGGCAACGAGGCGGGATTCGTCGACCCGCCTCGCTGCAGTGACTTAGCCAGTTACTGCGACTTTGATCTTATTGGGCTTGGCCTCTTCACGGAGTGGCAGCCGGACCGTCAGCACGCCGGCCTTGTACTGGGCGCTGATCTTGCCAGCGTCGACCGTCGGCGGCAGCGCGAACGTCCGCGCGAACGAGCCATAACTGCGCTCGATGCGATGGAACTGCTGCTCGGGGACTGCCGTGTCGAGCTTCTTTTCGCCGCTCAGCGTGAGCGTGTTGTCTTCAACCGCGAGATCGATTTCCTCCTCCTTCATGTCGGGCAGCTCCGCCTTCAGCACGACCTCGTGCTGGCTATCGCTGTAAATGTCGACTACCGGCACCCACGCGCCGCGGTTGAGGTCTTCCTGGGGCCGGGCGTAGAAGCCATCAAGCACTCTGCTTAGCCCCTGCTGCAGCGCGCCGATGTCACGGGACGAATCATAACGAACGAGAGTCATGGTGATCTCCTCTCCTGATCGTGTTTCTGTCGGACGGGACTCCACCCCCGATCTCACGAAACCGGGACGGGCACACACCGGCCGAAGAGTGCCACTACAGGGAAGCTTTGGTGAGGGCTGTTACTCAGGTCGGGAACAAGTTCCCCGGCGGGATGCGGCAGTGCTCAGGAAAGCGATGCAAGTGAAGCATACGCCCTTTCCGAAGCACAAGCAAGGGACCACAGGAAGGAAACAGTGGAGGGATGATGACGACGACAACGGTGTCCACTTCACAGCGCTCGGGTTGAAGGAGCCGAGATGGAACAGATCGCATGCCACAGCGCGACACACGCGGCATTGACTAGCCGGCTTGCAGGGGCGGTGTAGGAAGAGTAAACTCAAGCGATCTTCTCTCTCTGAGTTCCTGCAGCCTTCCCGCGGTATTGTCCGCGCCCTCGCTTCAGTGTCTCGTCGGCCTCCAGACCGGAGTGTGTATGTCTCTCGGCTCACCGGCCGAAATGATGTCCCCACGGTGGATCATCACCGGCCGTCCACGTCATGTGTGCTGCGGACAGGAGTCGTGGTCGCCGCGGTCAGTGGTGCGGCGCTTGCGAAAACGGACGGGTCAGCAGCAGAGGGTCGATCGCAAGCTGTCACTCGGGGGTGTCAATGGGTCCGCTACGGGAGCTGCTCGCGATCGATCATCAGCAGACGCTGGAGTTTTTCGTTCTGCGCCTTCAAGACGTCTCCGAGCCCACCGTCGATCGAGAGGAGCTGCTCTACAACGCCAGTCTCTTGGCACACTATGCCCAGGTATCCACACAACCCGATATCGATGTGCCGGCCCCCGCGAATCTCAGCGCGGTCTTTGACCATTTTGTGTCCGACACGACCCTGCTGCACGACAGTGTGATGATGGAAACGGCGGGCGCACAGTGCCTGCTCCTTGCGGGATTTTTCGAGGACCAAATGCGTCGACGGCACAACATTCGCTGGTATGCCGAGCTGGGTGCCGGTTTCTTCCGACGGGCGGCCCTTCAGGAGCGGTCCCCGCATAAAGCCCGGTTGCTCGACGCCATCGCGGGGCGCTTCGAGCTGTGGCGTCAGCGCCACGCGCAGTTGAGCCGCGAGCTGCGCGACCAGCCCTATCTGCTGACCCCGCCCCGGCCACCTGCGCCGATGTAGGGAGACGAAGGAGTCGAAATCCATGACTGTCAGACCGCTCCACGACCGCCTCATCATCCAGCGCCTTGACGAAGGCGAACAGAAGGTCGGCGGGATCATCATCCCCGACACCGCCAAGGAAAAGCCGCAGCAAGGCAAGGTGATTGCTGCGGGCACCGGCAAGATCAGGGACGACGGCACCCGCCAACCGCCCGACGTCAAGGCCGGTGACCTCATCCTCTTCGGCAAGTACTCGGGGCAGGAGATCAAGCTCGATGGTGAGGACTACATCATCATGCGAGAAGACGAAGTGTTGGGCGTCATCGAAGGCAGCGACGCGAAGAAGAACAGGAAGTAGGGGAAAGGATCACATGGCAAAACAGATTGTGTACGGCGAGCACTCACGGCAGGCCGTGCTGCGCGGCATCAACCAGTTGGCCGACGCGGTCAAGGTGACCCTCGGTCCCAAGGGCCGCAACGTAGTCCTCGACAAGAAATTCGGTTCGCCGACCATCACCAAGGACGGTGTCACCGTCGCCAAGGAAATCGACCTGAAAGATCCGCGGGAAAACATGGGCGCGCAGATGGTGCGCGAGGTCGCGAGCAAGACGTCGGACACGGCCGGTGATGGCACCACGACCGCCACCGTGCTCGCCCAGGCGATCTACCGGGAGGGTGCGAAGAACGTCGCGGCCGGCGCGAACCCGATGGACGTCAAGCGCGGGATCGAGGCAGCGGTGGAGGCGCTCACCGGCGAGTTGAAAAAGATGTCGAAGCCGGTGAGTGGCAACATGGTGGCGCAGGTCGGCACGATCTCGGCGAACAACGACGAGACGATCGGCAAGATCATCGCGGAAGCGATGGACAAGGTCGGCAAGGACGGCGTCATCACGGTCGAAGAGGCCAAGAGCATGGAAACCTCGCTCGAGGTCGTCGAAGGGATGCAGTTCGACCGCGGCTACCTGTCGGCCTACTTCGTGACGGATCCCGAGCGCATGGAAGTCGTGCTCGAGAACCCGGTGATTCTGATCCACGAGAAGAAAGTGAGCTCCATGAAGGACTTGCTCCCCGTGCTCGAGCAAGTCGCGCGCCTCGGCCAGCCGCTGCTCATCATCGCGGAGGACATCGAGGGTGAAGCGCTGGCGACGCTCGTGGTCAACAAGCTGCGCGGCACGCTGCACGCCGCGGCGGTCAAGGCGCCCGGCTTCGGCGATCGCCGCAAGGCCATGCTGGAGGACATCGCCACCCTGACCGGGGGTAAGGCGATCACCGAGGATCTTGGCCTCAAACTTGAGAACCTCAAGCTGGACGACCTCGGCAAGGCGAAGAAGGTCACGATCGACAAGGACACCACGACGATCGTTGAAGGCGGGGGCACGTCGGCCGCCATCGAAGGTCGGGTGAAACAGCTCCGCGCCCAGGTCGAGGACACCACGTCGGATTACGACCGCGAGAAGCTGCAGGAGAGGCTGGCGAAGCTGGTCGGCGGCGTCGCCATCATCAAGGTCGGTGCGGCCACCGAAACCGAGATGAAGGAGAAGAAGGCGCGGGTCGAGGACGCGATGCACGCGACCAAGGCCGCTGTGGAAGAGGGGATCGTCCCCGGCGGCGGCGTGGCGCTGATTCGCGCGTCGAAGGTGCTCGACGGCCTGACGCTCGGCGGCGATCAGCAGATTGGCGTCAGCATCGTCAGGCGCGCCATCGAGGAGCCGATGCGCTGGATCGCGATCAATGCGGGCCAGGAGGGTTCGATCGTCGTCCAGAAAGTGCGCGAGATGAAGCACGAAGAGGGCTTCAACGCGCTCACCGACACGTACGAGGATCTCGTGAAAGCGGGCGTCATCGATCCGACAAAGGTTGTGCGCTCAGCGCTCCAGAACGCGTCGTCCATTGCGTCGCTGCTCCTCACGACCGAAGCGCTCGTCTGCGAGATTCCGGAAGAGAAGAAGGAAGCGCCAATGCCGGGTGGCGGCGGGATGGGCGGCATGTACTAAGCGCGCCCATACACGAACGCAGAAGGCTCCATGAAACAATAAAGGCCCGGCCTCCGACCGGGCCTTTTCCCTTTTCATCGTGCGTGAGAACTGTGCGCGTCCGCCGTGGCCGATCTCGCCGTAACGTCGCGTCGGGAGATAGGCAAAGCGAGCAGAGTCCATCGTGACCACGGGTGCAGATACGCGACCGCTTTTGTTTCAGACCGTATCACCGGCGCCCGGCTGCGGCCGAGCGCTGAGGCCTTGGCCCAGGCGACCCGGTGAAGTGGCGGAATCCGCAACGGGAGCATGCGCGCAGCGCACCGACTATCGTTGCTCGGCCAGCGTCGATCGTGACGAAGGCCCTGTTTCCACCCTCCCACCCGCCTGTCGTACGCTCGTGACTTCCGATGGCGGGTTCAACGTCACCATGAGAGTCACTAGCAGAGCGGAGTCACCCGTGCGCTGACAGGAATGCTCTACCTGGACGCGATGTTGCGGACCGAGTCCATCAACACTAGGCGGCGGAAGTGTTCTCTTGGTGACAGTTGGCTCGTGACGATTGAGAGATAGCCCGCCTTGGCCAAAGTTGTAGAGCCATGCACTGACCGGATCACTTTCCGATGCCGTCCAGTAGAATCCTTGGGCTCCCAACCGCGCATACTGGCCATCCTGGTGCTGATCATGACCATCTGGCTCATGCTCAGATGATCTGCGAAAGCCATTGCGCTCGGACGACTGCGCAAGTCCGCCCGCCGACGACACCCGCGTCCGCGCCTGCGTGTCTGAGCGTGAGGATACGGGTCTCCGCGTCTGCTCTTCGGAGTCCCGGCACGAGGATCTCGCTCGAGACGATGCGACGAGCCTGGACCGTGACAGGATCATCGTTGATCTGCCCGTCGAACGGTCGCGATCGTCGCCGGAGAAATAGCGCCCAGGAGCCCCATTCCATCCGCGTGCCGCTCGACGTCCGCTGTCACGGGTCTTCCAACTGAAACGAGGCTCATGGGCACGAAGATAACGGCCGTCGACGTCCACGATGTGCGATTCCCCACCGCCGCGACGGCAGACGGTTCCGACGCGATAAACAGGGGCGACTACTCTGCGACGTATGTGGAGTTGCGCACCGATGGCGGCCCCACCGGCGCCGGCCTGACGTTCACCAATGGGCGGGGCAATGAGATCACGTGTGCAGCGGTACGGGCGCTCGACGACCACGTGGTCGGCCGGACCATAGAGGAGATCTTCGACGAGCCGGTCGCGTTCTGGCGCTCACTCACCGCAGATCCTCAGCTGCGCTGGATCGGTCCGGAGAAGGGCGTCATCCACATGGCCGCAGGGGCTGTCGTCAACGCCGTCTGGGATCTGCGGGCCAAGCTGGCCGGAGTGCCGATATGGCGGCTGCTGGCGCAGATGCCGGCCGACGAGTTGGTGCAATGCGTCGACTTCCATCACATCTCCGACGCGCTCACACCGCAGGAGGCCCACGCGATCCTGCAGGAAGGATCGGTCGGATGGGGGGATAGGCTCGCGGCGCTCGAGCAGAGTGGGTTCCCCTCGTACACCACCTCGGTGGGGTGGCTGGGCTACTCGGACGAGAAGATCAGGGCCCTGACCGAGCGGGCGTACGCCGATGGATGGCGCGCGATGAAGATGAAGGTCGGCGGCGCGATCGACGACGACGTGCGTCGCGCGCACATCATCCGCGAGGAGATCGGGCCAGATGCCCTCCTGATGATGGACGCCAACCAGGTCTGGGACGTCGACGAAGCGATCGCCAACATGCAACGCCTGGCGTCGGTCCAGCCGTACTGGATCGAAGAGCCCACGCACGCCGACGACGTGCTCGGCCATGCCCGTATCGCCCGTGCGGTGGCGCCGATCCGTGTGGCCACGGGCGAGGTGGCCGCCAACCGGGTCATCTTCAAGCAGCTTCTACAGGCCGGGGCGATCCAGGTCTGCCAGGTGGACGCCTGCCGGGTCGCGGGCGTCAACGAGGTGGTCTCGATCCTCCTGATGGCCGCGAAGTTCGGGGTACCGGTCTGCCCGCACGCCGGCGGTGTGGGACTCTGCGAGTACGTGCAACACCTGGCGATTTTCGACTACCTGAGGGTCGGCACGAGGCTGGATGGTCGGATGGTCGAGTACGTCGATCATCTGCATGAGCACTTCGTCGACCCGGTGCGCGTGGTCGGCGGCCGGTATCAGGTGCCGACCGCGCCCGGCTACAGCGTCACGATGAAACCGTCCTCAATCGCCGAGTTCTCGTTCCCGGCCGGGCCGGCATGGCGGTGACGGCCGGCCGCGGCGTCGCGATAGGCCTGGCTCGAGAGGCTTCAGGAAATCCCAGGAGGATCGGGACTGTCGGGCGCGGCAGAGCATTCCCAAACACTGATGGCGTCAATCGGGAACACTGTCAGCGGCGCACCGAGCCACGTGTCAAGCTCGCGACGCGTGAAGCGTGCGCGTTCGCGACCGCGCTCTTCTCGCATGAATCCTTGCCACTGGCAGCTGTGGCAAGGCCTGGTGACTGGTCAACCAGAATGGTGAACCCAACTGTCGT
>CAWDCH010000013.1:0-488316 GCA_963800785.1 Vicinamibacteria bacterium
GGCGGCCCAGAAGACTTGATGCACGACGAACCTCCTCTGCCGCATCGTCTATGACCGAGAATGCTGGCTCTATTCGAGCCCCGATGACGTCCATTTCTTCAAGTGACGTCATTGGAACCGGTAATCCCTGTATCTTTGAAATGCTGAGCGTGTGCAGTCCAGAACTGGAAGATGCGACGCGCTGGAATCGCACCTCGTGCGGCGCCCGACAACAACCAGGTTGCGTCCCACCCGGCCCTCACTACATTTCCTACTACAGTCAATCGGCACTGGCAGAATCATCATGCCGCTGATTACAGCCTCCTGAGCCAGCCACCTCGCGCCCTGTCGCCTGCAAGGACTTGGCGACATTTCGCCGATGAGAGCGATTTCACGGACGACATCGCCCGCGAGCGCCGAATTCAACTCGCACTCGGCTTGTTGCGGTCGGCTGCCGTTCAGAGCACCGTTAACCACCTCACTTCAGCCCCTCCCGGCCCCATAAGCGACCCTGGACCTCGCACTCACAACTCCGGAGCAAAAAAATACGACTCCGGGGTGTTGTTTCCTTCGGGGCGCGCCGGCCTCGAGACAATACTCGCATTTGCGGCCTGACAAGCTGCACCAGACGCAGCGAACGTGACCGCCGGAGCGCTATGGGATGTCGGGATCGAAGTTTCTCCATCACCCAGGCGTCCGTTTGCTCCCTCGGTGAGGCTGCAGACAATCGTGTCGCGAGCGGGTGTGGGATCGCAGGTATGAATTCGAGGGCCGACGGGAAACTGGCCAATTGTTTTGGGCGCGCCCGTCCGCGATGACACGCGGACGAGGGCCCGGACGGCGTCCTGAATCGCGTAGATCCACTCGCCGTCCGCGGACCATCCAATCGGCCGCGCCTGCACCGTCAGCCAGCGCTCCTCGCGACTGGGCCACGACAGGAGCGATAGGTCCGATGGGTCTTCGTTCCGTCGCAGCACCAGTTGGTCTCCGCGCGGCGAGAACGTCGGGTCGAAGACCAACTCACCACGGGTGTTTTCGTTGAGGAGGGGTCCTCCTCGCGTCCGGTCCAGAGGTCGCGAATCCGGTAGTTCTGCCCGTCCGGCGTCTGCCATGCCAAGCGGCCATCTGGCAGCCAGATCGGAAGCGGCCAACCGACCGCTGAATCCTTATGGGACGCGAACTTTTCGCCTGACGGCCGATGGCTCGCGGTCACGGCGCAAACGCCTTGGCGAGACCGGCGTAGGAACCGTGGCGGTAATGCCCAGTTCCGGCGCCGATTCCGCTCATTGGACGCGTCTGACCGCGTCGCGGGGTTGGGCGGCCAAGAACCACGCTGGTCACCGGACGGGAAATTGGTCTACTTCGTCGCAAAGCACTCGGCATTCTTCAATACTTGGGCGGTACGATTCGACAGCGCAAAAGGATCCGGGTACGCATCCCTTCAGGTCACGCACCTGAACAGCCCGGGGCACGGCCACACATCGATTCCGGTCTCAGCCGAGCCGCGCCCCTGAGTTGAGCGTCTCGGCCAATACGCTCGTATTGCCAATCCTCGAGATCACAGGCAGCATCTGGATGCTCGACAAGGTCAGACCTGGTCGCCTGGATCTGGCGGGCAAAACAGAATCGCTCCGAGCGAGGGCGCGAAACTCGGACCTTACGACGCCGACGGGTGAGCGACATGGCGGCTACTGTTCCTGCCGCACTCACCAGCACGGTCCTGGTGCTGATACGGTTGCGGCGCGCGCAAATCCGTCATGGCGAATTGCCGGCGCCCATGCTACGCTTCGCGTGCCTCACCGCAAGGGGTGATGGGGCGTTCTGTCTATCTACTTACCGCTGACCGTCCTTTGCCCCACAAAGCGAAAGCCCATCAATTCACGAAACAATACGGCTGAGTCTGATAAGAGCACTCATGTAAACCCTCATCAGTCCTGTGTTTTCAAGCACTTACAGGATTAGTGCAGGTTTTCTAGCATCTAAAGGGTGGCCTGTTCGTCGGATGTCTCGGCGTCGTTTTGTCATACTTGGCGGCCGATCGATTTGACTTCCGACCCGCACGCGTGGCTCCGGCCTTACTAGCGTTGAAGGCTGATGGCGGACTGCAAAAGCTCGCCATTCCATTGCGGTTCGACGCCCTGTGCTGCGCCGTCGCAGGTGACCACCCGAGCCGCGCGGCGGCGAATGCGCGAGTGGAGTCCCGCGGCGAAGCAAGGCATCCTTGGCTGGCTTGAGTCGGTCACGAAGGAGCAGCCGACCGCCGCTCAGGAAGTGGAACTCCGGCGCGTCACGAAGGACGTGCGCGAGTTGCGGTGTGTCGTGCGCTACATGCCGAGCGGCTTGGCCCTGCGGCTCATGCTGGGCGACGAATTCCGCAACACGGAACTGCACAAGGACGCGCCCAGCGTCCAGGCCCGCGCCGATGAGTGGCGGACAGCGCTGCTTGAGCGCGGCTGGCGAATCCCTAGCCTCGCTCCATACTCGCCACTTTTAGACCCACGAGACGCTGCAATGCGCCGAAACGGGGGTGCGATCGGAGAATTGTGGACATGCCTGACGAGAACGTGATGTCTCAATTGGCTTGAACCATCGAGCGAGACCTAGCGTAAGCACGTCAATTCTGCTACGCTCCGCAGCCGTCTTCTGGGGCCGTGCCGAAAATCGACCGTGGCCACACTACTCACGCCGGGGAGTCGCCGGTGGGACAATCCTGGAGACCGCCCGCAGTTTCGCCTAGCGTTTCCGCACCCGCGCTGAGACGTAGACGACGGGGAACAAACATGTATTGTCTCGGCCCGCCCCCGGCAACCCGTCGGACCGCCGCCCAAAAAGCGTGATCCAGTCGATAACGTTGGCGATCTGCGGAAACTAATACGGTGCGTCGATATTCTCTCGAATCCTGCGCATGGACAGCCCGCGAGGCGGATCGCTCGGCGGCAGCGTTCCTGCGTAGCCTCGCAGTCACGGGTAATCCTGCGGAGTAGAGGAGCGTTCCGATGAAAACCTTTGTGCTGTCTCTCGTTCTTCTGACGCCGACAACGGTGTTTGGGCAGAGTCCGATCGATGGAGTCTGGCGCCTCAATCTGGAGAAGACGGTGTAGCTTGGCAAGGAAAATTTCAGCCTACAGAACGGCGTGTTTCGATGCACGACCTGTGATCCGAAAGTTGATACCAAAGCGGACGCCGCCGACCATCCTGTGAGCGGATCGCCGTACTCGATACGGTCAACGTGCGGGTTGTCGATGATCGGACAGTTGAGATCGTCTACAAAAAGAATGGAAAAGTCGTCAACACCAGCAAGATGGTTGCGTCGGAAGATGGAAAGTCCATGAACACGGAGTTCACGGACACAACCGAGGGCCGTGAAAAGGTGACTGGACACTACTCGTCAACACGAGTCGATCCCGCACCGTCATCAGGCCATAGAATCTCGGGTGTCTGGCAACCCGGTAAACTTGGCGGCATTTCCGAGAACGTCATGGAGGTCACGTACAAAACAACGGGGGAGCAACTCAGGTTAGCGATAAGGCAGGGAGTTGGTACACGGCGTCGTTCGATGGCAAGGACTACCCGTTCAAAGGCGATCCCGGCGTTACAACCGTCTCGATTTGACGAGTGACCCCAATACGATCGAGGAGACGCTCAAGCGCGACGGAAAGATCGTGTACGTCAGCCGCATGACTGTTGCGACGGACGGAAAGACGATGGCTGTCAGACGCACGACCCAGTTCGGGACGTTACGATCAAGGGGACGTGGGACAAAAAGTAGCTCCGGCGGCCGTGCCCCAGTGACAGCGGCCGGTCACTCCGGCATCTGATCGTCACGATCGACGAGCTCCAGGCGCTCGCCTTCGTGTGGCTGGGGGGATCGACGCCACAATGCCGACTTGATCGGCTCCAGCTACACGTCCTCGCGGTGATCGCAGAGTTCGAGCGAGCGCGCATCGCTGAACGCGTTCAGGCGGGCCTACAACGTGCCCGGGCGCGAAAAAGGCCAAATCGACGGCGATGGCTTCGACCGGCAGCGCGACGCTATCGCTCGTTTCGCTGCCCGCAACACTCTCGACATCGTCGGGGAGTTCCGCGAGGAGGGGGTCAGTGGAACCAAGGAACTGGCCAACCGTCCGGGGCTCGCGGCGCTGATCGATCGCCTCGAATCAAACGGCGTCCGGGTCGTCGTCGTTGAGCGCGCTGACCGCCTGGCACGCGACCTCATGATCAACGAAATCATCGTCGATCAGCTGACCCGGCTGGGTGCGCGAGTGCTGACGGCCGATGGGGCCGACCTCACAAGTGCCGATGGCGACCCCACGCGGACGCTGATACGCCAGGTGCTCGGAGCCGTTGCGCAGTTCGAGAAGTCGGTGATCGTCCTGAAGCTCCGGGCGGCCAGGGATCGAATTCGTCGGCGCGATGGTCGGTGTGAGGGAAGGAAGCCATTTGGCTCGCGGCCGAGTGAGGCTGCGGGTGTGGAGCGAATCAAGCAACTGCGCAGAAAGCCCAAGGGCAAGCCGCGGCTCAGCGTGACCGCAATTGCCGAACAGTTGAATCGTGAGGGAATCCCGACGCGGCAAGGGCGGCCTTGGCGGCCGAGCAGCGTCCATGCCATTCTCCGACGTGTGACCGCGGAGAGCTAGCGCCAGGACTGCTGATCGGCTACAAGATCGCTGGTGCTTCAACCGATGCCCAGTTGTGAATGTCAAAGAGGTTGTTCATCAGGCCGCCTCTTTGAAACGGGTCCAGGGCGAACTCCGACCCAGACTCGCATTTGGACGCCGGTGGTAGTAAAAGCGCAGGTACCAGACGAGCGCTGCCGTCCGGCGCGCGGAGATGCCGTTAACTCGCACTAAACGGTCTGCCCTTGGCTCGATTTCCTGCGCTTCAACCCGCGAAATTCGCGCCTGGTTGAAGCAGTTTCAGTGAATGCGGTGACGTTACCGTCCGGAGGGCGCCATGGATCCCATGCTGGAGCTCGCGCGGCACCCTGACATCCTGGAGGCGATCGGCAGGATCGAACATGGGAGGGCTATTCGCGCATTCGACGAGCCACGCGACAAACAGAACGGCGAGCAGACCGACGAGCAGGGCGAGCCGGCCCTGAGGAAACAGGACCTCATCAAAGCGGCGCGCGACCTGCTCGTGATGCGGCAGTTGGCGACGGATTACCCGAATGTCTGGATGACGGAGGTCGTTCACGCGTTCTACAAGACGCCGGACGTCGCGGCGACCGCCTGGGTGGAGCTCCGGTATTGCCGACAATTCCTGAACGACTTGGCCAAGCAGTTACGTCAACGCGCTGACGCGATGGCCATTCCGTGGATTGGAAAAAAGCCGTCCTACTCGACTCAGGTCGAAGTCGCCAAGCTCAGGAAGACCCACCAGCAAGACTCTGCGGACGACTGGTCGAAGGCGCTGTCGGAGGATCACGATCTCGTCGATCGCCTGTGCATCGAGCTCGATACCCTCCCAGCCGTCCCAACGTTCATCCGGGATCTCATCGCTGATCAGTTACCGTCGTTCGGTGCGCGCGACAGCAGGACCCGCGATCTCCTCGCCCATCCTGACAAGCTCCGCAGGTGCGTCCCCGAGTACGGGGCGGAGCTGGACTTCGAAGGATTCCGTCGCGAGCGGCAGCCGTTGCCGTTCTCGTTCGTCCACGAAGGCGAGCTCTTGCAGATTGGCAAGAGCCGGGAGGCTCGTGGCGAGAAGACGCGTGACCACTGCGACAAGCCCGACCGGCCCGAAAGCTTCCGCTGGCACGCCGCGCTGCGGGCGCTGAACATGAATCTCTGCGGTCTCGCCTTCTCTGGCGGCGGGATCCGCAGTGCCACGTTCAACCTCGGCGTGCTCCAGGCGCTTGCGGAGAACGGGCTGCTCCGGCGTTTCGACTACCTCTCCTCCGTCTCGGGCGGAGGCTACATCGGGAGCTGGCTGGCCGGTTGGATCCGGCGCGAAACCGACGATTTGCACGCGCAGGCGTCGTCCGACGAGCCGATGGCCGCCATCGCCCGTCACCTCTCGCCGACTCGGAGTCCGAATCCGCTTGACGAGAGCGTCAGGCCGATCCGCTTCCTCCGCGAATACAGCAACTACCTCACGCCGCGCGCGGGATTCCTAAGCGCCGACACGTGGACGATGATCGGGATCTACGTCCGTAACGCGCTGCTGAACCAGGTGACCATCGTCGGGCTGCTGGTGGCGGTACTCCTGCTGCCGCGAGGCCTGCACGCGACGTGCGTCTGGTTCCAGAGCCACCCATCGTTCCTGATTGTTCCCGCGCTGTTCTGGATCCTCGGCGTGGGCGTGCTCGCGGCGAACCTGAGGCGGCTCGACCCGCCCGCGGCGCCGGAGGTCGTGGAGGACGGCCAGCCGACGTCACTGTCCGTCGCGCGGTCGCCGCGCTGGTACGCCCGCCCGCTCGTGATTCATCTGCTGGTCGCGATTCCCTGGCTGATTGCGACGGCATTCAGCGTCCCATGGCTCTTCACTCAGGCAGTCGCTTTCAGGATGGCGCTGGCTGGCGCGGTCGTGGGCGTTTCACTGCTCGTCGTGCTGACGATTGGTGGCGCGTATCGGTGCTGGATCTCTCGCGTCACCCAGAGGACCGAGTTCACCAGGGCGCTGCCGGTCGTCGTCGGCAGCGCCGCGGTCGCCGGTTTCGTTGCCGCCGGCCTCGTGTGGGTCGTTTCCGAGCTCCTCGTAAATATTCCCGCGGAGTCACTCACCGCGAGGGAGGAGGCGTACCACTGGCACCTCGCTGCGCTCGTAACGCCCGCCATGCTGTCCGTAGTTTCTCTGGCGATCGTGGCGATGCTCGGCATGCTCGGCGCGCGCTTTCCCGACGAGCACCGCGAATGGTGGAGCCGGTTCCGGACCATGCTCCACGTTTACGCCTTGGCCTGGCTCGCGTGGTTTGGTGCGGCGGTCTACGCGCCGTGGGCAGGCCATGCCGTGCACAACAGCAGCATCGCGATTCCCTCGAGTCTTTCGGCGTTCATCGTGTGGGTTGGGTCGACCGTGTTCGGCATCACGCGCGGCCCGAAGGCGGATGCAAAGCGCAAGGAGCAGCGCGAGTCGTCCACGCCGCCAAAACTGTCGACGTCTGCCTTGCACTATGTAGCGCTGGCGGCTCCGTACGTCTTCGCCATCGGTCTGGTACTGGCAGTCTCGATCGCCATCCATGCGGTGCTCACGCGCACCGTCCCCGGGTGCGCGGAGCTCCGCGCGAATCCCGTCGTATGGAAGACCGCCTACTGGCAATGCGCGGGGACGGAGGAAGCGTATGCCTGGCTGTGGGCCTTGATCTCGTTCGGGATTGCCGTGCTCTTCTCGTGGCGCGTCAACATCAACGAGTTCTCGATCCACCACTTCTACAAGAACCGCCTCGTCCGCTGTTACCTCGGCGCCTCGCGCGGCCGCGATCGCAAGCCTGACTGGTTCACCGGGTTCGATCCGAAGGACGACATCCCGCTTTCCGCGTTCGACGCGAAGGAACCCAATCGACCTCGATACCCGGGTCCGTACCCTATCGTGAACTGCGCGCTGAACCTCGTCGGCGGCCGCGACCTCGCCTGGCAGGAACGCAAGGCGACGTCGTTCGTGTTCACACCGAAGTACTGCGGCTACGACGTCGACCGGGCGATGCTCAGCAAGGATCCCTCGCTGAGCAGCGAGGGCTTCGTGCCCACGAAGGAGTTCTACAGCGGCGGCGGACCCGCGATCGGCACGGCGATGGCGATCTCCGGCGCGGCGGCCAATCCGAGCATGGGTCGATCGAGCAGCCCGGCGTTGACGTTCCTGATGACGGTCTTCAATGTGCGCTTGGGCTGGTGGATCGGCAATCCGCGGAACCAGACCTCGCGCCTTCGCCAGTGGCTGGGTCGACCGCCGAAATCGACGTCCCATCTTCCGGGTCCGAGGCTCGGTCTGCTGTACACCATCCTCGAACTGTTCGGCGCCACCGACGACAGCCGCGGCTTCGTGAACCTCTCGGACGGCGGTCACTTCGACAACCTCGGCGTCTACGAGCTCGTGCGGCGCTGCTGTCGCTACATCGTCGTCTGTGACGCCGGGCAGGACGGCCGGTTCCTGTTCGAGGATCTGGGCGACGTGATCCGGCGGTGCCGGACGGACTTCGGCGTGGAGATCGAGATCGCCGTGGACCGGATCCGCGAGCGCGACGCGCTCACGCGGAGCCAGACTCACTGCGTCATCGGCCGGATCCACTACCTGAACCTGCCGAGGCGCGTGGACGACCGACTGGTCGATGCCAACAATCGGCCGCTCGTCGAGAACGGCGGGCTCAGAGCGGGGGCGACGCCTGCGCACGAAGTCGGCTACATCGTCTACATCAAGCCGACCATGACCGGCGATGAGCCGCAGGACGTCCTCGAGTACTTCCGGCGCGTTCCTGAGTTCCCGCATCAGACAACGGCGGACCAGTGGTTCGGCGAGAGCCAGTTCGAGAGCTACCGCAAGCTCGGGATGCACATCGCGGACGTCACGTTCGCGCGCTACGTGCACGAAGCCGCGGGAACCGCCGACATGCAGCCGTTCTTCGAGCACCTCTACCACTACTGGTACCCGCCATCGCTCGTGATCAGCGAAGGCGCCACCGAGCACGCCAAAGAGTACTCTCGCATCATGGAAACCCTGCGAACGACGGAGGGTCTCAAGGCTCTGGATTCGGTCATCTTCAGGAAGCTATCAGCACCCGAAGGAGCCACGACTTCACCGCGCGACGAGTTCTATGTGTGCAACCGTTTGATTCAGCTGATGGAGAACGTCTACGCGGACCTCGATCTCGAGTGCAACTGGGATCACCCGCACGTCAAGGGTTGGAGAGGCGTGTTCGAGACCTGGGCCGAGACCGAGGCGTTCGAGCGGACGTGGAGGGTCAGCGAGGTGACATATGCCGAGCGGTTCCGGAACTTCTACAACGAAAAGCTGGTGAACGGGCGCGGGCAACGTGCGACCGACGGGTTGACCCAAACCCCAAAATCCGCCACCGGAAACGCGAATTTGAAATGATCGGTGGTGTCTTTAGCGATCTGGCCCAGGTTTTCTTGGGCGCCAACCTACGGTGGACACCGGCGGATGGGGCAAGTTGGGACTCTTAATCTGTAGGTTGAAGGTTCGATTCCTTCCGGACTTCCCTCGCAATTGGCGGCAGCGCCTAGCCGCAAAGTTTACGATTCGACCATTCCGTCTTGGCGCTTTCTCGAAAGGCGTCGATGCCTTGCGCAGGCGCCGGCGTTCCCAAGACGGGCGTTAGCCCCGCGTTAGCCCGTTGCTCCCGTCGCGATTGCGGCGTAGTCAAGCAGGAACCAATCTAGGCCGATTTTATTTGAGATTGCTCTTCCTGAGAGATAGGTAACACCGTATTCCGGACACATGGGTGACACTTTTGCCCCGTCACAGGAGGGGGCATGCCTTGGAAGGAGTGTCACGTCATGGACGAGCGGCTCCGGTTTGTCGCCCGCCTGCTCGAGGGCGAGAAGATGGCGCCCCTGTGCGCCGAGTTTGGGATTTCGCGGAAGACGGGCTACAAGATCTTCGACCGGTACAAAGACTGCGGGGTCACGGCGTTCAACGACCGCAGCCGGCGGCCGCATCGCCAGGCGAATCGCCTGCCGCCGCCGATTGAGGCGACGATCGTCCGCCTGAAGCGGGAGTACCCGAGCTGGGGTGCGCCGAAAATCCGCGAGAAGCTGCGCCAGCAGTTCACGGGGCCGCACCTGCCGGCCAGCAGCACCGTCCACGCGGTGCTCGACCGGCACGGCTTGGTTCACCGTCGGCAGCGGCGGCGCCCGCGAGCGACGGGCACTGCGCTCACGCGGCCGGGCGAGCCGAATGCGCTCTGGTGCGCCGACTACAAAGGCGAGTTCTTGCTCGGCAATCGCCGGTACTGCTATCCGCTGACGATCACGGACTTCGCGAGCCGGTACCTGCTGACCTGCGAGGCGCTGCTGACGACGCAAGAGAAATTCGCCTTCACCGTCTTCGAGCGCACCTTCAAGGAATTCGGGCTGCCGCAGGGGATCCGCACCGACAATGGCGTGCCGTTCGCGTCCGCCCACGCGATCTACGGCCTGAGCAAGCTGGCCGTCTGGTGGCTGCGACTCGGCATCGCGATCGAGCGGATCAAGCCCGGCCATCCCCAGCAAAACGGCCGGCACGAGCGGATGCATCTGACGCTCAAGAAGGCCGCGACCAAGCCGGCCGCGGCGAACGTTCTGCAGCAGCAGGCGCGCTTCGATGCGTTCGTCGATCAATACAACCAGGAGCGGCCGCATCAGGCGCTCGGAATGAAGGTCCCGGCCGACGTCTACGGGCGCTCACCGCGGGTCTATCACGGCCTCGGCGACCTCACCTATCCTTTTCACGATCAGACGATCACGGTGACGGGCTGCGGCCGGATCTGCTTCAAAGGACAGAAGGTGAATCTCAGCCACGTGTTTGCGGGACAAAACGTCGGCGTCACGCAGGTCGGCGAGCGGATCTGGCTCGTGACCTTCATGCACTACGATTTGGGCTATTTCGACGATGAGACGTGCCGGCTCGAACCAATCAACAATCCGTTCGGCCCGAAAGTGTTACCTATGTGCTCGGAATGAACTGTTACCCATGTGTCCGGTAAGGACCGATATCTGCTGGAGCCGGCGGTCGGACTTGAACCGACGACCTGCTGATTACGAATCAGCTGCTCTACCAACTGAGCTACGCCGGCCGGTGGCGGGAATCGCGCGAGGCGCGAGGCGAGCCGTTATCGTAGCACATCAGCACACCCTGTTCGTTGCACGACATTTCGACGTTTTTGTCTTTGGAAAGAGGAGTAGCGGCCCGCTGCCTCCCGAAAATCCGCGCGCATGCCGTGTCCGTACACCATCGACGTCCCGCACCGCGTCGCCATCATCCGGAAGGTCGGCCGCGTGGATGTAAGCCGGATTCGTCGGACGGCCCAGGCCCTGTTCACCGATCCGGTCTGGGAACCGGGGTTCGACACGATCTGGGACGATTCCGAGACGACGGAGTTGCTGCTCGAGCGTCAAGACCTCGCGTCGCTCCTCGAGGTGCAGCGAGAGTTCGCGCACCTCTCGGATCCGGGTCGCGATGTCATGGCCTAAGCGCGCGGCGTGCTCGGGTTGCCGGAGACGCAAACGTAGGTGCTTGCCCGAGCTAAAGCTCGGGCCTACGTACTGATGGTTGACGCCCGAGCTAAAGCTCGGGCCTACGTACGGATGGTGATGCCCGAGCTAAAGCTCGGGCCTACGTACGGATGGTGATGCCCGAGCTGAAGCTCGGGCCTACGTACGGGGACGAACTCAGGCTGGCTTCTCAGCGACGTACGCAAACCGCGACAGCCGGCGTTCCGCTGAGACGCGTTGCACGCACGCGAGAAACCGCTGCAGACCGTCGAAGTTCGCGTGGCCTTCACGTTCGACCAGTGCGTCACGATGTCGCTGCCGTGCGCGATGCCAACGTTCGGCAATTACGGCTGCGTCTTCGGTCAGGTCCTCGGTCAGCACCAACCTGAAGCCCGCCAGCTCGATGAGCCGTTCGTTCTCCCCGGGCGGCACGAACAGGTAGAACCCGATCGAGCTTCGCGTGGCGATCTCTTCGTGCGACAGGGGACCGGTGACCACTAACGCGTCGGTGAAGAGGATGCGGCCGCGCCGGTCGACCAGTCGATGCCAATCTCGAAGCACGTCCAGGCGATTCGGAAGATGACAGATGGCATCGTTCGAGATGACTGCGTTGAACGACGCGTCGGGAAAAGGCAGCGGCTGGGACGCATCAACACGCTTGAACGTGGCGCGCCCGGCGACCTGGTCCCGGCTCGCGAGCCGTTCGCCGTTTTGCACGCCGCTCTCATTGATGTCGACGCCGGTGATACGGCACCTGGTGGTGGCGGCGAGGTAGACGGCTGGTCCGCCGGAGCCGCTCCCGACCTCCAACACGTGGCTCTCGGGGCGGACCCGGACGTGGTCGGCGAACCTCCGCCACTCCGCCACGGTCATCCAGCTGCTTTGGCCGATGTCTTCGCCGTACGTTTCCTGCCGGACCGCAGCCTCGGCGGCGCCGCCAAAGTCGCCGTAAACGTTGTCATAGAGATTCACCCGCTCCGCCATGCCGCCTCCGCCGCGACGATATACCAGTGGTGATGTTGCGTCAGCCCCGGCGACCGAGTAACCTCCTGTGGTTGCAGACGTTGAGTCGCCTGTGAACTGCGTCGGACGCTACGAAATCACCGAACGCCTGGGTCAGGGCGGTATGGGGACCGTCTACCGTGCTTTCGACCCCCTGCTGACCCGCGTCGTCGCGGTCAAGGTCATCTCCGCCCAGCTCGACAGCCAGCCGGAACAGCGCGAGCGCTTCTTCCGCGAAGCCCGCGCCGCGGCACAGCTCTCGCACCGGAACATCGTCACCATCTTCGACCTCGGCGAGCAGGACGGGGCGCCGTTCCTCGCGATGGAGTATCTGGTCGGCCGGGACCTCGAGCTGCGCATGCGCGAAGGCGATCGGATGACGCTGGCGCGCAAGCTGGAGATCGCGCTGATGGTGTGCGAAGGGCTGGCGCACGCGCATGCGTCGGGCGTCATTCACCGCGATATCAAGCCGGCCAACATCTTCATCACCGACGACGGCCAGGCCAAGATTCTGGACTTCGGGCTCGCTCGCCTCGTCACGTCCGAGTTGACGCGCAGCAACATGATGGTCGGCACGGTCAACTACATGTCGCCCGAGCAGCTGCGCGGCGAAAAGTCCGATCACCGCGCCGACATCTTTTCCCTTGGCGTCGTCGTCTACGAACTGATCAGCGGCAAGAAGCCGTTTCAGGCGGATTCGTTTGCCTCGACGATGTACAAGATCCTGAACGAGACACCGGAGGCGCTCGATCGGATCGATCCGTCGCTGCCGACGCACCTCACGGCGATCGTCGATCGCGCCATTGCCAAGTCCCGCGACGATCGCTACCAGCACATGACGGAGCTGGCGCGAGACCTGGCGTCCGCGTACGAGGGGATCCGCGGCTCCGACATGCGCGTGCTCAGCCACATCACGTCGTCGACGCCGCCGCCGTCGCGTGTCCAGTCGGGGTCGCTCGATCAGCTGACCAGCCCCGATGCCGTCACGATCGCGACTCCCGTGCCGAACCTGGTGCAGACTGCCGCCGCGCTTGGAACACCACCGACGCCGCCGTTTCCGGCGACGCCATCCCCTCACCCGGTACCCGCGTCCGCGCCGCCCGCTCCGTCGTCCACGGACACCTGGCCTCAGCGGTCGGGTTCGCGACGTTGGGTCTATGTCACCGCGTTTGGTGTGGCGCTCGCCGCACTGAGCCTGTTTCTGCTTCGCGACAGGCCGCCGCAACGGCCAGAACAGACTGTCGCGCAGTCGCCCGCGCCACCGCAGGCCCCGAGCGCGACGCCGCCGGCTCCAGCTATAACGCCGCCAGGTCCTGCGGTCACGCCGCCCGCAGGGGGTTCGGAGCGGCCGGAGGTTCCCGAGCGCCCGGAGGTCGCCGAACGGCCGGAACCTCGTGAGCGGCCCGAACCGCCCGAGGGCCGTCCGCCTGTAACGCCCCCGGACGGCTCCCCCCGCGCCGGAAAAGAGATCGCTGCGCAGGTGTCGCGTCTCATGCGGCAGGCGAGGGCAGCGTTTCAGGCCGGCCGTCACGAAGAGGCGGCCCTGCAGGCGCGAGAAGTGCTCGCCCTCGATCGCCGCAATACGGCAGCGACCGAGCTGTTGGCGCGAATCGGCGCCGCCGAACGTGAGCACGTCGCCGCAGCGCTGGCCGCGATGGATTCGGCCAAGGCGGCGGCGGTGGCGGCAGACGCGCGCACCCTCGTGCCGACGCTGTTCTCGGCTGCCGAACGGCAGGAGACACTGGCCCGCGACGCGAATAGGCAGCAGGACTTCACCGCCGCGGCGGCCAGGATGGAAGCGGCGACGGCCATGTTCAAGACCGCCGAGACCGGGGCCCGCACGGAACTCGATGCCCGTGCCGCGCGTGCGCAGGCTGCGGAGAACCGTCGTCGTGCAGAGGCACCGCGGCCTGAACCCCCGGCCCCGCCTCCGCCCGCTCCGGCAAGTCCTCCCGCGCCCAAGCCAGAAGCGATACCCGTGCCCCCGGCGTCGCCCGCGAAGGTCGAAGCGGCTGTTGCTGCGGTCCTCGATCGCTATACGAGCGCGCTCGAGCAGCGCGACATGAGCGCGCTGAAGGCCGTGTGGCCCAGTCTCGCCGGCGCGCAGCAGTCGGCGATCGAGTCCGAGTTCGGCAACGCACGTTCGATCAGCGTGCAATTCATCAACCCGAAGATTGTAGTGACCGGATCGATGGCGACCATCACGGGCGTCCGGCGCTACGGCATGCAGACGCGCGACGGCCAGCAATTGCGTACTGAGACCACCACCACGCTGATGCTGCGCCAGCAGGGCAACGGCTGGCACATCGAATCGGTCCGCCACCAGGCGCGGTAGCCGCGCAGGTTCGGGAGGATACATGCGACGAGCCCTTTTGCCGGTTCTGCTGATCTGCCTTGCGGCGGCACCGGCGGCGGCTCAGGACAACGAGCCGACCACCACGCTGTCGATGGTGTTTCACGACCTGTACGGCCCGAACGGCCTCGTCGTGAACAGCAACCAGGTGCTGCCCGACGGCTCCACACACTCGGGGCATTTCAACAGCGCGTTTCAATCGAACTTCACGCAGTTCAACGTCGCACTGGCCAGCCAGCTCACGTCATTGCCGGTGCCGTCGCCCGCGTCAGGCTTTACCTATCGCTTCGACGCGGCCACGGGCACCTTCATCCGATCGACGCAAAGCTTCGGTCCGATTCTGACCGATCGCGCCGAGACGATCGGACGTGGCCGGTTCGCCTTCAATTACAACTTTCAATATTTCTCGTTCGATCGGCTCGAAGGCCTCGACCTCGCGCGCATCCCGTCGATCTTCACGCACGATGACTTCCAGCTCGGAGGCGGCCGCGCCGACATCGTCTCGACGCGAAACACCATCAATGCATCGGTGGGCCAATGGACCGGTGCGCTGACGTATGGGCTCACCGATCGCCTCGATCTGTCGCTGGCCGTGCCGGTGATCAACACGCGGCTGAACGTGATTTCCGCGGCGACGATCCTGCGCGTGGGCACCGGTGACGCGCACGAGATCCATTTCTTTCGCGATCCGGACGCCCCCAACGGGATCGGCGACGAGCGCACGTTTCAGGCCGGCGGGAGCGCCAGCGGCATCGGCGACCTCATCGTCCGGCTCAAAGGATCGGTGTTCCGGCAGAGCTCGCGCGGCCTCGCGCTCGGCCTCGATTTGCGCATGCCCACGGGCGACGAGCGCAACCTGCTCGGCTCCGGAGCGTTTGGCGCGAAACCGTTCGTGGCCTACTCCGGAAACTTCCGCAGGGTCTCGCCGCACGTGAACGTCGGTTATCAGTGGAACGGCTCGAGCATCCTCGCCGGCGACGCGTCCGGGGACGAGAAAGGGGATCTGCCGGATCAGTTCCTCTACGCGGTTGGCGCTGACGTCGGCGTCACCGAGCGATTCAGTCTTACCGGCGACTGGCTCGGTCGCTGGGCCATCGACTCTCCGCGTGTCCACAAGGTATCGTTCGATGCGGTCGGCCCCGCCTCGGAGGTCACCCTCGACGACATCGCGATCACCACGGACTCTTTCTGGGCATCGAGTGCCGCGGTTGGCTTCAAGGCGAACCTCCACGGCCGGCTGCTTGTCGACTTCAACTTGCGATTCAGTGTCGGCAGCAACGGCTTGAGCGATCGCGTGACGCCGCTCATCGGGTTCGAGTACAGCTTCTGACAGTGCTGCGGTGCCACAGTGCCACGGTGCTGCAGTCTGCCAGTGCAGCGGTGCTGCTGTCGTTCGTCGCAGCGGCGTCCGACGCGTGGCTTCCTGCGGAGGCGCACAGCAGCACTGCAGCACTGCGGCACAGCAGCACTGCGCCCGGCTGCCTACCGCTCGAACCTCGCAACCGTCACGGCAACTACTTGATTCCGGGCGTGCTCGGCGACGTCATCTATCGCGACACGACGATCGGTGGCCGGCGCACGACTCTCGCGCTCGATGCTTTTCGTCAGCCAGGAGGGAAGCGTCACCCGGCCGTAATCGTGGTGCATGGAGGCAATGGCGCCGGCAGCCGCGTCAGCTTCGTCGGCCAGTTGCTCGAAACGCTCACTGTCGCCGGCTATCCGTGGGTGTCGATTGACTACACGCTGGATCCATCGCTCCGCGACGCAGCGGTCGAGGATGTGCTGGCGGCGATCGCGTTCGTGCGCTGCCACGCCGACGGGCTGGGCGTTGACGCCGAACGCATCGCACTCCTTGGCGAGGACTCCGGCGCCGACCTGGTGACCGCCGCTGCAGCGCGAGAGAAATCGATCAGAGGAACCGTGCTGGTGGGCGCCGCCTTTGACGCCCACGTCGGCGCGAGGTCTGTGCCCGCGCTTGTGATTCATGGCGGCGACGATCGCGAAGTGCCGATCTCGCGCGCCGACGCCTGGTGCCGTGCGAAAACCGCATCCCCGTGTGACCTCGTTGGCGTCGCTGGTGCGTCACACCGCGCGGAGAACTGGCACCCAACTCAGTGGACGTACAAGCCACAGATGGTCGCGTGGCTGACCCGCGTGCTGGGTCCCGGCGCGTCGCCTTCGCGCGCGCTCACAGACGGTGAGGGCGGCCGCACAGGGCGCGAAGCGCCCGGCCTGGTGAAGAACATCACCTACGACGAAACGCATGGCCTGAAGCTGGACGCGTGGTTGCCCGAGTCTTCGGTTCCGTCGCCGGCAGTGATTCTGGTCCACGGCGGCGGTTGGGAAGCGGGCGATAAGGTGACCTATATCACGCCGCTCTTCGAACCGCTCGCGCGTGCGGGCTTCGCGTGGTTCTCCATCGACTATCGCCTTACACCGGAGGTGCGCCATCCGTTGCAGATGGACGACCTTCGGCGCGCGGTCGCGTTCGTCCGGCAGCACGCGAATCGATTTCGAGTCGATCCGGCGCGGGTCGTGGTGATCGGCGAGTCGGCAAGCGGGCAGATGGCGGCGCTGCTGGCGGCCGAGGACTCGCGGCTCTCCGGCGTCGTCAGCTTCTACGGCGTCTACGATTTCCTGCCGTTCGCCGCGTCTTTGACGCCGCGATCGGTGCCCGCGCGGCTATTCGGGATCCGCGCGCTGGACGCGGCAGCCGAGGCGCAGCTTCGACAGTACTCTCCGATCGCGCATGTGCGACGCGACATGCCACCGCTGCTGCTGATCCACGGCTCTGCAGACGAGTTGTGGACGCAAGGACAGGCAATGGCTCGCGCATTGCAAGCTGCGGGCGCGCCACACGAACTCTACGCCCTCGACCGCGCGCCGCACGGCATGGAAAATTGGGAGGGACGGACGGAGTGGGCTGGCTACAAGGACAAGGTTGTCGCGTTCGTCCGTAAGGTGACCGCGACGCGTTGACCGGCAGCGGCGCGAAGACCGGCACTGGCTCGAAGGCGTCAGTCTTTATAGAGGTCGCGTCCTGCCGGCAGTGCGATCGGAAACGGTAGACTAGGCCTGTGGTTGCCCGACGCCGTCTGGCGCTGCTCTACTGCATAATCCTCGCGGCGTACAGCGTTTCCTGGATCCGCCTCGTTCGTCAGCCGCCGTCGGCGACACTGGGATTCGAGTCGCGCTATCGACCCTCGGCGGGTCGGCTGGACGTCGAGGCCGTCCTTCCGCACGGTCCGGCCGCCACAGCCGGCCTGAAAAAAGGCGACCGAATCGTCACGATCAACGGCGCACCGATCGACACCTACGAGCCGTGGCTCAATTTCCGGGGCCGAGCGCGCCCCGGTGATGTCGCCACACTGGAGGTCGAGCGAGACGGCGCGCCGGTCACCCTGGTGCTGACTGCTGCCACGCTCGAGCGTCCCTGGCTGGCTGGCAGTTCCTGGCTGGTGCCCGCCATCAGCGGCGCGATCGAGCAGCTCCTGACGCTTTATCCGCTGCCATTTCTGATCGTCGCCATCGCGGTGCTGCTGCAGCGTCCGGAGGATCCGCACGCTTGGCTCCTTGCGCTGATGCTCGGCGGCTTTATCGCCGCCGCGCCGTTGAGCGAGCTCGAACATCGGATCCCCTCGCAGTGGCGAGGGATCCTCTTTGCGTTCTGGGCGCTGCTCGACGTGCCGCTGCCCGCGCTCACCTACGCCTTCTTCAGCGTGTTCCCCGCGCACTCGCCGCTGGATCGGCGCGTGCCGTGGTTGAAATACTTCGGCATCGGCGTGGGCCTGGCACTCGCGGTACCGCTCGCGCTGAGCGCGCTGGCATACGGCGGCTCGTTTCCGGTGTTGTGGCTGGAAGAGCGCATGCTCCGTGTCGAGTCCGGTGCGCGCTGGGGGATCACGATCTACAGCATGGGGTTCATGTTGCTGGCGCTCGTGTCGCTCGCGCTCAACGCGTTCGGTCCACGCGATGTGCAGCGCAAGACCCGAGTGATTCTCTTCGGCATGGCCGTCGGCACGCTGCCGATCGTCTTTCTCCAGACGCTGGCCGTCCTCGATCTCGTGCCCCCGACCAGCATTCCGCCACTCGGGTGGGCGCTGGCGATCCTGTCGCTGTTTGCGATTCCGGTCTCGCTCGGTTACGCCGTCGTCAAGCATCGCGCGATGGAGATTCCTGCGCTCCTGCGACGCAGCGCGCGCTATGTGCTCGTCCGGCGCGGCATGGTGACGCTGGCCGTTCTCGTCGGTCTCGCGGTCACGTTCGGCTTCGTGCGACTCGTCGGGCGCGTGTCGGATGTGCCGGGCGATCAGCTGTCGATCGGGCTCCTGGCCGGGTCACTGTTCGGCGGTCTTCTCGCGCTCGCCGGCCAGCGCGCCTGGCAGCCTGCGGCCGAGCGGCTCGACCGCGCCTTCTTCAGAGGATCGTACGACGCGCGCCGCGTGCTGCAGACGCTGGCGCAACAGTCGCGCACCGCCACGGATCGCGCGAGCCTCGCAGCGCTCATCGACGATTCGGTGCTGCAGGCTTTGCACCCGCAGACGCTCCTCGTTTTTCTGCGCGGCAACGACGACGCGACGTTCACGGCGGCAGCGCATGAAGGCTTGTCTGGTACCGATGCAAGGCTTCCTGCCACACGAGGACAACTGATGGAGCTGGCCCGTCGTGGCCGCCCGCTGCTGATCGATCCAGCGACGTTTGCTCCAGGCGAGCCCTGGGAAACGTTTTCCGCGCTGGCGCCCGAAGCGCTCGTCCCGCTGATCGGCCGATCGGGTCAGCTCGAGGGCTTGCTCGTTCTGGGGCGACGCCTGTCGGACGAGCCGTATTCCGGAGAAGACGTCGCTCTGCTGGCATCCGTGGGCACGCAGGCCGGCCTGGCGCTCGAAAACATCCGTCTCGCCGAAACCATGGCCCTTCGCTTCGAGGCGGAGCGGCGGACGGCACGCGATCTCGAGATTGCGCGCGACGTGCAGTCGAAGCTCCTGCCGCAGGATCGTCCGCCGCTTGCGACGCTCGACTACGCTGGCGCGTGTCTTCAGGCTCGCATCGTCGGCGGCGACTTCTTCGATTTCGTCGCCGTTGGGGCAGGGCAGGTCGGGCTCGTCCTGGCAGACATTTCCGGGAAGGGAATTTCGGCCGCGCTGCTGATGGCCACTCTCCAGGCCAATCTGCGCGCGCTCTACGCGCAGGCCCGGAACGATTTGGCAGGCATCCTCGCGGTCGTCAACAAAGTCTTCTACGACTCGACCGCGGCCAATCACTACGCGACGCTCTTCTTCGGCTTTTACGACGAGGGCACGCGCACGCTTCGCTACGCCAACTGCGGCCATTTGCCGCCGATCGTGCGCCGCGCCAACGGCACGATCGAGCGCCTCAACGTGACCGGGCCGGTCGTCGGCCTGTTCGACACCTGGAAGTGCGAGACCCGGTGCGTGCAGCTCGCCGTTGACGACCTTCTCGTGATTTTCACCGATGGCGTCACGGACGCGACCGGAGCCGATGGCGAGGAGTTCGGCGAGCAGCGGCTCGTTGACGTGATTTCCGACCATCACGATCTTTCCGCGCGCGCGCTCCTCCAGGAGATCGTCGACGACGTCAAAGGCTACGGCGGGCCCGAGCAGTTCGACGACCTGACCTTGATCGTCGCCAAAGCGGTCTGACTCGTTGGTCGCAATCCCCGTGTTATAGTCCGACGCGCCCGGATCAGGTCTGACCACGTCGTCGGCCAGCGTCCGGAGAGGATTCCGCTGCCATGAACAAGGAACGCCTGTTTACTGCCAGCTGCGTTGCCCTCATCGCGACCGCGATGTCGTTTGCGATCCGCGGCGACATCATGGGCGAGCTTCAGCAGTTGTTCCAATTGAACGACACGCAGCTTGGCTGGATTGGCGGCGCGGCGTTCTGGGGTTTTGGCCTCTCGATTCTGCTGGGCGGCCCGCTCTGCGACCTTTTCGGCATGGGGAACATCATGCGGTTGGCGGCGTTGGGGCACATTGGCGGCACCCTGCTGACGATCTTTGCCCCCAACTTCAGCATCCTGTTCATCGCCACCGTGATCATCGGCACTGCGAACGGGCTCGTCGAAGCGGCGATCAATCCGCTCGTCGCTACGATCTACTCTGATCAGAAGACGGCGAAGCTGACGCACCTGCACGCGTGGTTCCCGGGCGGGATCGTCATCGGCGGCCTCGCGGCTTTTGCATTCACGCAGATCGGCCTTCACTGGCAAGCGAAGATGCTGCTGCTCCTGATCCCCTCGGTCATCTATACGGCGATGTACATAGGTCAACGGTTCCCGGCGACCGAACGTGCCGCCGCCGGCGTCTCGACGACGGAGATGATCGCGGAAATCGGTCGGCCGCTGTTCATCGTCATCTGGTGCTCGATGTGGCTGACGGCCGCAACCGAGCTCGGGCCCAACACCTGGATCCCAACGATCTTCAACCGGCTGATTCCGAGCGGCACGCAAGCCGGTATCGTGAACCTGGTCTGGATCAGCCTCGTGATGTATTTGCTGCGTCAGTTCGCTGGCGACATCTCGCACAAGGTTTCACCGGTGGCGCTGATTGCCATCACCGCCGTGCCCGCGGCCGTTGGGCTGTATCTGTTCAGCCAGGCTCACAGCTCCGTCGTGGCGTTCGTCGCGGCCACGATCTTTGCCGTCGGCGTCGCCTTCTGGTGGCCGACGATGCTCGGGATTACGTCGGAGCGGTTCCCGAAAGGTGGCGCCCTGGCGCTGGCGATCATTGGCGCGAGCGGCAGCTTTGCGACGGCGATTTCGGGTCCCGTCATGGGCAGGATCAGCGACAGCCTCGGCGTGACGACGGCGAACCCGGAGCGCGCCGGAGAAGTGCTCGCCTGGTGGGCACTGCTTCCAGTGACGTTGATCGTCATCTTCGGACTGATCTACTTGCGCGACAAGGCCGCCGGCGGCTATCGAGTCGAGCGGATCAGCGCCGTCCGAACGAGCTGACCGGGCCGTCCACTATGCCCAAGCTAAAGCTTGGGCCTACGTACGAAACGGATCTCAAAATTGTCGTATCGTACGTAGGCCCGAGCTTCAGCTCGGGTACGCAGGCCTCGAACTTCTCGCGTAGGCCCGAGCTTCTCGTACGTGGGCCCGAACTTCTCGTACGTAGGCCCGAACTTCTCGTACGTAGGCCCGAGCTTTAGCTCGGGCATCGTTCACCCGTGACCACACCAACCAACCCGACCAACCTGACCAACCTGACCAACCCGATCAACCTGACCAACCCGACCAACCTCCAGTTCCCAGTGGTGCAGATTTCGCTGGACCTGACCAATCTGCCCGATGCGCTCGAGATGGCCGAGATCGCCGTCGCCGCAGGTGTGGACTGGCTCGAGGCCGGTACGCCGCTGCTGCTCGCTGAGGGTCTGCGCGCCGTCGAAACGCTGCACATCCGCTTTCCAAACCATCCAATCGTGGCGGACCTGAAGACCATGGATGGCGGGTACCTCGAGGCTGAGATGATGGCGAAGGCCGGCGCCAGCTTCGTCGTGGTCATGGGCCGCGCTCACGAAGCGACGGTGCGGCGCGTCGTCGATGCCGCGCGTCAGTACGGCATCCGGGTGATGGGCGATAATCTCGCGGCCGAGGATCGCGTCGCCAATGCGAAGTGGCTCGAGCGCCTCGGGGTGGACTACATCATTCACCACATCGGCTTCGACGAGCGCCGGATGATCAAGGGGCTGACGCCGATGGAAGAGCTCGACGAGGTCGTCGAGGCGGTCGCCCTGCCGGTGCAGGCCGTCGGCGGGCTCACCATCTCGCAGGCAATCGAGTGTCCCGCGCACGGTGCGCCGCTCGTCGTGCTCGGCGCGCCGCTCGTCATCGCCGCGGACGACTTCAAGCCCGCGGGCGACGACCTCTATTCGATCCTGTCCGAAATCTGCGCTGAGATCCGGAAGACGCCGTTCAAGCGGCCGAAGAGCTGGGGTTCCCGATGAAAACGCAGCAGGCCGTTGTGCAGTACGGGATCACGCCCATGTCGGTGGAGTTGCGCGAGATTCCGATCCCCGACATCGGTCCGGAGGACGTGCTGCTCAAAGTTGGCGCCGTATCCGTGTGCGGATCCGATGTGCATCAGGCTTATGGCACGCACTCGTGGCCGGTGAACGTTCCGGTGGCGCTCGGACATGAGTTCGGCGGCACGGTCGCGGCAGCCGGCCGGGATGTCCAGGATTTCCGCGAGGGCGATCGCGTCGTCAGCGAGACGGCGGCCGTGATCTGCGGCGCGTGTCTCATGTGCCGAACGGGACGCTATAACCTGTGCCCCTCGCGGAAGGGATTCGGGTACGGCGTCAACGGCGCGATGGCGCAGTTCGTCAAAGTGCCGGCGCGCTGCCTCCACCACGTGCCGGACTCGCTACCGTTCGAGATCGCCTGTCTGACCGAGCCGCATTCCGTCGCCTACAACGCGATGTGCGGGAACGCCACCATCCACCCCGGCGACTCGGTGGTCGTGCTCGGACCCGGGCCTATCGGTCTTCTTTGCGCGCGGATGGCGGCGCTGTCCGGCGCCCATCCGCTCATCGTCGCCGGCCTCGCGGGCGATGGCGAGCGCCTCGCCACGGCCCGAGCGCTCGGTGCCACGCACACCGTCAACATCCAGGCGGAGAACCTGGACGACGTCGTCAGGAGCGTCGCGCCGATTGGCGCCGATGTCGTCTGTGATGCGTCAGGCGCGAGCCGGCCGCTCGATGCGGCGTTGACGCTGGTGCGACCTGACGGGCGGGTCGTGAAGGTGGGATGGTCTCCCGATCAGATCCCCCTCGACCTCAATCCGCTCGTGCAGAAGAACGTGACGCTGCAGGGGTCGTTCAGCCACAACTATCCGATCTGGGAGCGGGTGATACACCTGCTCGACGCTGGCCTGACGAAGGCCGAGCTGATCGTCGGTCTCAAATCCGATCTGTCAGGCTGGCACGACGCCTTCGACGCGATGCACAGCGGCCGCGTCATCAAGTCCGTCCTGCTCCCGTCATCCTGATGGCCCAGCTGTCCGATCGCGTCGCTCTCGTCACCGGTTCGACATCCGGCATCGGCCGCGGTATTGCGCGCCGGTTCGCAGCACTTGGCGCGAAGGTCGTCGTGCACGGGCGCGACGAGGCCGGCGCCAGTCGGACGCTCGAAGCGATTGCGGGCGAGGGCGGGGAAGCGGCCTGGCATGCCGCCGATCTTGCCGATGCGTCAGCGTGCGTGGCGCTCGTCGCGTTCACCGTCGAGCGCTTCGGCGCGCTCGACATCCTCGTCAACAACGCCGCGCTTACGACCCGAGGCGACATCGAGCACGTGTCGCTCGACATCGTCGACAGCATTCTCGCTGTCAACCTGCGAGCCCCGCTGCTGTTGATCCAGGCCGCCATCCCGTACCTCAAGGCGCGTGGCGGCGGCGCGATTGTCAACATCGGCTCGGTCAACGCCTACATCGGCGAGCCCAAGCTCTGTCCCTACTCGGTGTCGAAGGGCGGGCTGATGACGCTCACGAAGAACACCGCCGCGTACTTGAATCGCTACCGCATTCGCGTCAACCAGATCAATGTCGGGTGGACGTTGACCGAAGGCGAGGAGCGCGTGAAGCGGCTCGAGGGCAAAGGCGAGCAATGGCTCGAGGACGCCGAGCGCACGCGCCCGTGGGGTCGCCTCCTGCTGCCCGAGGACATCGCGAACGCGGTCGTCTATTTCGCATCCGACGACGGCGAGCTCGTCACCGGGGCGGTGATGGATCTCGAACAGTATCCGGTCGGAGCTCCGCCGAATTGGTGATCGCGCGTGATGCCCAAGCTAAAGCTTGGGCCTACGTCCCCGCCCTTGATGCCCGAGCTAAAGCTCGGGCCTGCGTACCGCGCGTGATGTCCGAGCTAAAGCTCGGGCCTACGTACCGCGCGTGATGCCCGAGCTAAAGCTCGGGCCTACGTACGTCGGTACGTCGGTACGTCGGTACGTCGGTACGTCGGTACGTCGTAGTCGTACGTCGGTACGTCGGTACGTCGGTACGTCGGTACGTCGGCACGTCGCTCGTACGTAGGCCAGGCTTTAGCTTGGGTAGGCCCAAAGCTTTAGTACGTAGGCCCAAGCTTTAGCTTGGGCAACATTGCCAACAATGACCCAACCTCGAATTTCCGTTTTCCCCAAGTGCTACTTCGACGAGCTCGTGCGCGGCGAGCGCAGCTATGTCGAATGGATCCACGACGCGGCGACGCTCGGCGGCGAAGGCGTCGAGCATTACGACGAGTTCTTTCCCAGCTACGACGAACGCGACGTCGGGCCGGTGATGGAGGCAATGCGCGCGACGGGTCAGATTTCGTCCATGCTGTGCTTCTCACCCGATTTCACGCATCCCGATCCGGACGAGCGCGCGCGGCAGGTGGAGCGACAGAAGCGCGCCATCGATCTGTCGGTCAGAATCGGCGCCAGCTACTGCCGCACCTTGAGCGGACAGAAATATCCGGGCCTCTCGATCCGGGAAGGCGTTGCCCGGGCGGCGGAGTGCATCAAGAGATCACTCGAGTACGCCACGAACCGCGACATCGTGCTCTGTCTCGAGAATCACTACAAGGTCGGCGACTGGCTCTATCCGGAGTTTGCGCAGCAGGAAGAACCGTTTCTCGCGCTCCTCGATGCCCTGCCCCAATCGCCGAACTTTGGCGTCCAATACGATCCCTCGAACGCCGTCGTCGGCGGCTTCGATCCGATCGCGTTCCTCGACCACATCAAGTACCGCGTGGTGACGATGCATGCGTCGGACCGGTATCTGGTGCCCGGCACGACGCTCGAGGAGATCACCTTGCAGGATGGTACGGTTGGTTACCCCGACAAGCTGCGACACGGCGAGACTGGTAAGGGTGCCAACGACTACGACGCTATTTTCCGCATCCTGCGTGACATCAATTTCACCGGGTGGATCTCGGTCGAGGACGGCATGAACGGGCTGGACGAGCTGCGGCGGTCGGTGGAGTTTCTCAAAGTGAAGAGAGGGGAGTATTACGGTAAGACCTGAAATTGCGGATTGCGGATTGCGGATTGCGGATTTGATTGTGGATTAGGACTGTAGATTGAGGTCTTCTCGTCACATTCACCTCTAGCTCACACCCGTGCCCATAAAGGCCCACCGTTGGGGCGCGAGCTGAATATGCTGCAGCACTACCTGGAAATCCAGCGCGCGCGATTCGGCGGCACGCTGACCTGCGTGATCGACGTGCCCGCAGCGACGCACTCCGCGCTCGTGCCCGTGCTGGTTCTGCAGCCGCTGGGTTGCAGGAGGGCGTTGGCTTGACGAATACGCGCGCCCGACTGGAAACATCTCTACCCGGGCAGGAACGACGTTCGATTCTGCACGCCCGCGTCCAATGGCTTCATCGTCACCCTCAGCCTGCCCTGGCAGGTGACGCTGGCTGCAATCGATCCACAGGCCCTCGACATTCCGGCGTAGTGCAGCGGACTTAAGGTCCGCCAACCTTTCGCCGCCCGGCGATCTCAGCTACCATTGATTGTTTAGGGTCCTCGCCGGGACCCCTGCGGAATGGTCATGTCGGATTCAGCCATTTCTCCCGCCACACATCTGATTGTCAGGGGCGCGCGCACGCACAACCTGAAGGATGTCGACGTGTCGCTGCCGCTGGGGAAGCTCGTGATCGTGACGGGCGTCAGCGGGTCGGGTAAATCGTCGCTGGCGTTCGACACTATCTACGCGGAGGGGCAGCGGCGGTACGTCGAGTCGCTCTCCGCCTACGCGCGGCAGTTCCTCGAGCGGATGGAAAAGCCGGACGTCGATCGCATCGAGGGCATCTGCCCGGCCATCGCGATTCGTCAGAAGAACAGCATTCGAAACCCGCGATCGACGGTCGGCACGACCACCGAGATTCACGACTACATGCGCCTCTTGTGGGCGCGCGTCGGCCGGACGTTCTGCCGATCGTGCGGGGCAGAAGTCCTTCGTGAGACCGCCGACGTCGTGGCCCGCCGGCTCGCCCAGCTGCCGGCCGGTACCCGTCTCCTCATCGGCTTCGAGATGCCGGTCGTTTCCGTTCCCGATGCTCCGCCGCAGGGGGATGGCGAAGACGCTGACGCCGACGCTCTCGCCGACCAACCGACGCCCTCCAACGGCAGCCAGGCCAACCCGGCCGCCAGGGCCCTGCAGGAAACCATCGAGACGCTCGGCCGGCGAGGGTTTCGCCGGCTGCTCGTCGACGGGCGCGCGGTAGCGCTGGAAGATGTCGATCTGACGTCGCTCGCCGGCCGCTCGACGCTCGAGGTGATCGTCGATCGCGTGCAGGTGGAAGACGACGTGGGGGCGAGGCTGAGCGATTCGATCGAGACCGCCTACCGGGAAGGCGGCGGCGCGGCCTTCGCGGTGGAGCTGGCCGCGGGCGAAGGCGGCGAGCCGACGCTTCATCAGTTCAGCGAACGGTTCGAGTGCCGCCGGTGCGGCATCACGTATGAGGATCCGCAGCCACGGCTCTTTTCGTTCAACAACCCGTTCGGCGCGTGCCCGACATGCCACGGCTTCGGCAACGTCATCGAGCTGGACATGGATCTGGTCGTGCCGGATCCCTCCAAGTCGATCCGTCAAGGCGCGATCGAGCCGTGGATGAAGCCGCACTACCGCTCGGAGCTGGCCGAGCTGAAGCGTGAAGCGAAACGGCTCGGCATCCCGCTCGATGTGCCGTGGAGCCAGTTGACCGACGAGCAGCGTCGCATTGTCACAGAGGGCGACGGCGCCGGGTTCCACGGGATCCGCGGGTTTTTCAACTGGCTCGAGCGAAAGAAATACAAGGTCCACGTCCGCGTCTTTCTCAGCCGGTATCGCGGCTATCTCACGTGCCCCGATTGCAAGGGCACGAGACTGCGGCGTGAGGCGCGCGACGTCCGGGTCGACAGCCGGACGATCGATCAGATTTCGGCGCTGACCGTGAGCCATGCCCAGGCGTTTTTTGCCGGCCTGGAGCTCGGCGAACAGGACGCGGCGATCGCGGAAAAGGTCCTTAAAGAGATCACACGGCGGCTGCAGTTTCTCGCCGATGTGGGACTCAATTATCTCAGTCTCGACCGTCTGTCGTCGACGCTCTCGGGCGGTGAGTCGCAGCGCATCAACCTGGCGACGTCGCTCGGCTCGGCGCTGGTCGATACGCTGTATGTACTCGACGAGCCGTCGATTGGTCTCCACCCCCGCGACAACCTGCGGCTGATCGAGATCCTCCGCCAGCTCCGCGATCAGGGCAACACCGTACTGGTCGTCGAGCACGACGCCGACATGATTGGCGTCGCCGACTACATCGTCGATCTCGGGTTGGGCGCGGGCGAGCAAGGCGGTCGCATCGTCTTCGAGGGCGCGCTCGACGGACTGCGTCGCGAGCCTCGTTCGCTGACCGCGAAGTATCTGAGGGATGATCTGTCGATCCCGGTGCCGTCCACCCGCCGCAAAGGGACTGGCCAGCGACTGAGGCTGACCGGCGCGGCGGAGCACAACCTGAAGAACATCGACGTCTCGTTCCCGCTCGGGACATTGTCCGTGGTCACTGGCGTGAGCGGATCGGGCAAATCGACGCTCGTGCACGACATCATCTACACGGCCGTGAAGCGCGCCAAGGGCGATGGGGCGGGCGAGCGGCGAGCCGGCGCCTTCAAGTCGATCGAGGGTACCGAGTTCATCTCGAATGCCATCCTCGTCGACCAGACGCCGATCGGGCGAACCCCGCGCAGCAACCCCGTGACCTACCTCAAGGCGTTCGATCCGATTCGCGAGCTGTTCGCGGCGACGAAGGACGCCCGCAGCCGAGGCCTCACTGCCAGCCATTTCTCCTTCAACGTGCCGGGCGGTCGTTGCGACGCGTGCGAGGGCGAAGGCCAGGTCCGGGTGGAGATGCAGTTCCTCGCTGACGTCTTCGTTCCGTGCGACCAGTGCGACGGCAAACGCTTCAAGCCGCAAGTGCTGGACGTCAAGTATCGCGGGCGGAACATTCACCAGGTCCTGGATCTCACCGTCCGCGAGGCGTTGACGTTCTTCAGCGCGTCGCCGAAAGTGCTGCGACGCCTGCAGGTGCTCGACGAGATCGGGCTCGGCTACCTGCGGCTTGGACAGCCGGCAACGACGCTCTCGGGCGGCGAGGCGCAGCGGGTCAAGATTGCGGCGCACCTGGCGGCAACGGGCGGCGAGCGTCTGCTCTACGTGCTCGACGAGCCGACCACAGGCCTGCACTTCGACGACATCGCGAAGTTGCTGGCCGCGTTCAGGAAGCTGCTGGAGCAGGGACATTCGCTGCTCGTCATCGAGCACAATCTCGATGTGATCAAAGTGGCCGACTTCATCGTCGATCTGGGGCCGGAGGGCGGCGAGGCGGGCGGCCACGTGGTCGTCGCGGGCACGCCCGAGCAGGTGGCGAAAGACGACCAGTCGCACACGGGCAGGTTTCTTCGAAGCGTCCTGGCATCGAGCCGGGCACATGCGTACGCGGGAGGTCGGGATGATTGAGCGCACGGTTGGCGTCTTTGCGGTCCTTGGTCTGCTGGTGGCCGGTTCTCCGGCCGCGCAGACACCGAATGACGCCCTCGTGCAGGACCTTCAGAACCCGAGCACCAAGACGCGTATTCGAGCGTTGCGTCAACTGGGCGATGCGGCTCGCGCCGATGCGGCTGTGCCGATGGCGGCGCTACTGCTCGACGACAGCGGCAACGTTCAATTCGAGGCCATCACGGCGCTGCTGAAGCTGTATACCGTTCGCGACGACCTGGCGCGTCGCACATGGGGTATCGGATCGATCGCGGCGAAGAACGAGACGCCGACGTTCCCGGAGATCGCCTTCGAGGCAGGTCCGCTGGCCACGATCCCCGCGGCGGTGCCGGCAGAAGTGGTCACGAATTTGTCCTCCCTGATGCGCCAGGACGACGCGGGTCGCATCCGGCTCGCCGCTGCCTACGCGCTTGGCGTCCTGGCAGCACCATCGATGGGCCCCCTCACGGAAGCGGCGGTCGTCTCCGTCACCAACAACACCGTCTTCGCGTTGTCGCACCGAGATGCTGCAACGCGGCAGGTCGTCGCACGCGTCGCCGGCCGGATCTTCGCGCCCGCGCCTGGTGCCACTGCGTCGCCGACCGTCGGCGACGCGCTCGTGGTCGCGATGAACGATCCGAACCCGCTGGTCCGCCGCTGGGTGATGGATTCGCTCGGCTGGCTTCGCTACGACCGCGCCGTGCAGGCCTTGACCGACCATTCGAGCTATTACGGTCGTAGCGAAGAAGGCACCGCCGCACTCCATGCGCTGGCGCGGATCGCGAACCCCGCGAGCGCACCGGTGCTGCGAGCTCTCCTGGCGAACACCTACATCCCGTTTCGCGTCCTCGCCATCGAAGGGCTGGGCCGGATCGGCGACAAATCGGTGCTGCCGCAAATCGCCGAGTCACAGATCTCCGCGCGCGAGGAAAGCGTTACGCTCGCCGAAGCGTTCGCCCGCATCCTTCTCGATCAGCCCGACATCGTCGCAATCGCCGACTCGCTCGAAAAGCCAAGCACCGGTCTCCAGGCGCGCGTCTATCTCGCCGAGATCGCCCTGACGCGGCCGGCTGCGGTTCACCCGCTGCTCAAGACGCCCAATCCGTCAACGCGGATGATGGCCGTGCAGGTGCTGGGCGCCAGCCGCCAGCCCGCCGAAATCGCCGCCCTGCAGCCGCTGTTGCAGGACCCCGTGCCCGAGGTTGTATCGGTGGCCTCGGAGGCCGTCAGGCGACTCCAGGCCGGCGCGGCCGGCGCCAGCAAGTGAACGCGCGTCGGCTGCGACGCGACTTTTACGCGCGGCCGACGCTCGAGGTCGCCGGGGATCTCATCGGCAAGGTCCTCGTCCACCAGACCCCTGCCGGTCGAGCGGCAGGCCGCATTGTCGAAGTCGAGGCGTACATCGGAGAGGACGACCCCGCCTGTCACGCCGCGCCTGGTCCAACGAAGCGCAACGAACCACTCTACGGCCTACCTGGGGTCGCGTACGTCTATCTGAACTACGGCATTCACTACCTCACGAACGTGGTCACCGAACGGGACGGTTTTCCCGCGGCCGTCCTCCTGCGCGCGCTCGCGCCGCTCGAGGGGATCGAGCTGATGCGTCGTCGCCGCGCACGCTCGAACGGCCGATCCGCCGATTCGCTAACGCTCGCAGAACTGTGCCGAGGTCCCGGCAACCTGTCGAAGGCGCTCGGGATTACGCTCCGCGACAACCGCCGTGACTTGATCAGCAGTCGCCTGACGATCGAGGACTGGGCGTACGTCCCGGATTGCTGCAATGGTCGCGGCGCATCGGTATCCGCGTCGGTACCTGACAGGCCGTGGCGATGTTATGAGCGCGGGTGTGAGTACGTGTCTGGTACGGTGGTTCGGGCTGTAAAGGCGGCGGGCTAGATCGCGGCAGCCAGCGAGTTCGATCCACCGATTACACCGATTTCACAGATTCATTCTTGCCAACGCCGGGATCCGGGGTTCGGCTCCGGCTTCTCGCATCTAAAGACCTGTCACGCGGCTCGCAGCGGATGCCACACGTTCCTCACCCGCCCAGTCGATGGCATCGAAGCCGGTGGAGTCGATGCCCCGTACGAATCTGTAATCTGTGGATTACTTAGTCATCGACCTGGAAATGACGCCGTGGATTCCAGCCGCCGGCAGGTCGATGCCGGCTTGATCCAGGGCGTAGCGCAGACGGCGGCGGAGCTCTCGCCCAATCTCGAACTGCCGCTCCGGCAGGGTCTTGAGTCGCGATCGCACAACGACCTGGCCGTCCCTGAACGACTCGACGCCGAGGACTTCGAGCGGCTCGAGAATCGCGTCTTTGTAAAGCTCGTCAACCTGCAGCGTGGCAGCGGTGTCGCGCAGGATCTGCACGACGCGATCGGTGTCCTGACGGAAATCGAGATTCAGATCGATCAGGTAGTACGCGAAATCGCGGCTGCGGTTCGCCAGTGTCGTAATCGCGCCATTGGGGACGATGTGAACCGCGCCTTCGACGTCGCGCAGCACGATCGTCCGCAGGTTAATCGCTTCGACGCTGCCGCCCTGGCCGTTAATCACCACCGAGTCGCCAACACGGACCTGGTCCTCGAGAATCAGGAAGAAGCCGGCAATCAGATCGCGGACCAGCCACTGGGCGCCGAAGCCGAGCGCGACGCCGGCGATGCCGGCCCCGGTGAGCATCGGCAGGATGTCGACGTTCAGCTCGCGCAGGATCATCAGGACTGCGACGGTGACGACGAGTGTCGCGATCACGTTGCGCACCAGGGCGCCGAGGGTCTGCGCGCGCTTCAGATGCTCCGCAACATCGGTCCGACTCCCGCGCACGACCTCCAGCTCCAGCCGCTCGATTGATGCGGAGACAATCCGCACGAGCAGCCACGCGATGGTGACGATGATGGCGATCCGCAGGCCCGAGCTGACGACCCACTGCAGCACCGACCGCCCGTCGAGCCCGACGTCGAGGCGCTGGCCGATGCTGTCCAGCAGCGGCACCGCTGTCACGACGAATGCGAGCACGAAGGTCACGAGCCGGATGACCAGGACAGGCCGCGCCGCGAGCCGCGGGAGCTGGCCACCGCGACCGTAGATCGAGTGCAGCATCAGCCGCACGAGACGCGCGAGCGCCGTCGATGCCAGCGAGGCGAGGATGAAGGCGACGGCCACCGCCAGCGCGATTTCACCGCCTTCGGGCTTGCCGTCGAAAAGGGAAATACCGAGCGGATTCGACATGGAAACGGACGTCGGCGGGAACCGCTCGCGTTAGTAGTTGACCTGCCGGCGCGTTGCCCGGATCTCGACGGGCACGGTGATCGTCATCTCGCGCGTTCCACGCGCAATCTTCAGGCGCACGGTGGTGCCGCTCTTGGAGTCGGAGATCAGCCGTTCGAGCTGGGCACCGTCGCCGATCGGCGTGTCGTTCAGCGCGAGGATGATATCGCCGGGGCGGAGGCCCGCCTCGTACGCCGCACCGTTCCGTTCCATGCGGTTGACGACGATGCCGCGGGTGCGATCGGTTTCGAGCTGCGCAGCGATGTCTGGCGTGAGTGGAATGGTGTTGAAGTAGCCAATCGAGCCGCGCTGCACGTCGCCGTACTTGATGAGGTCGTTCATCACGCGGCGCGCGAGGTTGCTCGGCACCGCGAAACCGATGCCCTGATAGCCCCCGCTCTGCGAGAAGATGGCCGTGTTGATGCCGATCAGCTCACCGCGGCTGTTGATCAACGCGCCGCCCGAATTGCCTGGATTGATCGCCGCGTCGGTCTGAATGAAGTCCTCGTAACCGGCGGCGCCGATGTTCGAGCGGCCGAGCGCCGAGACGATGCCGAGCGTCACCGTCTGACTGAGCTGATAGGGATTGCCGATCGCGAGCACCCACTCGGCGACCTTCAGCTTCGACGAGTCGCCCCACGGAATCACTGGCAGGTCGCGTGCGTTGATCTTCACGAGCGCGATGTCGGTGGCCTGGTCGGCGCCAACGACCTGTGCGCGCAGCTCGCGTTTGTCGGCCAGGGCGACACGGACCTCAGTGCCGCGACTGAGCGCCCCGAGCACGTGGACATTCGTGAGAATGTAGCCGTCAGCCGAGACGACGACGCCAGATCCGAGACTCAGCTCGCGACGCCCGCGATCGCCGAAGACGTCCATGTCGCCGAAGAAGTACCTGAAAGAACGGGTCGTTGCTGAACGGCGTATTCTGCCGCCGCATCGGCTGGAGCGACGAAATGTTGGTGACCGCGTTGACCGTCCGAGCCGCGACGTCCGTGAAGTCGGGACCGGCGGCCAGCGTCCGGTTGGTCTCGGCCGACGTGGGCTGCGATGTCGCGGCGGGCGTCGTCGACGGCGCGGGGACGTCCGTGGGGGCGGCTGTCGCGCGCTCGGCCGTCCACATGCGCCCGGTGATGACGAGCCCCATCACGAAGCCCGCGCTGACGAGCAACAGGGTGAGCAGCAGGCGGCGCATGGTCTAGCCGACGTCGATGCGCCGGGGCCCGGCGCCAGCGGCCTTCGGGACAGTCACGGTCAGGACGCCGTCTCGCAGATCGGCGGCGATGCGATCGACATCCACGTGCGTCGGCAGCGCGAAGCGCCGGAAGAAACTGCCGTGGCCGCGCTCGACGCGATGGAAGCGCTCGCAGGGGACATCGGCCTTCGGCCGCGTGCCCTGCAGCGTCAGTTGCCCGTCGTGAAAACGGATCTCGATGTCGCTCCGCTGCAGCCCGGGGAGTTCCGCCATGACCACGTAGGCGTCGGCCGTCTCGTAGAGATCGACCGGCGGCGTCCAGCCTGCGGTTTCATGGCCTGACAGCCGCTCCATGCGTTCCTGGAGCGCAAGCAGGTCGCGCAGCGGATCCCAGCGGGTGAAGGCCACGAAGGGGATCGTAGCACGTCCCGCACGGAGGTTTGAAGGCGCCGCCGGACCTGTGGTACGATCCGAAGGTTCTAGTCACCGAGGTCGTCCACACTGCATGGCCACCATTCAAGCGACGAAGCTCCGCAAAGGGATGCTGTTCAAGCTGGAGAACGATTTATACCGCGCGCTCGACGTGCAGCACGTGACGCCGGGGAACCTGCGGGGGTTCGTCCGCGTGAAGGCGCGCAACCTGCGGAGCGGCACGCTTGCCGACAACAAGCTGCGGTCGGAAGACTTGGTCGAGCGCGCGACGCTCGACGAGCGGGCCATGCAGTACATGTACAACGACGGGTCCGCCTACTACTTCATGGACACCGACACGTTCGAGCAGATTCACATCTCGAGCGAGAACCTCGGCGGCTCGGTGAACTACCTGATTGCCGAGATGGTGATCCAGGTGGAGTTCTACGGCAGCGAGCCGGTCGGCATCGAGCTGCCCCAGACAGTCGACCTCGTCGTACAAGACACGCCGCCGGCGATTAAGGGCGCGACCGCCAGCGCGCAGCTGAAGCCGGCGACGCTCGAAACCGGTCTCGTGGTGCAGGTGCCGCCGTTCGTGAACACCGGCGACAAGATCCGCGTCAACACTGAGACCGGCGAGTATCTCGCGCGCGCCTGACGCGCGTCTTCCCGGCCCGATATGGACGTCGTCCGCAAAGCCCCGAACCAGGGGTGGATCGAGGTCATCACGGGCAGCATGTTCAGCGGCAAGAGCGAGGAGCTGATTCGCCGCGTGCGCCGCGCCGAGATTGCCCGGCAGCGCGTGCAGGTGTTCAAGCCGCGCCTCGATACGCGACATGCCGCCGAGTACGTGATCTCGCACAGCGACTTTCGTTATGCCGCCGAGACCGTCGGCAGTGCCCGCGAGCTGAAAGAGGCGGTGAAGCCCGACACCGAGGTCGTCGGGATCGACGAAGGGCAGTTCTTCGACATGGGGTTGCCCGCCGTCTGCAACGCGCTCGCCGACGGGGGCAAGCGTGTCATCGTCGCGGGGCTGGATCAGGACTACCTCGGCAAGCCGTTCGAGCCGATGCCGCAGCTACTGGCCATCGCCGAGTACATTACAAAGACCCTGGCCATTTGCATGGTCTGCGGCAATCCGGCGAATCACACACAGCGGCTCGTGGCCAGCAGCGACCGCGTCCTCCTCGGCGCGCAGGGTACCTACGAGGCGCGCTGCCGGTTCTGCTTCGATCCCACGCTTTCCGCATCTGGATAACGCAGCACGCGGCACCGGGTTGGTCGGGTTAGTCGGGTTGATCGAGTTACTCGGGTTATGCAGGTTCATCGCAATTGAGCCCCATCCCCGCAATTTTCTAAGATCGCGTTATGGTCTGGCTGCTGCCCTACGTGCTCGTGGCGTTGGGCATCGGGTTTCTCATCGCCAACATCCGCGCCTTTGCCGACATCATCCGGTATCGGCGGCGCAGGAAGAGCGCGCTCCTGATCTGGCCGGGGCCACCCCCGCCGTTTTACGGTCTGGTACTGTTTCTGGGTGTCGCGCTTGGCGTCCTGATCTTTGTCAAGCTGATCGTGCTCCACCGGACTGTCGGCGGGGTGTTCGGCGAGGCGATGATGTTCGTCTACTTCGGCTATGCCGTGCCGCTGACCCGCCGCATCGGCCGTGGCTTCTACGCCGACGGCGTCTGGTCGGAGCACGGCTTCATCCCGTATCACGAGATCGGCGGCATTGCCTGGCGGGAAGGGGAGCCGATTACGCTGCTGCTGGTGCCGCGCTTCAAGCAGCTGGCGCGATCGCTGACCGTTCCGCAGCGCCACTACGGCGCGGTCCGGCGGCTTCTTCGCGACAAGATCGGCGCCCACGACATCATGTTTGCCGGCGAATCGCTGGATCTCGGCGGCCACGACGAGCGAGAGGACGTCTGAGGTACGGGCTACGGGCTATTGGAGTGCCGTTCGACCGAACACGATAGAATCGGTCAAAGCTACTTCATCGAAAGGGACACCATGGCGGTTCGCGCAACGTGGAAAGGCGCTCTGAAGGTCAGTCTCGTCAACATTCCCATCCGGGTCTTTCCGGCCACCGAGTCGGCGGCGAGCCTCTCCTTCAATCAGCTCCACGCCGAGTGCCAGACGCGAATCCAGCAGAAGCGCTGGTGCCCGAAGTGCGAACGTGAGGTGCCGCTAACCGAGGTGGTCAAGGGCTACGAGTTCGCCAAGGGCCGCTACGTGGTGATGGAGGAGGAGGACTTCGCGAAGGTGTCCGTGCCCTCCACGCGCGTCATCAGCCTCGAGCAGTTCACCGACGAGACCGCGATCGACCCCATGTACGTCGATCGCGCCTATTTCCTGGCGCCGGACGGCCAGGTGGCGGCCGACGCCTACGCCGTCATGCGCGAGGGGATGCGCGGCAAGGTGGGCATCGGCAAAGTGGCGTTGTACGGGCGCGAGTACCTGGTCGCGATCAAGCCGCAGCAGCACGGGCTGGTGATGTACACGCTCCATCACGCCGCCGAGATCCGGACGATCGATCAGATTGAGGATCTCGACACAGTGCCACGCACGGTCAAGCCGACGGAGCTCAAGCTCGCCAAGCAGGTGGTCGACATGTTCGACGGCGAGCTGAACCTGAAGGACTACAAGGACGAATACAAGGAGGAGCTGCGGAAAATCATCGACGCGCGTATTGCCGGCGAGGAATACGTGGCGCAGGAAGTCGAGGAAGCGCCTAGCAACGTGGTCGATCTGATGGCCGCGCTCAGGAAAAGCCTCGACGCCGCGAGCTCGGCGAAGAAGAAGCCGGCGAAGGCAGCGCTCATCGGCAAGAAGACCGTCGCGAAGGCGGAGCCGAAACGGAAGCGGGCTTAGGTCACGGCCAAAGTCACGGCGGGGCTAACGTCACGGCGGGGCTAAAGCCCCGCCTCCACAAAAACGTCTAAGGCCCCGCCTCCACAAAGATGTCTAAAGCCCCGTCTCCACAAATGTCATGGGGGGCGGCTGTGGAGGTGGGCCTTCAGGCCCGCCGGGGCCAAAAATGTCATGGGGGCGGTTGTGGAGGCGGGCCTTCGGGCCCGCCGGGGCGGCTAGCGACCGCCGACTGATCGAATCAGCCACCCGGCGAGGCCAGGGCCTGTCGCCGTTGGGTCGCCGATCCACACTGGCGGCGTGAGCCACACGAAAGCCAGAATCGCGATCACCCACAGATCGTAGCCAAGCGTGGCGCGCTCGTCGGTCCAGTAAAACGCGCGTGTCAGCGCCCCCTTCAGGCCGGCGGTTGATGGCATCGGCAGCCCGTTCAGCGCCAGATACGTGTAGTAGATCCGGTTCGCGACGGTCACCACCGACAGTACCAGGATGACCCAGAGCACTCCGGCCATCCGATCGGTAAATGCCCCGATCATGAAGAGGACGATGCGCTCGGGGCGTTCCATGAAGCCGACCTTGCACTTCTGAACCAGCGATTCGGCCCGCGCGCGCGCGTAGCTCGTCATCGTCGCGAAAATCAGCGTCAGCGTCGTGATCAGCACGTAATCGTGGCTGCCCACCTTCGAGTAGAGATAGATCAGCCCGGTGAACAGTGCGAGGTCCGAGAAGCGGTCCAGCGTCGAGTCCCAGAACGCGCCGAAGGCGGACTGCGTTCCGGTGATGTGCGCCACTTTCCCATCGATGAAGTCGAAGATGTTCGCCACGATCATGATCACGCCGGCGAGGAGAAAGCGGTTGTGCGCCAGCGCGAACCCGGCGGCCACATTGATGAGGACGCCGATGAGCGTGAGGACGTTGGGATGAATGCCGAGCGCGACGCAGGCCTTGATGATCAGGCGCAGCGGCAGCATGCAGGCCGCACCGATCGCTCCCGTGAATGTCATCGGCGCCAGATGTGGTCGGCAGCCGCTATAATGGAAGGTTCTCGGGCAGGCATCAAACCCCGCATGGTACCCGATGGCGATTCACGATCTCAAGGCCCAGATCGCCCGGCTTCCCGAACAGCCTGGCGTGTACCTGTATTTCGACCGCGCAGGTGAGACGATTTACGTCGGCAAGGCCCGCTCGCTGCGCGATCGTGTACGGAGTTATCTCGGCGCGCGGGGCATGGACGTCAAGACCGACGCCCTGCTCGAGGAGATCGACCGCCTCGAGTACATCGTCACCGACTCGGTCGTCGAGGCGCTGGCGCTCGAGAACAACATCATCAAGACGCGAAACCCGAAGTACAATATCCGGCTCCGCGACGACAAGAACTATCCCTACCTGCAGCTGACGACGGGAGAGCGGTTCCCTCGCGTTCTGGTCGCGCGGCGCGTCGAACGCGACGAGCACGTCTACGCCGGGCCTTTCCTGCCAGCGCGGCTCGCCAGGCGGACGATGGCGCTCACGCACCGGCTGTTCGGTATTCGATCCTGCAACGAGGTGATCACCGGCAAACGTCCACGACCTTGCCTCGAGTACGACATCAAGCGCTGCATAGCGCCGTGCGTGGACACGATCTGCACGGAAGCACAGTATCAGCAGGCAGTTCAGGACACGCGGCTTTTCCTGGAAGGACGCACCGAGGAGCTTGCGCGGGATCTGCGGGGCCGCATGCAGGAAGCGGCGCAGGCCGAACGGTTTGAAGAAGCCGCGCAGCTGCGCGACGCCGTGCTGACGGTGGGAACCCTGGCCGAGCGTCATCAGAAGATGGCAACGCCGGAGCTCGGTGCGCGCGACGTCTTCGGACTGCGTATGGGCCGCGAAGGCGCCGTCGTGCAGGTCTTCCAGGTTCGAAGCGGGCGTGTCGTCGATCGGATCGAGCTCGTGACAGAGGCGGGCGAGGCGGCGATGACGTCGGAGAGCGACGTGCTCGTTGCTGCGCTGTCGCAGTTTTACGAAACCCAGCCGGCGCCGCCCGAGATTCACCTGCCGTCTCCGGTCGAGGAAGGCGAGGCGCTCGAAACCTGGTTGAGCGAACGCGCAGAGCGACGGGTACGGCTGGTCGTGCCGCGCCGCGGCGAGAAGAAAGGCCTGCTCGATCTCGCCGCGCGGAATGCCTCCATGGCTTACGACGTTCGGTTCAATGCCGAAACCGTCGCCAACTACGAGGCGCTCGAGACGCTGCGAAGCGTGCTGGCGCTCCCGGCGTTGCCGCGCCGCATCGACTGCTTCGACATCTCGACGATCCAGGGCAGCGAGACAGTCGCGTCGATGGTCGTGTGCGAAGACGGCCGGATGCGGAAGAGCGAGTACAAGAAGTTCCGCATTCGCTCCGAGGGCGTTCGGTTTCTCGACGACTTCGCGGCTATGCACCAGGTCGTTCAGCGACGCTATCGCCGCGTGCTCGAGGACGGCGGGCCATTTCCGGACCTGATCGTCATCGACGGCGGTAAGGGTCAGCTGAGCGCGGCCTACGAGGCGCTCGAGTCGCTCGGCCTCTCGAATCTGGTCGCAGTGGGTCTGGCGAAGCGGGAAGAGCTGATTTTTGTTCGCGATCACGTCGAGCCGATTGCGCTTGAGAAGTCGGATCCGGCGCTCCTGTTGCTGCAGCGCATTCGCGACGAAGCGCACCGCTTTGCGGTGACGTTCCACCGGACCGCGCGCGCGCGGCGAACGATCACCTCGGAGCTCGACGCGATACCAGGCGTCGGCGCTCGCACGCGCAATGCGCTGCTGCGCCGCTTCGGCAGCCTTGCCGGCGTTCGCCGGGCGACGCGCGAGGAGCTGGAGTCGGAGATCGGCGCCAAGCGCGCCGATGCTGTGCTGCGATTCTTCAGTGCGGCGGGCACGCACTGACAGGGCGCAACGCGCGCACTCCCCAAGGCTCTCATCCTTCCGTCACCCCTCCTTCGCGGTCGCAGGCTCCGCCTGCGACACTGGCGATCGTCTGGTGGCTCGCGTGTGTTGTCGCGCCTCGGTGAAGACTGTCTCTCGAGCCCCGAAGAATCTGTGGAATCCGTGTCATCTGTGGATCATGAGATCAGTGAAGGATGTTCGATTCGAGCGACGGCAGTCACGACTGAAGTCGGGCCCTACTGCGTCACGTGCCCGTAGCCGTAGCCCGTAGCCGGTAGCCCGAACTCCGAGCAGTGTAGTACTCTGTAGCGTTTGCCCCACGGTCTCGATCTCGTCTTTGTCTTCATTGGTTTCGCCGTGCTGGTCGCGTCGCTGAGCGTACACGAGGCCGCGCACGCATGGACGGCGGACAAGCTGGGCGACCCGACGGCGCGCATGCTGGGACGCGTATCCCTGAACCCGGCGCGCCACGTGGATCCGATCGGCACGATCGCGTTTCCGCTGATAGCCCTCCTCACGCGGCTGCCGCTGCTGGGATGGGCGCGGCCGGTACCCGTCAACACCCGCAACTTCCGCAATCCGCGGCGGGATTTCGTCTTCGTCGCTGCCGCCGGTCCCGTGAGTAACCTGCTCCTTGCGGCTGTCGGCGCCGTCGCGTGGCAGTTCATTGCCACGGGCTTGAGCGAGCGCGAGCTGGCCGAGGCACTGGTCGGCCCGGTACCCCTTTTCGTCCTGCTGCTCATCGAAGTGAACGTGCTGCTGGCGGTCTTCAACATGATCCCGGTGCCGCCCCTCGACGGTGGCAACGTCCTCGGCGGGCTGCTGCCGTATCGCCTGGCCGTCGAATTCGACCGGTTGCGGCCATACGGCATCATCATTCTGTACGTCCTGATGCTCACCGGCGTGCTGGCCCGCGTCATCGAGCCTGTCAAAGAGGTCATCATTTCGTGGATGGTGTGACACCCCGCCGCCGGGTGGTCTCGGGCATGCGGCCGACCGGCAAGCTGCATCTCGGACACCTGGCCGGCGCGCTGCGGAACTGGGTCGCCCTGCAGGACACGTACGACTGCCGCTATTTCGTCGCCGACTGGCACGCGCTGACCAGTCACTACGCCGACACGGGCGAGATCGTCGGCAACGCCATCGACAACATGACGGATCTCATCGCCGCCGGGATCGATCCCGAGCGGTCGATGTTGTTCGTGCAGTCGCTGGTCCCCGAGCATGCCGAGCTGGCGCTGCTCCTCGGGATGATCACGCCCATCCCCTGGCTGGAGCGCGTGCCCACCTACAAGGAGCAGATGGAGCAGCTCGCCGAGCGCGATCTGTCGTCGATTGGGTTCCTCGGCTATCCGCTGCTGCAGACAGCGGACGTGATCATCTACAACGCGCACTACGTGCCGGTCGGTGACGACCAGGTGCCGCATCTCGAGCTGTCGCGCGAAATCGTGCGGCGATTCCACAATTTCTACGGCGAGGTGTTCGTCGAGCCTCAGCCCCTGCTCACGGCCATGTCGCGGCTCCCCGGCCTCGACAACCGGAAAATGAGCAAAAGCTATGGCAACACAATCGATCTGACAGACGATGCGGAGACGGTGAAGAAGAAGGTCCGCCAGATGTACACGGACCCCAAACGCGTCCGTGCCGACATTCCGGGCACGGTCGAAGGCAACCCCGTGTTTCACTACCACGAGGCATTCAACACGAACGTCGAGGAGGTAGAGGATCTGAAGAGACGCTACCGCGCGGGGAAGGTCGGCGACGTCGAAGTGAAGACGAAGCTGGCCGCTGCCATCAACCTCGTCCTCGGGCCGATGCGCGAACGGCGTGCTGCCGTGCTCGCCCGGCCGGGTTACGTGCGCGACGTGCTGTTCGACGGCTCCGCGCGCGCGCAGGTCGAGGCCCGCGAAACGCTGGCCCGGGTGCGCGACGCCATGAAGCTGCGATATCGGTGAGACAGGCGATGGCGCAGGATCAGCCGGAATTCGAATCGGCGCTCGAGGCCTACCCGGTTCGCCTCGGAGTCTTCGAGGGGCCGCTCGACCTCCTCATTCATCTCATCAAGAAGAACGAGCTGAACGTCTACGACATCCCCATCGCCGTCGTCACCGAGCAGTACCTCGAGTACCTGCGCTTGATGCAGGAGCTGAATCTCGATGTCGCCGGCGAGTTTCTCGTGATGGCGGCGACGCTGATTCACATCAAGTCGCGGCTGTTGCTGCCGCGACCGGGCCCCGACCAGCTCGAAGAGGGTGAGGAGGAAGATCCTCGAGAAGCGCTGGTCCGCCGCCTGCTGGAGCACCAGAAGTTCAAGGCCGCGGCGGATCTCTTGCACGACCGCGAAACCCTGCGGAGCGCGCAGTTCATCCGCCCTGAATCGGCCGTGGCGGCCGTCGCGGGCGACGACGTCGAGCCGGAGCTCGAGGTCGACCTTTTCAGCCTGCTTGCCGCCTTTCGCGGCGTGCTCGAGCGCGCGAAAACGCGGCCGCGGGTGTTGCTGCCGCCGGAGCAGATCTCGATCGAGCAGCGCATCGAGCAGCTCCTGGAGCGGCTATCGGAGACCGAGGCGGCCGGCTTCGAGGATCTGTTCGCCGACGTCAATTCGCGACCGGATCTGATCGTCACGTTTTTGGCCCTGCTCGAAATGATCAGGCTGAAGCTGATTCGCGTGTTCCAATCCGGGAGCTTCGGACCAATCCGCGTCTACAAGCGGCCGCGGCCGGCCGACGCCCCGCATCCCTTGTTGGATCCCGAGGTGGAGTACGCGAAACACCATCCCCACAAGCACGAAGAACGAGGGACGAAGGACGAAGGACCAGGGGACGAAGGACGAAGGACGGACGAAGGACGAAGGACGGACGAAGGACGAAGAACCAGGGACGAAGGACGAGTAGGCAGGCAGCGCCCGACCTCCGTCGGGCCATAGACGATCGAAGAGGACGACGTGAGCACCAAGACAGACGACGATCGCAAAGATGACGCAGTGTCCGTCGACGCGTTGATGGCGCCGGCAGAGGACAGCGCCGCCGACGCGGCGCCCGAGACCTCCGGCCTGGTCGCGATCGTCGAGGCGCTGGTCTTCGCCTCCCCCGAGCCCATCACTCAAAAACAGCTGTTCAAGCTGCTCGACACGGAGCCGAAGGAGGAGGTTCTGGCGGCACTCGACGAATTGAAACGTCGCTACGAGCACTCGGGCGGGTTGCAGCTCGTGGAAGTGGCGGGCGGATATCAAATCGTTACGCGACCGGAACTCCACGAGTGGGTGCGGCGCCTGTTCCACGAGCGGACGACCCAGAAGCTTTCCGTGCAGTCGCTCGAGACGCTGGCGGTGATCGCCTACAAGCAGCCGGTGACGGCGATGGAGATCGCGGAGATTCGCGGCGTCAATACGTCGGGGGTCATCGGAACGCTGCTCGAACGCGGACTCGTCAAGATCGGCGGCCGCAAGCAGGTCGTCGGCCGGCCCTTCCTGTACCTCGACCACGCGCGAGTTCCTCGACCGATTCGGGTTGAAGGATCTCGCCGATCTCCCGAAGGTCGAGGACATGGCCGACGCGCTCGGCTTCGAGCCGCCGGCTGGCCTCGGGGCGCAGGCGGAACTGCTGGACGAACCGGCAACGTCGGAAGATCAGGAGATTCTGACGGGATCGAACGACGAGACAGAGTAGGGGCGTGTGGCAACGCGCCCCGACGGGCTGGCCCCCGGGCGCCGACCTGTCCAAGCGTTGCCTTTGTGATCCGATGGAACATCCAGCGAGCCACTCGGGGGCGCGTTGCCGCGCCCCCCTACAGCTGCACGGCCCGTTTCAACGATCGTACTTCCGCAGGCGTCAGCTCGCGCACCTGGCCAACGCGCAATCCTTTGTCGGTCAGCGGCCCGATCCGAATCCGGGTGAGCCGCTTGACCGGGTGTCCAACCGCCTCGCACATTCGCCGAACCTGCCGGTTGCGCCCTTCGCGGAGCGTCATCAACAGCATGGCGTCGGACCCGTGTTCGGTTTCACTGAAGAGAACCGTAATCTTCGCGGGCGCGGTTCGAGTTCCGTCGAGCACAATCCCGCGCGAGAGTCGTTCGAGGCTGCGTGCATCCGGCGTTCCCGTGACTTCGACGCGATAGACACGCTCCACCTCGTGGCGCGGGTGGGTCAGCGCCGCTGCCAGCTCGCCGTCGTTCGTCAGGATCAACAATCCTTCGGAATCGAAATCGAGGCGTCCGACCGGATACAGATACGCACTGTGCCGTGGAAGCAAATCCATCACCGTCCGACGTCGTTGCGGATCGCGCCTCGTGGTCACGTAGCCGCGTGGCTTGTTCACGAGGAGATAGCGGAGCGGCGCCGACGTCTTGATCCGCCGGCCATCGACGCGGATCTCGTCGCGGTGCGGGTCGGCCTTGGTCCCTAGCGTGGAGACGACGACGCCGTTGACGCTGACCCGGCCCTGTCGGATCAACTCCTCGGAAGCGCGCCGCGAGGCCACGCCGGCCGTGGACAGAACCTTCTGTAATCGCTCCATCAGGAGACATCGTCCGACGTGGTGGCGACTATGGTCAAATAGCTAGTGCAGTTGGTCTGCAGGGAAATTTGGTTCACAGTCTGTCGCTCTGTCGTGTTGAGAATATGGCCCGTGTCCGACGAACATAGAATCTACCGCGGCGAGTACCGCCGCCGCGCGAGGCCGGTCCTCCGTGTCGCGGTAAGTGTAATGCTGCTGCTGGCCATTGCTGGCACGCCAGCGACAGCGCAGGAAACTCGAGAGCAGGCGATTGCCGACCGGCAGGCTACGAAGGCGCAGGCGCTGACCCCGCCACAAGACTCCAAAGCTGAAAAGGTTCTCAACTACATCAACGACAGCTTCCTCGTGCCAAAGCCGCGAGGTTTCTATCCATTCTTCGGGAGCGTCTATTCAGGCGGCGGCTTCACGATGGGCGTCGGTTACCGGCAGGCGTTCGCCGACCACTCCCTCTGGACCATCAACGGGCTGTACTCGATAAAGAATTACAAGCAGGCAGAATTCGAGATCGGCAGCCACGACCCTGAAAGCGTGATCACGTATGGTTTGCGCGGTGGATGGCGCGACGCAACGCAGGTGGGATATTACGGAGTTGGCCAGGACGCAGCGCAGGAGGCCCGTGCCAATTTCGGCTTCGAGCAGGGTTACGGCGGCGGATGGGCGAAAGCCCGTCCGGGCATCCTGAGCCTGGAGGCCGAGGCGACCTTCGAAGACTACAACACGAAGGAGGGCGCGGGCGGCTTCCCCTCGATCGAAGAGCGCTACACACCCAGCGACACACCCGGCCTCTTTGCCGACCCGAGGTTCGTGCACGTTGACGCGGCGGCCGGCATCGACTGGCGCCCGGCCGCCGAGTACGCGCGGACAGGCGGATACTACGGGGTGCGGCTCAACGCCTACCACGACGTCGACGATGTTCACACGTTCAATCGCTTAGACGGCGACATCGTGCAGCACATCCCGATCCTCCGCGAGACGTTCGTGCTGTCGTTGCGCGGTCGCGTCCAGACGATTCTCGATGACGATGATGTCGTGCCGTATTTCCTGCTGCCGTACCTCGGCGGCGGCCGGACGCTGCGCGCCTACCGGTCCTTCCGCTTCCGCGATCGTCACAGCATTCTCACGTCGGCGGAATGGCGCTGGATTCCAAGCGCCCTGGCACTCGACATGGCGATCTTCTACGACGCCGGCAAGGTGACCAGCCGGCGCGAGGATCTCGACTTGCAGGGGCTCGCGCACGACGTGGGCGTCGGCATTCGTTTCCACGGTCCGGCGACGACGGCGCTGCGGGTCGAGTTGGCGCGCGGCTCCGACGGATGGCACGTGGTTTTCGCCACTTCGGCTCCGTTCTGAAAGTCATGCTGCGACCACGAACGCTTCGAATGATTCGCCTGTCCTCGTTCCTGACGGCCCTCGCAGTCGTGGCATTCAGCTGGCCTGCCTCGAGCGCGGGGCAGCGCTTCTACTCGGACGACCCGCTATCGAAAGAGCCCGAAACCCAGGACGCGTCGGGCGCGCAGCCGTGGGATATTGAGCAATTCCCCGATCTGATGCTGAACGTATTCGTCAAGCCGGGCGACAAGACTCTTGACGTCCGCGCCGGCGATGTCAACACCATCGACGAGGTGCCCGATTCGAGCTGGTTCACGAATCGCATTTACGCGCGCTCGCTTACTGTCGATGAAATCGGCACCGGTCCCCTGACCGGCAAGGGCCCTGCCGAGGGCCGCTGGTTGGTCACCCGCGGCAAGGCGGCTGGCGTCTCACCAGGCTTCACGGCGAAGGACTCGCAGGGTGAGACGTGGTTCATTCAATTCGACTCGAAAGGCTATCCGCGTGCCGCAACGGGCGCGGTCGCCGCCGCGACGCGGCTGTTCTGGGCGCTCGGCTACAACCAGGTGGAGTCGCACCTGACGCATATCGACCCAAAGCTGGTGGAAATCGACCCGTCCGCGACAATCTCCCCCCGGCCAGGGTATCGCCGCAAGATGAACCAGCGCGACATCGATCGTGTCTTCGCGCGTAGCGCGCCCGATGCGAACGCCCTCTATCGTGCAGTGGCGGGCCGCATGGTTCAGGGAAAGGCGCTCGGAGGATTCAAGTATTTCGGCACGCGATCGGATGATCCCAATGACCTCGTGCCACACGAGCACCGCCGATCGCTCCGCGCCCTCAGGGTATTCGGCGCATGGACAAATCTCGTCGACATGAAGGCGGGGAACACGCTCGACACCATCGTGACCGAGAACGGTCGCGGCATCATCCGGCACTACCTGCAGGACGTCGGCTCCACCTTTGGCACCGGCGCTCTGGCCCCTCACGATTGGGACGATGGCTACGAGTTCTTCTACGAAGGGGACAAGATTTTCAAGCGTTTGGTGAGCCTCGGGTTCTACATCCAGCCCTGGCAGACGGTCGACTACAAGAGGGTCCCTGAAGTCGGGCGATTCGAAGGCGACGTGTTCGATCCGAGAATGTGGAAGCCGATAGCGCCGCCGGCGGCTTACCTGCGCGCCAGAGACGACGACAACTTCTGGGCGGCGCTGCGCGTGGCGGCATTCACGGACGAACAAATCGGAGCGGCCGCGATGGCAGCGCAGTACAAGGATAAAACGGCGATTGCCCATCTCGGCGATGTGCTGATCAAGCGGCGCGACAAGATTGCCAAGGTGTACCTGACCGCGATCAATCCGGTCACGCGCGTCGCCATCGATGGTGGGGCCCTGTCCTTCGAGAACGCCGCGGTGCGCTTCAACGCGGCACCGCCGCCGGACGGCGGGTACGAAGTGACCTGGTCCACCTTCGACAACGCGAGCGGCGAGACGACGCCGATCGGACAGCCGGGAGCCGGCGCTGAGACTCGCCTGCCGGCGCCGTCAGGGCTGCCGACGGCGACAGGCGCGTTCGTGAAGGCGTCGATTAGAACGTTGGACAAGGCGCATCCGGAATGGGCACGCCCCGTGGATGCCTACTTCAGGAAGAGCGCGTCGGGCTGGTCGCTCGTCGGACTCGACAGAACGCTGGCGCCGCCGCCGGCGGGCACCGTCGAGACGAACTGAGCAGGCAAGCAGTGCCAAGTGCCAAGTGCCAAGTGCAAAGTGAAGTGGCAACTGGGCAGTGAACCAGTGAGGGGCAACCCCCTAAGTGGGGTCAGCTTCCTGCGGGGCATCAGCTACCACTCTTAAGTTCCCATTTGCCACTCCACTTAGCACTTGGCACTTAGCACTTGGCACTGTGCGTTACCCCATCAGCGCCTGACTCAATCGTCGCAGGCGCAGCGATAGCCCCGTCCCGACCGCTCCGAACAGCAGCAGATACGCACCGAGGAACGCCTCCACGACGAGCATGCTGTCCGGCGGGCGTCCGAAAATCAGCACGCCGAATCCAACAGAGACGGCGCCCGAGGCGACCAGCAGCCACTCGCCGTCGATCACCTTCCGAAGCGCGATCGCCGAGGCGATCTCGATCAGCCCGCGCGAAAGGGTCCAGCACCCGAACACGGCGAGCAGCATCAGTGCGGTAACGTTTGCTGGCGTCAGAACGGCCAGGCCGGCAAGGATCCCGACGGCGCCGACCAGGACCATCTCCCACCAGGGGCGATCGGTCCACCCGCCACCGACCCCAATAGCGACGCTCATCACGCCGTCGACCAGGCTCGCGATGCCCAGGAGCAGCGCAAACACCCAGAGCGACTCGGCGGGTGTTGCCAACGTCGCCGCGCCGGCCAGCATCGTCAGGAGCCCTTTGATGAACCCCAGCCACCAAAGGCCTGCGAGGCGGATCAACATCCTGTGGCAGTGTATCGGCCGCTGCGCCGAAGGATATGCGTCGAGCGATAGAGACGAAACGCGAAGAAGACTGGTTCAGGCGGAAAGTGTGAAAGGGCTTCACTCCGAGAGGAGCAGCGACCAGAAGCGAATCAGCTTCCAGGTCTCGGTGGCAGCAGCCGTCTTGTCGACTTCGGCGTGGGTGATGAGACCGCTGAGGAGCGCGTGCACCTCGACGTGGGCGGCTTCGAGGTGCCGCGCAAGGAGCAACGTCTCCACCGCGGGGATCACCGTGTCATCCGTCCCGTGCAGCAGAAACACCGGCGCCGACGGCGGTGTCGACCCTTCGGGAGAAACCGATGGCGGATACAGCGTCCTGTCGCTGACGATCGGCAGGAGCCGCGCGCCCAGGGCTTGGGTGTTGCGATCGTTCACCATCTTCATCAGCGTTGCGGCCGGCTCGGGGAGCGTGGCGGCAATGACTTTCGATTCGTTGTAGACCGTGCGCGCCTGCGCCATGTTGACGAGCGTCAGCTGCGACGCGCGCAGGAAGGTCTCGATGCCGTGGCGCAGCGCATCTACTTGATCGGGCGGGACCATGCGGTCCGCCGCACCGAGCAGGATCACGGCGACGCCGTAGTCGTGAGGGGCGCGAAAGTGCGGCGGCCGATCGGCCGGCTCGCCTGGCGCATGCGGTTCGAGACCAGTGCAGAGATACTTCAGCGCACGCGCCAGGTCGCCGTGCCCGCCAAACGAAAACACGTAGGCAATGTGGTCGCGGATCGCGGGGCGGCCTGCGGCGACGAGCGACAAACCGCCGGCGAAGCTGATCCCCATCAGGCCGACTTTGCCATCCCGTACGACGTCGGGTTGCGCGAGGAGCCACTTGGCGGCGTCTTCGATTTGATCGACCGACTGCGGCGTGAAGCGGTAATGGGTCAGATCGGGCGATGCGATGGTTACGACTGTGAGCCCGGTTGCGGCCAGCTCGCCGGCGAGCCCTTTGAGGCGGGGCTCCTCGATGCCCATGGCGTGGACGCCGGGGGTGAGCACAACGGCGCGTCTCGAACTGCCAGTGGGCCGATACACGCGCGCCGGGATTGCTCCGTGCCGCGTTGGAATCGTCTGGGCCGGACTGGCCTGCCAGGGGCGCGCCTGAAGGTCGGCCGCGCGTTGCAGCCAGCCTTCGAGGTGCGCGGCGCGCACAACCAGCGACAATCCGCGCGCGTAGGCCGGACCCCAGACGACGATCGCCACCGCGAGTACCGATGGCGACAACGGCGCCGAGGCGCCGGGCCAGTTTCATCGCCTTGGATCATAGGCGAATAGGGACATGGGGACATGTGTCCCCATGCGCTACACTCGTTCCTCGATGCCGCCGCCTGACCGCCCCATCATCATTGCCATCGACGGCCCGTCGGGCGTGGGGAAGGGCACGGTGTCGCGTGCGCTGGCGAGCGCGCTCGGGTTCACGCACGTGGACACCGGCGCGATGTATCGCGCGGTGGGGTGGGCGGCAATCCAGCGCGGGCTCTTACTGAGCGACGAGGCCGCCGTGAGCGCCCTGGCCGCGGACCTTCGGCTCACGGTCGAGAACAGCCGTGTGCGGGTGAACGATATCGACATCACGCGCGCCGTGCGCACGCCGGAGATCGACAAAGCGGCCACGGCCGTTGCGCGCATGCCCAAGGTGCGAGAGATCCTGGTGGAACGGCAGCGCGGCCTGGCACGCGGACGCGGCGTCGTGATGGAAGGACGGGACATCGGCACCGTGGTGTTCCCCGATGCTGACGTGAAGATCTACCTGGATGCCTCGCCTGAGGAGCGCGCCCGCCGGCGCGCCGCCGATCCAGCCCACGGCGGCGGCCCCCAGGAGCTGGCGACCGTCGCTACGGCGCTCGCTGCGCGCGACAAGATCGACACGACGCGAGCCGCTTCACCTCTCATGGTCGCTCCCGATGCGATCGTCGTCGACACTACGGACATTTCGGTCGAGGCAGCGGTGGAGAAGGTGATGGAGATCGTGAAAGCGAGAAGCTGAAGCTGATATTGCGGATTGCGGATTGCGGATTGCGGATTTGATTGAGGATTGGGTTTGCGCCAATCCGCAATCCGCAATCCGCAATTCGCAATTCCCCCTACTCTCTCTCGTCATAGTCTTCCGACGATGCGGGGTCGAGTTCCCAGCGATGGCGATCGCGGGCCTCGACCTTGTCAGCGCCCTTGAGCTCCTCGTTGTCGTTGTACTCGAGGCCAAGCGATCGGCCAATTTCGTCCACGACGTCCTGATCGGGTGTGGGGTTGTCGCCGCCAGGCGCTTCGTCGCCCGTGCTGTAGGCGCTTTCCCAGTTGGCATCCACGTCGCCGGCCGTGATCACTGGACCGGTTTCCGTGTGCTCGCTGAGATGCTCCTGGATTTCGCGACGACCGGAGCGGGCGGCCGACGCGCGCTGATCGAGATTGAGTGACGAAGGGGGACTCGGGGGCAGCGACGCCTCAGGGAGACGGCGGCGTTCACGGTCCAGCGCCGGCTTGCGGGCGGGCTGAACGGGGCGCGCAGCTTTCACTGCCCGGGCCGGCGCGGGCGTCGGCATTGATCGAGTCGGTGCGGGTTTCGGTGCAGGACGACGGGCCGCTGGGGCCTGTGCGCGGCGTTTCGCTGTGGTGCGGGCCGTCGACTTCGCGGGCTTCTTCGTGCCGGCTCGTCGCGTCGTCGCCTTGCTGCGGACCTTCGGTCGGGTCTTGGCGGCGGCTTTCCGGCGTGCGGCGGCGGTGCGCGAGGAGGCGCGTGCGCCCTTACGGGATCCCTTCCGGGCGACCGGACGAGGTGATTTGCGCGCTCGAGCTGACCTCTTCGCGACCTTGCGCTTCCTGGCGGCCTTGCGAGCCGCCTTCCGTGGGGTTCTCGACTTGGCCATGAGCCGTCCTTTCGCCGAACGTCGATTGACAGACCGACGTAAAGTATTGTATCTTCTATTGCTTATCCAAATTCAGACCCGGCCGCACGCAGAGGGCCCTTCGTCCTCCCACGCTTGAGCCCGGCTGATGTGGACAGCGACATTCGGGGCCGCCGGTCCCCTTAACTCCGGCAATCGATCGATCGAGGAGGACTTGTACGGCATGTCGAACGTTGAACAAGAGCCGCAGACTGCTGCGGCGGATTCCCCCGGCACCCGGACCCAGGGAGGTGACGCGTCCACCATTCGTCGCCAGGCTGCCAGCTATGAAGACGAGCAGATGGATCCGCAGGAATACGCCCGTCTTCTGGACCTTTACGATAACAGCTTCCGCCACATCGCGGAAGGCGAGGTCGTCAAGGGCACCGTACTGAAGGTGACGGAAACAGAAGTGGTGGTGGACGTCGGGTTCAAGTCGGAGGGCATCATTGCCGTCGACGAGTTCCTCGATGAGAACCGTCAGATCACGGTTCAGCCGGGCGACGTCGTCGACGTCCTGCTCGAGCGCACCGAAGATCGCGAAGGCTACGTCGTCCTCTCCCGCGAAAAAGCGGAGAAGATGAAGATCTGGGACGAGGTCGAGAAGGCCTATTCCGAGAAGAAGGTGGTTGTCGGCCGCGTCATCGAGCGGATCAAGGGCGGTCTCGCCGTGGACATCGGCGTGCGTGCGTTCCTGCCCGGCAGCCAGATCGACGTGCGCCCCGTGCGCAACCTCGACGCGTTGAAGGGCCAGGACCTTCGCATGCGCGTCATCAAGGTGAACAAGAAGCGCGGCAACATCGTGCTGTCGCGCAAGGTGCTCCTTGAAGAGGAGAACGCCGAGAAGAAGAAGCACACCCTCGAGACGCTCGCCGAGGGCAAGGTGCTGCGCGGCGTCGTCAAGAACATCACTGATTACGGCGCGTTCATCGATCTCGGCGGCATCGACGGTCTGCTGCACATCACGGACATGTCGTGGGGCCGCGTCGGACATCCGTCCGAAGTGCTGAAGGTGAACGACGAGATCGACGTGATCGTGCTCAAGTACGATCCGGCGACCGAGCGCGTGTCGCTGGGTCACAAGCAGCTCGTGGCCGATCCGTGGTCGGCGGTGTCCGAGCGGTATCCGGTCGGCCTGCGCGTCAGCGGCAAGGTGGTGAGCCTCACCGATTACGGCGCGTTCATCGAGCTCGAGCCCGGCGTCGAAGGGTTGATCCACGTCAGCGAAATGTCGTGGAGCAAGCGCGTCAAGCATCCGTCGAAAATCCTGAACGTGGGCGACAGCGTCGATGCCATGGTGCTGGGCGTCGATGCGACGGCCCGGCGCATCTCGCTCGGCCTGAAGCAGGTGGAGCAGAACCCGTGGCACGACCTGGCCGAGAAATACCCGGTCGGGACGCGCATCAAGGGCAAGGTCCGGAACCTGACCGAGTTCGGCGCGTTCGTCGAGGTCGAGGAAGATATCGACGGCCTGATCCACATCTCCGACATGTCGTGGAGCAAGCGGATCAAGCACCCCTCGGAAGTGTTGAAGAAGGGTGATGTCGTCGATGCGATGGTGCTGAACATCGACGCCGAGAACCAGCGGCTGTCGCTCGGCCTGAAGCAGCTGGCCACCGACATCTGGGACGACTTTTTCTCCCGCCACCACGTCGGCGGCCTCGTCGAGGGCAAGGTCGTGCGCATGACCAACTTCGGCGCGTTCGTCGAGCTGGACGAGGGCATCGAGGGGCTGATTCACGTCTCGGAGTTCGACGACACGCATGGGCAGGAGAAGATCGACCTGCAGGTCGGCGAAACGTACCAGATGAAGATCATCAAGCTGAGTCCCGCCGAGCGGAAGATCGGGCTGAGCATTCGGGCGCTCAAGTCTGATGAGTTCCGCGCCGACTGGGAGGCGTACCAGGATTCGACCGGCACGGGCGAGGCGACGCTCGGGGAGCACATTCGGTATAAGGGATAAGGACGAGGAAGGAAGGACGAGGGACGAAGGGGCGCACGAGGCGTCCTTCGATCTTCGTCCTTCGTCCTTCGACAGAGGTGGTTAATGACCAAAGCGGAGCTCGTCGAGGAAGTCTCGCGGGTCTCGGACCTCACCAAGAAGCACTCAGAACTGATCGTCGATACCGTCTTCAAGAGCATCATCGACGCACTGCAGCGGGGAGAGAAGATCGAGCTGCGCGGGTTCGGCAGCTTTAGACTCCGTCAGCGCGAGCCGCGCAAAGGGCGCAACCCGAAGACGGGCGACAAGGTGGACGTCCCGCCGAAGAAGGTTCCGTATTTCAAGCCCGGCAAGGAATTGAAGGAACTGATCAACAAGGAGCCATTGCCGCCGCGTCCTGAGGCGGCCGTCGCGGAATCCGCGCCTGAGCCCGACTACACGGCTTGACGCCCGAATCCGCAATCGACGGTTGGCGACGCCAATCCACAATCAAATCCGCAATCCGCAAACTGCAATCCGCAATCTCGTGGATCGCCTCTTCTCGCCCTGGCGTCTCGCATACGTGACGAGCGCGGCGCAATCGGTGGCAGGGTGCATCTTCTGCGACGCGCTGGCGAAAGGCACCGACGAGCCGCTGATCATCGCTCGCGAAGCGCTCGCCTACGTGATCCTGAACCTCTATCCCTATAACAGCGGTCATCTGATGGTGGTGCCGAACCGCCACGTCGGGTCGCTGTCGAATCTCCGTCAGGACGAATTGCTCGACGTGATGCGGCTGATCCAGCGTGCCGAAACCGCACTGACCGAGGTTTATCGCCCGCATGGGTTGAATGTGGGCGTGAACATCGGCAAGGCGGCGGGCGCCGGCGTCGCCGATCATCTGCACGTGCATCTGGTGCCGCGATGGGCCGGCGACACGAACTTCATGTCCGTGGTCGGCGATGTTCGCGTCCTGCCCGAGGAAGTGCCGGTGAGTGCGGCGCGTTTAAAGCCGGTGTTCGAACGGTTGAAGCATTCGGACCCCGTTTGGAGAGATTGATGACGAGAGCGTTGGCTGCCGCGTTGATTACCTTTCTTGCCATGACACTGCACGCCGAGTCACCGATCAAACTGATGCTGCTCGACGGCGAGAGTGGCGGGCCGTGGCACAAGTGGCAGTTGACGACGCCGGTGCTGAAGAAGGCCCTCGAGGAGACGGGACTATTTCAGGTGGACGTGGTCACGGTGCCGCCCTCGGGCGGGGACGTCGCCGCGCTGGCGCCGAAGTTCGCGGCATACCGCGCGGTCGTGCTGAATTACGACGCGCCAGACGAACGCTGGCCGGATCCGCTCAAGCAAGCGTTCGATCAGTACGTCACAGGCGGTGGCGGGGTCGTCGTCGTACACGCCGCAGACAACGCGTTTCCGGGCTGGCCCGCTTACAACCAGATGATTGGCACCGGCGGATGGCGGAATCGTACGGAGAAGGCGGGGCCGTACTGGTTCTTCAAGGACGGGAAGCTGCAGTCCGACGCCTCGCCGGGGCCGGCCGGCAGCCACGGCGCGCGCGTGCCGTTCGTGCTCACGGTCCGCGATGCCATCCACCCGATCGTCCGCGGTCTGCCGCCCCAGTGGACGCACCAGGGCGACGAGCTCTACGCGCGCCTGCGCGGGCCGGGCGGCATGACTGTGCTGGCGACCGCGTTCTCCGACCCCGCCAACGCCGGCAGCGGTCGCGACGAGCCGATGCTGATGGTCCTGACGCACGGAAAGGGCCGCCTCTTCCACACGACCCTCGGGCATGACGTCAACGGCATGAGCTCTGTGGATTTCATCACCACACTTCAGCGCGGCGCCGAATGGGCGGCCACCGGCGGGGTCACGCAGAAGGTGCCACCGAATTTCCCTACCGCGGATACGGTCAGCTACCGGAGTGATATCGCGGCGATGGACCCCGGCTATGCGAAGGGCCTGAACGGGCTGGACAAATGAAATTGCGGATTGCGGATTGCGGATTGCGGATTGACTGGGGAACTCGCCGTCGATCCGCAATGAATCCGCAATCCACAATCCGCAATCCGCAATTCCGGTATTCTTCCCGGCATGTTTGCCAGTGCCGAGTTCGCCGCACACATAGATTCCGCTGAAGGCCGGCTGTGCGCGGACATTGTTCGCGCCTCCACCGACAACGCAACGTCGCGATCGCTCGTCACGCCGCTGGCGGGTGGTGTAGTGGTCTACGCGGGTCCTAAGTCGCCGATGAACAAGGGTATCGGCCTCGCGATCACCGAGGCCCTCGAAGAAGCGCCGCTTGCGGCGGTCGAAGATGCCTGGCGCGATCGCCAGGAGCCGCTGCGGATCGAGCTCTCGGCCCTGGCCAGGCCGGAGGCCGCGACGCTGCTGACGGGGCGCGGGTATCGGCTGATCGGATTCGAGAATCAACTGGGATGTGCGCTGCAGGATTGCAGCGACGCGGGCTCAGGGCCCGAGATCATTGTCGAAAGCCTCGCTGCGGTTGACGAGAAGCTTTGGCGCGACGTCACCGTGGACGGTTTTGCGCACCCGGACGAATCGCCGACGGCGCACGAGATCTTCCCGCGCGAGGTGCTGGACGCGATCTTCGTGACGCTCGGACGCACGAGCGGCTTTCGACGCTACGTCGCCCGAATCGATGGAGTCGTGGCGGGATCTGCGAGCCTGCGGATCGACGGCGACATCGCCCAGCTCGCCGGCGCCGCGACGCTGCCAGCCTTCCGTCGTCGCGGCGTGCAAGCGGCGCTGCTGCGGCACCGGTTGCAGGATGCGCGCGACGCGGGTTGCACGCTGGCCGTGGTCACGACGGCGCCGGGATCGACGTCGCAGGCGAACGTTCAGCGTCGCGGCTTCGCGCTGCTCTACACGCGCGCGATTTTGGTGAGAGACTTCTCGTCACGCGCTGATCAGCGCCAGGAGTAGGCGTCCGCTACCTGAAGCACTCGAAATCCACATCGTCGCCGTCATCTGCATTCTCGTGAATGACGATCCTCGAGATCGTTCCATGGCGTTGTGAATGAGCGCTTTCCCCTGAATCGGCGCTCGTATTCACCATTCCAGCGGTGGCGAGGGCCTGCTGACGCTGGCGCGTTCCACTTTGCCGGCGCACGCTCGGTCCTCGCAACGCTGTGGCGTGTCGACGGTAGAGCCGCGGCCCGCTTGATGAAACGGTTCTACGAACAGTTACGTGCTGGTGCCTCCAAGACGGAGGCACTTAGAAGTGCGCAACTGACCTTCATCGGGGATCCAGCAGTGGCGGATCCGACCTATTGGGCCGCGTTCACGCTAAGCGGCGAGTAGGAGAGATCAGGTTGTGCGCGCCGACGGCGACACCGCGGCGCCTACGATCCGCAGCAAGAACACTTCGTCCGGTCGCGGGAGACCGGCCACGGTTGCCGACCTGGTTGCGCGGTTGCGCACGGGCGGGAGCGTCCGAAGGACCGTTGGCGACTGAAGTCGGCCCCTACCTGCGGAAAGCGTCAGCTCCTGTTCATCCGACGTTCGAAGTGCCCGATCACGGAGAGGATGAACCACGTCAGGAGCGTCGCAAGCAGCGCGACGCCGATGCCACCAAGGCCGATGGAGACGCCAACTCCAGCCGTCAGCCAAATCCCCGCCGCCGTCGTCAACCCCTGCACGTCGCTTTCGTCGTTTCGTTTCAGAATCGCGCCGGCGCCGATGAACCCGATGCCGGCGGCAACGCCCTGGATGACGCGCCCGACTTCTGCGATAGGGACGTGAAGCTCCAGAGGCGCGAGCACGAACACCGCGGATCCCAGCGACACCAGCATGTGCGTTCGGAGTCCGGCCGGCTTGTGCGCGTGCTGACGTTGTAGCCCGATGATCGCGCCGACGAACGCGGCGGCGACGAGCCGAACCAGCACGCGCACGAGTTGATCGGGAGTGGCGAACGTTGCGCCGAGCTCCTGTAATATCAGCTGCATTGGTTCACCCGCGAATTCTAGCGGGCCGGGACCCCAGAGGCGAGTGAATCACTGATGGATCTCGAGCTGACCCCAGACCAAGCCGCGTGGCAGGCGAACGCGACCGCATTTGCCCGCGACCGCGTGCTGCCGCTCGCTGCCGAAATCGACGAATCCGGCGAATTCCCATCGGCGCTCATCGCCGACGCCGCCTCGCGCGACTATCTCGGGCTGCTGGCGTCGCGAGAGTTCGGCGGCAAGGCACTCGACCACGTGAGCTACGCCCTGGCGATTGAAGCCGTGGCGCGAGCCAGCGCGACAGTGGCGGTGATCCTTGCCGTCCACAACTCGCTCGTCTGCGAGGTCATCGCGCGGGTGGGTACGACAGATCAACGAGCCGAGTGGTTGCCGCGTCTGGCAGCGGGCGCAACGATTGGCGCGTTTGCGCTGTCGGAAGCTGACGCCGGCACCGATGCCGCCAACCAGCAGACCATCGCCACGCGCGTCGACGGCGGCTACCGTCTCTCGGGCCGGAAGGTGTGGGTTGCGAATGGCGCCGTCGCCGGCCTCGCGCTGGTCTTCGCGGCGACCGATCCCGGAACCCGTGGACGCGGTATCTCGGCGTTCCTCGTGCCGCTCGATCGGCGAGGCGTTCGGCGCGATCCCGGCGTCGATTCGCTCGGCGTGCGCGGCCTCGGCTGCGTCGACCTGGTGTTGGACGGCGTCGAGGTCAGCGACCGCGAACGGCTGGGGGAGGAGAACGCGGGCTTCACGATCGCGCGCCACGCGTTGGAGTCGGGGCGCATCGCGATCGCGGCGCAGGCCCTCGGCGTCGGGCAGGCGGCACTGGACGAGGCGCTCAATCACGCGCGCACGCGCCAGACGTTCGGCCGTCCGATCGCCCAGTATCAGGCGATCCAATGGTTCCTCGCCGACATGGCCACCGAGCTCGAGGCGGCGCGAATGCTGACGATGAAAGCCGCCGCGGCTGCCGACGGACCGGAGGCCTGGGGCGCCGAAGCGGCGATGGCCAAGCTGGCGGCATCCGAGGCCGCGCATCATGCCGCGGACAAGGCAATGCAGATCCTCGCGTCAGCCGGCTATCGCCGAGGGTCAACCGTGGAGCGCCTGTTCCGCGACGCGCGCGCGACGGAGATTTACCAAGGGACGTCCGAGGTGCAGAGGATGATCATTGCCGCCTCCGTCTTCGGCAGCGCCTGACGCGCAGAACGGGTCGATCGGGTCAATCAGGACCTGATCAACCCGATTGACCGGATCGACCTGATCGACCTGAACAACTTCATGGTTCAAGTAAGGAGTGTCTTCGCGATCGTCTGCAGTTGCAGGTTGGACGTGCCCTCGTAGATCTGCCCGATCTTCGCGTCGCGGAACAGCTTTTCGACCGGATAGTCTTTCACGTAGCCGTAGCCGCCGAACAGGTTCACCGCCAGCGATGTGACGCGCTCGGCGGCTTCCGATGCGTAGAGCTTGCACATCGCCGCCTCGCTGAGGAATGGCTGTCCGGTATCGCGCAGCCGCGCGGCGTTGTAGACCAGCAGTCGGGCGGCTTCGATGTCGGTGGCGGCGCGGGCCAACTCGAACTGGACGCCCTGGAAATCTGCAATTGCCTTCCCGAACTGCTTCCGCTCCTTGGTGTAGCGAACCGCATGATCGAGCGCCGCCTGCGCGATGCCAATCATCTGCGCACCGATGCCGATGCGGCCTTCGTTCAACGTCTCGATCGCGACTTTGTAACCCTTGCCAATCTCGCCGAGGATGTTCGAGCGTGGCACGCGGCAGTCCTCGAACAGCAGCTCGCACGTGCTGCTCGCACGAATTCCCAGCTTGTCTTCCTTCTTGCCCACGGTGAAGCCGGGCATGCCCCGTTCGACGATGCAGGCGGTGATGCCCTTGTAGCCGGCCGCGGGATCGATCGTGGCAAAGACGATGAAGACGTCTGCCTCCTTCGCGTTCGTGATCCAGAGCTTGCGACCGGCAAGCACGAGATCCCTGCCGGTATCCACCGCACGCGTCTGGAGCGCGAACGCATCGCTTCCCGATCCGGCTTCCGAAAGGGCGTACGCGCCGACGCTCTTGCTGGCCAGGCGAGGGAAGTACCGTCCCTTCAGATCGTCGTGACCCCAGCGCGTGAGCGCGTTGATGACCAGCGTATTCTGGACGTCGACGAGCACCGCGACGGACGCGTCGACGCGGGCCAGCGCCTCGACGGCGAGGACCGCATGGAAGAACGTGCCGCCGCTGCCGCCATGCCGCTCCGGAATCTCGATGCCCATGACCCCAAGGTCGAAGAGCTTCGGGACGAGATCCGTCGGAAATGTCGCTTCCTCGTCCATTGTCCGCACCCGCGGTGCGACCTCGCGCGCGGCGAATTCCCGCACCGACTCGAACAGCAGCCGTTCGTCGTCACTCAGGCGGGTCAGCGGTGGGTGCAGAGTGGCAGTGGTTTCGGGCACGAGGTGGCCTGCCGGATAGTATCATCGGGGGAGAGGCTCTCGACCCAAGGCGGGCGTCTAAACCCACGGTATCATCAACGTGAGGCCGTCCATGTCCATCACACCGCTTCGTCTCGCGGGCGCGCTGCTCATCGCCGGCGCGTTGGGGACCGCCTCCGTCGTGGCTCGCGTCCAGCAGACATCGAAGCCAGCCCCCGCGGAACAGCCTGCGCCCAAGGACACGCCTCAGCCGAAACAGGGACAGCCAGCCCCGGCCGACGGCCAGACCAGTGGGCAGAATGGTCAGCCCGCACAGGGTCAGACGGGCCAGCCGGCGGAAGGGCAGGCGTCACCCGACCAGCCGCAGCGACCGACCTTCCGCACCGACATCAATTTCGTTCGCGTCGACGTCATCGTCACCGACAAGAAAGGCGAGCCGATCACGGACCTGAGCCAGAAGGACTTTCAAGTCTGGGAGGACGGCGAGCCGCAGGAGGTCGAGTCGTTCAAGCTGTTCAAGATCGACGCGCTGACGCAGACGACCCCGGCGCGGCCGATCCGATCGACCTACGACGAGGAATCGGAAGCGCAGCGGCCCGATGTCCGCCTCTTTGCGTTCTTTCTCGACGACTACCATGTGCGCCGCGGCAACGCGATGCGGTCGCGGATTGCCATGGCGGACTTCGTTCGCCGACAGATCGCGCCGCAGGACATGCTGGCGATCATGTACCCGCTCACGTCGACCAGCGACGTCATCATGGATCGCAACCACGAGGCCATCGCCCACGCCATCGAGCAGTTCGACGGCCGGAAGTACAACTACGTCCCGCGCAACCAGTTCGAGGAACAGTATGCGAACTATCCGGCGTCGATCGTCGAGCAGGTGCGGAACGACGTGTCGCTGTCGGCACTCAAAGGGTTGATCATCAAGCTTGGCGGCCTTCGCGAGGGGCGCAAGGCGCTGATCCTGGTGAGCGAAGGCTACACCGACTACCTTCCGCCGCAGATGCGATCGCAGAACGCCCAGTTGAAGGGCGGCAGCGCCGATCCGTTCTCGGGCGACTCGATGGTCGAGCAGCGCGAGCGCTTCTTCAGCCAGGCGGCGATGATGTCGCGCCTGAAGGATCTCTACGAGCTCGCCAACCGCAATAACGTGTCGTTCTACGCTCTCGATCCGCGTGGACTCGCGGCATTCGAAGGTGACATCGACGAAGGCGTCAACGGCATCAGCCTGACGACCGACAAGGAGATGCTTCGCCTGACAATGGATTCGATTCAGGTGCTCGCGGACAATACCGACGGCCGCGCCATCGTCAATTCGAACGATTTGGGCAAGGGGCTGCGGCAAATCGTCCGCGATCAGAGCGCCTACTACCTGCTCGGCTACAACTCGAAGAAGGCGCCCAGCGACGGCAAGTTCCATCAGATCAAGGTGAAGGTGGCACGGCCGGGTGTCGACGTCCGCCATCGTCAGGGCTATGTCGCCTTCAGCCAGGAGGATCTGACACGGGCGCTGACGCCGACGCGGCCCGATCGACCGAAGGATGTCGATGCGGCGCTGGCGTCGGTGGTCTCGCCTGCACGCAACGATTACATACGTTCGTGGCTGGGCATGTCGCGCGGCAACAACGGGAAGACGAGGCTGACCTTCGTCTGGGAGCCTGTACCGGGCACGAGGCACGAGGAGCCGGCCAAGATCACACTGACGGCGATCGGTCCTAATGGCGCGCCGTATTTCCGCGGCAAGAGTCCGTCCGCCGGCACCGGATCGTCGATGAGCGAAGGGATGGTCAGTGTCGACGGGCCGGCGTCGATCCCGACGACGGCGGGCATCAAGAAGGCGCAAGTGGTGACGTTCGAAGTGCCTCCCGGCAAGGTCCAGATGAAGGTGACGGTCGAAGACGCGTCCAGCATGACGCTCGACAGCGACGCTCGTGAGCTGACCGTGCCCGATCTCGCCGCGCCAGATGTCGGTTTGAGCACGCCGGCGGTGTTTCGCGCGCGCACCGGTCCCGAGGCGCAGGCGCTGGCGAAGGATGCGAATGCCGTCCCGACGATCGCCCGGGAGTTCCGGCGTACTGAGCGGCTGGTGATTCGATCGACCGCGTACGGTCCCGGCACGGATATCCCGGCCGTCTCGGCGAAGCTTCTGAACCGCGCTGGCGATTCGATGCAGGATCTGCCCGTCGCACCCCCGCCGGCCTCCGGTCAGGTGCAACTCGACGTTCCCCTGTCGAGCCTCGCGCCAGGCGAATATCTGATCGAACTGAAGGCCAAGGGTACCGCGGGCGAGGCGAAGCAACTCGTCGCCTTCCGGGTCACGAGCTGAATAACCCATCCTGTCATCGGTTCCGGGTGGTGGGCGCGTAGCCGCCGGCATCGTGTTTCTTTTCATCGAGCGCTCACGTGTCGCAACGTCCCGTCGCCGTCTTCTCGATGCCGGACCGCTCGCACTTCCAGCGGCTGCGCCCTCTGGTGTCGGCGCTTGCGGCAGAAGGCGTACCGGTCTGCGTCTTCACCGACCAGAAGTTTCAGGCCGATGTCGAGCTGGCAGGCGGGACGTTCGTCGATCTCTTCACGAAGTACCCGTTGGAGAGCGCGGACACCGAATCGATGCCGATGCCCAGCCGGCTCGTGACGTATGCCGGCCACTACGCCGATCGGATCGTGGACGATCTGCGAGCCGTCGACGCCGGGCTGGTTATACACGACACGTTCGCCGTCGCGGGTTGGGTGGCCTCGGATCTGGCGGCAGTGCCGCGCGTCAACGTCTGCTCCGGTCACAATATCGATCCGGCGCGCTTCCTCCGGCTTCTCGAGACGGATCCGCGTGTCAACCTCTCGCCACGCTGCCTGGCGGCGGTCGATCGGCTTCGGTGTGAGCTCGGTGTCATCGACGCCTCCCCGTTCAGCTATGTGGCGGGACTCAGCCGCGACCTGAACATCTACGCCGAGCCGCCGGAGTTTCTCGGGGCTGACGATCGGCGCGTGTTCGAGCCCCTCGCCTTCTTCGGCTCCATCGTCGACGAGACGCGGGACGGGACGGACGAACCTCTGTTTCCCTCAGCCCGCGGCCGCACCGTCAAGGTCTACATCTCGTTCGGCACCGTCGTCTGGCGTTACTTCACCGCGCAGGCACTTCGCGCCTTGCGCGCGATCGCGGATTGGTTCGCGACGGTGCCGGAAGCGGACGTCCTGGTCAGTCTTGGTGGCGCGAACGTCTCTGCCGAGGACGCGGCTGCGCTGTCGCGCCCGAACGTTCGCGTCGAGCCGATGGTCGATCAGTGGCGGGTCCTGACGGAGTGCGATGTCTTCGTGACGCACCAGGGCCTGAACTCGACGCACGAGGCCATTTTTCACCGCGTGCCGATGATCTCGTACCCCTTCTTCTGGGATCAGCCCGAGCTCTCGGAACGCTGCCATCGATTCGGTATCGCGCTGCCGCTGGGGAGCTCGCCGCAAGCGAACCTGTCACCCGCAGATGTCGGAGCGGTGTGGGCACGGTTCGAACGCGAACGGGCCGCCATCGGAGAAGCACTCGAGGTCGCGCGGGGCTGGGAACTGGCAGTCATCGCGCAGCGTCCGAAGGTCATCGAACGTGTGCGCGCGTTGTGCCTGAAGTGATGCGTGGCAACCACTCGTCGAGTGACGTGCCCTCGACGAATTCCAGCATCATGAACCGTCCAGAACGTAGGAGTGGCTGGGGCAGGCCGTGCGCGCGGGGAAGGGCCCCTATTTCATGGCCTGCGCAATGGCAGCTTCGGCGAGCGGCGCCATCGCAGCGTAGCCCTGCGCGTTCGGGTGCAGATCGTCCTCGCTGAATTCGCGCTTCAGCATGCCGCGCTCGTCCGCCACGGCTGGCGCGTAGTCCAAATACACATACCCGTGCCCGGCGGCGTATTGGCGCAGCCACGTGTTCACGGCGCTGATGCGCGTCACCGGGCGGCGAACGACCTGCGCCACGACGTCGGGTTTCTGGTGGTAATCGCTGATGGGGAGGATGCCGGCGAGGACGACCCTCACGCCGTGCGCACTTGCAAGTTCCGCGATGGCGGCGAGGTTCTGCTCGATGTCCTCGTTCGTCACCGGCCCAGTGTTGCCAGCGATGTCGTTGGTGCCGGCAAGCAGGACCAGTACTTTCGGGTTGTGCGCCAGGACGTCGGGACGAAGGCGGACGAGCATCTGCGGGGTCGTTTGGCCGCCGATGCCTCGATTCAGATACCCCCTGCCCGGAAAGAACCCGCCGCGGCCCTCGTCGTCCCAGGCGTCGGTAATCGAGTCGCCCAGAAAGACCACCGGGACCGGGGTGCCGGCGCGTTTCACTTCTTCATTGGCCATCCGGTAACGCGTCAGGTTGGGCCAGTCGCGAAGTCGCACATCCTGTGCAATCAGATCGCGCATCGCGCGCGCGACTTCGGAACAGTCAGGCATGGCAGGAGACGGTGTCGGGGCGGTCATGGTCTGCGGCGTTGGCGTCTGCGCCCGGACGGTTGTCTGGCCGAATGGCAGTCCAAGGACCACAGCGAACGTCGAAACCAGCCATGTCTTCTGCATCAGCACCTCTCCTTGCAATTGTCGTTCGTGGTCACTCCGCGGGAATCAGCCGCGCCGCAAATCCGCCGGCCTCGACCCGATCTGCTTCGAGCGTGTCGGCAGCGGTCACCCGAATCCGGCGGCGGATCACACTCGTGGGCGGATGGGACGCATCGCGATCGTCCTGATAGATGTCCGCGACGAAGGCACCGCGTCCGAGGAAGTCGAGCGGGATCGGGAGCCGCCGAGGAGTGGCGTCGGTCATCGCGCCCACGTACCACTGATTTCCTCGCCGGCGTGCGATCGTGATGAACTGTCCCGGCACGCCGCTCAGCGCTCTCGTTTCGTCCCAGAACGTCGGGACCTCGCGCAGGAATTCCAACCCTGGCTGACCGCGGTACGACGCCGGGTAATCGGCGACCATTGGCAGGTAGTTCTCGAAGACGACATAGCTCGCCAGCGTTCGCGCTCTCGTTCCCCTGACCACAGGCGCCACGTTCCTCGGCGTGAAGTCGCGCGGCCAGACGTGACGGAACGACCCTTGATGGAAATCCAGCGGACCCGCCAGCATCCGGGTGAACGGCACCGTCAACTCGTGCTCAGGAGTCACACCTTTCGCGTCCCACTTGTTGTACTCGAGATTCAGCACGGCCTCCGAGGTCAACAGATTCGGATAGGTGCGGCGCAGCCCGGTCGGCTTCGACACGCCGTGCAGAGTGACGGTGAGATGGTGCCGGGCGGCCAGCCGAATGGCGTCGTGCAGGAACGCGATCATCTCCTGGTCGTCGCGGTCCATGAAGTCCAGCATGACCCCCTCGATGCCCCACTTCTCATAGATCGGAAAGGCGGCCGTCATGTGCGCCTTTGCCGCTTCCCAGTGCAGCCACAGACGGATCCCGACGCCTTTGAGGCGCGCGTAGCGAAGCACCTCGGGCAGATCGATGTCGGGAACGCTCCTCGTGATCTCAGCGCCTTCGTACGGAACGATCGGTCCGCCATACCATGCGCGATCGAGCCCGTCGAGCGAGTGATATTCGATCCCCTGCTCGGCGCAGAAATCGATGTAGTGCCTCATCGTCTCGGTGTTCAGACCGCCCCGAAAGCCGGCGTCGCCGACCTCGTAGCCGTTCCACCATGGAAACGTGGTCTTTCCTGGTTTGATCCAGGACGTGTCGCCGATTGCGTTTGGATCGTTCAGATTCACGACCAGATTCGACTCGATGAGTGCTCCCGGCCTGTCGGCAATCATCAGGACACGCCAGGGCGACTCGTGCGGCGTCCTGCCACTCACTGCAATGCGCGGATTGTCGGGCCGCGGCGACAGCCGCGACACCAGCGCACCGGACCGACCGGGGTCGGCGGCAAGATACATCCCCGCGTAGTCGGTGAGATTCGCTTCGGTCACCGCGACCCAGACATCATCGGGGTACTCGAGAAGCAGAGGCAGCCCGAGCAGCGAGTCGGGGCTGACATCGGAAAGTGGTCGACGCTGGTAGTACTGCTCGTACGACGTCGTGAAGGCATTGAGCGGCAATTGGAACGCAGTCGGCTTGCCGGAAAACGCAAACGTCGACCGCTCGCCAGCTATGGCGAACTCCGTCATGCCCGCCTGCCGTGGAAGCCGGTAACGGAACGCGATGCCGTCGTCGTACGCGCGGAAGATCAGATCCAGGCGCCGATGCGGTGCAGGCCGTTCCTGGAGCGCGATCACGGCCTCCCGATAGTGATCGCGCGCGCGGCTCGACTTGCCGGGGAACACGGAATACGTCTCGTCGCGTTGACTGCGCTGCACCGAGACGACGGTGAGATTCGCACCGAGTGGCCCGGTGCCTTCCAGGTCGAGCCCCAGATCCGCGTGCTGCACGAGGGACCGTCCACGCCAGCGAACGTCGTACGACGGAATTCCGGCCCGGTCCGACGTCTCGCGCAGCGTGAATACGACGGAGAGGGTGCCATCGGGCGAATCGATAGTCACCGGGCAACTAATGGCCGCCGTATCCGCGACGACATCGGACGCGCCAGGTGGCGCCCATGACGCGATAGCCGACGCCACGAACAACCCCATTACGACAGCACGCACGGTCATCGCTTGCGCCGCTCGAATTCGTTGCGGGCTCTCGCGATCAACTCGAGTGCGGCGGTTCGTTCGGCGTCCGTGTTCCAACCAATGTGCGCCTCGACCTGCTCGCGCACCTTGTCGATCCACGTCAGAAAGTACCTGTGCGTCCGACATCGACCGCATCGGCCGATCCGCAATGGTCACGTAGATGGGGCTCGTGCTGGCGAACGGATAGAGATCCAGCACCGGCGGCCGCGGGCCGTCAGCATACGCTCGGACGATGTACCAGCCGCTTTGGTCGACGTCGAGAGGAACGACGGTTCGCGCCTGCGTCCGACTGGCGTCGAGTGGGATCGATGCGACCGGCTCGCCGTTGCGCAGGATCTCGAGATGATCGACCGGGACGTGCGATGTCAGCGAGACCTGGGCCTGCAGACGGTGCCGTCCGGCGGGCAGCTTCAGTTCATCGCCGACGCCGGCCGGCGTCGAGCCCGCGCCGTTATCGCTCGTGGTGTCGGCACTCAGCGTGAACTCCAGCAAGGGCCCGTTGGTCACAAACGTCCGCCCCTGGCGGATCGCCGCGAGAAACGCACCGTGATCGAGCTGCGCGCCGATGCGCGCGAAGGCGCGGAGCAGCCCGGCCGGTCCACGAAGCGAGGCGAAATTCGGAAAGGCATCCGTGCCGGCGCCCGCGGGGATGCGGAAGCCGCAGTTGAGCAGCCTGTACCAGATGCCCGACGTGATCAGGTGATCGCTGAACCCCATCACCTCGAGGTAGTCGAGCGTGCCGAGCGCCGCGTCGATGGGGAGCGAGCGGCTTTCCTTCAGATCCCGCAGGTCCGGACTCGCGTCGAACGGGTGCGCATAGGCAGTCAAACCGCCCTGGGCATGCGCCAGCGCGAACACGTCGGTGTTGGTGGGCACGAGGCTCGAGGCGGCGGTGTTCGAGTAGCCGGCGTAGTTCGGCAGCAGGAAGTGCTTCGTCAGGCCGAGGAGCGCTGTGTGGCCCCAGAAGCTCGTATGGAACTCCTCGGCGTGCATCAGCAGGAACCGCGAGTCCGACACCGCATCGGCCGTCGTCTGGAAATAGCCGATGTCGGGGATCCGCTGTTCCTTGTTGACGATCAGATTCTCGACAATGTGGAGGCCTTCAGCCTGGGCCTGAAACTTGAGATGCGCGGGCGTGTTGCGATACGTGCCGCCGTAATTCATGTGCACGTGCAGGTCGCCGCTCCACCAGCCGCGCGCCGGCATATCGGCCAGGCGATCGAGGACGAGATCCTGTGTCGCCGTGGCACTCGGGTCGATGCGCACCTGGTGGCGCGCGATCGAAAACTCCGGTCCGCGTGAGGCCTCGACGATGTAGCTGCCGGCAGGCACGGTCAAGTCCGCCGTGCCGTTCGCGTGGAAATATCCGTACTCGAACTTCCGCTCGCTCCGGACGAAGGCTTCGTCCGAGTGGCGCCACGCCGTGTCCGGCGCATAGCTCTTGCCCGAGGCGTCGTGCACGGAAACACGGGCTGGCATCGTCGCGCCGCTTCCATCGAGCACTCGCAACTGCAGGCGGCCGACCGGCGTCCGGTAGTGGCGCGTCGTCGAATCCACGCGGCTGCGTACGCCGCCAGGGATAGTGACCACCCATAACGACGTGTTGCCCTCCTCGTTCGAGATGAACGCGATGCGCGACCCATCGGGCGACCAACGTGGCGCCGTCGCGTCGAAGTCGCCGTAAGTGAGCTGGAAGGTGTCGCCGCCTTCGGCGGGGGTCAGCCACAACTGGTTCCATTGCCGTCCGAGGTAGCTGCTGTAAACCACGCGCTTCCCGTCAGGCGACCAGTCGGGCCGCGCCTTCCACGTCGTCTCTTCGTAATGGATCTCGCGCGGTGTTGCAGCCGGCTCAGCGGCCATTCGCCAGAAGCCGCCCGTTCCCCAGACACGCCCGCGGTTCGACACGAACAGCAGCTCGCGCCCGTCGGGGCTCCAGGACGGCGACAAATAATGATCCCAGACGCTGTAGTAGTAGCGGGGGAGGCCGCTGTCGTGATTTTCAGTGACGCGCACCGGCGTTCCAATCTGGCCGTCGTGGACCGGCGCCACGAAGATATGCCAACGGCCTTCGTCGGCGGTCGAGACAAAGGCGAGGCGCGAGCCATCCAGAGACCAGCGAGGATCGACGTTGACGGCATCATTGGCGACGAGCGGATTGGTGGTACCGGAAGTGACGTCCAGGAGCCACAGCTCGATGGCGTCGTTCCTGTAAGAGGCGTAGGCGACATAACGCCCATCGCGCGACCAGTCGGGCTGATAGTCGTACCCGTCACCCGACGTCAGCTGTGTGGCGTCGCTCGAGCCAAGGCGCTGGCGCCAGAGAGAGCCCTGCATCGAGTAAATGAGCTCTTGCCCGTCCGGCGACCACGTCGCGCTGCTCGGGCCGCTCGTGACCTGCGGCACGTACATCTCGCGATAGTAGTAGGCATGTGGCAGGCGGATTTGCTTGAGGACAGGTTCGCGGAGTGCGTTCGCGGCTGCAACGGCGACGAGGAGCGTCAGCCAGACGAGTGACGGCGGCACGGCGCCTATTATCCACGGACGATTGGGCAAGGCTTCCAGGGCGCGTTACCACGCGCCCCTACTGCTGTTGCTGCATCTGCGCCTCGCGCTCGAAGTCGGGGTCGGGCGCAGCGGCTTCTTGGGTTGCCCATTGCGGCTCCGGCAATATCGGCTCGAGCGCCTCCGGTGCGTCCGAGGGCGTGACATCGACGGCGACAGTCAGCGTGCTGCCGGCGCCGCCCTTGAAGACGCCGCGTGTCGGAGGGAGGTCAGCGTAGTCGCGTCCAACGGCGACGCGAACATGCCGAAGTCCGGACTCCGCGTTGTGGGTAGGATCGAGCCCCACCCATCCCAGCGTGGGCAGGCGTACCTCCACCCATGCGTGGGTTGCAGTGGCTTCGAGGAGCGACGTTTCGTCGTTTGCCTCGGGCGCGATGTAGCCACTGACGTATCGGCAGGGCACCCCGATCAGGCGGCTCGCCGCAATCATGATGTGCGCGAAGTCCTGGCAGACTCCGCGCCGCGCGGACAGCGCTTCGTCGATCGGCGAATCGACACGTGTGCTGCGCGGCACGTACTCGAAGTCGCGATGGATGCTCTGCATGAGCCCGCGGATGGTCGTCAAGGGATCGTGGGTGCGAGCGCCCGCGTCGCCTGACACCGACGCGACGTACTCGCGTAGGGTGGGCGTCCAGTTCGCGAATCGGCTTGGCTGCAGGAAGTCCCAGAGATCGCCACGCCCGGCCCACATATCCACCTCCCGCCAGGTGCGCGAATCAAGCGTCAGGGGGATTGCGGGAAGGGAATCGAGCTCGACAATGGCGCGCGCGGTGATCGTGAGTTGCGTGTGCCGTGCCGGCGTGTCGAAGTGGTGCACCGAGTTGCCGAGATGATCGCGATAGCCGAAGACGCGGCCGCGCGGAGCGATAGCGAGCTCGAACCGTAAGCACCGCTGCGTGCCTTCCGTGCGTGGCTGCATCCGCACTTCCATCAGGCTCTCGCTGACCGGCACGTCGTAGTTGAATCGCGTAGTGTGGCGAATCGAGTAGCGGGTAGGCACGATGGTTCCGTCAGGTGGATAGGGCCTGGTCGACCGGGTAGTTGACATACTGCTGGTGAACTGCGGCGCCGATCATGTTCGCCTGACGGACGATCGAATCGAGATAGCCGATCAGGTTGTCGCTCATGATCTCGTCGACTTGCCCGTAGTCGAGTGACGCCTGCAGCCGCCCGGCCAAGCGCTGCGGGCGGCCGGCGCCACGGCCGTTCAGCTGAGCGATGGTCTGCAAGGATGCCTGGATGTGCCGCGCCGAGTAGCGGATCGAGCGTGGAAACTGCGCGCTCAGGATGAGGAACTCCGCGATCCGATCCGCTCGCAGATCGGCCGTGTATTGCCGGCAGTAGGCTTCGAACGCGCAGCACGATCGGAGCAGCCCAATCCACTCGACGAACTCACCCAGCTCGATCGGCTGCCCCCGGGTCTCTTCGAAATCGCGATAGTGCACGGCAAGCAGCGACGCCGTGGCGGCGGCCCGCTCGATGTAACGGCCCAACTCGATGAACTGCCATCCCTCGCCGTGCGTCATCGTCGCATTGGTGATCCCCTGGAACAGGTGGACGCCTTCGATGACGGACACCAGAAACTCGTGCGCGCCGGCGCGCCCTTCCGGGTGCGGCGCGTCACGCCGCACGTTGTGAAACAACCGGTTGATCTGCTCCCACATCTCGGAGCTGATCTGCTCACGAACCTGTCGCGCATTCTCGCGCGCCCCGCTGATGCACGCGGCGATCGAATCCTGGTTGGCGAGATCGAGGAGAGTGCCGGTGGCTTCGACCGCCGGATTCGAGTTGTCCGGCATCGGCGGCGGCAGACGCAGACTGGACAGCAGCCGTCCCCAGTGCCGCGCCGCATCGACCGGCGTGCGGTCGAGCGTCAGGTACAGGTTCACGTTCACGAGCCGCGCGGTGTGCTCGGCGCGCTCGAGATAGCGAGACATCCAGTACAAGCTATCAGCGACTCTCGACAACATATCGATCTGCCGTGCCGTACGTAGGGCCGAGTGCCGTACGTGGGGCCGAGTGCCGTACGTGGGGCCGAGTGCCGTACGTAGGGCCGAGCTTTAGCTCGGCCAACTGCGCCGAGGCCCGAGCTAAAGCTCGGGCCTACGAGCGAATTCTGTTCATTCAGCCAACACCCATGTGTCTTTGCTGCCGCCGCCCTGCGACGAGTTGACCACGAGCGATCCCTTGCGCAGCGCCACCCGTGTCAATCCGCCCGGCACGATGGTCACGCGCTCGCCGAACAGGATGTACGGCCGCAAATCCACATGCCGCGCTTCCACCGCATCGTCGATGAAGCACGGCGCCCGCGACAGCGCCAGCGTCGGCTGCGCAATGTAGTTGCGCGGATCGGCGAGGATGCGCTCGCGGAAATCCTCGCGCTCGGCCGCGGTACTGTGGGGGCCGATCAGCATGCCGTAACCGCCCGACTCGCCAACCGCCTTGACGACGAGTTCACTGAGATGCTCGATCGCGTAGGCGCGATCCTGCGCGTTCGATAGCACGTACGTCTGGATGTTCTGCAGCACCGGCTCTTCGCTCAGATAGAACCTGATGATCGCTGGCAGGTAGGCGTAGAGCGCCTTGTCGTCGGCGACGCCCGTACCGACGGCATTCGTAACCGAGACGTTGCCGGCGCGAAACGCGTTGAAGAGTCCGGCCACGCCGAGCTGCGAATCCTGGCGGAAGGCCAGCGGGTCGACGAAGTCGTCGTCCACGCGCCGGTAGATCACGTCCACGCGGCGCGGGCCGCCCGTCGTACGCATGTAGACGACGTTGTCGTGAACGAACAGGTCGCGACCCTCGACGAGCTCGATGCCCATCTGGCGCGCCAGAAACGCGTGCTCGAAGTACGCCGAGTTGTAGACGCCCGGCGTCAGCAACACGATGGTCGGGTCGAGGCGATGCGCCGGCCCAAGCGTCTTGAGCGTGGCCAGGAGCGCCTGCCCGTACTGATCCACCGGGCGCACGTCGTACTTGTTGAAGATGCCTGGGAAGACGCGCTTGATGACCTGGCGGTTGGTCAGCATGTACGACACGCCGCTCGGCACGCGCAGGTTGTCTTCGAGCACGGCAAACTGGCCGTCGGGCAACCGAACCAGGTCCATCCCCGCCACCGAGACGTAGATGTCGTGCCGAACGGGAACACCCTGCATCTCACGGCGGAAGTGCCTGCAGCTCAGGACCATCTCGCGAGGGACCACGCCCTCGGCGAAGATGTGGCCTTCGCCGTAGATGTCCTTCAGGAACAGATTGAGCGCGGTCAGGCGCTGGGTGAGGCCGCGCTCGATCACCGCCCACTCCGAGGCCGTGATGATCCGCGGAATCAGGTCGTACGGGAAGATGCGCTCCGCTCCATCCTTTTGTCCGTAGACCGTGAAGGTGATGCCCTGGTTCAGGAATGCGAGGTCGGCGGCGGACTGCCGCTGCTTCAGTTCCGCGGGATCGAGCGTCAGCAGCCGCTCGAAGAGCGTCGCGTACGCCTCGCGCGGTGTGCCCGAAGCGCCGAACATCTCGTCATACGCCTCATCCAGGACATAGCCGCGAAAGGCGCGCGACTGCGTCAGGTCGCTCGAGCCCTGACCCGGAACCACACCCATGCGGCATTAGTAGGGAGGCGGCGGGACGGTGTCAAGGAGTCGAGTGAAGTGGTCGGACATGGGTCGCAGGGGGCGCATTGGGGCCTTATGGCCCCATGTCCCCGCCGTTTATACTGAGTCCAGTGGCGTTCGAAGCAACCCTCGGCACGCTGTACCGCTGGGCGGACAAGGTCCTGCGGCTCGACGACACGCCGCCGCGACTCGCAGCGGCGTATGCGTGGGGCATCACGGCGGGATTCTCTCCGTTCTTCGGCGTGCAGTACGTCATCGCCTTCCTGGTGGCGGTGGTCTTCCGCCTGAACAAGCTTCTGGTCCTGGCGGGACTCTGCACGAACCTGCCCTGGATCATGGTGCCTTGGTACACCGCGACCACCGCCATTGCCGGCGCACTCCTGGGCGTGCCGTTGCCGATGGATCTCCGCGGCGAGTTCGGAACGCTCTTCAGCTGGTCGCTGCTGTCCCGCGCGTTCTGGCACCACCTGTTCGTGCTCGTGCGCCCCTGGGTCATCCCGTTCATCCTCGGTCCGACCGTGGGCGCCATCCTCCTGGGCCTGGCGACCTACCCGGCGGCACTGTTTGTCATGCTGGCCCGCCAACGCCAGCGCGCCACCGGCAGCGAGCAGGTCTCGAGGGTGTAGCCGCGACAGGCCCGCAGAAGTGGGGCCCTCGTGCAGCAGGGCCCGACTGTAGTCGGGCCAGTCCCGCTGACGCTCCGCGCTCCAGTCGATGAGATAAACTGCCCGGCCGTGGTGTCGGCAGATCCCATCGAGGAGTTCCACGCGGTGCTGGCGCGCGCCAGCGATGGCGCGCCGTTCGATCCCGCCGCCGTCACCCTCGCCACGGCCGACGCCTCCGGCCGGCCGTCGGCCCGGATTGTTCTTCTTCGCGGCGTCGACGCACGCGGATTCGTTTTCTACACGAACTACCGGTCGCGCAAAGGCCTCGAGCTCGACGCCAACGCGTTTGCCGCGCTCTGCTGCTATTGGCCGTGGATTGACGAGCAGGTCCGGGTGGAGGGCCGTGTCGATCGCGTCACCGGCGCCGAGTCGGACGCCTATTTCGCAGGCCGCCCGCGCGGCAGCCAGATTGGCGCCTGGGTGTCGGAGCAGAGCCGCGTGCTGACCGATCGCGCCACACTCGAATCGAAGTACGAGTCGCTGCAGGCGACTTTCGGGGACGCGCCAGTGCCGCGGCCGCAGCATTGGGGTGGGTATCGGATCGTTCCTGATCGGATCGAGTTCTGGAAGGCCGGCACGTATCGGCTGCACCAGCGTCACCTCTACGTCCGCGACAACGGGACGTGGCGCGTCGAGCTCCTGTACCCCTGAAGGCCGATTCGCCTGGAGGAAACGCGTGTCGAACAATACTCGGAACCTGTTGGCAGAATTTTTCGGCACGTTCGTGCTGATTATGTTCGGCGTCGGCGTGGTCGCCCAGGTTGCTCTTGGTGGCGGAAAAAACGGTGACTACCTGTCGATCAATCTCGGGTGGGGGCTTGCCGTGACGATGGCCGTCTACGTGGCCGGCGGCGTATCAGGTGCGCATCTCAATCCGGCCGTGACCCTCGCGCTGGCGGCCTGGCGTGGTTTTCCCTGGAGCAAAGTGTTGCCATACGCCGTCGCGCAAACGGCAGGCGCGTTCGTGGCCGCGGCCGTGGTCTACGGCACCTACCACGAGGCCTTCGCGCACTTCGACGGCGGCGTGCGCCAGGTGACCGGCAATCTCGGGACGGCGGGCATCTTCGCGACCTACCCGCAGCCCTGGCTGTCGACCTTCGGCGGGCTGATCGATCAGATCGTCGGCACCGCGCTTCTGATCTGCGTGCTGTTCGCGATCGGCGATCAGCGCAATCAGCCGCCGGCGCCGTATATCGCGCCGTTGATTGTCGGCTTGCTCGTGGTCGCGATCGGCGCCACGTATGGGTTGAACGCAGGCTACGCGATCAATCCGGCTCGTGACTTTGGTCCGCGGCTTTTCACCGCGGTTGGCGGATGGGGGAGCGACGTGTTCCGTGCCGGCAATGGCTGGTGGTGGGTACCGATCGCTGGCCCGTGCATCGGTGGCGTGCTGGGCGGCTTCCTCTACGATCTGTTCATTCACCGCCATCACCCCAAGCTCACGACATAGACGTGTAGGGGTGCACTGCGTGCGCCCTGACGAAGGACGACATGAATCGGTTCATCCTGGCTCTGGATCAAGGAACGACCTCCAGCCGCGCGATCGTCTTCAAACGCGACGGGGAACTCGTTTCGGTGGCGCAGCAAGAGTTCCCGCAGATCTTCCCATCGCCCGGCCACGTTGAGCACGATCCGGAAGCCATCTGGTCGTCGCAGATCGCGACGGCGCGGGAGGCGCTCGCCAGCGCAGGTCTTTCCGCGCAGCAGATTGCCGCGATCGGGATCACCAACCAGCGCGAGACCACGATCGTCTGGGACCGCGAAACCGGGAAACCGGTCACGAACGCGATCGTCTGGCAAAGTCGCATCAGCGCACGGATCTGCGAGGAACTCAAAAGCGACGGACTCGAGGAGACATTCAGGGCCCGAACCGGACTCATCCTCGATCCGTACTTTTCCGGCACGAAGCTGAAGTTCCTGCTCGACTCGGTGCCGGGGCTGCGAGTGCGCGCCGAACGCGGCGACGTGTTGTTCGGCACTGTGGACTCGTTCCTGATCTGGCGCCTGACCGGGGGGAAGCGCCATATCACCGACGTCAGCAACGCCAGCCGGACGCTTCTCTTCAACATTCACACCCTCGACTGGGACGACACGCTCCTGGAGATTCTGCACGTGCCTCGCGCGATGCTGCCGGAGGTACGGGCGTCCAGCGAGTGGTATGGCGAAACCGAAGGCTCGCTGCTCGGCGCTCCCATCCCCATTGCGGGTGCGGCCGGCGACCAGCAGGCGGCACTGTTCGGTCAGGCCTGCTTTGATCCAGGGTCGGCGAAGAACACCTACGGGACCGGCTGCTTCCTGTTGCTCAATACCGGAAGCCAGGCGATTCCATCCAAGAACGGGCTGCTGACCACGGTCGGCTGGCGTCTGGACGGCAAGACGACCTATTGCCTGGAGGGCGCGGTGTTCATTGCCGGGGCCGCGGTGCAGTGGGTCCGTGACGGGCTCAAGGCTATCCAGAGCTCGGCCGAAGTCGAGCGTCTGGCGGCGACCGTAGACGACGCGGGTGGGGTGTACGTTGTTCCGGCGTTCGTTGGCCTCGGTGCGCCGTACTGGGATCCGTATGCCCGTGGCCTCATCATCGGACTCACGCGCGACACCGGCATCGGGCATATCGCCCGCGCCACGGTCGACTCGATGGCCTATCAGACTCGCGAAGTGCTCGAGTTGATGCAGCGGGAGGCCGGCCTGCAGCTGTCCGGACTGAAGGTCGACGGCGGAGCGGCGGCGAACAACTCGCTGCTGCAGTTCCAGGCCGACCTCCTCGGCGCTCCTGTCCGGCGGCCGATGGTGGGGGAGACGACCGCGCTGGGTGCCGCATACCTGGCGGGCCTTGCGGTGGGATACTGGGATGGTCCGGAGGATGTCAGCCGCAACTGGGCGCTCGATCGGACATTTGAACCGGTGATGCCAGCGGACGTGCGCGATCGCCTTTATGCCGGGTGGAAGAAGGCCGTCGCGCGATCTCTCGATTGGGCCGAACGATGAACACCTTCGTGCTGGTCTGTGCGGCGGTGCTGCTCCTGCAGGGAGCGCCTTCGACGTCTGTGCAGGCCGCGCCGGGTGTCCTGATCCTCCACAAGAAGGCCAGCTCCCTCGGACTCTACGACTCCAACACCGGACAGCGCCACTGGGCTGCGCCCGTTGGCACCAAGCCTCATGAGATGGTCCTGTCGCCTGGCGATCGATACGCCTACGTCACCGACTACGGCGTCGATTCGTACACCAGCCCGGAGGAAGGCGGGAAGACGATCTCCATCGTCGATCTGTCGCTGGGCCGACGTATCGGCACGATCGATCTCGGGAGCTTCCGGCGTCCGCACGGCATCGCGCTCGGCCTTTCCGGTCGCGCGTATGTGACCGTGGATCATCCTGCGGCGGTGATCGAAGTGGACGCCGAGGCACGGCGCGTTGCCGCACAGCACCTGCTGGATCAGAAGCTGCCGCACATGGTCGCGGTCAGTCCGGATGAGCGGTTTCTGTATTCCGCCAATGCGGGATCGGGAACGGTCTCGATCATCGACCGCCGGGGAGGCAATACGATCCGTCATCTTCAAGTTGGCGGTGTGCCGATGGGGCTGGCGCTCGATCGGCAGGGCCGCCGCCTGTTCGTTGCCACGCGTGATGGCAATGTCGTCGCCGTCATCGACTGCGCCGACGAGCGCGTGGTCCAGCGGATTCCCGTCGCTGGCAGTCCGGCGCGCGTTCGGCTGTCTGCGGACGATCGCGTCCTGGCGGTCACGCTGATGGGATCAGGCGAACTCGTCGTTCTCGACGCAAGCTCCACGCGCGAGATCGCCCGCCTGAAGATCGGCGCCGGCGCCGAAGGCGTGACTCTGGACGCCCGCTCGGGATTCGGCTATGCCTCTGCGCAAGGCGCTAACGCGGTCGTGAAGTTCTCCCTGACGGACTGGCAGCGAGTGCTCGAGATCGCGACCGACCAATCCCCCGATCCCATAGAGCTCATTCAAGTGGAACACACGCGATGACAAAACTGCCTCGCCAGATACTGGTAGCGCCGCCTGTTGCGCGGCATGCGCTCGCCGATCCGTCGGCCGAGCTGCGACAGCGCCTGAACGGCGAATGGTCCGCAGAGGACTGGGCCGGCAAGCGTGTGGCAGTTGCGGTCGGCAGCCGCGGCATCGATCGAATCGCCGAGATGGCTGGCACCGTGATCCAGTGGCTGCGGGCGCAGGGCGCCACGCCGTTCATCATGCCGGCGATGGGGAGTCACGGTGGCGCGACTCCCGACGGCCAACGCGGCGTGCTTGCCACCTACGGTGTCACCGAGTCCACGATGCTGGCGCCTATCGAGGCGTCGATGGACGTCATGGAGCTGGGCGAGACCGCGTCGGGCGTGCCTGTGGTCGTGTCTTCCGTCGCCCTCGGCGCTGACGCCGTGATTCTGATCAACCGCATCAAGCCGCACACGGATTTCGGCAGCCCAGTGCTCGGGAGCGGCCTGCTCAAGATGTCGGCCATCGGCCTCGGCAAGGCTGAGGGGGCCTTCCGTTGTCATCGCGCCGCGTCCGTTCATGGACACGAGGCGGTGATTCGCGCTGTGTCGTCCGTCGTGCTCTCGCGGTTGCCACGACCGTACGGCATTGCCCTTGTCGAGGACGGCGCGCACCAACTGTCGCGCATTGGCCTGATGCGAGGCTCTGAGATTCCTGAGCGCGAACCGGAGCTCTATGCCATGGCACGGTCCTGGATGCCGGCGTTGCCGCTCGAGCAGATCGACGTGCTTGTCGTCGATCAGATCGGCAAGAACATCAGCGGTGCCGGCATGGACACGAACATCATCGGGCGCGGCGTCGATGGGCAACCGATGGCGGGGAGGCGCAGCGAGATCCGAGTGATCTATGCGCGCGGCATCACGCCTGAGAGCAAGGGCAACGCGGTAGGCATTGGCCTCGCCGACATCGCCTCACGGGATCTCGTCGACCAGATGGATCCGGTCAGTACGTACACGAATGCCGTCGCGGCGCTGACCCCGGCAACCGCACGCATTCCGATCAATTACCGCACCGACGCCGAATGCCTGGGGGCGGCGGTCCGCATTTCAGCGGCCGAACTCTCGGACGTGCGCATCGTCCGCATTCGCCACACGCTGGCGCTCGATCGGATCGTGCTCTCAGAGGCCTGTTTGCCGCTCCTGTCGAAAGACGTCGAAGTTCTGTCGCCGCCAACGGACTGGACGTTCGGGGCGGACGGCAATTTCGAAGCCGGGACAGATTTGCTGGCGCACGCCCATGTGTAGGCGGACCTTTAGGTCCGCCTTTCTTGACAGCACCGCCAGGTGGACCTGAACGTCCGCCCCCCAAGTGGCCCTACGTACACATCCCCGATGTCCAACCGACAACGTCCGTCTGACTCGGAATTCGTTTTCCCGTCATTTCGCCTCGATGGCCGCGTCGCCCTGGTGACCGGCGGCAGCCGCGGACTCGGCCTCGGCATCGCGCTCGCGCTCGCCGAATACGGCGCCGACATCGCGCTGGCAGCGCGCGGCGCCGCCGAGCTCGAGCAGGCAGCGGCGCTGATTCGCGCCCGTGGCCGCCGCGCGCTGGCGATCCCAATCGACATCACCGCGACGGAGGCCCCGGACCGCCTCGTCGGGCGAGTGATGACGGAGCTCGGAGGCCTGGACATCCTGGTCAACGGCGCCGGCGTCAACCTGCGCAAGCCGGCGGGTGCGTTCCACCGCGAGGACTACAACGGCGTGATGCGCATCAACGTCGAAGCCGCCTTCTTCATCTCGCAGGCCGCCGGGCAAGTGATGCGGGAGCGTCGCTGGGGACGGATTATTTGCATTGGATCGATTGCCGCCGAAGTCGCGATCCCGAACATCGCGCTGTACGCGATGTCGAAGGGCGGGCTGCGGCAAATGGTGAAATCGCTGGCGCTCGAGTGGGCCAGGGATGGCGTCAGCGTGAACGCGATTGCGCCGGGGCGTTTCTGGACCAAGATGACCGATGCCGTGTTCTCGGATGAGCGGCTTCATCAGAGCGCGGTGCGAGTGATCCCGATGGGACGGCCGGGCGTCCCGGCCGACCTCGCCGGTGCGGCGGTCTTGCTCGCGTCTGACGCGGGGGCTTACATCACAGGGCAGACCCTGGTAATCGATGGCGGATGGCTGGCGAGCGGAGGAGTCGAAGGGTGAGATCGTTCTGGCGGTGCTGTTGCTCTTGCCGTGCGTGATCTCAGCCGACGACACGTCTACCGCCCGCGTCGACGCATACCTGCGCGACCAGATGGCGCGCCAACGGATTCCCGCCATCGCCATCGCCGTGGTCAGGGATGGCATCGTCGCCCTCGGGGTGATGCTCGTCGAGCAGGGCCGCGTTTCACTCGATCGCCTGACTGTGATCCTCCTGGCCAATCTGGCGCAGACCGATCCCTCGACGCTGGCGCACGGCATCGCGGTGATCGTGGATCCCGAGCTGGCGCCGGTCGAAGACGGGCAGACAGGCAAATGAACGCTGACGGGATCCGAAAGCGTTTTCACCTCAAGTAAGTCCTCTGATCTGATTAAAAACGCTCGCGCGCACGATTCGACGGTCGAGCTGCTGGTATGGTTTCTGCTCGTCGTGGAATCCAGGCGACCGGCAGCCTTTCGAGAGGCCAAATTCTTATGCGCGCAGCAGTCTTCGTTCCGTGTCTGGTGTTTGTCGCCACGCTCGGCGTGGTTTCATGCGGAGGGAGCGGATACAACCCCTCGCCGAGTCCGAGCCCCTCGCCGTCGCCATCACCGTCGCCGTCGCCTTCCCCCGGCACTCCGGGTCAGGTCGCGATCGTCGGGCAGCAGGGAGGAAACTCGTTCACGCCGAATCCGAGCGCACCCGGCTCGAACGGCGGAGTGACCTGGATGAACCAGGACAGCGTCGTCCATCGCATCGTGGCCAATGACGGCTCTTTTGACACGGGCAACATCGCGCCCGGCGACACGAGTCAGGCGATGACGATTCCGACGAACGGTGCCCGCTATCACTGCTCGATTCATCCCACGATGTTGGGCGCCGTCAACAGCACGGGCGGAAACACGCCGCCCTGCACGGGGCCGTATTGCTAGGAGGGCGCGAGAACTCGTCGAATCGAGCACTCGAGAAGTCGAAAACTCGAGAGCTCGGGAAGACCCGCTCAATCGTGTAATCGGGCCGGAAATCGCTTGGGCGACGCACCGGCCCGCGCGTATCATTGGACGGTTCCGGAGGTCCAATGATCAAGCTGGACGCGCACAAGGCCGTCCATTTCTGCGACGGTCTGACCCGACGCGACTTCCTGCACGCCGGCGCGCTCGCCGGCTTCGGTCTCACCCTGTCTGATCTGTTTGCGCTGAAGGCATCCGGCGCGATTCGCGCTGATAAAGACGTCAACTGCATCTGCCTGTTCCTGGTCGGTGCGCCGAGTCAGCTCGACACGTGGGATATGAAGCCCGACGCGCCGTCGGAAATCCGTGGGCCCTACAAGCCGATCAAGACCAACGTCCCAGGGATTCAGATCAGCGAGATCTTCCCGCGGATGGCAACCCACGCCGACAAGTTCGCACTGATCCGATCCGTGTACTACTCGGGCGTCGCAGTGCACGACGCCGGACACCAGGTGATGCAGACCGGCCGGTTGTTCCAGGCTGGGACCGAATCGCCGCACGTCGGATCGGTCCTCGGCTACGTGAAGGGCCGAAAGGGCGACATCCCGCCGCACGTCCTGCTGCCGCGTCCGATCGGCAATACCGGCGGCAACATGCCGCACGGACAGTCAGCCGGATTTCTGGGCAAGGCGTACGACCCATTCGTCCTCGGATCGGATCCTTCCGATCCCGCGTTCAAGGTGCCTGACCTGTTGCCGCCGGACTATCTGACGGCGATTCGGGCCGATCAGCGGCGGAATCTGCGCGATCTTGTCGACGGCGCCGTCGAGGGCTTCGAAGCGAGTCCGGACGCGCGGCTCCTCAATTCGTCGTTCGATCAAGCCTACACGTTGATCTCTTCCTCCGAGGCCCGCGCCGCCTTCGATCTGTCGAAGGAGCCCGACGCGCTGAAGGACAAGTACGGACGCAACCGTTTCGGCATGAGCTGTCTGCTGGCGCGCCGGCTGATCGAGGCAGGAGTGCGGTTTGTCACCGTGAACATGTTCGAGACGGTGTTCAACGAGATCACGTGGGACATTCATGGCTCGGCGCCGTTCAGCCCGATCCAGGCCTATCGCGATCTGCTCGGGCCGATGTTCGACAACGCCTATGCCTCGCTGCTCGAAGATCTGACGAGTCGAGGCATGCTCGACAACACGCTGATCGTCGCGATGGGCGAGTTCGGGCGCACGCCGAAGATCAATCCGGCCGGCGGTCGGGACCACTGGCCGCAATGCTGGACGATCGCGATGGCCGGGGGCGGGGTAAAGGGCGGACAGGTGATTGGCGCCTCGGACGAGACCGGCGCGTATCCGAAAGATCGTCCTGTTCCCGCGGCGGCGGTCGCAGCGACGATGCTGCAGGCGCTGGGGATCAAACTGGAAGACGAACTGCCCGGACCGCAGGGCAGGCCGATGCCGATGGTCGACCGCGGCGTCGAGCCTGTGACGGAGCTGTTCTGACGTGGCCGCAGGAAGAAATCGAGAAATCGAGAACTCGAGAACTCGAGAAAAGTTGTTCGCCGCGGCGTGCTTGTCGCTGGCCCTCGTCGCCAGCACTAGCAGCAGCAGTGGTGGCGGGGCTTTAGCCCCGCCGGCTCCAGCGCCGCGCCCCGTCGCGTCGCATGCCTCGACGATCGCGCGTCCTGCGGCCATCGCGCCGATCTCGTTCCGCAATCAGGTCATCCCCGTGCTGACGAAGGCCGGCTGCAATTCGGGCGCGTGCCACGGCGCGGCCGCCGGCAAGAACGGCTTCGGCCTGACACTCCGCGGCTACGACCCGGTAGCCGACTATGAGACGATCACGCGGCAGGCTGGCGGTCGTCGCGTCAACAAGATCGAGCCAGCGAAGAGCCTGATCCTGCTCAAGCCGACCGAAATTGTGCCGCACATGGGCGGCACCCGCTTCAAGGTCGGGTCGCCGGAATACGACATCATCTCCGGGTGGATCGCCGCGGGCATTGCTGGCCCGCGCGACAGCGATCCGCGCCTCAAGAGCCTCGAGGTTTCGCCGAACGATCAGACGCTGCGCGCCGGCGCGACGATCCCGCTGCGCGTGACCGCGCGGTTTACCGACGGGTCGACCGCCGACGTGACGCGCTGGGCCAAATACGGATCGGCCGACGAGACCGTCGCGCACGTCGAAGACGACGGGCAGGTGAGCATCAAAGGGCCGGGGGAGACGGCCGTCAGCGTGAGCTTCTTGACAGGCGTCGCGCTGGCGCGCGTGCGCTCGCCGTATCCGGTCTCGATTCCCGATGCCGCTTACGCGCCGCCCGCCGGTGCAGGCACGATCGACGATCTCGTGCTCGCCAAGCTGCGCGAGCTGCATATCGCGCCGGCCCAGGTCTGCAGCGATAGCGAGTTCATTCGCCGGGCCTACCTCGATGCGGCCGGCATTCTCCCAAGCCGTGCCGAAGTGGAGGCGTTTCTCGCCGACACGGCTCCGAACAAGCGGGTCACGCTCGTCGACCGGCTACTGGAGCGCGACGAGTTCGTGGATTACTGGGCCTACAAATGGTCCGACGTGCTGCTCGTCTCGAGCCGCGCTCTTGGGAAGAATAACGTCCGCGATTTCTACGGGTGGATACGGGCCGCGGTGAAGTCGAACACGCCCTGGGACAAGCTTGTCTACGCCCTGACCACCGCGGTGGGCCGGACGGACGAGAACGGCGCCGCCAACTACTACCTGATTCACCGGAGCCCCATCGATCTCGCCGAGAACTACACGCAGGCGTTTCTCGGCCTGACACTCACTTGCGCCCGCTGCCACAACCATCCGATGGAGAAGTGGACGCAGGTCGACTACTACGGGTTCGCGAACCTGTTTGCGCGGGTGTCGGTGAAAGAGGACGCGTCGATGGCCGGCAAGTTCGACACGGCCACGGTCTTCTCGACACCGGATGGCGACCTGCTGCACCCGCGTCTCGGTGTGCCGATGGCGCCACGGGCACTCGACGGCAAGCCGCTGCCGGTCCGGTCCGTCGAGGACCGCCGGGAATACCTGGCGCGCTGGACGACGAGTCCTGCCAACACGCTGTTTTCTCGCGCGATCGTGAACCGCGTCTGGGCGAATTTCTTCGGTCGCGGGTTAGTGCACCCGGTGGACGACTTGCGCTTCACGAACCCGGCGTCCAATGAGCCGCTCTTCGCCGCGGTGACACAGCAGTTCGTGCGCGAGGGCTTCGACGTCAAGGCTTTGATTCGCCACATCATGACGTCGGCCGCGTATCAGCGGGCCGCCGCGACGACCGAGCAGAACGCAAAAGACGATCGCTTCTATTCGCACTACCTGATTCGGCGTCTGCCGGCGGAAGTGATTCTCGACGCGTTTTCTCAGGTCACCGGCGTGCCGCAGACGTTCACGGGGTTCTCGACAGGCACGCGTGCCCTGCAATTGCCGGACACACGCGTGGATTCGTACTTTCTCAACGTGTTCGGGCGTCCGGAGCGGGTGATTACGTCCGCGGCCGAACGGATGCAGGATCCGACGTTGCCGCAGGCGCTGCACGCGATCAACGGCGAGACGTTGAACGCCAAGTTGAGGGCGGACGACGGAGTCATCGCGAAGCTCGTGCGAGAGGGGAAGAGCGATGGCGACCTCATCGACGAGTTGTACTTCACCGCCCTGAGCCGCCCGGCGAGCCGCACCGAGCGAGAGGGGCTCCTGGCGCGCCTCGCATCGGGCCCGATAGCGGGTACCGACGAGGCCAGCCGGCGTGCGAGGCTCGAGGATCTGGCATGGGCTATCCTCACGTCGCGCGAGTTCTTGTTCAATCACTAGGCCCGCTTTGTGGAGACGGGGCTTTGGCCCCGCGGGCAACTGCGGTCGGCGCGACCGCGATGGGCCGGGCTGAAGGCCAGCCTCCACAAGAACGCACATGACGTTTCGAATTTTGGCGGTCGCGGTGCCTGTAGTGATGGCTACTACAGCCCTCGGCCTTGCGCAGGCACCAGCGCCCGCGGCTTCTGCCGAGTTCGGGCGCGACGTGATGCCGATTCTCGAGTCCAACTGCCTGCGGTGCCACAACACGGCGAAGCAGGAGGGCGGCCTTCTCCTCGAGAGCTTCGAAGACCTGATGAAGGGCGGCGACGAGGGCGCGCCGATCGTGCCGGGCGACGCGGACGGCAGCTCGCTGATTCGGCAGGTGGAAGGACGCGCCAAGCCCAAGATGCCGCCGAAGAGCGATCTCCGCCCCGAGGAGATCGCGACGCTGCGCGCCTGGGTGGCTGCCGGTGCGAAATACAGCCCGATGCGTCGCGTGCCGCTCGACGAGAGAGTCCCGGCGATCGCGCAGACTGCCAGCGTCCTGGCAGAGATTCCCTCTGTCGCTTTCAGCCCCGATGGCCGCGAGCTCGTCGCCGCCGGCTACAAGGAAGTGAAGCGATTCGTGCTGCCGGGGACGGAGCGCGCTCGCGGGGCTTCAGCCCCGCGCGCGTCAACGATCTCCGGGCTTGGCGATCAGGTCCGCAGCGTGGCGTGGAGTCCCGACGGCCAACTGATCGCGATCGGCGGCGGAACGCCCGGCGCATTCGGCGAGCTCGTCCTCATCGATGCCGTCACAGGCCAGGTGAGGTTCAGCCTTGAGGGTCATCGCGACTACGTCTACCACGTCGCTTTCAGCCCGGATGGCAAACGGCTCGCCTCGTGCGGATACGACAAGCTGGTGCGCTTGTGGGATACGACGACGGGGAAGCCCACCGGCGTCTTCAAGGAGCACACGGAGGCGGTGTACGCCGTCGCCTTCAACGGAGACGGCACGCTGCTGGCGTCGGCCGCCGCGGATCGGTCTGTCAAGATCTGGGACGTCAAGAGTGGATTGCGTCTCTACACGATTACGGATCCCACCGACGCCGTGCTGACGCTGGCTTTCCGGCCCGGCTCGAGCGAGCTGGCGGCCGCCGGCGCCGACAAACGCCTCCGGGTGTGGGCCATCGACAGGGCCGCAGCGACGCCGGTGCGAAACGTCCTGGCGCATACCGCTCCGATCATCCGTCTCGCGTTCTCAGGCGATGGGACGCACATGGCGAGTGCCTCTACCGATCGCATCGTCAAGGTGTGGGACGCGACCACCGGCAAGGAAAGCCGCGCGCTTGGCGCGCAGAGCGACTGGGCTCAGGCGCTGGCGTTCAGTCCCGATGGGCAGCGTCTGGCGGTCGGCCGTTACGACGGCACGCTCAGTCTGTTCGACGTGCGCAGCGGCAGGCGTGCGTCGGAGTTGATCACTGCCAGACGTGTCTCGCCGGAGCCGGATGGGCGAAGGCGGGCGGACTTGTTGAAAGCGTCACAAGACTGAGTGCGATCGATGACACGACATCTCCGAATTGCGGCGGCCTCGATTGTGCTGGCGGTTGTCGCGGTGCCGGCCCGGTCACAGACCCGTCCTCCTGTGCTCTTTTCGGTCACGCCCTACGGCATGCAGCGTGGCACGACCGCCACGTTCACGGTCGACGGCGCCAACATCGCGAGCGCCGATCGCGTGATCTTCTCGGCGCCAGGACTGAGGGCGACGCTGGGTGCGTACGAGGATCGAGGCCCCGATATTCGCGAGCGCCGGCCCGGCGAGACCGGCGCGATCATTCAGGATAAGGCGCAGAAGGCGCAATTGGCGCTGACGATCACCGTCGCAACGGATGCGCCGCTGGGCCGCCAGGGATTCCGCATCCATACTCCCCTCGGCACGAGCAGCTTGATCCCGTTGTGGATTGGCGACGAGCCGGAGCTGCGGGAGACCGAGCCGAATGATGACCTCGCGCAGGCGACCGCGATCAATGCACCGGCCACGGTGAACGGGATCCTCGAGAAGGCCGGAGACGTCGACTTCTATCGGGTGGATGCTCGGGCCGGCCGCGACCTCGTGGTCCGGGTTGTGGCGGCGGCAATCGGATCGCAGGCGGATGTAAAAGTGGCCGTGCTTGCGCTCGACGGGAAGGTGCTGGCCGCGAACGACGACTTCATGGGCAGGCGCGACTCGCTCCTCGTCTATCGGCCGCCTGCGGACGGTCCGATTGTCGTCCGCATCGCCGACACGAATGCCGATGGCGGTGGGAAACACGTCTATCGCGCGACCATCGGCGACGTGCCGGTCCTGACGAGTGTCTTTCCGCTCGGCCACCGGCGCGACTCGACCGCTCCGGTGCAGGTGCTCGGGGCCAACCTCGAAGGGAAGACCAGCGGCCGAATCGATCCGCCGCTCGAGGATCGCCCGACGGTCGCTCCCGTGCAGGTCGCTGGTCTCTCGCGCGCCCTCATCAATCGCGTGGATGTCGCCGTGGGACGCTATCCCGAGGTGCTCGAGCGCGAGGGAAACAACACTATCGCGACCGCGCAGGCGCTGGTCGCGCCTGCCACGGTCAACGGCCGCATCAGCGGCCTGCGCGGCCGATCCGATGTGGACGTCTTTCGTGTGTCGGCCCGCAAAGGACAGCAGCTCGTGATTCAGGTGGCCGCCGATCGACTGGGATCCGAGCTCGACTCGGTTGTCGAAGTGCTCGACGCCAGTGGACGGGAGGTGCCTCGCGCGCGCCTCCGGCCAGTCTGGGAAACCACTGTCGATCTCCGTAATCACGGGTCCACCGGCAGCGGCATCCGTCTTCTCGCATGGAACGAGCTGCACCGCGGCGACTATGTCTACATCGATCGCGAGCTGCTTCGAGTTCTCGAGCTCCCGAAGGGCCCGGACGAAGACACCTTCTTTGCGCACTTCCGCGGCGAACGACTGAGCTTCCAGGACACGACGGCGGAAGCGCACGCGCTCTTGCGGCCTGTCTACAAGGTGGACGTGCTCCCGCCCGGCACGCCTGTCTCACCGAACGGCTTGCCGGTCTTCGACATCGGGTACCGGAATGACGACGGGGGACCGATGTACGGCAAGGATTCGCGCCTCGAGTTCACCGCGCCGGCGACGGGCACCTACTACATCCGGCTGAACGACTCACGCAGGACGAGCAGTCCGCTGCACGCTTATCGTCTTACCGTAGCGCCGCCGGCACCTGACTACGAGCTCTCCGTATCGCCAGCAAACCCGAACGTGCCGCGTGGCGGCCGTGTGCCCGTCACCGTGTTTGCGTGGCGCCGCGATGGTTTCGATGGCCCGATCGACGTCGCGCTCACCGGCCTGCCCGAAGGTGTCACCGCAACGCGCGGGACCATCCTCGCCGGCGAGAGCAGCGTGTCGGTAACGCTGTCGGCGACCGAAGGCGCCGCCGATGTGTTGACACCTTTGAAGGCGATCGGACGCGCCACCGTTGCCGGCCGCGTCGTCGAACACGAAGCGCGCCCAGACGAAAGGGTCAGCGTAGTGTCGTTGGCAACGCCGCCCGACGTGCGTGTCGTGTCGGTCACGCCCGACGTTGTCGAGCTCGCACCCGGTGGACGTGCTAAGGTGACGGCAAAAATCGCTCGCGCCAACGGCTTCACAGGCCGGGTTCCGCTGTCAGTCAACAACCTGCCGTTCCGCGTGACGGTACCCGACATCGGCCTGAACGGCATCCTGATCACCGAGGACCAGGACAGCCGAACCTTCGAGATCGTGGCCGACGAGAATGTGTCCCCGGTGGAGCAAACCCTCTATGTCACTGCCCGTGTCGAGACCAATGGCGGCACGACGTCCGAACACACGTCAACGCCCATCCGCATTCGCGTCGCCGGTCGCGAGACGCGCCTGACCCGATGAACGCGCGAATCACCCCTGCAGCCCTGATCCTTGCCACGCTCATCGTCGCGTTTGCGCCTGCACTCGCCGGCGCGCAGGGTCGCCGGCTCGACGCCTGGCAGTTCTTGACCGATCCGTCCGGCACGTTCACGGTGGATCAGCTGCCCGCGGCCGGATGGCGACCTGCCGTCGCGAACCGATCGTGGAACGCACAGTTCGACGATTTGAGGGACTATTTCGGCGTCGCCTGGTACAAAACCACCATCGAGATTCCCCCGGTCGCCAGGCAGAGGCACGTGCTCGTCCACTTCGGCGCCGTCGATCACTTCGCCGAGGTCTTCGTCAACGGCACGAAGGTCGGCAGTCACGAAGGCGCCTATACGCCATTCAAGCTCGACATCACCGACGCGACACGAGTCGGTGCGAACGCGCTGATCGTTCGCGTCGTCGATCCGCCGCCCACGCCGCCGGGGGGCTCGCCGCGATTCCCGGATATGCCGTACGAGGAGCTGCCGCGCGGGAAGCAGAACTGGTACATCCAGAACGGCGGCTTATGGCAACCAGTGACGCTCGAGATTCGGCCGGGGGTTTACATCGATCGGGTGCACGTGACGGCCAAGACCAGCGGCGCTGTGGAAGCCGCCATCGAGATCGTCGGTGGATCCGCGTTTCGCAACGTGACGCTGAAGACCATCGTGCGCGGTCCGGATGGACGCCTCGCTCTGACCCTTCCCGACGCGCGCGTCACCGCAGCGGGGACAGTGACGGTGAACGGGTCGGTCGCATCGCCGCGTCTCTGGTCGTCGCAAGACCCTGCGCTCTATACCGTCGAGGTATCGCTGGCCGGGTCAGCCTCCGACCGCCAGCTGGCGCGCTTCGGGTTTCGCGAGTTCACCGCGAGGGACGGACAGTTCTTTCTCAACGGTCAGCCGTTCTACATGCGCGGTGCGCTCGACCAGGACTTCTACGCCGATTCGATCTACTCGACGCCCGACAAAGCTTTCGTCGTCGACATGATGCGCAAGGGTCGGGCGCTCGGGTTGAACCTGCTGCGGTGTCACATCAAGGTGTGCGATCCGACCTACCTCGACGCTGCCGACGAAGTCGGCATGCTCGTGTGGTACGAGGTTCCCAGCTGGGATCGCTGGACGCCGGGGTCGGTGTCGCGCGGCCGGAAGATCTTCAACGAGATGGTCGCACGCGATTGGAATCGTCCGTCGATCGTCATCCAGAGCCTCATCAACGAGGCCTGGGGCATCGACATGACCAAGGCCGACCAGCGTGCCGGTCTGCTCCAGTGGTTCGACGACGCCAAGGCGACAGTGGCGCCGCTCGGCCGTCTGATCGTCGACAACAGCGCCTGCTGCGAGAACTTCCACGTCAAGTCGGACGTCGACGATTTCCATCAGTACTTCTCGATCCCCGACAACGCCGATCGCTGGGACAAATGGGTCGCCGATTTCGCGAGCCGTCCGGCATGGTCGTATTCGCCGCACGGCGACGCCAGTCGTACCGGCAAAGAACCGTTGGTCGTCTCTGAATTCGGCAACTGGGGCCTGCCCGAGCTGCCGCAGCAGTTGCCCTGGTGGTTCCCTCGTGACTTCGACGGCCGGGCAATCACACGGCCGGCGGGCCTGTTCGATCGCTTCAAATCGCTGGGCTTTTCGCGCCTGTTTCCCGACTACGCAGCGCTGGCGAAAGAGGCGCAGTGGCGTCAGTTCCAGAGTCTCAAGCACGAAATCGAATCGATGCGCCGCCACGAGCCGATTCGCGGTTACGTGATCACCGAGTTCACCGACATCAACTGGGAAGCCAACGGCCTGATGGACATGTGGCGACGGCCGAAGGTCTACGCCGATGATCTCTCGAATATCCAGCAGGACGACGTGCTGCTGCCCTCAGCCGAGAAGACGAGCGTCACCGTCGGAGAGCCGATCCGAATCGCCGTGAGTTTGTCGCGCTACAGCGAGATCGATCCCGTCGGAGGCAAGCTCGAATATCAGGGGGCGGGCATCGTTGGCGGCTTCATGCCGACGCCGTCGGTCGCGCGCGGCACGGTCGGACAGCTGGCCACTATCGAGCTCAAGACGATCCATCCCCTCATCGCCATCACGATCCCGACGCGGGCCCGGGTCGCGTTGACGTTGCGAGCGGCGTCAGGGCAGGTGATCGCGAAGAACTTTCAGGACGTCTTCGTATATCCTGCCGCGAGCAACCCGGTCGCGGCGGTCGTGCACGATCCGCACGGCGCACTCGGCCCACTGCCGTGGAAGCCGGCCACTCCCAAAGCGTCAGACGTCGTCGTTACGGCGGTGCTCGATGCCGAGGTGCGACGATTCGTCGAGAGCGGCGGGACGGTCCTGGTGTTTCCACGCGGGGTGATGGGGACCTTTGCAGCGGCGCCAGGGTTGTCCGCGGTTGACCGGCGGGACGAGCTCGACGGGAACTGGGTCAGCAACTTCCCCTGGATCAACGCCAGGAGCCCGGCGTTCACGGACGTCGCCGTCAGCACGATCACAGGCGCTGAAGCCGCCGGAGCAACTCCGAGGCGACTGATTGCGGGCGTACCGGACGCGGCCTGGTCTGCGGGGGATGTGCTAGCGGGCAATTTCTACGGCTGGTTGAACAGCAGCCACGCCGTCGTCGCGCAGTTCCGTCTGGGCAGCGGGAAAGTGATCGTGTCCACGTTCGACATCGAACGGTATGGTAAGGACCTGTTCGCGACGCGGTTGGTAGACGGGCTGATCCGCTACATCGCGAGCGACGAATGCGCACCGACGACGGTGTTGCAGTAACGATCGGCAGTGGGACCCGACTTCAGTCGGGCCAGTCGAAGGAGAAGGGTCTTCATGCGCGTCCTCGGAATCGTCCTGACACTGTTCTTCGGCGTTGCGATGTTCGCGGCCACGCAGGCGCCGCCCTCGACGGCCAAGGGCGCCCGCGTTTTCGAGATGCGCACGTATTACGCGAGTCCGGGGAAGCTCGAGGCGCTTCACGCCAGATTCCGCGATCACACGACGAAGCTATTTGAGAAGCACGGGATGACGAACGTCGGCTACTGGGTGCCCATCGACGGGCAGACCGGCGCGGCGACGGGCAACACGCTCGTCTACATCCTGTCGTATCCGAGCCTCGAGGCGCGAAAAAAGTCGTGGGACGCGTTTCAGCACGATCCCGAGTGGAAAACGGTGAAGGACGCCTCGGAGAAGGAAGGCAAGCTGGTCGACAAAGTGGACTCGGTATTTCTGTCGCCGACCGACTATTCCGCGATCAAGCAGGGCTCTGGCGGACCTGAATGAAGGTCCGCCCTCCTTCCTGACGATGTCCAAACGCCGCACTCCTGAATCTCTCCGTTCTCACCGCTGGTTCGGCGTTGACGATCTGCGGGCCTTCGGGCACCGATCGCGCACCAAGCAAATGGGCTTCGCGGACGAGGAATACGCCGGCAAGCCGATAATTGGCATCTTCAACACCTGGAGCGACCTCAACCCGTGTCATGCGCACCTTCGTCTGCGCGCCGAGGAGGTGAAGCGCGGTGTCTGGCAGGCCGGCGGGTTCCCCGTCGAAGTGCCCGTCGTCTCGCTCGGCGAGACGCTGATGAAGCCGACGACGATGCTCTATCGGAACCTCCTGGCAATGGAGACCGAGGAGCTGTTGCGTGCGAATCCCATCGACGGCGTGGTGCTGCTTGGCGGCTGCGATAAGACCGTGCCTGGCCTGATCATGGGCGCGACGACGATGAACCTGCCGTCGATATTCGTGCCCGCCGGGCCGATGCTGCGCGGCAACTACGAAGGGCAGACGCTGGCCAGCGGCAGCGACGTGTGGAAGTACTGGGCCGAGCGGCGCGCTGGAACGATCGACGACTGCACCTGGCGCGGCGTCGAGAACGGAATCGCCCGTTCGTACGGCACCTGCATGACGATGGGCACGGCCTCGACGATGGCGGCTGCCGCCGAAGCGCTGGGCCTCACGCTGCCGGGAGCCTCGTCGATTCCAGCAGCAGACTCCGCGCACGGACGCATGGCCAGCGCGGCCGGTCGTCGCATCGTCGATCTGGTCTGGAACGACGTCAAACCGCGTGATCTGCTGACGTCAGCGGCGTTCGACAACGCGATTACGGTGACGATGTCGCTCGGCGGATCGACGAATGCCATCGTGCATCTCGTCGCGATGGCGCGTCGCGCGGGAATCGCGCTCGATCTCGATCATTTCGATCGCATCTCGCGACGGACACCGGTGCTCGGCGACATTCGCCCATCGGGTCGTTTCCTGATGGAGGACTTTTTCTACGCCGGCGGCCTTCGCGCCTTGATGGCGCGGCTCCCGGATCTGCTCGATCTCTCGGCGCCGACGGTCAGCGGCGAACCCCTGGGCCAGGGGTTGGAGAGTGCGAGGGTCTACAACGACGACGTCATCCGGTTGCGCGAGAATCCGCTTTCGCGTGAGGGTGGTGTTGCGGTGCTGCGAGGCAACCTGGCGCCCAGGGGCGCCGTGATCAAGCAGACGGCCGCGGATCCGAGCCTGCTGGTGCACTCGGGCCCTGCCGTCGTGTTTCGCGACTACAACGATCTTGCGGCGCGCATCGACGATCCGTCGTTGCCGGTCACGAGGGATTCCGTGCTCGTGCTCCAGCAGGCCGGACCGCTGGGCGGGCCGGGCATGCCGGAGTGGGGCATGCTGCCGATTCCGCAAAAGCTGCTGAAGGCGGGCGTGCGCGACATGGTGCGCATTTCCGATGCGCGGATGAGCGGGACGGCGTATGGCACCTGCATCCTCCACGTCGCTCCGGAATCGTTCGTCGGCGGTCCGCTGGCGTTCGTGCGTGACGGCGACATCATTTCGCTGGACGTGTCTGCCCGCCGCCTGTCGATCGAGGTCAGCGACGCCGAGCTTGCGGAGCGACGTCAGCACTGGCGCCCGCCGCAGGTGCAATATCCGCGCGGGTACGGTCTGCTGCACGCACAGCACGTGCTTCAGGCCGATGAGGGATGCGACTTCGACTTCCTGCGCGACGGCCCGCCCGTGCCCGAGCCGGAGATTCACTGATGGAGATGCCGATCAATCGCTTCAAGCAGCGGCTGAAAGCGGGCGAGAAGCTCGTCGGCCTGTGGAGTCAGTTTGGCAACGGCGCCGCCACCGAGATCGTGGTCGATGCCGGCTTTGATTGGATTCTGATCGACACAGAGCACGCTCCGCTCGATCTCGCGGTCGTGACCGATCAATTGCGAATCATCCAGCCGTCAGCGTCCTCCGCGATCGTCCGTCCGGCCTGGAACGACGCCGTGCTCTTCAAACGCATCCTCGATGCCGGTGCGCAGACGCTGCTGGTGCCCTACGTCGAGTCGGCCCAGGAAGCGCGCCACGCCGTGAACGCGGCTCGCTATCCACCGCGCGGCCGCCGTGGCGTGGCCACGACACACCGCGCGAACCGCTATGGCCGTGTCAGCGAGTACTACGCACGGGCCACTGACGAGACGTGCGTCGTGGTGCAGCTCGAGACGACGCAGGCGGTGGCCCTGCTCGAAGAGATTGCGGACGTCGACGGCGTCGACGGCGTCTTCATCGGTCCCTCGGATCTCGCTGCCAGCATGGGCTACATCGGCCAACCGGCTCACCCCGAGCCGAGGAAACTGATCGCGGATGCCTGCAAGCGGGCGAAGGGGGCAGGGATCCCAATCGGGATTCTCGCGCCGGTCGAAGCGGACGCGCAGATGTTCCTCGAGATGGGGTTTTCGTTCGTCGCTGTAGGGAGCGAGATCGGACTGCTGCGGAAGGCGACGGACGAATTACGGGCGAAATTCAGATAGCCACAGCGACGCAGAGAAGACCGTCACAGAGGTCAGAGAAGGACGCCGCGCAGCCGCGGCTAAGGTCGAACAGTGCCCAGCCATATCGGTGTCGTCGCGTGCTCCGCTGAAGGCGCAGCGTTGTGTTATCGCACGATCTGCGTCGAAGGTGCGGCACTCGTCGGCGCGCACGACCATCCCGAGATCTCGATGCACACGCACCCGCTTGCCGAGTACATGAAATGCATCGACCGTGGTGATTGGCGGGGCGTCGGCGATCTGATGCTGTCGTCTGCGCAGAAGCTTGCGCAGTGCGGCGCAGAGTTCCTTGTCTGCCCAGACAATACGATCCATCAGGCCTTCGCGTGCGTTCAGCCGAAGTCGCCGCTGCCGTGGCTGCACATCGCCGACAGCGTCGCAGACGAGGCCGCACAGCACGGATACCGGCGGCTCGGCCTGACCGGGACCCGGTGGCTCGTGCAGAGCGAGGTCTATCCAGAGCGCCTGGCAGCTCGCGGTCTTGGCTACGTGCGACCCAAGGATGCCGAACGCGAAGAGATCAGTCGCATCATCATGGACGAACTCGTCTACGGCGTCTTCAAGCCGGAGGCCGTGGCAACGTTTCAGCGGGTGATGGAACGGTTGAAGCGCGAAGACGGTTGTGACGCAGTGGTGCTCGGTTGTACCGAAATCCCGCTGATCATGAACGACGCGAACTCGCCGCTGCCGACGCTCGACTCTACGCGCCTGCTCGCCCGTGCCGCGCTGCGGCGTGCGGTGGGGATCTCGGTGTAGGGAGGGCGCCAGGAGTGCGGTCGTACACGGAAACGCAGTGCGCTCTACGTCGCTGACTGAGCGGATCACACGCGAGGCACGTTGACCGTTCGCTGCTCGCGGGCCGAGTGCATGATCGCGTCCATGACCACCTGCGCACGCAATCCGTCGACGAAGGACGGCACGCAGGGCCGGCCGGCGTGAATGGCTTCGATGAACTCGAAGTCCTGGTCGTAGCGGAAGGCCTGATACGCGTTGGCGTCGGGGTCGCGCGGTGAGCCCGTAATCTTCCGGAACTCTGCCGGCACATCGATGGTTTCATAGGCGGCCCCCTTGCGTGCGACCCGCACCCGCAACGGGTGTGACAGTTCGTAGGCGACGCCCCCTTCGCTGCCGTTCACTTCGCACCAGTCACGGCTCGTCGTGTCGCCGGCATAGCCGGTGGCCGTCTTCACGCTCTCGAACACGCCGGTCGTGCCGCGCTCAAACTGTGCCAGGCAACCGACCCAGTCCTCGGTATCCGACTCGTGTTCCTTGCCGCTGTCGTCGAGTCGCGTCGGCCAAATCTGGTGCGTCTGTGCCGTGACCCGTACGATCGGGCCGATCACCGAATGCGCGAAGTCGAGGCGGTGCGACAGCATGTCACCGACCTCGCCGGTGCCCGCTTCGGAGAGGCGCTGACGCCAGCCGATGGCGCGGCGGCCCCAGTCCTGGAAGCGTTGCGCGCGGAAGTGCCAGGGCGTGCCGATGGCGCCGCTGGTCACGAGATGTCGCAGATACGCCATCGCCGGCACGAAGCGGTAAGTGAACGCGGTCATGTGGCGCACGCCGGCGCGCTCTGCTGCGTCCACCATCTGTCGGGCCTCGTCAACCGTCATCGCCAGCGGCTTCTCGCACAGCACGTGGAGGCCGCGCTCGACGGCGCTGACGGCGAGATCGCGATGAAAGCGATTCGGCGTCGCGATGATGACCGCATCGATGTCGGCCTCACGCAGGAGCGCGTCCGGCTCGCTCCAAGTCGCGGTGATGCCGCTGGCCCGTGACGCGGCGTCGAGCGCCGCGGCGTTGGGATCGCACAGCGCGGTGACCGCTGCATCGCGGCACAGCGCAATGCCAGGAATATGGTTGGCGACGGCAATATTGCCCGTTCCGATGAGCGCAACACGAATCGGCATGCGCCGGATTGTATTTCAGTCGTGGCCCTTGATCAGGCGGTCGACCTCGTCGCGCGTCGGCATTGCCGGCTGTGCGCCCGGGCGCGTGACCGAGATCGCGGCGGCCGCCGACGCGAAGGTGAGCGCGCTCTCGACGGTGTGCCGTTCGGCGAGCGCGACGGCGAACGCGCCGTTGAAGGCGTCGCCCGCCGCGGTCGTATCCACGGGTTTGACGTTGAACGCGGACCAGTGCCACGCGTCGTGCGGCTCGACCAGCCGCACTCCGCGCGCGCCCAGCTTCACCAGCACCCGCTGGCAGCCGCGCGCGAGCAGCCGGCGGGCCCGCGTGTCGATCACGTCAATCGGCGTTTCTCCGTCTTCCGGCGGATCGCCATTCAGAATCGCCAGCTCGCTCTCGTTCGGCGTGACGAAGCTGCACAACTCGAGCAGCTGATCCGGAACCGGACCCGCGGGTGCAGGATCGAGCACCACCGTAGCGCCGACGGAATGCGCCTCGACGGCCGCGCGAATCACGGTGTCCATCGGCACTTCGAGCTGCGACAGCACGACGGAAGCGGCGCGGAGCAGCGGAACGGCCGGGGTCAGGCGATCGGGACTGAACGTCCCGTTGGCGCCAGGGGCCAGGACGATGTGGTTCTCGCCGTCCGCGGCAATTGTAATCAGCGCCACGCCGGTCCCGACCGCGTCGTCAATCGCGACCAGATGCGCATCGACGCCGGCGTCTTCGAGCGATCGCCGCAGCCAATCGCCGTGCGAGTCGTTGCCCACCTGGCCGGCCAGCGCGACGGAGCCCCCGAGCCGGGCCGCCGCACAGGCCTGGTTGCCGCCCTTGCCGCCCGGCATGACCACGAACTTGTCGCCGCGCAGCGTCTCTCCCGCGACGGGAAAGCGCGCCACGTGGACGACGAAGTCCGCGTTGAGGCTGCCCACTACCACGATCGAAGCGCCGCTCATGACAAAGACGTCTCCACCCGCGAACCGCGGCGGCGCAGTTGATCGGCCACCGCAGCGGTGACGATCACCACCCCAGTGACGAGGCGCCGGGTCGGTTCCTGCACGCCCATCTGCGCGAGCCCGGCGCCGAGGACGAGCATCACCAGGGCGCCGAGCGCAGACGATATCACCGACCCCCGTCCTCCGGTGAGACTCGCCCCGCCGATGACCACAGCCGCTATCGCTTCGAGCTCGAGCCCCATGCCGGCGTTTGGATCCGCGGCCGACAGCCGCGCCGCCTGGCTGACCGCGGCCGCGCCCGCCAGCGCACCTGAAATCGCAAACACCGCAATGCGGACGCGTCCCGGGTTAATGCCTGCCAGCCGCGCCGCTTCGGCATTGACCCCGACGGCGAGGATCCGCCGTCCGAACACGACGTGCCGCAGGACGAATTGACTGGCGGCGAGGATGCCGATCGCAAGGAAAATCGGCACACCGAGGCCGCCCACGACGTTGAGCGTGATGACGTCAACGGCGCTGCCGAGATACAACGTCTGCGAATTCGTGACCAGATACGTGGCGCCCCGCGCCATTTCGAGCATCGCCAGCGTGACAATGAACGAGGGCAGTCGCCATCGGACGCTGACCCATCCGCTGGTCAGACCGCAGAGCATACCCGTCGCGATGGCGCCGAGCACCGCGACGCCGAGCGGTGCCCCCGCCTTTACGATCAGCACACCAAACACGGCGCCCGCCAATCCAAGCACCGATCCGACCGACAGGTCGATGCCTCCGGTGAGAATGACGAAGGTCATTCCGGTGGCGAGGAGCAGCCCATCAGGTGCCTGATTCGCGAGCGATCGCGCTGTCGTCGCGGATAGGAAGTGCCCGGTAACGATGCTGAAGCCCGCGACGAGCAGGACGAGGACCGCGATGAGGCCGGCCCATTCAGAGCTGGCGCCGAGACGCACTTTCAGTGGAGAGTCTCCGCGGTAATGAGATCGACGGGAGTCTCGCGATCGGCTCGAGCCGCAGAAGGATTTCGCAGGTGCTCGAGCGCGAACTCGATGCCGTAGACCGCGAGCTGGTCGCCGTGCTGATCGGCCGTCGCGACGACGTCGCCGCTCCTGACCAGGCCCTGCACGGCGCTGATGTTGTCGAAGCCGGCGACGAGGACGTCCCGACCGCGGCCAGCCGCTTTGAGCGCCGCCACGGCGCCGAGGGCCATGCTGTCGTTGGCGCAGAGGATGGCCTTGATGTCGGCGCGCTCCGAGACGAGTGCCGACACGACCTGGTTGGCGCGCGACGTCTCCCACTGCGCCGTCTGGGACCGCGCGATCGTCAGGCCGGCAGCTTTGGCGGCGTCTTCGAAGCCACGCTTGCGCTCGATCCCATTGAACGCATTCGGCGCCCCTTCGAGAATCGCGACGGGGTCGCCCGGCTTCAGCCGCTTCGCGACGTAGGCGCCGACTGCCGCCGCCCCCTTGCGGTTGTCGGGGCCGACGAACGGCACCGACAGCTTCCGGTCGGCCAGCGCGTCGCGATCGAAGCGATTGTCGATATTGACGACGACGATGCCGGCGTCCACGGCCTTCTTCGCAACGCCGACGAGCGCCTTCGAGTCGGCCGGCGCCAGGACGATCGCGTTGACGCGCCGCGCGATCATCTGATCGACGATGGCAATCTGGCGGGCCACGTCCTGTTCGTCCTTGATCCCGGCAGCGATCAGCTCGTACTGGTCAGGATGGGCGGCCTGATGACCCCGCGCCCCCTGTTCCATCGTCTGAAAGAACTCGTTTGCCAGCGATTTCATCACCAGCGCAACGACCGGCTTGGACGGGGCCTGCGAACCACCGCCGGTGCATCCAGCTACGCCGGCAATCGCGAGAAGTGCACAGGTCACGAAGCGTCGATCTGTCACGCGCATGTACTTCTCCGTCGAGGCGTTCAACGCGAGCGCGGTGGACCCGAAGAACCGCGGACGACCAGCGCCGTTTCGAGGACGACACGACGGACCGGCCGCTGGGGATCACTGATACGGGCGATGAGCAGTCGCGCCGCGGTAGCGCCGATGTCGTAGGTCGGCTGCGAGATGCAGGTCAGTGGCGGCTGAGTGGCCACTTGCCAGGGCATGTCATCGAACCCGACGATCGACACGTCGTCCGGAGCGCGCTGCCCGCGTTCGTGGATGGCCTGGAGCACACCAAGCGACATCGTATTGTTCGCACTGAATATCGCGGTTGGCGGATCGGCCATGTTGAGCAGCTCGTGAGTGGCGCGTCGCGCCGCCTCTCGCTCGAACCCTGCGTCCCTGACCAGCGCCGGATCGTAAGGAATCCCTGCGGCTTCGAGCCCCTGCATGTACCCGCGTCGACGCTCGCCGCCGACGTTGTGGCCTTCGAGGCCGCCTACCATCGCGATCCGCCGGTGACCCAGCGACACCAGGTGGGCCACGGCATGCGCGGAGCCCTCGGCGTTCGTCACCGACACGAGATCGACGTTCGGCAGGTGCACCGTCCGATCGAGCACGACGAGCGGAACGCCAGTCTGCAGGAACTCGCGATAGATCCGCTCGTCCTGCTGCGATGGCACGACCAGCAGCCCGGCGACGCCTTCGGCGCGAAACGTGTTGAGGTAAACGCGTTCGCGGTCGTACGAGCCGTCGGAATTCGCCAGGAGGACGGTAAACCCGTGCTTCTGCACCTCGTCGTCGATGCCCCGAACGATTGCGGTAAAGAAGAGATTCTGGATATCAGGAATGAGGACGCCGACCGTCGAACCCTGCCGCGCACGAAGTGCTCGGGCGGCGCGGTTGGGCTGGTAGTTCAGCGCCTTGGCGGCGGCTCGTACTCGCGCGTCCAAATCCGGGCTGACGCGGCCCGACTGCGCGAGCACGCGCGAGACCGTTGCCGTCGACACGCCTGCCATAGCGGCCACCTGACGGATGGTGGGGGGGCTTGGCAGCTCCCGGCTGCGAGGGGAGATATGGCTGGGGGGCGTGCCGGACTCGTCAGTCACCGCGGCGGGCATCGTAATCGGTTACATACGCGGCGGTCAATCATCTCTGCGCGCGTTTCATACTGGGATCAAAGCACTTGTGGAAGCGCGCTGCCGCCGGCGATCGAGCGGAGACGAAACACGATCGATCGTGAAACTCGAGTCCGACTCGACGTTTGACAGCCCGTTGGAGCAGACAGTACAACCGCTGCGATGCCACGTCGCGTGGGAACCGCTGCGGCCGTTGTCGCCTCGGTTCTGCTTGTGGGAGCTTGCCGTCAACCGTCCGTTGCGGGTGACCGACGCCGGCTGCCGCGCGCCGATCTCGAGAACAAGATTCGCGGCGGCTGGGCCGGACAGATGATCGGCGTCTCGTTCGGCGCGCCGACCGAGTTCGCCTCGCAAGGGCGTATCATCGAGGGCCCGCTGCCGGCGTGGCGTCCCGAAAAGGTCTCGAACGCGATCGATCAGGACGATCTGTACGTCGAGATGACGTTTGCGGAGGTGCTGGACCGCAAGGGACTGGAGGCCACGAGCGCTGACTTTGGCGAGGCGTTCCGCACGTCCAGGTACAATCTCTGGCACGCCAACGCCGCAGCCCGACGCCTGTTGCAGAGTGGCGTCATGCCGCCAGACTCGGGGCGCCCGCAGCACAACCCGCACGCGAATGACATCGACTTCCAGATCGAGTCGGATTTCATCGGATTGATGACGCCGGGCCTGCCGCGTGCCGCGCGCGACTTCTGCGAGCGTGTCGGATCGGTGATGAATTCGGGTGATGGCCTCTATGGCGGGGTTTTCGTCACCAGCATGTACTCCGCGGCCTTTTTCGAAACCGACCCCGTTCGCGTGGTCGAAGCCGGCCTGGCGGCATTGCCTCCTCGGAGCGGGTATGCCGGGATCATTCGCGACGTGCTCGCGTGGCACAAGGCGAATTCTGGCGACTGGCGCGCGACCTGGCAGCACGTCCTCGACACTTGGGATAAAAACGACGCGTGTCCCGATGGCGCGCTGCGACCCTTCAACATCGATGCGCGGCTGAACGGCGCGTACGTGGCACTGGCGCTGTTGTATGGGAAAGGCGACTTCGGCAAGACGATCGAGATCGCCACACGTGCGGGGCAGGACTCGGACTGCAATCCCTCGAGCGCCGCAGGCATTCTCGGTGTGATGATCGGCTACGATCGCATTCCCGAGGAGTGGAGACGCGGCATCCCTGCCATCGCGGCCCGTAAGTTCGCTTTTACGAGTTATTCGTTCAATGACATCGTCATGTCGTCAACCCGGAACGCCGAGACAGTCGTCGAGCGCGCCGGCGGACGAATAGAGGGAGAGGAGCTTGTGATCCCGGCGCAGGCGGCAGAGCCCCCGCCGCTCGAGCAGTGGGACATGGGCATCGCTGATGGCATCGTTTCAGCCGATGATCCAGCGTGGCAGTGGCGTGGAGCATGGACGCCATTTCCATCACCGCGTGACCGCACGATGAAGCCTGGCAGGACGACGAAGGCGCCCGGCGCGACGGCAACGCTGGCGTTCACGGGCACCGCAGTGACGATTCTCGGCGAGTTCTCACAGCGCGGCGGCCGCGCTTCGATGACACTTGATGGCGTGCGGATGCGTCCGATGGACTCGTGGACGCCTCCGCGAACCACCGATACGGGCCTGTGGCATGCCTATGGGCTCCGTCCGGGCCGCCATGTGTTGAAGATCGAGACGACGGGAGCAGGCACGGCACGCGATTCCGATGCCGAAGTCTCGATTCTCGCGGCAATCGTTTTTCGCTGAAGCAAAGTGGAGGTTTCGTGAAGATTCGTAACGTGCGACCCCTGGCCGTGCTCGCGTGCATCGTCGGGACGGCCGCAGCAGGCGCAGGACAGACAGGACAGACGGGACAGGCTGGTACGGAGCCGAAGAAGGTCGTCGCCGTGAAAGCGGGGCGACTCATCGACGGGCTCGGTGGTTCGCCAATTTCCAACCCGGTGGTGCTCATCGAGAACGATCGCATTACCGCAGTCGGGACAGGATTGGGCATCCCGACCGGCGCGCAGTTGATCGATCTCGGCTCGGCCACTCTGCTTCCTGGCTTCATCGACTGTCACACGCACATTACCGGCCAGCCTGGCGACAACTTCTACGAGGACCTGTTCAAGCGCAGCCCGATCGACGAGGCCATCACGGCGCACATTTACGCGAAGCGGACACTCGAAGCGGGGTTCACGACCATTCGCGACGTCGGCTCGGAGGAGTTCGTCGACGTCGCCCTGAAGAAGGCGATCAATCACGGCGACATTCCGGGACCGCGGATGCTGGCGGCCGGCCTGGCACTGAGCGCCACTGGCGGCCACGGTGATCTGAACGGCTACTCGCCCTACCTGTCGTTCAAGACGTTCAGCGGCGTGGCCGATGGCGTCGACGCAATCCGCAAATTGATTCGCACCGACGTGCGGCAGGGCGCCGACGTGATCAAGGTGCTGGCCACGGCCGGGGTACTGTCCGAGGAGGAATCAGAGGGGGCGCCGCAGTATTCCCAGGAGGAACTCGACACCGTCGTCCAGGAAGCGCACATGTGGGAGCGCCGCGTCGCCGCGCACGCACACGGCGCCGAAGGGATCAAGCGCGCGATTCGCGCGGGCGTGAACTCGGTGGAGCACGCGTCGTTCATCGACGACGAAGGCATTCGGCTCGCGAAGGAGAAGGGCGCGTTCCTCGTGATGGACATCTACAACGACGACTACATCATGACTGAGTACGCCCGCCGCGGATATCCGCAGGCGATCCTCGACAAGGAAAAGCGCGTCGGCCGCGCGCAGCGCGAGAATTTCCGCAAGGCATGGAAGGCCGGCGTGAAGATGGCCTTCGGGACCGATGCGGGGGTCTATCCGCACGGCGACAACGCCAGGCAGTTCGCGAAGATGGTCGAATGGGGGATGACGCCGATGGAAGCGATCATTGCCGCGACCTCGTCGGCGGCGGAGCTTCTTGGCTGGAGCGATCGCATCGGCACCATCCAGGCCGGACGATTCGCGGATCTGGTTGCCGTGAACGGCGATCCTCTCACGGACATCGCGGTGCTGCAGAAGGTGCAGTTCGTGATGAAGGGCGGGGTTGTTTACAAGAAGTGAGGGGGACGGACCGTGCGGCGCCCGCTTCACGGCTGCGACACAATCGGCTGCAGGCGAGACTTCAGGTAGTTCAAGCGATACATGCCGTCGACCGGGTTGTGATACCGGTACCGGGCTTCGTCGGGCGTGAGCATCGCGGCGTCTTTCATCGGTTCGAACTGCGTGCCTTCGTGCCACTCGTTGAACGAGTTGACGTAGGTGAGAAAGAACCCCGCCCTCGCCGGCGGCAGCGTCACGTCTGTCTGAAGGTTCAACGTTGTCCGCATCGACTCGTCAATACGCCATTCCGCCAGCCGCCGCGCGTTCTCGTGATCGAGGGTCGTTGACCAGTCCAGGATCGCCGGCGGCTCGAAGTTGGGAGGGCGATAGCACGAATCCGGCGGGACGTTGCGCTGCGCAATTCCGTCGAAGCCGGCATTGATATTGAACGAGAACTCGAGATCGGCGTCTCGACAGGCACGTGCCATCTCGGGCCATCGCTCGGGGCGCACGTAGTTGTCGTAGATTGCCATACCATCGAAGCCACCCGCGCGCACCCGATCGACTGCTCCCGAATCGGCCAGCAACCGGATCTGATCGAAGTCGCGACGGTAGGTTTCGCGCACGCTATCGGTCTGCTGCCGCCATACCGAATCGGGCCGATAGAGATCGATTGCGAACGTCCGGCCGTGACAATCCGTGCCGTGCGCCGGAAGCAGCGTCGCGAACGACTTGAAGACCGGGCCTGCCGTACCGTCGGCGTCATAGAGCATCAGGAAGCAGTCCCAGTGCCGCTTCTCGCCGTACTCGGTCAGGAGGTAGTGAATGTCGGGGGCGTACTGCTCGGGGCGTTGCTGGCTGTAGGGCTCGAGGTGGAACGTCACCTTGAGGCCGTGGTCCCGCATCACGTCCATGACGATGGGGACGCGTTGATCCTCGAAGCTGCCCCGTCCCCACCAGCTCAAATTGATCGCGCCCACACCGGCTTCCACCATCCAGCGCGCGTGTTGCGCGATCACGACGGCGTCAGCCGAATCGTAGGGACCGAGCCGGGGAACGGAGCTGGCCGCGATGTCGAAGGGCGGTACGCGTTGCCACTGGTTCCAGTGGCGCCACGGGTTGGTGCCGTACCAGGGGTAGTACTCGAAAACGAAATGCTGACGGACGGCAGGGAATCGCTGGCGCAGCGTCGCGCCCACCGCCGCGGCGTCGAATGCCGGTAGCGTTGGCGGCGTCCAGGGAAGCCTGGGTGGCGGGAGCTCCGGGACGCACGTGTTCGTCCCGACTGCCAGCGTGTGTGCCTGCGAGTAACTCCACGGCTGATCGGGTGGCGTGCCGCACTGCTGAGCGGTGGACGCTCCTGACCCGAGCGCGGGACGTAAAGTCACCGATGCGGCGAGCGACGCGAGGAACTGCCGCCGGCTGAGCACGACTCTTCTCCTCACACATCGTAGGCGCGACCGGACTTCGTGCCAACGGGGAACCACGGGCACCGCGCCGGCGCATCACTGCCTCGTTGCGGTCACGACGCTGCGATCGGCCACAGTCGGCACGACTCGCACGTCGTCGAACCCAGCGGTGACGAGGAACTGTCGCATCTCGGAGACCCCATAGCAGCGGCCTTCGGTCGAGTGCATCAGGAGGGCCGAGTACCTCTGCGACCGGCAACGGGCCCGTCTTGTCGGCATTGAGATGCGCGTCGTGGACGATCACCAGACCACCTGGCGTCAACGCCTCCGCCGAACGTTCCAGCAGCCTCGAGAGCAATGGGACATCCCAGTCGTGCAAGACGTTCGAGAAGAGGTGGACATCGTGCCCGCCGGGCCACGGGCCTTCGAACATGTCCGCAGCGTGGACGTCGACACGGCCGGCGAAGCCGCGAGCGGCGATGGCGTCGGCCGCGACCTGGTCGACAGGCGGACGTTCGAGGACGGTGGCTCGAAGTCGCGGGTATCGATCCGTGAGACAGCAGGCGTAGATCCCCGATCCGCCGGCCACGTCGAGGACCGCACTGCGATCTGCGAGATCGATGGCATTGGCAACAGCAGGGCCGAGGAAGAGGCCCCGCGAGTCCATTGCGCCAGTGAATTGCGCGGCGAACACCGGATCGAGCATGGCCGTAACCCATTCTTGCTGCGCTGACGATGCGGACCAGCTTGCAGGACTGCCCGTGCGCAGCACCTCGACGAAGCTGCGGACGAGCGGACGGTTTCGGAATGAGGCGTAGTACGGTCCCAAAAAGAACGGCGATGTGCGCACCAGATGGTCGCGCGCCAGATCGGTCAGCTCCAGCGTCTCGTCACGCTTTCTGACGAGACCCATCGCGGCAAACAGAGTGACTGCGACGTCAGCCGGCCGAGGCGCGAGATTGAGGGAACTGCAGAGGGTCTCGAACGCGATTGACCCCGACGCCAGGTAGGTGAAAAGGTCGAGCTCGACCAGCGCGGCCGTCAGTAGATCCGCGGCGTAGAGACTGTCGCGCAGGCGGTAGAGTGGTGTGGGATTACTGGCCGGCAGGGGCGGAAGCATGCCGGAGCGTACCCCACCCACGCCGCGTGCGTCGGTCATCAGTTTCCGAGCTGACCTCTTATCGCCTGGCAGGGTTGATTTGACAGAACCGGTGGGCCTGGCCTACTGTGGGCTGGTAGTCATCATGATCGACGTGCGGACGGTTGCCATGTGCTGTTGCTGTTGTTGTGAGGCCCGCGAGGGCCCCCGGGCAGCGGATCCGCGTCGTCGTACGGCAGACATCGACTAAGACGACAAGCACACCGATTACGCGAAGGCCCGGAGGGACACCATACCTTCCGGGCTTTTTTGTTTTGCGTTGAAGGATGCAGCAGGGCCCGACAGCAATCGCGCCACTAGGGAGAAGGAGACGGGAGCGGTGACAGCCGCCGAAGTACGCGAACGATCGGTCGAAATGGAGGATTGGAGTCCCGAGCAAATACTGTCGTGGGCGACCAACGTCGGTCCCCGCGTCGCGTTTGGCACGGGATTCGGCGCCGAAGGATGCGTCCTGATTCACCTCATTGCGTCCGCGCGGCTGCCGATCGACATCTTCACGCTCGAAACCGGCGTCCTCTTCCCCGAGACGTACGCTCTCTGGCGCGCCCTTCAGGAGACCTACGGCATCACCATTCGCGCCGTCCGTCCGCTGCAGACGATTGGCGAGCAGGCGGCGACCTTCGGTCCAGCGCTTTGGGAGCGTCAACCGGATGAGTGCTGCCGGCTGCGCAAGGTCGAGCCGCTGCGCGCGGCGCTGAAGGACGTGGACGTCTGGATCACCGCGATTCGGCGCGATCAGACGCCCGATCGGGCGACGGCGCCGGTAGCCGAGCACGACACGAAGTATGGGCTCATCAAGGTGAACCCGCTCGTTCGCTGGACGAACAAGGACGTCTGGCGGTTTCTGCACGCCAACGGCGTGCAGTACAACCCCCTCCATGACGCCGGCTACCCGAGCATCGGGTGCCAGCCGTGCACGACGCCAGTGGCCGCGGGCGAGGACCCGCGCGCCGGCCGCTGGCGGGGCCACCAGAGGAACGAGTGTGGCCTGCACGTGGAGGTGCAACCCGTGGATCTCAAGATCCGCGTGACCCCGGTCCCATGACCCGAAGGAGCAGCAACGATCGTGAGTGCCTCGTCTCTCGTCGACCCGCACGGCGGCGTCCTCGTCGACCGTCTCGTACCGGACGCTGACGCCAAAGCGTTCACCGCACACGCGGCAACGCTTCCAACTCTGGTCCTCGATGCCCGCGAGCTCGCGGATCTCGAGCTGATGGCGACTGGCGCTGCCAGTCCCCTCACCGGCTTCCTGGATTCCCGCGACTACCAGTCGGTCCTCGATCGGCTCCGTCTGGCGAATGGCATCGTCTGGCCGCTGCCGTTCACGCTGGCCGTGCCGGAAGACGCCAAGGTGGCGCCCGGCGACGAAAGAGCGCTCGCCGATGGCAACGGTCGCGTGTGGGGAACGATCACGGTGACCGACGTGTTCACGCGCGACCCGAATGCCGAGTCGCGCGCGGTGTACGGCACCGACGATGCGGCGCACCCTGGGGTCGCGTATCTGCTGTCTCGGCCGCGCACGCTCGTGGGCGGCCCCGTACGAGTGCTGCCCCTCGGCGACGATCGTCCGTTCCTGGAGTACCGGCTCTCGCCGCGCGAACTGCGCGCGCGCATCAACGAGCTCGGGTGGAAAACCGTCGCGGGATTCCAGACTCGCAATCCCATTCACCGGGCGCACGAGCATCTGACGAAGATCGCGCTCGAAGTCAGCGACGGTTTGGTCATTCATCCGCTTGTCGGCGAGACGAAGCAGGACGACGTGCCGGCCTCAGTGCGCTTCCAGGCGTATCGCGTACTGGTCGACAAGTCCTATCCGAAGGACCGCACCATCCTCGCGGCGTTTCCGGCAGCGATGCGCTACGCGGGCCCGCGCGAAGCCGTCTTCCACGCCATCGCGCGCAAGAACTACGGCATCAACCAGATCATCGTCGGACGCGATCATGCCGGCGTCGGGAAGTACTACGAGCCCCTTGCGGCGCAGCGCATCTTCGATCAGTTCGAGCCGGGCGATTTGAGCGTGAAGCCGCTCCGCCTGGATCCGACGTTCTACTGCCGCGCCTGCGGCACGCTCGCATCGTCGAAGAGCTGCCCCCACGGGCCTGCCGAGCGCCTCGACCTGTCGGGAACGAAGGTTCGCGAAATCCTGCGCTCCGGCGGACACCTCCCCGAAGAGTTCACACGGCCGGAAGTCGCCGAGGTCCTGCGCACCCACTACATCACGGTGACCGGCGACGCGGCACCGCCCGCGGGGCCGCAGCCTGGCAACAATCAGTCGAAGGACCGCGGCTTCATCATCTGGTTCACCGGCCTGTCGGGCGCAGGGAAGAGCACGTTGGCCGAAGCGCTTCGAAATCGACTCGACGGCAAGCGGCCGATCGAGATTCTCGACGGCGACGAAGTCCGGACGCATCTATCGAAAGGGCTCGGATTCTCGAAGGAGGATCGGGACACCAACATCCGTCGCATCGGGTTCGTCGCGCGTCTGCTGGCGCGGAACGGTGCGATCGCGATTGGCGCCGCGATCTCGCCGTACGCAGATACGCGTGCCGAAGTGCGGAAGGCCGCTGAGCAGGACGGGGTGGCGTTTGTCGAGGTTCACGTGCACGCCACGATCGAGGCACTCACCGCTCGGGATGTGAAGGGTCTTTACAAGAAAGCCCTCGCGGGAGAAATCGGCAACTTCACCGGCGTGTCCGATCCGTACGAGCCCCCGCCGAACCCGGATGTGGTGGTACGCAGTGACAACGAAACCGTCCAGGAGAGCCTCGATCGCATCCTGAAGACGCTGGCCGAACGCGGCCTTGTCGATCGTTCGAGCCTTCGCGTGAACCTTGCCGAATCTCGCGAACCGAGTGGCCGGGCCGAGGCGGGCGCAGGGGTGGGGGCGGGCCGCTCGTGAGCATGGCGCTGTTCCCGGCGTTCCTCAAGCTCGCCGGCCGCAAGGTCGTCGTGGTCGGCGCTGGTCCGGTCGCCGCGTCGAAGATCGACGGACTCCTGACGGCCGGAGCCCGGGTCACGGTTGTCGCGCCGGACGTCGTGTCCGCGATAGAAAGCGCGCCCGTCGAGATAGAACGCCGGGCGTTCGAGCCGAACGATCTCGACGGTGCGTGGTTTGTTGTGGCCGCGGCGCCACCGATCGTGAACCAGGCGGTGCGGGACGCCGCAGAGGCGCGTCAGCTGTTTGTGAATGCGGTGGACGATCCGCCGAACGCCACCGCGTATCTGGGCGGCATCGTGCGCAAGCATGGCGTGACGGTGGCGATTTCGACTGATGGTTGCGCTCCGGCGTTGGCAGGACTCCTTCGCGAAGGGCTCGAGACGTTACTGCCGGACGATCTCGAGGCATGGCTCGACGTCTCGCGGCGCGAGCGTGAGACCTGGAAGCGGCTTGGCGTACCGATGGAGGACCGCCGGCCACTCCTTCTCGAAGCCATCAATCGGCTCTATGACGCCAGGCGGGTGGGGGCGCACCGTCCGCCTCCGCACAACGTGTCACGGCAAGACCTCGACCTGGCTCAAAGCGCGAAGTCGGGACCGCGCTCAAGCGAACAGGAGGTCACGGCGTGAACGCACGCGTTGCACTCGTGGGTGCCGGACCCGGTGACCCTGGCCTGCTGACTCGGCGGGCTCTTCAGCTGCTGCGCCGGGCCGATCTGGTGCTCTACGACGCACTGGTGCCGCTCGCGATCGTCGACATCGCCGGACGAGCCCGTCGCTTCTACGTCGGCAAGCGCGCGGGTCGCCATGCGATGACTCAGGAGTCGATCCACCGCCTGATGATCCGCGCCGCAGCGCGAGGACAACGCGTGGTCCGACTGAAGGGGGGCGACCCGTTCGTGTTCGGCAGGGGCGGTGAAGAGGCACTGGCATTGAGGGCTGCGGGCATTCAGGTCGAGGTCGTACCCGGTGTGTCATCGGCCCTGGCGGCGCCGGCGCTTGCCGGCATCCCGCTGACGCATCGCGGGATCTCGACCGGGTTCGTCGTGGTGTCGGGGCACGACGAATCGGCGTACGCCCCGCTCCTCGACAGCGTGGCGCCGAACTCTGCGACCGTGGTCGTGCTGATGGGTGTGGGCACGCGCGGTGCGGTTGCCGCACGTCTTCAGGCTGCCGGCTGGTCGCCAGCGACGCCGGCGGCGATCGTCTTCGGCGCGGGCCAGCGCGCCGCACAGGCCTGGTCCGGCCGTCTCGACGCGCTCGCCGTCGCACCGGTTCACGAAGACCTGCCCGGGACGCTGGTCGTCGGCCAGGTCGTGGCGCTGGCGCCGCTCATCGGCGGCGCCGTGGCGTTATCGACTTCAGCCGAAACCGTCGACCACGAACGACAGGGGCGAGGGTAATCACATGTCTTCCATCAATGACGTGACGACGTTTGGCCGGGCGCGATTGAGCTTTGCGAACGAGTCCGAAGTCGACGAGTTCGCCAGCACGCTCGACAAGTTCGAGCGCGGCGAGATCACTGCCGATCAGTGGCGCGCGTTCCGGCTGGTGCGCGGCACTTATGGCCAGCGTCAGACCGACGACGCCTCGATGCTGCGGATCAAGATCCCGCAGGGAATCCTGACGCGTGAGCAGATCTACGCCATCGCGGATGTGGCTGCCACGCATTCGCGCGGCTTCGGCCATATCACCACGCGGCAGAACGTACAGCTGCATTTCATCCAGCTGCACGATGTCGAGCCGGCCATGCGCCAGCTGGCCGCGGCTGGTCTGACGACGCGTGAAGCCTGCGGCAACTCGGTGCGGAACATTACTGCGTGCCCGTTCAGCGGCGTCGCCGCAGACGAAGTGTTCGACGTGACGCCGTACTCGGAGGCGCTGACGCGCTACTTCCTCAGGCATCCCCTCAGCTCGACGCTGCCGCGCAAATTCAAGATTGCGTTCGAGGGGTGTCCCGAGGATCACGCCTACACAGGGATTCACGATATCGGGTGGCGCGCCGCCATTCACGAGGACGAAGATGGGCGGCCCGTCCGAGGCTTCCGCGTCACGGTTGCCGGTGGTACCGCCACCATGTGCCGCTCCGGATTCGTGCTTTACGACTTTCTCCCCGCGTCCGAGATGCTGAACGTCTCGGAAGCCATCGTGCGTGTGTTCCATCGCCTCGGCGACTATCAGCACAAGGCGCGGAACCGCATGAAGTTCCTGGTCAAGTCGCTGGGCTGGGAGGGATTTCGCACGGAGTTCGAAAAAGAGCTGGCAGGTTTTCTCGTAGAAGGCGGGGCAACGCTGCCGTTCGATCCCGAGCATCCGCCGTCGGAGGTGGCCCCCGACTGGGCGCGGCCGGCCCCCGACGATGTGCTCACTGTCGCGCGCCGCGTGGCCGAGCCGACGCACGGCCCCGGAATCCATCCTGTCGTGAAGCGCGATCTCGCGGTGGCGTCCGCCGAGTACCTGGCGTGGGAGCGGGCAAACGTCAAGAAGCAGCGCCAATCCGGCTACGCGTTCGTCATCGTCACCCTGCCGCTTGGCGATATCACCTCGGGTCAGCTTCGCGTCGTCGCCGATCTGGCGACCGCATTCGGCGACGGCATGATTCGCGTGACCGCAGATCAGGATCTCCTTCTGCGGTGGATTCGCGTCGCGGACCTGAGGTCGCTGCACGATCGGCTGGCGGCCGCCGGACTGGCGGTTCCGGATGGCCAGTCGGTCGCGAACGTCACCAGTTGTCCCGGGGCCGAGTCCTGCAAGCTGGCGGTGACGCAATCGCGCGGGCTCGGTCGGCTCTTGAGCGATGCGTTGCACGAGCGCCCCGATCTGGTCAACGCGGTGCCGGGGCTGCGGATCAAGATGAGCGGCTGTCCGAACGGCTGCGGGCAGCATCACATCGCGGGCATCGGCTTTCAGGGCAGCATTCGAAAGCTCGACGGCCGGCCAGTGCCGCAGTACTTCGTGCTACGTCGGCGGTGGTCCGACCGCGGACGGCGCCCAGTTCGGACGGTTGGCGGCAAAGATCCCGGCGCGGCGCGCGCCGGTGGCAGTCGAGCGCCTCGTGGGCTTGTATGAGCGCCAGCGCACGGACGGGGAATCGGCGATGGCGTTCTTTCAGCGCGCGGCGCTGGACGACGTCAAGGAAGTGCTGGTCGATTTGGAGCCGCTGGCGCTCGCCGACGCGACGCCGGAAGACTTCATCGACCTCGGCGAGCTCGCGGCCTTCAATCCGGAGGTGCAGGATGGCGAGTGCAGCGCGTAGTACACGGCCACGGCCGTCACCGCCGTTCCGGAGCAGCAGATTCTGGACGCGGTGCGAGCGATCCGGTTCGGATCGGTCGAGATCGTCATTCACGATTCGAAAGTTGTGCAGGTGATTCGCACCGAGAAGGTGCGGTTCGACAACGGCAAATAGCGTTTCAATCCGACCGGACAACCGGAGGGTTCTCATGCGAAGGACGCAATCATGCGCACGAAGACTCTCCGAACGATCGGAGCAGGAGTGGTAGTGGGAAGTCTCATCGGACCGCCGGTGGCGCGGGCGCAGGACGCGGCGCCCGACGATCCGGCGGCGCGGGCGGCAACGCTGCAGCAGCTGCTGACGACGCTGAAATCGAGTCCGCCGTCCACCGCGGAGGCTGCGGCCGAAGCGCGTGCCGTGCTCGAGGCGCTGACGGAACGGATCAGCGAGCTGGATCAACAGCTGCGTATCCTCGAGCGCAAGCTGGAGATCGAGCGCGACCTGGCGGCCGAGAAGGCCAAGACCGCGCCCTCGGTGACGGTGAGCGGCCAGCAGGGGTACTCCCTACGCTCCAGCGACGGAAACTTTCAGATCCGGTTCCGCGGCTACATCCAGTCGGATGGGCGGTTCGTTGGCGATACCGACGCGACCAGCGGGCCGAGCACGTTCGTCATGCGGCGGGTGCGCCCGGTGATCGAGGCCACCGCGTTCAAGATCTTCGACTTCAAGTTGATGCCCGACTTCGGCGGCGGAACGACGGTCCTGCAGGACGCGTATGCCGATGCGAAGTTCGCGTCGTGGTTCCGCGTTCGTGCCGGCAAGTACAAGGCGCCGTTCGGCCTCTCACGTCTACAGTCGGCGACGGAGATGACGTTCATCGAGCGCGGCACGCCGACGTTGATTGCGCCGAACCGTGACCTTGGCGTCATGGCCTTCGGCGATCTCTATGGTGAGCGCCTCACCTATCAGGTCGGCGTGTTCAACGGCGTCGTGGATGGCGGCAGCGCCGACGTGGACGACCGCAGCGGGAAGGACGTGGTCGCGCGCCTGTTCGCGCATCCATTCCGCAAGGCGCAGAGCGATACCTGGAAGCAGCTCGGCGTTGGCTTTGCGGTCAGCAGCGGCAGCCAGCGCGGGAGCGTGACGGCGCCCGACCTGCCGACCTACCGCACGGCCGCGCAACAGACGTTCTTCCGGTATCGCTCCGACCTGACGCCAGAGGGCACGACGATCGCGAACGGCACTCACTGGCGAGTCGGTCCGCAAGCGTACTTCTACCGCGGATCGGTTGGACTCCTGACCGAGTACTACGTCAGCAACCAGAAGCTTCGACGCGGCGTCGTCACGGGCGACAACACGGCACAGGCCTGGCAGCTCGAGGGGAGCTACGTGCTGACAGGCGAGGATGCGTCGTACCGCGGCGTCACGCCGCGACGCAGCTTCGAGCGGGCGACCGGCGGCACTGGGTGGGGGGCCTTCGAGTTAATCGGCCGCTACGGCAAGTTCGAGGTGGATGACGACGTGTTCCGGGTGTTTGCCAATCCGGCGGCATCAGCTCGTCGTGTGGACGATGTCGTTGGCGGCGTGAACTGGTATCTGAACCGGATGGTGAAGATCACCGCGGAGTTCGAGACCAACCTGTTCGACGGCGGCGCGCCTGATGGTGTTGACCGCCCGACCGAGCGCGGCGTGTTCACCCGGCTGCAGTTTGCGTTCTGAGGACGGCGATGATGAAACTGAGTCGACTTCTTATCGCGTTGGGGCTCGCCGTCGCGGCGATCGTCGGCCTGATGGTCGCGGCAAGCCGTGGCGTCACCGCACAGTCGAAGCCCACGACGTTGCTGAACGTTTCGTACGATCCCACCCGCGAGCTCTATCAGGACCTCAACGCAGCATTTGCCAAGGCATGGCAAGCGAGGACCGGCCAGGCGGTGACGATCAACCAGTCGCACGGCGGCTCGGGCAAGCAGGCACGGGCCGTCATCGACGGCCTCGAGGCCGATGTCGTCACGCTCGCGCTGGCCTACGACGTCGATGCGCTGAACAAGGTGGGGAAGCTAATCCCGGCCGATTGGCAGAGGCGCCTGCCGAACAACTCGACGCCCTACACGTCCACGATCGTGCTGCTGGTTCGGAAGGGCAATCCGAAGCACATCAAGGACTGGGACGATCTCGGGAAACCCGGCATCTCCGTCGTTACGCCGAACCCGAAGACGTCGGGCGGCGCGCGGTGGAACTACCTGGCCGCCTGGGAATACGGCAAGCGCAAGTGGGGGAGCGACCAGAAGGCGCAGGAGTTCGTCACGCGGGTCTACAAGAACGTGCCGGTGCTCGATTCCGGCGCCCGAGGCTCGACCACGACGTTCGTGCAGCGCGGGATTGGCGATGTGTTGATTGCCTGGGAGAACGAAGCGCTTCTCGCCACCGAGAAGCTCGGACAGCGTCAGTTCGAGATTGTGGTGCCATCCCTGAGCATCCTCGCTGAGCCGCCGGTCACCATCGTCGACAAGGTTGTCGACCGTCGCGGCACGAGAAAGATGGCGGAGGCGTATCTTCAGTTCCTCTATTCGCCGGAGGGGCAGGAGATCGCTGCGAAGCACGACTATCGTCCGCGGCAGCCGGACGTGCTCGCGAAGTACTCGGCAAAGTTTCCGAAGATCACGCTCTTCACCATCGACGAGGCGTTTGGCGGCTGGACCAAGGCGCAGCAGACGCATTTCGTCGACGGCGGCATCTTCGACAGGATTTACGAGCCGGGATCGTAGGAGCAGCTTGATGGCCGTGCGCGTACTACCCGGGTTTCGGCTGGCGCTGGGGTTCACGCTCATGTACCTCAGCCTGCTGGTGCTCATCCCGCTGTCCGGTGTGTTCATCAAAAGCGCCGGGCTATCGTGGGAGCAGTACTGGAATACCGTCACGAGCCCCCGCGCGCTGTGGTCGTACTGGTTGACGATTGGTGCATCAGGCATCGCCGCGTTGATCAACGCGGTGTTCGGGATGCTGTCGGCCTGGGTGCTCGTGCGCTACGAGTTCCCGGGCCGACGGATTGCCGACGCGTTGATCGATCTGCCGCTGGCGCTCCCGACAGCCGTGGCGGGCATCGCGTTGACGTCGCTCTACGCCCAGAATGGCTGGATTGGATCGCTTTTGGCGAAGGTCGGCATCAAGGCGGCGTTCACGCCGCTCGGCATCGTCATCGCGCTGACGTTCATCGGACTGCCGTTCGTCGTCCGCACGGTGCAGCCGGTGCTGCAGGACTTGGAGAACGAGGTCGAAGACGCCGCCGCGAGCCTGGGCGCGACCCGCGGGCAGACGTTCCGGCGGATCATCCTTCCAACCGTGCTTCCGGCGCTCGTCACCGGCACCGCACTCGCCTTTGCGCGGGCACTCGGCGAGTACGGGTCGATCGTGTTCATCTCGGGGAATCTGCCGCTCAAGACGGAAATGACGACGCTCCTCATCATGACGAAGCTCGAACAGTACCGACTATCGCGGCGCGACGGCACTGGCTACCGTCATGCTCGTGCTGTCATTCGTGATGCTGTTCACTATCAACCTGAGTCAGGCGTGGCTGCGGCGGCGGAACGGCGCGCTCGAGGAGGCGGTGTAATGGGCCCCCGAGTCGTGCGCTGGAGCCTGACCGGTGCAGCGCTGGCCTTCCTGCTGCTCTTCCTGGTGCTACCGCTCATCGCGGTGTTCGCGCAGGCGCTGGAGCAGGGAGCCCGCGCGTACTGGCTGGCCGTCAGCGAGCCCGAAGCCCTGCGCGCGCTTCGGCTCACGTTGATCGTCGTGCTGATCGCCGTGCCGATGAACGTGATCTTCGGCGTGGCCGCGGCCTGGGCGATTGCGCGGTTCAAGTTCCCGGGACGCGAGCTGCTGATCACCTTGATCGATCTGCCGTTCGCGGTTTCGCCGGTGATCTCGGGTCTGGTGTTCGTGCTGCTGTTCGGGGCGCAGGGCTTTTTCGGCGCCTGGCTCGCGGATCACGACGTCAAGATCATTTTTGCGATTCCTGGGATTGTGCTGGCGACCGCGTTCGTCACCTTTCCCTTCGTGGCGCGCGAGTTGATCCCGATGATGCAGGAGCAGGGGGCCGAGGCCGAGGAAGCCGCGCTGGCGCTGGGCGCCAGCGGCTGGCAGATGTTCCGGCGTATCACCCTGCCGCAGATTTCGTGGGGGTTGATGCACGGTGTTGTGCTGCTTACAGCGCGGGCGGTCGGCGAGTTCGGCGCCGTGTCCGTCGTCTCAGGCCACATCCGCGGCCAGACCAACACGGCGCCCCTTCACGTCGAGATCCTGTACAACGAGTACCAGTTCGTGGCGGCGTTCGCCGTCTCGTCAATCCTGGCCCTGTTCGCGCTCGTCAGCCTGGCGGCAAAGCGCGCGGTCGAGTTGAGGATGGCACACCCGAGATGAGCATCCAGGTTCAGCACGTCTCGAAGCGTTTTGGCGCGTATGCAGCCGTAGACGACGTCAGCCTCGATGTGGCGTCGGGCGAGCTGGTAGGACTGCTCGGGCCGTCGGGGTCCGGGAAGACAACCTTGCTGCGCATGATCGGCGGACTCGAGAGTCCGGATCGCGGGACGATTCTGCTGGCCGGCGTCGACGTGACGCATCGCCGCGCCGCCGAGCGCGGCGTCGGCTTCGTCTTCCAGCACTACGCGCTCTTCCGACACTTGTCGGTCTTCGAGAACGTGGCGTTCGGGCTGCGCGTGCAGCCGGCGAAGGTCCGGCCCTCAAAAGAGGCGATTCGCGGGCGGGTCCACGAGCTGCTGCAGCTGGTGCAGCTCGATGCGCTGGCCGATCGCTATCCGGCGCAGCTCTCGGGCGGGCAGCGGCAGCGGGTTGCCCTTGCGCGCGCCCTGGCCGTCGAGCCGAAAATCCTGCTGCTCGACGAGCCATTTGGCGCGCTGGACGCCCGCGTCAGGAAGGATCTGCGGCGCTGGCTCCGTGCCCTGCACGAGCGGCTGCATGTGACGACGTTGTTCGTCACCCACGACCAGGAAGAAGCACTGGAGCTCTCCGATCGGGTCGTCATCATGAACCAGGGGCGACTGGAGCAGGAGGGAACGCCGGAGGCCGTGTATCACAATCCCGAAACGGCCTTCGTCTGCCAGTTCCTGGGCGACGTGAATCTGTTCCACTGCCGGACGGAAGGCGGTCGCGTCTATCTGAGCGCTCCGTCATCCGAGGGCGCCTCGGGCGCGCGTGCGGCGAATGCGCGAACCGTTTTCATCCGTCCGCACCTGCTCGATATCAGCCTGGGGTGGACCGATTCGCGTCAGTTCCGCGCCGCGGTGCTGATGGTGAATCCGGCCGGTCCGGTCGTGCGGGTGGAGCTGGAAAGCGAGTGGGGAGACGTCGTGCGCGTCGACCTGTCGCAGGAACGGTATCGCGCATTGGGACTCCGTCCAGGCACACAGGTCTTCGTCGCGCCGAAGGCAGACGAGGACGCGCTCCTGACTGCATAGACACGGGATATGTGGAGGCGCCCTTCAGGGCCGCCGATCTGCCGATCCGCGCGTCTCGGCGGGGCTGAAGCCCCGCCTCCACAACAGTCGCAGAGCTAGGCGTACATGCCGCGTAGTCGCGTAACCGTTGCGACGCGGTCGATGGCGACGATGTACGCCGCCGTGCGCATGTCGGTCTTGTGCTTCAGCGACATCTTCAGCACGGCGTTGTACGCCTCGACCATCTTCTCCTCGAGCTGCCGGTTCACTTCCGCCTCGCTCCAGTAATAGCCGTGCCTGTTCTGGACCCATTCGAAGTACGAACCGGTCACGCCGCCGCTGTTCGCGAGAATGTCCGGGACGACGAAGATACCCTTACCGTGCAGGATCTGATGCGCCTCCGGCGTCGTCGGCCCGTTCGCCCCCTCGACGATCGCCTTGGCCTTGACGTCGCTCGCGTTCTCGATCGTGATCTGGTTCTCGAGCGCCGCTGGAATCAAGAAGTCGACGTCGAGGGCAAAAAGCTCCTCATTCGTGAGGGGCTCGGCGTCTGGAAAACCCTCGACGGTCTTGTGCTGTTTGACCCAGTCCATGAGCCTCGGGACATCCAAGTAGGCCTTGTTGTAGACACCGCCCTTCCAATCGGTGACGGCGACGATGCGCGCCGCGAGCTTCGAGAGCAGATCGGCTGAGACGGATCCGACGTTGCCGAAGCCCTGCACCGCCACCGTCGCGCCGCGCAGGTCCATCTCGAGGTGACGTGCGGTTTCGCGCGTGCAGATCATCACGCCGCGACCGGTCGCCTCGCGCCGTCCCTGCGAACCGCCGAGGACGACAGGCTTGCCCGTGACGATGGCCGTCTCGGTGCGGCCGACGTGCATCGAGTAGGTGTCCATGATCCACGCCATCACCTGCTCGTTGGTGTTCACGTCTGGCGCGGGTACGTCCTTGTCCGGGCCGATCGAGTCGATGATTTCGGCAATGTAGCGGCGGGTGAGGGCCTCGAGCTCGCGACGTGACATCCGGGTCGGGTCGCAGATGATCCCGCCCTTGCCGCCGCCGAAAGGAATCTGCGACACGGCGCACTTCCACGTCATCCAGGCTGCCAGCGCCGTGACTTCGTCGAGCGTGACGTCGGGGTGATAGCGAATTCCGCCCTTGGCAGGCCCGAGGCTGATGTTGTATTGCACGCGATAGCCCGTGAAGACCTCGATTTCACCGTTGTCCATCGCGACCGGACACGCCACTGTGATCTGCCGCTTCGGCTGGGTAAGCATGCGCCAGATACCGGGCTCGAGATTCAGGATGCGCGCGGCGCTGTCGAATTCCTGAAGCATCGCGCCGAAGAGGGGTCCGTGTGCCGCCATGAGCGTCTGTCCTTGATGGTCCCTAGCCCGTCTCAGGCGCGAGGCCGTTTGCCGGCGCCGCTTCATGCCTCAGGCCAAACGATTGAGCCTACTGCCGCGCACGCGGGCGCGTCAAGCCGGCCGCGCATGCTGCAAACATCTGAATTCATGTGGCTTCCCGCCGGTGATGTGGCCGAGGACGTGGCGTATACTGAACTCGCGCATGGCCATCGGCGCTCGCCCAGAGAACCCGACCGCTGCGGAGCGCGCCCGCACCTTTCGGACGATCTCGCTTCGGCCCATCGATCAGGTCTACCGTCCGCAGAACATCGCCACGCTCGAGTACTCGCGCGATCTCGCCGATCCAGGCGCATATCCGTACACCCGGGGCATTCACGCGACGGGCTATACGGGCAAGCGTTGGACCATGCGCCAGTTCGCGGGATTCGGGACGCCGGAATCCACAAACGCGCGATATCGCCACCTCCTCGAGTCGGGCGGAACCGGCCTGAGCGTCGCCTTCGACCTGCCGACGCTGATGGGCCGCGATCCCGATCACCCGCTGGCGCTTGGCGAAGTCGGCAAGTGTGGCGTCTCTATCGCCTCGCTCGCCGACATGGAGACGTTGTTCGATCGCATCCCGCTCGGCGACGTCACCACGTCGATGACCATCAACTCGCCGGCAGCGATGATCTTCGCGATGTATCTCGTTGTCGCCGAGCGGCAGGGCGCGCCGTGGACCTCGCTCTCGGGCACGATTCAGAACGACATCCTCAAAGAGTTCATCGCACAGAAGGAATACATCTATCCGCCGCGGCCGTCGATACGGCTGATTACCGATACGTTCGCCTTCTGCGCCGAGCAAGTCCCGCGGTGGAACAGTATCTCGGTAAGCGGGTATCACATCCGCGAGGCTGGCGCGACCGCCGCACAGGAACTGGCGTTCACGCTTGCGGACGGCATCGAGTACGTGCGTGCCGGCATTGACGCCGGCCTCGACGTCGACGACTTCGCCCCGCGTCTCTCGTTCTTTTTCAACGCGCACTCCGACTTCTTCGAGGAAATCGCGAAGTATCGCGCCGCCCGCCGATTGTGGGCGCACATCATGCGCGACCGTTTTCATGCGAAGACTGAGCGATCGTGGAAGCTGCGCTTCCATACGCAGACCGCAGGCGTATCGCTGACGGCCCAGCAGCCGTACAACAACGTCGTGCGTACCGCTCTCCAGGCGATGTCCGCGGTCATGGGCGGGACCAACTCGCTGCACACGAACTCGCTCGACGAGGCTTTGGCGCTGCCGACGGAGGAGGCGGCGACCCTGGCGCTGCGGACGCAGCAGATCATCGCGCACGAGACTGGCGTCGCTGACGTGGTCGATCCGCTCGGCGGATCCTATTTCCTCGAGGCGCTCACCAACGACCTGGAGCGGGAGGCCTTGGCTTACTTCGACCGGATCGACGCGATGGGCGGGATGGTCGCGGCCATCGAAGAGGGCTTCCCACAGCGTGAAATTGCCGACAGCGCGTATCGCTTCCAACAGGCGGTCGAAGGCGGCGAACAGATCATCGTCGGCGTCAACGCCAACGTCGAGGAAGACCAGGGCGTCAGGACCCTGTATATCGACGAACAGGTCGGGGAGGCGCAGAGTGCGCGGCTGGCGGCAGTCAAGGCGAGTCGCGATGCGCAGGCGGTGTCGCGGGCGCTCGACAGGTTGCGCACGACGGCGCAGGGAACTGGGAACCTGATGCCGCCCATGCTCGACGCGGTGCGCGCCTACGCCACGCTCGGCGAGATGTGTGATGCGCTCCGGGACGTGTGGGGGGAGTGGGAGGAGCGGGCCTCCGTCTGAGCAACGAGCGCAGATCGGCGATCAACGGGCTGGAGCGACGAACTGGGAGCGACGAGCTCAGCAACGAGCAGGGGCACAGTGCGTGCCCCCCAGGGAATATGTCAAAAATCCGCGTGATCATTGCCAAGCCTGGCCTCGACGGGCACGACCGGGGCGCCAAGGTGATCGCCCGCGCCCTCCGCGATGCGGGCATGGAGGTGATCTACACCGGCCTGCGCCAGACGCCTGAGCAGATCGTGTCGGCGGCGCTCCAGGAGGACGCCGACGTGATCGGGCTCTCGATTCTCTCCGGCGCGCACAACCACATCTGTCCTCGTGTGATGGAACTGCTGAAAGCACAGGGCCTCGACGACGTGCTGGTTGTGATCGGCGGCATCATTCCCGATGTCGACATTCCCGGCCTGAAAGAGATCGGCGTGAAGGGGATCTTCCTGCCGGGCACACCGATGCAGGAAATCGTCGATTTCATCAAGGGCAACGTCCGCACGCGGGAAGAGGCCTGAGACGTGGCCCACCGCCTGCTGCTCGCCGACGACAGCATCACGATTCAGAAGGTGATCGAGCTCACCTTTGCCGACGAGGAGATCGACGTCGTCCCGGTCAGCGACGGCGAGCAGGCCATTGCTCGCCTCGGCGACGAGCGTTTCGACATCGTTCTCGCCGACATCGGCATGCCAATCAAGGACGGCTTCGAGGTGGCCGCGTTCGTGAAGGGCCATCCCGAATTGAAGCACGTGCCGGTGATCCTGCTGACCGGCGCCTTCGATCCCGTGGACGACGCCCGGGTGTCCGCTGTTGGCGCGGCGGCCGTGCTGGCTAAACCGTTCGAGCCGCAGGTACTCGTCGCGCGTGTCCGCGACCTGCTCCGCTCGGCCATTCCCTCGCCACAGGCCACGGCTTCATCCGGTGCGCCGGAGGCAGCGGGACCTCGGCTCATCGCGCCGCCGACGTCGTCGGCGCCAGCCACATCCGCGTCGGTGGACGAGTATTTCGAACGCCTTGATAAGGCTTTTGCGACCCTGAACGTGCCGCTCGAACCACGGGAACTCGCCCGGTTCCCGCGGCCGGTGGCGCCGCCGGCCGGGATTCAGAAGCCGGAAGCCGAATCCGACCCCGCGACGCCGGTCGGGGATGCGCAAGTGACAGCGTCGGCGGCGTCTCCGTCGGCGGCGAAGGCTGTGGAGGACGCGAGCTCGAACGGGTCCGAAGCTGATGCCGCAGTCGCACCGCCATCGCACGAGTCCGCGCTGGCGAAGACATTCGCGACGCTGCTCGCGGTGGAGCAGGGGGAGTTGCCTGCCTCGGCGCTCGCATCCGCATCCGACCGGAACGATGACGCCCTGGTAGACCGCATCGTCCGCCGAGTCGTCGAGCAGATGAGCGATCGTGCCGTCCGCGATCTCGCCACGGAGATCGTCTCGCGCACCGCAGAGCGCCTCGTGCGCGAGGAGATCAATCGCATCAAGTCAGGTGCGGAGTAGGGATCAGGGGCAGGGATCAGCGGTCACGCCAATCCCGAAGCTGTTTCTCGAATGCCGAATCCGCTGAACCGCAGCTCCCTGACCCCTGAACCTGATCTGCCATCAGTTACTATTGAAGGTTATGAAAGATGTGATCGGGACGCCCGGTGAGGCGATCGCGCTGCCTGAGAAGCCGGCGCTCGAAGGGCTCGAGAAGAAGTGGTCGGCCCATTGGGAGGCGGACGGCACTTATCGCTTCGATCGGTCGGCCGATCGTGCGCAGGTCTACGCGATCGACACGCCACCGCCGACGGTGAGTGGGTCGTTGCATGTCGGCCATGTGTTCTCGTACACGCACACCGATATCCTGGCCCGCTACCATCGTATGCGCGGCCGCGCGGTCTTCTATCCGATGGGATGGGACGACAACGGTCTACCGACCGAGCGCCGCGTTCAGAACTATTTCGGCGTCCGTTGCGATCCTTCGTTGCCGTACGACCCGGCGTTCGTTCCGCCGGACAAGCCGGGGAAGCACCCAATCTCTGTGTCGCGACCCAACTTCATCGAGTTGTGCGAGCGGCTCACCGCCGAGGACGAGAAGGCGTTCGAAGAGCTGTGGAAGCATCTCGGGCTGTCGGTCGACTGGAGGATGACGTACTCCACCGTCGGCAAGCGTTCGCAGCGCGTGTCGCAGAGAGCGTTCCTGCACTTGAAGAAGGCCGGCATCGCCTACCAGCTCGAAGCGCCGACGCTGTGGGACGTGGATTTCCGGACAGCGGTGGCGCAGGCGGAACTCGAAGATCGCGAAGTCCCGGGCGCTTACCACAAGATCCGGTTCGCCCGACCCGACGGCGGGGCTGTCGAGATCGACACCACCAGGCCGGAACTGCTTCCCGCCTGCGTTGCGCTCGTGGCGCATCCGGACGATGCGCGGTATCAGTCGCTGGTCGGAACCGAAGTGATCACGCCCATCTTCAAGGCGCGTGTGCCGGTGAAAGCGCACCAGCTGGCGAACCCCGAGAAGGGGACCGGCATCGCGATGATTTGCACGTTCGGCGACATCACCGACGTGACGTGGTGGCGCGAGCTGAACCTTCCGGTTCGCGCAGTGATTCAGAACGACGGCCGGCTGCGCTCGGTGACGTGGGGCAGCGCCGGGTGGGAATCCGAAGCCGCTGCTGCGGCGCAGGCGGCCTACGATCAGATGGCGGGTCTGCCGCCTCAGAAGGCGCGCGCAAAGGTCGTGGAGCTGCTCCAGGCGAGCGGCGATCTGATCGGCGACATCCGGCCGATCACGCACCCGGTGAAGTTCTACGAAAAGGGCGATCGGCCGCTGGAGATCGTCACCAGCCGGCAGTGGTTCATCAAGACGATCGAGTACCGCGACGCACTCCTTGCGAGGGGCCGCGAGCTCACCTGGTATCCGCCGTTCATGCAGTCGCGGTATCAGAACTGGGTCGAAGGGTTGACCGGAGACTGGTGCGTGAGCCGCCAGCGCTTCTTCGGCGTGCCGTTCCCGGTCTGGTATCCAATCGACACGAATGGCACGATTCAGTACCACTCGCCGCTCATGCCTGAGGAGTCTGAGCTTCCTATCGATCCGTCGACGGATGTGCCGAAGGGATATCAGCCGGGCCAACGCGATCTTCCCGGTGGATTCACGGGTGATCCCGACGTCATGGACACGTGGGCGACGTCGTCTCTCACCCCTCAGATTGCCGGCGGCTGGGTGGACGACCCCGATCTGTTCGCGCGCGTGTTCCCGATGGATCTGCGGCCCCAGTCGCACGAGATCATCCGGACCTGGCTGTTCTACACCGTCGCTCGTGCGCACTACGAGCACGACTCGCTCCCCTGGAAGATAACGACGATCTCCGGCTGGATCCTCGATCCCGATCGCAAGAAGATGTCGAAGTCGAAGGGCAACGTCATCACGCCGATGGACCTGCTGCAGGAACACGGCAGCGATGGCGTTCGGTATTGGGCCGCCAACGGCCGGCCGGGCACGGATACTGCCTTCGATCCCGGCCAGATGAAGGTGGGGCGGCGCCTGGCGATGAAGCTGTTGAACGCATCGCGATTTGCGCTGACGCAGACCGAGCCGCGCGGGCCGGTGACGGTGCCCGTCGATCGCGCGATGCTGACGAGCCTTGCCCGGCTGGTGTCGGAGAGCACGGCGCAGTTCGACGACTGTCAGTACGCCACTGTCCTCGAGCGCACCGAGCGCTGGTTCTGGTCGTTCTGCGACGACTACCTCGAGCTCGTGAAATCGCGGCGTTACGGAGCGCAGGGGCCGGCGCCCGCGGCCTCCGCGAACGTGGCGCTCCTCGACAGCCTGTCGGTGCTGCTGCGGCTGTTCGCTCCGTTCCTCCCGTTCGTGACCGAGGAGGTCTGGTCCTGGTGGCAGCAGGGCTCCGTTCATCGCGCCCAATGGCCGCGCGCTGCCGACGTGCTCGAGCTGATCGGTGGCGCCGATGACGGTGCGGCGCTGGCGCTGGAGCGCGCCGCGCTGGTCCTCGGCACGGTCCGCAAGACCAAGTCGGAGGCGAAGCGGAAGTTATCGACACCGGTCGAGCGCCTGGTCGTGCGTGACACCAGGGTTCACCTGGCGGCGCTCGGAACCGCAGAAGCCGATCTACGGTCCTCCGGGTTTGTCGAGGAGCTCATCACCGAAGAAGCCGACACGTTCAGCGTGGAGATCAGGTTGCGAGCGCCCGACGCGCCTTCCAGCGCGGCGTCGACGTCCTGATGGTCGTCGCTCCGCTCGACCCCGCCGCGTACGCAGACCTCGTTGCCCGCGCGATTGCGGAAGACGTTGGCAGCGGCGATGTTACGACGTACGCGACGGTTCCCGACAAAGCGCAGGGAACCGGTGTCCTTCTGGCGAAGTCTCCACTCGTCGTCGCCGGCCTGGACGTCGCGCACGCGGTGTTCGCGGCCGTCGCCGGCACGACGACGCTGCGATTCGATCGCAGGGTGGCGGACGGCGATTCCGTTGCGATGGGCACTGAGCTGGCGCGGATCGTCGGCCCCGCCGCGGTTCTCCTTACTGCCGAGCGGACGGCTCTGAATCTGCTCCAGCGGATGTGTGGCATTGCCACCGAGACCCGTCGCTACGTGGAAGCCGCCGGCGGCCGCATAACAGTGCTGGACACTCGAAAGACGACGCCGGCGATGAGAGCACTGGAGAAGTATGCCGTGCGGGTCGGCGGAGGGACGAACCATCGGTTTGGGTTGTACGATCAGATTCTGATCAAGGACAATCACGTGCGGCTGGCTGGAGGCATTTCTGCCGCTGTTTTGGCAGCGCGCCGCGCGGCTCCGGCCCTTCCCGTGGAGATTGAAGCTCAGACGGTCGACGAGGCAGCAGCAGCGGCGGAGGCCGGAGCAGACATCATCCTTCTCGACAATCTGACGACGGGAGAGATTCGCGAGGCCGTGACGCGCATTGGCGGCCGCGCCAGAACCGAGATCTCCGGCGGCGTCACCCTCGACCGTATTCAGGAGCTCGCGGCGACCGGGGCCGACTTCGTTTCGGTCGGTGCGCTCACGCATTCGGTGCGCGCGGCGGACATTTCGTTCGAGGTGCACACGTCGGCGTCATGAACGAGATCGATCGCCCCGCGGCGCTTCCGCCCGATCTCGACGCGGCCCTCGGGCCGATGCTCGCGGGCGGGGTGCTCCCTGAGGGCGCTGTGCTCGTGTACTACCCGGTCGTCGGATCGACAAACGATCTGGCGTCCGCGCTCGTGGAGCGCGGGTATCCCGACAGCACGATCGTCGTTGCCGACGAGCAGATCGCGGGCCGTGGCCGCGGCGGCCACACCTGGTATTCGCCGGCCGGCGCTGGCCTCTACGTATCGATCATCGTCGATGCCCGCCGGGGCGAGAATGCTTCGGATTGGCAGCGATGGCTGACGCTCGGGACCGGCGTGGCGATCTCGGAAGGGCTGCACGCGGCGTCGGGACTGCCGGTCAACATCAAGTGGCCGAACGATCTCGTGATCGCGCCATCGGGCACGGTCCGGGGCGCCAGGAAGCTGGGTGGCATTCTCGCGGAAGCGCGTTCCGAAGGCGCCCAGTTGTCGCATGTGATCGTGGGATTCGGCGTCAACGTCCAACGCTCGGCGTTTCCTCCGGAGATCAGCGCCCGGGCCACGTCGCTCGAGGACGAGCTCGGACGGGAGGTCGATCGCGGCCGCGTCCTCGCTGCGACGCTGGGACGCTTTCTCACCTGGCTCCGCCGGCTGCGGGCCGGACAGACGACGGCGGTCGTTGCGCGCTGGCGCGAGCTGGCCGTGGGCGGGTCAGGTGCGGCCATCGAATGGACGCGCGACGGCATTCGGCTGCGCGGCATCACGGCCGGCATCGATGCGGAGGGCGCCCTCCTTGTCCGCGCCGGCGGATCGACCGAGCGCGTCCTCGGCGGCGAGGTCGCGTGGTTGTGAACGCAGACGAGTTCTGCCGCGACCTCGAGAGTTATCTCACGCGCAAGAACGACGGGCATCTGGTACGCATCGTCGGTCCCTCGTTCGATCGCGTGCGCGGCTGGGCCGAGACGGGGATACCGCTCAAGGTGGTGTTCGCGGGCATCGATCGTTATTTCGAGCGCTACTACGCGAAGGGGCCGAGGCGGCGGCCAGTCCGGATTGACTTCTGCGAAGCTGACGTGTTCGACGTGTTCGATGAATGGCGTCGAGCCGTGGGGATCACCGCCGGCCGCACCGAGATCGCCGGCGACGACGCACCCGTCAAGCGGCGTGAATCGTTGGCGACGCATCTCGAGCGATCCCTGGCGCGGTTGACGGCGATACGAAGCGGCAGCGTGGCAGCGCCGATGCCGCACGCCGTCGTTTCCGAAGTCGTCGACGAGCTCGATCGGTTGCTGAGTGCCTCGCGCAGTGCGCGCGGCGACGCGCGGCAGGCGATCCTCGACCGCCTCGAACAGCTCGACGCGCGGCTGCTGACGGCTGCCCGTGACGCCACACCCGACTCTGCGCTGACGGAGCTGAGGAGCGAGGCCGTCGCGGACCTGAAGCCGTTCGAAGAGCGCATGCCGCCGGAGGTATGGAGGCGGACGATCGACTCGGCCATCGATCGAGCGATCCGGGAGCGCGCACGGCTTCCCACACTTGCGGTGCACTGATGCGCCTGGGCGACACACTGTCGCTGACCATTGAAAAGGCGACGGCGGGCGGCCGGATGCTGGCGCGCCACGAAGGGCGCGTCGTGCTCGTCGCAGGCGCTATTCCCGGCGAGCGCGTGCAGACCCGCATCGACCGGGTGAAGGGCGGTGTCGCGTTCGGATCGACGGTCGAAGTCCAAACAGCCTCGCCGGACCGCCGACCGGCCGGGCCTGACCCGACATGCGGCGGGAACGTGCTTGCCCACGTCGACTATCCGCGCCAGCTCACACTGAAACAGGAGATCGTCGGCGACGCGTTCACCCGGATCGCGCATCTTCGGCTTCCCGACGAGATCGTGACGCATGCCTCGCCGGAACGGGGATATCGCATGCGCGCCCGGCTCCATACGCACGGCAGCCGGCTCGGGTTCTATCGGGAGGCAACGCATGCGCTGTGCGATCCGGCCGCCACCGGGCAACTGCTCGAGTCGACCGTCGAGGTGATCCGGAGGATCTCGGACGGGCTTCGGAACGGCCGGGTCGCCCATGCCACGGCGCTCGATATCAGCGAGAACATCGACGCGACGCAGCGGGCGATCGCACTCGAGCTTTCGGCCGAGCATCAGGAGCACGGCAGATGGGAGGCCGCGCTAACTGATGACGGCGTCACAGGAGCGACGGTCATGCGGCGAGGGCAGGTGCTGGCGAGCCGGGGAGATCTGTCAGTTCGGGATGTGCTCGAGGTCGAGACGCCCAGAGGGCCACGCCAGGTCAGGTTTGCGCGCCAGGCCGGGGCATTCTTTCAGGGGAATCGCTATCTGCTGCGGACGCTGGTCGCCCGCGTGTGCGCGCAGGTTCCGGACGGCGACCTTGTCGATCTCTATGCGGGCTCGGGCCTCTTCGGACTGGCCCACGCCGCTTCCGGTCGCGGCTCCGTGACGCTCGTCGAAAGCGACCGGCTCGCACTGAAGGATCTCTGGGGGAATGCGCGCACCTACTCGGGCGCGGCTACGGTGGTTGGGGCCCCAGTGGAGCAGTTTCTGAGCTCGAGGTCGTCATTGGCGGCGCAAAGCGTACTGGTCGATCCACCTCGGACAGGCCTCTCGCAAGGCGTTGCCATAGCGCTCGCCCAGTCGCGCGCGAGCCGGCTCGTCTACGTTTCCTGCGATGTTGCGACGCTCGCGCGCGACGTCCGGACGCTGGCCAACGGCGGCTTTCACTTGCGTCAAATGGAGCTGTTCGACCTGTTCCCTAACACGGCCCACATCGAAACGGTCAGCGTCCTCGATCGAGACTGAGCCGTATCGGATCTATAGAATTGACGGTGTCCCGGCGCACTGTATATCTTGAGACCCGACCACATTCGATGAGCTCTTCAACGTTGGCCCTTCGTGGCACCGAGACAATCCTCGTCGCGGAAGACGAGGATGGTGTTCGCAGCCTGACCAAAGAAGTACTCGAGAAATACGGATACACGGTGCTCGAGGCGTCGAATGGCGAGGAAGCGTTGAAGATTGCCGAGCGCCACGAGGGGCCGCTCGACCTGCTTCTGAGCGACGTCGTCATGCCGCGCATGGGCGGACCGGAACTCGCACAGGAACTCCTGGCGCGCCGGCCCGCGGTGAAGGTGTTGTACATGTCCGGCTACACCGACCACCCGATGGTCCGCCGCGGCGTGGTCAATGCGGGCGTGGCGTTCCTGCAGAAGCCATTCACGCCGACGGTCCTGGTTTCGCGCATTCGCGAAATCCTCGAATCGCGACCGGTGTAGTCGCGGTCTCGGCGTACCCCGCTGGGCGCATCGCCATGCGCCCTTTTACACGTCGCTTCGTCGTACACTCTCTAGATGTCCCTGCTCGTTGCCGAGCACCTTGGGAAGACGTATGCGACCGGAGCGTCGCGCGTTGCGGCGCTGACGGATGTCAGCTTGAGCGTCGCTGCCGGCGAGTTCGTCGCGATCGTCGGACCCTCCGGATGTGGCAAGTCGACACTGCTTCACTTGTGCGGCGCCATGGATCGCCCTTCGTCCGGACATCTGACTCTCGACGGCAACCAGCTCGAGACAATGTCCGAGGAGGCGCTCACCCGCCTGCGCCGGACGAAGATCGGTTTCGTGTTCCAGTTCTTCAATCTGCTGCCGACGCTGACGCTGGCCGAGAACATCGCCCTGCCGTTGCTTCTGGCGGGGACCTCGTCTCGAGACGCGTTGAATCGCGCCGCCACGCTCGCCGAGCGCGTCGGGGTCTCGCACCGGCTCGATCACCTGCCGCCGCAACTCTCGGGCGGCGAAATGCAGCGAGCGGCCATCGCTCGCGCGCTCGTGCATGGGCCAGTCCTCCTCGTGGCCGACGAGCCGACCGGTAATCTCGATTCGGCCAACGGCGTCCGCGTCCTCGAACTGCTCCAGTCGATGAATCGCGAGTCGGGCGTGACATTGCTCCTGGCCAGCCATGCGCCCGACATCGCCGCTGCCGCGGATCGCATCGTGTCGCTTCGCGACGGGCAGGTCGAGGTCGAGAGAAATCGAGAACTCGAGCGGGCGAGAGCTCGAGAAGGGCAGCGTGCTGCTCTTTAAGAGCTTCATCGTCCGTCGTCTTGCCCGCGAGCCAATCCGAACGGGTCTCAGCGTTCTTGGCATCGCCCTCGGCGTGGCCGTCGTGCTCGCGATTCAGATCGCCAACCGGAGTGCGCTCGAAGGCTTCCGGGCCGCGCTCGACACGATGGCCGGCAAGACGTCGCTCGAGATCACCGGCGCCGGCGTCGGCATCGACGAGCGGAGACTCGCTTCGCTCGGCTGGTTGCGGGAATGGGGCGACGTCAGCCCGGTCATCGAAGGCGACGCGATGGCGCTTCGGCCCGGCGCCCGGGCGGAAGCGGTCCGCGTGCTCGGCATCGACATCCTGAAGGATCAGCCGTTCCGGGAATACCGGTTGCTCCAGACCTCGGCGACCGGCAGGAACGGACGATCGATGGAGGTTCTGAACCTCCTGATCGAGCCCGATGCCGCGATCATCACCGAGGCGTTCGCGCGACGCCGCGGCCTCTCGCTCGGCAGCCGTCTCGATCTCGCAATGGGCGACAGCGTCGTGCGGTTCACCGTTCGCGGCATCCTTCGCAACGATGGACCCGCAAAGGTGATGGATGGCAACTTCGTTCTGCTCGATATCGCGGCGGCGCAACTGGCCTTCGCCCGGCTCGGGCGCGTCGATCGCGTCGACCTTCGCCTCGCCGACCCGGCCGCTCTCGATCGGGCGGAACAGACAATCGGCGCGCGTCTGCCGCCCGGTCTGACCGTGCAGCGCCCAGCCCGGCGCGGTTCACAGGTGGAGAAAATGCTCGCCGCGTTTCAGTTCAATCTCGGGGCGCTGTCGCTGGTCGCGCTCCTGGTGGGGCTGTTTCTCGTCTACAGCACGGTGGCTACGTCGGTGATCGCTCGTCGCCAGGAAATCGGCGCGCTTCGAGCGCTCGGCACGTCGCGGACAACCGTGCTCGGACTGTTTCTCGGTGAGGCCGGCGCATTGGCTGGCGTCGGCTGCGCGCTGGGCGTTCCGCTTGGCTGGGCCCTGGCCTGGGGCGCGGTTTCTCTCACGTCATCGACGGTCACCACATTGTACGTGGCCGACGCGGCACAGGTGCCATCGTTAGCCTGGTGGCAAGCCATTGCAGCGTTTGCCATCGGCCTGCCGCTGGCGCTCGCGGCGGCCGCAGCACCGGCACTGGAAGCGTCGAGAATCGCCCCCGTAGACTCGTTGCGTTCGTCGCAGACAATCGCAGCCTCGACACGCCCGCGTCGATCCAGCCTGCTGGTCGCCGCCATGTGTCTCGCGATGGCGCTGGTATTCGCCGCGCTTCCGGCGGTTGACGGTCTTCCCGTGTTTGGCTTTCTCTCCGCGCTGGCGATTGTGTTCGGTCAGGCCTTTCTGGTGCCTTCCGTGCTGATCCTCCTGAGCCGCTCCAGTCGGAGCCTGGCGCGCGCGCTCGGCATCGAGAGCCGCTTGGCCCATGCCAACCTGGCGAGCGCGATTCCTCGACTGTCGGTATCGGTCTCCGCGTTGGCCGTCAGCCTGGCGATGCTCGTGGCGATCGCGGTGATGATCGGCAGCTTCCGCGAGACGGTGGTGTACTGGGTGAATCAGACCCTACAGGCCGATCTCTACATCGCCACGGCGCGCCGGTCCAACCTCGACTCGCAGGCGACGATTTCCCCCGAGCTCGACGCAGTCGTCCGCGCCGACCGAGATGTCGCGGCCGTCGATCGGTTCAGAAGCGTCACGCTCCCGTTCCGCGAACGGCTCATCGTCGCCGGCGCCGGCAACTTCGACGTGCTGTTATCGCACAGCGCGCTGGTGTTCAAATCGCCTGACGACGGCAGGCACGCGATGCGCGAAGCGATCGGCCACGACGTCGTCGTCGTGTCGGAAGCCTTCGCTTTGCGGTTCGGCGTGAAATTGGGCGACACGGTCCGCCTTCCAACGCCGCACGGGCCGCATCCGTTTCAGGTCAGCGCCGTCTACTACGACTACTCGACCGATCGTGGAGTGGTGGTGATGGACCGCGGAACGTTCGTGCGGCATTTCGGTGACCTGCCGCCGACGAGCCTCAGCGTCTATCTGAAGCCGGGTGCGAATGAAGACGCGGTTCGCGAGCGCCTGCTGGCGACCCTCGGCGAGGCGCACCGCGTCTTCATTCACACGAACGCGTCGCTGCGGCGGGAAGTGCTTCGGATCTTCGATAGCACCTTCGCGATCACATACGGCCTCGAGGCGATCGCGATTCTCGTGGCTATTCTCGGCGTCACCGGCACGCTCGTCACCCTCATCATCGAGCGTCGGCGGGAGCTCGCGGTGCTGCGGCTGGTCGGAGCGGACCTGAAACAGATCCGCCGCATGATCGTCTTCGAGTCAGGATTTCTGGGTCTCGTCGGGCAACTCCTTGGTCTCATCTCCGGCTTCGCGCTCGCTCTCATTCTCATCTACGTCGTCAATGTGCAGAGCTTTGGTTGGACCATTCAATTCCATGTGCCGCTGGCGTTTCTGATCCAATCGAGCCTGCTCGTCATCGCATCGACCTCCGTCGCCGGTCTTTATCCTGCCCGGTTCGCCGCCGGCTTCCGGCCGGTGGAGGAGGTCACCGTCGAATGAGAAGCATCACCGCGGCTGCGATCGTCGTCGCGGGAGCGCTCGTCATTCACGGAAGCCAGACGCTCGCGCAAAGCAACGCCGCGCAGTGGAAGAGCGCGGCACCGGGCTATCAGTTGTCGCTGCCGCGCGATCACGTCAGCCATCCCGCTTACAAAATCGAGTGGTGGTACTGACACGGGGAACGTCGAGACCGACCGCGGCCGCCGATTCGGGTACCAGGTAACGTTTTTCCGCGTCGGCGTTGAGGTGCAGCCGAAGAACCCGTCCAGCTTTGCGGTGCGCGACTTGTTCATCGCACACATCGCAGTGACCGACATGACAGAGAAGCGGCACCTGTCCGCGGAGCGCATCAATCGTGCTGGCGTGGGATGGGCAGGTGCCTCGCTCATCGACTATCACGTATGGAACGAGGATTGGGAGGTCCGGATCGACTACGGCCGGCATCGTCTTCAGGCACGCGACCCACGGTTTGTGATCGATTTGATCCTCTACGAAGACCGTCCGCCGGTGCTGCACGGCGAGGCTGGCTACAGTCAGAAGGGATCGACGCCGGGCAATGCTTCGCAGTACTACTCGTTGACCCGCATGCCTACGGAAGGTTCGATTTCCGTGAACGGCGAGCGGTTCGATGTGCGCGGATCGAGCTGGATGGATCACGAGTTTGGAACCAGCTTTCTCGAGAAGGGACAGCGAGGATGGGACTGGCTGTCATTGCAGCTCGACGATGGAACGGACGTCATGCTCTATCAGTTTCGGCGTGAGGACGGGGCCAGGGATCCCCATTCGAGCGGCACGATTGTCGAGAAGAACGGCACGTATCGCCGTCTCGCGTCTGGAGCGTTCACGCTCGTGTCGGGCCGCCAGTGGACGTCGTCAGCGACGACGACCACATATCCGATGGAGTGGCAGGTGGCGCTGCCAGGAGAGGGGCTGGACCTGTCTGTGCGCTCCGTTCTCGATACGCAGGAGATGTCCGGTGCGCGGAGCGGCGTCAGCTACTGGGAAGGGGCCGTCAACGTCGAAGGGACGCGCAGCGGCAACCCGATTGCCGGCCGTGGGTACCTGGAGATGACAGGGTATTCGGGAAGAGCGCTGGGAGAGTTCCTGCGCTGAGAGACATGCAGCAGGGCGCACGTCAGTGCGGCCGGGAGATGGCCCGACGAAAATCGAGCCCTACGGCTGTTTGTGAAACTCCCGCGCGGCATCAACGAGACCGCGAAAGAGCGATTCTGAATTCGCCAGTGCCGACGAAATTCTCCGGGTGCCACTGCACGCCGATGCAGAACGGCTGCTCCGAAGCCTCGATTCCCTCGACCACGCCGTCCGGCGCCACGGCATTGACGACAAACCCCGGCGCGACCTTGCCGACCGACTGATGATGTCGGCTGTTCACGGTAGCGGCGTTGTCGACGACGTCCTCGGAGATCAGTCCGGCCAGGCGTGAGCCAGCCGCGATCGTCACCTTGTGCGCCTGCCCGGCCGGGTGTGCGGCTGGTCGATGATCGACGGCTCCGGGGATGGCCGACGCGATGTCCTGGACCAGCGTTCCGCCCGCCGCGACGTTCAGGACCTGGACGCCACGACAAATCGCCAGCAGGGGCAATCGACGCGCCATCGCCTCTCGCGCGAGCGCCAGCTCGGCCTCGTCACGCCCCGGTTCCGCTGCCGAGAACGTTTCATGCTTTGGCTCGTTGTAGTGGGCCGGGTCGACGTCGCCTCCACCTGTCAGGAGCAGGCCGTCGGCGGATTCCAGATTCTGAGGCGCGGTCAATGTATCGAGGTCGAGCACGACTGGATCACCGCCCGCCCGGCGAACCGACTCGACGTAGTCAGCCACTTTGCGACAGGGAGTAATGACGATGCGCATCACGCTACATCCTCGCAGGGATCGAGATGCCCATGAGATCAAGGGCGCGGGTCAACTGCAGGCGCACGTAGGCCACGCCTGCGGCGCGCCAGAGGCGCACGTCCTCGCGCTCCTCGTTCAGGATTGGCGCGCGGTGATAGAAGGCGTTGAACGCCTGCGCCAGTCCGAACGCATGCTTGGCCAGGACGGAGAATTCGAGTGAACGGACGACCTGCTCGACGATTTCATCCAGCCGCGCCGCTTCGAGCACGAGCCCCCAGAGCTCGTCGCCTTCTTCGCCCTCGAGCGCGGTTGTCGAGGCGGTCGCGACGCCGGCTCGTATCGCCGCCTCGTCAAGGTTCAACCGTTCCCGCAGCTTTGCAAAGATGTTGTTCGCGCGCACCACGGCGTACTGCAGGTATGGACCGCTTTCGCCCTCAAAGCTCAGCGCCTCGGCAATGTCAAACGCAATCACCTTGCCGCGCGAATACTTGATCATGAAGTAGCGGACCGCCGCGACGGCGATCTGTCGTCCGATCGATGCGACATCTTCGTTGCTGAACTCCGGATTTCGTTTCGCGACCTCCGCCGACGCCGTCCGCTCGAGCAGATCGATCAGATCGTCGGCTTTCACGCCCAGGCCTTTTCGCCCCGACACCTCGACGAAGGGTTTCTTCGAGTCCTCGGGGGGAGGCTCGTAGCCAAGTTCGCGAGCCGTCTGGTGCGACAAGGCGACCATCTCGTAGGAGAAGTGGATCGAACGTTCCGCTTCTGCCTGATGTCCCATTGCGGCGAGCGCCTTGGTCAGAAGCTTCTGCAGATAGGACTGCCGGACGTCGATGACGTTATACGTTCTGGTGGCGCCACCGAACTTGGGGTGCGCAGCGCCGATGCCGTCGGCTGATGTCGTCGCCCACAGCGTGGCGCCATCGGCTCTCTTGGCGAACGGCCGGTAGTGAAAGTCGAGCCCCAGCAGGCCAAACTTCCAGAACTGATAGGCGATGTCCTTTCCGACGTAGGTCACCGTTCCGTTCGATCGGACGATCACCTTCTCGCGTTCATCGTCCCCTTCGTCGTCCGACACACCCGCCTCGCTGGCCTCAGCCACCTCGGCGTCATCGATCGGCATCACCCAGCAGCCTTTCAGGCGCCCCTCGGTCTGCAGGTAAATCGTGCCCTGGCGTTTGAGGATCTCGAACGCCTGCGCCCAGAAGCGGAGCCGAAGAATATCGCCTTCCCACGTGAGGAGGTCGTACTCGATGCCGAGCCGGTGCATCGTCTCCAGATGGCGCCGGACGATAGTGTCCGCCACCACCGCGCCCATCTCTGCAGTGGGGTTGCCGCCGTCATGCTCAATTTCGTGCAGCGCGCGCTGCCTGACCTCGAGCCGCGTCTTGTCCTCCTGATACCAGTCGGTCACGCGGGCGTACAAATCCCAGCAGTAGTAGTCGAACCGTGGCTGCGCCGCCAGCGCACGAACCTCGTCGATCGACTTGCCTTCGAGCTCCTGGAACCCGACGACGACGTCGGCCACCTGGACGCCGGTATCGTCGATGTAGTTCTGCACCTCCACCGGCACGCCGCGGAAGCGCAAGACCCGCACGAGCGTATCCCCCAACGCGGAATTGCGCAGGTGGCCGATGTGCGCCGCCTTGTTCGGGTTGATGGCCGTGTGTTCGACAATCGTCTTGCCCGTATCCGTCACGGGACGGGCAGCGGGCGCGTGCGGATCGAGCCGTGACCTGAGGAACGCCGCGCGATCGAGAAAGACGTTCAGATAGCCGTTCGACGTGGCTTCGAGACGCGCGACGCCTTCGATGTCCGTCAAGGCTCCGGCCAGTTCCTGCGCGATGACCTTGGGCGCCTTTCGCAGCCGCCGCGCCAGTTCGAACGCCACTGGCAGCGCCAGGTCGCCGAGCGCGCGTGTCGGCGGATAGCCGATCGCCAGGGCAGGTTGATCGGACGGAGCCAGGTCGTAGCGCTCGCGCAGGAGCGTCGCGAGCTTCGTGCGCAGAAGGTCGTGAACAGGCAGAATCATCGCTTCGTGGTTTGACTCGCTTCTGACGCTGCGGTACGATCGGCCGTCATCGAGCGCAGATCGCGCGCTCGGATCCGCGCGAGATCGTCAGGCGTGTTGATGTTGGCGAGCAGGAGTCCGCTGCCGTCGAACCGAATCCACTCGTCCTGGTCGATCAACCGCGGACGAAGCTGACCGACGACCGGTGCAACGGCGCGTTCACCTCCGGCGAGTGCGGTCACGAACGTGTCGGCAGCGTGGCGTGCATACATCGCGCACAGCGGCTGCCATCGGCCATCGCTCACGGGAAGCACGGCAGCGGCATCGGGATCGACATCGGCGAGGAACGCCAGAAACTGGGTGGTGACACACGGCAGGTCGCACGCCAGAACGAGCACTCGATCGGTCGTGGCCGTCAGCAGTGCAGTGGCCAGGCCACCGAGGGGGCCCGCATCGGGCCAGCGATCGTCTTCCACTGGAAGCGGCGCCGGGTGCGCGCCGCGATAGCCGACGAGCACGATCCGATCGGTCAGCGGCCGCAACGCCTCCCGCTGTCGATCGATGAAGCGGAGACCGTCGACGATGAGCGCGCTTTTGTCCTGCCCGCCGAGCCGCCGCGCCCGGCCGCCCGCGAGGATGGCCGCGCTCCAGTTCATGCCGGCTGAGTGCCTCGAGCCACTCAATCTATCAAAAAAATGAGAGATGCGGGTATCGGCCGCGTGCTCGTCGCGGCCCTTCATCAATCGATCGCCGACGAACTGCCCGATCGTCTGGACTTCTACGAGAATTGGCTCGACGCGAAAGGCCTGCGCGACGGGACCATCGGCCTGGCGCCGCTGGCTGCGGTGCTCAGTTTCCTTCGTACCGAAGGCGTCAGCTACGAGGCCGTGACGAGACGCGCCGGGGCCTACGCGGCGGAGTGGACGATCGCGGAGTTGTCGCCGTTTCGCCGGCGGATTATTGCGCGCGCGCCGGGCGTTCTCCGTCGCACGCTCGCCCTGCGGATTGCACGCCGCCTCGTTCACCAGTCGTACACGGGCAGCCGCGCCAGCGTCCGGGTCCGACGGGGCGTCGGCAAGGTCGACATCAAAAGCTCTATTTTCTGTGGGGTGCGCGATCGCGCGAGCCATCCGCTCTGTTACTTCTACGCGTCGGCGTTCTCGACAATCCTTCGTCAGCTCGATGTGGCGGCGTCGGCCGCCGTAACCGCGTGCCAGGCTGAAGGGTCGCCGTCATGCCATGTCGAGCTGCGCCTCGATGGCGCGGTACAGCCGTCTGCCGAGGACTCGATCGATTTGGAGGGGGCGCCCGCCGCATGACGCGCTTCCGCGTGCTGGTTCCGCTCTGCTTCGTCACCCTGCTCCTTGCCCCACGATTCGCCAACGTTGTCTCGGCCCAGCGCGTCGCCGGTCCCACGCTGATCGTGCCGTTTGATGGCGGGTCGGACCCTCGCGCATCGTGGATGGGCGAGGGCGTGGCCATCCTGCTCGCTGACGACCTGAACGGCATGGGTGGCGACGCCATCACGCGTGACGAACGGCTACGCGCGCTCGAGCGCTTGCAGGTGCCGGCGCGGGCCACGCTGACGCGCGGCACGGTGATCAAGATCGGTCAGCTCGTCGGCGCTGCGACCGTCGTGAGCGGACGCCTCGACTTCGATGGCGACGCGCTGGCGGTCCACGTGGAAGCGATTCGCATCGATACCGGTCGGGTCACTGCCGACTTCGCGGAACGTGGCCGGCTCTCTGATCTCCTGGCGACGATCGAGCGGATTGCGCGTCGCCTTCTGCCCGCGTCCACCGTACCGACCGCGGTGGTCGAACAGCAGCATCCACCGCTCTCGGCCTTTGAAAACTTCGTGAAGGGGCTGATCGCGGAGACGCCGTCGACGCAGGTCAACTTTCTCGAGAAGGCGATCGGGCTCGACCCGCAATTCGATCGCGCCCGCCTTGCCCTGGCAGCGGCACGGGCAGACGTCTCGAACTGGGAGGGCTCCCGGACAGCGGCGCTGGCGGTTCCGGAGACCTCCCGCTTACGCCGGCGCGCGCAGTTCGTCGCTGCGGTCGCGGAGCTCAACCTCGAGCGATACGAGGATGCCTTCAAACGCTGGCAGGAGCTGGCAACCGAAGCGCCCGCGGCGGAAATATTCAACAATCTCGGCGTCGTACAGCTTCGGCGCGGCGCCAATCCACAGACCGGCAAGGCCACTTACTATTTCAACAAAGCCGTCGAGCTGAATAGCGGCTCCGCCGACTACACGTTCAACCTGGGGTACGCCTACTGGGAGGAGCAGGATTATCCGGCCGCGGTCTATTGGTTGCGAGAGGCGGTCAGGCGGCAACCGACCGACGCCGACGCGCATTTCGTCCTTGCGGCCGCTCTCAAGGCGACCAACGCGGCAACCGAGGCGGATCGGGAGCGCGAACTGGCGCGGCGACTCTCTGCCGGCTACGAGGAGGACGACCCGAAGGCCACGGAACCGGTCCCAAAGCGCCTGGAGCGGGTCCGCGAATACCTCGAGCGTCGTGGCGCTGCGCGCGCGGATTCGGTGCTGACGTCCACCGAGCGGCGGGACCAGTCGGAGCTGGCGGCCTTTCACCTCGATCGCGGCCGTCGGTTCTTCGAGCGCGAGGACGATCGCAGCGCGCTCACCGAGCTGCAGCGCGCAATCTATTTGTCGCCGTATCAGGCCGAGGCCCACCTACTCCTGGGCAAGTTGCACTTGCGCGCCGGACGCACGAAGGAGGCGATCGACGCGCTGAAGATCTCGTTGTGGAGCGAGGAGACACCTGGCGCACACGTCGCGCTGGGCGAAGCCTTCCTGCAGGCGAAGGATCTGGAGGCCGCCCGGAAGGAAGCGGAGCGCGCGTTGGAGCTTGCCCCGGGTTTGACCGGCGCGACGGAGCTGCTTGCAAGAACGCGGAGCACGCCGGCGCGGTGATACACTAGGCCCCGAACGCGGGGGAACTACAGCATCAGAGACCTATGAGCGACGACGGCTTCCACGAGATTCAACTGAATGGAAAGCAGCTGGTCTTTCTGTTCATGTTCGCCACGGTCGTTCTGGTTGGGACTTTTCTCTGCGGCGTGATGGTGGGCCGTGGCGTGCGCGCCGAGCGGGGTGACCAGTCGGCGCAGACGACCGACGCCCCATCGGCCACGCCCCCGCCGAAGACGCCGTCGACGTCCGCGCCAACCGGCAAAGGTCAGTCGCCGGTGCCGCCGGAACCTGCCGAAAACGACTATTACAAGAGCCTGACGGCGAAGAAGCCCGACGACGAATCGCTGAAATCGCCGGCCAAGCCGAAGGCCGAACCGGCCGCACCGCCCGCGTCATCGAAGCCGGCGTCCGCGGCCGCTGCGCCGCCGCCGGCCGCGGAGAAAGCGAAGCCGGCTCCTGCGCCCGTGGCCGACCAATCGCAACCGGCGGCCGTCACCTCCGGTGGCTTTGCCGTGCAGATCACCGCACTGCGCGATCGCGGGGAAGCGGACGCCATTGTCAAGCGACTGGTCACGAAAGGCTACCCCGCGTACGTGCTGAACCCTGTGCCGGGCAAGCCGCCCGTCTATCGCGTCCAGGTCGGTCGCTACAAGAATCGCGGCGACGCCGATCGCATCGCCGGCCGCCTGAAGAAGGAAGAGCAGTTCAGCCCCTGGGTTACGCGCTAGCGCTTGCCGCGGGCGCGCTTCTCGCGCTCAGCTTCCCCCGATACGGCCATCCGGCAGTTGCCTGGGCGGCGCTGACGCCGCTGATCCTGGCGCTCTGGCAGCAGGCCGCCCGGAACCGGGCGCTGTGGAGCCACCACGCGTTTCTGCTGGGTCTGACCACGGGACTCGCGTATTTCGCCGGAACCGTCTACTGGACCGGCGGCGTCATGGCGCAATATGGCGGCCTTAGCTTGCCAGTGGCAGCCACGATCGCGGGTCTCCTGGTCGCCTACCTCGCGCTCTTTCCCGCCTTCTTCGGCCTCGCCAGCCATGCCGTGATCGTCCGCTACGGGTCTCGAAGCCTGCTTCTGTTGCCACTGGTGTGGACCGCGACGGAATACGGCCGGCTGACGCTCTTCGGGGGGTTCCCGTGGGTCCTTCTCGGCTACAGCCAGGTGCCCTGGCTGCCAGTGGCGCAGATCGGCAGCATCGTCGGCGTGTTCGGGCTGTCGACGATGGTCGCAGGTGTCAGCACGGCCGTCGCCTGGGCGTTGGTGTCGCGCGACACGCGACGTCTGATCGTGCCAGCGGTTGTCGTCGCCGGCGTGCTGGTGAGCACGGCCTGGGGCGCCTCAAGGATCGCGCGCGGCGCCTTGATCTCCGCAGGCCGACCGCTTCGCGTCGGAATCGTTCAAGGCAACATTCCGCAGGATCAGAAGTGGGATCCGGCGCAGGCAGGAGACATCTTCAATCGCTACCTGCGTCTGACCACGCGCACCATCGATCAGGGCGCACAGTTCATCTTGTGGCCCGAATCGGCGACGCCTTTCTACTTCGGCGTATCGGGTCTCGAGACCGCCGAACTCCAGGAGCTGGCGCGGCGCCACCACGTGGCGATCCTGATCGGTAGCGATCAGTGGGAGCAGGGCTCGCCGCCCAAGGTTTACAACGCGGCATTCCTGCTGCAGCCCGACGGCACGACTGGTGGCGTTTACCGGAAGGTGCACCTGGTGCCCTTCGGCGAGTACGTGCCGCTCAAGCGACTGCTGTTCTTCGCGGCGCCGCTCGTCGAAGCCGTGTCGGACTTTTCGGCCGGCACGCGCGTCAATACCCTGCCGGTAGCCGGCTCGCGGATCTCGACGGCAATCTGTTATGAGGTCGTCTATCCCGCGCTGATTCGCGAGGGCGTGCTCGAGGGCAGCGAGCTACTGACCACGATCACCAATGACGCGTGGTTCGGCCGCTCGTCGGCGCCCTGGCAGCATTTCCAGATGGCGACGATGCGAGCGATCGAGCAGGGGCGGTATCTGGTGCGGTCGGCGAACACCGGGATCAGCGGCGGCGTCGATCCGTATGGCCGCGTCCTCGTGGCCTCCGACCTGTTCGTCGAAGGGCAGTGGACGATGGACGTGCAGCTGATCGACGGGCGGACTGTGTACGCGGAGATCGGCGACGTCGTCGCCTGGGTCTCGGTGCTTGTCGTCGTCGTCGCGCTGGTCGTGGCTGTGCGACCTGTTAGAATTCAATGATCGGCCGCACTGAAGTGCGGGCCCGACTGCTGTCTGTAGTAGCGCCCGACGTTAGTCGGGCCTCGGAAAAGGAGTGCTTCGTGGCGTTCGTACTGGAAGAACAGGTGCGTCGGTATCAGGATCTCGTCAAACGGACCGCTGACCTGCGGAGCTATCTTTGACGAGCCAGGCCATCGCGCTGAACTCGAGAAGATCGAGAGCCGCGTCGCGCATTCGGACCTCTGGAAGGATCCCGCCGAGGCGCAGAAGCTCCTTCAGCGCCGCCGCCGGCTCGAAGAGGAGCTGAATACCAGCCAGACGCTGAAGCGTCGCTCCGACGACATCGGTGTCCTCGTCGAGTGGGCCGAGGCGGGCGAATCGGTGGACGGCGATCTCGTCAAGGGGCTCGACGAATTCCAGTCCGACGTCGAGCAAGCGGAAACCCGCAAGATGCTCGGCGGCGAGCACGATCGCCGCAACGCCATCGTCACCATCCATCCCGGCGCCGGCGGCACCGAGTCGCAGGACTGGGCCGAGATGCTGCTCAAGATGTATGTGAAGTGGGCGGAACGGCGCGGTTTCAAAAGAGAGATGCTCGATTATCAGCCGGCCGAAGAGGCGGGGATCAAGAGCGCCACCCTCAGTGTGATCGGCGAGTACGCCTACGGCTTGTTGTCGGCGGAGGCTGGCGTCCACAGGCTGGTGCGCATTTCGCCGTTCGATCAGGCGAAGCGCCGGCACACGTCTTTCGGGTCGGTCTTCGTATGGCCGGAGCTGCCCGAGGACATCGACATCGACATCCCTGAAAAGGAGCTTCGCATCGACACCTATCGGTCGAGCGGCGCCGGCGGCCAGCATGTCAATGTGACCGATTCCGCCGTGCGCATCACGCACCTTCCGACCGGCATCGTCGTGTCGTGCCAGAACGAGCGGTCGCAGCACCGCAACCGCGATTCGGCGATGAAGGTGTTGAAGGCGCGCCTCTACGATCAGCGCCTGAAAGAGCAGCAGGCAAGGCTCGAACAGATCAGCGGCGAGAAGAAGGACATCGCCTTCGGCAACCAGATTCGCAGCTACGTGCTCCAGCCGTACCAAATGGTCAAGGATCACCGGACGAAGGAGCAGGTGGGCGACGTCAACCGTATTCTCGACGGCGACATCGATCAGTTCATCAAGACATACCTGATGAAGAAGGCGGCGGGGACGCTGAGCGCGGCGGCGGCTGACGAAGACTAGCGCGCCACAGCCAGGAGGACTCTGAACAGCGATTGCCCGATTCTCATGGCCCTTCTCTGTGTTTTCTCTGTGCCCCTGTGGCGTCTCTGCGCCCCAGCGGCGAACTAAACGATGACCACGCTGCCCGGACGCGAGAAGGTCACTTGTTCGGACTCGCCGTGCGTATCGAGGACAACCGGAACAGCGTCGTTGGCAAACGCCGGCTCCTCAGTGCTGAACGCAATGAGCCGACTCGCGGCCGAGGCCGCCGAATCGCCTCGTGGCAAGACAACCGTGCCACCGTCGCCGAGATACACCACGAGAGTGAGGACCGTGCCATCGACAGTCGAACGAGTCAGCACGACCGAGTGTTCATCGGGCGCGGTGGCCTCGACTTCGCCTGCGGCCACCGGTACAAGTGTTCTGCGCAGCGCCAGGAGCGACTCATACAGCCGCAGCACGATGGCATGTTCCGGCTGTTCGCGTTCCTCCCATGCGAGCGCGCTGCGTCGGAACGTGCTTTCGGCCTGCGGATCGGGAATCGCTTCGCGTCGCTCCGGATCGGCGAACGCGCTGAAGTAGCGGAACTCGTGCCTGCGTCCCGCCGTGACGTTCCGCCCCAGCTCGCCGTGGTGATCGGTGAAGTACTGGAACGGCGTGCTGGCGGCGTACTCCTGGCCCATGAAGAGCAGCGGGGTTTCTGGCGCCAGCAGCAGCAAGGTCGAGAGCGCGCGCCACAAAGCCGGATCGATCACGTGGTGCAGGCGGTCGCCCAGCGCCCGGTTGCCGACCTGATCGTGATTCTGGACGCAGATGACGAACCGCCACGGCGCGATCCCTTCCGAGCTTGTGCCACGCGGCTCGCCTCGTCGCCTCGTGGGCTGACCGGTGTAGAACCAGCCCTGTCGCAGAGTGCGCGCGATATCGTTGGCAGTCCCATCGAAGTCGGCGTAGTAGCCCTCGGAGTCGCCGGCAGCGCGCCTGCGAAGTTGATGGTGCAGGTCGTCCGCCCAGACTGCGTCCACTCCCCAACCGCCTTCTGATTCGGGCTTCAGGATTCCCGCGAGGTTGCGGTCATCCTCGGCGCAGATCCAGATGCGGCGATCGTGAGCGGTCTCCCGGACAGTGGTCGTCAGTTCCGCGACGAAGTGGCGCGGGCTCTCATCGATCAATGCGTGTGTGGCGTCGAGGCGGAGCCCGTCGAACCGGAACTCGTGGATCCAGTACGCCGCATTCTCGATCAGGAAGGCGCGCACCTCGCGGCTGTGCGATTGATCGAGATTGAGCGCGGATCCCCATGGCGTCTGGTGACGGTCGGTGAAGTAGTACGGGCTGTATGCCCACAGGTAATTGCCGTCTGGGCCCAGGTGGTTGTAGACGATGTCGAGGATGACCAACAGTCCGAGCCCGTGCGCACTATCGACGAGGCGGCGGAGATCGTCGGGAGTCCCATAGCAGCGCGCTGGCGCGAACAACGAGACGCCGTCATATCCCCAGTTCCAGCGGCCAGGAAAATCGGCGATCGGCATCAGCTCGATGGCCGTAATGCCGAGGCGAGCCAGCGATTCGAGCTGCTCGGCGGCCGCGGTGAAGGTGCCTTCGCGCGTGAATGTCCCCACGTGCAGCTCGTAGATGACGAGCGCCTCCGCCCCGACGCCCGGCCAGCGATCGACCTTCCAGTCGAAGCCGCAGGAGTCCACGATCGCGGAGGGCCCGTGCACGCCATGGGGCTGTAGGCGCGACGCGGGATCGGGGAACGGTCCCCGATCGCCGAGCAGATAGCGGTACTCCGTATTCGTCGTGAGATCAGGAAAGACAGCGGCGAAGTAGCCCGATCCATCTGCCACAAGTGGCCGGGGCGTCTCGCCGTTCTCGACGACGAGGGCGACAGCCGCCGCCTCGGGCGCCCAGACGCGGAAGTGCGTGCCGACCCCATCGATCCAGGCGCCAAGCGATGGCTTCCATGTCGCGATCGCCGTCATCCGTGTGCGTTCGTCTCAGGGGGCACCTGACGGAACACGGCCAGCGATTGACCCCCGAGCTCGTACGTCGCGTCAGCTGGTTGTGGTGCTTCCGGCAGCTTGGGATTGGTCGTGTCGACGATGCGCTGCCAGACGCCCACCGTCAAGGGCGGCAGCTTGAACGAGACGGCCTCGTGATGGGCGTTCATCAGCACCAGCAGCGTGTCGCCGGTGATCGACTGACCCCGTTCGTCGACTTCCCCGGTCCCCTCGCCAGAATAGACAACGCCGAGACTGCGAATCAGCGGCGAGTTCCACGAGTCGTCCGTCATCTCCTTGCCAGACGGATCGACCCACATGATGTCCTTGACACCGCGGATCGCGCGGCCCTGGAAGAACCGGCGGCGTTGCAGGACAGGTTCCGACTGGCGGAGGTGGACCAGCCGACGCGTGAAATCGAGGAAGGCCGCCTCTTCCGGGCCCAGCTCCCAGTTGGTCCAGCTGATGTCGTTGTCCTGGCAGTAGGCGTTGTTGTTGCCGCGCTGCGTCCGGCACATTTCGTCGCCGCCGCTCAGCATGGGGACCCCGGCGGAGAGAAGGAGGGTCGCCATCAGATTCCGCTTCTGCTGCGCGCGAAGCGCAAGGATGGCCTTGTCGGTCGTGGGGCCTTCCACACCGCAGTTCCAGCTCAGATTGTGATTCTCGCCGTCGCGGTTCTCTTCGCCGTTGGCTTCGTTGTGCTTCTCGCTGTAGCTGACGAGATCGTTGAGTGTGAAGCCATCATGCGCCGTGACGAAGTTGATGCTCGCGTACGGTCTCCGTCCGCTGTGCTCGTACAGATCGTTGCTGCCGGCCAGACGCGTTGCGAAATCCGATACCACCCCGTCGTCACCGCGCCAGAAGCGCCGCACCAAGTCGCGGTACTTGCCGTTCCATTCGGTCCACAGGACGGGGAAGTTGCCGACCTGGTAGCCGCCCTGGCCGAGATCCCATGGCTCCGCGATCAGCTTCACCTGCGAGATGACCGGGTCCTGGTGAATGATGTCGAAGAACGCGCCCAGTCGATCGACTTCGTAGAGCTCGCGCGCGAGCGTGCTCGCCAGGTCGAATCGAAAGCCGTCGACGTGCATCTCCAGCACCCAGTATCGCAGGCTGTCCATGATGAGCTGCAGCACGCGCGGGCTGCGCATGTTCAGCGTGTTGCCGGTGCCGGTGAAATCGAGGTAATAGCGCGGATTGTCCGGAACGAGCCGGTAGTACGCGGCGTTGTCGGTACCGCGCAACGAGATCGTCGGCCCCAGCTGGTTGCCTTCAGCTGTGTGGTTATAGACGACGTCGAGGATGACTTCGAGGCCGGCGGAGTGAAGCGCTCGCACCATGCGCTTGAACTCGCGCACTGTTGCGTCGCCGACGTGCCCCGCGGCCGCATAGCGGATCTCGGGTGCGAAGTAACAGAACGTGTTGTAGCCCCAGTAATTCGACAGGCCGCGCTCGACGAGGTGCTGGTCGTTCAGGAAGTGATGGACTGGCATGAGCTCGATGGCGGTAATGCCGAGCGACACCAGGTGGCCGAGCGCTTCGTCCGTCGTCAGCGCTTCATACGTGCCTCGCAGCAGCTCCGGCACGCGCGGATGGCCCATCGTAAAGCCGCGCACGTGCATCTCGTAGATAACTGTTTTGTGCCAGGGTGTGCGCGGCGGCCGATCGTCCCCCCACGTGAACGTCGAGTCGATGACGGTGCCCATCGGGGCGAACGCGGCATTGTCGCGATCGTCGAACGACAGGTCCGCACCGGGGTCGCCGACCTTGAAGCCGAACATCTCGTATTGGCCCCATCGCACGGTGCGGCCCACGGCCTTCGCGTATGGATCCATGACGACTTTGTTCGGGTTGAATCGATGGCCGGCTTGTGGGTCGTAGGGGCCGTAGACGCGGTAGCCGTAGAGCTGACCCGGCCTGATATCGGGCATGTAGCCGTGCCACACCATGTCCGTTTGTTCCGGCAGAGTGACGCGGTGCGACTCCCGGGTGGCAGTCGGCGAGTCGAATAGACACAGCTCGACCTTCGTGGCGTTCGCGGAGAACAACGCAAAGTTGACGCCGACGCCATCCCACGTCGCGCCCAACGGATAGGGGGCGCCGGGCCAAATGCGATTGGGTCGCGGACGACGAGGGCCTGGATACGCGTAGGAGCGACGGCTCATGAGGATCGTCAGGTTTTGCGGCCGAGCGATCTTATCGTGCGTTGGCCGCCGGTGCCGAGACGCACAAATCGGGCCAAGGTTCGCGGGTGGAAACGGATCGGACAAGTCACGGACGGACGCGGATGGCTATGGATCAATAGAAGGTCGCGGAGGGACGCGGGCTACACGGACTGATTTTGGGCGGCCAGTCACGGGCAACGCATTGCAGGGGTCGCGCCGAAAACGGAAGCGGGCCAGAGGTCACGGACAAACGCGGATGGTCACGGATCGACAGAAGGTCACGGAGGGACGCGGACGGTCACGGATTGACAAGGTCACGGACGGACGCGAACGGTCACGGATTGACAGAAAGTCATGGACAGACGCGACGCGGACTTCACGGACTGTTGAACGGGCCGGTCTCGGGCGGCGCATGGTGGGGTCGCGCCGGGGACGGTAACGGATCGGAGGTCACGGACAGACGCGGATGGTCACGGATCGACAGAAGGTCAAGGAGGGACGCGGACTACACGGACTGTTGAACGGGCCGGTCTCGGGCAACGCATGGTGGGGTCGCGCCGGGGACGGTAACAGATCGGAGGTCACGGACAGACGCGGATGGTCACGGATTGACAAAAGGTCACGGACGGACGCGGACGGTCACGGATTGACAGAAAGTCATGGACAGACGCGGACTTCACGGACTGTTGACGGCACCGGGCTCGGCACGCATCGTGGGGTCGCGCGTCGGCCGGAGGCCGACGCGGGTCGAGTCGCGAGTGCGGACCGCAAGCCGCCTTCACCATCCCCACGCGGCTTGCGATCCGCACTCACGACTCGACTCAGCCGCGCGTCGCGTGGCGCGACCCTCGTCGTAGGGTGATGCCCGGCTGCTTCCGTGAACTTCCGTGTAATCCGTGACCTACGAACTTGAAAGAACGGCGACGGGACAAGTGCTCAAGACATTGCCCAAGGCGATCGTAGGGCCGCTGTCCGTATCAGTAATCGACGGCACTTCGCCCGTGACGACGTTGCGGAGGCCGCTTGCGAAGCTGTCGGGGATACGGACAATCGTGTCCTGCCAAATCGTATCGGTGATCGGCCAGCCATTCTCGCTGTGAACCGTTGACGCGACGAGGCGCGGCACAATGGTGATAAGGCCACGGCCTCCATCATGACGCGCGTAAGCCACCACCCGTGCCCAGCGCGCCCCCTCCACGTGTAGCGGCACGTAGCTGCCGTTGAGCATGAGTTGCGGGTGCTGTTGCCGCAGCCGCAGCAACCGCGTCGTCAGCCACAGCTTGATTCGCCCATCGGGCCACGCCGCCAACAGATCGCTGACGATCGCGCTGAGCGCCAGGCCTCCTGGCGACTCTTCGCATTCCGAGGTTCCGATCGCGGCCTGAAGCGAGGCAAGGATGTCCCGACGCGCCGCGAAGTCGATCCGCTGGCGGTTGTCGGGATCGACCAGGTGCAGATCCCACAGCTCGTTCCCCTGGTAGATGTCGGGCACACCAGGGGCCGTGAGTTTGATTGCAAGCTGTGAAAGGCTGTTCACGACGCCGGCGCGAGCGACTCGTCTGGCAAACGGCACGAACGCAGGAAGGAATCGTGCGGCATGGGGGCCGTCGAGCGTCTTCTCAATGAAGGTCGTTACCGCGGCGCCGTAGGCCTCATCGGGTGCGATCCAGCTCGTTCGCAACTTGGCCTCCCGCGTCGCCTTCATCAGAAACGCCGTAAGGCGTGCCGACAAGCCCTCGGGTGCCCTCGACGGGATGGGCGCCCCGGCGAGTTCCGCTGGCCACACGGACAGCAGCGACTGGTAGTACAAATACTCGTCGTTGTGCTCCGGTGCGGGCAGTGCATCGACGGTGTTTCGCAGTCCCGCGTTCATCCGCGCCCAGCGCGAGACTGTCTTCGCCCATTCGTCGGCCAGCTCCGACAGCACGTTCAGCCGCGCGCGCGCATCCTCCCCGCGCTTCGTATCGTGCGTGGCGGTCGTGGTCATGCTGAACGGCCACCGGTCGCGCCGCTCCGCGTTGGCTCGATGGAACGCGTCGATCGTCGTCATCGGCGCCGAGGGGTTACCGCCGACCTCGTTCAGCGAGAGGAGCACGTTGTAGCGATAGAACGCCGTGTCCTCGACACCCTTCGCATGGACTGGCCCCGTGAATTGCTGAAACCGCATGGTGAACCTGAGACGCTGGTCCATCGGATGGTCCTGCAGCGCAACCGTGTCATCGTGTCTGGCGCGTGCCGCCGCCGAGCCGAGCACGTGGCGGAGAAAGCCGAACGTCGCGCGTTCAGCAGCAGGATTCCGTCGATCTGCATGCTCGAACGCCGTCTCGATCGCGCGGCGATCGGCATCGCTGGCGCCGTACTCGTCGATATAGGTGCGATACACGGGCAAGGCTGCGGCAACTTCCTGGAGCGCGTGGCTCAGCGTCCCGAGCGTGAAGTCGCGTGTCCTCCGATCCTGGTGCGCCAGGTCGTAGAGGGCATGCGCCAGCACGTTCAGCTCGCTGGCGAGCGTCGTCTGCATGATCAGGCGCTTCCCCTCGACGACCTCTTCTTCGAAGCTCTCCTGACGACCGGTAATCCGGCGATATTGGCGCCGCAGACGCCAGAGCCCGTCGGGGTCCACGAACAGACTGTTCACGAGATTCAGGAAGTCGTAGCCCGTCGTGCCGTGAATCGGCCATGCCGGCAACGATTCGCCTGGCGAGAGAATCTTTTCGGCCAATACGTAGAGCGGCAATTCGCCCGACAGCGAGAGGCTGGAATCCGCGGAGGCGGGATCGGCGTCGCCATCGGCCGCGAGACGCTGGAGATTGGCAAAGTAGCGTGCCGGATCGAAGAGGCCGTCCGGATGATCGACGCGCACGCCGGTCACGGCGCCCTCGGCAATCAGCTTTTTCAGGAGACCATGCGTGTCGCGAAACACACGCGGTTCTTCCATGCGCAACGCGGCGAGGTCGTTCACATCGAAGAACCGCCGATAATTGATCTCGTCGAGCGCGGTTCGCCAGAAGGCGAGCCGGTAAGGCTGATGCTCGAGCAGATCGTGCAGGGGGTCGAAGCTCGCAGCATTGCCAGGGGCACCATTGAAATGCCGGACCGCGGCCTCGATGTGTGCTGCGATCTCACCAGAGATCGCAACCAGCTGCAGCAGGCGCCGTCGCGCGACCTCCTTCTCGCGTTTTCGTTCCTCGATCCGCTCGGGTGTGCGCTCGTCGTACGTCGGCAGGTTCTGCAACGCGGACACGATGCTGAGGAACTCACGCACCTCGCCGTTGTCTTCGCTCACCCTCGCGCGAAGCGCGTCGAGGTTGTGGCGGTACACCGAGGGCGCCTGCCGCGGGTTGATGGGCAGCATGTGGTCGAAATAGCGGAGCTGCAGCGCGCCGCTCTCGAACGCCAGCTGCAGGTGGCCCCGTTCGAGCTCGTACCCGTACTGATCGCCCAGGATCGGCAGCAACAGCTTGTCGCGCATCGCCGACACCACCGGTGTCCAGTCGATGTCGAAGTAGCCAGCGTGCTCGGCGGACGGGCCGTTTTCGAGGACGTCGAACCACCATGCATTCGTGCGCGCATCCGTGCCCATGTGGTTGGGTACGAAGTCGAGCACTTGTCCCATCCCATGCGCCTGAAGCGCCGCGACAAACGCCTGATAGTCCTCATCGTCGCCAAGCTCGGGATTGAGGGCATTGTGGTCGCTGATGTCGTAACCGTGGAGCGTGCCTGGCGTCGCCTTCAGATACGGCGAGGCGTAACAGGCGCCGATGCCCAGCGTTGCTAAGTAGGGGACGAGCGCAGCCGCATCACGAAACGTGAAGCCTGTATGAAACTGCAGGCGATAGGTGCTCGACGGCACTCGCGCGATCACGCGCCCGGCCCTTTGTCGAGCAACTCGATCAGCCCGGCGAGCGGGATGTGCAGCCAGTCCGGCCGGTTGTTCAGTTCATACCGCAGCTCGTACAGCGCTTTCTCAATCAGGTAGATGCGGGAGAGTGCCGTGAAGCTGTCGAGCCCTTCGGGGACGAAGAGCGCAGAACGCGCCGCGGCGCGATACGCCTCCACGAAGATGCGGCTGACGTTCGTCTCCCAGAATCGCGCCCACGCCACCAGCTTGGTGCCGTCCTCTGGATGATGCGCTCGCCACGCGGTCAGCGCCGCCTGCGACGCGTAGCTGAACGAGCGGACCATGCCCGCAACATCCTTCAGCGGCGCCTGCCGCAGCCGCCGCTCGGGAAGCGCTCGGCCCGGCTCACCTTCGAAGTCGATGATGTAGAAATCTCCGCTGTCCCACAGCACCTGGCCAAGGTGGTAATCGCCGTGGATGCGCGTTTTCACCAGCCCTTGGGGGATGGTCGCGAGCAGCTGATCCAGATCGTTGACGACGTCGGGCAAGAATCTCGCAACGACCGTCGCCATCTCCTGAGCCATCGGCGCCAGCGTGGGCAGTTGGGTGACCAGCAGTTGACCCGTCTGCGTGGCCAGCGTGCGAATCCCCGCGATGGTCGCCGAGAGATCCTCGGGCGTCAGCGGCTCGGGCTCGAAATCGTTGACACCCTTCGCGCTGGCCATCGCCAGGTGCAAATCTGCCGTGCGTCGTCCTAGCCGGAGCACGGCATCGACATACCAGCCAAGACGATCGACCACGCCCTGGGAAACGCGCACATTGCCGGGAAGGAGCAGGCCCACTTCTGCGGCGATTTCGCCGATGTCCGGTGGCGGACCTGCTTCCGCGGCGGCGTTCTCGAGATAGCGGCCCGCTTCGCTGAGCGCCTGTTCCCAACCCGTCGCCTGGTAGTGGACTAGACCATGGAGGACGCCCAGCGTCGACCGCGTTCCATCGCCCTCCTCGTACTCGATGGCGCCACCGAGGCGCGGCGCGCGCGGGAACTGCACGCGCTCCGTGAGGTGATAACTGATTTCGAGCTCGGGGTTCGGCCCGGGCTCGACGCGCCGAATCAGCTTCAGGATCAGTTGCTCGCCGAAGATGAACGAGGTATTGCTCTGTTCGCTGGACGATCGATGGACCGGCAACGGCACGGCGGGGTCGACCGGTCCTCGCAGGGAATCGAATGCGCTTGTCCGGCTGGCGACGAATCGCCCCTCGCGGCCGTCGAAGGAGAACCCGGCCGCGATGGCATCGAGAAGCAGGGAGGCGACCCCCCAATCGAGTCGTTCGTGCAGCACGCCTTTTCTGGCTCCGCTCACGCGGGCAATCACGAGTTCCGGCGATTCGCGTAAGAGGTCGTCGGCTGCCTTGCCGCCAAGGAACGCCATCGGCAGGACGTAGACTTCGGAGCCGCCGTCGCGGTAGTGCACGTCGAGCAGAGTGAGAAAGACCGGATCGGGTCCGCCGCGGACGAGCGCGTGATCGCGAATCAGGACCTGGCTGAGCGGACGCGCCTTGGCGGCGAACCAGCGACGTGTCGCCAGGTGGACCGGCAAGTAGTCGCGCTCCAGGATCTCGTGGGTCGCGGTCGTAAACGCGGTATCCCAGACAACACCGAGCAGGAGCGGCGGCAGATCGAGCGCGCCCGGCGGCTTCGGCGCCGATCGCGGCGCCGGCCGCTCGACGACTGGAGGCGCGGGCGCCTCCGCCAGCTGAAACCAGTAGAAGCCGTAGGGGGCGAGCGTCAGAAAGTAGGGAAGGTCGCCTATCCGCGGGAACTCCGTGCTGCCAACCATCTCGATAGGCACGCGGCCGCTCCAGGCGCGCAGATCGAGCTCGGCCGGTTGCGCCGTCCGTGCGAGATTGGCGACACAGAAGATGGTCTCCCCGTCATATTCGCGAGCATAGGCAAGGATCTTCCGGTTCGGCGGCGAGACGAAGCGAATGCTGCCGCGTCCGAAGGTGCGGTGACGCGCACGCAATGCGATGATCCGCTTCATCCAGTTCAGGAGGGACGAGGGCGAGCGTTCCTGCGCCTCGACATTGAGCGCCTGATATCCCCACACCGGATCCATCACAAGCGGGGCGAAGAGTCGCGCGGGATCGGCGCGTGAGAAGCCGCCATTGCGATCCGACGTCCACTGCATCGGCGTGCGCACGCCGTTACGATCGCCGAGATAAATGTTGTCGCCCATCCCGATCTCGTCGCCGTAATAGATGACTGGCGTACCGGGCAGCGAAAAGATCAGGCCGTTCATCAGCTCGATCCGCTGGCGGTTGTTCTCCATCAGCGGCGCCAGGCGACGACGGATGCCGACGTTAATCCGCATCTGCGGGTCAGTCGCGTACGCCTGATACATGTAGTCGCGCTCTTCGGCGGTCACCATCTCGAGCGTCAGCTCGTCGTGGTTCCGCAGGAAGATCGCCCACTGACACGCCGCGGGAATTTCCGGCGTCTGGCTCACGATGTCCGCAATCGGATGCCGGTCCTCCTGCCGGAGCGCCATGTAGATGCGGGGCATCAACGGGAAGTTGAATGCCATGTGGCATTCATCGCCGGATCCGAAATACGCACAGACATCGCCCGGCCACTGATTGGCCTCGGCCAGCAGCATGCGGTTGGAGTAGTTGCCGTCTATCTCGGCCCGCAGCTCTTTCAGTACCAGGTGGGTCTCGTAAAGGTTCTCGCAACTCGTGCCTTCACGCTCGATCAGGTACGGCACCGCATCGAGCCGCATGCCATCGACACCCATGTCGAGCCAGAACCGCATGATCTTCTGCACCGCGCGGCGCACGTGCGGGTTGTCGAAGTTGAGATCGGGCTGGTGATGAAAGAAGCGGTGCCAGTAATAGGCATTGGCCGCCGGATCCCAGGACCAGTTCGAGGTCTCGGTGTCGGTGAAGATGATGCGGACGCCCTCGTATTTATGCTTGGTATCGCTCCAGACGTAGTAGTTCCGCTTGGTCGAATCCGCCGGTGCGCGCCTGGCCGCCTGGAACCAGGGATGCTGATCGGAGGTGTGGTTGATGACGAGCTCCGTCACCACCTGCAGCCCGTGCTCGTGGGCCTCCCGCAGGAACATTCGAAAATCCTTCAACGTGCCGTAGCTCGGATGCACTCCCTCGTAGTGGGCGATGTCGTAGCCGTCATCGCGCAGCGGCGACGGGTAGAACGGCAGCAGCCAGACGCACGAGACGCCGAGGCTCTTGATGTAGCTGAGCTTCTCCGTCAACCCGCGGAAATCACCGATGCCATCGCCATTGCTGTCGTGGAAGGCGCGGACGTGAACCTGATAGATGACGGCGTCCTTGTACCAGAGTGGGTCGGTCGCGCTGCCCGGCCGAATCATGCGGAGAGCCTCTCGAGACGGAAGATGTGCGCCGGCACCTGCGCTCTCGGATCGAGACGCACGTAGTTGCGATCGCCCCGCCAGGTGTAGGCGTTCCCGCTCAGCAAGTCTCTGACCAGGTAGCCGCCGGGATCAAGGCCATAGCGCAACGGATCGAACGACACGAACCCTTGCTGCATATTGAACGGATCGAGGTTTACGACCACAAGCAGCGCGGGCGACTGATCGCCGGCGCTCTTCACGTAGGCGATGATTTCCCAGTTGTCGCAGCCGACGAAGCGTAAACCCTCGGTCGTCTGCAGCGCCGGGTTGTCGCGCCGGATTCGGTTCACGAGGGCAATCAGCGGTGTCAGTGTTTGCGGTGCCTCCCAGTCACGCGGCTTGAGCTGAAACTTCTCCGAATCGAGGTATTCCTCGGATCCCTGTCGCACGGCAACGTTTTCGACCAGTTCGTAGCCGCTATAAATGCCGTAGCTCGCGCCGAGCGTCGCCGCGAGGACGAAGCGCGCCTGAAATGCCGGGCGGCCTCCGCGCTGCAGATAGTCGGTGAGGATATCCGGTGTGTTGGCGAAAAGGTTGGGCCTGAGGTACTCGCGGACCGACGTCGTCGTCAGCTCGGTGAAGTATTCCTCGAGCTCGGCGCGCGTGTTGCGCCAGGTGAAATAAGTGTACGACTGCGTGAATCCTATCTTGGCAAGATACCGCATGATCTTCGGGCGAGTGAACGCCTCGGACAGGAAGATCGTGTCGGGAAACCGTTCCTGGACATCGGCGATCATCCACTGCCAGAACGCAAGCGCTTTCGTGTGTGGATTGTCGACGCGAAAGATCCGGACACCCTTCTGGCACCAGAAGACGACGACGTCGCGGAGCGCAGCCCACAGCTCCCGCCAGGCCTCGGTGTCGAAGTTGATCGGATAGATGTCCTGATACTTCTTGGGTGGATTCTCTGCGTATTTGATCGTGCCGTCCGGGCGATGCCGGAACCACTCGGGATGTTCGCGCACCCATGGGTGATCGGGCGAACACTGGTAGGCAAGGTCGAGCGCCACCTCGAGGCCTTCACGCTCGGCCGCGCCGCGGAACGTCGCGAAATCATCGAAGGTGCCGAGTCCAGGATCGATGGCGGTGTGGCCCCCCGCCGGGCTGCCGATCGCCCAGGGGCTGCCGGGGTCGTCCGGCCCGGCGATCAGCGCATTGTTCCGTCCCTTCCGATGCGTGGTACCAATCGGATGAACCGGCGGAAGATAGACGACATCGAAGCCCATCGCGGCTACCGCGGGTAGCCGCCGAGCCGCTTCGCTCAATGTGGCACCGCGTGAAGGATCAGGACTATACGAGCGCGGAAAGAGCTCGTACCACGCGCCCGTGCGAGCGCGTACGCGTTCCACGCGCGCCCGGAACGTCGCCGACGCCGCCGCATGCAGACGCTGGTCGGCGGCGGCCATATCGACGGCGAGGTCCTCCAGAAGCGCTGTCGCCACGCGCTCCGACTGACCGGCCGCGCCGGTGAGGACGTCGGCCGTCGCGCGCAGCTGCGGCGCCAGCGTCGCTTCCCCACGATCAGCCGCCAATCGCAGCAGCTGAGCGCCTTCCTCGAGCTCGCTCGAAACGTCGAGGCCACCCTCGTGCTTCTTCCGCAGCTCGTCGCGCCAGCTTCCGAATCGGTCGACCCATGCCACGACCGCGTACTCGCACCAACCCTGCTCGGACAGATCAACGGTGGCCGTCCACGCATCGTTGCCGAGTGGCGAGAGGCGAATCTCGCTCCACGGACCGGGTTTGCCTCGCTCGAATGGGGTATGCCGGGTGCGGAGGAGCGCACGCAGCGAGTCGTGGCCGTCGGCGAAAATGTCCGCAGTGACGCGGAGCGGCTCGCCGACGACGCGCTTGATCGGATAGCGACTGTCGTCGACACGAGGGGCAACGTTCTCGATGACCACGCGGATGCGGCCATCGAGTGAGGGTGGCGGCGCATGGCCGGACGCACGAGGCATGCCCGTACTTACTATCGCCTCTTTCATCGGCGCAAGCCCGGCCGTGTTTGTGTTAGGGGGCTGAGGCTGTTAAGAATGTAAGAGCGCATCACGTGACGCTTTACCTCCTTAACAGCGTCGGACCCTTAAAACCCTATAACCCCGTGGCAAAAATCGCCAACACTATCCTCGACACCATCGGGCACACGCCGATGGTCCGGATCAACCGGATCGCGCGCGACGTGCCCGGCACCGTACTGGTCAAGCTCGAGACGTTCAACCCTGGCAACTCGATCAAGGACCGCATGGCGGTCAGAATGATCGAGGACGCCGAGCGCGCGGGGCTGCTCAAGCCTGGCGGCACCATCATCGAGGGGACCTCCGGCAACACCGGGATGGGTTTGGCCATTACGGCGGTCGTCAAAGGCTATCGCTGTATCTTCACGACGACTGATAAGCAGTCCAAGGAGAAAATTGACGCGCTGAAGGCGTTCGGGGCCGAGGTGATCGTCTGCCCCACGAACGTCGATCCGGAGGACCCGCGTTCGTACTACTCGGTGTCCTCGCGGCTCGTGAAGGAAGTGCCGAACAGCTGGAAGGCGAACCAATACGACAACCCATCGAACACGCAGGCCCACTACGCGCAGACCGGCCCGGAGATCTGGGATCAGACGGCCGGCAAGGTCACCCACCTCGTCGTCGGAGTGGGTACCGGCGGGACTGCCAGTGGAGTGGGTAGGTATCTCAAGGAGAAAAATCCTGCGATCAAGGTCTGGGGGATCGACACCTACGGATCGGTGTTCAAGAAGTACAAAGAGACGGGCATCTTCGACAAAGGCGAGATCTACCCGTATATCACCGAAGGGATCGGTGAGGATTTCCTGCCTCAGAACGTGGACTTCAGCGTCATCGATCACTTCGAGAAGGTGACCGACCGCGATGCCGCCATCATGACGCGGCGCATCGCGCGCGAAGAGGGCATCTTCGCCGGAAATTCCGCCGGCTCTGCGATGGCGGGCCTTCTCCAGCTGAAGGACCGCTTCACCTCCGACGATGTCATCGTGGTCATTTTCCACGATCACGGCTCGCGCTACATGGCGAAGATGTTCAACGACGATTGGATGCGCGAGAAGGGGTTCCTCGAGCGCAGCGGCATGCGCGCGGCCGACCTCGTGGCGTCAGGACTGTCCGGAGAGCTGTGCTCGATCGAAGCATCGCAGCCGGTCGAGGCGGCAGTTCGATTGATGCGCGATCACGACTTCTCGCAGATCTCGATCACGCGTGAAGGCCGGCTCATCGGGTCGCTGAACGAAACCCGCCTCTACGACGAGCTAGTGCGGCAGCCGGGTGTGAAGACGCAACCGGTGGAGGCCATCATGCAGCCGGCATTTCCGTTCGTCGACATCTCGACGAACGTCGAGCTGCTCTCCACGATGATCACCCACGAGAACCCTGCGGTCCTCGTACGCGATTTCAAGACGGACAAGACGTTCATCATCACGCGGTCGGATCTCATCCGCGTCCTCGTCTAGCGAGGCGCGATGGCCTTTGGGCGCCGCCATCAGGAATTCGAGCGTCAGAGGACTCGAGTGCTCAGGCTCGCGATTGCACTGTGTGTGATCCTCGCCGTAGCGTTGAGCGCCGGCCCGAAGCTTGGCGGGCAGGCGACAACGCCGGAGCGGCGACTCGCGATTACGTTCGATGACCTGCCTGGCGTGTCCCGGCAGTCGACGGCCACCAATCTCGACACCATCAACGCCCGTCTGTTAGCTACGTTGCGGATCGAACGCGTGCCCACGGTGGGTTTCGTCAACGAACGCGGCGTCGACGTCGAGGGGGAGCGCGACGCGCGGACCGCGATTCTCAAGCGGTGGCTCGATGCGCGCATGGAGCTCGGGAACCATACCTATTCCCATCCGGACCTGAACACGATGTCTCCCGACCAGTACGAGGTCGACATCCTGAAAGGAGAGCGCCTCACCCGAAAACTGGCGACGGAACGAGGGGGGGTGCTGCGCTGGTTCCGCCACCCTTTCACGCATACAGGGCCGACTGCCGAGATCAAGGCGCGAATCGACGGCTTCCTGGGCGCGCACGGCTACACCGTGGCACCGTTCACGATTGAGACCGCGGACTATGCGTTTGCAGCGGTGTACGAGCACGCGACGCTTTCGACAGACGACGCAGCGGCGGACAAGGCCATGGCCGCCTACCTCAGCGCGACTGACGAGCGCGTGGCGTTCTGCGAATCGCTTGCCGCGGACACTTTCGGGCGGGAGATCCCGCACGTCCTGCTAATCCATGTGAACCGGTTGAATGCTGACGCGATGCCCGAGCTGCTGCGCCGGTTGAAGGCCCGCGGGTACTCATGGATTTCACTCGCTGATGCGCTGAGGGACGAGGCGTACGCTACCCGCGACGACTACGTTGGCCGAAGCGGCCCTTCGTGGTTGCATCGTTGGAGGATTGTGCTGGGTAAACCGGATCGTTTGCACGACGAACCGGATCCGCCAGCGTGGATCGCGGAGGCGTTCAGCGCACGCCCGCAGTAGGGCTCGACGTCATGTCGCGCAGGTGTTGCCGAAGCCAACGCTTGAGCCGGGGTACGATGGCGTTCATTACGGCTGTGTGGGCAGCGCGGCGTTTTCTGGCTGCGTGCCGGCGATGAACGCCTCGCCGATCGCGCCTTCGCCCGTCGATGGCGCTCCGGTCCCTTTATCCACCGACACGAACACTATATTCCCGGGGGCGGTGAATTCGGGCTTGTTGTCGCGCCCGCGCCTGGCGAGATACGCCTTCATGACGTCGATCCAGATCGGCAGCGCGACATTAGCGCCGGTCTCGCCGCGGCCCAGCGTCTTCTTCTCGTCGTAGCCAATCCAGATCCCGATCGTGATATCGGGATCGAAGCCGATGAACCACGCATCGGTGTATTCATCCATCGTCCCCGTCTTCCCGGCGACGGGCCAATCGAGCGCGGCGGCAGCGGCCGCTGTGCCGCGGGTGGTGACGCCCCGCAGCAGATTTGTCATCACGAACGCGGTGTCCGCGCGGATCGCGTCGTGCGGTTCGGGCCGGTTTTCTTCCAGCAGATTCCCCTGCCGATCGACCACGCGCAGGACCTCGTACGGCCGCATCCTGACTCCTTGGTGCGGGAAGACCGTATAGGCGCTCGTCGCGTCGAGAAGCGTGGCTTCCGTGGCGCCCAGTGCCAGCGACAGATAGGGCAGGAACTTGCTGGTGAATCCGAAGCGCTTCGCGTAATCGATAGCGACCGCCGGGCCGATGCTGTCCAGGAGCTTCACCGTCGGGATGTTTCTCGACTGCTCGATTGCGTGGCGCAGCGTAACCGGACCTTCGAACTTACGGTCATAATTCTGCGGCGAGTACAGCGGTTGATTCGGGCCGGCTGGATACGCCACCGGCGCATCGACAATCACTGACGCCGGCGTGTAGCCGCGATCGATGGCGGCCGTATAGACAATGGGCTTGAACGTCGATCCCATCTGCCTCCACGCCTGCGTTGCCCGGTTGAACTTGCTCCGCGAGAAGTCGAAGCCGCCGATCATCGCGCGAATCTGGCCTGTGCGGTTGTCGATGGCCACGAGCGCCCCCTCGACAATCGGATCCTGATCGAGACTCGCCGTGGCGAAGCGCCCCTCTTCGTCGATTGTCAGGATCTTCAACGGCACCAGATCGCCAGGCTTGAGAAAGTCGGGACTCTTCTTCCGGGTCCACTCGTAGCCGGACTTCGCGATCTCGACGTAGTAGGGGCCGGCGCGCAGGAGAAACGAGGCGGCAGGAACGGCGCGCGGACCTTTACCCCCCGACGCGACGACCACCGCGGGCACGATGTCGCCCACGCGAATCGGCGTCTTCCAGCGGTCGTGCTGGAACGTTTCCACCGTCGCGCCGTCGGCGATGACGTTTCGACGTGGTTTGCGGAAGCCGCGGCGCTTGTCGACCTTCCGCAAGCCCGCATCGAAAGCCGCTTCGGCGGCCCGCTGGAGGTCGACGTTCAGCGACGTGTATACGGACAGGCCGCTCTCGTACAATCGCTTCGCGCCGTAGCGCTCCTCGAGGTGCTGCCGCACGTCTTCCAGGAAGAAGGGCGCAAACGTGTTCGTCAGCGGGCGGCCACTGGTGACAATGGGCGCCTGTTTCGCCTGATTGGCGCGAGCCTGGCTGATGAACCCTTCATCGGCCATGCGCTGCAGCGCGTAGTTGCGGCGCCGGCGCGCGGCTTCCGGGTTCACATAGGGGCTTTGCCGCGACGGTCGCTGAATGATGCCGGCAAGGAGCGCCGCTTCCTCCAGCGTCACGTCCTTGGCCGACTTGCCGAAGTAGAGCCGTCCTGCCGCCTCGGCCCCATACGTGCCATGGCCCCACGGAATGTGGTTGCAGTACAGCGTGAAAATCTCGCGCTTCGTATAGCGCTTCTCGATCTGAATCGTCAGCAGCGCTTCCTTGATCTTGCGCTCCCACGTCTTCTCGTTGCTCAGGAACAGATTGCGCGCGAGCTGCTGGGTGAGCGTGCTCGCGCCATAGCGCTGGCCGCGGATGACATCGCGGATGGCAGTGACGACGATCCGCGGAATGCTCAGGCCGAGATGGGAATCGAAGGACTGATCTTCGGTGGCGATGATCGCCTGACGGAGAGTCGGAGAGATCTGGTCCGACGAGATGACGACGCGCCGCTGCGTCGCGAACTCGCCGACGACCTGGCCGTCCGCGGCGTGGACGCGAGTGATGGTGCTCGGCGCGTAGTCATCGAGCGTCGACACCTGCGGCATGTCGCCGGCCGACGCGAAGAGTAGGCCGCTGACGCTGCCGGCCGTTGCGGCAATCACGAACAGCGCCACGATGGCGGCCCGGCGGGCGATGCGGACGACGCGCGCCAACGTCAGCGTCCGAACAGTTCAGCGACGCGAGTGGCCGCCGCTACCGGCCCGCGACGGTGCCGCGCTCGCCGGCGCGGATCGCGCCGGCGGAGGAGCGGCTCGCATCGAGGGTGCCGACATGCTGGTGCGTGGGGCCCCCATCGAACGCATCGGGGCCGACGACGGCGACGCCGGAGCCCCCGAGAAACCCGGTCCCGAGTACGACCTGCTGGAGCGCGGCACGGCGTAGCCACCGCCCGAGCGAGGGCCGGAGGATCCGGGTGCCGACATGCTGCCACCGGAGCGCGGCGAAGGATCACCGTAGCCCTGGGGATATCCCGACGGTCCCCGATCCGGGGGTCGTGACACCGTGCCGCGACCCGAATCCGAGCTGGGCATCACCGATCGCGACGATCCCGCCGAGTTGGGGAGATTCCGAGGCACGGCGACGCCAGCACGTTCGTACGCGTTCGCGGGATTGCTGCCAGCCGGAGGCACTGGCGTGCCGCGGTGATAGATGACCGGAGGTGCCGGTGTTCCAGGTGTCTGGGTTCCACGGCCTCGCGCCGTAGCGAATCCTCGGTTCGAGTAAGTCCGTGTCGAGTAAGCGGGTGGCGTGGTAATCGCCGGGGTTCTGGCCGCAGGCGGTTGCACGATGCCGGGGCGATAGGTCGCAGACGAGCCGGCCGGCGGCGCACCGAATCCGCGCCCTCGCGGTGAAGACGGGGAAGCCACCGAACCTGAGTTTGGATAGCCGCGCGTGAAGGACCCGCGCGGGACAGCCGTATTGGTCGCTAAGCGCGCGTTCGGTGATACGACCGATCCGCGCGGAACAGCGATCCGTGGCTGGTTCGGCTGGACCACGAACGACGGCGGCGAGGCGCCGCGGAACGCTCGTGGATCGAATCGTCCCGCCGCGAAATGGCCGCGGCCAAAGGAGCCGGCAGAGACGACAGTCCACGCGCGTCCCGGGTTATAGCCGGCGTAGTAGCCCCGGTGCCCCCAGAATCCATGGACCGGGCGGTTGTTCCATCCAAGGGGACACCACCCGACGTATCCTGGCGCGACCGCCCAGTGAACCCAGGCCGACGACCAGCCGATCGACGGCGCCCAGTACCAGCGTCCCCCGTTCAGTCCCCAGCGGCCATAGTGGTGTGTCGGGTACAACCAGCGGCGTCCGTGACCGATGAAGTTCCAGCCGAACCCGCCGTAGAACCGCCACTTGCCGTAGTAGTAGGGACGCCATGTCGCGGCCACGGTGGGATACCAGACGTAGCCGTACGGCGCAAGGTAGCTCCACGAGCCGTCCTCATCGAGCGAGCTCGCGTAAACATTGAGTTCCGACGGCAGATACGCGGCGGACGCCGTGCCGCGCCGCGAGTCGAGCAGTCCCTGCGACCAGAGATAGAACGCATCGGGTCGCGCCGAATTGAAGGCTATCGGCGCCAACGGATAGTCGCCCTGGTAGACGACGACCTGTTCGCCCGCCAGCACTGGCGCCGTGCCCGTGTCGCTGACGATGTTCGCGATCCCCCTCACGACCGCCACTTCGAGCCCTTCACGCTGGCCGTCGTTCAGGAGCGAGAGGCGCACTTCGCCGCTGCCGTCGATGCGCACCGACGCAGTCGCGCTGTCCACCTGCAGGCTTCCGGCGCCGCTCTCGGCAAACACCACCAGCCGGCCCTCGAGCAGCCGCACGATGTTGGCGCCATTGATGTCCACCGTCGTGCGCTCATCGAGGTGTAGTGCCGAGCCGTCGCCGAGGAGCACCTCCGCTCGGCCGGTCTCGGCGCGGATGCGATCACCGACTACCAGCGGGCTGTTCTGTTCCGCGGACTCTCGCCCGCTTTCGCGATCGAGAAACACCTGCCCGTCAACGACGGAAAGATGGGGAGGCGGTGCGGTGGTGTCCTGCGCCCGTGCGACACTCGCCAGACCAAGCACGAGGCAGGTGCCAAGAGTTGCAAAAAGGCGTGTCATCGGACTAACCCCAACATCGGACGTCGGCGGACGTCCTCGGGCATCGGCACGGCAGGCTGGCAAGGTCGAGTATACACCCCTTCAGGCCGGAAAACCGCTATTCGCCTGTAGGGCCGACCTTTAGGTCGACGACCTCCTGGTGACGAACGACAAAGATTGACTGCATCACACTAACATTTCATACTGAAGCGATCCTAAGTCCACCACGAGGAACCATGAGCAAAATCATCGGGATTGACCTCGGTACCGACCAACTCGGTCGTCGCGGTCATCGAAGGCGGCCAGCCGGTCGTCATCACTAACGCCGAAGGCAGCCGACTGACCCCCTCCGTCGTCGCCTTCACCAAGACGGGAGAGCGGCTGGTCGGCCAGGTTGCCAAGCGTCAGGCCGTCACCAACCCGGAGAACACTGTTTTCTCCATCAAGCGGTTCATGGGGCGCAAGTACAACGAGGTCACCGAAGAGATGACCATGGTCCCGTACCGCGTCGTGCAGGCCGCCAACGGAGACGTGCGCGTGAACGCCGGCGATCAGGAATACGCGCCCCCCCAGATCTCCGCCATGATTCTCCAGAAACTGAAGCAATCGGCCGAGGACTATCTCGGTCAGCCTGTAACGAAGGCCGTCATCACTGTGCCGGCGTACTTCAACGACGCGCAGCGGCAGGCGACCAAGGAAGCCGGTCAGATCGCCGGCCTGGAAGTGATGCGGATCGTCAACGAGCCGACCGCCGCGGCGCTCGCCTACGGTCTGGACAAGAAGAAGGAAGAGCTCATCGCGGTTTACGACTTCGGCGGTGGCACGTTCGACATCTCGATCCTGGAGGTCGGCGAAGGTGTCGTCGAAGTGAAGGCGACCAACGGTGACACGCACCTCGGTGGCGACAACCTCGATCAGCGGATCATCGACTGGATCATCAGCGAGTTCAAAAAGGAAGAGGGCATCGACCTCTCGAAGGACCGGATGGCGCTCCAGCGCCTGAAGGAGGCCGCCGAGAAAGCGAAGATGGAGCTCTCGACGACAGCGGAAACGGAAGTGAATCTGCCGTTCATCAGCGCCGATCAGACGGGTCCGAAGCACCTGGTCAAAAAGCTGTCGCGCGCGAAATTCGAGCAGCTGGTCGAGGACCTGCTGCAGAAGACCATTGGTCCGACGCGCCAGGCGCTGTCGGACGCGGGCGTCTCCGCGACGCAGATCGACGAAGTGGTACTCGTCGGCGGCTCCACGCGCGTCCCCCGGGTTCAGGCCATCGTCAAGGACTTGTTCGGCAAAGAGCCGCACAAAGGTGTCAACCCCGACGAAGTGGTGGCCGTCGGTGCCGCGGTGCAGGCGGGCGTGCTCGCGGGCGACGTCAAGGACCTGCTCCTGCTCGACGTGACGCCGCTCTCGCTCGGCATCGAGACCCTTGGCGGTGTCATGACGACGCTGATCGCGCGCAATACGACGATCCCGACACGGAAGAGCGAGACGTTCTCGACCGCGGCCGACAACCAGACCAGCGTCGAGGTGCACGTCCTTCAGGGCGAGCGCCCGTTGGCGCGGGACAACCGGACGCTGGGCCGATTTCAGTTGACCGGCATTCCGTCGGCGCCGCGCGGCGTGCCACAGGTGGAAGTCACGTTCGACATCGACGCCAACGGCATCGTCAACGTGTCGGCGAAAGACAAGGCGACGAACAAGGAACAGAAGATCACGATCACCTCGTCGAGCGGTCTGTCGAAGGAAGAAGTGGATCGCATGATGCGCGAGGCCGAGTCGCACGCCGACGAAGACAAGCGGCGCAAGGAGGAGATCGAGACGCGTAATCAGGCCGACCAGGCAGTCTATGCCGCGGAGCGATTCCTCAGCGAGAACGGTGACAAGATCCCGCAGGACGCGCGTACCAGCATCGACGGCGCGGTGAGCAGCCTGAAGGGATCGATCGAGAAGAACGACCCTGATGGCATGAAGAAGGGGCTCGAGGCGCTGATGCAGGCGCAGCACAAGGCCGCCGAAGCGATGTATCGAGGCGCCGGCGGACCGTCGCAGCCCGAGCCCGGTCCGGAGGGGAGCGGGAGCTCGTCGACGGCCGACTCCGGCGGCGCGCCAAAGGACGGTGTGATCGACGCGGAAGTCGTCGACGAGAAGTAAGGGCGTCCGCCTCCGCGCGAGGCGGTAGGGCGAATGGACTTCTACATCATTCTCGGCCTCGATCGCGGTGCGACGGTCGCCGACGTCAAAAAGGCGTATCGGCGGCTGGCGCGTCGCTATCACCCGGATGTGAATCCGGGCGATCAGCCGTCGGCGCTGCGCTTTCGGGAGATCGCGGAGGCCTACGCGATCCTGAGCGATCCGGAGCGGCGCCGTCGCTACGATCTGGTCGGCTACGAGCCCGCGCGGCCGGACAACGCGGCGACCGGCTTCGAGGGGTTCGACTTCTCGGCGGCGGTGTACGCGAACCAGCAGTCGACGTTCGGCGATCTCTTCGCCGATGTATTCCGCGGCGAGCCACTGCACGTGTCAGGTCCCGAGCGTGGCGCAGACCTGCATGCGACGGTCAACCTGACCTTCGAGCAGGCGATGCGGGGGGGCGAGTTTCGGGTCGCTGTCGTCAAGCAGGCGACGTGCAAGGACTGCGCAGGCACTGGGGTTCTGTCCGTCGCTGCGGCCAGGTGTCCGGCATGTGATGGGGTGGGGACTGTACGCTCGGCGCGCGGCCACATGGTGTTCACGCGCGCCTGCGGCCGCTGCCGCGGCACCGGGATCCTGGCGCAGCAGGTGTGCGTCGGCTGCGGTGGTCTGGGATCGGTCGCGCGGAGCGAGCAGCTGGCGGTGGTGATTCCGCCAGGCGTTCACGACGGCGCGCGGATGCGACTCGGCGCCGCCGGCAGCGCAGGCCGGATGGGCGGGCCGCCGGGCGACGTCTACGTGACCGTTCACGTTTCGCCGCATCCGCTGTTCCGGCGGGAAGGGGACGAGCTTCATCTCGTGGTTCCGGTGGCGGTCCACGAGGTGGCCTTGGGGGCGCGGATCGACATTCCGGGTATCGACGGCCCGACTCGCCTGCGCGTGCCGCCCGGCACGCAGTCCGGCCAGCATTTCCGCCTCCGCGGCCGCGGCGCGCCGTCGCCGCGGACCGGCCGCCGAGGCGACCTGGTGGTCGAGGTCAGGCTGATGCTGCCCTCCGTGATGGACGAGCGATCGAAGCTGCTCCTGCGGGAGCTCGGGATGTTGAACGGCGAAAGCGTGCGCAACGAATTCGACAAGGCGTGGCGGACACCGGAGGCGGAAAAACGGGAAGCGTAAGCGTTTATCAGAAGTGGGTCCTATGGCGACAAAGCGAAGCGGCAAAGCGTATTACATGATCAGCGCCGTCGCGGCAAAGTACGACATCCATCCGCAGACGCTCCGACTGTACGAACGCGAAGGCCTGCTCAAGCCGTCGAGGACCGAGGGCAACACCCGCCTGTATTCCGAAGACGATCTCGACCAGCTCGAAACCATCCTGTCGCTGACGCGCGAGCTCGGCGTCAACCTCGCGGGGGTCGAGGTCATCCTCAACATGCGCCGCAAGATGGAGCGCATGCAGCAGGAAGTCAACGAGTTCATGGCGTATGTGAAGAAGGAGCTGGCGCGCGGGCTCGATGACTGGGAGCAGCGTCTCAGCACGGCGATGGTCAAATCATCGCCGACGGATCTCGTTCGATCCGGTGGGTCAGGTGCGACGGGTGCATCAGGTGCAACTGGTGCGTCCGGTGCGCGAAGCACGGACGAAGACGAGATCGACGTCGCGTCAACAGCGTCCAAGCGTTCGTCGTAGCGGATCATATCCTGCACCTGTCGCGCCGAACGCTCTGCGCACCCACGCACTACGCACTGAACGCACCGTTCGTGTCGTCGCACCCATCGCAGTCGATCAGTGCTACAGTCTGATGGTGCCTTGCCCGCTTTGCGACGATACCGGTTGGAAGCCGATCGAGATCGACGGTGTTCGACGAATGACGCGATGCGACTGCTGGCGCGCGAAGCTGGGCGACACACTGCTCGCCGACGCGAATATCCCGCGCCGCTACCAGCATTGCGATCTCGACACGTTCATCACCTACCCAAACGAGCGGCTGCTGAACGTCGTCAAGCGCACGAAGCGCTTTGCCGACGAGTTTCCGGTGGTGGAGAAAGGACTGTTCTTCGTCGGTCCACCAGGCGTCGGCAAGACACACCTTGCGGTCGCAACGCTCCGGCGGGTCATCCAGCGGACCGGTGCGCGCGGCATCTTCTACGACACGCGCGATCTGCTACGCGTCATCCGAAGCACCTACGATCCGGTGGTGCGCGCGACGGAAGTGCAGGTGCTGCAGCCGGTGATCCACGCCGACCTGCTGGTGCTGGACGATCTCGGCGCCGAAAAGACGTCCGAGTGGGTGGAAGAGACGCTGAACTTCATCGTCAACGAGCGCTACAGCCAGCGCCGGGCGACGATTTTCACGACGAACTACGAGGAAAAGGAAGATCGCGACGACCCGAACTCGCTGCTGGCCCGCGTCGGGTTCCGTATGCATTCGCGGCTCTATGAGATGTGCGAGTTCCTCGAATACGAGGGCGCCGATTTCCGCCATGCCGAACCGAACTCGGGACCGAACGAGCTCCTGGCGCTCTGGAAGACGATGAAGCGCCCGGGCAAGCTGCCCTCACGCAGCAGCGGTCAGCTGCGAGCCCAGCTTCGCGAGCCACGGGCGAAGGCCGACAGCAAGGCCGACCTCAAATGGAGCGGGGGCAAGGCGGGACGTTAGGCAAGGACGAAGGACGAAGAATGAGGGACGAAGGACATGCGCTGAACAAGGCGTCCCTCGTCTCTCCTCCGTCGTCCTTCGTCCCTCGTCACTCGTCCCTCGGCCTCTACCTCCACATCCCCTTTTGCGCGCATATCTGCAACTACTGCAACTTCAACCGCGGTCTGTTCGATGAGCAGTTGAAGCGGGAGTATGTCGACGCGCTGGTGCAGGAGATTGGGTCGTCGGGCGACGGGTCTGCGGCAGACACTATTTTCTTTGGTGGCGGCACGCCGTCACTCCTGTCGGGCGAGGATGTCGGTCGGTTGATTGACGCCTGTCGCGACGCCTTCGACGTCGCGCCTGATGCCGAAGTCACCCTCGAAGCCAATCCCGAAACGGTGAGCGTCGAGAAGATTGCGGGCTACCGCGAGGCCGGCGTCAACCGCATCAGCCTGGGCGTGCAATCCCTGGACGATCGGGAGCTCGCACGGCTCGATCGGCAGCACAATGCGGCGCGTGCGCGCCAGGCGTTGACCGACGTGCGGGCAGCCGGCATCGACAACGTCAGCCTCGATCTGATGCTGTGGCTGCCACAGCAGCGGCTCGAGGACTGGCAGTCGACGATCAACGGCCTCATCGAGCTCTCGCCGGACCACGCGTCCCTCTATCTCCTGGAGCTCTATCCCAATGCGCCGTTGAAGGAGTCCATCGCGCGGGAACGCTGGTCGCTTGCGCCCGAAGACGACGCGGCGGACATGTATCTGTGGGCGCTGGAACGCCTGGACGAAGCGGGGTACGAGCAGTACCAGATCTCGAACGTCGCGCGCGCCGGCCGAGTCGCGCGTCACAACCTGAAATACTGGCGCGACGGGTCGTGGATTGGATTCGGGTGCGGCGCGCATTCGACGCGCGGCGCGTGGCGATGGGCGAACGTCGCCGGAACACGCGACTACGTTACACGTGTGACGAATGGCCTCTCCGCCGCCGACACGCGACGGCAGCGGACGGAGCAGGAGCGCCTGGAAGATGCGCTCTTCACCGGATTGCGGCTGTCCGAAGGCCTCGATCTGGACGTCATCGGCGGCCGTTACGGGGTCGATGCCTGGGACCGCTACGGCGACAGCCTCCGGCTGCACGAATCTGCCGGACGTCTCAAGATCGACGGCCACCGCGTGCAGCTGACGCGCAGCGGAATGCTGGTCGCCAACGACGTGATGACCGTTTTCATCTAGTTGTTTTAGCGGTTTCGTTGCTGATGATCGGTACGTTAGAGTATGGCCTTTCCGGAGGAGGAAACTCGATGACAGGATTCGACTGCCGGCCGGCACGTGGCCGCCGGAACACCCTCGGGGCCCTTTTGCTGGCCGCGGGGCTCGTCTGCGCCGCTTCGTCGCAGGCCGCCGCGCAGGATCCCGCACAGCCGCCTGCCCAGCCCGGGCAGCCGCCCGCGCAACCCGCGCCGGCCGCTCCTCCGGCCGCGCAGCCGCCTGCCGCCCAGCCGAACCCCTTCGTGTTCAACAGCGATGCGGCCATGCTCACGTTCTTCATCAAGCCTGATAAGGCCGCCGACTTCGAGAAGGTCATGGCGAAGCTGCACGACGCGCTCGCGAACAGCGACAAACCGGAACGCAAACAGCAGGCGGCCGGGTGGAAGCTGTACAAGGGCGCCGAGCCAGGGCCGAATGGCACGGTGATTTACGTCAACTTCCTGTCACCCGCCCTCAAGGGTGGCGACTACACGATTTCGAAGATCCTGGCCGAGGTCTTTCCGCAGGAAGTGCAGCAGCTGTTCCCGCTGTATCGCGATGCGTTCGCGGGGCTGAGCCGCGCCGAGCTGAGCCTGATTCAGGACTTCAGCGCGCCGCCGAAGCCGGCACAGTAGCAAATTAGAGATTTATTCAACAACGAGCTCAGAGTGACGAGCTCTGAACGCGGAACCGCGAACGACGAACGAACGCGGGGGTTCGTCCCCGTTCGGCGGTCGTCGCGCGGCGTTCAGAACTCGTCACTCACAGTTCGTCGCTTTGAGCTCGTTGTTCGTTGTTCTGAGCTCGTTGTCCGTAAAGCTAGAAGGCCAGATTGAGTCCGACGCTGAAACGCTGCGGGTTCTTGTGGATCGCGTCACCGGTGAACTTGAAGACGCGATAGTCGAGACGCACACGCAGCGGCCCCGCCAGCTCGATCTTCGCGCCCCCGCCGATGTTCGTGCCCCAGCCGGTTTCCTGGATGTCGAGCGCATCGAACCGCTCGCGGAATACTCCACCGCCGACGGTCGCATAAAGCTGCGACTTCGGCACCACGCCCCGCGGCGTCTGCACCAGAACGTTCGCCATGCCCGTGCGGACCGTGGGTGCGCAGGTCTCCGTGCCCGAGAACACCTGGCATTCGTCATCGCCCGACGCGCGCGCGTACTCGAACTCGAACCCGAGGATCAGAAAACTGGCGCCAACTGACACGCCAAACGCCGACCGGGTGCTGGGCGAGGTCTGTGCGCCGACGAACGCGGTCAAATCGGCATGTGCCGGCAGCGCGCTGATGACGACGAGCACGACGGTGAAAATGAGGAGACGGGCAACGCGCATCGCGAGCTGAAGCGTCCTTCCCGGGCCGGAATGGCCCGAATCTCAATGATATGATCACGCGCCTCACCCTCCGAGCCGCGACGTGGACTTCCGACTCACTGACGAGCAGCAGCTGCTGCGACAGAGCGTTCGCGAGTTTGCCGAAACCGAGATCCGTCCGCACGTCCGCGCGTGGGACGAAGCGCAGCATTTTCCATCCGAGCTCGTGCCCAAACTTGCCGCACTTGGTCTGATGGGCGTGCAGTTTTCCGAGGAGTACGGCGGCTCGGGCATGAGCGCCATCGACTATTGCCTGTGCATCGAAGAGCTCGCCCGCGTCGATCCATCCGTGGCGCTCTCGGTCGCCGCACACAATGGACTCGGTCCCGCGCACATCGCGATGTTCGGCAACGCCGCCCAGAAGACGCGGTGGCTGGTGCCGCTCGCAAAAGGAGAGAAGCTGGGGGCGTGGGCGCTGACCGAGCCGAACGCGGGCAGCGATGCGGCCGGCACGAGGACAATCGCCACCCGCGATGGCGCTAGCTGGATGTTGAATGGTACGAAGACCTTCATCACGCATGGGGCATCTGCCGACGTGATGGTGGTCATGGCCTCCACGGACCGCAGCCGCGGCGCCAAGGGGATCTCCGCATTCGTAGTGGAGCGAGGCACGAAGGGCTTCAATGCCGGGCACAAAGAAGACAAGCTCGGCATGCGCGCCAGCGAGACGACCGAGGTGCACTTCGAACAGTGCGTGGTCCCCGCCGATCACATGCTCGGCGAAGAAGGGCAGGGATTCATTCAGGCGCTTCAGGTCCTCGATGCCGGACGCATCGGGATCGCGGCTCTCTCGGTCGGGCTGGCGCAGGGCGCGTTCGACGCCGCGCGCCAGTACGCGCTGGGCCGACGACAGTTCGGCCAGCCAATCGCATCCTTCCAGGCGATTCAGTGGAAGCTGGCCGACATGGCCATGCGAATCGAGGCCGCACGTCTGCTCACGTATCGCGCGGCCTACCTGAAAGATCAGGGGAAGAAGACGACGCTCGATTCGGCCATGGCGAAGCTGTTTGCGAGCGAGGTGGCCGTCAAAGCGGCTGAAGAGTCCGTGCAGATCCACGGCGGCTACGGCTTCGTCAAGGACTATCCCGCCGAGAAGTTCTTCCGCGATGTGAAGCTGACCACGATTGGCGAAGGGACGAGCGAGATTCAGCGGCTGGTCATCGCCCGGCAGCTGCTGGGTTGAGACGCATGGCGGACGCGTCGCTCGCCGAACGTGTGCGTGCCGGAGATACGAGAGCGCTGGCGCGGGCAATCTCTCTCGTCGAGGACGGCGCTGCCGCGGGCGACGATCTCCTCGCGTCCCTCTTCCCCTCTACCGGGCGCGCCTGGACGATCGGGGTCACCGGGCCGCCAGGGGCGGGCAAGAGCACGCTGGTCGATCAACTCGTGCGGCAGCTGCGCGCGCGGTACGAGACCGCAGGCATCCTGGCAGTCGATCCGACGAGCCCGTTTACCGGCGGCGCGATTCTCGGCGACCGCGTGCGCATGCAGCACCACGCCTCCGACTCGGGCGTGTTCATTCGCAGCATGGCCACGCGCGGGCATCTGGGCGGACTCGCCACGGCAACCGCCGACGCCAGCCTGGTGCTGGACGCCGCCGGACGCGACTATGTCATCATCGAGACGGTGGGCGTCGGCCAGGACGAAGTGGACATTGTGCGCCTTGCCGACGTCTCGGTCGTGACGCTCGTACCGGGCACGGGCGACGACGTGCAGGCCCTCAAGGCCGGCATCATGGAGATCGCCGACATCTTCGTCGTCAACAAGGCCGATCGAGAGGGCGCCGACCGGATGGTCTCGTCGATTGAGGCAGTGCTGGCGTTGCAGACCGTCCCAGAAGGCAGCTGGACGATTCCCGTCCTCAAGACGGAAGCGACACGCGGCGTCGGCGTTCCGGAGCTGCTGACCGCGCTGGATCGATTCCGCGACACGTCCCGCCCGCTCGTTGACGAGCGGCGGGCTGCGCGCGTGCGCGACGCAGCTACGCGATCACGTCGGCGGGCTCTTCCAGCAGCGTCTCGAGGTCGCAGTGCCTTCGACGGAACTCGATCGTCTCGCTGGCGAGATCGCGGCGCGAACGCTCGATCCCCGAACCGCTGCTGGACGAGTGCTGGCGCGCGTCTGTCCACCGCGAGAGTCATGAAAGCCACGCTCGATCACATCGGTGTCGCGGTGCGCGGGTTGTCGGAGGCGCTTGCGTTCTATCGCGATGCCCTTGGCCTGGAGGTGTCCGAGCCGACCGACGTGCCGACCGAGCGCGTGCGTGCCGTGTTCGTACCGGTTGGCGACGCGTCGATCGAGCTGCTCGAGGCCACATCGCCAGATTCGGCGGTCGCCCGATCAATCGAACGGCGAGGGGAAGGGCTGCATCACATCACGCTGGCCGTCGACGATCTCGGCGCAGCGCTCACCCGTCTGAAAGCACGGGGAGTCCGGCTGGTCGACGAGACTCCGAGGCCCGGCGCTCACGGCACCCGCGTCGCGTTCGTGCACCCATCGAGCACCGGAGGGGTTCTGCTCGAGCTGAAGGAACGCACGTCCGGCGCCGGAGACCCTCCCTGACCGTGGCCTCGCGGTCCATCTCCTTCGGTCCATTCGAGCTGATACCCGTCAACGACGGATACTTCGCGCTCGACGGCGGCGCCATGTTCGGCGTCGTGCCGAAGCCGCTCTGGGAGAAAGTGGCGCCGCCGGACGCGCGCAACCGCATCCGCATGGCGATGCGCGCCTGGATCGTCCGCGGGGGCGGCCGGAGCGTGCTGATCGACGCCGGTTGCGGCGACAAGCTCGACGCCAAGTCGGCGGATATCTACGGGCTCGATCGCGCACACCGTCTGGAGCATGCGCTCCACGACGCGGAGGAAACCTCGTCCACGATCGATCTTGTGATCGCGTCACACTTGCATTTCGATCATGCCGGCGGTTTCACGAAGCGCGTCGATCAGGCCGTGGTACCGCGATTCCCGAACGCGCGCTACTCGATCAGGCGCGGCGAGTGGGAAGATGCGCTCCACCCGAACGAACGGAATCGCGCCAGCTATCTCGTCGAGAACTACGTGCCGCTTGCCGACGCCGGCATCGTGGACTTCGTGAGCGATGATGGCCCGGTCGCGCCGCATCTGACCGTGCGTCGGACCGGCGGCCACACGATGCACCACCAGATAGTGCTGATCGAGGCCGGCGGGCAAACGGCAGTCTTCGTGGCGGATCTGCTGCCAACGGCAGCGCATCTGCCGCTGCCGTACATCATGGGCTACGACCTCTATCCGATGGACACGCTCGCCTTCAAACGTGTGTTCCTGCGCGAAGCGGTCGAGCGGGAGTACTTGATCCTGTTCGAACACGATCCGGAGATCGCGGCCGGGTATATCCGCGAGCGGAATGGCCGGTTGTCGATTGAGCGGGCGTTGTAGGGACCTATGTCCCTGTGTCCTCATGCCCCTCGGAGGTGACTGAATGCGAGCGGAAATAGGGATCATCGGCGGCAGCGGCTTGTACGACATGGCCGGGCTGACCGATCGTGAAGAGGTGACGCTGAAGACGCCGTTCGGTGATCCATCCGGTCCGTACGTCCTGGCGACGCTTCGCGGTCGACGGGTGGCCTTTCTTGCGCGCCACGGCGTCGGCCATCGGATCAGTCCGAGTGAGCTGAACTTTCGCGCCAACATCTTCGGCATGAAGTTGCTCGGCGTCACGGCCATTTTCTCCGCCAGCGCAGTCGGCAGCCTCAAAGAGGAATTGAAGCCGCTCGACATCGTCGTTCCCGACCAGTTCATCGATCGCACCAGGGGGCGAATCAGCACGTTCTTCGGTCGAGGCCTGGTGGCGCACATCGCCTTCGCGCATCCGATCTGCGGGAGCGTTGCGGACGTCGTGGCAAATGCCGGCGAAAAGGTCGGCGCCACGGTGCACCGCGGCGGGACTTACGTCTGCATGGAAGGGCCGCAGTTCTCGACACTGGCCGAATCTCGGCTCTATCGGTCATGGGGCGCCGACATCATCGGCATGACCAATCTGCAGGAGGCGAAGCTGGCGCGCGAAACGGAGATCTGCTACGCGACGATTGCGCTCGTCACCGACTACGACTGCTGGCATCCGGATCACGATGCCGTGACCGTGGACATGGTGATTGCGACGCTGCTTCAGAATGCGAAGACCGCACAGGAATTGATCGCCGAGGCCGTGGAGGCGTTACCCGCCGAACGACCGTGCTCCTGCGAACGTGCGCTGCAATCAGCGATTATCACGCGGCCGGAAGCGATTCCGGCGTCGGTCAAGCAGGAACTGGCGCCGATTGTGGGGAAGTATCTGCAGTGCTAAGTGCCAAGTGCTAAGTGCTAAGTGGAGTGGGGAGTGGCTAGTGGAGAGTGGTTGCAGGACTGGTCAGATTGTCGCAGCTACGAGGAGCGGGGGGCTAGTCAGCCACCACTTCCCACGACCCACTTCTCACTCCACTTAGCACTTGGCACTTAGCACTTGGCACTGCTTTGGAGGTCCATGAGTATCGTCGTCACCGGTTCCATCGCCTACGACTACCTGATGTCGTTCCCGGGCAAGTTCACCGAACACCTATTGCCCGAGCACGTGCATCGCGTGAGCCTGAGCTTTCTCGTCGACACCATGGACAAGCGTCGCGGCGGCTGCGCGCCGAACATCGCGTATACGCTGGCGCTTCTCGGCGAGCGGCCGCGGCTGATGGGTACGGCAGGGCAGGACTTCGGCGACTACCGACATTGGCTCGAAGCCGCGGGCATCGACACATCGCTCGTCGGCGAAGTCCCGGACAAGTTCACGGCGTCGTTCTTCTGCAGCACCGACCAGGACAGCAACCAGATTGCGTCCTTTTACACGGGAGCGATGGCTAACGCCGCCGAGCTCTCGTTTCGGACGGCGGGCACCGTGACGCTGACGATCATTGCGCCCAACGATCCGCAGGCGATGCTGCAGTACACGGAGGAATGCCGCACGCTCGAGATCCCCTTCATCTTCGATCCAGGCCAGCAGTGTGCGCGGATGTCAGGAACGGAGCTCGCGGATGCGCTGAATGGCGCGACCGTGCTGATCCTGAACGACTACGAGCTCGAGCTGCTCCGGCAGAAAACCGGCCTCGACGAGCGCGAGCTGATCGCCCGAACGGGAACGCTCGTCGTGACGCGCGGCGAGGAAGGCTCGACCATCCTGACGGCGGACGACGAGATCCGGGTTCCCGCCGTGAAGCCGCACCGCATCGCTGACCCAACGGGCGTTGGCGACGCGTTTCGCGGCGGCTTCATGAAGGGAATGGTTGCCGGCCTGGACCTGGAAACGTCCGGACGGCTGGGAAGCGTCGCGGCGACCTACGCCCTCGAGCACCTCGGCGGATCCAGCCATGCATACACGTGGGAGGATTTTGCGGGCCGCTATGAGGAGCATTTCGGGCCGCTTCGCGGATAGATATCTGCCGGCTAGGAGAGTCCAGCGGCAAAGCGCGTCTTCGCGGCGGCGAGAATCTGCGCGAACTTGGCCTGCGCCAGATTCCACTCGGTCTCGACCAGCGCCTGCCGCGCATCGGAGAGCTCGATCGACGTAATCAAGCCGTTCTCGTACGAGACCTGCGCGATCGAGAGGGTCTCGCGGGCGAGGTCGAGCGCCTTGCGCTGTGCTTCGACCACCTCCCGAGAGCCGGTCCACTCCGTGTAGGCCGAGGTCACCTCGAGCCGGCCGCTATCGAGCGCGGCGTCCAGGCCATGAACCGCTTCCTGAATCTGCGCTTTCGCCGTCGCCCGCCGTGCGACCGCGCCCGGCGTCGCGAACAGGGGAATCCTCATCGCAAAGCCGACGGCATAGCTCCGATTGGTCGGGGCCAGGAACGATCTGAAGGCGTCCTCCTGATATTGGAGATTTCCGTTCAGATAGAAGCTGGGCTGCATCTCGCTGTTGGCAATCGCCACCGACCGCTCGGCCATCTGCCGCTGCGAAGTGATCGCTCGCAAATCTGGTCGGCGGTCCAGCCCGCTGAGCAGAGCCTCCTGCGACGGCAGCTCGTTAATCTGATCGAGCGATCCCTGGAGCGTCAACGGCGTCGCGGCCGGGAGCGACAACACGCTGCGCAGCGCCTGATACGCGATATCCACGGCCGACTTCGCGCGAATCAGCGTAGTCTTCGCATTGGCGACGTCGACTTCAGCCCTCAGCACGTCGAAGCGCGCCGCCGATCCCGCCTCAAACCGCGTCTTCGCAATCGCCAACTGCTCTTCCGCAAGCCGCACACCCTGCTCGGCGACGCCGACGCCCTGTTCCTGGAGCACGGCGCGATAGAAAGCCTCGACCACCTGGAGTGACAGTTGCTGTTGCGCCCGATCGAGCGTGAGCCGTGTCCCGTCTGCCGCCGCGGCCTGCAGCCCAAACGTGTTCCGCAGGCGGCCTCCGGTGTAGAGCGGCTGCGAGAAATCGAGCTGCATGATGTTCTGGCGCGTGAATGCCGCCTGGAAGGTCTGTTCCTCCGGACCAAAGATCCCGGCCGGGATGCGAATCGTCGGAAACTCCTGTGCCGGCGTGTACCTGGAACGAGAGGTTCGCCGACGGCAGGAAGTTCGCTTTTGCTTCTGCGACGCGCCCTTCCGCCTCGTGCACCTTCTCCTGCTCGACCTTCAGCGCTTTGTTGTCGCGCAGCGCGATCTCGAGCGCGGCCTCGAATGTCAGTGGCGTCGGAACGACCGTCGCCTTCTTCGCGGCGGACTGTGGCAACGATTCTCCGAAGGCGTTGGCCGCCGCAATCAGGCCGCCAAGGAGCACCACCAGAATGATCGCCCCGGTCACGCGAAGGGCCGGGCTCAATGCCGGGTTCTCGGCCTTCCGCAACGCCTTCAACCAGGCGAGGAAGCGCTGGAGGAGCAGGTACGAGACGGGCACCACGACCAGCGTCAGCAGCGTCGACGTCAACAGACCGCCGATCGTCGCGATCGAGATCGGCGCACGGAACTCGCCGCCGTCGCCCCGTCCGAGCGCGGACGGCACCATCCCGAGGATCATCGCCAGCGTCGTCATCACGATCGGCCGCAAGCGAACCGGGCCGGCTTTGAGCAGGGCATCCCTTACGGACAGGCCCTCATTGCGATGCAGCTGGTTGGTGTAGTCGACGAGCAGGATCGCGTTCTTCGTGACCAGCCCCATCAGCATCACGACGCCGATCATCGCGGGCATGCCGATGTGGTTGCCCGTCACCAGCAGCGCCAGCAGCGCACCGACGAGCGCCAGCGGCAGCGACAACATGATGAGCATCGGTTCGGTGAACGACTCGAACTGCGAGGCCAGCACGATATAGATGAAGGCGACAGCAAGCAGCAGGGCCAGCCCCATCGCCGCCGCGGAGTCCTGCATCATCTCGACGTCGCCGGCAAAGCCCGCCTCGAAGTTCGGCGGCATCTTCACCGACGCAATCGCCTTCTCGACATCCGCAGTCACGTCGCCGAGCGGGCGGGTCGAGAGGTCGACGCCGACCTTGAGCTGACGGCGCCGCTGTTCGCGATCGATGCTGGTCGGACCGACGGCTGGTTGCATCGAGACCAGATCCGACGTCCGCACCGACGCGCCGGTAGGCGAGTACAGCGGCGTCCGTGCGATCGCGCTGAAGTCGTTGCGGAATTCGGGCGCCAGCCGCACGCGGATGTCGTGCTCGCGATCGCCGTCGCGCAGCTTCGTCGGGACGACGCCCTCGACCATCCCGCGGAGCTGGCCGGCGATTCCGCCGACGTCGAATCCGATATCCGCCGCCATCTCGCGGTTGATCCGCGCCACCATCTCGGGCTGACCGGCGACCAGTGTGCTCTTGACGTCGACGGCGCCGGGGATGCGCCGGATCTTCGTGACCAGCTCGTCGCTGATGCGCTGCAGCTCCTTCATGTTGTCGCCGCGGACATACAGGTCGATTGGCGGCTGGTAGGGCACGCCTTGCATGAACTCGGGATCGGCGACGCGAATCTCGGCAAACGGGAATGACGCCAACTGCTGGCGCACAGCCGCCTTGATCTCCTGCAGACCGCGCGCGCGTGTCTCCTTGCGCGACAGCTTGACCTGCACCGAAGAGGAGCGGACCTCGCCCTGAAGGCCGACCGTGCTGAAGACCTGACGTACTTCGGGAACCTGACCGAGGATCTGCTCGATGCGGCTGACCTGTGCCACGCTCTCGTCGAACGAGGTGCCTGGCGGCAGATCGACGAGCACCTGGAACTCGCCGCGGTCCTCTTCGGGCACGAACTCGGTGCCGATGACGCCGAACAGGCTGAGGCTGGCGACGAAGAGCGCGACCGCGACGCCAAGCACGGTCCAGGGCCGGGCGAGCGACCACCGCAGCAGGCGGTGATAGCCGGCATCGAGCTTGTCGGTACTGATGGCCAATGCGTTCGAAGAAGCGGCCGACGCGCGTCCTGTTGCGCTCCTCTTCGGGAATGAAGCGCACGAACCGCGACGACAGCATCGGGTCGAGCGTGAACGCGACGAGCAGCGACATTGCCACTGCGAACGCGATGGTCAGCGCGAACGACTTGAAGAACTGCCCGACGATGCCGGTCATGAAGCCGACGGGAAGGAAGACCGCCAGAATCGTGAAGGTCGTCGCCATGACGGCCAGGCCGATCTGTGCCGTGCCGTTCCTCGCCGCCGTCACCGGGTCTTCGCCCATCTCCATGTGCCGATAGATGTTCTCGCGCACCACGACGGCGTCGTCGATCAGGATGCCGATGACCAGCGAGAGCGCCATCAACGTCATCATGTTGATCGTGAAGCCCGCGATGTACATGAAGAAGAACGTGGCGATGACGGACGTTGGCAGCGCCAGTGCCGAAATCAGCGTTGAGCGCCAGTCGCGCATGAAGATGAAGATGACGAGCACCGCCATCAAGCCGCCGAAGACGATGTGGCTCCGCACCTCCTCCACGTTCGACTTGATGAACTCCGCATCGTCGTGGATCGGCTTGATGCGAAGCGTCGGGAAGTTGGGTGCGACGCGATCGAGCAGCGCATGGACGCGCCGGGAGATTTCGACCGTGTTGGCGCCCGACTGCTTTCGCACGGAGAACGACACCGCGTCCACGCCGTTGAGCCGCGTGGTCGTCTCGCGCTCTTCGTAGCCATCCACGACGGTGCCGGCATCCTTCAGGCGGACCGTCGAACCGCTGGTAGAGCGCAGGATCACGTTCTCGATTTCGTGAATATCGCGGAACTCGCCTTGTGTGCGCAGAGAGATGTTGCGGCCTTCCCGGATAATCTTGCCGGTGGGCACGTCCAGGTTTTCGTACGCGAGCTTGTCAGCCACGATGCTGACCGGCAAGCCCAGGGCCTCGAGCCGGCCCGGATCGAGATTCACCTGAATCTCACGCACCTCACCGCCGTTGACCTGCACCGCCGCGACGCCGTCGATCTGCTCGATCAGCGGCTTCAGATCATCCTCGACGACGCGCCTGGCAACGTCAGAGGGCTGGGACGAGCCCACCGCGTACACCATGATCGGCAGTGCGGCGACGTCGAAGCGCTGGATGGTCGGATCCTCGACGTCCTTCGGCAGCTTGTCGCGAATCGCGGCGACCTTCTCACGCACCTCCGCCGCCGCCTGCTGCGGATCGACTTCGAGGCGCAGCTCGATGCCGACGCGGGCGAGCGATTCGCGCGAGTTCGATTCGATGCGCTTGACGCCGTTGATACCCGCCACCGCGTCTTCGATTGGCTTCGTGACCAGCGTCTCGACTTCCTCCGGCGCGGCGCCCGGGTAGACCACCGTGACGTTGACGAAGGGGAAGTTGACGTCGGGAAACAGATCGACGCCGAGCCTCGTCATCGAGACGACGCCGAGCACCATGAAGGTCAGGATGACCATTGTGGCGAAGACGGGCCGTTTGATTGAGGTATCGGAAATCCACATGGCGATGCTCGCTTACGTCAGGGATGCCGTCTACTGAGACGCGCTCGCTGGCGCCGCGTCGGCAACCAGCGGAATCGCGCGCACCTTCGTTCCCGGCGCCATCGGCTTGCGTGCGTCGGCCGCGATCTGGTCGCCGGGAGCGAGACCACTCACGATCTGGACGCGCGTCTCGTCTCCCAGACCTTCGGTGACTGAAACCGCAGACACGGCGCCGTTGGCGACGCGATAGGCGACGCGCGCTCCGTTGCGGGTGGCAACGGCATCGCGCGGCACGAGCGTCGCGGCGGTGGCGCGGCCGGTCTCGATGCGGGCCGTGGCATACATCCCTGAGAGGAGCTCACCCTTCGGATTCTGGACGCGCACTTCGACCCGGAAGTGCCGATTTCGCGCGTCGACTTCGGGTGCCACCGCGACCACGCGTCCGGGCCACGACTGGCCCGGTCGAGCCTGCACCGAAACGACGGCGGGCATGCCAACCTGCAGGCGTCCCGCTTCCAGCTCCGACACGCCGGCCTCGAGCTTCATCTCGTTGACATCGGCAACGACGACCACGCCTTTGCTGTCGCCGGGCCCGACGAGCGCGCCCTGGTCGAAGTTGCGTTCGACGACGACACCCGCGGTCGGCGCGGTCAGGGTGGCGTCGCGGCGCACTTCCTTGGCGCGGCGAAGCGATGCTTCGGCCTGCTGCAGCGTGGCCGCGGAGAGGCTGCGCGCGGCGGTGGCTGAACGCAGCGCCGTCTCCGCCGCGTCGAGGCGCTGCTTGGCCAGCGCGCCCTTCTGGAACAGGTTTGTCGAGCGATCGAATTCGAGCTTGGCGTTGGCGAGCGCTGCCTCCGACTGCTCAAGCCCCGCACGCGTGACGGCCACGGCCGCCTCGGCGGCGTCGGTCTGCGCGTCCAGCTCGCGGCGATCCTGAATGGCCACGAGCTGTCCCGGCGACACCCGATCGCCGATGTCGACCATGACCCGCTGCAGCGTGCCCGACATCTTCGGAATGACGGCGACGCGGCTGCGCGGCGAGACGCTGCCCGAAATCGTCAGCGACGCGAGCAGATCGCCCGTGCCGACCGTGACCACCGAGACGGCCGGCAGTTCCACCGTCACCACCGAGGGCGCTTTTTCAAGCGACTCGGCCTGACCGCTCTCTCCGCACGACGCGGCGCCAACGGCGCCGCCGAGTATTCCGACGAGGATGAGTGCAGCGTGCTTACGTTGCATGATTGACAGCTCCCGAAGTCTGCGCGGCGCCTCTGGCGGTCGCCGGGGCCGGGGTGCACGTGGCGACGAAGGTCGTGCGGATACCAGCGCGCAGGCCGGCGATCGTGGCGTCGAGCGTGTCGGCGGCGAGGCAGTCCGGGTCTTCACCATTGCCGAGGCGCTGCCCGATTGAGAGCACCGACGGTCCGTGCACGGCGGCCCAGAGGATGTGGAACGCCGCTGAGACGTCGAGGTCGCGTGGGAATACGCCGGCGTCGACACATCGCCCGACCATGCGGTCCGCGTCCTGCATCATCTCGACGAGGAAGCCGAAACGTTCCAGATCCTCGAGGTGGGGGACCGAGCGATCCACGAACATCAGCTCGAAGTACTTGGGCTGCTCGCGGGCGAAGCGGTAGTAGGCGAACATCATCGCGCGCAGGGCGCGCAGCGGATCGGTTTCAGTGCTCGCCGCAGCGTCCGCGGCGCGCTTGATCATGTGGAAGCCTTCCTCGGCGAGCGCGAAGAAGATCTCGTCCTTGCTCGCGAAGTAGCCGTAGATCGCGGCGGGGCTGTACTCGATGCGCTCGGCGATCTTGCGCATCGACACGGTGCGGTAGCCCTCGTTGACGAAGAGCTCGCGCGCGGCGTGCAGAATGGCGTTACGCACGGCAGCGCGCTCGCGGTCCTGACGTTCTTTGATTCCCATCTGAATTGTGTTTCCAGGATGAACAGTGTTCGGCTGAACGGTGTTCAGAGAATATGTGGGAATAGACGCGCAGCGCAAGTGATTTGTTTCACAAACTTACAACTCCTTTATCAAGCAAAGGTTACGTGGGTTGCTGGGGTCACGTTGGTTCCCGGTCTGGTGCCGTTGGTCGGGTTTGCCGGACTCCCCGGCACCCGAGGAACCGCTAGCGACTCGGGAAACGCGGTCAGCCTGATTAACCCGGGCAACCCGATGACGATTTCCGGCAACTGCCGTCGGCCGCCCGTCAATTCTCGCCGCTGCGCACCATCGCCCATTACACGAACTCGGACGCGCGTTTTCGACAACGCGATTCAAAAACGTTCGCAAATCCGCGACGTCGGTCCGAGGGTGCGGCCACCGCGTCACGTGTGTGACGCCGGGGCACGTGCCTTGCACTTGCGCTGCCGCAACGCGGTCGCACCCAGGCGACCGAAGGAGATCGACGCGTGTTCTAGGCGATCAGGAAGGGAGCGTCATTTGTTCAAGTCTGCTTTGCTTGCCCCCGCGGTCATCGTCTGTAGTCTTGCCATACCGGCGCGTGCGCAGACTGCCGACAGCCCTTCGAACGCTTCCACGTCGCCTCAGGCCACGACCGCGCGTCCGACCTTCGCGGCCAGCGTCGATCTCGTCGCGCTGACCGTCACCGTGACCGACAACACCAATCAGTACGTGCGCAACCTCGGTCTCGGTGATTTCACTGTCTTCGAGGATGGCGTCGCGCAGCCAGTCTCGTTTTTCGGCGTCTCGGACGTCCCGCTCGACCTGGCGTTGCTCATCGACGCCAGCGCCAGCATGCAACCGCAGATCGGGATGGTGCGGCAGGCGGCCACCGGCCTGTTGCACGCTCTGAAACCTGGCGATCGTGCGGCGCTGGTGGAGTTCCGCGACCAGATCGCGCTGGGCCAGCCGATGACCGGCGATCTCGACCGCGTGGCCGCTGCGATCCATCAGATCAACGCACATGGCGGCACGTCGCTCTACAGCGCGCTGTATGTGACGCTTCGCGACTTTCAGAAGGCGTCCGTCGATCGCTCCACGGTTCGCCGCCGCGCGATCGTCGTCCTCTCGGACGGGTCCGACACAGGAAGTCTGGTTTCGTTCGAGGATGTGCTCGATCTGGCGCGACGCGCAGGCGTGACGGTCTATACCATTGCGATGAAGTCGCGCGACCCGCTTGCTCGACCGTCCTCACAGCGCCGCTTTCTTTCGCAGTCCGACTTCGCGATGCGCGCGCTCGCCGAGGAGACCGGCGCCCGGGCCTTTTTCCCAATGAACGGTGCGGAGGTGAAGCAGGTCTACGCGACGATCGCGTCGGAGTTGTCGGCGCAGTACGCGATCGGTTATACATCGCGCAATCCGCAGCAGGATGGCGGGTGGCGCCGCATTCTCGTTCGCATTGCCTCACGTCCCGGCATGCGGTCCCGTACGCGCACCGGCTACTTCGCTGCCGGCGTACAGGCGTTGGCAGCCGCATTGCGCGACTAATGCGGTGCTGCGGTGCCGCTTGCGGTGCTGCGGATCATATGTAGGGCGGAACTTCGGTCCGCGGCGCGGCTGGGCTGAACCGCAACCCCAGATGTCGCTGGGCAATGCCACCGGGGCGCATTGTCATGCGCCCCTCCATGTATTCTTCTGACGTGTTTGGTCGCTTCGCGGCAACCGTGATGTTGTTGCTTGCCCTGATTGGCGGCGCAGCGCTGCCTTTGGTTGCGTGCGCGCGCGCGTTATCCATCCCCGCGATCGCGCAGACGGCGCGTGCGATCGACGCTGCCGGCCGCCTCGTGTGCCACCAGCGGCCCGAACGGTCCTTCAGCGCGTGCGGATACCCGTGGCCGGTGTGCGGCCGCTGCGCGGGGCTGTATCTCGGCGCCGCCGCGGGGGCGATAGTCTTCGCCTTCTGGCGCGTCGACCGTGTCGCGGCGACCACATCGGCGTGGCGACGGCGTTTGTTTGTGGCGGCCCTCCCGACGGGCGTGTTGTGGGTGGGCGAGTTCATCTTGAGGCTCGATCCCGGTACGCTCGTGCGCTTCCTGGGCGCCCTGCCGGCCGGCACGGCCGGTGCAGCGTGGCTGATGGCGATTGCGCGCGGGGACCTGCGGTAGACTGGTGCGGTGCGTGCGACCACCATTGAGCGAGCGCAGGGCATGAACCCGGTGCTCGTCGGGCTCGCCGCGTGGCTGATTCCGGGGGCCGGACATCTCCTGGTCGGCCAGCGCGGCAAGGGGCTGGTATTTCTTCTGATCCTTCCGCTCATGTTTGCCTTGGGGCTGGCGCTCGAAGGTCGCCTCTTCCCGTTCGAACCTGCGCAGCCCCTGGTCGCCCTTGCGGCGATCGCGGACGTGGGCATTGGCGTCCCATACTTCGTCGCTAAAGCGCTCGGCCACGGAGCCGGGCGGGTCGTGGCGGTCACCTACGAGTACGGCAACACCTTCGTCATCGTCGCCGGCCTGCTGAATCTGCTCGTCGTCTGCGACGCCTGGGACATCGCGAGCGGCCGGAAATAGGCTGCTAGACATCTGGCCTGCCGTGCACTCCCATTTCCTCCTGCTGATTCTGTTCGCGCTGTTCGTCTCGATCGTCTTTGCGGCGCTGCTGCGAGACGATCCTCGTGCGCAGGTGCGCTTTGGCGCGGTGATGTTCGCCAGCTTCGTCGCCGGCGCCGTGGTGCTGGGCTGGCTGATGTATCCGTTCCCGCTCTGAGAGCGGATCGACGTCAGCTGTGACCGCTGGTCCGGCCAATGGCCGCCGTCATCCGGCTCTCTCGCAAATGGCGTGGTGGTGGGGGCCGGTCCTGATCTACGCAGCACTCATCTTCATTGCCTCGTCGATTCCCCAGCCGCCGAGCCTGCCGCAGATCGTGACCGACAAGGACGTTCACGGCGGTGTCTACGCCGGCTTCGCGCTGGTGGTACTGCGAGCGTTGGCCAGGCGCTGGGAGCGCGTGACGCTGCTGACGATGGCGGGAGCCGTCGTCCTGGCGGTCCTGTACGGCGCCTCAGACGAATTCCATCAGTCGTTCGTGCCCGGCCGGACGTCCGATATCGCGGACCTGCGCGCGGATGCAATCGGCGCGACGGTGGCGGTCGGCCTTGCGGGGGCGATCTCGCGATTTCGCGGGCGCGTCTCGGACGCTAAAATCTAAGGCAATGAGCTACGAGACGCTGATCGTCGAGCTGGACGGTCCTGTTTTGCTGATCACGGTGAACCGTCCGAAGGCGCTGAACGCGCTGAGCGCACGCGTTCTGGACGACTTGTCGAACGCGCTCGACGAGGTTGCGGCTGATCGCCAGGTGCGCGCACTCGTCGTCACTGGGGCGGGCGATCGGGCGTTCGTGGCTGGCGCGGACATCTCGGAACTGTCGTCTCTCAGCCCCGAGTCGGCTCGTGCGCTGGCGCTGCGCGGCCACGCCGTATTCACGAAGCTCGAGACGCTTGGCAAACCGTCAATCGCAGCCATCAACGGCTTTGCGCTTGGCGGCGGCTGCGAGCTGGCGATGGCCTGCACGCTCCGACTGGCGTCGGAGGCCGCGATACTCGGGCAGCCCGAAATCGATCTCGGCCTGCTGCCGGGATTCGGTGGAACACAGCGACTGCCGCGTCTCGTTGGCCGGGGACGTGCGCTCGATCTGCTGCTGACCGGACGTCGGATCGATTCGGCCGAGGCCGAGCGGATAGGCCTCGTCAATCGGGTCGTCCCTGGCCGGGTGCTTCTCGACGAAGCGCGGACACTGGCAAAGACGCTCGCCGCCAAGCCAGCCACCGCGATTCGCTACATTCTCGAAGCCGTGCACGGCGGCGCCGACCTTTCGTTCGATGCTGGCTGCCGGATAGAAGCATCGCTCTTCGGCCTGGTCGCGTCGACACCGGACATGGCCGAGGGCACGCGGGCGTTTCTCGAAAAGCGGAAGCCCCGCTTCGATTGAGACCATGCAGACGCTCGAGGGTAGTGACAAGGCCAAGGGCTTCAAGTTCGCAATCGTCGTGGCGCGGTTCAACGACTTCGTCACCGACCGACTGCTGGCGGGCGCGCTCGACGCACTCTCCAGCGCGGAGGTTGCATCAGGCGACGTGACGGTGCTCAGAGTGCCGGGAAGCTTCGAGATTCCGATTGCAGCGCAGCGTGCCGCCGAGACCGGCCGATTCGATGGCGTGATCTGCCTCGGATGTCTCATTCGTGGCGAGACGCCGCATTTCGACTACATCGCGCAAGCCGTCTCGCATGGCCTGACGCATGCGGCCGCCGCCACGGGGGTGCCGATGGCCTTCGGCGTGCTGACGACGAACTCCGCGGAAGAAGCGTTGGCCCGCGTGCCAACCGGGCCCAGCAACAAGGGGTGGGAAGCCGCGATGGCCAGCGTCGAGATGGCCACCCTGCTGGCGCGGCTGGGCGACGGGCGTCCTGGAGGCCCGGCGTGATCGAGTCAGCTAGCGGCTGGGAGTGGGCGCGGCAGGCAAGGGGTGTCGCCGTCCAGATGCTGTATCAGTGGGAGGTGGGCCGATTGACCGTCCCCGAAGTGGCGGAGTCGTTCTGGCGCATCGGCGAAATCGACGAGAGCATTCCCGACCGTGCGCGTGAACGGGCAGCCGAGCTCGTCCGCGGAACAGTAGAACAGCTTGGACGGATCGATCGCATCCTGGAGGACGCGTCGCGCAACTGGCGCCTCGATCGCATGCCGGTGATCGATCGGCTAATTTTGCGGCTCGGGATCTATGAGCTGCTGTACGACACCGACACACCGTCCGCCGTCGTGATTGACGAAGCGATCGAGCTCGCACGTCGCTTCAGCACGGAAGAAGCCGTGCCGTTCGTGAACGGCGTGCTCGATGGCGTCAAGGATCGGATCGAACGCGGCGAGATCGCCGCAGGCCCCACAGCATCATGAGTCAGGAAGACGAGCAGGTTCAGCAGCGCCGCCAGCACCTCGAAAGTGTCGCCGCGCTTGGCGTCCCGACCTATCCGAATCGCTTCGATCGCACCGATACCATTTCCGCGCTCGTCGCCGCGCACGGTGACGAAACTGCGGAGGCGCTCGAGGCAGGCAAGGTAGAGACCGTTACCGCCGGTCGCGTGCTGGCGATTCGGAGCTTCGGCAAGGCCAGCTTCCTGGCGCTTTCGGATGGCTTGCAGCGCATCCAGGTGTACATTCGGCAGGACGCCCTGCCGGAGCGCGACTTCCAGATCTACAAGCTGCTCGACCTGGGCGACCATGTCGGCGTCGCCGGACATCTGTTCAGGACGCGCACCGGCGAGCTGACGATCTGGGCGAAAAAGCTCGAATTCCTGGCCAAGTGCCATCTGCCACTCCCGGAGAAGTGGCACGGGCTCACCGACATCGAAACCAGATACCGCCAGCGCTATCTCGATCTGATCGTCAACCCTGAATCGCGCCAGGTCTTCGAAGTGCGGGCCAGGGTCGTCGCGACCATTCGCCGATTTCTCGATGCGCGCGGCTTCCTCGAGGTCGAGACGCCGGTGATGCAGCTAGTGGCAGGTGGCGCGGCGGCCCGGCCCTTCGTCACGCGTCACAATGCGCTCGACATGGACCTTTTCCTGCGCATCGCCCCCGAGCTGTATCTCAAGCGGCTCGTCGTCGGCGGCATCGAACGCGTCTACGAGCTGTCGCGGAATTTCCGGAACGAGGGCGTCTCTACCCAGCACAATCCCGAGTTCACGATGCTCGAGTTCTACCAGGCCTACGCGGACTATCAAGAGCTGATGGTCCTGACCGAGCAGATGCTGGTGGAAACGGCACAGGCGGCCATCGGACGCGAGGAGACTGAGTTCAACGGCCACACTATTTCGTTCCTTGCGCCGTTCAGGCGGCTCTCGCTGCGTCCCGCCGCCGCCGAGGCCGCAAGCCGGCGGCTCGCCGCGCCGGTCACCGAAGCAGACCTGCGGCAGACGGAGACCGCGCTCGCTGTCGCGGCAAAGCTGGGGCTCGATCTTCCCAACTCGACGACGGCAGGCAAGGCGGCGACCGAGATCTTCGAAGCCCTCTGGGAACGGGATCTCGTCCAGCCGACGTTCGTCTACGACTTTCCGACGGAGGTCTCGCCGCTTTCAAAGCAGAAGCCCGACGACCCGGACACCGTCGAGCGCTTCGAGCTGTACATCGGCGGCTTCGAGGTGGCGAACGCGTTCAGCGAGCTGAACGATCCGCTGGAGCAGCGCCGCCGTTTCGAGCAGCAGCTCGAGGAACGGCGCAAAGGTGACGCCGAAGCCCACGTGATGGACGAAGACTACGTCCGGGCGCTCGAATACGGTCTGCCGCCGACCGGCGGGGAAGGGATCGGCATCGACCGGCTCGTGATGGTGCTGACGGGAAGTCCCTCGATTCGGGACGTAATTCTGTTTCCCCACATGCGTCGACGGGACTGAGGCCGGACAGACCACAAAACTGCAGACCACGGACCGCAGACCACAGGCCGATTCAGGCCCGCGGTCCTTCGGCGTCGATCACGACGATCAACTTCTGCAAGGTCCTGATGGTCTGAACGCTGTAGTTTTGCAACGAGATTGAGCGTCCTCACTCAGTAAAGACTGGCGCCTGCTCAAGTCGATTAGGTAGTCGGTTTCGCAGGCTGAGGATAGGGCTATGTCCAGGAAGCGTCGGTAATCGCGCTCCGATGTCCTTTGCAGACCCTTCGACGATATTGGCCGGAATCGACATTGCGGTACGTCGTAACTGGCTTTGTATTACGAACCGTCCGGTGACCGGGAACGCCTTGGTCTCTTCATAGATGCAAAGCGCGAGGGCATCGGCGAGGTGGAAGGCCTTGAGCTTTCTGTGGTCGTGTCTGTGGTCTGGAGTCTGTAGTCTGGAGCCTGTAGTCTGTAGCCTGTCACTGTGCCCTTCGAACTCCACGTCGCCCTCCGCTACCTGCTCGCACGGCGGAAGCAGGCATTCATCTCGGTGATCTCGCTGATCTCCACGCTCGGCGTGGCGGTGGGGGTCAGTGCGCTCATCATTGCGCTGGCCCTCATGACCGGGCTCCAGGGCGAGCTGCGCAACCGGATTCTCGGCGGGACCGCTCACGTGTACGTCTGGAAGCGCACCGGCCTCGTCGATCTTCCTGCGGAGATCGCGAAGCTGCGCGCCGTCCAGGGGGTCGTCGGCGCCGCGCCGACGATTCAAGGGAAGGGGCTCGTCTCTAACGAGAAGGGCACGCAGTTCATCGGCATCAAGGGCATCGACCCGAAGCTCGAGGGCGAAGTTACGGACCTCGCGAAATCGATGGTGGAGGGGACGATCGATGCGATCGCCGAGCAGAAAGGCGATCAGCCTCCGGGCATTCTGATCGGCGCCGACCTCGCGAAGGAACTGACGCTGCACGTCGGCGATTCGCTGACTGTGCTCACGCCCGAAGGGACGCTTTCGCCGATGGGGTGGATGCCGCGCGCGCGGCGGCTGCGGGTGGCGGGCATCTTCCGACTGGGACTCTACGACTACGATGCCGCGTCGGGCTTCGTGTCGATCCCGGTTGCCGGGCGATTGATGGACAAGGCTCCGGACTTGATCGAGGTGAAGGTGTTCGACGCCTACCAGGCGCCGGCAATCGCCGATCGCATCGCGACAACGTTCGGCCCCGATTACTGGGTCCAGGACTGGGCCGACATGAACCGATCGCTCTTTTCTGCGCTCTGGCTGGAGAAGATGGTCATCTCGATCACGATTGGCCTCATCGTCGCCGTTGCCGCGCTCAATATCATCGCGTCGCTGGTGCTCCTCGTCATGGAGAAGAGCCGCGACATCGGCATCCTCAAGACGATGGGCGCCACCAGCCGCAGCATCATGGTGGTGTTCATGCTGCAGGGGCTGGTCATCGGCCTGGTCGGCACCGGCGTGGGCGCCGTCTTTGGCGGCGGCCTCGCCTATGTTCTCGATCGCTACCAGCTGATTCAGATTCCCGCCGACGTCTACCAGGTCTCGCACGTGCCGTTCGTGATGCTGCCCGGAGACCTGGCCGCCGTTATCATCGGCGCGGTCATCATCTGCTTCGTGGCAACGATCTATCCCTCCCGGCAGGCGGCGCGGTTGGACCCGGTGCAGGCGTTGAGGTTCGAATGACGGGAGTGGCCTGCGGGCTTCGGGCTACGGGCCACAGCTTGCCCAAGCTAAAGCTTGGGCCTACGACTGCCTGCGCAGCGATCGTACGCAGGCCCGAGCTTCAGCTCGGGCAGCCTGAAGCCTGAAGCCTGCCATGGCCTTCATCGAAGTCACCGCGCTGAACAAACGCTATCGCGTCGGCACGCAGGACATCCACGTACTGCGCGATCTGGATCTCGCCGTGAACGGGGGCGAGATGGTCGCCATTGTCGGTGCCAGCGGCGTTGGCAAGAGCACGCTGCTGCACCTCCTCGGCGGGCTCGATCGCCCCGAATCGGGACACATCGTCGTCCAGGGCCGGGAGCTCGGCGCGATGCAGGACGACGCGCTGGTGGCGTTCAGGAATGTGCAGGTCGGGTTCGTCTTTCAGTTTCACCACCTGCTGCCCGAGTTCTCGGCGCTCGAGAACGCCGAGATGCCGATGCGCATCGCGCGGCGTCCTGCGGCGGAGGCACGCACCGCGGCACAGGCGTTGCTGCAGCGCGTCGGCCTTGGCGAGCGGCTCGGTCATCGTCCGGCGATGCTGTCGGGCGGTGAGCAGCAGCGTGTCGCCGTGGCCCGTGCGCTCGTCATGGCACCGGCCCTCGTTCTTGCCGACGAGCCGACAGGCGATCTCGACGAGGCGACCGGCGACACCTTGCACGAGCTGTTTCGTGCCATGCACCGCGAGCGTGGCCTCACCTCCGTGATTGCCACGCATAATCCGAGGCTGGCCGCGGCCTGCGATCGGATCCTGAGGCTTGAAAGTGGCCGACTCGTCCCCGCCTGATCCGAAAATCCGTAGCGACGTCGTTCGTAAAAAAGCTGCGGAATCACTCAAGAGCTTGGCCGGCAATGCCGTATAATTGAAGAGAGGTCGGAGGCCGGATGTTCGAACGGTACACCGAAAGAGCGAGGCGCGTGCTCTTCTTCGCCCGCTACGAAGCCAGCCAACTCGGGAGCATTTCGATTGAGACCGAGCATCTTCTGCTTGGTCTCATTCGGGAAGGCAAGGGCCTGACCAGCCGGATCTTCGCCCGCTCCCACCTGTCTCTCGAAAACATCCGCAAGGAAATCGAAGGGCGGACGGTGTTTCGCGAGAAGGTGTCGACGTCGGTCGAAATTCCCTTCAGCGCGGAAACCAAGCGTGTGCTGCAGTTCGCGGCCGAAGAAGCCGATCGGCTGCTGCACAACTACATCGGTACCGAGCACTTGCTGCTCGGCATCCTGCGCGAGGAACGATCCGTCGCGGCGTCCATCCTGATGGAAAAGGGGATGCGCCTGAACACGGTCCGCGACGACATCGTGCAGCTCCTGAACGAGAAGACGACGCTGACGCGGGTCAAGGAAACGCCGCTCCTCGCCGAATTCAGCCGCGACCTCACCGAGGCCGCGATGAAAAACCAGCTCGATCCGCTCGTCGGGCGCGATCACGAGCTGGAACGCGTGCAACAGGTCCTGTGCCGCCGCACCAAGAACAACGCGGTGCTGATCGGCGAGCCTGGTGTCGGAAAGACGGCGATCGTTGAAGGCCTGGCGCAGAAGATCGTGTACGGCGATGTGCCGCACTTCCTCGCCGACAAGCGGATCCTCGCCCTCGACATCTCGCTCATCGTTGCGGGCACGAAGTATCGCGGTCAGTTCGAAGAACGCCTCAAGGCGATCATGAAGGAGCTGACCGACAACCCGAACATCATCGTCTTCATCGACGAGCTCCATACGCTGGTGGGCGCGGGATCGGCGGAAGGGTCGCTGGATGCCGCGAACATCCTGAAGCCGGCCCTGAGCCGCGGCGAGATCCGGTGCATCGGCGCGACAACGCCGTCGGAATACCGGAAGTACATCGAAAAGGACCGGTCGCTGGAGCGCCGCTTCCAGGCCGTCAAGGTGGATCCGCCGAGCGAGCTCGAGGCCATTTCAATCATCCTGGGCGTGAAGGACCGCTATGAGCAGTTCCATCACGTCGAGTACACGCGGGAGGCGATCGAGGCGGCGGTCTATCAGTCCAGTCGCTATATCACCGATCGGTTCCTGCCCGACAAGGCGATCGACTTGATCGACGAGGCGGGCGCTCGCGCCAAGCTGCGTGAGGCGGGCTTCAGCGAGGAATTTGGCGAAATCAACCGCAGCATCCGTGTGGCCGTCGAGCAGATGGAGAGCGCGGTCTCGGCCAAGGACTTCGAGAAGGCGCAGTTCTATCGCGAGCAGGAAGTGACGGCGCGCGAGAACCTGCAGTTCGTCCGCGAGAAGTTCGACGTCAAGAACTCGGGCCGCAAGGTCTCGGTGGGGAAGCAGGACATCGACGAGGTCGTCTCCAAGTGGACCGGTGTGCCGCTGGCGTCCATCAACCAGGACGAAGGCGACAAGCTGCTTCGGATGGAAGAGGAGCTCCATAAGCGCGTCATCAGCCAGGAGAAGGCGATTTCGGCCGTTTCGCGCGCCATCCGCCGCTCCCGCGCGGGCCTCAAGAACCCCGCCCGGCCGGTGGGCAGCTTCGTATTCCTCGGACCGACGGGCGTCGGCAAGACGGAGTTGGCCCGGGCGCTCGCGAACTTCCTCTTCGGCAGCGACCATGCCCTGATCCGCTTCGACATGTCGGAGTACATGGAGAAGCACTCGGTGAGCAAGCTGATTGGCTCGCCGCCCGGATACGTCGGGCATGAGGAGGGCGGTCAGCTCACGGAGAAGGTGAAACGGAACCCGTACTCAGTGGTTCTCCTGGACGAGATCGAGAAGGCGCACCCGGATCTGTTCAACATCCTGTTGCAGGTGTTCGAAGATGGGCACCTCACGGACGGTCTGGGCAACCGGGTGAACTTCAAGAACACGATCATCATCATGACGTCGAACATCGGCGCCCGCTTCATTCAGAAGAAAGCGGCGCTGGGGTTCCAGTCGGCGGATCAGAGCGAGATCACGCGCACCGTGTCGGACATGGTGCTGGGCGAAGTCAAGCGGACGTTCAACCCGGAGTTCATCAACCGCATCGACGAGATCATCGTCTTCGAGGCACTGTCCGACGACGACCTGCGGACGATCCTGACCCTGCTGGTCGGTCAGCTCAACGCGAACCTCGCCGATCGGCGGCTGCGGATCGCCATCGCCCCGGAAGTGGCCGACTGGATTATCGAGGCCACGTGCAAAGACCGATCGTATGGTGCACGCCCCCTGCGCCGCGCGATTCAGCGCTACATCGAGGATCCGCTCTCGGAGGAACTGATCCGAGGGCATCTGCGAAGTGGCGAAATCGAGGTCTACCTCGATGCGGGCGCCCTGACCTACCGGCCCTCTGGCCAGGTCGAGGCCGGCCGTCGACTGGCCTGAAGCGTCCAACATCCTGTAGGCTTAAAGGTTTGGGACCCGGCTGTACGTCCGGACGCGGGCCAGCGGCCTGCGGACGGCTGGTCGGGTTTCGGTAGGATTCCCTCTACTCATGTACAGGTCGTTGATTCCCGCGCTGGCCCTGACGACTGGTCTCTGGGCGGGCGCCTTCGGTGAGACTGTCGGGGCACAGGACGCTCAGCCGGCCCCCGCCCAGCAACCGGCGCAGCCGCAACCGCCCGCGCCACAGCCGGCCCCCTCCGAGCCGCAATCGGCCCCGGCGCCGTCGGCGCCGAAACTGCCTCCGGCAGGGTCGCCACCGCTCATCCGGTTCATCCAGCTGTCGTTTCCGACGCAGGGTGACGTCTCGGTGATCGAACCCCAGACGTACCTGTATTACATCCAGGCCCAGGTCAGCCGGCCATCGGATGGCGTCTGGGTGCCGTACGACGACAAGACCGAGAAGGTGTTGCTCGAGGACTTCCAGCGGCTGTGGGCCACGAACTTCCTTGAGGACCTCTCGATTGAGGTCGTCGACGACCCTTACCCGAACGGCGTGATCGGCAAGCGCATCATCTACAAGATGGAGGAGCGCCAGCGGGTCAAGATCGTCGACTACGAGGGCAGCAAGAAGGTCGAGCAGACCAAGATCGACGAGAAGCTGAAGGAAGAGAACATTCAGATCCGCCTCGACACGTTCATCGATCCCGGGCTGATTCGGCGTGTCGAGGGTGTCGTCCGCGGCCTGATGTCGGAGAAGGGGTACCAGTACGCCGAGGTGACCCACACGATCAAGGAGCTGCCGGGGGGCCCGAAGCTGGTGCACCTCACGTTCAACATCAGCGAGGGGCCAAAGGTCAAAATCAAGCGGCTCGACTTCGACGGCAACAAGGCGCTGAGCGACGGCGAGCTCCAGAAGCAGATGAAGGAGAACCGGCCGGAGCACTGGCTCTCCTGGATCACGGGCCGCGGGACGTATCAGGAATCCAAGTTCGAGGAAGACGCCGAGCGGATGACCGAGAACTATCGCAACAAGGGCTACATCGCCGCGCGCATCGGGACCCCCGAGATCAAGGTCCTCAACGACGCCAAGGATGGCAAGACCCGCTACATCGAGCTGAAAGTGCCGGTCGTCGAAGGCGATCGTTATCGGGTAGGCAGCTTCGACTTCGACGGCAACACGGTGGTCAAGTCCGAAGTACTGCGCCAGCTGTTCAAGGTGAAGGAAGGGGACTATTACAGCGAGAAGAACGTTCGCAAGGGCATGCAGCAGGCGCGCGACCTGTACGGCGCCGGCGGGTACTGGGAGTTCACCGGCTATCCGGACCTCAAGCCGCGCAACATGCCCGAGCCTTCGCAGTCCAACAACCCGGAAGCGATTGAAGAGGCAAAGAAGCAGCCGGCAATTGTCGACGTGACGATGCGGCTGCAGCAGGGCGAGCAGTACTTCGTCAATCGCATCACCTTCGTCGGGAACACCACGACGCGAGACAACGTCATCCGTCGCGAGTTCCGGTTGCTCGAGAACGGCGTCTTCAATAGCGAGTCGCTGAAGTACAGCGTCCGGCGCATCAACCAGCTCGGATATTTCCGGCCGATCGAGGAAGGGACCCCCGACAACCCTAAGGTCGAGAAGACGCAGGGGCAGAAGAACAAGGTCGACGTCACGCTCAAGTTCGAGGAGCAGAACCGCAACCAGCTGACGTTCGGCGCCGGCGTCTCGCAGTTCGAAGGGTTCTTCGGCCAGCTCTCCTTCCAGACGTCGAACTTCATGGGACGCGGCGAAAGCGTCACCTTTTCGGTCCTTGCCGGGTCGCAGGTCCAGAACTACCAGATCGCCTTCAGCGAGCCGTTCCTGTTCGATCGTCCGATCAATGCCGGCATCGACCTCTTCAAGCGCGAGATTCGCTACTACTACTCGTATACGCAGGCATCGACCGGCGGCAACATCATGGCCGGCTTCCCGCTGCGCGACTTCACCCGTATGTTCATGTCCTACAGCCTGCAGGTCGAGCAGGTGAAAGACATCAACGAGCTGTTCCTCGATCCCGAGGTCATCAACCGAAATCCATTCCTTGCCGATGCGTTGCTCGTGGGCGAAGGAGGCCGCCGTACGGTGAGCCAAATCAGCCCGAGCATCGTCCACAACACGATCGACAACCCGATCTTTCCGAATTCCGGCAAGCGGTTGACGGTCGGCCTCGGCTTTGCCGGCATCGGCGGCGACGTCAACTTCTACAAGCCGCGCGCCGAGGCCGTGTTCTGGAAGCCGATCGGACCGCAGCGGCGTGTCACGTTCGGTATGCGCGGCGAGCTCGACTACGTACACCCGTTCGGGAGCACGACCTCGGAGAACCTGCCGATCTTCGAGCGGTTGTTCACGGGCGGCGAGTACAGCGTGCGCGGGTATGACATTCGGTCCATTGGGCCGCGCGACATCGGGACGCCGCAACAGCCCGGCACGTTCATCGTTTTGGGCGGCAACAAGCTGGCCCTGTACAACGCGGAGCTGCACTACTCGATTGCCGGCCCGTTCCGCGTGCTCGGCTATTTCGACGCGGGCCAGGTCCAGGATTTCGGCGAGAAGTTCCGGATGGACGACTTCATCATGTCGACCGGCGTGGAAGTGCGGTTCTTCATGCCGGTGCTGAACGTGCCGTTCCGCCTGATTTACGCGCACAACATGAATCGGGACGGGATTTACGACAACAACCTCCAGCCGGTGAAGGCCGACACGTTCCGCTTCGCCGTGGGGTCGACGTTCTAGGGGCCAATGGTCGACGAATGGCCGGGCTTGAGGCTATACTTAGGGGTTCGCTCTACTTACGTTCAAGGGGTACAGCCAGCATGAAGGTGTCCGTAGTCAATCTTGCGCTCGGTTTGGCGCTTGGTGCGCCCGCTATCCTGGCCGCTCAGGCGCCCACCACTCAGGCGCCGACGACCGCGGCGCCTGCCACCGAACAGCAGCCCGCGGCCCAGCCGCTCACCTCCACGCCCGGCACGCCGCCGCAGCCCTTCCCGCAGAGCGTACGCGTGGGCGTGATCGACATGCTGCGCGTGTTCGGGGACACGGCGTGGGGCAAGACCGCGCAGCAGCGCATCGATTCGCTCGGCCAGAAGAAGACCGCTGAGCTCTCCGAGCGGCAGAAGAAGCTGCAGGCCGACAACCAGAAGCTCGAGACCGACGTGCTGAACGAAGCGGCGCGCCGGGAAACGCAGGCGAACGTGCAGCGCCAGGAAAAAGAGCTCCAGCGCGCGCAGCAGGACGCTCAGGAAGAGTTCAATCAGCTCCGCCAGGAAGTTCAGGAGTCGTTCAACGCGAAGCTCGGTCCTATCCTCCAGACGCTCGTGAACGAGAAGAAGATCACGATGCTGTTCCGGACCACTGACTCGGGCCTGGTGTTCTTCGACCAGAGCCTCGATCTGACCAGCGAAGTGATCAAGCGGTTCGACGCGGTGAACCCGCCGAACTCGTCGGCGACCCCCACCACGCCCGCGCCCTCGGCTCCTGGCGCCACTGCGGCGCCGCCAGCCTCGACGCCGCCCGCGACGCCACCTGCGACGCCCGCGCCCAAGCCGTCGACGCCGGCGCCGAAACCGCAGCCGAAGGACTAGCCGTCCTGTTGCCGGTGAGGCCGGCCTTCTGCGGCCCCTCTGCGCTCTTTGGCCCGACCGCCCGTCGTCCCTGCTGGACGGGGTGGTCCGGGCCTTGTACCATCCCAAACACCGAACTGCCGGACGCGTGACCGTGATTCACATTCCGACGCTCGTCGACCGCCTGCCTCACCGCTATCCCTGGTACCTGCTCGACGCCGTTATCCAGCACGAGCCGGGACGCCGCGTCGTGGCCGCGAAGAACGTGACGGTCAGCGAGGAGTTCTTCCAGGGCCATTTCCCCGGGCTGCCGACGATGCCGGGAGTCCTGATGATGGAGGCCCTGGCACAGGCATCGACGGTGCTCCTCCTCGATTGCGCGACGCCCGGCGTGCGGGTCTATTTGCGCGGCGTCGACAACGCCAAGTTCCGGCGTCAGGTGGTGCCGGGCGATCGCCTCCGGCTCGAGGTGACGCTCAGTCGGCGACGCACCCAGCTCGCCCGCGTCCATGGGGTCGCCTACATGGGCGAGCACGTCGTCGCCGAGGCCGATCTGCTGCTCGAGCTCCGCCGCGTCACGGACATCGATCCGCGCGCCATCGTCCATCCCGGCGCGGAGATTGGCGCAGGCACCTCGGTGGGTGCCTACGCCACCATCGGTCCCAACGTGCGCATCGGTCCAAACTGCCGTATCGGGTCGTCGGCAGTTATCGACGGCTGGACCGAGATCGGCGAAGGCACGCAAGTATTCCCGTTCGCCTCGATCGGGCTGATGCCGCAGGACCTCAAGTACCACGGCGAGCCGACCAGGCTTCAGGTCGGCAAGCGAAACATCTTCCGCGAGTTCGTGACCATCCATCGCGGGACCGAGATGGGCGGCGGGCTGACGCGGATCGGCGACCGAAACCTGTTCATGGCCTACGTGCACGTCGCCCACGACTGCCGAATCGGCAACGACACGATCTTCGGCAACGCCGCGACGCTTGGCGGCCACGTCTGGGTCGAGGACTTCGCCACGATCTCCGCGTTCTCCGGAGTGCACCAGTTCTGCCGCGTCGGCGAGCACGCGTTCATCGGCGGCTACTCAGTGGTCACGAAGGATGCGCTGCCGTACGCGAAGACCGTCGGTAACCGCGCGCGCATCTATGGCCTGAACACAATCGGCCTGATCCGTCGCGGCTTCTCGGAAGACACCCTCAGCAAGTTGAAGCGCGCGTACCGGTATCTGCTGGTCTCACGCCTGAACACGACCCGCGCCATCCGCGAAATCGAGCAGGACCGGACGCTGGCGTGTCCCGAAGTGGCCTACCTGGTGGATTTCATCCGCGGATCGCAGCGTGGCGTCCTACTGCGACGGCCCACCAGACGGGCCGAAGAAATGGTCGCGGACGAGTAAGATCGTGGTCTCGACGCACGTTTTCGGCGAGGAATCCGCAATCCGAATCGGCAATCTAACTCTGCACTCTAAATCCGCAATCCAGTCCGCAATCCAATCCGCGATCCAATCCGCAATCCACAATCCGCAATCCGCAATCCGAAGATGCGCCTGGGTCTAATCGCCGGTAACGGTAGATTTCCGTTTCTGGTGCTCGATGCCGCACGCGCGCAGGGCCACGACGTCACGATCGTCGCGGTGAAGGACGAGGCCTACCCGGACCTCGCCGACCTGGCGGCCAGATCCCCGCAGGCGCCCATCCACTGGGTACCGCTTGGTCATCTCGGCACCTGCATCAGAATCCTGAAGGACGCCGGCGTCAGCCATGCGGTGATGGCCGGACAGGTGAAGCACACGAAGATTTTCAGCGTCATGCCGGACTTGACGTTGCTCTCCGTGATTGCACGTCTGAAGGCCCGCAATACCGACGCGCTCATCTCGGCGGTGGCCGATGTCCTGCGTGAGAAAGGCATAGCGCTACTCGACTCCACCGAGCTGCTGCGGCCGCTGCTGGCGACGCCTGGTGTGCTGACATCGCGCGCGCCGAACGCCGCGGAGGAGGCGGACTTCGCATTCGGATATCGGATGGCGGATGCGATCGCGGGACTCGACATCGGGCAATCGATCGCCGTGCGGGACGCGGCGGTAGTGGCGGTGGAGGCAATGGAGGGGACCGACGAAATGATCCGACGCGCCGGTCGTCTGGCGGGGCAGGGGATCCGGGTGGTGAAGGTGGCAAAGCCCAGACAGGACATGCGTTTCGACGTGCCCGTCGTCGGCGCGGCGACGATCGCCGTGATGCGAGAGGTTGGCGCGACGGCCCTTTCGGTGGACGCCGGCAAAGCGCTGCTCATCGACGGTCCCGACGTCGTTCGCGTCGCCAACGATGCCGGCATCGCCATCGTCGGTCGCGCAGTAGTGGAGGCGGGGCTCTAACCCCGCGATAGTGTTGTGACAAAGCTTGCAGTTATCGGCGTCGGCCATCTCGGGCGCCATCACGCGCGAATCCTGTCGGCAATGCCGGACGCGGAGCTCGTAGGCATCGTCGACATCAACCAGGAGCGTGCGGAGCAGGTTGCCGAGGCGAACAAGACGCAGGCGATTCGCGATGCGGCGAATCTGATCGGCAAGGTCGATGGCGTGGTGATCGCCACGCCGACCGAATCGCACGCCGCCGTGGCGCGGCGCTTCCTGGAAGCCGGGATGGCGGTACTGATTGAGAAGCCGCTGGCGCGGTCGATGGCCGAAGCCGACGAGCTCGTGCGCCTGGCGAGCGAGACAGGAACGCTGCTTGCCGTCGGGCACACCGAACGATTCAACCCCGCCGTGGCGGCGGCGCGCCCCCTCCTGACCGCGCCGCGGTTCATCGAGGTTCATCGCCTCGGGGCGTTCCCCGATAGGAGCCTCGACATCGATGTCGTTTTTGATCTGATGATTCACGATCTCGATGTGGTGCTGTCGATCGTGAACTCGCCGGTCTCGGCGATCGATGCAGTGGGCGTGCCCGTGCTCACCCCGAGGATCGATATCGCCAACGTCCGGCTCCGGTTCCAGACGGGCTGCATCGTCAATCTGACAGCCAGCCGAATCAGCCGGGATCGGACTCGCAAGATCCGCTTCTTCCAGCCCGAGTCCTACGTGGCGATTGATTACGCGGCGCAGGAGGTGGAGATGTGGCGACTGGTGCGGCAGCCCGCGGGCATGCCAACGATCGAGGGCGGCCCCGTCTCGGTCACGTCGGATGAGCCGTTGAAGCGGGAGCTCGAGGATTTCGTCGACGCGATTCGCGGCCACCGGCCGCCGCAAGTGACCGGCGAAGACGGCCGCCGCGCATTGGCCCTGGCGCAGGAGATCTCCGCGCAGATGGTGTTGACAACGAATACCGCCGCAGGGCCACACGTCGGCGCCGCCGGTGATCGGCGCGACTGAAGTCGCATCCTACTACTGTCACGAAACATGACCGCAACTGAGGCAATTCTCGAGAGAGCGATCGCGGGTGACGATCTGTCACCAGACGACGTGAATGCCATCCACGCGATCCCTGACGTGCTCGCACTCGGTATGGCGGCAGACGAGGTCCGCCGGCGCCGGCACGGGGCGAACATCACATTCGTACGCGTGCAGATCGTGCCCGTCGATTCGGTGAGCGATCAATTCGCCGTCGCGCCTGCCGCCGGTGAGATTCGCCTGACGGGCTCTCTCGCCGATCTCGAACGTGCTCTGGACGCCGTTCGCCGAGTCGTGGCGCTTGTTGGGAGGCGTGTCCCGGTTCACGGGTTCTCGCTCGCCGAAGTTGACGCTGTTGCCGGGGTTGATACGGCAAAAGCGGTTGAGGTGTTGACATCCCTGCACGCGGTCGGCCTGGAGCGCATCGCCGAGGCACCGCTCGATGGGTTGCCATCCGTCGAGCCGTTGCTTGAGAGCGTCTTCAACGTCGGTCTCGGGATCGCTCGGGCGACGGTCGAGCGTGCGCCCGCGGACGCGCGCGCAGCGCTGCTCGATTCTGCTGCACGAATCCTCGGTGCGTACCCGGCAATCGTGGCCTTCGCACCGCTGCCGCGGCGCAGCGGTGTTTATCCCTCCACCGGGTTCGAGGACGTCCGGCTGGTCGCGTTGACCCGTCTGCTCGTCGACGTGCCGCACGTGCAGGTGGATTGGCAGCTCTATGGTCCCAAGCTCGCACAGGTCGCGCTGACATTCGGCGCCGACGACGTGGACAATGTGTCGCCGGTGGACGACGCGCCGGAGGGCAGAAGGCGGGCGCCGCTCGAGGAAATCCGCCGGAACATCGTCGCGGCGTCAGGCGAGCCCATCGAACGGGACGGACGCTTCGAGACTCGCGCCTGATGGCCATCGTTCGCATCGGTGCGGTGTCGTATCTGAACGCGCGGCCGCTCGTCGAAGGCCTCGAGGCCCTGACCGATCGCTTCTCGGTTCGGTACGATCTGCCCAGCACGTGTGCCCAGCTGCTGCACGCACGTCAGATTGATCTCGGTCTGATCCCCTCGATCGAGTATCTGCGCGGTGACGGCTATCGCATCGTGCCCGACTGCGCCGTCGCCGCGGATGGCCGGGTCGCGTCCGTCGCGATCTTCACGTCGATGCCGATCGAACGCGTGCGATCGATCGCCCTCGACACCAGCTCGCGAACATCGGTGGCGCTGACGCGCGTGATGGCGGCACGATACTTCGGGATCGCGCCGTCGTTCGTTGACTACAGTCCAGATCTGCCCGGCATGATCGCGCGCGCGGATGCGGCGCTGCTCATCGGTGATCCGGCGCTTCTTGCCGATTACGAGCCGTTGGGTCTTCAGAAAATCGATCTCGGCGCTGCATGGAAGGATTTCACCGGCCTTCCGTTCGTGTTTGCGTGCTGGACGGGAGTTTCCGGCGCAGTGAACGCGGATGACGTGGCCACGCTTCAGGCCGCGCGCGCAGCGGGGGAGTCGCACTCCGCCGCCGTGGCGGCGCGGTTCTTTCCGGATGATCCGGAACGGGCTGCGCTCGGCGGCCGATATCTGCGCGAGAACATCCGTTTTCGCCTGGGTGAGCGCGAGATCGCGGGGCTGGAGCGGTTCTACGCGCTTGCGGCGGAGGTGGGCGTGGTGCCGCGTTCGCAGCCGCTCCGCTGGCTCCCCTGATCGTGCGGGTCTACTGGCGGAGCTTGGTCCGCCTGGAACGGATTAGAATTCGAAGGAATGAGCCTGACCGGGATCATCGATAAGGCGGCGGCGGGAGAGCGGCTGACTGCGAGCGACGCCCTGACGCTGTACGCTCAGGCGCCCACACATGCGCTCGGCCGGCTTGCTGATGCCGTCCGTGCGCGCAAGCATCCTGGGCGCGTCGTCACCTACATCATCGATCGCAACGTCAACTACACGAACGTCTGCGTCGCGCGGTGCAACTTCTGCGCGTTCTATCGTCCGGTCGGCTCCGGCGAGGGCTACGTTCTCTCCTTCGATGAGATCTTCAGGAAGATCGACGAGACGATTGCCGTCGGCGGCAACCAGCTGCTGCTTCAGGGCGGACACAATCCTGATATTCCCCTCGCCTGGTACGAGGATCTCTTCCGCTCCGTCAAGGCACGATATCCCGAGTTCAAGTTGCACGCCCTGTCGCCTCCGGAAGTGATCCACATCTCGCGGCTGTCGCACCTGCCGGTGCCCGAGGTGATTTCGCGGCTGGTCGCGGCGGGTCTCGACAGCGTGCCCGGCGGCGGTGCCGAGATTCTGGTCGATCGTGTCCGCACGCTGCTCCACTGCTACGGCAAGGCCACCGCCGATGAATGGCTCGGCGTCATGCGGCATGCACACCATGCCGGTCTGCGCACGACGGCGACGATGATGTACGGCACCGTCGAGACGCTCGACGAGCGTCTCGAGCACCTGTTCCGTCTGCGCGACTTGCAGGACGAAACCGGCGGCTTCACGGCATTCATCACCTGGAGCTTCCAGCCCGACCACACGGAGCTCGGACGCGACCACGGCGTGACGACCGAAGCGACCGGAATCGAATACCTCCGAACGTTGGCGATCGCACGTCTCGTCCTGGACAACTTCGATAATCTGCAGTCGTCGTGGGTTACGCAGGGCGGAAAGGTCGGGCAGCTCAGCCTGGCGTTCGGCGCCAACGACATGGGCTCGGTGATGATAGAGGAGAACGTCGTGCGCGCCGCGGGCGCGGCGTACTGCATGGACGAACTCGAGATCGTCCGGAACATCGAGGACGCCGGCTTCATCGCGAAGCGACGCAGCATGCACTACGAAGTCCTCGGCGATCCCATGTTCCGCCTGCGCGACGTGCCGCGCATGCTGGAGCTGGCCACGTCTCGCGCGCCCGGCGACGTCGCGGTGCCCGCTGAACTGTCGAACTACGCCGCCCGCTCGCGCGCCGGTAAGGCAGCGCGGCAGCAATAGACCCCCAGGAAAACTTCGACGGTCGAGGTCCGGCACCGGCCGCCGCTGACTATAATCGCGACATGTTCGCAGCCTTCAGACGGTCGCTGTTACCTCTTGTTGTCGCCCTCGTGTTCGCCTACGCGGCCGGCATCGCTCCGGCCTCCGCGCAGTCGCCCGCTCCCGCTGCGCCACCATCTGCCGCCGATTTGCCGATCAATCCGGAAGATCCGGAGGTCAAGTCCGGCACACCGGGAAAAGACGTGATCTTCCTGCCGACGCCTCAGGAGGTGGTGTCGGCGATGCTGGATCTCGCGAAGGTCACTGATGAGGACGTCGTGTACGACCTCGGTTCGGGCGATGGCCGCACGCCAATTACCGCAGCAAAGGAACACGGCGCGCGCGGTGTTGGCGTCGAGTTCAACCCGAAGCTCGTGGCTCTGTCGCGCCAGAACGCCGAGAAAGCCGGCGTCGCCGATCGCGTGCGCTTCATCAACGCGGATCTGTTCCAGACCGACATCTCGGAAGCCACAGTGGTCACCCTGTACCTGCTCAGCTCGCTCAATCAAAAGCTGCTGCCGAAGCTGCAGCACGAGTTGAAACCAGGCACCCGAATCGTCTCCCACGCCTTCTCGATGGGCGACGAGTGGAAGCCCGATGCGGAGCGGACGGTCAACGGGAAGACGATCTACCTGTGGACAGTCAAATGAACTGACGCTGACAGTGCCAAGTGCCAAGTGCCAAGTGGAGTGAAGAGTGGAGAAGTTTGGAGTGGTGGGTATGAGTTACGTCGTTGCCGTTCTTGTTTGATTGGTCGCACAGTCGACGATCTGACCGATTGAGCCACTAGTCACTTTCCCACTTCTCACTCCACTTCGCACTTCGCACTTGGCACTTGGCACTGTACAGTTCTTCCCCAGTGCTGGTCCTCCGCGCCCGGTGGATTCTTCCCATCGTCGATCGTCCTCTCTTGAACGGTTGGTGCGCCATCGATCGTGGCCGGATCGCCGCAGTGGGGCGCGCCGGTGCCGTATTGCCGTTTCGAGATGACGCGCCGCTCGTCGATCTCGGCGACATGGCGGTACTGCCGTCGCTGACGAATGCACACACCCACCTCGAGCTGTCGTGGATGCGGGATCGGATCCCGAGAGGCACGCGGTTCACCGAATGGGTGCGGTCGATGCTGCGAACGAGACGCGGCGAGACACCGTCCGACGCGGCGGTCGTCGCATCCACCGAGGACGCGATACGCGAGATGCGCGCGGCCGGCGCCGGACTCGTCGGCGACGTGAGCAACTCCCTCGTGAGCGTCACCCCGCTCCGCCAGAGCCCGCTCCGTGGCGTTGTCTTCCACGAACTGCTGCGCCTGGCGGCGGCGGACGCTGAAACCGTGCTCGAACAAGGCCTCGATGCCGTGAAGCGTTGCGGTATCTCGCCTCGCGTGCCGGTCAGTCTCGCACCGCATGCACCGTATTCGGTATCGCCACGGCTCTTTCAAGGCATCCGCGCGGCGCAGGAACGTACCCCATTTCTGCCGTCGACGGTGCATCTCGCCGAGTCTCCGGAAGAAACAGAGCTGCTGGCCACCGGTGACGGCCCGTGGCGCACCCTTCTTCAGGATCTCGGGGCGTGGGACCCGGCGTGGACGCCGCCCCGCACCGACGCCGTGTCGTATCTCGATCAGATGAAAGTGCTGAACTCGCGCCTGCTCGCGGTGCACGGCGTGCAACTGGACGATCGGGCGCTCGAGCGTTTGAAGAGCAGAGGGACGACGATTGTGACGTGTCCGAGGAGCAATGCCTATGTCGGTGTGGGGTATCCACCGATCGATCGGTTCTATCGCTCCGGGGTAGCGGTGGCCATCGGCACCGACAGTCTTGCCAGCAACGACGATTTGAACCTCTTTTCAGAGCTGGAGTTACTGCACCGCCTGGCGCCGTCGGTGCCGCCCCGGGCGCTCCTGGAGAGCGCCACGGTGACCGGAGCGCGGGCGCTGGGATTTGGGGCGGAAACTGGTACGATCGAACCCGGTCGCGACGCCTCGCTCATCGCCGTCAATCTCCCGTCAAACGTCGTCGACGTCGAGGAATACCTGGTGAGCGGGATCGCTGCGGGCAGCGTGCGCTGGGTTCAAGACATAATCGCAGAAACAGGGTTGTGATGATTCGGCGCTACCTCTCGTTCATCCGATTCAGCCACTCGGTGTTCGCGCTGCCGTTTGCGCTCGTCGGCGCGCTGCTGGCAGCGCGGCTCGTCACGGTCGGCTGGCGGCAGGTACTGTGGATCGTCGTGGCGATGGTGGCGGCACGCAGCGCGGCGATGGGGTTCAATCGGCTTGTCGATGCCGACTACGACGCGCGCAATCCCCGGACCGCGCTGCGCGAGCTCCCCCAGGGGCTGATTTCCCGGCCATCGGCGACGCTGTTCGTCGTGATGGCGTCCGTCGCGTTCGTGATCGCCGCAGGGCAGCTGTCGACGCTCTGTCTCGTCCTGTCGCCGGTCGCGCTCGCGATCGTCTTCTGGTATTCGCTCGCGAAGCGTTACACCGCCTACACACAGGCATTTCTCGGCCTAGCGATGGCGGTCGCGCCGGTCGGCGGCTGGCTGGCGGCCGGTGGTCGTGGCGGGTGGGAGCCCTGGCTGCTGGGTCTCGCAATCGGTTTGTGGGTCGGTGGCTTCGACGTGCTCTACGCGTGTCAGGATCTCGAGTTCGATCGCGCGCACGGCCTGCGATCGATTCCGGTGCGGTTCGGGTTGACGCGATCGATCCTGATCTCACGCGTGATGCACGCGCTGACGATTCTTTGCATGCTGCTGGTGGGGTTCGTGGCGGGTCTTGGACCGCTCTATATGGCCGGCGTCGGGCTTGTCGCAGCGCTTCTCACTTACGAGCAGTCGCTCGTCGCACCCGACGATCTTTCCCAGGTGAAACGGGCCTTCGATCTCAACGGTTACGTTGGTATCCTGTACTTGGCCACCACCGCGGCCGCGATTTACGTTCGTTAACACGGCCGGGTCTCGTCCAACCGCCATCGCCCTTCGTCTGAACCAAAAGCCGTGATTCCCCAGTCGCACCAGCCGATCGCTCACGACGTCGTCGACGAATCCCTGCGCGCGAAAACGCCGGATCGAATCGCCGGCATGTTTGACGCCATTGCCAGCCGCTACGATCTGCTGAATCGCCTGCTGAGCGTCGGCGTGGATCAGTGGTGGCGTCGGCGCGCCGTCAATGCCCTTCGGATGACCGGCCGCGAGACGCTCCTGGACCTGTGCACCGGGACAGCAGATGTGGCGATCATGGCGTGCCGCCGAGGCGGTGCAGCGCGCGCGATCGGGATCGATTTCTCCCACCAGATGCTCCGTGTGGGCCTCGCCAAGGTACGAAAACGTCATGCCGTCCCACGAATTGCGCTGATTCGGGGCGATGCCACGACGATCCCGCTCGCCTCCGAGTCGGTGGATGCGGCGACGATTGCCTTCGGCATCCGGAACGTTCAGCGGCCCGATGTCGCGTGCCGTGAGCTGGCACGGGTCGTGCGACAAGGAGGACGACTGGCGATCCTCGAGTTCGGGCTGCCGCGGCCACCCGCCGTTCGGACGGCGTATCTCTGGTACTCGAACCGGGTGCTCCCGGCGATTGGCAAGCTCGTGTCACGGCACCGGAGCGCGTACGATTACCTCCCCGAGTCCGTCAGCAGATTTCCGGCGCCGGAAGCGTTCGGACAGCTGCTGCAGGAGTGCGGCTTCCCGCATGTCGAGATCGTCCCTTTAAGCTTCGGGATCGTCTACCTCTACGTGGCCCAGCGCTGAGCGGGCATGAAGCTCGGTTGGCGCGGGTGTTATACTAGCTAATTCACTGATGTACTTCGATTTCCAGGACGGACACCCGGATCTTGAGCGGGTGCCAAGCGCGCTATCCGCACGTGAAGGCGTCCTCCTGTCAATCATCGCCCACCTGCTGGTTATCATTGCTGTTCTCCTCCTGCCGCAGCTGCCGTTTTTCAAGGCACGCGCGGCGGCCGCTCGGGCTGCGGCCGAGGCGGCCCGGCAGGCGATGCTCGAGAAGCCGCGCGAGAACCGGACGTTCGTCTTCGTGCAGCCAAAGGTTGAGTTGCAGCCGCTCAGGCCGCCACCGCCGCGGGCGCCGCTGTCGGATCGCGACCGCACCGCTCTGTTGAACCAGCGCCCCCCGAACCCCAAGAACTCGCAGCCGTTCCATCGCGGTAACACGCCGGAGTTCGTCGAACCCTCTCCTCCTGCGCGCGCGTCGCGCAACCCGTCGCCGCCGCAGCCTGCCGAGCCGACGCCCGCGGAGTCGCAGAGCGCAAGCCGCGACCGCGGGGCTGAGAACGCGCTTCAATTTCCCGACGCTGGCAGCCGGCCTCAGGCGAGGAGCGGGTCGAGCGCGCCGCCGGCGGGGCAGACCGGACCGCTTGGTGAGGCGCTTCGCAACCTGTCGCGTTACACGGATCAGAACTCGTTCGAGAATCCGAACGGTGGCGGCGACATCAACCAGTTCGGGCCGCTGCAATTCGATACCAAGGGCGTCGAGTTTGGCCCGTGGGTGCGCCGGTTCGTGGCGCAAGTGAAGCGCAACTGGTTCGTCCCCCAGACCGCGATGTCCCTGCGCGGCCACGTCGTCATCACCTTCTACGTGCACAAGAACGGCGCCCTCACCGACATCACTGTCATCAGCCCGTCGAACGTCGACTCCTTCAACAACGCTGCGGCGAACGCCCTGGCGACCTCGAATCCGACGTATCCGTTGCCTCCCGAATATCCCGCGGACAAGGCCTTCTTCACGGTCACTTTCTATTACAACGAGATGCCGCCGCAGGTGCCGTGACCGTGCCGACGCGATCGCAGCAGCTCGGTCTCGTGATCCTGCTCGTCGCGTTCACGGTGTACGTAGCGTGGCGAATCCTTGTCGAGGCGCGGCTCTAGCCTCGCGCTAATGGGTGTGACGAGGCTTGTGTGCGGAAGCGTGGCTACAGCGTCGTCGATCGTCGTGAGTGACACCGCCCCGGCGGGGCTGAGGCGCCGCCTCCACAAAGTGATTGCGGTGCTCGGGCCGACCGCTTCCGGAAAGAGCGCACTCGCCCTCGCGCTCGCCGAGCATCTTGGCGGCGAAATCGTGAGCTGCGATTCGACCGCCGTCTACCGGGGTTTCGATATCGGTACCGACAAGCTGCCGCGAGAGGACCAGCGAGGGATCCCGCATCATCTCGTCGACGTCGCCGATCCACTCGAAGAGTACACGGCGGCGCGCTACGCGAGAGAAGCCACCGCCGTCATCCGCGAGATCGTCGCGCGTGGGCATGTGCCGATCATCGCCGGGGGCACCGGCTTCTATTTCAGGGCACTCACGCGTGGACTGTTCCCCGGGCCTGGCCGTGACGAGACACTCCGTGCGCGGCTCAACGCGATCGCGGAACGACGTGGGGTGGAGCGGTTGTGGCGCATCGTCCGCCGCGTCGACCCCGAGTCGGCACAGCGCATCCAGCCGCGCGACCGGGTACGGCTCGTTCGTGCGCTCGAGGTTTACTGCCTCACGGGGCGCACGTTGACGGCTCACTTTGCAGAAACCGTCACGCCGCTCGATTTCTGCGAGGTGCATGCCATCGGCCTCAGGATCCCGGCCGCGGTGACAGCCGAGCGTGTGGCCCGTCGCGTCGACGAGCAATTCGCGCGCGGCCTGATGGACGAGGTCCGCGGACTGCTGGCGAACGGCGTGCCCGAGCACGCGCATCCGTTCGGTGGTCTCGTCTACCGTCAGGCACTCGAGCTGCTGCATGGCGTCCGTGACGAGTCCGCGACGCGCGCGCTCATCGTGCAGGAGAACCGTCGTTACGCGCGCCGACAGTTGATCTGGTTCCGCAAAGAGCCTACTCTTAAGTGGTTCGACGGGCCGGGGGAATCCCGCGCCGTGCTGGCCCGTGTCGCGGATGCATTGCGTGAGGCGGGGCAGAGTCAGTCCTGATGCCGCACACGCCCGAGACGAAAGTCAGTTCCGGTCAGCCCAACATTCAGGATGTCTTCCTCAACTACGCGCGGCGGGAGCGGTTGTCTGTCGCCATCCAGCTGATGTCCGGCGAATCGCTCGAAGGCCGAATCAAGAACTTCGATCGTTTCGCGGTCATCGTCGAAGTCGCGGGCGCCGATCACATGCTGTTCAAGCACGCCATCGCATCGATTCGCGCGCCGCGCGCGGTGGCGAATTACTTCACGCACAACTGAACGGCGGCCGGCGCCGCACTCATCCTGGTGGCGATCTTCGACCGCGTCTTCGTCATCGTCCTCGACAGCGTCGGCATCGGCGAATTGCCTGACGCCGCCGCCTACGGCGATCAAGGCAGTAACACGCTGCGCAACATCGGCCGCCATGTGGCGCTGTGTCTGCCCACCCTCGAAGCGCTCGGATTGGGGAATATCGCGACTGTGCCGGGGATCCCGCCCGCCGATCAGCCTCGCGCCGCTTACGGCCGCATGGCAGAAAAATCGCCGGGAAAGGATTCGGTGACCGGCCACTGGGAGATTGCCGGCCTGGTTCTCGATCGAGCCTTCCCGACGTTCCCGACCGGGTTTCCCGAAACACTAATCAAGGAGTTCGAGTCCCGGATTGGACGCGGGACCATGGGGAACGAGGTCGCTTCAGGCACGGAGATCATCGCCCGCCTCGGCGCCGAGCACATGGCCACCGGACGACCCATCGTCTACACGTCGGCGGACAGTGTGTTTCAGATCGCGGCGCACGAGGACGTCATCGCGGTGCCCGAGCTGTATCGCATCTGCGAGATCGCCTACGCGTTGGCGGTTGAAGGCCTTGGTCTCGGCCGCGTGATCGCCCGGCCCTTCCGCGGTACGGCAGGCGATTTCGTCCGGACCGCCAACCGTCACGACTATGCCATGCCCCCCACCGGAGAAACGCTGCTCGATCGGCTGGCCGCGGCGTCGATCCCGGTGTTAGCGATCGGCAAGATCTCCGATCTTTTCGCGCGGCGCGGGATCACACGATCGGTGTCGACGCCAAGCGACGAGGCAGGCATGGACGCCGTGGGCTCGGCGCTGCGGGACGAAGAAAGCGGCCTCGTCTTTGCGAATCTCGTCGACTTCGACACGGAATACGGACATCGCAATGATGTCAAAGGCTACGCGCGCAACCTCGAGCGATTCGACGATCGGTTGTCGTTCATCTTGCCGCACCTGCGCAAGACCGACATGCTCGTCGTGACGGCCGACCACGGGAACGATCCGACCACGCCAAGCACGGATCACTCGCGCGAGCACGTGCCGCTCCTGATCGTCGGGCCGGGCGTGACCGCCGGCGTCGATTTGGGCACCAGGGCAACCTTTGCCGATCTCGGCCAGACGATTGCCGCCAACTTCGGCGTCCCACGGCTCGCCCACGGGCTCAGCTTCCTCCAGGCGCTATGCCTCTAATCCGTCAACAGCTCGAAGCGCGCGAACGCGAGATCCTGGCGCCGGAAGCGGCGAAGGCCGCAGACACGAAAGGGCGGTTGCGGCCAGAGCCGGAAGACGACATCCGGCCGGCATTCCAGCGCGATCGCGATCGCGTCATTCATTCGAAAGCGTTCCGCCGTCTGAAGCACAAGACACAAGTCTTCTTCTCGCCGGCCGGCGACCACTATCGCACCCGTCTGACTCACACGCTGGAGGTCTCTCAGATCGCGCGGACGATTGCGAAGGTGCTCCACCTGCATGAGGAGCTGACCGAAGCGATCGCGCTGGGGCACGACCTTGGGCACACGCCCTTCGGTCACGCGGGCGAGCGCGTCCTGGACGAGCTCGTCGCGGGCGGGTTCAACCACTACGAGCAGAGCCTTCGCATCGTCGATGTTCTCGAGAACGACGGCCACGGGCTGAACCTGACGTGGGAAGTGCGAGACGGGATCGCCAAGCACTCGAAGGGGAAGCGCGGCGCTCCCGTCGGCGCGGATCCCTCGAAACGCGCGAGCACGCTCGAAGGCCAGATTGCGCGCGTCGCGGACATCATCGCCTACGTCAATCACGATATCGACGATGCCATTCGGGCGGGCCTGCTCAAGGAATCGGACCTTCCCACGGTTGCCGTGACAACCCTTGGGCGTTCGTCGTCTGAACGCATCGGCCGGATGGTGACCGACGTCGTGCACGAAACGCTCCGTGTCGATCGGACCGAGATTCAGATGTCGCGGGAGATTCTCGACGCGACGCTGGCGATGCGCGACTTCCTGTTCGGCGCCGTCTACGAAAACGAGGAATCAACCGCCGAGCTGAAGAAGGCGCGGGATATCCTCACCGGTCTCTGGGAGAAAGTTGGCGAGCGCCCGGACCGATTCCTCGACGCGCGGACGGTCGAGCAGGAAGGCCGAGGCGCCGCGCTCCGGGACTTCATCGCCGGCATGACCGACCGCTATGCGGTTGCGTTGTTCGAGCAGCTCTACATTCCCCGACCCTGGGTGGGCCCCTTCTAGGAGAACTCGAGCACTCGACAGGTAACCGTACGAGGGCTTGAAACGATCGAGCTCCGTGAGCGAATTCAGCGATCTGATCGAGGAATGCCTGCAGCTGTACGACAGTTTTGGTGCGCTGCTGGTCGAATACCAAACGCTCAGCCTGGATGGCGATCCGGATCGCCACCAGCGGTTCCGGCGCCGACTCGCAGCCCACCATGAAGCGCTGAGGCAGCACCACGCCCGACTCGTCAGCTACGGGGCCGTGGCGCGGTTCAGGCGGGAGTGCGTGCTCCCACGACACAATCGCACGCCCGCGCATCTGGAATTCGGCGTGGGCTGGCCACCCCCGGCCCGCGGGACGATCAGACCCTTCCCTGGCTGGGCCATTCGCGGCCATGTTACAATGGCCGGTCGGCCTGAAGGTTGAGGCTCGCCCTGTAAGGACATGCTTTTACTTGAAGTTGGCCGGTTGCGGGAAGGCTCGGATCCGCTCGAACGGACCATTGCCCCCGGCAACGTGGCGGCAGAGGAAGACTACCGCATCGTCGCGCCAGTCGTTCTCGAAGCGACGATCGCCAAGGACAAGGCGAAGGTCCGAATCGTCGGCCATGCGTCGACAATGCTGGAGCTTGCGTGCAGCCGGTGTCTGGACGCGTACGCGGTGCCGGTGGACGCGCGGTTCGACCTTCTCTACCTACCGGCGGCCGAATCGCGGGGTGAAGAAGAGGTCGAAGTTCGCGAGGAAGACATCAACACGGCGTTCTACAAGGAGGGGGTCATCGATCTTGCGGAGTTGCTGCACGAGCAGCTCTATCTGATGCTCCCGATGAAGCCACTGTGCCGCGACAACTGCCAGGGCCTCTGCCCGGTGTGCGGTGTGAACTGGAACGTCACGACGTGCTCGTGTGAAACACGCTGGGAAGATCCCCGCTTCGCGAGCCTCAAAGCGCTCTTGAAAGAATCCGACGATGCCTAATCCAAAGCGACGCCATTCAAAGACCCGTACGGCCAAGCGCCGGACGCATGACGCGCTCGCGCCGGTCCAGACCGGCCAGTGTCCGCAGTGCCACGAGCCCAAGCGCTCGCATCAGGTGTGCCCGAACTGCGGTTACTACCGCGGGCGCCAGGTCCGGCCGGTCGACGAGGCGTAATCGGCCAGCGGGCGGACCTGCGTTCCGCCCTTTCTCGTGTCCATCTCCAAGCGACCTCTCTCGCTGGCTGTCGCCGTCGACGCCATGGGGGGCGACCACGCGCCAGCGCCGATCGTCGACGGCGCGGTTGCGGCGGCGCGCCATCTCGCCTCGGGTGTCATCCTCGTCGGGCAGAAGGATCGCATCGATGCCGAACTCGCTCGCCATCCCGACGCGGAGTCTCTGCCGATCGAGGTGATGGACGCGCCGGACGTCGTGGGCATGCACGAGTCGCCCGCCGCCGCTCTACGTCGTAAACCCTCGTCATCGATTCGCGTCGCCGTTGACGCGGTGGCGAATGGGCGCGCCGCGGCCGTCGTCTCGGCCGGGAATACCGGCGCGACCGTCATCGCCGCGCATGCGGTGCTGGGTCTCCTGCCGGGCGTCCAGCGGCCCGCGCTGGCCACCGCCATTCCAACGATGTCGTCGCGCGCGGTGCTGCTTGACGTCGGGGCGAATGCGGAGTGTCGGCCGGCGCATCTGCTGCACTTCGCGGTGATGGGAGCGGTGTACGCACAGCTGGCGCTCGGGATCGAAGAGCCGCGTGTCGGTCTGCTGTCGATTGGTGAGGAAGAGACGAAGGGGAATGAGCTGACACGCGACGCGCACCGCGCTCTCAAGGAAGCTCCGGTGCGGTTCATCGGCAATGTCGAAGCCCGCGACGTGTATTCCGGGGTCGCTGACGTGATCGTTTGCGACGGCTTCACCGGTAATGTCGCGCTGAAAGTCAGCGAGGGGCTCGCCGAGATGGTCGAGGGTCTGCTGCGCAACGAGCTGGCCAGCACGTTTTCGACGCGAGTCGGCTACTTGCTGTCGCTGCGCGCCTTTCGCCGTTTCCGCAGACGAGTGGACTATTCGGAGTACGGCGGCGCGCCCCTGCTCGGCGTTGGCGGCGTCGTGATCGTGGCGCATGGACGATCGTCCGCGAAGGCCGTGCGCAACGCCATTCTGCTCGCGTCGCGGTTCTCGCGCGATCGGTTGATCGCGCAGATCGAACAGGGCATTGGCGGGCTGACGGTGAACGAATCGTGATTGCTTTCGTGTTTCCGGGCCAGGGGTCGCAACGTGTCGGCATGGGACAAGCGCTCGCCGAGGCGTTCACCGAATGCCGGGCAGTGTTCGAGGAGGCCGACGCGGCGCTGGGCGCGCCTTTGAGCCGCGTCTGCTTCGAGGGACCGGACGAGCAGCTGCGTCTGACGGAGAACACGCAGCCGGCGATTCTCACGGTCAGCGTCGCCGCGACGCGCCTGCTGGCCGCGCGCGGCATCACGCCGGCGATGACCGCAGGCCACAGCCTGGGCGAGTACTCGGCGCACGTGGCCGCGGGCACGATCGCGTTTGCGGACGCGGTGCGGACGGTGCGGCGGCGTGGCCGCTACATGCAGGAGGCCGTGCCCGTTGGACAAGGCGCGATGTCGGCGATCCTCGGACTCGATGGAGACTCGGTGGCGCGCGCCTGCGCGGAAGCGGCCGCGGGCGAAGTCGTCGCGCCGGCGAATTTGAACGCGCCTGGCCAGGTCGTCATCGCGGGCACGGCGGCGGCAGTGGAACGGGCGGGGGAGCGCGCAAAAGCGCTCGGCGCGAAGCGAGTGGTCCCGCTCCCGGTCAGCGCGCCGTTCCACTGTGCGCTGATGCTGCCGGCGCAGGAACGTCTCGCGCCCGAGTTGCGCGCGCTGTCGGTCGGCACGCCGACGGTGCCGGTGGTGGCCAACGTCGACGCGGCGCCGAAAACCGACGGACCGTCGGCGATCGAGGCGCTGGTGCGACAGGTGTCCGCTCCCGTCCGTTGGGAAGAGGTGGTGCGCACGCTTGCGTCGGCGGGCATCCGCGCGTATGTTGAAGTGGGTCCCGGCACCGTACTGAGCGGTCTGGTGCGCAAGATCGACCGCAACGCGCGTGTCGCGAACCTCGAAGCGCCCTCGGACCTCGACGCGGTAGAGCGCCTTGTCGCGGAGATCACGGCATGAGGCCGTCGGGCCTCAGCCCCGATCGACAATCCCATTCATGCTCAAGCTGACAGATCGGATCGCGCTCGTCACCGGCGCCTCGCGCGGAATCGGCCGGTCGATTGCGGAGGCGCTTGCCGCTCAGGGTGCCGTCGTCGTGGCCGGCGCGCGCGGCGATCACGCGCAGGAGGTCGCCAATGCGATTACCGCCAGCGGTGGCCGCGCTGAGGCGTTGTCGCTCGACGTGACCGATCCCGCTGCCGTCGACGCGGCGATGGCGGACGTGGTCACGCGCTATGGACGAATCGACATTGTCGTCAGCAACGCCGGGATTACCCGAGACGGGCTGCTCCTGCGGATGAAGCGCGACGATTGGGACGCGGTCCTGCAGACCAATCTGACAGCGTCGTTCGTGTTGTGCCAGGCGGCGCTCAAGCCCATGCTGCGCCAGCGGGCCGGGCGGGTAATCGTCATCAGCTCGGTCGTGGGCCAGATGGGCAATGCTGGCCAGGCCAACTACGCGGCGTCCAAAGCCGGGCTGATCGGCTTCTGCAAGTCGGTGGCGCGCGAGGTCGGGTCGCGCGGCATCACCGTGAACGTGGTCGCGCCCGGGCTCATCGAGACGGACATGACCAAAGGCCTCAGGGATGCCACACGCGGGGACTGGGAGACGAAGATCCCCGTCGGCCGGCTCGGCACGCCAGCAGATGTTGCGCATGCCGTGTGCTTTCTTGCCTCAGACGAGGCGTCGTATATTACTGGACACGTTCTAGCCGTGAACGGCGGGATGTACACCTAGGAGGAAGGCGAATGGCAGTTGCGGACAAGGTGAAAGCCATCATCGTGGAACAGCTCGGCGTGGACGAGGAAGAGGTGACGGCGGACGCCTCGTTCGTCGACGACCTCGGCGCCGACTCGCTGGACACGGTGGAACTGGTGATGGCGTTCGAAGAGGAGTTCGGGATCGAGATCCCGGACGAGGACGCCGAGAAGATCACCCGCGTGAAGGAAGCCGTGGAGTACATCGAGGGGCACTCGAAGAGCAAGAAGTAGCGGCGTCGCGCGTGGGCGCGGTGCCGACGGTGAGCGGCGGTGGAGGCCGAAGTGAGCAGGCGAGTCGTGATCACGGGTATCGGGCTGGTGTCGTCGGTCGGCATCGGCACCGAAGCGAATTGGAGTGCGCTCCTCCGCGGCTGCAGCGGCATCGCGACCATCACCCGTTTCGACGTCTCGCAGTTCTCGACGCACATCGCCGGCGAGGTGAAGGGCTTCGATCCCCTGGCGTTCATCGACAAGAAGGACGTCAAGAAGATGGATGCGTTCATTCAGTACGCCATGGCGGCGTCGGAGTTCGCGATCCGGGATTCGAGCTTCGTCATCACGCCGGAAGAGGCGACGCGCGTCGGCGTCTTCATCGCCTCAGGGATAGGCGGCTTCGGCACGATCGAGCGCGAGCACAAGGCATATCTGGACGGCGGGCCCCGTCGCATCTCTCCGTTCTTCATTCCGTCCGCCATCATCAATCTCGCTTCCGGTCAGGTCTCGATCCGTTGGGGAGCGAAGGGGCCGAACACCGCGACGTGCACTGCCTGCTCGGCGTCGGCGCACGCTATCGGCGACGCGTGGGAAATCATCCGGAGAAACGCCGCCGACGTGATGTTCGCCGGCGGGTCCGAAGCCGCCATCACGCCGATGGGCGTGGGTGGGTTCGGCGCGATGCGCGCACTGTCGACGCGCAATGACGAGCCGTCGAAAGCCAGCCGTCCCTTCGACCGCGATCGTGACGGCTTCATCATCGGCGAAGGCGCGGGCGTCGTCATTCTCGAAGAGCTCGAGCACGCCCGGTCGCGCGGTGCGCGAATTTACGCGGAGCTCGTCGGCTACGGTATGTCCGGGGACGCCTTCCACATGACCGGGCAGCCCGAGGACGGGGGCGGCGCCGTGCGTTCGATGCAGAACGCCCTCAATTCTGCCGGCGTCTCTCCGGACGCCGTGCAATACATCAACGCTCACGGGACCTCGACGCCAATCAACGATCCGAACGAAACGTTGGCGATCAAACGCTGCTTCGGTGATCACGCGTCTGCGCTCGCGGTGTCGTCGACGAAGTCGATGACCGGGCACCTCCTGGGTGCTGCCGGCGGGCTCGAAGCCGGCATCACGGCGCTCGCGATTTACCATCAGATGCTGCCGCCGACCATCAATCTGGACACGCCGGATCCCCGCTGTGATCTCGACTACGTCCCGAACATCGCGCGCCCTGCCTCGGTGACCTACGCCCTCTCGAACTCATTCGGATTCGGCGGGACGAACGCATCACTGCTGTTGAAGAAATATGAGGAGTAAGGTCAGCGGTCACGGGTCATCGGTCAGGACGGCCGGATAGACCCTTGCTGTCGGGTTATCGCGCGCCCTGACCGCTGATCCCTGACCCTGAACCGCCCATGAAAATCGCCGTCTGCATCAAACAGGTCCCGACTCGCGAGTGGCAGCCGCGGCTGACGGACGACCAGAAATACATTCGCGAGCAGGACGCCAGCTGGGAACTGAACGAGCCCGATGCTTATGCGCTCGAGGAGGGGCTGCGCCTTCGCGAGGCGCACGGCGGAGAAGTCGTCGTCTGCGCCGCGGGGCCGGCGCGCGTATCTCAAGTGATCAAGGAAGCCCTGGCCCGCGGCGCCGATCGCGCGATCCATGTCGAAGACGACGGGCTCGCGTCCGCGGACGCCGCGGCGATTGCCGACGTCCTCGCGGCGGCGATGCGCGACGAGGGCTTCGATTTGATCCTGACGGGGCTCCAGTCCGACGACCAAGGTCATGCGCAGACTGGTGTCGCCCTTGCGTCGCGCCTTGGTCTCCCGCACGCGACGATCATCATGGACGTCAAGGTGGACAGCAGTCGCGTGCGCGTGAAGCGCGAGCTCGAGGGCGGCTGGTTCCAGTGGGTGGAGCTGCCCGCGCCGGCGGTGCTGACTATTCAGAGCGGCATCAACCAGCTCCGCTACGCGACACTGAAGGGCATCATGTCGGCGAAGAAGAAGGAGATCAGAAAGGTCGCTCCGGCGGTGCCGGTGGTGCGGCGCCAGGAGATCCTGGCGCTTTATGTGCCGCAGAAGACGAAGCAGACCGAAATGGCTACCGGATCGGCGGCCGAAGCGGCTGCTGCGCTGGTGAAGAAACTGCGCGATGACGCGCATGCGCTTTGATAATTGTGGAAGCTGGGCTCCGGCTGCGCCAAGGAACAATGATTCTCGTTATCGCTGAACAGAAGGACGGCACCCTCAATCGCGCTTCGTGGGAGGCCATTGCCGCGGCGCAGCAGCTCGTGGGCAGCGCGCCGATCGCCGTGGCCATCGCGGGAAGCGAGGTCGGCGCCGCGGCCGCCGAGCTCGCCACGGCAGCTGTTGCGGAAGTCGTCACCCTGACCTCGCCGCACCTTGCGCTCTACACGGCGGACGGCTGGGTCCAGGCGCACGCGGCGGCGGTGGCGGCCGTTGCGCCCACATGGATCGTCCTGCCGCATACCTACCAGACCCGCGACTTTGCGCCGGCGCTGGCGGCACGTCTCGATCGCGCGCTCGTCACCGACTGCACCGCGATCAAGGGTGACAGCGGTGGGCCGATGTTCTCGCGACCGATGTTTCAGGGCAAGCTGGCGGCTGATGTGCGGCCACGCGGCGATGCGCCCTGGCTCGTCACGGTGCAGATCGGTGCCTTCCGCGCCGATCAGGCGAAGAAGGGCGCCAGCGCGGCACCGGTCCGTGCCGTGGATCCGGCGATCGATCCATCGGCGATTCGTCAAAAGCCTGAGCCGCCGTTCCAGGAGGCGCGCCAGGCCGTCGATCTCTCACAGGCGCAGCGCATCGTCGCGATTGGCCGCGGGATCAAGGGGCCAGAGCATCTGCCAATGGTCGAAGGCCTCGCCGGCGCGCTGGGGGCCGAGATCGCGGCGTCGCGCCCGATCTGCGATGCGGGCTGGCTCCCGATGGAACGCCAGATTGGCAGCTCAGGACAGACGGTCGCGCCGAAGCTGTACGTAGCCGTCGGCATCTCAGGGGCGATTCAACACGTGGTTGGAATGAAAGGCGCCCGGACTATCGTGGCCATCAACAAAGATCCGGAAGCCCCCATCTTCGAGATCGCCGACTATGGGTACGTGGGCGATCTGTTCGAATTCGTTCCCGCACTGACCACGGAACTGAAAAAGTGAGCGAACGCGAGACGCTCGAGGTCGACGTCCTGATCGTCGGTGGCGGACCGGCAGGATTGTCGGCCGCGCTTCGTCTGGCCCAGTTGCAGAAGTCACGGCCAGGCGGGCCATTGACGATCGCCGTCATCGAGAAGGCACGTGAGGCTGGTGCGCATCTTCTGTCCGGCGCCGTCCTCGATCCGCGTGCGCTGGCCGAGCTCCTGCCCGAATATCGCGCCGCCGGCGCCCCGCTCGAAGCAGAGGTCCACGAGGATCGCGTCTACCTGCTGGACGCTGGCGGCAAGCACGCGCTCCCGTTCACGCCGCCGCCTCTCAGGAATCACGGCAACTTCGTCGTCGCAGTCAGCCGACTTGGGAAGTGGCTGGCGTCGCTCGTAGAGGCGGAAGGCGTCGATGTGTTCACGGGATTTGCCGGGTCGGAGGTGCTCCTTGAGGGCGACCGGGTGGTGGGCGTGCGTACCGGCGATCGCGGCATCGACCGCGAAGGAAAGCCCAAGAGCTCGTTCGAGCCTGGCGTCGAGATCCGCGCACAGGTCACGATTCTCTGCGACGGCGTGCGCGGCAACCTGACGAAACAGCTGCTGCAGCGGCTGCCTCTCGCGGAAGGGAGACAGCCCGAGCAGTACGCCATTGGCATCAAGGAGCTCTGGGAGATCGGTCGCGATCGTCTTGCCGCGGGAACGGTGATCCACACCCTCGGGCATCCGTTGCGCATCGCGGAGTTCGGCGGCGGCTTCATCTATTCGATGCCTGAGGGCCGAGTCTCTGTTGGGCTCGTCGTCGGCCTCGACTATCACGACCCACTGTTTGATCCGTTCGAAGCCTTTCAGCGATTCAAGCAGCACCCGTTCGTTGCAGGCCTCCTGCTCGGCGGACAGCGCGTCAAGTACGGTGCGAAGGCGCTCCCGGAAGGCGGATGGAACACGATTCCGCGGCTCTGGATGGATGGTGCCCTTCTGGCGGGCGACTGCGCCGGGTTCATGAATTCGTTCCGCCTGAAGGGCATTCACCTGGCGATGAAATCGGGCATGCTCGCCGCCGAGACGGCCTTCGACGCGATTCGAGCGGGCGACACGACTGCGGGCAGGCTCCGCGAATATGAGGAGAAGGTCAGCGGCAGCTGGATCCGCGAGGAGCTTTATCCCGTACGCAACGTCCATCAGGCGTTTGGCAGCGGGCTCGTGGCGGGTCTGGCGTTTTCTGCCTGGACGGTCCTGACCGGCGGCCGCTGGCCGCGGCTGATTTCTGGGCGTGCGGGTCATACGCAGATGCGGTTTCTGCGTGAGTACCACGGGCGCGTGCCGACGTCGCTCGCGGCGTCGAATGCGGTGCGGCCGGATCGCGTGCTGACATTCGACAAAGTCACGTCGGTGCACTATTCGGGGACGAGGCATGACGAAGATCAGCCGCCGCACCTGCTGGTCCAGACCGACGTCTGCTACTCGCGCTGCGGTGAGGAGTTCGGTCATCCCTGTCAGCGCTTCTGTCCCGCGCACGTCTACGAAATGATCGAGGAGGGCGGCCGCAAGCGTCTTCAGATCAACGCGGCAAACTGCGTGCACTGCAAGACATGCGACATCATGGACCCCTATCAAGTGATCACCTGGGTGCCGCCTGAAGGCGGTGGTGGTCCCCAGTACGACGGGCTGTGACGGAGGAGCTCGACTGGAAGCGGTCGCGCAAGAAGCGGCTGCAGGCGTCGCTCATCGGCGCTCTGGGCCATCCGACCATCTGGCTGCTGGGGCGATCGTGGCGGTGGCGCGTGTCCGGACACGACATCCTCGATCAGGTTCGCGCGTCGGGCCGCTATCCGGTGATGGCCTTCTGGCACGGCCGCATCCTCCCGTCCATCTACTTCTTCCGCCACCGGGACATCGTCGTCATCACCAGCGATAATTTCGACGGCGAGTGGACGGCGAAGATCATCCACCGGTTCGGCTATACCACTGCGCGCGGCTCGACCTCACGAAACGCAGCTCGCGCCGCTCTGCGCGCGAAGCGGCGCATGGAAGAAGGTCACGCGGTTGGCGTCACGCTCGACGGGCCGCGCGGTCCCGCACTGGTCGCGCAGCCCGGCGCGCTCTGGCTCGCGAAGGTGACGGGCAATCCGATCGTGCCGTTTCACATTGAGGCCCGCCCAAGCTGGACGCTGCCAAGCTGGGATGCGTCGCAGATCCCCTGTCCGTTCGGCCGCGTGGCCGTAGTGTTTGGCGAGCCGATCGAGATCCCACGCGATGCTGACGATCGGGCGATGGACTCCAAGCGCCTGGAATTGGAAGATCATCTAAACGCGTTACAGCCGCGCGCGCTCGATCTTCTTGGATAGCCGTCCCTCATGCTGCTCATATCATCGTCGCGCTTCGCCGATCATCTGACCCCGCCGGGACATCCGGAATCGCCGGAGCGCGCAGAAATCTTCGATGGCGTCGCCGAGCGCGCCCGGTTACGCGGAGTCGACGTCGTGGAGCCGACCGAAGCCTCGGACGAAGCGCTCTTACGGATACACACGCGCCCGTATCTCGCCGCAATTTCTGCCACGTCGGGCAAAGCGTCGATGCTCGATCCTGATACATTCACGTCCCCCGACACCTTCAGCCTCGCAAAACTGGCCGCCGGTGCCGCGATCTCCGCCGTCGACCACTGTCTCGTTTCCGCACACGCCCCGCGGGATGGGGACAGTCCCCAACGGCACGGATCTCGTGCCAATCGAGCGCTGGCGCTCGTTCGACCGCCGGGACACCACGCCGAAGCCGATCGCGCCATGGGGTTCTGCTTCTTCAACAACATCGCTGTCGCCGCTGCGCATGCGCGCGCGCGAGGCGTAAAGCGCGTCGCGATCGTGGATTTCGACGTTCACCACGGCAACGGCACGCAGCGCAGCTTCTACGCCGACCCGAACACCCTCTTCGTCTCGATGCATCAGTACCCCTTCTATCCAGGCACCGGAGCCGCGAACGAGATCGGTACTGATGCGGGGGCGGGCTTCACCGTAAACGTCCCGATGGAAGGAGGCGCGACGGACGGCGACTATCAGCGTGTGTTCGAGGCGATTGTGGTTTCGGTGGTGCGTCAGTTCGCGCCCGATCTGCTGCTCGTATCCGCGGGTTTCGACGCACACGAACGTGATCCGCTCGCGCAGATGCGGGTCACGACACCAGGTTTCATCTGGATGACGACGACGCTGCGCGATCTCGCCGACGAATTGTGTGGCGGGCGCCTCGCCGTCATGACAGAGGGCGGCTACGATCTGCGCGCGCTTGCCGAATCGCTCGACGCTGTCTGCGGCGTGCTCGAGGGGACGACGAGCCTCTCGTCGAACGACTCGCTGCGCGGATCAACTGGCCGGGGCGATCGTGCGATCGCCGCGGTGCGCGCGGCCCAGGGCGCGAAGTGGGCTGGTCTATAATCGATTCGTGGCCGATTATCGCCCGCAGGAACTGGATCGCAAATGGCAGGCGCGCTGGGCAGCATCACGAGCGTTCGAGCCGACTGAAGACCCATCGAAGCCGAAATTCTATTGCCTCGAGATGTTCGCGTACCCGTCCGGGCACGCGCATGTCGGCCACGTCCGCAACTACATCATCGGCGACGTAGTGGCCCGCACGAAGCGGATGCGCGGCTTCAACGTGCTGCATCCGTTCGGCTGGGATGCGTTCGGTCTGCCTGCAGAGAACGCCGCGATCCAGAGCGGCATTCACCCCGAAGTGTCAACGCTCGGCAATATCGCCCACATGAAAGGGCAGTTGCAGCGGCTCGGGATCAGCTACGCCTGGGACCGCGAGCTGGCGACGTGCCTGCCCGACTACTACCACTGGAACCAGTGGCTCTTCATCCGCATGTACGAGCGCGGGCTGGCCTATCGGCGACGCTCGACCGTCAACTGGTGTCCCGTGGACAAGACGGTCCTGGCCAACGAGCAAGTCATCGACGGCGCGTGCTGGCGATGCGGCACGACGGTCGTCACCCGCGACCTCGAGCAGTGGTTTTTGAAGATCACCGCGTACGCCGACGAGCTTCTCGACGCGCTCGACACGCTGAAGAAGTGGCCTGAGAAGGTCCTGACGATGCAGCGGAACTGGATCGGGCGTTCTGAAGGCGCGCGCGTGAAGTTCACGCTCGTCGACTTGCCAGGCGAAGATGTGCCCGGGCAGCCTGCTCTGCCGTCGCTCCAGGAGATCGAGGTCTTCACGACGCGCATCGATACGATCTACGGGGCAACGTTCGTGCTGCTGGCGCCGGAGCATCCGCTGGTCGAAGAGTTCGCCGAGACCAGCGCCGATCCCACCACTCTCAGAGAGGCAGCTGCCCGGTTCCGCACGCAAGACCGGATGGCGCGCCTCGTCGGCGAGGTGGAAAAGGAAGGCGTGTTCACGGGCCGGTACGCGGTGAACCCCTTTACGCGTGCAACGGTGCCGATCTGGGTCGCGAACTTCGTGCTGGGTGAATACGGGACCGGCGCGGTCATGGCGGTTCCCGCTCACGATCAGCGTGACTTCGAATTCGCACGCAAGTACGACTTGCCGGTTCGGGTCGTCGTCCGGCCCGCGGACGGCGAGATCCCCGACGCCGACGCGCTGACCGAAGCCGTCTCGAACGACGGCATTCTCGTGAACTCGGGACCGTGGGACGGCCTGCCGTCGGACGCGGCGCGCGCCAAGATGACCGCGGATGCCCGCAAGCGCGGGATTGGCGAAGCCATCGTTCAGTACCGGTTGAAGGATTGGGGCATCTCGCGGCAGCGTTACTGGGGCACGCCGATCCCTATCGTCTACTGCAGCGATCACGGCGTTCAGCCGGTGCCGGACGATCAGCTGCCGGTCGTCCTGCCGAAGATCACCGAATTCACCGGCCGCGGCGATTCACCGCTGGCGCAGGTGCCCGAGTTCGTGCACGCCACCTGTCCGGTCTGCGGCGGCCCTGCGCGGCGCGAGACCGACACGATGGACACGTTCGTCGATTCGTCGTGGTATTTCGATCGCTTCTGCGACCCCAAGAACGCGCGCCAGCCTTTCGATCCGGCGAAGGCGAAGTACTGGATGCCGGTCGATTTCTACAGCGGCGGCGTCGAGCACGCGATCCTGCATCTGATCTACTCGCGATTCTTCACGCGCGTCTTCCGCGACCTCGGCTTCGTCGATCACGACGAGCCGTTCACGCAGCTCCTCACGCAAGGCATGGTGCTGAAGGACGGCAAGGTCATGTCGAAGTCGAAGGGCAACGTGGTCGATCCCGACACGATGCTCCAGAAGTACGGCGCCGACGCGCTGCGCCTGTACGTCATGTTCGTCGCGCCGCCGGAGAACGAGGTGGAGTGGACCGACGCCGGGCTGGAGGGGAGCTTTCGGTTCCTGGCGCGCGTCTGGCGGCTCGTGGACCACTGGTGCGAGGCGATTCGCGAGGCGCCGGCGCTGAACTTCGGAGAGGCGTCGCTCAGCGAGGGCGAGCGTGCGCTCCGCCGGAAAACCCACGAGACGATTCGCCGAATCACCATCGATATCGACGAACGGCAGCATCTGAACACCGCCGTTTCGGCGTTGATGGAGCTGGTGAACGACCTGTACGCGTTCAGCGATCGCACATCCATGGGATCGCCGGGGCATGGCGGCGACGGCGCCGTCGCGACCTCCGAGCGGGTCGAAACGCTGGCGGTCGTGCGTGAGGCCGTCAATGCGCTGGTTCTGATGCTGGCGCCGTTCGCGCCGCACACGGCCGAAGAGGTGTGGGAGCGTCTGGGGCACGAGGGTGGCATCGTCGCGGCGTCCTGGCCCTCGTTCGATGCCGACGCCGCAAAGGCCGACGAGATCGTCGTTCCGGTGCAAGTGAACGGGAAGTTGCGTGGGCGCATCACGGTAGCGCCTGACGCCGGTGAGGACGCCTTGCGTCAGGCCGCAACCGCGGATGCGGGGATTGCGCCGTACCTGGAGGGCAAGACGGTGAAGAAAGTGATCGTCGCCCAGGGCAGGCTCGTGAACATCGTGGTGGGGTGATGTACCGCAGAGCGCTCCTGTCGTTCGCGCTTTCCGTGCTCGCCTGCGGCGGAGCTTCTTGTGGCTATGCCCTCGCGGGACGCGGGTCGTTCCTGCCTGCATACATCCAGACGATTGGGATCCCGCAGTTCGCCAACACGACACCGTACTACGAACTCGAGCAGGTGTTCACCGAGCGCGTACGCACGGAGTTCATCAATCGCGGCAAGTACAAGGTCCTCCCGCAACGCACGGGCGTCGACGCCATCCTGAACGGGGAGATCCTGGGGATCAACATCACGCCGGCGAGCTTCACCGATCAGCAGCAGGCCAGCCGGTACGTGATCACGGTCACGGCAAAGATTGAATTCCGCGACCTGAAGACGAACAAGGTCATCTGGGACAATCCATCGTGGGTGTTCCGCGACGAGTACGAGGCGTCGGCTGCCGTTGACGCGCTCGATCCGAACGCGTTCTTCAGCCAGGACGCCAACGCTCTCGAACGCGTCAGCACCGAGTTCGCGAAGTCGGCGGTCAGTGCGATTCTGGAAGCGTTCTAAGGCTGCGCCGTATGTAGGCCCGAGCTTTAGCTCGGGCTTCATTGCGGAACGCGCTGATGCCCAAGCTGAAGCTTGGGCCTACGTACACTGTGTCCATCCTTCGCCCCGACGCGCTGCGAAAACAAATTGCCGATGCCGCTACCGATCCCGTCTACCTGATCATCGGCGACGACGATCACGAAAAGTCGGCGCTGGCGCTGGCACTCGGCGAGATGGTCGAGGACGACCTGCGCGCGTTCAACGTCGAGCGACTCTACGCCAACGATCGCAACGTGACTGCGGCCACTGTCGTCGAAGCCGCGCGCACCCTGCCGATGCTGGCATCGCGCCGCGTCATCGTTGTCCTTCAGGCAGAGGGACTTCTGGCGCCGAAGCGGAGCCGGGCCGCCGAGGCCACTGAGGACGACGGCGATTCGTCGGGTGAGAGCGTCGTGGCGATTCTTGAATATCTGAGCGCGCCGGTGCCCAGCACAACGCTGGCGTTCGTGCTTTCAGCTGAGCCCGGCCAGCCGGCCGACAGCATTCCGCTCGGGAAGAACCTCAAGATCACCAAGGCGCTTGCAAAGGCCGCGACCATCGTCGTCTGCTCGGGACTCGACGGCGGGAAGGATCCGGCCCGCTGGGTGCAGGAACAGGTGCGCGCGGCGAAGCTGGAAATCGACGGACAGGCGCTGCGCCGCCTGCTCGAACTGTCGGGCGACGACGTCACCCGGCTTCGGGCGGATGTAGAGAAGCTGCTGCTCTTCGCGGCCGGTCAGCAGAAGATCACGCTCGACCACGTGTCCGCGGTTGTCGGCGCGCCCGTGTATCACGGCGATGACTGGGCGCTCGTGCGGGCGATCGAACGCGGCGACGCGGGGGCCGCGCTTCGCGAGCTCGCCGCGGCCCTCGAACATGGGGGCGTGCCGTTCCAGATCCTGGGGCAGCTTGGCTACGCCGTACGCACCCCGCCGCCCCGCGGACGGTTCCCGGCACGTCGCGTACCCGCGGCCGTGGACGCGCTCTTCCGGACGGACATTGCGATGAAATCGTCGGGCGGCGACCCGAAGGTCCTGCTGGAGCGGCTGATTGTGGAACTGTGCCGATAGCGTCGGTAGCGTTACGCCGCCGACGCCTTGGTGGATACGCGCTTGACGAGACGCGACTTGTAACGCCCCGCCGCGTTCTTGTGGATGATGCCCTTGTTCGCCATTTTGTCGACGAGGGAAAAGGCGTTTGCCAGCGCTTCTTTCGCTGATGTCGCGTCTCCCGAATCAATCCCCGTGCGAATCGCCTTGAGGGCCGTCCGGAGGCGGCTTCGCAGCTGGCGATTGTGGTCGCGGCGCTTGATGTTCTGCCGGTAGGCCTTGTCGGCGGAGGATACCTTTCGCTTCGTTGCCACGTGTCCTCTTTTCCAGTTCCTGACGGGTTCCCGAACGCCTCACCGGCCGACGGCTGGCATGGCGGGACCGGTCTCAGTGGTTCAAACCCCTAATACTAGCACGGCTTAGGCCTCGTTTCGGGCTGTCGGCAGCCGACGAAACCGCTCGCCGTCACACGCGACCAAACCTGGTACGTCGTTTGCTCGTCTACTCATCCAAAGGCGCCCGTGCCCGGGGACGGCGAGAAAACGCGCAGGGCGAGGGGCCAAGAGGCTTGGTGATGTTGACCGCTCCGGTCGGTTCGCTGGACAGGCTGCTCGAAACGTTGGATCGTCGGCGTCCCGCTGTCGCGGCGCACAGCCGCCGTGTCGCCGCGTACGCCCGTCTGCTCGCCATCGGGATGGGGCTGAATCGAACCGACCTGGAGGTCCTGGAGCAGGCAGCCCTGGTCCACGATGCCGGTGCCCTGGTCGGACGCCCGGCAGGCGGAGCCGCGGATCTGACGGAGCTGGGCGTCTGGTGCGGCCTGGACGACGAAGTCGCCGACATCCTCTGGTATTCGGCGCGCCGGTTCGACCATCATCGGCACGCGCCGCTCCTGGCGCGGCTCCTAGCCGTCGCCCACGAATTCGACGAGCTCACCGCGGCACGGGAGTACCACGTCCCAATGCAAGCCGACAGCGCCAAGATAGCGATTGCGCGCGAAGGCGGCCGCCGTTTTTGTCCCGTCGCCGTAACCGCGTTGATGGCGCTCCGCCTGGATCGCATTGACGACGTCGCCGAACGGGCGCTGACCGAGGTTGTCCCCGAAGGGCGCGCCGCGGTCGATCAGTCGCGCATCGACGCGGCAAAGTGGTGGCGGTCCGACTACCGGCTCGTGACCAACTCGTAAACGCCCTCAGGCTTCGTGTCCGAGTAGCGCGGTACTTCGCGCCCATCGATCAGCTCGACGATCTTGTAAATCGATCGCCGCGGCCCGACACGCACTTCCGTCACGGAGACAATCCGTTTCACGTACGCCTGCGTTTCGCGATATGGCGGCACGGTGCGGCGATATTTCTCGACGGCACCGGGCCCGGCGTTGTACGCCGCAAGGGCGAGCTCCGTCTTACCGAAGCGGTCGATCAGGCTGCGCAGGTAGGCCACGCCGGCACGGATGTTCTCGTCGGGGTTGAAGGGATCGGCCACACCGTACTCTGCGGCCGTCGCGGGCATCAGTTGCATCAGCCCCATCGCGCCCTTTCTAGACACTGCGCGCGGGTTCCATCCGGATTCGACGCGGATCACGGCGCGCACGAGGTCAGGATCGAGGGCATGACGCGCCGCGTGATCGGCGACCGCCGAGTGCAGCCGTCGTTCGAGCGGCACCGCCGATGCCTCGGCTCCCGTCGTCCGGAACGCGTCATTGCCGTGGACGGCGAAAGTACGTACCGGAACTCCCGGCGGCGCCGGCTGCTTCGACAGCACCAGCCGGCCTTGTTCATCTCGCCAGGCGTAGATATCTGCCTGGGCCGAGACTGCGTGCAAGCTCGCCGCGACAGTGAGCCCCAGCACGAAGATGCTGGATGGCAAGGGGTTGCGCATACGTAGACCGCTGACCGCGTCCGGACGGACGCGGCGACGTTCCTGGAATTGGCACGACACGTGCCATCGGAACGCCGTCCAGCGTTTGCGCGGATCCCCCTCAAAGGGGCACGGCCGCGTGGAGAATTTTGCGGCCTGATAGTGTCGCGCAGCGCGCAAAATCCGCCGCGCGGGTGGCGTATCACTGCTGGAGCATCTGGCCGACCACCGTGCGGCCTTCCTTGAGCATCTCGTCCACCCTGGACGGATCGCGGCCGCCGGCCTCGGCGAAGTCGGGCCGTCCGCCACCTCCGCCGCCGACAATCGGCGCGAGCGCCTTGACGATGTTGCCAGCGTGCACTCGGCCCCTGAGATCGGGCGTGACCGACGCCACGATCGAGACACGGCCTTCCTCGTTCGGCGACGCCAGGACCACGACGCCAGATTTCAGCTTCGCTTTCAGCGAGTCGGCAAGCTCGCGCAGGGCGCTCTTGTCGAGGCCGGCCACGCTTCGGAAGATCGCTTTGACGCCTGCAACGTCCTCGACCTCTCCGCTGTTGGACGCCGATGTGCCGCCGAGCGCGGCTCTGACCTTGAGGTCGTGGACTTCGCGCGAGAGCCGCCGCGTCTCCTGCTGCAGCTTCGCTACCGCCTCAGCCGCCTGGACCTCGTTCGCGTTCAGCGCCCCGAGCAGTTGCCGCAGCGCGGCCCGCCTTGCCTGATGCTCGCGCACCGCGCCCGCTCCCGTCTGTGCCTCGATACGGCGAACGCCGGCGGCGACGCCGTTCTCCTCCGTGATGGTGAAAAATCCGATGTCGCCCGTCGCGCGGGTGTGGGTCCCGCCACAAAGCTCGACGCTGAAGCCGGGCACCGTGACGACATGAACGCGCTCGCCGTACTTTTCGCCAAATAAGGCCATCGCGCCGGCCGCCATCGCCTCCTCGGTGTTGCGCACCTCCGTGGTCACATCGGCATTGCGGAAGATCTGCTCGTTGACCATCTGCTCGATCGATTCGATTTCGGAAGGCGTCAGTGCGGCAAAGTGCGTGAAGTCGAATCGCAGGCGGTCCGGCGCGACGAGCGAGCCAGCCTGCTTCACGTGCGCCCCCAGGATCTGTCGCAGCGCCGAGTGCAGCAAGTGCGTCGCCGTATGATTGCGGCGAGTCGCGTCACGTGTTGCCGCGTCGACAATCGCGCGGACGACCTGTCCCTCTGATAGCGGACCGCCTGTCACCGCGACGTGGTGCCCACGTGGCAGGCCGGAGCCAAGGCGGACGACGCCGTCCACTTTGCCGAGGACGACACCAGCGTCACTCTCGAGCGCGCCGACGTCCGAGACTTGCCCTCCCGCCTCGAGGTAGAAAGGCGTGCGATCGAGAGCGACGTAACCGGCTGTGCCGACCGCGAGCTCGATCACCTGTCGCTTCTGGTCGTCGAAGAGCGCGACGATCCTCGCGTTCGACACTTCGGTCGCGGTGTAACCCTCGAAATGGTCGCCGACGGCTCGCAGACCATCCTGGCGCGTCGGGGCGGAAAACGTGAACTCGTCACCTTTGCGATCGAACGCGCTCTTGGCCCGCGCTTTGTCGCGCTGTGCCTCCATGGCTCGGTCGAACGTCTCCCGGTCCAGCGTCAGCTTGCGTTCGCCGGCAAGATCCTCGATGAAATCGAGCGGCAGCCCGAACGTATCGTAGAGCCGGAACGCCTCGTTGCCCGGCACCACGCCTCTGGCGGCCGCGGCGCTTTCAAGCAACTCCTCCAGTCTTGGCAGGCCGCCGCTCAGCACGACGTCGAAGCGATCCTCCTCGGCGCGAATCACGCGCACGATCGTGTCGCGGCCCTGCCGCAGCTCAGGGTACGCGTCGCCCATCTGGGCGACCAGCACGTCGACCAGACGGTGGAGGAACGGGGCCGTTGCGCCGAGCCGCTTTCCGTGCCTCATCGCGCGCCGCATGATTTTTCGCAGGACGTATCCGCGCCACTCGTTGCTCGGCAGCACGCCGTCGGCGATGAGGAAGCTCATCGCCCGAAGGTGGTCGGCCACCACGCGGGTCGAGACCGCGAACGGCGTCATCGCGGTTGCAAGATCGCGCACGTCGGGTTTGACCTTGCGGCTTGCGGATTCGGGTGTCGGACCGCCCTGGACCTCCTGGGGGCCGACCTCGTTCGCGATCGCCTCGAGGAGCGGCGCGAAGACATCCGTGTCGTAGTTCGACAACGTGTCGCGCTTGATGGCGGTGATTCGCTCGAGCCCCATGCCGGTGTCGATTGAGGGTTTCGGCAGCGGCGACAGCGTCCCGTCGGCCTGACGATCGAACTCCATGAAGACGTTGTTCCACACCTCCACGAAGCGGTCGCAGTCGCATGCCGGGCCCAGGCAGACGGGCGCGGTGCACGGCAGGTCGTTGCCACGGAAGTAGTGGATCTCGGAGCAGCGTCCGCACGGGCCGGTGTCGCCCATCGACCAGAAGTTGTCGTCGGCCCCCAGCTCGTGGATGCGCTCCGCAGGGAGGAAGTCGCGCCACCGCGCGTAGGCCTCGTCATCGCGTGGGATGGCCGAATCGCCGGCGAAGATCGTCGCGTGCAGCTGATCGGCCGGGAGCGCCCAGGCGTCGGTCAGGAGCTCCCAGGCGAAGCCAATCGCTTCTCGCTTGAAGTAGTCGCCGAACGAGAAGTTGCCCAGCATCTCGAAGAACGTGTGGTGGCGCAGCGAGGGGCCGACATTGTCGAGGTCGTTGTGCTTCCCGCTCACGCGCATGCATTTCTGCGCCGTGGCGGCCCGCGTATAAGAGCGCGGGTCGCGCCCCAGGAACACGTCCTTGAACTGGTTCATACCGGCGTTCGTGAAGAGCAGCGTGGAATCGCCGTGCGGGACCAGGGGTGAGCTGGGAACCACCTTATGGCCGTGGCGCGCGAAATACGCCAGGAACGACGCGCGCAATTCCGTCGAAGTCATCTCGTGATTGTACTTGGGGACAGGCCCCGACGAGGCCTGTCCCCCTACGACCCGGATTTCCTTCGAAGGATCCGCTTCACCGTCTCCGCATCGAACCCCTGTCGCAGCAGCCAGCCGAAGAGCCGCCGCACGGCCGCTGGATCGCTGGGCAACGGCGCATTCCTGAGCCGGCGCACCACGGCCTCCTCGATCATCTGCGCCTCATCGACGTCATCGAACGCCGCCGCCACCGCCTGGCGAGCGGTGTCGCCGTCGACGCCCATCGCCTGTACCTGCCTGAGCACGCGGGCGCGCCCGTGCCGTCGCACCACGAGGTCGTGACGCGCCCGTGCCCGGGCGGCGCGGGTGTCATCGAGCGCTCCGCTGGCGCGGAGGTCGGCGAAAGCCTCGTCGATTATGCGGTCGGGGAATCCCTTGCGCCGGAGCCGGTCGCGCAGTTGGAAGGAGGAGAGCTCGCGGCGTCCGAGGAGGAGCAGGGCAGCGGTGCGCGCGGCCGCTGGCGTGGGATCGTCGACGACCTTCGGCTTCCGCCACGGCATGTGGCGATGGTACATCGGCTGCCCGAGCTAAAGCTCGGGCCTACGTACGTAGTCCCGACACGCGATCATACGTAGGCCCAAGCTTTAGCTTGGGCGTGACGCTACCGTCCGAATCTTGTGATCTGTGGCGTCGACGGCTGTCGCGCCGACCCGCCGGTGATGCTGCGCGCCATCTGATCGCGCGTCTCGTCGGCGGTGGTCGAAATCCCCTGCACCTTGAGCTTGAACTCGTCCTTGTTCGTTGCCCAGCGCAGCGCTTCGTCGTAGGTGACCAGCCGCTGTTCGTACAGCCCGAAGATTGCCTGATCGAAGGTCTGCATCCCATACTGCGTCGTGCCGGAGGCGATCGCCGAATGAATCAGATGCGTCTTCTCCTTGTCGACGATGCAGTCGCGGATGAACGGGGTGGTGATCATCACCTCGACCGCCGCGGCCCGGCCGTGTCCGTCGGCGCGCGGCAGCAGGCGCTGGGAGATAACCCCTTTGAGGACGCTGGCCAACTGCATGCGGATCTGCTTCTGCTGATGTGGCGGAAACACCGCGATGATGCGGTTGATCGTCTCGGTCGCGTCCAGCGTGTGCAGCGTCGAGAAAACGAGGTGACCGGTCTCCGAGGCGAGCAGCGCGGTTTCAATCGTCTCGTAGTCGCGCATTTCGCCGACCAGGATAACGTCCGGGTCCTGACGCAGCGCGCTGCGCAGCGCATGTGCAAACGACCGTGTGTCCACGGACACTTCGCGCTGATTGACGATGGACCGGTTGTCGCGGTGGAGGAACTCAATCGGATCCTCGACCGTTACCACGTGGGCGCAGCGGGTGGCGTTGACGTGGTCGACGAGGGCGGCGAGCGTGGTCGACTTGCCGCTGCCGGTCGTGCCGGTGACGAGCACGAGGCCGCGTTCTTCAGAGGCGATCGTTTTGAGGACCTGCGGCAGGCCGAGATCGTCGACGTTGCGCACGCCGATGGGGATGATGCGAAGGACCATGCCGATGGTGCCGCGCTGCTGGAAAACGTTGCAGCGGAAGCGTCCCAGACCGGGCACGCTGTAGGCGAGGTCGATTTCGAGGCTGTCCTTGAACTTCTGACGCTGCTGAGTGGACATCACGGCCGCGGCCATGTTCACGGTGTCCTCATGATCCAGCCGCTTGTCTTCGCTGGCCGGTACCAGCTCGCCCCGCACTCGCATCATCGGATAGCTGCCAACCTTGAGATGCAGGTCCGAGGCGCCGGCTTCGACAGCCAGCGTGAGCAGGTCGTTGACGTCCATTTACGCGCAGGCCTCCATCTCCGTCTTTTCGGACGGTTGGCCTTCCGCGATTAGACGAGGGATGGAATGTGGAGCCAGGGCTTTAGCCGCAAATCCCATGCTGCCGGGCTAGGCCCACCTCCACGCCCATTCGACAGTGGTCAGTGGGTCCGGGCGCCTGCCGCCGCTGTGCCTTCCCGGAGGGCCGCTTCGCTCGGGTACACAAACGTCAGCCACCCGTGGGTATCCGGGAGCTCGCCGTTGACGATATCGAAGAACGTGCGGCGGATGGCCTCGGTCACAGGACGGCGGCCGCTTCCGATCGCGATTTTGTCGACCGAGCGAATCGGCGTCACCTCCACCGCGGTACCGCAGAAGAACGCCTCGTCGGCAAGATAGAGGACCTCGCGCGGCAAAACCTCCTCGCGCACGTCGTAGCCGAGGCCGCGCGCGATCGTCAGGATCGAGTCGCGCGTGATGCCCGCGAGAATCGACGAGTGAATCGGCGGCGTATAGATCACGTTCCTGCGCACGATGAACAGGTTTTGGCCGCTCCCCTCGCTGACGTAGCCCATCGTGTCGAGCGCAATCCCCTCGGCGTAGCCGTCGAGCATCGCTTCCATCTTGATGAGCGTCGAATTGGCATAGTTCGCCGTGGCCTTGGCTGCGGCCGGGAACGTGTTCGGCGCCGTCCGGTTCCACGAACTGACGCAGACATCGACGCCCTTGTCCGCGTCCGGCCCGAGGTACGCCCCCCATTCCCACACGAGCACCGCCGTGTCGACCGGACAGGGCATCGGGTTGACGCCCAGCTGGTTGTATCCGCGGTACATCAGGGGCCGGATATAGCAGGCCTTGAGCGAGTTAGCCCGTATCGTGTCGAGGATGGCCTTTTCCCAGCCATCGGCATCGAGCGGCGAGTCCATGCGGTAGATCTTCGCGGAATCGATCAAGCGGACGATATGGTCGCCGAGCCGGAAGCAGGCAGCACCTTTCGGCGTCTGGTAGCAGCGCGCACCCTCGAACACGCCCGTACCGTAGTGGACGACGTGTGAGGCGACGTGAATCTTCGCGTCGGCCCAATCCACCAACGTGCCGTTCATCCACACTTTGCCCGTTCCGAAGCTCATAACAAGACTCCTCTTGCGTAAAAATTATCGCATTTACTGCGCTTCGCCGCAAAAGGGGCAGCGGTCGGACCGCGCGTGGAGGGGTTTCCTGCAGTGCCAGCAGAACCTCGCCTGGGGCGTCTCGCGGGCCCGCAGACGGCTGTGGATGTCGTGCATCTGCGCTGAATCGGCGACGGTGTTTGCTGGCTCTGGTGTGATCACCTTTGCCGGGCGCCGGGACAGGCTCTCGCGGCCCAGGGCCAGGATGTCGCCAAGGAGGTCCGAGGCCCGTTGGTACCGCGAGCCAATCGCCGGCGCCATCGCCTTCAGCACGATGTCGTTGACCGCCTTTGGGATCTTCGGGTTGCGCAGGCGCGGCGGCGACACCAGCTCGCCGGTCATCAGCTTCTGTAATTCGGCGGGCGACGGCGTTTCGTAGGGGAGGATGCCGGTCAGCATCTGGTACATCGTCACGCCGAGCGAGTAGAGGTCGGACGCGAACACGGTCTTGCCGTGGAACTGCTCGGGCGCCATATACGGAGGGCTGCCGATGACGGTCGTGCCGTGTGCGGCGATTTCGAGCACGCGCGAGGTGCCGAAATCAGCGACCTTGACCAGCCCCTGCTCGGAGACGAGCACGTTCCCCGGCCGGAGATCGCGGTGGATCACGTTATTGCTGTGCGCATGATCGACCGCATTGGCGATCTGAACGCTGAAATCGAGCGCCCGTGTCAGCTCCAGCGCGCCTTCCCGCATGATGATCGTCTCGAGCGTCTCGCCCGCAACGTACTCCATGACGATGAAGAAAATGCCTTCCTGCTTCTCCGCCGTGAGGACGGTGACGATGTTGGGGTGGCTCATGCTGCCGAGCAGCCGAGGCTCGTGCAGGAGGTCGGTGAAATCGAGGTTTTGCTGACGGTGCGGAACCTTCAGCGCCACCTTCTTGTCGAGCCACGTATCTTCGGCGAGGAAGACAGAGCCAAAGCCGCCGCTGCCGAGAGGCGCGACGATCTTGTACTTCCCGACAAGTTGTCCGCGGAAGAACACGCGGGGCAGTATAACTCCCAACTGCAACTCCCAACTTCCAACTCCCAAACCGATCGCGAACGGCCTTTTGGGAATTGGAAGTTGGGAAGGGGAATTGACGAACGTCAGTTCGTCGTCTGCCACCCTCCGCCGTACGTCTCCTGGTAGACGCGGATCGCTTCGTCTTCCGACGGCAGCTGCAGGCCATCGGTGAAGCGGTTCATGAAGGCGAACGCGCAGGTCTGCAGCATCACTTCCAGGGCGCCGCGGGATCCGAACTCCGTGACGAGCGCCTGGTAGTCGTCGTCGGTCATCGCGCCGGGCGTCTTCGTCAGCTTCCGGGCGAAGAGCACCGCGACCTTTTCGCGTGGAGCAAGCGCAGCGTCGTCCTTCCTCATAGCGATCAGCTTCGCCGGGTCGACGCCGAGGCGTCGCAGTCCCAGGACCTGGTGCAGCGTGCAATACCGGCACTGATTCGCCATCGACACCGCGAAGGAAACCTGGAGTTTGATGTCGCGTCCGACCTGCTCGTCCGCTCTCACCGACCGTCCGTACTCGCGCCAGGCGCCAGCGAGCGCCGGGGCTCGCAGCATCGCGCGCTGTGAGTTCGCCATGCCCAGGCCGAGGGTCTGAGCCTGGGCGGCCTGATCCTTCGCCGCTGCGGCGGCCGCAGTGGTGGCGGCGATCTCTTCGTCGCTGATCAGCGCGACGCGTGGCGCCCCGAGTCGGGGACGCGGTTCCGGTGCTGGTGCGGCAGTCTCGAGCGCCCAGGGCTCGACCGGTATGCAGGCGGCCTCGGCATACCGCGTCAGGTAATTGAAGAACGAGGTGGTCATCGTCAGCTCGACGAGCTCGGAGTCGTTGAAAGCGCTGCGCGTGGCGGCGAACGCCTCGGGGCTGACGCCGTTGACGTCCCGGGTCAGCGTGTCGATGTGCTTCAGCGCGAACTGTTCGCGCGGCTGAAGCGTATCGAGTGCACCTTTCGACACAGCCGCCGACAGCCGCTTGCCGACGTCCGAGCTCCGCAGCACACGAAGTGTGTGTGCGGCGACGTAGGGGCTGCCGTTGATTTGCGCAATCCGAAGACCGATTGCCGCCTTCAGCTCGGTCGGGAGCGCACCCTTGTAGAGGAATGTCTGCACGAGCTTCGCCAGCGGCTCCGTCGACTGCGGCAGCTGGCCAATGGCACGCACGTAGTTGGGCGTGTCGGGCGCACCGAGACGCAATGGCTCGGCAATCCGCACGTCGGCGAGAGGCACCCGCGGTTTGGCGCCGACTCGTACCTTCGCCTGCTCGACCAGCGTGGTGACTGGGGTCAGCGAATCGAAGCTCGCGGCGGCGCGGGCTGCCAGCTCCGGCCTGCGGGCTCCAACCACAAGCGGCAAAGCCATTGACAACGCCAGAACCGAGAATGCATACCGCGCCATGGAACTCCTCAATGTCAGGGACGCTCGCGTGCGCCCGGTCGATCAGAACAGGAACTTGACGCCGATCTGCAGCGTGCGCGGATCGAACGCCTGTGTGGACTTGCCGAAGTTCGAGACCGACAGGTCCGCGTTCGGCAGGAACAGATTCAACGTGTTCAGCGCATTGTAAGCGTCGAGCCGTACCTGCAGCTGACGCGAGCCCCCCGCCGCGAAGCTGCGCGAGACCGAGAGATCGAGCGTGAAGTACCGCGGCCCGCGGAAGGTGTTTCGTCCCAGCGTGCCATTCGTACCGGGCGCAGGCTTGGGGAAGTCGCCCGCATCGAACAGACCGTTCAGAAAATCGTCCTGGCTGAAGCTGTCCGCCACCGTGCCTGGCGCCAACGCATCAGGCCGATCGTAGAAGCCTCCGCCGACGGCGCCCCCGCCGCCGTCCGCGTTGTAGTCGCCGCCGGCGCTGAGTGCCGCGCCGTTCCACACCGAGAAGGGGCGCCCTGATTGTGCCGTCATCACGCCGGACAGCTGCCATCCGCGGAAGACACGGCTCGTCAGGCCCGATCGGTCGTCGAAGATCCGCGGCGCCCACAGTACAGAGGCAGAGAACCGGTGAGGGATGTCGAAGAGCGAAGGTGCCCGCTCGCAGTTGAGACAGGCGACGTCCTGCGCGCCCTTACCGGGCTCGGAGTTGTCCTGGAATTGTCCGGTCGACGTGTCCGACGAGGTGTCGAGCCAGCGCGAGAAACGGTAGTTGGCCTGAAGTGACAGCCCGCCGCTGAACTCGCGCCGGACCTCGCCTGTGAACGCGTTGTACGTCGAGGTAACCCCATTGGTCACGAAGAGCAGGACGCTGAAATTCGGGTTGATGCGGTCTTCCTTGCCGTCGAGCAGGTCGCCCGCGAATCGGTTCACGTCGTCGATGCGCTCCAGGTTCACGCCGTGCGTGCCGACGTAGCCGAGCTCGATGATCCAGTGCTCGCCGAGGCGCTGTTGTCCGTTCAGGAACCAGGTCTCGGTGTACTGAGTCTTGATGGTGGGGTTGACGACGAAGCCGGTGGTCCGGATCGCCGGCTCGCCCGGACGGCTCTGAACGCCGCCGAACTCGTTCAGGCCGCGTCCGAACTCGGGGTTATACGGCACTGGAATGTCATAGAGGATCTGGGTGCCGATCTGGTTGGAGGGCTGGATGACCCCCTGGATCGCGTCGGGCGGCAGCGCACGCGCCCCGGAAATCGACTGTCCGTGATGCGGCTGATAGGCCATGCTGAAGCCGCTTCGAATCGACGTGCGGCCGTTGCCGCGCGGATCCCAGGCCAGCCCGACTCGAGGCGAGAAGTTCAGCTTCTCGGGGTGATAGAGCTGGTCGACGTGCCCGATTGAGGCTCCGGCGAGCTGTTCATTGAAGGTATCCCCTGGACCCAGGATGATCGATGACAGCCGATCCTCGGCTTCTGACACCGTCCCGAAATAGTCGTGGCGCAGTCCGAGGCTCAGGCTGAGATTCCGGCTGATCGTCCACTGATCCTGGATGAACGCACCCGTCTCGTACTGCGTGAAGTACCTGCCGAACGCGGTCGGCTCGCCGCTCTCCGGATCGACGGTCAGTGTCTGGCGGAACGGCTTGTCGGCGGCGAAGTCGGCCAGCGTGTTGAAGGCAAAGGTGCCTGCCTGCGGCGGCCCCAGGCTCAGCGCCTTCGTAATGCGACGCCACTCGAAGCCGATGCGGATGGCATGCTTGCCGCGATCGAGCGTGAGGATGTCCCGCAGCTCCAGCGTGCGCAACCGGCTCTGATCGATGAAGACGTCGCCGAACGGCGCCGTGATGCCGGTGATCGTCACTTGCGGGACAAGCGCGTCCTCGGCGCCTCGCCGGCTGTTGGAGATTTGATAAGCCGAGTGGATCTCGTTGACGGCGCGGCCGAACACGTTGGTGTAACCAGCGTTCAGGTTGCCAAAGAATCCGCGGAACGGGCCCCGGCTTCCGCGCAGCGCGCGGCCGAGCGTGGCTTGCGCCGAGCTCGTGCCGCCCTCGTCGCGCTGATGGTCCGCAATCCAGCGCAGCGATAAACGGTCGCCACTTCGCAGCGCATGATCGAGGCGGCCAAGATACTGATCGAACCTGACGTCGTCATCAATCGTGACCTGGGCGCGGCCGATCGCGGGAATCGTTCCCGACGGCGTCGTCAGATTCCGCTGGTCGAGATATTTCTGCCCGTTAATGCCAGCGTTCGGCGTCGGCGCCGGGAACTGCTGCAGCAGGCGAGCCGCGACGCTGTCCGGATTCGAGTACAGCACGTAGTCGCGAAACTCCGGCGTCTCCACCTGGAATGCGAAGGGCCGCCCAACCTCATTGCGTGTTGCTTCGTACGACCCGAAGAAGAACAGCCGGTTCTGCAGGATCGGACCGCCGAGATTGCCGCCGAACTGATTGAATTGCAGGGCCGGCTTTTCAGTGGCGAAGTAGTTCTTCGACGTCAGCGAGGTGTCGCGATGGAACTCCCATACGCGCCCGTTCATCGAGTTCGTTCCCGACCTCGTCTGAACGTTGATTACGGCACCGTTGCCACGACCGAACTCCGAGGCAAAGTTCGCGGTCTGGACCTGCACTTCCTCGACTGACTCGAGACTCGGGACGATCGCCGGTTCACCGCTGTTGTTCGGATTGCTGTTCATCGCGCCGTCGAGGACGTAGTTGTTGCCGCGATAGCGGTTGCCGTTCACGGTGACCACCGGCGAACTCGAGAGCTTGGTCGAATTGGCGGCGCCGGGAATCAGCGTGGCGCCCGCGCTCATTTTCGTGATCAGGAAGATGTCGCGCTGCGGCAGCGGCAGCTCGTCGATCTGCGCCTTGTTGTAGCTGTCGGCCAGGCGCCCCTCGGTCGCAGTGGCCACGCGCGCCGCCGTGCCCGTGACGCTCACCGTCTCTTCGAGCGTCACCACGGACAGCGGAATCGTCATCTCGACCGTCTGGCCAACCGCGAGGCGAAGTTCCGCTTGAGAGAAAGGCCGAAATCCTTGAGCTTCGGCGACGACGGCGTAAACGCCCGGCGGCAGTCCTGCGAGGAGGAACGCGCCCGACTGGTCGGTTGTGGCCGCGCGCGACGTTCCGGTGGCGAGATGTCTGACGGTCACCGCGGACCCCGGCACCACCTGTCCGAAACTGTCGACGACGGTGCCCTTGAGCGACGCTTCAGTCAACTGGGCGCGGCCGGTTGCCGGCAACAGGAGAGCGATGGCCAGGCAGACGCATGCGAAACCCGTCGCGCACAGCGAATTGTTCATCGGTCGGCGCACTTTACGGGAGACGACGATCTGGCGAAATAACGGAAAGCCGCTAGATGGGTGCCTTCTAAACGGCTGGGAGCGGAGTTAAGAGTTTGATTCCCCCCAGACGTGTTGCAGGACCGCGAGCGCGACGAGCGGCGCCGCCTCGGCGCGCAGGGTGCGTGGGCCGAGCGTCACGAGCGTGGCGTTGCACTCCAGGGCAAGCCGGTGCTCGGCCTCCGCCCAGCCGCCCTCGGGTCCCACGAGGAGCGCGGCGTTCGGCGGTGCCGGCCCCAGCTCGCGCGTCGACATCGCACCGGGCAAGACGGGCTCGACCAGCATCAGCAAGCGCTCCTCAACCGGTTTGCCGATGAACTCCGAAAAAGTAACAGGCTCGTCGATTGGTGGCACCACGGCGCGTCCGCATTGCTTCGCCGAGCTCACCGCGATGCGGCGCCAGCGATCCACTCTGGACGTTCGTGCGGCGGGTACTTCCGTCCTGGTGGTGGTGATCGGCCGAATCCGACTGGCGCCGAGCATCGTTGCGTCCCGGACCACTTCGTCAAACTTGTCTGCCTTGAGAAGCGCCATAGCCAGCGTGATCGCTACCGGAGATTCCGCCGCCGTGGTAACGGCTTCTCCCACTCGGACGATCGCGTCGGTTTTGGTCAGCGCTTCGACCGTGGCCACGTGCTCGCGTCCGCGCCCGTCGAACACGCGCACGCTCTCGCCGACAGAAAGACGGAGCACTCGGATCAAGTGCTGCGCCTCCTCCGGCGGCAAGGGCGCAGCGCTGCCGGCCGGACCAATCTCCGGCGCGAAGAAGCGGTGCACTGCTTACGACTGTCCTTTGATCAATGCCAGGAGCTCGTCGACTTCCTTCGGAACGGAGGCGCTGAGGATCAGGGGTTCGCCGTCCGTCACGAGCACCGTATCCTCGATTCGGATGTGCAGCTGCTTCGCGGGGATTTCGATGATTGGTTCGACGGCGATGACCATGCCGGCCCTGAATGGCTCGCGCGGATCGCCGACATCGTGAACGCTCATGCCGACGAAGTGACCGGCGCCGGTCGGCGGCTGATCGCCAAAGCCGTACTTGTCGTAGATCGCCTTCGCAATGTCGCGGGTCTGCTGACGCGTCGCGCCGGGCTTCATCGCCGCGATGATCGCCTTCTGCGTTTCGAGCGCGCAGCGATAGGCCTTCAGCTGCAGCTCATCGAAGCGGCCCGAGACGGGCCAGGTCCGAGTGATGTCGATGACCTGATAGTCGAGCGAGCCGCCGTAATCCATGACCACGAGGTCACCGGCCTCCATTTGCCGGCCGCTGTTCTGGTAGTGCCAAACGTTCACGTTGGGGCCGGTGCCGACGATGGCGGGGTAGCCGTTGCCCTGAACGCCGTTCTTAATGAGGTGATACGTTGCTTCGGCTTCGAGCTCGTATTCGAAGCGGCCAGGGCGCGTGATTTCGATCGCTTTGCGGATCGCCTCGGCGCTGATGCGGCCGTTGCGTTTCAGGATTTCGATCTCCCGCGGCGTCTTGACTACGCGGAGCTGATCGACCGCCGCCGTGACGTCCTTCAGTTCGAACGCCGGGTAGCGGGCGCGCAGCGTCTGCGCGCGCCAGCCATCTTCGCTCTCCTGCGCACCCAACGGGTTGTTGTAGCGTCGCGCGAGATCGATCGACGAATCCCGCCGGCCGCCGTCCACCTCGCCGGGCTCGGAAAGCCGCGTCCACAGGATTGGCTGGTCGGCCGCCCAGACCCGGCGGCGCGCGAGGAATTCGTTCAGCTCGGTGAGCGGGAGAATGTCCTCGAAGCCTCGCGCCTTCGCCTCGCCTGACGTCAGCCAGTTCTTGCCGTCAGAGCGAATCTCGCCCGCGCTCTGCGATGGCAGGAACAACCAGCTTGCCGCCGTGGCCCCGTCTATCACGAACACCGCGTTCAGGTCCTCGTTGCCGGTGAAGTAATAGAAGTCGTTGTCCTGACGGAACCGCACGCCGACCGCTGGCATCGTCTTGCCGAACAAGACGACCGTGCCCCGACCGAGCGCGGATGCCAGCGCCTGTCGCCGGGCCGTGAACTCCTCCGGCGGATACCCGGTTCGCTCGGCTGGAAGAGTCGCGAGAGAGAGGAGGAAGAGAACGGTAACGAGCAGCGCTTGACGCATGGCGCAGAGTCTACAGCAGTCATCGCTCTTGAGGGCACGGTTGCCCGAGCTGAAGCTGGGGCCCTATGTGCAGGGAGGCTTGATCCGTGCGGCGCGCCATTCGTCTTCGGCCGCAGACTGCACGATTTCGAACGGCGGCGCATAGGCGGCGAGAACGTCATCTGATTCGGCCGCGACGAACCCCGCGAGGATCAATTGGCCGCCAGGCTTGACCAGTCCACGAATACGGTCGGCCTCGGCAATCAGCAGCGTGCCAGTCAGATTTGCAGTCACGACCTCCGCCTGATCGATCGCGGCCGTTCTGAGATCCGCCTGGCGGACAGCAATCTGCGAATCGGCGCCGTTCAGCTGCAGATTCTCGCGTGCGTTGACGAGCGCGTCTTCGTCGTAATCGATCGCCTCGACGCTCGCTGCGCCCAGCCGCCACGCCGCCAACGCCAGCACGCCCGATCCGGTCCCCAGGTCGAGCATGCGCCGGCCCGCGACGCCGGCTCGCTGGAGCAGCTCGAGGCACAACCGGGTGGTCTGATGATGTCCTGTGCCAAATCCCGTGGACGGTTGAATCACGACAAGGACGCCGCCGCCCGGCAGCGCCGCATCCCAGGGCGGTGCGACGGTGACACGTCCGATATTGATACGTTTCAGGTGCGCCTGCGAGCGCGCTGCCCAGTCGACCTCTTCGATCGACACGAGCTTGACGTCGAGCCCCTGTTCCGCGAACTCTGCACTGAGACGCGCCGCAGCCTTGCCTGTCAGCTTGGGATCCGTCAGAAAGACCCGCCACGTCGGACCATCGTCGGGGCCGGTCTCGTGGATCGCCGCCGGGGCAAGATCGTGCAGTGTGAGCGCGACGAGATCCGGCAGCTCCGGACGGAGAACGAGCGGCGGAAACCGAAGGTCCAGCGCGGGGATCAGCCGAGTCACGATCAGCCGAAGATGTCCTTCACGCGCTCGAAGATATTGCGGTCGTCCTGATCGGCGTCGGTTCGTGTGGGCGTGAATTGTTCCGGGGGCAGTGCCCTCGCCAGCGACTCGAGGAGGCCCCGCTGCTCCTTGGTGAGCTTCCGCGGCACTGCCGCCTGCACAGTCACGAACAGGTCGCCCCGGCCGCGGCCCGAGACATCAGGCATGCCCTTGCCGCGCAGCTTGTAGGTCGAGCCCGCCGCAGCCCCTTCGGGCACTTTCAGCGATTCCGGCTCCCCGAGGATCGACGGCACCTTGACCTCGCCGCCGAGCGCGAGTGTGGGAAAGTTCACGGGGATCTCGCAGTAGAGATCGTTCCCGTCACGCCGGAAGAACTCGTGATCGCGCACCTGGATGACGACGTAGAGATCGCCCGGCGGTCCGCCGGCAGCGCCATGTTCCCCTTCGCCTTGCAGGCGCAGCCGCTGACCGGTTGAGATGCCCGCAGGAATCTTCACCGTCAGCTTGCGCTCCTTGCTGACGCGTCCTTCGCCATGACACGTCGCGCACGGCTTCGCGATCACCTGGCCAATCCCGCGGCACTGATGACAGGTGCGCGCCACGGTGAAGAACCCCTGCTGGTAGCGCAGTTGACCGCGTCCGCCGCACGTGGGGCAGGTCGTTGGCGCCGACCCGGGAGCGGCGCCGCTGCCCCGACAGGTGTCGCACGCTTCTGCGCGAGGGAACTGAATCGAGGTCTCGGTGCCGCGCGCGGATTCCTCGAACGAGATCTCGAGGTCGTAGCGGAGGTGCGCGCCCTGCTGCGGGCCGCCACGGCGGCGGCCGCCGCCAAAGACATCGCCAAAGCCGAACAGATCGCCGAGGCCGCCGAGGATGTCCTCGAAGCCGGCAAACGTGGACGGATCGAACCCGCCCTGCGAGCTGACGCCGGCATGGCCGAAGCGTTCGTAGGCGGCGCGCTTCTGCGGATCCGAGAGAACGGCGTACGCCTCGGCCGCCTCCTTGAAGTGCTCTTCGGCTTCCTTGCTGCCCTGATTGCGGTCCGGATGGTACTTGAGCGCCAGCTTGCGGTACGCGGCCTTCAGCTCCGTGTCCGCGGCGCCGCGCGCGACCCCCAGGATTTCGTAGTAGTCGCGTCTCGTCACGCCGTGGCCACCTTCACCATCGCCGGTCGAAGCAGGCGGTCGCCCAGGCGATAGCCACGGCGGAACTCTTCGATGATTTCTCCCTCACGGTGATCGGCGCTTGGCTCGGAGGACACCGCCTGGTGCAGATGCGGATCGAACGTCTCACCCGCGGTGTCGATCGGTGTCACGCCGCGACGCGTCAGCAGGTCGAGCAGCTGCTTGTGAATCAGCTCGACGCCGCGGCGATAGCCCTCGGCGCCCTCGCCGGCTTCCGGCGACGCGAGCGCCCGCTCGAGGTCGTCGATGATCGGCAAGATCTCGGTCAGCACGCTTTCAGCGGCCCGATCGACCATGTCCTTTCGGTCGCGGTCGATCCGCTTGCGATAGTTGTCGAACTCGGCAGTCGTTCGGAGGAGCCGGTCGCGCAACTGGTCGCGTTCCTCCGAAATGCGCGCGAGCTCGTCGTTCGCGCCCTCGGTCGGCGCGTTCTCAGGCGCGGCACCTTCGGCCTGCACGTCGGTATCGTTCACGTCGGAATTCATGTCTCAATCGCTTCGAATGTCTGGGAGTGCGACAGGATCAGTTCCGCCCCAGCGCTTCGCCGACCGCGCGTGCCGCGCTCTCGACGGCGCCAATCGCGCGTGAGTATCGCATCCGCGTCGGGCCGATGATGCCAACGCTGCCCCCTGTCCTGCCATCGAGATAGGATGCCGCGATCAGGCTGAACGGTTTCAGATCCGGCAGCGTGTGCTCCGCGCCGATGATCACAGCAAGACCGGGGCTGTCCAGATATTCACTCAGCAGGTGCACCAGCCGCTGCTTCTCCTCGATCATTTCCACCAACGCGCCGAGCGTGCGGATCGATAGCTCGGCGTGCTGCTGCGATACCTCGGCAAGCAGGGACGCGGTACCGTCGACATACAGGGTCTGTTCGCGGGAGCGCGCATCGAGCGCGCGCTCGGCCATCTGGAGGGCATGCTCCTGCAGTCGATCGTAGAGCCCGCGCGCGGCCTGCAGCCGAGCGAGAATCTCGGCGCGCACCTCTTCGATCGCGCGACCCGAGAAGTCGCGGTTGATGCACTCGGCGGCGCGCCGGAGCTCTTCGGTCGAGAGGACATCAGTCGTGTCGACGACCTTTTGAGTGACATGCCCGCTCTCGGCCACTGCCAGCACAAGCACGCGCGAGCCGCCGACCGAGACGAACTCGATCTTCTGGAGCCGCTGATCGTCGGTGGCCGGGGCCAGGGCAAAGCCGACATGATGGGAGTCCTGCGATAAGACGTGTGACACCAGCGTGAGCAGCCGTTCGATCGACGATTCCTCGTTGGCGGCCTGTCGGATCTGATCGGCCACGTTCGAGCGGTCGATACCCGGCCGCCGGGATCCCAGAAGCAGATCCACGTAGAACCGATAGCCGCGATCCGTCGGCACGCGGCCCGCAGAGGTATGCGGCTGCCGGACGAAGCCCTGTTCCTCGAGGCGGGCCAGGACGTTTCGAATCGTGGCCGATGAGACGCCTAGCGATCCACGCCGAGCGACAACCACCGACGCGACCGGTTCGCCGGTCTGGATGTATTCCCGGACGACGGTTGTCAGGACGCGGCCCGAGCGTGGATTCAGATCGGAAGTGGCCATCTAGCAGTCGCCCAATACGAGTGCTAACCAGACGTTTTCGACATTATACGGCTGTCCGGCTTCGGATGGTGGCCTTTTCCGCGGAAACCCTGCACTGTCTTCCAGTTGGCAGTCTGTTACACTTCGGTTTCAGCTGTAACAACCGTTCGAACCGGTGGTGCATCACCTCAAGTCCTCCGCCCATGTCGCCGGTCTCTGGGCGCTTGGCGTCGCCCAGCCGGTTTTCGACCTCCTGTCGAGAAGCCCTGAATTCTTCGTCGCCCACCGGGCGGACCCGTTCGACGTTGTCCTTCTGGTCGTAGCGGTCACAATGGCCCCGCCTCTGCTGCTGGGCGGGGTAATCCTGCTCGCCGCATTTGGCGGGCGTCGAGTCGCCGACACTGTCGCCGCCGGCGTCGTCGGCGCGCTGGTTGCCGCGATTGCCCTCCAGGTTGGCTACAGGCTCGGCGTCGACACGTGGCCTTCCGCGCTCGCGATCGGAGTCGTCGTTCTCACGCTAGCAGGCGTCGGCTGGCTCAGGGTTCGAGCCGTGCGTGCGTTCTGTACGGTCTTGTCGCCCGCGGTGCTGGTCGTCCCGATGCTGCTGCTCGTGTCGAGCGGAGTGCGTTCGGCCACCTGGCACGCAGCATCCTCGGAAGGCGTCCAGATCTCAGGCTCGACGCCGGTGGTGCTTGTGGTCTTCGACGAGCTGCCGCTGGCATCGCTGCTCGACGGCGAAGGGCGGCTCGACGCCATCCGCTACCCGAACTTTGCCGCTCTGGCCGCAGAGGGCATTTGGTATCGCCGCGCGACTGCTGTCAGCGACTTCACCCGCTGGGCCGTCCCCCCCATTTTGACGGGACGATACCCGGTTGCCACTCAGCTGCCCACGGCGCGCGACCATCCGAATTCCGTCTTCACGCTGTTGTCCCCACACTACGAAGTGAAGGCCGAGGAGCCGATTACCGCGCTGTGCCCGCAGACCATCTGTGTGTCGGGGCAGGAATAGGCGTAGTGTGACAATCGCCGCGATGCTGGACGATGTTCGCATCATCGCGGCGTATGTCCTGCTGCCGCCTAACGAGCATGAGGGATTGCCAGACCTCACGCAGGGCTGGGCAGGTTTTGCGCGTTCCGTCGACGATGGCGGATCCGATGCGAACGACATCGACCAGAGCCCCCCGCCGGACAACATCGACCGGCGCAGCCCGGATATGGGGCCAGGAGTTGGCCATCTCGCTGCCGCCCGCTCGCTCATCGCGTCAATTGCGCCCTCGACGGACACGCCCAGCCTCTACGTCCTCCATACCCTTCTGTCGCATCATCCGCCGCGCTGGCTTCCAACCGGCCAGCTGATTCGCGGCCGCCAGGGAGCTCGCGCGCGCGATAGAGAGGGGCGCTGGGTCGCCGATCGGTGGCCCGTCGTGCAGCACTACCAGGGGCACCTGCTGCAGGTGGCGCTGGCGGACAAGCTGCTTGGCGAGCTTCGTGAGCGCCTGGCCAACGCCGGATTGTTCGATCGCGCCCTCGTCATCGTGACATCCGATCACGGGGCATCGTTCAGGCCAGGCGATCTCATGCGCGAGGTGACCGAAACCAATGCTGGGGAGATTCTGGCCGTCCCTCTCATCGTTAAACTTCCAACGGGAGGCCGGCATTCCGCAGAGGGCCGAATCGACGATCGGCTGGCCGAGACGATCGACGTGCTGCCGACAATTGCGGATGTTTTGCGCATCCGCATTCCATGGTCCGTCGACGGCGTGTCGCTGGTAGGGTCGCCGACCTCGCGAGCGTCGCAGCGTGTCTACGTCGACGACGCGAATCACGTGCGCAAGTTCGCGCCAGAAGATATTACCGCCGGAGTGAAGGCGGCGGTCGACTGGAAGCTGTCGCTCTTCGGATCGGACGTATGGCCGGCAACCCGTGTACCGGGAACCGAGCAACTGGTGGGGCGTGCGCTCGGCTCGCTCAGCATTGATGCGGACGGCTCCGGCCTTCGCCCCCGCCTGACTCGGCCTCTGGCACTCGAAGATGTCGATCCCCAGGCACAGGTGCTGCCGGCGCAGGTGACTGGGTGGATTGAGCCGCGGCAACGGGCTCAGCGGCAACCAGTCGACCTCGCCGTTGCCATCAACGATCGCATCGTCGCGACCACACAGACCCTTCCGCACGACGCCCGATGGAGCGCACTCGTTCCACCGTTGGCGCTTCGTCGCGGCGCCAACCGGCTGACGGTGCTCATCGTCGATCCGCAGAATCCTGAGGTGCTGCGAAAAGCAAAAGCCCCCTCGGACGTTGATCCCTCGAACCTCGCCCTCGGCGCCGCTGCGGCGATGGGCGTCGAGCAGTCCGGCTTTCACCGGACAGAGGTCAGGGAAGGCGTGCCGTTCCGGTGGACGAGCGGCAACGCCTCAATCAAGGTTCCCATCGACCCGGCGCGTCCACCGTCGCACCTCGAGCTCAGTGTGCTCTCGTCGGGTCCAGCTGGAAAGCAAGTCCATGTCAGCGTCGATCGCTGCGAAGCACTGGAGGCTCGGTTGCCGCGTGGGCGATGGGAGAAAACGATCGAGCTTGGCCATTGCACGCCGCATGGGTACTGGGCGGACATCTCGATTCGATCCGATGTACACACGCCCTCCGAGCGCGATCGACGACGGCTCGGAATCGCGCTGACCCGCGTGACCCTGGAGTGATCTACGGCTCGGCTGCTTTCAGGGCGGGCGCTGTCCACTGCATCGAGACCGCCCCCTGGTCGCCCACGGTCTTTCCGCGCCGCACCGCAATCAGCTCGGCGAGGATGGCGACGGCGATCTCTTCCGGCGACACCGCTCCGATGTCGAACCCGATCGGCGCGTGCAGTTGACGCAACCAGTCTGCGGAGACGCCATCGACCATGAGCGCGTCGGTCAGACGCGCGACCTTGGCGCGGCTGCCAATCAGGCCGACATAGCGGACGGGGCGGCTCGCCAAGCCACGAAGGACATCGAAATCCTGCCGGTGCCCGCGGGTCAGCACGACAACGAACGCCGACTCGGGGATATCGGCAGTACGCGCCCACTCGGCGACGTCTTCGACGACAACCTCGTCCGCCGCCGCGAAGCGCTCAGGGTTCGCGAACTTCTGCCGGTCGTCGACCACGTGCAGGCGGAACCCAACCGTCGGAGCGATTTGCCCGAGCTGATATCCAACGTGGCCTGCGCCGATGATGTACAGGCGGGGCGCCGGTTCGATCGGCTCGATGAAGACGTCCATCTGTCCTCCGCAGATGAGCCCTGATTCTTCCGCGAGATCGTCGCTGAGCTCGTAGTGCTCGAGACGGGCGCGCCGCGCCTTCAGCGCCTCTCGAGCTTTCCAGAACGCATCGTTCTCATAGCAGCCGCCGCCAATCGTGCCGACCGTGCGGCCGTCGGGGAAGACCAGCATCTTCGCGCCGACGCGCTGGGGCGTCGATCCATGCGCGGCCACGATCGTCACAAGCGCTGCCATTTCGCCGCGCTCGAGCGCCCGGCTCAGGGCGGCCAACACGTCTTCCATCGGCATGATTATACGAGTCGTTTCCCGGGTTACCCAGATTGGCGGTTTGCCGCACCAACCCGATTAACCTGTCCAACCCGATTGGCCTGGTCAACTGCCAGCGTCAGGTACTGGTGGATATCACACACCTGAGTCGGCTCCGTGCCGCTCAGGAACGACTCTTTGAACACGCGCGGGCAGAGCGGGCCGGCTAGCTTTCCGGTATCGCGATCGATCTCCACCGAGACAATCCCGGAGGGTTCGGCGAAGTGGACGTCGCCATGGCCGGCGAGCGCACGGATCATGAACGCGGCCCAGATTGGCAGCGCCGCCTGTGTCCCGCTGAGGCCGACCGGCTGGTTGTCGTCCAGCCCGACCCAGACGACGGTGAGAAGCTCTGGCGTGAAGCCGACGAACCACGCGTCGCGCAGATCGTTGGTCGTGCCCGTCTTTCCGGCCGCGTCGAGCGCGAAGCCCGCGGCACGCGCTCCCGCACCTGTGCCTTCGTTGATCACGCTGCGCATCATGTTCGTGACCAGGTATGTCGTATCTTCGCGCGCGATCCGCTTCGTCGGCGCATTGGGAGGGACGCGCGAATCGCTGCCGATGACGACTCGCGACAGCACGCGGAGTGGACGGATGACGCCGCCATTCGGAAAAATCGTGTATGCGATTGCGATCTCGAGCGGCGTTGCTTCGAAGACGCCCAGCGTGATCGACGGGTAGGCGTGGGCGCTCGTCCCGACGCCCAGCCCGCGCCACAGCGCGGCGACGCGATCGAAGCCGGTCGTCTCGGCGACTTTGATCGTGGCGACGTTGCGCGAGAGTGCGAGCGCGCGTCGCAGTGTGACGAGGCCGTCGTACTCGCCCTCGTAGTTGTTCGGAGCCCACTCCTCTTCGAGGCCGGTCGCGAATGATGACGGGATGTCGTCGACGAGCGTAGCGGGTGTCAGATCGGTACGCCCTTCGGCCGCGGCGCGCTCGAAGGCTGCCAGGTAGACGAACGGCTTGAATACCGAGCCGGGCTGACGGCGCGCGCTGATCGCCCGGTTGTATTGCGACTGGTTGTAGGACCGACCGCCGACGAGCGCCAGCACTTCGCCCGTCCGCGGATCGATCGCGATCAGCGACGCCTCGGCGCGTCGCGGCTTCTTTCGCCGCGACAGGAGTTGGTCGACATGGGTGAGGCCGTTTCGTACGGCGTCCTGTGCGAGCCGCTGCAGATGCAGATCCAGGGTGGTGTAGACGCTGAGCGGTCCGCTGGCCTGGGTGGCGCCGGGATATTGCTCCTGCAACTGTTGGCCAACGTAGTCGACGAAGTACGGCGCCTGGGCCTCGAGTGCCCGCTGCACGACTAGAATCGGTTCGCTGGACGTCCGGCGCGCCGCGTCCGCCGAGATGAATCCTTCGTCGGCCATCGCGCGCAGGACGACGTTGCGCCGCTCGCGACAGCGGTCGGGAGCGGTGAAGGGCGACCAGGTGTAAGGCGATTGGATGATCCCTGCAATTGTCGCGGCTTCGTTCAGCGTGACATTGCTGATGTCCTTGCCGAAGAACAGCCGCGCCGCCTCCGCGACACCATGAACGGCGAAGGACCCGCGCTGTCCAAGGTATACGTCGTTCAGGTACATCTCGAGGATCTGGTCCTTCGAGACCCGCCGCTCGAGGATGAGCGCCATGTACTGTTCCGCGAGCTTGCGGCGGAGCGTCTTTTTCGGCGTGAGGAAGAAGTTCTTGACGAGCTGCTGCGTGATGGTGCTTCCGCCGACCAGGTACTTCTTCTCGCCGCGCAGGTTCGTGATCACGGCGCCAATCGTGCGAATCAGGTCGACGCCGGGATGATCGTAGAAGCGGCGGTCTTCGATGGCGAGCACCGCCTGCACCATCCGCGATGGAATCGCCGATAACGGCACCTGACGGCGCTTCTCGCGGCTCGCGTTGATGAGCGCCGTAAGGAGCGGCGGATCCAGTGTGATGTGCTGGACGCGGCCGTCTCCGGCCGTCAGCCGGCTGACGCGGACGACCTGCGGGGGATAGCCCTCCTTCGCAGGCTTTTCCGGATCAAAGATGACGCGTACGACAGCGCCCTTCTGATCGCCGTCTCGCGGAATCAACGCAATGGCGTCACGACCGATGGCGAATTCGCCAGGGCGCTCGATCCGCGCGCGTTCGGCGTAGCCAAGATCGTTCAACCGATCGATCAGCTGCCGTTGGCCAACCGCCTGGCCTCTGTAGAGCTCGAGCGGCCGCGCGTAGACGCGCGGCAGGACGCGCTCGCGTTCACCGTGCAGCCGCAAATCGATTTGACGGCCCAGGAGCACCCAGTAGTAGCTGGCGACGCCGATGCCGACCAGCAGACACACCGCAGCAATGCCACCGACGACGAGCCAGGCCTTACGGGGAATGCGGATGATCAGCCCGCTGACCCATCTGGCCGGGCGGCGTCCGCCGGACGGCCTGCGGGACCGGGGGGGCATCGCGTGCTAGACCGTGAGAATCCAGTGCATGCCGCCTTCGAGCGGCAGCTCCGCGGCCAGGCGCTCGACGAGCGCAGGACCGTACTTGTTGAGAAACACGATGAACCCGACCTGCCGCTCCTGGGGAGCGCCGTCGGGGAACGCTTGCGTCCGCACGTTGGTGAACTGCCGCCGCAGCGTGTCGTCGCGGCGCTTCGCTGCCTGCAGGATCTTGCCGCGGAGCGCCTGGATGTCGTGCTGAATCTTGCCGAGGGTCGAGCGGGCCGCACCCTCGAGCGTGGGGTCGATGGCGGGCACCGCAGTGATGATGGCGTCCAGGCGCTCGCCGATTCCCGCCTCGGCGTCCTGCACGGCCTTTTCCACCAAGGGCGGCAGCTGCGCGAGCAGCAACGCGTTGAGCGCGCGATCGTCGCGAGGCTCGAGATCCTCGAACCGCACGTTGTAGCGTGTGAGAAAACGGATGGCCGCGGAATCCAGAATGGTGGCCGTCGCGCGCGGCTGGATGAGCGGCATCGGGACGCCGAAGCTCTCGTACACAGGTCGTAGCTGCGCGAGGTACGCCAGCTCGTTCGGCCCAGCGATGTAACAGACCGTTGGGAAGATCGTGTCCTGCACCAGCGGTCGGAGCAGGACGTTCGGGCTGAACGTCTGCGGCTGTTGTTCCGCCCGTTCTGCCAGGGCTTCGCCCAACACGGTGTCGTCGCCAATTGTCAGGTGATCGCCGGCCACTTTAATCGGCCGTCGCACGGTGTCGAGGTCGAACAGCGCGACGCTCGCCTCGCCCGGGGTCACCTGCGCGTGGTAGCCGAGCGCTGTCAGTCGATTCCCGGCGTCCACGGCGAGTCGAGTCGTCCGTCCCGCATTCTCGATCTCGGCGCGGAAAAGCGACGCCGCGAACGGCTTCGCTTCCGGATCGGATGCGTCGAACACCACGAGGCCGAGCGGTCCAAGCCATCGCTCGAGCCACCGTCCGAAGGCCTCGGGCACGCTTCGGCCCGCAACGTAGTCGACGCGGAGCGCGTCGATCATCTCGCGCGTGAATTCCGTTTGCTGTAGCGCCTGCTCGAGCGTGCCAATCGCCTCGTCGATCTGGCTGGTGTAATGGAGTCCGCCCACGGGTCGATCGCCGGCGCCTTCCGGCGGCCCGACCCGGATCTCGCACCACGACTGGCTGCCGTCGAGGACGCCGCACGCGGCGATTTCGTTCCAGTCGTGATCCTCGGCGTCGATCCAGAACACCGGCACGACGGCGACGCCGTGGTCGCGGCTGACGCGTGCCGCGAGCCTGATCGCGGTCAAGGCTTTGAGCAGCGTGTAGAGCGGCCCGCCGAACAGTCCGGCCTGTTGGCCAGTAACCACCGCCACGGTTGCGGCGTCGGCAAGCTTGGCGGCCGCTTCGCGCGCCGGCGCCGGCGCTTGACGACGCTCCTGCTGCGCCGCGATGACCGTCGCCACTTCTGCGCCGCGTCTGCGGTACGCGCGCACTCGCGTGAGCGCATCGGCCCAGGCACTTCGGTCCTGCGGATTGCCGGCGAAAAACGCAGCGACGTTTTCGAAGTGGAACGTGTAATCGATCGCGAGCCGGCGCATCCAGGGCAGTCGGTGCAGGTCAACGGCCAGCCGCAGCGCGCTGTCGGAAGGAGAAGCAGTGGGCGACTGCACGTGGGCGGTACTGTCGCACCCGGAGAAAGAAGCTGTCAAGGCGCGCGGGACGAGTGTGTTACGATCCTCTGACCCGCCGGGTCCTGCTTGAGGAGTACCACCGCTGACCGCTGACGGATCCATTCTCGACCCTTCGCCTGCTGCGTGCGGTCCCTTTCGTATCCTGCATCAGGTTGGGGCCGGCAGCCTCGGACCCGTCTTTCGCGCGCACGATCCCATCGAAGGTCGTCTGGTTGCGTTGAAGATGTTCCGGCTCGATTTGCCGCCGGAGCAGACCGCCGATCTCGCGTCCGCACTCGAAGACGTGGTCTCGCAACAGCCGGGTCATCCCACGATCGCGGCGGCGCTCGCTGCTGGCGTCGAAGGCAAGCAGGCGTATTTCGCGCAGGAGTACATCGCCGGCGATTCGTTGGACGCGGTAATCCGGCAGTCGGGACGGCCGGCGATCGACGCCACGCTCGTGACGTTGAGCCGCTTGGCGGAAGCGCTCGATCGCGCGGCCGGCGAAGGGATCCACCATGGCGCGCTGCACCTCCGCGACGTGCTGCTGGAGGATGGAGCCCCTCGATTGATCGACGTCGGAATCGCCCAGGCGCTGCAGCACGCGGGCCTCCGGGCCCCGGTGCGCCTGCCGTATTCGGCGCCCGAACGCGTCGAGGATCGACCGTGGGGTGGTCCGGCAGACATCTTCGCGCTGGGTGCCATCGCGTTCGAACTGGTCACCGGACGCCGCATCGTCGGACCCGGCGCGCCGTCGGTGTGGGCCGAAACGGTGCCAGGTGCCGACGTCAACGCCCTGTCGGACGTGTTCAGCCGGGCGCTGGCCATTGAACCGGGCGCCCGGTTCGCGTCGGCTTCCGACCTCGTCGATGCGCTGCGCCCGATTCTCGCGCGCACGCAGACTCTGGCATCGACAGTCGCCGTGCCGTCCGACGCGGCAATCGCCGAGGAGGCTCCGCCAACGCTCGCGTCGTGGACCGATCCCAAGAGTGCCGCCACGGTTCGAGACGACGCGCCGTTACCGTCGTTCCTGTCTGAGTCGCGCGACTACGAAAGGATCGACGAGCGCGACGACGATATCTCTGCTGAACTGCCGCTGATCGCCGGCGCCGGATCGGCGCCGATGTTCGAGGTCGCAGCGGACGATCGTCCGGGGTTCTTGAAGTCGCGAGAGACGTCCGGCGACCAGGACGGTCACAAGGGGCCGTTCCGGGACGTCGCGCCGCCGTCGCTGGCGCGCCCGATCGAAGCGCGGGACGAGACAACACGGTCGCCGACGCTCGGTGACCCGACGCTCTCGGGTCCGATGTGGTCGGCGCCCGCTGATCCCGTTCGCGAACGCCGGCCGTTCCTCGCGTTGATCATTGCGCTCGTCGTCGGCGTCGCCGGCGGCTTCGGCTGGGGCTACTGGACCGCGTGGCAAGCCGCTCAACGGGAGACGGCGGCAACTCTGGTGCCATCTCGTCCGTCATCGTCGCCGCAGGCATCGCCGGAATCCTCGCTGCCGCAGACGTCGCCGGAATCCTCGCCGCCGCCATCGCCGCCCCCCGCGCAACGGGTCGAGGAACCGAATGTCGTCGGCGAGGCCAAGTTGCCGCCGCCATCGCGACAGACCGGCCGTCCGGCGGCAGCGACATCAGAACCGCCGCTCGACACCAGACGTCCCTCTGCGCAGAACGAATCCCGTAGAGCGGCCGCGGCCGCTGCTGTTCCGGCGACGAGCGCCGGACGGTCGCAGCGCGCGCAGCCGCGCACACCTGCCGCGACGACCGGATCGCTGCTCGTCGATTCGCGACCGGTCGGCGCCGAAGTGACGGTAGACGGGCGCGCGGTTGGAGTGACACCGGTGACCATCGAGGAGCTCGCTCCCGGCGAGCATCGCGTCGTCCTCCAGATACCGGGATTCAACTTGTGGGCGACGACGGCCCAGGTCACGGCAGGGAGCCGTACGCGCGTCGCCGCGTCGCTCGAACGGGTGCAGTAGGGAATGAACGCGATTCTCGCGCTCGAAGATGGAACGGTGTTTCGCGGGACCTCGGCTGGCGCGCCCGGCGAGGCCCAGGGCGAGGTCGTGTTCAACACGAGCATGACCGGCTACCAGGAAGTGCTGACCGATCCCTCCTATGCGGGTCAGATCGTGACGATGACGTCGGCACAGATCGGTAACTACGGCGTCTCCGGCGAGGACACCGAGTCGGCAAAGCCGCAGGTGGCCGGCTTCGTGATGCGCGAGTCGTCACCCGTGGCGAGCAACTGGCGCGCAGATCAGACGCTGCGCGATTATCTGACCAAGTACAACATCGTCGCGATTGCCGATATCGACACGCGTGCGCTGACCCGCAAGCTGCGCTCGAGCGGCGTGATGCGTGGAATCGTCGCCTCGGGCAGTGCCAAGGCCGATCAGCTCGTCGAGCAGGCCCGTTCGATCGCGCAGATGGAAGGGTCGGATCTCGTCCGCACAGTGACGTGCGCGACGCCTTACGAGTGGCGCGCCGAGGGTGACGAGGCGCCGGAGGAGTTCCTGGTGCCGCCGGAGCGGCGGGCGAAGCGCAGGCTGCGCATTGCTGCCTACGACCTCGGCATCAAGCGCAACATCTTGCGCCGTCTCGCCGCCCACAACTGCGACGTGCACGTCTTTCCGGCAACGACACCGGCAGCGGAGCTGCTGGCCATCGAACCCGACGGCGTGTTTCTCAGCAACGGCCCAGGCGATCCGGCGGCGCTTCCGTATGTGACTGACAACGTCACGCAGCTCGTGTCGAAGGATGTGCCAATCTTCGGCATTTGCCTCGGGCATCAGGTTCTTGGCCTGGCGATGGGCGGGAAAACGTTCAAGCTGAAGTTCGGTCACCGCGGCGGCAACCATCCGGTGAAGAACCTCGCGACGAACAAGGTCGAAATTACGTCACAGAATCATGGGTTTGCCGTTGATCCCGACTCGCTGCCCGCCGACGTGCGCGTGACCCACCTGAACTTGTACGATGGCACGGTCGAGGGCCTGCGCCACGTGGACAAGCGCGTCTTCTGCGTCCAATATCATCCCGAAGCGTCGCCCGGCCCGCACGACGCGGACTATTTGTTTCGACAGTTTCTGGATGAAATTGAGAAGTGACGTGGCAGGCTTCAGACTCCAGACCACGGCCGCGGACGTGAGCTGGAGCAATGCTGCAGCCGGTAGTCTGAGGTCTGTAGTCTGAGGTTCTAATCTTCCCCCCATGCCCCGTCGCACCGACCTGAAACGCATCCTCGTGATCGGCTCCGGTCCGATCGTGATTGGCCAGTCGTCGGAGTTCGACTATTCCGGCACGCAGGCCTGCAAGGCACTGAAAGCCGAAGGCCTCGAAGTCGTGCTCGTGAACAGCAACCCGGCGACGATCATGACCGACCCGGAGTTTGCGGACCGCACTTACGTCGAACCGCTGACGACGGAAATCGTCGCGCAGATCATTGCCGCCGAGCGTCCCGATGCACTGCTGCCGACGGTCGGTGGTCAGACGGCGCTGAACCTCGCGGTGGCGCTGCACGAGAACGGAACGCTCGCCAAGTACAACGTCGAGCTGATCGGGGCGCAGATCGATGCGATCAAGGTCGGCGAGGACCGCCTGCTGTTCCGCGATGCGATGAACGAGATTGGCGTCGAGGTGCCCCGCAGCGCGCTTGCTCGATCGCTGCCCGAGGCGCTCGACATCGTCCACACCACCGGATTCCCGGCGATTATCCGGCCCTCGTTCACGCTGGGCGGCATCGGCGGCGGCATCGCCTACAACATCGAAGAGTTCCGCGAGCTGGCGGCGCGCGGGCTCGGCATGAGCCCCGTGCACGAAATCCTCGTCGAGGAGTCGGTCATCGGCTGGAAGGAGTACGAGCTCGAGGTGATGCGTGACGTCGCCGACAACTTCGTCGTCGTCTGCTCGATCGAGAACGTCGATCCGATGGGCGTGCACACCGGTGACAGCATCACCGTCGCGCCGGCGCTGACGTTGTCGGACAAGGAATACCAGCGGATGCGCGACGCCGCGCGGCGGATCATCCGCCGAGTTGGCGTCGAAACCGGCGGCTCGAACATTCAGTTTGCTGTCAACCCGGAAGACGGCCGGATGATCGTCATCGAGATGAACCCGCGCGTTTCGCGGTCGTCGGCGCTGGCGTCGAAGGCCACCGGCTTCCCGATCGCCAAGATCGCGGCGAAGCTGGCGCTCGGATATCACCTCGACGAGATCCCCAACGACATCACGCGGCTGACGCCAGCGTCCTTCGAGCCCACCATCGACTACGTCGTGACCAAGATTCCGCGCTGGAACTTCGAGAAGTTCCCCGAGGCGGATCCGACGTTGACGACGCAGATGAAATCGGTGGGCGAGGCGATGGCAATCGGGCGAACCTTCAAAGAGTCGTTCCTCAAGGGCATCCGTTCGTTGGAGTTGGGGCGCACCGGCCGCCTGTTCACGCCCTTGAGCGACGACGAAGAGTTCGACGAGGCGGCGCTGCGAAAAAGGCTCGTCGTGCCGACCGATCGGCGCATGTGGGCGTTGTTCGAGGCGCTCGAGCGCGGCTGGAGCGTCGAGACCCTTCACGAGCTGACGCGGATCGATCGCTGGTTCCTGCAGCAGTTCGCCGAGATCGTCGAGCTGAAGAAGACGGCGCAGCTGGTTGGCCTTCGAGACATGTCTGCGGATCTGCTGCTCACGCTGAAGCGATCCGGGTTCGGCGATCAGGAGCTGGCCGGCATTCTCGGGGTCGACGAGGACGCGATCCGCGAGAAGCGTCAGGATCTGGGGCTCGTGACGGCCTATAAGCGCATCGACACCTGCGCGGCAGAGTTCGAATCGTTCACGCCTTATATGTACGGAACGTTCGAGCCGTTCTGCGAATCGGAGCCAAATGATCGGCGCAAAGTGGTGATCCTCGGCAGCGGACCCAACCGCATCGGGCAGGGCATCGAGTTCGACTACTGCTGCTGCCATGCGGCGTTCGCTCTGCACGATCAGGGCTACGAGACGGTGATGATCAACTGTAATCCCGAGACCGTCTCGACGGACTACGACACGACGGACCGCCTATATTTCGAACCGCTGACGTTCGAAGACGTCATGGCCGTCATCAACAAGGAGCAGAGCGCCGGCGCACAGGTGTCGTGCCTGGTGCAGTTCGGCGGACAGACGCCGCTCAAGCTTGCGCTCCCGCTGCAGGCGGCGGGCGTCGAGATTCTCGGCACCTCGCCTGATTCGATCGATCTTGCCGAAGATCGCCAGCGATTCTCCAAGCTGCTGTGGGATCTTGGCATCCCGCAGCCGTCGAGCGGGACCGCGACCTCTCGCATCGAAGCGCGCGACGTGGCCGGACAGATTGGTTTCCCCGTGGTGGTGCGGCCGTCGTACGTGCTCGGTGGCCGCGGCATGGCGATCGTCTACGACACCGCAACGCTGGATCGCTACATGGCGGGCGCCGTCGATGTCTCGCACGAGCGTCCGGTTCTGATCGACAAGTTCCTTGAAGACGCATTCGAGTTCGACGTCGACTGTGTCGCGGACACGACCGGCGCCGTCGTCATCGGCGGCATCATGGAGCATATCGAGCAGGCCGGCATTCACTCGGGCGACAGCTCCTGTGTGGTGCCGCCGTTCATGGTTGCGGAGCGACACCTGGGCACGATTCGCGACTACACGCGGCGGATCGCGCGGGCGCTGAAGGTCGTCGGCCTGATGAACGTCCAGTATGCGATCAAGGACGATGTGGTTTACGTGCTCGAGGTGAACCCGAGAGCGTCGCGGACGGTGCCGTACCTGTCGAAGGCGACCGGCATTCCGCTGGCGAAGATCGCGGCGCGCGTGATGGCGGGGCAGTCGTTGGCGGAGGTGGGGCTCGTCGACGATCTCGAGGTATCGGGTGTGTTCGTGAAGAGCCCGGTGTTCCCGTTCGTGCGATTCCCCGGCGTCGACACGATCCTCGGGCCCGAGATGAAGTCCACCGGCGAGGTGATGGGCGGCGCCGACACGTTTGGCGCGGCGTTCGCGAAGGCGCAGCTGTCGGTGGGGCAGCGGCTGCCGGATTCGGGCCGTGCGTTCATCAGCGTCAACAACATCGACAAGACGACCGTGTTGCCGATCGCGCGCGATCTCGCCGAGCTTGGCTTCGAGCTGGTGGCTACGCGCGGCACGGCCGCCTATCTGCGCGCGCATGGGCTGGAAGTCGAGGTCGTCTACAAGGTGAACGAAGGCCGTCCGAACGTGGCGGATCAGATCGTCAACGGTCAGATCGCGCTGATCGTCAACACGCCTCTGGGTCGAGAGTCGTTCTTCGACGATCGCACTGTCCGCCGTGCCGCGATGCTGCAGAGCGTCCCGTGCATTACGACCCTGACGGGAGCGTCCGCCGCCGTCGCCGCCATCCGCGCGCTGCGTCTGAAAGCCCTCGACGTCCGCGCCCTGCAGGACTACTACGCCGGCAAAACGACTGCCTGAACCGTCGAGGTTGGCATGGAATTCTCGCAGCGAATGCGGCCGCGCCCAGGGCAGTTTCTGCGCTCTCCGGCGCCCCTCTGACGGCGTTCACTCGCAATTCGGACTGATCGCGGATTTGCACCCCGATCGGCATGCCCTCACTGCCGATCTGGATCTGTGCCGCCATCGCGACGGGGGCAGCGCTCGGCCTGCACGTCAACCTGCCTGCGCTCCCCGGCCTCACCGTATCGACCATCCTGACCGTCGCCGCAGCCAGTGGATTGATCGTCCACTCGCCGAAGATGGTGCTTTCCGCGTGCCTGAGCGGCGCGCTGGTCAACGTCTGGACGTTGGCCGCGGCGATGGAGCGGACCGCGCGGAGCCCACCGCTCGCCGCCCTGGTCGAGCACGCTCCGCTCGTTGAGCTCGACGGCCGATTGCGATCGGACGCAGCGCCAGACGGTGAGTCGACACGGATCGCGCTCGCCTTGACGCAGGTCCGCCTTGACGGCGTTCGCCACCCGGTCAAGGGCGATGCGACGCTGACCGTGACCGGGCGACTGGCTGCGGTCGTCCGACACGGCTGGCGTGCCGGACGCATCCTCCGTATGCCCGCAACCATGCGCCGACCCGCCCGCTATTTGAACGATGGCGTCCCAGACCACCAGCTGTCCGCCGCCCGCCGCGGCCTCATCCTGGTTGGAACGGTGAAGAGCGGCGCACTGGTCCAGGTACTCGCGCACGGCTCCTGGATCGACGAACGCGCCGCTGACCTGCGCGTCTACGTCCGCGACGTCGTCCGTCGTCGTATCGCTGCGATCGATCCGACCGCCGGCGCGATCGCGACGGCTATCCTGATCGGCGATCGCACCGGCCTCGACGCCGACCTCGAGGATCGCCTGCAGGCGGCCGGCACGTATCACGTGATCGCGATCTCGGGCGGCAACATCGCGATTCTGGCCGTCACGCTCCTAGCGCTGACCGCGCTCCTTCGACTGCCGCGCACCGCCGCCGCGATTCTCGTGGCCGCGATCCTGGCGTTCCACGCCGCAGTCGTCGGCGGCGGGGCATCGGTGACGCGAGCGACGGTAATGGCCGTCGGGTATCTCCTCCTGAGCGCGGTCGACCTTCGCCCCGCATCATTCGTGGCACTCGCGGCGGCAGCCGCCACCATGATTGCGATCGTCCCGAGCGTCGTGGTGGATCCGGGGTTCCTCCTCACCATAGGCGCAACCGGTGCGATTGTGCTCCTGTCGATGCGGCTGACGCGCGCGGTCCTGCGATCCAGCCGCTCCTCTGCGTGGACCCCCGTCGTCGCCGTCATCGCGGCCTCCGTCGCGACCGAGCTCGTGTTGCTTCCGATCGCGGCAGCGCTCTTCAACCGCGTCACCGCCGCCGGACCGGTGTTGAACCTGATTGCCGTGCCGGCGATGGCGATTCTGCAACAAGCCGGGCTGATCGCCGTCGCTACCGATCGGTGGGCGCCTTCAATCGCGGGGCTCGCCGGTCACATCGCGGCCGGCGCAGCGTTGGCGCTCGTTGAATCGTCACGTCTGGTCGACTGGATCCCCTCGATTGCGAGGCGTGTTCCGGCCCCGGGTTGGATCGTGATCACCGTGTATTTCACGGCGGGCGCAGCGTTCCTCGTTGGCATGTCGGTGTTGCGGCTGCAGGGGAAGTGGCGGAAGCGTCTGACGCGGGCGGGTGGCCTCGGTCTGGCCACTGCTACCGCTTGGATCCTTCTTGCGCCGCACGTCTGGCGATGGCCGTGGACGGCCGACAAGTGGCTCACCGTGATCAGCCTCGACGTCGGGCAGGGCGACGCAACGTTGATACAGTTCCCGGACGCAACGACGATGCTGGTGGATGCGGGAGGGCTGGGCGGTGGCGCTGTCTTCGACGTGGGGGGGCGGATCGTCGCGCCCGCGATGTGGGCGCGTCGGATTGGCTGGCTCGACGCACTGGTTCTGACGCACGCTGACCCGGATCACATCGGCGGCGCGCCGACTTTGATCGATCTCTTCGAGCCGAGAGTGCTCGAGGGCATCGTCGTGGCGCAACATCTGCCGAGCGAACGTATCCGGAGTCTCGCACGAGCGCTTCGACTCGACATGCAGTCGCTGTCTTGCGATACGAAATGGCAGCTCGGGCCGGTAGCTGTCCGTGTCTGGCACCCACCCCTCCCGGACTGGCAACGGCGGAAGGTCCGCAACGACGATTCGGTCGTGATCGAGCTGCGGATGGGCGAGGTCTCGATCGTGTTGCCGGGGGATATCAGCGCCGAGATCGAAGGTGAACTCTCTTCACGGATGGATCGCGCGGCTTTCCGCGTCCTCAAGGCGGCGCACCACGGGAGCGCCACGTCGAGCTCCGACAGGTTTCTCGATGCGCTCGAGCCGTCGGTCGCGCTGATCAGTTGTGGCCGCCAGAATCGCTTCGGACATCCCGCGCCGGCCGTCATGGCGCGCTATCGCGACCGCAAGGTCGCGGTCTTCCGAACCGACGAGGATGGCGAGATCATCATGCGAACGGACGGCAAGGTCGTCGAGGTGACGACCTTCACCGGTCGAGCGTGGCGCCGTGTTGAGACCGCTTCACGTCCTGCCACGTCGCCTCGAGCTCCTCGAGGGTCTTCTCCTGCATCCGCTGACCGGAGGCCGTGACGCGCTGTTCGACCTCCGAGAAGCGCGCAAGGAACTTGTCGTTGGCGCGGCGCAGCGCCGCTTCGGGCTCGACGCCGAGCTTCCGAGACAGGTTTGCAATCGCGAACAGCAAATCACCGAGCTCCTCTTCGATGTTGCCAGGGTTGGCCGAGCTGACGTGTGGACCTGCGGAGGCGGCCGCTGCGCGCCCCTCGTCACCCGTCCTTCGTCCCTGATCGGTGCCCTGTCTTTCGACAGCGTCCCGCAGTTCGCGAACTTCCTCTTCAATCTTGTCGACGACATCGCCCGCGAGGACCCAGTCGAAACCGACGGCTGCAGCGCGGGCACCATACTCGTACGCGCGCAGCAGCGATGGCAGCGTCTTCGGTACGCCGCCGAGGATCGTTTTCGGCGTCGTCGACGTCGATCGTTCCGACGCCTTCATCTCCTCCCACTTGCCGCGCACTTCCTTCGGCGTCGACAGCTTCGCGTCGGTACCGAAGACATGTGGATGACGCCGCACGAGTTTCTTGACAATCGCATCGATGGCATCCGACACGCTGAACGTACCGTCTTCCTCCGCGATGCGCGACAGGAAGACCACTTCGAGCAGCAGGTCGCCGAGCTCTTCGCAGAGTGCAGCCGTATCGCCGTTGTCGAGCGCCTCGAGTGCTTCGTAGGTTTCCTCGAGCAGGTACGGGCGGAGCGAGGCGAGCGTCTGCTCGCGGTCCCAGGGACAGCCCCCCGGCGAGCGGAGCTGAGCCATGATCGCGACGAGCGCGTTGAAGCGGTCACCCGGTGTTGTCATATACGTCGAGTCGGGAGCTTAGGCGGCCTCGTAGGGTATTCTAGACATATGGCCGATCAGGAGCAGGCGCTCACGTTCACCGGATTCGTTTTCTCGCTCATGCACACGGCCGCCGTGCATCTTGGCGATGCCGCCGACCCACTGTCGGGGCAGACGCAGGCGCCGAACGTCGAGGGCGCGCGTCAGATGATCGACATCCTCGGTATCCTCGAGGAAAAAACGCGGGGGAATCTGACCGTCGAGGAGCGGCAGCTGCTCGAGCAAGGGCTCTACGAGCTGCGAATGCGATTCGTGGATGTGAAGGACGGCGCGCCGCGGATCATCGTTCCATAAGTCGACCGACAGGGCCGAAGCGTCTCTCCAGAGCACGACATCGCGGGGCTGAAGCCCCGTCTCTGCAACCAACCTGACTAACCCAATCAACCAGTCCAACCCGAGCAACCTGGGTAACCTGTTATTCCTTGGCACCGGAACCAGTCATGGCGTTCCCATGATCGGTTGCCGATGTCCAGTCTGCACGTCGGTGGATCCGCGGGACAACCGGACGCGGCCGTCCGCCTATCTCACGCTGTCCGATGGCACAGTGCTCCTCATCGATACGTCGCCCGACCTCCGCCAGCAGGCCCTGCGCTTCGATCTGCGACGCGTCGACGCGGTGCTCTACACCCACGGCCACGCCGATCACGTCCTCGGTCTCGACGACATGCGGCGCTTCAACGCGCTGCAGAAGGCGCGGATCCCGTGCTATGCCGATCCGCAGACGATCCGCGAAATCCGCCAGACCTTCGCGTACATCTTCGATGCCGCGACGCCCGTCGGCGGGGGCCTGCCGGAAATCGATTTGTTCACGGTGTCGGCGACATTCTCGGTGGGGCAACATCGGATCACGCCAGTCCCGCTGTGGCATGGCATTCGTCTCGTCTACGGCTACCGAATCGGATCGCTCGCTTACTTGACCGACTGCAGTGCCATTCCCGACGAATCGTGGCCGCTCATCGAAGGCGCTGAGGTGCTCGTGATCGACGCGCTCCGGCATCGCCGGCATCCCACTCACTTCAGCGTCGCAGAGGCGCTCGCCGTTGCCGAGCGGCTCGCCCCCCAGCAGGCGTGGTTTACCCACATTTGCCACGATTTGCCCCATGTCGAGACGAATGCGGCGCTGCCCGAAAACGTCCAACTGGCATATGATGGCCTGTCGGTCAGCTTCAGGTTGGAGTGACCGATGACCCGGGCCCAGCCCGGCCCCGAGTCGCGTGGACGTCATTCACTTTCCCGAGGATTCCCGCCCGCCCCGCTGGTTGCACCCGGTCCTGGCGCTGGGCAACTTCGATGGCCTGCATCGCGGCCATATGAAGATCATCGAGCGGGTCGGCCGCGTGGCGAGTGAGCGGGGCGCGACGGCGGTGGCGATGACCTTCGACCCCCATCCGCCGCGTATCGTGCGGCCCGATAAGGCACCGCCGCTCCTGATGACCAAGGCGCAGCGCCTCGAGGCGCTCGAGCGCGCCGGACTCGATGGCGTGGCCGTGGTCCGATTCACGCCGGAGCTGTCGCGCTGGGATCCCGAGACGTTCGTTCGCACCGTGTTGGTCGAGTGGCTCCACGTCGCGGAAGTGTGGGTAGGTGCGAATTTCCTGTTCGGTCACGACCGCGCGGGCAACTTCTCGTCGCTTCGAGGCCTCGGCAGCCGCTATGGATTCCGCGCCGAGAAGATCGATCCCGTGCGCTACAAGGATTTCGTTGTCAGCAGCACCCGAATCCGGCGGCTGATCAGCGAAGGACGGGTCGATGAAGCGGGCGCGCTCCTCGGCCATCCGTACACGATCGACGGTACGGTTGTCGAAGGCAGCCATCGTGGGCGCGGCCTTGGCTTTCCGACTGCGAATCTCGCGACGGCCAACGAGCTGATCCCGCCGCACGGCGTCTATGCCACCACGGTCAGGCTGGACGGGGTAATCTATCCGTCGATCACGAACGTCGGCGTGCGGCCGACGTTCGATGAAGAGCCCAGGACCGTCATCGAGACGCACCTGCTGGACGTGGAGCGTGATCTCTACGGGCGCACGCTTCGCCTGGGTTTCGTGCAGCGGCTTCGCGACGAGCGGCGCTTCGAGACCGTCGACCTGTTGAAGGCGCAGGTAGGCGCCGACGTTCAGAAGGCGCGAACCCTATTCGAGCAGATGTCGCTCTGATCGTTGATTCGATGGCGCTCCCGACTTTTTACTTTCAGGCCAGTTTTCCCGCGACGCGCGAGTCCCTCGAGCCGCTCGGCACCTTGCTGCGCGACTTCCTCGCCTACACCGGACATTCGGAGGCGGATTCGATCGGGATCGCGGCACAAATCGAAACTGCCGCCCGCAACGGACTCGGATCTGCGGCTCAAGGACAGGTCACGATCACGTTCGACAAGCGCGAGCAACGCCTTCGCATCAGCCTCGAGGCTCCGGACCTTTCCGCCACGCCGCCGGCCAAGGGATTGATGGAAACGGTCAGCGTGGACCGCCAGGGGAAGGCCGGTGCCACGTATCACTACGAGCGCCGGGTGCCCGAGGCGTCGTAGCCGGCCACACGTGAATGCGCATCTACAACACGCTGACCCGTCAGGAAGAGCCTTTCGCTCCGGCGAGGGATGGATCCGTGCGGATGTACACCTGCGGTCTCACCGTGTACAGCCGCGGCCACATCGGCAATTTCCGCACGTTCGTGTGCCTCGACGTCTTGCGGCGCACGCTGCGCCATGTGTGCCGCTGGCCCGTTCATCAGGCGATGAACTTCACCGACGTCGACGACCGGACGATCGCCGGCGCGCAGAAGGCCGGCATGGACTTGCGCGCGTACACCGATCAGTTCATCGCCGCTTTTCGTGAGGACGCTGCCGCGCTGGGTCTCGAGTCGGTCGAGGACAATCCCCGGGCAACCGACGACGCCAATCTCAAAGCCATGGGCGATCTCGTCATCGCCCTGGAGAAGAACGGGCACACCTACCGCAGCGACGGATCGGTCTACTACCGCATCGCGTCATTCGACAAGTACGGCCAGCTGGCACGCCTGGATCCGGAAGGCATCAAGCCCGGCGCGCGCGTCGACAGCGATAACTACGCCAAAGACGATGCGCGTGACTTCGTCTTGTGGAAGGCGACGAAGCCGGATGAACCGACGTGGAATTTGGGATTCGGACCAGGACGACCTGGGTGGCACCTCGAATGCTCGGCGATGGCGTTGCGCCTGCTCGGCGAGCTGCCCATCGATATTCATGCCGGCGGCATCGATCTGATTTTCCCGCATCACGAGAACGAGATCGCCCAGAGCGAGGGCGCCACCGGCAAACTGTTTTCACGGTTCTGGGTCCATGTGGAGCATCTGATCGTCGACAACGAGAAGATGTCGAAGTCGCTCGGCAACGTCTTCAACGTGAAAGACGTTGTCGATCACGGCTTCCGTCCGTCGGCATTACGGTATCTGCTCCTCTCGAGCCACTATCGCAAGCAGCTGCGCTTTTCGTGGGACGCGATGCACCAGGCCGACGAATCGCTCCGGCGGCTGGTGGATTTCGTTGCCCGACTCGATCGCGTGGAGGGCGCACAGGCGCACCCCGAGATCGCGCAGCAGGTGAAGGACGCGATCGCGGCCTTCGACGAGGCGCTGCAGTCCGACGTCAACACGTCGGCAGGACTGGCCGTGATGTTCGACCTGGTGAGGGCCGTCAATGCCGCCATCGACGACGGTCGGTGCGGCGGGCCCGACGTGCCCGCGATCCGCGAGGCGTTCGAGCATTTCGACAAGGTCCTGGGTGTGATCGCACTTCGACAGGCAGAGGACGCCAGGCCGCCCGTCGATCCGCAAGAAATCGAGCGGCTGATCGAAGACCGCCACGCCGCCAGGCGTCGTCGCGACTTCGCCGAAGCCGATCGCATCCGCGACGATCTCGCTGCCCGTGGGATCCTGCTCGAAGACGGCGCCGGCGGCACTCGCTGGAAGCGGAAGTAAGGGCGCGACAATGCCCGCAGAGGGCGTTGCCCGGTTGTGAATGTAGGGGCGCACCGCGCGCGCCCGGACGTGGAGGCGGGGCTTCAGCCCCGCGTGGAGGGCGCGATAATGCGCGCCGAGGGGTTGCCCCGATGGCAATGGAAGCTCCGCTGCTGAAAACCTCGTTGCCCGGCCCGAAGGCCACGGCGCTGATCGCGCGTGACAAGGCGACCGTCTCGCCGTCCTACACCCGCGACTATCCGCTCGTGATGGCGGGCGGGGAGGGCGCCGTCGTCGTGGACGTGGACGGCAATCACTTTCTCGACTGCGCTGCGGGAATCGCGGTCAACGCCACGGGCCATGCGCATCCCGACGTCGTGAAAGCGATCGTCGATCAGGCACAACGCTATCTGCACATGTCCGGCACCGATTTCTATTACGAGCCGCAGGTACAGCTGGCCGAGGCGATGGCCGAGATCGCGCCAATCAAAGGGCCGGTGCGGACGTTTTTCGGCAATTCGGGCACCGAGGCCGTGGAGGCCTCGATCAAGCTGGCGAAGTACCACTCCAAGCGATTCAACATCATCGCGTTTCTCGGATCGTTCCATGGCCGGACGATGGGATCCCTGTCGTTGACGTCGAGCAAGCAGATCCAGCGCAAGGGATTTGGGCCGCTGGTCCCGGGCGTGTATCACGCGCCGTACGCCAACTGCTACCGTTGCCCGATCGGATCGTCGCCGGACAACTGTGCCTCCGAGTGTCTGAGCTTCATCGAAAGCCAGATCCTCGTTCATCTCGTTTCTCCCGAAGACGTCGCCGCGGTCGTCGTCGAGCCGATTCAGGGCGAAGGCGGTTACGTCGTGCCGCCGGTAGCGTTTCACCAGCGCCTGCGTGAGCTGACGACCAGGTACGGCATGCTGCTGGTGACCGACGAGGTGCAGTCGGGCATGGGCCGAACCGGGAAGATGTTCGCCATCGAGCACTTCGGCGTCGAGCCCGACATCTTTGCAACGGCGAAAGGGATCGCCTCGGGGATGCCGCTCGGCGTCTGCACCGCGCGCGCAGAGGTCATGGATTGGCCCCCCGGCGCGCACGCCAGCACCTTCGGCGGCAACCCGGTGAGCTGCGCTGCCGCCGTAGCCACTATCAAGCTGCTGCGCGATAGCCTGATCGCCAATGCGGCAGAAGTCGGCGCCTTTCTCATGGACGGCGCGAAGGCGCTGATGGACAAGCATCAGATCATCGGCGACGTGCGTGGCAAGGGACTGATGATCGGCATCGAGTTCGTGAAGGATCGCAGGACGAAGGAGCGTGCCGTCGCGGAGCGCGATGCGATCGTTCAGGCGGCGTTTTATAAAGGGTTGCTCGTGCTCGGCGCCGGGAGGAACGCCATTCGCCTTTCTCCACCGCTGACACTGACCAGAGCACAGGCTGCGATGGCCCTTGAACTGTTGGACGCCGCGATCGCAGAGGTGACGAAACGCTCGTAAGACGCACGGCGTGGCCCATTTCGTACGTGGAGGGCGGGGCCTTAGCCACGCGCATCAGGATTCAGCTCCGCCGGTACGCGCGTTGCACCCCAACGCGCCCATGACTACTGCCACGCACCTTGCTCTCGGCGAACGTGGAGAATCCCTGGCCGTCCGCGCGCTGGAGCGCGCTGGGTACGCAGTTCTTGCGCGCCGCTACCGCACTCGCCTCGGCGAAATCGACATCATTGCGCGCGACGGTCCGTATCTGGTGTTCGTCGAGGTCAAAGCGCGGCAGCATCATCGCTGCGGCCGTCCGGACGAGCAGATCACCATCCGCAAACAGCGTAAGATTGTGGCGATTGCGCGACTGTTTCTGGCCCGCACGCGCGTTGACGCTGAAGCGTGCCGTTTCGACGTGGTGTCGGTCTCGCTGGCCGACGGCCGCCCGCGTGTAGAGATCATTCGAAATGCGTTTGACGCGTTGTGACCGTCAGCGTGGGGGCGCGTGGCCATGCGCCCCGAGGGCGTTGCCCCGACATGCCGGAACTCCGTAAAGACCCCATCACCGGTCGCTGGGTGATCATCTCCACCGAACGCCGCAAACGCCCGAGCGCCTTCCGTCTGGAGCACGTTGCGCCAAGCACGGGCATCGTGTGTCCATTCTGCGAGGGCAACGAGGAATACACGCCGCGGGAGGTGCTGTCATACCGCCGCAACGGGGCGGCGGCCAATGGCCCTGGGTGGGATGTCCGCGTCGTGCCGAACAAGTTCCCGGCGTTGCAGGTGGAAGGCGGGCTGGATCGGCAGGGCGAGGGGCTGTTCGACAAGATGAACGGCATCGGCGCCCACGAGGTGATCATCGAGACGCCACAGCACGATGCCACGCTGGCGACCCTGCCGGCGGTCGCGGTCGAGCGTATTCTGTGGGCGTATCGAGAGAGGGTCCTCGACCTTCGCCAGGATAGGCGATTCCGCTACATCCTCATCTTCAAGAATCACGGCGCCGCTGCCGGTGCGTCGCTCGATCATCCGCACTCGCAGCTCATCGCGTTGCCCGTCGTGCCGCGCAATGTGCGCGACGAGATCGCCGGCGCCAAGCAGCACTTCCAGCACAAGGAGCGCTGCGTCTACTGCGACATCATCCGACAGGAGCTCGATCAGCGGGTGCGGGTGATTGCCGAAAACGCGGATTTCGTGGCCGTCTCACCCTATGCGCCGCGATTCCCGTTCGAGGCGTGGATCCTGCCGAAGCGTCACGGGGCGTCGTTCGAAGAGGCTCCGCGGTACGAGTACGACGCCCTGGCGCGCATGCTGAAGGAGACCCTGCAGCGGATGAACCGCGCACTGGAATCGCCGCCGTTCAACCTGATCGTTCACAGCTCACCGTTTTCCGAGGACACCGCCGAGTACTACCACTGGCACATCGAGATCATGCCGACGCTGACGAAAGTCGCCGGCTTCGAGTGGGGAAGCGGCTTCTACATCAACCCCACCGCGCCCGAGGAAGCGGCGGAAGTGTTACGAGAGGTGGTCGTCTAGTCTCCCTACCAGTCACGCCGCCGTGCGCGTGGCATCGGCGGGCGCGTGGCATACGCCACCGCGACGCTCAGGATGACGAGCGCGACGGCGCCAAGTACGATGACAAGGCCAAGTTCTTCCACTGTCTTAGTCCCGTTCGGCCGATGACCGCACGATCCAACGCGCCCCACATGTGGCGCAAATGAAGTAGCGATCCCACTCCCGGCAGTCGACGCGCCAGGTGCCGATTTGGCGGCAGACGGGGCAGTTGGTCGCGGATTGCTGCGGCATTTCCACCGCTTGCGAGGTTGACGACGATGGATGCACGGCCCCGTCTGCCATGTGCAAACAGTGGATCTTGCAAGCGAGACGCCGGTTTCGCCACGGCCCGCGTCCGTGAGGCCCGCGCTTTCTTGCATGGGCTGGGAGGCCTGTAGTAGATTGGGGGTTCGGCACTCGCGCGAGAGCGGGAATAACTCAGTGGTAGAGTGCGACCTTGCCAAGGTCGAAGTCGCGGGTTCGAATCCCGTTTCCCGCTCCAGCCTCCGCCCGCTGGCAAGTGCGGGGGTGGTAAACCACACCACTCACCTGATCCCGACCGGCGCCGTCGCCAAGCGGTAAGGCAGAGGTCTGCAAAACCTCCATCCCCGGTTCGATTCCGGGCGGCGCCTCCAATCTTCCCTAGGAAATTTGATCGATCCACTCGGGCGCTCCTTCCGAGTTGGTCCAACCGTAGCTAAATCGTAACCGTGTCGCGGAAAACCCCATTCTCGAAGCGAAGGACTCGACTGCAATCCGCCATCGAAACGAGTCGCACGAGTATTTCCGGATACGACCCTTTCGGCACGATCGGTGGCGGACCCGTTGCGACGACGTAGTTCGCGTTCTGGAAGTCGAAGACGTTCGCCTTGCAGCTGAAAGCAAAGCGATATTCCTGCTCCTCCGCGAAGAGTTGCCGACGCTTATGCATGATGATTTCGTCGGGTAACGCCCACGTCGTGCCTGGCGGTTCGGCGGTGCTGTAGTAGGTAACTGGACCAGCGCGGAAGGTCCGCATTTTGACGTGCGGAGTCCAACGAAGAACACCCCGGAGGCGCGCCGATAATTTCTCGGCGTCGGCAATTTCGATGCACGCGTCCGCCGAAAACCTGACCGCAAGTTCCGACGTGAGGACGTGGCTGGCGCAGAAAACGAACACCTGCTCGGGGTGTTTGACGCTTGACCGCATCGAGGAGCCGAGAATGGTCTTGCGGAATCGTTGGGTGTGGTTGGTGATGTCCAAGCCGCGGACGGGCGCATATTGATGCATGGCCTCTAGCTCGTCGCGCCGTGCGTCTTCGGAGGCGAGAAAGTAGAGAACCGACCGAAACAGAACCTCGCCGCGCTCGACAAACGCCTCCGCGTATCGCTGCGGGATGTAGTTGTAAAGCGTTAGCGCCACGCTGAAATTCTACGACGAGCGTTGCCCTCCCTGCGCGTGTCCGCGCGGCGAAGGGTCGTCGAGCCGTCGAACCGCTTCGTGCAAATCCCCCTCGCTGACAATGTTGTAGCGCTCGAACACTGAACGCGTCTTGTGGCCCGTGAGCTGCATAGCGACGCGTTCGGGCACGCCGCTGCGCACAAAATTTCGCACCGCCGTCCGTCGCAAGTCGTGCGGGAGGCGACCCGGACACCCAGCCGCCCGGCAGGCCGACTTCCACGCCTTCGTGAAGCTGACAATCGGCGCTGGCTTCAGCTTGCCCCCTCGTCCTTCGGCAACTTCCCGGAAGAACACGAAGGGGAAGATGTGCCCTGCCTTTTTGAGCCGCAGATGTTCCGCGTGTTGCGCGAGAAGAAGGGCCCGAAGGTCCGCCGTGAGGGGAAACGTGCGGCCTTCGCCATTCTTGGTCCTTCCGACATCGAGCCGGACTTCGCCCGCCTCGAAATCGACGCGTCGCCATTCCAACGGCAAGACCTCCGATGCGATGCGCCAGCCGGTAAGGTACGCAAACTGGATCACCGGTCGTATGGGCTCTGGCAGGTGCGCGAGCACCGCCCGATACTGCTCGGCCTCGAAGAATCCCGTCCGGACGTTGTGCTCTTGAAGCATCGGGATCTTCGGGCGGTGCAGCAATTTCTCCGCGTCCAGCGCCAATGTGAACATCCGCTTGAGCAATGCGAGCTCGCGATTAATCTCAGCGTTGCTGGCCGGTCGGCGTTCTTCCGGAATGACGCGCTCCGTGCCGTCGGCCTCCATGACCGAGTACGCCTTGCGCACGAGGACGGACAGAGCGGTTTGCCGATGGCCGATGAAGGCGCGTACCTCGGTCGGCGTAATTTCGGACATCCGCCGTCCTGCGAAGAACGGTGCGACGTGCTTGCGGACGCGGCGCTCGACGACGACATACGACCGCTTCCCGTTCGTCGTGTAATCAGCGAGCAGGTCTTTAGCCGCATCCTCGAACGTCAGACGGCCGATCTTCGGCGTGACGGGCTTGCCCCGGACGACGTCGCCTTCGATCCGCTGGAGGAGCCGCTTGGCGTCGGCCTTCCGCTTCGACTCACTGGATTCGGCGTAGCTCTTCCCGCCCCGCGAATACTTCACCCACCAGATGGGCGAGACGCGCGCCTCGACATCGTGGCTCGCCGCTTCGCACGCCCGGCGGTCGGCGGTGCGGGCGAGACGCTGGCCCCCCGCCGACACGCCGCACGTTTTGCAGTAGAACTCTTTGCGCTGATACAGGGTGCCCATTACTGCTTCCTCCTTCGTGTACGGCGCTTTGCTGCCGCGCGCCCTTTGTGATCCCGCCGGTCGCGTTCCCAGAACTTCCGCTGCCGACAGGCCTCCGAGCAACGCTCCGGCGCGCGGCCCAGGCCGCCCTGGACGAAGAATCGGCCACATCGCTCGGCGGAGTACGGCTTTGGCGCGTCGCACCGCATGAGGAGCACGGCTCGCGGCAGCCTGAGTAAGTGCATGACCAGCCATAGGACGAGTGCGAACGGTTCCCCTGCCACCCGCATGACGTACGCACCGGGTCGTCTCGCCAACCGCTTGCGTTCCCTTCCCTTGGGGCGGAGCGGAGCCGACCGCTGGCTCCCGTAGTGCAGCGGAATCTCGATCAGGTCGGGCAAGAACGGCTCGCTGCCCGGATGCCCCCGTTGCAAGAGATCGATCAGGGCCGTGTGCAGGACCTCGTATTCGTCGAGGTGCTCCGTGCCGGGCGGTCGAAGGAAGGCGGGCCGATCGTCTGCCCTGACCTCGGCGCGCACGAAGCCCGCTTCCTCCGAGCCATCGGACGAGGCGATGAAGCGCAGGAGTCGACGCGGGAGCTCCCGACGCCAGTCGCGGCGGGGGAGGTCCCAGTCGTCGTTGAGCCAGTCGAGTAGGAGTTCGAGACGTTCGGGTGTCGAAAGCCTTGTGGCCATAAGCGGCGACGGTTGGGTAACCGAACGATACCGTGTCTATGGCCTAACGAAAAGCTATTATTTTCGTTGTTTAACGTAGGCTATTTTCGTTAACGGCGCCGCGATAATTGGGGGCATGAAGATGGAACCCCGATATCCCGAGTTTGTCGGTGTAAAGGTTCCGGCCGGCCTCGCCGCCGAAATCCGTCGGGCGGCTCGCGAGGACGACCGGACTGTTTCCGGTTACCTCCGGCGGCTCCTCGCTGCCGCCTTCCAACCCCCCGAGCCCTCGCGCCCGGCCAACGGTCGGCGAGACGAGCGGTGACGCCACTCTGCGTCGACCGGAAGGCTGCGGCTGCCTCGCTCGGCGTATCGCCGTGGGTCTTGGACCGTTACATCGCCGATGGTCTGCTTCCCGTCGTGCGGCTGCCGTCGACCCGGCATCCCGCCGAGACGTCGCGCCGAGTCCTGATTGCTGTCACCGACCTTGAAGCGCTGGTCGCGCGGTTCCGCGAGAAGCGTGAAGAGGTTGGTACGTGAGTCTCGTTGAGCACTACGTCTCCGGCCACAACGAGCACGCAGCGCTGCGGATGTTGCCGTGCGAGGCGCCGACTCTACGCGTTCGGCGACCTGCATGGCTACAACGCTACGTGTCCCGTGGCCTTTCGCTCGTGTTTTATCCCGCCCGCCAGAAAGGACCGAGGGATGACGACTGGCCGATGAAGAACTACGCCCCTGATCGGTATCGCAACGGCATGAACGTCGGCGTAAAGACGGGTACCGAGATTACGCCCGGCAGATTTCTGGCGGATGTGGATCTGGATTGGGCAGAGGGCATCGTCCTCGTGAAACGGCTTTTACCCAGTACCGGGGTTTGGGTTCGGCCGTGCGAGCAAGTCGGTTAGCCACGCCTTCTACACGACACCCGAACCCGTCGTCTCGCAGTCGTTCAAGGATGTGTCCTCATGAAATGCCCGGTTACGACTCGTGTGTTTTGTCTGCGGGATCATTGGTGTCTGCTCCATCTCGCAGGTCCGCACCGGAGTTGTTCGGCCTGCCGCGCACGGCACCGCGCCCGCTGGTACGCGTCGGACCGACTTAGGCGCCCGGCCGCATAGTCGTCCAATGCCTCATCACCTTCGAGGCGCAGCGCAGTAAGCACATCGGCCTCAGAGATTTCCTGTCCGCCGACAGACAGCCGTGGCCGCGCATCGGACTCTGGTTCTGGCGCTGGCGCGCGTGGCCGCGACGGGTCGGGCGCGGGCACGGGCGCGTAGCCATTGCGGACCAGGTCTTTAATCGCGGCACGGTGCTCGCGAATCGCCGCGCGGTCAGCCTCCAACAGCACCGCAAACGCTTTTGCGGGCAGAATCCAGAGGCGGTTATTGCGCAGCACCACCCGGAGTCCTCGGGCCGCTAAGCGATCGAGCAACGCAGCGGGAGCCCCAGTCATAAGCGACACCTCGGCACGGCGTTCTGGAGTTCCCAGGATTTTGTGGACAGTAGCTAGCATCCCGGTCACGGGGGGCCAAGCCGATGTCCACGCGCATGAGTGGCGGGTGTGTCCGCGCGACGTACGAGTTCATCAAGGCGCATCGAGCTACGTTCAGCGTGCAGACGCTCTGTCGCGTGCTCGACGTGGCTCCGAGCGGCTACTATGCGTGGCTGAAGCAGCCACTCTCGAACCGCGCCAAAGAAGACGCCCGGCTGCTGCGGCTGATTCGCGCGTCGTTCATCGCCAGCCAGGGCATCTACGGTGCGCCGCGGGTATTCCTGGACTTGCGTGAGGCTGGCGAGACCTGCAGCAAGCACCGGGTCGCGCGCCTCATGCGGGAGAACCGGTTGCGCGCCCTCCACGGGTATCGCACGCGGCGCTGGTCAATCGGTACGCCCGCCGTCCTGATTCCGAATCTACTGCAGCGGCAGTTCACGGCGACACGGCCCAACAAGGCTTGGGTGACGGACATCACCTACATTCGGACGTGGCAAGGCTGGGTCTACCTGGCGGTAGTGATGGATCTGTTCTCGCGAAAGATCGTCGGCTGGTCTGCGGGGCCGACCATTCACCGCGAGCTCGTGCTCGACGCTGTGCTGATGGCCGTGCGCCGACGCCGGCCGCGTGACACGCTGATTCACTCCGATCAGGGCACCCAGTATGGCTCCGATGCGTGGCGGCGCTTCTGCCGCTCTCATCGACTTGAGCCGAGCATGAGCCGGAAGGGCAACTGCTGGGACAACGCCGTAGCCGAGTCCTTCTTCGGCAGCTTAAAGAAGGAGCGGATCAAGAAACAGATCTACAAAACCCGAGCGCTGGCATTGACCGACGTGGCCGATTATATCGACGCGTTCTACAATCGCTCGCGCCGCCATAGTCATCTGGGCGGTATGAGTCCTGAGCAGTTTGAAGCGGCTCACAAGCCGCGCAGGTAGGTCTCCACTAAAGCCTGGGAACTCCAAACCGGTGCAGCGCGCGACGTGGATATCACGGAGTTCGACCACATAGGTACCAGGGCCGACGTACGGCAGCGTCTCCTGCATTTCCACGATAGCGCCTCCGCAACGATGACAGCGCATGATCAGCCCAGCCTCAGTGTCGTATTTATGATTAAAACTTCATGCACGGTGCCCCAGGATGCTTAGAATGGCCGACTGCATGGAGCGGCTGGCTGTGGAAGTGCCTCCAACCAGAAATGGTGACAAACCGTACAGCGGAAGTACTTTGCCTTGATTGGCCAGGCACGGTCGCTGAGCACGAGTTTTTGGGCGGTGTCAGGGCGACTACACGCCGGACACTCACGCGGGGACGTCAGAGCCGATGAGATCGGTGACATTGCAGCCTCCTACAGGGCTCTCAGATGAGGCTGCTCGCATCACGCCTCGCCAGAAGGCGGGCAGGTGCTCAAGGAAAAGCGGTAACCCAGTGTACCACATGCAGAACTTTACAGGCCGGCACTTAAATATTTATAAAGACGCTATCGATGACGCCACAGACGAAGCTTTTTACGTTCGCCTTCCCGGAGGATCTCAAAGCGGCCCTGCAGGAGATCAAGGTCAGAGACGGGATCAGCGAGGCCGAGCAGATCAGGCGGGGTATCCGGCTGTGGATCGAGTCGCGTCGCGTTGTCGGAGAGAAGACGGGGCGCAAGCGGGCGGTGACCCGCAGACGCTCGTTTTAAAGGAGCGCCCGCACATTGAATCCAAACGCATGTTCCCCCTCGAAACTGGGGACCGGTAGGTGATCTGCAGTAGTACGCGTGCCGCCGGCACTGCGCCCCACGACGATTCCAGTCAGTAAGTGGTGCCACCCTGCCGGGACTGCGGTGCGAGGGATCGAGTCCTGCGCCTTGAAGTCAGCGACGTTCGCCGCGAAGTCCGCTACTGGCGCTGCGATGCCTGCGGGCTAGTTTGGGCGAATCGCGACGGGGACGAGCTGTCGGTCGCAAGCGCATAGTTGCAACACAGGTCAGTGGAAACGATCAACGCGCGAGTCATCATCGGTCCTCACGTCGGATCTCTCGCGGCGACTTGTCTCCTCGCCGCGCTTTCGGAGCGAAAGGCCCGCGCACCGGTCAATACCTCATACAACACAAGGCCGAAGGAGAAGACATCGCTGCGCTCGTCCGCCTCCTTTCCCTGCAGCTGCTCGGGCGACATGTACGGCAGGGTACCGATGATCGTGCCCTCAACGGTCATCGACTGAGTTAAAAGTTCGTTGTCAACTTGGAGGCCGGGACTCCGAACTTTTGCCAGACCGAAATCTAGTAGCTTTACGCCGGCCCTGCCCACCAAGATGTTGGCCGGCTTCAGATCACGGTGGATGATGCCTTTCCGATGGGCCGCATCCAGAGCGGCACATATCTGCCCTGCATATTGGAGCGCTTGCGAAACCGGCAGGGGGCCTTTAAGCGGTACGCCCTCGACATACTCCATGACCAGAAAATCCGCCCCGACGTCGTAGAGATGGCAGATGTTCGAATGATTCAGAGCCGCAATCGCACGGGCTTCCCGTTCGAATCGCTCCGAAAATCGCGCATGGGCAAACTTGATCGCAACGACGCGATCAACGCGTGTGTCGCGGGCCTTCCACACCTCTCCCATACCGCCAGATCCAATAGGAGCGATTAGTTCGTAAGGCCCGAGCAGCAGTCCCGGACTGTGAGTGCCCATGGAGTGTGGATTCTGCAGGGGAATTCTACAGGATCCGCGGACTGAAAGCGTTCGGCGCGTCTCGCGGCGCGCATGGGCCTCGTGCTCGACGAGGTCGCTGACGTTTTCGTCGTGAATGGGACGAGTTCGCAACTGATTGGTTACCGCTGGGTGTACAGACGTCTCACCCACAGTACCCTGGAACCTGGGTTTTTCAAATGCGCACTCCCTCTCTTCAAGGTTCAAGTACTCAGACTCCATGACTTGAAAGAAATAGAGAGAGTCCTTGGACTGCTTGGACCCAACGCTTGATGTCGCGATGGATGACGCCCCCGGCGTGCGCAGCGCTCAGGGCCGCAGCGACCTGTATTGCGATCTCTAGGGCCTCGCGGATGGTCAGGCGGGTGCCGGAGAGCCGCTGCCGGAGCGTCTCGCGTCCACGTACTCCATGGCGATGTAGTGCGGACCATCGGCCGTCTCACCGAGCGCGTGGATGGTGCAAGACGTTGGGGTGGTTCAGGGCGGACGCGGCTCTCGCCTCCCGCTCGAACCGATGGACCCGCAGCGGCTCGCGCGTGAGGTCCGCTGGTAAGACCTTCAGGTACAACCTTCCGGCCCAGGCGCACCTCGGTCGCAAGCCACACCTCGCCCATCCCATCCGCGCCAATCAGCGAGAGGATCTCGTACGGCCCGAGCGTCGAACCCGGCTGGAGAGCCACGTGATCGGCTGCATTATACGAGGCGCCGATAGTCTCGGATTGTCGCCATTCTTTCGTGCGTCTCGCCGCACTGGACGAGTTCCGCAACTGGCTCATCTGTGGCACGGCTTGAAACCTCGCGGATCGATTCTGCAGGCGCGGCGCTTGAACGCTGCAAATCGACTCGTGCATTCGAACACCCAATACCCTCTCGGATTGTCGTCGACAGACTACGCCACCGTAAAGGAAGCGTGCCAACGCGCTCGGCCTACGCGTCGGCACTCACCGCGCTCAGTAGACACATCAGCGATTCTGGCCGACGCAAAGAACGTCAAAGACCTGCCGGTTCACCTGAAGCTCGCCGCTGGGCAGACGCACCATGTGGATCGTGTGGACGAGCCTCAGCTCCGGGCGGCCATCCTCCGATCGGAAAACCACCTTCCCCACGTGTTCGGACTGCCGCTCGTTGACGATGAAGATTTCGTGTGCAGACGGCCCTGGAGTCCACACCTCATCGCCGAGGGCGATCGACACCTGCGATACATCGAGGAGCTGGGTGAGATGCGTTGACCCATCGGGCATCGTCACGAACTGGTTCCGCCCGGAGAACGCGCCCGAGATGAGAACGCGGTCGCCGAGGCAGGATGAAAACGACCCGAAGCGTATCGGAATGGGCCCGAACTCCACGAAGTCCACGGTCGCACGGGCATTGGAGCTCGTGAGGCTTGCGCCCGGGGATATGACCGGATCAACCGCGGTCGGTGCAAACGCGCTCGGTGAGGCGGGCAGTTTGGCGGAGCACGCGGCAAGCAACATTGCACCGCATAATGCGGCGGCGATAACGAATATACGGCAGTGCATAGACACCTCCTTCGATGTGACAGCAGTTCGTCGCGCGTTGAAGCTCTCTCACAGAAGAAGGCGCCATCGGGCGGCGAAGGTGCTAACGGGAGTGCAGTGCAAACAGCCCGGACGTAGGTCCATGTCGGCACTCGCGAGTGTGAGGTGCGAATGGGCTGTTCGTCGGCCATGTGTCGCGGGGTCGGCGCGCGACAGCTTGGCCTCAACGCTCGAGCACAACGAGGCCATCGTATGGCTGCGGCCCGAAGTGTTCGACAGCGGTTTCCAAAAAGGTCAGTTTTATGTTGGAAAAGCGGATGAGGCCTCCGCCGGTGATGTCGACTCGAACCATCGAGCTTGAGTATGGCGCCACCGACCCGTTCGCAGTGATGATTGCGGTGCCTTCGAGCCGGATTCCGTTGGGAATGACGGTGACATCTGCTTCGAGCAGACCAACATGGTGCGTGTGCGGAGTGCGCCACGCCGGATTCGCAGGGTCTGCGAACGTCTGCAGCACCCACAGGTCGGAGCGCACGCCCAGCAATGAGCCGATGAACTCGCCCTTGCCGCTGGCTGCGTTCACTTTCGCAGTCCATGCCCCAGTCACATGCCAGGCTCCAGCGCCTGCGCCTGCTTCGACCCAGACGTAGTCGTTGAACGTGCCGGATACGTGCGTTTGCGGCGTTTCCTGGGCAGAGGCGTGGGCGCCCATAGCCACCGCGATGGTTACCAAGAGTGACACCGCTAAACAGGTTTTGTTGGTCATTGTGCACCTCTCCAATGGTTGTTTCTGCCTGTGGCTTTTCGCCGAGGTGAAGGTGGTGCCGATCTCACTGAAGAAGGCGCCGTCCGGAGGCAAAGGTGCTAACGGGAGTGCAATAGAAGCAGGCCCGACGTGGTCACGGTCCGCATTATCAGTGGAGGAGAGAGAGCCTCGCGATGATGTCGGTTCGGTGGTTCGATCGGTCGACCGCTTGGGCTAGCGGCTCAGCTCTCGGTGGAGCCATGCGCGTGCCAGGCTCCAGTCCCGCCGAACGGTGGCGACCGATACCTGCAGTACGGCCGCGATTTCGTCATGGCTCAAGCCACCGAAGAACCGCATCTCGACCACCCGGCTTTTTCGTGCGTCGATCTTCTCCAGACTGTTGAGCGCATCGTCCAATGCCACGACATCAGCGTTCTGTTCCGAAGGCACATTCCCGGCTTCCGACAGAGATACCTGAAGCTGACGACGGCCTCGTTTGGCGCGCCCTTGGGCCCTGGCGATGTCGACCAGAACTCGGCGCATGATCTGGGCTGCCAGCGCAAAGAAGTGGGCCCGGTTCTGCCATCGCACGTCCTTCCAGTTCACCAGGCGTATGTACGCTTCGTTCACCAGTGCCGTCGCGCGCAGGATATGGCCCGGCCGCTCCGCCGCCATGCACCGCACCGCCAGCGCATGAAGCTCCTGCTGAACCAGCGGTGTCAGCGCCTCTAGCGCGGCCCGGTCACCGTCACTCCATGCCACGAGCAACTGGGTGATCTTCGGCGAAGAGTGCATTGATCAGTCTTCCTGGCCTCGCCTTATAACAGACCGCGACACGGCCGAAACCACATTATAATGAGCGACTTCCCAAGAACCGGGCAAATGACCCCCGAGCAATGGCGCCACGTCGAACGGCTGTATCACGCGGCGCAGGTCGAATCGCCCGAGACACGCGCTGCCTTCCTGGCTGACGCGTGTGCCGGCGATGGCGAGCTCAGGGCAGAAGTAGAATCCCTGCTGGCACACTGCTCCCCGCAGGGCGTACTCGACCGACCTCTACCCGAGCTTGCGGCGAGACTCGCCAACTTGACCACGGACCCGAGCGCGTGGTTAGGACGGCGGCTGGGGATCTACACAGTCGTGTCGTCCATTGGATCGGGCGGCATGGGCCACGTCTACCGCGCGCACGACACACGGCTGGGACGCGACGTGGCGATTAAGATTCTGCCACCCTTCCTCACCTTGTATCCCGAACGGCTGGCCCGCTTCGAGCGCGAGGCCCGCCTGCTGGCGTCGCTGAATCACGCCAACATCGCCACCCTCCATGGACTGGAAGAGAGCGGGGACGCCAAAGCCCTCGTCATGGAGCTGGTGGAAGGCGAGACGCTCGAGGCACGGCTCGCGAGACTGACTGCACGCGGGGCCAGCCTCGATGCGCAGGAAGCCCTTGCCATCGCCCGCCAGATCGTCGACGCCCTCGACGCAGCCCACGAGAAGGGCATCATCCATCGCGACCTCAAGCCGACCAACGTGATGATCACGCCGAATGGCGTCGTGAAGGTGCTCGACTTCGGGCTTGCGAAGGCGAGCGGTGTCGCCGAGATTGCGCGCACGGAGCGGCACGAGGAGTCCGCCCTTCCGGATCCCGGTGATACGCGAGTCGGCGTGATCCTCGGTACCCCCGCCTACATGAGCCCCGAGCAGGCGCGCGGCGAGTCGGTGGACAAGCGTACGGACATATGGGCGTTCGGCTGCCTCTTGTACGAAATGCTCACTGGCCGCACTCTGTGTGAGAGCCGCACCACGTCTGACATGGTGGAGAGCGGGATGCCCGGCGAGTCCAATCTGGATGCGTTGCCGCGCTCGACCCCCGAGCCGATCCGACGGCTGCTTCGCAGGTGCCTCGAACGCGCGAGCAGGGACCGGCTGCGCGACATCGGCGACGCGCGCGCCGACATCATCGAGGCATTAGTGGACCTGCGCGATCCCGGCAAGGGTATCGAACAACCGCAGGGTTCGCTCGGCAACTGGCGACACATCCTTGCGTTCGTGGGCGTAGCGGCAGTCGCGGCGGCAGTGGGCTGGTATGCTGCGCTTCCCCTGCCGGTCGGGCCGGCGCCTGTCATGCGCGCTTCGGTGGCCACATCGACCGCCGCCCCGTTCACGCCTTCCGGATGGCTGGATGTTGCCATGTCGGCCGATGGAACACGATTCGCGTACAGATCGGCAAACGGCGTGATCGTCCGGTCGCGCGATGACCTGGGCGAATCCCTGCTGCGCGCCGACACCGGGCACCTGTTCCTTTCTCCAGACGGCCAGTGGCTCGGTTACACCGGTGCAAACAGCGTCAACAAGATATCGATCGCCGGGGGACCACCGATCAAGCTCGCGACGACCGGTCCCGGAGTCGTGGCGACATGGGGACCGGACGGCATCGTCTTCGCCGATGTCAACGGTTTGTTTCGGGTGTCGGCCGACGGGGGCGTGCCGGAGAAGCTCCCAATGGCGGCGTTGAATCCGGGTGAGCAAGTCTCCTTTCCAGAAGTGCTTCCAGGAGGCCGCAGAGTTCTGGTCACCGTGCTGCCGACGCGAGCGAGTTTCGTCTTTCAGCATGGAATGGCGGATTCCGCGGCCGCCCGCATCGAGGTCATCGACCTGCGTTCGGGGGCGCGAAAGACGCTCATTCATGGCGGCGGTGCCGCTCGGTACTCGCCGAGCGGACACGTCGTCTATTTCGCCCGCCAGACGCTGCACGCGGTTGCTTTCGATCTCGAACGGCTCGAGGTGCACGGCGAGCCCGTTCAGGCTGCGGGAAGGAATGCGTCGTCCGACTACGCGATGTCGTCCGACGGCTCTCTCATTTATGCGGCGGGAGGCGCATCACGGGACCACCACCTTGTCTGGGTGGATCGGAACGGCCGAGAGGAGCCGTCGGGAGCACCCGCAGGACCTTACATGTACCCACTCTTGTCTCCCGATGGCACCCGTGTCGCGCTCACCGTCTGGAGCACCTCCGGCGCCGACCGTGACATCTGGATCTGGGATCTGCAACGAAGAAACATGGAGCAGTTCACCGTTGACGGGTCGGACAATTCCACCGTTGCATGGACGGCTGATGGACGACGACTGGCATTCGGCAGCGCCAGGATGGGCGGTGTCCTCAACGTGTTCTGGCAGGCCTCCGATGGCAGCGGCGCGGCGGAACGCCTGTTGAACAGCGAACACGTGCAGATGCCGATGCGGTTCACCCGTGATGGGCGCCTTCTTGTATCTGCCGAGGTGCCGGGGAGAAGCCGAAACATTCTCGCGCTCTCTCTGGATGGCAGCCAGCACATCGAATCCATCGTAGATGGTCCCGCCTCCGACCTCTCATCCGATCTCTCGCCCGACGGGCGGTGGCTTGCGTACGACTCGAACGAATCGGGCCAGTACGAGGTGTACGTCCGCCCCTATCCGAACGCGGACCGCGGGCGATCGGTGATCTCCATGGCTGGCGGACGACAGCCTGTGTGGTCGCGCGATGGACGGGAGTTCTTTTACCGCGACTTCTCGGGAGCCCTCATTGCCGTTCCGGTGACCCTGACATCACGCTTCAGTGCGGGCCGTCCGGTGAAGCTGTTCGACGGCGGCGGCTTCTCCGGCGCGGGACCGACGGGCTCTTCCCAGACGTACGATGTGGCCAAGGACGGTCGCTTCCTGATGCTCAAAACAGCGGCTGGCGCCGACACCTCGCTCGTCATCGTGCACAACTGGGTCGAAGAGCTGAAGCGCCTGGCGCCTCGCGACTAGACCGCCGCCCTAACCGCCAGCTGCCCTCCAATCCGGTTAGCACTTTTGGCTGACCCTCCGCTGACGGAATGCTCGCCTGTCACCCGCAGATGCCGAGCGTCATCTCAGAGCGGCGAGCCCTTGCACGCCCGTCGTTACTCCGCCGATCAGTAACCGCCGGACGAAGATGGGTAACGATTCTGATCCCGTTCGGGACGATCATGGTAACGGTGATTCGTCGACTGCAGTGACACAAGTCAGCTACAGGATGAGGCCGTGGACGCGCAACATGTGGCCTCCCGCAAATTGGCTCACGACTTCTTCCGCGTGGGCGAGACGACGGCACGCCACTCCGACGAACTGCTGGAGCTCCAGACAGAACTTCAAAGTGGGCCGAGCTTTGACTCCGAGACTCACCTGATGTCCGCAGTCGCTCAAGTGGTCGACCGCCTATTTTTCGTCACCGACTCGGCACTCCTCAAGGTGTCTGGGCGAAACCTGACACCAGCAGACGCAAGTGCGGAACTCGATCTTCTCGATGACCACATGATGGACATGACACTCCCGCTTGACGAGCGCCAGATGTGGTCAGAGGCCGCGGCGAGGCTTCGCGCCCACTTCGGCGGTAGCTTTCCTCATGGCGCACGCGAGGCCAAGCCCGTAAGTGAAATCCTGCGTCTCTTCAAAACCGTAGCGCGAGTTACGCGATCGCAGGGTGACAAGAATATCGGTCTCGCCGCGAGTGTACAGTCGGCAGAGGACTTCATGCCGTTCATCCGAAGTCACTTCTCGCGACTCCGTGGCGAGGCGTGCACCGACCGTCAACTCCACAAACTCGCCGCTACGACGGAGACCCTAATGTCGTACAAGACGGGTGACGGGCTGTCGCCGTCCAGAACACGTCTCCGTCAGATCGCGTTGGAAATCCTCGCGGCCGGTCGTGCGTTGAGCGAGGCCGAAGCGTCAGCGCTGCTCGGCGTCGAACAAGAGCCAGTTACTACGGTCTGAGAACCCGACTACTCACAGGGCTACGCGGCCAGGCGGCGCGCATCGCTGCCCGGCCGCGTAGCGCGCACGCGAGAGCCTGCCGGCCGGTTTTCGGGTGGCCCAGTGCCGTAACCGGACCGTAACTCGCTCGGCCATACTCAGCCCGCTCTGGCCCTACTCGGCACTACGTTGTAGCGCCGAATCTCTCGGAAAATCACCGATTGCGGTGCGTTGGAGGGTCGTGCGGGAAACTGCAAAACCTCCATCCCCGGTTCGATTCCGGGCGGCGCCTCCAACTTCCCTAAGCTTTTCTGCGACTTTCGATCTGCGTGACGGTCGATGTGGTCTCGCTGCCCCTTTTTTGTCCCTGCTGTGAAAAGAACGCGTCGAGGCGCGAAGCGGCCGTGACGAGATCGCTCTCGCTCACGATGTTGTAGCGGTCGAACACCGAGCGCGTCAGGTGCCCGGTGAGAACTTCGGCCTATGGTGCAACCTGGCTGGTGTCGCGCCGGAGATCGTCCGTGAACGCTTGGTTTACGCGTGCGAATCCGAGGAGCGCGCGGCGTGAAAGTAAATACCTGACGAGCGGGGTCAGCAAAACGCAGTGACGGACGATACCACGCGCGATCAGGAGAACGGCGCCCAGCATCAGGACTCGTTCGAGCATGACCTCGCGCGAAGGTGAAACAGACTGGTGGCTCTTCACGGCGCGCGCCCATCCAGCGTCACCCATAGATAACCGCACACGTCGCAGCGCCAGTATCGGATGCCTGGGGGAAACGGGGGGATCTCGCAGCTTCACCTCACGCACGCTGTCAGGCCGATGCAGTGTGCGCAGCCCGGAATCGCGCGCCAGGAGACGACGATCGTTGCGATACGTCGTACGAGGGCATACGTGCCTCCGAGGGGACGCTCAACCTACCTACCGTATTCGATGCGCGCAGATCTGTCGGCAAGCTGACATTCGCGCACTGTGGAATCCCGCGTGAAACGACCGAGATGCCAACGCACACCGGTGAATCGTGTTGACGGAAATTCCGCTGAAACAACCGACTGAGCCAGACCTGAGGTCTGCGCGCGAATTGATGGGCTGATCTGTTACGACAATGACCTTCTCAGTCGAGGAACGCGCCGAGAGGATTCGTGCGCCGCCTGAGGAGATCGACCTAAGGGTTAATTCGTCTTTCTATGAGTTCCAGAAACGGGTACTCGGCCATCTTCGTGGCGTATTGGATCCGGTAGTGATCTGATTTGAAATTCAGCGGCCATGGTCGTGCTAGAATCGGTCGCTTTCTGGTAGAGAGGATTGTGATGAAACGTACTGCAATGATGATGGCGATGGCGATGCTGGTGTCGGCCGGCCTCACGCGGGCCGCACAAGAATCGATAGCAGCGGGTCCCGCGTCGCCCGTGCAGGGCGGCAAGGTCATTAAGGCGAAGACGATGACGGCCGTGGGCGCTGTGAGGACCGTAACAGCCGACAGCCTGGCGATCAACGATGGACCGGGCAAAGACTGGACATTCGTGATCGATGCCACCACCCAAATCCTCCCGCGGACCGGCCAGCAAACGATGGAAACGATAGATGTCCCTCCCACGTCGGCCCCGCAGGGCGGCACGGTCATTCCCAGCAAATCGCACCTGGTCACCGAGATAAAGGAAGGTCAGCGCGTCCAGGTGAAATACAAGAACGTGAGCGGCAAGATGCACGCGACGCAAGTTCGAGTGATGTAGCCGAGCCCCAACATTCCCATCGCGAGAAGGTGCCCGGAACGCGAGTGTGGTAGTGTCATAAAAGCAAGCGCCACCCTTACGCCGGCGACAGCCCGAGACAACGGTTGCGGCAGGAAGAATAGGCAACCACGGGGCCGCGTGCCCTGCCTTTTTCAAATTATCGTGAGCGGCGCCTGCTGTGTTTCGAGCAGCGCCCGCAGGTTTGCCCGCCATCGGTGATAGACGCGAACGTCAGAACGGGTCGCAGCGATTCCGGCAGGTGCGCCAGGACTGATGTCAGTGTGTCTCGCTCGAAGAATCCGCTACGCGGACTGCTCTTACGATGCATCTTGATCCGCGGCACTGCACCGAGCCGACAGCCTTCGATCGCAAAGTTGAAGATCTGCTTGGGGTGCTGGTCACGGCGCCTTCCAAGGTGATCGCGGATCTCGTTTTCCCGATCACCACGGCCTGGTCAGTCGCGGGGCTCTCCATCCGACCCTTTGCGGGCCAGGTCCACCATGGATGCAATGGCGGTCTCAGAGCTCCCCAATTTGTGCAGGGCAAGCCGCGCGTGAGATTCCAGCATGGGCTTGGATTGGTAAGACTGAGCGTCGTTTTCCAAGACGATGATGAACCGCTCGCCTAGGCTGCCGTCGGCGACCTTCAGCAACGAGAAACGGTTCAGCATAGTGAGCCTAAGCCACATTTTAGAAGCCACCCACGTGCGACGCCAACGAAATTAGGTTCGGTGCGCCTGCGGATGAGGCAAGAACGCCTCAGCCAAGCTCGAGCCGGCACGGCATCCCAACATGGTGTCAGCGTGTTCAGCTCATCGAGCGAGACGGAAGCCGTAGTCTGTATAGCGGAACGACGGATCCAGGCGACTGCGCGCCGCGCAGTCGCTAATCGTGACGGCGTGGCGCCACGACCCGCCTCGTGAGGCGCGCCGGATTCCGGTTGCAGGCCCGGAGGGAGCTCGATCGGGCGAGACCGCGTAGTAGTCCGCGGCGTACCAGTCGGCACACCATTCGTGCACGTTCGCGGCGATGCCGTAGAGGCCGAATGCCGTTGGTTCGCCGAGTGTCACGGGCCAGGGCGCGTTGAGAGGACCGCGGCCGGCGTCGGGGATCCAGCTCGGAATCGTGTCACCCCACGGATAGCGCCGCCCGTCCTGGCCACTGCGCGCGGCACGCTCCCATTCGGCTTCCGTCGGGAGGCGCACCGAGTCGCCCCCTGCCGAGCGCCACGCGCAATAGGCCTGACAATCCTGCCAGCTCACGCCGACGACCGGAAGGCCGGGTCCGCCGAGTCCCGTTCCCCAATCGCGCGGCGCCTCGTGGCCAGTGGCCGCGAGAAACGTCTCGGTACTGCTCGCACGTAATCGGGAACACCGCGAGCTCGAACGCCTCAACCCACACCCGGTGCACGGGCCGCTCATCATCGTGGCCATCGTCGCTGCCCATGAGGAACGGACCCTCAGGGATGCGCACGAACTCGTTACGGGCCATAAATAGGGGTGGACCGCGACGCCACTCTAAAATCCGTTCCTAGCTCGACAGGAGACAGAGGCTCTGGCAATTCTCGGCTCAGTGAACCCGTTCCGGCCGTCTGTCGATCCTCTACACGCTTGTTCGACGTGTGATAGAGAACGGAAAGGAGAACGCGAAATGCGTGTAATGGTTCTGGTGAAGGCGAGCAAGGAATCTGAAGCTGGGCAGATGCCGAGCGAGAAGCTCCTGACGGACATGATGCAGTACAACGAGCAGCTCGTGAAGGCGGGAATCATGAAGGGTGGCGAGGGTCTTCAGCCCACCTCAAAAGGCAAGCGGGTTCGCTTCGGCGGGAAGGGCAAGGGGACGACGATCATCGATGGTCCGTTTACGGAAACGAAGGAGCTTGTCGCGGGTTATTGGCTGTGGCAGGTGAAGTCGATCGACGAGGCCGTCGAATGGCTGAGCCGTGCGCCGTTCGAGCCCGGCGACGAAGTCGAGATTCGTCGGGTGTTCGAAGCGGACGACTTCGGTAAGGAGCTCACGCCCGAGCTGCGCGCGCTTGACGACCGCCTTCGATCGGAAATTGGCACAAAGAAGTAATTCGCTCAGACAGTTCTCACGGATTGCCCGCACACGCTCATCGGCGAAGGCCGTCACGAACCCAACAGGGATGTGGCGGCCTGCCGCCTCCAGGTGATTCTGGAGCCTGATCAGTCTAGCGACTGGGCTGTGATTGACGCACCAAATAGTCGATGGTCAGCTCGCGCTGGCCGGGATCACGCCGTTGCCTTGCGATCGCGATTCGAGCGTTCTCCGGCACCAACGCGTTAGCCATGTACACGCTGTCATCAAGCCGATGTGCGTTCCGGAAGAAAAGGCGGTGAGCGCCTGCCGACAGCCGCGGCAGCTTCGCGGTGGAGCGGAGCGTGATTGTCCCTTCACCATTCTGAAGGGCTTTCAGGTCAGGAAAGTGTGAGCGCAACAGCTGGATGCGCAGAGGCCGGCCGTCGGCCTCGAGCTTGACGTCATCAAGCACACGGCCGGCGTAAGCCGACTGCTCATCCTGGGACAGTTGACCGTCGCGATTGCGATCGAGGTCGGCGATAATCGCGCCGGCCACGGCCACACCTGGTGTCATTTCGAGCTGCAGCTCGACGCGAGCCGTGTCGATGGCCAGCCGCGCAGCCTGCAGATACTCATCCAGCCGGTGGGCCGAGACCACACTGGCCACGAGGCCAGTCACCACGATGAGCGCAATGGCCGTCCGGCTACTTGCGGGTGAATTTCGCGCCATAGTCGTTCGTTGGATCGCGGTAGATCGTGTGGATGTGGTCGACGCCCCCCTGCGGGGCGTATTCAATGACCAGCGTGGGTCCCTGGACGCGGAAGTACGCCGCGCTGCCGTTCGTCGTCGGCCCGCTCCACGCGAAGTAAGTGTCGGACAGCTTCTCTTTGATCTCGGCCATCCGTGGCTCGGCGAACGCATCGTTCATGATCCCGACCCATTCACGCACCAGGTCCAGCAGCATGGTCTGCTGCGGCGCGGAAAGCGCCGACGCCCGAATGCCTTCCGGCTGAATCGTTCGTCCGTCCTTACCGGGTCCAAGTACTAGATCCGCGACGCGGTAGGGGAGGATGGCCTGCCCTCGGTGCGCCTCGTCCAGCGCGTTGATCAGCGCGAAGGCCTTGTCGTTCTCGTCGCCCAGCGGGCGAACGGTCCGCCCCTCGAAGCTGTAGCTTGCAGGTTGTGCAGCCGGCAGGCTGGGCGCCATCGTCGCCTCACTGCCGGCCAGTGTCAGATTGATCGCCAGATGGTGACCGCCGAACTGTAACATCCACGGCGTGGTCACCGATGGTGCACCCACGAACGCCAGGTAGTACTCGTCCTCGCCGAAGACGACCCGTCGCGCTCCGCCTCCGCTGTCATTCTTGCGAAGCACCTCGTCGCCGCGGATGATGTCGATTACCTTCGTATATCCGTCGCGACTGAGGGCAGCCGACAGAAGCTTCGTCGCCGCCGTGCGCTGCGCCGGGGTCAGATCACCGATGCGCACGCCTTCGCGGTTGAAGACGCCAGTTGGAAGGTTCGACCATTTCGCCTTCTGGGGACTCTCGAAGGCGAACTGCACTTTCGCTCGACCGGCATCGTCGAGCGTGGCGAGCATCGCTTGCGCCGACGCGACGATGCGGGCTGTGGCGTCAGCTTGAGGGTTGGCCGAAGGAGACCGGTTTGTTGCGGTCGGTTGAGCGAGGATCGTTGCAACGGTGACGCTGAGACCAAGCCAGGGCCCAATCACCAATCGAAGAGGAAGAGGTCGGCGCATGGCGGCATCCTATCGCCGAACTATCCGTTCGATCGTGAAAATACAGCGACTTCTATAGCTGGCCTCGCAAGAGCGACCCGGTCTGCCAGTCTCGCGCAATCACCGACCCGGTCGCCAGCGCGACGGCCGCCAGGGGCTGATGGCCGGTCGTGCATCGCGACTGTATTTTCAAGTCGATCGGATCGAGTGCCACGACGTCCCCCGCGTGCGGTCGAGGTACCACGCACATGGTTTCGTCCCGATTCAGCCAAAAACTTCCGACAAGCTGGCCAAAAGACGGGCCGTCCGTGGCCCCGATCCGATGCGACGACAGAATGCGGAAGTGTCTGGGATCGAGCTTGACGATCGTGTCGTGATCCTGCGCCCACAGCGTCTTGGTGCGACTTGTAAAGAAGAGGGCTCGAGCGCTGCCTCTGCCTGCAAGCTCGATCAACCGGCGTTTTCTTTGCGCGATTGGATCGTAAAGCACGAGACGCGAGTCTCGCTGCACCGAGATCAGAAGGCGCGAATCGCCAGGGATCTCCGTCACCCCGACGATACCCTGAAAGCCCTTGTCGTAGTCTTTGTCGGTGTACCAGTTGAACTGTTGAAGAGAAACGCGCTGGTTCACCGGATCGACCCGAATCAGAACGAAGTCGGCCGTCTCGGGTCCTTTATAGTAGGCGGCGTAATTCGTCGGGACGTGCGCCCAGGCGGACGCCGAGCCCGAGACCGAGCTGCCTTCGGCCTCGACGACAGCTCTGCCGAGGGCCATGCTGACGTCATCGAAGCGGTGAACCGAAATCTCGACACGCGTCCCGTCATTGTGGTGCACGACCGAGAAGTGATCGTCTGTTCCCGCGCACAAGGTCAGATGGTGGGCTTCTCCGAAGGTGACGTGCCGCTCCTGCTGTTCTGAAACGCGGTAGGTCCAGAGGCCGCCGCGATCGACCCAGCCGAAGTTCGAGATCACGATGCTTTCGGATGTATTCGTCAGCATGCACCGGTCGCGGACCTATAAGCGATCGCGACTCTCGCAGGTACTCTAGCGACCTTTGCGCTTCTTCTTTGATGGTGGCGGACCACGCTTCACCTTTCTTTTTGTCTTCGTTCGTTTCGCGGCGGCCTTCTTACGCGCGGGTCGCCGCGACACGGCGGCAGGCATCGCCTCGGCGCCGCGTTCAAAGACCGGCCCTGCGGCGGCGGTGGGGGCCACCGCCGACCGGGCCGCCGCGCGCGTCGTCCGCGCCGCGCCAACGTCGAGAACATCGCTGGCGATTTGATAGAACCTTTGGCGTTCCGCTAATCCATTGAAGCCGCCGTTGATGCGTTTCGTGATCTTGCGAAATGCCTCGTCGGTTACCAGGTCGGCCAGTTCGTTCAGGCCGTTCTCCCTCCAGAACAGCCCCGCGATTCTGAACCCCACGTCGGGAGCGGCCGCCTGGGCCGGATCGGACAACAGGTCGATTCCCAGCAGCGCGCCATACCGCCGGTAGTTTGCGCGGCCCGTAATCTGAATCGGTCCGCGCCCCTTGAATCGTTTCCCGTCCCCCGCCTCGGTGTTTCCTAGGCGCGCGGCTAACGGGCTCGGCGGTTCGTACCGCTGCTGCGCGGACGTCGGCCCCCAGATTTCCTCCATGAATCGGCACTGCCCGGATTCATGCGCCACCTGCGCGAGAAATGCCGCCGCGCGCGCTGGCGGATCGATCGTGAATTCGGTCAGGGCCGACTGCAGGAACGGCAGCAGCTCGCCGGCCCGCTTCCGCGACAGGGCGGGCATAATCGACGTCAACTGCTCGATGCTCAGCATGGCGTCCGCCTCCGCTAGACGGTAAAAGGCTTCTGCTTCAGGAAGGTTCCTGCGGCGCCGAGCGTGAACAGATTCGGCGTCTGCGACGACGGCAGACCGGCCGTGATCTCAGCGTGGAACCGGGCGTAGTTCCCCTTGAACGTGCCTGCGCTCCATACCCTCAAAAGTTGCTCGGTGAAGGCGCCATTATGACCGCCGTCGAGTGAGGTCTGGTTGTCCTGGCAGCCGGAGATCTGGACGACCGCCGCTTTGAACTTCTTCACGATTCCCGCGACCCGAGGATTGGTGGCCACTTGCGCCAGCATCGCGTCGGGATCCGGCACGCCGCCACTCTTCGCGGCTTTCGCAACGGCGCGCTGGAGGCCGTCGTAGAAGGCCTGGTTCGCCTGGTAGGTCTGGTCCGCTATGTCGGGAGGCATCATCTTCGAACGGGTGCCAGGCGGGGTTGGTTCGGGCCGCGCGCGCACGACAGATCCGCTGTGACAGCTGTCCGACAGCACGAAGATCCGTACCCCGCTGGCGAACTTGCTCAGCTCAAAGTACAGCTCGTCGTCAATCAGCTCGCCGTCGAACAGGCACCATGTTTCGTCTTTCTTGTCGGGTTCTTCGCCGGTGATGTCATTGACCTGGCCGCCGTGACCCGAGTAGCTCAGCAGAAAGAAATCGCCGCGCTTCAGCTTCTTCGCCGCGGCGCGAATGCTGGCGAGCACCTTCGACCGGGTCGCCTTCTCCGTGAGCAGCGTCTTTGATTTCATGCCGTTCTTCGTCGCGATGCTCGCCATGTCGCGGGCGTCCTGTTCGCAGGCGTTGAGGGGCCCGCTCCAACCCGCGTAGTGGTCCGGGTCCACCGCGTTCAAGCCGAGATGAATTGCCGCGCCGCTCGCTTTTTTCGTGGATTTGCGCGGTGCCGCAGGCTTGCGAGCCGCCTTACGCGTTGCTTTCTTGGCCATCGATCTGCTCCTTCCGAGGACGTGGGCTTACACGAGTCGTGCGATCAGAGCATCGAGCGCACTCCGGATCGTTTTCAGCTCCGCGACGATATCGGCGACTGACTCCGTAGCGCCAGATGGCGACTCGATGCCCGCATCGAGCTCGGATGGGTTGACCGGTGCTCGCCAGTTCTGTGGGTCACCCATGCCTGTGGGCTCCGTTCGCGACCACGACGGCTCCGCCCTCCCTTCGGCGTCCCGCAGGATGTCGAACGTCTGGCCCTCTCTGTAAATGATCACGTCCAGCGATCGTTCGTTGAATTGACTCCCGGACCGTTTGAAGAACAACCCCGCGCCTTCGTCGCGAAGCGCCCAGGCAACGGCGTTGACGATGTGGTGAGCGCGACGAGGTCCGGTCAGTAGGTCGTAACGAGTGCGAGCCGACTTCACGACGTCGAGATGGTCAGAGATGGGAGGCATGGCATCCGTACTCCTTTCGATGCCGTAAGCTCATCCGTTGAGCGGTCCGCAATGATGATCGACACAACGTAGCAACGCTTTCAGACGAACGGAGCATGCCTACTGGGCCGTGCGCAGATTTTCTGTGAAACACTGCGCAAGACGTGTTCGGTCGAGTTAGGGTTCCCGTTTATAAACGTCATGCCGAGCGTCGAGCAAAAGGAGCCTCCTCAATGCAGCGTCCAGGGCTGTTACTGTGTGCGGTCGGGGCGCTTGCCGCCAGCCTCTCGTGCGCCGTCCGAGACGAAGCGAAACGCGCCGGCGTAAACGCGCGCCAGCTCGTTCCCCAACCAGTCCAACCGCCAGACGACTACTTCCACGCGATGGACTACAACGTGATCGACGGCGCACCCGCGCCGCCGTTGTCACGAGAGGCGATCGCCGGCCGGGCGATGTGGATCGTCTGGACCGGCGGCAACGATCGGCTGTGGGATCGGTTGACGATCGACAGCATCGGGACATTCGACCTGCTCAAAGTCGTGTCGTCTCATCCGAAGGCAGTCGCCGACGCGAAGTACGGCGGCTACGGTCGCCACAATCGCTGGAAGTACTTCGGCCTGGTCAACGAGCCGTGTTTCAAGGAAGCCACCGAGCCGGATCCGAATCGCTTTGGACTCTGGCTGGATCTCCGCGATCCCAGTTGTCCGCCCGATCCGTTTGCCAACGCGAATACGTACCCAGGTGTCAGGGTTGGGGCGCGCGGGAAGACGGTGCCGGTGGGTTCGTACTACGGCGAGTCCACCGGGATCGTCGGCTTGCGATTGTTCCCCAACCCGGACTTCGACGAGAATGCCCGCAGGCGCTGGGACTCCGAGCGGTTCTATAACGATCCGAATTACTACTTCGACAAGGACCTGGTTCGCCCCTACCGGGTCGGGATGTCCTGTGGCTTCTGTCACGTCGGCCCGAATCCGATCAAGCCGCCGGCCGATCCCGAAAACCCGAAATGGGAAAACCTGAGCTCGAACGTCGGGGCGCAGTACTTCTGGTGGGACCGCGTGTTCAACTGGCGTGGCCCGTCGAACGAAAGCAGCGTCTTCTATCAGGCGCTGCATCTGTCGCGGCCCGGCAGCCTCGATACGTCGCTCGTCTCGACCGACAACATCAACAATCCGCGGACGATGAACGCGGTCTATTACCTGGCGCCCCGCATGGGAATCGCGAAGACGTGGGGCAAGGAGACGCTCAGCGGCGGGGGACTGCGGAACAAGCAGTTCAACGAGTTCGTGCCGGGCTCGGATCCGCTCGCGCAGTTCTTCACGCCGCCAAGCACGGTCTTCACACCGCGCGTGCTGAAGGACGGCTCGGACTCGGTCGGCGCGCTCGGTGCACTCAACCGTGTCTACATCAACATCGGCGTCTACAGCGAAGAATGGCTGCGCCATTTCACAGCGTTGATTGGCGGCCGTCCGATCTCGCCGATCAAGCTCGAAGATGCGCAGAAGCACTCGGTCTACTGGCAGGCCACCGAAATGCAAACGGTCAACATGGCCCGATTCCTGCTGGAGAGCACGCCTCCGCATTACCTGAAGGACGCACCGGGAGGGAAGGCCTACATCAACGCTGACGAAGCGACGCTGCAGCGCGGGAAGACCGTCTTTGCCGAGCGCTGTGCGCGGTGTCATTCCAGCGAGATCCCGGGTCTTCCAGCCGACCTCGATCTGCAGAACGCCAACGGCCCGCAGTACCTGGACGCCTGGCGCAAGTATTGGAACTGGACGAAGACCGAGGAGTTCAAGGCGCAGATGCGCACGAAGGTGCTCGCTCCCGCCTTTCTGAAGAACAACTACCTCTCGACCGAATTGCGCGTGCCGATCGATCTGCTCGGCATCAACGCCTGCAGTCCGCTGGCCACCAACGCCATCCGCGACAATATCTGGGACAACTTCTCGTCCGAATCCTACAAGCAGCTCCCATCGGTCGGCACGATCACGATTCGAAACCCCATCACCGGTGGCGAGGAACCTTACAAGCTTCCCGCAGGCGGTCGCGGCTACATCAGGCCGGCGTCGCTGGTGAGCCTGTGGTCCACGGCGCCGTATCTGCAGAACAACACGGTCGGACCATGCTTCGAGGGCTGGAACTGCAAGACGTCGTACTACTATGAGCCGTCGGTCGAATCCCGCATGAAAGCGTTCCAGGCGTCGATGGAGCAGATGCTGTGGCCCGAGAAGCGGGAGAGGGACGAGAAGCTGTTCCCGACCGCTGGACCAGGCACGGGAGCCGTTGATCGCTTCACCGTGGATAGCTATATCGAGATACCGAAACGGTATCTGCCCGATCTGCTGCAGCCGCTCATCGGGCTCTTCGGCAACGGCGACTACATCCGGATCGGTCCGTTCCCGAAAGGTATGCCGGTCGGGCTCGTCACCAACATGGATCTGATGGGGGCGGATCTGACGCTCGAGGAACGAAAGGACCATCCCAACGTTCTGCTCAAGCTCTTCAAAGAGATGAAGGCCGCGCTCAGACCAAACCCGGACCCGAAGGCGCTCGAGGATCTTCAGAAGACCATGTTGAGCGTCAGCAAGTGCCGCGACCTGGTGGTCAACAAGGGCCACTACTTCGGCACCAGCTATTTCGCGGAAGAACCGGGGTTGAGCGATGACGACAAGAAGGCGTTGATCGAGTTCCTGAAGACGTTCTGACGATGAACCGTCGGGACTTCATCAGGCTTGGCGTCGCGCTCGGCATCCTCAGAGGCGGCGCCTCGCCGACGGGCGAGGCGCCATCTCAGGGGCCCGACCCGCCGCTGTCCACGGCGAACCGCGTCTCAGCCGATCGCGTAACGCTGCCCACCGCATCCCGTCAGACCTCCGACGCCGATCCGCTGCGTGCCGACTATATCGTCGTCGGATCCGGTGCTGGTGGCGGCACCGTCGCGGCGCGCCTGGTGGAAGCGGGCTACTCAGTTGTAGTGCTCGAGGCCGGCGGCGATCCCAGCGAGATCGCCGGCTCCAATCCCCTTCACCCGGCAGTCAACACCTATCCGGAAGATTACGAGGTTCCCGCATTTCACCCGCTGGCGACCGAGAACGATGCCATCAAGTGGGACTACTTCGTCCGCCACTACAAAGACGACGAGCAACAGCGCAGGGATTACAAGTTCGTCGAGCAGTACAACCACAAGCCGGTCAACGCGATTTGGTATCCCCGCGCCGGGGCGCTCGGCGGGTGCACCGCGCACAACGCGATGATCTTCATCTATCCGCACAACACCGATTGGAATCAGCTGGCGGATCTGACCGGCGATCCATCGTGGCGCGCCGAGCACATGCGCTCGTACTTCGAGCGTCTCGAGAAGTGCCGTTACCGGCCCTGGCGGCGCTTCTGGAGCAGACTTGGCATCAATCCGACGCGGCACGGGTGGGGCGGGTGGCTGGATGCCGAAAAGCCGCAGCCGGAAGACGCGATCCGCGACCCTCAAGTCCGTGACGCGCTGACGATTTCATTCGCCTCGCAATTGAAGGAGCTCGGATTCCCGTCGTTCGAGCGCCTCGAGAGCCTGGGCGATCCCAACGACTGGCGCAGGGTCGCGGCGCATGAAGTCGGCGCGTGTTACGTGCCGATGACCAGTCGTGACTATCGCCGGCTGGGAACGCGGGAGCGCTTGCTGGAAACCCGCCGGAGATATCCCGATCTTCTGCGGATTGAAACCGACGCCCTGGCGACCTGCGTTCGCTTCGACGGGTCGCGTGCCGTCGGGGTGGACTATCTGAAGGGGAAGCATGTGTACCTCGCCGACCCGAAGTGCACGGGTCAACCCGGCGAGCCGCGAACCGCCTATGCGGCGCGCGAGGTCATCCTGGCGGGTGGCGCGTTCAACACCCCGCAGTTGCTGATGCTCTCTGGCATCGGGCCGAGACCCGAACTGGAGGAGCAAAAGATCACGGTCCGCGTGCCGCTCGATGGTGTCGGAAAGAACCTCCAGGACCGGTATGAAGTCGCCGTCGTCAACCGGACGCGGACGCCATGGCAGTCTCTCGATGGCGCGAGGTTCTCGAAGAACGATCGGCTGTATGAGAAGTGGACGCGGAAGGAGGGCGTCTACATCACAAACGGCGTCCTGCTCAGCGTGGTTGCCCGGTCAAGCCCGCAGCAGCCGGCCCCCGACCTCTTCTGCTACGCCGTACTCGCGGACTTCCGCGGATACAAACCGGAGTACTCGAAGAGCCTCCAGGACACACACGCGGCGCTGACCTGGGTCGTTCTCAAAGCACACACGGCCAATACCGGCGGCACCGTGACGCTGCGCTCCGCCGATCCGCGGGACACACCATGCATCAACTTTCACTACTTCCACGAAGGCACCGATCCCACAGGCCCTGATCTTGATGCCGTCGTCAGCGGCGTGAACCTTGTCCGTCGCCTGACCAAGCCGCTCGTCGGGAAAGTGGTCGACGCCGAAGTGTTTCCCGGACCGGATTACGGCACGAACGAGAAGCTGCGCGAGTTCGTGCGCGATCAGGCCTGGGGACACCACGCGTCGTGCACCTGCGCCATCGGGCCAAAGGAACGCGGCGGCGTGCTGACGAGCGATTTCAAGGTGCATGACACCGTCGGCCTTCGCGTGGTCGACGCGTCGGTGTTTCCGAGAGCTCCCGGACTGTTCATCATCAGCGCCGTCTACATGATTGGAGAGAAGGCGGCCGACGTGATCATTGCGGATGCAAAGAGAAACACACCGGCCCGCCGCTCCTGAATCCGTCTGGCGGCCGATTCTTGAAGAGGAACAGCATATGCGCATTCGGGTTGTTCTGTTCGCTGTTACCCTGGCAACGCTCGGTGGCTGCCACAAGGCGGCGCCTCCGATCCGTTTCGCCCCCTCCGACACGGATATCGCGCGCCTGCGCAGCGAGTTCGCACTGACGCCGTCCGAGCGCGCGGCCCTGACGCCGGAAACGCTCAAGCTCTTCACGCAGGATCAGCTGGATCAGATCTACAAGCGGCTGAGCACAGGGCCTATCCCAGATGGCCCGTTTCGAGGCGATCTCTTCTTCCCAAGGGGCGGCAACAAGAATGCCTCGGTGGGGGAGATGTCGGGGGCGGGATCCGAAATTGTGACGAAGATCGCGGCGATGCCAGCGGAGCAGCTTGGTCAGGCCTTCTGGAGAGGAAAGGTGTTCTTCCGCTCTCAAGGCATCCTTCGCAACCGGATCGAAAACCTCGCGTTCCTCAAGCCGATCATCCCCGATCCCGACTCGATTCCGAAATTGACCTTCGATGGGCAAACAACCTGGTTGTTGTTTCCGGCCAAGCTGTCGTGCGGAAACAGCCTGCTCGATCCGGCGAACAGGTCGATTGTCATCGACTATACAAAAGGCTCTGAGGTGGAGGGCTATCGAGAGATTCCGGACAAACTCGCAGGCCCGGAAGGCCTGGACATTCGCGACGAGGTACGTCAGGTCCGGCCGGGGCTGTATCTGGGTCGCGCCTACTTCCGCAACCAGTTCCGGTTGAACTTTACTCTTCTCGATCCGGCAACGGCAGCGAACGCGAACGCGCCGGCGGCGGAAATGGATTGTGGGGCAAGCCAACCCTGACGCAGGCCTGCCTAAGCATCCCGATGCGCGTCGAAGTCGTTCCAGATGTCGACCGCGTACGAACGCGCCATGTGGTCGAGCAGAAAATCCGGCGCCGTCTGAATCGTTCCCGCCCTCACGGCGTTCATCGTTTCGGCCACGTGATCGACGTCGCCGAACACAGCAGTCACGAAGTGAGCCAGGGCCGGCACCTGCGAGGTGATGACGCCTTCGGGGCTGATTTGCCGGAGCGCGCCGACGTGGTTGTATGAAAGCGGGAACGGCGTCGGGACGTGCGTCACGATGTCGGTATCGTTGACATACCGCAGCGCGCGATCGCCGAAGCGCGTGTCGAACGCCGCCGCGAACGCACGGTTGCCAGCGCGCGGTGAACCGATCGTGCACACGCCCGCCGTCGACCGGAACCGATCGGCCGCGAGCGTGGCGAGCGCGGCGCCGAGACTGTGGCCCGAAAACCAGACCGATCGCGAGGACGCCAGCGCCTCGATTCGGCCGATCATCCCGGTCCACACACGCTCGAACGCGGCCTTGAAGCCAAAATGCACCTTGCCGGTGGGCCAGTCAACGAGCGGCACCAGCACATCGCTCACGATGTCGTCGACGCTCCCGGGCTGCGTCCCCCGGAAGGTGACCAGAACCGCATCGGCGGTCCAGGCGACATAGGCCTGGGTGTCCTGCTGCTCGAAGAACTCCGCGTCCAGTCCGGCGCTTCGGAAACGCGGAATCGCATCGGCGGCGTCCCAATAGGCCAGCAGCGCCGACTCGGCGAGCCACCACGCATTGGCCCGGGTCATCGATGCGGCTTTCGGGTCGAAGGGCGCGGTTTGGTGACCGTCGAAATGGACGTAGGCGGTATCGGACGCCGGATCGAACACAAATTTGGGGTCAGGTGTCGGGCGTGGTTTGCGCATGCCTCCCTCCCTCCGTCGAGCGTCATGGGTTCGAGAATCCGGCAAACGTCTGGCGAGCCGGGAACTCGTAGCGAATCAGCGGCGTCACCGCGGTCGTATCTTCCTCGGCGCGAAAACCTGTCCACTTGACGCGCGGGGAGCCATTTGCGCCATCGTAGGCAACCTCGAATACGCCAAACTGCCGCCGGCCAGCGAGGCCAGGCCCGACGGTGCCGTCCTCGTTGCCAATCGAATATGGGCCGCCCTTCTCTGACTCCGCGCTTTCGAGCGCAGCGGCCTGGAACACCGGAAATCCGCCGCGGCCCTCCCGCGCGTAACCGCTGTGGCTGCCATCGTCGATTGCGAGCATGTGCGCGTCGGCGCTGATCATGCAGACGTTCCGGATCTGGTGATCGACCAGATGCTGGGACAGCTCGGCCCGTTCCGTGGCGTACCCCGCCCAGAAGTCCTCTCCCGCTTCGTCAGGGCCAATCCACGGAATCGAGCTGGCCCACACGATGAGATCGAGATCCTTGCCGCGCAGCAACTCGCTCTTGAGCCACGCCTTCTGATTAACCCCGAGTACCGTCTTGCCGCTCGTGCCGGAGCCGGCCGACGGTGATTTCGCATAACGACTGTCGGCGAGGATGAAGAGCACCCGTCCGATCTGGAACGACTGGTAGATCCCTTCGGTGCTGGACGCCAGCGGGTAGTGGGGCACATAGAGGTCGTACGCGTCTCTGGCAAAGCGGCGCTTCACGGCGTGCGCGGCATCGCCGCCCGCAGCGTTGTTGCCCAGAAAGTCGTGGTCGTCCCAGCAATAGGCAATCGGCAACCCGCGAAATAGATCGCCGACGCCGTCGCGCCGCAGCGTCTCGTCGTAGGCTTCGAGCCGCGGCTCGATCGCTTCATCGTCAATGTTCTGGTAGTGGAAGTCGCCGAGATGGAAGAAGAACAGGAGGTCGTCCATGGCGGCGATGGCCTTGTACGCCTCCGGCCGAACGCCGCCGAAGAGAAACCGCGGCTTGGCGCAGCCGCTCAGGGCAAACTTGAACCCCGACCCAGTGTTCACTGCGGGCGCCGTGCGGAAGCGTCCAGGGAGTGCCTTCGTGGTGTCGCCATCGAGCTCCAGCCGAAAGAAGTGATCGGTGTTCGGCTGTAGCCCGTGCGGATTGAACGTGGCGATGCGGTGTCGGTACTTCCGCTCCGGATCCGACCACAGGCTCGTCGCCGAAAAGGCGATCTTGTTCACGGTCAGATTTGCATCTTCCGCGATGATGACCCGAGCGGTGGCGACGGATCGCAACACGCTTGCCCGGATCTGAACAGAGGTATCCGTGAGCCCGCCGCACCAGGGCCCCGCTTGCGTCCGCAGATTGGTCGCCATGACTTGCCTCGCGTGAAGATGTGGACTAGCTCGCGATGACCATCACCTGTTCGTTCGACGTCCCTGCGCCAACCGTAATCGCCAGCGACCGGCTGACGTGTTTGAGGACGGCGGTCGTTCGCGCGATGTCGAGAAGATAGGCGCCGACGGCCCGCACGTGGTGGCTCTGGCGCCAGAGGTTCTCCATCTCCTCGAAGACCCGCGCAATCGCGCCGTTGTCTGGAGCGACGCTCAGGACGTCCATGTGGAGACGCTTGACGCCGTTGAAGAAGTCGCGACAGTTCTGGAACGTGTGCGGATTGAGATCGATGAGCCCACAGAACACGTTCCCGTCGTGGGGAAGCATGGTCCCTGCGTAGAGCTGCTCCATGTTGCCGAGATTCTCGAACCCCTGAGTCGTCAGATGCTTTCGTGCGGTTGACGCGAAATCGCGTCCGCTTCGACCGTCGTTGTCCGGGTTCGCGAGATACGTCTCCCACAGAGGTGCATAAAGCTTCCGACGGAGCAATGCCGAGTGACGGCCGGGTTCGCGGGACCACGGCATCGCCGCGCCCAGATACGCGCCGAACTCCTTGACGTTGGCTGCGGCCACTCGCGTTCGCATGATCGCGAACGCCTGATGAGGAAAGGCGATCTGAGCGACGACGGCACACGGTTTCTTGAGGCCGGCGGCGAGCGTATCGCGGAGCCGTGCGATGTCGCTTTCGACGAGCGCGCCCCATAGCACTCCTAGATCGAGCCACTGCGACAACCTGTCGTCGTCCAGCTTCTTGGCACTCTCAAACCAGTTGAGTGCCACGCCTGTCTCGAACTCGGACACGAGCGGCACAGCGGCACGTGAGTATCCGGGCATGGACGCTGAGAGATCGGCGCTCCAGCGATCCTGCGCATCGTCGACTTCGCGGTAGCCTCGCGTGCCGACGAACGACCGCTGAACCGTGCCGACGGCGCTGCGCCGGTCGACGCGCGTCAACGTCTTTCGGTCGCGACCGCCGACGGTGAGCCACTTGCCAATCGAGAGCGTGAACCCCCAGCTGTGTTCGCTTCGGATCGTCGTCTGGTAGAGGTAATGCTCGAGCTTCGAGCCGCCGCTTTGATTCGCCGCTTCGACAAAGAGATCGTCGAACCGTCCGCGAATGAGGCTCTGGTGATGTTTCTTCAGGCCCTCGAGGCTGACGGTGCATTGCGCGATCGTGGTGTCCTGCCGGATCCGGCGGTACTCGTAGGCGAACCCCAGGGTCACTTTGGCCCTGGCGACCTCCTCGATGGTTTGTTCGATCCGGTTGCGGATCTCCGCGATCTTGGTGCGAATCGTGTCAAGGGTGGAGGTCACCCGATCGAGCCCGAGCCGGTCGATGAGGAAGTCGGCGATTTTGCGTTGCGCCGGCGAGAGCGACTCGAGCGAGGCCTTGGCCAGGATTTCGTCAACCTTGCCGACTGTGTCGCCCAGGACGCCTTCGAGCACCGCGTCGAGGATGCCTTCTATCTGTTCGGGATTCGCGAACTCGACCGAGACGCCGAGATCCAGTCCGAGCGCCGCCTCGCGGGTGCGGGCCTTGCGCAGGCCAACCCGCCACCGGGTCTGGCTCACACGTGAGAAGACGAGCAGAAAGTCGTCGCTGATGCTTACCGACGCCTTGATCGATGCGCCGGCGGAGACCTTGACCAGGAGAGCAGTGCCAGGGCCCGCGAGCCCGGAGATCGGCGCGATCGGACCCATGAAGACATCGGACCACGACACTTCCACGGTCGCAGTCAGCCGGCCCACCACTTGCTGCGACACCGCCTCGCCCGTGTCGAGCCCGATCACGTCGTCGAGCCGCAGCGAAGTTCGCAGGCGGGTAATGTCGTGGAGGACGGCGTCGCGAGTCGGCACCGTCCGAGGATGACGGTGATAGTCGGCGAGCACGAGGCCAATCTCCGCGTCGATCGCGAAGCCGAGATCGGCAAGAGCCCTTCCGGTCGCCGCCGCCTTGATCCCGGCCGCCGCGCGATACTTCAGGTACGCCGAGTCGGTCGCCAGCTCGATTTGGGGTGGCAACCCGTCGAGGGGAGGCGGGTCGGCGGGCGCGCCCAGGATGCCGTCTTCGTCCGCGTCGTCGGGCGAGTTGAATGCGCGCAGACCGAGGGAGCCGTGCACGTTGACGGACAGTACGTCGCCGCCGAACGACTGGCCCGCCAGGATCGTCGCGCCCGGCATGTCGGGGCCGATGGCCGGGTCACCCAAAGGCTTGTCCGAGATCAGCTGGCGAAACTGTTCGCCGTTCTGAAGTTTCACCTCTGTAGGCATGTCACCTCCTCGACTCATCCCTCTGCCAGGAGATCGTGCGGTCTTCCGTGCGAGTGCGGATCTACACGAGCCGGTATCCGAGATCGAATCCCGCTGTCTGGCCTTCCTGATGCACCAGCAGCTCGTGAATGTCGTGCGGGTGCGTGCCACCGGTGATCTTGTGCTTGAAAAGATCGAGAAAATGGGCAAGGAGGTCCCCGTTTTCATCGATGTCGGTGTCGAGCAGCACCTCGTCCGGTCCCGTCAGGTGTGTCAGCGTGAGTTGAAAGTTGCTTTTGCTGTGTGTGGATTTGATGCTGATCATGCTGCTGATGCGGCCTTGCAGGATAGTCGGGACGTTGCCGCGATGGTTTTCGGCGGGCGTCCGCTCGTAGTCGGCGCGGAACTGGTCGATGTGCGTGTGAATCTCGCGGACGAGGGCTTCCATGTCCGGTTCGACGAACGCGAGAAATCGTTCACGGCCGATCGCAACGACGCGCCGCACGAACGAGAACCAGCTTCGGTCGGCCGACACCGGTTCCACCGTTCGATTCAGCCGGAAGTACGAATTGAGCAGGGAGGTCTTCGCCAGCGTCACGTCGCCGCCTGACATGCCGTCGTACGCAGACTCGACGAGCAGCGGGGCGATCGTCTGCGAACGCTTGAACAGCGTGACGTTCGGGGACGCAACGAGGACGCGTTTGAGCTCGGCGAACGCCGCAGGCAGATCGTTCCAGCGGGTGAACTGTGGACTCCACTCCTTCGGCTCGCGAAACAACAGGCTTTGCTTCGTGATCGGCGGACCGGGTGATCGGAAGAACACGGGCGAATTGACGAATCGAAAACGCTTCGGATCGATTTCGCAGACCACGACTTCGCCGGTTGCAACCGGGAGGGCGAACACGGGGGCCGTGCCGGTCAGCTCGAGCTCCAGCTGGTCCGCGATTTGCCGGTTGTCCGACAGCCGGCGGAAGGTGAAGAACGCCTCGGGGTCGCGTAGCGCCCGGCCGGCGACATCACGCAGATCGAGCGTTACCTGAAGCGTTTCGGCGGCGGCACGCGGTGCAGCACGCGCGGCCGAAACGCGGCGCCGCGCCCGAGCTGGCCGGGGTCGCGCGATCCGCCGCGTGGATACCCGGCTCGCGGGCCTCGCTCGTTTCGATCCCTTCTTGCGCGTTTTTCGCACCGTTTTTGCCATGTGAACCTCCGAGTGCGCTGCGGATCTTTCTGAAGGGCCGTGCGTGACTGAAACGTCCCACCCGCTCGATGCGAACAGGCCGTTACTGCCGTTCTGGCACTGTCGCGGGCCAGTTCACGAACATCGAGATCGGCGTCACCTCACCGATATCCCACGTGTTGAACAGGAATCGCTGGCCGTCCCACGTGACGGCGTACGACGAGCGGGTCCCCAATGCCGTCGCAGGCACTCTTTGAGCGCGATTTCTCGATCGAGCCGGCTATCGCGTTCGCGATAGACGTCGCCCATGCCGCCCGCACCAATGGCGGACACGATTTCGAACGATCCAATGCGGGCGCCTTGAGCGAGGGACATCAGACGGGTGAGGGCATTCTACGTGCGCGAGATCCCGCCCGTGCACGGCTTCCAATGGATGAGCCGGCTCGACGCTGGCGTCATCGGGTGACAGCGCGGGATGCGGGTGTGAAGCGATGTATAAAAGGACGGAAGGACGGTCAACATGCATCGAATCGAATCCGCCCGGTCAAGGCATCGTCAACGCGTCGCCGTTCGTCGCGGTGCGTTGCTGATCATCGCCACGCTGGTTGGCGTCGTAACAGCATCAGCACAGACGCAAGACTCGGACGACCATCCGTACGGGCTCGATCCATACAAGCCCAGCGACGCCGCACTGCTCAGAGACTATGGCAACACGCTCGTCGCCCAGACGCCGTTCTCGGAGCTGCGCAAGCTCGATCCCTACAAACCGAGTCATGCGGCCCTCCTGCGCGACATCGGTGGTGCCATGCCGCTCTGGGGGATCTTGTGGTATCCGGGGCCGGTGCCAGCATCGACGCTGCCATTCCCACCGCAGCATGTATTCGATCGATCGGCTGACAAGGGATTTCAAGCGCGCAGGGACGAACGCACCGACGCCGACACAACGTCTGCGCTCACCGCAGTTGCCGCGCCGCCACCCACATCGATGACGACGCTCCGCGCTCCGGAGAGTAACGACGGCGTCTGGATTGTTTTTGCGAATCAGAAGTGGATTAGCGCCGGACAGACCGTCAAGTTCGACGAGCCGCAATTCCAGCAAGTCGGGCAGTACGATGGCTTTCCCGTCTACAAGGGGATCGGTGCACGTGAGGACGTGATCTATTTGCCAACACGCGAGGGTGCGGTTGCGCCCTATCGGCTCAAGCCATAGAAGCCCTGACCAACGGCTTGATCTCCGACCCGAGTCGGGGGCGCACCGCGCGCGCCCCGACTCACTCTGTTCCGCCGAAGAATCGCGTCAGAATCCGCGCTGTCTCCTCGGGCGCCTCCTCCGGAAAGAAGTGCCGGCCCACATCAGGTGCGTCTGCGGAAATCCGTGCAGCAGGAGCAGCGGCGGTCCGATTCCGAATCGACGCACGAAGATGCGGGTGACTGCGGTGTCGATCTCGCTCGAGGAGAAGTGTTCCATCCTGGAGCGATTAACGCTTCGGTGCCGCTTTTGCAGTCGGGTGCTTCTCTTCGATTTCCTTGGCTCGGAACTTCGCGATGCCCGTGAGCAGTTTCTCCGGCACGGGCTCGCTCAGCGGAAAGCGGATCGTGCCCTTGTCGTTGAACTCGTAGTTGGCCAGCTCCTTCTTGAACGCCGCAATCAGCCGCGGGTTGGACGGATAAACCGAGTAGTGCTCCTTCCAGCCGGCGAAGTAGATCACGCTGCGGCCATTCAGCTTGAAGGTGGGCATGCTGTAGGAGATGGTTTCCTGCGCTCCGGGCAGAGCCTTTCGGATGGTGGTTCGCACGCGCCGCAGGACGGCTTGCACCGGCCGCGGAAAGCCAGCGATGTACTCGTCAATGCTCGCCGGCGCGGTCCCCTTCGTTTTCATAGGACGCCTGCCAGCCGCCGAGCCGGTGGCCTGGTGGCATACGAGACGCCGAGCAGCACGAGCAGCACGAGCGGCACGATCCAAATCTGAGGGCCTTCATGGTTCGAGTAGGCCGAGATGAACGCCATCATCCAGGTGAACGTCGCGCCGGCGTACGCCCACTCCTTCACCAACGCCAGGCGCGGCAGCAGCAAGACAATCGCTGCTGCCGGCTTGGCGATGCCGAGGATGATGCGGAGCTGCTGTGGCCACCCAGCCTTGGCAAAGCCGGACACGACCTGCTCGCTGCCAGTCAGGTAGCTGAGCGCCAGGAGCAGCATCAGGCTGACGATGCCAGTACTGCCCCAATAGACGACCTTCCGCGCCATGCCTCCTCCGATCCCGCCGGTTACTGCAGCGACGCGATGAGCTGCTCGAGCTGGTCCATCGTCTCGCGCATGCCGTGCTCCATGCCCGAGGCCAGAATCGTATCGCGGACCTCCTTCGATGGACACAGGGATCGAGACACCAGGTGGGTTTTGCCATCACGGTCTTCGAACGTCACGGTGATGACCACCCCCTCCTCGTCCGGCTGCGTTCCGGCGGCGGTCGGTTCGAAGATCTCCGTGTAGACCAGCCGCGAAGGCGGCGTCACCTCGAGGTACCTCCCGGAGAAGGCGAATCGCTTGCCCGAATCGAACTCGAGGACGTAGCGATACTGGCCGCCGACCCGCACCTCGGCGTCACAGCTCGCGAGCGAGACCCTGTGCGATTTCGGCGCCCACCAGCGCCTCACCAGCTCCGGCTTCGTCCAGGCGTCGAAGACGATACGGGCAGGCCCGTTGAACGTCCGGCGGATGACGATCTCGCGATCGCCTTCGAGATCCATCGTGGTCTGGTTCATGAGGGCGGCCTCACTTCTTCCTGCGTCTGCGGCCATCGGATACCTCCTTGTTCTTGAGCTCCTCGATCAGATCGTCGAGTTCCTCGAACCGCGCGTCCCACAGCTGGCGGTATCGTTCAATCCACTGGTGCAGCTGACGAAGCGGCTGCGCACGCAGCTCGTACAGCCGTTGCTGCGCCCGCGGCTGCACGTCCACCAGCCCGTAATCCCTCAGCACGCGCAGATGCTTCGAGACCTGCGGCTGAGTGAGCTGCAGGCGCTCCCCGATCGCGTTGACGGGACGCGGGCCCGACCGGAGCAGCTCGACGATACGAAACCGATTGGGCTCGGCGAGCGCTGCGAATGTTTCGACCATGGTCTGAATATGCCCCAATTGGTATATTCCTGTCAAGGCATATTCGTCAGCGCTGCTGGAGGCTCCGGCTGCGTTTGAACGTCCCCGAGCGGCCAGCGTAATCTTGTGATGTGCGTCTACTCTTGCGCATGGCGATGGTGATCGCCGGACTTACCTGCAGCGGCGGGCTCCGCGCGCAGACGCCACCGGCCGCCGAACCGACGTTCGCGTCGCTCTCGGCGCAGGCCGATGCCGCCCGTGACGCAGGTCGACTCGATGACGCCACGGCGCTCTACCGGCGCGCCCTTGCGAAGCGCCCCACGTGGGCGGAAGGGTGGTGGTCGCTCGGCACGATCCTGTACGACCAGGACTCGTATGCGCCGGCCGCACGGGCGTTCGGCCGTCTTCTCGCCGTCACTCCCAAGAACGGGACGGCCCAGCTGATGCTCGCCCTGTGCGAGTACCAGCTCAATCGCGACGACAGAGCGCTGTCGCACATCCGCCGTGCCAAGGACCTCGGCGTCCAGAGCGACGAGCAGCTCGTTCGCGTCCTGCACTATCACGAAGCGATGCTGCTGCTCCGCAAGGGGCGTTACGACGACGCGATCGAGGCTGCGAAACCACTCGTCGAACAGGGCGTGGCGAACGATGAACTTGACACGCTATTGGGGTTGAGCGTTCTGCTGATTCGCCCGAATGAGGCGCCAGGAGCCGGAACGGCAAACTCCGCGATCGTCGTACGCGCCGGACGGGCCGAGCGAAACCGGTTGGGGCAGCAGTGGGACGCCGCGAAAGCCGATTACGCGGCACTGGCGCAGGAGTTCCCGACCTTTCCCAATATCCACTACGCCTTCGGCCGATTCCTGCTGGCGCTGGAGAATCCCGACGCGGCAATCGAAGAGTTCAAGCGAGAGATCGCGAACCAGCCGCGTCACGCGCGGGCCCGGATGCAGATCGCTGCCGCGTACTACAGGGTGGATTCGCTGTCGGGCATTCCGTATGCGCGCGAGGTCGTCACGCTCGAACCAGCTTACCCGTTCGGACATTATCTGCTGGGTCTTTTGTATCTCGACGCGCGCGACGTTCCGCGGGCGATCCAGGAGCTCGAAACCGCGGCTCGCATGGTGCCCACGGAGCCGCAGTTTCAGTTCTCGCTGGGCAGCGCCTATGCGCGAGCCGGTCGGCCGAAGGATGCCGCCCGCGCGCGTGCCGCCTTTGCCAGGCTGGGAGGAACGCATCCGCCCGGATCGGGCGAGGGGAGCGAGCCCCCTCGCCTCGATCTCGATCAGGGCTCCAGCACGCCACAGTGACGGCCGGCTGAAGGACGGCGGGGCTAAAGCCCCGCCTCCACGCTTTACGACTAGAAACTGAACCTGACCTGCATCTCGATCGTGCGTCCGGCGAGGCCCTCCTGCGCTTCGCCGAAGTGTGAATCGAGGATGTTGTTCTGCACGTTGAACAGGTTCACCTGGTTGAACAGGTTGAAGAAGTTGGCCCGGAACTCCACCTTCGCGCGCGTCGCCGAGCACGGGCGCGGTCGGCAGACCAAACCCTTTGCTCAACGTCGCGTCGATGTTGAAGTACCGTCGGCCCGCGGAACGAATTCCGCTCGATACCGGGCGCCCGGGCACCGGCCCCGCCGGCACCGCTCCCGAGGCGACGAGGTCGAACGGCGGGCCCTTCGACGCGCTCCGGCGGCGTGAAGAACGCCGAGCCTCCTCCGGGGAAATTGCCGCCCGGCCGCTTGAAGGCATCGTCGCCGAACTCCTCGAGCGCGCCGCCAAGATAGGCCGCAGGACGCAGATCGCAGTTGCCGCCGCTGCCCGCGTAGATCACGCCGCAGCCGATGTCCCGAGTAGACCGGCGTCAAGGGGAACCCCGAATGCGCGTTGAAGATGCCGCTGATCGTCCACCCGCCGAGCGTCTTCTCGAGCCATCCCCCGTCCTTGAAGATCGTCGGCGACCAGACGCCCCACAGCCTTGAACATGTGCGTGGCGTCGTAGTCCGAGGGACCCCAGGCTTCGCTCGGGGTCGTACGAGTACGCGTCCTGGGCAAAATTGTTCGACCCGTCGTCCATGCTTCGGCTGAGCCGATACTGGCCGGTCACTTCGAACGAGTTGCTGAAACGGTGGCGGATGCCGGCGAGGAGCGCGTTGAAGCTCGGCGTTGCCGTCGTTCGAGTAGTACTCCAGATTGTTCACGACCGGGTTGAGCGGCACGCCCTGGGCGGCGAGCACCCGATTCAGGTTCCGCTGAATGGTCAGGTGGCGCGTCGTGCTGCCCTGGTAGCCGAGCGAGGCGACCCATTGGTTGCCCGAGGTCGTACTCGGCTTCGGCGGAGTACTGGACAGCCCGTGTCGTCGGCCAATCCGCCGGGATATCCCGTCAAGGCAGATCTGCGCGAAGTTCGGCCCCGGGACGGGCAGGTTCGTGTTCGGATCGAAATTCGCGATCGTTGCCGGATTCGACCCGTAGCCCGAGAACGAATTGACGTCCGACGGGAAGCTGTTCACGCCGTAGACGATCTGACTGCCGGTCAGATTGCCGGCGCGTCGACAGGAAGGGCGCGTTGCCTCGGCCGTTCAGCGAGATGGCCTGATCGAGGCCGTTATAAGCGATGCCTGCGCCGCCGCGGATCACGAGCCGCTCGTTGAACCGCGACGGGCTCCACGCGAAGCCGACCTGCGGCCCGAAGTCCGTCTTGCTCACGTCGTAGAGCTTGCCGCCCAGCCGCAGCGAGAGTCCGGTCAGCGCGGCGTTGCCCGTCTCCGAGCACGACCGAGCTGAGATCGTCGCTGTTCTCCGAAATCGATCCGAAGTACAGACCAGCGGAGGCCGAGCGTGAGCGTCAGGTTCGACCTGACGCGGAAATCGTCCTGGACGAAGATGCCCGCGAGTGTCTGCCGCGTATCCTTGCGGAAGTCGGTCGGCACGCCGGTCAACGGATCGAAGGACGCGTTTTCGGCCGGTCGGCGCATCGTTCAGGAAGTCCCACATGTTGTTGAAGTAGTAGGAGGGCCGCGCCGACCATGGGGACGGTGTCGACGAACCGCATCCGCGTGACCTCGCCGCCCATCTTGATCGTGTGGCTCTTGCACACTTTCGTGAGCGTGTCCTTGAAGCCGAACGTCCACTGATCGAACAGACCCGGCGCGCCGATGCCGAAGTCGAGATGATTGTTCGGTTGAATCGTGCCGATCGTGCTGCTTCCGTTCACGTCCTGAATGTAGACGGTCGGCAGACCCCACGGGCCATCCGGGTTGTTGTCCAGATCTCGCCAGCGCCAGCCTGCAGCGTTGGCCCGCGCCTCGTTCAGGAGCGACGCCGCGAGAAGACACGGTTCCACAGAATGGTCTCGGCCTCGTTGACCTGGGTGTGATGGAATGCGTTCATCTCGCGCGTCGAGCCGTTGAACGAATCGCTGCTCTGCGGGACGCGATACATGCTGAAGGCGAGCAGGTCCTTGGCCGTGGCGTTGAAGTCGACGCGCACGTTGTACTGTGACTGCCGTGCTCTTAGTGGGATTGCCGGTCGACGAGCCAGAGCATGTCCGGCACGCCGTCGAGATTCGCGGGACTGCCGGTGCCGTCGCCGCCAAGGCCGGGAGCGAACTGTCCGGCGAACGACGGATCGTGCGTGCCGAGCGGCAGTGTAAGCGGCCGCCCGACGTCGAGGCCCTGCCCCGGGATGAAGTTGCAGTTGACGCCCTGGATCGAGACCGATATCACCGCACGCGTGGCCGTCGCCCGCGCCCATGAGCACGGTGCCGGCGGTCGGAGATGATCCGGGGAAGGTCAGGAACCGTTCGGCGGCACTGCCGGCCGGCGCCGCGGTCGCCATGTATTGCGGCGTCTGGTACCAGCCCTGAACCGGATTGTCCGACTCTGGGCGGCGAATCGTTTCGTACGAGAAGAACCCGAAGAGTTTGTCCTTGAGAATTGGGCCGCCCACCGTTCCACCGAAGTCGTTGAAGCTCGGAGGTGTTCTTTTGCACCGCTTTCCCATAGCCGTTGTACTTCTGGAAGGCATTCAGCCCGGGCCGGTCCCACTTGAAAAACGCGCTGCCGTGCAGCTGGTTGGTGCCGTTCTGCGAAATCATCTGGACCTGCGCTCCGCGATACCGGCCATTCTCGGCGTCGTAATTGTTCGTGACGACCTTGATCTCCTTGATCGAATCCTCGTTCGGCGTGATCACCGTCGTACCGCCCCAGGAGACGCTGGTCACGCCGACGCCGTCGATCTGGTAGTTGTTCTCGGCGGTTCGTGCGCCGTTGGCGACGATCTGCCCGCCATTTTCGAGTCGCGAAGATGCCGCTGCTGCGCCGCCGCCAATGGTCGTCGCAGGCAGGTTCTGCGTGCCGCCACCGGCCGCGCGCGCGCCGTCGCCGAACGCGCCGGGCGCCAGCTGCAGAAGCTGTAAGGGATCGCGTCCGAACGACGGCAGCGTCTGAAGGTGCTGGGCGGTGATCGTGCCGCTGATGTTGCCGGTCGCCGTATCGATCAGCGGCGCCGCGGCGCCGACGGTGACGACCTCGTTCGTCTGCCCGAGCTCGAGCTCCACGTTCAGCGCGTTCGACTGCTCGGCGATGATCTTCACGTCGTCGAGCACGTTCTTCTTGAAGCCCGCCAGCTCGACGGACAGCGTGTAGGTCCGCGCGGCAAGCGCGTTGAACACGTAGACGCCGGCTTCGTTTGTGACCGTTTCAAGTGTTCGATTGGTTTCCTTGTCCGTCAGCGTGACGGTGGCGCCAGGCACGACGGCCTTTTGCGGATCGGTCACGGTGCCCTGAAGGCTGGCGCGATATTGCGCACTGGCTGGTATCGCTGCGAGGCTCACGCACAACAGCGCGAGCGCCGCAATGGAATTGCGCAGACTGAATGTGACTGACATCGGGACCCCACCTTCGAGAAAGACGCATGGCAAAGCGTGGGGCCGGCAGAGCTAGGTTCTGACACGCCGCTGGGCAAGACGCCCGGCGTGTGGGGGAAGGATCGAGCGTCGCTGCGTGTCTATTTTCGAGGCGCCACGCGCGCAAAAAATTTTAGGCGTGGATCTTTGGGATTGTCAACGTAGCTGACACGACTGGCCACTTGAAAGTCGAGACGAGCGGTACCTTGCGACCGTTTTGACCTGAGGTTCTCGCCGCTTCGATGATCTCAAGCACATGCAATGCATGCTCAGCTGCAATCAACGGCTCAGTGCCTGTCGCGAGTGATTCCGCAATCACGCTCGCCCCTTGCTGCCACACGTAGGCACCAGGGTCCGGCACGAATCGCTCCGGTGTTTCGTGATCCTGAGTGGCCAGGTCCACGCCAAAGGGCGCCCAGTCGTAGCCCACCAGTCCCATGTTGCCCTGCGTTCCCCAAATGGTGATGGTGTGCTGGTCCTGTCCTTTGCCCTGGTGCCCATAAGGATCGAAGTAATTGAAGCCGCATTGCACGTGTGACATCACGCCGTTTCCGTGATCCATGATCACCATGGCGTTGTCTTCGGCCTCGACCTTGATTCGTCCTTTGTTATCCACCGTGCGCTCGGGGGTGACGATGCTCGTCATGGCCATCACCGCTTTGGCCGGGCCCAGCAGGCCGGTCAGCGTGGCCAGGTTGTAAACGCCGAGATCGGGCAGGCTGCCGCCACCTTTCTCATAGAAGAATGCCGACCACGTCGGGCCGGTATGTCCGTAATGGGCGTGAGCGCTGGCGATCCTGCCGAGCTTTCCCTCGCGAATTGTTTTCGACATGAATGCGAACTGCGGGCTGTTGACGACGGCAGGGGCGCCCCAGACGCGAAGCCTCTTGGCTTTTGCCAGCTCGAGCAGTTCCTTGCCTTCTTTGTAAGTATTGGCCAGCGGTTTTTCACTCCAGACATGCCGGCCGGCATTCAATGCCTGCTTGTTGAGGCGGCCGTGCTCCTGCATGTCGGTCAACGTGACCATGAGATCGAAGGGCGGCCCGGCCAGCATCTTGTCGATATCTGGAAAGGTATTTGGGACGTTGTACTCGGTCGCGCGCTTCTGTGCCCGCTCGTAGATGATGTCGCAGGCGCTGACGAGCTCGACGTAGGGGGATTTCGCTAAGTGCGGGAAGTACTGAGTCGAAACACTGCCGCAGCCGATCACTCCGACCCGTACCTTCTTCTGCTGTGCGATGGCGAAGCCTTCGACCGACGAGAGGAGATATGCGGCGCCAGCCATGGCCGTGCGCTGCAGGAATTCGTGACGTGAAATGAGCGGCATGAGGCACAGTGTAAACCTCGTGGTCGCTCAAATCACGGGTCGCTCGAGTCGAATCGGGTCACTCGAGTCATTGGCGGTCACTCGGGTCAGATCAAGGTCCGGCGACCACGGTGAAATTACCGCTGTTTCGCCACGCCTCCCAGGCAACACCGGATCCTACGGAGCGCACCCAGACCTGAAGTCCATACGTGCCCAGATCGCTGTTCGTCGGCTGCCAGCTGAAGGTGTTCACTGGACTGTAAGCCTGGGCGAGCGTCCACGACTGAGTCGTGCCGTTGTACCGCCAGAATTGATATTCCAAGTTCCCCGTGCCGCCGGTTGCCGTTGCGGTCCAGGTGACCAGCGTATTGGCGACGACCGGAAAAGGCGCATCGGCGGTGAACCCCGTAACCTGTACGGGCACCGTGGCCACGGTGAACGCGGATGTTCCGGCCCATGCTTCGTAGCCCGCCATCGAGTTCGTGCTCGTTACCCAGACCTGCAGCTTGTAGGTGCCGGCCTGCGCGGGTGTCCAGGTGACAGTCTTCGAAGGCCCGTCCTGAAGCAACGACCACGAACCGGTCAACGATGAATGGAGCCAGAACTTGTAGCGGAGCGGCGGTCCGCCGCCAGTGGCCACCGCGGTCCATGTCACCGCACTGCCGAAAGTGGGAGGCAATGTAGCGTTCGCGGCGAAGCTCTTGATGACGACGGGGCCGTCTGATGGCGGCACCTGTGAATTGTAGCGAACCGAGCCGCGAAGGGCTGGCTGAGCGTTTTCACAGCGTTGCTCGAAGTCCGCTGCAAACCTTGTGATCGCGTTCGACACGTCGCGGGCCAGATCGACGATGACGAATCGGCCGGTCAGTTGGTTGCATTCGCGTCCCTCGCCCGAGACCGAGAGCCCAGGCCCCGTCGAGTTGAAGGGAAAACGGGTCGCCTGCTCGTAAACGCCAGGGGCAAGCGACGACCCGGCTTTTGCCCCGAAGTTCAGATACCACCAGTACGAGAAGGCCTCGCCAACGTAGCGTGTGTTTACATTTTCGCCGGCCGACCCGAAACTCGGAAATTGCTGCAATCCGGCAGTCCCATCGAAAGCTCCATGAATGATCCGTTGGCCCTGACCGATCCCATCACCCGGTTCGCTGTTCAGAATGACGTAGGACGGTCCTAGCAGTGCGAACGCACCACTGTTCATGACTGCCTCGTGCGGCTGTCCCGATCCAGCGCTGCGCACCCAGACCTGCAATCGATAGTTGCCCGTCTCGCCGAGGGCCGGCGTCCAAGTGAATGTTTTCGCGCTGCCGTATTCCTGCACAACCCCCCAGGCCGCCGTTCCGAGATCCTGGCGCCAGAACTTGTACTCCAGCGGGCCGCTTCCGCCTCGCGCGCGGACCGTCCAGGTCGTGGGCACGTTCGGGAACAGTGGCGAAGGGCGATCAGGCGTGAAGCTCGCGACCGACACCGGCGCCTCGACGATCGAGAAAGGTCCGGACGCCTTCCAAGTCTGATAGCTCACGTTCGAGCCCACGGTTCGCACCCAGACCTGCACGTTGTAGGTGCCGGTCGCCGTGGGTATCCATGCGACCGACCTCGACGTCGAGTACTCTCGCAGGACGCTCCATGAGGCTGATTGGGCCGAATACAACCAGAATTTGTACTCGAGCGCTGTGGTTCCGCCGACCGCGCGTGCCGTCCACGTGATCACATCGTTTGCGGGCTGTGGAGACGCCGGATCCGCTGTCAGACCGGTGATGAGCGGTGAGCCGGGCGGCAGCTTCTTCACCGCGGCATCGACCTTGATGCGCCGGCGTGTCGTGCCGGTCGCCGGATCGACGATCCCCAGTCCGGTGGTTGTCAGGGCGTTCAACACGTCGCTCACAGACGCTTGCGGCCGACGGCTTCTCATCAGCGCCCATGCCCCTGCCACGTGCGGCGCCGCCATGGAAGTTCCGCTGAACGTCGCGAAGCCACCGCCCGGCACCGACGAGTAGATGGACGATCCCGGCGCGAGCAGTTTGAGCGCCGAACTGCGATTGGTGTACGAGGCGATCCTGTCGCTCTTCGTCGTCGCGCCGACGCTGATGGCCGTGGACACGCACGCCGGCGCGCCCATCGAGTGGGTCGCGCCGTCGTTACCTGACGGAACCACCGTGGGAATGCCGGCGCTGCGCAGCAGATCAATCGCCGACTTGTATGCGGGGAGCGCCAGGTCGCAGGTTCCGCTATAGGCGCCGCCGGTAAGGCTCAAGTTCACCGCAGCGATGTCGAACTGGGATCGTAGCCCGTAGACGCGGTCCAGCCCGGCAAGAATGTCCGAGTCGTTGGCGCCGGCGCACGGAGTCGGTTCTGGAAAACAGAAGTCCGCGGACCAGATGACGGAGACCACCTTGATAGCAATGATGGTCGCGTCTTTCGCCACGCCGGACAACGAGCCGCTGTGCCCCGCCGCGATGCCGGCGACATGCGTGCCGTGGTCACACCCCGCGACCGAGGCCGCGCACGGCCCGCCCGCGCCGAACGACGTTCCGTCCGTCCCGCCCGGGCAGGCGGATTCCGCGAAGGTTCCGTCCGTCGTCGAGTAACACGCCTCGGACACCACTTTGCCTGCAAGAAATGGATGGGATTGGTCGACTCCTGTGTCGACCACCGCGATGGACCATCCCTTTCCTGACGCGCCGAGGCCCCATGCGGTCGGCGCGCCGATCAAAGGCACGCTGGTAGTGAGCGAGAGGTGCCGTAGCTCGTCGAGTTGCACACTCACGACGTCCGGGTCGGCCTCCAGCTGCGCAAGCGTTTGCGCATCGGCTTCGATCGCGACAACCGGCAGGTTCTTCAAGCGCTTGACGCGCCCGACGCCGGGCGTGCGAAGCAGGACGCGTTCCTGGACGCGCCGGATGGCCGGCGCTCGCGTCGTCTGATCCAACGACGCGATCGGAACGTCCACTTCGGTGTTCAGCTGAACGATGACGGGAATGCGCTCGCCACTGGCCGCGCGCGCGCGCAGACCCTGTGGCACGCGGGGGATGTCATTGGTTTGAGCGAGGAGCGTCGCCGCCAGGCTGGTGGCGCCAGCAAGCGCAAGGTATCGGAGTCGCACGGGGGGACCTCATCCGTGCGTTAGCCTACAGCAGCTGAGCTTGACTGACAAGCCTGCCTGCTATTCGTCTGATTCGCCTACCGCTCAGCGGCCGAGATCCAATGCCATCAGATTTTTTCGATCGCGAAGGTAGAGACGAGTGCCGACGAGCGTTGGCGGCGTCCACGCGAGCCGTTCGAGCATTTGCACTTTCGACAGCACCTTCAGACCCTCTCGTGAGGCGATTGCCAGCGCGAGAACGCCTTCCTGATCCAGCACTATCAGCTTGCCGTCGGCGAGCAGCAGCTGCGACTTCGCGAACTCACGGCCGGACTGCCACAGGATGTTGCCCGTCTTGACGTCCACCGCGGTGATCGGCGCCGGCCCATCGTGGCCGCTCGAGGCATACAGCGTGTTGTCGACTCGGATGATCGACCCGAAATGCACTCGGACACGCGGGTTGTGCCACAGCTGCTTGACCGTGGTCTTGCCGCCCGTCTGCGTGACGTGCAGCGCCCGCATGCCGCCCTCGTACGAAGAGGACACGACGAGAATGTTGTCGGACCCCCAGACCGGTGTGCTGATCGCCAGATCGTACTGAGTCGGGTGAGGATGCTGCCACAGCAGCGCGCCGGTGGTGGGCTCGACGGCCACTACCTGCTGACCCATGAGTGCAACGACCTGGTCCTGTCCGTTGACGTTGATCAGCAGTGGCGACGAATGCGAGTTCGGGAAATTGTGACGTGCCCACACGACGCGTCCGTCGGACTGCTTCACCGAGACGAGCGCCGCGCGTGGCCCACCGACCATCGCGATGAGCGTGCCCTTATAGGGCAAGGCGTGACTCGAGTATCCGAACTGCATCGACGATCCATCGAACTCGCCATAGAGATCGTGCGACCACGCCGGTGCGCCTGTCTTCTTGTCGAGCGAGTACATCACCCCCACCCCATCGACGCTGACCAGCCGACTGGCAATCACTTGCGGCATCGCATATGGGCCGTCGCCCAGCTCAGATCCTGCATTGCGGAACGATGAGTTGTAGACGTGTTCCCAGACGGTCTGTCCGGTGTTTGCGTCGAGCGCAGCGATCACGATGCGGCGGCCGAGAAGAGCGCCGACGATTGACGACCGGCCGCCGTTATATGCCGTGTAGATCCGGTTGCCTTCGACGGCAACCGGCGAATAGCCTTCGCCGAGCGGGCGGGACCACAGTTTTCGCGGCCCCGCCGACGGCCACGATTCCATCAGCCCGCTGGCGGGGGATTTGAAATCGCGATTCGGACCGCCCCAGAGCAGCCAGTCGTGCGACGCCAGCGCGGGCTGTGTCGCGGATGCCGGCGAACTCGCCTGATTCGCATCATTCGTTGCCAGTGACGGCGTTGCGTGACGCGCCGCAACCGCAGCGGTCGCCAACACGCATGCCGTCACCACGGCGCATCGCGCGACCGTGGCATGGCTGATCCTGGAACGGAGTCGCGTCGAGCGTCGCATGCGTGCCCTCCTTACGGCCTGCCGCGGGCGAGGCAATCAGTATGCCAATGATTCCAATGTTCAAGCGCCCTGACAAGACGTCGGATAGACGTCACTGGACGGACTCGACACGACGCCGTGTTGTTCGATCGCGGGACGTGCGCGGTTCGATTCCGGACGGCTTACTGACCGATTCTCGGTTCCCCGAAAATGAAGTCGTCCATCATCACGAACGTTACCGATCTGCCAGCCACGGATTCATGTGTGTTCGGTTAGGAACACGTGAAGATTCAGGGAGGAGCCGCTCCGACGGCGAAGACGCGGCGCGGCTTCTCCCCGTCGGCGAGCGCGTGCATGCCGCGATCGGCGAACTCGAGGCGGGAGCCGGCGACGAGGTCCACGACCGTGCGTGACACGAGCACGTCGCCGGGCTGACCGAGAGACGCGACGCGTGAGGCGATGGACGCGACGAGTCCCTGCGCGGGACCTTCGAGGCGATCACGCTCGCCCGTATGCAAGCCGATCGTCGGCGACAGGCCCGCGCGATGTGCACGCTCGGCGATCGCCTGTCCACACCGGATTGCCCGCGCTGGACCATCGAACGCCGCGAAAATGTGCACGCCATCACGCTGGGTATCGGTGCCGCTGAAGCGCTGGGTCTCCTCCGCGACGATGGCGTGAAGGCGATCGAGCTCAGGGGCTGGTGCTGTCTGCGACGTCGCATCGCACATCGTCACGCAGAGAATTGTCGCGAGTACCTGGCGGGCTTCGGCGCGAGTGCGTGTTTCCGTCAGGAAGCGCTCGATCCGATCGAGCAGGCCATCCTGGTCGCCGACGAAGGGGAGATGGTCGTCGCCGGGAAGCTCGACGAAATGCGCGCCGGGAATGAGGCTGGCGACGTAGCGCCCCTCCTCGACGCGAAGAGTCCGATCGCCGGCGCGATGCATGACCAGCGTCGGTACCTGAATCGTCGGCAACACATGCCGGACGTCGATCTGCGCGTTCATGCGCGTCAGGGCCACGGCCGCGGCCGGGCTGGCCCCCATGCGTAGATAAGTCGCCCACCAGTCGCGAAAGGCGCGATCGCCGGCGGCGCTTGGTGCTCTCGCTTCGATGCCAACCGGCCCGCCCCAATGATCGAGAATCTCGCGGCAGAATGTCTCGCGCTCGTCCGGTGTCGGCGCCCAGGGATAGTCGGGCGCCCACAGGCGCCGCGCGTAGGTGCCGACCATGATGAGCGCTTCGGTTTTGTCGGGATGCGTGGCCGCGAAAAGGCTGCACATCGGCCCGCCCTCCGAGACGCCGAGCAGGGCGGCTCGCCTGGAGCCCACGGCATTCATGACGGCGCGCACGTCGTCCATGCGCTCCTCGAGCGTAGGCAGATGTGCCACACGATCCGACAGGCCTGTCCCGCGCTTGTCGAAGAGAATCAACCGCGCGAAGCCAGCCAGCCGTCGGAGAAATCGCGCAAACGACGGCTCCCTCCAGAAATATTCGAGGTGCGACACCCATCCCATTACGAAGACCAGGTCGATAGGGCCGCTGCCCAGGACCTGATAAGCGACGTTGACGTCGCCACTGCGCGCGTAGTGGACTGGGAGCGCGGGAGGTTCGGGCGTGTAGGACGGTCCCGGGGCGGGCGCATTCAGAGACGGCGCGTCACTGACCGCGGCGATGAAACGGTATCCGCGCCGGTGTGCCGTCTCGATGATGCGGGGACTCTTCGCGTCGTCTCCCAGCGCTCGCCGGATTTCGCTGATGCACACCTTCAGGGCGCTGTCGCCGAGAAACACACCTGGCCAGACGGCGCCGAGCAGCTCGTCTTTACTGATGAGCTGTCCTGGCCGCGCGGCAAGATATTCGAGCACCGCGAGCGCCTTGGGGGCGATGGGGATCGGTCCGGCATTCCCGGAAAGACGGCCGCTTCCAAGGTCGAGCTGAAAACCTTCGAACGAAAAACAGCGTTCTGCCGACATGCCGTGGCAAACGGAGGCGGGTAAGCCGCTTATGTTAGCCGAAGCTCACCGAATCCTAACCCCGCGCTTACGACTTCCGTCGGCGAATATTCGTAAATTCAAGAATGAACGTTTCAAGGTTTTATATGTCTACCGTGCCAGCCGCTTCCACGCACCAGGTCGTTCGCTCGGATGCCGATGTCGCCACAGCGCTGCCGCCAGGCCCCGCCAGCTCGTCGATCGTCCAGACGTATCGCTACACCCAGAATCCGCTCGCGTTGCTCGATGACTGCGCCGCGAAGTTCGGTGAGATCTTCACGCTACGACTGCTCGGGTCGCGTCCGTGGGTGATGCTTTCGTCGCCATCATTGGTCAAGGCGATGTTCACCGCGCCGCCGGATGCAATGCATGCTGGTGAGGCGAACTTCAGCATCTTTGGTCCGGTCGCCGGTCCGGCCTCGGTCCTGACCATGGACGAGCGGTCGCATCTGCAACGACGACAGTTGATGCTGCCGCAGTTCCATGGCGACCGCATGCGGGTGTACTTCGAGCAGATCCGCCAGATTACATCCGACGTGATCGATACCTGGCGCCCGGGCGCCGAATTCGCACTCCACCGTGAGACGCAGTCGATCACGCTGCAGGTGATCATCCGTGCCGTTTTCGGCGTCGTTCCTGAGCAGGGCAACGAAGAGGACCACGAGCTGGTGGAGGCGCTGACCGATCTCGCCAACAAGGTCGTCGGGTCGTCGTTACTGCTCGCGCCGCCGCTTCAACGCGATCTCGGGCCGTGGAGTCCCTGGGGCCGGGTGCTCAAAATCATCCGCCGGGCGGACGGCGCGATCCTTTCGGCGATTCGCCGGCGTCGGGCCGCGGCCGACACGGCACAGCGTCACGACATCCTGTCGCTCCTGCTGCAGTCCAACGCCGAAGATGGATCGACGCTCACTGACCGGGAAGTGCGTGACGAGCTCGTAGTGATGCTGATGGCCGGCCACGAAACCACCGGTACGGCGCTCGCGTGGGCGTTCGAACGTCTGCTCTCGCTGCCAGACGTCGAGGCACGGGTTCGTGCCGAGCTCTCGTTCGTCGCCGGGCGAAAACCGATTGAGGCCGATCACCTTGCGCGGCTCGAGTACCTCGACGCGTTCGTGAAGGAAAGCCTGCGAGCACGGCCCATCATGCCGGCGGCCGGCGCGCGTGTCGTGATGCGTCCGTTCGAAATCGGCGGCTATGCGATTCCCGCCGGGGTCATCCTGGCGAACGCCGTCTACCTGCTGCATCGGCGCCCGGATCTCTATCCCGATCCCACGGAATTCAAGCCGGATCGCTTCCTCGGCAAGCGTGTCATCGACCCGTACGCCTGGGCCCCGTTTGGCGGCGGGATGCGGCGGTGCCTCGGCATGCACTTCGCGCTGTTCGAGATGAAGACGGTCATCACGACCGTGCTATGGCGTGCGCGGCTGCACACGCGAATGCCTCATGCGCGCGCGGTTCCACGCGGTTTCTTTCTGATCCCCGAGCGAGGTCTGCGCGTCACGCTGACCGAACGGCACTGAGGTTCACCACTGCAATGCCTGCAATTGCTCTCGCCACTATGCTCCTCGTCTGCTCGACGGTGGCTGCCGACCCGCTTCCGCTGCCGCACGTTGACGCGAATGACAACCGTCAGCCGGCCGGCTCCCTGCGGGACGGCGTGCTGACCGTCGAGCTCAGGGCACAGGTGGGCGTCTGGCGTCCGGAAGGGGAGGCGGGGCGAGCGATCCGTATCGAGGCGTTTGGAGATGGGTCGTCGACGCCATCAGCGCCGGCGCCGCTGATTCGAGTGCCGGAGGGTACGCTGATCGCCGCCACGCTTCGCAACGATCTCACGCATACACTGCGTGTACATGGCCTCTGCGAGCGCGGCGCTGAGGCCTGTGCCGCGATCGACGTGCCAGCGGGCGAAGCGCGTCGGGTTACGTTCATCAGCGGCCCCGCCGGCACTTATCACTACTGGGCGACGACGACCGGGATGCCGCTGCCGTTTCGCGGGAGCGACGATACGCAGCTCTCGGGTGCGTTCATCGTCGATCCGCCACACGCGTCACCTGGTGCCGATCGCGTGTTCGTCATCACGGAGTGGACCAGCCTGACGAGGGAGCAACTCGCGGGAATTGCCCGAGCCGACGACCCCGGCGCCTCGTTTCTCGCGCTGAGACCTGACGTGCTGTTCGTCATCAATGGCCGCGTGTGGCCACACACCGAGCGCCTCGCATACGAGCGTGGCAACCAGGTCAAATGGCGCATCGTCAATCTGAGCACGCAGGTGCACCCGATGCATCTGCACGGTTTCTACTTCGACGTAGACAGCCTGGGAGATGGATTTCGCGATCAGACGTTCCAACCGGCACAACGCGCGGCCGTCGTGACGCAGCTGATGTCGCCGGGTGTCACCATGGCCATGACGTGGACGCCCGAGCGCGCGGGAAACTGGCTGTTCCACTGTCACGTCATGACGCATGTGTCGCCGTCGCTCTACGTCGATGGAACACCAAAACCCGTGCACGCACACGATCACGCGTCCGCGGGCATGACGGGTATGGTCCTCGGCGTGACCATTCGCGACAGGTCGTCTCAGGGTCGCCGGCACGGCGGCGCAGCGATGGTCTCGGAGACCGCGGCAGCTGTTCGCAAGTTGACGCTCGTCATGCGACGCGAGCCGAAACGGTTCGACGATGCACCGGCGTTTACATTCCAGCTGGCATCCGCGGCGATGTCGCCTTCGGCAAGTGCGTCGGTTTCGGTACCGGGGCCGACGCTCCTGTTGACACGCGGCGAGCCGGTCGAGATCACGCTCGTCAACGAGCTGCCCGAGGCGACGGCGATTCACTGGCACGGCATGGAACTGGAGAGTTATTACGATGGCGTCCACGGTTTTGGCGGAATGGGCTTGCGCGTCACCCCTCTCATCGAGCCCGGCGGATCCTTTGCCGTACGCTTCACGCCCCCTCGCGCCGGCACATTCATGTACCACACGCACCTGCACGACCATCGGCAGCTGACCTCGGGTTTGTATGGTGCGATGCTGGTGCTCGAACCTGGCCAAACGTTCGATGCAGTCACAGATCACGTGATCGTTCTCGGCCGTGGTGGCCCGCAGACGGATGCGCCGGTGGTGCTCAACGGACTGCGCTCGCCGACGATGGTCTGGCGATCCGGGCTCCGCCATCGGCTTCGGTTGATCAACATCACGCCGGACGACATCCTGTCGGTGTCGCTGCAAGTGGGGGAGAGCCCGGGAATATGGCGACCGCTGACGAAAGACGGCGCGCCGGTACCGAGCGAGCGCGCGCAGATACGTCCGGCACGTCAGGTCATCGGCGTCGGCGAAACGTACGACTTCGAGTACGAGGCGCCGGCAGGACGCCAGAACCTGTGGCTCGAAGTGAGGAGCCCCGGCGGCAAGTGGCACGCGCAGAGTCGCGTGATCGTGAAGTGAGGGAGCATCGGCGCGCTGGACCTCGGTTATGATCTGCGAGGACTCCGCTCGTCCGCCTGGCAAAGAGGTGCCCCGTGACCGACGACGTTCCTGACAATTCGCCCGCCGAACCGGAAACTGTGACAGACGCCGCCGAGATGTTCTCCCAGCAGCGCAAGGCGGCGCCGACCAAGAAGCCCTCCGCAAGGAAAACCGTGAAGGCCACCAAGGCGAAGAAACCCGCCAAGGTCGCGAAATCTACTTCAGGGTCACGCGCATCCAAACGCGGCGCGAGCACCGGCACGTCAGTCCAGGTCCAAGTGGGGGAGGACACGGTTTTCATCCCGAAGGCTCTTGCCGCGCATGTGACGCCTAGGGATCTCAAGAGGCTGCGTGCGGTGTTGAAGCGAATTCGCAAACGCGGAAGGAAACGCGCGGCCAAGAAAGGCGCGTCGAAGAAGAAATAGGGGATTCTGTCGCCGTATCTCAGACGCTATTTCACGCCGATGAGCGCGATGGCTTGCTGTGGACCCTGCCACCCCAGCACGTTGACGTCTTTGCCCTCGAATGCCGTGGCCTGGATGAAGAACGCCGCGACTTCGTCCCGGACACGTTCGGAAAGGGCAAAGACGTCGTGTAGGGTCTCGAAACGCCGTGCGCTCTGTGGCACGGCAATGATCCGATCGTTTCGCTCGCGACCATCACCCGTCTTCTTCTTCTGATCGACTTCGAGCACCCCAAGTGCGCGGCAGGTCACGACGACTCCCGGGGCGGTGCCGCCATCGGACACGATGAGCGCGTCAACAGGGTCGCCATCGCTTGCCTTCGTTCCGGGCACGAAGCCCCAGTCGTGTGGATACACGAGTCCAACAGGTAAGGGGCGCGAGAGCGTGATCGCATCGATCACCGGATCGTACTTGAGCTTCATTGCCGAACCGCGCGGCGATTCCACGACGACGTGAAACACGTCTTTTCCAGCAAGGGTGGGGATTTCGTCCAGTCGCATGGGAAAACTACGCGGTGCATACTTCGTGCCTTGACGACGTGAAGCCACTACCTCGCCTCGGCCTCTGGCGCGCACTGGTCCAGATACTGCAGTAACCTCGCGATCGAGCGGGAGGAACTTCCAGCATGGCGTTTCGGGTAAGGGCAAAGGAATCGATTGGTCACGGGTTGCGGCGACTGGCGAAAAAGCAGCTCTCGTCGGCGTGTGAACACCTGCAAGGCACGCTCGCGAAAGCGCCCGGCGAAACGGCTATTCATGCAGCTCGCAAAAGCGTGAAAAAAGTGCGCGCGATCGTCGAATTGGTCGAGCACGACAATGGCCATGGGATGGCGAAGAGCCGTAAGCGACTCAGAGATGCCAACCGGATCCTGTCGCGATCGCGCGACGCTGATGCCATGAACGAGACCTTCGCGACGCTTCTACACCGCCAGCCGCGCGTGTTGAGCGAACACACAGAGGCACGACTGCGCCGCAGGCTTGCCGACCACAAAGATGTCTTGGCGCGATCTGCGGCGGACAACGCAACCTGGAAGGAAGTGGTGGACGAGCTGCGTTCCATCAGGAAGGTCGTGAAGCGATGGTCGCACTCGCACGAAGGCTTTGGGAGCCTCGCCCCTGGCCTTCGCTCCACGCACAAGCGCGGCCGGAAAGCCATGGCACTCGCACTCGAACGATGGCGAGCAGACGACTTCCACGAGTGGCGCAAACAAATCAAGGCGCTCTGGTATGAACTGCGACTAATTGAAGCCGCCAATACGACGATTGCGAGGAAGGTCAAGGCGTTGGGCCAGTCCGAAACGGCGCTTGGCGACGATCACAACATCGCCGTGCTGTGCGACTTTGTTTCCGATTCGCGGGCCGCCTCGGCCGATGGCAATGGGCTCCGGCAATTCGTGCGGAGTGCCGCCGATTACCAGGAAAAACTGCGTCGCGCCGCGATCGCCAGCGCCGAGGCGATCTACGCCATGCCGACGCGCGACTTCGTACGGCAGCTGAAGAAGGCGTGGCGGACCCGCGCGCGAGGCCATCGGGTGAGCCGATCCGCTGGCACGACTAGGCGCGCGCAGCGATCGTGACCGTAAGCCGGTTCCTCTGGTCGGGCGTGCGTTCGTACTGCAGGCGCTCGGCGGCCCAACGCAGCAGCACCAACCCTCGACCTCCGATAGGCGTGTCAAGAATCGAGGTCGACGGCTCGCTCGCCGGCATATGCTGCAGCGGGTCGAACGGGGCGGCATCGTCGTCGAAGCGCAGGACGATGCTCGTGCCGGGAAAGTCGACGCAGACGTCGATGCGGTGTTCGCGATCGTCGTTGTAGCCGTGCTTGATGATATTGGTGACGACTTCTTCGAACACCAGCTCGCAGTTGTAGCGTGCGCGAGGCTGGAGGTTACGTGTGTCGAGCGCCCGCCGCAGATCGGCGAACGCGCGCACGAACCCTGCGCGCGTTCCGGGGAAGGACAGAACGTGCCCGTTCTTCATTGCCTGAGTCCGCGAGGCGCCGTTGGCGCAGTCAGGACGAAACGGCTGTGATCGCTTCGGCCTCGTTGCCGACGACAGGGATGATCTCGTTCAACGAGACGTTGTCGAACACCTCGTTCACCATCGATTGCGCACCGTACAGTGCGAGTTTGGCATGGCGGAGTGCCAGGCTCCGGGCCACGGTGATGAACATTCGAATCCCCATCGATGCGATGAAGTCGACGCGTGACAGGTCGACCACTGCGCTCTTGTTCCCGGGTACGAGGCTGGCGACGAATCGCGCTTCAATGTGGTCGACACCCGGCGTGTCGAGACGGCCAGAGAAGACAATCTTCGTGATGCCGTTCTCGAGGCCCGCGACTTCCATCTGCACGAGTTTCTCCCCGATGGTCATGGCCAGGCAAGCATATGCCGTCGGTGTTACGGGAACGTAACGACCAGCAGCGAGACGTCATCGTCGAACTGCCATGGGTGGCAGGCGGCTCTCACCGCCTTGTAGAGGCGCTGACACTCGCTGGCACCCGATTTCAGCGGTTGGCAGAGGAGCTCGACGAAGTCGCCCACACTCCATGGACCCTTGGGAGTGACCACCTCGAAAATCCCATCGCTGAATAGATACAGTCGGCCCCCGCCGGGGACCGTCGTTTCGGCCACGAGATAGCTGGGATCCGGGATAGCGCCGATCATCAACCCGGATGTTTTGAGCGGCAGTGCGTCCGTCGTCTCCGATTCCAACAGGTAACCCGGATGGTGACCGGCTGACGCGTAGCTCAGCAGCCGCTTCGACGAATCGTACACGCCGTACCACATCGTGAAGTACAGGCCGTCGTGGCTGTCCATCTGGAACATCGTGTTCAAGCCGGCGAGGACTTGAATGGGATCCCTGAAATCGGTCGCGGGCAGCGCCCGCTGGCGCAGCACATTGAGCACCGAAACCGAGTGCATGGCGGCGCCGACGCCATGCCCGCAGACGTCGAGGAGATAGATCGCGAACGTCTGTGCATCGAGCGGTTCGCACCCGAAGGCATCGCCGCCGAGGCGAGCGGACGGCCGGAAGATCCACTCGGTACGAACCGGACCATCAACGAGCGGCTGAGATAGCAGCGATTGCACGTAATTGGCCGCGCGCTCGAGACTCCGCTGTTCGTCGGTGGCTCGCTGCATCTCGCGACGGCCACATCGTTCGCAGCGAAACGTGTGGTCGCCGACGCGCAGCAGACCGCCCGCGGGCAGCGTTGCCCGTGTCACGACTCGCTGGCCATCAATGAAGGTGCCGTTGGTGGACCCGAGGTCCTCGACAACGACGGCGCCGTTCATGACCGTCGCGAGGAGGTGACGGCGCGAAATGTCGTTGCCAGAGAGGGTAATGTCGAGATGCGGATCGCGGCCGGCGGTGATCGGCGTCTCGCCGAGCTGGATCCAGCGGCCCATCCTGGGGCCATCGATCGCGACGAGGTAGAACGCAGGGTCGTCCGGAGGCGCGAGGATCCCGTCGAGAGTTTCGTTTCGAGGGCGAACGGTTGTGGCGGAATCGCCTCGAGTCGATCCCGGCCCTTGGGAGTGCTCCGACACGTGAGGCGAGGATACGGAAACTTCCGTGGTCGCGCAAGGCACCGATCTGTGCCTCCCGACACCTCGGCTATTATTCGGCAGACGAGCAGCATGAACCTCCCGGTGGATCCAGACGGAAAGTGGCTGTATCGGGTTGGCGGCGTTTCCGCCGTGCTGTTGGGCGTCGCGTACCTCGTCATCTTTCCGCTGTACGCCAGCGTGGGAGCTCCACCCACTGTCGGCGATGGGGAAGTGTGGCTCGGCTATCTCGCAGGCAAGACAAGCGTCTGGTGGGCGATTGTTGCGCTCTCCGTCCTGACGGACGTTCTTTTCATTCCAGTCGCGTTAGCGCTCTATCTCGCGCTGAAGACACTGCATAGAGACGCGATGCTGATCGCGACCGCCTTGATCGGGTTGTTCGTCGCCGTGGACCTCGCGGTCACGTGGACGCATTACGCTTCCCTACTGTCGCTGAGCGGCAGCTACGCTGGAGCTGCGGGCAGCGCCCAGCGGGCGGCCTACGTCGCAGCAGCAAGCTACGCGTCAGCGATGCTGGCCTCGCGGCTACTCATCGTCTACGCGATCGTCATTCTCTCGTCCGCCTTTCTCATCATCGGTGTCGTCATGCTGAAGGGAGTCTTCAGTAAGACGACGGCGTATCTTGGCGTTGCCACCGGCATCCTGGGTATCGTCTCGATCGGCGGCTTCGGTGTCGCCATCATCCTGAATGCCGTGTGCGCGACTATCTGGATCTTACTTGTGGGGTATCGGCTCTGCCGCCTCGCCGCAGCCTGACTCGAGCGGCGCGCTCCAAACAGCGTCTCGTCCGCAGGGACGGCACACGATTGCATACCGGATCTCGTCGACGATGACGCCAGACCTGGCGTCGAGCAGGATCAGATGGCGTCCGATGAATCGGTACTGGAGATCGGTGGGCAGTGCCGGCAACGCTGCAAGAACGTTTGGCGGGACCGTCGAGAGTGCCCGGCCCTCCGGGTAGCCATCGTTGACGTGATGCGGGAATTCGCCGGGATTGTCGTCAACGATTCCCAGACACGTGTAGGCGCTCACCTTGGACAGCAGCGTCTGTTTCACCGCAGCCGCCACAGCCGGCGTGAACACGTCGCCCTCTCGCGCGCTGGCGCGCGCCGCACGAATCCGAGCGGCCAGCGTCAGCATCGCCGTCTTGATCGCCGCTGCATCGGCGGTTACGACCCGGACGGGCAGTCCGCGCTCGAGCTCCTCCCGAAGATCGGCGTAGGTCCGCACGCGTGCTGCGAAGTCTGCGAGACCGTCACGGCCCGGTTGTAGGGTCAGGGATTGAGACGGCGCCTCCGGGCGCGCAGGTTGTGCGTATGCCGCGGGGACGAACAGCGCGAGGAGCGCTGTTGCCGTTGCCATTGAAGCGAGTCTCCGTAAGTGACGCATGTTCGGGGCGGCAAGGCGCACGAGGCGAGGCGTCGGTCTTACGGTCGAGGCCGCGGTCGCGCCTTCAGCCCCATTATTGGAGACGTCCGCGGACTGCGTCGAGGTTCCAGGCCGGACAAGTCGCGAGCGTCACTGAACGGTGATGCCGTGGGCAGAGCTGGAGAGAGCGCAATGGATGAGGATCTTGAACTGGCATCATCCCGCGCTATGGGGGCTTCTGCCGGAAAAGACCGAGCCGCTGCCCACGGTCCCAACGTGGCCGGAATTCCTCCGCGGCTGCCTGCGCTATCGTGAATCGCTCGACCGAAAGCTGCCGAACGGCCCCGCGATCTGATGCACCGTATCGGAAGTGATGCAATGGCCAGCGTCGAACGTCTTGCGTTTGTGTTAATCGCGACGTGGGCGAGCGCGTGTGGCGGCGACGCGCCCGCTGCGCCGTCGTCGCGCGCCGTTGTGACGTTTGCGGTCGGCACCGAGTTGTTTCGTGTAGCGCTGACCGGTTCGGACCAGGTCGCCGCCGCTCGAGCGGCGCAGAGTGGCGGCCGCGCGAGTATTCCGAATGGCCGCATCGTCCCAGGAACGCAGATCAATACGGGGTGGAACTGGCATCTCGAGGATGTGGCATTCGCGGAGGCGGCCATCGAGCTCTGCGACGGACGCCCGTCAGACGTCGAGCGGCAGGGGACTGGCTTCGACGGAGGGCATTTCTGCCCATGGGGCGCGACCATCGTTCGCATCGAGGAAATGTGATGCTGCTCCAGACACCCGGGTAGAGTGTGACGTCATGGCTCTCTCACGCGCGCTATGCTTGCTGTTCGTTCTGCTGAGTGGCGTCGCTGGCTGCCGTACCGCCGCTCCACCACATCCCAGTACCGCACCGAAGGCGCCCCAGGGGCGCGACCTCTGGCTCGAGGCGTTTGCACGCGGATACTTCCCGGGCCGAAGCGGCCAGATCTTTCTTGTCACGCGTAAAGGCGACTTCATCGTCGACCGCAATCCGCTCTACGCGTTCATGCACGGCTCGCCATGGGAATACGACACGCACATCCCCCTTCTGCTGCACGGGGCCCCTTTCGTCAAGCACGGCGTCTTCAGCGACTCGGTGACGCAGCTGGATCTGGTCCCCACGCTGGCGGCGCTCCTCGGTACCGCGCCGCCGGCGACGGCCGCCGGCCGCGTGCTGTCGCAGGCCGTCGCGTCGTCCACCGAGCGTCCGCGGGTCGTGGCGCTGTTCGTGCTGGACGGGATGAGGGCGGACTACTTCGAGACCTACGCGCAGGTGATGCCGACGCTGTCACGATTGCGGAGCGAAGGGGCGTGGTTCAGCAATGCCCATGTCACGTCCGTGCCGACGCTGACAGCCGTCGGGCACGCGAATCTCGGGACCGGCGCCGAGCCGCGCACGCACGGCCTCGCCGTCAACAATCTGTTCAATCGCGTCACCGGCAAGGCGCAGGAGGCTTACTACGAGCTGGACCCGCGCGAGTTGATGGCACTGACGCTTGCAGACGTGTGGAACATCGAAACGGAAGGCAAAGCGATCATCATCGGACAGGGCGGCGCGATTCGCGCCGTTGCCGGCCTCGTCGGTCACGGCGCCTGCATCGTCAACGGCCGTCGCGTGGTTGCCGCCAGCTACAGCACGCGCACCGGCGGATGGGAAACCAACTCGACATGTTACACGTTCCCGGAAGCACTGAAACCGCTTACCGCCGACGAGTATTGGGAACGGGCGGGCGGCAAGTGGCTGAATCATGACATTGCGGACCGGACTCGATTCCGACATTCAGGAGTGTTCCAGCGGTTCGAGGGCGATGCGCTCGCGGCGGTCCTTGAAGGGGCGCCGATTGGAGCGGATGATGTGACCGATCTGGTGATGGTCAACCTGAAGGGACCCGACTACGTCGGACATGCCTACGGCCCGGCGTCCGCGGAGATGAAGGAGGCGCTCAGCGAACTCGACCGGCAGGTGACGCGCGCGATCGAGATCGTCGCGCGAAAGGCCGGCGCCGGTCGTTCGGTTGTGGCGATCGCTGCGGATCACGGCATGCCCGCAGAGCCACCAGCAGGAGGCCGCCACTACGTCGACGATCTCGCCTCGCTCATCGATCGACGATTCTCGCCGGGTGGCGGTACCGTCGTGCAGTACTTCAACGATGCCGCCAACAACCAGATCTATCTGGATACGGCACGACTCCGGTCGCTGGGCGTCTCGCTGAAAGACATCGCCGCGTTTCTCGAATCGCTCGGGTTCTTCGCGGCGGCGTTCACCGAGGACGAGGTGCGTTCTGCGCAGACAGCCGCGGGCCTGCACGACGTCGGCTCGCCGCGTACAGTGGCGGGTGGGAACAAGCCGTAGACATCCTACGTCCAATGCCGTAGAGTGTCTACGACTCACGTGAACTACCCGAGACGTGTTCGCCTCTGGCCCGCCGTCGTCCTCGTCAGCGTGCAATGGCTGCTGGCGTTCGGGTTGCCATTGCTCGCCCCTGACGCCGAGGTCTTCTCGCTTCCGCTCGGAGCGCTTGCCGCCGGTGCCGGAGTGCTCGGCGGCCTCGGTCTCGCCGTCTGGTGGCTCCTTTTCTCACGAGTGCCGTGGCTCGATCGCATTGGCGCACTCGGTCTGTTGATCGTTGCGGTGCTCGCGACGAGGCTCGTCGTGCACGAGTCAATCGCCGGGGCGGGAATGGGAATGCTGTTCTATTTCTCCGCAATTCCCTTTCTGAGCCTCGCATTCGTGACGTGGGCATTGGTGACGCGCAATTTCTCGGCACGAGCTCGCCGCGCCGCGCTTGTGGGCGCGCTCGTGATCGCGTGCGCGCCGTGGATGCTGCTGCGGACAGCCGGAATCAGCAGCGGCGGTTCTGAATTCCATTGGCGCTGGACGCCGACGCCGGAGGACCGGCTGCTGGCGCGGGCCCAGGCCGAGCCCTCCGACGCTGCTGGAGGCGATGCTCCGGTGCCTGCCCCGGCACCAGCAGAGATCTCGAAGCAGGTGGTCGCACCAAAGGACGGCGACGTGGCCGCCCCGCGCACCTCGACGAGCGGACGGCGGGCAGTGGCGGCCTCGGTGGCCGAAACAACCGCGAAGCCGGAATCTGTCACGCGGCCGGCGAGCGAGACGCCGCCTGAGTGGCCTGGATTTCGGGGGCCCGGACGGGACGGCGTGGTCCGAGGCGTGCGCATCAAGACCGATTGGACGGCATCGCCGCCGGTCGAAGTCTGGCGCAGGCCCGTCGGACCAGGCTGGTCCTCCTTCGCAGTCAGTGGCGATCGTTTCTATACGCAGGAACAGCGTGGTGACTACGAGACTGTTGCCTGCTACAGGGTCTCAACAGGTGAGCCGGTGTGGCGGCATCGTGATCGGGTGCGGTTCTGGGAATCGAATGCCGGTCCTGGTCCCCGCGCCACGCCGACGCTCGACAATGGTCGCGTCTATACCTTTGGTGCGACCGGGATCCTGAACGCGCTCGACGCCACGAGAGGCACGGTCCTGTGGTCGCGTAACGTCGCGTCTGATACCGGTCGACGGATCCCTGATTGGGGGTTCGCGAGCTCGCCTCTCGTCGTCGACGATGTTGTCATCGTCGCCGCATCCGGCACTCTGGCTGCCTACGACGTTGCGAGCGGTCAACGCCGCTGGGTCGCGCCTCGCCAGCTCGGAAGTTACAGCTCGCCGCATCGGGCAACGATTGGCGGTGTCCCGCAAGTCCTGCTGTTGAGCGCTTCCGGTGCGCTCAGTGTCGCGCCTGCCAGCGGCGCCCTGCTCTGGCAGTACGGATGGGAAGAAGGCGGCGCGGCAATCGTGCAGCCGGCTCTTCTCGCGGACGGCGACATCCTGGTGAATGCCCTCGCGATGACAGGCGGCATCGGCGTGCGGCGGATCGCTGTGACGCAGAGAGCCGACAGATGGCAGGTCGAAGAACGCTGGACGTCCAATGGGCTGAAGCCGTACTTCAACGATTTCGTTCTCCACCGAGGCCACGCCTTCGGATTCGACGGCAGCATTCTCGCGTGCATCGACATCGCTGACGGCAGGCGCAAATGGAAGGGTGGACGCTACGGTAATGGTCAGCTCGTTCTGCTTGCGGAGCAGGACCTGCTGCTGGTGGTCTCGGAAGACGGCGAACTGGCGCTCGTCGGCGCGACGCCGGACGGGTTTCGGGAGTTCACGCGGATCCAGGCCCTCGAGGGCAAGACGTGGAACCATCCCGTCCTCGTGCGAGACGTGCTGCTGGTTCGCAACGGCCAGGAGATGGCGGCATTTCGGATGCCGATGGAGGATGCCGATGCGCCGTAGTCATCTCGATCCGATCGACAGCACGTCGTTGGCGGTCCTGAAGTACAGACGTCCTTCGGAGATAGCGGGCGTGGCGAGGACCGGCGCTGCCATGTCGTTCATCGCGAGCAGCTCGTAGCTCGGTCCCGCCTTGATGACAAAGACCTGACCATCCTCGTTGGCCAGATACACTTTGCCGTCGCCAGCGACCGGCGAAGCCGTGAACGCGGCCGTGCCGCCGGCGAGCCGCTGCTGAAACTTGCGCTCACCGGTCGTCGCATCGGTACGCGCTCAGCACGCCGTTGAACTTCACGATATAGACGATTCCTCGATAGACGAGGGGCGTACACATGTATCCGCCGTCGCGCTGCTGACTCCAGGCGACCCCGTGATTGCTGGTGGCGCCACTCGCGAGGCTGACGTCACCTTTCGCGTTCGCGTGGACGGCATACACCGGCGCGGCCGGGCCATGTGCGTTGGTCAGATAGATCAGGCCGTCATAGACGACCGGTGTGGGTACGGGGATGTCGCCGCCGCCGCTCAGCCGCCAGATCTCCTTGCCGGTCTTGAAGTCATATCCCCCCGCGTGGCGCATTCCGTTTACGACGATCCTGGTCTGGCCATTCACCTCGTGAACAGTAGGAGTGCTCCATGTGGGAACGTCGTTGCGCGCCGAACGCCAGAGCTCGCGGCCAGTTGCGGCGTCGAATGCCGCGAGAAACGATCCCTTCTGCACATCAGCCTGGACGATGACCACACCGTCGTGGAGGACAGGCGAGCTGCCGGTCTCCCATTGGGCCGCTGGCACCATGAAAAAGCCCGCATCGAGCACGCCGAGGTCCTTCTTCCAGAGTTGTTGGCCCTTCAGGTTATAGGCATAGAGACCTTCGGATCCGAAAAACGCGATGAGGTGCTTGCCATCGGTCGCGATCGTGGAGTTGGCGTGGGTGGATTTGGTATGGCGTTTAATCGTCGGTATGCCGGTGTGCGCCGTACGCTCCCAGACAACCGCTCCCGTTCGCTTGTCGAGACAGGCGACGCGCCACTCATGCGACGTGTCATCGCTCACCGACTCGATGTCTCCGTAGAGCCCCGCCTTTATCCCGGCCTTCTTTTCTCCGCTGACGGCGGTCGTGACGCACAGCAGGTTGCCCCAGATGACCGGGCTCGACAACCCCAGTCCCGGGAGCCGAGCCTTCCACCGCACGTTCTTTTTCGCAGCAACGTCCCACTCCGTGGGCGTCGCGAATCCCTCGGCCGTGCCTAGCGCAGAGATCCCGCGAAACTGAGGCCAGTCGCTACCGGGTTTCGGCGAGTCGGCTGCGGCCAGCAGGATGCCGCCGCCAAAGATGATCGTCGCAGTCGCGAGCGCAAAGCGGCGCATACGGGTTCCTCATGTGCGTTCCTGAGTCTAACGCGCACCGCAAGCGGCCCGCATACGCAATACACGCCGTCGGCCAGCACGCCGGCGTTTCAATATTCGCGGTTCAGACGGCTGCACTGGACACGAGCGCTCAAGTCGAGAGCCCCGTCGTCGTGCCGCAGTTCCCAGATATAGCCGCAGCGGTCGCACTGCCAGAACTCCACATCCGAGTCGAGGCGCACCATCGGTACCCGGCTGACCTGGTCGGTCTGCTGACAACATTGGCACACGGGCTGGATTGTGCCGTCCTGTGCAACGACGGGTGTCATGATGTCCTGAGCATCCGCATGTTGCCTGGGAAACGGGTCGCTTCCAAAAAGCGAACGGCGGCGGGGTGGCCAATGCGCATCCTCACATCAATCGTCCTTCTCTTCACGGGGCTGGTCGACGCGCGGCGCAAGCCCCCTGACGTTCGTCCGCGCCATCGCGCTGCCGAACGTTGAAGGCCGTATCGATCACCTTGCACTCGATGCGTCTAGCGGGCGCTTGTTCGTGGCCGCCCTCGGCAACAACAGCGTGGAAGTCCTCGACGTCAAGAACGGCACACACCTGAAGAGTGTTCGCGGATTTCGCGAACCACAAGGCATCGGATTCGCGGTGGACGCCAATTCCCTCGTCGTGGCGAATGGTCAGGGAGAAGGCGTCCAGATCGTCAGTGCAAACGACTATCAGCTGACCCACACGACTCGCCTTGGCGGCGATTCCGACAACGTTCGCTACGATGCCAGGGCGAAGAGAATCTACGTGGGATACGGCGATGGCGCGCTCGCGGGCATAGCCCCGGAGAGCTGGCGCGTGGTGGGCACGGTCGCGCTGCCAGGACATCCCGAATCGTTTCAGCTCGAGCGGGCTGGTCCACGAATTTTCGTGAACGTGCCCACTGCCCAGCAGATTGCCGTCGTCGATCGGGACGTCCTGAAAGTAGTCGCGACCTGGCCGGTCAGGGGCGCTTTGGCGAATTACCCGATGGCCCTCGACGAAACCCATCAACGAGTATTTGTGGGTTGCCGGAAGCCCGCCGAGGTCCTGGTCTATGACACGAGAACAGGGAAAAAGATCGGCTCAGCAGACATCGTTGGCGATACAGACGACATGTTCTTCGACGTGCGGCGCAACCGGCTCTACGTCGTCGGCGGAGAAGGCTTCGTCGACGTCCTCGACCTCCCGGTGACTGGCTCACCGCGACGGCTGGCCCGCATCGCGGGTGCGCCCGGCGCACGGACGGCGCTTCTCGGAACCGACCAGGATCGGCTGTACCTGGCCGTGCCGCACCGGGGCACGCAACGCGCGGAAATTCGAGTATTCGAGGTTCACGACTAGCCAGCCACGGCCCACGACACCTCAGCAGTAGAGAACTTCGACGGCCTCGGCTTCGTCATATACCTTGTGACGCAAGGTATCTTGCGCTACAGTGGAATAAGAAGTGGGAGCCGCGAGAGACGACGAACGTCGAAGCATCGAACGAGAGCTCAAGCGTGGGTCGCTCGAGTTGATCGTGCTGCATCTCCTCGAGCCCGGCGAGGCTTATGGCTACGAGATTGTCTCGAAGCTGACGGCGCGAACGAACGGCGCCCTCGAGGTCACAGACGGCACCCTCTATCCAGTGCTCTATCGCCTGGAGCGGAACGGATTCGTGACAGTACGTTGGGAAACGCCCGAGCGCGGCGTGCCACGCAAGTACCTACCGGCTCACCCGTGCGGGACGCGAGGAGCTCGGGCGGCTGACGGACGAATGGACGACGTTTGCGGAGGCGATGGCCGCGTTACTTCGCACCAGATGACAACAGGTCACCATCATGACGACCACAGCTGACGATTACATCGATCGCGTACTTGAATTCCTGCCGCGCGGCACGCCGGAGCGGGATCAGATCGCCACCGAGCTCCGCGGGCACATTACGGAGCGGCTGGCCAGTGGTCAACTGCAGGAGGCCGTGCTGCAGCAGCTGGGCGATCCACTGGCCCTTGCCGAGTCGTATCTGGCCGCCGTGCCGTTGCGGAGCGGGTCGTTCGGCCGGCGTGCGATCGCCAAGCTGATTGACATGGGGCTGATCCTGGCGTGGCTCGTGCCGATCGTCTGCGTCTCGTTTTTCGCCAGCCCCGACGCGCTGCGGCCGTGGCTGCTGTTCGCCGGCCTGCTTGGCTGGAGCGTGCTTGCGGCAACGTATCTCGTCATCGCCGAGTCGCGCTACGGGCAAACCGTCGGCAAGCGGCTGATGTCGCTGCGCGTCGTGCGAGAGTCGGGTGCACGTATCACCGTCGGCCAGGCATTGGTCCGACAGCTCCCGATGTTCCTGCAGATGTACTGGATTGACGTGTTGTTCGCCCTGTTCACGGACAAGCGTCAGCGGGCCTTCGAACTGCTGTCGAAGACGCGCGTGGTCGACGCCGAGAGCGCGGACGAAACCGGTCACGAGGCCGCGAACGCCCGACACATCGTGGCCTTGTAAGGTTGTGGCCTTGCCTCCGCCGCCTGTGGCGGCGGAGGATCTGCAGCGCGCGAGAGTCTATCGCTGCCGCGCGCGTATCGATACGAGCCGGCGCTCGGCTTCCAGCCAATCCTCGATGTCTCTGCCGTGCTCGTCGCCGCGGCCGGCGTAGATACGGTATGCCTCCTCCGCGATTTCCTCGGGTGTCGGTCCGCCGGGTTCAGTTGCCGGGTAGATCGCCGTCGCCTCTTCCACGACCTCTTTCTCGGTCGGTTCGCGATGCGGTGTTGAAGTAGTTGTAGTGTAGGCAGGCATGACAACAGCTCCTTCCATGTTCGACGCCGCAACCGGCTATTCGGCTTCCAACGAGAGAGTGGTGCAACACGATTGCCAACGCCACTCGAACAAAGTACGTCGTTATCTCACGAGCGCGTTCTTCAGCCTGTCGTCGTCCTGGAAGGTTTCGGCTGTCACGCCCAGCACAGAGCCGCGTCCGCCAAAGATCGATCCGGTCACGTTCTGGTCGAGGCGGCGCGCCACCGACAGGAGCGTCGCCGGAGGCAGCGCCACGTAGCCCACGCGTTCCACCAACGCCGCGTTTTCGGGTGATACATAGAACTCGGCAAAAGCTCTCGCTTCGGCTCGAGTCATCGATTTGCGGCTTGCATAGATGAAGAGTGGACGTGATAACGGCAGATAGCGACCATCGGCAACAGCCTCCCGGCTCGGCGTGACGCACCCCTGTCCGTCATCCACTGCCACGAGCTTGAGTTTGCCTCTGTTAGCGGCGTAGTACGCGTACCCGAAGTACGCCAGCGCGTTCACATCTTTTGCGACGCCGTCCACAAGTACCGCATCATCCTCGCTTGCAGCGTAGTCCTTCCGACTGCGGCTCTGCGTGCCGAGGATGGCCAGCGTGAAGTAGTCGAAGGTGCCAGAGGCAGTGCCAGGTCCGAGCAGGGTGAGTGGCCGATCGGGGAAACTGGCCCGAATCTGGCTCCACCGAGTGACTTTCTTCTCGGCTGACGGCTCCCACATCCGGCGCAGCTCGGCCGTAGTAAGACAGGCCGCAAACGCATTTGCAGGATTGGTGACGACGGCAAGGCTGTCGAAGCCGAACGGCAGCTCGATTGGCTCCACACCCGTGGACGCACACTGCGCGAGCTCGGCCGCATTGATTGGTCGCGACGCTCCGGCGATATCAATCTCGCCCGCACAGAATCTTCGGAACCCGCTGCCGGTGCCCGACGCGTGCACGCTCATCTCGACCTGCGGATGCGCCGATCGGAACGCGTCGGCGATCGCCGTCGACACGGGCAGGACTGTGCTCGAGCCATCGATGACGATCGGTCCACCGAGCGCCATCGATGCGGCACCGGTCTTCGCGGCCGATGCGTCGGCGACCGTGGCGCCGCCCTTCGACGTGTCAGAGCCGCCGCAGGCGGCCAACGCAACCGCGATCGCCAGCGCTCCCGCTGCGGTGAGGGGATGTTTCATGTTGAGAATTCCTGCGGCCTGCTCTCGAGGCGTCAGAACACATGCGTGAAGATCCAGAACAACCCGCCAGAGAGAAGGATCGCCGCCGGCAACGTGAGCACCCATGCCATGAGCAGGTTGCGCACCGTGGAGCTCTGAAGTCCCGATCGGCCGGCGGCCATTGTCCCGGCGACACCGGACGACAGCACCTGTGTCGTTGAGACAGGCAGCCCATAGATGTCAGCAGCTGCGATCGTGGTGGCGGCGACCAGCTCCGCGGAAGCGCCTTGGGCGTAGGTCAGGTGGCTCTTGCCAATCTTCTCGCCGACCGTGACGACGATGCGCTTCCAGCCGACCATCGTGCCGAGGCCGAGCGCGATCGCCACCGAAATCTTCACCCACGTGGGAATGAACCGCGTCGCGCTATCGAGCTCGGTGCGGTACAGTTTCAACAGATCGGTATCGGCCTTGGAAAATGTGAAGAAGCTGTCCTTGCCGAATCGCCGGATGGTCTCGGCCGCGAGGTACATGTCGTTGCGGACGTTCTGCACTGTCTCCTGAGGCAGCCGTCGCAGGGACCCATATTGCGCGACCTGCGTGCGGATGTCCTTCGCGAGCTGAGAGAGGGCCGGCACTACCGCGGGATTGCCCTGCCGAGTACGCAAGTAATCGCCGATCACTCGTCGCGGATCCTGAACCGTCTGCCCGTTGGCTTGCCGATCGAGGGCGGCGGCGACGTACGTCGACGTCCTGACGAACGGCGCCGTCGCACTGTCGGGCACCGCCCGATTGAGGGCGTAGGCGGTCGGCACGACGCCTATCAGAATCAGCATGATCAAGCCCATGCCCTTCTGACCGTCGTTCGAGCCATGCGCAAAGCTGACGCCCGTGCACGTCAGTATCAGAACACTGCGAATCCACAGCGGCGGCGGCGCGGCCCCCTTGGGCTCCTGATACAGCTCCGGCCGCCGCGCCACGATCTTCAGCCCGAGCAGCAGCAGGGCGGCGGCGCAGAATCCGATGAGCGGCGACAGCAGCAGCGAGTATCCGATCTTCGAGGCCTGCGCCCAGTCGACGCCGCTGGCGCCGCCGGCCGACATCAGCTGGTTGGCCAGACCGACGCCGATGATCGACCCGATCAACGTGTGCGAGCTCGACGCCGGCAGTCCCAGATACCACGTGCTCAGGTTCCAGACGATGGCGCCGATCAGCAGCGCAAACACCATCGAAAACCCCGCGCTCGACCCCACCTGCAGGATCAATTCGACCGGCAGCAGCGCGATGATCCCGTACGCCACCGCACCGCTCGATGCCAGCACGCCGAGAAAATTGAAGAGCCCCGACCACACGACGGCCACATGCGCCGGCAGCGAGTGCGTGTAAATCACGGTCGCGACCGCATTGGCGGTGTCGTGGAAGCCATTGACGAACTCGAATCCCAGGGCGATGACGAGCGCGACCCCGAGCAGCACGAACGGCAGCCACGAAGTCGAGCGCACGCCGGTCGCGTTGATGTCCGAGTAAATGCTGTAGGCGACGAAAAACAGGGCGCATGCGAGCACGCTGAAGAACACGAGGCTCGTGCGCGGGGTGAAGCCAACGTCGAGCTTCGGCCTCACCGGCGCACGGACGTCAGGTGTCGCGGGCACCGTTGCAACAGTCGCATCGACCATGGGGGCCTCTCGAACCCACCGCGAGGCGCGGTTGACGCGGAGTATAGAGAACCCGTGTGACGCTCGTGCGACTCGCCGGCCCGTCACATCAGGGTCACAGCGACGTGGTATAGGCACGCTCTGACGACGGATCACGACGGAGTCAAACGATGACAGCAGGTGCCGCATACGACCTCATTTGCATCGGAAGCGGACCGGCCGGCCAGCGAGCGGCCATTCAAGCGGCGAAGCTCGGAAAGAAGGTCGCGGTCATCGAGAAAGCAGCGCTCAGTGGGTGGCATCTGCATCGACACGGGGACGATCATTCGCATCGTTACCGGCCGCGCCACGTTCGAGGATCCGTTTACGCTGCTCGTCGAATCCGGTGAAGGCCGGCGCCGTCTGACGGCTGCGAACATCCTGATTGCGGTTGGCACCATGCCGAGCAAGCCCCGCGGAATCGACTCGGACGACGCCACGATCATGACGTCGGATACCGTGCTCGGCCTCAAGCAGTTGCCGCGCACGATGGTCGTTGTCGGCGCCGGCGTCATCGGGATTGAATACGCCTCGATGTTTGCAGCGCTCGGTGTGCAGGTGACCGTGATCGATCAACGGCCGCGCCCGCTCGAGCTCCTGGACTACGAGATTGTCGACGAGCTGATTCACCAGATGAGGAAGAGCGACGTCGTGTTCCGATGTGACTGAACAGGCGCGGCGCCTGCTTCTCAGGCTGTCCAGCCTAGAAGCGCCAGATCACCAGAATCGCTGCGAGCAGCACCAGGCCAAGATACAGCGCGACATCCAGGGTGAGGTCGGGTTGGGGTGACGAGGAGACGCGGCGCATGACGCGGCAGCGCCTCTATCATCGCGCGGTATCGGGGAGGGCGGCAATCCGGATCCGGGCTTGCCGCCCTCCTCGACGCGAACGATCGGGGTTCTCTGGACGCCGTCCGTGTCACGCCTCGGAGGCACGCAGGCTCTGAAAATACGCGTTCGCCCTGGCGATCGCCTTGTCGATCTTGTCGAAGACCGTCGCACCCTGGGCGTTCAGCTTGTCGGCATTCGGTTTCAACGACGTCATGGCAGACGGCGTGAGATCGCTTCCGAGGTACGTGATCTGATCCGCAAGCTCTTTGCGGAACGGCTCGAGGGCCTGTCCGCTCTCTCGCAGCGCCTGGAGAACGCCCTGGAACTCTTTCTGGCTCTCCGTCATGCGCTGCTTCGCCCGGTCCTGCAGCTCAGCGCTCTGAATGTTCTTGAGGGTTTCGGCACGCCCGGTGAAGTAAGTGTCCGCGGCCGTCTGCATCAGATCGACCTTCTGACGAGCCTCCGACACTCGCTCGTTCATGGCGTCCATCGACTTCATCAGGGTCTTGTAATCGCCCTTCATGTTCGTCGTCGGTTGCGTGACGAGCGCGTTATACGCGTCGAGGGTCTTTTGCGTCTGCATCTTGGCTTTCGTGACCGCCTCCGACGTGTCGCCCCCTGCCTTGACGAACTTTTCGGTTTCCTTGATGCCCTGAGTACGGCTTCGGTCTGTCTGAGCAGCGATGTGCGGCGTAATCAGCAGGGCGATTGTCGCGACTAATCCGCCGCGGGAAATCAGTTTGCGCATGTTGTCCTCCTCTTTTCACAGTTCGAACAAGTCACCCTCTCCCATACTGAATCCGACACATTGTGTAGTGGGGATGCAACGCCGGAGGTGATACCGGTTGCCCCAGGTCGACTCCTGCATCACGCCAGAGATCTTACGTCTCGGATCGCCTTGACACGGAAGCCGAGTACGACGAGCAGGATGCCGAACGTAATCGCATATAGACCGATCAGCCAGACGACGGCAAGCGCGCCGACGGCGGGCCGTGCGATGAGCAGAAACCCGAATACGAGCGACGCGACTCCCGCCAGACCGAGCCAGAATTCCCCCTCGATCTCCTTGCGCAGCCGGATGGCAGCGGCTACCTCAAGCGCGCCGGTCACGATTGCCCAGGCCGCGATGACATACAGCAGCACGACGGCTGTGAGTCCGGGATAGAAGACCGCTGCAGCTGCCGCCGCCAGGCTCACTACCCCTTCGAGGATCAGGACCCACCAAGGCGTCTCCGTTCGCCCTGAGCCCGCCGCAACCAGGGCAAGAACGCCGTCAGCGAACGCATATGCTCCCCACAGCAGCACCAGAGTGCCCAGCGTCACGCCCGGCCACGTCCAGGCAAAGATGCCGAACAGGATGGCGCAGGCCCCGCGCAATACCAGCAGCCACCAGTTCCGGGCCACGTCTCTCAACATCGTGTCCTCCGTTCTGACAACATCGAGCCCCCCGTCTCAGCTGCCGACCGCCGATGCCACGCCAACCGCGGTCACGGCCGGCGGACTCCATTCGCGCTGACGACGTCCATCGGCCACGTACGTCGCCGGGTCGCCAGCTCGAGCAGCACGGTCGCGAGCCGTTGCGGGCCGCGTCCAACAGGTGATCACCATTGGCTTTCGCAGTCGTGGTTACAAGATAGCGATCGCCCCATTCGGCCGCCGCGGAATGACCGATGATGTTGGAGGGGCCAACGACGTCGACGAGCATTTTACGCCCGATGGGCGACGTTGAATGGACGCTGTCGTAACCTTTGCAGACGTAATAGCCACGCCGCGCGAGATCGCGCCCTGACGCGTCAGCGTCGCGCCGCGGTGAACCGACAGTTGCCGGCCGCGGCGCCGGCAGCAGTCGATGATGGTCCTGAGGCACGTCGGCAAAGCCGACGAGCGTGGTAGTCGTTCTTTGATCGCGTGCCCGCTATCGTATGCGTAGGAACCGTTATGCGCGCGAGCGGATGACCCATAACGACCTCGGAAGGCATGCCATGACCAAAGTAGTGCTCCTCCTGTTCATCTGCGGCCTTGCCGCGTGTTCTCGTGAGGCGCCCCAGCAATCACCGGCAAGCAGTCAGCCTGCCGCTGCGGCGTCTTCGACACATCCCGAGCCAGCCCCGCCGCCGCAGCCAAGCGCGTCGGAGGCAGCGCCCGCGGCGGGCAGTCAGCCGGCGAGTGACACGGCCGCGACGCCGGCCGCGCCTGCGCCACCACCAGCGCCGGCGTCGCCGCCGGCCCCGCGATTCCGCGAGATCACGGTGCCGGCCAACACGGTGCTGTCGGTGACGCTCGAAACGCCGCTGGCCTCGGACTCCAGTCAGGTCGAAGATCGCGTCGAAGGGCGCCTGGCGAAAGCGGTGGTCGTCTCTCGAACGACCGTGCTCCCGGCTGGCGCGCGCGTGACCGGATCGGTCCTCGACGTCAAGCGCTCCGGACGAGTGAAGGGGCGGGCGCTCCTGGCCCTGCGCTTCGATCGCATCCACGCGCATGGCGAGTCGTACCGCATCGACACGGCGCGCATCGCGCAAGAGGCAGGCGCCAGCACGAAGAGCGACGTGAAGAAAGGCGCAATCGGCGCCGGTGTCGGTGCGGTGGTCGGCGGGATTGCCGGCGGAGGGAAGGGCGCAGCGATTGGCGGCGTCGTTGGGGGCGCCGGGACCGTGATGGCGACTCGAGGCAACGAAGTGTCTTTACCGGCGGGCACGATGCTCGGCGCGCGGCTGACGAACCCCCTGGACGTGCGGGTGGCCGTTTCAGGAAGTCCCGCCGACGAGTCGCGAACGCCCGAGCCCTGACCATTCCTGCCGGGTCGCGCGAGTTCGTTGCGGCAGGTCGGCCAGCACGTTCAACAGCGCATCGTAGTCGAGGGGCTTCACCATATGCGCGTCGAAGCCTGACTCCCTCGATCGCTGGCGATCTTCTTCCTGGCCCCACCCCGTGAGCGCCACGAGTACCGATCTCCTGGCCCCATGGTTCGTTCCGGATGCGTCGACAGACGTCGTACCCGTTCAACTTCGGCAGGCCGATGTCGAGGAGGATCGCGTCCGGGCGGAGCCGTTCCGCGGCGGCAATGGCCTCGAGGCCATCGCGAGCGGTGTACGTCTCGTGCCCGCCGATTTGCAGCAGCATCGCGAGCGACTCTGCGCCATCTTTGCTGTCGTCCACGATCAACAGCCGGCGACGCACGATTGCCGTTGGTTCTGACAACGGCAGCCCCGGACTCTGACGGGCGGTGGCTGCAGCCATCGGAAGACGGATGGTGAATTCGCTGCCGCGACCGAGACCTTCGCTGCGCGCGTCCACCGTGCCGCCGTGCATATCCACCAACGTTTTCACCAGCGTCAGGCCGATGCCCAGGCCGTCACGCGTTCGTTCCAGCGAGGTGTCGACCTGCGCGAACATGTCGAAAAGACGAGGCAGGTTCTCCGCGGCGATGCCGATGCCGTCGTCGCGAATGCGAATGACGATCTCGGGGCCGACGCGCTCCACCTCCAGCCAGACATGACCCCCCTTGTCGCTGAACTTGCACGCGTTGTTCAGCAGGTTGCCGATCATCTGGGCGAGGCGCGCGGGGTCGGCATCGAGGCACACGGGCTGCTCTGGCAGCGTGACCGTGAGCGCGTGGTCCATGCTGCTGTACATCGCCTGCACCGCCTCGACGGCCTGACGCACGATCGGGGCCAGCTCGATTCGTTCCGTTCGTAACTCGATTCGGCCGCGCGAGATGCGGCTCATGTCGAGCAGGTCATCGATGAGACGGGCCATCTGTCCGACCTGGCGATCGAGCATGTCAGATGCCCATCGCACCGCCTCTCCATCGCCGGCGCCGAGACGAAGTGCACGCGCCGCATTGCTAATCGGCGCCAGCGGATTCCGCAGCTCGTGCGCGAGGATCGCCAGGAACTCGTTCTTGCGGCGATCGGCCTCGGATAAGTCCGCGGCCAGCGTCAGCAGGTTGTTTTCGAGCCGCTTTCGCTCCGTGACATCCTGGCTCACCGTCGCGAACGCGATCGGGCGGCCGGCGGCATCAGGCAGGACCAGGACCTTGTACGCCATCCAGAGCGCCTCGCCGGTCTTGAAATGCCGAAACCGGACCTCGATTTCGCCGTGCCCTTCCTTCAGCACCGCGGGGAAGAACTCGTGCAGGACTCGCGACTGATCCTCCGCGAAAAAGAAGGATGCCACCGGTGTGCGCCGCGCCTCCGCAAGGCTGTCGAGGCCGACCATGGCCAGGCCAGCGCGATTGACGAAGAACGGGACGCCCTCGAGATCGCACATGCCGACAAAGTCGATGCTGTTCTCCACGAGCGTCACGAATTTTTCTCGGTCGGCTTCGGCCTGCTTGCGTTCGGTGATGTCGACGCCGATCGGCGCCAGGAACAGGACGCGCCCCTCGTCGTCGCGAATCGGCTGGATGGTGACATCGGCGATCCGTTCGCTGCCGTCGGCGACGAAGTACGGCATTTCTCCGTGAAAGGGCTGGCCTCCGGCGGCTGAACGGGATGCCGTCTTGATCCGGTTCGCGAGATCGGGCGATGGCGCCCACCATGGACCCTCCCAGAACGGTTTGCCGATGATCTGCTCTCTGGTAAAGCCGCAGGCTTCCCACGAGAGGCGGTTCGCCTCGAGAATCAGACCGTCCACGTCCATGATTCCGGCAAACAGGGCCCCCTGTTCGAAGAAGGCATGGAACTTGGCGTTGGCCGCGGCAGCCTCGGCGAGCAGATGCCGCTCGCGCTGCTCGGCCTGCCGCTGCCGTGTCACATCCCGCACGATCTTCGAGGCGCCGATGACAGTGCCTTCCTCGTCTTTGATCGGCGAGATCGTCAGCGACACCAGAAGACGCCGGCCGTCGGCTCGCACGCGTTCGGTCTCGAAATGCTCGATTCGCCGCCCCGCCTTGAGGTTGGCAATGATGTGGTCTTCCTCAGCCATGCGCTCCGGAGGAATGACGAGCGAGATGTGGCGGCCGATGGCATCCGCCGCCGTGTAGCCGAAAAGCCGTTCGGCGGCGGCGTTCCAGCTCTGAATCGTGCCTTCCAGTGACTTGCCGATGATCGCGTCGTCCGAGGATTCGATGATCGAGGCGAGCAGTCGCGCCGTCAGCAGTCGGTTGGCCTTGTCACGTTCGGCGCGGCGCAGATCGGTGACATCCCTGAAAATCAGGACGCAGCCGGACACCCGGCCGCCTTCGTCCCGGATCGGCGCCGCGCTGTCGTCGATCGGGCAGTCGCGGCCGTCTTTCCGAATCAATATCGTGTGATTCGCCAGTCGCACGGCGGCCCCTTGCCGCAGCGCCTTCGTCACGGGGCTTTCGACCGGCTGACGGCTCTCTTCGTTCACGATGTGAAAGACCGCAGCGAGCGGCTGGCCCACGGCATCCGACTGTTCCCACCCTGTCAATGACTCGGCGACCGCATTCAAATACGTGATACGGCCGTTGACATCGGTGGCGATGACGGCGTCGCCAATGCTGCGCAGGGTGACGCGCAACACCTCTCGCTGCTCGCTGGCACGCCGTTGTGCGCGTCGGGCGATCTCGGCGAACGCGACGATGAACGAACAGGTAAAGAGATACGCCAGCAGGCCAATCAGGTTTCGTGCGTCGATGACGCCGAACTCGCGTCGAGGGTCGATAAAGAGGTAGTTAGACGCGATGTATCCCAGAATTGCCACGATGATACTGGGACCGAAACCTCCCAGCCACGCAGCCGCAGCGACGGCACCGAACAGTGTGACGAGCGGCAGCGTGTCGCCCATCCATGGATCGGCCGCATAGCGGAGAAAGACCGCCGCGAGAAGAGCCGCGAACGCGAGCGTGTACGAGGTCACCGTCGCACGAACGCTGACCCGCGGCGACCGGTCGACGGTCTGGAGCGGCTGCAGTGGCATCCCGGATGGCGTTCCGCGGATCTTCTACGGATCAGCGGCCCGAAAGCAATCGACCGACAAGGCCCGCGACATCGTCGACCATCGATCCGTCGCGATTGGCGTCGAGCGCCGGCGTGAGCATTCCGAGAAGTCCTCCTGCCATCCCGGCGTCCGCACCTGCGACCGCCGGTTGAGCGAGACGCTTGCTCATCGCGCCCATCATCATCGCGGCGACGACCGGCAGCATCGCTTTGAGCACGCCCTCGCCAATGCCGGTCTGGACTGCGGCCTGGCTGGCCACCTGGCGGCTCACATCCTTGCTGCCGAAGATGTGGCCCAGGATACCGTTGCCGTCGGCGACCGTATCCGCCTGCTGGAGCGTTCCCGCATCCTCGACGTATCGCTGATGTTGCCCGCCGCTCAGCGCGCCGAGCAGGCTATCGATTCCCTGCGGGCGCGAGACGTTGTTCTGGACGCCCGCCGCCAGCGCCGGCACCAGCGCGGAGAGTGCCGAGGACACCTGCGTATCGTCGAGTCCGAATCGCTGTCCAAGTTGCTGGACCGCGTTGCCGCCCTGCGCGCTGCGGATGAGATCGAGGATGTCCATACGGCCTCCTTGGAGATGGGTTTTCGCGACCGAGGCAGGGCATTCTAGCGCGTCTCGCCCAGGTCCACGTGGGCTCGTCGTGCGCGACCGACGCGTCTACAGTACTTTCCGGTCAGCGGCCGCGGGAACGGAAGTAGCGCTTCCTGCTAGACTCATCGGCGTTCGAATCGGAGGTGTTCAATATGTGTAGTTGGCGGATTGGCGTCGCGCGATGTGTGGCACTGCTCGTGCTCGTTTTCGGAACGTCCGTCGGCCACAGCGAACAGCAGGCGCAAGCGCCTCCCGCGGCCCCGCCGACCTCATATATGGCCACGGCAAAGCCGTGGACGGGCGACTTCGACGAGATGGTGAAGCGCCGCCGGATCCGGATCCTGACGCCGTACAGCCGTACGCATTTTTTCGTCGACAGAGGGCAGCCGCGGGGACTCGTCCAGGACATGGCGGCGAAACTCGAGGACACGATCAACCTGAGGCTGAAAACCACGCGCGAGAACCGCGTGTTCGTTCTGGTGCGGCCGACCTCGCGCGACGAGCTGTACAAGTCGCTGGTCGAGGGCAGGGGCGACATCATCGCGGCGGGGATCACGGTGACGCCGGAGCGCGCGAAGCTGGTCGATTTCACGATCCCTGGCAAGACCGGCGTCAAGGAAATCGTGGTCACGGGGCCCGGGGCGCCGGCGATCAAGACAATCGACGATCTGTCCGGACAGCAGGTCTGCGTGCGGGATCGAAGCATCCAGTTTGAAAGCCTGACCAACGCGAACAACGCGTTGAAAACGCGCGGCCGCCCGCCGATCGCGATCAAGGCGCTGCCCAGCGCGCTGGAGGACGAAGACATCCTCGAGATGGTCAGCGCCGGAATCGTGAAGACGACCGTCGTGGACGACTACATGGCCGCGTTCTGGACTCAAATCCTGCCGAACCTGACATTGCATCCCGAGATTGCCGTTCGCGAGGAGGGTGATCTGGCCTGGGCGGTCCGGAAGAACAGCCCGAAGTTTCTCGCCGTCCTCAACGATTTCGCGAAAGCCAATCGCGAAGGTACGTTGTTCGGCAACACCATCCTGCAGAAATACCTGAAGAACACGAAGATCGTGAAGAGCTCAACGTCCTCGAGCGAGCTGACGAAGTTTCAGTCCCTCCGGGAGATCTTCAGGAAATACGGTGAGACTTATGACGTCGACTACGTGCTCATGATGGCGCAGGGTTATCAGGAATCGCGGCTCGATCAAAAGGTGAAGAGCCACGTCGGCGCCGTCGGCGTCATGCAGGTGATGCCAGCCACCGGGAAGGAACTGAAGGTCGGCGACATCACGCAGATCGAAGCCAACGTCCATGCGGGCGTAAAATACATCCGTTTCATGATCGATCAGTATTTTGTCAACGAGCCCATGGATCAGGTGAACAAGATGTTGTTCGCGTTCGCTGCGTACAACTGCGGGCCCGCCCGGGTGCGTCAGCTGCGAGTGGAGGCGAAAAAGCGGGGCCTGAACCCGAACCTCTGGTTCAACAACGTCGAGCACATCGCCAGCGCCCGCATCGGCCGCGAGACGGTGCAATACGTCAGCAACATCTACAAGTACTACGTCGGCTATCAGCTGGCTCTCGACGAAATCGAAGAGAAAAAGGCGCTGAAAGCCCGAGTCGGATCCGGCGGGTGACCTATTATCCGGCCCCTCACTGCGCTCTCCTTCGTCTTGGCGTGTCTCCTCGGCTCGCCGATCGAACGCGGCACTGCGCCATCCGCGCCGACGCGCGACGCGCAGTGGTTGCCTGTACCGCCCGGGACAATTCCTCCAGCGCTCACGAAAGCGCTGGTCGCCAACCCTTACGCCTTCTTCCGCCTGGTGAATCGCGCGTGGGCCAGTCGTGTCTGCGCGGCGTTCGCAAACGATCTGCCGTCGCTTCCGCCCGTTCGCCTGCACGGCGACGCGCACGTCGAGCAATACGCAATCACCGACGGCGGATATGGGCTCGACGATTTCGACGATACGTCCGAGGGCCCGTCCGTCATCGATCTCGTTCGGTTTCTCGGATCGCTGCGCCTGGCGGCGCGCGAGCGCGGCTGGTCGTCTGAGTTCGACCGCCTGGCGTCTGGCTTTCTCGCCGGATATCAGCAAGGATTGAACGCGACGGCCGACCCCCACGACACACCGCGGTTCGTTCGGCGGCTGCGCCAGCGCAAAATCCGCGATCAAGCGGCATTTCTCGCGTGGGCAGAGGCGCTGATGATGCCGGTGACGCCAGACACTGCGCAGGCGACGCGACAGGCGCTGAACCTCCTCGGGTCGCTGATGACGACCGGGGCCGATGCCAAGCCAGCCGGCTACTTCCAAGTCAAGCGAGTCGGTCGCGTCGACCTTGGCATCGGCAGCCGGCGGCTGCCGAAGCTGCTGATTCGCATCGAAGGGCCGTCGGCTGCGGCACACGATGACGTGATTCTGGAGGCGAAGCAGCCGGCAAATCTGACCGGCATCGAGTGTCTCGCGCCGGCGCGGCAGAGTGACGCTATCCGCGTCATCACAGGTGCTCAACAGATCGGCCGCCTGAAGCATGATGTGTTGTCAATGGTGCCGAACCCGATCGAGAAAGCTGGCGTCCGCCACTGGTGGGTTCACGACTGGACGCCGTCCTACATGGAGATCAGCATCACTGATCTACGATCGGTCGGCGAGCTGTCCGAGTTGGCCCGGGACGCGGGGCGCCAGCTCGGAGGCGCTGGGGTACCACGTAATGGGACGGCGGCGCTGGAGCAGCGTCAGAAAGAGCGCCGCGCCGTCGCGGCCCTCGATGCTCGTCTTCGACAGGTAACCGTGCAGCTGACAGACGATCTGCTCAAGGAGTGGCAGAGTTTTCGAGCGCGGTCGAGGCCCGATTGACGTCAGGCCCTACGGCTGTCGCTGGTGCGAGGCGTTTCAACCCGTGCGACCCCAATCGACCTGTCAAAACCAGCCCTTCCGCTTGAACAGCACCAGCATTCCGCCGGCAAGCAGCAAACAGACACTCCAGAACGCAGGATACGCCCACACCCAGTTTTCTTCGGGCATGTGGCGGAAGTTCATGCCGTAAACGCCGGCCAGAAAGGTAATCGGGATGAAGATCGTGGTGATGATGGTCAGCACCTTGATCACTTCGTTCATCCGGATCGAGAGCGACGACATATAGGTCTCGGCCAGACCGGCGGCGAATTCGCGATAGGTATCGCCCAGATCGATGATCTGAAGAATGTGGTCGTGTACATCGCGCAGATACGTGCGCGTTGTTTCGCCCAAGCACTCGTGCGGCTCGCGTTGCAGCGTCCGGATCACGTCGAGCATCGGCCACACCTCCCGTCGGAACAGCAGCAGTTCGCGACGCAGGCGATGGATGCGGGCCATCACGTCCTGCCCGGCGCCCGCCAGGACCTCCTCCTCGAGCTTCTCCAGCCGATCGCCGTACGACTCGAGGATGGGAAAGCAGTGATCCACGATCGCATCGAGGAGCGCATAGAGCAGAAAGCTCGCATCGTGACGACGCAGATGCGATCCGGCATTGGTCAATCGTTTTCGAATCGGGTCCCAGACGTCTCCAGGCCGCTCCTGGAACGTGAGCAGTGTCCGATGCCCGACGAAGAAACTGATCTGCTCGCTCGCCAGCTGCCCGTCGATCAGCTGGAGCATTCGGGCAACGACGAATAATCGCGCCGGATGCGTTCCCGGGAGACCCGACGGCCCTTCGCCATAGGCGTCCACCTTCGGACGTTGCGGCAGGGTCAGCAGGTCTTCGACCGCGAGGGGGTGCAGCTCGTACTTACCGGCCAGCGCCTTCACGCTCTTCAGGTCAGTCAGTCCGTCGACGTTGATCCACGACACCTTCGACCACTCGGGACGATGGCCGGCAACGAAGCGCTCGATATCGTCGACCGTCTCGGTTCGTGCCTGGTCCGGACAGTAGTTGATAACGGTGACCTTGACCTCGCCGGAGATCGACGGGAGCGCGCCCAACTGCTCTCGATCGAGACCGGCGGGCGTGCCGGGGCGGTCTCGTCTGATGCGCGGTACGCGGAGGCCAGCAGGAATGCGCACGACGGCGCGCATCTTAGCGTACGGCGCCCATGATTATTCGACGCGGGCGATCGTGGCCCGGAGGCAGTGGTCTGGCGATTCGTTGGCAAAGCGTCGCCACCAAGGCCGCCGGGGTCCGTGGGTCAGACGCTGCGCTTCGTGGTGACATTGCTCTACCCCGACGGCAAAACCATGAGCGACCGGACGCCGGCTGCGCGTATCGTAGAGATGCTCCCTGGACCATTCACATCGTCCGCGCGGCGCTGCACCGGTTCATGACGGCGCGGCCGATCGATGCGACGCTGGCGCGGTATCTCGATGCCGGCGCCAACGTGGTATTGAAGCTCCTCGTCGTGATTGTGATTCTGGGTGTGCTCGGCATCGAAACGACATCCTTTGCCGCACTGATTGCCGCCGCCGGCATCGCCGTCGGCGCGGCCTGGTCAGGCCTTCTCTCAAATTTCGCGGCTGGCCTGTTCCTGTTGACGTTTCGTCCGTTCAAGGTCGGCGACACGATTGCGGCGGCGGGCGTCAGCGGCACGGTCACGGAGATCGGACTTTTCACCACCACGATCGACATGGCCGATCACGTCCAGACCTACGTTGGCAACAACAGGTTGTTCGCTGACAACGTGCAGAACTTCAGCGCCAACACCTGCCGCCGCGTGGATATCTCGGCGCAAGTCCCGGGCGGCATCGACGTCGAGGCCGCAGCCGATTCCCTCCGCGAGCGGATCATGCACATTCCGAATGTCTTGACGACGCCCCCGGCGGCGGTGGAGATTCTGACATTCAGTCCGGCGGGGGCGACGTTGACGGCGCGTCCGTACTGCTTCAACGAGCACTATTGGCAGGTCTATTTCGACACGAACCGGGCGATCAGCCGCATGTTCGCACCAGCACACGGCGTGACACGGATCTAACGGATCTCTAAAGGGGCGGGCATGAGAAGTCTGCGAATGCTGTACGTCTGAAGCGATCGATCGTGCGCGGACGGGGGAGAGGTGATCGAACAGGCGTACCGGCTTGCGTCGCCGGGGACCTGGTAGACCTGCAGAGACCTCGCGCGCGACGGATCAGGGCAGCTGGCTGAACAGCTCCAGCGCCCGCGGCCACAGGCAGCGATCCTCGAGCTCCAGCTGCTGACGCAGCGTCAGCGTCAGTGTCAGCACGTCGGCGATGAGCATGACGAACTGCGGCGACTGCACCAACGAATGCGCGAGCGACGGTTCGATCGCGCGGTCGAGCGTCTCGAGGAGCGAGCGAATGTTGGCATGATCGTGCGCCACCTGCGCGGTGAGGCGCCCGACGAACGCGGCGGACTGCCGAACCGCGAGCACCTGCGGGTGCTCGAGCGCGATGATCGTTGGGAAGAGGACGTCGAACTCGATCTTCATGTGCGCGCCGACGTGTTCGTCGAGCGCGGTAAAGGTCTCGCGTAGGATAGTCAGCGCCGACGCGAGCTTTTCGGATGGGGCGCTGGCTTCTGCAAGCGCCAGGCCGACGGTGTCAAACCGCCGCTCAATCGCGCGTCGATAGCGTTCGCCGATATGCGCAATCAGCTCGGTCAGCGGCCTCGAGATCCATTCGCGTTCCAGACAGGTCGGATCCGTCTGGTCAGAGCTGGTCACGGGTGTAAAGCACGATGTTTCAGTTGAGAACACGGAATAGTTCCACGATAGCAACCTAGTGCAGGCTTGTCGTTGCTGGAGCGCAATCCATAGAATTCGCGCATGAGACCCATAATGGTGCTGCATCTTCGCGTCGCCCTCGTCGTCTGCGCGTGCGTCGTCATGGCCAACGACGCCAGCGGCGACGAGCAGACTCCGTCAACCCGTCCACAGGTCGGCGTCGCCTTCGGCGGTGGGAGCGCTCGGGGCCTCGCGCACGTCGGCATCCTGCGCTGGTTCGAAGAACATCGCATTCCGATCGATCGCGTGGCCGGGACGAGCATGGGCGGGTTGATCGGCGGCGCGTATGCCTCGGGGATGTCTGCCGCCGAAATCGAGCACCTGCTCGCAACTACCGACTGGGACGCGATGTTCGGCAGCTCGCCGTTCCGCTACAAGAACATTCGCCGCAAGCAGGACGCGCGCGCGTATCCGTCCCGTATCGAATTCGGTCTGAAGCGTGGGTTCACCCCTCCGCTCGCGCTCAACAACGGGCAGCAGGTCGACTTTCTGCTGACCCGGATTGGCGGCGCGTACCTCCAACTCCAGTCCTTCGACGAACTTCCGACGCCGTTCCGCTGCCTCGCCGTCGATCTGGTCACGGCGCAATCGGTCGTGCTGGATCGTGGATCGCTATCGGATGCCATGCGCGCCACGATGTCGCTGCCGGGCATTTTTCCGCCGGTGGAGATCGACGAACGTGTGCTCGTCGATGGCGGCGCCATGAACAACGTGCCCGCCGACGTCGTCCGGGCCATGGGTTCCGACGTCGTGATCGCCGTCAACGTCGGCTACATGGGTGACAAGCGCACTGTGAACTACTCGCTGATGGGCCTGATGGGGCAGACCGTCGACGTGATGATGCAGGCCAACACTCGTCGCGCGATGCAGGACGCCGATATCGTTATCAATCCGCCCCTCAAGGGATTTGCCAGCCTCGACTGGCGGCGCGTCGAGGCGCTGGCGGAGGACGGGTACAAAGCGGCCGAAGCGATGAGCGAAAAGCTCCTGCCGTTGGCGCTGGATGAGGAAGGGTGGCGCCTCTATCAGGAAGCACGCCAGGCTCGCCGAAAGTCGGCCTTCGGCACGCCGCAATTTCTTTCGATCGTTGGCACGGTCGAGAGAGACCAGCGCCGAATGGAAGAAGTTCTGAAAGCGCACGTGGGCCGCCCGTTGGATGTGCACGCGCTCGAGTTCGATCTTCAGACCTTCATCGGACTCGACCGCTACGAGACCGTGGGCTGGCAGCTCGTTTCCGAGAACGGACGGCTCGGGCTGCAGATTCGCGCCCGCCAGAAATCGTACGCCCCTCCATTCCTCATGCTCGGCATCAGCCTGCAGAACACGACGTCTGACGAGTTCGAGTTTCAGCTGGCCGCTCGCTATCTGGCATTCGACGTGGTGGGATCCGGATCCGAGTTGCGGGTTGACGCCGCGGTCGGCGTCCAGCCGAACATCGGATTCGAGCTGTATCGGCCACTTGGCCGGTCGCCCCTGTTCGTCAGCGCCTCTGCGCTTGCCATCCAGCGCACGATCAATTTCATCCAGGACGACATCATTGTCGCGAAATACAACGAGACGCGGACGGGAGTGGGCTTCGACGGCGGCGTCAACATCGGGCGAGACAACGAAGTGCGGGGCGGAGCCACCTTCGGCTACCTGCGCGCGTCGATTGGTGCAGGTGATCCCGATCTCCCCGAGGTGTCCGGCCGCGAATCCCGCGCGCGCATTCGGTGGCTGCACGACAGCCAGGACAGTCCGGTCGTGCCATCACAGGGCATTCGTCTGGATGCGACGATCAGTCATCTTTTCGACTCGCCCGAGGCCCCGGCGTCCGTGGACACGACCCGATCCAACGACAATCTGACGCAGGCCAATATTGGAACGTCGATGTTCTGGTCGCTGCGGCGCCGCGATCGTCTGTTCGTGGCGGCCGCCGCCGGGACGTCGTTCAGCGGCAAACCGCTTCCGACGGAGCAGTACATTCTGGGGCGCCCGTTCTTGCTGAGCGCTTACGAACCGGGACAGTTCCGTGGCGATCACTTTGCCGTCGTGACCGCCGGATACCTGCGTGGCGTCAGCCGCCTTCCCGATTTTCTCGGGGGCCCGATTTTTTTGGGCGGCTGGTTCGAGAACGGATCCGCCTTCGATAACCTCGACACGGCGAAGCTTCGCAGCAACGGCAGCGTGGGCGCGATTCTCGACACGCTGATCGGCCCGGTGCTCCTTGGCGGCAGCTTCAGCTTCAGCGGCGATTGGCGATACTACATTGGCGTCGGCCGACTCTTCTGAGTGGCGCGGCCGGGGAATCGGTCGGCTCCGACACAGCTGTGTGCTGGCTCGCATGCAGGTCACTCCTCGTGTCAGACTACGGTGCGGTGGATGCGCATCGGAATCCGGAGTCGACGCCAGCGGCGCGCGGCGCGGACGTTACTCCCGCGCACGACCCGACGCTCCCTGGTAGCGGCGCGTTGCCGGGCAGGCCGGCGATGTCGGCGGCCGATGCCCAGGCCTATCTCGCCGCCATTGTCGAGTCTTCCGACGACGCCATCATCTCCAAGGACCTGGATGGCATTATTCAGTCCGCGAACAGCGCTGCCGAACGGCTGTTCGGATATCCCGCCGCGGAATTGATCGGAAAGAACGTTCGCCTCCTCATCCCTGCGGATCGCCAGACCGAGGAGGATCAAATCCTCGCGCGCATTCGCCGCGGCGAGCGCATCGATCACTTCGAGACGGAGCGGATCACCAAGGATGGACGGCTGGTGGCGATCTCGTTGACGGTCTCGCCGGTGCTGGACGATTCGGGCAGGATCATCGGCGTCTCCAAGATCGCGCGCGACATCACCGAGCGGCAGGCCGCCGCTGCCGAACGCGACCGGTTGCTCGAGGCCGAGCGCGCCGCGCGGGCTGAAGCCGAGCGTGCGAGCCGCGTCAAGGACGACTTCGTGGCGATGGTCTCGCACGAGCTCAGGACGCCGTTGAACGCCATCCTGTCGTGGACGCAGCTCATGATGCGTGACCACCACGATCCGGCCATCCTCGAGCGCGGACTCAACGTGGTCGCGCGCAACACGCGCGTCCAGGCGCAGCTCATCTCCGATCTTCTCGATATCAGCCGGATCGTGGCGGGCAAGCTTCAGCTCGACGTGCAGAATGTAGACGTCGAGTCGATCGTCTGGGACGCGGTTGAAACGTTGCGGCAGGATGCCGAGGCGAAAGACATCGACATTCGGACGACACTCGAACCCACGAGCCCGGTTTCAGGCGATCCTGCACGGATCCAGCAAGTGTTCTGGAACCTCCTCTCGAATGCGATCAAGTTCACCTCGCAGCACGGTCACATCACTGTGACTTTGCGAAACAGCGAGCGTCAGGTCGAGATCGCGGTGGCGGATGATGGCGTGGGCATCCGACCAGATTTCCTGCCGCACGTGTTCGACCGCTTTCACCAGGCGGATCGCTCCATCACGCGCCGCTACGGCGGATTGGGGCTTGGACTCGCGATCGTCAAGCATCTCGTGGAACTGCACGGAGGATCGGTTCGCGCGGAAAGCCCCGGCGAAGGACTGGGCGCCACGTTCACGATCGTGCTGCCTGCGGAGAGGCGCGTCCTCCGGGCGGAAGCGCCGCACCTGCAGCCCCTCGCAAGTGAGGCATCGGAGGCCGTGACGCTGGACGGCATCCGAGTGCTGGTAGTCGAGGATGAGCCCGACACGCGCGATTTTCTGATCCGGCTGCTCGAGAGCCACGGTGCGATCGTTCTGGCGGCGGGATCGGTCATGGAAGCCCTGGCGCTGTCCCGGAGCGGCCACCCCGACATGCTGATCAGTGACATCGGTCTGCCCGACGTGGACGGCTACGAGCTGGTGCAGCACATCCGGGAGCACGACAGCAAGAGCCACAGCGGCATTCCCGCGATCGCGCTGACGGCCTACGCCCGCGCCGAGGACCGGATGCGCGCGCTGCGCGCCGGATATCAAGTCCACATCGCCAAGCCGGTGGAGCCGGCCGAGCTGCTCGCGGCGATTGCCAGCTTTGCCGGTCTCATCGAGGCGCAGCGCCGTCGCCGATAGCTGTCAATCAGACCACGACCCACATCATTCGAATGACGCGCCCGTCGGCTCGCATCACGATGACGACGGAATCCCGCGGGTGGTGCGTGAACTGCACGACGAAAGCATATGCAGGCGCGTCGCCGGCGAGCACGCCGCGAACCGTGGCCAGATTCTCGGGGAGGAGCGGTTTCAGTGCGAGCCGACCCGCCGTAAGTGGTCCCTCGCGTGACGGCGCCTGCGGAAGGCCGTTGTAGCCGTCGGCCTTCGGATCGCAGTGGCCGGCCCTTTCGATGGCGCCGTGGTCGTCGACGAGCCACATCGTCATGAAGCGCCGGCACCACGTGATGATGGCGTCGCGGCCTGATCCCAATTCTTCTGGACCGAACTGCGTGCCGAGTTCCCGCCAATTCACGCGGCTGATGGCTTCGTCGATGTTCTGATCGCGCAGCCAGACATTGACGAATTGCTGCGCACGCTCGACCAGCTCGAGTGGTGGGGGTGTCACCGCTGGTGCTTGAGCGGCGGCGGTCAGAGCCACGCGGACAACGGCCCTATTTGAGGCGGAGTGCGAGCGCGCGACGGGCGCGCCCATGGTGCCCCAGCTTGCGAACCAGACCAGCCGCTCGCGGATCGTCGGCCGACCGGGAAGACTGACATTGACCAGATCGTCGAGATCGATGCCCGCGTTCCCGAGATGCGCGTCGAACCACGAGTGCTTTTCGTCCCGCGTGCTCGCTCGCGCGAATGCCTGCACCGCTGCTTCGATCGAGGCCCAGGAGCGGCACGCGCGCTGTGCGCGGTGCGGGTGCGTCTTGAGGAAAGCGCACATGGCGTCGTAGGTGGCCTTTCCGGTCTCGAGGGCATCCTGCGGAAAGCGATAGGTGAGATCGGCATTGTGCTGCCGCCAGCCACCGCGCTCGGCTGGATGCGACAGGGCGATGAGACGCCGAATGGATGGCCCCGGCCGAAGGGGCGTGTCGGGGATGCCCTGATGCGACCAGGAGTCCTGAAACGGATGGAATGCTTCGCCAAGCCTATCCAGTTCGTCGGCGCCCTGAAATGAAATCGCCGCATCGAGCAGATGCCGCGCCGCTGGACTGTTCGGCACGACGGCGCGTGCGGCTGGCTCGCCTGGCAGCGGACCGCTTGTGGGGAAGTGCCGGCGACCGGTCAGGCGCGCTCCCGAGATGTCGCCAATGAGGAGCGAGATGCTTTCCGTCATCGTTGCCGGCGTGACGAATCCTTCATCGTCTCCTTGCGTGAACTCGGCAACGCGCTTGGCGTCAGGCAGTGAGAACCCGGCCTGGATTGCCAGCCACAGTGTCAGGCCGTAGTGCGTGTCTTTCTCCCACGCCGAGAGCGACGGCAGCCGCACGAGACACATGCTCGCAACAACCAGGATGCATGTCGCGCGTCGCCACATTGAGTCCTCCAGAAATTCGGCCGGGATTATCACACGACACGGTACAAGCGGGCGGTGTCCTTACCGCAGAGCTTCTTCATGACCGATATGGATGAGGCCAATCCGATTTCCCGGCGCGTGCGTTTACCCACCAACGGAGTTCCCCATGAACGTAACGCGCGCTGTTGTTCTTGCCGCATTACTTGCGATGCTTACGCCCGGCACGAGCCGCGCCGCACCCATGGCGTGCAGCCCGGGCACGTTGAGTGATTACTTCGCGCTCAGCGATGGCTGCACTGTCGGCGCCCTGCTGTTCGAGAACTTTGCACAGCTGGCGACCCAGCCGACCGGTTCCACCCCCATTTCGCCAAACGCGGTGCAAGTGGCGCCCGTGGCATCCGGCCTGGCGTTCACCGTTGATGTCACCGCTGGTGCGGGGCAGCTGCTCGAAATTCTGTTCGGCTACGACGTCAGCAGCCCCGCGATCGCCGGCGCGAGCCTCTCGATGAGCGGCGCGTCCGCATCGGGTGATGGCGTCGTCACCGCCGTAAAGAATTTGTGCGAGGGAGGGAGCTTCGATTCCGGGGACGTCACCGGCTGCACCGGCGCGGACGATGCGCTGATCACCTTTGCACTCGACGGCCTGACGGATCTGGACGAGTCACTGCTCATCCTTCCTTCCGTCGCATTCCTAGGCGTTGTCGACGACATCTCCGTCGATGGCGGCCTGGATGGAAGCGCTTCACTCGATGGAGGCGTCACCAACCAGTTCGTCGCGGCGAATCCCGTGCCCGAGCCGACGTCTTGCCTCCTCGTCGCCACAGGCATCGTCGGCGTACTGCGTGTTCGCTACAAGCGGTCCGGTCGCCGAGCGTCGTAGCCGTGCCAGGTCTTCCCTTACCGAAGCAACCATCCAACTTTTGAATTGAGGTGCTTATGCGTTTTCTGCGAATCGTCGTGACAGCGGCCGTCGCCGTATGGACGGTTTGCGGTGTGGTAGGCCATGCGTCGAGCCATCGAGAGGCGCCCATTACCGCGCTCGATCAGAAGGCCGATATCACCGATTTCTATGCGTTCCGCAGCTATGAGGCGGGCACGAATCCGGCCGTCACGTTCATCCTCTGTGTCGATCCGCTTCAGGAAACCGACAACGGTCCGAACTGGTCGCCGTTCGACCCTGAGATCCTCTACGAGATCAAGATCGACAACAACAACGACGCGATCGAAGACATCGTCTTTCAGTTCAAGTTCACGACCGAGCAGCGGCTCCCCAATCTCTTCCAGGTGTACGCCGGCGCGAACGGCGGGATCAACGCTCCCGCCAACTCGCCGGCACCGGTCCCGCCCGGCACGCCGATTGTCCCGCCGCGGATCACATCGTTCAGCTCGGTCGGGCTGGGGCAGCGCCAACGGTACACCGTGACCATGGTGAAAGGCGGCGTGGCGACGCCCTTGACCAATGGCGCGCCACTTTTCGTGGTGCCAAGCAACCCGGGCCCACGCACGATGGACTACAACGCGCTCTTCAACAGCGCGATCTACACCGTCGGCAACCTGGCCAGCATCAGAGTGTTTGCCGGCACGACCGACGATCCGTTCTGGATCGATCTCGGCGGCGCGTTCGATACACTGAACCTGCGCAGCACGGTTGCGCCTGGTGTGCTTTCGGTCGCGCAGGATGCGGCGCTGCAGAACGTCGCGCCCGACCAGGTCTCGGGGTTTGGCGTGAACTCGATCGCCATCGAGGTGCCGATCGCGATGCTGACGCGAACCGGCAGTATCGAGGCGCCGTCGTCCGTGGCCGCGACGATCGGCACCTGGGCGACGACATCACGTCCCAGAACGACCGTCAGGCGCTCTCCGCTGCCTGCCCTGAGCGCCGGTACCTACCATCAGATTCAGCGGTTTGGAAATCCGCTGATCAACGAGCTCATCATCGGCACCGGGTTCAAGGATCGGTTCAGCATGGACCAGCCGAGGAACGACTCGCAGTTCGCCTCGTTCTTCCTCGATCCCACGCTCGCCCGCGTGCTGAACGCGGTGACCGGCGGCGTACTAACCATTCCGAAACCTCCGCGAACCGATCTCCTGCCGTTGGTGACGTACGCGCCGCCGATTGCTGCTGCTGGCACGCCCGCCGGGCCGGTCGCGGACCTGATGCGACTGAACACCGGCGTGCCGGCGACTGTGCTGGGAGTTCAGAACCGGCTCGGGTTGCTGGGTGGTGACGCGGCCGGCTTTCCGAACGGCCGCCGACTGGCCGACGACGTCGTGGACATCTCGTTGCGCGCGGTCGCTGGCGTGTTGAATCCGTCCTTCAACATCTTCCCGAACAACCGGCTCGGCGACGGCGTGAACGTGAACGATGCACCCTACCGCGCGACCTTCCCGTATCTCGGGAAAGCGCCGAGTGGCCGCAATCATCGTCACATCGATCCAGGCGAGCCGGGCTGCACGGCTGGCGCGGGGGCCGCATGTCCAAGCAATTAACGGTCATTTCCGGCTCGGTGGCTCTGCTCGCCGTGATGTTTGCCACCGAGCCGTCCGCGCGTGCGGAACAGGCACTTACACCGGCGGAGCAGCAAATCGCGTCGACGACGAAACAAGTCGACGAGCACCCCGAAGATCCGCAACCACATGTCGAACTCGGCTGGGCGCTGGCGCGGCGGGCTCGCGAGACCGGGGACCCCGCGTACTATGCCAAGGGCCAGGAGGAAGCGTCTCGCGCACTCGCGCTCGCGCCCGGCCACTTCGAGGCGCGAAAGCTCGAAGCGTGGCTATTGCTGGGCAGGCACGAGTTCCGTCGTGCCCTCGACGTCGCAAAGGTACTGAACCAGCAGGCGCCGGACGATGTGATGGTCTACGGGTTCCTGGCGGACGCGAACGCCGAGCTTGGCGAGTATCAGGCGGCCGAGGACGCAGTGCAGTGGATGCTCGACATGCGCCCGGGCAACCTCTCGGGCCTCACCCGGGCCGCGTATCTGCGTGAAGTGTTCGGCGATGTCGATGGCGCCATCGATCTCTATACCGCCGCCTTCAACCGGATGTCGCCGACGGAGCGCGAGGACCGCGCGTGGATTCTGAGCCAGGTGGGACATCTCTATCTGTCGAGGGGCCGGGTAGGTGAGGCGGGACAGGCCCTCGAACAGGCGCTGGACCTCATGCCCGGCTATCACTACGCGCTCGGCTATCTTGCGCAGGTGCGGCTCGCCGAGAAACGTCCTGCGGATGCGGAGACGCTGCTCAGGCGGCTATGCGCAGCCGCGCCGCACGCGGAAAACCTCTACGCCCTGGCCGAAGCACTTCGCCACGCGGGCAGTGCCGACGCGTTGGCGGCGTATGCGGATTTCGAGACGGCGGCGCTTGCGGAAGCGGCGTCGCCGGACAACGCGAATCGCGAACTCGTCCTCTATTTCGTCGATCGCAAGGCAGCGAGCAAGGACGCCCGCCGCATTGCGGACCTCGAGCGGTCGACTCGCCACGATATTCACACGCTGGACGCGAGTGCCTGGGCGCTCAGTGCGGCCGGGGAGCACCGGAGGGCGCGCGCCGAGATCGACCAGGCCCTCGCCGTCGGCACGCGCGATCCCGTGATTCTTTACCACGCCGGGATGATCGCGATGCGCTCGCATGATCTTCTCGCGGCACAGCGACATCTTTCTCAATCGCTCGAGGTCAACCCACGCTCGCTGGTGGCCGATGAGGCACGCGCAACGTTGAAGGCGCTGCCGGAGAGGCTCCACAGCAACTGAATCTTCAAGCTGCAGCGTCGCGTCTGAGTGAGCCGTTCACGGGCCCGACTGAAGTCGGGCCCACTGCTGGCTGGCATCTTCTCGCATAGAATCAGTCGGAGTGACGTCGTCCCGCCGCCCGGACGTAGCGCTGTTTGTCTGCCTTGCCGCCCTCGTCGCGGCGATCGTGCTTTCTGCCCAGCAGTCCACGCTGCCGAATCGGTCGGAGTCGCTGAAGTTCGTCGCCATGGGCGACAACGGCACGGGCGATCAGCCACAGTACGACATTGCCCGCCAGATGGTGGCCGCCCGATCGCGTTTTCCGTTCGATCTCGTGATCATGCTCGGCGACAACATGTACGGCGGGCAGTCGCCATCCGACTTCGTCAAGAAGTTCGAGCAGCCCTACGCGCAATTGCTCGGCACGGGCGTGAGGTTTCAGGCTTCCCTCGGGAATCACGATCGACCGGAGAACGTCAACTACAAGCACTTCAACATGAACGGGCAGCGCTACTACTCGTTCGCCCGGAACAATGTCCGGTTCTTCGTGCTCGACAGCACCCAGATGGATCAGAAGCAGGTGCAGTGGGTGGACAACGCGCTGGGTGATGCGCAGGAGGATTGGAAGATCTGCTACTTCCACCATCCCCTCTACTCGAATGCGGCGCGACACGGATCGTCGTTCGACCTTCGCGTGCTGCTCGAGCCGATCTTCGTGAGACGAGGCGTGAACGTGGTCTTCTCGGGACACGACCATGTCTACGAGCGGGTAAAGCCACAGAAAGGCATCTACTACTTCGTCTCGGGTTCGGCAGGACAGTTGCGCAAGGGCAACATGCGGCCGAATCCCGACGAGACCGCAGCCTACTTCGATCAGGATCAGAGCTTCATGCTGGTGGAGATAGCCGGCGACGAGATGTATTTCGAGGCGATCTCGCGCGCCGGAAAGATTGTTGACTCGGGCAAAGTGCAGCGCCAGGAGAAAACAGGGCGGAACAGTCAGGAGTCGCGACCTGCCGTCGCGCGTGCCGACGGACAGTCCGGCGACCTCGTGGAGATCCAGCATGCCCGATGAAACCCGCGTCCACGCGCGCCACCGCGGCTGGAGGGGGGCGTTCCCGCGGCTGTCGCAGTTCGCCGTCGAGCATCTCCTGCTGCTGCCAATCGGAGCCGGACTCGCGCTCATCTGGGTCAACGTTCGGCCCGAAAGCTATTTCCGATTCAGCTACGCCGCCGCCTTCGCGGTCAACGACGTCGCGCTGGTCTTTTTTTTCGCGCTGATGATGAAGGAAGTGGTCGAAGCGACGGCGCCTGGTGGCGTTCTGCACACCTGGCGCCGAGCGTTGCTGCCGGTGATCGCGGCCGTCGGCGTCGCGGCCATCGCGGCCCTCCTCCATATCCGTGCGGCCGAGTGGTTCGACGAGCCAATGCTGGCCACTGGCTGGCCGGTCACGTTCGCGATCGATCTGGCGTTCAGCTATTTCATCGCCCGGCTGATTTTCCGCCCGCACCATCCCGCGATCCCGTTCCTCATCCTCCTGGGCATCGCCTCCGACGGGTTGGGCTTCGTTGCCGTCGCGCTGTTCAACCCGAGCCGTGAGCTTCATCTCGGGATCGGCGCGATTCTGCTGCTCGTGGCGATGACCATCGCCAGCGGGCTGAAGCGAGCGAAGGTCCGCGACTTCTGGCCATACCTGCTGTCGGCGGGCAGCCTGTCGTGGTTTGCGCTCTACTGGAGCGGCCTTCATCCAGCCTTTGCGCTGGTGCCGGTGATGCCGTTCCTGCCCCACGCCGCACGCGATCCTGGGTTCTTCGTCGACGCCAGCCCTGGGGCCAAGGACACTCTGAGCCGGTTCGAGATCTTCTGGCGGTACCCGGCGCAGGTCGCGCTCTTCTTCTTTGGTCTCGTCAATGCGGGCGTGCCCTTGGGCGCACTGGAGGAGGGCACCTGGGCGCTGCCGCTCGCGGTGCTGGTCGGCAAGCCGATCGGTCTCCTCGTCGCCGCGGGACTCGCCGTCCTCGGCGGCCTCCACATGCCGCGTCAGCTCGGTTGGAAAGATCTGATCGTGATCGGTTTCGTCGGCGCGATGGGCTTCAGCGTCGGGCTGTTCTTCTGTTCGGCGCTGTTCCCGCCGGGTCAGCTGCGCTCGGAGATGAGCATGGGCGTGCTGCTCACATCAATCGGTGGGCTGCTCGCGCTGATCGCGTGCAGGATCTTCCGGGTGGGTAGGTTTGCGCATCACGCGTGAAGGAACGGGGATCGGGAATCACGGACGAGGCGTACGTAGGCCCGAGCTTTAGCTCGGGCATCGTGCCGCGGAAGAAGAGAAGGACCAACCAGTAGACTGCTCGGGCCCGGCTTGCACCGGGCCCGATCGAACCCCTACTTCTTGAACTGCACTTTGAACTCGTGAACGCTGCCGTCTAAGAGAGTCACTCGCGCGATACGGCATTGCAGGGCGAACTCTTTCGGCGTCTTCCAGTTGTACTGCCAATTGCCATTGCCGAGGTACTGCAGCCCTGAACTGCCGGCGGCGTACTCGGTCATTTCATCGACCGGCTCGGAGCCCGACACACTGCACGGTACGGAGGTGAGGCCCACGAAGCTGGAGGGATCAGATACTCCGGTACCGTTCAGGTCCGTCAGGCGCCATTTCGTCGGAATGGCCTGACCGGCCTTCGCGCTATTGACGATCGGGAGCTTGTCGACGGGCGCATAGAAGCCGTCGAACGTGTAGTTCACGGTCTGCGCGCTAGCCATTGTCCCGTCGCTCGGATTGAAGTTGCCGTCGCCCCCGTAGAACGCCTTAATCGTATGCGACCCGGCACCGAGCGAAGATGTCGTAAACGTCGCCTGACCGCTGGCGTTTACCGTGCCTGTCCCAAGCACAGTGGCGCCCTCCTTGAACGTCACGCTGCCAGTTCGTGTCCCCGCCCCCGGTGCAACCGGATTGACAGTCGCGGTGAATGTCACGGCTTCGTTCAGGAGAGACGGGTTCGGCGCTGAAGTCACGGTCGTTGAGGTATCTGCTTTCTCGACGACTTGAGTCACTTCGGTCGACGTGCTGCCGTTAAAGCTGCCATCGCCGCCGTAGATTGCCTTGATCGTGTGATTCCCCACGCTCAAGGTCGTGATGGTAAACGTGGCCACGCCGGAAGCATTCAGCGTACCCGTGCCGAGTGTCGCAGCGCCCTCCATGAAGGTCACCGTGCCACTCGGTGTGCCGCTGCCCGGCGAGCTGACACTCACTGTCGCCGTGAAGGTCACCGACTGGCCAAACTTCGAAGGGTTGACGGAGGACGTCAGCGCCGTTGTCGTGTCAGCTTTCTGGACCTCTTGGTCGACCGTGTTGGAGGTGCTGCCGTTGAAGCTGCTGTCCCCTTCGTACACCGCGGTAATGTCATGATGGCCGACCGCCAGCGCATTGGTCATAAACGTGGCGACCCCGCCACTCAGCGTGCCAGTCCCGAGCGTCGTCGCCCCCTCCTTGAAGGTCACCGTGCCACTCGGTGTGCCGCTGCCCGGCGAGCTGACGCTCACCGTCGCCGTGAAGGTCACCGACTGGCCAAACTTCGAAGGGTTGACGGAGGACGTCAGCGCCGTCGTCGTGTCGGCTTTCTGGACCTCCTGGTCGACCGTGTTGGAGGTGCTGCCGTTGAAGCTGCTGTCCCCTTCGTACACCGCGGTAATGTCATGATGGCCGACCGCCAGCGCATTGGTCATAAACGTGGCGACCCCGCCACTCAGCGTGCCAGTCCCGAGCGTCGTCGCCCCCTCCATGAAGGTCACCGTGCCACTCGGTGCGCCGCTGCCCGGCGAGCTGACACTCACCGTCGCCGTGAAGGTCACCGACTGGCCAAACTTCGAGGGGTTGACGGAGGACGTCAGCGCCGTCGAGGTCTCGGCCTTCTCCACGGTTTGCGTCAACACCGCGGAAGTGCTCTGGTTGTAGTTGGTGCTGCCGAGATACTTCGCCGTGATGCTGTGCGCGGCGACCGTCAGTGCGCTCGTGCTCAACGTCGCCACGCCGGAGGCGTTGAGGGCCACCGTTCCGAGCGAGGTGGCGCCATCAAAGAACTCGGCGCTGCCGGCCGGCGTCCCGGTCCCCGGCGCGTTCACCGTGACATGTCGCGGTGAACGTCACCGACTGCCCGAACTTCGACGGATTCGCCGATGAGGTCAGCGCCGTCGTCGTGTCGGCGTTTTGCACCGCTTGGCTCAACCCCGGGGATGTGCTCGCGTTGAAGCTGCATTGCCGCCATACTCCGCGGTGATCGTGTGATTCCCCACGCTTAATGCTGAAGTGGTGAACGTCGCCTGGCCTGCGGCAAGGCTTCCCGTGCCCAGCGTTGTTGCCCCGTCCCTGAAAGTCACCGTTCCGATCGGCGTCCCGCTCCCAGGAGGAACGGGCGCGACGGTTGCCGTGAAAGTCACGTTCTGGCCGAACACTGACGGGGTCGCTGACGACACGAGCGCTGTCGTTGTGTTCGTTAAAACTGGCGATAGAGTGAAATTTAGCGTAACCGTGGCGCCGTTGCTTGGGATGCTGGTGCTATCAGTAGCGGGGTTGAATCCTGTTTTCGAAGCTGTAAGCTGAAGGGGCGCCGGCCCGTTACCTGGAAAATTCGCGCTGAACGTATAGACGCCGCTTGCATTCGTGGTCGCCGTCGATGGCCCGTTGCAACCGGATATGCAGTTTACTGTGGCCCCAGCGATGACGGGATTGCCTGGGGCACTGCTGCGAACTGTTCCAGTAACAGTTCCATTGCCATCCGTGAACGTGGTTTGCGCCGTCGCCCCGGCACCCACCGCGGTCAGATAAAACCGTCTGCCGAGGTCGCCCTCATTGGGTGCGAAAATATCGTTGAAAATCCGCCCGGCTTCATCGGCGGTGGCCAGCAGCGGCAGGTCCGGCTCCGCCCCCGGACCCGTTTCGTGCAGAACCATTTGCACGATCTCACCAGGCTGCCAGCCGCTCCCGATGATCGTCACGAACATCCCCGGTGCGTAGTCGTCCTTGTCCGTCTTCAGCGTCGCAAACCCGTAGAGCTCGGTCGTTGCCAGCGGGGCGCCGTTCTCGGCCTTACCGGTGGCGAGGACGGCTACGCCTTCAGTGGACGTCGAATTCACGACTGCGCTCGTCGCGTGCGGCGGCTGGAGGATTCGTCGTCGTGAATTGCCCGGTCCACGACGCGAACATTTCTGCGCTGGTGACGAGCGCGCCGGCGTTCGTGCCGCCGACGATCAAGACGTTTGCGTTGTGGTCTAGAAGCGTCGCCTGGTGGCCGCTTCGCGGCTGCGACATCGCGCCGACGTTCGACGATGTGCCCGCGACCGCATCGATTATTTCCGCGCTGGCCAGATCGTCGGTACCGTTGTTGCCGCCCGCGACCAGCACCGTTCCATCGAGGAGCGTCGTCGCCGAGGCACTCGCGCGGGGCGCCGTCAAAGTCAACTGCGCGACGGCGCCCGAATCGACGTCGACGAGATCGGCGGTTGCCAGAACGCCGTCGGCGTTGCGACCGCCGGCGACCAGCACTTGCGTCTTGCCGGCCAGGGCTGCGGCCGCTTCTGAGCGCGGTGCAGACAGAATGCCGGCAGCACGGAAGGCTCCATCCTCGAAGACCTCGATCGAGTCGAGAGCGCCTTGCTCGCCCGTGCCGCCGGCCACCAGGTACTCGCCCATCGGCGAGCGCCGTGGCCGTGTGTCCCGTCCGCGCAACAGTGAGCGGGGAAGTGCCGATCCAGGTGTTGCTCGCGGCGAAGAAGATCTCAGCCCCGGACGACACGGCTTCGACCATTCCCTGGTCGGTTGCGACCCGCGTGGTCCCGCCGGTCACCAGCACGTTGCCGTCGGCAAGCCGCACCGCCGTGTGGCCCACGCGCCCGACCGCCATCGACGGCAGCACCGTCAGCGACCCATCCGCGTTCAGGGCTTCGACAGTGGCGACCGGCCCAGCCGCCACACGCCCGCCGATGATGAGCACGCGTCCATCATCGAGCGCGACCGACACCGCGCCCTCGCGCGGCTGCACAAGAGACGCGCCAGGCATCCACTGACCGGTGGGAACGCCTGGCACGGATCCCTGGACCCCAAGTCCGTAGCCCGCAACTGTGAGAGCCACAAGCAACGGAAGCGTCAGTCGCGATTTCATACCTACCCCTGCGAGGCCGTGCCTCGCGCAACACGTCGACATAAAGCGGCTGCTGCCGATGCCAGCCGCGGTGGTGCACTTTTCCGGCGCGCAGCGACGCCCGTGGGGTGGGCGCCGGCTCGTCTGCGCGGTCTCCTTAGGAAAAGCGGCTCGAACAGTATGGTTGGGCTTGATTAGCCCAACAATGGGCTGTGAGTCCTAGGACAAAGAGGGCGGGCGGTAGTACTGGACCGTATCGATTCAGCTACAAAGCAACGATTCGCGACAACGCTCAGTGCAATCCTGTGCGCTCGGCGAGCACTCGATGATTGACGGCGTAGAGCGCCAGCTCGAGGCGGTTCGACACACCGAGCTTATCGAAGATGCTGCTCAGATGATTCTTGATGGTCTGCGGGCTCAGGCCGAATTGATCGGCTATCTCGCGGTTGCTCGCGCCATCGACAATCGCTGCGACGATGTCGCGCTCTCTCGACGTGAGCGTGGCCCTCGCGGGGCGATGGTCTGCCGGCTTCAGCACGATGGCGTCGACAAGATCGCTCACCGTCTGATGGCCGAGCCAACACTGTCCAGCAGACACGCAGTGAACGCATTTGAGAAGCAGTTCCGTCGAGACGTCCTTCGTCAGGATGCCTCTGGCGCCGAGCTGAATCGCGATCATCTGCTCGCTGCGATCGATCGCAGCGGTGAGGATCACCGTTCGCGTGACAGGGACGGGGTCTCTGGCAAGTTCTCGCAGTGCACCCAACCCGCCGCCGTTGGGCATGGTCAGGTCGAGCAACAGCAGATCCGGCTTGTGCTGGCGTACCAGTTCGACGGCGGCGATTGGCTCCGATGCTTCAGCCACGACCTGCAGGGCAGGATCGGATTCGAGCAGGAGGCGAAGACCATTCCGGAAAATGGTCTGATCGTCGGCGATCACGATCCGGATACTGCGAGCAGTCATCCTTCGCGTAATCGTCACCGCGGCGCGCGCCGTGAGTTCCACTGCGGCGGGACTACACGAAATTGCTCATCATGGCAGCTGCCAGCTGCCGGCTGCCCGCTTCTGAATTAGCTGACGAATCGGCTGGTCTGGTGCCGGATGTCGCGGCCTTCGACGAGGAAGACGATGTCTTCTGCAATGTTGGTTGCGTGATCGCCGACCCGTTCCAGGTGCCGGGAGATCAGCACCAGATCCAGAGCTGGCGCAACCAGATCGGGATTGCTCAGCATGTAGGTGAGAAGTTCCTGAAACAGCTGACGCTTCAAGTCGTCCAGGCCGTCGTCTCGCCTGAGCACATCGCTGGCGAGCGACACCTCGCCCGACACGAATGACGACAGGGCATCGCGCAGCATCTGCTGCGCGATCTCGCTCATCTTCGGCAGGTCGATCAGCGGCTTGACCGGTGGATATTGGATGTAGCGGGACGCCGCTTCCGCGATATTCACGGCCAGGTCGCCCACGCGCTCCAAATCGCTTGTGATCCGCGTCGTGGCCATGATGAGGCGTAGATCCGTCGCCATCGGCTGACGCAAGGCGAGCAGCTTGAAGCAGCGATCGTCGATCGCAATCTGATATTGATTGATCGACTCGTCGCCCTGGATGACGTCGCCCAGGATCAGCGCGTCGCGCGCGATGAGCGCGGCCATGGCGCGATCGATGCGGCTCGCCGCCAGGTCGCCCATTTCGAGCAACTGCTGTTTCAGCAGCCGCAGCTCTTCGCTGAAATGCCGGGAATCCTTCTCGTCAGCCATGGCGAGTTCTCGTTTAGCCGAAACGACCGGTGACGTAATCCTCGGTCAACTTCTGTTTCGGATTCGTGAAAATCTCTTCGGTCAGGCCTGCCTCGACGAGACGGCCCAGCCAGAAGAACGCGGTGACCTGCGAGACGCGTGCGGCCTGCTGCAGGTTGTGTGTGACGATGACGATGGTGTAGTCGGTGCGGAGCTTGAAGATCAGCTCCTCGATCCGCTGGGTGGCAATTGGATCGAGGGCGGACGCGGGCTCGTCCATCAGCAGGATCTCGGGCCGCACGGCCAGAGCGCGCGCGATGCAGAGGCGCTGTTGCTGTCCGCCCGAAAGCGCGATCGCCGACTCGTGCAGCCGATCCTTGACTTCGTCCCAGAGCGCCGCCTCCTGCAAGCTCTCCTCGACGCGCTGCCGGAGCGCGTCACGGCTGGTCACCACCTTGTTCAACTTGATACCGTAGGCGACGTTGTCAAAGATGGTCTTCGGAAACGGATTCGATTTCTGGAAGACCATGCCGACGCGACGCCGAAGCTGGACGACGTCGGTCGACTTCGCGTAGGCATCCAGATCGAGCACGCGGACGACGCCCTCGGCGCGCGTCCCGGGGATGACATCGTTCATCCGGTTCAGGGCGCGCAGAAATGTGCTCTTGCCGCAGCCCGACGGTCCCATCAACGCGGTGACCTGGTTGCGCTGAATGCTCAGGGTGACGTTGTCGAGCGCCTTCTTCGGACCGTAGTAGAAGTTCAGTCCCTCTACGTGAATCGCTGGCTGCTGGCCGGATCCGGCCACGCCGGAGCTTTGCTGCTCGGACTGGATCACGTTCGGCGGGGCGAGGGGAGTCCGTCTATCGCGCGGTGTCTCTGCCACCATCGTCATCAGCGTCCTACCTGAAGCCGTTCGAGCCGTCGAGTTGCAAAGCGCGCGAGAAGTGAGCAGAACAGAACAATCGAAACCAGAACCAGTGCGCCGGCCCACGCCTGACGATGCCAGTCCTCGTAGGGCGAATTGGCGTAGGTGTACACCTGCACCGTCAGCGTCGAAATGGGCTGATCCAGCCGTGTCGAAAAGAAGCGATTGTTCAACGCCGTGAAGAGGAGCGGCGCCGTCTCTCCGGCGATGCGAGCCAGCGCGAGCATGATGCCGGTAACGATGCCGGGAAATGCGGCCGGCAGAATCACGCTGAACATCGCGCGCCCGCGGGTCGCGCCAAGCGCGAGCGAGCCTTCGCGCAGGCCGCTGGGCACGAGGAGGAGCAGCTCCTCAGTGCTGCGGGCGATGATCGGAATCATCATGATCCCCAGCGCAACGCCGCCGGCGATTGCCGTAAACTGGCGAATCGGCAGCACGACGAGGCTGTAGACGAAGACGCCGACGACGATCGACGGGACGCCGTTCAGGGTGTCGGCCGCGAAGCGTACCGCCGACGCCAGTCGCGTCCCGGCGTATTCGGCGGCGTAGACGCCGCAGATAATGCCGAGAGGAATGGCGAAGATCGCGCCCAGCCCCGTGACGATCAGCGAACCGACGATCGCGTTGGCCATGCCGCCGCCCGGTTCGCCGACCGGCAGCGGCATATGCGTGAAGAAGTCGAAGTTGAGGGCGCGGATCCCCTGGCTGACCACGAAAAAGAAGATCAAGCCGAGCGGCACGAGCGCCAACAGGATCGACAAGGCGCAGAACGCGGTCACCGCGCTGGAGAGGAGGCGTCGACGCTGATCGAGACTCATGCGGCTTCGGGCTCCGGCAAGACGGGGACGGCGACTACCGCCTTGGGACGGCGCGATCGCGTCATGCTCATGATCAATAGGCGCGAGCACGCGTTGATGATGAGCGTGATCGCAAACAGTACCAGGCCGATCTCGACGAGCGCGTTCAAGTAGAGGTCGTCCGCAGCTTCAGTGAACTCGTTGGCGATGACGGCAGCCATCGTGTACTGCGGGGCATTCAGCGACCACGAAATCTGCGGGCTGTTTCCGATGACCATGGTCACGGCCATGGTCTCGCCAAGCGCACGGCCGAATCCCAGCATCACGGCACCGACGATTCCCGTTCGTGCAAAGAAGAGCGCGGCCCGGATCGCCTCCCACCGTGTCGCCCCAAGGGCGTACGCGGCTTCACGCTGCGCCACCGGCACGGCTTTCAGCACTTCGCGCGCAACAGACGCGGAGTACGGGATGACCATGACCGACAGGATCAACGCCGCAGACAGCATCCCGTAGCCGAGAGGCGGGCCCGAGAAGAACGGCGTCTCCTTGAGCACCGACGGCATGTGGAATTGAAATGCACGCACCCAGGGTGCCAGCACGAAGGCGGCCCACACGCCGTAGACGATCGAGGGAATCGCCGCCAGCAGTTCGGTCAGGAATACCAGTGGCTGACGGGACCAGCCGGGTGCCATTTCCGACAGGAAGATGGCGATGCCGAGGGCGACAGGCGTCGAGAGCAACAGCGCCAGAAACGCCGAATACAGCGTCCCCCAGATGAAGGGGAGCGCGCCGAAGTCCCCGGCGACCGGATCCCAGATCCGCGTGATCCAGAAATTCAGTCCGAACTTGTCGATGGACAGCTGCGAGTTGCGCCACAGCTCGGCACCAATCGCCACCACGATCGTGATGAGGACTACAGCAAATGCCCCGGTGAAGATCCGAAAGCTCAGATCTCCACCGAGTCGAAACGGCAACCGCGCACGCGCCACGAGCCAGTCTCCTTACAACTTGATCTGCGGAATGACCGCCATCTCCAGCTTCACTACCTCTTCAGGCAGAGGCGCGTAGCCAAGTTCGGAAGCAAACTTCTGCCCGTCGGTGAGCGCCCATTTCAGGAAATCGACAAAGGCCTTGGCCTGGATCTTGTCTTTAGGGTTCTCGTAGACCAGCAGCCACGTAAATGAGGAAATCGGGTAAACGCCCTGGCCTGGTGCGTTCGTTATCGATACGCGGAAGTCTTTCGGCATGCTCTTGGCCGCGACCGCCCCCGCCGCCGTGACCGCCTGGGTCGTTGCTTTCACGAATTCACCGGCCGAGTTCTGAACGGACCCGTACGCGATCTTGTTTTGGAGCGCGTAGATCAGCTCGACGTAGCCAATCGCGCCCGGCGTCTGCTTGACGAGACCCGACACGCCTTCGTTGCCCTTCGCCCCGACGCCCGCCGGCCAGTTCACCGACGTGGCGACCCCGACCTTCTGCTTCCATTCCGGCGAGACTTTGCCGAGGAAGTCAGCCCAGATATAGCTGGTGCCGGAGCCGTCGGATCGATGCGCCACCGTGATGTCGGCGGCGGGCAGTTTGACACCGGGGTTCGCCTTGGCAACGGCCGGATCGTTCCACTTCGTGATCTTGCCCAGGAAGATGTCGGCGAGCAGCGGGCCGGTGAACTTCAGCTCCTGGCTGACGCTCTCGAGGTTGTAGATCGGCACCACCGCTCCCAGCACGGTCGGAAAGTGCAGAATCTTGCCCGGCGCGGCCTGCTGCTGTTCCGGAGTCATCGGGCCGTCGGTGGCGCCGAAGAACACCGTCTGGTTGGACAGCTGTCGGATGCCGCCGCCGGAGCCGATCGACTGGTAGTTGATCTCCACGTTGCGAGTGGAGCCTGTTGTATTCGGCGAACCACTTCGAGTAAATCGGATACGGGAAGGTGGCGCCGGCGCCGTTGATCTGTATGTGCTGCTGTGCAGATACACCGAGAACGCTAACGGCGGCCAGCACCAGCGTCACCATCGTGCGACGTGACATGGTCACGAGCGAGTTCATGGTCGATGCTCCAGGAAAAAGCCAAGAATCAGAAGTTGACGAGCGCATGCAGCGCGATGCGCTGCTGGCGCGGGACTGGTGTCGGGAAGTTCTTGTTCTCGACCTGCTCGTAATCGAGCAGGAATGCGGACGATACGGTTCCCTGATGCGGGAGCCAATAGGCAACGCCGTAGATCGCACGGTCGCGCTTCCGGTCCGTCGTATCGTCCGGTTCGAGGTGATCGAATCGAATCAGCCCTTCGAAGCCCTTTGTCGTCCGGGGCGTGGCCCAGGCCGACCATCCCTTCCCCTCCACCTTGGTGCCGGTGACTGCAGAAAGCTGATCCGTGGTCTCTACCCACTGAAACGCCGCATTGAGATATTTGTGCTCGAACGTGGGAGCGACCACGAAACGCTGGCGCTCGGCATCCTTCACGTAATGATCGGCGTCGTAGAAGCCGGTAATCCGAAGCCCACGCAGGAGCGCGCTCATTGGCAGGGGGCGCAGCGTGCCGCGGATCTGGAACGCTTTCTGATCGTTGGCCTCAGCGCGCGAGTAGGTGTCGCCGTTATAGATACCGACCATGACATCGCCGAAATTCTTCGGGAAGTTGGTGTGGAAGGCGACGCCGACGTCAGACGACGAGAGGAAGAGTTCACGATCCATGAAGATCGTGCCCTGGAATCGGTAGCGGTAGATCTGCTCCTCGAAGTCGACCCACGGCGTCTGCTGCATGCCGAAGCGAACCCAGGAGCCTTTGGTCATCCAGTCATCGAGGTTGACCTGGGCGTACGCGTATTTCAGACGATAGGTTTGGCTGCCGGCGATCGAGCTTCCGGTCCCGCTCTCGCGCACGATGTCCGGTGTGATGCGAAACGCCAGCAGGTGCGAGATGTTGCCGGTGACGTTGATGTAGGCGCGGGCAACGTTGAACGAGTTGGCGTGAACGAAGTTCCCGTCGGCATCCGCGACTTCCGGCTCGCTCTGGAACGTGTAGTCGGCGAAGATCGTGGCGCCGACTTTGATGCTGGGCGTATCGTCGGGCGGGGTATACCCCTCCGCGGGTGTCACCTGCGCTGACGCCACTCCGGCGAACTGCAGCACCGCCGCGCAAACTAATGCGATGACGCCGACTCTTTTGACGAGTCTTTCTCGCAACTGTGGCCTCCAGGCCCGACGTGCAGGGCGCCTCAACAAATCGTTTAGCTGGTTCGATGCTGTCCGAGGGTCACGACGGTGAGGCGACGTTGCTGTTAAATCTAGGTTTCGAGTCGCCTCTGGCCGAACGCGGCAGAGTGCCCGCGGCGCCAATTCCGATGCGACAATGATGAGGTGAAACGCTCCGGAACCGCCGATCTCCCGCTGCACGGCGGCCGCGTACCGGCGTGGCTGGCCACCCGGATGATGACGCTGGGGACGGCGATCGCAGAAGCCGTCATCGGGCACTACGGGCGGTCCGAGCTGCTGACTCGCCTCAGCGATCCCTTCTGGTTCCAGGCGTTCGGCGCCGTCCTCGGCATGGACTGGCACTCGTCCGGGATCACCACATCCGTGATGGGAGCGTTGAAGCGCGGCTTGAATCCAAGGGCCGCGGACCTTGGCATCTATATATGCGGTGGTCGCGGCCGCCATTCGCGGCGGACCCCCGAAGAGCTGCTGACGTTCTCCGACCGGCTCGGGCTCGACGGGGGAAGGCTGGTCCAAACCAGCCGTCTGACGGCGCGCATCGACAACAACGCGATTTCCGACGGGTTTCAGATCTACCTCCACACCTTCGTGCTCGCGAAGGACGGTGAATGGGCCGTGGTCCAGCAGGGTCTCAACGAACGACGGCGGGCGGCGCGCCGCTACCACTGGCATTCTGCATCGGTACGCGACTTCACAGCGTCGCCCCACACTGGAATCGTCGGCGCGCATCAGGGATTGATTCAGAACCTGGTCGATCGCGAGGCCAGGCCGGCGCAGGAAGCGATGCTGGCCCTGGCCCGAGAGCAGCCTGACAAAGTGCTTCGCGAGATCAGGCATTTGGCGCTGCCCCACCACCACGACGTGCGGCGACACAACGTCGACGCGGGCCGTCTGGGAGCCGTCCTGGCCCTGACGCACGAGCGCGACTTGCGTGACTTCGCGTCGCTCCTGCTCGTCGAACAGCTCGGTCCCCGGACGCTGCAGTCGCTCGCGCTCGTGGCGGAAGTGATCCACGGCACGCCGACGCGGTTCGCCGACCCCGCCCGCTTCTCCTTTGCGCACGGCGGCAAGGACGGCCATCCGTTTCCGGTGCCGCTCCGCCCTTACGACGAGACGATTGACGTCCTCCGACGGAGCCTCGATCGCGCGAAGCTCGGGGATCTCGAGAAGCGTGATGGCCTGAAACGGCTCGATCGATTCGTCAGAGGAATCGAGTCGCGGTTGGCGCCGCACGCCGACGTCGAGGCGACGATCGCTCGCGAACGGGCGATTTCCGCGGATTTCGGGGGGCGGACCGTGTTCGACGACCTTCCCACGCGGCCCCGCCAGCCATCCCTCTTCTAAGGCGCCAGCCCGGAACGCGGTCCGAGCGATTTTTGCGGACTTGTCAAGGTGGAGCGGGTGGTCCGTTTCCAGTCTAAGATCAATATTCCTTCCTAAGGGGCGGGGGCATCCGAATGAGCACAGTCGACGGCACACGGGTCGCGGAGATCGTGAGCAGAAACGAGGCAAGCCTGCTTGCGGACTGGCTGCAATTGCAGCTGGCCAGCGGCTACTCCAAGTACGACGAGAAAGACCTTCGCGACCGGTCACGACAGTTTCTGGGCTTGTTCCGTAACGCGGTCGAGCGCGGAGACGTCGAAACCGTCGAGGGTCCACACTGGACCGAGCTCCGGGACATGCTCAACGATCTGTCCCGGTCCCGCACGCGTCAGGGTTTCTCGTCGTCGGAAACGGCGACGTTCGTCTTCTCGTTGAAGCAGCCGTTGTTCAACCGGCTGCGAGCGGAGTATCGCGATGATGCCGACGGGCTCGGGCGTCAGACGTGGCTGATCACCGTGCTGCTCGACAAGCTGGGGCTCTACACGACGGAAGTGCATCAGAAGAGTCGCGAGGAGGTCATCTCGCGGCAGCAACAGGAGATGCTCGAGCTCTCGACCCCGGTGGTGGCATTGTGGGACGGGATCCTGGCGTTGCCGCTCATCGGCACGCTCGACAGCGCCCGCACGCAGATCGTGATGGAGAACCTCCTCGAGAAGATCGTGGAGACCTCGGCGGCGATCGCCATCATCGACATCACCGGCGTGCCAACGGTCGATACCCTCGTGGCGCAGCACCTGCTGAAGACTGTGGCCGCCGCCCGCCTGATGGGCGCGGACTGCATCATCAGCGGCATCCGTCCGCAGATCGCGCAGACGATCGTGCATCTCGGCGTGGAGTTGGGCCAGGTCATCACGAAGGCGACACTCGCCGATGCGTTTCGCGTGGCGCTTGACAAGAGCAATCTGGCCGTGTGCAAAGCCAACGCCTGACGTATGGAACGCATTCCAATCCTCAAGATTGGCGACTACCTGTTGGTCTCGATTCAGGTCGACATGCACGATCGTCTGGCCCTCTCGCTCCAGGACGATCTCACCCAACGGATCGTGAGCCATCGTGCGCGCGGCGTCCTGATCGATATCTCGGCGCTCGAACTGGTGGATTCCTTCATCGGTCGGATGCTTGGCAACATCGCAGCGATGTCCCGCGTGCTCGACGCGCAGACGGTGGTCGTGGGCATGCGCCCCGCCGTCGCGATCACGCTTGTAGAGCTCGGCATTTCGCTGCCTGGCGTGAAGACCGCACTGAACGTCGAAAAGGGAATCGAGCTATTGCGCAGCGCGATGCAGGCGCACAAGCGGCGTGATGGTAGCGACGACCAACTCTGAGGTCCTCGACCTCCGGACCGGGGACGACGTCGTGATCGTGCGCCAGAAGGTGCGCGACTGGGCCGTCAGCCTGGGTTTCAGGCTGGTCGACCAGACGCGGCTCGTAACGGCCGCGAGCGAGCTCGCGCGCAATACCGTGCAGTACGGCGGGGGAGGCACAGCGACCCTCGAAGCCATCAACAACGGCACCAGGAAGGGCCTGCGTTTGACGTTCGAAGACAAAGGACCGGGCATCCCCGACATCGCGCTGGCGCTTACGGACGGCTACACCACCGGGTCGGGCCTGGGACTCGGCCTGAGCGGCGCGCGACGGCTGTGCAGCGACTTCGAGATCGTGTCGCGCGTCGGCGAAGGCACACGAGTGACGGTAGCGCGATGGATATGACCTCGGTTTCCGTTGCGGTTCAGGAATCCAGTCAGGTGGCCGAAGGACGCCGTCTGGCGCAGAGCTGTGCCGAACGACTGGGACTCGACGACGACGCCGTGGGGCGGGTGGCCTTGGTGGCGACCGAACTCGCCACCAACCTGCTGAAGCACGCCCGCGGCGGGGAGCTGATCATCCGGCCGGTCACCGATTCGTCGTCACCCGGCGACGTCGAGCTGTTGGCGGTCGATGCAGGTCCCGGCATGGCTGACTGGAAGGCGTGTCTCGTCGACGGATACACCACGTCCAGCAGTCCGGGAACAGGCTTGGGCGCTGTCTCGCGGGCGTCTCGGCTGTTCGACGTGTTCTCCTCCCCGGCCCAGGGGACGGTGGCGTTGGCGCGCGTCGGCAGCGGCGTGACTTCGATTGAACGGGACTCGTCGCACCTCGAGGTCGGCGCCGTGTGTGTCGCACTTCACGGAGAGTCGGCGTGCGGAGACGCCTGGACCTTCGAGCGGCGCAACGGCATCATGCGGTTCCTGGTCGCCGACGGGCTGGGACACGGGCGCGACGCTGAGGCCGCATCGCATGCGGCGGTTGACCTGTTCGACTCGCTCGGCGCCATGCGTCCCGGCGAGATCATGCAGCGTCTGCACGGCGGCCTCCGCCACACGCGTGGCGCCGCCGCGGCCGCGGTCGAGCTCGATGCTTCGCAGAGGGAGGTCCGTTACTGCGGCGTCGGTAACATCTCGGCGGTCATTATCTCGACCGCCGGCGGCCGTCATCTGGTTTCGCACAACGGCACCATCGGTCACGAGGTTCGGCGGATTCAGGAAATGACCTACCCGTGGCCGGACGACGGCGTGCTGCTGTTACACTCGGACGGCATTGCCACGCACTGGAAGCTCGAAGACTATCCGGGACTGACGACACGACACCCGTCGCTGATAGCCGGGACGCTCTACCGGGATCATCGCCGAGTCCGTGACGACGCGACGGTCATCGCGGTCGTCGCGAACGGCGGTGCGAACGCAAACGTGGGACGGGTCCGATGAGCTTGTCGATCCTCACCCTCCGCGTCCATGTCGAGGACGACATCGTCCTGGCCCGCCAGCGTGCGCGGCACTTGGCGTCGCTCCTCGGCTTCGACTCCCAGGACCAGGTCAGGATCGCGACGGCAGTATCGGAGATCGCGCGCAATGCGTTCCGCTACGCGGGCGGAGGACGCGTGGCGTTCGCAATCGAAGGGCGCGTTGCGCCGCAGGTGCTGCAGATTGCGATCTCGGATGACGGCCCGGGGATCGCGCACGTCAATGACATCCTGACCGGCGCCTACCGGTCGGCGACCGGAATGGGGCTCGGGATCAGCGGTTCACGGCGTCTCATGGATCGCTTTCACATCGAGACGGCGGCGGGGCGCGGCACGACCGTGACCATGGGCAGGCTGCTGCCGCCCATTGTGCCACTCCTTACACCCAAGCGGATTGGCGACATCACGGCGAGTCTTGCCGCCGAGCGAACGCCGTCAATGCTGTCCGAGGTGCAGCAGCAGAACCGCGAGCTGCTGGAGACGCTCGAGCAGCTCCGTCGTCGCCAGGAAGAACTGCTGCGGTTGAACAGCGAGCTCGAAGACACCAATCGTGGTGTGGTGGCGCTGTACGCCGAACTCGACGAAAAAGCCGACCATCTGCGGCGCGCCGACGAGATGAAGTCGAAGTTCCTCTCGAACATGAGCCACGAGTTCCGCACGCCGCTGAATTCAATGCTGGCGCTGACGCGCCTTCTGCTCGAGCGAACCGACGGCGAGCTGACGAGCGAACAGGAGACACAGATTTCGCTCGTCCAGCGCTCGGCGCAGGATCTCTTCGAGCTCGTCAATGATCTGCTCGACCTGGCGAAGGTGGAAGCGGGCAAGATCGTCATCCATCCGAGCGAATTCGAGGTACGCGACCTGTTCGGCGCACTGCGCGGGATGTTGCGTCCGCTGCTCGTCGGCGATTCCGTCTCGCTCGTCTTCGATGAGCCGCAGGGTGTGCCGACACTGCACACCGACGAAGCGAAGGTCTCGCAGATCCTGCGCAACTTCATCTCCAACGCGCTCAAATTCACGGAGCGAGGGGAAGTGCGCGTGCGGGCCGCCTACTCGGCGGCCGAACGTGCGGTGCGATTCGAGGTCGCGGACACGGGAATCGGCATCGCGCCGGCGGATCAGGAGCAGATCTTCCTGGAGTTCACGCAGGTCGAGAACCCGACGCAGCGCGCGCGTGCGCGGTACCGGTCTGGGACTGCCGCTGTCGCGCAAGCTTGCGCATCTGCTCGGTGGAGAGCTCGGCGTCAAGAGCGCCCCCGGCGTCGGGTCCACGTTCTTCGCCACTATTCCGGTCCTCTACGCCGGCGAGGTCGCGGCAGACGCCGTGCCGTCCGTGGACGCGCTGGAGTACCGCCCCGACCCAGGGGCGCTGCCAGTGCTCGTCATCGAAGACTCGCCCGATGCGCAGCTCGTGTACTCGCGCATGCTGCGAGGGTCGCGCTTTCAGATCCTGAGCGCGTCCTCCGTCGCGGCCGCGCGACAGTGGCTGAAGCGAGTGATGCCATCGGTCATCGTCCTCGACATCGTGATGCAGGGCGAGGAGACCTGGAAGTTCCTGGCCGAGCTGAAGACCAACGACCTGACGTCGGCCATCCCGGTGATCGTGATCAGCAGCGTCGAAGACCAGCGAAAGGGATTGGCGCTCGGGGCCGACGACTACGCCGTCAAGCCGATCGATCGCGACTGGCTGCTGACACGGCTGCGGGAACTGACGACGGTACCCGGCGCCACCACGGCCCTGTTGATCGACGACGATCCCGGCATACGATATGTGCTCCGGCGGCTGCTGCTGGCCGAGTCGTTTGCGGTATTCGAGGCGCGGGACGGGATAGCGGGTTTGCGCATCGCGGCTGACGAGCGTCCGGCGGTGATTTTCCTCGATCTGGTCATGCCATCGATGCCCGGTCGCGACGTCCTGAGTGCCTTGAAAGCATCTTCCGTCACTCGAGACATCCCGGTAATCATCGCCACGTCCAAAACGTTGTCCTCGGATGAGGCGGCAGCCCTGACACGTGAAGCCGCAGCCATCCTTCCGAAGGGCCTGCTGGCGGGGCAGGACGCGGCACTGCATGTGCGGGGCGCCCTGTCACGCGCCGGCATTGCCGAGGTGCTCTGAAATGGTCATGACGGGACAACAGCCGCCGACGATCCTCAACGTTGACGACTACGCGCCCGGGCGATACTCGCGGAGCCGGATCCTCAAGAGCGCGGGCTTCGACGTCGTCGAGGCCACCACGGGCTCGGAGGCGCTGCAGCTCGTGCGGACACGCCAGCCCCAGCTGGTGCTGCTCGACGTGAACCTGCCGGACATCACCGGCTTCGAGGTCTGCAGGCAGATCAAGCAGGATCCGGCGACATCGCACGTGCTGGTGCTGCAGATGTCGGCGACATCTATCACGCTCGAGAGCAAGTTGACCGGGCTCGCCGCCGGTTCCGACGGCTACCTGACCGAACCGGTCCACCCAGAAGAGCTCGTCGCCAACGTCAACGCCTTGCTGCGGCTGAAGCGCGCCGAGGAAGCGGTGCGTGAGGCCAATTCGACGTTGCGCGCCGTCGTCGAGGCGTCGCCGCTGGGTGTCGTGGCCACGGACGCTCGTGGACACGTGCTTCGCTGGAGTCCGTCGGCGGAGCGCATCTTCGGCTGGAGCGAACAGGAGGTGCTCGGGCGGCCGCTGCCGCTCATTCCGCCGGGTCGTGAGGAGGAATTCCGCGCCCGTCTCGAGTTGACGCTTTCGGGTCGATCGGAAACCGGCTATGAGACGGAGCGCCTTGGCCGCAATGGCGAGCTGGTCTCGGTCAGTCTGTCGACCGCACCGCTGCGCGACGCGAGCGGGAACATCACGGGGGCGCTGGCGCTCTTCGAAGACATCACCGAGCGCAAGCGCGCCGAGCAGGAGATGGCCCGCCTCTATGCCGAGGCCAACCGCGCCGCACGTGCCAAGGACGAGTTCCTCGCGATGCTGTCGCACGAACTGCGGACGCCGATGAACGCGCTGTCGGTGTGGGTGCATCTGCTCCGGCGCGGCGAGGTGCCTCCCGATCGCGTGCAATACGCGCTCGAGGTGATCGAGCGGAACACCGGCGCACAGGTCCGACTCATCGAAGACATCCTCGACGTCTCACGGATCGTCAGCGGCAAGCTGCGATTGCAGATGCGCATCATCGACCTGGTCAAGGTTGTGAATGCGGCAATCGAGATGCTCCGTCCGGCCGCTGTCGATCGGCGAATCACTCTGAGCATCAGCGTGCCCTCGAAGAGCGTGGCTGTGCGCGGTGACCCGGCGCGGCTTCAACAGGTCATCACGAACCTCCTGTCGAACGCGATGAAGTTCACGCCGGCAAACGGTCGTGTGGAGGTGGCGCTCTCCGTCCGCGGCGGTTCGGCTGTCGTGGAAGTGACGGACACGGGGATCGGCATCGACCCGCAGTTCCTTCCGCATGTCTTCGAGCGCTTTACCCAGGCCGACAGCACCACCTCGCGGTCGCACGGCGGGTTGGGACTGGGACTCGCGATCGTTCGCCACCTGGTGGATGCGCACCAGGGATCGGTCTCCGTCGACAGCGCCGGTGTCGGGCAGGGCAGTACCTTCCGCGCTGTGTTGCCGCTCGCCTCGTCGACAGATGTCCTGAGCGCGGTCGGGGACGGCACCGATCAGGAGCGCGTTGCGCTGACTGGAATCAAGATGCTGGTGGTGGACGACGATCGCGACACGCGCGATCTGCTGCAGCTGTTGTTGGCGGCGCGCGGTGCGACGGTCTGCACAGCCTCATCCGTGGCGGAAGCCGTCGAACGATTCTCTGCCGTGCGCCCGGACGTCCTCATCGCGGATATCGGCATGCCAGGCGAGGACGGCTATGTGCTGGTGGAACGTCTCCGGGCGGTTGACCCGGCCGCGTCGTTCAAGGCCATCGCCGTCAGCGGTTACGTGGGCGATGAGGATCGCTCGCGCGCCAGGGCGGCCGGCTTCGACGAGCATCAGCCAAAGCCGCTCGAGATTGCCGCGTTGCTGCAAAGCATCGTGCGTGTGGTCTCGGAACGATAGCGCCCTCAGCCGTCCGTTCGCAGCGCCACCATCGGCTCGATTCTCGACGCACGACGCGCGGGCAGATAAGTAGCAATGAGCGCGATGGCGGCGAGCATCGCCGACACCGCGGCATAGGTGAGCGGATCGGTTGCTTTCACGCCGAACAGCAGCGACGACATCAGACGCGTCAACGCCAGTGACGTCACCACGCCGAGCACGATGCCAATCACCGTCAGGCGCAGCCCCTGACGGACGAACAACCGGCTGACGTCGCGCGTCTGCGCGCCCAGTGCCATGCGGATGCCGATCTCGCGCGTCCGTTGTGCGGCAATGTAGGCGATGATGCCGTAGATTCCGACCATCCCCAGCAGCAGCGCCACCGCCGCCGCTATCGCCAGCATCGTCAGCGCGAACGAGGTTTGCGCCATCGAATCGGCACGAATCTGGGCCAGCGTGCGGACGCCGGCCAGCGGAAGATTCGGGTTGACCGACCAGACTGCCTGCTGCAGCTCGCGGAGAAAGTCTGGCGACTGCTGACGGCTCGAGCGCACGGCAAACCCGAGCGAGCGCTGAGCGAAGGTCGGCGATGTCCAAAAGTCCTTGATGAGGAGCGGCCAGTAGACGATCGTCGGCGCCGGCGCGTTGAGCCCGTCGTCGTGTTCGGCTGCGACCACTCCGACTACCTCACGCCAGGGATTACTGGGGCTCTGGCGGATCCGTTTGCCAATCGCTGCGGCCGGCGTTCTGAAAAACTCGCGCGCGAGGTTCTCGGAGATGAGCACCACTGGCGCGTACCGGTAGATATCGCTCCAGGTGATGGCACGGCCGGCGACGAGCCGGTTGCCCATCGTCTCGACGTAGCCAGGGCCGATCCATTTGAATCGCCGCAGTGGCGGCATCTGCCCGGCGCTTTGCGGTCGTTCCTCCACGAAGATCGGATCGTTGGCATTGCCGCCGTCCATCGTGATCGAGGACGACATGCCGACCGAGTTGACCCCGGGTATATGGGCAAGCCGCTCGGCGATTTGCTGGTGCAGGCGCACGACCTGCTCGTCGTCGGAGACGAGCGCATCGGGAACCGAAATGCGGAAGGTCTGCACTTCTTCCGGTCGCTCGAATCCCGGGTGCACCTGGCGCAGTGCCATGAACGTCCGTACCATCAAACCAGAGACGACAAGGAGCACGAGCGCCAGCGCGACTTCAGCCACGATCAGCGTATTCCGCACACGATGCCGTTCCGGTCCGTCGCTCGAGGATCTGCCGCCTTCGCGCAACGCCGCGATGCCAGGCATCCCGAACTTCAACATTGGAAGCGCGCCGAAGAGCAGTGCGGCAACAATCGAGACGATCGCGGTGAATGCGAGGACGATCGGACTGATGGCGATCTCATCCAGCCGCGGCAGGCCGCTCGGTCCGAGCCATATCAGCAATGCGATTGCCGCCTTGGCGATCCCGAGACCGAGGATGCCGCCCGCGGCGCCGAGCGCAAGGCTCTCGGCGAGGAGCTCGCCCGCGATGCGCCGGCGGTTCGCTCCGAGCGCCGCGCGGATCGCGAGCTCCTGCTGACGGCCTTCCGTGCGGACCAGGAACAGATTCGCCACGTTGGCGCATGCGATCAGGAGCACGATGCCGACCGTGCCGAGCAGAATCCACAGCATGCTGCCGACATCACCGATCACGTCCTGAGAGAGTGGGCGCGTGTACGGCGTCATCCGGATATCGTGGAACATCTGACGCGAGAAGCCGGGCGGCAGAGGGAAGCTCTCGAGCATGAGGGGGATCATCCGCGCCACGTCGGCGTCCGCCTGCGCGATCGTTATCCCCGGCTTCAAGCGTCCGATCCCCGTGTAATTGAAACCGCCGATGAAGGTCTTCGACCGATCGAGCTGAAGCGGCAGGACGAGGGAGGGGGACTCGCGGAGGAATCTGAACGATGCGGGCAGCACGCCGACCACTTCCCGCGGCGTGCCGTCGATCTGGATGGTCCGACCGATCACGCCTTCGCTGCCGCCGAACTTCCGCTGCCAATAGCCGTGTGTGAGGATGACCCGCCCCGGCGCGCCGGGGGCGTCATCCGCCTTCGTGAAGACCCGGCCCAGGAACGGCTGCGAGCCGACGAGCGGCAACACGTTTTCGGTGACCGCGAGAACCGGGACGCGTTCCGGTTCGCCGCGGCCGGTCAGCGTAACCTGAAAGGTGGTGTACAGGCCGATGCCAGTAAACACCCTGGCGTTGTCGCGATAGGTGAAATAGGTGGCTGGACTCTGGTTGAGAAGATCGATGTTCATCCCCGGTGCGCGATGCCACATGCCCACGAGCCGCTCGGGCTCCACGAACGGCAGCGGCTTCAACAGCACGCCGTAGACAACGCTGAAAATGGCCGCGTTGGCGCCGATGCCGACGCCAAGCGTCAGAATGCTGATAGCCGTGAAGAGCGGCGTTCGTCCCAGGCGACGAAGCACTCGGCCAAGTCCGCTGTAGCGCAAGGCCATCCGCATGCCTCCGGAAAAGGGGTCCTCGATCTGGAGACGTATACGTCAATCGGCTCCCGCGCGTTCGGCCGTCGGGCGGCGCACCGGCGCAGATCGCGGCCGGGTCGTGGTATGAATGCTGTTCATCACATTCGCGAAATCACTGCGCTTGTGTTCATATAATGAGACCCCTAGAGTCGTCTTCGAGGCCAACACGTTCTCGAGGAGGACCAGATGAAAGCCTGGCCGTTGATGCTGGCAATCGTGCCGTTTCTGCCCACAGAACCCGTGAGCCCGGGTACTCCGGTCACGACGTGCGCCCTGGCGATCGTGATCGATGTGCGGGCACCGCTGGCGTGGGGCGACGCCGAATGGCATCTGTTCACTCGGGAAGTCGAGCGTACCTGGACGGCCTACGGGCTCACCTTCTGTTGGGTTCACGGACCCGACCGGTGTGAAGGCCTCGAGGTGCGCGTGCGCGTGTCGATCGCCGACAACCTGCCGTCCGTCGATACGGCCGCCGACGCCCCGTCGCTCGGCCGCATTCGCGTCAGCGACGGTGCTCCGCTCGGCGAGATCGAGCTATCGCTTGCCGCAGCGTCGCGCCTGTGTGCCCGGGCACGACTCGGCGGCCGCCCGGTGGCCTCGTGGCCCGGGGCCATCGGTGCAGGACTGCTGCCTCGTGTGCTTGGACGCGGGCTGGCGCACGAAATCGGCCATTTCATCCTGCAGTCCCGCGAGCACGCCGCGACCGGCCTGATGGCTCCCGGGTTTACACCCGACGAGGTGGCGTGGGGCGATCCGTCGCGGTTCACGCTCGCCAAGGCGTCGGCTCTCGCGGTGAGGAGCGGATGCGAGGCGCGACAGATGGCAGCGCGCTGAGAGCGATCCCATGGAACTGGAAGTTCGCCATCTGCGGCTTGTGCAGACCGTCGCTACGCTGGGCAGCCTCACAGCTGCCGCCGGAGAGCTCAATCTCACACAGTCTGCGCTGAGCCACCAGCTCCGTGACATCGAAGATCGGCTCGGCACGCCGCTCTTTCTCCGACGGAGCCGGCGCATGATCGCGACCGCCGCGGGCCAGCAGGTGATTGCGACGGCACAACGGGTGCTCGTGGAGCTGGCGCGCACCGAAGCGCGGGTCCGCGACCTCGCGACGGAGCGGCAGGGCCTGTTGCGCGTGGCCACCGAGTGCTACACCTGCTATCACTGGCTGCCCGGAGTGCTGCGCCAGTTCCAGCAGACGGCGCCCGGCGTGGATATCCGGATTGAAGTGGATGCCACAACGAAGCCTCTGGCCGCACTCCTTGCTGGCACCCTCGATCTGGCGATCGTGACGTCCGCGGCCCGCGACCGGCGACTGGCGTCGACACCACTTTTCCGCGACGAGATGCTGCTGGTCGTGCCGGCTGGCCATCGCCTCGCCAGCCGGCCCTATGCCAGGCCTGCCGATCTTGCTACGGAAACGCTTTTCATGTACACGACGCCGCAGGAGAGCTATGTCTACGAAAAGCTGCTTCATCCGGCCGGCGTGCAGCCAGTATGGCGGCAGGTGCAGCTCACGGAAGCCATCCTCGAGCTGGTGCGCGCCGGTCTCGGCGCCAGCGTCCTGGCGCGTTGGGTAGTACAGCCTTACCTCCAGGCGCACGCGCTCAACGGCGTGCGTCTCGGGCCACATGGATTCCTCCGGGCGTGGTCGGCCGTCGTCCCGCGCGACCTCGCGGATACCGACTACGTCCTCGAGTTCCTGCGGCTGGTGGGATCGTGTGCTCCAGTCACGCGCGAGCACGTTACCGCCAAGCCGGTGCTGCGCGCCCTTCGCGCCGCCAGGTAGCGCCGGGCGCTACTGGCTGGGGAAGATCAGCGGTAATCCGTTCTTCGGATTGCCGATCACGATCACTTTGGCGTTCTGACTCTTCGCGACCTCCATCGTCGCCTCGATCCCTTTCCACTCGAGCAGCTGCTGGCTGATGCCCTGCGCGACGATGCGCTGGAAGTCGGAGATGCCCTGGGCTTCGATGCGCTTGCGTTCGGCTTCCTGCTTTTCGCGTTGCAGGACGAAATTCATCCGCTGTGCCTCCTGATCTGCCTGCTGCTTGGCCTCGATTGCCTGCCGCAGCGTGTCGGGCAGGACGATATCCCGCAGGAGCACGTTCTCGACAACGATGCCTCGAGACGCAATCGACCTCTGCATCAACTCGAGCATCTGTCGAGCGACGGTTTCACGGCCCTCGCTATACAGCGTGCTGGCGGTGTGCGCCGCGGTAATTGCCCGCATCACGGAGCGTAGGTTTGGAATGATGATGATCTGTGCGTATTCCGGCCCAATCGTGCGGTAGACCTCGGGCGCCTGCGCCGGATCGACGCGAAAGAGCAGCGACGCCTCGAGCCGCATGATCAGCCCTTCGGACGAAGGCACGGCAGCCTGCTCCTTGACCTCCTGTGTCCTTACCGACATCTCGGCGACGCGCTTGAGCGGATTCACCAGATGAATGCCTTCGTCCAGTCGTTCGCCGGTCACTCTGCCGAACAACGTCGTAACGCCGACGTGGCCGGTCGAAATCGTGCGGAACGCGCACGACCCGGTGAGAACGGCAAGGGCGAGAACCAGAACGGACAGCCCGAACCGCCGCGCGCGACGCGGCTGCAGGTCGACCACCATAGGGAGCCTCCATGTAAGGCCGGCAGGTCGAGCCGGCGCGCATATTCTGACACTGCTGAAAGAACCGCTGCGTTGCGTCCATTGGGGCGAACCGTCACCCGACGGGTAAACTGAGCGCGTGTGCAGACCATACGGAGTGCAGCATGGACCAGCGACTGACAGTCAACACGTACGACACGGACAAATCGCAGCTCTACTTGAACAACTACGAGAACCACTTTGGCCACATGGCGGATCGCCCGATTCGGCTGCTGGAACTAGGCGTTCACAAGGGCGGTTCACTGCTGATGTGGAAAGACTACTTTACACGCGGCGAGATTGCTGGACTCGATGTGAAACCTGTGGAGGTCGAGGACAAGAGCGGAAGAATTCGTGTCTACGCCGGCGACCAGCGTGATACGCAGTTACTCGATCGCATCGGCCGGGAGTGCGCTCCCGATGGCTTCGACATTGTCATCGATGACGCGTCGCACATTGCGGCCTTTACCAAGGTGAGTTTCTGGCATCTGTTCGAGCACCATCTGAAGCCGGGCGGCGTTTTCGTGATCGAAGATTGGCGCGTCGGTTACTGGGACGCCTGGCCAGACGGCGCATCGTTCGAGCCGGGCAGTGAAGCAAAGAGTGGCTGGCTCGGACGTTTGCGCCGCCGGCCAAACGGCCATCTGCCAAGCCATTGCTACGGTATGGTTGGCCTGATCAAAGAGCTGATGGACGAGCTCGGCATTGACGCCATCACGAACCCTGCGCGAAATGGCCGCCCCCCACAACGGGTTCCCAGATTCAGGCACATGGAGATTTTCCCGGGTCAGGTATTTGTCGTGAAAGCCACGGAGCACGACGCCGAACTCGTGAGGAGTCAATTGACAGGGGTTGCAATACCGCTGAACAAGAGTGCGGTGATCCGATCAAATGGCTGAAGCGTGATCGTAAGGTACCCGTTCAATGTCGTACGCCATCAAGCGGCGTCGCCCGTTTCGGCCACGGAGAGGCACAGATCAGATCAGTCACGGACTGACGCGGACCCACACGGAACATCAAATCAAAGAATGGATTCAGAAGATCCGTGTCCATCCGTGTCCGTCCGTGACCGACTCGGTCCGAGCGTGGGCCCGCGACGGTGACTTCGGTCACGGAGAGACACAGATCCGATCAGTCACGGACTGACGCGGACCCACACGAACAATCACAGAATGGATCCAGAAGATCCGTGTCCATCCGTGTCCGTCCGTGACCGGCTCGGTCCGAGTGGATCCGCGACGGTCGCTTTCGGTCACGGAGAGACACAGATCCGATCAGTCACGGACTGACGCGGACCCACACGGAACAATCACAGAACGGATCCAGAAGATCCGTGTCCATCCGTGACCGGCTCGGTCCGAGGGGATCCGCGACGGTGGCTTCGGTCACGGAGAGGCACCGATCCGATCGGTCACGGACTGACGCGGACCGACACGGAGCAATCACAGAATGGATCCAGAGGATCCGTGTCCATCCGTGTCCGTCCGTGACCGGCTCGGTCCGAGCGTGGGCCCGCGACGGTGACTTCGGTCCCGGAGAGGCACCGATCCGATCGGTCACGGACGGACGCGGACCCACACGGAACAATCACGGAACGGATCCAGAAGATCCGTGTCCATCCGTGTCCGTCCGTGACCGACTCGGTCCGAGTGGATCCGCGACGGTCGCCTTCGGTCACGGAGAGGCACCGATCCGATCGGTCACGGACTGACGCGGACCGACACGGAGCAATCAAAGAATGGATTCAGAAGATCCGTGTCCATCCGTGTCCGTCCGTGACCGGCTCGGTCCGAGTGGATCCGCGACGGTCGCTTTCGGTCGCGGAGAGACCAGATCCGATCGGTCACGGACTGACGCGGACCGACACGGAACAATACAGAATGGATCGAAGATCCGTGTCCATCCGTGTCCGTCCGTGACCGGCTCGGTCCGAGGGGATCCGCGACGGTGCTTTCGGTCGCGGAGAGACGCAGATCCGATCGGTCACGGACTGACGCGGGCCCACACGGAACAATCACAGAATGGATCCAGAAGATCCGTGTCCATCCGTGTCCGTCCGTGACCGGCTCGGTCCGAGTGGATCCGCGACGGTCGCCGAATCATCGCGGCTTGGCTCGCCGCGCACCAGAGTGCGTGGACTACAATCCCTGCGCATGCCTGGCCCGCCTTTCACGTTCAACCGACGCGGGGTCGCCCTGGCGGTCACCGTCGCGGCCCTGGGCTATTTCGTCGATATCTACGACCTGATTCTGTTCAGCATTGTCCGCGTCCGCAGCCTGACGGCGATTGGCGTGCCTCCTGATCAACTGCTCTCGCGTGGCGTCTTGCTCCTGAACATGCAGATGACCGGCATGCTGATCGGCGGCATCGCCTGGGGAGTGCTCGGAGATCGTCGCGGCCGACTGTCGGTGTTGTTCGGATCGATCGTGATGTATTCCGTCGCCAACCTGCTGAACGCCTTCGTGACGACCGTCCCGCAATACGCCGTCTTGCGCCTGGTGGCGGGGATCGGTCTCGCCGGCGAGTTGGGCGCGGGCATTACGCTGGTCAGCGAAATCATGCCCCGCGAGAGCAGGGGCTACGCCACCACGCTCGTCGCGGCCGTCGGCATCTGCGGTGCGGTCGTTGCCGTCCTCGTCGGCGACTGGTTCGACTGGCGCACGGCGTACACCGTCGGCGGCGTGATGGGTTTCGCGCTGCTGGTCCTGCGCATCGGCGTGCACGAGTCGGGGATGTTCCAGCAGGTGAAGACGCTGTCCCATGCGCGCGGCCGCTTCATGCAGCTCTTTGCGTCGCGCGACCGGGCGCAGCGTTATCTGGCGTGCATCTTGATCGGCGTGCCCATCTGGTATGTCATCGGGATCCTGGTGACGTTCTCGCCCGAATTCGGAAGGGCGATGGGCATGGCGACGCCGCCGAACGCGGGGCGCGCGGTGATGTTCAGCTACATGGGCCTTGCGCTGGGAGATCTGGCCAGCGGCTGGCTGTCACAGTGGGTCCGCAGCCGGAAGGGCGTGCTGCGGCTGTTCATCGGCATGACCGCGGTCGGCGTCGCGATCTATTTCCTGCCGTGGCAGAAGACGCCCGCGACGTTTTACGCGCTCTGCTTCTATCTCGGTGTCGCGACCGGCTATTGGGCGGTGTTCGTGACCATCGCGTCGGAGCACTTTGGCACCAACCTCCGCGCGACGGCCACGACCACCGTTCCGAACTTCGTCAGGGGCGCGGTCGTGCCGCTGACCTCGAGCTTCCAGGCACTCACGCCAATCGTTGGCTTGACCACGAGCGGCATCCTCGTCGGCGCCGCTACCCTCGTCGTGGCCAGCGCCGCTGTCTCGTTCCTTCACGAAACGTACGGACGGGATCTCAACTTCCTCGAAGATTGATCTCACCGCTGTGGAGGCGGGGCTTTAGCCCCGCCGGTCGTAATTCGCAGAGTCACAGTGTCGCGGCGGGACTGAAAGTTTTGGCGGGGCTGAAGCCCCGCCTCCACACGCGTGGGATGCCTTCTAGAACCTGACCCTGACCCCGAGCTGTACCTGCCGCGGATCGCCGAGGCCACTCTGGACGGTGCCATCGAAGTTGAAGATGAGGTTCGTCACTTCCGGACGGCGGATGTTCTTGCTGTTGGTCAGGTTGAACACCTCGAAGATCGGCTCGATCGACACCGACGAATCCCGCAGCTTGAACGGCCGCGACACGCGGATGTCCCAGGTGAAGAACTCGTTGTCCTTGCGCAGGGTGTTGCGCTTGATGATGCTGCCGTCCGGCTGAATGCGGTCCTGCGGCGTATTGCCCACCGACTGTGGCTGCGCCGAGCGCGCCGAAACCCGCGTGTTGAACTCGAAGCCCTTCTGCGTCACCAGCAGCAACGCGTTGAAGCGATGGCGTTGATCGCGGTCCGAGTAGTTGTATCGGGCACCAAGTTGTCGGCCCGCGCGTAGCGGAAGTTGAACGGGTCGCGCTCGTTGTCATCGTCCGACATGTCACGCGACAGCGTGTAGTTCCACTGGAATTGGTAGTTGTTCGCGTAACGTTTGGTCATCCCGATCGTCAGGCCGTCCCACTTCGCCTTCGCGGAGCTTTCCACTGTTGTCAACGTGCCGACACCGTTGGTGCCGTCCGCGCCGAGGCCGGTTCCGAAGGGCGCCCCGAACACCGCGTCATTGCGATTGATGAAGCGGGTCACGTGCACCGTCTTCGAGTGCGTGAACGTGGCGAACGCCGTGAGGTTCGCGATGAGCTCGCGCTCGTAGCTGATCGTCCCGGAATACGTGCGGGGATTCTGGAAGTTCTTGTCATACACGAACACACTCGGATGATCCGGGTTGGCAATCTCGTCGGCCGGGATCAGGTTTGGCCACGCCGGTGGGGTCACGCCGAAGCCGTTGAAGGAACTGGCGCGGAATAGCGTCTGACCGCGGCTGCCATCCGTCGATCGCGCGCTCGCCATGCTCAGCCCAGGAATCCGCGAGTAGAAGATGCCGCCGCTCGCGCGGATCACCTGCTTGCCGTCGCCGCTGGGATCCCAGGAGAGGCCGAGGCGTGGCTGCCACATGCGTTTATCCGACGGAATCGTCCCATCCGATGGGAACCGCGGATCGTCGAGGAACGCGCGATAGAACAGCTGATCGCGCGGCGTGATCATGTCGGGCTGGAGCTGCGCCTCCCAGCGGATGCCGTACGAGATCGTCAGGTTGGTCGTCGGCTGCCACTTGTCCTGAATGAACAGCGCCGGCTCGATCTGCGGGATCGACTGTGTGCCCGCTTCCTCGACGGTGAGGTCGCCAACGCCGGCCTGTTGCAGGAAGGTATCCAAGGGGCCAGTAATGCTCGACCCGGCCGGGCAAGACCCGGTGATGCTCGTCGTGCCGTCCGAGCACTCTACGTACTTCGGACCGAAACGCTGATAGTTAAAGAACCCGTCGGTGCTGGTGAAGATGTAGCGGCCGTTCGCGAAGCCGACGAACGTCTGCACGGAGTTGACCCGATTGAACTCGAAGCCGCCCTTGATGGTGTGCCGGCCCTTGATCCACGACAGGTTGTCCACGAACTGCACGCGCGTGTCGTAGTATTCGACGGGAATGAAGTACGGCTCGCCGAACCGGTAGCCTCTGTTAAAGTCGAACGCCGTGTCGGGGAACGGGCGTGACTGGCCCGAGATGTCGGGGCCGTTGTACGGCCGCGGACGATCCTCACGGGCGAACTGGAACCGGAACTCGTGCAGCATCGTCGACGAGAGCGTTGTCGCCAGCGAGCCCGACACGGCGTTCGACCAATCGCGCTCGATGGCGTTTGCGCTGCGCCCCCACGAATCGACGTCGAACGTGCCGTTCTGCTGCTGGCTCCACGTGTAGTTGTAGCGAACCGTCAGGAGGTTCTGCGGCGTGAGCTGCGCGTCCACCTTACCGAGCAGCGCCCGCGCGCCGTTCGTGCGGGCGATCGAGCCGTTCTCGTCGGGGCTGCCAAGCGACGCGAACAGGTCCACGACGCGCGGCTCGATGCGATTCGGGTCGAGCTGCTTGGTCTGATCGAACTGCTGCTCGTCGTAGGCGAGGAAGTAGAACAGGCGGTCCTTGCGAAGCGGGCCGCCGAGCGTCGCGCCGAACTGCTCCTGGTCGAACGGGAACTTCTCGCCCGCGGAGTTCTTCGTCGACAGGTCGTCGTGCTTGAAGAAGAAATGCGCCGAGCCGGCGTTCGTGTTCGTGCCCGACTTGGTCACGACGTTGACGAAGCCGGAGCCGCTGCGCCCGAACTCCGGCGCTGCGCCATCGGCGACGACCACCATTTCCTTGACGGCGTCCTGGTTGAACGTGAATGCGGGACGCTGGCCGCCACGCTGCTCGCCGAAGAACGGGTTGTTGAAGTCGGCGCCATCCACGGAGATGTTGTTGGTGATGCCCTTCTGGCCGTTGACGCTGATCTCGTCGCCGTCGGGACCCTGCACGATCGTGACGCCTGGGGTCAGTTGCATAAAGCTGAGAAAGTTCCGGCCGTTGTTGGGGAGGCCGCGGAGCGCCTGCTGGTTGATCAGCGTCGACGCCTCCGATCGTGTCGTCTCGACTACCGGCGAGTCGCTCGTAACAGTAATGTTTTCCGCCACGCCGCCCACCTGCAGCACGATGGGAATGTTGGCCGTCTGGCCGACGACGAGCTCGATGCCTTCCTGCTGGTACTTCGAAAAACCGGTCAGCGTGACCGTCAGCCGATAGGTGCCGAGAGGGAGCAGGAGTCCGCGGAAGCGCCCGTCGGCGTCCGTCACCAGATCACGCGTGAAGTTGGTTCCGGTGTTCGTCAGCGTGACCGTCGCGCCTGGCAGCACTGCGCCGGACGAATCCGACACGGTGCCTTCGATGACACCCGTTGTGGCCTGCGACTGCGCGAAAACCGCGCTCGACAACAGTACGATCGTCAGCATCATCAGAACGACGCGACGTACGATGCGCATTGAGCCTCCTCGATCGGGTGTCGGCGATGTAACCTGAATGGCTCAGTAGGGTGGACGATCCGCGAGCGGCAAGTCAACAGCCGAAACAGAGGTGGTAAGACAACGAGGTGGGACGAAGCGGCCAGCGTGGAGACGAATGGAGGGTAACGCCGGATGTTGCCGGTTGTCGCCTGGACAAGTTCCTGGCGGAGGACGGCCGCCTTGCATCCCGGGCGCGCGCCTTGGCAGCCATTCGGCGAGGGAAAGTCTTTCTCAACGATCGGGAGGCCAGCCCGGACGACGCCGCCGTAAGGCTTTCGACAGGTGATCGCGTGCGAGTGTGGATCGATCGGCCCGGTACCTCGAAATCGGGCTTTCGCCCAAGAAGGGCGGGACCGCTCGAAATTCTCTATGAAGACGCGACGCTGCTGGTCGTCAACAAGCCCGCGGGTATCCTCGTTGTGCCGTTGCCGCGGCGCGACTCGGCGCCGACGGTCTACGACCAGGTACAGCAGCACCTGCGGCCGCGCGGCAAGCGTCGGCCGCTCGTCGTCCACCGCATCGATCGCGACACCTCGGGCCTCGTCGTCTTTGCCAAGGATGGCGCCGCGCAGGAGCGGCTGAAGGTGCAGTTCCGCCGTCGCGAGCCGGAGCGCGTGTATCTCGCCGTTGTTTACGGGCATCCCGCTCCATCCTCCGGCACGTGGAGCGATCGATTGTTCTGGGATCGGAGATCGCTGATTCAGAAGCAGACATTCGCGTCGGACCCGAAAGGGAAGGAGGCCATCAGCCAATACCGCGTGATCGAGCGGTTTGATGAGGCGTCGCTGATCGAAGTGCGGCTGGTGACCGGAAAGCGCAACCAGATTCGGCTGCAGGCGAGGCTACGCGGTCACACGCTGGTTGGGGAACAGCGCTATGTCTACGGTCCCGACGACATCAGGAGCATCGACTTCCCCCGCCAGGCCCTTCATGCCTGGCGACTCGGCTTCCGGCACCCGGACGACGGGCGCGAACTGCTGTTCGAGGCGCCGCCGCCTGACGACATGGAGGAGCTGATCCAGCGGCTGCGAAGAAGGCGGCCCTGACACATCGCGCTGCACTATCATCGTCCGCGGATGTGGACGCAGACGTTCGAGGCGGTCGAGCAACAGCACTCCAGATGTCGTCGTTAGCCGTTCCACAGCGCCATTGCCGACCGGGTCACGAAGAACCCATAGAATAGCGACATCGCCACCAGGCCAACCCGGCGCCACATCGGAGGACGCACGTGTTCCGGCAGCAGCCGAGTATTGACGTACAGCAAATGGAGTGAGGCGATCACGAAGACGAAGCCGCCCACGTTCGCACCGATCTGCAGCAAGAGGATCGGCTGCGCGAGCCTCAGCGCCACGATGCCCCATAGCACGATGGCCGCCAGCACGCAGTAGTAGACCGTGCGCACATCGCCGCCTCGCCAGCGTCGAACCCGGTGGCTTCCCGTCCACAGAATGTCCGTGATGGCCCGGACCATGCCATCGAGCTGGTCGAGCTGAGTCTTGAACAGAATCCACGCGCCGAGAAATGCGATCATCCCTCCAAGCAGCGCACCCGACGTTCCGCTGATCGCCTGCGCGAGCGCCGCACTGACGCCCAGGCCCTGGATGTTTGCCCCGCGCGGCAGGAACGTCACGTAGATCATCGCAGGCAGAATCATGCCGAGAATGGCGCCGGTGAAGAACACGCCCCACTGGTCCGCGCTGATGATCCGCCACCATCCACGCCAGCGGCGCATCCCTTCGGGATCCCCCGCGAAGATGAAGCCGTTGTGGGCGAGCATGACCTTCGTGCCGCCGATGGCGCACGGGATGTAGCCTGCCCGCTCGCCCATGCCGTACCCGCGATCGCGCGCCCAGTTCGAGAGCACGATATTCGTCACCCCGCCGGCCCCCGAATAGGCCACGAGCGCGCCGAGCAAGAAAAGGTCGGTCCCGGCGGGAATGAAATCGAACGTCCCGCGCGTCAGATCGAAGCCGGTCAGCCCCACTATCCCGGCCACCCAGGTGCGCCCCGGCACAAAGACGACGGCCAGCACGAAAAAGCTGCCGAGAATGATGGCGATCAGCACCCAGTTCAGCAACTCGAGGGTTCGCTCGATGCGACTGCCGATGGATAAGATCGCGACACACACGAGGAACGTACCGACGCCAAGGTAGTAAATGGCTGAGGCGTCGGGCGGCCCCGCGAGCCGCTGCGAGAAGAGAAAGAAGATCGCGCCCGCCGCTGTGCCGGCCCACGCAGGCCAGCCGACCTGGAGGAAGTACAGCACGGCGTATATCAGCGCCCATGCCGTGGATGAGGGGCGTGTGCGCATGAAGCCCGTGAACGCAGGCTCTCCTGTGGCTAGCGTGTATCGCATCACCTCCCCATTGAAAATCGTCTGGAGCAGAACGGCGATCCCGACCACCCAAAGTAGCGACAGTCCGTGGCGGACGAACGCGGTGGGTCCGAGCAGGAACTCTCCGCTGCCAATGGAAACCCCGAGAACGATGACGCCGGGGCCGACGGCTTTGAGCCACCCGAGCCCCTGGGGCATGGGCGGCACGGGCAGGTCGGCGCGCGACCACGGATCGAGTCCGGACCTTGCTTCGAGAGCAACAGCGTGGGAGGAGGAAGAGGCCAGCGCCGATATAGTAAACGAACGGCACAGAAAGTCAGCACCTGAACCCGACGAACCGGCCCCACCGGTCACGAACCGAAAGCACCGGGACGGAAGTTGTTCGTGACGATCGCGGCGTTTCTGGCAATCGCCTTCGTGGGCAGCGTACCTACGTACGCAGCGCCTCTCTGACCGCCGCATGCTGCGCGGCGGCGGCGGGGACGGTGTCGACGAGCACGCCGTAGAGGCCCTCAGGGCTCTCGTCGCGTGCCTCGGTCACCGTCGTCAATCGATCCGCCTCAGCCCAGAGCGCTTCGCCCTCGTCGGGCGGCGGTGCGTCTGACGCCAACCACTCGTCGATCCGCACGATCAACCCTGAGAAGGGCCGCAGCCAGGCAAACTGCTCGTGGCCGAGCACGAGCTGCAGCCACTGTCCGCTCGACGCCACGCGACCGTGCTCGCGCACGAATCGCGCGCGCTCGGCGTCGAGAAGCGCTTTGTGGAGATCGAGGAGACGATCGCGGACCTGGCGAAGACGAAGCGCAGAGACGGGCATGAGACGTCGCGGGACCCGCGATCCAGTTTACGGCACGCACAGGGTGTCGCGCGGCTGGACGAATCGCGCACGGTCGAGCCGGCCGTCCGCATCGGCGTGGACGATGAGATCGACGGCACCGTGCTCGCACTGGAGCGACACACGCGCGGCGGTCTGGCCATTGCCGCTCAGTGCGCCAGCGGATGGCGAACCCTGATCGCCGGCGCGTCTCTGGTGGGAAGCGGCATACGCGCCAGCTCCGGCACGTACTTGCCGGCCGCGTCGTCCAGGCTCAGTCGTCCAGCGTCGCGCAGCTTCTCCATGCGCGCCGGAGGTTTCGCGTACACCTTCGCAAGAACCGCTGCGCGATTCGGATCCGCAAAGTGCGGCTCCGGGTACTGCAGCGTCTGCGCCACAAGAGTGGAAGCACTGATGATCAGCGCGAAGAAGAGGAGGCGACGACTGACCCGCTCACGGCCGCTCTTCGAGCTTCGCCTTCACATGCGTCACGTGGCGGGCGGTTGAATCGCGGACTCTGCGGCGGATGATGCCGCCGAGCAGCAGACCCTTCAGACCGGTCAGCGATTCACTGTGCGAGCGACTGTTGAGCACGAGATAAAAGCCGCTGGCCGATGGCGTTCCGTCGACGGGCACGAGGTACCGGACTTCGAGGCCATCGCGGAAGTAGTGCGACGCGTAAATCATCCGGGAGACCACGACCCACACCGACCGGCCGTCAATCGTCTGCGGGCTCATGACCACGTGATTGATACGAGTCACGGGCTTCATGCCGAATGTCACCTGCTGCCAATAGACGAACTCCTCGGCGCCCTGTGGCAGCGGCAGGCTGCGATATTTCGTGAAGTACGCCGGCACGTCGCCGAGCGACGCGAGCGCATCGCTCCCGGCGAAGAGTGCCGTCGATCGCTCGGCCAGCGACATCGGCGAGCTGCGATCCTCGTACACGACAAGCGCGGAATTGCCACGCGCCTGATAGTCGTTGACGTAGGCGACAAGCGTAGTCTGCAAAGCATGTCGCGCCTGCGCACGCGCCGCAGGGGCCGACCAGTTCACCGCGCGGAACTTGCGTATTGCTGGCGCTGACAGGTTCATCTCACAGCTGCCGACGCGGCAATTGCGCAGGGCTTCGAAGTCGGTGTCGGGCACGTCCAACGCGCCAATGTCCTCGAGCCTCGCGGGCTTCGAAAACGTGCCCATCGAGATCACCCCGTTGCTGCCGTTCTCGAAGCTGACGATGTCGCGAAACGCGTCGATGTACCGCTGCGCCGGCCGGTTGACACGCACGACGGCGACGACGCCCAGGAGCTCGCGCGTGGAGGTTTCGGTGACGCGCGACGCCGCACGGCCCGACGCGAGCGCGGCGAAGTCATCGTCGTCGAACCCGATGGTCGTCAGATACCGCGCGACTGAGGGGGGAAGCGTCGATGCCGCATCCGGCCGCGCTGCGGGTTCGGTCGGCAGAGGAGCGGCCAACGCAAGGACGAGGACGAGAACCAACGACGAACGCCGCACGCGCTGACATTGTACTGGCCAACCGCGGGGCGGCGGTGGGGAACTCACGTGTCAGAAGCCTGCCGCTTGTCCGTCCTTTCGATGATCCGATCCGGCACGGTAGAAGCCCGGCAGGGTCGTCGGCGAGGACTGGTTTCCTTGCTCTGCAGTCGCCTCCGGCGTGAACATGATTGCCTGATAGCCCCCAACGTCGGCGCCGTTGATCGATTGGACCTTGTGCCCCATCGATTGAAGCGGCGTCCCAACGAGTGCGAACAGCTGCGACTCGAGCCGCAGGACGTTGCTCACCTGGCTGTGACGGAATCGCGCCATGTCGCTTGCGGCCTGCACGTTGGCGCCAAGGTCGAGAACGCTGACGAGCACTTGCGCGATCCCCTGCGCCTGCATGTCGCCGCCCATGAGTGTCACCGTCATGAGCGGGCGGCCCTTCGTCATCACGAAGCCGGCCGACAACGTGTTGAACGGCCGTTTGTGCGGCGCAATGACGTTGGGGCTCGAAGGATCGAGACTGAAGAGGCCGCCGCGGTTGTGCAGTGTGATGCCGTAGCCGGGGACTGTGAGACCGGAGCCGAAGCCATTGAAGAGGCTGTTCACCCACGCGACCATATTGCCGTCGCGATCGGCGGTGGAGAGCGCGATCGTGTCGCCGGAGCTTTCCGTTTGGCCTTCCTTCGCCGTCGTCGAGGCGCGTGCTGGGTCGACGCGGTTGCAGAGCGATTGCGCGTGCGCCTTTGAGAGCAGGCGCTCCAACGGCACGGCGGCGACGTTCGGGTCGGCGTTGTGCGCAAACAGATCCGCATACGCCAGCTTCTTGGCTTCGACAACGAAATGCCAGTACTTGGGACTCGCCGGGCCAAGCGTCGCTAACGTCTGGCTTGGTGCCGACTGCGGCACGCAGGCCTCGAGGATGTTCAGCATCTCACCGGCGGCCCAGGTCTGCGCCGGCGGCGGCAACGTGAAGACATCAAAGCCGTGGTAACTGGTTGCCGCCGGATTCACCCATTCACCTGAGTAAGCGGCCAGATCCTCCAGTGTCATCGTCCCGCCCAGAGCACGCGACTTCGCGATGAGGGCATTGGCGACCTCGCCCTTGTAGAAGCCGTCCCGCCCTTTCTCCTGCAGGAGGCGCAGCGTTTTGGCTAACCCAGGATTTTGAACGATCTGGCCCGCCACCGGCGGTCGGCCGTTCACGTACCACGTGGCGAAGGAGTCCGGATCGATTGCCGTGCAGCACGCTCGTGGATCGGCGGGTGCCGGCGGGAGACCGCGCGGTAACTTCCAGTCGTGGGCGATGCGCTCCGAGACCGGGAAACCCTGCTCCGCATAGCCAATCGCCGGCTGCAGCGTCTCCTTCAGCGTCAGCGAACCGAACCGACGTTGTACTTCGTCCCAGCCCCACGCCGCGCCAGGGACGGTGACAGTCAGAATTCCGCCGGATGGCATGCCCGACCCAGGACCCCAGTCCTTCGGATCCCAGGAGTAGCCGAGCGACTGCATCATGGCGAGGGTCAGGCCACTCGGCGCCTTGCCGCTTGCGTTGAGCGCGTACACCTTGTTCTCTTTCGCGATGTAGATGATCGCGAAGAGATCCCCGCCCGGCCCTACGTTCATCGGTTCGACAACGCTCAACACTGCTGCGGTGGCAACCGCGGCGTCAATCGCATTGCCGCCTCGTCTGAGGATGTCAAGCCCGACCTCCGCCGCGAGCGGCTGGCTGGTGGCGACTATTCCGTTACGTGCCATCACCTCGGACCGGCGCTGCGAGGTCCAGCCCTGTGCGCGATCGCCGGGAACCGCGGCGCACCAGGCAGGGGCCGGCGAAGAGTCGCATGAGGTCACGGGTGACTGTCCGAGCAGTAATGCGGATCCCGCGGCCAGGAAGCAGATCAGCAGCGCGACAGGTCGGTATCGCATGGACGTAATGTAGCAGGCTCTGAACCTCGGGCTTCGGGTTCCGGCCTAACGGAGGCCGGAATCGATACGTCCAATGTGGACTCGAGGGAGGAGTCCGTGGACGCGTTGCTTCAGGATCTTCGATACGCCGTCCGGTCACTCAGCCGGGCGCGCGGGTTCACTATCGCTGCTGCGGTCGCGTTGGCGCTCGGGATCGGCGCCACGACCGCCCTCTTCTCGGTCGTGTGGGCTGTTCTCCTCAAACCCCTGCCATATCACCAGCCTGATCGCCTGGTCGCGATTCTTCATGGCGACGACGTGAACAGCCCTGTCTCCCCCGCCGACTATCTGGATCTGCGACGAGAAGCGCGGTCGTTCGCCAGCATGGCTGCTGCGCAAGCCTGGTCGGCCAACCTCTCCAGTGATGGAAAGGCGGAACGCATTCCGGCGCTGCAGGTCAGCCCGCGGCTCTTCGATGTTCTCGGCGTTCACGCCGCAATCGGGCGTGTTTTGACTGGTGCGGACGATGGTGATGGCGACCCCTATCACGTCGTCATCGGCCATGCGCTCTGGACCAGGCGCTTCGGTGGCGATCCCAACATCGTCGGAAGGCGCGTTCGACTCAACGGCGACGACTACACGATCGACGGCGTCATGGCCGGGTCGTTCCGCTTCGCCCCCTTCTGGCAAACGCAGGCCGAGCTCTGGGTACCGCTCGATCTCCGCGCCCGTCGCTCGGATCGGCCCGGCAGGTCGCTGCGGGTCTTCGCCCGGCTCGCCGATGGCGTCGGCCTCGACGCTGCGCGCGCCGAGATCCGTGTGCTGAACAATCGTCTCGTGCGATCGCATCCCGACACGAATCGTGGCCTCACGACCGGCGTGGTGCTTCTCTCTGAGAAGGCAAAGCACCGCGTCCGGCCGATGATTCTCGCAACGTTTGCGATGGCGGCCTTTGTGCTCTTGATCGCGTGTGCCAATGTCACGACGCTGACGATCGTCAGATCGCTGGGGCGCGCGCGCGAACTGGCCGTGAGGTCAGCGCTGGGTGCGGGTCGCGCGCGAATGGTTCGACTGCTGCTGGCCGAAGGGCTGCTGCTCGGCACGGTGGGCGCCGGCGCAGGCCTCGCCATCGCGGCGGCGGCGATGCAAGCGTTCAGCGGGTTCCTTCCCCCCGACGCCCTTCCGCCCTACACGACGATTATTCTCGCGCCGCCAGTGGCCGCCTTCGCGGCGCTGGCAGGGCTTGTGTGTAGCGTCACGGCGACAGCCGCGCCGGCATGGCAGGGCCGGCTCCAGGCCCCTGCCGAATCGCTGCGCGGTGAAGGGCGGGCCATAACCGGGTCGCGATCGAGTCGCGCGCTGCGACGGACGATGGTCGGAGTTGAAGTGGCTCTGGCGGTGACGCTGCTCGCGTCCGCGGGTCTGCTGGCGCGGACGCTGATCGCCCTGCGCGATGTCGACCCGGGATTCCGCGCGAGCGGCGCAGTCGCCGTGAGCGTGTCGACGGATGGATCTTGGGCGTCGAGCCCTGCCGAGCGTGTCCAGTTCTTCGACGCGGTGCGGACGCGTGCGGCAGGGATCCCGGGAGTGGCCGCCGTCGGGGCGATCAACCATTTGCCGCTCTTCGGCGATATCTGGACGTTTGGCTTCACAATCGCGGGGCGTCCGGCGCCCGATCCCGGCAAGGAGCCGCGGGCCGTCTATCGTGTCGCTTCACCAGGATATTTTCGGGCACTGGCACAGCCGCTTATCGCCGGCCGCGACTTCGACGCGCGCGACACTTTTGATGGGCTTCAGGTCGCCATCGTGAATCGCGCCCTGGCGGCTCGCTGGTGGCCGCGTGGCAATGCCGTTGGATCACGGGTTGCGTTTACAACTCGCGACGCCACACCTACCTATCTGACCATCGTGGGTATCGTCGGCGATGTGAGGCAGAGTGAGCTGACGGCAGATGCCGCCGACGAAATTTACGTGCCCCTCGCGCAGCGGCCCGGTGACGATCCGTCGCGTGCGACGATGACCGTCGTCGCGCGGACGAGCGGCAATGCGATCGCCCTGATTCCGGCGCTGCGGAATGCGGTCTGGACAGAGAACAAGGAGGCTGCGGTCTACGAAGCGATCACGTTGGACGATGTGCTCGATCGGGAGGTGTGGAGAGAACGGCTGGCCGCCGATCTCGTCGGCGTCTTTGCGTTGGTCGCTCTGACGCTTGCCGCGGTCGGCATCCACGGGATCCTCGCCTATACCGTCTCGCAGCGCACCCGCGAGTTCGGCGTGCGGCTCGCCCTTGGCGCGACGGGTCGCAGTATCCGCGCTCTCGCTGCGCGCGAGGCTGCCGTGCCCGTCGCTGTTGGTCTCGGGGGCGGTCTGCTGCTGGCCCTTGCGGTCGGTCGCTGGTTACACCATCTACTCGTCGGCACGCAACCCGTGGATCTGATGGTGCTGACGATGACGGTGGCGATACTCGCCGCGGCAGGAATCGTCGCCGGATGGCGGCCGGCCGCCCGGGCGGCAAAAGTGGACCCTGCAGTCGCGCTGCGGAGCGAATGATCTCGGGCGGCTGCAATCTGGAGCCCGGATCCTGGAGCCTGGAGTCTGGAGTCTGGAGTCTGGGGTTTTCTACAACAGCATCCCCGACCGCACGCCCTCGTGTGCGAGGAGCCACCGTTTCCTCTCGAGCCCGCCTCCATACCCGACTAACCGGCCATCGGCGCCGATGACGCGGTGGCAGGGGATGACGATAGGGATGGGGTTCGCCCCATTGGCGGCACCCACGGCGCGTATCGCGTTCGGCGTGCCGATGCGCTGCGCCAGTGCGCCGTAGCTGGTCGTGGTGCCTGCGCGAATGTCGCGTAAAGCCGTCCAGACGCGCCGTTGAAACGGCGTGCCCGCCGGATCGACGGCAATATCGTCGATCGCTGCGAGATCGCCGGCGAAGTAGCGGTCCAGGCAGGCGAGGACCGCCGCACTTGGCGACGGTGACGACCGCACGCCATTCTTCCTGCTGAGTTGCGCTGCGAGCGCCGCCGGATCTCCTCCGAGATCGATGCCGACGACGCATTCGCCGACGGTGGCGATGGCGAGAGGGCCAATTGGCGAATCGCAGCGGCCGATGGCAAGAGTCATGGCGTAAAATGCGCCTCCGGTGGTCGTTGGACCATTTGATGGTGGCAGGGTCCGCGCCGCGTCTGGAGTCCTCATCATGCGCACTTCACGCCGCACCTTTCTTGGACAGATGGCCGCTGGAGTATCGGCCGCCGTCACGGGTCCTACAATCCTGGCGCGCTCCGACAAGTCTGGCACAAAGCGCCCGATCGTCGGCGCCGGCGAGTTCACCTACGAGGTCTTCCACGACTGGGGCGAGCTGCCGGCGGGTCTCAGGTACGGCAACACGCACGGCGTGTGCGAAGACCATCACGGCAACATTTACGTGCATCACACCGTGCACGCCTCGAGCGAGCGGCACGACACGATGGTGGTGTTCGACAGCAAGGGCAAGTTCGTGCGGAGCTGGGGGAGCGAGTTCGAAGGCGGCGCCCACGGACTTCACATCCGCCGCGAGGGGAGCGAGGAGTTCCTTTATCTGTGCGATACGAAGCGGGCTCTGGTCACCAAGGTGACGCCGCGCGGCGAAATGGTGTGGCAGCTCGCGTATCCGAAGGAGTCGTCGAAGTATCCCGTGAATGCAGATGGCACTCCCGGCATCAAGTATTCACCGACGAACGTGGCTATCGCGCCGAACGGCGATACTTACGTCGCCGACGGTTACGGATCCAGCTATATCAACCAATACGATAGCGCCGGGAAGTATCTCCGGACTTTCGGCGGGAAGGGAAGTGGTGCCGGCCAGCTCGATTGCCCGCACGGCCTGACCGTCGACGCTCGCGGCGCCAACCCGATCCTGCTCGTCGCCGATCGGAGCAACAAACGCCTGCAGACCTTCTCGTTGATGGGTGAGCATCTCGGTTTCGTGAACGACTTCCCGGCGCCTTGCCATTTCAGCGAGCGGCACGGTGTCATGGTCGTCCCCGACCTGTTCGCGCGCGTCACGTTGATCGACGGGGGGAACCGGGTCATCGAGCAGCTGGGCGAGGCCGGCATCGATTCCTGGAAGCCGATTCGAGAAGGTCCTCGGGAAAAGTTCCCGGTGGGAAAGTTCGTCTGCCCGCACAGCGCCTGCTTCGACCACGATGGGAATATCTTTGTCGTCGAGTGGGTCGAAGTGGGCCGCGTGACGAAGCTGCGCAAAGTGTAAGGCACGCCAACGCCCTGCCCCCATGCGGCTAGAGGTAATCGCGTGCTCGCTCGATGATGCGCTCGCCGCCCAAGCGGGAGGCGCAGATCGCATCGAGCTCGTTCGCGATCTGGCCTCGGGCGGGCTCACACCCCCGCTGGACCTCATTGACGACGTGCTGGCGCGCGTGCGGATCCCCGTCCGCGTGATGGTTCGCCACACTGTGTCGCACGTCGTCAGCGATACGCGCGACCGCCGGCAGCTGATCGAGAGCGCGGCCGCCCTGACCAATCGACCTGTCGACGGCATCGTCTGCGGGGCTGTCTCGGCCGGCAACGTCGATGCTCCCCTCGTTCGAGAGATCCTGGAAGCGAGCGGAGGGAAGCGGGCGACGTTCCATCGCGCGTTCGAGTCGGTTGCCGACCCGATTGCCGCGCTGGATCAGCTCGGGCGCGTCTCAGTCGACCGGGTGCTCACGAACGGCGGCGCAGGGGAGTGGCCCGACCGATTCGCGCGGCTGCAGGCGTGGAGCGCCGCTTGTCCGCGGCAGATTCAGATCATTCTGGGCGGCGGGGTCACGAGGGACGTGTTGAACCACTTGCCAGCTGTCCGTGGCTTCCATGAGGTCCACGTCGGCAGGGCCGTACGTGAGCCGGCCACTGACGACGGCCGAGTTGTGGCCGGTAAAGTGGAGGCGATCGCCACAGTGGTGCGTGCTCTCCGCAGCTGATCGCCTGCACACTTTGGCACTGGGCGGTATACTTTCAGGGTTTCAGGCGCATAGCCCCATACGGTTCAGGGACAGCGGCTTGCTAAAGGCTGAGCCGATTCAAGCCGATGAAAGGTAGCACGATGAACATGCAGCAACTCGCGCTCCTCGTTCTGGCCGGCATCGCCCTGACGCTTTACATCATGCGGCGCCGGAGCAGGCAGGGAAAGCGCACTCCGAAGTTCTGACCGCCGGCGTCGTCGCGCGGCATCCCCCGGTTTGTCCCCCGCAGTGTCCCTGGCGCCCTCCTCCGCCACGGACCTGCGGGGTTCTTTTTCTCACGATTCTTCAGCCTGACAATTTTCTGGTGATGACCAGACGGCGGGTGCGCCTGGCGGCCAGAATAGGCGATATTTCGCCGGTTTTCGCCTGGCGCGGGACTTGCCCAATTGCTCACGCATGACCCCCACGCAGACGTTGCAGAGAGAGCTTTCCATGCTGGTCGAGAGTTCCTCGATGGAGCCCGGCCTCCTCACCAGGATTCGGTATCGCCTCGCCATCTGGCGTTGTGAGCTGCACGGGCACGCGCCGTCGATGCGTTTCGGTCGCGATCGGCTTTACCTCTATTGTCCGGATTGTCACCTGGAGTCGCCCGGGTGGGACCTCGATAGCCCGGCGCCGCAGTTATCGCAGCCCGGCGCGCCGGATCGATTCGTGCGCTACTCACAGCTGGCAGCCTCGGCGGCGCTACAATCCCGGATTGAAACCGGGGAGTTGGTAGTGTTCTGAGCGAGGGATCTCGTGTGGAGGAAGGGCTTTAGCCAGCCAGGCGGTCTGAGGGCGCCTGCCCTATCGCTCGAATTCGACGGCGCCGATACATCCGCGCGGATGGCATTCGCTGACTGGCTGCTGCCGCTGCTTCTGCTCAACCCCGAGGAAGAGCACGGACGCGTGCCGTTCGACTGGGCGTCGCTCGAGGGAGGGCCAGAGCTTCCACCCGTGCCCGTTACACCAGGATAACCTCCACGTTTGACACTGGGGCGTACGGCCCCTATCGTTGGTCGAGCCGGTCCTCTGACCGTTCACGGGATTCATGATGCGCTCGCCCTGGCTGCGCGCCGCGCTAGCCCTCGGCATCGTCAGCCTGAGCCTGCTCGTCAGCGCGATTGTCTTTCCGGACGATCGCGTGCTGTTCAGCGTCCTGCTGCTCGGGGTCCTGATCAGCGCCTGGTATGGCGGCCTTCTGATCGGCCTCACCTCGACAGTCCTTGGCGTCGTCGGTAGTGTCGCAGTGCCCTGGGCCATCCTGGGCACCGACGTCGCGCCGGCGGTCACCCTGCCCAGGCTCCTCGTCTTTGCCGTTGTCGGCGCCGTTGTCAGCGCCTTTGCCGATCGTCGCCGTCGCCAACAGCTCCAGCTGCAGGACCTCCAGCTGCAGCATGCACGCCTCGCCGAGGTCATGCACTCGATCGGCATCGGACATTGGTACAGCGATCTGCCGACCCAGCAGATGTATTGGGATACGCAGTGCAAGGCGCACTACGGCCTGCCCCCCGACGCGGAAGTCACGCTGGATCTGTTCCTCGAGCGCGTGCACCCCGACGACCGCGAGCGCGTGCAGTCGGAAAACGAACGCGCGGTCTTCAGCCACACCAGCTGCGACGTCGACTATCGCGTGGTGCACCCGGATGGGCAGGTGCGCTGGTTAAAGGCGTTGGGACGCGGTTTCTACGATCAAAACGGTCATCCGACGCGCTTCGATGGCATCACGGTGGACATCACGTCGCAGAAATCGGCAGAGCAGACACTGTCCGACGCGAACCGCATGAAGGACGAGTTCCTCGGCGCGCTCTCGCACGAGTTGCGGACGCCGCTCAATGCCGTGCTTGGGTGGGCGCGGTTGCTGGCCACAGGCGGGCTGCCGGCGCATCGCGTGCCGCACGCGATCAGCGTCATCGAGCGCAACGCCCAGGTGCAGGCGCGGCTCGTCGAAGACCTGCTCGATCTGTCGAGCATCGTCACCGGCCGCCTTCGCCTGCGAGTCGAGCCGCTCGACCTCGGCGCGGTCGCGTTGTCCGCGCTCGACGCGGTCCGGCCGGCCGCCGACGCGAGGCAGGTTCACCTGTTGACGAGCATTGATCCGTCGGCGCGATGGGTGTCCGGCGATCCCGACCGCTTGCGGCAAATCGTGTGGAACCTGCTGTCGAACGGCGTGAAGTTCACGCCAGCGGGCGGCAAGGTGACGCTGTCGATCGCCCCGCACAGGACCGGCGTCGACCTGATCGTCCAGGACACCGGTCGCGGAATCGACCCGCACTTCCTGCCGCGCGTGTTCGAGCGCTTTTCACAGGCTGAAGGCGAAGAAGTTCGCGGCGTCCGTGGACTCGGCATCGGCCTGGCGATCGTGCACGAGCTCGTCGAAGCCCATGGCGGTACAGTCGCCGCGGCCAGCCCAGGTGCTGGGCTGGGCGCGACGTTCACCGTTTCTCTTCCAAATCGCCTAGCGGAGACGACCTCGCGTCCGGCCGCGGGCGAGGCGATTCGGTGACCGACGTCGCGTACGGCGACATCATCCACATCCTTGTTGCAACGTTTGGCGGCGCCGTCGTCGGTCTCGAGCGGCAGTGGTCCGGACACGCGACGGGCCCGAACGCCCGTTTTGCCGGCGTCCGCACGTTCACGCTGATTGGCGGCCTTTCGGGTGTCGCGGGCTGGCTTTGCACTTCGGGCCTGGTGGCCGTCGCGATGGTGCTGCTCGGCGGCTTGATGGGCCTAATCGTTGCGGCCTACGCGCGCGCGAGTTCGCGCGACGTCGACGGGACGACCGAAACTGCAGCGATCGTCACGAGCGCCGCTGGTGTCCTCGCCGGCCTCGGCTATCTTGCGCTCGGCAGCGGCATCGTTGCGCTGACCAGCCTGCTTCTGGTCGAAAAGCCGCGACTGCACGCGCTGGTTTCACGCATCGATGAGCCCGAGATGCGCGCCGGCGTGCGGTTTGCCGTGATGGCGGTCGTCATTCTGCCGCTGCTGCCCGAAGGGCCATTCGGGCCCTGGGGTGGTGTCCGCCCGCGAACGCTGTGGGCGCTCGTCCTGTTCTTCTCCGGCCTGAGCTTCGTGGGCTATGTGGCCCGGCGGATGGCGGGACCGCGTCAGGGGTACGCGCTGGCCGGACTCCTGGGCGGGCTCGTGTCGTCGACGAACGTCACGTTGACGTTCGCCCGTCTGAGTCGAGATGACGGATCGCCGCGGCCCGCGCTGGCCGCCGGAGTGCTCGCGGCCTGCGCGCTTCTCTTCGTTCGCGTCGAGATTACGTCGGCCGTCCTGAGTCAGGCGTTGGCGGTGCGTCTCGTGCCCGTGTTTCTGCCCGCGTTCGTCATCGGCGTCGCCGGATTTCTCTTCGGGCTCCGCCGGAAAGATGGCGAAGGTGCAGATCGTGAGGGGCCGGGCAATCCTCTGGAGTTCCGATCGGCCTTGCAGATGACGGCCCTCTTCCAGGGCGTGCTCTTCCTCATTCACTTCGTTCAGTCACGATTCGGCGCATCAGGAATGGTCGTGACGGGAGCGCTGCTTGGCTTGACCGACATGGACGCGCTGACGCTTTCGATGAGCCGTCAGGCCGCCGGTGGAACAGATCTGACCGTGGCAGCCGTCGCGCTGACCACCGGCATCATCTCGAACACGATCGTCAAGTTGTTGATCGGCGTCGCCATCGGACGTGGCCGCTTCCGCGCCTTCGTGGGCATCGGGCTCGCCGCGATCGCGGTCGCTCTGGGGGGAGCGATGTTCGTGGTTCTACGATGACGCAGTAGCGCGCGCCGCGTGAAAGTACCGAGAAGGCAGCGGGTGACCGACATGCGCCGCAATCAGGTTCGAAGCTCTGACGACTCCCTCGAGGCTGACGCCTGTTTCGATGTTCAGGCCGTTGAGCAGATAGATCAAATCTTCGGTCGAGAGGTTGCCCGCCGCGCCGGGCGCGTAGGGACACCCGCCGAGCCCACCTGCCGAGCTGTCGAAGGTCGCAATGCCTCGCTCGAGCGCGGCATATACGTTGGCCAGGGCGGTCCCGCGCGTGTCGTGGAAGTGAAGGGCCATCTGTTGCTTCGGAACGAGCGCCGCGATGGCTTCGACGACGTCGGCAACCTGGCCAGGATGCGCGACGCCAATCGTGTCGCTGATTGCCACCTCATCGCAGCCCATCTCGATCAGCCGTGCGGCAACGTCGACGACGCGCTCGATGGCCACGGTGCCTTCGTACGGACACCCGAACGCCGTGGAGAGGTAGCCGCGTACGCGCAGGCCATTGCGGCGCGCCTCGGCGGTGACGTCCGCATAGGTTGTCAGCGACTCATCGATGCCCTGATTGATGTTCTTGCGGCTGAACGTCTCGGACGCTGCCGCGAAGACGGCAATTTCGCGAAGACCGGCGTCGATAGCCTTTGCAAGCCCGGTCTGGTTCGGCACCAGGGCGAGGTACCGTGTGCCCTCGCGCCGCGTCACCGCATGCGCGACATCGACAGCATCCGCCATTTGCGGAACCCACTTAGGGCTGACGAAGGCGGTCATCTCGACGACAGGCAGGCCCGCATCTGCGAGGGCCTCGATGAACGCCACCTTGGTAGGGGCAGGCACGACGGCCGCTTCGTTCTGCAAGCCGTCGCGCGGGCCAACCTCGACGACTGTGACACGGCGGGGAAGTGCGCAATCGGTCATTCGATTTCCACGAGCTGCGTCCCAGGCTGCACGAGCTCGCCGGGCTCGCAGGCGATCGCCTTGACGACACCGTCGTGAGGTGCGCGGAGCGGAAGCTCCATCTTCATCGCCTCGAGAATCACCAGCGTATCGCCACGGGCCACTGCTTGACCTGCCACCACCAGCACGGCGCGCACGGTTGCGGGCATCGGCGCCGACAACGACGCGTGATCGTCACGGTGCGGGCCAGCCGCTCGTCCTGAGCCGAGTGCGGGGCGATAGACGACGCCGCCGGCGTAGATCCATGGGCGCTCGAGCGGACCAGCCGCCCAAATCCGGACCGCTCTTCCATCAGCGACGATGTGCCATTCGCCATTGCCGAGGTCTTCGACAATGAACACCGTATCGCCCACGCGCACACGGCCGTCGGACTGCAACTCGACGTTCAGGTTCGACGTCTCGGCTTCTACGGGGATGTGCGCCACGCCTCTTCAGTTTCTCCAGCCGGCCAGCGAGTTCCACGGGTCCGCGGCCGCCGCATCCCCGGCGGCACGGGTCGACCCGACGCGGTCAACATGCACGCTTCTAACGGCTGCAATCGCGGCGACAGCCGGGGGCAATTGGTCGTCGCCTTCAATCAGCGCGGCGATCTCGCGCTCGACGAAGCCGGTGTCGAGACGTCCCGCGTGGACCTCGGGATGCTGCATGAGCCGGGCGAGAAACGGGATGTTGGTGGTGATGCCGAGCACGGGGAATTCATACAGCGCACGCCGGAGCCGTGCCAGCGCGGCTGCGCGCGATTCGGCGGAGACCACGAGCTTCGCGATCAGCGGATCGTAGTGGACCGGGACCGAGTCGCCTTCGCGAACGCCGCTGTCGACGCGGATCCCCGCGCCGGTCGGCTCCCGATAGACCAGCAGGGGGCCGGCCTGCGGCAAAAATCCTTTCGCCGGATCCTCGGCATAGACGCGGCATTCGATCGCGTGGCCTCGCAGCCGGAGCTGATCGGCCTTCCAGGGCAGGGCCTGTCCGGCCGCCACCATCAGCTGAGCGCGCACCAGATCGAGACCGACGACCTGCTCGGTGACCGGATGCTCGACCTGCAGCCGCGTGTTCATCTCGAGGAAGTAAAAGCGAGGTCCGGCCGGCGTCTCCTCGAGCAGGAATTCGATCGTCCCGGCGTTGCGATAGCCGGCGGCGCGCGCTGCTGCCACCGCCGCCGTGCCCATGTCTCTGCGGACCTCTGGCGTAACGCCTGGCGATGGGCTCTCCTCGACAATCTTCTGATGGCGCCGCTGGAGCGAGCACTCGCGCTCGAACAACGAGACCACGTGATCGTGTTCGTCCGCGAAGATCTGGATCTCGATGTGTCGCGGTCGTTCGATCAACCGCTCCACATAAAGCGTGCCGTCGCCGAATGCGCCGATTGCCTCTCGCCGCGACGACTGGATCGCCGCGCGTGCGTCTTCGTGACGGCGGACGACCTGCATCCCAATCCCGCCGCCTCCTTCCGAAGGCTTGATCAACACCGGAAAGCCGACTCGAGCGACCGCCGCCTCGACCGCCGCGTCGCTCTGGTCGGGAGGCGCCTCGCCAGGCACCACTGAAACGCCGGCGCGCTCCATCAACTGCCGCGCCTGAACCTTCGAGCCCATCCGATCGATGGCTTCGGGCGGCGGCCCTATGAACACCAACCCGGCGTCAGCACAGGCAGCCGCGAACTCGCTGTTTTCCGAGAGGAAGCCGTAACCGGGATGGACCGCCTCGGCGCCGGCGGCGCGCGCCGCATCGATGATCGCGCTGATGGAGAGATAGCTTTCGGCGGGAGCCGCGGGGCCCACGCGCACGGCGCGATCGGCCAGTGCTACGTGTGCCGACCGCTCGTCTGCATCGGAGTACACGGCGACGGTCTCGATGCCCAGCTCGCGGCACGTTCGCATGATCCGCACCGCGATTTCGCCCCGGTTTGCGACAAGGACTCTGCTGAACATAGCAAAACGACCGATGGAGTCGATCCGCCGCGGCTCGCTTGAAGAGGTGACGGTGGCGTTGATCGACACGAACAGTATCGGCGCTAGTCTCCAGTCTTCGTCGGAGCGGCTTCGCGAGCGTCGGCGATCCACGAGGGCTTCCGCTTTTCCAGGAAGGCGCGCATCCCTTCCTGTCCTTCCGCCGAAACTCGCCGCGTCGCAATCGCCTCCGCACACAGCGAGGCGACATCGTTTGGGCCGCGGCGCCCGATCTCCGCGAGCAGCTGCTTCGCGGCGCACAGCGCGCCAGGTGCGCCTTGCATGATCTGCTGGGCGTACGCCGCGACCGCCGCATCGAGTTCCTGCTCGGGCACGATCTTGTGGACCAGGCCCAGCATGTGCGCGCGCGTTGCGTCGAAACGCTCGGCCGTGAGAAACAGCTCGCGCGTCGACGAGCGCCCAATCTTTGCGACCACGTACGGTGCGATCACGGCGGGGATCAGTCCCAGGCGGACCTCGGTGAAACCGAAGATCGTGCTTTCAGCCGACACGACGATGTCGCAGATGGCGACCAGCCCGACACCGCCGCCAAGTGCCGCGCCCTGCACCCGGCCAATGACCGGCACTGGCAGGCGATCGAGCGCCTGGAACATCCGCGCCATCTCGCTGGCGTCGTCCACGTTCTGATCGTGGGTGAAGCCGGTCATCCGGCGCATCCATTCGAGATCCGCGCCGGCGCAGAACGTGCGGCCTGCGCCCTCGAGCACGACGAGCCGCACGGAGCCGTCACACGATACCGAGTTCGCCCACCAGGTGAGCTCGGCGATCATGCCCTCGTTGAACGCGTTGCGTACCTCGGCACGATTGAGCACGAGCCGCTCGATCGGGCCGTCACGACGGATGTCGAGGTATTTGAATCCCATCGACTACATCCGAAATACCCCGTAGCGCGGCGCGGGAATCGGGGCATTCCAGGCTGCGGCCAGCGCCAGACCGAGTGCGTCGCGCGTTTCAATCGGGTCGAGGATGCCGTCGTCCCACAGCCGCGCCGTCGAGTAGTATGGCGAACCCTCGCGCTCGTACTTCTCGAGGATTGGCGTGCGAATCGCCGCCTCCTCGGTCTCCGAGAGCTCCTTGCCGTCCCTCGCCAGCTGCTCCCGCTTCACCGTCGCGAGTACGCCGGCCGCCTGCTCGCCGCCCATGACCGAGATTCGGGCGTTGGGCCACATCCAGAGCCAGCGGGGCTCGTACGCGCGCCCGCACATACCATAGTTCCCGGCGCCGAACGAACCGCCGATGATCACGGTGAACTTGGGCACGACGCTGTTGGCCACAGCATGCACCAATTTCGCACCGTCTTTCGCTATTCCTGCACGCTCGTACTGGCGCCCGACAATGAAGCCGGTGATGTTCTGTAGAAAGATCAACGGTACGTCCCGTTGATTGCAGAGCTCGATGAAATGCGTCGCCTTCAGGGCCGACTCTGAAAACAGCACACCGTTGTTGGCGACGATTCCCACGAGCATGCCGTGGAGGCGGGCGAAACCCGTGACCACAGTGGTCGCGTACCGGGCCTTGAACTCGTCGAAGCGGGAGCCATCGACCAGCCGCGCGACGATCTCCCGCACATCGGTACTGCCGCCGCAGGTCGCCGGGGACGATGCCGTAGAGCTCGTGGACGTCGTACTTCGGCGGCTCGGGCGTTGTGATGTCAGCAGGAGTCGGCCTGGCAGTATTCAGCGTCGAGACGATCGTCCGGGCGAGCTCGAGGGCGTGCGCGTCGTCGTCGGCGAAGTAGTCCGCGACGCCCGACTGCGTGGTGTGGACCGTCGCGCCGCCGAGCTCCTCGGCGGTGACGTCTTCGCCCGTCGCTGCCTTCACGAGGGGCGGACCGCCGAGGAAGATCGTGCCGGTGCCCTTCACGATGATGGTCTCGTCCGACATCGCCGGCACGTACGCGCCCCCGGCCGTACACGATCCCATCACCACGGCGATTTGGGCGATGCCGTCAGCCGACATCCGCGCCTGGTTGTAGAAGATTCGGCCGAAGTGGTCGCGATCGGGAAACACCTCGGCCTGTAGCGGCAGAAAGGCGCCACCTGAGTCGACCAGATAAATACAGGGGAGTCGATTGGCCTGTGCAACTTCCTGCGCGCGCAGGTGCTTGCGTACGGTAATGGGGTAGTAAGTGCCGCCCTTTACTGTGGCGTCGTTCGCCACGATCATCACTTCGCGGCCATGCACACGGCCCACGCCCGTGACAATGCCCGCGCCGGGCGCGTCGTCGTCATACATGCCCCAGGCGGCAAGAGCAGCCAGCTCGAGAAAAGGGGACCCCGGATCGATCAGGCGCTCGATGCGTTCGCGTGCCGGAAGCTTGCCCAAGGACCTGTGCCGTTCGAGCGCTTTTGGTCCTCCGCCGGCGCGGACGCGCGCGCGCGCCGCGCGCAGCCGTTCGACTTCGGCAAGCATGTGCGATCGATTGGCGGCGAACTCGGCGCTATCGAGCCGAATCGCGCTGACGAGCTGCTCCATCTGGCGAGCCTACCAACCGCAGCAGTCGGTCTTGAAGCCGCAATCCGCGCACCGCCAGACCGCGTGCATGCGATAAACGTTGCCGCCACCGCAGCGCTCACACACCATTGCCGGCGGCCCCGGAGACTTCGGATCGGGATCCGAGAGGAGCGGTCGGATTCTGGTCAGTACCTGGTGGGGGCGGCTCAGGCGCGTCAGCCATGGCGCGCATTATACCGGCCTCGCAAAAGTTACCGGGACTGCACAGAAATGTTGTCATTTCGACACAAATCGCCCGTACTGTATGAAAAAGCTTCGGTGGCATGCTACAGTCCAGTATCGGCAAGCGACATCAGCTTGACGACAGTCGAGGTATGAGCATCAACCGCATGCGGCGTGTGCTAGTTGTGGACGACGAGCCGGACATGGCCGACTGGCTCGCGACCGTGGTGGCTCGCGCCGGCTACGAAACACGCGTCGCCACCCGCGGCGCCGAAGCGGAGGAGCTGTTTGCGGCCTGGCTCCCCGATGCGGCGCTCGTCGACCTCGTCCTGCCCGATGTGAGCGGCGCGGAGCTCGTCGGCCGCTTGAAGAGTCTGCAGCCGCGCACCGAGGTGCTCGTCATCAGCGGGCAGGGCAGCATCCCGCGCGCGGTCGAGGCGATCAAGGCGGGCGCGTCCTTCTTCCTCGAAAAACCCATCGACGCGGACAGCGTGGTCGCGATGCTGAGCCGCGCGATCGAGCGCACCGATCTCGAAGCCGAGAACCTCGCGCTCAAACGTCAGCTGCGCGATCGCTATCAGTTCGACAACATCATCGGACGCGGTCGCCGGATGCGCGAGCTGTTCGATCTGGTCGCTGCCGTCGCCGACTCGGAGGCGAACGTCCTGATCCAGGGTGAGAACGGCACCGGCAAGGAGCTGATCGCCAATGCGCTTCACTACAACAGCCGGCGACCGAAGGGACCCTTCGTCAAGATCAACTGCGCGGCGATCCCCAAGGACCTGATCGAATCGGAGCTCTTCGGTTACCGTAAGGGCTCGTTCACCGGCGCGCTGACCGACAAGGACGGTCTCCTGTCGGAGGCGCAGGGTGGATCGCTCCTCCTCGATGAGATCGGCGAGATGCCCCCGTACCTGCAGACAAAGCTGTTGCGGGTGCTGCAGGAGCGCGAGTATCGCCCGGTCGGCAGCGACCGAGTGCTCCACGTCGACTTCCGGCTCATCTGCGCGACGAACGCCGACGTCGAGGCCGCGCTCAAGGACGGACGCCTGCGCGAGGACTTGTACTTCCGCATCAACACGATCACGCTGCGGGTGCCGGCGCTTCGGGAGCGGACGGAAGACATTCCGCTTCTGTGCGACCATTTCCTCGAGCGGTTCCGGCAGCGATATCAGCGGAGCGTTCGGACGATCGCGCCGGCGGCCTACCATCTGCTGATCCGAAGCCACTGGCCGGGGAACGTCCGCGAGCTCGAGAACGCCATCGAGCGAGCGGTGCTCGTCGCCAAGGGCAACGAGGTGACACCCGCCGATCTGCCGGATTCGCTGCGCGAGGAGGCCGGGCCGGCGGGGGACTTCGTGATCCCGCCCCACCGGACGCTGGCGGAGATCGAACGAATCGCGATCGTTCAGGCGTTAGATCGAACGAATTGGAACAAACAGGAAGCGGCGGCGCAGCTCGGGTTGTATCGGCCGACGCTCTACAGCAAGATGCGCAAGCACAAGATTCGCGACGAGGGACGTGGACGCCGTATTCCGGCGCGAGTGGTGTCGGCCCGGTCGGGCAGCCGTGGTCCGCGCGCGGTGACGGGAGGCGAGCATGCGTGACAGGACGGCGGTGTTGATCGGGCTCGTCGCCGGTGCGGCGCTTGGCGGCGCAGCGGGCTGGCTCCTCCTGACGGGGGACGGGCGTCGCTTGCGCGCCCGGTTCGAGCCGCTCGTACAGGACATCGCCGAGGGCGCCGTGCGTCTCCGCGATACCGCCATGCGGGCGGAACGCGCGGCGTCTGCAAGCTGGCGCACGTTGCGGGAGGTTTCCGCCCGGACACCGGGCCGGTAGGTCACGGGCGGCGGATGTCCGCGTACGTTCCCCGCCCGGCGCATCTGCGCCGTTTCCTGTTCGCCCTCGTCGCCCGCGCCCGGCGGGTGACCCAGCTCTCCGCACAATCGGCCTGGCGCGGCGTCGTCAGCCTCTACAACAGCGAAGACCCCACGCATGCGGCAGCGATTGCGTACTACGCGCTCCTCTCTCTCTTCCCGTTTTTGCTGCTGCTGATCTCCGTTCTGGGCTTCCTCTCGGCCAGCGCGGAAGCACGCGCCGCCACGTTGTCGTTCGTGCTGCGCTATTTCCCGACACGTCTCGATTTCGTCGCCTCGCAGCTCGAGGCGCTCCAGCGGACCCGGGTCCCGCTCGGCGTGGTCGGCGGACTGGCGCTGATCTGGGCGGCGCTCGGGTTCTTCAGTGCCGTCACTTCGGCGGTCAATCACGCATGGAAAGTGGAGCGCCAGCGAAGTTACTTGAAACAGAAGCTGGTCGCGTTCCTGATGCTGGTGGCCGCGTGCGGTCTGGTGGCGCTGACCATGATGCTGTTCAGCGCCGCGCAGGTCGTGGGAGCGCATTGGTTCTTCGAGATCGCCAGTCGGCATCCGAGCCTCATGCGGCTGCGCAGTTTCGGAGTCAACTGGGCGGCGACGTTCGGGCTCATCGTCAGCGTAGGGCTGGTGTTCTACTTCGTGCCCAACGCGAAAGTTCGCTTCCGCGACGTATGGGTGGGCGCGGTGCTCACTGGATTGCTGTGGCGGGGGGCGTTTGCCGGCTTCTCCTGGTACGTCCGGGACCTGTCCCGCTACAGCATTCACGGATCGATTGGCGCGGTCGTCGTGTTTCTGATCTGGGTCTACATCTCGGCATTCATCCTTTTGTACGGTGTCGAGTTCACGGCCGCGTATAGCCGCCTGCGCCGAGGAAGGCCGCAGGAAGCGCCTGCGGCTCCTGCCCCGCGCGTGTGATGAAGTTTCCCAGCACCGCAGCACTGCGGCACTGTGACACCGCAGCACTGTTGGTGTGTGTGCCGCTGTCATTGACGTTATCAGCGTTCGTGTTGATCTCGGTCGACGAGGAACTGCGCTGGGGCCGCGAGGCGCAAGCGGCGATGCGCAAAGAAGTGCCGCTCGTCCGTGACTCTGCGATCCGGCAGTACGTGACAAGCGTAGGGCGGCGGCTTGCCTCGCGCGTAGACGGTCCCAAATATCCGTACAGCTTCAGCGTTGGCGACTACGCGGAGCTGAACGCGCTGGCGCTGCCCGGTGGCCACATCTGGATCAACCGCGGGGCGTTGCAGGCCGCGCGCAGCGAGTCGCAGCTGGCCGGGATCCTGGCGCACGAAGTGGCGCATGTCGCCCTTCGCCATGCGGCGCGTCAGATTTCGAATGCGGCAGTGGCGCGCGCCAGCCTCGGCTTTCTGAGCGCGCTCCTCGGCAACGTGGGCGGCGCGCTCACGTCCGACGCGGCAGCGAGAACCATGACGAACGGCGTCTTTCTCGGGTTCTCGCGTGACGACGAGCGCGAAGCCGATCGTGTGGGTACCGACCTGATGAAGCGGGCCGGGTGGGATCCGCGAGGCCTCGCAGAGTTCCTCGAGATCGTCCGCATCCGGGCGCGGCGCATGCCGTCGACCGTCGACGTGTTCTTCTCAACGCATCCGGCACTTGACGAGCGCCTGGCGGAGTTGCGGCGGTGGCAACCAGCCAGGGCGATCGGCCGCCGCGACAGCGCCGCATTCCGCGAATGCGCACGGCGTGTGAGAACGCTGCCCGTCCCACGCGCGCCTTAACAACGCACGTAGGCCCAAGCTTTAGTAGCCTTAACAACGCATGTAGGCCCAAGCTTTAGCTTGGGCATTACATTTCACGCACCACCCTGCCGGCGTTAGAACTCGGGAGCGATGAGCACGCAAGCCCGAGCTAAAGCTCGGGCCTACGTACCGCCAGAATGTCAATCCGCCAGAAGGTCAATCCGCCAAAACGTCAATCCGCCAAAACGTCAATCCGCCAAAACGTCAATCCGACAGAACGTCAATGCGATCAGAACCTCGCACGCAACCCGAACTGTATCGATCGAGGCTCGCCGACGGCGGTGATCTGCCCGAAGGTCGGCAGCGGGTCGGTAGGATAGGCGCCGGGTCCGAAATTCGTATTGCGTGTCAGCACGTTCTGGTGGTTCGTGAGGTTGAACGCCTCGGCGATGCCTTCGATCTCCACTCGACCGCCGGCATGAAATGTGCGGCTGACCCGCGTGCTGACGTTGAAGAAGGCCGTGCCGACTCCGGAGTTGCGTGGGATGAACGCGCCGTCCACGATCGGACGCCCCGGCGTGCCCTGAATCGTGGTGACGCCGGAGGTGATATTGAAGGGCAGCGCCGAATACGCTTGCAGCGTACCAGTGAATTGCCAATGACGGCTCAAGTGCTGCCAGCCGGTGGCTGCAGGCTCGGCCGACGTCTGAACAGTTCCGCTCACGACCAGCCGATGTCGCTGGTCGTCATCGGACCGTCCCCAGTCTTTCGAGAGATCGTATGGGTCAATCGGCGAGCTGAAGAAGAATTCGCCAACGTTGTTCCTGGCCCTCGACAGGGTGTAGGACACGCGGTAGCTGCCCCAGCGCGAGGGCCGCTGCAGCCACGACACGTACAGGCCGTGATAACGCGAATCGCCGGCGGCCGAGTACTGACTGTTGTTACCGTAGGCAGGGTGCGGCCGGCACCCGTTGTTGGTTCCGCTCGGTAAGCAGGACGGCACGTTCTGGTTGATCGACATCAGCAGATCCTGCCCTCGGAGGTACTGGTAGCCGAGAGTCACGGTGGCGCGATCGCCGAGCTGATGCTCGATCTCGAGGCTCGCCTGTTGCGAGAACGCGTTCTGGAGGTCGCGATCCATCGTCGTGAGGTTCGGCAGCGTCACTGAGGGCACCACCGAGCTCAGAATGTTGGGGAACACTGGCGCTCCTGCCTGACTTGGCGACAGGCTGACGGCGATCTGCCGCAGCGTCGTCAGATCGGTGGTGTTGCCGGCAGAGAGCAGCGCGTTCGCCAACGCGCGCAGCGGCACGCGATCGTAGAAGAGACCCGCACTCCCACGAACCAGCGTTCGGCGCGACGCGAACGGAAGCCAGGCGAACCCGGCGCGCGGCGACACGTTGTCGCTGTCGGTGTTGATGGTGTCGAGATACTGGAGGTCGTAGCGCACTCCGAGATTCAGCGTCAGGCTCGACGTCAGCTTCCATTCGTCCTGGGCATAGACCCCCAAGTTCGGGTTGGTCTGATGGACCGCCGTTTCACCGAACGTCTGTGTAAACCCGGCGTTGTTATAGACACCGTTCAAAAAGTTCATGAGCGACGAGAACGTGTAGGCGCCGCGGATAGCGCGCGGGAACGTGATGCGGTCATCGTTGTACAGGAAGTCAGCGCCCACGCGCACCGCATGCGAGCCCGCTTGATGCGAGAGGCTGTTGACCACCTGCACGAGCCGATTCACGCGAGCCGTGGGGCTGGTGGACAGCGTCCCGAAAGAAGCGACGCCGGCGATGCTGACCATCGGGCCAATGGGATCGGTCGGCGGCGCGTGCAGGTCGCTGTTCGCGAACTGCGCACGGGTCTCGAGCACGGTGCGGGGCGAGAGCGCCAGCGTGTTGCTGGCAGACACGGTCTGATCCATGTTGTCGAGGCCCGCGGACGCGGTCGGTGCGTTCAGCGCACCAGCACCCCGTGAGTTGTCCGATCTGACGTCGTAGAGTGCGTAGCGGACGCTCAGCTGATCACGACCGTCCACCTGGTGATCGATCTTGCCCAGTAGGTTCGTCGAGTCCACGGGATTGGGGTAGATGCCAGTCGCGACGGGAGGCCCCGGATAGGCCACCGCCGCCAGCCGCGCGTTGATTGCGCTGACGTTGGCCGCCGAGATCGTCGTCAGCCCAGATTGATCGAGCCGTCGCTGCTCGACGTTCGCGAAGTAGAACGTTCGATCTTTCACGAGCGGCCCGCCCAGGCTCGCGCCGTACTGCGATTGGTCCATCGGCAGCTTCGTTCCTGATAGCGGGTTCTTCGCGTTGAACCGATCGTCGCGGATGTAGTCGTAGGCCGTGCCTCGCCGCAGGTTGGTGCCACTGCGCGTGACGACGTTGACGTATCCGCCCAGTGCGCGCCCGAGCTCCGCCTGGCCGCCGGAGGTCACGACCTGGAATTGCTCGACGGCATCGACACCATAAGTAATGCCGCTCAGCGCCGCCGCATCGTCATTTGCCGACAGCCCATCGACGATGAAGCTGTTCGAGAGGTTGCGCTGGCTGTTGATGGAGAGGGTAATGCCAGGCACCGCGGACGTCTCAGGGAAGAGCTGCGTGCTGGCCACGTTCGTCGGCGAGACACCAGGGACGAGGAGCGCGATCTCGAGGAAGGTCCGCCCGTTGAGCGGCAGGTTCTGGACCTCCGACTGCGGAACGGTCGTGGCAATCTGAGTGCGCGCAGCATCGATCACGGTCTCGTGCCCGGTCACGGTCACGCTCGAGTCGAGCGGGCCAACGTCGAGCGCAATTGGCAGCTGGAAGGCCGACCCCGCGGTCAGCGTCACCTTGCGGGTTGCGTCGCGGAATCTGTCCTGATGGACGACGACGTCGTAAGGTCCAACTTTCAGAAAGGGAAATCGGAAGCGGCCCTCGTCGTCTGTCACGGTCTGGCTGAGCACGTTGGTCGCTCCATGACGCGCGTGGACCTGCGCGCCACGGATGACGGCGCCTGACGTGTCCGTGATCCGACCGCCGATGCTGCCAAAGTCCACCGCCTGCTGCGCGAACGTCGCAGTCGGCAGCGCGAGCAGGAGGCTCAGGCATCCCAAGCGAAGTACAGTCCTCATGAAACAACTCCACGCGACGGCGCCGAGGCGCCGCCCGCAATACGTCTTCGGCGGTTCGAGAGAACTCGACGCGGCCTACGCGCGGGGGGGTGGAGTGTCGGGCGAGTTGAGACGACGGATCTGGCGTTCGGACAGGTTGGTCTCGACGATGCGTGCCGGGAGTTCGGGCTGGATGCCGACGGTATCAGGCACGACGCCATGGGTCGACAGGAACGAGGCCAGAACGGCCATCGGCCCCTGGCACGCCGCGCGCATACTGCAGGTGGGCGTGTCGGTCGAGTGTGGAGCCGCTGTCTTCTTGTGGCAGGCCGGCGTTTCCGGGCGATCGGGACGATGTGCTTTGCAGCAGTCCCGGGGGACAAACGCCGCCAGCGACGTCGTCTGAAGAACGAGCCAGAGGGCGACCCAGTGCCGAAGCCGCAAGCGCAGCGCGCGCATGGTCGTAATGAGCTTAACGGAGTTCTAGCCGCCCAGGCAATCTCAACCGGTGGCGGGTCTCCTAGGTTTTCGCGACCGTCGCCGTTCCCGCGGCAAATGCTGCGGCTTCTTCGACCGACCACAACCACGCCGCGCCGCGAACGCCACTCGAATCGCCATGCTTCGGTGGTACCAGGACCGTGTCGACGCGATCCGAGAAAACGAATGTCGGGAGCAGCCTTGGCACGGTATCGTACAGCTCGCCAACGTTCGACATGCCGCCGCCAAGCACGATGGCGTCGGGATCGAGGACGTTGATGATGGTGGCAAGACCGCGGGCCAGGCGGTGCGTGTAGCGATCGAGCACAACCCTGGCGACGGCGTCACCGCCTGACGCTCGCGCGACGACAGTCGCCGCATCGATGTGCGGCGAACCGCGCCGCGCCGCGGCGTAGTCCGCCGCGAGCCCGGTTCCCGAGATGAAGGTCTCGAGACAACCACGTTTGCCGCAGTAGCACGGTGGCCCGGGGCGTTCGTCATCGGCAGGCCAGGGGAGCGGGTTGTGGCCCCACTCGCCGGCGATCGCGTTGGGGCCGGTCAGGACGGCGCCGTTGATCACGACGCCGCCGCCACATCCCGTGCCGATGATCACCCCGAACACGACCAGTCGTCCGGCCGCCGCGCCGTCGCTCGCCTCCGACAAGGCAAAGCAGTTGGCATCGTTGGCGAGCCGTACGGAGCGTCGAAGGCGCGCCTCGAGGTCGGTCTCAAGCCGTCGCCCATTCAGCCACGTGGAGTTCGCGTTCTTGACGAGGCCGGTCGCGGGTGAGATTGCGCCCGGCATGCCAATCCCTACGGTGCATGGGCGTCCGACGAAGCGGTCGGCTGCCGCGACCAGATCGGCAATCGCCTCGATCGTGCCGTCGTAGTCTCCCTTCGGCGTCGTTCGTCGCTCGCGAAACGGGATCGTGCCCGCTTCGTCGAGCACGATCGCTTCGATTTTTGTCCCGCCCAGATCGATCCCGATGCGCATTGCGACTACTGCTACTCGAGGACGATTGTCGTCTGCTCGAAGCGGTCGGGCAGCGTCACGATGACGAAGCCTCGGTCGTCGAGCGACCAGCCCGGCGCCGCAGGCGACGAGGCGCGCGTCACGCTCGCGCCGTTGACCGTCACGCGGCTTGGCGTGGACGCGACCTGGATGACGAACCGCAGCATCCGCTCCTGCGGACGCCACGCGCTGTCCGGCGCTGATACTGTGACCTGAACGCGCGCTCCGGTCCGTTCCTGCGCAAAGGTGCGGACGATGCGCTGGCCTTTCTCGTAATCGAAGCTCAGGCCGTCGTCCTCGTAAAACGACGACTCGCCCCGGTCGGCGGCGTAGACCTCGACGATGAGCGGCTGGCCGGGCATCTCGCCAGTGTGCTGAATCACAGGCTGGCGGAAGATGAAGCTGCCACCGCGTGCGAAGAGCGGGATCGACCCGAGCGTGACCGGCATCGAGTGGCCGCGTCCGCCGGGGTACGACCGGCCGGTCCACACGTCCACCCAGGTGCCCTTCGGCAGATAGAAGTCCCGCGTCGTCGCGCCTTCACGCAGCACCGGCGCCAGCAGCAGGTCCGATCCGAACAGGTACTCGTCGTCCATTCCATAGGTCGCGGGATCGTCGGGATAGTCCAGCATCAGCGGCCGCATCGCCGGCAGGCCGGTTGTCGAGGTCTCGTGCATCACGTTGTAGATATGTGGCAGGAGCTCGTATCGCAGCTCGATTGCGCGCCGGTTGTAAGTTTCCCACTGGGCGCCGTACGACCACGGCTCCTGGTCGGGTGTGCCAAAGGCGGTGTGGGTGCGGAAGAACGGATAGAGGATGCCACTCTGCAGCCACCGTGTGTAAAGCTCGGCGGGCGGCGCGTCGGCAAAGCCCCCGACGTCCACGCCGACGAACGACAATCCCGACAGCCCCATGCCGAGCAGCGTCGGAATTGCGCCGCGCATCGCAGTCCAGTCCGAGATGTTGTCGCCGGGCCATTGCGCCGCCCACCGCTGACCGCCCGCGAATGTCGCGCGCGTGAGCACGAACGGGCGCTCGGTCGGCCGCAGCCGCTTCAGCCCCTCGTACGTTCCCTGGGTCATCAGCAGGCCATAGACGTTGTGAAGCTCGCGCTGGTCCGACGGCTGGCCGTCGTTGTCGAACTTGACGTCGAGCGGCATCGTTCCGCCGGGCGTATCGAACACCGCCGGCTCGTTCATGTCGTTCCAGATGCCGGCGACGCCGAGGTCGACGAGCGGCTTGAAGAGAGAGCCCCACCATTCGCGCGTCTGCGGACGGCTGAAGTCGGGGAACACGCTTGGCCCCGGGTTTTTCTCGGCGCGCGCCGGCCATACGTTCCCTTCGTAGATCGAGCCGTCGGGGTTCTTGACGAAGTGTCCGCCGGCGATGCCGGAATCGTAAGGCGCCGTGCCCGCTTCCTTCTTGACGTGCGGGTCGACGATCGTGATCAAACGGATCCCTTGCGTGCGGAGATCGGCGATCAGGCGTCCCGGATCCGGAAACGTCGCCTTGTCCCAGGTGAACGGCGCATAGCCGTCCTGGTAGTGGATGTCGAGCCAGATGACGTCCGCGGGAATCTGCCGCTGTCTGAAGTTGTCGGCGATGAAGCGAACCTTCGAGTCGGGATAGTAACTGTAGCGCGACTGCTGATAGCCCAGCGCCCAGCGCGGAGGTATGGGCAACCGGCCGGTGAGATCGGCGAAGCGCCTGATGACGTCCTTCGGCGTGGGACCGTCGATGACGTAGTAGTTCAGATCGCCGCCTTCGGCGCCAAACGCGAGAAGACCGGGCGAGGTGTGCCCGATGTCGAAGTTGGTGCGGAAAGTGTTGTCGAGAAAGATGCCGTGCGCGCGGCCCTTCCGCAGAACGATGTAGAACGGCACGCTGGCGTAGATCGGATCGGTGTCGCCCTCGTACGCGAACGTGTCACTGTTCCACATCGTCACGTTGTAGCCGCCAAGCTGCCGCCCGCGCTTGTTCAGGTGACCGGTCTTCTCGCCGAGGCCGAAGATCTGATCGTCATCCGTCAGCCGCTTCCACACGCGCGTGCGCGCGTTCGAGAAAGCGATGCCCTGCTCCTTGTCGTCCTCGTCGAGGACCGTGCCCGCGGAATCGGCGACAGACAGCCGAAATGGGCTGTGCTGAATCGTGACCACAAGGCGCGACGTTCGCAGGATCGTCCGGTCGGCGCCGATTTCGGCGGCCGTGCCTGGCGCGCCCAGGTCGTGACCCACGACGGCATACGAGTGATCGCGACCGAGGGCCTGACGTGGGGCGAACCTGACGCGGATGATGTCCGGCGCGACGGCGGTTACCGCCACTGTGCCCTGACGATTGCGGAAGGTCAGACGTGTCTCCCGACCGCGTCGGGCGAGGCATGGCGCCGAGCGACGCCCACTGCGCATAGGAGGCGACCGGTGAGAGGGTGAGGAGCACGGTGAGGCAGACGACGCTGCGAAGCACAGGATTCCTCGAGGCTCGTGGCCGGATCACACCGGGCGTGGCTGTCGGTCGGCTCGCGCAATCGCGCGAAGAATAGTCTCCGCAAACACGGCGACATCGTCCGGCTTCCGCGAGGTGATGATGTTGCCGTCTTCCACGACCGGCTTGTCAACGTAGAGGCCGCCGGCGTTCTTGACGTCGATGGCGATCGAGGGCCAGCAGGTCACCGTGCGGCCGCGCAGCGCGTTCACCGAGATGAGCAGCTGCGGCCCGTGGCAGATGGCCGCGACGGGCTTCCCCGCGCCGACCATGTCGCGCACGAGATCGACCATGGCGTGGCGCATGCGCATCCGATCGGGCGCGTGGCCGCCGGGGATGACGATCGCGTCGAATTCTCTGGCACGCGCTTTCCCTGCCGCCAGCGTCGCCGTGACCTGGCCGCCGCGACGGCCCGTATAGGTGGCGCCCGCCACCGGTCCGACGAGCACGACCTCGAGGCCAGCGCCGCGAATCGCGTCTGCGGCGCCGTTCACCGCGATGTCTTCGAACTCCTCTTCGATGAGGATGGCGACCCGTTTCCCCGTCTGACTGCCGCCGCCGTTCATGCGGTCTGGGAGTGTATACCGGACCGGGACGAAGGACGAACGACGAGCGACGAAAGGGGGGACAGGCACCTCAAGTCGTGTCGTGCTGTTGAGGCGTGTCCCCTTATCACCCGAATCTTGGCCGAAGTCGGGCATCGCCCTTCCGCCGATAATGGTCTGATGCCCAACCGCCTGGCCCACGAGAAGAGCCCCTACCTCTTGCAGCACGCGGACAATCCGGTGGACTGGTATGCCTGGGGCGAGGAGGCGTTCGCCGCCGCGCGCGACGCCGATAAGCCGATCTTCCTGTCGGTCGGGTATTCGACCTGCCACTGGTGCCACGTCATGGCACACGAGTCGTTCGAAAGCGCGCCGGTCGCCGAGATCCTGAACCGCGACTTCATTTCGATCAAGGTCGATCGCGAAGAGCGGCCGGACGTCGATCGCGTGTACATGACATTCGTGCAGGCGACCACAGGCTCGGGCGGATGGCCGATGAGCGTGTGGCTGACGCCGGCCTTGAAGCCATTCTTCGGGGGGACGTATTTCCCGCCTCAGACCCGGTGGGGAAGGGCCGGATTTATCGAGGTGCTCCAGGCGATCGCGCGTGCCTGGCGGGATGACCGTCCGCGCGTCGAGCAGTCGGCGACATCGCTGGTCGCGGACCTGCAGCGCGCCGGAGCGGGCCGCCTGTCGAGTCAGAGTGCTGCCGATGTCGCACCGGTGGATTCGCTGGCGCGAGGCGTGCGGCAGTTCGAGCTCGCGTACGATGCGCGCCGCGGCGGATTCGGCGACGCGCCGAAGTTCCCGCGACCGAGCGAACTCCTGTTTCTACTTCGGGAGCACGCGCGCACCGGCCACGCCGCCGCGCGCGACATGGCGCTGCACAGCCTGCGCGCGATGGCCCTTGGTGGCATGCGCGATCACATAGGCGGCGGATTTCACCGCTACTCGGTGGATGGCGACTGGCGCGTCCCGCATTTCGAGAAGATGCTGTATGACCAGGCGCAGCTCGTCCTGACCTACCTCGAGGCCGCACAACTCACTGGCGATCGGTTCTTCGCGCAGATTGCGGACGACACGCTGCAGTACGTGACGCGCGAGCTCACTAGTCCTGGCGGCGGCTTCTACTCGGCGGAGGATGCCGACAGCGTTCCCGCCGACACAGTTGGTCAGCCGGGGGCCCACGGCGTCGAGGGTGCCTTCTACGTCTGGGCAGCCAGTGAGCTGCGCTCCCTGCTGGAAGACGACTACGAGGCCTTCGCGCTGCGATTTGGCGTGGAGGACGCCGGCAACGCGCCATCGGATCCGCAGGGCGAGTTCGCGGGCAAGAACCTGCTGTACACGGCGCGATCCGTGGCCGACATCGCCGGCATCCGTGGCGAGAGCCCGGAGACCGTAATCGGAGCGCTGGCGCGCGCCCGCCTCGTGCTGTTTGGGGCTCGGCTCACACGTCCACGTCCGCACCTGGACGACAAGATTCTCACGGCGTGGAACGGGTTGATGATCGCGGCATTCGCCCGCGCGTCGCGAGTGCTGCGCGCCGAGGCCTTCGGCTTGCAGGAGAATGCCGCAATCTACCGAACGATCGCCACACGCGCGGCGCAATTCCTGTACGACGAGCTCTGGGATCCAGCGGCGACAGTGCTCTACCGCCGATACCGGGATGGTCACCGTGGTGTCGAGGGCTACGCGGAGGATTACGCGTCGGCGGTGTTCGGCCTTCTCGAACTCTTCCAGGCCGACAGCAGCGTGCGCTGGCTGGCGTGGGCCGATACGCTTCAGGACGTACTCGATCGCCACTTCTGGGACGAGGAGAGCGGTGGGTGGTTCAGCACGACAGGGACCGATCCGAGCGTGCTGCTGCGCTTGAAGGAAGACTACGATGGCGCCGAACCCTCAGCGGGCGCGTTGGCGCTGCTGAATCTGTTGACGCTGACGCACCTTCGTCCCGATCAGGCTCGGACGGCGAGAGTCGAGCGCGCGTTGACCCGCTACGGGGCGAATCTTGGCGACGTGGCGCGAGCCGTGCCGCTTGTCGCCGCGGCGCTCTCGACATGGCACGCGGGCGTGGGGCAGACCGTGATCGTAGGAATGGCGGGCGCGTCGGAATTCGAAGCGCTTCAACGCGCGCTGGCGTCGCGCTATCTCCCGTTCTCGATCGAAGTTGGCATCGATGCCGCGACCCCCGGCGCCAAATTGGTGGACCACTTGCCGTTCATCGCGTCGATGACGGCCGTCGCGGGTGCGGCGACCGCTTACGTTTGTCGTGATTTCGTGTGTCAGGCGCCCACGACCACCGTGGCCGGGCTCCTCGACGCACTCGACGCGCATACGTCCGCGACAAGCGAGACGAATTGATCGCGGCACCGGGCGCGACCTCGGATAAAATGGCGGCCCCTTGAACGGCTCGTGGCAGGCGCCGGGTAGAATTGTCTGATGCAGCTCGAGATCGAAGTCTGGTTGCGGGGCAGCGACTTCGCCACGACCGAGCTCGTCGAGGTGCCACTGGCGGCTCCCGATCGCTGGACCGATCAGGACGTTCGCCGGTTGCTCGAGGAGCTGCTGCGAGCGATCGATCGCGCGCAGCATCCCGAGGCGGACCGCGATCGTCCGGTGGCCCTTCGTGGGTTCAGCTGGATCGTGAGCCCGTTCGAGAGCGGCGGCTATACCGTGGCCGTCGAGATACAGCTTGGCGCGGCCGCCGCAGGCCCGTTTTCGATCGACCAGCCGGCGCTGGAGAAGGCGATCGGGCGGGTGATGGCGGCAGATCGGGTGAAAGGACCCGGCGCGCAAACTGTGCACTGACGGTTGACTCATGCTGAAGAGCCATCTCGATCACCTGCGCGGCGAGGCCGTCACCTTATGGCGGCTGCAGCGTGCCAAGGACAAACTGCATTGCTTCATCGTCGAGCCGCCGGGCGGATTCTGGCTGGGGGTCGAGCGCGGGGCGGATCTCGTGTTCAGCGAGACCCACCGTGAGCTGGTCCCCGCGTTGATGCGAGCCGAAAGCCTCAAATCGCCGCTCATCGTCGCCGGCTGGACGGAAGTCAGCGATCACTAATCCCTTAATTGGTTCACATTCCGCGGGAGGCCGCGCGACGAGGAGACTCGCCCATGAAGCGAAAGATGACGAAAGTGTCCGCAATCGTTGCCGCGTTCGCCCTTTCCGCGCTCCTGCACGCGGCGACCGCTATCGACGGCAAGTGGCAGTTCAGCCTGCAGACGGACGGTGGTCCGCGGGAAGCGGCGGTCGAGATGAAGACCGACGGTGAGCAGGTGAGCGGAACCTGGGATACCACGGAGCTCAAGGGCACGTTCAAGGAGGGCAAGCTGGCGCTCAGCTTCCCAATGACGTCCGCCGAGGCCGGGATCACCGCGGATCTCGTGATCGATGGCACGCTCGAAGGCGAGGGGCTGAAGGGTACGTGGAAGTTCGGGCAGTACGCAGGCACTTTCACGGCGGCGAAGAAGGCGGAGTAGGCTCTTAACACCGAGCGCCTGGCCCGATCGCGCGCGGCTCGCCGTGGCGGCGCCCGTCAGGATCGATCGGTTCCTCGCGCGTCGCACCCATGCCGGGGTGGCGAAACTGGCAGACGCAGCGGACTTAAAATCCGCGGCCTCCCAAAGAGGCGTGTGGGTTCGATTCCCGCCCCCGGCACCATTTCCTAAGAAATCCGCTCATTTTCGCCCCGCCCGAACGGGGCGATCCGTCCAGATCGGCCCGGCTGTCCCTTTTCTGTCCCTCTCGCCAACTGGCCCATCGCCGATCGTAGGTCGGACTCGGTCACGATGTCGTACCGGGCGAACACGCTCGGCGTCTTGTGTCCGGTGATCTTCATGGCGATCGTCTGCGGGACGCCGGCCCGGACGAGATTGCGCACCGCCGTCCGCCTGAAATCGTGGAGCAGCTTGCCGGGGAGCCCCGCCGCCTTGCCGAAAATCGGCAGCAGCATCACGGCCGGCGTGTTCGGTGAAGCGGCCACCATCACGGCCAGCGACATCGCGCTCGAGACGGTCCGGCTGTCGATGCTGAAGTTCGGGACCCGCACCATCGGCAGCTCGGAATGGTTCGCCGATGCGAGCCCAGACGCGCGACAGATTGTGCAGATGGATCACGAACGATCGATCGCCGCAGCCATCGACTTGTCCATGCTGCAGGGCGCCGGCATCAACGATCTCATGGGTTTCCGCCGACAGACTGGTGTGAACGTGACGACGCTCGGATCGCCGAACGGTGCCGCGCCCACGCTCGACGACATCGCCGATGCGATCTATCGGATGGAGAAAAACAACGCGACGCCGAGCGTGATCTTCGCGCATCCGAGAACCTGGAACACGCTGAAGAAACTGCTCGACTTGCAGGATCGGCCGATGTTGCAGCCGGACGTGACCGCAGAGGCGCGGCGATCGCTCTTCGGCATTCGGGTCGCGCTGAGTTCGCAAATTTCGATTGCGGAAACGGCCGGGTCGAACAACGACACCAGCTACATCCTGCTTGCGGACATGAGCCGAGTCGTAGTCGGGATTCGTTCAACGCTGCAGGTTCTGTACGATCCGTTTTCGCTGAGCTCGACGGACCAGATCGTGGTTCGCACCACCTCACGATGGGGCATCGCTCTACTCGATGAGGAAGCAGTCGAGGTGATCGCGGGCGTGCGCACGTAGGTACTGACGAACGGGCGCAGCCCAGGGCACAGCGGGCGCCCACCGGTTACTGGCCGGCCCATTCAACCGCGTGCCCCACCTAACCTTGACCGCTTCGGCGTCGTCGCGCTGAGGCGGTCAGGTCCTTCTTTCTGATTCCCTTGGAGAGATATCAGATGTTCCGAGCAAAGTTGTCGGAAATCCGAAAGTGCCCATCGTGCGGATGGCTCATGCGGCTCACGGTCGATCCCGATGATCGGGCGCCGAAGGCGGACACCGCGCATCTGTCGGTAGTTCGCTTCTACCTGTGCGCGAATCGCGCCTGCGAACACGCTGAGCGCGCCGGCCGTGCCGCCTGACGTACTGAACGACAACGGCGTAAAACGACTAGCGATCGCTGTCTTGCAACAGGCAATCGTGGACCTTCAAAGCGCAATTCCTGAGCATCGCCGCAGTGCTGCGGCATTTATCGAGCGGCGTGAGGACTTCGACCAGTTTTGGTGCGCCCTGGTAGGGCTCGACGGTGACGCGGTGCGGGAGCGGCTCTGTGAGCAGATTTCGCGTCACGAAGAGGCCGCCTAGGCTGCCGTCTTTGACAGCTGTATAACCGACAAGGACGGAGAGGCCGCCGTACGCGTATGGCGTCTTTCAGTCCACTTTGGCGCCGCGCTGGACGAGCGAATGATGACACTGAGCGTGCAGAGTCTCACATTGGCCGCACAGAGCTTCGTGAGTACCGCCTCTACCTCACGGTTTCTCGATGCGCACCACGGCGAAACGTGCGACGACGGCAACATCACCCCGGAAGATGGGTGCAGTTCGACCTGTACAAGTGAGCCCCTAGCCGCAGGCCGCAGCCGGGTGTAGGCTTGGCGTTCCGGAGGTGCCCGAGCTGAAGCTCGGGCCTACGTAGGAAGGGTTCGGGCCTACGACAGCGTCTCGAAATCCGGCGCGGCGTGACTGGCGTTATGGTGGAACGGAGGGTGAACACGATGGCGGAAGCGGAAAACACGCAGTTGATCAAGGACGCTTACGCGGCGTTTCAGCGAAGCGATATCGCCGCGATTCTGAATCTGTGCGACGAGAACGTCGAGTGGCAGGGGGTCATCGGCACCGAAGGCGTGCTGCCGCAGTCGGGACTGCGCCGGGGCCACGCCCAGGTCGCCGAGTTCTTCAAGCAGGTCGCCGAGACGACCGACTTCGTGTCGTTCGAGCCCAGGGAGTTCGTGGCGCAGGGCGACAAGGTGGTGGCGCTTGGCAGCTACTCCGCGCGGATGAAGCCGAGCGGGCAGAACTACTCGAGCGATTGGGTGATGTTGTTCACGGTGCGCAACGGGAAGGTGGCGGCCTTCCGCGAGTTCAGCGACAGCGCGCAGCTCGTGCGCGCCTACAAAGGCGAGGCAGCGACCGTCTATTGACCGTCCAGGGCGCGGGACTGGCGCCGCAGTCACGTGGCTCACTGAGGTCGCTTGCGTCACGTGGGTCACTCGGGTCATTCGGGTCGCTCAGGTCACTCGGGTCACGGCCGAAATGGTCGGCTTGCTGCTCGACGCGCTCGATGTGCTGCTGGTGTCGTACGTCGCAACTTGAGAAAGTCCGATCACGACTTGCGAGCGTCACGATCGAGCCACCGACGAGGTGCAGTGACGCCGAATTCAGATTGGCAGGACTGCGCGCACGAACCGCGTCGCGTGAGACATCGGTCGGAGACGCTCTTCTGAGCTTCCCAGGAGGGAGCGGAGGTGATGTATTGCTGCGCCGCAAGGGTGTAGAGTGGCGCCATGCATCAAGGCGATCCCGCTCTGGACGTGACGCTGCATCGCCTCGGCGCAAGGCGATTCTGGCGTGTCGAGCCCCACAGGCGTTCCGGTTACTGGAACTACGAGCGTCGCAGCGACATCAGCATCGCGTTCGGGGAGTTGGCGACATTGAAAGATGCGCTGGACAAGCGGCGCGAGTTTGAGGCGGAAATCACGACGGCGCTGAGCGAGGGGTGGGCCTGAATTCGGCACTGGGCTGCAGGATCGAGCCGCCCAACGAGGCCGCAGTGACAACATCTCCGATTCGCGTCGTGGATGCGGGAGCGCCGGCCGATCGCCCCGGCCGGCGGTGACGCCGCGGCGACCGGGGATCTGAAGTCTTCGATCGAAGGGTTGGCGCGAGAATGACTGAGCAACCAAAGCGCGGCGGCATCGGCGTGCTGGCGACAATCGGCACCTTCCATTTCGCCATGTCGCCATGTATATCGCCATCGTCCTTTTTGTTGATCGATCGCCTCAGCCCGCTGAAGCGCCACTGCGGCCAATGACGGCGGAGGAGGTGGCACAATCCAGAGTCGCCGATTTAGCGCGCCGGTCGCCTCGTCGGCCTGGCGCGCCGGACGAGATCCGCCGTCGGGCTAACCCCCGATTACTACGCATTGAACGCGACTTGGACAGGCGGCTTCTTTGGTTTCCCCACAGTTTTACTGACGGCCCGAGAGCGCAGAGCCTGTATCGGGTTCGTCAGCCTTGAGGCCGCCCAGCGGACGACACAACTGGACATCAACATCTCGTGCTGGTTGATCTGTGCGACGCCCGACAGCGATATGCAGAAGTTCCTCGTGGACTAAGATGCTGAGCGATGACGGCTTGGCGATCACGGGGTGCTGCAGCCTTAATCCCGGCGGTCACAAACGTGTCGATCGCTGAAGTCTGGCAACATTCCAGACTTCGCCGCATTGCTCGCAACGCCAGTAGGTCGCGGCCGTGATCTGTTTGGCAAGGGTGTCTACCGCCTTGGAGTGGCAGAACGGACAGCGGTCGGGGCGGCGTACGAGCACCATCCGTAATTTCGGCCGCGTGTAGGCGGCAAAGACGGCAACGAGGCCGACGATCACGACGGCCGCGACAGGTGCAATCCAAAATCCCAATTCCATACGCCGCCCTACCGTTCTGGAGCCTGGACGGTCCAGCGGGTATCACACGCTCGCATATGAAGTGCCGTCCAGGCTCCGGCCCAGCTCGGATTGTGCTCGCGGCCCTCGCACCCGCAACCGGGGCAGATCGGAATGTACCGAGGGGCTGGGACCTCGTCCTCAACGTCAGCCGCCGACGCGCCGCCAGGGGTCACGAGCACGTCCGGCTCAGTGCAAGCCAGTTGCCGCGCTAATTCGTTGGCCGCTGGTATTGGATTGACGCCGGATTGTCGGCGGCGTGTACACCTAACGGTGTACCGGTTACAGGATCCGGTAGAGGAAAGTTGTGAGATGCGGCTACGTCATCCGGGCCGAGATTCAGGTCTGCCTATCTTTTGGGCGGAACGGTCATAGCGAAGCATCAACTACCGAGGCGGGCAACGGTACAGTCCGTGAAGGCTTGAAGCCTCATGACACACGAGGAGACGGAGACGGAGACGAGGCGATCCAAACTGATGGCCTCGGCTGCTGAGGTGCAGGCTGCGTGGGACCGACTGTACGAACGGTTACTTCGACTCGAGTTCGATGGCTATGCGGGCGTGGATTCGGACTCGTTTCCACGGGCCGTAGACACTGTGCTGAGAACGTACCAGGCAGACCAGGCCACGGCCGATCAGAGTTGCTTGAAAATATTCAGGCAACTTTACGACGAAGCGATCGCCGAAATCGATCGGACCCAGCCGCGTCGAACATGAGCGACCGGTTTGGTGACGAAGAGCGCGCCGAGTTGATCGGCGCGTTGACGAGTGCGGTGCTGGTCGCCGACGGGCTGCTCGAGGCCTGTCGGCACCTTACCAAAGCCATGGAGTGGAATTCGCCGCCCACCGAACAGCAGATCGCAGATGCCCGCAAGCACCTGGAGTGGCGGTGTAAGGATCTGGACAAGTTGAAACAACGGCTGGCCAGCTTGACGATCGAGCGACCGACGAGGGTGCAGTGACGCCGAATTCATTGCGGGACCGCGCGCACGAACCGCGTCGCGTGAGAAGACATCGGTCGGTGACGCTCTTCTGACTTCGCAGGAAAGGAGCGGGGGCGGCATTGCTGCGCCGCAAAGTGTAGAGTGGCACCATGCTTCAGGGAGATCCCGCCCTGGACGTAACGCTGCATCGCCGTGGCGCAAAGCGATTCTGGTGTATCGGCCCATCCCATAAGCGTCCCGGCTCCTGGAACTACGAGCGGCGCAGCGACACCAGCATCGCGTTCGGGGAATTGGCGACATTGAAAGATGCGCTGAACAAGCGACGCGAGTTTGAGGCGGAAATCGCGACGGCGCGGAGCGAGGGGTGGGCCTGAATTCGGAACTGGGCCAATCCGAGACACGTTCACGCGCATGGTGCATGGAAGATGGCCTTGTTGTGGACGTTCCAGGATCGAGCTTGCCGACGAGGGTGCAGTGACGCCGAATTTCAGATTGGTGGGACCGCGCGAAGCTGCCGCCACGCCCGCAACCGATCGAGGTCCGCAAGCGCCAGCCGATCTGCACGCTGCGCCAGGGCGAGCATCAGATCCCGCTGGAGAAGCGCGAAGTGCCGACGATGGGCGAAGAGTTGATCTTGAGCGTAAGCGGGCACTGGCGACGAATGCGCGTGTTCCGGTCGGGCGGACCCAGATCCGGAGTTGCACGGTCACGATTGTGCTTGCCTGCGCGCTGTCCCTTTTTTGTCCCCATCACGGCCAAAACCGGCGTATCTCTCGTATTCCTCGTAATAGGCGAAAGGGCGGTTTTCCCGAACGATTCCTGTAAGTCGTTGACTTTGTAGGGTTGGCACCTCGCGGGCGATTCAGACTTAAAATCCGCGGAGGACCGACCCCTCGTGTGGGTTCGATTCCCGCCCCCGGCACGTCAGCCTACGCGCCGCTCTCCGGCGTGTCCTCATGCGTCAACTCGCAACGCAGTGGGCCCACCGGGTCCGCCGGTTTCTGACCGCCCCGATTCTCGAGGTTGTCGAGTCCGTCCGACTGCCGGACTATCGGCCTCTCCTGGACGAAGGTCGGTCACTACCGCCGCTCGCCGACGTCGGGATCAAAACCTACTCGCAGGTCGACGAAGACGGCATCCTGCTGTTTCTGTTCGCCGTGCTGGAATCGGGATCGAAGCGGTTTCCGACCGTCCAGGACCTGCCTTGGGTAGAGGTTTAGGACGGCGTCGGTAAACGATTACTCGGCGGCAAGCTGGCTTGACCTCTTTAAGCTTCCGGCCAATCTCTCCGTGACGAGGTCAATCTCATCCATTGGAAACCCCCGCTACTAAAACGATTTGTATTCCCTCGGCCAGCGCCGAGCTAATGCAATTTTGGCTTGACGGTAATACCAATTGGGCTCTAGCATCGGCCCTCACCGCCAAGGCGGCGGTGATTAACGGCTGTGATCTTCCATCGGTCCGGGCGACCGATGCGCGGCGACATCTGCACGCAGGCGCAACCTGAAGCGCGCGTGACCGTGTCCCTTCCTCGCGCACCACACGGCCGGGACTTGTATCCAATAGGAGATGAGGAGGCGGATATGCTTCGGGTCTGCGGACGGAGAGTCCTGCCGCGTCGCGTTGTGAGCATCGGGGCGTTCATTCTGGTGCTGACGCTGTTCGCGACCTCGCACGCGGCGGCACAGGCCGTCTACGGCAGCATCGCCGGCACGGTCACGGACGAAAGCGATGCGGTGCTACCGGGGGTGACAGTCACCATCACGAGCACCCAGCGTCAGACGACCGACACGGTTGTCACCAACGAGTCGGGCTATTTCGTGAAGGAACGCCTGCTGCCCGGCAGCTACGAAATCAAGGCGGAGCTCTCAGGATTCAAGACGGCGGTGGTGCCAACGGTGCAGGTGAGCGTCGATACGCAGACGCCGCTCAACGTAAAGATGTCGGTGGGCCAGCTGACCGAGACGGTGGAGGTCACCGGTGGCTCCCCACTCCTCAAGACCGACCGTGCTGACGTGTCGACCACCTTCGACCAGCGCCAGCTGACCGAAGCCCCCGTGCTCGACAGGAACTTCACCAAGTTCATCCTGCTGACGCCCGGGGCGCAGCAGCTGCCCTGGCAACACGCCGCATCGGAGAACCCGCAGGGTTCAACGCAGACGATGGTCAACGGGCAGAGCTTCAGCGGTACCGGCTATCAGCTCGATGGCACGGAAAATCGCGATCCGATTCTCGGGATCATCGTCATCAACCCGAACCTCGAATCGATCGGCGAAGCCAAGATCACGTCGCAGAACTACGACGCAGAGTTCGGTCAAGCGACGGCGGGCGTTGTCTCGGTGCAGACCAAGTCTGGCACCAACGAGTTTCACGGTAGCGCCTTCGAGTTCTTCCAGAACGACGCGTTCCAGGCCAGGAACCCCTTCACACAGCCAACGAAGGACAGCCTGCCGGACACGAAGCGCAACCAGTTCGGCTTTGCCGTTGGCGGGCCGATCTTGAAGAACAAGGCGTTCTTCTTTGGCGACTACCAAGGGACACGAAGCTCCCAGGGCGGCTCGGTTCTGTCGTCCGTGCCGACCGCGCGGGCGCGCACCGGGGACCTGAGTGAGTACGGCGTCAACATCTTCGATCCGGCAAGCAACAGCAACCCGGCCGCACGCGCGCAATTTGCCGGAGCCGTGATTCCCAGCGGTCAGCTTTCGCAACAGGCGCTGGCAATTCTCGGTCTCATCCCACTCCCGAATCTGCCTGGCCGGGAGAACGGTACGCGCGACAACTTCCAGTCGTCGGGCGCCGAAACCTTCGATGCGGATCAGTTCGACGCACGCGTCGACCACCGCCTGAACGAATCGACCAATATCTTCGGTCGTTACAGCAGCGGCAAGTTCACCCGCAACGGCCCGACGGCATACGGACAGGGCGGCGGCCCGTATTTCGTCAGCCTTGGCGGTGTTTCAGACGTCAAGAACCAGAGCCTGGCTCTCGGCGTGGACAGAACGCTGTCGCCGAGTCTGCTTGCCGATTTCCGGTTTGGCTGGTTCGAATACGACGTCAACGTGCTGCCGTCCGACTTCGGTGCAACTCCCGCCAGCGACGCGGGCATCCCCGGGCTGAACTTGGACTCGACGTTCACGTCGGGGCTGCCGGCGTTGTTTATCGGAGGCAGGAACAGCTCGTCGCCGAGCGCGTTCGAGGCGGGATCGGGTCTTGACGTGAATCAGTGCAACTGTCCCTTGGCCCAGAACGAAAAGCAGTGGCAGGCCGTGGGCAACCTCACGAAGCTGATGGGAAACCACAGCTTCAAGTTCGGCATCGACATCCGGCGCGCGTACAACCTGCGCGTTCCGTCGGACAACCACCGCTCGGGCGAGCTGGAATTCAGCAGCAATCGCACCTCGCTCGCCGGCACCGGCGGCCTCGGTCTGGCGACCTTCCTTCTCGGCGACGTGACGGACTTCAGGCGCTACGCCAGCCCGAACACCAACGCCCGGGAGCGGCAGTGGCGCCATTTCTATTACGCGCAGGACACGTGGCGTGCGACCCCGAAGCTGACGCTCAACTACGGCGTGCGGCTCGACGTCATCAACCCGCAGACCGTGAACGAAGCAAGCAACGGCGGCTGGCTGGATCTCAGCACAGGCAAGATCCTCGTGGCCGGGGTCGGCGACGTCAATCTTGCCGGCAACGTCGAGAACAACTTGAACTGGGCGCCGCGTCTTGGCGTGGCGTATCAGCTCGACGAGAAGACGGTCATTCGCGGCGGGTATGGGCGCTCTTACGACATCGGCGTCTTCGGCACGCTATTCGGGCACAGCGTCACGCAGAACCTGCCGGTGCTCTCCGTACAGCAGCTCACCGCCGAGTCCAACTTCGATCGCGTGTTCACGCTGAGCAATGGACCGACGCCGGCACAATTTCCGCCGGTGCCATCGAATGGCGAGCTTACGCTGCCGAATGGCGTCTTCACGCGTGCGCTTCCGCCAAAGCAGCGCCCCCCGTCGGTGGATGCGTTCAACGCTACCGTTCAGCGTCAGCTGAGCGACGTCATGTCGGTTGAACTCGGGTACGTGGGCAACCGCGGGGTCCATGCGTTTGTCGGAGACGGTCCTGCCGTCAACGTCAACGATCCGACGCTTCAAGGCTTCCCGAATATCCCGCGCGACCAGCGCCGGCCATTCTTCGCCGGCCAGTTCCCAACGACAGTCGGTGGCTATGGTGGGGCGTTTGGTTGGACGCAGGGCATCGATTTCTTCTGCAACTGCGGCAAGAATTGGTACGACTCGCTGCAGACTCGCCTGATCCGGCGATTTTCGGACGGCTACTCGTACCAGCTCAACTACACATGGCAGAGAGCCAGGCAGGAGGATGGGTCGTACTTCTTCTACGACCGCGACCTGCAACGAGGCCTCACGGGCTTCGACAGGACCCATACCCTGAACCTGGTACTGGTCTACGAGCTGCCTTGGGGTAAGGGCAAGAAGTGGGGCAACGACTGGGGTCCGTTGAGCGAAGGCATTCTCGGCGGCTGGCAGTTCAACGGGACTCAGACGTTCCAGAGTGGCCTTCCGTTCGATGTCTCCTACGCCGGCGCGGGCTCCGATCGCGACGTCGGTCCGAATCGACCCAACATCAGCGGTGACATCACGATCAATGGTGGGCAGGACGAGTATTTCGACGCCACGGCGATCGGAGATTCGGGTAGCCCCTACACGCGTCCGGCTCCTGGCACGTTCGGCAACATGGAACGGAACTCGTTGCGCGGTCCGGGGTATCGCGTCACCAACGCATCCATGTTCAAGCGGGTAACGGTTGGTGGCACACGCGCCCTCGAGTTCCGAGTCGAAGCCGTCAACCTCTTCAACAATGTGAACCTCGGCAACCCGAACACTGAAATTGGATCGCCGGGAAGCCCGCGGCCCGATGCCGGTCGCATCAATTCCACGGCGTACGGCAATGCTGATCGGCAACGAAACTTCCAGTTCGCGGTGAAATTCCAGTTCTAGCAAGTGTGTCGTAATGGTGGAGGCGCCTTTCTGGCGCCTTCACCACCCTCGCCTGCCGGCGGCATGCCCGCATTACAATCCTGGAGTGAGGTGTGCTGTCCTCGTTGGGGCGCTAATCGCGTTCGCATTTCCAGCCTTTTCACAATCTCACGCGCCATCCGCCGATGCCCTCGCCACTCCTGAGGCGCTCGTTCGAGACGGCGTTCGCCTGCTGAACTCCGGCAATCTGGATGCCGCGTACGCGCGCTTTCACGAAGCCGCTGCCCGCCAGCCTTCCCTGGCGGCGGCGCACTACTTCCTGGGGTACGTGCACGAACGACGGAAGGAGCTCGACCAGGCCGCGACAGCGTACGAGCTGGCGCTCGCGCGAGATCCGAAGATGGCGGAGGCCCACGATCGCCTTGGCTTCGTCCGTGGCCTGCAAGGGCAGACGGATCAGGCGCTGGCGCGCTTCGAGCAGGCCGTATCGCTTAATCCTCGCCTGTTCGACGCGCAATACCATCTTGGCGTAACGCGATGGATGGTCCAGAAATTCGACGACGCGCTCGGACCGTTGAAAACTGCGGTCAGTCTTCAGCCGGCCAACGCCGATGCTCGCTACTACCTCGGCGTGGTGCTGCGGCGACTGGGACATCTCGATGAGGCGATCGAAGAACTTCGCACCGCGACGAAACTCAGTCCGAACCTGGCCGTGGCGTATACCTATCTTGGTGTTTCGCTGCGCGAGCGCGGGGACGTCGACGAGGCGATCGCGACACTGCAGCGTGCCGTGACGCTCGATCCGTCGCGATTCGACGCGATCAATGGGCTCGGGCTCGCGTACATGCAGCGCGGCGATCCCGAGCGGGCGGTCGAGACCTTTGAAAAGGCTGCCGCCGAGCATCCCGACGAGCCGACCGCCGTGCTGAACCTCGGCACGGCGCTGATGCAGAAAGGCGATTTGAAAGCAGCGGTCACGGTCTTGAGCAAATTGACGGTCGATCGCCCCGAGTATGCGGAAGCGTTCTACAACCTGGGCACCGCGCGGAAACAGCAGGACGACTTCGAGGGCGCGGAACGGGCACTGCGCGAGGCGATTCGGCTGAACGCCGGCCTGGCCGATGCCCACTACACGCTCGGTGTCGTGCTCTGGCAGACGCGACGGCTGCCAGAAGCGGCGCAGGAGCTACGTGCGGCAATCGCCGCGCGGCCTGGATACGCGCAGGCCCATTACATGCTCGGGACGATCCTGCGGCAACAGGGGGACCAGGAGGGCGCGCTCGCGGAATTCCGCCGCACGGTCGAATACGATCTGGAGTCCGCAGAGGCCTACCTGAGCATCGGGCAGATTCTTCAGCGACGGAACGACGAAGCGGGCGCCGCAGCCGCGTTCGCGGAAGCCGACAAACTGAACAAGCTGAAGGCCGACCAGCAGGCCGCGGTGTTCGCGTTGAGCGTCGGCCGCGAGCGGCTGCAGCAGGGCGACATCAAAGGGGCCATCGCACAGCTGCGCGACGCGGTGAAGCTCGACCCGTCCAGCGCCAACGCGCATTACGAGCTGGCGCGCGCGCTTCGGAAAGCAGGCGATGCCGCGGGCGCGCAGAAGCATCTCAACGAAGCGCGTCGTCTCGATGCGCGGGTCGTGAAGGAACCGTAGCGGATGCGGCCTGTGCTTGCGACCTGGGTCGTGATCGGCGCTGCCGTCACGACACTTGGCGATAGCGATGTGGGATTTTCGTTCCGGCGCCTGGGACCAGAGTCGGAGCTGACCGCGGTGACGATCTTCGGCGGCAAGACCACCAACCGGTACCTGCTCGAGACGACGGGCTGCGGCGTCGCGATGCTCGATTACGACAACGATGGTCTCGTCGATCTGTTCTTCGTGAACGGCACGACCCTCGAGGGATTCCCCAAGGGCGAAGAACCGCGGCCTCACCTGTACCGCAACAGGGGCGGTGGTTCATTCGAGGACGTCACCGAGTCGGTCGGACTGCGCAACCAGTGGGGATGGGGGCAGGCGGCCTGCGCCGGCGATTATGACAACGATGGCCAGGTCGATCTGTTCGTCACGTACTATGGGCACAACCGTCTGTTCCACAACACCGGCCGAGGGCGATTCGAGGACGTTACCGAACGCGCGGGCGTTGCGAACGCGGCGACGCGTTGGGGCACGGGCTGTGCCTTTCTCGACTACGACCGCGACGGGTTGCTGGATTTGTTCGTCGCGAACTACATCGATCTCGACCTCAAGACGGCGCCGACGCCCGAGTCGGGTGTGTGCCGCTGGAAGGGCGTGCCTGTGGCGTGCGGTCCGCCAGGGCTCAGGGGCGGCAAGAACGCGCTCTTTCGAAATCGCGGCGACGGAACCTTTGCCGACGTCTCGCAGGCATCGGGCATCTTGAAGGCAAACGGCACCTATGGCCTCGGCGTCTCGACGCTTGATTTCGATAACGACGGGTGGACCGATATTTACGTCGCCAACGACTCCAACCCGAGTGCGCTCTATCGCAACCGGCACGACGGGACGTTCGAAGACATTGGCGTTCGCGCCGGTTGCGCCTACAGCCAGGACGGCAAGCCCCAGGCGGGAATGGGCGTGGGGATCGGCGATTTCGATCGCAACGGGTGGGTCGACATCGTCAAGACCAACTTTGCCGGCGACACGACGTCGCTCTATGCCAATACCGGCGGCGGCTACTGCGAGGATCGGACGTTCGATTCGGGCCTTGGGTTGAACAGCCGCTGGCTTGGATGGGGCGCCGGCTTTGCCGACTTCGACAACGACGGCTGGCTCGATATCTTCCTCACGAACGGACATGTGTACCCGGAGGTTCGGGGCATTCGTACAGAGGCAGGGTACGAGCAACGCAAGGTCGTCTATCGCAATGTGGAAGGCCGCTTCGAGGATGTCAGCGAGCGCCTCGGACCACCCGCCACGGTCCCCAAGGCGGGGCGCGGGACCGCATTTGGCGATCTCGACAACAACGGCACCGTGGATGTTGCGATCAATAACGTGCACGACACCCCGGACGTGTTTCTGACCTCTGCGCCGAGCGATCGGCACTGGCTTGAAGTGCGGCTGGTTGGCAGACAGTCGAATCGCAGCGCCATCGGCGCGCGTCTCCGGTTCGTTACCGGCGAGGTGGCGCAGCTCCGTGAGGTATCGGGTGGCGGCAGCTACATGTCGCAAAACGACGTCCGCGCGCATGTGGGGCTTGGCGCGTCGACGTCGGTCGACCGCCTGGAGGTGCGCTGGCCAAACGGTCGCGAGGAACAGTGGGTGAACATCAAGGCGGATCAGATCATCACGCTGGTCGAGGGCAACAGCCCTAATATGGGGACTGTCCCCGATCGATAGCCGAGACCGGGGCTTTGTCCAATCCGCTGTCTCGTGACTTGGCCACTAGATATTGAGTGGGGGACAGTCCCCCCCAACATACGAGTGGGGGACAGTCCCCCCGACGACACGACCGAGATATGACAGCGAGCGTGCTTCTTCTCTGCCTCGCCATCCAGGCACCAGCGGCGTCCGGTGACTTGCAGGCACGGCTTTCAGACGTTCGGACCGCGTTGAATGCCGGGCAGGTCGATCGCGCGCTCGACCAGCTCAAGCGGCTGCCGGCCGACGACCTCTGGGTCCGGTATCTCACAGGTGTCGCCTATTACCATCGCGACGATCCCGCGCGTGCGATCGACGCGCTCGCACCGGTTGCTCATCAGCTTCCCGAAGGATCCGTTGAACGCAAAGAGGCGATCCAGGTCCTCGGCCTGTCGTATTACCTTGCCGGACGACTGAAAGAAGCAGTCCCGCTGCTCGAGGAAACGCGAGCGTGGGCCGCGGACAACATCGAGCTGGCGCAGGTGCTCGGCATGGCCTACATCCAGACGTCGCAGCCGGACAAGGCTCGCGAGGCGCTGGCGGCGACGTTTGGTGTCGACGCGGACTCGGCGGCTGCGCACGTATTCGCGGCGCAGATGATGATTCGAATCGAGTTCCACGAAGCCGCCGAAGCCGAGCTCAAGAAAGCGCTGGCTCTGGATCCCAAGCTTCCGCGCACGCGTTTCCTGCTTGGGGAAATTGCCATCTTCTTCGCGCGCATCGACGAGGGGATCGAGTACTTCCGCAAGGAACTCGAGCTCAATCCTCTCGATCCGATGGCCCACTATCGGCTTGGCGAGGCGTACGCACGGCAGCAGAAGTGGGATCCCGCGATCGCGGCGTTGCAACGGTCGCTGTGGATCAATCCGTACTACAGCGGTCCGTTGATTGTGCTGGGGCGCGCGTACCTGGCGAAGACGCTGCCGGCAGCCGCCGAAGGCTTCCTGCGACGCGCCGCCGAATACGACCCGAACAACAAATCGGCCCACTATCTTCTTGGTCAGGTGCTGCAGAAGCTTGGCCGCACCGAGGAAGCCGACAAGGAGTTCGCGATTGCCGCGAAGTTGAGCGATTCGTCGGCGACTCGCTAGCCGCATTACAATCACGTCGTGGCGCTGGCTCGCGTCTCGATCGCCCTTGCGATCGCCATCTTTTCGGCTCTCCCATCATCCCGTTCCGGAGCTTTGTCGGGAGGCGCAGTCACCTTCACGGATATCGGTACCGCCGCCGGCCTGCTGGTCCCCAGTACCTACGGCGGCGTGGACCGCAAGCGCTTCATCATCGAGACCAATGGCGCCGGGACGGCGTGGATCGATGCCGATGACGACGGCTGGCTCGACGCGCTCGTGCTCGGCGGCAGTCGTTTGCTCGAGGGGCAACGCGCCGAGGATCCCGCTGTTGCGGCGGCGGGTCCGACCACTCGACTTTACAGAAACCAGCACGACGGAACGTTCAAGGACATCACAGCGACCTCCGGACTCGGCCTCACGGTGTGGGCCTCGTCGGTGTGCGGTGGTGACTACGACAATGACGGGCGGCTGGATCTCTTGATCACGTCGTTTGGCCGCAATCGTCTATTCCGATCGGTGGGCAGTGGACGCTTTGACGATGTGACCGCGACGTCGGGCTTGCCCATCGAGGGGCCACCACGCTGGGGTTCAGGGTGTTCGTTCCTGGATTTCGATCGCGACGGCCGCCTCGATCTCTTCGTCTCGAACTATCTCGTGTTCGATCTGGCCACCGCGACGGAGCCGGGGCAAGGCGTCAATTGCCTCTGGAAGGGCATTCCCGTCAATTGCGGACCGAAAGGACTGCCGACCGACACGAACCTCCTGTACCGAAACACCGGCTCAGGGTTCGTCGATGTCTCGGTGCCGTCGGGCATCGCGCGCGTGACCGGCCGCTACTCGATGACAGCGCTCGCCGCAGATTTCGACGAGGACGGCTGGATCGATATCTACGTCGCCTCGGACTCGACCGCCGCAGTTCTGTATCGCAACAACCACGACGGCACCTTCACCGACGTTGCGGTGCCGAGCGGTGCGGCGCTCAGCGAGAACGGCATGGCGCAGGCGGGGATGGGCGCTGCGACCGGTGACATCAACGCCGATGGCCGGCTCGATCTGTTCAAGACGCACTTCGCCGACGACATCCCTGCGTTGTACCGTGCAAGCGGGAAAGGCATGTTCGAGGACATCGCCACCGCCGCGGGTCTGGCCGTGCAGAATCGCTACGTCGAGTGGGGGGCCGGGATCGTCGACGTCGACAACGACGGCTGGCAGGATCTCTTGTACATGACTGGCAACGTCTACCCCGAAGTCGAGCAGAAGTTCCCGCGCTATCCGCACAAAGGGCCGCGCGTGCTGTTCCGCAACAAAGGCGATGGCACCTTCGCCGACGTCAGCGCGTCAGCAGGCAGCGGCCTCACGACACCGCGTTCGAGCCGCGGCGCCGCATTCGGCGATTTCGACAATGACGGCGACATCGACGTGCTTGCGATGAACATGAACGAGCCGCCATCGCTCCTGAGGAACGACACTTCGAAGGTGAACCACTGGATTGGGATCGTGCTCGAAGGCAAGGCGTCGAATCGTGCCGGCATCGGTGCCACGATACGGGTGACCGTTGGCGGTCGCGTCCAGGCGCGGGCAGTACTCAGCCAGTCAAGCTACTACTCGATGGACGACCTGCGCGCGCATTTCGGTGTGGGCGAGGCGGCTCGCGTGGAACGCATTGAAGTCGTTTGGCCAAGTGGCCAGGTCGATGTGGTGACCAACGTTGCTGCCGACCGGTTCGTCACACTGGTCGAGGGCTCCGGAAGAGTCGTCGAGCGTCCAGCGGTTACAGAAAGACCGCCGCGACGCTGAAGTAAAACACCAGCGTCGCCACGTCCGTCAACGCCAAAACGATCGGCCCCGCGGCGATCTGGGGATCGGCCCTCATCACGCGGAGGCTGTTCGGCAGTATGACCCCGAGCAGGCAGGCGGTCAGCATCGATGCGGCGATAGCACCCGTCAAAATGCCGGCCACGAGCACATTTCGGTGCCACGCCCACGCAGTCAGGCCGATCAGCGCGCCGCACGAAACACCGAGCATCAGGGCTGTCACCGCCTCGTGCGCAATGCTGCGAAAGAGCAGGTGCCATTGCACTTTGCCGCTCTGCAGGTTCTGTATCGTCAGCGTCACGGACTGAATGCTGACGCTTTCCGCAAGTGCCAGTACCGACAGGAATGAACAGCGCTAGTACTACCGCGGCCGCGAGCGTCTCCTCGTAGTGGCTCAGAATGAATGCGCACAACAAGCCCCCACCAACGTTGCAGAGCAGCCACGGGAATCGGTCCTTGTAGCTGCTCCACGGCGTCAATGCCTGCGTCGCGTGAACGCCGATGAGCTGGAAGATGCCTTCGAACGACTGTTTCGCGAGCGCGAGCACTTCCTCCGTGAACGAGGTCACGTCGACGACGCCGGCGAGTCGACCGTCCGCCTCGACCACCGGAAACGCGAGGAATCTTCGATTCACGAAGTACTCGGCCGCGACGAGGACCGTCGCCCACGACGGGATGGCGACGACCTCCGCGATCATCACATCGCCGACGCGCGCCTCGGCAAGATTCGTCAGCAGCCGCCGGATAGGCACCACGCCGACGAGGCGCTCCTTGTCGTCCACGACGTAGCAGTAAAGGATGATCTGCGTGGACGGCAGCGCGCGCGCCTGCTCAAGGGCGTCGGCCAGGGTATCGTCGGGTCTCAGAATCAGCGGGGCGGGGCGAACGTGATTGAGAATCGGGTCGTAGAGTTCATCCTGAGTAATCGGCGTGTCCGGCATCGGCTGTTCTTATATCCCAAGCGCCGCGATCGGCCAAGACGTGGTCGGACCTTATAATCGCGCGGATGCACCTGACGCGATCGGCGACGACCATCCGGACGTGGCGCGCGGACGACGTGCCGGCGTTGGCGCAGAATGCGAATAACCGGAAAATCTGGATGAACGTGCGCGATCGGTTCCCTTCGCCGTACACCCTCGAGGATGCCGAAGGCTGGGTGCGTCACTGCGCCCGTGCCATGCCCGCCACCGATTTCGCCATCGAGGTCGATGGGGAAGCTGCCGGTGGCATCGGTATCGTCCTGCACGACGACGTGGAACGCGTGTCGGCGGAGCTCGGTTTCTGGCTTGGCGAAAGGTTCTGGGGGCGCGGCGTGATGACCGATGCGGTCAGCCTGTTCGTTCCCTGGGCGTTCGAGCAGTTCGATCTGACCCGCATCTACGCGCACGTGTTCTCCTACAACGCCGGCTCCGTGCGCGTGCTCGAGAAGGCAGGCTTCCTGCGGGAAGGCTTGCTTCGTCGCGCAGTAATCAAGGAAGGGCAGATCATCGACGAATGGCTGTACGCCTGCGTGCGGGACGGTGATGACAAAAATCGTACGCAGAGTCGAGTCAATCGCACGTAAGCGCGAGCTTTAGCCCGGGCCGTCGCCGGACAGAAGTTGGCCTACTGCATCTCACTGCGACTCGAGATAGCGAATCCAGCGTGCGAGCGCAAGCGATGCCTCGCCTTGGCCGGCACGAAGCCGCGAGTCGAGCGCTTGCAGTTTTGGCAGCTGTTCCGGCTGCTCCGCTGCGGGGCGGCGCGCGACGTCGGCAATGGTGAGCTTTACAGCGAGGTTGAGCAGCTTGGGATCGCTCGTTTGTTCAACGGTCGCAGCCAGGGCAGTGAGCGCCTCGTCGGGATGCCCGGCTGCCGCCCGCGCGAGGGCCGACCGGACGATGAATCGCTCGTCCTGAGGCCATTTCGTCCCCGCTTCGACCAGGATGTCGGCCGCCGCGTCGGCATCGCCCATTCGCAAATACCCGTCAGCGACGAGCGCAAAGATTTCCGGCGAGGCGTCGTCGGCGATCAGGGACGTTTGCCACGCGCCGACGGCTTCCTTGGTCCGCCCGCCGCTGGCGTAGCACGCACCGAGATAGAGAATGCCGGGGAGGAAGTCCGGCGATGAGCGAACGGCCGCGCGGAACTCGTTGGCGGCCTCTTCGAGTGATCCCTTTCGGTACAGCGCGAGCCCACGAAGAAACGATGCGAGCAGCGAGCGGTCGGATGCCGGCAGCGCGAGGGAGTCCAGCGGCGCCAGTCGTCCGCTCGCAATCGCGGTTGCCGCGGCGGTCGCCTCGTTCGACGAGCCTTCGCTCATCTCGCTCGCACTGTGCAGGGCGCTGCTGAGGAGCGCCACCGTCATGATCTGCTCGGGACGAAACGCGCCGACCTGCTTCTCGAGATCGGCCTTGAACACATCGCCAGCGGGAGCGGGCTTTGCAATTCTGAACGGCCGGAGGAGCTGACCTTTGGCGCCGCCGACCGTCACGGTCGCCCGGGCGAGATAACCGCCAGGAGGGAGGAGGCCGATTGGAAGTGGGGCTTCCACGATAAAGCGATCCTTTTCGGTGGCTGCGGTAACGTGTCCTGGCTGGACGGCGAGCACCGCGCCTGACTCGGAATCGGCGACCTCGATGGCGACCTGCGGTGGCCGAGTGACGTCGACGCTGCCATACAGCTCCAGATACCCGCTGTAGCGTTCCCCGTCGATCGTCGGTTCAGCCACGATCCTGACGTCCGCCCGCTCCTTCGTCGCAGAAGGTGTCAGAACGAGGTCCGCGAGATCGATTGTGCCGATGCGGGTCAGCCCTGCGGTGAAGGGATGCTCGACGCTGCCGCGCCGACCCAGCGAATCGACGATCGCAAGCTTCAGTGTGTAGGAGCCGGGATCGATTGCCGCCACGCTGGTCGCCTCGAGCGGTCCGGGCTCGCCAGGCTTGACCGGCGTCATCGTTGCTTCCCGGAAGCCCGTGCTCACCACCTTGCCTGTGCCATCGGTGACGGTGAAGCCGATCGCCGTCTTCTCGGGGCCAGTCGCGTCGTGGCCTGCCTCCGTCGAGATCACGAGCCGCATACCCTCCGGAATGCGCATGTTGTAGGTCGCTACCTTCAGTGGCAGCTCCGTTGCCAGGAGTGGCGCGCGCAGTACGTTGGCCACCGCCTGTTCGGGCGTCATCGGATCCGCCGCGCGAGACGCCGCCACGGCAAAATCGCGTCGGGCCCGGACGGTCAAATCGGGCCGGGCCAGCGTGACCTTAATCTTGTGAGTGCGGCCGTCGCGGTCGTTCGCTTCCGGCTCGGCACTCAACAAGTAGTACGCGGTCATCTCGCGGGCGATTCGGTTGAAGGCGTTGTCGCCGGTACCGATGGATGCGAAGACGGCGCCGCGAGACACGCCGGCGAGCAGGTCCAGTCCGGCTCGAGCCGCGCTCCGGTCCTCCATCAGCGTCGGAGAGGGCTTCGCGTTCGAGGCGTCAAAGCCGGAATTGCGATCGAGATGAATCGCGTAGAGCGTGGCGCGCGCCGCTGCCGTAAGCGCCGACAGTTGGCCGAGATCGGCCTGGTGATCGAACGGAATTGGCAACCCTTCGGAGATCCAGACGACGGTCTTGGCCGCATCGATGCTTTTCAGCTGCTGCAACAGTGTGCGGAAGACCCGGCTGACCTCGTCGACGCGATGCCGGTATGTCGTGGCGATGTCGTGCGCCAGCCGAGAGAGCTGTCGCGAACAGTTGTCGGAAGGGCTGTTGCCTCCTTCGTTCGGTGGCCGGACGTCACCGGCTTTTTCAAAGACGCACTCGCGATCCACAGCCAGCGCCAGCGCGAACTTGTTGCCGGCCTCGATGTCGAACGCTTCCTGCGCGCCGACGGTATAGACGTTCACCGGCATCAGCATGCCCCGACCGACGATCTTGTCGAGCGCCGCCACGACGCGTGCGCGATCCCCCGTGAATTCCACGTTGATGCCGCTTGGGAACGACAGCACGCCGACCTGGTCACCGGGGCTCAGGCGTGTGACGAACTCGGCTGCCGCCTTCGCGGCGTCTCGTCCGCCTCCCGCCGCGATGCCTTCCAGATCGAAGATGAGGAGGACCAGCCGGCCGCCGACCGCCTTGTCGTTCGTGCTGTAGAGGCGCGTCGGCGGTGCGGTGTGTCCGGTCGAGTCGTTGACACTCTGCGACACGAACTCCGCTGAAAGCACGCGCCGCGGCACGCCGTCGATCGTCAGCCTGAAGTCTTCAGCGGTGAGACCGGGGATGGGCGCGCCCTCCCTGTCGACTACGGCAGCATCGATCACGATCCGTTCAGTGCCGGTGCGAAAGACCGGTTTCTGGTCGTTGGTGCCCTGAGGTCGGGGAGACGCTTGCGGCGAGTCCTGCGGCGCCTGCGCCTGTGCCAAGAGCGTGATGAAAATCGTCGCCGCAAGCGACGCAATGCCGGCTGTCAGCCCGTGACGCCAACTCATGGCGACCGGCGCTTTCCGCCTGGAGCGCGATAGCCCTGACGATGGCGAACCCGAAGGCTCTTGTCCGTCACCTCGACCTGAATCTTTCGCCATGAGCCGTCCCTGGCTTCGTTGGACGAAGCGTAAGACAAGAGGTACTGGTGCGACAACTCCTCGACGATCTCATGAAACACCCGGTCGAGCTCCTTGACATCGTCGACGATGAACGCGCGGCCTCCGCTCATCGATGCGATCTGCTCGAGGCTGGCCGAGAGCGTGCGATTCGTGACGCTGCGCCCGAGGCCGATCGTGAAGATCGTCGCGTCGCTCGATTCCAGACGGGTCTGGACGCGCTTCATGGTCGACACGCTATTCTGGTCCTCGCCGTCTGTGAAGACGACGAGCGCACGGCGTCCCGGCTGTTTGCCAACGGCGGCGATGGCGGTGAGGATGGCATCGTAGAGCGCCGTGCCGCCCCACGGTGACAGCCGATCGACCGCCTTCAGCCGTACCTTCGGATCGGTCGACCGCCTCGCCAGCGTGAAGATGTTGTCGTTAAAGGCCAGCAGACTGACCTGATCGGCGGGACGCAGCGCGCCCAGGAACCCCTTCACGGCCGCCTTCAGCGTCGGCATCGCGTCCGTCATGCTCTCGCTGACATCGACCGCGACCACGACTTCGAGTGGGATGTTCTCGCCGGCAAATGCCGTCAGCTTTTGCGCGACACCGTCCTCGCGAACGCGAAATTTATCGCGCGTCAGCCCTTGCACGAACAACCGGTTCACATCGGTCACCGTCGTCGTCACCTGAACCACGTCGACGTCGACAGTCTCCGTGTACCCCGCCGCCTTCGTCCGAGTTGTTGCGACGACGCGTTGACCATTTGCGAGCGTTGCTGTCACGCGGATCACGTGCTCCCTGATCGTGGCGCCCGCATCCCAGGCGCACTCGAACGGCGGCGTGACGAGCGTGCAGACACTGCGGCCGTCTGCGAAGAACGTCATCTGACGCGGGGCAGGGCCGGTGGTCATTCGCGCCTGCAGTACGACGGGACCGCTGACATAGCTGCCATCCGGGGGCGACACGATCGTGAGGCCTCCAGACGAGGTGTCCTGCTTCGTGAGTACGTCTGTAGGAAGAAGAAGCGTCCAGAGGAGAACGATGGCGGCCTGCCAACGCGCTCCCCGGATGTCGGGCGGGCGAAATCTCATGGATGTCCGTCCGTGCCTGAGTCGGTCTCGGCCAGCACCAGGGGCCCGCGAGCCGTCAACGCAGAAATATAGTCGCTGAACTCGTCGTCGCCCAGTGACTGGACCTTGCGCGCGAGCGACAGCCAGTCGTCGAAGTAGGCAAGCCGGGCGCCGTCGAGCACATCCTGCAGCGCTCCGGCGAGAACCCCTGGCGCAAGCGCGATTGGCAGCCGACGCTCGGTCAATACCTCAAGGACACGAAGGTTCACGTCGGCGACGCGCGTTGCCATGAGGCCGGCGCCCGATCGTCCACTGTAGCGCTGTGGGGACGGGGGATCGGGAAAGGAGAGATCCAGGCTGCCGTCGAGCGGCGCCCGTGAGACACCCCACTCCGATGGCACGAGGTCGCCGCCGGCACGACCCAGCAGCACGAGCTCGGTGAGGGTAAAGAGCTGAGACAGCGCCGCCGGGTCGTGGACGGCAGTCCATGCGGCCGCCTGGACGCGCCGTTCGCCGAGCGCGAGGCGGTTCGCCGCGTCGGCCTGCGTGGACGCTGTCCACGTCTTCAGGCGCTCGCGTCCGGCATGGAGCCACTCGACAACGCGGCGTGCTCGCGTCTCGTCGAGATCGGCGGCCGCTGTGAGGACCAGGGTGTCGGTGAGCACGCGGCGATCGGCCTGGCTGATCGTCGGATGCTGATCGGGGAGATCGCCGTGCGTACGCAGGAGAGCGAGCCGCCCGAGGCCGATATCGAGGCCCAGGAGTGCACCGCGAACGTGCCACGGCTCGCCGTCCCCAGCTGTCTCGAACGGCAGCATCCAGCGCGTGCGCTCCCGCTCGATCGGCGTGATGAGACGTCGTCCAAAATCGTGCCGCCTTGCAACGTTGCCCGCGAGGAACGTCTGCCCCTCGGGAGCGCCGAGGGCCAGCGCATAGACGATCGACGTGAGCACGTCACTGAGGACGACGTTCTCGAGTCGCCGCAGCCGTTCGCCGACGGCCGTCGCACGCTTCACATCGGATCGACTGCGGACGCTCTCGAGATCAGCGAGGGCTTGCCGTACGAGCGCGTCGATGTCAGGAGGCGGATCGAGGGTCGTCAGCTCGCTCGGTTCGATTGGCACCAGTGCCGGCGCCAGATCGCGCAACGCCTGCTCGGCGGACCGCACGTGTGCGACATCGCGAGCGGACTCGAGATCTCTCCCGATGCTCGCGAGCGCCAGCGCTGCATCGAGCGTGTTGCCCTCCTGGCTGGTGCGGATATCGGTCAGCCGTGCGAGCTCCGGAGCGGCCCGGTCGACGCGATACTTGCGGTCTTCCCATTGCACGATGACCGGCGCGGCGGCATGAGGACCCGAAAGCCCGGCGAGGGCCTCCATCAGCACTGCTTCGGCCTGCATGCCCTCGCGGCCGGGTTGATAGCCAAGAGACGGGAGCAAGGAGGTGGCAATCCAGCTGCCGACTTCACGTCCGTATCGGTCGTGGTCGGCCGACAGCGTCGCCAGCTCTCTCAACAGCGACTCGGCCTTCTCGCGGACGAGTGCCCGCGCTCGCACGGCTCGCTCGACCAGCACGATCGGTGCCTGGAACAGCGTCAGCGTGGCGTCGAACCCAACGTCGCTGAGGCTGCGATCGAGCTGCTGCGCTCGACGTACCAGTGCCAACCACGTCTGCCAATCGCGGATGTCAGCGCGCTCCAGCGTCAGGACGAGAGCTGGAAAGCGGCGCAACCCGCGCGTCATGTACACGCGATCGGCGAGTGTGGACTGGGGGAAGCGGGCGGCAAACCGCGAGGCGAATGCGACGGACGCGAGCGTGGCCTGGCGTGCGGGCAACGTCAACGGGGTGATCAGTGTTAACAGTTCAGGCAGGCTGATGGCATCGCTCTCGCCAAGATCGTCCCAGCCTTCGAGCGAGTCGGGCAGGTCGTCGCTGCCTACGAGCGCCCGCCAGTAATCGACCGTGCCGAAGACATGGCCGTCGGCTCCGATTGGTGCAATCGACAGGAGCATGCCCGGATCTGCCCCGAGGCGCAGAAAAGGAAACTCGCTGGTCTTCCACGCGGGTTCGACGTTGACAAATGTCTGGTAGAGAGCGGCAAACGCCCGGGCGCTCCGCTCGGCCTGCTCTTTCGGGATCTCTTCAGCGGTCTTCCTGGCGCTCTCCTTCTGCTCGCGCACCGCATCATCGCGCACGAGACGTGCGTGCGCGACATCGAGCCCATCGATCGCCTCGGCGAACGCCGCGAGCCGGCCATCGTCACGGCCGAGGACCTCGACTATCGCCTCGCGCGGCGATGTCAAGGGACTCCGCACCATCGATTGCCAGAGAGGCTGCAGGTCGGCTCCGCCCGGAAGCACCAGGACGCTGTTCCGCAAACGCAGCGTGGGAGCGAACGCCGCGAAGGTCGTCGCGTGTTGGTCGTAGAGTTGTCGAAGCAGCGTCGAGTTCCCTCCGATCGCGGCGAGCGTTTCGTTGTCCACGCTCATCAAGCCGTAGGCGAGAAGCGCCGCGCGGCGATTCGAGAGGATCGCACCCAGGAGTGCCCGGTCGTCAGCAGGTGCGTTGGGAAGAAGTTGAGACCGCCAGACGCTTGCCGGAAGGGGCACCGGCACCAGCTCGTCGCCCTCGACTGGCGGCTTCAGGAAGTAGTCGGAGACCACCTTAAACGGCCGACTTCGCGGATCGCGGGAGGCGTACGTGACCCGGACGATCTCGCCGACCACGAGCGCTCGCGGCAATGTCGGAGAGAGTCCGAGCGCGGGTAGCAGCGTCGCGCGTCCACCGGGCAATACCACCTCCGCCCACTCTGATTGCTGCGCTCCCGCAACAGCCACGGACGCCAGGAGAGTGACCGCAGCAAGGGCCAGTCGAGCTATGCCCGGCGCGGTCCAACGACGCAGAGAAGAAATGGTCGTATACTTTCCCGTCTCGACCGAGGCTGGGTGGCTGCGATGACCGACTTGCTCCTGACGGAGCTCTTTCCGATCGACGACGAGGAGCGCCTCTTCATTTCGCCGGTGATCACCGACTGGGCGCCTGTGCACCAGCGGGGCATCGAGGTGATCATCGATCTCGAGGGCACGCTGGATCAGGGCGTATCGACGCGACCCGGACACATTCTTTACATCTACCATCACATCTACGACGAAGAGCTGCCGGATCTTGTGAGGTTGCATGCCGTCGCGGAGCTTGGCGCTCAGCTCGTTCGCAATGGCCAGAAGGTGCTGGCGCATTGCAGTATGGGCTTCAATCGGTCAGCGCTCGTTGCCGGCCTTATTCTGACCGAATTGGGCTACGAAGGCGCGGCGGCACTCGACCGGCTGCGCGCGCGACGTCCCGGGGCTCTGTACAACGAACGATTCGCCGAGTATCTGGCGACCGTTCCCGCGAAGCACCGCTGACGCGGCCAGGTCGCTGCCGGCAGCCCTCATTCCACGACGATGACTTTATCCAGACGTGCCTTTCTCGGCGCCGGCGTCGCGTCCGTCGCCGCTGCCCAGGTGAACGTGTCAGCGCAGCCGCCAGCGCGTAGCGCCGCAACACCGCCGCGCATTGCTGTGTCGACTTACTCCTACTGGCACTTTCGCGGCGAGCGCTATCCGGTGGAACGAGTCATCGAGGACGCGGCGAGGCTGGGGTTCGACGGGGTGGAGATTCTCCATCGGCAGATGGACGACGAGTCGCCGGCGTACGTCGCGAAACTGAAGCAGACGGCGTTCCGACATGGAATGCCGCTGGTGATGCTGTCCATACACCAGGACTTCGTCGACCCGGATCCAGCAAAGCGCAAGCAGGATGTCGACCACACGATCAAGTGCCTCGAGCTGGCCGCCCGTCTTGGCATTCCGTGTATTCGACTGAATTCCGGTCGCTGGAACACCATCGCGTCGTTCGACGATTTGATGAAGGTGAAGGGCCAGGAGCCGCCGATCGCAGGACACACGGACAAGGATGCGTTCGAGTGGGTGGTGGCCGCGATTCAGGCTTGCCTGCCGACGGCCGAGCGCCTCGGCGTCATGATGGCGCTCGAGAACCACTGGGGCCTGACAACGAGCGTCGACACGCTGCTGGCGATCCTCAAGGCAGTGGGCTCCCCCTGGCTTGGCATCAATATGGACACCGGCAATTATCCCGGCGACCCCTACGCAGGCATCGCCACGCTGGCGCCGCACGCGTCGATCGTTCAGGCGAAGACGTATTTCGGTGGCGGCGAGTGGTACACCCTCGATCTCGACTACGTGCGGATCGCGCGGATACTCCGGGACGCCGGATTCAGCGGCTGGGTTTCGCTCGAGATGGAAGGCAAGGAACCCCCCGAAACTGCGGTGCCCAAGAGCCTCGACGTGCTCCGTCGCGCGTTCGGCGAGGTCCGCGGCGCCTGAGTGTCCTGCCCCGAGCGGCAGGGAAGGAGCCGGTATGTTCAAGGAGTTTCGCGAGTTCGCGATTCGCGGCAACGTCGTCGACCTCGCGGTCGGCGTGATCATCGGCGCCGCCTTCGGCACGATTGTGAACTCGCTCGTCAACGACGTGATCATGCCGCCGATTGGCCTGGTCCTTGGCGGCGTCGACTTCTCGAACCTGTTTGTCGTCTTGAAGGAGGGCGTGAAGGCGGCTGGGCCTTACGCCAGTCTCGCCGAGGCCAAGGCGGCCGGCGCCGTCACCGTCAACATCGGCGTTTTCATCAACGCCCTGATCAATTTCATCATCGTCGCCTTCGCTGTGTTCCTCCTGGTGAAAGGGATCAATGCGGCACGACGCGCGGCACCGCCGGCGCCTGCCGATGCGGCGCCTCCACCGCAGGAGAAGTTGCTGATGGAGATTCGAGATCTGCTGAAGGCCCGCGTGTAAGCCCCGTTCGCCGTGAGCCCGTCGGAGGGCGGACCAGACGCGTGCGGCGCGTGGCGCTAAAACGCGGCGACTGACCCTCCAGGCACGGCGAGCGCGACGCGCGACGTTGTGGCCGTTTCGACGTATCGTGCCAGCTGGGTGGCGACCTGCTCGGCGACGTCCGTCGGCGTCATAGCGCTATGCTATTCTCGCCGGGCTCTGCAAAGGCGGGCAAGCCAGCTGCCGCGGGTGTGAGCTCGCGAGGACACGGACAAGACGAGCGATGCGATTGGCCATCGGCGCAGATCACGCCGGATTCGAGCTCAAAGAGTCCATCGCCAGGATGCTTCGTGCGGAGGGACACGACCTGCTGGACCTCGGCACGCATTCCACTGCGCCGGTCGACTACCCTGACTTCGCGGCTGCGGTGAGCCGGGCTGTGGTTGAGGGCCAGGTCGAGCGCGGCGTCCTCATTTGCGGCAGCGGCGTCGGCGCTGCGGTGGCTGCGAACAAGATCGTCGGCGTTCGCGCCGGACTCTGCCACGACACCTACTCGGCCGCGCAGAGCGTCGAACACGATGACGCGAACGTCCTGGTGCTGGGCGCTCGCGTGATTGGCTCGGCCCTTGCCGAGGTGCTCGTCCGCGCGTTCATCGCGGCACGCTTCTCGGGTGCGGACCGCCATCGCCGCCGCCTCGACAAGGTTCGGGCGCTCGAGTCCGGCCTCGCCGACAAACCCGCCTGATCACGTTCGGAGGAACACGTGAGCGGTACGTTCGATACAGTCGCAGAGCCTCTGCGTGGAGAGCTGCGACTGGCGGCCGACGCGTGGGACGACGCGCGCAACACCGCGCGACTGTGGTCGCGTGATGCGTCGCTCTGGACCGGCAGCGACGAGTCCAAGTGGCTGGGATGGTTGACGGCGGCTGAGGACTTCGCACGCGGGCTCGCCAACCTGCAGGCATTCTGCGCGGAGATTCGCGCCGAGGGCCTCCGTCACGTCCTTCTGCTCGGCATGGGCGGCTCGAGCCTTTGCCCCGAGGTGCTGGCGGAAACGTTCGGGCCGCTGCCGGGCGGGCCAAAGCTCCACGTACTCGATTCGACGGTACCCGCACAGGTCGCGTCGGTCGAGCGAGACGTCGATCTCCCACGCGCGCTCGTGATCGTCGCGAGCAAATCCGGATCGACGCTCGAACCCAATATCTTTCATGCGTATTTCTACGACCGCATGGTCGCGGCAGTCGGTCGCGAAGCGGCGAGTCGTCATTTCGTCGCGATCACGGATCCCGGATCGAAGCTCGAGACGATCGCCACCCGCGACGGCTTCCGTCGGATTTTCGCAGGCGTGCCGTCAATCGGTGGCCGCTACTCGGCGCTGTCACCGTTCGGCCTGGTGCCGGCCGCCGCGATGGGGCTCGATTTGCCGCGGTGGCACGCAAGTGCCGCGGCGATGGCCGCCGCATGTGGACCGCAGAAAGCCGCGCACGACAATCCCGGTGTGTCGCTCGGGCTCCTTCTCGGCACCTGCGCGAACCACGGGCTGGACAAACTGACGCTGATCGTGTCGCCGCGTATATACGACCTTGGGGCGTGGCTCGAGCAGTTGATCGCCGAATCGACCGGCAAGAACGGACGCGCGGTGATCCCGGTCGACCGGGAGGCAGTCGCCGCGCCCAACGTGTATGGCCACGATCGCGTGTTCGCGTATGTCCGGCTGGCGTCTGCGCCAGACGATGCACAAGACGCCGCCGTCGAGGCGCTCGTCGCGGCCGGGCGGCCGGTGGTCCGACTCGACGTCGCGGAGCCTTACGGACTGTCAGGCGAGTTCTTCCGTTGGGAAATCGCGACAGCAGTCGCCGGCTCCGTGATGGGCATCAATCCCTTCGATCAGCCCGATGTCGAGGCCAGCAAGATCGCCACTCGCAAGCTGACGGCCGAATTCGAATCCACGGGCAAGCTGTCAGCTGAGGATCCAGTTCTCACGGACGATGGGATGACGTTGTTTACCGACGCTGCGAACGCGGACCCGCTGCGACGGGCGGCGGGCGAGGGGACGGCGCCGTCATGGCTCAAAGCGCATCTCGCGCGCCTGAGGCAAGGCGATTACTTCGCCGTGCTTGCCTACGTCGCGATGAACAAGGCCCACGAGGCTCGGCTGCAGAACATCAGGATGCGGGTCCGCGACCGGCGAGGGGTCGCGACGTGTCTGGGCTTCGGGCCGCGGTTCCTTCATTCGACGGGGCAGGCGTACAAGGGCGGGCCGAACTCGGGCGTGTTCCTGCAGATCACCTCCGATGATACGGTGGATCTCCCGGTCCCGAGTGCACGCTTTTCGTTCGGCGTCGTGAAAGCGGCGCAAGCGCGCGGTGACTTTCAGGTGCTAGTGGAGCGCGGTCGCCGCGCCCTGCGCGTGCACCTCGGTGCCGACGTCGAAGCCGGATTGAATCGACTGGAGCAGATCGTCAACGAGGTGGCGTGAGCGGGCCCGACTGAAGACGGGCCCTACTGCGGTGACTGGCTGCAGCAGGCCGCGCTTTAATGCGGCCACGAAGGAAAGAACATGCAACTGGGAATGGTGGGCCTCGGCCGCATGGGATCGAACATGGTGCGGCGCCTGATGAAGGGCGGGCACGAGTGCGTCGTGACCGATCTCAGCGCCGACGCCGTGGCATCGCTGGCGAAAGAAGGCGCCATCGGCGCGCAGTCGCTGAAGGACCTGGTGGCAGCACTGCGACCGCCGCGCGCGGTGTGGGTGATGGTCCCGGCTGGGGCACCGACGGAGCAGACCGTGACGACCCTCGGCGAGTTGTTGCAGCAGGGCGACACGATCATCGACGGCGGCAACTCGTGGTTCAAAGACGACGTGCGCCGCGCCAAGCTGCTGGCGCCGAAGCCGGTGCACTACGTGGATGCGGGCACGAGCGGCGGCGTGTGGGGCGCCGAGCGCGGCTATTGCCTGATGGTGGGCGGTCCCGTCGAGGCCGTCAGACGCCTCGATCCGATCTTGAAGACACTCGCGCCTGGCGAGGCCGGCATTCCGCCCTCGCGCGGGCGCGAGGGCAAGTCGAGCACGGCCCATCTGGGTTACCTCCACTGCGGGCCGTCGGGTGCCGGGCACTTCGTGAAGATGATCCACAACGGCATCGAATATGGCTTGATGCAGGCGTTCGCTGAAGGCTTCGACATCATGCGCCACGCCGGAGACGCGTCGCTGCCTGCCGATCAGCGCTATCAGCTCGATCTGGCGGACATCGCGGAACTGTGGCGTCGAGGCAGCGTCGTGTCGTCGTGGTTGCTGGATCTGACCGCGATCGCATTATCAGAGGATCCCGCCCTGGACGGGTTCACGGGATTCGTGCAGGACTCGGGCGAGGGACGGTGGACGCTGCTCGCGGCGATCGAGGAGGCTGTGCCCGCGGAGGTGCTGTCAGCGTCGCTGTACGCACGTTTCCGCTCCCGCCAGGACCATACGTTCGCGGAGAAGTTGCTGTCGGCAATGCGGAAACAATTTGGAGGGCATGTCGAACCGCCAAAGGTGAAGGCTTAGAGCAGCGGGCAGTTCTCAGCGGGCAGCGGGCAACTACCGAATTTGCGCGTACGACCTGCCGCCTGCTGCCCGCTGCCTCCTACAGAGACACGGTGTTACGCGATCGACCGGGCGTCATCCTTTCCTGTGGCGGCGAGGAGATCCCGCGGGTCGACCAGCAGCCGCAGCGCATAGCCCGACGGCGCGCCGGTCGACGGCTCGCACGGTCCGACCCGGTACACCGCTGACAACACGCGTCCATCTTTGAGCGCCGATGGCAATTCCGCGACCTCACGACCTTCCCGTTCGAGCTGCAGGTAGACCAGACGAAAGAGCGGAATCGGCTCGCCACCGCGGCACTCGAGATAGACACCCTCGTCGCTGACGTTCCGCGTCATCACCGACGCGAAGCGGGGCATGCCGCGGGCGTCCTTCCAGGTCAGGCGGCCGGGGACGTTAACCGGCAGACGCTCGGCGCGGCGAGGCGCGCGCGGAGTGGCGGGATGGACACGGGTCAAGACCGGGCGATTGTTCACGGGGGCTCCTCTGCGGATCTGACGTATCAAACCGCACGCCTACGAAACCCGTCATCGCACGGCATGTCGCTAAGTGACTATATCTAATAGGCTTGACTGAGTTGTTGAAGTCGACAGAGGCAGTTCTGGATAGGATACTTGGTATCCAGCCAAACTGTTGACTGATTACTTTGTATCCACTCCGGCCGGCGTTTCAAAGCCGAGGCGGCGCATCTTCAGATACAGCCCGCGCCGTGTCAGGCCGAGCTGCCGGGCGGTCCCCGAGATGTTTCCGTCGCAGCGATCGAGCGCGGTCCGAATCATGTCACGCTCGAGGTCCTCGACGGCGGCCGACAGGAACACGTTCGGCCCACGGCGTCCGGCCGAGGGCGCCGGTCTTGACCCGGATTCGGCCGTGAGATTGGCCAGGTCGGGCGAGAGAAGGTCGGGGGTGATCACGCCGCCCGGCGGACTGAGCGCGACCGCGCGCTTGACCTCGTTCCGGAGCTGCCGGATGTTGCCAGGCCACAGATACTGCGCGAACAGGTCGAGCACATCTGAGCTGATCTCGACATCCGGCTTGTTCATCTCGTCGCTCGCTTCGCGAAGCAAGAAGCTGGTGAGGTGCGGGATCTCTACGCGCCGCTCGCGTAGCGGCGGCACGTGGATGCGGATCACGCTGAGCCGGTAGTAGAGATCCTCTCGAAACTTGCCTTCCGCCACCCGTTGTTCGAGATCCGCGTTGGTGGCGGCAAGCGTCCTGACGTCGACGTCGATCGGCCGCGTCTCGCCAATCGGCATGATCTCGCCCTGCTCGAGAAATCGCAGCAGCTTCGGCTGGACGTCGATGGGAAGGTCGCCGATCTCGTCGAGGAAGAGGGTGCCTCCGCCGGCGGAGCGGATCAGGCCTGGCTGATCCGACACCGCGCCCGTGAAACTGCCGCGCCGATGGCCGAAGAGCTGACTGTCGGCGAGATCGCGTGTGGTCGTTGTGCAGTTGTACGGGAGGAACATCGCGTTGCCGCGCGGCGACCCGACATGGATCGATCGTGCCACCAGTTCCTTGCCGGTGCCGCTCTCGCCGGTGATGAGCACCGTGAGCTGACTGCCTTGCAGTCGCTTGATCTGGTCGACGACCCGTGCCATCAGCGGACCAGCACACAGGAATCCGGGCACGAGCGGCTCGAGCGGGCGTTCGATTGCCGTCGAGTCTCCGGCACGCGCCGGGCGCTCGCGCGCTTCACAGAGATCGAATCCCTGTTTCGCGACGGCGCTGAGCATGCGGAGCCGGCGGTCAACGAGATAGCCAAGTGGCCGCGACATCGCGATGACTGCGACACGCGGGCCGTCGCGATCGTTGCCAAGCGGCTCGGTGATGAGTCGTGTGCCGCCGACGGCGGTTCCGGCCTGCGCCGCGCGCGCAAGTGCCCGCGCCATGCCGTCGTCGCATCCGGCCTGCGCCAGGATTCGGAGCTCATCGCGGCCGTGCACTGCGAGGATGACCGCTTCCGCGCCGGTAACCTCGAGGAGCGCCGCGGCCGTTTCGCGTCCCAAGAGTTCCGGCAACGCGGCTGCGTCCACCACCCGGCGCACGACCGCATCGTCCGCGTCCGCCGGCGATCCGATGAACTCGCCCGTGCCGGGCTGATCGAGCAACGTTCGCGCCCCGTCGACGTCCCGGGCGTCGCGCGCCGCGCCGAGCTCCAGGAACGTTGCGCCCGCCTGCTCGAGCGCCCGCACCGCCAGCGATCGAGCTCCCGCCCGAGCCGCCAGTCGGCCGAGCGCCAGCTGGCTGAGCGCCGTCTGATAACGCTCGCGGAGCAGGTCGAAGACATTGGCGCTCTGCGCGAGATCGTGATAGCCCTCCGTGGCGTGACCGCGAAGCGCCGCAACCACGCCGCGAACGCGCAGAAATTCACCCCAGGCGCCTGGTGTCGTCCGAGCGTCCACCTTGGGTGCCATGAGCTCGAGACGACGGCCGGCTTCCTCGAGCCGGCCGGCGGCCGACAACGCTTCCGTGGCGACCAGGTGCGCATGGACCTCGTCGGCCGGCGGCACGCCTGGCGACGCCACTATCGCATCAGCCAGCTCGATTGCCCGCGCGAACTGGCCACGCCGCTCGGCGAGTCGTGCCTCGATCAGCCGCACCGACCAGTCGTACCAGCGCGGGGTGTGTGCTTCATACGCTCCATATGCTTCGCGCGCCTTGCCGAGTGATTCCTCCGACTGGTCGTAGTCGCCGCGAACCAGATGGATCTGGGCGAGCGAGTCGAAGATGGCTCCGGTCGTTTCGTGGAAGAGCAGCGCCTTGCGGACCTCCAGCGCCCGGTGGAGGACGTCTGCAGCCCGTGCGAACGCGCCAAGGCGAATGGAAATCTGCCCGATGTTGGCAAGCGCCACCGCCAATCCGTGTCCCGGCGGATACTGTTCGTGCAGCGATACGCTACGTTCGGCCAGGTGCAGGGCCTGCTCGTAGCGGTGGCGAATCATCGCGACGTTCGCCTGATTCCCGCATGTGATGGCCACCACGTCGTCGGCGCCGACTGCCGTCGCGAGCCGCTCGGCCTGGCGAAAGGCGGTCAACGCCTCCTCGTAGCGGCCCTGCTGCGCGAGCGCGCTGCCTGAGAGGGAATTCATCAGCGCGAGATTGCGCTTGTCGCCGACCGCGTGCAGCGCCGACGCCGCTTCTCCAAAATGGTCGGCCATCGTGCCGAGATCGCCCACGAGCTTGTAACAGCGGGCGAGTTCGAAGTGGGCAAGTCCTACGGCGCGGAGATCGTGAGCGATTTCGGCCTGTTTCAAGGCGCGACCGTGGAGGGCGATGGCGCGAGACTGATCGCCACGGGCCGAGGCGAGACGACCGTGCAATCGCCACAGATTCGAGAGGATCGCCGGCGTGACCGGCTCTCGCAGGGTGTCGGGCGCTCGTCCCAGCGACGCGCTGGCCTGCGTCAAGTCGTCCTGCAGGAGCCACGCTTCCGCCAGAACGGCCCGCAGTGCGAGCTCGTCGGCCCGCGTCAGTGAAGTGGAGCGCAGGGCCTGCTGAAGAATCTGGGTAGCCTCGGCGCCGCGCCCGCGCTCGAGTGCCGCCTGTGCGCGGGTCATTACCCGCTGAAGCGCGACGCTCAGCACGAGCGGCAGTATACACCCCGTGCCTTGAAGCTCCGCCGATGGCTACGCTAGTATTGGCGCCTTGAAACTTAGCGCGCACGGCGTCTCACACCCTGGCCGCGTCCGCCCGAACAACGAGGACGCGCTCTTCTGGGATCTCCCGACAGGTCTGTTCGTGGTCGCGGATGGCATGGGCGGCCATCAGGCCGGCGAAGTGGCCTCACGCATGGCGGTCGAAACCATGCGCACCTTTCTCGAGGCGAGTCGCAGCGATCAGGATCTCACCTGGCCATTCGGCTTCGACACCGCGCTGTCGCTGAACGGCAATCGACTGGTGACGGCCGTGCGCCTGGCGAACCGCAAAGTCTTCCAGGCGGGCGAGCAGCAGCCGGACTTCTCGGGCATGGGCACGACGATCGTGGCGGCACTCATCGAGAACGGTGTCCTGACGTTCTGTGGTGTCGGCGACAGCCGACTTTACATCTGCGGGGCCGGTGAGTTCAGTCAACTCACGCACGATGATTCCTGGGTGGCGACCGTGCTCGCACGGGAGCCCGGCTTCGATCAGACGCAAATCGCGCAGCACCCGATGCGCCATGTGCTGACGAACGTGGTCGGCGCTCGCGACGATACCGAAGTGGAAGTGGGCGAACGCTCGTTCAAGAGCGGGCAAACGCTCCTCCTGTGCAGCGACGGTCTCTACGGCGCTCTCGACGACGCGACACTGCAGATCCTGCTGAGCGGCCCGGGCGAGCTCGAGGCGATTGCCGAGCGTCTGGTCCAGACCGCGCTGGACCGGAACGGCAGCGACAACATCACCGCCGTATTGGTTCGCGCTGACTAGCGCGTCTTTGTCCACGTAATCCGGATTCTCCGCTGCTCGCGCTGAAGCTGGCGACTCGGCACTTCCTCGAGTCGATCGGTTCGCTCTTGAATCGCGTGCCGGAACGGTCGCGTCGTATCGACGTATAAGATATGAAGATGACGTCGGCGCGGCGCGCAGCGGGTGTGCTCTTCGTCCTAGCCGCGTGCGCAGTCGCCTGCTCCGGGTCGTCAGGCGCCGGGTCCGCGCCGGCGGACAGTGCGGCTCCACCAGCGGCGTCCGGCGCAAAACCGGAGCCCGAGGAACCCCGTCTCAACCGGCCGCGCGTCGTTTGTCTGGGCGACAGTTTGACCGCCGGGCTGGGGCTCGCGTCGACCGATCAGGCATACCCGGCGCTTCTTGCAGATCGCCTGAAGCAGGCAGGCCTTGGTTACGACGTGATCAATGCGGGCGTGTCTGGCGACACCTCCGCAGGCGGGTTGCGTCGTGTCGAGTGGTCGCTGCAGGGTGACGTGCGCGTTCTGATCGTCGCGCTGGGCGCCAACGACGGGCTGCGGGGGTTGCCTCCCACGGAGCTGCGTTCGAACCTCGAGACAATCGTTGCCACCGCACAGAAGCGAAACGTCCGGGTGCTCTTGCTCGGGATGGAAGCGCCGCCGAATTTCGGCACGGCCTACACGCGTGATTTTCGCGCGGTGTATGCGCACGTGGCGGCGGACCGTAAGGTGCCGCTCGTGCCGTTCTTCCTCGAAGGTGTGGCTGGCGTCGGGAAACTGAACCAGGCAGACGGGATTCACCCCACTGCGGAAGGTCAGCGGAAGATCGCCGACACGATCTGGCGCAACCTCGAACCGCTCGTCAGGGCCCAGGGATCATGATCGATTTGCGCGGCGTCTCGCGCACCGTGCAAAGCGGTGGCGCACCGCTCACCATTCTTCACCCGCTCGACTTCTTCGTTCCTGCCGGTCAGTCGGTGGCAATAACCGGCCCCTCGGGGAGCGGCAAGTCAACACTGCTCGGCCTGATCGCCGGGTTAGATGCGCCGTCCACCGGCTCCATCCTGATCGATGGCGTGGACATCACCGCGCTCGACGAGGATCGACTGGCGCGGTTGCGCGGCGAAAAGATCGGCTTCGTGTTTCAGTTCTTTCATCTGATGCCGTCGCTCACGGCGCGCGAGAACATCCTCGTGCCGATGGAGATTGCCGGCCGCCGCGATGCCGGGCGCCGGGCGGACGCGCTGCTCGATGAGGTCGGGCTGACGGGTCGCGGCCACCACTATCCGTCGCAGCTCTCGGGCGGCGAGCAGCAGCGGGTCGCGATTGCCCGTGCGCTCGCCAACGATCCCGCGATCCTGCTCGCGGACGAGCCGACTGGAAATCTCGACAGCACGAACGGCCGCCACATCATGGACCTGCTGCTCAGCGTCAATCACGCAAGAAAAACGACACTCGTGCTCGTGACCCACGACACGTCGCTCGCATCGCTGACCGAAGTGCAGCTTGCGCTGCGCGATGGTCGCCGCGACCCCGAGCGGTCGCGCGTAGCGACGACGGCGGTAGCGCGATGATGTTCGTGCTTCGAATGGCGCTGCGCGAGACGCGCGCGTCGTGGAAGCGGCTGCTGTTCTTTTTCGCCTGCCTCTCGCTCGGCGTCGCCGCAATCGTGACGCTGCGGTCGGTGATCCAGAGCGTCCGCGGTGTGATGATGGGGGAAGCGCGGACGCTGATCGCCGGCGACGTCCTCATCTCGACCGGCCGCGGATGGAACGACCCCGATCGGCAGATACTCGCCAAGGCTCTGGCCGGCGAACGTGGCATCCGCGCCAGGACCGACGCGATCGAGACAGCCACAATGGTGCGGCCAGCGGACGAGAAGAAGGCCGTCGCGCGGATGGTCGAACTGCGCGGCGTCGAGCCATCGTTCCCGCTCTACGGCCAGGTGCGGCTGCGTGACGGCAAGACCTATTCGCACCAATTGCTCGAGCCAAGCGGCGCGCTGGTGCGCCCGGAACTTCTCACGCAACTCGACCTCGCGGTGGGCGACGACATCATCATCGGCAATCGAACGTTCACGATTCGCGGGGTCCTCGACAGCGAGCCGGGCCGACGCACGGGCGGGTTCAGTCTCGGTCCACGGGTGTTGATCGCTCGGAAGGCGCTTCTCGACGCCGGCCTGCTCTCGTTTGGCAGTCGCGCCAACTATCAGGTGATGCTGCGGGTCGACGAGCCGCGCGTGGAGCCATTCGGCCGAACACTGCGAGACGCGTTCAAGGACCGCTTCGTCAACGTCCGCACGTTCCGGAGCACGGAAAACGATCTCGGTGAGGAGCTGGCGCGCGCGGAAAACTACCTGAGCCTCGTCGGCCTCGTGGTCGTGATTCTCGGCGGCATCGGCGTATCGAGCGTGACGCGCATCTTCGTCGAGCAGAAGGTCAAGAGCATCGCGATCCTGAAGTGTGTCGGCGCCGGCAGTCGCCATGTCCTCAGCGTCTACGGACTGCAGGTCGTGGCGCTCGGCCTCGTCGGCAGTCTGACCGGCGTGGGCCTCGCCGCCGTCACAATCTCCGTTCTGCCCCGGTTCGTGCCGGCCACCGGACCGACCGGGGCGCCGATTGTCTACGGGCTGACGTCTGCCGCGGTGGGGCAGGGACTCCTGATCGGCGTGCTCGTCGCGGTGCTCTTCGCGCTGGTGCCATTGCTGCGCGTCCGTCGTGTGCGGCCCTCGCTCCTGCTCCGACAGGAGGCAGATTCATCTTCGCGTGTCGACTGGACCAGGATTGCCGCAGCGACGATTGTGGGACTCGCCGTCGTCGCGGTTGCAGCGTGGCAGGCAGGCTCGATCCGCGTGGGGCTCATCGTCTGCTGCGGGTTCATCGCGATCACGCTCGTGCTCCTCGCGGCGGCTTGGTTGCTCGTGCGTCTGACCCGGCCGCTGCGCAAGTCGTCACGGTTCGTGCTACGTCATGCGGCGCTGAACCTCGATCGTCCGGGGAATCAGACGCGAATTGTGCTGCTGGCGGTGGGGCTCGGCTGCTTCTTCATCGTTGGCGTGCGTGCGATGCAGACGAATCTCCTGCGGGAGTTCTCGATCGACCTGTCGGATCAGGCCCCGGACATGTTCCTCATCGACATTCAGCAGGATCAGGCCGGTCGTCTGGCAACATTTCTGACGCCGCGTATCGCGCCGGCGCCGCCACCGCGTCTGCTGCCGGTTCTGCGGGCACGGGTCACGGCCGTTCGCGGTAAAGAGGTATCGCTCGAACGGCTTGAGGACGTCCGCGGCCGCGGCTCCCTGGCGCGGGAGTACACGATCACCTACCGGCCGGCGCTCCAGGCCAACGAACGGGTGATCGCGGGCAAGTTCTGGCCGGCGACACCGTCGCCGACGCCTGAAGTGTCCATCGAAGAGAGCCTGCGGGAGCGGTTCAAAATCCAGGTGGGTGACACGCTGCGCTTCGACATCCTCGGCCAGCCGATCGAGGCGCGCGTCACGAGCGTGCGCGCGGTGAACTGGCGTGACGCGCGCGCCGGCGGATTCATGTTCGTGTTCAGACCCGGCGTTCTCGACAAGGCGCCGCACGCGATGATCGCGCCCTTCCGGGGGCCCACCGATCTGCTGGCCCGCGCGCGTCTGCAGCGCGATCTCGTCGCACAGTATCCAAACGTCTCGGTGATCGATCTGCGCGAGTTGCTCGATACGGGTCGCGCCTTCATCCGGAGCATCACCGTCGGCGTCTCTGTTGTGGGCGGCCTCGTGCTGTTCACCGGGACGCTGATCCTGACGGGTGCAGTGGCGATGACGAAATACCGGCGCATCTACGAGGCGGCGATCCTGCGGACGCTCGGTGCCAGCACGCGGCTCGTGGGCAGCCTGCTCGTGGTCGAGTACCGGTCTTCTCGGGCTCATCGCCGGTCTCGTTGGTGCCACCGGCGGCGCCGCTCTCAGCTGGGCAATCAGCCGCTGGGCCATCGAGGTGGCCTGGTACGCCCCCTGGACAGAGCTGACCGTCGGCCTCACGCTCACCGCGCTTCTCGTCGCCATCGTCGGGCTCATCGCCAGCGCCGACGTCCTCCGCCGCAAGCCCCTCGCCACGCTCCGCGCGGAGTAGCGTGCTAGAATTCCCTTTTGTCGAGTCCGCCGGAACGTCGGCGGAGGAGTCATGATTCATGGAATTCGAGGCCTTTAAAGAGGCCCTCCTCGCGAAAAAAAGGGAGCTCTCGGGCGCCGGCGGCATTCGCCCCCTGCAGGCCACGATGGAGAACAACTCGCGTCAGGGCGACATGGCCGACCAGGCCAGCGGCAACAACGAAGTGCACATCGCTCTGAAACTGCGGCAGACGGACGCCAAGATTCTCCAAGCGATCGAGGAAGCGCTGCAGCGGATCGAGAAGGGCACTTACGGCATCTGTCGCGACTGCGGTGAGCCCATCGCCGACGCCCGGCTCCACGCGATTCCTTGGACGCGCGTCTGCATCAAGTGCAAGGAAAAGCAGAAGTCGTGAAACCCACCGAACTCGTCGCACTTCTTCAGGAGTGCTATACCGAGCGGCTGGCACAGTACGAGCGTCACGAGGCCGTCGCGGCACACGTCGGTCAATACGACGCCAACAACACCTATCAGTACGTCATCAACCGCGAGGAGATGCATTTGTCGTGGCTGGCGGACGCACTGCAGAAATTTGGCGCGCCGCTGCCGCCGGCGCCGCCCGGCCCCTCGATCACCATGGATCGCGGCAAGGACGCGTGGCGCTCGCTCGTATTGGAAGACGCGCAGCGGGGACGGCAGTTTCTCGACAAGTGGCGGCCGCGGGTCGAGGCGCTGACTCACGCACGCAACCAGACGATGCTGCGCCTCATGCTGGGAGAAGTCGCCGAACAAGTGCGGTTCTTCGACCAGGCGGCGGCGGGGAAGGACGACCTGCTCGGCAGGAGCAGCGTCGGGGCCGGCAAGCGCGGTTCCGTCGCGAGCTCACGCTGGCTTGGTGACTGAGCTGCATTCGCCGCGCTTCGGCGAGGCAACGCTGCTGACGCGCGTGGCGATTGCGCTCGGCAGCAATCTCGGCGATCGCCACGCGTCCCTCCGGTGGGCCGTTGATGCGCTCGCGGCCTTCATCGATCGGTTGACCCTTTCGTCCTTCATCGAGACGGCGCCGGTCGGCGTCGATGAACCCCAGCCCAGGTATCTGAACGCGGCCGCGACTGGTGTGACATCGTTGGCGCCGCTGCAGCTCCTCGACGAGCTACAGTCACTCGAGCGTGCCCGTGGCCGCATCCGGACTGGGCCCAACGCTGCGCGGACGCTCGACCTGGACCTGATCCTGTACGGAGACGCCATTCTCGATGAACCAGGCCTCGTCGTGCCCCACCCCCGGTTCCGCGAGAGACAGTTCGTGCTTGATCCTCTTGCTGAAATCGCCGGGGACATGGTGGATCCGGTGACAGGGCAGACCGTCAGCGAGATGGCCGCCCGGTTGCGCGCCATCAGCGGAGGGCCGGGGTAAACGGCGGGGTTGAGGGGAGCGTAGTCCCAAAACGATGGGGTACATTCAGCGGGCGGGATTGGCGGCGCGGTACATGGTCCCCATCCTCCTCCTGACGAGCGTGCTCGTCGCACCGGCGTCGGCGGGTGCCACAAAATTCAAGTGGTGGCAGTCGGAACAGTTCATCCGCGAGCTGGCCCTGACACCCGATCAGCAGGCGCGACTCGAAAGCATCTTCAAGAGCAGCTGGCCGTCGCTCGAGGCGTGCAAGGGCGACCTTGACCGGCTCGATTCGGAGCTCTCCAGGCTGATCGCCGACGGTACGACCCCCGAGACGCAGGTCATCCAGCAAATCGACCGGGTCGAGGCGTCTCGCAGCGCGCTCGGGCGTGCCCGGTCGCTGATGCTGTATCGGATGTATCGAGTGCTGAGCCAGGATCAGCGCGTGAAGCTCAAGGCGCTTAAGGAGCAGATCGAGAAAGAAAAGCAGGCGGCGCCGAAGTCGCCAGCGCCGCCGAAATAGGGGCAACGCCGCCCGGGCGCATTGCCAGGCGCCCCTACTTATTACTTATGGTGATCGGCGTTGACGAACACGTCGAGCCGCCGTACGACCTGCTCGACCAGATTGTCAGGCGTGGAGGCGCCGGAGGTGAGGCCGACCGTAATCGGGCCGGAGCTCTTGAGCCAGCCGGCGGTCTCCTCTTCGCTCTTCCGTCCAACCGGCTTGTGACGCACGAGATCCGCTGATAGCAAACACCCGGGCTCAGCGATGTGATAGGTCGGAACCTTCTCGGCGCAGATATGCGCGAGATTGCAGGTGTTGCTGCTGTTGTAGCCGCCAATCACAATCATCAAATCGAGGCGCTCATCGCGGAGCAGGTGGATGACCGCATCCTGCCGATCCTGGGTGGCGCTGCAGATCGTGTCGAACGCTCTGTACCGGTCGGCGAGCTCGGCCTCGCCGTATCGGTCCAGCATCGCGGCCCGGAACATCTCGCCGATCTCGAGCGATTCCGACATCAACATCGTGGTCTGATTCGCAAGACCGATGCGATTGAGATCGACATCAGGATCAAATCCGGGCGACACCGCATCCGCAAACTCCGCCAGGAGCGCCCCGCGATCGCCACCGCTTCGGATGAAGTCGCAGACGATGTTGGCTTCGCTCTTGTCGTAGACGACGAGATAGCGGCCGCGAGTGGACTGGACCGCCTGGGACGCGGTCGCCTGTGTTTCTTCGTGCCAGTGTTTGCCATGGATGACCGAGGTGAAACCGTCCTGCGTGTAGCGCTTCACGTTCTTCCACACGTTCAGCACCGAGCCGCACGTCGTGTCCACCAACGTGCAGCCGATCGCCGACAGTCGCGCCAGCATCTCGATCGTCACGCCGAACGCCGGCAAAATCACCACGTCGTCAGGGGTCAGCCGGTCGATTGATTCACCGGCATCACTCAGAAAGCGGATGTCGAGCGCGCGCAGTTTGTCGTTGACGTGCGGGTTGTGGATGATTTCGCCGGTCAGGAAGACGGTGCGGTCTGGAAAGCGCGTGCGCGCCTGATACGCGTAGTCGACGGCACGGTCGACTCCATAGCAGAACCCGAATTCCCGCGCGAGGTGTAGCGTCAGACGGCCGGAGGCAAACGTGTAGCCGCGCTCCTTGATTTCCGCGACGAGCGCGCTGTGATAGTTCTCGGCCAGCTGCCCCGCGACTGCCGGGCCGAGATCCAGGCCTTTCCGAAAGATGAGTGGTGGCATCACCGAGGGCGTTATCGGGACGGTGGTACCAGTCCCGTCGCGCGAGGGGTCAGGTCGTCGAGCGCCTGGAGCTCCGCCGTTCCGGGCGTGGCGAGCGCCATCTCGATGTCCAGATAGACCGCCTCCTGCCGTGCAGAGGCCTGCGGAGCGAGAGTGGACCGCGCCCGGACCGAATCGGCGGGTGAATAGTCGACGCGCGGTTGTCCGCCGAGAATCCGCAGGAGCCCGGTCGTTGTCATCAGGACGAGCGCCGCAGCGACAGCAAGGCGGAACCGCGGAACCGATTCTCGTGACCCGGCCCGGGAAGGCGAGGACGCGACCATGCTCGCGCTGACCGAGACGCGACAGAATCGAGCGTCGCTGCGCCTCGAGCCGATCCGGTGGAAAGGCGGCATCCGCGCTCGACGCGACGTCTTCATAGGCGTGTTCGAGCGTGCATTCGAGCGTTCGATACCGTGCGTTGCATACGACGCAGTTGGCAAGGTGCCGATCGAGCGTCACGTCGCCGGAGGTGCCATCGATGTACCGGTTCAGCAGCCGCTCCTCGTCGGGGTGCCACTCAGGCGAAGTCACGCCATGCTCCGAGCGCTGCCCGTAGTTTGTGGACGGCGCGAAACAAGTGCACGCGTACCGTGGATTCCCGCATGCCGGTCATCATGCTGATGTCGCGCGGCGAGTGATCGGCGAGGTGACAGAGCACAAAGACCTGTCGTTGCCGATCCGGTAGCCGGTCGAGCGCTCGCATGACGGCTGTGCGCCAGGCCAGGCCGACGGCGCGATGCTCCGGCGACGCATTGCGCCGTGTGGCTGGCTCGATCGGGAGGGCATCGAGCGAGACGCGGCCTCGGCCGGCGCGCTGCCGTGCCCGCTGCCGGTCCACGCAGGCATTTACGAGGATGCGCGTGAACCAGACCTCGAATGGATGCTCGGCGCGATAAGTGTTGAGGCGCGTAAACGCCTTGATGAAGGCGTCCTGAACGGCCTCATCAGCGTCGGCAGCGTCGCGAAGATAGAGAAAGGCGATGCGTGAGGCACGGCGCTGATGGGCTGCGACCAGCCCGCCGAACGCATCACGCGCTTCACTCAGCTGGCCGTCGGCGACAAGCGTCTGTACGCGGAGCGCGCGATCCGTCGATCCGTCGACACGGTCGCTGCGCCGTCGAGGCGCGGCGGTGGGGCGGGCTGTCGCTGCCATTGGCTGAATTGTACTACGCGACTAGGGCGTGTCTCCCAAGTCATTACTGGTGATCGCGGGAGACTGGGTGGGTGACGCGTTCAGCAGAAACCAGCGAGGCGTAGTGGGCTCGGTTCGAGCCGTTGATGCCGCAGGGGAGGGGCGGTCTCGTCCGTGGCGTGATCATCGCCGTCCACAGCGGACGAGGAAGGGAAAGGAGAGTCCGCTCCTTGCCACTTTCAGATTATCGCGCGCCGGGGGACTTGCGGCAAGGCCTGGGGTGTGCCGCAGGATCAGCGGCCTATGCCGGAACCGGCGGAAACAGGAGTCACGAAGTGCATGTGGTGTTGTCGACGTATGGGTCGCGCGGGGACGTCGAACCGACGGTGGGACTCGCAGTGAAGTTGCCGACCCTCGGCGCGGAGGTACCGGTGTGCGCGCCGCCGGACTGCTCGGAGCTGCTGGGCAATGTCGGCGTGCCGCTGGTGCCGATCGGAGTGTGGCGATGACCAAGCATGCGGTGGTGATCGCCGGAGGTGGTCCGACAGGGCTGATGTTGGCAGCCGAGCTGGCGCTGGCGGGAGTCGACGTCGCGAATGTCGAGCGGCGCGCCAGCCAGGAGCTCATCGGCTCGCGCGCAGGCGGTCTGCACTCACGCACCATTGAAGTGCTCGATCAGCGCGGGGTCGCCGAGCGGTTTCTCTCGCAGGGACAGGTGCATAAGTTCGTGCACTTCCACGTCCCTCTGGACATCAGCGACTTTCCCACTCGGCACAACTACGTGCTCGGGCTGTGGCAGAACCATATCGAGGACATCCTGGCCGGCTGGGTCGGTGAGCTGGCGGTGCCGATCTATCGCGCACGCGAGGTGACAAGTTTCACACAGGACGACGCCGGCGTCGATATCGAGCTGTCCGACGGCCAACGCTTAAGGTCGGAGTATCTCGTCGGCTGCGACGGAGGACGCAGTCTGATCCGCAAAGCAGCCGGCATCGAGTTCCCCGGGTGGGACGCGACGGTGAGCTGGCTGATCGCCGAGGTGGAGATGTCCGAGGAGCCGGCATGGGGCTTTCGCCACGACGCCGTTGGTACCCATGCGATCGGCAAGGTGGAAGGCGGGGGGCGGGCGCGGGTGGTGCTGACCGAACCGCAGGTAGGACCCACCAGCGAACCGACCCTGCACGATGTCAGTGAAGCGCTGATCGCCGTATACGGGACAGACTACGGGATCCACAGTCCCACCTGGATCTCCAGGTTCACCGATATGACTCGCCAGGCAGTGGTCTACCGCGACCGACGGGTCATGCTGGCTGGCGACGCTGCACACGTGCATCCCCCGGTGGGTGGACAGGGCCTCAACATCGGAGTGCAGGACGCGGTGAATCTGGGATGGAAGCTGGCGCAGGTGATCAAGCGGATATCGCCGGATAGCCTCCTGGATACCTACCACGCCGAGCGTCACCCGGTCGCTGCCCGCGTGTTGCGCAACACGATGGCGCAAATCGCGCTTCGCCGTCCTGACGATCGCACGAAGGTCTTGGGCGACTACGTTTCAGAGCTCCTCAGCGGGGACGAGCCTCGCAGACGATTGGCCGCGGAGATGTCTGGCCTGGACATTCGTTACGACCTCGGCGAGGGACACCCGCTGCTCGGACGCCGCGTGCCCGATCTCGACCTGGTCACCGCCAACGGCCCGCTGCGGGTCTTCACGCTGCTGCACGACGCCCGGCCGGTGCTGCTCAACCTCGGTGAGCCCGGCGGCTTCGACATCTCCCCATGGGCGGATCGCGTTCAGTCGGTCGACGCCAAGGACGTCGGGACCTGGGAGCTTCCGGCAATCGGCGCGGTCACTGCTCCCACCGCTGTGTTGATTCGGCCCGACGGATATGTGGCCTGGGTGGGAGACCGAACCCAGCTGGGGCTCGCTGACGCGCTAACCACTTGGTTCGGACCGCCTACTGCGGCGTTGCGCACCGGCTTCCAAGAACATTCGGTGAGGAGTTCTTAGGAGACACGTCTTCGGCCAGAAGCGCATGGGGACATGCCTTATGTCCCTCTCCGCCCCCTCGGCTATGATGCCCTGCAGTGCCTTACGAAGCGGTCATCGGCCTCGAGATTCACGCGCAGCTCCTCACCACGACCAAGATCTTCTGCGGTTGTTCGGCCGCGTTCGGCGCGCCGCCCAACACGCATATCTGCCCGGTATGTCTCGGCCTCCCCGGCGCCCTGCCGGTGCTGAACCGCCGCGCCGTGGAGCTGGCGACGCGCGCGGCCCTGGCTTTGGGCTGCCGGATCAACCAGCGCTCGATCTTCGCCCGGAAGAACTACTTCTATCCGGACCTCCCGAAGGGTTATCAGATCTCGCAGTACGATCAGCCCCTCGCCAGCGCCGGACACGTACGCTTCGAGCAGGGGACCGACACCCGCGAAGCGGGCATCACGCGTGTGCACCTCGAGGAGGATGCCGGGAAGTCGCTGCATGAGGGGTTCGCCGATTCGGCCGAGCGCACTTACGTCGATTACAACCGCGCCGGCGTTCCACTGATCGAGATCGTGACCGAACCTGACCTTCGCAGTGCGGCGGATGCCTCGGCCTTCTTCGAGCACCTGCGCACGATGCTTGTCTGGCTCGGCGTGAACGACGGCAATATGGAGGAGGGCAGTTTGCGCTGCGACGCGAACGTGTCGGTCCGCCGCGTCGGTGAGGCAAAGCTGGGCACGAAGGCAGAGGTGAAGAATCTCAATTCGTTCCGCTATCTTCGCCACGCCCTCGAGTACGAGATCGACCGCCAGATTGACCTCGTGGAGCATGGTGGCCGCGTCGAGCAGGAGACGCGGCTGTGGGATCAGGCGACGAGCCGCACGATGGCGATGCGCAGCAAGGAAGAGGCGCACGACTATCGCTATTTCCCCGAGCCCGACCTTCCTCCGGTCGAAATGACGGCGGCTCGAGTGGCCGAGATCGCGGGAGATCTTCCCGAGTTGCCGAACGCCCGCCGCGCCCGCTTCGTCGAGGCGCACAGGCTGCCTGCCTACGATGCCACCGAGCTCACCCGCGAGCGTGGTGTCGCAGACTTCTTCGAGTCGGTCGTAGCGGCCGGCGCGCCGCCAAAGGCGGCGTCCAACTGGGTGATGGGCGAGATGGCGCGAAAGCTGAACGACACGCGTGCCAGCATCGCCTCGTCTCCTGTCGGCGCCGCCGCCCTGGCCGGTCTCATCTCGCTGATCGACCGCGGCACGATCAGCACGACGACGGCGAAAGACGTCTTCGAGAAAATGTGGTCGTCCGGACGGTCTGCGAAGGACATCGTCGACGCCGACGGTCTCGCGCAGATCAGCGACGAATCGGCAATCGCCGCCGCGGTAGACGGCGTGATCGCGTCGCACGGAGAGACGGTGGCGCAGTACCGCGCGGGCCAGACGAAGGTGCTCGGCTTTCTCGTCGGCAAGGTGATGAAAGCGACCGGGGGCAAGGCCAGTCCCAAGCTCGCCAACGAGCTCGTGCGGCGCGCCCTCGAGCGCCCGTGATCTCGTGAACGACCCGCTCCGCTCAACCGGTCGCAGTCGTTTCATCGACGCGATCGTCGTCTTTTTCGTCTACGTCACCGCCACGATTGCCTTCACCTGGCCGCTCGCGATTTCGATCGGCACGCGGCTCGGTGCGCCCGAAGGTCCCGGCGATCCTTACCTGAATTTGTGGATTCTCGGCTGGGATCTGCGCGTTCTGACCACTCGTCCGCTGGCGCTGGTCGACGGCACAATCTTCAATGCCAATATCTTTCACCCCGCCGTCGCGACGCTGGCCTATTCGGATCACTTGCTTCCGCAGGCGATCGCGCTTCTACCGTTGCATGCCGCAACCCATGATGTGGTGATCTGCTACAACGCGCTGCTGCTCGTCTCGTTTCTGGCGAGCGGGCTGACGATGCACGCACTCGCGCGCGGGCTCGGTTCTTCGCATACCGGCGCCGCGATCGCGGGGTTCGCATGGGCGTTCTGGCCGTATCGAATGTCGCACCTGATCCACCTGCAGCTGCAGGCGCTGTACTTCCTGCCGCTCGTCCTCCTGTCCGCGCATCGACTGGTCGCCGGCGCTCGCCGTCGCGACGCCGTCTCGCTGGGTGTTTTCACTGCGCTGCAAACCCTGTCATCGCTCTACTACGGCGTAATGGCGGTGCTGGCGATTGCCGTCAGTGTCATCGGTCTCGGGGTGAGTACCGGCCGCCTGCGGAGCACGCGCCTTCTGTCACGGCTCGCTCTGGCCGCGATGGTCGGAGCCGTGGTGGTCGCGCCCATCGTCTGGCCGTATTGGCGGATTCAGCGTGACGAGGGGTTTGCTCGGAACTTGTATGAAGCCAGTCGCCACGCCGCCGTCGTCCGGAGCTACGCGCAAGTTCCGGAAACGAATTGGTTGTACGGGCGGACGCACGTCCTGACGTTTCGCGACGCCGCTGGCCGCGAGGTGTCCGGTCGATTGGAGGGCGTTGAACAGAGCCTGTTCCCCGGAGGGATGCTGCTGTTGCTGGCGCTTGTCGGATTTCTCTCGACCAGGCGTCACGCCACATGGCCGGTCGCGTGGACCATGCTGGCACTTGCGGCCCTTGCGGCTGTCCTGTCTCTCGGTCCGGACGGCATCCGACCGGTCTACGCGACGTTCCATCAGTACGTCTTCGGATTTCAGGCAGTGCGCGCGCCGTCCCGGTTTGCCGTACTCGTCATGCTCGCGCTCGGGCTGCTCGCGGCGCTCGGCGCGACCCGCCTCGAAACCGCGAAGGGGATTGGCGTCTGGGCGGTTCGCATCGCGCTGATCGCGTTGTGCGTCGAGTACGCGACGATGCCCTTGTCGCTCGTTGATCGTCCGCCAAAGACGACCGCTGTAGGCCAATGGCTCGCCTCGCAGCGTGCCGAGGGCGCTGTACTGTATCTGCCCCTGACGAACGATCGTCGGAACACTCTCGGGATGGTCGATTCACTCCAGCACGGTCGCCCGATCCTGAACGGATACTCGGGCCAACGCCCGTCGTTCTACCCGGCCCTTGTGGATGTCCTCAGCGCGTTTCCGTCCGCCGACGCGCTGTGGACGCTGCGCGACTTCGGTGTGCGATTCGTGGTGGCGCCGTCGCTACTGCCGGAATCCGTGTCGCCCGAGGCCGCGGCCCGGGGAGTGATCGGGACGGCGGGAACGCCGCTGATCGCTCGGGCGCGATTCGAGAGCACCGTCGTATACGAAGTCGTGTGGACGCCGGAGGTCGAAGCACGTCTTGCGCCGCCCGCGCCACCACCGCCCCCACCGCCTGGACGAGCGCCGTTTATCGCGCCCGAGCGCCTCGAGTACGCCGTCAAGTGGATCGGCGGCCCAGTCGATCTCGCCGCAGGTAAGATCACGCTCGAGGTCGAGAAGGGCCGTTCCACCGACGTGGCCTATCGCTTCATCGCGACGGCGGAGACCGCACCCTGGATGGCGAGGTTCTTCGAAGCGCGAGACCGTTTCGAAACAGAGGCCGGCGTCGACCTGCTGCCGCGCACACATCGGCGGTCGCTTCGCGAAGGTCGCCGGAGCCTCGATCGCGTTTACCGCTTCGACGCCCTGTCGGGCGTGGTCCGGATCGGTCCCCCGGACTCTCCCGAGCCGCCAGTCCCGTTCCGAATCCCTGCGGCCACGCGTGATGCCCTGACGATGCTGTTCTATGTCCGGACTCAGGCGCTTGCCAACGGCGAGGAAATCACGGCTCCGGTCAACGACGGCGGCCGAAACCTGATTGTGCAGATCAAGGTTGTGCGGCGCGAACCGGTCACGCTCGAGGGACGACGGATCGACGCCATCCGGCTCGAGCCGACGATCGTCGAGCGCGTGCCTCGCCGCGACCCGATTCAGAGCACCGTCTGGATCAGCGACGATAGGAGGAAGATTGTGGTCGCGGTCGACATCGCCGCCGGCTTTGGCCGCCTGCGCCTGGAGCTCGTGCCGTGAGTGCCACTGTCCGAGTCGTTCGGTTGGTTGCCGCTTGGCGGTTTCTCGACGGGCTGCTAGACTCGCGGCCGGCCGTCGGAACAAACCTCGGTGATTGAAGCCAAGAACATCTCGAAAATGTACGCGCGCGGCGTGTACGCGCTGCACGATTTGAACCTGTCGATCGGCAAGGGCGAGTTCGTCTTTCTCACCGGCCCGAGCGGCGCCGGCAAGTCCACCCTGCTTCGCCTGCTCCTGCGGCAGGAAGTGGCGAATGCCGGCCAGCTAATCGTCAACGGTCGCAGCCTGTCGAAAATGAATGCGTCGCAGGTGCAGACCTATCGACGTACGGTCGGCTTCGTGTTTCAGGACTTCAAGCTGATTCCTACGCGGACCGTGTACGAGAACATCACCTTCGTTCCCCGCGTCCTGGGCCAGCCGATTGCGATCCAGCGTCGGAAGGCTTTTCAGGTACTGAAATGGGTGGGACTTCAGCACCGCATGAACGCGTTTCCACTCGAGCTCTCGGGCGGCGAACAGCAGCGTGTCGCGGTGGCCCGCGCGCTGATCAACGATCCCGCGCTGGTGCTGGCAGATGAGCCGACCGGCAACCTCGATCCCGACCTCGCGCTCGACATCATGAACCTGTTTCGTGACATCAATGCCAGTGGTACGACGGTGCTCGTCGCGACACACGATCGCGAGCTGATTCGCCGCGTGGCCCGCCGCACCATCGCCCTCGAACAGGGCCGCATCATCGAGGGCCAGTGAGGGCGTTGTCGTATTTCGTCGAGGAGGCGGCCCGCAGCTTGTGGCGCCGTCGAGCGGCGTCGATCCTTGCCGCCGGCACCAGTGCCGTAAGCCTGCTCGTCCTCGGGTTGTTCCTGCTGGCGGGAAGTAATGCATCACGGATTCTCGAGCGGTGGAGCGCTACGGCGGAACTGTCGGTGTATCTCAACGAGAGCGCGACGCCGGAGAACCGCCGCACCGTCGAGCGCGCGCTCACCGCCAGCGGAGTGGTAACTGGGCACTCGTACGTGACGCAGGCAGAAGCGCTGCGGCGTTTCAGTGTGCAGTTTCCGGATCTGGCGGCCTCGGCCCGCTCGCTGCCAAGCAATCCCTTGCCGGCGTCGTACGACGTCCGGATTCGCCCGGAGCGGGCGCAGCACCCGCAGGTCGAGGCCCTCGCCGAGCGGGTGAGAGCGCTGCCTGGCGTCAGCGACGTGCGCTACGACCGCCGTTGGCTGGACCGCCTGGCGCGCGTCGTCGCCGTCGCGCGCACGGCCGGGCTCGTGCTGGCGGGGTTGATAGTTGTAGCGTCCTGCGTGACGGTGATGAGCGTGGTACGCCTGACATTGTTTGCCCGGCGCCAGGAAATCGAGATCATGCAGCTGGTAGGGGCGCCGCTGTCCTACATCCGCGGGCCCTTCATCATGGAGGGAACGATCCTCGGCATCATCGGCGCTCTTGTCGCGACAGCCCTCCTCTGGGCCTCATTTGCCGCCTGGAGGGGACCGTTGGTGGCACAAACCACGGGCATCGTCGACGCGGGGACGCTCGCGTTTCTTCCGGTCACAACCGTCGTCGGTCTGGTGCTGGGAGGTGGCGCGATCGGGTGTCTGGGGGGAGTTTTGGCGGCTCGCGGGGCACGGTGAGCCCCTGCTGGCTGTGCCAGGGCAGCTAATGCGTTGACACTAGCGTTGGCGCCGCACTAGACTGGGTGTACACGTTTCCAAGGCGAATAATTTCTGGACCACTTCGTTGTTTCCAGATTGCGGATGCCTCGATCATTGACGGACGAACGGCCGTCGGGGGCATCCACCTCAGGCAGTCTCGCCGATTTCTATCGCGAAGAGTTTCTGAAGCATCGACGTTGCCTCGAGGCGCAACGGGACTGCTATTCCGAGTGCGCGCGTGCTGAGGTCGAAGCCGCCCTCACGAAGGTGATGGGCCGCATCGAGACGTTGTGCCGGCAGCAGGACTGCAGTCAGGTCGTCAGCCGGCTTCTCAAGAAGTTCGACGTTCTGACCGGCCTTTCGGCTTGGTCCGATCCCAAGAATCTCCACTGAAGGATTCGCGCGCCGCCCGTCGACGCGATTTGTTGGCCATCGCGGACGCTGCGATCCGCGCCGCGACCCCCTCGACCATCGTCCGCCTCTCGGCCGGGCGATTCGATGTCATTCCTCCTGGGAAGACGTTCCTGCTCGCCATTGGCAAGGCAGCCCCGGCGATGGCCGCGGCGTTCGTCGACGCGCGTCCGGGACTGCTCGTTGACGGGCTGGTCGTCGGATCGCACCTCGCCGACTCGTTATCGGCTCCGCTCCGGTGGCAGCCAGCGGACCATCCCGTCCCGGGCGCACGGAGCCTGGCCGGAGGCCGGGCGGCCCTCGACCTCGCCCGGACTGTCGGCCCGCTGGACACGCTCGTAGTCCTCGTGTCGGGCGGCGCGTCAGCGCTCATGACGCTGCCCGTGCCAAACGTCACCCTCGAAGACAAGCAGCAGGTGACCCGACGATTGATGGCAGCGGGCGCCGATATTCGGGCTCTCAATACCGTGCGAAAGCACCTGTCCGCGATAAAGGGTGGCCGCCTCGCGGCCGCCTGTGCAGGCCGGGTGATCGCGTGGCTGCTGTCAGACGTGGTAGGGGACGACCCCGCTGTCATTGGGTCGGGTCCGACCGTTGCAGACCATTCGACGTTCGCCGACGCGCTCGCAACCATCGAGCAGTATGGGGGTCGCGGAGCCTTGCCCGACTCCGTGGTAGTGCACCTGGAACGGGGGGCCGCCGGACTGGAGCAGGAGACGCCCAAGCCCGGATCGGCATTGTTCGAGCGCGTCGCGACCACGGTCATCGGATCCGCACGCCTCTCGCTGGAGGGTGCAGCCGACGCCGCGCGGGCCCTGGGCTACTCTGTAGAGACGCGCGGGGAGCCCGTGATCGGCGAGGCTCGAGTCGCGGCCTCCGATCATCTGATGTGGGTGGAGTCGATGCTCCAAACCGGCACTGGTCGGACGTGCCTGCTGTCCTATGGGGAGACGACGGTGACCGTCATTGGAGACGGCAAGGGTGGCCGCAATCAGGAGTTCGTGCTGGCACTGGTGACGGCCCTTGCTCGCCGCGGCGGGCCATTGATGATAGCAAGTGTGGGCACCGACGGCATCGACGGTCCGACGGACGCCGCGGGCGCGCTCGCCGATGAGACCACGCTGGATCGCGGCGTGGCCTTGGGGCTCAGTGCCAGCCGCGCGTTGGACGCGAATGATGCGTGGACCTTTTTCTCTGGTCTCAGGGACCTCATTGTTACTGGGCCGACCGGCACAAATGTTGGAGACATACAGATCGTCCTGGGGGAAGGGACTCTGAGATTGTGACCATTCATGAGCCGAGGAGATAACGATGCGCCACCTCAAGCTGGTTGTAATCGGAGTTCTCGCCGCCATTACCATCCTGGCGCTCGGCTTTCTCTGGGGAGCTCGCGGACGGTGGGCGGCTGAGGAGCGGCTCGCACTGGTCGAGCGCCGGCTACTGCTCTCGGACGCGAGACGGGAGACTTACGCTGGCAGCGTCGAATTGCAGAAGTTGAACTTCGGCGCCGCCGCCGGGCACTTCGAAGCGGCCCGAGCCGCTTCCGACCAAGTCCGGCTGCGGTTGGAGGCCGCCGGCGATACCGCCGGCGCGGAGCGTGCGGGCAACGCCACGAGCCTTCTAAATGAGGCGCGTGCTCGCGCCGCCCGGCTCGATCAAACCGCGGGGGATCGCGCCCAGCGTGCGGCGCAGGCGCTGGAGCAGGCCGCGCAGACGTCGCCGCGTTGAGCCAAATTGTCCCATTGGCGAGCAAAAAGGCGGAAAAATCTGCAGTTTTGGAACTCCCGGGCCGATGAATAGGTCGGCGATGACTCGGTGGCGGTCTGTACTCGCACTCGCCAGTGGGGCGGTTCTCGTGGGCCTGGTAGCCCTGAGCCTGCCCCGCAGGCCGTCGCCATTACAGCCCGGTCCGGTGACGACCGCTCGGGCCATCCTCAACCTCTCGCCATCTGAAGCCGAAGAAAGGCGCCCGGTACTGCTGCCGGACGCAGTGATCACCGCCTTCGACCCCGAAATGCACGTCACATTCGTGCAGGATGCGACGGCGGGCGTTTACATCGACAGCCTCAAGATCCGACCGGCATTGAAGGTCGGCGATCGCGTCCGAGTGACTGGCGTGACCGGACACGGCCGGCGCGAGCGGATCATCGAGAACGCAACGCTCGAACGCAGAGGCGTCGGCGCGCTGCCGGTCCCTATCCCGCTTGCTCCCGCCCAATACCGCGATGGCGTTGCCGACAGCCAATGGGTGGAAGTCGAAGGCATGCTCCGCCGATCGCAGCATACGCAAGCTCGGGCCACGCTGGAACTCGTCAGGGGCGACATACGCTTCGTGGCACTCGTTGCCGACATCCGGAGCGGCAGACTTCCGCTGAAGGGCTCGCGGCTCCGCATCCGCGGCGTGCTCGGCGGTGCGTACAACGTCAAGGATCGTCTGGTCGAGCGCCGCATTTTCGTGCCCAATCTCAACACGATGGAAGTCGTGACGCCCAGCGCAGGTGCCGAAGTCACGCCGCTCACAGCGCTCGGGGGCGTCGGCGCACTCGTCGGAACGAAGGAGTATCAGCCAGCGATTCGTGTGCGCGGTCGCGTTCAGAAAATGGATTCGGCCGCACTCCTGACGATAGGGGACGGCCAGTCGTCGATCCTCGTTCGATCGACCGACATCATTCGAGTCACACCGGGCGATGACGTGGAAGCCGTTGGCTTCCCGGCTAAAGAAGGCTCGAGCACGCTCCTGGATGACAGTCTCGTCGGGCTCGTCAAGGGTGACCGTGTCGTCGCGGCGCCGACCCTGCAGTTTACGTGCGTCGAGGAGATCAGGCAGTGGAAGGCGGCCGCGCAACAACTGCCTTATCCAGTACAGATACAAGCGCAGGTGCTCTACACAGACCCGCACCAGGGGCCGACTTCGACGGTGTACGTATTCGACGGCCAATCGCCGCTCTTCGTCTACGCGCCGGATGATGCGGCACGGATGCAAGCCGGCGACTACATCGTTCTCGAAGGCAACACGGGATCCTCGATCCGGTCTGTGTTCGTCGATGCCAGCAAAATCGAGGTGACAGGCCACGGGCCGCTGCCGCCAGCCAGACCCGTATCGGCCGACGCCGTGATGCGGGAGCGCTACGAGCCTCATTGGGTGGAGCTGCAGGGCGTCGTGCGGCGCGCTCGCGACAATTCGACCACCGTGGAACTGGATCTCGGGACCGGAGGCTTTGCACTGCTCGCACAGGTCCGTGGCCTGTCTCCGGCGGCAGGCGTGAAGATGGTCAATGCGCGCGTGCGGCTGCGCGGCATCGTCGAGAGCATGTGGAATCGGCATCGTTGGTCGGGTGCCATGTTGTACGTGCCGTCGCCGGGCGACGTCACCGTCATCGATCCTCCGACGGATCGCCCGTGGGAAGCGCCGCTGGCGAAGGCCGATGCGCTCCTGAACCTTCTGCACAACGACTCCGACGGCAATCGCGTGCGTCTGCGTGGTGTCGTGACGCTCAACTACCCGGATGATCGCGTTTGGGTGACGGACGACACCGGTGGGGTCGAGATCCAGCTGGCGGAGGGCACCGACGTCAAGCCAGGTGAAGCGGTTGAGGTTATCGGATTTCCAATCATCAGCGGGACCGCAGCAGCGCTCACCGAGGCCCTCGTTCGCCGGCATCCAGGTCGGGTCGAAGAGGCAAGGCCATCGGTCGTCTCGGTGGGCCAGGCCATGAATGGCGCGTACGAAGCCGAGCTCGTGCAGCTGGAAGGCACGCTGCTCGACCAAGTGAATCGCGGCGCCGAGACGACGCTGTTCCTGCAGGAAGGTAAGACCATCTTCACTGCGCAACTACCGTCGGGTGTTCCCAATCGTCTGCGCAGCATTCGCAACGAAAGCCGTCTCCGAATCACTGGCATCTGTCGCGTCGAGACCAATCGTGCCGACGAGATGTCCGGGTTCCGGGTTCTGCTGCGGTCGAGTAATGACGTGTTCGTGGTGAAAGCCGCGTCCCCGTGGACGCGGTCGCGAGTGCTGAGCCTGGTAGCGGTCCTGACAGCGCTCACGCTTGGGGGCTTCGCGTGGGTGGCGATGCTGCGCCGCCGCGTACGCGTGCAGACCAAGGCGATTCGGTCGCAGCTCGCCGAAATCGATGCCGCCCGGACGCATGCGGTGGAGGCGAATCAACGTCTCGAAGCGACGAATCAGCAGCTCGAAGTCGCGATCGCGCGGAGCCAGGAGCTCGCGGAAGCGGCACAGGCGGCCAGCAAGGCCAAGTCCGAGTTCGTGGCGAATATGAGCCACGAGATCCGCACTCCGATGAACGGTGTGCTTGGCATGACGGAGCTGGCCCTCCAGACCGAGCTCGACGCCGAGCAGCGGGAGTACGTGGAGCTCGCGCATTTCTCTGCGCAATCGCTGCTCAGCGTGATCGACGACATCCTCGACTTCTCGAAGATCGAAGCGCAACGCCTGGAAATTCGGCCTGAGCCCGTCGAAGCGCGCGTACTGGTGGATGCCGTCATCCAATCCTTTGAGCTGCAGGCTCGGCAGAAGGGCCTGGCGCTCGAGCGGCGCGTCGATCCCGCGGTGCCAGCAGTCATCACGACAGACGGCGCGCGACTGCGCCAGATCCTTGTGAACTTGATCGGGAATGCCATCAAGTTCACGGAACAGGGAAGCGTGACGCTCGAATTGATTCCGGATGCCGACGACCCAAGCGGTCAGATGTTGCGGATCCTGGTCCGCGACACCGGCATCGGCATTCCGAGCGACAAGATATCCGTGATCTTCGAGCCGTTCGCGCAGGCTGACGGCTCGATCTCGCGTCGTTACGGCGGCACCGGCCTCGGGCTGAGCATCTGCCTGCAGTTGGTCAAGCTGATGGGCGGCGTTCTCGACGTCGACAGTGAACCCGGTCGTGGATCGACGTTCCACTTCTCGCTGCCGACGGGCGCGGCAATGACTGCATCAGCCGCCGCCGTTCCTGCCACCAGCGTGGCATCGACGATGGCTCGCCGAGTACTGGTCGTCGAAGACAACCCGGTCAATCTGCGGCTCGTCGAGACCATTCTGAAGAAGGCCGGGCATGCCGCGTTTGCCGCGCGGACGGGTCTCGAAGCGCTCAGCGCGCTGGACCGGGAGCGGTTCGACATCGTCCTCATGGACGTGCAAATGCCCGAGATGAATGGGATCGAGACGACCGAAGCCATCCGCGCGCGCGAACGGTTCGTCGCCGAGAATCGGGCGACCGCACCCCCGAACTCGATATTCGCCACATCCCGTCCAGGTGGCGTCATCATCATCGCGATGACGGCTCATGCCATGGACCAGGATCGTGACGCGTGTCTGCGCGCCGGCATGAACCATTTCGTCGGCAAGCCCGTGTCGAGTGCTCAGCTCCTGAGGCTCATCGACTCGTGTGACGTCGCGACGCCGACGCTGCGCTAGCCAGGCTCGCTAACGACCGGCCGGACGCAGGCGATCGTACGGCTCGTAGCTCTCCCACGACCACGGCATACCGGGATCTCCCAGCGTTGCGTCGGTCAGGCGTTGGTAAAGACTTTCGGCGCGCACATCGTTCGACAAGAACACAACGCACCGGCGGCCAGGTTCGACGCAAATGGCCTGGTTTCCCGTGGTGTCGTTGTGGCCCCCCTTGAAGAACGCGTGTGCGAATGGGCCCTCGAACGTCACGACGCCGAGACCTGCCGACAGTCCTATGGCATTCATCTCCGCCGACCGGCCCTCTGCCAGCGTTGGAAATTGCGTGGGCGTGTGAATGGCAATCTGCGGTCTCACCATCTCGGCACGAGCTCGAGGCGAAATACCGTCACCGCGTGCCAACGCGGCCACGAACTTTGAAAAGTCCGCGATCGTCGTGTCCATCGATCCCGCAGCACGTGCCCGGCTGCGCCGGTCGTGGGGCTCGAATCCGCCGTCGCTCCGATAGCCATCCGCCAGATTCCCCGCGAAGTCCTCGCGCCACTTCATGCTGGTGCGTGTCATCCCGAGGCGATCGAAGATTCGTCGCTGCATCTCGGCGCCCACATCAAGCCCTAATCCGGTCTCCAGCACGAACTGCAGGAGGGTGATGCCCTCGCCAGAGTAGGCATATCGCGAGCCGGGATCGAAGTGCAGCCGCATCTTTTCGTCGGGCTCGAGAAACGCGAAGTTGGCGAGCCCGCTGGTGTGACTGAGGAGGATGCGTGGCGTCAGTCGGCGCCAGCGTTCGTCGCCCTGAAGCGCCTGATAGAACGCGTATTCAGGCAACGGCTTTGGAAGATAGCGCTCGATCGGTCGGTCGAGATCGACGACGCCCTCGTCGACCAGCTGCATCACCAGGTACGCAAACACGAGCTTCGTCAGCGACGCACCGTACATGATCGTATCCGTCTGAAGCGGCAGGTTGGCAGCGACGTTCCGGTGTCCCCACGACTGCACAAAGGCGACCTGACCATCGTCGATCACAGCCATGGCCAATCCGCGAACGTTAGCCTCTGCCATCATCCGCCGCGCCTGACGATTGATGTCGTCGGCCGTGACCGGCGTCCCATCGAACCGATGAATCGGCCCCTGTGCTCCAGTGCCGATCGCGAATCCGAGCACGAACCCGAGTGCCGCAATGCCGGCCGAGCGCTTCATGCCCGGCATGATGGCATACGGCGGTATAAAGTGCCGAT